>CALRKL020000007.1:0-33409 GCA_943367995.1 Bordetella parapertussis | reverse complement strand
CGCAATTCGACATCGCTGATCTCGTAGTGCGGCGAGTAGCGCGCGTTGACATACGCCTGGCGCAGTAGCTCGAAACAGCGTCGGCTAAACTTGTCGTCGCGTGGCCATGCCGCGACCAGCTCCGGCGCCACCTGCTCGCATTGCGATCGGAGAAAGTTCAGACGGTGGGACTTTGGGCTGTAGAGCGTCAGCGCCAAAAGGGCGCAATGGTAAGCGCGTTCGGTAGCCTGATGCAGCATGAAAGCGGCGTCACGCGACACGCCGTTGCTAAGACTGACGTGCGCCAACGTCAGGGCGTGGAGAGACAGCGGAAACCAGTGATCGAAAGATGCTTGTGCTTCAGCACGCGCTTCTTCTGGAGGCAGGTCGCGCGGGCTCGCAAAGCAGAACCCCTCCGCTTCGTAGAGGGCAATCCCGTGCTTCACGATGTCGACAAAGAACGGACGCCCCTTCTCAAGCTGCTGGTTCACATCGCTGAGCGTGTGAACGATGAAGCTGACCGGCGCGGTGAGCGCATGGTTGATCGTCAGATCGCGCATCAGCCGGTCCTCGGCCGCCGACCAATAGTCAAAATCTGCCAAACGCTCGTCGCTCACAACGATCAGCACATCATAGTCCGAATGATAGCCGCCGATGGGGTCATCGACCCAGTCGCCACGCGCGTACGACCCGTACAGCACAAGCTTGAGGATGCGCCCCTGCTTCTTCCATTTCTGGGTCGCGAGCACATGCGCTTCGGCAAACTCTTCGAACAGCACACGCACGACGTGCGCCAGCTCGCGTTGCTTCGAAGCCGGCAGATGATCGAGCTGATCGCGCATTGCGTCCGATACTACCAACATGCGCCCGACGACGCCACCAATGCCGCTCGGACAGGAAAGGGACGGCCTCGCCGGCTGCGCCGGCGAAGCCGAAAGCGCGGTCACGGCTCCCACCTCTTCACCCAATGCCAGAACCGCCAGCGCCGGGATCGTGCCCTGGTTCCGGCGAGCGCATCTGACAAAACAACCAACGCTTCTGCGAAGTGTCGCTGGACCTGATCCGCACTAAGGCCCGTGCGCTCCGCAATCTCCGCGTAGCTCATGTCATCGAGCCGGATCGCAAGAAAGATTTCCCGCTGACGATGCGACATCCGGCGCAGGCCATGTTCGAGCCGCTCAATAGTTTCGGCGTCGGCGGGATCCTCGTCTACCGCTCCGGTCGGACGCGCGATCACTCGCTCGAGTGCACGCCGTGCGCGCGGGCGCAGCTCTTCCAGGTTCCGGGTCATGCCGCCCTCCCCTGCTCATGATCGTCCGCACCGCAGTCCCGAAACGCCAGCAGATAGTCGGCCGCCCTGCTGGCGGCGCTCGCCGCGCGAAAGATCGCCTTTTCATCCTCGCGCAGAACAGCCAGCCAACTGCCGATATAGTCGGCGTGGCGCACGGTAGGCCGGATCGACAGTGACGCACAGGCGAACGCGCTCGCCATCTCTGCGACTAGCTCCTCGCGTGCATAGTCTGCGCCGCCGAACCCGCCGCGCTGATCGCGATCCAACCGGCTGCGATGTCCGGTCCAGTGGCCAAGCTCGTGCAATGCGGTGCGATACCAATTGATCGGCTCGCCGAACGCGGCCTGCGGCGGCACAGCCACGAAATCACCGCCGGGAGAATAATAGGCCTCCCCGCCCCCGACCCGGAAATCCGCGCCGCTCGCCACGATCAACGCCTGCACCTGCGGCAGCATCTCCGCCTCGGCCGGCATGTCCGACGTTGAGGTCAGCGCTTCCGGCAATCCCTCGCACTGGTCGACGTTGAACACGGTAAAGCGCTTGAGGAATGCAATCTGCCGCGCATCGCGATCCTCATCGCGCGCCCTCGCCTGCTCTTCCTTCGGGGTGAAGCGGTCGGCATAGCAGATGGTCGTTCCCCGCTCGCCCTTGCGGACATTGCCGCCCGCCGCCTGCGCCTGCCGGTAGGTCAGCCAGCGCTGCGACATGTACCGCCCCTCGATCACCGCCGCCCACAGGATCAGCACGTTGATCCCGGAATAGCGCCGCCCGGTCCCGGCATTGTGCGGCATGGTGCAACCGCATGAAGCGGCATCCCACGGCTGGACCCAAGGCAACCGCCCCGCCTCCAGCTCGGCAATCACGCGCGCTGTCACCTCGGCGTAGAGGCTCGCCCGATCATTATTCCTTTCCATCGTCCTCACTCCTTCAAACCACCGCAACCGGCGCCGGAATGGCGGGGGTGGGCGGCAGGAGCGGACCGGCAGTCCCGCTGA
Source organism: Bordetella parapertussis (assembly GCA_943367995.1). Classification (GTDB taxonomy): domain Bacteria; phylum Pseudomonadota; class Alphaproteobacteria; order Sphingomonadales; family Sphingomonadaceae; genus Sphingomonas. Next base: position 31,144 of record CALRKL020000007.1, on the reverse strand, counting down.
AGCGGCGGGCTGCACCCGCAGGGCCGGATTGAAATGGAGGAGCCGGCACAGCCGGCTTGCGACCCGCCGCGGCGGGACTAGAGGGTAGCGACGCCCACCCCCGCCAGTTCGAGTGCCGGAGGCCAAACGCCATCGCGCGCGATGTCCGCAGCAACGCAGCGCATAGCGCTGCCGGCTCCCACCGGGAGCGTGACAAAGACGCACTCTCGAATCCGGGCGACCCGGCGCGGCGGCGTGCGCGCGGGCTTGGGGGCCAGCCGCCGCCGCGCCCTCCGACCGGATCGAGTGTGCTACGCGGCACTCAAAAACACTGCGACCCCTGACGGCTTCGCAGAAGGCCGTCAGCGTGCGCTCGATAAGGCCGCGTTCCGCTTGCCGGCCACCGGCCGGCCCCGCGTCAGTGATCGTAATCCGAATGGACCGAGACGCCCAAGCGACTCGGCGCCGCGCCACTGGCGTAGAGCGCGGTCACACCACAGGCGTGAGACGCCCTGACACGCTACTCCGAGCGGATCGTCCGAACCGGCCCTGCCCGTGTCCCGCCAGCCAAACGCAAATGGCCAAAGCTGGCGCTTTAGCGCCCATCAGCACCATTGTCCCGCGCCCCCGCCGATCGCACCCTGTCCGACAGAACACCACGCCAACGCACCCAATGCGAGGACATGTTATGCAGACCGAAACGCCCGACCGGATCCTACGCCTGAAGACCGTCCTCGACCGCACCGGTCTCTCCCGCTCCACGATCTATCGCAGAATGGAGAAAGGCACCTTCCCAAAGAATTTTCAGATCGGCGAGCGCTGCATGGGATGGCGCGAAACTGCTATCAGCGCCTGGCTGCGCAACCCGATGTTCTACGACATCGCGGATCAGGACGCTGGGTAAACCGCTAGTGCCCAATGGCAATCATCTAGCATTCAGCAGATAGACCGCCAGGGGTGGAAAGCAGTCCGTCCGCTTACGGGCAGCAATCGCCGTAAACAGCCGTTCGTTCAGTTGCAGGGCAGGGTGCCTAATCGGCTGATTGGGTGGAAAGCGAAACGGCCTCTTCCGAGCGGCAATCGCGGTATGTGGTCGTTCATTAGAATGGAAGCGCAGAGGTCTGTTCGCTCCCTTAAACTAACTTAGTTACTTAACGGCTCCAGCACCTCGCCGCCACAGTGGCAGGCTTCCACGCAATCAAGGTCGATGGCTGCTGTCGGTTCGTAGGGCCGAAGCAGTGCGCAGGTGTAGCGACAAAGATTGCTTGTGGCAGTTGCGATTTAAGGGCGGAAGCTAGCTTTAGCTGGAGGTCACACGGCCTCCACAACACCCGGCGATTTCGCGAAACAGATCTACCGGCCTTTAATCGCCGTTTGATGAAATTTGGCTCGGTCGGTAGCGCGAACGGGGTTGGCGCTCGGCGAAGTTATAATTTGTGCTAGGTGTTCGTTCCGGCATGCTTTCAAACAGACGTAGCGACGTCCCGCTCGCGCCGGGTTCGCGCTATTCAGGCGGCGACCTGCGATACCTCGCTTATTAGAGCTCGGAATTGCGCGATCGGCACCGGCCGACTGATGAAATAGCCCTGGATGAGGTCGCATCCGCTCGCCGCGAGGAAATCGAGGCAGGCGCGATCCTCGACGCCTTCCGCCACGACCTTGAGCCCGAGTTCGTGCGCGAGCTGGATCGTCGAGCGCACCAGCACGCCGTCGGCGCGGTTGAGGTGCGCGTGCTGGACGAAGCTGCGGTCGATCTTGAGTTCGTTGAGCGGGAGCTGCCGCAGATAGGTGAGCGTGGACTGCCCGGTGCCGTAATCGTCCATCGAGACCGCGACGCCGAGCGCGCGATAGCGCTCGAGCGCGGCGACCGCGCTGGCCGGATCCGACATTGCGGCGGACTCGGTCACCTCGAAGACCAAGGCGTCGGTCGGGACGTCGGAGCGCAACAGGATTTCCTCGACCTGCGCATTGAACGCCGTGTCGGAGAGCAGGTTCGCCGAGATGTTGATCGCGGCGGTGACATCGCCATGCTGCGCCCGCCAGTCGGCGACATCGGCGACGACACGGCGCAGCACGTGCAGCGTGAGCGGCGCGATGCGATTGGTCTTTTCGGCGAGTGGAATGAAGACGTCGGGGCCGACGAAACCGCGATCGGGATGTCGCCACCGCACCAGCGCCTCGCTGCTGGTGATACGCCCTTCGCGCAGATGATATTTAGGCTGATAGAAGACCTCGATCTGATCCGCCGCTAGCGCTGCATCGAGCTCGCCCATCAGCGAGATCGAGCGCTCGAGATCCCCGGTATCGGTGACGCTGTGGCGCCAGAACGTCCCGGCCTGGAGCGCGTCGTCGGCCGCGAGCGCCGCATCGGCGAACAGGCGCTCGAGCCGGTCGAAGCTCCCGGTCGCGACCCCCATGGCGATCACGACGTCGACGCGGCGCCCCGCGACCTCGACCGGCTGCAACAGGATCGAGCGCAATCCGTCGAGCGTGTCGTCAGTCGCTTGCTCCTGCGGCAGGAGGAAGCCGAGCTGGCGGTTGGCAGTGCGATACACGCGCGCGTCCTGCGCCACGAGCGCGAGCCGGTCGGCGATACGCGAGACGACGTCGGCCCCGTTGCGCGCGCCGAGCACCGCGAGCAGGCTATCGTAATTGTTCAGGTCGGCGATGACAAAAGTGCACGCCGCGGCGTCATGCCGCTCCGCCAGCAGCGATCGGGCGTTCGGCAGCCCGGTCGCCTCGTCGATCGTCCGCTGGAGGTGGAAGCGTCGGACGACATCGCGAATCGCGCACGCCAGTCCGGCCAGCGTGATCATGCCGAGACCCGCGGCCATCGGATATGTGATGAGCAGCACGTGCTGCGCGATCAGCACCACGCCCGCAAAGACGATTTGTGCGCCGAGCGTGGCGGGGAGGATCGCGATCCCTCGCGTACGCACGATCAGCACGACTGCGATGAACGCCAGCAGCAGGGGCGCGACGGGCGTACCCTCGGCCGGGACGCCGCGCAGCAGCGTCTCCGCGGCCAGCGCCTGAACGAACACGCCCGGTATGACGCCCCACAACGGCGTGCCGTAGCGATCGCCCATCTCGATCGCGGTGGCGCCGATCAGGACCGACCGGCCGCGCACGCGCGCGGGATCGAACTTTCCGTTGCGGACGTCGATGAAGCTGACGCGCGGGATCGTCGCGGGATCAATCGACATGTCGATCGGGAAGCCCGTGTCGGCGGTCCCCGAACGCTGCGCGATATAGGCGGAGAGCGACGGGCGCGGCGTGCCCGCAGTGATCGTGCCGAACGGCATCGACCGGACCTGCCCGTCGCGATCGGGGCGGATGCTGACGGACGCGAGCGTGACGTGCGGTCGGAACAGGGGGATCGGCAAGGCGTCGATCGTCCGCTGGTCGAGCAGGTTCGCGCTCTGCCCGAAGGTCGGCAGCGTCACCAGCCCGTCGGCGCGCGCGAGCGCTGCGGCGAACGCGGCGTCGCCCGCCGCATCCGACGAGGACGAAAATTCGACGTCGAACAGGATCGCGGCAGCGCCCGCCCGGCGCAGGCGATCGACCACCGCCGCGTAATGCGTACGCGACCAGGGCCAGCGCTTGATCGCCATCGCGGTCCTGGCGTCCATCTCGACGACCAGCAGCTTGTCGCCCGCCACGCGGTGGACGGCGGCGAAGCGCGCGGGCGAGATCGCGCGGTCGAGCGCGTCGCCGAACGGCAGCGCCGCGAGCAGGATGCCGACCAGCAGCACGACACCCAGGATCGCCCAGTTCGACGGGCGGCGCATGAAGGCGCGGGGGGCGCGCATCAGACGAGCCGCGATACGCGGAAGGACACGCGCGGATCGCGATTGCGGGTGTCGAAGCGATCGGCATTGAGCGGCAGCGCGACCTCGATCATCGCGCTCAGCTTGCCGCGACCGGCGCGCACGCCGGCGGCGGTCGAGAGCAAGCCGCCACCACCGCCGCCGCCGCGCAAATTGGCGACGTAGCCGCCGTCGGCCGAGCCGTAGAGCTGCAGGCGATCGACCAGGGGTTGCCCGAACCGCCCGAGGTCGAAGCGGATTTCGCAAGACCCGAGCACGCCGGAGTCGCCGGTGCGCTCGGCATAGTCATAGCCGCGTCCGAAGGTCGGGCCGCCCGCGCCGATCTCCATCGTCGCGAGCAGCGGGCGCGACGCCAGCTGTCCCTCGGATGCAAGCGCGACGCTGACCCGCCCGGCGAGCGGCGCGGTCCATTCCGCCGCATAGCCCAGGATGACGAAGCGGGCGTCGCCATCGCTGCGCGAGGCGCGCAAGTCCCCCTCGTGCGTCACCCCTGCGAGCGGAAGTCCGTCGATCAGGTGAAGTTCGCCGCGCAGGATGCCCGACCCCGCGCGCGCGGTCCCGTTGATCGATCCGGTCAGCGTCGCGATGCGGTCGTTGCGCAAGGGGAAGCCGAGCAGGCTCTGGTTGCTGCGCAGGCCGCGCAACTCGACCGTGCCCCACAGGCTGTCGGCGCGCGTGCGCAGCAACGGCTTGGAGTAGAACAGGCTGGCGTCGTAGCTCTCGCCCGTCACGTCGAGCGGTGTGAGCGACGCGCCGGGCCTGGCGCGGCCATAGGATGCCGAAGCCGACACGATCGCGCCATTTGCGTCGATCGGCATCGCGTACCGGCCCCGCACGAAGAAGAATTCGGCCGGGTCGATCGGGGTCTGTGCGAGAACGATGCTGGCCTCGTCGCCCGCGCGCAGCACGCCGCGCGCGTTGCCGATGAGCGTCGAGCGCAGCGGACCGACCACCTTGCTGCCGCGATTGTCGATCTGCGCATAGCCGCTGAAACGATCCTCGGAGATGGTGACGAGCAGGATCCCGAAACCGTCCTGTCGGACGTATCGGCTTTCGCGGACGCTGACGCCGGGTATGTCGCCGACGAGAAGGATCGCGCGTTCCAACTGTTCGCGCCGGACCGGACGCCCGGTCACCAACGCGGCTGTCAGCAGGCGATCGGCCAGCGTGTTGGCGTGGCCGATCACGCGCACCGCGGAGAGGCTCCCGGCGTCGAGCCGAACGCGCAGCACGCCACCTTCCATACCTTGCGGTTCGATCCATGCGTTCGCGAAGGGATAACCTGCCTGGCGCGCGACGTCGGCAACCGCGTGCGACAGCGTCTTGAGGTCGGCGCCCGAAAGGTCGCGGCCGATATAGGGGACGAGGGTGTCGCTGAAGCGGCTGCGTGCGATCTCGCTCGCACCCTCGACGATGATCGCGCTCGCCAGCCGCGGCTCGACACCGGCTTCGGCTTTCACGGTTTTCGGCGCGATCGACAGGGTGGGAGCGGCTGCGGGCGGCGTCTCGATCGCTCGCGGCAAGACGCGCTCGAGGATCGAGGGATCGGCGCGATTCAACTGGGTCTGCGCTTGGGCTGCGCCCCACGGACTCAACGCCGCGGCACCGCCGGCCAGCACGCTTTTGACACCACGCATCCGAAAACCCCCAACCAATGCGGTGGGGCTAGCGCCTAAGCCTTTGCAAAAGGTTAGCTCGAATCTGCCTAACGCGAAATTCACCAAATCGCTGAACCTCGCGCTCACGCGCTGGGTCTAATCGGCCTCGGTGAAATCAAGGGGGTTGAGGATGCGGAAGGCGTTTGTCGCGGTTCTTGCGGCTGGTTGCTCGTCTGCAGCGGTCGCAGGCGAACCGGGCTGGATCGTGAGCGAAACCAGCGGCTCGGTTCAGATCGCGCACGCCGGCATGAACAAGGTGGCGACCCGTGGGCTCGCGGTCGGGGCGGGCGATGCGGTCTCGACCGGGCCCGGCGGCCGTGCCGTTCTGGTTCGGGGCAGCGAATATCTGATGGTCGCCGCCAACTCGCGCCTGCGGCTCCCCGTCGAGCAGCAGGCGAGCGGCTTCACCCAGATGATCGAGGATTTCGGCAACGTCGTCTTCATGATCAAGAAGAAGATGACGCCGCATTTCGAGGTGAAGACGCCGTATCTCGCCGCCGTCGTGAAGGGGACGACGTTCTCGGTCGGCGTGACGCCGTCGGGCGCGTCGGTGCAAGTGCTCGAAGGTGCGGTCGACGTCGCGACGGTGGATCGCGGCGCGCACGAATTGCTGCGCCCGGGCGGTGTCGCGCAAGTCGGCTCGAACGATCTGTTCCGCTTGGCGATCGAAAGCGACGGCGTGCGGCGCGTGATCGCGTCGCCGGCCGCGCCGCCCGTGGTGGCGACGCCCCCGGTCGCCGCAGCCCCGGCGTCGCCCGCTCCGAGCGAGCCCGCTGCGACACCGACCGCGCCGACGGCTGCGCCGTTGGCGACCGCTGCCGCTCCGGCCGGAACGGCGGCGCCTGCAAGCGGGACGCCCGTCAGCGCAACCGTGACGCAAGCAAGTGCGACTGCGGCGCCCGCGCCCCTGACGCCGGCCGTTGCAACCGTGGCGACGCCGGGTATCGTGATGACGCCGGCGGTCGTGGAAACCGTGGCGCCCAAGCCGGCGGCGATCACCGCGCCGGTTTACGAAGCGCCGGTCTCGTTGGCGGCGGTCACCGGCGGGCTCGTCATCGGGACGAGCGGCGGCACCATCGCCGACGTCGCGAACGCGACGCGGGTCGCGACCGAAGCGTCCAATTCCATCGTCAAGGCGGTCGAGATCGTAACGAACCCGGCTGCCAGCGAAGCGGTGAAGGACAAACCCCCGGCGACCACGGTGGCCGTTGTCGAACGCGTGACCGAAATCGCGGCGGCGAAACCCGATCCCGCCGCCGCGCAGGCGCAAGCGCAAGCTGCGAAGGATGCCGCGAGCAAAGCTGCGCAGGACGCCGCCAAGGCCGCGTCCGACAAGGCAGCGCAGGATGCGGCAAAGGCTGCATCGGACAAGGCCGCCAAGGACGCCGCCGACGCAGCGAAGGCGACCAGTCAGGCAGCGAAGGACGCCGCAGACAAGGCCGCGCAGGATGCGGCAAAGGCGGCGTCGGACAAGGCGGCCAAGGATGCGGCCGATGCGGCAAAGGCAGCAGCCGACAAGGCAGCGTCGGATGCAGCCCAGGCGACCGACCAAGCGGCGAAGGACGCTGCGAACAAAGCTGCCCAGGATGCCGCCAAGGCGGCGTCGGACAAGGCGGCCAAGGACGCCGCCGACGCAACGAAGGCGGCTGCCGACAAGGCAGCCTCGGACGCAACCAAGGCGACCAACCAGGCAGCGAAGGACGCGGCGGACAAAGCGGCACAGGATGCGGCTAAGGCTGCATCGGAAAAGGCCGCCAAGGATGCGGCGGACGCCGCGAAGGCGGCTGCCGACAAGGCGGCATCCGACGCCGCGAGGGCGAGCGACCAGGCAGCGAAGGACGCGGCGGACAAAGCGGCGCAGGATGCGGCTAAGGCTGCATCGGAAAAGGCCGCCAAGGATGCGGCGGACGCTGCGAAGGCGGCTGCCGACAAGGCGGCATCCGACGCCGCGAAGGCGGCCGACCAGGCAGCGAAGGATGCCGTGGACAAAGCGGCGCAGGACGCTGCAAAGGCCGCGTCGGACAAGGCGGCGCAGAATGCCGCCAAGGCCGCCTCGGACAAGGCCGCAAAGGATGCTGCGAAAGCCGCGGATCAAGCCGCCAAGGACGCTGTCAAAACCGCGGATCAGGTAGCCAAGGACGCTGAAAAAGCCGCGGATCAGGCAGCCAAGGACGCTGCAAAAGCCGCGGATCAGGCAGCCAAGGACGCTGCAAAAGAATAGATTGGCGTCCTTCGTACGTCGGAAAATAGAACGCGGAGAAAAATTTGAACATTAAGCGTATTATCCGAGTATCTTGAGTACTATTGCAATTCTCATATACGCTGTAAAAGCTATATATAGGATATATGTTAATACGTGAGTACAGAGTACAGTGTCAGAATCAGATAGACATGAGCACAGACGTGCGATGCCGCGCTTCAAGATTTTCCAACCGACCGAGATGATCGTGTCCGGTCAAGCAAGCCGTGTGCACATCCTCAATATCTCGATCAGTGGCGCTTTGGTTCACTCAGCTCAACCTGTTGCACTCGCTTCTTTAATCGAATTGCAGTGCGGATCGCATCTTAGAGCAGCTCGCGTTGCATGGGTGAATGGTCCGCGCGCGGGAGTTGCGTTCTCGATTCCATTCAACGACGGCAATATAAGGCAAATAATACGAAAGTAAGCGGCTTTTATCCTACTTGTATCACTTGTCGAGTGCTGATTGCGGCAGGTAGCACTCGCGTGTTCTGAAATAGCCTTCTTGGCTTATCGAGATTAACGAACGGCCAGCGTCGGGGAGCGCTTAACCGACCCTAAACGGCAGACTCGGGGTCTGATTGGCTTCACAGCCTGCCTGGATAAATGGCAGATGCCCTGAAATATCGTACCCAGTCCCGCCGGTCTGCTCTCGACCGACCCAAAGGTCAGCCTCCCTTGGCAAATCCATTCCAAGATTGTGCGCTGTCACGCAACGTTTAGTAAATTAGCGCGCATGCGAGCTTCGTCTCGAAGCTTGTCAAGATAATCCGACCAAGCTTGCATCATCTGGATGCGTTCATCCCAATATTCGCCACGAGCATAAATTCGCCTGACCGCATTCGCATCAACGTGCGCGAGCTGCCGTTCGATCGCGTCCGCCGACCATTGGCGCGTTTCGTTGAGAAGTGTGCTCGCCATCGAGCGAAAACCGTGCGTGGTCATTCGGCTCCCACCATAACCAAGACGCTGTAGGGCGAGATTGAGAGTGTTCTCACACATTGGCCGATCGCGCTTGCCCTGACATGGAAACAAGTATCGGCCTTTTCCGCTTACTGGCTTGATCTCATCGATGATTGCCAACGCTTGCCTGGATAAGGGGACATAATGCGGTCGCCGCATTTTCATTTTGTCGGCGGAGATAGCCCAGACCCGCTCATCGAAATCAAACTCAGCCCATTCAGCGTGACGCAGTTCGCCAGGACGCACAAAAAGATGCGGAGCGAGGCGTAGCGCAACATGCGTCACGCGATATCCGTCGAAGCCGTCGATCGCGCACATCAACTCGCCAACCTCGGCGGGCTTCGTGATCGCCGCGAGGTGCCTGACCTTCGGCGTGATCAGCGCCCCACGCAGATCGGCGCAAACGTCGCGTTCGGCACGAGCGGTCGCAACTGCGTAGCGAAAAACCTGGCCGCAGGTTCCGCGTAAGCGGCGCGCAGTCTCGTAATGCCCTTTGGCTTCGACCCCGCGGAGGACCTCATATACCTCGTGCGCCGAAATTCGATTGATCGGACGGTCGCCGAGTTGGGGATACGCAAACTCCAAAAGCCATTTCTGCTTCTGCAGCGTGATGTCTGCGCGCCCTTCCCGCTCGCACTTGCTGTACCACTCTCCGGCGACCACTCGAAAAGTGATCTGCTCGGCAAGCTTTGCGGCGAGCGCTTCCTCCTTCGCGACAGAGACAGGGTTCATGCCATCAGCGAGGATCTTTCTGACGGAATCACGCTTGCTCCGAGCATCGGCAAGACCGACCTCGGGATAGACACCAAGCGCCATTGTTTGCTGCTTACCGGCCCAGCGATACCCCAAGCGCCAGTAGCGCTGCCCGGAGGGCTGAACGAAGAGGTAGAGGCCGCCTGAGTCGCCAATCTTGTACGGACGCTCCCTGCCCTTGGCGGAGCGGACTTCCAATGCCGTGAGAGCCATGTTGGTATCTCCCGTTGCTGGTATCCGGAAGTACCAACAATGATGCCAACATCGGTCTGGGATGCAATGACACACGGCGGGTCTTCCAGAGCCAGTTTATGGCAGAAAACCGTGGTTTTTTCAAGCTTTCGGAGAAGCTGTGGCACCCCTTGGGAAGGGGTACCTGGTGCCCGGAAGAGGACTCGAACCTCCACGCCCTTGCGAGCGCCAGCACCTGAAGCTGGTGCGTCTACCAATTCCGCCATCCGGGCACTGGGTAGGTGGCGGGCCTTAGGGGAGGCGAGTCGGCCTTGTCAACACACTGTATGCTGGGGCAAGGGCTGACCACCCCAAGCGAATGGCAGGCACAAGGCGCACGCGATGAAGAATACATTGGTTACGCTGATCGGCGGCGGAGGGTTCCTCGGCCGCTATGTCGCACAGGCGCTGCTCGACAGCGGCGCGCGCGTGCGAATCGCGCAGCGCGATCCGCGCCAGGCGTTTTTCCTCAAGCCGCTCGGCGGGCTCGGCCAGACCCAATTCGCGGTCGCCGACATCACCAAGCCCGAATCGATCCGGCGCGCGGTCGCGGGATCGGACGCGGTGGTCAATCTCGTCGGGATCCTCAGCGGCGACTTCCAGAAGATCCAGGTCGATGGCGCGCGGATCGTCGCCGAGGCCGCCGCGGCGGCTGGCGTCGGCGCGCTGGTGCATCTCTCGGCGATCGGCGCCGACCCCGCCTCCCCATCCGCCTATGGCCGCTCCAAGGGCGAAGGCGAGGCCGCGGTGCGCGCCGCTTTTCCGAGCGCGACGATCCTGCGCCCGTCGATCGTGTTCGGGCGCGAGGACCAGTTCGTCAATCGCTTCGCCGCTATGGTCGCGACCGCTGCTTCGATGCCGCTCGTCCATGTCGTCCCGGTGCTGCGCGCGGGCACCAAGTTCCAGCCGGTCTATGTCGGCGATGTGGCGGATGCCGTGATGGCGGCGCTCGCCCACCCCGAGCTGGCCGCCGGCAAGACGCTCGAGCTCGGCGGGCCCGACGTGCTGTCGATGGGGGCGCTGGTGCGCTGGATCGCCAAGGCGACCAATCGCACACCGCATATCGTCGAGCTGCCCGATGCGATCGGCGGCGCGATCGCCGCGGCGGGGTTCCTCCCCGGTGCGCCGATCACGCAGGATCAGTGGAAGATGTTGGCAATCGACAATGTCGTTTCGGCGACGAACGGGCTAGAGCTGCTCGGCATCACGCCGACGCCGCTCGACGCAGTCGCACCGGGCTGGCTGGTGCGCTACCGCAAGGGTGGCCGGTTCGCGGTGCCGGCGGCGGCATAAGCGCCGTCTTTTAGGGGGATTTCGTGGGCGACATCATCAACATCATCCTGCTCGGCATCGTCGAGGGGGTGACCGAATTCCTGCCGGTGTCGTCGACGGGGCATTTGATCCTCGCGACCAAGCTGCTCGGCTATGACGCGGCGCGCTGGGAAGTGTTCAACATCGTCATCCAGCTGGGCGCGATCCTGGCGATCGTCGTGCTCTACTGGCGGACGTTCCTGGCGGTAGCGACGGGGCTGGCGCGGCGCGACCCGGTGGCGCTGCGCTTCGTGCGCAACATCCTCGTCGCGTTCGTTCCAGCGGCGATCCTGGGCCTCGCGATCCACAAACAGATCGAGGCGCTGCTCGGAAACGCTTTGGTCGTGTCGGTCGCGCTGGTCGTCGGCGGGATCGCGATCATCGCGGTCGAGCGGCTCGCACCCAAGAGCGACATCGTCGGGGTGGCCGACATTCCGCTCGGCAAGGTTATCGGGATCGGCTGCCTGCAATGCCTCGCGATGGTGCCGGGCGTCAGCCGCTCGGGCGCGACGATCCTCGGCGCGCTGGCGCTCGGCGTCGAACGGCGGACCGCGGCCGAGTTCAGCTTCTTCCTCGCGATCCCGACGATGCTCGGCGCGACCACGCTCGAGCTCTTCAAGAATCGGCACGAATTGGCGAGCGGGCATGGCGTCGGGCTCGGCGCGATCGGGCTCGGCTTCATCGTGGCGTTCCTTGTCGGGCTGCTCGTGGTGAAGTGGTTCGTCGCGGTGGTGACACGTCACGGCTTCATCCCGTTCGCCTGGTACCGAATTATTGCGGGGAGCGCCGCATTCATATGGCTTATGAACGTTTAGGCCGTAACGGACCTAGTTCAAGTAAAAATGAGGATTGGTAATAGGGCGATTTCCTGATCAGGAACTAAATAGGACAGCTGTACTGTCTTATATGACGTTTTCGTAATGACAGCGTGACGATCGCCCGATATTTGCGCGCTTGAAAGGTGCGCAAATGGCTGACACGTCGCTACTGAAATTCGTCGATCGCGAGCAGGCCTATCCTGCCAAGCGCGAGCCAGAGCTCCGCGCCGAGGACTTTCGCGAGATTGCCGAGCGCTATCCCGTGCCCGACGCCGAGGCGCAGGCCGGGCGCTGTTCGCAATGCGGCGTGCCCTATTGCTCGGTGCATTGCCCGTTGCACAACCATATCCCCGATTGGCTGCGGCTGACCGCCGAGGGTCGGCTGCGCGAAGCCTATGAGCTCAGCAACGCGACCTCGACCATGCCCGAGATCTGCGGCCGGATTTGCCCGCAGGACCGGCTGTGCGAAGGCAATTGCGTGATCGAATTCTCCGGCCACGGCGCGGTGACGATTGGTGCGGTCGAGAAATTCATCACCGACACCGCGTGGGAAGAAGGCTGGGTCGAGCCGCTCGTCCCCGGCCGCGACCGCGGGCAATCGGTCGGCGTGATCGGCGCGGGGCCTGCTGGCCTCAGCGCCGCCGAATATCTGCGCGGCAACGGCTATGACGTCCACGTCTATGACCGCTACGACCGCGCCGGCGGGTTGCTGACCTATGGCATCCCCGGGTTCAAGCTCGAAAAGCCGATCGTGACGCGGCGCGTCGAGCGGCTCAAGGCTGCCGGAATCGTCTTCCACGAAAATTTCGAAGTCGGCCGCGATGCCGGCATGGACGAGTTGCGCCAACGCCACGACGCGCTCCTGATCGCCACCGGCGTCTACCGCGCCCGCGCGATCAAGGCGCCGGGGGTCGAAGCCGACGGCGTCGTCGACGCCCTCGCCTTTCTCACCGCCTCGAACCGCAAGGGCTTCGGCGACGCCGTGCCGAGCTTCGACGACGGCAGCCTCAACGCGGCGGGCAAGCATGTCGTGGTGATCGGCGGCGGCGACACCGCGATGGACTGCGTCCGCACCGCGATCCGCCAGGATGCGGCGTCGGTGAAGTGCCTCTATCGCCGCGACCGCGCCAACATGCCGGGGTCGCAGCGCGAAGTCGCCAATGCCGAGGAAGAAGGCGTCGAGTTCGTCTGGCTCTCCGCCCCCGAAAGCTTTGCCGGCGACGGCGCGGTGTCGAGCGTCAAGGCGAGCGCGATGCGGCTCGGCGCGCCCGACGCCTCGGGCCGTCGCGCGCCCGAGATCGACCCGGCGGGCGGGTTCGACCTCCAGGCCGATCTCGTCATCAAGGCGCTCGGCTTCGACGCCGAGGATCTGCCGACGCTATTCGGTGCGCCCGAACTCGGCGTGACGCGCTGGGGCACGGTGCTGGTCGACAACAAGACGCTGATGACCTCGCTCGACGGCGTGTTCGCGGCGGGCGACATCGTGCGTGGCGCGAGCCTCGTCGTCTGGGCGATCCGCGACGGGCGCGATGTCGCCGCGAGCATGCACCGCTATCTCAAGGCGAAGGCGGTCGCGGGCCAGGCTGCAACCGCTAAGGTGGCTGCATGATGCGGCGCTCCCACTACCGCCCGCAGCGCTGGAGCGTTGCGCTCGGCGTAGCGCTGCTGGGCGCGGCGTCCGCGTCCGCGCAGACGCGCCCTTCCCCGCTGCCCGCGCCCGCCGCCAACGCCGATGCCGCGGCGGACTATGACGCGCGCCGCGCGGCGGCGGCGCGGCTGCTCGTCGTCAGCCGCTTCCGCGCGCGCCAGGCGGTGCTGATCAAGGATGCGATCCGCGCCGCCGAATCCGAGATGACCGAGACCTGCCTCAACCGCGCCACCGCGGGACGCGACATGAAGCCGTGCGAGGCGCTCGTCAGCCCGAGCCCCGCGACCAGGGCCCGCCTCGCCGCCAGCGAGTCGGCGATCCTCGACGATCTGATGGCGGCGAGCCAGACGATCTATGCGCGACGCTTCACCGCCGCCGAGATGGACGAGATCTCGCGCTTCTTCCGCACGCCGGTCGGCCAGCGCTACGCATCGATCTATCCGCAGCTCCTCAACGAGGTCCAATCCCGCAAGCGCGAGATCGTGCGCCGCTATCTCACGGCCGCCGCATCCGCCGACACCAAGGGGTCCCAACGATGACCGACCAGCACGCTTATCTTGCCGAGCACGGCATGTACCGCCCCGAATTCGAGGGCGATGCCTGCGGCGTCGGCCTCGTCGCCGCGACCGACGGGACGGCCTCGCGCCGCGTCGTCCAGTCGGCGATCGATGCGCTGAAGGCGGTGTGGCATCGCGGCGCGGTCGACGCCGATGGCAAGACCGGCGACGGCGCCGGGCTGCACATCGACCTGCCGCTCAAATTCTTCGACGATGCGATCGCTGCGTCGGGGCATCGCCCGCTCCCCAACCGGCTCGCGGTCGGGATGATCTTCCTGCCGCGCACCGATCTCGGCGCGCAGGAGGCGTGCCGCACGATCATCGAGAGCGTGATCATCGACGAAGGCTATACCATCTACGGCTGGCGCCAGGTGCCGGTCGACGTCTCGGTGATCGGCCAGAAGGGCCTCGCGACGCGTCCCGAGATCGAGCAGATCATGATCGCGGGGCCACTGCCCGAGGAGGCGAGCTACGCCGAGTTCGAGAAGAACCTCTATCTCGTCCGCCGCCGGATCGAGAAGCGCGTGATCGCGGCGCAGATCCAGGGCTTCTACATCTGCAGCCTGTCGTGCCGCTCGATCATCTACAAGGGGCTGTTCCTCGCCGAATCGCTGTCGATCTTCTATCCCGATCTGCGCGATCCGCGCTTCGAGAGCCGCGTTGCGATCTTCCACCAGCGCTATTCGACCAACACCTTCCCGCAATGGTGGCTGGCGCAACCGTTCCGCACGCTCGCGCACAATGGCGAGATCAACACGATCCGCGGCAACAAGAACTGGATGCTCAGCCACGAGATCCGCATGGCGAGCCTCGCCTTCGGGGAGCATTCGGAGGACATCAAGCCGGTGATCCCGGCGGGCGCGTCGGACACGGCGGCGCTCGACGCGGTGTTCGAGGCGATCTGCCGCTCGGGCCGCGATGCGCCGACCGCCAAGCTGATGCTCGTTCCCGAGGCGATGGCCGATTCGATCGACATGCCCGCCGAGCATCTGGCGATGTACCAGTATCTCGCCTCGGTGATGGAGCCGTGGGACGGCCCCGCCGCGCTCGCGATGACCGATGGCCGCTGGGCGGTTGCCGGCATGGACCGCAACGCGCTGCGCCCGCTGCGCTACGTCCGCACGATCGACGGCTTGCTGATCGTCGGGTCGGAGAGCGGGATGGTCGTCGTTCCTGAATCGACCGTGATCGAGAAGGGCCGGCTCGGGCCGGGCCAGATGATCGCGATCGATCTCGACGAGGGCGTGCTGCTCCACGACCGCGCGGTGAAGGACCGCATCGCCAGCGAGCATGACTATGCCGGCATGATCGGCGAGTTCACCAGCATCGCCGACCTGCCGCTCCCCGAGGGCGACCCGATCACGCGCTTCGACCGCGCCGACCTCACGCGCCGTCAGGTCGCCGCGGGCCAGACGCTCGAGGATATGGAGCTGATCCTCGCGCCGATGGTCGAGGGCGCCAAGGAAGCGATCGGCTCGATGGGCGACGACACGCCGCTTGCCGTCATCTCGGACAAGCCGCGCCTGATCAGCCAGTTCTTCCGGCAGAATTTCAGCCAGGTCACCAACCCGCCGATCGATCCGCTTCGCGAACGCCACGTGATGTCGCTCAAGACGCGCTTCGGCAACCTCGCCAACATCCTCGACACCGAGGACCGGCGCGACGGCGTGCTCGTGCTCGAATCGCCGGTGCTCGACGGGGCGGCCTGGGCCAAGCTCAAGACGCATTTCGGCGCGCAGGCGGCCGAGATCGACTGCACCTTCGAGGCCGGCGGCGGCCCCGAGAAACTCCGCGCCGCGATCGCGCGAATCCGCGCCGAGGCGGTTACTGCGGTGCGCCAGGGACATAGCGAGCTGTTCCTGACCGATCGCAACATCGACCCCGAGCGGATCGGCATCGCCGGCGTGCTTGCGGCGGCGGCGGTCCACACGCATCTCGTGCGGATGGGTCTGCGTTCCTACGCCAGCATCAACGTGCAGACCGCCGAATGCCTCGACACGCATTATTATGCGGTGCTGATCGGCGTTGGTGCCACCACGGTCCATGCCTATCTGGCCGAGGCGTCGATCGCCGACCGCCATGCGCGCGGGCTGTTCGGCGCGCTGAGCCTCGAGGAATGCCTCGCGCGGCATCGCCATGCGGTCGAGGAGGGTCTGCTCAAGATCATCTCGAAGATGGGAATCGCGGTGATCTCGTCCTACCGCGGCGGTTACAATTTCGAGGCGGTCGGCCTCAGCCGGGCGCTGGTCAACGATCTGTTCCCCGGCATGCCCGCGAAGATTTCGGGCGAGGGTTACGCCTCGCTCCACCTCAACGCGCAGCTGCGCCACGACAAGGCGTTCGACGAGGGCGTCGCGACGCTGCCGATCGGCGGCTTCTACCGCCAGCGCCACACCGGCGAGACGCATGCCTATTCGGCGCAGCTGATGCACCTGTTGCAGAACGCGGTCGCGACCGATTCTTACTCGACCTATCTGCAATTCTCGCGCGGGGTGGAGGGCCTGCCGCCGGTCTATCTGCGCGATCTGCTGCAGTTCAACTTTCCCGCCGAGGGCGTGCCGGTCGACCAGGTCGAGGCGATCACCGAGATCCGCAAGCGCTTCGTGACGCCGGGCATGTCGCTCGGCGCGCTCTCGCCCGAGGCGCACGAGACGCTGGCGATCGCGATGAATCGGATCGGCGCCAAGGCGGTGTCGGGCGAGGGCGGCGAGGACAAGGCGCGCTACCAGCCCTATGCGAACGGCGACAACGCCAATTCGGGCGTCAAACAGATCGCGAGCGGCCGGTTCGGCGTGACGGCGGAATATCTCAACGCCTGCGACGAGATCGAAATCAAGGTCGCCCAAGGCGCCAAGCCCGGCGAGGGCGGGCAGCTGCCCGGCTTCAAGGTGACCGAGTTCATCGCCAAGCTGCGCCATGCGACCCCCGGCGTCACGCTGATCTCGCCGCCGCCGCACCACGACATTTATTCGATCGAGGATCTCGCCCAGCTCATCTACGATCTCAAGCAGATCAATCCCGTCGCGCGCGTCTGCGTCAAGCTCGTCAGCTCGGCGGGAATCGGCACCGTCGCGGCGGGCGTCGCCAAGGCGCATGCCGATGTGATCCTGATCGCGGGCCATGTCGGCGGCACCGGCGCTTCCCCGCAGACCAGCATCAAATATGCCGGCACGCCGTGGGAGATGGGGCTGTCCGAGGTCAACCAAACGCTGACGCTCAATGGTCTGCGCGGGCGCATCAAGCTGCGCACCGATGGCGGGCTCAAGACCGGGCGCGACATCGTCATCGCCGCGATCCTTGGTGCCGAGGAATTCGGCATCGGCACGCTGTCACTCGTCGCGATGGGCTGCATCATGGTGCGGCAGTGCCATTCGAACACCTGCCCCGTCGGGGTCTGCACACAGGACGAGAAGCTGCGCGCCAAGTTCAGCGGGTCGCCTGAGAAGGTCATCAACTTGATGACCTTCATCGCCGAGGAAGTCCGCGACATTCTCGCCCGGCTCGGTTTCCGCAGCTTGGACGAAGTGATCGGCCGCACCGAACTGCTCCGCCAGGTCAGCCGCGGCGCCGAGCATCTCGACGATCTCGATCTCAACCCGATCCTCGCCAAGGTCGATGCGCCCGACGATCAGCGTCGCTTCAGCCTGACCGGGCGCCGCAACGAGGTGCCCGACAGTCTCGATGCACAGATCATCAAGGATGCCGCCGCGGTGTTCAGCCGGCGCGAGAAGATGCAGCTGACCTATTCGGTGCGCAACACGCACCGCGCGGTCGGTACGCGACTGTCGAGCGAGATCACGCGGACCTTCGGCATGTCGGCGCTCGCCGATGGGCACGTCCATGTGCGCTTGCGGGGGAGCGCCGGGCAGAGCCTCGGTGCGTTCCTGTGCAAGGGCGTGACGCTCGAAGTGTTCGGCGATGCCAACGACTATGTCGGCAAGGGGCTGTCGGGCGGGATCATCGCGGTGCGCCCGGTGGTGAGCTCGCCGCTCGCATCGCAGGACAATACGATCATCGGCAACACCGTGCTCTACGGCGCGACCTCGGGGAGCCTCTATGCCGCCGGCCAGGCCGGCGAGCGTTTCGCAGTGCGCAATTCGGGCGCTACCGTCGTGGTCGAGGGCTGCGGCGCGAACGGGTGCGAATATATGACCGGCGGCACCGCGGTGGTGCTCGGGCCGGTCGGCGCGAACTTCGGCGCGGGAATGACCGGCGGGATGGCGTTCGTCTATGACGCGGACGGCAGCTTCGAACGGCGCGCCAACCCCGAGAATATCAGCTGGAGCCGGCTGTCGTCGCTGCATTGGGAGGCGGTGCTGCTCGGGCTCGTCCGCGCGCAGCATGCCGCGACCGATTCGAAATGGTCGGGCGCGTTGCTCGATGATTGGGGCCGGGTGGTCGAGCATTTCTGGCAGGTCGTGCCGAAGGAAATGCTGACGCGGTTGAGCCACCCGCTCGACGACCGGGTGGAGCAGGTCGCGGCGGAGTAGCTAGCCCTTCCCGTCAAAGGAGAGCCCCTCCGTCACTCCCGCGAAAGCGGGGGTCCCGCTTCTACTTCCGGCGGCGGCAGAAGAAGCGGGATCCCCGCTTTCGCGGGGATGACGGGGGGAGGTTCGTCCATTGGCCTGCACTCGCTAGTCGACAAAACGCCCCGAATCGTGCTATGCGCTACGCTCGATCGGGGGCGTTCGAGGGTTGATTATGCGTACGCTTCTGCTCGGTCTGCTCGCTTGCGGCATCGCCACCCCGGCCTTCGCCGCCGACAGCGCCCCGCCCCCGCCCCGCCCGCTCCCCAACGCCGCGCAAGTCGGTGCCTTGCTGTCGAGCCCGCTCGTCCAGGAAATCATCGCGACCACGGTCGACCAATATGCCGACGCCGTGCTCCAGACGCATGTCGGTCCGCTCGCCAAGCTCACCGACCAGCGCGCCCAGATCCGCCCCGAGGACACGCTCGGCGACCTCGCCGCGCGCAGCCACCCCGATTATCGGCGCGACCTGCACAACCAGACGCGCAGCGCGGTCGCCGCGACGGGCCAGGCCGCGCGCGATATCGCCAGCCTCAGCGCCGAGCTCAAGCACACCACCGAACGCCTGCGCGCCGCGATCGCGCTCACCCAGGCCGAGGTCAACGCGGTCCGCTGATGCGCCCGACGCACAATCGCGTGTGACGCCTTCCCCTCGGGGGCCCCGCGTTCTACCAAGCACGTATGTGGCAACTCTACCAATTCCCGCTCTGCCCGTTCTCGCGCAAAGTCCGGCTCCTGCTCGGCGAAAAGGGCGTCGGCTGCGAGCTCGTGCGTGAAAATCCGTGGGAGCAGCGCGACGAATTCCTCGACATGAACCCCGCCGGCCAGGTGCCGGTGATGACCGATCCGCAGCGCGGCATCCGGCTGATGGATTCGATGGCGATCTGCGAATATCTCGAGGAAACGGTCGAGAAGAACGCGATGATCAACGGCACCGCGGTCAACCGCGCCGAGATCCGCCGCCTCGTCGCGTGGTTCGATTCGCAATTCTTCGCCGACATCGTCGCGCCTTTGCTCCACGAGCGGATGGAGAAGCGCCTCGTCACCAAGGAGCCGCCCGATTCGAAGCGGCTGCGCGATGCAATGAAGGCCGCGGTGCGCCACCTCGATTATACCGACTATCTGCTCGACCATCATAACTGGATGGCCGGCGCGACGATGAGCCTCGCCGATCTGGCGGCGGCGGCGCAGATCTCGGTCGCCGACTATCTCGGCGGGATCGACTGGCGCAACCACGAGCAGACCGCGAAATGGTATCGCGGCTTCAAGAGCCGCCCGAGCTTCCGGCCCCTGCTGTCCGAGCGGATGGAGGGCATCATGGCGCCCAAACATTATGACGATGTCGATTTCTGAGCAGGTCACCTTCGACGATTTCATGAAGCTCGATATCCGCGTCGGGACGATCGTCGAGGCCTTGCCCTTCCCGCAGGCGCGCAAACCCGCTTACCGGCTGACGATCGACTTCGGCCCCGAGATCGGCATCAAGCGCTCCTCGGCACAGATCACCGCGCGCTACACGCTCGAGGATCTGGCGGGGCGGCAAGTCGCAGCGGTGGTCAACTTCCCACCGCGCCAGATCGGCCCGATGATGTCCGAAGTGCTGACGCTCGGCTTTCCTGACGAGAAGGGCGAGGTCGTGCTCGTCCAGCCGAGCCTGCTTATTCCCAATGGCGGCCGCTTATACTGAGCCGCGCCGCTCCGCGCGGCGCGTCCACCACAGCATCAGCCCGAGCATCGGCAGCGCCAGGTCGAGATACAGGAACAGCCCGATCCAGGGCGAGAACCCCCAATAGAGATTGGGCACGGTGTTGAGATAGCCGTGCGCCAAGAGCCCGGCGAAATTGCGCGACCAGACCGGCGTCATCATCGTTTCGGGCGCGAAGATGTCGGTCGCGGCGACGACCAGGTTGATCAGCATCGACACGCCGAGCAGCGCCACCGCCTTGCGCTTGTCGTTGCGCCGCGTAAGCGACGCCCAGATCGGCGCGAGGCCGAGCGCGAAGAACGGGATCGCCGGCACCGAATGCCGCGGGCCGACCGACGCGCCGCCGTCCCAATACGCGTAGGACGCGTTGATCGACAGCACGACGACGATCATCGCCACGCACAGCACGCCGAGATCGCGCGTCTCCGGGTTGCGCACCAGCTTCACCACCCCGAACCAGCCGAGCAGCAGGATCGGCGCGACCCAGAACAGCCCGCGCCGCACGCCGAAGGTGATGCCGAGCAACGCGGTCGGCTTGGGATAGGTCAGGCCGAACAGCCCCTGGTTCATCCCGCTGAAGCCGACCACGCCGGTATAGCCGGTCATGAACGGCGTTCCGAAGGCGAACTGGTTATAGGCGAGCATCGGCGCCACCGCGACCAGCGCGGTCGCCACCGCGACGAGATACAGCCGCCGCCGCAGCGGCCACGGCGCCGTCCGGCTGCGCCACAACGCCCAGCCGCCGATCACCAGCCCGCCGAGCGCCGCCTGGAACTCGACCGTCACCGCCCAGCCGAGCGCCGCCCCCGCCATCAGCGGATAGCGCCAGCGCGCGAGCTCGCGCTCCCCCGACGTGCCGCGCCAGATCGCCCAGGTCGCGATCAGGAACAGTGCGGCGACGGGGGCATGGCCGAACAGCGTCGTCGACCAGCCCCACACGACCGACCCCAAGGCATAACCGAGTGCGGCGAACAGCCCGGCGGCGGGGCTACCGGTGATCCCCGTGGCGAGATCGAGCAGCAGCACCGCGGCAAACGCGGTCAGCAGCGCCGCGCCACACGCGACCGCGAGTTGCTGGCGCAACCGCAGGAACTCCGCGAGCCGGGGATTGGTGACGTCGATGATCGTGTCGTACGATCGGACGCCGGTTACTGTATTGGTCGCCCAAACCACCGGCGCCGCCATCAGCGTCATGCCCGGCGCCTTGTCCATATAGTAATGCGTGACCGGCCCCTGCTTGAACTCGGCCTTGTCGATCGTCAGTGTCTGATAGCGATCGATCGTCGCCTCGCCGCGCTCGACCAAGGCGAGCGCCCCGAACATCCGCGTCGCGCTGTTGGGGTTGAACTCGAACGAGCCGAACCACGCGCACGACAGCCAGACCAGCGCGAACAGCAGCAGCGCGACCGCATGCGGCGCGCGAACGATCGGAGTGGAAGGTGTCATAGGGTCAGGCGGCCAACCATTGGCCGAGCAGCCGGAACGGCGGCAGCGTGAAGAACACCGCGATCAGCAGCGCGCCCGTCACCATCCCGCGCACCTGTCGTCGGTGCGCCGCGACCCGGTGCGTCCGGGCGGTCCACCAGATCAGTGGCGCGGCGAGCACGACATAGGCCGAGAGAATATGGATGACGCTGAAATGGCCAGGATGCGTCGTGCGGACGAAGAAGGATTCGGCGGCGGTCAGGACCATCGCGGCGACCCATACCTTGCCGAGCGTTCGGTGCACGGCATCGCCGCGTGGCCGCAGCAACATCACGGGCGTGAGCGCGAGCGCAACCAATACCGTCGCGAGATGGCCCCAGACGACCGCCGGCACGCTCGCCCAATGCGCCGCGCCCTTGGCGAGCGCGACGAGGATCGCGGCGAACAGCAGCACCGCGGCGCCCGCGAGCAGCCGCTCGTAAGGATCGGCGCGCAGCGATCCGATCGGTTTCGGCCGCCCTGCCCCCGCCAGCGTCGCCACCCCCCCGGCCCGCCTCAGGGAACCAGAGCGGCGTCGACGGCGCGCTGGTCGGCTTTGGCATCCTGCTTCTCGCGCTTGTACTGGCGCCCGGCCTGCGCAAAGCAGCCCGATGCCCCGCCCGCGCCGACGGTCGAGCAGCTGCCGATCCCGCTGGCGCCGACGGCGTCGTTGGCGGCGCTCTTGGCGGCCCAGCTTTCATTCTCGGGCGTGACCTTCAGCTCGCGCAATTCCTTGGGAATGCGGAACTGCTCGCCCGGCGCGCGCCGGACGCAGACGACGATCTCGTTGCCCTCGGCATCGGTCGGGCATTTCTGCTTGCCGTAGATCACCAGCGGCGGGTTGCTCACGCCCTGCGCCCGCACCGGCGCCGGCGCGACCGCCCCCGCGCCGAAACCGGCGAGCACGACCGCCGCCAGCGTCGCCTTCGTCATCAGCTTCTGCATGATCCTGTCTCCCGTCAGATACGTTTCGCGGTCGCGATCGCGACCTTGCAGCCGAGCCGGATCAGCCCGCTCAACAGCGGATAGCCCGGCGTGTTCTCGGCCCCCGCGGCGAGCGCGGTCTCGCGATGCTCGACCTCCTCGGCCTGGAAATCGCGGATCGCCTCGGCCAGCTCGGGGTCGCTGTCCCCCAGTACGACGAGCTGGTCTTCGTAATGCTTGTCGATCTCGGTCTCGACCGCGGCGGTGCACGCCATCGCCGCGTCGGGCCCGAGCGCCGCGGTCACCGCGCCGAGCGCGAAGCCCGCCACATCCCAGATCGGCGCGAGCAAAGTCGGCCGCACCGAGCGCCGCGCCATCATCGCATCGAAGAACGCGCGGTGGCGCTCTTCCTGATTGGCCATCCCCGCGATCGCGCGCGCCGCCGGGCTGCGGTCGCCGAGCACCGCGAGCTGCCCGGCGTAAATCCGTGTCGCGCCATATTCGCCTGCCTGATCGACCCGCACCATCGAGGCGGTGTCGCGCTTGGGGTCGCCGGGTTTCCAGCCGCTCATGCTTTTGCTCCTCGCATCAGCGCGAAGATGGTGATCGCCCCGCCCATCGAAAAGAGCGCGTTGAAGCCGGCGAGCGAGATATGGAACAGCGTCCACTGCGGGACGTCACAGCGAATGATCGGCGCCTTCAGGATGCTGTCGAGCGTAATCGGCCCCGATACGGTCGAGGTGCAAGCGGTGACGCCTGCCCACCAATGATATTCGACCCCGGCGTGATAGACGCCGATCAGCCCGCTGAGCAGAATCGCGACCGCCGCCACGCTGACGAGCGTCTCGCGCTGCGCGCGGCTCGGCACGACGAAGGCGAGCGCCGCGAGCGGCAGCGCGACGATATGCGGGTAGCGCTGCCACCAGCACATTTCGCATGGGTAGAGCTTGCCGATATATTGGAAGGCGAGCGCCCCGCCGAGCAGCACGAGCGGAATCAGCAAGGCGAGCAACCGCGCGAGGATGAAACGATCGCGGGCCATCAGCGCGCCGCCACGGCTTGCGTCGTGCTCGACAGCCGCGCGAGCGTCTTGAGCGCATAATCGAGCTGGAAGTCCTCGATGCCCTTGGCCTTCAACTGCTCGGGCGTCATTGCGAAGCGCGGATCGGGCTTGCCGTCTTCCTCGACCGCGGCGTTGGTCGTCTTGGCCTCGTTGATCAGATGGCGGCGCAGATCGTCCTCGCGGAAGACGGGCCGCGACTTGTAATCGGGATCGGAGACCTGCGGCACCGCGATATCGGGCTCGATCCCGCCTTCCTGCACCGAACGCCCCGACGGCGTGTAATAGCGCGACGTGGTGAGGCGCAGCGCGGCGTTGGCGCCCATGTCGATCACCGTCTGGACCGACCCCTTGCCGAACGAGCGCTCGCCCATGATCAGCGCGCGGTGGTGGTCCTGCAACGCGCCCGCGACGATCTCGGAGGCCGAGGCGGTGCCGGCATTGGTCAGCACGATCACCGGCAGACCATGTGCGAGATCGCCCTTCACGTAGGATTCGGCGTAGAACGGCTCGATATCGGCCTTGTCGCGCCCGCGCTGTGAGACGATCTCGCCGCTGCTGAGGAAATTGTCGGCGACCGCGATCGATTCGTCGCGCAGGCCACCGCCATTGTCGCGCAGATCGATGACATAGCCGAGCGGGTCGTGACCGAGCTGCTTGACGATCCCGCGGATCGCCGCGGTCACCGCGTCGCCGGTATGCTCGGAGAAGGCGGTGATGGTGATCAGCCCGACGCCGTCCTTGACGCTCCATTTGACGGGCTTCTGGATGATCTTCTCGCGGGTGAGCGAGACGACGATCGGCTTGTCGTGCCCCGGGCGCAGCAGCGTCAGCGAAACCTTGCTGCCGGGCACGCCCCGCATTTTCTGGATCGATTCGTCGAGCGTGTCGCCGAAGATCAGTTTGCCGTCGATATGCGTAATGTAATCGCCCGACTTGATCCCGGCGCGCGCGCCCGGCGCATCGGGCTGCGGCGACATCACCTTGACCGCGCCGTCCTCCATCGTGACGGTCAGGCCGAGCCCGCCATAGCTCCCCATCGTCTGGATCTTGAGATTGTCGTAATCGAGCCCGGTCTCGTACGCGCTGTGCGGATCGAGCGCTGCGAGCATGCCGTCGATCGCGCCCTTGACCAGCACCTTGTCGTCGACCTTGTCGACATATTCGGCCTTCACGCGGTTATAGACGTCGAGAAAGATCGCCATCTCGCGATAGGTGCCGTTGTCGACCGCCGCCATCGCGCTGGTTCCGACGGGAACGACCGCCAGCACCGCCGCGAGGGCGGAGGCTTGAAGCAGCGAAGTGGTGAAACGCGACATCGGTCAATACTCGGCAGGCAAGAGGTCTTCGGCATACCGTAGCGGGGTTTGCGCAGGGATCAAAGCGGGGCGATCGATGGCAGAGACGGGTTGAACCGAAGCTGACCGGGCTGGTCGGGGCATCGCGCCGCTCACCCGATCAACGCCGTCATATCGACCGCGCGATCGCGACGGCGTAATTCGACCGTCACGTTCGGCGCTTCGCCGCCCGGCGCCTGTCCGATCGGCGCGCCCTGTCCGATGGTTTCGCCGATCCGCGCGCTGGTACTCCCGAGCCCCGAGACGAGCGTCGTCCAGCCGCCGCCATGATCGAGGATCACGATCGTGCCATAGCCGCGAAACGGGCCGGCGAAGGCAACCCGTCCTGCTGCGGGGGCGATGACTTGCGCGCCGGGAAGCGCCGAGATCGTGAGCCCGCGCGAATGCACGCCGCTGTCCGACAGTTCGCCGAGCCCGGTGACAATCTTGCCCTGCACCGGCAGGCGATACGGCGGGGCGGCGTGCGACCAGGCGATACGATCGATCGGGGTGGCGACCTCTCCCGGTCGCGGCGGGCGAGCAAGTGGTCCGGGCAAGCTCTCGAGGCTTTCGCGCGTCGCCGCCTGGTTGCCGATCGTGTCCATCAGGTCGACGATGTCGCGCGCGCGTTCGCCGAGCGCGATCGCGCGGTCGGATTCGATCAGCGCATCGCGCCCGAAGGCGCGCGACCGTAGCCGGTGCGCCGCCTCGAGCCGGGTCAGCGCGAGCCGCTGGGTTTCGAGCCGCGAGCGGCTTTCGGCCAGCGCGCGCGTCGCGAGCGCGCCGGCCGCCTGGAGCTGACGGGTCCGCGCGAGATCGGCGCGGACGTCGGCGGTGCGCGCGCGGATCACCGGCAGCGTGTTCGACAAGACCGCGCGGACATGGACGAGATCATCGACCGAGCCGGGCTGCACCAAGCTGATGATCGCGGGCCGCCGCGCGAGCGATTGCAGCGCGCCGAGCAACCGCGCGACCGGCACCTGCTTCGCGGCGAGCTTGGCGCGCTGCGCAGCGAGCAGGCGATCGACGATCGCGAGCCGCGCCTGCCCCGCGGCGATATCGGCCTCGGCCTGCTGGATCCGCGCGGCGACCGCAGCTTCCTGCGCTTGCGCCTGGCGCGCCTGGTCCTGTTCGGCGGCGGCCTGGCGTTCGAGCGCGGCGGAGCGGCGCGCGGCGGCGTCGGATTGCGCTTTGGCGTCGGCGAGGCGGGTGCGCTGGTCGGCGGGCGCCTGCGCGAGCGCGACGCTTGCGCCGACCATGCCCGCGACACCCGCAATGATCAGCCCCCGCCCCCACATGGCGCTATCCTTCGCGGTGGTAGGGGTGATTGGCAAGGATGCTCGTCGCGCGGTACAATTGCTCGGCGAGCATCGCGCGCGCGAGCAGATGCGGCCAGGTCGCCCGTCCGAAGCTCAACAGCAGATCGGCCGAGGCGCGCTGCGCATCGTCGAAGCCG
This sequence comes from Bordetella parapertussis, assembly GCA_943367995.1. GTDB lineage: Bacteria > Pseudomonadota > Alphaproteobacteria > Sphingomonadales > Sphingomonadaceae > Sphingomonas. The sequence continues at coordinate 4,685 of CALRKL020000007.1, read as the reverse complement.
TCGGCCGCCCCGATCAGGAAGCGCGCTTCTCGCACGCCACTGTCGCGCCATTTTTCGAGGATCGCCGCGAGATCGCGCGACGGCAGCACCTGCCCCGTCTCGTCGAGCATGACGGTCCGGCAGCCGGGCTCGACCGGCGGCATCTTGCCGCCGGTGTCGGGCAGTTCGGTCAGCTTGTACGGCCAGGACAGCCGCTTGGCGTAGCGTTCGACGAGCTCGGCCTCGGGCCCACGCCCGATCCGCCCGCGCGCGACGATGTGGAGCAGCATGCTTGCCTCCGTTGCGGGCGATGCTCAGCGCTGTACCGCTACACGTTCCCCGGCGAAGGCCGGGGCCCAGTCGCGAAGGTCGCTATAGGCGAGCGCTGCGCACTCCGCCGCACCGCTCGCTCCTGGACCCCGGCCTTCGCCGGGGAGCAGGAGATACAGCGATCAGTCCTCGATAACCGGCGCGGCGGGCGGCGTCGGCGCATCGCCGAATGCCCACATCCGCTCGAGATTGTAGAAGGTGCGCACTTCCGGACGGAACAGATGGACGATCACGTCGCCGGCATCGAGCAGCACCCAATCGGCGGTCGGCAGACCTTCGATGCGCGACGGCCGGCCGTATTCGGCCTTGATCTTCTCGCTGAGCTTCTGCGCCATCGACGCAACCTGGCGGGTCGAGCGGCCGCTGGCGATCACCATGTAATCGGCGATGCTCGATTTGCCCGCGAGCGGGATCGAGATGACGTCGACCGCCTGGTCGTCGTCGAGCGACGCGAGCACGAGCCGATGCAGCGCCTCGACCTCATCGGGTTCGGACGCGCGATAGACGGGAGAAGATGAGGCCAAGGTGATTCCTATGCAGAAGGTGGGGTCTGGTCGGCTGGCAGGAAATGCCGCTGCCAGGCGGGGTCGGCAGCACGAAGCTGCGTCGCGGAGCGCGGGTCGGGGCGAAAACGCAACAGCACGAGTGCCGGCAATCTCCACTGCGTCCAGTTCTTCGCCTGGTGTGCGGGCCGACGAGCGCGCCGCAACCAACCCATCGCGGGAGCCGCGAGAGCAGCGCGTTCATACCCCGGACGCGCGATAACCGCAATCGGAACCTCGCGGGCGATCCGGCGCCACCCTTTCCACTGGTCGAACTGCGCGAGATTGTCCGATCCCATCAGCCAGATGAACTGCTTTTTGGGGTAGGCGCGGCGCAATTTGGTTAGCGTATCGACGGTGTAGCGCGTGCCGAGCTTGTGCTCGATCGCGCTGACGCGGATCGGCGCGTGGCGCGCCATCCGCACGGCGGATGCGAAGCGCGCGGCGAACGGCGCCATGTCGCCGCTCCTTTCCTTGAGCGGATTGCCGGGCGAGACGAGCCACCACACTTCGTCGAGCCCCAGCGCGTCGAGCGCTGCGAGGCTGATCGCGCGGTGGCCGGCATGGGCCGGATTGAACGAGCCGCCGAGGATGCCGATGCGGGTCAGATCCGGGTCCAATTTTCACGAGCATGGCGGATGCGCAGCACCTCGATGTGCGCGTCGCTTACCCTATATAAGAGGATATAGTGGGAGGGCGCGACGCGCCATTTTCGAGCGTCAACTTCGGGGATCAGCGGTCCCGCTGCCGGACTCACCGCGAGAAAATCGGCGGCTTTTTCGATCAGGGCCGCGATGCTCTCGGCAGCCTCCGGCGAATAGGCCGACCAATAATCGTCAATCTCCTCGAGATCGGCGATCGCGACGTCGCTCCATTCGACGGTCCTCATGCGGTCACGCGCTGCTGCCTCCGGCGGCGCAGGTTTGCGAAGACCTCGGCCTGCGGGGTCAGCGCGCCACGATCGGCCGCGTCGATCCCGACCTGAATAAACGCGAGAAGCTCGGCGTCGCTTTCGACGGCATGCCGGATGGCATCAGCCGCGAATACGGCTTCGGTTATCCCTCGCGCGGCAGCGGCTTTGGCGACCTGCGCGGCTGTCTCATCGTCGAGGTCGACCGTGACCGATCGCGAAAAGGGCGCAGGATGATTCATCGTCTTAGAGTAGGCCGTAGCCCCTCCAGCATCAACCCCGCACCTGTCCGCTGCCGTAGCCGACCCATTTGTAAGTCGTCAGCCCCTCGAGCGCGACCGGCCCGCGCGCATGGAGGCGGCCCGTCGCGATGCCGATCTCGGCGCCGAGCCCGAACTCGCCGCCATCGGCGAACTGGGTCGAGGCGTTCCACAGCACGATCGCGCTGTCGACTTCGGCGAGGAAGCGGTTCGCCACGGCCTCATCGGCCGCGACGATCGCGTCAGTATGGTGCGAACTGTGCCGCGCGATGAACCGCAGCGCGCCGTCGATGCCGTCGACCAGCCCGGCCGAGGCGATCGCGTCGAGATATTCGGTGTCCCAATCGGCGTCGGTCGTGGCGGTCAGGCCCGGCACCAGCGCGCGCAGGCCAGGCCCGCCGCGCACCTCGCAGCCAGCGGCGGTCAGCGCTGCGACCAGCCCCGCCGGATCGGGATAGGCGCGGTCGATCAGCAGCGTCTCCATCGCGCCGCACACGCCGGTGCGGCGCATCTTGGCGTCAACGACGATCGCCTGCGCCATCGCCGGATCGGCGGACGCATCGACATAGATGTGGTTGATCCCATCGAGATGCGCGAGCACCGGCACGCGCGCCTCGGCCTGGACGCGCGCGACGAGCCCCTTGCCGCCGCGCGGAACGATCAGGTCGATCGCCCCCGCCCCGTTCGTGCCATCGGCGGCCAGCATCGCGCCGACCGCGGCGCGATCGGTGGTCGGCACCAGCTGCGCCGCATCCGCGGGAATACCTTCCGCGACCAGTCCCGCGACCAAGGCCGTGTGGATCGCGCGATTGCTCTCGATCGCTTCCGATCCGCCGCGCAGGATCACTGCGTTGCCCGCCATCACCGCGAGCGCGGCGGCATCGGCGGTGACGTTGGGGCGGCTTTCGTAGATGATGCCGATCACCCCGATCGGCACGCGGACGCGGCGCAGGCGCAGGCCGTTGGGACGGACGCGCTCGTCGATCACCGCGCCGACCGGATCGGCGAGTTCCGCCACCGCGGCGACGCCATCGGCCATCCCCGCGAGGCGCTTCGGATCGAGCTCGAGCCGGTCGAGCAGCGCGCCCGACAGGCCGGCCTCGCCGGCGCGCGCCATGTCGGTCGCGTTGGCGGCCAGGATCTCCGGCTCGGCAGCGCGCAACGCCTGCGCCGCGGCGCGCAGCGCGCGCGCCTTGGCGGCGGTCGGCAGTCCGGCGAGCGTACGGGCGGCCGCGCGGGCGCGGTTGGTCATGTCGGCGAGCAGCGGCGCGATATCGGTCATGACGGTTGCGGTATCACGACCGGGACAGCTCCCGCAAAAGCTATCGCATTCGCAAGACCCGCTGCTATGCTCGCGGCATGTCGGGGGGAATGGAGACAGCGGGCGATATCGCCACGGGCCTGTTCGTCGCGCGTGCGGTCGAGCCGGGCGCGGGCGAAAACGCGCATCGCCAGCATGAGCTTGGCCTATGCCTCAATTGCGGCACTGCGCTGCGCGGGGAGTTCTGTCACGCCTGCGGGCAAGCCGGGCACGTCCACCGCTCGCTTGGCTCGATCGGGCACGATCTGCTCCACGGCGTATTCCATTTCGAGGGCAAGATCTGGCGCACGCTGCCGATGCTGGCGTTCCAGCCCGGCGCGCTAACGCGGCGCTATATCGCGGGTGAGCGGGCGCGTTTCGTCTCCCCGCTCGCGCTGTTCCTGTTCGCGGTGTTCCTGATGTTCGCGACGCTCCACGCCTTTGGCGGCGAGTTCGAGAGCGACCTTTCGCCCGAGCGGCGCGGCGCTGCGCTGCAGAGCGTCGATGCCGACATCGCCAAGCGCGAGGCGAAGATCGTCACGCTGCAAGCCGCCCCGCGCGCCGCCAACACCGCCGCCAAGATCGCCGCGGCGCAGCGAGACCTGCGCGGGCTGCGTTCCGCGCGCGGCGTGCTCGCCGGATCGAGTGCAGCGATCGCCGAGGCGCCGCTCGCCGGGCTGCGCACGGACTGGCACGCGTTCGATCATGGCATCGCCAAGTTCAAGGCCAATCCCGGCCTGATGTTCTACAAGCTGCAGTCGAGCGCGTACAAATATAGTTGGGCGCTGATCCCGATCTCGACGCCCTTCGTCGCGTTGCTGTTCCTGTGGCGACGGCGCTATCAAATGTATGATCATGCGATCTTCGTGACTTACTCGCTGGCGTTCATGATGATGTTCGCGGCGCTGCTCGGCGTCGCAGGCGTGATCGGCGTGTCGGGCGATCTGATCACCTGGGCCGCGCTGCTCGTTCCGCCCGTGCATATGTTCGCACAGTTGCGCGGCGCCTATGGGTTGCGCAGGCGCTCGGCGCTGTGGCGAACGGCGGCGTTGCTGCTCTTCGCGTGGATCGCGTTGCTCGCCTTCGCGGCACTGCTGCTGGCGATGGGCTTCATGGAATAGCTGCGCCAGCGGCGCGCGGCGGAAAGTCCGGCAAAAGTCGTCGCATCATCGCTTCCAGCGCTGCGACGTGCCGGCTGGGAGATCAAGCGCCCCTGCAACCGTAGTCCATAAGCAAAGCGCACTGCGTGATGTACGACGGCGATAGCCAAGGCTCGGCGCAATCAACCGTCACCCCGGCCTTGTGCCGGGGTCCACCGAGCCGCGTATCCTGCGCGCGCAGACCGCGGATCGCGGTGGACCCCG
>CALRKL020000006.1:0-70708 GCA_943367995.1 Bordetella parapertussis | reverse complement strand
TGTGAAACCTCCGCTACCGGATACCCGCGCTCGGTGATCTGCGCTACCGCGTCACGCTTGAACTCATCGCTGAAATTGGGCTTCCCCATCGTCGCCTCCTGTCCTCAAAATTAGGATCGAAGGCGTCCAGAAATCTAGGGGCTACTCACAGCCCTCTTCCTGCGACTCGGTGTCGTTGTCACCGGTTGCTAGCCACCAGGCAAACGCCCCTATCAACTCGGCGATGAGGTTCGGTTCCCGTGTCAGATGAGCACGTCGCGAGCGAGCACCCATACTCAGACAGCGTCAAACATCGCCCTTCAGCTTTCGACGTTCGAACCATCGCTCTCGCTCGATGGGGTCGGTCGGTCGCCCGGGCGTAGAGAATAATCGCCTGCGAAAACAGGCTACCGGCAATCGTCCCGCGGTTAGCCGCGTCCATCGAAGGGTGAGCCTCATTCTTGGTGAGACCGCGCAGGAGAACCAAAGCGTCATAGGCATCGCTTAGGTCCTGATGCGCCGACGCTACCCACAGGGTGCGCTCAATTGCATCGACGAGCTAGGGCCGACCGCCGCGTTTGTCAGCGCATATCGCGAGAACTCCGCAACACTGGCCGACCTAAAGATGCGACGCGATCGGTCGGCACCCGTATTTCACTGCTCCCGTACCGGACGAAAAATTAGCCGCTCGGGCCGCGCTTCCCGGCGACCGGCTGCCCCAACGGGGGAATCGGATCGGTCGGCACGCGTATCTCTCCGCGACTATTAGTAACGCGCACTTGGACGATCTGGCTTGGCCCACTCTTGTCGCGCCAGGAAAGATATATCCTTGATGTCCGGGCCGGGCCGATAAAGTCGATTATGTCCGGCCGCGTGATTTCGTTGGCGGCTTCGTCGCGCACCACAGGGTTGATATAGAAATGGAAGGCGAACCCGTGGAGCCGGATCAGCAGGCCGAGAAGCTTGTCGGATTCTCCATCAACAATTGGTCCAATCGAAACGGCACGACGTCCGAGCCGAGCTTCGTGCTCCTCCTCGCCTAGAGGGACGATCATCCGGACGAGGCTATTGGGGCGTTCCGACGTCAGCTCGCGTGCAATGGCGTCCATTGGGATAGCGAAGTCGCGAAACTTGTAACCCGGCGTCTCAAAATCGATTTTCGAGGCGTAGAGCCCGGCGAGCGTTTTCATGGCCCACAGTTCCACCGCGTCGCCTGACGTCATGAAGAATTGCGGTTTCCGCGACAGAGATCGCCTGCTCGCGTGATGGCTGGCCTCCTCAATACCGAGAAAGAGCCGCTGGGCGTGCGCATCGAGCGGCGACAGGGCCGAGTTGTGGCGTCGGCAAAGAATCTTGGCAGTTAGATTATCGGGCGAGAGGCGTTGCACTTCCGCTTTCTGCCACGGCATTCCGCGCACGAAGACGTCCCGTTGGTCGATTAGCGCTCGAGATATGTAATGCTCGCGGCTCAGGCCGCCGCCGCAATTCTGACTGCTAGCCAGATAACACCCCTCTCGCGCTTCCTCGGAAAGCGGACCCGGCGGCATCAGCGACCCTACCGCCATCGAGGGGCGGCCGTCCCGCCCCTTGCAGCACTGGTCGAAACGGTTTCTGCCATCGCAGGGGCAGGCGTCACTATCAGCCCAGGGGAAGCCGTAGCCAGTGTTGGGCGGACGCACCATGTTGCCGCTTAGGCCTCGCCCGACTTGAGTAAATCAAGCAGGTGCTGAGCGCTCGCGCCTCTGATCTTCTTTTGGCGCCACACCCACCGCGTCGCGATGCCAGCCAGTCGCGCAGGGGGCGTTGGAACGCCGAAGCCACTGTCGAGGACGATCCCGAAAATAGCACCACCGCTTTTGCCGTATTGGTCGCGGGCGTGTCCGAAGCCGAGCGAAGTATGTGCCCCCTCCCTTTTATCGAACATGACTTCCACGTCGCCGCTGGGCATCTCGACAGCGAAATTGGAGAGCGCCTCCATCCTCGTATCCAGCGTAACTCTGTCCATCTGATTCGCAGCCGTCGACGGATAGCCCGTCACTGTTGCGTAGAAATGCGATCCGGGTGGTACGACGCGGCCAACGCGATCCTCGGGTAAAAACGGGATATGACTCAGGTCTCTAACCTCGAATGGATCGAGCTTCCTGGCCACGAGGTCATGGGCCTCGTCGACCATGAAGGTCCCTGCGAACGGGCGAGCGCTGCCATCTCTGGCGAAAACGACCAATCCTGCGGGGTGATGATCTTCAAGCACATGGTGCGCCGTCACGAGATAATGCTCGCCGCGATAGACCATAGCGACCGCGCTTCCCATGACTACAGGCTTGCCGCGTGCGCTTGCGCCTACGATTGGCACTACACTATTGCGGACCCGCCCGATCTCGTCGTTCACCGCATTCCTCGCCGCCTCCGCCACGGGCATTTTGAAGGTCGCCACGAGGGTCCTCGGCCCGGTTCGCTTGAGGCTGGACAGGATCCGAACCTTTGCCATCCGCTATTGTCGGATGCGCGCGAGGACACGCGAAGCCGCGTTGCTCCGCACCGCAAGCTTACGGCCATAGCGTAGAGCGGTGGCTGGACCGTCCACACATGGGTCTTGGCGCCGGCTAGCGGCCATTCTGCAACGCGTCATAAAGTCTGACATTGAGAGCCACTGCGCGACAATCTAAAAAGGGGCTTCCTTCGGAGGAAGGTTTAACGATAGCTATCAAGTGATTTTCTGCCCGGTAACTTTCAGCGCCATGTCGGTCGAAACTGGTTTACGAGTCATCAAAGCAACGCGAACTCGTCATCTGAGCGCATCATCTGGTCGAACAACGGTGCGATGACCGCGGCAACTCGCTCATATTCGTCTTCCCGCAAGAGGCTAAACGTCGTGTCAGGCTCGATCAAGCGCCCTGAATAGTCAACGCCGTGGAGCGATACGGTCCCCAGCACCAGTTGCATTTTAGGCGGCCGTCGGTCGCGAATGAAACGAAGGATCGCGTCCGCGTTGTGCTTATCCTGATCCTGCTGGAGAGGCGTGTCTAGAATGATAGGTGCCAGGCAGGATGAAGTGAATTCTCGGATCGTGTGAAGGATTGCGTAGTGATAAGCGAGGATTGCGCGCGTCCCATAGCTGCCGGTCTCATTGATGCGTGGCGCGACCGATTTTTCAACAGTGGCCGTGAACTCGACGCCGAGCTCGTGCGCAAACAACGCCAGCTTTTGCCTGTAGAACTCAAGTATCTCTTTCCGGCGCTTGGCGCTCCCGAACTGGTTCATAGTCTCGACCGCTTCATGCTCTTTGAGCAACCAGTCGCTGATCCCCTGCTGGATCGTCACGCGCTCTGCGGCGATCGTGACGTCGAGCATGCGCTCGCTTTCGTCCTTGAGCATGTCGCCCAGCTTTATGGTCCCGCGGGTCTCGGCGAGGATCGCCTCGACCTTGCGCGCACGTCCTTGATATTCGCCCATCGCTCGACGATGCGCATCGATGTCGCGCTCGACTTCGACCAGGGATTGGCGCGCGCTAGCCAGAAACCCGCGGCATGCGTCAGCATCGCCAATAAGGCCAAAGCGGTTGGCGAAATCATTCTCGTACACGGCGTGGCAGGTGGGACAGGTGATTTCGTTGTCGGCAACCCCCTGCATGAAGCGAAAGTCTTGGTCGAGCTCACGCAATGCGGAATCTGCAATCTCGATCTGCTCCACCAGGACTGCGCGCCGGGACTGCAATTCCGAGACCTTCTTGCGGACGCCATCATATTGGCTGCCGAGTTCATTCAGTTCCACCAGCAGGCGGTCGATTTGCTCGACAAACTGCTTCGGCTCGAATGGCACGCCGACGGTCGTCCGCCCGGCCTGAAGACGTGCGGCGGCGCGGTCTAGGGCCTTGCGTTCCGCCTTCAGTTCGTTTTGCTGACGAACTGCTTCGGCCTTAGCGGCGCGTGCGCGGTAATACTCCCTGGGCCTAATGCCGGTGTGGTACTCCAAAAGACTGCGGCGATAGTCCGGGAGCATGTTCAAGGCTTTAAAGGACGCCCATTGGTCGTTCCAACCACGGTCCTGATCCTGGTAGAAGGGCAGGAAGCAGAACTGCGGCGGCGGCGTGATCAGGATATCGTCCTTCGTCGGCAGCTCGATCTCGAAGTCGAGCAGCGCGGCGATCTTCGGAGCGACTTGCTTGACCAGCAGGCTTTCGCTCCAGAGCAGCTGGCCGTCGGAATCGAACAAACCGAACTGATTGTTCGCGCGAACGATCGTGTACCTCACATCATCGACTGCGAACTCAAGCGCGATGATTGCCTGCGCGGCCTTCCACTTCTCGTTGACGACAGCAGCGTCGGCGCCGAACGCTGCAAAGACGGATTTTATGAGATGCGACTTACCGACATCGTTCTCGCCAAGTACGACGGTTATATCGGCGTCAAAGCTGTCCTCCCTCGCCTTCCGTTCCCGGTGCGACAGAAGCGATAGCTTTAGTAATTTCATATTTTTCATATGATTTTTTCCGGAGGCTTCGAACCAGTCGCTTGAACTGCTGATGCCTAATCGTGCGTATGGAGCTCATATGCGATAATCGCCTTGAGTTTCTCGGGAAGATACGGCGTCAGATACTTTTTCGCCACGGGATGACACTCTTCGAAAGCCGTGTCGATCAGCTGGCAGAGCGTATCCGGTGATGCCGGGTCGAACGCGGCAATTGCTTTGCGGACTGCAGTGCGGACCCGATGTAGAGCAGCGTCGCTAGTATTGAGCACTGCGGAACGGATTATGTCATACTGCTGGCCAATCCTGCGAATTACCAGGAATGGATAGTCTGTTAGCAAGGGCGCAATCACCGCCCAGTCGGGGGCCCGCTGTTCGAGCGCAATGGTGTCGAGCCAGTTTTGCACATCAACGCGGGTCACGCCCTTGTTCCGAACAACCTGCGCAAAGTCCCCATAGGAGCCGGTGAACGCCGACTTACGGCGGCAATCATCGACGATCGCCTTGTACACTGTCTCTAGATTGAAAGTGACTGCGCCAAGATTGTCGCAAACGAACTGATGAAGTTTTCCCTTTATGTGTGTCGCGGCGTCGGCCAGGCTGAGATCGGTCTGACGGAATCCGAGCAGCCCGACCTGAGCCTCTGTTGCCGCTGGATAGGCGTCCTGGATGCTTGCGACGATCTTAGCGAAATCAGCGTTGGCGCATTCCTCGAATCGGAATTCGGTCTTGCTGGCGTTGAAGCTGCATGGTTGGTTGGAGACGAAGTCGACCGACAGGACATGCGGGTCAAACTTGGCGACGTTGTCGTACATCCGATCGAGAAAGGATAGCTTGATGGTGACGGCGCTCTCGGCGGCATTTTTCTTTCGCTCGATGAGCTTCGGGAGTGTCCAACTTCCTGCGGTTGCCTTCGACTTCACCTGATAGAACCGCACTTGCGCCGGCTCGCTCGGATGGTCGAACAACGCAATATCATCGTGAAATTCGAAAACGATCGCATAGTCCGCGCTTGGGCCGTGATGCTGAAACAACAGCGCCAAACCCCAAAAGGTCTGAAACTCATATCGACTAGCGGTGTCAGCGCCGGCATTTTCACGCTCTGGCGTTTCGACCAACTGCGACGCAAGATGCGCGGCGTCCCCCATGGATCGGAGAATGCCGGGTTTCTTGCTTGAGCGCAAACCCAAACAATAGCTCGCGCTCCACCTTCATAACTAGACAACGTAGGCAAGCTTACGAAACTTATTCAGAAATACCTACCAGACCGCCAGCGCTCAATTCGAGCCAAAATCGGAACCTGTATGGGCGTCCGCTTTCGGGAGGCGACCGATGCACCGCGAGTGACCACCATTGGGTCAGCGCCGCCGCGAAGCTGCGGCGGTTTTCGACCAAAGTCGGTCAATGAACGTTGGCCCGGTGAACGTCTGGTCTTGCGGGAAGCCGCCAATCGGGGTGATCGAAGCTGACGACCGGCGTTGCGCAAAAACTCAGCCAAACAGGTGCCGAGTCGCTAGCCCTGATCCCGGCCATAGGTCATATGACCGACTGAAACAGCGGTGCGCATGTTGGCGCGACGTTCGGCCTGACTGCTGTGCCGTGCATTCGGCTCAAGGAGCCTCAGTCAAGTACCGGGGCATCATACGCAGCAGGAATAGTTTCCGTCTTTGGGTGACCGATCCTGCGTATCGGCCGAATAAGAGATTATGCGTTCGGACTTTCTCTCGAGATTGATCTCAAAACCATCGTCCGGCGCGGCGCCGGCTACGCGTGCGCAGCCAGAATCGAATGCGCCGGATGACTGGCGCGGCCTTATGGTCGCCGCCCAAGAAGGACATGGCGGCGCCTATCGGCGCTTGCTCGGCGAAGTCTCGATCTGGCTTACCCGCTATTTCCAGCGTCGCCTGCCGCCTGGCGAGGTCGATGACGCCGTGCAGGAAACGCTGCTCGCAATTCATCGGCGGCGCCACACCTACGATCCGCACTATCCGCTGCGCCCGTGGCTGGCGGCGATCGCCAAGCACAAATGGATCGATCAGCTGCGCAGCCTTGGGCGGCGCCCAAGCGAGGAACTGTCCGACACCCTGGCGGTCGATGATCACGAGACCGCGGTGATTAGCGCTTCGGTGCTCGCCAGCCTGCTGGAGCAGCTTCGCCCCGCACAGGCGCAGGCGATCCTGCTGGTCAAGGTGCAGGGCTACAGCATCGAGGATGCGTCGGGCGAGACCGGCCTGTCGCCATCCGCGATCAAGATGAACATCCACCGCGGGCTCGCGCGCCTGACGGCCTTCATAGAGAAGACTTCCGATGTCGAATGACGCGCTGATCCTGGATCTCTCCGCCAACCTTGCGCCAGTCCGGCGTCGGCGCATGCTGCTCGAAGGCGGGCTGGTCCTGGCATTCGGCGCGATCGAACTGGCGCTTGTGCTGGGGCTGGGACTGGTGCGTCCGGACATGGGCCATATGGCGGCTTCGCCCTATCTGACGTGGCGGCTGGGAAGCCTCGTCGTGCTGGCCGGGATCGCCTGCACCGTGGCCATCCGGTCCTTCTCGCCGACGGCGCAGCCGCGCAGGGGGTTGATGCTCGCCTTTGCTCTTGCGGTCATGGCGATGATCGGCGGCATGTTTGTCACGCCGGCCGGCGTGAGCGGCCACACCTTGCTCGAGCGCCTCGACCCAATGCGTGGCGTCGTGTGCGCCACATCAATCTTCGTGTTGTCGCTGCCTGTTGTGGCGATGCTGAGTGTTTTGATGCAGCGGGCAGCGCCCACGCAGCCCCGGCTGAGCGCGATCGCATCGGGCATTGCGGCGGGTTCGGTCGGTGCGCTCGTTTTCGCTTTCTGCTGTCCCTACAACGACCCGCTCTATGTCGTGGTCTGGTATGCCATCGGGTGCGGCGCCGTGGCGGGCGTGGCGCGATGGCGCCTGCCGAGGCGCTTCCGCCTGTAGCGACAGCCGTCCCGCGGCCGTCTGATCCGGCCGCACCAGCCAGACCTTCACCGATCACAGCCGCGCCCGCTTCCGGGAGCGGAAAGCTGTGCCTTCATCACCCACGAAAGGTATTCACCGTGACGACATCCAGCAAAACCAGGAGCCCGAACATCGATTGGCTCAAGACCTATTATTACCTCCGCTTTGCGATCTCCGCGGCCTGGGTCGCCCTTGCCTTCGCGCTCGGCCGGGACGCGCCTGCGCTCGCCGCGGTATTGCTCGTCGCCTATCCGGCGTGGGACGCCATCGCAAACTATCTGGATGCGAGCCGCAGCGGCGGGCTTGCCAGCAACAAGAGCCAGCTGCTGAACTTCGTCGTCAGCATCGCAACCGCGGTCGCCGTGGCGTCGACGCTTTCGCATGGGATGCACGATGTGCTCAAAGTGTTCGGCATCTGGGCTTCGCTCTCCGGCCTGTTGCAGCTTGTCACCGGCGTCCGGCGCTGGAAGGCGTATGGCGCGCAGTGGGCAATGATCCTCAGCGGTGCGCAGTCTGCTCTCGCGGGCGTCTTCATGCTGAAGCAGGCCGGCGGCGCAGAAAACGTCGGCATCGCCAACATCGCGCCCTATGCGGCATTCGGTGCCGTCTACTTCCTCATCTCGGCCGTCTCGTTGACCGTCAGCGACGCCCGTCGCCGCTCAAAGGTCGTCGCTTCCTCGGAGCGGGCCGCTTGATCTCAATTGACCATAACGGGCCTACCGCGTGCAGACCAGGGATGCGCCGTTCACTGATCACGAAGGTAGTTTGACGATGCGCCTTTTGCTCTTGTCCATCGCCGTGCCGGCGCTACTCGGCGCAGCCATGCCGGAAACGCGCTTTGCCGTGACGTTGCCCTCCGACCTCGGGGAGGATGCCGGCGGGCGATTGCTGGTCTTCGCCGAGCCGGCGACCCCGCAGAACGAGACTGCAGACGAAGTCGATACGGACGCCTCCGACAGCAACCACGTCTCGCTCGCGGCGCGCGACGTGACCGGTTTCGGACCGACGCGCACGGTCACGCTCGACGCGCGGGATACGGCGTTCCCGCGGGATTTCGCGGCGACCGCAAAGGGGGCGTATCGCGTTCAGGTCGTGCTCGATCGCAACGGCGATTATGCGTTCAGCGGGCGCGGGGCCGGCGATATGGTCTCGAAAGTCGTCACGGTCCATTTCCCGCTGTCATCCGCGCCCACGATCCCGCTGGATCATGTTATCCCGCCCGAAGCCGATCAGTTCGATACTACCGGACTGTCGCCGATTGCCGCCGCGCAGATCAACGCATCTCGCGCGCACCTGCACGAGGAGCGCATCGTATCGGCCGCCCTGACGCGCTTTCGCGGCACGCCCCAATCGGTTGCAGTGTGGGTGCTTACGCCCCCCGGATATGATCCGACAGCGCGGACGAAATACCCGACCATCTATACCGCCAACGGCTTCGGCGCGACCCACAGGGTCGATGGCCAGCTGCTGTCGAAGATCTGGCATCTCATGGAAACGCACGCCATCGCGCCGATGATCTGGGTGTCGCCCGATTATGGCTCGCCGACGGGAACGACCGAATTCGCCGACAGCATCAATAACGGACCCTGGGGGCAGGCGTTGGTGAGCGAAATCATCCCGGCGCTCGAAACCAGATACCGAATGGACGCGAAGCCCTCCGGCCGCTTCCTCACCGGTCATAGTTCGGGCGGCTGGTTCGCCTTGTGGGTGATGGTGCGCTACCCAACGCTGTTCGGCGGAAGCTGGCCGACCTCGCCCGATCCGAGCGATTTTCACGACTTCCTCGGCGTCGACCTCTACGCCCCGGGGGCCAATTTGTACCGTGACGCGGATGGCGCGCCACGCCCGCTCGAGCGCGATCACCACACGGTGATAACGACGATCGAGACCGTCGCGCGGGTCGAGACGGTGCTTGGCCATGCCGGTGGTCAATTACAGTCGTTCGATTGGGTTTTCTCACCGCGCCGCGCCGACGGCACGCCAGCGCCGATGTTCGATCGGGAAAGCGGCGCCGTCGATCCGGCTGTCGTGGCTTATTGGCGCGACCATTTCGATATCGGGCATTTGATCGAGACCGAGTGGCCGAGCCTGAAGCGCGACCTCGATGGCAAGCTGCACCTGACGATCGGTGCCGCCGACTCTTATTATCTTGATGGTTCGGCGCATCGTCTCGAAGCGGCCTTCCGCAAGGTCGGTGGACGGGCGGATTTCACTTTCGTCCTGAACGCGACGCACAGCGTCAACAGTCTTTACACGCGCAACGGTGATCGCGCCGCGCTGTACAAGGACATGACGAACGCAATGTACGCAGTGGCGCACCCTCACGTGAAGTGGACATCAGGGAAGTGAGGAGAAACCGCCATCGACATGGAGATTAACGCCGGTGATATAGCCGGCGAGCGGGCTTGCGAGGAAGGCGACCGCATCGGCGAGTTCGCTGAGTTCGCCAACCCGGTCGAGCGGAACCGTGGCGAACAGGGGCAGCACGCCACGCTGGATATCGTCCCATGGCGCATCCTCCGCTGCTATGCCGCGCGCCGCCGCAGCCGCCCGGAATCCTTCCTCCAGCTTGCCACTCTTGATCGTCCCGGGCGAAATCGCATTAACCGTCACGCCGTCGGCGGCCACTGCTTTCGCCATCGAAGCAGTGAGAGCGTTGATCGCGGCCTTCGCAGCGGAATAATCCGGCCCCGTCGGCGGTGGCATCGTTGCTGCCCCGCTTGAGATGTTGATGACGCGTCCCCAGCGCGCCTGCCGCATGCCGGGCAGCAGCTGTGTGCTGACACGCACCGCAGCCAGGACGTTGCGGTCGTAGGTCGATGCCCAGCCAGCGGCAGTGGTTGCGGCCCAATCGTCTTTCGGACCAGACCCGCCGGCATTGTTGACCAGAATATCGATTGCGCCCACTGCCGCCTGCGCCTCGGCGATCAGCCGTTCCACCGCATCGTCCTGCGTCAGGTCGCCCAGCACGGCATGGGCGCGGCCTCCGCTGGCGACGATCGCGCGCACGACGCGCTCGGCTTGCGCTGCATCGCGGCCATGGATCACGACCGCGGCGCCCTCGCGCGCCAGCGTAATGGCGATCGCTTCGCCGATGCCCTTACTACTTCCGGTCACCAGGGCCGTCTTGCGGTTGAGTTGCAGGTCCATCGTCTAACGCCCATTTTACACGGTTGATGAGGAGCTAAGTCGAGCGTGACCGTCAGAGAGACAAGTACGCACTTAAAGGTGCCGGTTACCCCTGAACACCGGGCCGCCTGTCTCGGCCCCGACGGGGCCGCCGCGCATGTGATCCGCGTAATCCGCATGATTCAGGGGCGGTGGAAGCTCCCGATCCTGTTTCGCCTCTTCGCCGACCCTGCCATGCGGTCGTCACAATTGATGCGCGATATGCCTGGCATTTCGCAGAAAATGCTGACGCAGCATTTGCGCGAGCTTGAGGCCGACTGTCTCATCGAGCGGATCGACTTCGACGAGAAACCGCTTCGCGTCGAATATCGGTTGTCTGACGAGGGGCGAAACTTGATGCCGCTGCTGTTCGAGGCTCGGCGTTTTTCTGCGAACCATGGCGAATAGCCGATAGCGCGTGCGTGCAGTCCTTTTTTGCGAGCGCAAGGCTCGACGGCGCCGTCCGTTCGATCCTCCAACCCGTCCGCCACCAATCGGCGCCCTTGCCGAAGGCTTGATGGCCGTTCGCCCAATTGGCGACCGCAGCGGTAGCGATGTCTGCACAGTCGCAACAGGGCAACGGCTATTTTGCGAGCCGCTCGATCACTAGGTTCAGTAAGGCCCGCAAGCGAGAAAGCCGTTTCAGATCGCGATGATATCCCACCCATGTGTCTCGACCCGGCGGAGCTTCGCCAAGGTCAATCCGCTGCAGACCAGCGGTGGCGTCCCCCAGAGGAATCGGCAACATTGCGACGCCGGCCCCACGGACGCACAGTTGGGCCTGAACGTCGCGATTGTTGCTGCGGGCGCCAATGTGCGCCTTAGGCAATATTCGCCGAATCCAGGTCGCGTCAGGTGTGTCCTCCAGAGCCGTATCCATGATGACGAGCGCAACGCCGCTCCCATCCCGAGGCGTGGGTGGCGCCGAGCCGACCGCCATATAGGCCGCATAATCTATGTGGATCAGGCGCCGTGAAATGATCTCCGGATCGTCGAACGGCTGAATGCGAAAGACGAGGTCCGCCTCGCGGCGCGGCAAACTGAAAAAGCGCGAGTCGGTGAGGAGCTCAACCACCACCTTCGGCTGCTTTTGCGCAAACTCCGCGAGGATCGGGACGAGCATGTGGATGCCGAACCAGTCGGACGACGAAATGCGCAGCATGCCCTCGAGCAGACCGTCGTTACCGGTCAGTTCGCGCTGAAGGGCTTGCGCCTCTTCTTCCATGCGCTCCGCATGGACGAGCACCCGCGCACCTTCGTCGGTCAGCACGAATCCGTCCTTGGTGCGCTGGAACAGGATCTGGCCAACCGACGCCTCGAGCGCGCGAATGCGCCGGCCCATCGTCGGCTGGCTTTGGCCAAGGCGACGACCGGCAGCGCCCAAGCTTCGCTCGCGCGCAACGGCGAGGAATACCCGCAGGTCGCTCCACTCCATGACTGATCCTCAAATGTGAATGAAGCTCGTGCAGTAACATTCATTTTCGAAGCGGGGAAATGCGTTCATATTCCGAGCAGTTCAACGAGAGGCTCAGATGATGTCCGCCAAGTCGATGCGCGCCGCGATGCTGGAAAAGCAGGACGCTCCTTTTATCGTTACTCAGCTTGCACGACCCGACGCCGGGCCGGGACAAGTTCTCGTTCGCATCTTCGCGAGCGCCGTCAATCCGCTCGACCTGAAAATCCGCGCGGGAGCCGCAGGCCATGCGCGTCACTCGCTGCCAGCGGTACTCGGCATGGACCTCGCCGGCACCGTCCACAGTGTGGGCGCCGGCGTCGATGATTTTCGCCCTGGCGACGAAGTGTACGGGCTGACCGGTGGCGTTGGCGGTATCCAGGGCTCGCTGGCGGAATTCGCGGCGGTAGATGCCAAGCTGTTGGCACCCAAGCCGTCGAACCTCACGATGCGCGAGGCCGCGGCGCTGCCGCTCGTCTTCATCACCGCATGGGAAGGTCTCGTCGATCGCGCGCGGGTCCAGGCAGGTCAGCACGCCCTAATCCAGGGCGCCGGCGGCGGTGTCGGTCACGTGGCGGTGCAGATCGCTCGCGCGCTCGGCGCCCATGTCTACGGCGTGGACGCCGGAGCCAAAGCGGCGTTCCTCACGCGCCTCGGCGCCACGCCGATCGACCGCGACGAACCTGTCGAAGCCTATGTCGAGCGCTTCACCCAGGGTCGCGGCTTTGACGTGGTCTATGACGCTGTCGGTGGCGCCGTCTTGGACACGTCGTTCAAAGCGGTCGGCCGGTTCGGCCATGTCGTGAGCAGCCTCGGCTGGGGCACGCATGCGCTGGCGCCGCTTTCGTTCAAGGCCGCCAGCTATTCCGGGGTGTTCGCGCTTCTGCCGCTGCTGTCGGGCGAAGGCCGCGCGCACCACGGAGAGATCTTGCGCGAGGCCACCCGCCTCGTCGAGGCGGGGGCGGTCGTCCCGAGTGTCGATCCGCAGCACTTCGACCTGGGTACGATCGACGCTGCCTATGGCGCGATCACGTCCCGCAGCGCCACGGGCAAGATCGTCGTCGAGGTCGCCAAATAGTCGCCGAACCGGGAGAATCTTATGACTCGCCGTCCATACCCACCAGCATCTTTCTTCGGCATGCCGCTTGGTATCCTCGGGCTTGGCCTCGCCTGGCGCGCCGCGATCGAGCTATGGCATCTGCCAGCGATTATCGCGGAGTTGATGCTGGCCGCCGGCGTGATGCTCTGGGCAGTGCTGACGCTGCTATATGCCGCCAAGTGGCTGTTTGCGGGTACAGAGGCGCGCGCGGAGTTCGAGCACGCGGTCCAGTGCTGCTTCGTCGGGCTGATGCCCGTGGACGCGTCGCTGTGTGCGGTCGCGGTTCTCCCGCATAACCGCCCGGCAGCGATCGTGTTGTTCCTGCTCGGTGCGCTGGGCACGCTCGCTTTCGCTTTGTATCGAACCGGCCGGCTGTGGATGGGCGGCCGCGACCAAGGCGCGACGACGGCGGTGCTTTACCTTCCCACCGTCGCCGGCAGCTTCGTGACGGCGACCGCGGCAAGCGTGCTCGGCTGGTCGGAATGGGGCCAGCTCGCATTCGGCGCGGGCCTGTTCTCCTGGCTCGCAATCGAGTCCGTGCTGTTGCAGCGGCTGTACAGTGGTCCCGAGATGCCGCCAGCGCTGCGCCCGACGCTCGGAATCCAACTTGCCCCGCCCGCGGTCGGCGTCCTCGCCTATCTCAACGTCGGGACGGAGCTCCCGGATCTGCTCGCACAAGCGCTGATCGGATACGCACTGCTCCAGGCCCTTTTGCTGTTGCGGCTGATACCCTGGATCCGCGTCCAGCCGTTCGGGCCGTCCTACTGGGCCTTCAGTTTCGGCGCCGCTGCACTTGCTGGCGCAGTGATACGTCTGGCAAGCAAGGGCGCGCTCGTCGAAGCAACCCTGGCACCCTTCATCTTCGCCGCGGCGAACCTGCTGATCGTGGGGCTCTCGCTCGGCACGCTGCGCCTGTTGTTGGCGGGCAAGCTCCTGCCGGTGCCCGTGCCTGGGTCGGGAACACCAGCGTCCCTTGGTGCAAGCACCCCACCACAAAGCGGACGGTGACGATACGCGCGTCTCACGCGCGAGCGAAGAATGCCTCGAACACATGGAGAAGCGCGATGACGATGCTTTACCGGACACTCAAGGTCGGGGACGTGGACGTCTTCTACAGGGAAGCTGGCAGCGAGGACGCGCCTGTCCTTCTGCTTCTGCATGGCTTCCCCACGGCCGGGCATATGTTCCGCGACCTCATCCCGCATTTGTCGTCAAAGTACCGTGTCATCGCACCCGATATGCCGGGGTTCGGGAACACGGTCGCGCCGCGGCGCGGCGATCTCGAATATAGCTTCGACCACCTGGCGACCGTGATGGACCGGTTCGTCGACGCGCTCGGCCTCGCTCGGTTCGCTCTGTATATCTTCGACTATGGTGCCCCGGTAGGATTGCGCCTTGCGATGAAACATCCCGAGCGCATCGCCGCGATCATCACGCAAAACGGCAACGCCTATGAGGATGGGCTAAGCAACGGCTGGGGACCGTGGCAGGCCTATTGGCGCGACCCGACGCCCGAAAATCGCGAGCGATGCCGGGCGTCCCTGAGCCCGGAGGCCATTCGCTCGCAATATCTGCACGGCGCGCCGGCGGACAGCGTCTCGCCCGACGGACATACGCTCGACGTCCATTACATGGACCGTGATGGTGCCCGCGAGATTCAGCTCGATCTGATCCTGAGCTACCGGACGAACGTTGCGCTGTACCCGGCCTTTCAGCGCTACTTTCGCGATCATCGTCCGCCCTTGCTCGCCGCCTGGGGGCGTCACGATCTCGCCTTCCTGCCCGCCGGGGCGGAAGCCTATCGCCGCGACCTGCCCGATGCCCAGATCCATCTGCTCGATACCGGGCACTTCGCGCTGGAATTGCATCACCGGGCGATCGCCGACCTGATGCTCGACTTCCTGCCGCGACACCTCACCTCCGGCTGACGATCGGTCACCTAACCGACACTCACTTCCCCGAATTGGAAATTCCCATGACAGAAGATGACATGCGCGCACTGGCGAACACCTTCGCGCAAGCGATCAGGACGCAGGATCCCGAATTGCTCGGCTCCATCACGACCGACGAGGTCGTCTGGAGCCTTCCGGGAGACAATGTAATTTCGGGGAACGCGAGAGGGGTGGACGCCATCCTGCGCCGAGGCCGACTTCTGGCTGCCTACGGCGTCGACATCGAACTCGTGCACGTCGTGTACGGGCGAAGCGGTTTCGGGTTGCTCCTGCACAATACGGGCCTTCGGCTCGGCCGGATCCTCGACGAGCATCTGACCAGTGTGTTTCAGCCGCGCGGGATGCTGATCGATGCCGTCGACACCTACATCTCGGACGTCGCGATGCTCGACAGTTATTTCGCTGATCCAGCCCCGCTTGAGGCTGCAGGCCTGGAGATGGTCGATGCCACTCGTTCGCATTGATCTCATCAAGGGCAAATCCGACGCGTATCGCCAAAGTGTGGGCGACGCCGTCTACCGGGCATTGCTCGGGTTCGGCGCACCCGTCGACGATCGCTTCCAGATCGTGACCGAACATGCGTCGAACGGGCTGCTGTACGCGCGCTCCTATCTCGGCATCGAGCGAACCGACGACCTCGTCATCATCCAGATAACCGCGGTCGAAGGCCGGAGCGTCGAACAGAAGCGCGCCCTCTACAAGGCGCTCGCGGACGACCTGCACGACACACTGGCACTGCGTCGAGAGGACCTGTTCGTGAACCTGATCGAGGTCGCGAAGGAGAATTGGTCGTTCGGCAACGGCATCGCGCAATACGCGACATGACCCTGTTTCCCACAAAAGGAGGTCTCTCATGACCCAGATATGGATGATCACCGGCAGCTCGCGCGGCATTGGCCGAGCCGTCGCCGAGGCCGTGCTCGCGGCGGGGCACTCGCTCATGGCCACCGCGCGCGATCCCGATACGCTGGACGACCTGGTCAGCCGCTACGGGGACCGTGTCCGCACCGCGCGCCTCGATGTCACCGCCCCGCAGCAGGTCGATGCCGCCGTTCAGGAGACGGTTCGCGCGTTCGGGCGGATCGACGTGGTCGCGAACATCGCCGGTTATGGCAATATCGGGTCGATCGAGGATACGAGCCTTGAGGATATCCGGGCGCAGATCGAGACCAATCTGTTCGGCACGATCAACGTCACCAAGGCGGTGCTTCCGGTGATGCGCGCCCAGCGTGCGGGGCACATCATTCAATTCTCGTCCGTGGGAGGTCGGATCGGATCGACCGGCCGCGCCGCTTACTCGGCGGCGAAATGGGGCGTGGAGGGCTTCTCCGAGGTTCTCGCGACCGAAACGGCGCCGCTCGGGATCAAGGTGACGATCGTCGAGCCGGGCGGGTTTCGCACCGACTTCGCCGGCACCTCGTCGAAAATGCACGCAGGACGCCCGGAATACGATGCCACCGTCGGTGCTGCCGAACGCTTCCAGCGCGATTACGACGGCAAGCAGCCGGGCGATCCCGCAAAGGCGGCTGCGGTGATCGTGGCGGTCGCTGCGTTGGCGCAACCGCCGTTACGCCTCCTGCTCGGAAGCGATGCCGTTCGCATCGTCGAGCAAGCGGACCGCGCGAAGGCCGCGGCCGATCTCCAATGGCGCCATCTCAGCGTCTCGACCGACTACGCCGCGGTCACATGACCGAACCCTCTCGACAGGAGCGCACTATGTTCGTGATCACCGGTATCACTGGAAAGGTGGGAGGCATTGCCGCCCGAACGTTACTCGATCGCGGGCAGCGCGTCCGCGCCGTCGTGCGCGACCGCCGGAAGGCAGCGGCATGGATCGAACAAGGCTGTGAGGTGGCGGAAGTTCCAGCAATGGACGATGGCGTGGCGTTGACGGCCGCGTTCGAGGGAGCAGACGGCGTCTTCCTGTTGAACCCGCCGAACTACGACCCGGCTCCAGGGTTTCCCGACACCCATAAAGTCGCGACTGCGTTCTCGGATGCGCTGGAGGCGGCCCGCCCGACGCACGCGGTCTTCCTGTCGTCAATCGGCGCGCACGTGCCGGCATTCAATCTGCTGAACAATGCGGGGATCGTCGAAGCGGCGCTTCGGTCCAACAGCGTGCCGGTGACGATGCTCCGCCCCGCGTGGTTCATGGAAAACGCGGCCGGGGACGTGGATGTTGCGCTCCAGGGTGCAATCCGCAGCTATCTTCAGCCGCTCGATCACCGCCTCGCCATGGTGAGCGTCCAAGATATCGGTCGAGTCGTCGCCGACCTGCTGATGGATACGCATGCCGCGCATGGGGTCGTCGAGCTGGAAGGCCCCGAAAGATACAGCGCTACAGATCTGGCCGCCGTGTTTTCGAAAGTGCTCGAACGCGACGTCTCCGTCGGCGCGATCCCCCACGAGGACTGGGAGGCGATCTTTCGCGCCGAGGGAATGCGCCATCCGCTTGCACGTATCAAAATGCTCGAAGGGTTCGGCCAGGGCTTGCTGGATTTCGAGAGTCCCGTGGCGAACCACCGCTTCGGGGCGACCAGCCTCGAGACGGTCGTTCGCGAACTGGTCGAGCGCGCCTCCTGACGTCCATCATGCAGATCTGCATGACCATCATTCGAACTCGTCGGTGGTCAGTCGACCAGCGCGAGACGACAATGCCCCCGATGACCTGCGCCCCGGCGGCGTCTCGCCGATCGAAGGAAAAGTCACATGACGTTAGATCCAACCGATTGGGCAGCAACCCGCGGGACCGGACACCGCATGGTCGACGACATGCTGGGCTGGCAGGAGAGCATCCGCACGCGTGCTCCCTGGCAGCCGGTGCCGGCTGCGACAAAGCTCCGTCTCGATGAACCGGTTCCGTATGATGGCATGCCGCTGGATGCGCTGTACGATGTCTTCGTTCGCGATATCCTGCCTTATCCGACCGGTAACGTTCATCCCCGCTTCTGGGGTTGGGTGATGGGGACCGGCACCCCGACGGGCATGCTCGCCGAGATGCTGGCTGCGGGCATGAACTCCCATGTCGCCGGCTACGACCAGGCGGCTTCGGTGATCGAAAAGCAGGTCATGGCATGGCTGAAGCAGTTGATGGGGTTCCCCGAGACAGCGAGCGGGCTGCTCGTCAGCGGCGGAACGGCGGCAAACCTCAACGGGCTTCTCGCGGCTCGTGTTGCGAAGGCCGGCTGGGACATCCGCGAGGAGGGCGTTCACGCCGGACCGCCGTTGACCGTCTATGGCAGCAGCGAAACCCATAGCTGGGCGGGCAAGGCCTGCGAAACCATGGGGCTCGGCCGGCAGGGCTTTCGCAAGGTCGCCGTCGACCAGGCCTATCGGCTCGACATCGCGGCATGCCGTGCCCTGATCATCAGCGACATAGCAGCCGGCAAACGCCCGATCGCGATCGTCGGCAACGCCGGCACGGTCAACACCGCGGCGGTCGACGACCTTCATGCGGTGCGAAAGCTCGCAGATGAGTTCGACCTCTGGTTTCACATCGACGGCGCTTTCGGTTCGATGGCGGCGTGGTCGGATAGCCGGGCGCTCGTGACCGGTCAGGAACTGGCGGACTCGATCGGGTTCGATCTGCACAAATGGGGCTATATGCCCTATGAGGTGGGCGTGGTGCTGACGCGCGATGCGGATGCGCAGCTCGCCGCATTCCAGTCGCAGCCCGGCTCCGCGGCGTATCTGCTGTCGTCGCAGGAAGGCATTTCTGCAGATACGACCTATTTCGCTGACCGCGGACTGCAGCTGTCGCGTGGCTTCCGGGCGCTGAAGGTCTGGATGTCGATGAAGGAGCAAGGCGTCGATCGGATCGGTGCCGCGATCCAGGCCAACATCGACCAGGCCCATTATCTCGCGGAACGGATCGAGGCGAGCGACGCCCTCGAGCTCCTGACGCCCGTGTCGATGAATGTGGTCTGCTTCCGCTATGCGGCCAGCGGGCTGACGCATGACCAGCGCAATGCACTCAATCAGGCGATCCTGATCCAGCTTCAGATGCGTGGCATCGCCGTGCCGTCGCAGACCATCTTGGATGGCCGGTTCGCGATCCGGGTGTGCATCACCAATCACCGATCCGAGGTGTCGGACTTCGATGCGCTGGTCGACGCCGTGTTGAATCTGGGTGCCGAACTCGGTGATGCTGATGCAATAGCGCCACGTCGAGAGGCTACGGAAGCAATGTTCAAGTGACAGTGTCGCGAGCCGCACCGATCGCCTGCTGTCTGGCGACGGATTTCAGAACCGGCGCCAGGCGCGGACGTTGACCGACATAAGGAGTTATCATGGCACGTATCTTCATCACCGGCTCGTCCGAAGGCCTTGGCATGATGACAGGGCGGTTGCTCGTCGAGCAGGGTCATGAGGTCGTTCTCCACGCCCGCAGCGCGGCACGCGCAGCGGACGCGAAGGTCGCGCTGCCGGCAGCCGACGCCGTTGTGGAAGGCGATGTCGCTACGCTTGCCAGCATGCGGCACGTTGCCGAGCAAGCAAACGCCCTGCGACCCTTCGACGCGGTCATTCACAATGTCGGCATCGGGTATCGTGAGCCCAAGCGGATCGCGACTGCAGACGGCTTGCCCCACGTCTTCGCCATCAATGTGCTCGCGCCCTACGTACTGACCGGGCTGATGCGCCGCCCAACGCGGCTGGTGTACCTCAGCTCCGGCATGCATCATCACGTATCTGCGCAGTTCGACGACCTGCTGTGGGAACAGCGACGCTGGAACGGATCGACCGCCTATGCCGAAAGCAAGCTGTACGACACCATGCTTGCTTTCGCGATCGCGGGGATCTGGGAGGATGTCGTCTCCACGGCACTGGAGCCCGGCTGGGTTCCAACGCGCATGGGCGGGAGCGGAGCGCCCGATGACATGGACAAAGCACATCGCACCCAAGCTTGGCTCGCAGCCGGTGATGATCCGCTTGCCCTCACGACCGGCAAATACTTCTATCATCAGAAGACGATGGCACCCAATCCGCAGGCGCGAGATAGGGGCCTGCAGGCAACGCTGCTCGAGCGGTGCGCGGAGCTGTCCGGCGTTAGGCTCGGCGACCAATTATGATCGGCGGCGCGCCCAATCTTGCGACCATCCTGATTTCGACAGTTTCGTCTGCCGATTTTGACGGTGCGGCCCGACATGTCTGGTCGGGAGACGTGACCAGCAGGCTCGAGGTTCTGGCCGCACTGCAGTCGCTTCAGATCGACCTGCTAACTCGAGACAGCGCGACGTTGACGCTCGACGATTGGTGCGCGCGCCATCACATCGATGCGCCGGGAAGCAAAATTGTAGCCGAACGTGACGAAAGGTTGGTCAAACCTGTGACGACCGAGCAGCGGCGCCTGCTCGGCGTCTCTGCTGACGAACCGATACGCTATCGGCGGGTTCGCCTCAGATGCGGCACTCATGTCCTATCAGAGGCCGATAATTGGTATGTTCCTTCACGCCTGACGCCCCGGATGAATACCGAACTCGACAGCAGCAACGCAGCTTTTGGCAGAGTCGTTCAGGCACTCCGCTTCCGAAGGCAGACGCTTTCGGCAAAGCTCCTTTGGTCACCTTTACCTTCGGGCTGGGACAACGGCACCGCGACCGCAAGCGGATCTTCGACGCTGCAGATCCCGCCGCATGTCATCGAGAATCGCGCTCTTCTCATGACGCCTAGCGGAGTACCGTTTAGTGAGGTCGTTGAGTCCTATACGAGTGACGTGCTGGATTTTGCGTCGCCGTTGCGCTGCCCGCTGATAACGAAGCCCTCCATTAGTGCCGTTGGCAAACCGTGATTGGGGGATGGGCTTTGCCAAGCGCTTGTCAAAACCTGCCAGTCTGAAATCAGCGAGACGCTGGAACGAACAGGCTGGCTAACGTCGGGTTCTGTCTCAATCCGTCGTTTAGGGAGATGGCTGGGAACGGCCGCTAAGTCCCAAACCTTGCCGCTCCGATTGTCGCTGCCGCAACATGAACGGGCGGCAGAAGTTGGGGAGCCCGAAGGAGCTTCTGAACGTCCACAACTGGGTCAAATCAGATTGCTTCAAATGTGTCGCAGATTAGCAGTTCATGGGATTCAACTTACACTGCGGCTACGCTTCGTTAGAGCCCTATTTTGTCTCAAACTTACGGCAGGTCGATCGTCATGTGCCGGAATCAGGCAATGAAACGCGCCTCCGTCAAAGTTGGATCTGCCCTGCGATCACTGACACCTTCGTCCCGAGCTTCATACTCAAGTCTGCGAGACGGGTGCTGATCGCAACGCCATCCAGAGGGCGGGCAAACGACGGTACGCCGCGGGTAAACTCGCCATTTGCTTCCTTTGTCAAATCAAGCCGAAGCGGCGTTGCACTCGCACGAACGAATGCTCCGTCCCGGAATGTCACATCGACCATCAGCGACTCCCAAGTCCGCGCGTCATAGCTTCCCTCGGGCTTGCGGGTCTGAAAGATGAAGCTACCGAGACCGTGCAGCAGCGGAACGCCCTTGTAGCGTTCGATACCCTGCAATAGCGGCGGCCCGTGCGCGACGAAGATCGATGCCCCGGCATCGACGCAGCGCCGCGCATAATCACGCTGCCATTCCGGGGTGACCGCAGAATCGGCTTCCCAATAATGGTTGTGGAGATAAGCGATGACCGCGCCGCCACCGCGGCGGGCGGCGCGGATTGCGTCGAGCGTGCGGGCGACGTCGTCCGGGTTCAGCGCGTGGCTGGCATCGCGTCGCAATTCGTTGACGCCAGGGCGCGT
Source organism: Bordetella parapertussis (assembly GCA_943367995.1). Classification (GTDB taxonomy): domain Bacteria; phylum Pseudomonadota; class Alphaproteobacteria; order Sphingomonadales; family Sphingomonadaceae; genus Sphingomonas. The sequence continues at coordinate 48,878 of CALRKL020000006.1, read as the reverse complement.
CGCGGTTGCCGCCGCGCCCTCCCGGATGGCACCGGCGGCGGCCGCGACCAGCGCGACGCGGCCGCGACCCACGCCGGCAAAACCCGCCGTCGTCGCCGCATCAAGGTTGCGACCGCTGCCGGCATGCGATAGGCCGCGCGCGTCGAGCGCTGCGAGCGCGGCCAGCACGCCGGGCGTGCCCAAGTCCCAGGCATGGTTGTTCGACGTCGCGACGAGGGAAACGCCGAGAGTTTGCAGGCAGTCGATCACGCTGGCAGGTGCCGCGTGAAGCACTTCGCCGGCTCGCGTCGGCGCCATATCGACGGCACCCTGAATTGCGGTCTCGAGATCGGTGAACACAACCCCGCCAGCGGCCAAGCGGGCTTGGATCGCATCGCGCCCAGGCCAGTCTAGCGTACACAGGTCCTGCTGGATCAACGACTGCCCGAGCAAAGTGACGCGCTGCTCGCCGCGCGCGCCGCGCGCGGCGAAGGCGCCAAGGGGCGTGGCCAGCGCACCCGCCAACATCGCGCGGCGACTGAAATTCGGCAGCACCATCGGGAACCTTCCTGCAATAGCGATAGCATGTGCGCCAAGGCTGTTACGGCGGATAGCTCATACCATTTTGTGCATGGGTGGATAAAACCGCGCCATCATGTTCCCGGCTGTGACAAGCGCCCCTAGGCTCGACGAATCAGGAAAAATGGGGCCGGAAACATGCAGCATCTCATCGAGCGTTCGATCGTCCGCCGCAGTCTCATGGGCGCGAGCATGCTGGCGATGGTAGCCGCGACGCCGGTGTGGGCGCAGCTGGCCGAGCCAGTGGCCGGGCCGGTGATCAGCGCAGGCGATGTCGCCGCCCCGGCCTCGGACGGCGCAAGCTCCGACATCGTCGTGACCGGCTCGCGCATCCAGCGCCGCGATGCCGACAATGTCGGGCCGCTGCTAACGATCACCGCCGACGACATCGCCAAGTCGGGCGCTTCCTCGGTCGGCGACTTGCTGCAGAAGCTGCCCTCGGCCGGCGTCAGCCTCAATTCCAACGGCACGCAGGGCACGTCCTACGGCGCGAGCTCGATCAACCTGCGCTATCTCGGTGGCGCCGAGGGCAGCGGCAACCGCGTGCTAGTGCTGGTCGACGGCCATCGCTGGGTCGATGCGGTCGGGCAGCGCGGCTTTCGCGACTTCGTCGATCTCAACACCATTCCGGCGGCGATGATCGACGGGATCGAAGTGCTCAAGGACGGCGCCTCGGCGATCTACGGCTCGGATGCGATTGCCGGGGTGGTCAACATCAAGACGCTGCGCCCGTTCGACGGGCTGCGCGCGAGCGTCAAGGCGGGCACGACCGACAAAGGCGACGGCGCCGAATATACCGCGACGCTCGCCGCGGGAAAGCGCTTCGGCCGCGGCTCGATCCTGGTGACGGGGAGCTATTACAAGTCCGAGCCGATCCTTACCGCCGACCGCGCGCGCACCGCGCTGACGCTGGTGCCGGCGACCGCGCCCGGGACCAGCCCGAACGGCCTGTTCATCCTGCCAGGACTTGCCGGCAATGCCTATTTCGGCACTGCGGCCGGTTTCGCCGGCACCGCGGCGCCGATCGCCTTCAATGGCGGCGCAGGGTATGGCGCAGGGACCGCCGCCGACAACAGCTTCCACACCGCGACACTGCCGGGCGACGCGTACAATACGCAGGCGCAGGGCATTTACAGCACCGGCCCGTCGCAGCGCTACAGCGCGACCGCGCGCTTCGGCTACGAACTAACCGACGACATCAATTTCCACATCCAGGGCATTTACAACCGGCGCACGTCGGACCAGCTCTTCTCGCCGGTGCTGCTCGACATCGGCGGCACCGCGGGCACGGTACGCGGCTTTGCGATCCCCAATAACCAGCCGTTCAACCCGTTCGGGACCGCCAATGGCGTGCCGGCGGCCAATGCGCTCGGCTTTGTCGCGACCTCGGCGTTCCGCATCCGCACCGTGCTGACCGCGGTCGGCAATCGCGACAATCAGCAGGATGTCGAGACGACTCGCATCGACGGTGGCTTCGATGGCCATTTCCAGCTGCTCGGGCACAAATGGAACTGGGACGTGTTCGGCGCCTATTCGAAGAACAAGATCGACACCGTGGCGCTTAACGGCGTGAATTACGATAATCTGTTCCTCGGCCTCGGCTCGCCCGCGGCGTGTGCGGCGGCGGCCGGCTGCGTGCCGATCAACCTATTCGGCCCGATGACGGCGCAGCAGGCGAGCTACATTCGCTACACTTCGCGCGATTCGAACTATACCGAGCTCTACAATGCGACCGCGGACGCCACCGGCACGCTGGTCGATCTGCCCGCCGGTCCGCTCGCGCTGGCGGTTGGCTATGAATATCGCCGCAACAAGGGCGTCGACAGCCCCGATCCGGTGGTGAACGCCGCCTCGCTCTATCTGACCTCGGCCTATACCAAGACGACGGTGCAGACGCGCACGCCAACCACCGGTTCGTACGACCTGCACGAGGTCTATGGCGAGTTGTCGATCCCGGTGTTCAAGGATCAGCCCTTCGCCAAGAGCCTCGATATCGACCTGGCGGCGCGCTATTCGCGCTATTCGACCGTCGGCGGCAAGGCGACCTTCAAGGCGGGCGTCGGCTATCGCCCGTTCGGCGGCCTGCTGTTGCGCGGCACCTTCGCGCAAGGCTTCCGCGCCCCATCGATCCTCGAGCTGTATCAGGGCGCGCGCCAGACCAGCTTCCAGGGCGTCGATCCGTGCAACGGCGGTGCGGCGGCCAATGCTGCGCTCACTGGCTGCGCCGGAGTGCCGGCCGGCTACAACCAGGCCAATTACAACCTCAACGGCCTGATCCCCGGCGTGATCAGCGGCAATACGACGCTCAAGGCCGAGACCTCGAACAGCTTCAGCGGCGGCATCGCGATCACGCCGTCGCAGCTGCCGGGCCTGTCGTTGACGGTCGATTATTACAAGATCTCGATCAAGAACGCGATCGCCGCCCAGTCGGCGACGCAGATCCTTCAGCTGTGCGCCGCGCGCGGCGGGGTGTTCTGCAATCTGATCGTGCGCGATGCCGGCACCGGTGCGATTACCTCGCTGTTGCAGGGATCGCAGAACCTCGCGTCGATCGACACGCAGGGCGTCGACGCCACGCTGCGCTACGATTTCCGCACGTCGTTCGGCAAGATCGGTGCGGTGGTCGACGCATCCTATCTCGGCCAGTTCCGCACCGTCAGCCCCAACCCGACCGGTGGCGCCGACATCGTCGACAATCGCGCCGGCATGGGCGATCTGCCGCGCTCGACCTATCCGCGCTGGAAGGGGCAGGCGTCACTGAGCTGGGCCAAGGACGGCGTCGATGCGATCGTCCGCGGGCGCTATATCGGATCGAGCACCGACGTGGTGAACCCGGTCAAGGACGCGATCACGCGCTCGATCATCTACACCGATTTCGAGGTCGGTTTCGCGATCAAGGGCGATCTCGCGCGCTTCAGCATCGGCGCCGACAATCTGTTCGATCGCGCCCCGCCGGCCTCTTATGCCAACGCGCCGATCAACTATGACATCTACACCTACGATGCCCGCGGCCGCTATCTCTACGCCCGTTTCTCGGTCAAAATGTAAGCCAGCGCGACGGGGACAGTCATGACCGAGCAAACCATAAACGCGCCGGGCGCCACGCCCGGCGCGACAGAGCGGCGGCATGGCGCGCTCGACCCCGTGCTGATGATGCTGGCGGCGATGGCGCTGGCGATCCTGCTGACCTGGCTGGTGCCCTCAGGGCAGCACAACCACGTCTCGACCAAGGAAAATGCCGCGGTGATCGCGGGAACCTACAAGCCCTTGCCCAAGGCGCGCGACCTGGCGGCGCTGCTGCCGCACGAGCAGCGCCCCGGTATCGCGCAGCCGGTCAGCCCGATCGCGCTCGCCACCGCGATACCCGAGGGGCTCAAGCGTTCCGCGCCGCTGATCTTCATGATCCTGATGCTCGGCGGGATGTTCGGCGTGCTGCGCGCGACCGGCGCGCTCGACGCGGGGATCCAGCGGCTGATCGGCATTAGCAAGGGCAATGTCGCGGTGCTCGTCCCCGTGCTGATGGTCGCGCTTTCGGCGGGCAGCACCTTTCTCGGCATCATTTCCGAATATCTGCTGTTGATCCCGGTGATGATCGCGCTCGGCGAACGGCTCGGGCGCAGCCGGATGTTCGGCTTCGCGCTCGTTACCTTCGCGGCGAAAATCGGCTATCTCGCCTCGGTTACTAGCCCGGTCGCGCTGTTGATCGCACAGCCGATCGTCGGCGTGCCGGTGTTCAGCGGGCTCGGCTTCCGGCTGACGATCTGGGTCGCCTTTCTCTCCATCACCATCGGCGCGGTGCTGCGCACCGGCCGCGTCGTCGGCATCGTCAAGCCGATCGTGTCCGAACGGCTCGCGCCGCGCCATCTCGGCGTGCTAGCCGTCGCCGGCGCGGCGATCGCGCTGCTCGTCTATGGCTCGATCGCGCGCGGTTGGGACGATGGCGAATTCTCCGCGCTGTTCATCGTCACCGCGGCAGCGATCGCGGCGATCGCCGGGATGCGTCCGGTGCTCGCCGCGCATTTGTTCGTGGACGGGATGAAGCTGCTGCTGCTTGCGGCGCTGCTGGTCGGCATGGGCCGTGCGGTCGAAGTGATCCTGCGCGAGGGGCAAATCCTCGACACGATCATCGAGGCGGTGTCGCTGCGCATCCACGGCCTTCCGCCGGTGATCGTCGCGCCGATCATTATGATGGTCGAGATGGTCCTCACACTGCTGATCCCCTCGACCTCAGCCAAGGCGGCGCTCAGCATCCCGATCCTCGGGCCGATCGCCGCATCGGCGGGGGTTTCGGGGCAGACGACGGTGCTCGCGTTCCTGCTCGGCAATGGGCTGGTCAACATGCTCGCGCCGACCTCGGGCATGCTGCTCGCCTATCTCACGGCGGCGGGTATCCCGTACAACCAATGGCTGCGCTTCGCGCTGCCGGTGTTCCTGCTCCTCACGATTCTGTCGGTTGCCGCGATGATGATCGCCGTCCTGATCGGATACTGACATGCAGACCGAGTTGCGCGATATCCTGATCACGATGCGCGACGGCGTCCGCCTCGCCACCGACATTTATTTGCCGCCGGATTATCGTGCCGGTACGCGCGTGCCCGTGTTGCTCGAGCGCACGCCGTACGACAAGCGCGGCACCAATCACGGCGACGTCACGCTCGCTGATCCGCACCCGCGTGCGAAGCCCGAGATCGCGCGCGAGTTCGCCGCTGCGGGCTATGCCTTTGTGCTCCAGGACACGCGCGGTCGCTACGGCTCGGAAGGCACGTTCACCAAATATCTCGACGAGGCCGAGGACGGGGCCGATACGCTCGCCTGGCTGATCGCGCAGCCGTGGTGCGATGGCCGTATCGGCACGCTCGGCCTGTCGTACGGCGCGCATGTACAAAGCGCGATGGCGTGCCTCGATCCGCCGGGTCTCGCCGCGATGTTCCTCGATTCGGGCGGCTTTTCGAGCGCTTATCACAGCGGCGCGCGCCAGGGCGGCGCGTTCGAGCTCAAGCAACTGACCTGGGCGCGCAAGCACGCGCTGCTCGCGCCTGAGACCGCGGCCGATCCGCAGCGCAAGGCGGCGCTCGAAGCCGAGGGCATTCATGACTGGATCGGTCGGCGGTGGCGCGCGGGGGAGTCGCCGCTTGTCGCCGCGCCCGAATATGAGCGCTACGTGCTCGAGCAATGGGACACCGACAGCTTCACGCCCTTCTGGCGCCGGCTGGGGATCTATGCGCGGGGGTGGTACGATCGTTTCGCCGACGTGCCGATGGTACATATGTCGAGCTGGTTTGATCCTTATTCGCAGACCGCGATCGACAATTTCACCGGCCTCGCTCCGATCAAGCACGGGCCGGTCAAGCTCGTACTGGGCCCGTGGACGCATGGGCAACGCTCGGTCTCCTATGCCGGCGACGTGGATTTCGGCGTGGAAGCGCCGCTCGACGGCAATCTCGCGCCGGATTACGGAACGCTGCGCCGCGATTGGTTCGATCGCCATCTGCGTGGGCTGGACGCGCCCGAGCATTTGCCCGCGCCGGTGACAATCTTCGTGATGGGCGGCGGCAGCGGGCGGCGCACCGCCGAGGGGCGGCTCGACCATGGCGGTACGTGGCGCGCAGCGACGAGCTGGCCGCCTGCAGAGGTCGTTCCAACGACCTTCTATCTGCATGGCGATCGCAGCTTGTCGCAAGCGCTGCCCGATGCGGATGCGGCTGCGCTCGGGTATGACTTCGATCCGTCTGATCCCGCGCCGACGATCGGTGGGGCAATCGCATCGGGCGCTCCGGTCATGCATGCTGGCGCCTACGATCAGGGTGCCACCGCCGCCCGGGCGGACGTGCTGGTATTCGAAACCGCGCCGCTGGTAGAAGATGTGGAACTCACCGGCAGTGTGATCGCGCACCTGCACGTCGCGTCGTCGGCGATCGATACCGATTTCACGATCAAACTGGTCGACATGTATCCGCCCAGCGCACACTACCCGGGGGGCTTTGCGATGAACCTCGCGCATGGCATCCTGCGCACGCGGTTCCGAAATTCGTTCGAGACGCCCGAAGTGTTGGAGCCCGGCGCGATTCATGCCCTTGTCATTCCGAGTTTTCCGACCAGCAACCGGTTCGTCGCCGGGCACCGCATTCGCATCGAGGTTTCGAGCAGCAACTTTCCGCATTTCGACGTCAATCCCAATGTTGACTGGCGCAAGCCCGGCGCCGTACCGCAGGTCGCGCGCAACACTGTCTTCGTCGATCGCGACAATGCTTCCCATGTGGTCTTGCCCATCATGCCGCCGCGCGGCTGACCGGTGAGGCCGGGCGTCACCCGGATCGCGCGAACGGGGCTCGGCCTGCGTGCGTTGAAAAGCTTCGCCGAGATCATGCGGACCGGGTCGGCGACAGCGGCCGGGCGCAATCTCGGCATGACGCAGCCGGCGGTCAGCCGAATCATAGCCCAGCTCGAGCGCGACGTCGGCTTCGAACTGTTCTACCGTGATCGCGGGCGGCTTGTGCCGACCAAGGATGGGGTGACGCTGGCGGCGGAGGTCGAGCTTGCCCTCGCGGGGCTCGAACGGGTCAACAGTCTCGTGCGCGACATCGCCGTTTCGGCGACCGGCGAATTACGCGTCGTCGCACCGCCGAGCTTTTCGGAGAATTTGCTGCCCGAACTGGTCGCGGCATTCGTCGCCAAATATCCCGGGGTGCGCTTCAATCTCGACTCGCGCAGCGTCGAGACGACCAAGGCGATGATTGCGACACGCGTCGTCGATTGCGGCTTCATGAAGCTGCCGATCGATGACGCGGGCCTGGATGTCGAAACACTGGTGACGAGTGGCTCGATCTGCGTGCTGCCCGAGACGCATTCGCTCGCAGCATATCCATCGCTGACGCCCGAATTGCTGCATGGCCACCCGCTCGTCTTGCTCGGATCGGGGCGGCAGTGGCGGGCTCAGGTTGATCAAGCCTTCGCAGCATACGGACTGCGGCCGACTGTCGCCATCGAGACGCATACGCATGGCTCGGCCTGTGGCTTGGCCGCTCGCGGTATTGGTGTCGCAATCGTCAACGCCTTACTTGCGCAAAGCTATATTCGCGCGCCGCTCGTGCAGCGCTCGTTCGATCCACCGATAACGCATCAATATGCATTCATAACATCGGCATTGTCGACGCCGAGTCGATTGACCGAAGCCTTCCGCGAGGAAGCACGACGTTATTTTGCCGCGCACGTTGGATAGGGGCGTCCACTTCTCGAAACTTGATGTCGGAAACCGGCAGGACGAGTGGACGGCTGGGTCGATTCGGGCTCGGTGGGAGTGAGGGGACGCTTGGAGATCCGGTGTCGCGCCTCATGCGCTGCCAGGCATCTTCACCAATCGTGATCCTCACCTCGACTATTTGGCTTTACGAAATAGAGCTAAACTTAAAGCTGAACCGGCGTCCGTTATCGAGAAATGGCGTGGGGGCCGTGAGTGACCGGATCTGGGTCGTCTCAGCCGGGAGGGCTAGGGTGTGTGTCGACCAAATTTGGGTCGTCTGCCTTGGCGTATGTAGCCGTCCTGCCCTAACGGGAGCTGCCGACCAAGCATAAATCAGGGCCATTCAAGAGTGAGTCATATAATAGATGCATAGTGCGCTCGCTACTTAGCGGGCGAGTCCATTACCCTTAAAGAAGCCAACTCAGAAACGAGTGTTTTTACTTGATGGCCCCTCCAACGTTCCGTCCCATCATCAAGTTCAATCAGGCAGCCGTCGTAGGCAATAGGAGACACGCTCGCCACGAAGTCGACAGCCTCCCGTAACGTTGGGCCCGGTGTCCCAGTCCTGACCCCGGCGGTGCTGGCAGCGAACCAAAGCGTAGCCATCTTACCCCAAGGAATTTCAGTCATTGCGGATCGCCCAATTTCACACCCGTCCCTGATTTTGCGGGCGGTGGTCGAAAGGATCAAGACCTTTACGCTAAATATGTTGAACTTGGCAGAAGCCGACATCTGGAAGGCGGCTGGGAACGACAGCTACGTGCCGCCTCCCGCCGTTCCCCGCTTCGCCGACTGTCCCTCCGCCCTGAATAAACCGACTTGAACGAGCGGCCGCAGTTGGGTCGCGCAGGAGGGCCGCTGAATAGCGACTTCTGGGTCACAAGGAATTCTGACCTTCGCGACTAACCCTTCGGCTCCAGGAGTTGGCTGGCGATGCCTGACGCGCTAGTCGTTCGATGTGGCTGCAAATCTGCCCCGGAGGAACGCTTGGCAATCTCAGAAGCCGACATCAAGCTGCTATGGGGCCGGGCTGGTGGCATGTGCTCTAGGCCGGGATGCGGCATCGACCTGACCAGCCTGCCTGAGGGACGCGACGCTTACACTGTAGGTGAAATGGCGCACGTTATTGCGCGGTCCGCTACCGGACCGCGCGGGGACGGCAAGGGCGGGGATAACACTTATGCCAATCTCGTCCTGCTCTGCCCGACCGACCACCGCCACGTCGACAAGGCGCCTGAAGGCGAGTTTTCCGCGGAAGTATTGCTTGGCTGGAAGGAGGCGCACGAGCGCCGTGTCCGTTCACTCGGATCCGAACGGCGGTTCGACTCCGTCGCTAACTTATCCAAGGCCGTCCGTTTGCTGCTGTCGAAGAACTACGCGATTTGGAAGGCTTTCGGTCCGATGTCGGATGCGGCAACGGCCGATCCTGGATCGAACGCGTTTGCGATCTGGGAACTGCGCCGCGCCGACACGATCGTCCCAAATAACCGGACAATTATGAACTTGGTCGAAGCGAACGAGGGTCTGCTCGACGATGAGCAGGTGAAAGCGTTTGCTGACTTTCGCGTCCATGCTGACGCTTACGAGGCGCACGTAAATACACCCATAGACGCTTATCCGACATTTCCAAAAAACTTTGAGGAGGCGTTCAGCCGATGAGCGGTGATAACGGCAGCAATGCTTACGACGTAACGTTCGGACGTATTATGTTTTTGAACAAGATCATTGAGGGGCATGATAACGTGTCCTCGTTTGAGCGTCACGACGACATCGTGTTTGAGGTTGCCCGGGATGTGCCGCGCGATACGGTTCAGATCATCTGCGTGGATGAGTATGCTCTTTCGGAAGCCATGGCGCGTCGTATCGTCAGCGACTTTCCGGAGGTCAATATTATATTCATTGGTGGAAAATGGAATCGACCTACCGCCGAGGCAAGAGATCTCTGTCGGCCTAAGAAAATCGGGGTATGCAATGCTGGAACCATCAATGCAGCGCTTACCAAGCCTCAGTATTGGGAATAGGCGCACGCGTCTTCGTTCCGCCGCCCAGGGTGCCGCTGCCGCCAACGGTCAAATTCGATCCGTGTGGGGTTTCGGCTCTGCGCTGCGCCACGGCAGCTTTGGCGACGTGGATCTTCTACTGGTGCTTACCCGGCGATCGCAAACGCTCGTCGAGGACGCGGACAAAGCCGTACGGATGCTAAAGACACGTTGCCCCAGATGGGGTGTCCCAGTGCACGTACTCGTCCTGACACAACGAGAGATGATCGAGCGTCCGTTACGCGACATGCACCTACTGGAGCCCCTTTTCACGCGCCGAGGTACTGGGGTGATTCCCGGCCCCCCGCGTAGCACTCGCCCACTTCGGCGGGGTGCAGGTCGCGGGTGACAATTCGACCACGCGCCGGACGCCTAACGTACGAAACCTGATATTCTAGGTGCAAATCTGAACTGGTCCTCAGTTACATGGGACTGTTCGCCCGTTCGAGATCAGCGGTGACCGCCTGACTTTGCTTAAACCTACGCGCGCCGCTGCAGCCACATAGCCACGTCGAAACATGAACATATGTCTGAAGTGAGGGAGAGTAGAAGGCCTCGCGAATGGCCGTTTGCGGGTCAGCTCACCAATTTAACGCGGACGTTCGCCGAAAAAAATTCCAACGACAGGCACGAAATCGCACACCGTGTTGGTACTCATGATGGTATTAGGAAAAAATCGTCAAAGAATTATGTTTCTAAACAATTTCTTGTAGACAATTTCTGGTTCCTCTTCCGGGCACCAGCGATCCCTAACGGGTCGCGACTTCGCAAATCATCGCGATTATAATGGCATACGCTGTCTCTCCCGGCGCCCAGCCGCGAATGACGGTGGCGGATGGCAAGACTTGTCAGAAGCTTCGGGGTCAGTCTGCCAGAGCTTGTAGCGTATCGACGCGGTCCACAGGTTGCTCGCGAGAAGCGCGCTGGCAGGATAGCTCGATCCGAAGCTGGAGCGATGCGAGCCTATCAAACCGCGCGGCCGTGGAGCGGGTAACGGGAATCGAACCCGTGTATTCAGCTTGGAAGGCTGCTGTACTACCATTGTACTATACCCGCATCACGTTGTGAATGCGTCGCTTTTCCATCGCGCTGCGGCCGGTTTTGCAACCCGTGTCGGGTTTGATGCCGAGCAGCGCGAGCGCCCATTGCCACGACGGTGCGGCGTTGGTCAACATCGGCATTGTGCATGCGCGCGGCGCGTGGCGGCGCCTCGACGATGACGACGCCCGCGCAAACCATGTTTTTGGTCGCGCCGCAGCGTTAAAGTCCTCGACGAACGGGTCTTGCTGCCATAACTTTCGCCGGGGGGAGTGAAAAATGGACGACCGTGCCGTTTGGATAGTGGATCAACAGACCGCCGCGGATGTGATCCGAGACCTTGAGTTGAGCGTCACCGAAAGCCAGACGGAGCATATCGTCGAACTGCTGGCGGAGCACCGGGCGAACACGCTCGATCTCGGTGTGTCGCGGGTGCAGTCGCAGATATCCGATGCGATCCAGGACATTTTGCAGCGCAACAGCCACAAGACCAGCGATTGGAGCGATGGATGCAGATCTGCTGAAGCCGCGATCTATGCGGCGATGGCCGATGCGATCCGGGGCATGAAGCCGATCGGTCCGTGTGCCAAGAAGCCGATCCTTCGAGCGTAGGTGCGGCAAAGCCCGACCAATCGCGAACCGGTTCGGCGCCCGGGCGCATGAGGCGCCGCCGATGCAGCGCATTCCTACCCAACTGGTGGATCGACGCGACGCTGGATCCGGTCGATAACGGTCGCGATCCGCACCGCGTCGTCGGCAATCGCCGCCGCCTGTTCGACCGACGCGCGCCGTATCGCGTCGCCGAACCAGTCGAAGATTCGCGCGAAATGATCGTCGGCGGGGATGCGAACGGCGTCGCCGTTCGTTCCGTCCGCCCGCTTATGGTCGATCACCGTCTCATAGTCTCTCGGCGTGGAGAAAGCCCGCGGCACGCCGTAGCTGCTCCGCCCGAAGTCGAGGCTGAGCGCGTTTGCATAGGCGGTGCCGATCGCCCAGGAGCATTCGCAGGCGAAATCGGCGTAGATCAGCCTGGCCGCGCCGCTCAGATCCACGCCCGGATCGCGGGCGACCCGACGCACGCGCTCGATCCGATTCGGCGCGCCGAACAAGGCGACCGCCGCGCTCAGCGGATAATAGCCTATGTCGAGCAGCGCGCCGCCACCCGTCGCGTCGTAGCGAACGTCGCCGGGTGGCAAGTGCGGGATTGCGAAACGGGCCTGCGCCGCGATCAGGCATTCCCCCGCGACAGCCTGCTCGTGCAGCAGCCGCGCGATCCAGGCGAACTGCCGATGATGCCGGTACATCGTCATCTCGGCGAGAATCCGTCCGTGCCGCGCCGCCGACCGCGCAAGCGCAACGGTCAGCTCGAGCGATTGCGTCAACGGCTTCTCGCACAACACGTGCTTGCCTGCCGCGAGCGCTGCTTGTGCAAAGCCGAAGTGCGTGGCGATCGGCGTCGCGACATAGAGGGCGTCGATCGCGGCGTCTTCGAGCAGATCCTCGAACCGATCGGTGAAGCGCCGCGCGAGAGCGGGATGCGCGGCGCGGTAACGGGCGGCGTCCCGCACGAAAATCCTGCGCAATTGCGCGCGATGAGCGTCGTCATCGAACAGCCGGAGAATGGTGTTTTGGACATGGGCGCCGAAGCCGACCACGCCAAACCCCACGCGTTCCGACACCGGCACGCTGTCCTCCGACTCCCCGGCCCGCGATCGCGTTCGGTCCAGCTCCTTCGTGTCTCATTGTGCGATGCCGCGATTGGGTGCGGAAACCAGCGGCGCTGGTACTTTGCCTGATAGCCGCGGTGCGCGTCGGTCGGCCGCCCCGCAATCGTCTGCCTGCTGCCGGCGACGCTCCGCGTCAGGCGGCGCATCCCCGATCGGACGGGCTTGGCGCGGCGCGCGTTTTGGTCGAAGGAGCGCTGCAAGCGACGGAGCGAGCGCCATGCGGATCATCCACCATGACAGCCTCGGGCATCCCGGTTCGGCGTCAAGCGACGCCAATTGGCACCCCCGGAAAGCGTCAAGGTCGGCGCGATGAGGCGGCGCGGGCAGGATCGCGCGGGGCGGTGACGGCGCGAACGCCTTCGTCATCTCGACAATGGGGTGAGGAATGAAGCGCGGGGGGCTCCTCTGGCGGATGACGCGCAAGCGGCGGCGCAGCGCCCCGTCGCCGCGCGAGCATCTGCTCTACCGCCTCCGGGTCACGCTGTTGGCGAGCGCGATCGTCGTGATCGGCGTGCCGACCGCCCTGAGCCTCGAGCGCGCGCCGCCGTGGTGGCACTCCGACAAGCGCATCGCCCTGACCTTCGACGATGTCCCGCGCGGGCCGGGGGCCTTCTATACGCCCGAGCAGCGGACGCGGCTGTTGATCGCCGGCTTGCGCGAATCGGGGGTCGAGCAGGCCGCGTTCTTCGCCAATCCGGGGCGGATCGGTCCGGCGAATGGCGGCGTTGGCGGCGCGGAGCGGCTCGCCGCCTATGTCGCCGCGGGGCATGTCGTCGGCGATCACAGCTTCTCGCATCACGACCTCGCCAGTATGCCGGCCGCAGCGTTCCTCGCCGATATCGACAAGGCCGAAGGCTGGCTGAAAGGGCGGCCCGGCTATCGTCCGTGGTTCCGCTTTCCCGGGCTCAACCAGGGCGGTCGCGACCGGGCGAAGCGGCGCGCGGTCGTCGATGGCCTGACCGCGCGCGGATTGCAGATCGCCTGGGTGTCGGTCGACGGGTCGGACTGGAACATCGAGGGCCAGACGATCGCCGCGCGCAAGGCCGGCATGCCGATCGACGACGCCGCGCTGCGCGATCTCTATGTCGAGACGATGGTCGCATCGGCGGACTTTTCCGACGCGCTGCTGCGCCGCACGATCGGGCGGTCGGCGCCGCACGTGCTGCTGCTCCACGAGACCGATATCGCCGCGCGCTATCTGCCCGATCTGGTGGCGGGGTTGCGCCGCGACGGGTGGCAGATCGTCACCGCCGACGCCGCCTTTGCCGACCCGCTCTATCACGACGCCAGCGATTTCGTCAGCGCCAACGGCACCTTGCCCGAGGCGCTGGCCTGGCGGAACGGCGTGGGGGGCAGGCTGTATTACGAGCGCAACGATCTGGCGCTCGCGAACAGGCTGTTTGCCGAACGCGTCCTGCACCGCGCGCCGACCTTGCACACGGTGGCATCGGACGGCGCTGTCCGGGAAAACGCCTTCGGTGGCGGCGCGTCTGTGCGGTAGCTGCCTTCGTGACGGCGCGCCCCGGGATGGGATGACCGGCGAGTTCGACCCACCGACGAGCCGCCCGCGCCGCGCGAATTCCGCTACCCGGCGCGCTTCAACGGCCCGAGCGCGATGCCGAGCCGCTTGACGCGGTAGTAGAACGTCTTGCGCGGGATGCCGAGCCGCTCGATCGCGGCGCCGACCTCGCCGTTCGCGGCCGCCATCGCGGCGATGATCGCGCCGCGCTCGAAGGCGTCGAGCTGTTCGGGAAGCGTCGGTCGACGCTCCTCCGTCCCGACCGCGGTGGCATCGAGCCCGAGCACGAAGCGTTCGGCGAAATGCGCGAGTTCGCGGACGTTGCCGGGCCAGTCGTGCGTCGCGAGATGCTGTTGCGCCGGTCCCGTCATCGCCGGCACTGCGCGCCCGAGCCGCGCCGCCGACTCGCCGACGAAATGCGCGAAGAGCGGCACGACATCCTCGCGCCGTTCGCGCAACGGGGGAATGCGCAGCCGCACCGCGGCGATCCGGTAGAGCAAGGCGGGGACGATCGCCTCCGCTGCGCGCGCCGCCTCGTCCCCTGCGGTGGCGATCACGCGCAGGTCGATCGGGATCGTGTCGCGCGCGCCGGGCGTGGCGAGCGCGCGCGCCTCGACCAACGCGGTCAGCCGCGCCTGCAGCGCGCGCGAGGCCTGGTCGAGATCGTCGAGCACCAGCGTCCCCCGGCTGGCCGCGACGACGCTGCCGTTGCCGACGCGCGCGAACAGGTCGCTGTCGAGCAAGGCGTCGGGATAGGCCGCGCACGCGACCTCGAGCAGGCGATGCCGCCGCCGCTTGCCGCTCGCATGGATCCGCCGCGCGAGCAGCGCCTTGCCCGTCCCGGTCTCGCCCTCGATCAGCAGATCGATATCGGCGTCGGCGAGCATCGGGATCATCGCGCGCAACCGTTCGATCGCGGGCGACCGGCCGATCAGCCCGTCGCCGGCGTCCGCGGCGGCGGCGGCGCGCAGACTGCGATTCTCGAGCTCGAGCGCGCGCGCGGTCGCCGCCCGGCTGACCGCGGCGACGAGCATGTCGGGGTCGAATGGCTTGGTCAGGAAATCCCACGCGCCCGCCTGCAACGCCGCCACCGCCATCGCGACGTCGCCATGGCCGGTGATCAGGATCACCGGCAGGCTCGGGTCGCGCGCGCGCAGCAGGTGGAACAGCTCGGTCCCCGAGAGCAGCGGCAGCCGCACGTCGGTGACGACGACGCCCGCGAAATCGGTGCCGATCGCGGCGAGCGCGGGCGCGGCGGCGGGATAGGCGTCGACCGCGAAGCCGGCGAGGCCGAGCAATTGCGTGGTCGAGACGCGCAGATCCGCGTCGTCCTCGATCAACGCGACGCGGGGGAGGGGGCCCGTCATGTCGCCCGTCATGCCGCCCGCCGCAGCAGGATCTCGAAGCACGCGCCGCCGTCCCCGGGCACCAGCCGGAGATGGCCGCCGAGATCCTCCATGATGTCCTTGGCGATCACCAGCCCGAGCCCGAGCCCCGCGGCGCGGCTGGTGGCGAACGGGGTGAACAGCCGCGCGGCGATGTCGGGGGCGATGCCCGGACCATTGTCGCGGATCCGCATCGCGACCGTGTCGGCGCCCAGCTCGAGCGACACCGTGATCGCGGGATCGGCCACGCCCTGCACCGCCTCGCTTGCGTTCTGCAGCACGTTGACCAGCACCTGCTCGAGCCGGATCCGCCCGGCAACGACGCACAGCTCGGGCGCGACGATCGGCCATGTCACCGCGACGCGCGACAGCGGATCGCGCAGCAGCAACTGCGCGCCCTCGATCACCTCGACCAAGGCGACCGCGCCAATCTCCCCGCTCGCCTTGCGCGAGAAGCCGCGGAGCTGTGCGGTCACCGCGCCGATCCGTTCGGTCAGCCGCGCGATCGCGTGCAGATTGTCGCGCACCGCCGCGGTCGCGCCGCGATCGAGCAGCGTCGCGCTGGTGGCGGCATAGGTGCGGATCGCGGCGACCGGCTGCGCGGTCTCGTGCGCGACGCTGGCGGTGATCTGGCCGAGCGTGGCGAGCCGGTGGCCTGGCGCAGCGCCTCACGCAACGCGCCCGCCCGCGTCTCGAGCGCGGCGCGTTCCGCGATCTCGCGGCTGAGTTCGGCGGTGCGATCGGCGACCGCGCTTTCGAGCTGCGCGGTGCGCTCGGCCCGGCGCCGCGCGCGCGACCAGGCGGTCTGCGAGAGCGCCAGCAGCGCGAGCGTCAGGGCGCCCGCCGCAAGCGCCGCGACGCGCGCCACATCGTCGACCGCGACGCGCGTCGATTGCGCCAGCGTCACGCGCCAGCCCGCGAAATCGGGCGCGGTCTGCTCGACGAGCCGCGCGGCGGGTTCGCCGGCGATGCGGAGCAGGCCCGGCCCGGCGTCCCGGAACGGCGCGGGCTGCAGCGCCGCCGCGCCGCTTTCGTGCAACGCCCGCCGACGCTGCTCGGGCGAGAGCGGACGCGTCGTCGCGAAACGCCACGCCGGGCGGCTCGCGATCAGGATCAGCCCGGTCAAATCGGTGACATAGGTCACGCCCCCCGCCGCCGCCCATTGCCGCTCGATCTGGGTGAAATCGAGCTTGACCACCACCACCCCGCCGGCGGCGGTGCGCCGCGCGAGGTAGAGGCCGGGACGGTTGCTGACCGAGCCCAAAGCGAACTGGCGCCCTTCGCCGCTGCGCCTGGCCTCTTGGAAATAAGGGCGGAAGCGATAGTCGGTCGCGACGAAGCTGCGCGTGCTGCGGAAATTGCTCGCCGCGATCGCGTGGCCGGTCGGCGCGATCACGTACATGGCGGCGGCCCCGGTGAGCGTGGCAAGCCGCTCGAGCTTGCGGTCGAGCGCGTCGGTCGCGCCGACTTGCCCGGCGAGCGCGGCAACGACATCGCGATCGTCGGCGAGCGCGAGCGGGAGCAGCCGGAACCGCGCGATCTCGCTCGCCAGCAACGCCGCGCGCAGCCGCGCATCGGCCGCGACCGATGCGGCCAGCCGCGTCCGCGCGCCGCGCTCGACCGCGGCGCCCGCGGCCCAGGCAATGGCGATCGCGATCAAGAGGGCGAGGAGGCGCGTGGCGTAGCGCTGGAGGGGAAACGGGCGGGCCATGGCCGACTGTACCAGCCTGACCGCCATGTGCAAATTTCGGCACATCGTGAGGCCGAACCGGGCGAAAGTCGGCACACCGATATGTGCGTTTAGCCGGTAAGTCTCTGTTTTGACGCTATTTTCGTGCCCCACGATTTTCCATCGATCCGCAGCATCGCGGCGGCGATACTGCCCGGACCGGTATCGCCACAGAGCAGAACCGCGCGACCAGAGGATGAAGGCGCTCATGACCATCACGATTCCCGCCGTCGGCGACCAGCCGCCCGCCGCCCCCAAGCGGTGGTATGCGCAACTCTATTTCCAGGTGCTGACCGCGATCGTCGCCGGCGTCCTGCTCGGCCATTTCGCGCCGCAGACTGGCGAGGCGATGAAGCCGATCGGCGATGCCTTCATCAAGCTGGTCAAGATGGTGATCGCGCCCGTCATTTTCCTGACGATCGTCACCGGCATCGCCGGGATGCGCGATCTGGCGTCGGTCGGGCGCGTCGCGGGCAAGGCGTTCGCCTATTTCCTGGTCTTCTCGACGCTCGCGCTGATCATCGGGATGATCGTCGCCAATGTCGTCCGTCCCGGCGCGGGGCTCAACATCGATCCCGCTTCGCTCGATGCGTCGAAGGTCAGCGAATATGCCGCCAAGGCGCATGAGACGACGCTGACCGGCTTCCTCACCAGCATCATTCCCGACACCTTCCTGTCGGCGATGACGCAGGGCAACATCCTGCAAGTGCTGTTCATCTCGATCCTATTCGGCATCGCGCTCGCGCTGATCGGCGATCGCGGAGTCAAGGTGCTCGACCTGCTCAACGACGTGTCGGTCGCCTTCTTCAAGCTCGTCGGGATCGTGATGCGCGCGGCGCCGATCGGCGCGTTCGGGGCGATGGCGTTCACGATCGGCAAATACGGCGTCGGGACGCTCGCCAACCTCGCGACGCTGGTCGGCACCTTCTATGCCACCTCGCTGATCTTCGTGCTGGTCGTGCTCGGGCTCGTCGCGCGCTTCACCGGCTTCTCGATCATCAAGCTGATCCTCTATCTCAAGGCCGAGCTGCTGCTCGTGCTCGGCACCTCGTCGTCGGAAAGCGCGCTGCCCTCGCTGATCGAGAAGATGGAGCGCGCTGGCTGCCCCAAGTCGATCGTCGGGCTGGTCGTGCCGACTGGCTACAGCTTCAACCTCGACGGCACCAACATCTACATGACGCTCGCAGCCTTGTTCATCGCGCAGGCGTGCAACGTCGATCTGACGCTGGGGCAGCAATTGCTGCTGCTGAGCGTCGCGATGCTGTCGTCGAAGGGCGCGGCGGGCGTAACGGGCGCGGGGTTCATCACGCTCGCGGCAACGCTGTCGATCGTGCCGTCGGTTCCCGTCGCGGGGATGGCGCTGATCCTCGGGGTCGATCGCTTCATGTCCGAATGCCGCAGCCTGACCAACTTCATCGGCAATGCGGTCGCGACGGTCGTGGTGTCGAAATGGGAGGGTAAGCTCGACATGGCGCAGCTCGACGCCGCGCTGTCGGGCAAGCCGCTGCCAGCGCCCACGCTCGCCGCTCCCGCCGCGCTCAGCGTCGCCAACTAAGCGCGGAGGACCGTTTCATGACCGATTTTTCGCGGCTGCGCGCCGCCACGGCCCTGCTTGTGCCCTTCGCCGGCGTCATCCTCGCCCCGTGCGCCACCGCACAGTCCAATGCGGTCGAGAAAGCCCCCGCCACCCCGATCGCGACGGGCTATCCCGCCGCCGGGTCGGGCGACGGGGCGAACAGCAACGGCTACAACCTCTCGCGCTGGGCCGAGGACTGGCGCGGCATGACCGACCCCGCCAAGCGCGACGATCCGCTCGACCGGCTGAAATTCCTGCCGCTCGATTCGAACGGCGACGTCTATCTGACGCTGTCGGGCGAATTCCGGGTGCGGGTGAACCACACCACAAACCCGAATCTGCGCCCGAGCAAGGCGCAGCGGCAGGACATCGTCCGGATCGTCGGCGGCGCGGACCTCCATGTCGGTCCGCATCTGCGCGGCTATATCGAGCTGGCGCATGGCGGCATCTCGGGGGTCGAACTCGGCGCGCCCGCCGCGACCCTGCGCAACGATCTGACCGTCCAGCAGGCGTTCGTCGAAGGCGATGTCGATGTCGGCTCGGTCCAGCTCGGCGCGCGCTACGGGCGGCAGGAGTTCACCGACGGGCCCAATCTGCTCGTCTCGCAGCGCGACAACAATACGATCCGCTATACGCTCAACGGTATCCGGCTATGGGCCAAGGGCAAGACCGTCCGCGCCGACCTGTTCGACCTCAAGCCGACGGCGTATGGCGATCTCGGCACCGACGACGATGTCAGCGATCCCGCGCGGCGTTTCTCGGGCGTGTCGCTCGGCTTCGCGGTGCCGAAAACGGCGTTCGGCGGGTCGAGCCTTTTCTTCGATCCGTTCTTCTGGCGGCGGCAGAATTCGGTCGGCGCATGGGGCGGGCGGATCGGGCCGGCGGAACGCTTCTTCGCGGGGGTGCATGCCTATGGCGACGCTGGGCCCGTCACGATCGACTGGACGCTCAACCACCAGTTCGGCACCTATATCGACCAGCGGATCGATGCCTGGCAGCTGTTCCTCGCGCAGACCTATCGCATCGGCAAGGCCAAGACCGCACCGCGGCTCGGCGTGCATTTCGATTATTCGAGCGGCGGCGGCGGGTATGGCGGGCGCACGCTGCGCAACGCCTATGCGCCGTTCGGCAACAACATCTATTACAGCTATCAGCTGTTCCTGACGCCATCGAACCTCGTCACGCTCGCGCCGAACATCACCGTATCCGCGGCCAAGTCGCTGCGCGTGACCGCCGAATATGCGCTCAACTGGCGCGCCGACACCAATGACGCGGTGTACCGCGCGAGCGGCGCGCCGTTCGCGGGGACGCAGAACTTCCACGCCGCGCGGATCGCGAACGTCTGGCGCCTGCAGGCGGTGTGGGCGGTGACGCCGCGCGTGTCGCTGACCGGCCGCTACGAGCACCTCGCCGCTGGCCCGGCGCTGCGCGACGCGGGCTACAAGAGCTCGGATTTCCTCGCCGGCTGGATCAGCCTGCGTTTCTGAAAGGACCCCACCCATCGCCCCCGCTCACCACGCCGCCGCGCGCGCGCTGCTCGCCGATCCGCTGACCAACAAGGGCACCGCCTTCACCGAGGCCGAGCGCGACACGTTCGGCCTGCACGGCCTGCTCCCGCCGCACATCGGTACGCTCGACAGTCAAATCGAGCGGCGGATGCGCGCGCTCGACGGCATGGCGGACGATTTCCACCGCTACGCCTTCCTGCGCGAACTGCAGGATTCGAACGAGATACTGTTCCACGCGCTGGTCCAGCGCGACCTGCCGCGGATGCTCCCGCTGATCTACACCCCGACCGTCGGCGAGGGCTGCGAGCGGTTCAGCGAGATCTGGCACCGTCCGCGCGGGCTGTTCCTGAGCTATCCCAACCAGGACCGGATCGCCGATATCCTGGCCGATCCGGCGTTCGACCGGGTCAAGGTGATCGTCGTCAGCGACGGCGAGCGGATCCTCGGCCTCGGCGACCAGGGCGCGGGCGGGATGGGAATCCCGATCGGCAAGCTCGCGCTCTACACCGCCTGCGCGGGGCTGCACCCGGCGGAGGTGTTGCCGATCCTGCTCGACGTCGGGACCGACAACGCCGCGCGACGCGACGATCCGCTGTACGTCGGCTGGCGCCATGCGCGCGTGCGCGGTGCGGACTATGACGGCTTTCTCGAAAGCTTCGTCACCGCGGTAGCGAAGCGCTGGCCGAACGTGTTGCTGCAATGGGAGGATTTCGCGGGGCAGAACGCGCATCGCCTGCTCGACCGCTATCGCGACCGACTGCTGAGCTTCAACGACGATATCCAGGGCACCGCGGCGACCGCGCTCGGCACGCTGCTGTCGGCGATCCGGCGGACCGGCGGCGCGCTCGCCGACCAGCGCATCGTGCTGTTCGGCGCGGGTGCGGCGGGGTGCGGGATCGGCGAACTGCTCGTCCGCGCGATGGTCGCCGATGGGCTGAGCGATGCGGACGCGCGGACACGGATCTGGGCGGTCGACCGCGACGGGCTGATCGTCGCCGGCATGTCCGGCCTGACCGCGCCGCAGGCCGCACTCGCGCGGCATGAGGGCGGCATCCCGACACCGCTCGACCTGCTCGGCACGGTCGAGCGGATCAAGCCGACCGTGCTCGTCGGCACGTCGGGCCAGAGCGGGGCGTTCGGCGAGGCGGTGGTGCGCGCGATGGCGGCGGGAGTCGAGCACCCGATCCTCTTCCCGCTGTCCAACCCGATCTCGCGCGCCGAGGCGCACCCGACCGATCTGTTCGACTGGACCGACGGCCGTGCGATCGTCGGCACGGGCAGCCCGTTCGGGGTGCTGGGCGTGACGCAGGTCAACAACGTCTTCATCTTTCCCGGCGTCGGGCTCGGCGCGCTGGCGGCGGGTGCGCGCTGCGTGACCGAGGGCATGTTCATGGCCGCCGCGCGCGAACTCGCGACGATGGACGGGGAGGGCGGCACGCTGCTCCCGCCGATCACGCGGCTGCGCGACATCGCGCTGCGGATCGCCACCGCGGTCGCGCGGCAGGCGGTGGCGGAGGGGGTCGCGACCGACGATGGCCGGTCGCTGTCCGACGACGCGATCGCCGCGACGATGTGGGTCGCGCGCTACGCCTGAGCGCGTCGGCCAGGGCGGCGATCGAGGCCGCGCTCCGGGCGGCGCGCCTTACAACACCCGGTTCGCCACCAGATCGTCGACCACCGCGGGATCGGCGAGCGTACTCGTGTCGCCCAGGCTTGACACGTCGCCCTCGGCGATCTTGCGCAGGATGCGGCGCATGATCTTGCCCGAGCGCGTCTTGGGCAGGCCGGGCGCGAAGTGCAGCTTGTCGGGCGCGGCGATCGGGCCGATCTCTTTCCGCACCCAGCCGACCAGTTCCTTGCGCAGCTCCTCGGACGGTTCCTGCCCCGAATTGAGCGTCACATAGGCGTAGATGCCCTGGCCCTTGATCTCGTGCGGCATCCCGACGACCGCGGCTTCGGCGACGTGCGGGTGCAGCACCAGCGCGCTTTCGACCTCGGCGGTGCCCATGCGGTGGCCTGAGACGTTGATGACGTCGTCGACACGGCCGGTGATCCAGTAATAGCCGTCTTCGTCGCGCCGTGCGCCGTCGCCCGTCGTGTATTTGCCGGGATAGGTGGTGAAATAGGTCTGGAAGAAACGCTCGCTATCACCCCACACGCCGCGCATCTGGCCGGGCCAGCTGCGCGCGATGACGAGATTGCCCGACGCCGCGCCGTTGAGCACGACACCCTCCGGGTCGAGCAGCTGCGGATCGATGCCGGGCAGCGGCTTGGTCGCCGAGCCGGGCTTCAGCGCGGTCGCGCCGGGCATGGGCGCAATCATCGCGCCGCCGGTCTCGGTCTGCCACCACGTGTCGATGATCGGGCAACGGCCTTCGCCGACCACGTCGTGATACCAGCGCCACGCCTCGGGATTGATCGGCTCGCCGACGGTGCCGAGCAGTTTCAGCGAACTGCGGTCGGTCGCGGTGACGTAGCCGTCGCCTTCCTTCATCAGCGCGCGCAACGCCGTCGGCGCGGTGTAGAGCGTCGAGACCTTGTGGCGATCGACGATCTGCCAGATGCGGCTGGCATCGGGCCAGGTCGGCAGCCCCTCGAACATCAGCGTCGTCGCGCCGTTGGCGAGCGGGCCGTAGAGAATATAGGTGTGCCCCGTCACCCAGCCGATATCGGCGGCGCACCACCACACGTCGCCGGGGCGATAGTCGAAGGCGAGTTCGTGCGTCAGGCTCGCCCACAGCAGATAGCCGCCGCTGGTGTGGAGCACGCCCTTGGGCTGGCCGGTGCTGCCCGAAGTGTAGAGGATGAACAGCGGGTCCTCGGCGCCCATCGGCTCGGGCGGGCAGGTCATGGCGACGCCGTCGGCGGCCTCGTGATACCAGACGTCGCGGTCGGGTCGCATCGTCACCGCGCCGCCGGTCGCCTTGACGACGATGACGGTGGAAAGGCTCGGCGCATGTGCCGCGGCGGCGTCGACATTGGTTTTCAGCGGAACGCGCTTGCCACCGCGCCGGCCTTCGTCGGCGGTGATCACGATCGTCGATCCGCAATCCTCGATGCGGCCCGCGAGCGCCTCGGGCGAGAAGCCGCCGAACACCACCGAATGGATCGCGCCGATCCGGGCGCAGGCGAGCACCGCGAACGCCGCCTCGGGGATCATCGGCATGTAGATCGTGACGCGGTTGCCCTTCACCACGCCCTGGCTTTTCAGCACATTGGCGAAGCGGCAGACTTCGGCGTGCAGCTCGGCATAGGTGAAGCGGCGCGGGTCTTCACTGGGTTCGTCGGGCTCCCAGATCAGCGCGGTCTCGCCGCCACGCTTGGCGAGGTGGCGGTCGAGGCAATTGACCGAGACGTTGAGCTTGCCGTCGGCGAACCAGCGGATGTGGAAATCGCTCTTGTCGAACGACCAGTCGCCGGCGATCTCGGGGCGCTTGATCCACTCCAACCGCTTGGCCTGATCGAGCCAGAAGCTGCCGGGATCGGCGAGCGAGCGGCCGTACATCAGCTCATAGCCCGCGCTGTCGATCCGCGCGTGCGCGGCCCATTCGGGGGGGACGGGATAGAGGTCCTGTTCGGCCATTGCGCGCTCTCCTGCGGCGCTTCTGTGCGACGGGAGGCCCCGCCTTGGCAAGGTTAAGTCGCTTTGCGCGCAATGCGAAATCGTTCTAGATCCGTAAGGACATCGAGAGAGGAGCACGCGATGACAAAGACGGTCCTGGTCACCGGCGGCAGCGGCTATATTGCGGGCTTTCTCATCCGGGAGCTGGTCGCGCACGGCTGGCACGTCAACACGACGCTGCGCTCGCTCAAGCGCGAGTCGGCGGTGCGCGCGACGCTCGGCGTGGCGCAGGAGGCGCTGACCTGCTTCGCCGCCGATCTGCTCGACGATGCCGGCTGGGCCGAAGCGGTCGCCGGGTGCAGCCATGTCGCGCACGTCGCCTCGCCCTTTCCGGCGGCGGCGCCGAAGAGCGATGACGACCTGATCGTTCCGGCGCGCGACGGCGCGCTGCGAGCGCTGCGCTTCGCGCAAGCGGCGGGGGTGTCGCGTTTCGTGCTGACCTCGTCGGTCGCGGCGGTGGCTTATGGGCACGATGGGGATGCGCGCGCCTATACCGAGGCCGACTGGACCGATCCGACAGCGCCCGGTGTCGGCGCGTACATCAAGTCCAAGACGATCGCCGAGCGGGCAGCGCGCGACTGGGTCGCGGCGCATCCGTCGGAGATGGAATTCTGCTCGGTCAATCCCTCGGCGGTGCTCGGGCCGTTGCTGAGCGGTGATTTCTCGACATCGATCCAGCTCGTCGAGCGCCTGCTCGACGGGTCGATGCCGGGGACGCCGCGGCTCGGCTTCGCGGTGGTCGACGTGCGCGATCTCGCCGACCTCCATCGGCTCGCGCTCGAGACGCCGGGGCTCGACGGCGAACGCTTCATCGCCGCGGGGCCGTTCGTGTGGATGAAGGACGTCGCGGCAATCCTGCGCGACGGGCTTGGGCCGCAGGCGCGCAAAGTCCCCAGGCGCAGCATTCCCGATGTCGTCGTGCGCCTGCTCGCCTTGTTCGACTCGACGATCCGGCAGGTCACGGGCGAACTCGGCCGCACCCGCGCGGTCGACTCCGGGCATGCGCTCGAGCGGCTGGGTTGGCAGACGCGCGACGTCCGCGCGACGATCCTCGATACCGCGCACAGCCTGATCGAACGCGGTATCGTCAAACTGTGACGTTTCGTCGCGGCAAACCCCCGGTGCGGGGCGCCAGGCCGAAGATTGCGGCTTTCCGGAACGTCCTCATCTGATAGCAGGGGCGGATGATTGATCGCTCTGCTCCTTACGCCTGTGGGCGCGCCGTCCGGTCGGAGGTGCCCCATGGCCACTGATACCCCGCTCGATCGCTTCAAGGCGGTGCTCGGCGGCACCGCGCGCGCGGTCGCGCACGAGCCCGAGATCGAGCTCGCCTTCACCGCCGACGCGCCCGCGCAGAGCGGCAAGCACATCAAGGTGCCGATGCCCGCGCGCACGCTGCCCGCCGACCAGGTCGCCGAGGCGCGCGGCTTCGCCGACGGCTTCGCGCTGCGGCTGCGGCATCACGACACCGCGCTCCACGCCAAGGGCGCGCCCGGCGAGGCGGTGGCGCGCGCGGTGTTCGATGCGGTCGAGACCGCGCGCGTCGAGGCGCTGGGGAGCCGCGGCTATGCCGGGATCACCGCCAATCTCGACGTCGCGCTGACGACGCGGCTGCGCGCCGATCCGATCACGCGCGCCCGCAACCGCGACGAAGTCCCGCTGTCGACCGCGCTCGCCTTGCTGGTGCGCGAGCGTCTCACCGGCGCCGCGCCGCCTGAGGGCACGGTCGCCGGGCTCGACCTGGTGCGCGACTGGATCGAGCAGAAGGCGGGCGGCGATCTCGATGCGCTCGGCCTGGCGATCGATGACCAGCGCGCCTTTGCGGGCCTTGCCACCAAGCTGCTCGAGGATCTCGAGCTGATCGAGGGCGACATGATCCCCGACGAGGCCGACGAAGGCGGTTCGGAAGAAGAGGGCGCCGAGGAGCAGCAGGACGACCAGGGCGACGAGGGCGAGGACGAAGGCGAGCAGGGCCAGGGCGAGATCGAGGCGCGCGGCTCGGAGACCGAGGCCGATAGCGAGGAAGGCGAGGGCACCGAGCAGGGCGACGATTCGTTCGACGACATGGACGGCGAGCCCGGCGACGAAGGCGAGGAGGGGATGCTCCCGGTTCGCCCCAACCGCCCGCTGTCCGATCCGTCGTCGCAGTTCGAATACAAGGCGTGGACCACGTCTTACGACGAGGTGATCGCGGCGACCGACCTGTGCGACGCCGACGAACTCCAGCGGCTGCGCTCCTATCTCGACCAGCAGCTCGTCCATCTCCAGGGCGCGGTGACCAAGCTCGCCAACCGGCTCCAGCGCCGGCTGATGGCACAGCAGAACCGCAGCTGGGATTTCGACCAGGAGGAAGGCATCCTCGATGCAGCAAGGCTCGCCCGGATCATCGTCAACCCGACGCTGTCGCTGAGCTACAAGATCGAGCGCGAGACCGATTTCCGCGATACGGTGGTGACGCTGCTGATCGACAATTCGGGCTCGATGCGCGGCCGGCCGATCTCGATCGCGGCGATCAGCGCCGACATCCTCGCGCGCACGCTCGAGCGGTGCGGCGTCAAGACCGAGATCCTCGGCTTCACCACGCGCGCCTGGAAGGGCGGGCAAAGCCGCGAGACCTGGCTCGCCGCTGGGCGCCCGCCGCAGCCGGGGCGGCTCAACGACGTGCGCCACATCGTCTACAAGAAGGCCGACGAACCGTGGCGCCGCGCGCGCCCGTCGCTCGGGCTGATGATGCGCGAGGGGCTGCTCAAGGAGAATATCGACGGCGAGGCGCTGCTCTGGGCGCATTCGCGGCTGATCGCGCGGCCCGAGGAGCGCAAGATCCTGATGGTCATCTCGGACGGCGCGCCGGTCGACGATTCGACGCTGTCGGTCAATTCGGGGTCGTATCTCGAGCGCCACCTGCGGCAGGTGATCGGCTGGATCGAGTCGAAATCGCCGGTCGAGCTGGCGGCGATCGGGATCGGGCATGACGTGACGCGCTATTATGCGCGCGCGGTGACGATCATGGATGCCGAGCAGTTGGGGGGCACGATCATCGAGCAGTTGGCGGCATTGTTCGATACGCCGTGATCTGGGAGTCCGTGACCATCGGGCGGCTATGAGCGGCGACCGCGATACAATCGTGTCAGCGCAGCGTTGCGGCCGCGCCCGATCGGACGCGTAAGCGATAGACGCCGAACAGCGCGGCAACGATCGCCAGCGGCAGTACGACCGAAACCGAGAGCATCGACAGGCGATGCGCGACGGGGCCACCTTCCAGCAGTCCGACCGCACCGAAAAAGCCGAACATCACGCCGACCGTCACCACCGCGATGATCGCCTGGCGCGGGCGGCTTGTCGGGAATAGCTGGAGCAGCGTCCGGGGAACGATCCGCCCAAACAGCCACAGCATCGCAGCGAGGGTGGGCACCCCCAAAACCACCAGAACCACCCATGGCGACCAGCCCAAGCCGCGCTCGATCGACCCCATGTCGCCGTCGAGCGTGAAGGTACGGATCGGCACGTAATCGAGGAAATTGCCGATGCTGGCCACGGTGCACCAATAGGCGAACAGCGCCCAGCCGGGGCGACCGTGCTCGAGTGCGACGCGGTAGCCGAGGCGGCTCAGCGGAAGCGCGATCAGACCGTTGCCGATCACCGCCCCCGCTGCGGCGATGATCGCGGCATCGACACCGTGGCCGCTCGCGAAGATCCGCGCCTCGTCGACATTCTGATCGATGCCCAATTGCAGCAGCACGACGATCGGCGTTGGATGGGCGTAGTTCAGGTCGAGCGGATTGGCCTTCCAGCCGAGCAGCCACGCGGTGACGGCATGCGCATATTCATGCGTGAAGAAGACCAAGGCATGCGCCGCCCATAAGTGCACGACGAGCACGGCAAGGAACACTGGCCAAGCGACCGAAAAGGTCGTTTTGTTCGTCATCCAATCCCTCGCATTCTCGCGGTCCTGCCTGAGCCCTGCGACGAAACCTTCGCGGTGGCAAGGTCGCGCTTCGGGACAGCACTAGCGGCCGGCGCGCGTGGCTATGCGAACCGTTCCCGCATGCTATGACGATTCATGCTCGTCCCTCCACCCGCCGGCGGCTTCATCGGCCCCGTCAAGCGCTCGGTGACGATCGCCGGACACGCCACGTCGATCAGTCTCGAACCCCTTTTCTGGCAGGCTTTGGAGGCGGCAGCGGTGCGACGAAGCCTGCCGCTCAATGCGCTCATCGCCCAGATCGACGCGCTTCGAATCGTGGTCGCTGACCCGCCCAATCTCGCAAGTGCGCTGCGAAGCTGGATCCTGTCCGATCTGAGTGACGCCAATAGTGATAATCATTCGCAACAAGATTGACAATGCGAGTGACTCGCAATAGCGAGATTCCCATAAGGGGAATTCGCTTTGACACTCTCGACCGTTCGCAAGCCCGTCTATCTCGCTCTGTCATGCGTCGGCGCGTTCGCCAGCCATCCGGCGTTCGCCGATGACGCGCCGCCCGCGCCGGCAAACGACGCCGAGCCGGACGCCAAGCTCGACATCATCGTCCATGGCCAGCGCCGTCCAGATCCCAAGCAGGTCGCGCCGCTGCTCGACACGCCGAAATCGATCCTCGTGCTCAACAAGGACACGATCGCGCAGACCGGCTCGAACAGCCTCGCCGACGCGTTGCGCACCGTGCCCGGCATCACTTTCGGCGCGGCCGAGGGCGGCAATCCGATCGGCGACCGGCCGTTCATCCGCGGCTTCGACAGCCAGGGCAGCCTCTATGTCGACGGCGTGCGCGATCTCGCCTCGCAGAGCCGCGAAGTGTTCGCGGTCGATTCGGTGCAGATCGTGCGCGGCTCGGATTCGACGCTCGGCGGGCGTGGCAGCGCGGGCGGCACGATCAACATCCTGTCCAAGCTACCGCAAGCGAGCAGCTTCGGATCGGCGAGCGCCTCGTACGGCAATGCCGATTACAAGCGCGTCACCGCCGACCTCAATGTCCGCGTCAGTGACACCGCGGCGTTCCGGATCGAGGGCGTGTGGCACGACCAGAACGTCGCCGGGCGCGATGCGGTCTATGCGCGGCGCTGGGGCATCGCGCCGAGCTTCACGCTCGGTCTCGGCACGCCGACGCGCCTCACGGTCGGCTTCTACCGGCTCGAGAGCCATGAGCTGCCCGATAGCGGCATTCCCTATCTCAACATCTGTTCGGCGACCAATTGCGCGCTGCCCGCAGGCAATGTCTTCGCGACGCCCGCGATCGGCACCGTCACGACGCGCGGCGGCCAGACCGGCACGATCTCGCGCAACACCTTCTATGGCCTCAAGGATCGCGACTTCCGCGACGCGACGACCAATCAGGCGACGCTGCGGGTCGAGCATGATTTCGGCAGCGGCGTCACGCTGCGCAACACCGCGCGCTTCAACCACGATACGCAGGCCTATATCTTCCTGCTGCCCGACGACAGTACGGGCAACGTCTACGGCACGACGACGACCAACACCGGCGGCAATCTGACGAGCGGCGGCTATGTCTGGCGGCGCGCCAATACGCGCTACGGCTATAGCCAGTCGCTGATCGACCAGACTGACCTGAGCGGTACCTTTTCGACCGGCAGCATCAAGCACAGCTTTGCGGCGGGCGCGGAAGTGTCGTGGGAGAAGACGCGGCGCGGCACCTATGTCGTCGCATCGGGCTCGACGCTGACGCCGCGCTGCACGACCGCGACGCTCGCGCGCTATTATTGCACGAGCCTGTTCAACCCGAACCCCAACGACCCTTTCGTCAATTACACCAGCGACACGTCGAACGTGCAGACGCCGATCGTGCGCGGCGCGAGCAACACCGAGACGCAGAACGACGCGCAGACGATCGCGCTCTACGGCTTCGATTCGATCACGCTGCTCCCGCAGCTGATCCTCAACGTCGGCGCACGCTTCGATCGCTTCAAATCGACCGTGACGCTGCCCTTCGCGGTCGGCGCGGTGCCGCTGCGCGTCTCGCGCACCGACGAACTGTTCAACTGGCAGGCCGGGCTCGTCTTCAAGCCGACCAAGGAGACCAGCCTCTACGCCAGCTACGCCACCGCCGCGACGCCGCCGAACAGTCTGCTCGGCGAGGGGCGCGAGGACAATGCGTTGCCGACCACCACCGCGACGCTGAGCGTGCTCGACTCGCTCAAGGTGCAGAAGACCAAGTCGTACGAGGTCGGTGCCAAGGCGAACGTTTTCCACGAAAAGCTCGCGCTCGCCGCAGCCGTGTTCCAGACCGACATCCAGAACGCGCGCGTCACCGCCGACAGCGGCAGCGTCGCCTTTATCGGCAGCACGCGCATCCGCGGGCTCGAGCTGACCGCATCCGGCGCGGTCCTGCCGGGGTGGACGGTGTTCGGCGGCTATACCTATCTCGACGCCAAGATCGTCGACGGCGGGCTGAGCGCGCTCGCAGTCGCAGCCAATGGCGCGGCGCCTGCCACTACGGTCTATGTCACGTCGGTCAACACCGGCAAACAGGTGCCGCAGATCGCCAAGCACAGCTTCACCGCGACGACAAATGTCGAGGTCACCAAGCGCTTCCAGCTCGGCGGCAGCGCGATCTATTCGAGCCGCGTCTATGGCGGCTATGCCGACAACCGCGCCGCGACCCAGAATGCGGCAGGCGTGGTGAGCGTGACGCCCGCGACCGTCCAGTTCGCGCGCGGCGTGCCCGCTTATTGGCGCTTCGATGCGCGCGCGAGCTATCAGCTGACGCCCAATCTCGAACTCTCGGTCAACGCGCAGAACCTCACCAACAAGGTCTATTTCAACCAGACCTTCACCAACCATTATGCCGCGATCGCGCCCGGCCGCACGGTGTTCGGCACCGTCACGGCCAAGTTCTGATGGCGGATGTCACGACGCTGTCGCGCGACGAGATCGCCGCGCGGCTTTCCGCGCCGCCTACGGAGCGCGCGGCGTTCATCCGCGCCTGTGCCGAAGCGGGCGAGGCCGAGGCGCAGGCGCTGTACGGGCAGATGCTGCTCGACGGCATCGGTGTCGCCGCGGATTCCGTCGCCGCGCTCGGCTGGTTCGTG
The DNA here is from genome assembly GCA_943367995.1 of Bordetella parapertussis. Classification (GTDB taxonomy): domain Bacteria; phylum Pseudomonadota; class Alphaproteobacteria; order Sphingomonadales; family Sphingomonadaceae; genus Sphingomonas. The sequence goes on along the minus strand of CALRKL020000006.1, from coordinate 17,893 downwards.
CGCGGCGCGGCGCAGCATCACCTGATGGCGATCAACATGGTCGGGCGCTGCTACGATCTCGGCTGGGGCACGGTGCCCGACAAGCGCCGCGCGGCGGATTGCTACCGCATCGCCGCCGAGCGTGGGCTCGATTGGGGGATGTATAACTACGCGACCTTGCTCGCGCTCGGCGACGGGGTGGCCGAGGACAGAGCGGCGGCGCTCGCATGGTTCCGCAAGGCGGCGGCGATGGGCAATGCGAAGGCGATCAATTTCGTCGGCAGCTTTCACGAGGATGGTTGGGTGGTCGAGCGCGACATGACCGCGGCAGCGCTCTGTTACGCGCGCGCGGCGCAGGGCGGGGATTTTCGCGGGTGCTTCAATCATGCGCGGATGCTCGGCGCGGCGGGCCGGATCGAGGATGCGATCGGCTGGCTCAAGCGCGCGGGCGCGAGCGCGACGCCCGCGTTCGTCGAGAAAGCCGCAGCGTGGCTCGCGGCATCCGATCTGCCGGCGTTTCGCACGCGCGGCGTTCAGGCGATCCGGGCGGCGGCATGCTGACCGTTATTCCGGACCTGCTCGATGCCGCGCAGGTCGCGGCGTTGCGCGCGGTGATCGACGCCGCCGCGTGGATCGACGGTAACGCCACGTCGGGCCACCAGTCGGCGCTCGCCAAGCAGAATGCGCAATTGCCCGAGGATTCTGAGGCCGCGCGCAAGGGCGGGGCGATTGTGCTCGACGCGCTCGCGGCGTCGCCGTTGTTCGTCGCGGCGGCGCTTCCGCTCAAGGTCTTCCCTCCGCTGTTCAATCGCTACGAAACCGGCGACGGCTTCGGCGCGCATGTCGACAGCGCGATCCGCATCCGGCGTGGCAGCGATTATCGCATCCGCAGCGACCTGTCGGCGACGCTCTTCCTCGCTGATTCCGACAGCTATGACGGCGGCGAGCTCGTCGTGCAGACGCAGTTCGGCGCGCAGCGCGTCAAACTGCCCGCCGGGCAGATGGTGCTCTACCCGGCGTCGAGCCTGCACCATGTCGCCCCGGTGACGCGCGGGGTGCGCGTCGCCTCGTTCTTCTGGATCCAGTCGATGGTGCGCGACACCGATTCGCGCGCGCTGCTGTTCGAGCTCGATACCGCGATCCAGTCGGTCGGCGCGCGGCTTGGGCAGGGAAATGCCGGGATCGTCCGGCTGACCGGCGTCTATCACAATCTGTTACGCCGATGGGCGGAGGTCTGAGTGAGCAAGATCGGAATGCGCAACGCCTGGTTCCAGGTGCACAAATGGATCGGGCTGCTCCTCGCGGTGCTGATCATCCCGCTGTCGGTGAGCGGGGCCGCGCTGGTGTGGGACGATGCGCTCGACCATGCGCTCAACCCGCAGCGCTACGCGACGAGCGGCAGCGGCCTCCAGCCGGTGCAGCGCTACATCACGGCGGCGCAAAGCGTGCTGACGCCGGGCGACCGGATCGCCTCGCTCGCGCTGCCGGCGGCGGCGGGCGAGCCGGTCATCGTCGTGGCGAGCGTGGCCGCCAAGCCCGAGCGGACGGCCGGACCGCCGCCGCGCAAGACCGTGTGGATCGATCCCGCGACCGCGCGCGTGCTCGACAGCGCGGGCAGCGCGAGTGGGGTCCTGCGCACCTTCCATATGATCCACGGGTCGCTGATGATCCCCGGTGTCGGGCGGCAGGTGGTCGGCTGGATTGGCGTGGCGATGCTGGTCTCGTCGCTCTCTGGGCTGTGGCTGTGGTGGCCGACGGTTGGGCGCTGGGTGCGCGGGCTTCGCTGGCGGCGGCACCGCAACACCGACACCAACCTGCATCATCTGCTCGGCTTCTGGATCGCGCTGCCGCTGTTCGTGCTGTCGCTGACCGGCGCGTGGATCGCGTTCCCGCAGGTGTTCGGCGGGGCGCAGGGCGGGGCGGGCGGCAGGCCCGGTGCACGGCCGGGTAGCCAACGCCCGCTGCCGCTTGCGACACCGAAGCTCGCGCTCGATGCCGTGATCGCGCGTGGCACCGCCCTGACGCCGGGCGCGATCACCAAGGTCGACTGGCCGACCGATCAGAAACCGGAGTGGAAGCTCGCGCTGGCGCAGGGGGATCGCACGATCACCGTCGCCGATGAGGGCGGTGCCGCGAAGATCGTGCCCCCGCCGCGCGAACCGCTCGCGCGGACGATGCGGCGGATCCATGACGGCACCGGGATGGGGCTCGTCTGGCAGATCGTGATCTTCCTCGGCGGCCTGCTGCCGGCGGTGCTGGCGGTGACCGGGATCATCATGTGGTGGCGCGCGCGCGGCTGGCGCGCGCAGCTCAAGGCGCGGCAGCGCGCGCGGGGTGACGCGCTCGCGGTGCGCTGATCTCGCTGCTAAAACGTCACCCCGGGCTCGTCCCGGGGTCCACCGTGCCGCGCGACCCGCCTCGGCAACTCGTACGGCAGGGTGGACCCCGGAACAGGTCCGGGGTGACGGTTGGGGCGGGCCGCTACTGGACCGCTACCGCCCCAGCAGCACCCGCGCCTGGCCCGCAATCTGCGCGAGCATCGCCGCGTTCGGCGCCGGCGCAAGCCGTGCGCGGTCGATCACCGCCTTGAACTGCGCGACGCGGCCGGCGTTTTCGGCCAGCCAGCCCTCGACCAAAGCCTGCGGATCACCCCCGCCACCGCCCGCGCCGCGCCCGAGGAACTCGAGCCGCAACTGCTGGAAGTCGCGCGCCAGCCCTGCGATGAGCAAGCGCTCCCACGGATCGCTCGACGCGATCCGTGCGGCATTGGCCTGCGCCCAGTCGAGCCCGAGCGCTTGCCCCAACCGCGTGAACGCGCGCGTCAGCACCGTCTCGTCGATCCCGAGCCGCTCGCCGAGATCGGCAAGCCCGACCGCGCCGTCGAGCTCGAACAGCCGCACCACCTTCTGCACCAGCTTCACCGGCGCACCCGCCGTCTCGAGCGTCGATGCGATCCGCGCACTCTGCGCGCTCGCTTCCTCGAGCAGCAGCGCCTTGGTCTGCTTGTCGAGCGACCGAATGCCCTTCGACAGCCGCGCGAGCACCGCGCCCGGCCCGGTGCCGCTGCGCGTGACGCGCAGCAGATCGGCGATCTGCGAGCGCGTCGCCACCGCGACCTCGTCGAACAGCGCGATCCGCGCCGCTTCGGGCATCTCGGCGGTCTCGATCTCGCGCCACAGCTCGGGCAGGTCGAACAGCCGCTCGGCGACGACGAAATTCGCCGCGATGTCGCTCATCGCAGCGCCTTCTTCCTCGGCGAGCTCGAACGGGTAGAGCACGCCCATCCGGTTGACGATCCGGTTGGCGAGCTTGGTCGCGACGATCTCGCCGCGCAGGCGATGCTGGTCGATCGCGCTCGCGAACTTCTTGCGCATGGCCGGCGGGAAGGCCGCGTGGAGATCAGGCAGGAGTTCCGGATCCGACCCGAGATCCGACCGCTCGATCGCCGCCTGCAGCGCGAGCTTGGCAGTCGCTAGCAGCACGGCAAGCTCGGGCCGCGTCAGCCCGCGCCCTTCCGCGGCGCGGCGCAGCAGATCGTCATTGCCCGCCAGCCCCTCGACCACGCGGTCGAGCGAGCCGCTCGCCTCGAAGATCTCGATCAGCCGGACATAGCTCGGCACGTCGCGCGCGCCATCCGCCTCGGCGATCGACAGCGCGAGCGTCTGCAGGCGATTGTCCTCGAGCACGATGTGCGCGACGTCGTCGGTCATGCTCGCGAGGAAGCTGTTGCGCTTCTCGTACCCGAGCCGGCCTTCGATCATCTCGCGGTTGAGCGCGATCTTGATGTTGACCTCGTTGTCCGAGCAATCGACGCCTGCCGAATTGTCGATGAAGTCGGTGTTGATCCGGCCGCCATGCGCCGAGAAGGCGATGCGCCCGGCCTGGGTGACACCAAGGTTCGCACCCTCGCCGATCGCAGTGGCGCGCAGATCCTCGGCATCGACGCGCAGCCGGTCGTTCGCGGGGTCGCCGACCGCGATGTTGTTCTCGGCGCGCGCCTTCACATAGGTGCCGATCCCGCCGAACCAGATCAGGTCGACCGGAGCCTTGAGGATCAGCGAGATCAAAGCACCGGGCTCGATCTCGCTCGCCTCGATGCCGAGCGTGGCGCGGATCTGCTTCGACAGCTTGATCACCTTGTCGGTGCGCGCGAACACGCCGCCACCCTTTGAGATGATCGACGCGTCGTAATCCGCCCAGGACGAGCGGGGGAGGGCGAACATGCGCGCACGCTCGGCCCAGCTTGCCGCGGGATCGGGGTCGGGATCGAGGAAGATATGGCGATGGTCGAACGCCGCGACGATCTTCAAGGTCTGGCTGAGCAGCATCCCATTGCCGAACACGTCGCCCGACATGTCGCCGCACCCGACGACGCGGATCGGTTGGGTCTGCACGTCGATCCCGCGCTCGGCGAAGTGGCGCTGCACCGAGACCCACGCGCCCTTGGCGGTGATGCCCATCGCCTTGTGGTCGTACCCAACCGAGCCGCCGCTGGCGAAGGCATCGCCGAGCCAGAAATTATGCTCGAGCGCGATCGCGTTGGCGACGTCGGAGAAGGTCGCGGTGCCCTTGTCGGCGGCGACGACGAAATAGGGATCGTCGCCGTCATGGATCACGACGTCGGCCGGATGCACCACCGCACCCTCGACGATATTGTCGGTGATCGACAGCAGCGTGCGGATGAACACACGGTAGCTCTCCGTGCCCTCGGCGAGCCACGCATCGCGGTTCGACGCGGGCGGGAGCTGCTTGGGATAGAAGCCGCCCTTCGCGCCGGTCGGCACGATCACCGCATTCTTGACGCGCTGCGCCTTCATCAGCCCGAGGATTTCGGTCCGGAAATCGTCGCGCCGGTCGGACCAGCGCAGGCCCCCGCGCGCGACCGGGCCGGCGCGCAGATGGATGCCCTCGACCCGCGGCGAATAGACCCAGATCTCGCGCCACGGAACGGGGGCGGGGAGGCCGGGGATGAGGTGGCTGTCGAGCTTGAACGCCAGCGCGATCTGCCCGGCCGGCGCAAACGCATTGGTGCGCAGCGTCGCGGCGATCACGCTGCGCAAGCTGCGCAGGATGCGGTCGTCGTCGATCGCCGAGACCGCATCGAGCCCGGCGTCGATCGCGGCGTCGGCGGTCGCAACGCTGCCCTCCGCCCCCGGACGGGCAGGATCATGCGCCGCCTCGAACCGGTCGATCAACGCGGCTGCGACCTTGGGCGCGCGGCGCAGCGCGTCGACCACGGTGACGAGGCCGTAGGTCAGCCCCGCCTGGCGCAGATAACGGAACCAGGCGCGGAACAGGAGCACCGCAGCCGGCGCCATCCCGGCATCGACGATCAGCCGATTGAACGCGTCATTCTCGGCCTTGCCCTCGAGCACCGCCTGGATCGCATCCTCGAGCACCGTCGTGTCGCCCGAGAGCCGCACGCCGGTCGCCTCGACGAGGAATTCGTGGACGAAGCCCGCATCGGCATCGGCGAGCGCGGTGGGCAATTCCTCGATCACGCGGAACCCGAAATTCTCGAGCACCGGCACCGCGTCGGACAAGGCCAGCGCGCCGCCCTGGCGATAGATCTTCAGCCGCGCCGCGCCCTTGGCGTCGCGGTACATCCGCACCGCGCGATCCCCCGGATTCTCGAGCCGCGCCAGCCGGATAATGTCCTGCGCCGCTTCCTCGGCGGCGTTGGCGGCGCGATAGCCCGCCGGGAAGGTTCCCGCATGGCGCAGCGCAAGCCGTGTCGCGCGCGCCGGCTCGACCAGCTCGGCCAGCGCCGCCTCGACCGCGGGGACCCAGCCGCGCACCATCCGTGCGATCCGCGCGTCGAGCGCCGCGGTGTCGGGCAGCACGCCGCCGCCGCGCACGTCGATCGTGAAGCGGATCAGCGCGGTGACATCGTCCATCGCGATCGCCCAGTTGAGCAGCGCGCCGTGCGCCGCCTCGACCAGCATATCGCCGATCGCGATCCGCCGCGCGGTGGTCAACTCGTCGCGCGGCAGCCAGACAAAGGCGAACAGATGCCGCCCGAGCACGCTGCGCACCAGCACCAGCTTCGGCCGCGGCCGATCCGCCAGCGACATCGCGGTCAGCGCGACCTCTTCGAGCGCTTCGGGGGTGAAGGCGGTGATCAGATCATGCGGCAGTGCGGCGAGCGCATGCGTCAGCGCCTTGCCGGTATGCCCCTTGGGGTCGAAGCCGAACTTCTGCTCGAGGTCGGCGAGATGCTTGCGCAGCACTGGCACGTCCTGCGGTGCGGCGCTGAGCGCGCTGCTCGTCCACAGCCCGGCATGGATCGACACGCCGACGATCTTCTTCTTGTCGCGCACCGGCACGACCGCAAGATCGAGCGGGAGATGGCGATGGACGCTCGAGATGAGGTTGGATTTTAGCAGCAGCGGCGCCTCGCCGCCCTTCTCGAACCACTGGATCGCCAGCGCGCGCGAGGCTTCGGCGAGCATCGGCACCGGTTGGGGATTGCGCGCGAGGCCGAGCGTCGTCTCGGTCGTGCCGCGCCACAGTTCGTGGCCGAGCAAGGTGAAGTTGCGGTCGAGCAGCCAGGCGAGCATCGCGGCGCCTTCGCCCGGCGGCAGCGTCGCGATATCGGCCGCCATCGCATCCTGCAGCGGCTGCCAGTCCTGCACCGCGGCGCGGACGTCGGCGAGATTGCGCTCGAGCGCGGCGACCAGATCGCGCCGCTCGCGCGCATCGGCGCGTTCGAGCTCGATATAGATCATCGATTCGGCGGGCCCCGAATCATCGACGCTAACGAGCTGGCCGTCCGCGTCGCGCGTCACGCCGAGCACGGGGTGGATGATCCGGTCGATCGAGATGTCGTGCGCGCCGATCGTCGCGGCGATCGAATCGACCAGGAACGGCATGTCGTCATTGACGATCGCGAGCCGCATGCGGCGACGCGGGTCGGTGCCGGGCAGCGGCTCGAGCGCGATCCTGGCGATTCCGGGATCGCGCTGCTCGGCGGTCGCGGCGACGAACGCGGCGGCGTCGAGTCGCTCGGTCTTGCCGAACCCCTGTATTTCGCCCGGAAGAGCACCCTTGGTCAGCCGGGCAGCAAGCGTGTCCGACAGCGAATTCAGCGTGGTTTTAGCCATGGCGGTCCCTATGCGCTCGACATTGCGCGACCTCAAGACTTGTGGCGCTGCACAATTTTTGCGCGAGAACGCGAAACGCCCGGAGGCGTCAGACCGCCTTGGCCATCACGCGTTCGGTCAGCGCGGCATCGCCGTCGAGCGTGGCGACGATGTCGAGCATCCCGCCGTCATTGGCGCGCGCGAGCAGCACGACATAGCCGCCGCGCTCGACCGGGGTCTCGATCGCGACGCTGGCGAGTGTCGGTCGCGCGGCGAGCGCCCCGGCGGTGTTCTTGCGCGGCTTGGCGGCAGGCGCACGCGCCTCGCGCTCGGCTTTGACGACGCCCTTGATGCCGCCCGCGAAGCCTTCGAGGAATGCGCCGAGCGCGCTCGGCGCAACGCCGACGCGGCGCGCATGCGAGAGCACTGCGGCATATTCGGTCAGTCGCGTCTTGTCGTAATCGCTGCCGAAGACGAGCTTGACCACCGGCGTCATCGGCGCGCGGAGCTGGACCAGGATCCCGGCCGATTCGAGCAACGCGGCATAGCCGTGCGGATCGGCATCGGCGGCGGCGGCGAAGTCGTGGGCGCGGGCGAGCGCGCGATACAGCGTCGCGCGGCCGCGGACATCGGCGGCGCGGACCGCGGCGGCGGTCTGTTGCGCGAGCATCAGCTGGTCGGCGAGGGTGCCGTCGGCAATGGCAGCGGTCGTGTCCTCGGCGTCGGGTTCGTCCTCCGTCGGCGTGTCGAATCCGGCGCTCGGGCCATCGGCCCAGATTGCCGCCGCGGGCGGCGCGGCAGGCGTGGCGCTAACGGCGGCGGCGGCGATCTCGGCGTGGAGCTTGGCCTGGGTCGCGGCGTCGACCAGTTCCTTCCAATTGATCACGCCATAGATGAAGTCGATCGATTCATCGTCGGACGAGAAGGGCATCAGGATGCCGCGATACAGCGTGTTGTGGCCGCGCGTGTTGACGAATTCGGCCTCGAAGCCGATCGGCGAGCGATTCGCGATGATCTGGAGATAATGGTCGGTGAGGCGCGACAGCAGCGAGCGGCTCGGCACGTCGGAGATGTGGGTGACGGTCGAATCGAGGCTGCATTCCTCGCGCAGCGCGCGGCCGAGATAGGCGATCGCGGGGTTTTCGATGCCGAGCGAGAAATCGAGCAGCACGCTGTGCGGGCCGAAATCGGCGATATTGGCGGGGTCGAGATCCTCGATCGAGGGGTAGGCGCGGCCACCGAGCAGCGAAACCCAGTGGTTATAGGCGCGCACGTGCATCCGCCGTTCGTCGGTGCCGACGTCGATCTGCGTCTCCGCGACACCGTTGGCGGCGCTGTCGGCGTCATGCCCCTCGACCTCGTCGCTGTCGAAGCGATCGTCGCCGAATCCCCGAACATTATCCATCGCGCAACCATCCCACTTGGCCCGCCCCTACCGATCGGGCGCCTGTCATGCCCGCTTGTGCGCCGTGCGTGGTAAACGCGGAGTAAAGGCTAGGGTTTTTCCGGTTCGCGACGCGGTTTGCAGCAACGCCCGCTTGTCAGCCCCAAAACGACCTGTTAAGCGCCCGCCCTCGCACCCGTTCACCCGAACGGCGCGACGCCGCTTTAGCTCAGTTGGTAGAGCATCGCATTCGTAATGCGGGGGTCACAGGTTCGAGTCCTGTAAGCGGCACCAGTACATAAAGAGAACATGCTGGAAAACTGCAGAAATCTGCGGTATATTGCCTGTCGGCGGTCCCATGATTTCTCACTTTGTTCCGCTAAGGCCCGGCAAAAAGGGGCCACGAATCATGGGACCACGAACTTTGCAGAAGGCGTGGCCCCATGCTTACCGTGGTTCAGATCAAGGCTCTCAAACCAGCAGAACGACCCTTCAAGGTCTCCGACTCAGACGGTCTCTACGTTCTGGTCCAGCCGTCCGGCACACTGCTCTGGCGTTTTCGCTACCGAAGCTCGGGTATTGAGCGCAAACTCTCGCTTGGCAGTTTCCCCGAGGTCTCGCTGGCCCAAGCCCGCCGCAAGCGCGACGAGGCCAAGGCAGAGCTGGAGGACGGGATCGATCCCGTCGAGGAGAAGCGTCAGTCTCGGCTAAAAGCCGAGCTTGCGGCACAGACCACCTTCGGCGTCGTGACCGAGGAATATATCCAGAAGATGAAGCGCGAAGGCCGCTCGCCGGCCACCATCAAGAAAGCGCGCTGGTTCCTCGAGCTCCTCGACGGCATCGCCAAGCGACCCATCGCGTTGGTGACGCCGCACGAACTGCTTGATGTCCTCAAACGCGTCGAGCGCCGCGGGCACCATGAGACGGCGCTCCGGCTCCGTTCCTTTGCGGGTCGCGTGTTTCGCTACGGCTTTGCGACGCTGCGCACCGAGAAAAACCCGGCCGACATCCTGCGAGGTGCGCTGACGGTCCCTAAGGTTAAGCATCATGCGGCGATCATCGAGCCCAAGAAAGTGGGCGAGCTGTTGCGCGCGATCGAGGATTATCAAGGGCGCCCGGAAACGCTCCATGCACTGAGAATTGCGCCCCATGTTTTCCTGCGTCCGGGCGAGTTGAGGCAAGCGCAATGGAGCGAAATTGATTTCGCTGACAAGGTGTGGCGGGTGCCAGCCGAACGGATGAAGATGAAGCAGCCTCATGCGGTGCCGTTATCTCGCCAAGTCCTGTTCATTCTGCGAGACCTCCGATCGCTCGCCAGGACGAGCGAGTATCTATTTCCGGCGCTCCATACGACTAAGCGGCCACTGTCCGACAACACGTTGAACGTCGCGCTGCGACGCCTTGGATTTGAGCACGATGAGATGACCAGTCACGGCTTTCGGGCGATGGCCAGTACCTTACTTAACGAGTCGGGGCTTTGGCATCCGGACGCGATCGAGCGTGCTCTGGCGCATGGTCAGAAGGATAGGGTGCGCGCTGCTTACCATCGCGGCGCGCACTGGGAGGAGAGGGTTCGGATGGCGCAGTGGTGGTCAGACTATCTTGACCAGCTTCGTGTCGGCGGAGAGGTGATCAAGGGGAAATTCCGTAGAAGAGTATAGCGTAGGCGACGGGTTCATCGATCGCCGGCTTGCTGGTTCTAGGGAGGAGGGACTTCTTTCGTTCTTGCTTAGGAGTTTGCCTTAAAGAGAGTTGCGCAGCCCGCGGCTCGGTCCGGCAGACCCATAAGGCGACGCTCAGCGGTGCTTTCGCGATCCCCGACCTCAGATCTGTTCATCTCCGCAAAGGGCTGTAGGGCCGCCGCCGAAGCAGGCGATGAAGGGCTGAAAGTGGGACAAAGCCGTCATACGAGCAGGTTTAGCGGAACAGCGGCTCTTGTCAGGTCCGGTCATTCGGGAGTCATCGTCGCATCGACCGATCTTCAAGGCCCGTGAACAGGTAGCGCTTGGGACTGGGCGCCGCAACGGATAATGCGCGCTTCCCAACACGTTGAGAAGCTGCGCTTTGCCACAGACGATTAGCGGGATACTAAGGCATAGACCTTAGTAAACTTGACGGCGAGTTACCCGGTTGTTACTAAGGGGAATGCCTTACCATTCGGCTCCCCTTGATCTTACTTTCCATGCGCTCAGCGATCCGACCCGCCGCGCAGTCGTGTCGCGGCTAGGCGAGGGCGAGGCGCCGGTCAGCGTCCTGGCCGGGCGTTTCGACATGGCCCTGCCGTCCTTTTCCCAACATCTGAAGGTGCTGGAAAACTGTGGCCTGGTCGCCAGCGACAAACGCGGGCGCAGCCGCTGGTGCCGGCTCGTGCAGGCACGTTTCGCCGAGGCGACGGACTGGATGGAAGCGGAGCGCCAGCGCGCAGCCGAGCGAATGGATCGGCTGGAAATCTACCTCGACCGAACGAAAGAGGAATGAAGGACATGGCGAACCCGCTTGAGACGTGGTCGCTCGATCGCGAGATCGTGTTGGTGAAGCTGCTAGATCACGCACGTGACAAGGTCTTTGCCGCTTGGACGGACCTCGGGGCGCTGAGCGAATGGTACGGCCCGGCCGGCCTGAGCATCGAAAGTCACGAGGCCGACATCCGTGAGGGCGGCGTCTGGCGGTTCGACATGGTGGGTATGTTCGAGGGCAAGGAGCAGCGCTTTCCGAACCTCATGAGTTTCCTGGAGATCGTGCCGAACGAGCGCATCGTGATCGATTATGGTACGCCCGACCCTGCCGATCCCGATCGTTTCCGCGTCACGGTGACGTTTGACGAACAGTCGGACGGAAAGACTGTGCTGACCATGCGCCAACTTCATCCCAGTCGCGAGCGGCGTCAGTTCGTTATCAACTTCGGCTCGGTTGAATATGGCCTCCAGACACTCGAAGGCCTCGCAGCTTGGCTAAACGGCTGACCGCGAGATTCATGGGGCGCCCATCAACAAATGAGGGGCCGCCGATGTTTCTGCTTCAGGCACTAGCGGGGGGACCGTACCTGTTCCGAGCGGTCGTTCGTGCCAAGCTGAAGGGATGACTTGCGCGATGCGTCAAGCGCGCTGGCCTAAAGCATCGCTTAGGAAGGCTTGTCGATAACTTCTCTAACTTTGGCCGCGAGTTCTTCGATGCTGAACGGCTTACCGATCAACTCGACCCCAGGATCAAGCACCCCGTTATGGACCACCGCGTTGCGGGTATAGCCCGTGGTGAACAGGATCTTGAGGTCAGGGCGGCGGCGGCGCGCCTCTTCCGCGAGCTTAGCCCCATTCACCTCCGGCATCACGACATCGGTGAACATCAGCGCGATTTCGGGATTGGCGTCGAGCAAGCGGAGCGCGGCTGACGCTCCGTCCGCCTCGAGGACGCTGTACCCAAGTTCGGTTAAGGCATCGACGCTGAAAGTACGAACTGCGGGCTCGTCTTCTACCACGAGCACGACCTCCTGGCTCTCTCCCAGCGGAAAGTTGCCTGAGAACACGTCCTCCTCGTCCTCGGCATCAGCGCCAGTCAGTCGGGGCAAATAGATCTTTACCGTCGTGCCCTGGCGCGGCTCCGAATATATTTTCACATGTCCGCCGGACTGCTTGACGAAGCCGTAGACTTGCGAAAGCCCGAGGCCGGTGCCCTTTCCCACCTCCTTGGTGGTGTAGAAGGGGTCGAATGCCTTCGCGATCACTGCCTCGGACATGCCGCTGCCGGTGTCGCTCACCGCAATCAGCACATATTGTCCCGCCGGCACTCCCGGGTGCGCGGTAACGTAGCGCAAGTCGAGATGGGTGTTTTGCGTCTCGATCGTCAGCTTGCCGCCATGCGGCATTGCATCGCGCGCGTTCACGGCAAGGTTGAGGATCACATTCTCGAGTTGGTTTGGATCGGCATGGACCTGCCACGCGCCCGCGGCGAGCACGCTCTCTAGAATCACGTCGCTGCCGAGCGCGCGGCGGATGAGTTCGGACATCCCGCTGACCAGCTTGTTGACCTGGATCGGCGTGGGCTGCAACGGCTGTTGCCGCGAGAATGCAAGTAGCCGCTGGGTCAGCAGTGCGGCACGGCGCGCACCGTCCGTAGCGGCGTCGAGATAGCGCCGCGCCCGCAGATCGGCATCGCCAAGCCTGCGGCCGAGCAGGTCGAGCGAGCCGATCACCACCGCCAGCATGTTGTTGAAGTCATGGGCGATGCCGCCGGTGAGCTGCCCTACCGCCTCCATCTTCTGCGACTGTCGGAGCGCTTCTTGCGCCTGCTCCAGTTCGGCGGTCCGTTCGAGGACGCGGGCCTCCAGCGTATCGTTAAGCCGCTGGGTAAATTGGAAGAGTCGTGCATTGTCGATGCCGATCGCTGCCTGGCCCGCAATGCCCGCCAATAAATCCTCATGGCGCTGCGAGAAAACGCCCGGCTGCTCGTGCCCATAGAAAAGCCCACCTACAACGTCACCAGAGCGCGACGTGACCGGCACCGCGAGATAGCTGCGTACCGGCAGGTGCCCCTTGGGCATGCCGAAATGCGGTGCGCTCTTGCCGTAGCGCGGGTCGGCGAGAATATCATCGGAACGGATAATGCCTTCGCCCTGGAACGTGGGCTGAAACACCGCCGTGGCGCGCGGCATGCCAAAATCCTCGAATGACGACCGTTCCGCGCCGGATAGCGTGTAGAGCATATAGCTCTCGCCCGTGTCGTTCAGCACGTTGTAGAAGAAAGCTCCGAACTGCGCGCCGGTGAGTTCAAGTCCGGCATCGGTGACCCGTTGGACCAGCAGCTCCAGATCGAGCTCGGCTGCCAGCGCCGCACCCGTGCGATTCAGGGTTTCCAGCACCCGCGCCTGTTCGGCCAGCGCGGCCTGAGCGGCCTCTCGCTCGGTGATGTCGATGAAGGTACAAATCGCGCCCTCCAACTCGCCGTTCCGCATGATCGGCTCCGCACGGTACTCCACTGGAAAGCTCGACCCGTCGAGCCGGAAGAAGAGCTCGTCGGAGACGAACGCCTCCTGGCCGGTTGAGGCCGCTTGATAGATCGGGCAGTCGTCTGTCGGATAGTGAGACCCGTCGGGATGCGAGTGGTGGATCAAGCCGTGTAGCTTGCGGCCGATCACCTCGTCCTTGCCGCCAAACCCAAGCATGCGCACGAACGCCGCGTTACACAGCGTGGTCACCCCCGTCGTGTCCACTGCGTAGAACGCCTCCGTCGTCGAATCGAGCAGCAGGCGAGTATAGGCGTCGCTCGCCTGAAGTGCGTTTTCGGCCCGCACCCGTTCGGTTACGTCATAGCCGCCGACGAAAATGCCGGAGACGGTGCCGGCGTCATCGTGCATCGGCGCGTAGAGGAAGTCGATGAAGCGCAGCTCGCTATCCTGGCTCAGCTGGATCGGCGCGGCGCGCGTGGTAAACGGCTCCCCGCTTGCATAAACTTGGTCGAGCAACTCGTAGAAACCCTGCCCCTCGAGCTCGGGAAACACCTCGCGCACGCTGCGTCCGGTGAAGCTGCGTGGCCCCGAGATCTCGATATAGGCGTCATTAACGTACTCGTATCGGTGCTCTGGCCCGGAAAGCAGACCCACGAATCCAGGCATCGTTTGCAGCAACTGCCGTAGCCGCTCCGCATCGGCCGCGCGCCGCTCGTCGGCGAGCATCTGTCGGGTGGTCTCTGTGCACGAGCAGAAGATCCCACGCACCACGCCCTCCTCGTCGCGCACCGGCGAGTAGGAGAATGTGAACCAGGTCTGCTCATCAAAGGCGTTGCGATGCATCAACAGCGGCAGGCTTTCGTGATAGGTCGCCTCACCAGCAAGCGCCGCTTCAATCATCGGTAGAATGTCGGGCCAGATTTCGCGCCATACCTCGTGGAACGGCGCTCCAAGCGCCTCGGGATGCTTTGTCCCCAGGATCTCCGCATAAGCATCGTTATAAAAAAAGGCGAGTTCTTCGCCCCACGCAACGAACATCGGGAAGCGTGAAGGGAGCATTAGGCCTAGAACAGCGCGCAGCGATTGCGGCCAAGTCTCCGTCGTGCCCAGCGAGGTGGAGCTCCAGTCGTGGGCGCGCATCAGCGCTCCCATCGCGCCTCCACCGACGAGCCAACTGCCTGCCTCGGCGAACTTCAGGTTTTCAGCCACTCGCAGCCCCTATAGTTGCTCTCGCACTCCTCACGCCCTGATCCGGCGCAGCCGGACGGCGGCTTAGCGCCCACAAAGCTACAAGGCTAGCCACGGCGCGGTCTCGATTAGCGCGACGAACTACTCGACCAGCGCGCTCTGACTTCATGCAGGAAAGCTGGAACCATCCGCGGCCTTCGGCGAATGGATATCCGCGGTGCGCCCACCGCGTCGAGCCGCGCCCCGCTATGTGGATGAGTGCGACACGATCTCCATCCGGATCGCGGTAGTGCTGAGCACGGTCGTCGTCGGGAGACCGGGCTATTTCGAGACCGCGACCGGCCGATCACCGCGACGGATCTGGGGGTGCACGCTTGCGTGAGCTATCGGCTCATCGGCGGCGGTGCGTTATTACCTTGGAAGCTCGAGAAAAAGGGGAGGGAAGTTCGCTTCCGCGCCGGCGGACCGTTCATCGTCAATGACGAGGTTCTCGCGGTTGCAGCCGACCGGCGCCGGGGCGGGCCGGGGCATATGCTCGAGAATGACGTCGCGGTGGAGATCGCGGACGGGCGGCTAATTGAGGTGCTCGAGGAATGGTTCGCGCGCTTTCCGGCTCGCCGTCTAAATTATCCCGGCCGCAATGTCACACCCGCCTTGCGCACGCTGGTTTCACGCGTTTCGCTGCTCTGGCAGCTAACCGCCTGACCAAGTGATCACGCAGGAAAGACCTGCGCGATAGCCAAACCGGCGACGCGCGCGGACGCCAGGAGTTGTTCGAGGCTGTGGCCGTTACGCGCTTTCGCCGACAGCCCCGACATGGTGGTGCTGACGAAGTCCGCCATATGCTCGGCTTCCCCCGGATAGCGGGCCGCGATGTAATCGCGAATCACGCCCTCCGCGGCAATGTTGAAAGCAAGCGCCGCCTCGCGTGCGTCCCGATCATTCGACCGCGTGCCCTCCACCACGAGACAGCCCGGTGCGTCCGGATTGGCGGCATAATAGCGCGCGGCCGCCTCGAGCCCGGCCGTAAGGCACTCGGCCACCGGGCGGTCGGGCCGGAGCAGATCGGCAAGCGGGATCGCATTGGTCTCGGCATACCGGTC
The DNA here is from genome assembly GCA_943367995.1 of Bordetella parapertussis. GTDB lineage: Bacteria > Pseudomonadota > Alphaproteobacteria > Sphingomonadales > Sphingomonadaceae > Sphingomonas. Next base: position 2,215 of record CALRKL020000006.1, on the reverse strand, counting down.
CAGCACGCGGGCGTAGAGACCGCCCTTGCTGCCGAAGGCGGCGTAGAAGCTGGGCGGGTTGATGCCGAGCGCTTCGGTCACGTCCGCGACGCTGACGGCGTCGAAGCCGCGCGCGTGGAACAGCTGCTGGGCGATCGCGACCGCTTTGTCCGGATCGAAGCTTCGCGGACGACCACGCGTCCGAACATTATTTGTAGTCATGATTACAAAAGTCCTTGAACCGTCCCTTGCGGGCTTTATGTAGCGACTCCTACTTTAAATCTCAAGGAGGGCCCCATGGCCGCGTTTCAAGGAAAGAATGTTCTCGTGCTGGGCGGAAGCCGGGGGATTGGCGCCGCTATCGTGCGCCGCTTCGCGGCGGACGGTGCCGCGGTAACCTTTACCTATGCCGGGTCGCGTGAAGCAGCGGAACGGCTGGCGGCCGACACCGGGACGACGGCGGTTCATACGGACAGCGCCGACCGCGACGCGGTGATCGCGCGCGTGCGCGAAACCGGCCCGCTCGACGTGCTCGTCGTCAATGCCGGCTACGCCATTTATGGCGATGCCCTCGACCACATTCCCGATGCCGTGGACCGGCTCCTGCAGGTCAATGTCCATGCGCCGTATCACGATTCGGTCGAGGCGGCGCGGCAGATGCCGGAAGGCGGCCGGATCATTGTCATTGGCTCGGTGAACGGCGACCGCATGCCCGTCCCCGGTATGGCATCCTATGCGCTGAGCAAATCCGCGCTGCAGGGCATGGGGCGCGGCCTCGCCCGCGATTTCGGACCGCGCGGCATCACGATTAACGTCGTCCAGCCCGGCCCGATAGACACCGATGCCAATCCGGCGGACGGGCCCAACAAGGATCTGATGCACAGCTTCATGGCCATCAAGCGCCATGGCCGTCCCGACGAGGTCGCGGGGATGGTCGCCTGCCTGGCAGGCCCCGAAGCGGGCTTCGTGACCGGGGCAATGCACACGATCGACGGCGCGTTCGGCGCGTAGCCGGTGACGACCATCGGAATCATCGGTGCGGGCGAGGTTGGCAGCAATATCGCCCGCGCCGCCGTCGCCAGCGGCTACAACGTCGTCATCGCTAACTCGCGCGGGCCCGAAACCCTGGCGCATCTCGTCGCGGAACTGGGCCCAACAGCGTGTGCCGCGTCGGCGACCGAAGCTGCGGCCGCAGGTGAGTTCGTCGTCGTGGCCGTCCCCCTTAGGCTGGTCAACGACATGCCCGCAGCCGAACTTGCAGGTAAGATCGTGATCGACACTAACAACTATATGGCCTGGCGCGACGGCCAGTACCCGGTCGTCGACCAGGGCGAGAAGACGGAGCACGAACTGCGTCAGGAGCAGCTTCCCGCCTCGAAGGTGGTAAAGGCTTTCACGCATATCCAGGCGCCCCGCATTCTCACTTGGGGGCAACCCGCCGGTGAGCCCGACCGCGTCGCACTTTCGGTGTCGAGCAACTTCCCCGCGGCGGTCGAACTCGTCAGGCGAATCTACGATCATTTCGGGTTCGACACCGTCGACAACAGTCCGCTCAGCGAGTCCTGGCGCACCCGTCCGGGCCAGCCTGTTTGGAAGCAGGAGCGCCACAATCGAATTGAGCTCAGAACCAATATCGATTGCGCGCGCCGAATTGACGTGGCGTAAGATCCGCCCAGCAGACGGTTGATTCAGTGGGGGGGGAAAACCACAACGAATGACGTGTTCTGGGGCGCCCTCCTGCCAGACCTCGATAGGAGGGGAATGGCGGGTTCCGGCAGGAGCGGCATTCACGCGTGGGCCGGGGAAAGGCTTAAGTTGGTCGCCCCCCCCGCGCTGGCTCTTGGGTCGAAGGCGCTACTCAGCGGTACCTAATTGCGCGTTATTTTAGGGCATACGCTGCCGCCACAGAGCCCGATGTCCATTCCCCCGCTGCGCGCACACCTGACAGTGAAACGACGAGCGGTTAACGGGCTTGATCAGCCGAAAGCTGTTGGGCGCAAAGTCCCGCGGGATGCCACTCCCGCGTTAGGATGGTGGGGGGCTGAGTCGCATCGTGAAGTATGAGCGCGAAGCCTTGGCGAGGAACGTCTGAGTAGCCCCTAGATTTCTGGACGCCTTCGATCCTAATTTTGAGGACAGGAGGCGACGATGGGGAAGCCCAATTTCAGCGATGAGTTCAAGCGTGACGCGGTAGCGCAGATCACCGAGCGCGGGTATCCGGTAGCGGAGGTTTCAC
>CALRKL020000005.1:0-516107 GCA_943367995.1 Bordetella parapertussis | reverse complement strand
CCGGCCCCGGGTAATCTCGCACCCCACTGCCGCATCGGGATAGACGTCCGGTTTCGACGTCCGCACGGTCACGCACGCGACGCGCGGATCGCCAAGGCAGAGCGCCGCGATCGCCTCGCACAGCGTCTCCTGCAGATGAAAATGCCGCTCGGCCGTGAGCGTCTGGATCCCCGCGCGGACGAAATCGTAATCGAGCACGGCGTCGATCCGGTCCTCGCTCGGCGGTGCGGGATAGGCCACCTCCATCCGCACCGAGACGATCACGCGCTGCGGTGCGGCGAGCTCGGCGGGGTGGATGCCGAGCCCCATCATCACCTCCAGCCCTTCGAGAACGGTCGTGAAGCGCGCGCTCATGCCCGCCCCTCGAACATCACGTCGCGGTCACGCTTGAGGAAATGCTGGCCGCAATCGACGAACACGTTTTGCCCATCGAGCCCCTCGGCCTCGAGCAGGAAGCCGACCGCGCGCGCGATATCGAGCGGATCGACCGGACGCTGCAGCAGGTTCTTCGCGGCCGCCGCGGCGAACTCCGCTTCGGTCTGGTCGGCGCTCGGCAGCGACAGGCCGGGCGATACCGCGTTCACACGGATCCGTGGGCGCAACGCCTGGGCGAGCATGATGGTCGCGCCGGTAAGCGCGATCTTGCCGCAGCTATAGGCGAAGAAGTCGGGATTGAGGTTCGCGACCTTCTGGTCGAGGATGTTGACCACCGCGCCCTTGCCCAGATCCGCCTGCGCCGCGAGCGCACTCGTGAGCAGCACCGGCGCCGCGAGATTGACCGCGCCATGCGCCCGCAACGACGCCGCTGTGATCGCTGGAGGCGTGTCATATTCGAACAGCGACGCGCAGTTGACGAGCCCCATCAAGGGCCTGCCAAACGCCGCGCGCGCCGCCGCTACCAGCGCCGCTGGCACGTCCGGATCGGCCAAGTCCCCCGACACCACGATCGCGCCGGGCAGATCGGCGGCGAGCGCGTCGGCATCCTCGGCCGAATGATGATGGTGGATCGCGACGCGCCATCCCTGCCCGGCGAGATGCCGCGCGATGATCGCGCCGAGCCGACGCGCCGCGCCGGTCACCAGAACGGTTCGCGCAGCGCTCATCCGCGCCCCATCAGCGCGAGCACTTCCTTGCGGCTGCGCTCGTCGTCGCGGAATACGCCCATCATCCGGCTGGTGACCATCGTCACGCCCTGCGTCCGCACGCCGCGCGCGGTCATGCAGGCGTGGCTCGCCTCGATCACCACCGCCACGCCGACCGGCTTGAGATTGGCCCAGATGCAGTCGGCGACCTCGGCGGTCAGCCGTTCCTGCACCTGCAGCCGGCGCGCAAAGGTCTGGAGGACGCGTGCCAGTTTGGAGATGCCGACGACGTAATTGCCGGGCAGATAGGCGATGTGCGCCTTGCCGATGATCGGCGCCATGTGATGCTCGCAATGCGACTGGAACGGAATGTCCTTGAGCAGGACGATTTCGTCATACCCACCGACTTCCTCAAACACGCGTGACAGATGGCGCGCCGGATCGTCGCCATAGCCCGAGCAATATTCCTTCCACGCGCGCGCGACCCGCGCCGGGGTATCGACCAGGCCCTCCCGCTCGGGATTGTCCCCCGCCCAGCGGATCAGCGTGCGGACCGCATCCGCCACGCTCTCGGGCACCACGAGCTTGCCATCGGCGCCAACCTCGGGGTTGGCGAAATCATCGTCCTTGCGTTCGTCCACGCTGCTTCCTTCACGATCCGACCATGCGACGCGCGTACGGGCGATCGATTTCGCCGTACTGCAACATGGAATTAGTCCTTATTTGAAACTCTGCGGGCGCGCAGTATCTGCTCTGCGCGCCCGCTTTTAGGTAATTTAGCCCATTGACTATGCCGCGCCAAATGCCGAACCTGATCTTCGAAAACCGTGATCCGGCAGAGACTGGGCGCGGCGGAGATAGGGGATGCCATCATGAAGAAATTCGAACTGCTCGCTGCATCGGCGTTGGTCTCGCTCTACGCGTGTCCTGCGCTCGCGCAAGATACGCCGCCGACCACCCAGGCACAAGGCGCGCCCGCGGCGACTTCGGCCGCGCCGCAGGTCAACCCCCGCACCAACGACAGCGACGACATCATCGTCACCGCGACCAAGCGCGAGCAGACGCTGCAGGACGTCCCCGTCTCGGTCGCGGTGACCAGCGACGACACGATCAAGAAGGCGCGCATCCTCGATTTGATCTCGCTCCAGGCGAGCGTGCCCTCGCTCAAGGTCTATCAGCTGCAGAGCTCGGGCCAGACCGGCTTCCAGATCCGCGGCTTCGGCAACGGCACCGGCAATATCGGCGTCGAGAGCTCGGTCGGCGTGTTCATCGACGGCGTCTATCGCTCGCGCTCGGCCTCGGCGATCGCCGATCTGCCCGATCTCGAGCGGATCGAAGTGCTGCGCGGGCCGCAATCGACGCTGTTCGGCAAGAACGTCTCGGCAGGCGCGATCTCGATCGTCACCAAGCGCCCGCAATTCGACTGGGGCGGCAATGCCGAGGCGACCTACGGCAATTTCGGCAATATCGAAGCGCGCGCCTCGGTCACCGGGCCGATCTCCAAGACGCTGGCATTCCGGCTGTACGGCAGCGTCAACCAGCGCGACGGCTATTACACCAACCTCGTCAACAAGGTGCAGGTCAACGGGCGCGACCGCTATTCGCTGCGTGGCGACCTGCTGTTCGAGCCGTCGTCGGATTTCTCGGTCCGGGTGATCGCCGATCTCAACCATATCAACGAAGTGTGCTGCGGCGCGGTGACGATCTTCAACGGGCCGGTGACGCAGCTGATCGGCCTGCCGCGCGCGTTTGCCGGGGTCGGCGGCGTGATCGGCAACCCGGCGACCGCGTTCAACCGCCAGGTGGTATACAACACTTCGCCCAACAACCGCCTGACCGGCAAGGGGATTTCGGCGCAGATCGACTGGAACGTCGGCTTCGCCAAGCTGACCTCGATCACCGCCTATCGCACGCAGACCAACGACACGACGCTCGACGTCGATTTCACCGGCGCCGATATCTCGAACCAGACGACGTCGGACAATATCAAGACGCTCACGCAGGAATTCCGCCTCGCGTCGGACAATAGCGGCCCGTTCAACTGGCTGCTCGGCGCCTTCTATTCGGACGAGCGGATCCGCACCGGGCGCAACATCCTCTACGGCGCCGACGCTCGCGCCTTCGCCGACGCCGTGACGATATCGCGCGGCGCCAACGGCCTGCCCACGGCGGGCGCGGTGCCGCCGATCCTTACGCTGGAGACGCTGCAACGTGCGGCGGGCAATACCAGCGTCGTCCCCGGCCAGACCTATTTCGCGCAAGGCACCGGGATCTTCGACAATTATCACTTAAGCGATCAGTCGTTCTCGGTGTTCGGCCAAGCCGACTACAAGCTGTTCGACCGGCTGACGCTGACTGTCGGCGGCGCCTATCTGCGCGATCGCAAGGAAGCCGCGTCGAACGTCGTGCTCACCGACCGCTTCTCGCAACTCAACCTCAACAATGTCCCCGAGCTCGGCTTCCTGCCGCTCGCGATCATCGCGCCCGGCGCACCCGCGGCGGCGCGGATCCCGACCAACCTGTTCGCCGCGCTCAACGCGGTGCAGTTCTTCTACGCCGACACGCCCAATCACGGGCCGGTCAACTTCCCCAACGCCAATGAGAACGGTATCCTGAAGGGCGACAAATTCACCTATCTCGCGCGCGCCAAGTTCGACATCAATCGCGACATCAACGTCTATGCGAGCTATTCGACCGGGTGGAAGGCGGGCGCCTACAACCTCTCGTCGGACAGCCGCCCGGCCACCAACGGCGTCGGGCGCACCGCCAATCCGGAAAATGTCGAAGTCTATGAAATCGGCGCGAAGGCGCGGTTCCGCGGCGGCTATCTCAATATCGCGCTGTTCGACGAGAAGATCAAAGGATTCCAGTCCAACGCCTTCACCGGCACCGGCTTCGCGCTCGTCAACGCCGGCAGCCAGTCGGTCCGCGGGGTCGAGGTCGAGGGGTCGTACAAGCCGTTCCGCGCGCTGGTGATCAACGCCTCGGGAACCTATCTCGACCCGAAATACGATTCCTTCACGCGCGCGCCGTGCTTCTCGTTCGATGCGCGCTGCCAGGTTCCTGCCGGCTCCCCCGCCGGCACGTTGCCGCCGCAATTCCGCGATTTGAGCGGCACGACGCCCGCCGGGATCGCGAAATGGTCGGCGAACGTCAACGCGGTCTATACCCAGACGATCAGCGATCGGATCAGCGCCTATGTCCGCGGCGAGTTCGTCTATTCGAGCAAGACCCCGCTGACCGATACGGTGCCCGCCGCGATCGCCAGCGCCGAGGTCAAGACGGTCAACGCCAGCATCGGGCTCAATTTGCCCGATCAGTTCGAGATCCAGGGCTGGATCCGCAATCTCGGCAACGACAATTACTTCATCGGCGCGTTCGCGACCGTCGTCCAGAACGGCAGCTTCAGCGGCTATATCAACGAACCGCGCACGTACGGCGTGACGCTGCGCAAATCGTTCTGACGGTGCAGGCGTGCGGTCGGCGGCGGGTATCGTCGCCGACCCGCGAGCCGCGGATGCAACTGAATCGCCTCGCCAAGCGCTCCTTCCTCGATCGATAGGAGACCGACGATGAAGGACCCCAAGGCTGGTGACCACGTCACCTGGAAATCGCATGGCGGAGAGGCGCACGGCGTGGTCGAGAAGAAAGTGACCAAGCCGACCACGATCAAAGGGCATAAGGTCGCGGCTTCGCCCGACAATCCCGAGTTCATTGTTAGGAGTGACAATGGCGGAAAGGCAGCGCACAAGAGCGCAGCGCTAACGAAGGCGTGAAACCGATGTCGGTTTTAACGGCACACCAGGAAGGACTATCCATGGCTAAGACCCCTACCGCAAAGAGCGACGCCCCCAAGACCGGCGGCATCTTTGCGCCCATCACCCCTTCGGCCGATCTCGCCGCGATCGTCGGCGCCGACAAGCTGCCGCGCAGCGAAGTGATCAGCAAGGTCTGGGCGTACATCAAGCAGCATGATCTCCAGAACCCGGAGAACAAGCGCGAGATCGTCGCCGACGAGAAGCTGAAGAAGATTTTCGGCAAGGACAAGGTCACGATGTTCGAGATGAACAAGCACCTTGCCGGCCACATGAAGGCCTGATCCTCAGCGGACAGACCGGCACCATGACACCGACACACTTAGCCCTGTGTCGGTGTCTGGCGTTCTAACGATACGATATTCGGGTGGCGCTCAGCCGGCGAGTTTCGCCGCAGCGTTGACCACCGCGCGCGCCGCGGTCGCCTCGTTCGCCTCCGCCATCGCTTCCCACGCATAGGCCGAGCGCTCGTGCATTTCGCGGCGATTGGCGAGGGTGGTCTTTTGAGCGGCTTCGCGCTGCGCAGCGGCGTTGGCACGGTAGGTTTCGCTGGGTGTCATAGGATTTCACGATTCCGCGGGCGGCGATCCGCCCGTCTCATTGGGTTACAGGGCAGGAAAGGCGCACGCGTTCGGCTAGGACGGCGCTCCCGTGATCCGTCGGATGACGATGGTGCCCCCGAGTGGATTCGAACCACCGGCCTGCGGTTTAGGAAACCGTCGCTCTATCCACCTGAGCTACGGGGGCTCCGCGCGCGTGGTACTGTGCGGTGCGCGATCGGTCAATCGGGCTGACGGCCCGGCGCGCGATGCGGCCACCGGACGGGCGAGACGCACCCGAACGCGACCAGGCTCGGCGCATCCGGCATCGCTCAATTGAGCGCGTCGGGCGGCACCACCGGAAGGAGCAGCGGCGCGTCCGGCACGCCTTCTTCGGCCAGCGCCTTTGCCTCGGCGAAGGTCGCCTCGCCGTGAATGGGTGTAGACTCCGCCTCCCCGACGTGTATCGCGCGCGCCTGATCCGCAAAACCCCGCCCGACCCAGCGCGATGTCTCGAGCGCCTTGGCCTGCGCCGTGGCAAGCGCCTGAAGCGCCGCCTTGAGCGCTCGCGGCGAGGGCGCGGGCGATACCGCGTCGGCTGAATCAGGCTTGGGCACGACTGCGCCGCGGCTGTTGCCCTTCGCGCCGACATTGGGCGCCATCACCGCCTTGCCGATCGCAGCGTCGCCGCACAGCGGGCAGACCAGCAGGCCACGCTCGCGTTGCTCCTCGAACGCGATACTCGATCCGAACCAGGCCTCGAAGACATGCGCGCGCGAACAGCGCAAATCGAACACGATCACACCGAGGCGACCTCGGGGATCGGCCGGCGATGCGCCAGCACCGGGATCCGCGCGCGGACATCGGCGATCCGCGCCGGGTCGATCTCGGCATAGCCGATCCCCGCCGCCTCGCCCATGTCGAGCACCACCTCGCCCCACGGATCGATCACCAGCGAGTGGCCATAGGTCGCGCGACCGTCGGCATGCGTGCCGGTCTGCGCCGCCGCGACGACATAGCAGGCCGCCTCGATCGCACGCGCGCGCATCAGGATATGCCAATGCGCCGCGCCGGTCGGTCGCGTGAAAGCCGCGGGGATCGCCAACATCGTTGCGCCGGCGTCGCTCAGCGCGCGATAGAGGTCGGCGAAGCGCAGATCGTAACAGATCGACAGGCCGAGCGCCCCGACGGGGCTTCCCACCACGACCGCGCCTTCCCCCGGCGCATAGCTCGCCGATTCGCGCCAGATTTCTCCGCTCGGCAAATCGACGTCGAACAGATGGAGCTTGTCGTAGCGCGCGCGGATCGCGCCGCTGTCGTCGATCACGAAGGCGCGATTGGCGAGGCGGCCATCGTCACCGAGCACGGCGAGCGAGCCGAGATGCACCCACAGCCGATGCTCCGCCGCCGCGGCGCGGACCGCGGCGAGCACGCCATCGTCCTCTTCGCGGCACAGCACCTTGGCGGCCCGGCCTCGGTCGCGATCGACCAGCCCCGACATTTCGGGCGTGAACAGCATCGTCGCGCCAGCCGCGGTGGCTTCGGCGATCGCCGACACGATCGTGCTGGCGTTGGCGGCGGGGTCGATCCCGCTCGTCATTTGCGCCAGCGCGATCTTCATGCCGCGAGCAGGGCGTCCAGCTTGCCGGCGCGCTCGAGCGCGGCGAGATCGTCCGATCCCCCGACGTGCTGGCCGTCGATGAAGATCTGCGGCACCGTCGTTCCGCCGTTCGAGCGTTCGAGCATCTCGGCACGCTTGGGTCCGCCCATCGTGATGTCGAATTCCTCGGGCGTGGCGCCCTTGGAAGCGAGCAGCTTCATCGCGCGCGCGCAATAGGGGCAAAAGGCTTTGGTATAGATTTCGATCTTTGGCATCGATCAAAGATGTGGACGCAGGCAGCGCTTGTCAATCAGCAGCGGCGCTCGCGTCGTCGCGCTGGTCATCGAGCACGCGCGCCCAGCACAGGATCGCGACCCGCGCCGCCCCGGCGCGGAGCAGCGTCCGTACGCAGGCGTCGGCCGTCGCGCCGCTGGTATAAATGTCGTCGACCAGCACCACGCTCTTGCCGCGCAGCGTGGTCTGCGGATCGACGACGCGGAAGACCCCGGCGACCACGCGGGCGCGCGCCTTCGCCCCCATCGCGCGCAGCGGCGGCGTTGCGCGGGTCCGACGCAGCAGCAACGGATCGTTCGGCACCCCGCATGCGCGCGTGATCGCCGCGGCAATCAGCGCAGCCTGGTTGAAGCCGCGCGACCACAGCCGCCAGCGATGCAACGGCACGGGCACGAGCAGTTCGGCGCCAGGCGGGAGCAGCCGCGCCATCTGCCGCCCGACGGTCTCGGCCAGCGCGGTCCGCCCGCCATATTTGAGGCGCAGCGCAACGCCCCGCGCGATCTCGCCATACGCGACCGCCGCGTAGACCCCGGCATGCTGCGGCGGATCGGCGAGGCAGCGCGCGCAGCGCGCCTCGGGCCCGCGATCGTACGCGAACGGGCGGTTGCAGCCCGCGCACCACGGCGGCGCGAGGAAGCGCAACGTGCCCCAGCACGCGGCGCAAAAGAGATGATCCTCCCCGATGACCGCGCCGCAGCCCGGGCAGCGCGGCGGGAGCGCGAAATCGGCGACGAAGCGCAAGGGGGCGAGCCAGGGCGACACGTCGACCCTTGTCGCCCGCGCCCGGCAGCGGCACAAGCGCGACGATGAGCGATCCCGACATCTTCGACCGCGCCGCGCGCCGCCAGCGCCGCGACCGCGCCGCGCCCGACTTTGCAAGCTTCGACTTCCTGCGCTCGGCGATGCTAGAGGGGATCGCCGAGCGGCTGGAGAGCGTGACGCATCGTTTCACCGACATGCTCGATCTCGGCTGCTTCGACGGCGCCCTCCCGGCGCCGCCCGGCGCGACGGTGACACGGTGCGACGCCGGCGCGCGCTTCGCCGCGCAGGCCGGCGGCGTCCAGGCCGATGAAGACCGCCTGCCCTTTGCGGCCGGTTCGTTCGATCTGGTGGTGTCGGTCGGCGTGCTCGACAGCGTCAACGATCTGCCCGGCGCGTTGACGCTCGCCAGGCGCGCGATGCGCCCCGACGGGCTGTTCCTCGCGGCATTCTGCGGCATGGGAACGCTGTCGACGCTGCGCGCGGTGCTCCGCACCGCGGAGGGCGATCGACCAGCGGCGCGCGTTCACCCGCAGGTCGACGTGCGATCGGCGGGCGACTTGCTGATGCGCGCGGGCTTCGCGCTGCCGGTGGCCGATATCGAGCGGTTGACCGTGCGCTATCGCGGCCTCGCCGGACTGCTGCGCGACCTGCGCGGGATGGGTGCCACCAATATCCTGCGCGACCGCACCCCGCTGCGGCGCGACACGCTCGCGCGCGCGGCCGAGCTCTTCGCTGAGCGCGCCGACCCCGACGGCAAGACCGCCGAGACCTTCGATATCCTCTATCTCACCGCTTGGTCGCCCGCGCCGTCGCAGCCGCAACCGGCGCGCCGTGGCAGCGCGAAGACCTCGCTGGAAACCGCGCTCGCTCGACGCGACGCGAGCTGATCAGCCGATCATCCCGTCGCCCTCGCCCTTGGCGAGCATCCGGCCAATCGCGTCGAACAGCGAATCCATCGCGACCGGCTTGAACAGCACTTCGTCGGCGCCCTCGGCGAGGCAGCGCTCGCGCAGATCGACCGCGGTGTCGGCGGTCAGCACGATGACCGGAAGCTTCGCCTTGGCATCGCCGCGCGCGCGGATCCGGCGCAGCGTTTCGAAACCGTCCATCCCCGGCATCCGCAAGTCGAGCAGCACGATCACGAAATCCTGCGCGTCGATCTCCGCAAGCCCCGCTTCACCGCTCTCCGCGCCGGTCATCGTCGCGCCGGCGACATCGAGCATGTCCTTCACCACCCGGCGATTCATCGGGTCGTCTTCGATGAACAGGATGTTCATCACGCCATCACCCGGCAATGGAACGGATAGGATAAATACGACATTACTGGCATCTCTATTTCACGCCGCTCGCGAGACTGCGGGGAATACGCTGCGACTATCATCGGGCGCGCTGTCGAACAACAGCGCCGCAAGTGCAACGCCCGCGATTGGTTTGGCGACAATATGATCGATCCCTGCGACGGAAAACCGCGCGCGATCGACGGGGTCGGGCGACGCCCATAGCAGCGTCGAGGCGATCGGCAAGGCGCCAAGCGTGGCGAGCGCCGCGTCGATGTCGGGCTCGGCCTTGATCGTGCCATCGTCGACCAGCATCTGCGCTATGCCGCCCGCGTCGACCCGCGCGACCGCCTCCTCGACCGACGACGCGAACACCACGCTTCCCGCGCGCGGTTCGAGCACGGCTCGTAACATGCTGCGCGATATCGGATTTCGATCGAGGATCAGGAGCGCCGCCGCAGGTGCCGGCACGGGATTCACGTTCGCCTCGGGAGCGTCCTCGGCGACGACGAGCGGCAGTCTGAGCGTGAAGGTCGAGCCTTGCCCGACCGTGCTGCTCACCGCGACCTCGCCCCCCATCGCCTGCGCGAGGTTCTGGCAGATCGCGAGCCCGAGCCCGGTCCCGCCGAATTGCCGAGTCGTCCCGGCGTCGACCTGCCGGAACGATTCGAAAATGATCCCCAATTTGTCGGCGGGGATGCCGATCCCGCTATCGCTGACCGCGATCGACAATTGCGACGCATCTGCCGTGGCAGACAGCGTGATCGTGCCGCTCGCGGTGAATTTGAGCGCATTCGACAAGAGATTGAACGCGATCTGCCGTACCCGCGCCGAATCGCCGACGATGCGACCGGGGCAATTGTCGAGCGCGAGGACGAAGGTCAGCCCCTTGGCGCGCGCCTGCACCTCCCACAACCGCGTGACGTCGCGCAGCGTCGCGGCGAGATCATAGGGCACCGCCTCGAGCGTCAAATTGCCGGTCTCCATCTTGGCGACGTCGAGGATGTCGTCGACCAGCGCGCGCATCGTGAGCCCGGCGCCGTGCACCACGCCGATCCGGTCGCGCAACGGGTCGCTCAACGTGCGATCGGCGAGCATCACCTGCGTCATTCCGAGAATGCCGTTGAGCGGCGTGCGAATTTCGTGGCTGGTCGTCGCGAGGAACTCGGTCTTCGCGGCGAGCGCCTTGGCGAGCGCCGCGTTGGTCTCGCCGAGATCGACGTTGGCGGCGCGCACCTCGTTGCGGCTACGGCGGATCGTCACCAAGCCGAAGGCGAGCAGCGCCATGATGACCGCCGTCGCGACCGCCGCGCCGCCGAAGATCATCTGCTGGGTGCGCGCGCGAAGCTTCGCATCCTCGATGTTGCGCAACAGCTGCGCCCGTTTGAGCTTCTCGATGTTGAGTTCTTGCGCCGCGAAATCGAAGCGCGCCGCGGCGAGTGCGGTGTTGGCCGAAGCGGCAAGCGCGGAGGTCTTGTCGTCGAGCGCCTTGAGCGCCTCGAGATGGACGAGCGCCTGCGCCTGGTTGCCGGCCTGTTTAAAGATGTCATAGGCGGTCTGATGCGCCTCGCGGACGTCGAGCGTCGGCGCGCTGGCGTCGACGTTCGCGAACGCGCGCGTGATCAGGCGCTCGGCGAGCGGCAAATGGCCGCGCAGACGGGCAGACCAGGCGGACAGGACGAGGAAGTGGTTGCGGGCGGACGCGGCCTGATCGCCGTTCGCGGCGGCGAGCCCCAGCGCGACCGATCGATCGGCCTCGCGCGGCTGGCCCTCCAGCAATTGCCCTCGTGCGATATTGCGGAGTGTCTGCGCTTCCAACGCCGGACTCTTGAGTTCGTGCGCAATCGCGAGCGCTTTACGGAATTCGAGCTGCGCCTCGCGAAAACGCGCCAGCTCCTTGAAAGCGTTCCCGCGATTATTATGGATCGAATACAGCAGTTGAGCGTCACCAGCAAATACGTCGAGCGCCTGCCCATAATATTTGAGCGCGCTCTGATTGTCTTTTGCTTCCTGATACAGCAGCCCGATACAAATCAGCGCGATAGAGCGGCTACGCGTTTCACCGAGATCATGGAATATCTCGTGCGCTTTTTGATACGACGCCAACGCGCCCGCGACATCTGCGGTCGACGTCTGCAAACCGCCCTTGGAGAGAAGCAAGTCACCGTTCAACTTCGACGGCGGCCCGGCCCGGGAAACGAGCGCCATCGCACGATCGATCAGCGGGGTCGCGCGGCCGCTTTCGTTGAGTTGGAGGTAGCCCTCGCCCTGCAGCCAGAGCGCCGTGGCCAGTCCGATCGCTCGATCCCGTCCGCGCTCTCTCGCAGCAAGCGCTTCCGCAGTTTTGGCGAGCTCAATCGCTGCCGCGGGAGCAACGAGCATCTTGCCCCTGGAGGCCACGACCAGCGCATCGAACTCGGCTCGGCGGCTTGCGGGAGGTTCGGCGGCGGCCCACGCCGGATCGACCGCGATTGCGCCTATCGCGGCCAACAGGATCGCTACCGCGCATAGGAAGGAACGCCACATTATGGAAGCGCTACAACAGCATGTGTTAAAGCTCGGCTAACCCGCCTCGCGCGCGCGATCAGGCGCTCTTCCAGAATGCCGCCGGGCGCTGGAACATCGACTTGCGCGGATCTTCGGCGGGACGCGCGCGATAGTCTTGCAAGAAGCGCCGGAAGGCGTCGATCGAGACCGGTCGGCTGATCAGATATCCCTGGATCATGTCGCAGCCCATCACCGACAGAAGCGCCATCGCGGCTTGCGTCTCGACGCCCTCCGCAGTCACTTCCATGTCGAGCGCATGCGCCAGATCAATCGTCGACCGGACGATCAGCGGATCGCGATTGCTGCTGGTCAATTGCAGCACGAACATCTTGTCGATTTTGAGCTCGCGCGCGGGCAATTGCTTGAGATAGGCAAGCGACGACAGGCCAGCCCCGTAATCGTCGATCGCGATGACAATGCCCTCGTCGGCGAGGATCTGCAGGTTGGCGATCGCCGATTCCGGATCGCGGATAACCGCGGTTTCGGTGATTTCGAACCCGATCTTGACCTTGCCGGCCCGCACCGCCGCGCAGGCGGCCTCGACGAAATGCTTGTCGCCCAACAACTGGCCCGAGATGTTGATGAAAATCGTGAGGTCGTGTCCATCCGCAGCGAGCAGGCGCTGATCGCGGATCACCTCATCGATCGTCCACAGCGTCAGTGCCGAGATCTGCCGCGCCTCCTCGGCGACGGTGATGAAATCGCCGGGAAGGATAAGCCCGCGAGTCGGATGCTGCCAGCGCACCAGCGCCTCGGCGCTGCTGATCTGCTGCTTGCGCACATGCACCTTGGGTTGATACTGCAGAAACATCTCGCCGCCGGCGATGGCGCGGGGCAATTCCCGCGTGAGCGTGAGGCGATCGAACGCGGCGGTGCCCGCCGACAGATCGCGCAGGACAGTATGCTGCTCGACATGCGTATCGTCGAGCGCGCCCTCGGCTTCCTCGACCAGGCGAACGTCTTCGGTCGTACCGCGCGGCGCGCCGGCAGCCCCCACCAGGATTTCGAAGCCGTGCAACTCGGCATCGATGTCGAACGGCTGGGCGGTCGCCACGCGCAGCTTTTCGACGGCGAGCTCGAGCGCCGCGAAGCTGGCGCCGATAAGCCTGACCTCGATCGTAGCGCGCCCAATCGCCAACGTCGCGGTCTCGGGAAGCGTCGCCGCGATACGCGCCTCAAGCACGCGCGCGAGATCTTCGGCGCGCGTTGGTCCGAGGTGACGGCGCAACGCCGCGAAGTTTCCGATCTGGACCAGACACACGAACTGCCAGGCCCCGGAGTCGCTACCGGTATCGCCATCTTGCGGCTCGGTTGTTGCGCGCGAGCGGCGCGGTACGGTCGCGATGGGCGCGCCGATCACCCCGTCTGCCGAGCTTGGCGACGGTCCTCGAGCCGGGCGACGGAGAGGTAGCGGGGGGTGCTGGGGACGCGCCATATTCCCTCGGTACCCGCGAGCTTTGAAAGAAGCGTTAAGGCGAGCGTTACCGCTCAGCCCGCCGCAAAGCGAGATTGCTTCATCCTTAACAGTGCATTAAGGATGTTTTGCGTCCGACTGGACGTGATATGGGAGAACAGTAATGCTGCGTTTTATCCTTGCGCTGGTGTACGGCGAAAATAGCCGTCCCTTCTAAGTCTTATTACGACCCGACACGACGGAAATATGGTCCATTTTGGAGTGCATTACCGTTAGTGTCGGGTCATCGTCCAACTTCTCTTCCGCAGGTTAGGCGTAACCGGCACGCGGCGCAGTTTCTGTCCGGCCAACACCGTCAAAGAGCGCCGCACATACAGCTTTGGCTGGACCGCACTTTGGGCACCTCTAATTTTTTTTACTGATCTGCAGCCATTGCTTCGATCAGGCGCCGCATGAAGCCCGCGCCACGCTCGAACTGAGCGACCTCCAGATACTCATCCGCCTGATGCGCCTGCTCGATCGAGCCGGGCCCGCAGATGATCGTCGAGAACCCCGCCCCCTGGAACTGCCCCGCTTCGGCCGCATAGGGAACGACGCGCGCCGGGCCGTTGTCGCCGGCGAGTCGTCGCGCCAGCATCTCGGCGGCGCCCTCGGACTCGGGCGCGAATGACGGCGTGGCCGAGCGCCGCGCGACCGCCACGCCGGCATCCGCGAAACGCCGCTTGAGCGCGCGATCCTCGGCCTCGCACGCCGCGATGAAGGGCGCCATGATCGTATCGGGATCCTGCCCCGGCGGGGTGCGCAGATCGAACGTGAAACCGCATTCGCGCGCGAGAATGTTGACCGCGGTCCCCCCGTGCATCAGCCCCACCGTCAACGTCGCGTGCGGTGGGTGGTAGAGCGAATCGGGGTCGGGATGCCGCTCGAACGACTCGGCCAGCGCGCGCAGTTGCGCCATCAGCCCGATCGCCACCATATTGGCGGAGACGCCGAGATGCGTGAGGCTCGAATGCGCCTCGTGCCCCGTCACCGTCACGCGCCAAGTCGAAATCCCCTTATGGCCGCTCACCACCTCCATTTCGGTCGGCTCGCCGACGATCACCGCGATCGGCGCGGGGAGCTCCGCCACCAGCTCGCGGATCATCGACGGCGCACCGAGGCAGCCGACCTCTTCGTCATAGGAGAAAGCAAGATGCAGCGGCCGCGCGGTCCCGCCGCGGGCAAAGGCTGGAACCGCTGCCAGAGCGAGCGCGAGAAAGCCCTTCATGTCGCACGTCCCGCGTCCGTACAGCCGGGCGCCGCGTCGCGTCAGCGCGAAGGGATCGCTGCTCCACGCCTGGCCATCGACCGGCACGACATCGGTATGGCCCGACAACACCACCCCGCCCGGCACCGCCGGCCCGATCGTCGCGTAGAGATTGGCCTTCGACCCGTCGGCATTGGCCACGCGCCGCGACGCTACCCCGAAGCCGCCGAGGAACGCCTCGACATATTCGATCAGCTTGAGGTTGGAATCACGCGACGTGGTGTCGAAGCCGATCAGCGATTCGAGATGCGTCAGCGCGGCGGTTTGCAGATCATCGGAAAGGTCCATGCGACCGATCCTAGGCTGGTCGCACGCCGCTTGCCAATCATCCCGCCTTGGGTTCCTCCCAGCCGCCGCCGATCGCCTTGAACAAGGCGGCGGTATCCTGCCGCAACTGCGCGTCGCTCGCGACGAGCTGCTCGCGCGCGCTGAGCACCGTGACCTGCGCATCGATCAGCGAATTCTGCGCGACGAAGCCGGCGCTGTATTGCGCATAGACCGCATGGTTGGTCGCTTCGGCATCGGCGACCGCACGGCGCAGCGCGGCGTTGCGCCGCCGCTCGGCATCGAGCCGCGCGAGCGGATCCTCGACATCGCGCAATGCACCGAGCACCGTCGCCTGATATTGCAGGTAGGCTTGCTCGCGGTCTTCCTTGCGCAGGCCGACCGTCGCGCGGCGCCGGCCCCAATCGAGCAGGGGGAAGGTGACGCCGGCGACGCCCGTCGCCTGGATGCTGTCGCGCGAGAAAAGCGAGGCGAGCGAGGTCGACAGCAGCTCGGCCATCCCGGTCAGCTGGAACTTCGGATACAGATCGGCCACCGCAACGCCGATATCGGCGGTCGATGCGGCGAGGTTGCGCTCGGCCATGCGGATGTCGGGCCGGCGGCGCAACAGATCCGACGGCAGCCCCGCCGGAACGATCGGCACCGCCTGGAGCGGCGGCAGCGGGGCGGTCAGTTCGGCGGTGAGGCTCTCGGGCTGCGTCCCGAGCAAGATGCCGATCGCATGAATCCGCACACGCGCATCGGCGCGCAGCGGCTCGAGCCGCGCCTCGAGCGTGGTGATTTGCTGCTGCTGGCGCGTCACGTCGATCTGCGGCGACAGCCCGACCTTGGCGACATTGTTCGCAATCTGGAGCGAGCGACGCTGGCGCAGCAGCTCGTCCTCGACCACCGCGATCTGCGCCTGGTCGAGCCGCAGCGCGAAATAGGCCTGCGCCACTTCCGCGCCGAGCGTTACCGCGGCGTCGCGCTGCGACCAGATGGCGGCGTCGGTCCGCGCGAGCGCACCCTCGACGCTGCGGCGACCGCCGCCGAACAGGTCGATCTCCCAGCTCGCGTCGAAGCCCGCGGCATAGGTGGTGATCCCGCTGCCCGGCAGCGCGATCCCGCCCGAGCTGCTCGACCCGCCCGAGCTTCCCCCCGAGCTGCCGCCCGAGAACAGGCTGGCGAGCGACGAGAAGCCGGCATTCTTGCTGAACTCGACATGCGTGACGTTGCCCGTCGCGTCGACCGTCGGCTTGCCGATCGCATGCGCGGCAATCTCCTGCAGCCGCGCCTGGCGAACGCGCGATCCGGCGATCGCGATGTTCGGGCTGTCCTTCAACGCGCGTTCGACGAGCGAGGTCAGCGTCGGGTCACCGAAGGCGGTCCACCAATGCGCCGGGTCGATCGTCGCCCCCGGGGCGGCGGGCTGGGCCTCGCCGAACGCGGGCGGCACCGGCATTTCGGGCGCGTGATAGTTCGGGCCGACGGTGCAGCCCGCCAGCAAGGTCGCGCCGAGCAGCGCGGTCGTGACGAAAGAGCGGGTCAATGGGCCATGCCTCCACCGGAGCCACCGGACTTGCCGGAGCGCATAAAGAAGACGACCGGGGCGACACACAGCACCACGATCATCAGGGTATGGAATACGTCGAGGAATGCGAGCATCGATGCCTGGCGCTGAACCGTCTGGTACAGCACCGCGAGCGGCGTGGTCGTCGGGTCGCCGACCCCGCCGAACGCGCTCCCCGCCTTGGCCAGCCACTCATTGTAGTTCGGATTGAGCGGGCTGAGGCCGTTGACGAGTTCGGACTGGTGGCGCTGCAGCCCCGAGGCGAGCAACGTCTGCGCCGACGAGATGCCGATCGACCCGCCGAGGTTGCGCGCGACGTTGAGCATGCTCGACGCCTGCGCGGTCTTGTTCTGCGGCAAACCGACATAGGCGACCGCGCTGATCGGCACGAACAGGAAGGGCAGCCCCATCGCCTGATACAGTCGCGCGACGCCGGCATCGAGGAAGGTGATGTCGGCGTTGAGATGCGTCATGTTCCACAGCGCGAACGCCTGGACGAGCAATGCCGGGAACAGCAGCAGCCGGACGTCGACCACCCCCGACAAGCGACCTGCAAACGGCACCATGACAAGCGTCGCCACGCCGCCGAAGGTCAGTGCGAGCCCCGCCTGGAACGAGGTATAGCCGAGCACCTGCTGCAGCATCTGCGGGATCAGCTGGGTCGTACCGAACAGGATCATGCCGGTCACGCCCATCACCAGCAGCGTTAGCGAGAAATTGCGGTTCTTGAGGAGTTTGAGGTCGAGCACGGGCTCGGGATGATTGGTCTCCCAGAAGCCGAGCGCGATCAGCGACAGCGCCGAGATCGTCGCGGTGGTGATGATCAGGCCGCTCGAGAACCAGTCTTCGCGTTCGCCACGGTCAAGCGTGAGTTCGAAAAAGCCGAGCCCGAGCGCGATCAGGATGATGCCGATATAATCGACGCGGATGCCGCGCTTGAGCAGCTTGGCGCGGTCGTCCCTGATCGCCTTGGGCTCGTCGACGAACAGATTGACGAGGAACAGCGAGACGATGCCGATCGGCACGTTGATCAGGAACACCCAGTGCCAGCTCGAATTCTCGGTAATGTAGCCGCCGAGCGATGGCCCGAGCACCGGCCCCACCACCACCACGATCGCAAAGGCCGCAAACGCCATGCCGCGCAGTCTAGGCGGGAAGGTATCGGCGAGCATCGATTGCTCGACCGGCGCAAGGCCCCCGCCGCCGATCCCCTGGAGCACACGCGCTATGACGAGCGTCGAGAGGTTGGGTGCGAGGCCGCACATCAGCGACGAAATCGTGAACAAAGCGATCGAGATCAGAAAGTAGCGCTTCCGCCCGATCACATCCGATAGCCAGCCGCTGATCGGGATGATGATCGCGTTGGCGACGAGATAGCTCGTCAGCACCCACGTCGCCTGGTCGTTCGACACCGACAGGCCGCCCGCGATATGATCGAGCGCGACGTTGGCGATCGAGGTGTCGAGCACCTCCATGAAGGTCGGGATCGAGATGATCGCCACGATCAGCCACGGGCTGTAGCTGCCCGCCGCCGACCGTGTCGGATCCCATCCGTCCGCGCGTTTGGCCGCGCTCGCCATATCAGCGGACCTTGACCGTCGGGACGACCGACATGCCGGGGCCCAGCGGATACTTCCGCGGATCGGGTCCGTTCTTCAGATCGAACTCGATCCGTACCGGCACGCGCTGCACCACCTTGACGTAATTGCCCGTGGCATTCTGCGGCGGCAGCAATGCGAAGGCCTGGCCGGCGCCACGCTGGATCGAGTCGACATGGCCCTTGAACTTGACGTCGGGATAGGCGTCGACCTTGATCTCGACCGGCTTGCCGATCGTCATCAACTGCAGCTGGGTTTCCTTGAAATTGGCGGTGACCCAGATGTGATCGGGGACGATCGCCATCAGCTGCGTCCCCGGCCCGACATAGGAGCCGACATTGACCTGGCGGTTGACGACCTGGCCCGAGACCGGCGCGACTAGGCGGTTGTCGCCGAGCGTGACGTTCGCCTGGCGGACCGAGGCGCGCCGCGCTTCGATAACGGCCTGTGCGGCGGCGACCTGACGCCGCGCGACCGCGATATTGGCGGCGGCGCTGTCGATCTGCTGGCGCGCGGCGGCGGCATCTGCGGCGGTCGAACGCGCCGTGGCGCGCGCCGCGTCGAGCTGCTGCGCCGCGACCGCGTTGCGGTCGATCCGCACCAGCGCGAGGTAGCGCGCGAGATCCTGCTGCGCCTTGGCGGCGGTGGCCAGCGGAGCGCGTGCCTGGGCGGCGGCCTGATCGCGGTTCGCCTGCGCCGCCGTCACTTGCGCACGCGCCTGTTCGAACTGCGCCTGCGCCTGCTTCACATTGGCGTCGGCCTCGGCGACCTGCGCCTCGGGGCCCGACGGCTCGATCACCGCGAGCAGGTGCCCCGCCTCGACATGGCGGTTGTCGATATCGGCGACCGACTTGAGCGTGCCCGCGACCTTGGGCGAGATCCGCACGATATGCGCATCGACGAACGCGTCGTCGGTCGATTCATATTGGCGCGCGTCGAGATAATAGAGCGTCCCGCCGATCACGAGCGCCGCGACGACCACAATCAGGATGATCCAGAACAGCGGCTTGCTGAAGATCGACGGCTTCTTGGACTTGTCGTCGGACGAATCCCCGTCCTCCGAATCGTCCTCGGCCCCGCCGTCCTTCTTCGCATTGTCCGCCCCGCCGTCATGATCGCCGCGCCCGTCGTCGGGCTTGCGCTCTTCGGTCTCGTCGGACTTGGCGGCGTTGCTCTGGTCGTCGCTCATGGAAGCTCCTGTCGTTCGGCGATCAGTTGGTCGAGAATGGCGTCGGTATTGGCGGCAATACGCGCCGTAAGCTGGGTGGTTGCCGTGGCATCGATATCGCTGCGCCGAAGCAGCTTGAGCACCGTCGCACGCGAGGCGCGCAGCACGACCACCTGCCCCATCAGCGTGATCGCGGTGACTTGCGCGGTGATCGCATCGCGCCGTCCGGTCGCGATGCAGATCAGTTCGACGAGCACGTCGAGCATCTTGCCCATCATGCCGCCATAGATCCGCTCGAACGCTTCGGTCGGCTCCATCTGCTCGCGCACGATGAAGAGCGAGTAAGCCGCGCTCCGCTTGCCCGCCATCTTCTCGATGAAGCGCACGAGCATGGCGTGCAGCATCGCCCGGGCCTGTTCCGGCGTCATGCCGACCGGAAGCCCCCCCGGCGGGACGGCGTTTGCGACGTCGTCGCCCATCTGCGCCGCGATATAGTCGGCGGCGGCGAGATAGAGCCCGTCCTTGCCGCCGAAATGATAGGTGATCGACGACATCGCCGTCCCGGCCTTGGCCGCGATGCTCCGCGTGCTCGCGCCGTCCAGCCCCTTGCTGGCAAATTCCGCGATCGCGATTTCGAGAAGCCGTTGCTGCAACACGGAATGCCGTTAGTTCGTTCGAACGAACAGCACAACAGCAAACTTTCGTTACGATCCAACCCCGGGGACCACGCGAGGTTCCAGGGTTACGCGGCGATTTCCGACGGGCGCTTGGCGGTCGGAGGGTTGGAGAAGACCATCGCGTCGTCGACCGAGCCGAAGCGCAGCGTCAGCAGGTCGCGCGCGTAATTCTGGTGCAGCCGCCATGGCGACCTGTCGCCCTGCTTGGGGAATTTCTCCATCGCGCGGGTGACATAGCCCGACGTGAAGTCGAGGAACGGCTTGGCCGCCGGTGCCGCACCGTCGAGCGTCGGCGTCGCCTGGCGCAAGCCGCGCTTGGTCATCGTGTTGAGCAGACGACAGACATAACCGCAGGTCAGGTCGGCCTTCAGCGTCCACGACGCATTGGTATAGCCGAACGACGACGCCATGTTGGGCACGCCCGAATACATCATGCCCTTGTAATTGTACGTCTCGGCCAGATCGACCGGTTTACCGTCGAGGGTGAAAGTGACGTCGCTGAGCAGTTGCAGCTCGAGCCCGGTCGCGGTGACGACCACGTCGGCGGGCACTTCCTGGCCCGAAGCGAGGACGATCCCGTCCTGCGTGAAATGGTCGATCGTGTCGGTGACGACCGACGCCCTGCCCTCGTTCAGCGCCCCGAACAGGTCGGCATCGGGGACGAGGCACAGCCGCTGGTCCCACGGATTGTATTTCGGGGTGAAGTGCGTCGCGACATCATAGTCGGGGCCGAGATGGTCGCGCACCATGTTGACCAGCCGCGCCTTGGTCTTCGCCGGCCGTTTGCGCGCGAGGTTGAAGAACGCCATCCCCAGCAGCACGTTGCGCCAGCGCACCAGCCGATACGCCAGCATCGCGGGCAGTTTGCGTCGTAGCCAATTCGCCGTCGCGTCTTCCGCGGGGCGCGAGACGACATAGGTGGGCGAGCGCTGCAGCATCGTCACGTGCGCCGCGGTCTGCGCCATCGCGGGGACGAGCGTCACCGCGGTCGCGCCGCTGCCGATCACGACGACTTCCTTGCCGCTGTAATCGAGATCGGCGGGCCAAAATTGCGGATGGACGATCCGTCCCGCGAACTGCTCGGTGCCGGGCCATTGCGGGGTGTGGCCACGCGCGTAATTGTAATAGCCGCTGCACATGAAGAGGAAATTGCAGGTGAAGGTCGTCGGCCCGTCGGGTCCCGCGCTGGTCACCGTCCAACGCGCGTCGGGGGTCGACCATTCCGCGCGCTCGACATGCTGGTTGAAGCGGATGTGGCGGTCGATGCCATGCTCGCGCGCGGTGTCGCCGACATACTGCAAAATCGAGGGACCGTCGGCGATGGCCTTCGCCTCGGTCCACGGCTTGAACGCATAACCGAGCGTGTACATGTCCGAGTCGGAGCGGATGCCGGGATAGCGGAACAGGTCCCAGGTCCCGCCAAGCTGCGGCCTACCCTCGAGGATGACGTAGCTGCGATCGGGACACAGCGTCTGGAGGTGATACCCCGCGCCGATCCCCGAAAGCCCCGCCCCGACCACCACGACGTCGAAATGTTCTGTGTGCATCGTCACTCTCCGGGATACCGGATATTCGATTTTTGCGCGAAGCGAAAGCGGAACCGCCGCCCGGCGGCTCCGCCCCTCAGAAGTCGCGCTTGTAGCGCACCGTCGCATTCGACCCGCCGAACGACCCGGCCTGCGACAGCACGCTGAGCGCCTTGGTCAGCGACACCTCGATCTGCGTCGCGGTGAAGCCGCGCGCGTCGGTGATCACTTCGACATAGATGTTCTTGGTGATGTACTTGCCCGCGGCGAGCGACGTGCTCTGCCCGGTCGCCGAATCTGCACCGAGGATCCGCAGCCGGTCGATCCCGGCAACGCTTCGCAGCTTGCCGAGCGGATTGAGCCCGCCGCCCGAACCGCGCAACGAATTGAGCGCGGAGGCGAGCTGGATCGCCTGGATCGCCGAGAGGTTGGTCACCGAACTGCCGAACAGCAGGCGGCTCAGCACTTCGTCCTGCGGCAGTTCGGGAGTAGACGTAAAGGCGATCTGTGGCTTCTGGCCGGTGCCGGTGATGTTGATCACGACGGTGACGTCGCTCGTCGTCGTCGTCGCGCTGATGTTGATCTGTGGATCGACCAGTGCGCCGCCGTCGAAGCGGACATCGCCCTTGGTTACGTCGAAACGCTTGCCCGCGAACGAATAGGTGCCGCGCACGATCTGGAGATGCCCGAGGATCTGCGGTGCGGCCGACGTACCGGCGACACGCATGTCGGCCTGCCATTCCGATTCGAGGCCCATGCCCGATACGAACAACTGATTCTCGGCGCGCACCCGGATGTCGAGCTTGAACAGCCCGACCGGCGCTTCGGCGGCGGGTTGCGTCGCTGCCTTGACGACATCGCTCTTGCGACGGACGCCGGTCAGCTCGGCGACTTCGGCCTGGCCCTGCCGGATGATCTCGTAGCGCGCATTCGGAATGCGGATGTCGCCGGTGATCAGGCCGCCTTTCGCCTTGCTGTTGCTCACCGATACCGTGCCCGTCGCGGTCGCGCCGAGCGCGTCGCTGCTGGCGAGCCGCGCATTGTTGAGCGTCGCCTTGACGTCGATCGGGAAGCCCGCCGCGGCCGAGAAACCGACCGAACCCTGCGCCTGGACGGTGCCGTCGCCGGCGCGCGCCGAAAGCTGCGTCAGCTCGAAGCGATCGTTGGTGAAGCGGCCCGCGATCTTCATCTGGGTCAATCGGGTGCCATAGGTTTCGTTGTCATAGGTCAGCGCATCGGCGCGGATCAGTCCGTTGAGTTGCGGCGCATCGACCCGCCCGCCAAAATCGGCCGCGACCGCGATCGGCCCCGACAATTGCTGCTTGGCGAGGCCGGCGAGCGAGAACAGCACGCTCGACGGGCCATTGTAGCGGATCCCGCCAGACAGCGGCGCGGCGAGCAGGCGCTGGGTCCAGTTGCTGCCACTGCCCAGCGGCTGCAGCGTCGCGACCAGCCGCCCGACGGTCGTCCCGCCGCGCTGAACTAAGGCGCGCGCGTTGCCGCCGGCATCGGTGAGCCCGATTTGCGCGATCAGGTCGACCGCCTGCGAAACGCTCGACAGGCTCGACCGCGTGAAGTTCTTGACGCGGAACTGACCCGCGATCTGCGGGACCGAGGCGCCTTGCGGCTGGGTGTAATCGAGCGATCCCGTCGCCGTGCCACCCAGCCCGAGGTCGGGCACGAGCGCATTGGCGACCGATACGTCGAGCGCGTCGAGCCGCAGCTTAGCCGACAGTCCCTTGCCGTATTCGCCGGCGATGCGCGCGCTGCCGCCCGTGCTGTTCGCGCCCGCGCCGAAGTCGATCCGCGTCGGCTGGAGGCGGTACACGCCACCACCGATGTCGATCCGGGCGGGGTTGCCGGTCTTGAAGGCGATGCCGTTGGCTTGGCCTTGAATCGCTGCGAGCCACACTTTGGGGCTGAGCCGCGCATTGGCGGCGACGCGGAACGGCACGCCGTTCGATCCCGTCGCCAGCACCTGCGCGGTGCCGCTGCCGTTGACGTAATTGACCTTGGCGCGCGCTGCCGACAACACCGCGGCGCCATAGCGCAGATCGGCAACCTGCGCGTCGGCGATCACTTGCGGCGCATTGGCGTAGAGCACCGCCTGCGCGTTGATGATCGCACGCCCGATCGTGAAATCGGTCGCGCCCGGAATCTTGGCGTTGCTGGCGCGGGCCGCGACATCGACGCGCTGGACCTTGCCCTGCGCGGCGAGCAAGGCGGCCCCGCTGATGCCCGAACCCGCAAACGTGATCCGGCCGCCGAATGGCCCCGCGGCAAGCTGCTCGACCCGGCCCTTGAAATCGACACCGGCAAAGCGCGCATTGTGGATATCGGCGGTCAGGCGCGGCGACGGCGTGACCAGCACATCGGCGGTGAACGGCCCGTAATTGGTGCCGCCCTTGGCGAGCACGGCATAGGAGCTGCCATTGCCCCGGACCTGCGCTTCGAGATTGACCAGGCCAACGCCTACGCCCGGCCGCGCCGCGCGGAGTAGGACGACCGGCTTGGTCGCAGTCCCCGTGACACGGGCGGTCAGCGGGCCGTATTGCGTCGAATAGGCGTCGGCATCGACGAGCAGCGGCCCCTTGGGATCATAGCGCCCCTGCCCGCGCGTCACGCGGAACTGCGGTGCGGCGAGGCGGAGGTTGCGGAAGGTGATGATGCCGTTGGGATCGTAGCCGACATCGGCGGTCACCGCGGCATTGCCGCCGAGGAAGCTGCGTGCGCCTTCGTTGAAGATCTGCGAGGTCTTGGCGGCGACATGCGCGGTGATGCCGAAGCCGCCACTCGCGACCGTCACCAGCTTGGCGTCGGTGCGCAGCGAAACGATGCCGAAGCCGTCGACCTTGTAATCGTTGACCCGCCCATTGAGCGCGCCGCGATACAGGCCGGTCGCGAGATCGGCGACGACGACCGCCGTCGCATCGATCTTGCGCGAGCGGATCTTGAGATTGTCCGACAGCAGCTTGCCCTTGGCGATCGCGAAATCGCCGTTGATCGCGACATTGTCGAGCAGGCCGCCGGCGGCTGCGTTCAACCCGGTGACGCGCGCGGCGCGCGCGGCGACGGGAACGACGATGTGGTCAGCGTTTACGCGAGCGAGCCCCGAGGCGTAGAGCTGCTCGACGCGCGTCTCGCCAAAGCCGAGCACGCCGGCGGTGATCACGTAATTGACCGTCGGCGTCGCGAACTTGCCGTCGAGCACGACGCGCGCGGCGACATCGCGACCGTTGAGGTTGGGCGCGATCGCGCCCGGCGTCAGCAGCTTGGCGTTGACCGCGAACTGCCCGAAGCTGCTCTGCGCGAAATCGAGCAGACCCTTGGCGTCGAGCGCGAGCGCGTCCGACCGCAATGTCGTCGTCAGATTGACCTTGCGCTGGTCGAGCGTCGCGTCGACCGCGACCTGCAGCGCGGGTGCGGTGAGCCGCGCGATCGGGTTGACCGGGGTCGCCTTGTCCTTGGGCGCGCCGCCGGGATAGAGTCCGGGATTGGTCGTGCCGCGGATCTTGAAGGTGCCGCTATGCGCCTCGAGCGACAGATCGGCGAGCGATGCGCCGCCGAGCGTGCCAGTCGCCTTGCCGACCCACGCCTTCCACCCGCCCTTGCCGCCGACGGTGAAGTCGAGCGGCGCCTTCAGGCCGCTCAGACCCGCGACGACGCCGTTCGCCGGCGCAGTCACGCGCGCGTCGAGATCGAGCTTGTCCTGATCGGGCACCGCGTCGAGCTTGAGCGTCATCCGGTCGCCACCCGCGATGCCGGGACCGGTCAGCGCGGCGACGTCGGCAGTCACCTGCGCACGCTTGTCGGCGATGTGCGTCGCGCCGTCGATGCGGATGATATGCGGCTGGCCCGAAACGGCCTTGCCAATGATGAAGCGATCGACCGTCAGACGGCCGATATCGACGTCGAGATCGGGCAGCAGTGGTGCGTTGGGGTCGGTCGGGGTCGGCTTGAACGCGGGCGATCGCGTCATCGTGATCAGCGCCGCCTCGGCCGAGCGGACGTCGATATGGTTGTGCAGATAATCGAACGGGCGCCAGTCGACCGCGATCCGCGGCGAGCTCAGGAACACGCCCTTGGGGTCGCTGACGCGCACGTCGGTCAGCACCATCGCGCCATAGAGCGATCCGTCGATCCGCCCGACCTTGATGTTGAGCCCCGAGGCGGTGTTGTAGCCGCCGAGATAGTTGGCGATGACGCGCCGCCCGGGCGCGGTGTCGAGCCCGAACACGAACAGGGCGACGAGCACGACCAACCCGACCAGCGTGATCGCCACCCATTTGAGAATACGC
This sequence comes from Bordetella parapertussis, assembly GCA_943367995.1. Classification (GTDB taxonomy): domain Bacteria; phylum Pseudomonadota; class Alphaproteobacteria; order Sphingomonadales; family Sphingomonadaceae; genus Sphingomonas. Next base: position 490,370 of record CALRKL020000005.1, on the reverse strand, counting down.
TGCCACAGCGGACGGCGCACGATGACGACCTCTTCCTCGGCCATCAAAAGGCTTGTCCGATCGAAATGTAGAGCGCGACCTTGCCGTCGCCCTTACGCGGGTTGAGCGGGGTGGCGACGTCAACGCGCAGCGGCCCGAAATTGGTATAGAAGCGCCCGCCGATGCCCGCGCCGTAGCGCAGGTCGGTGCCCTTGGGGATCGGCCCTTCATACGCGTTGCCGCCGTCGAAGAACGGCACGATGCCGTAATTGCCGAAGCGATAGCGCGCCTCGAGCGCGAACTCGTTGAGCGAGCGCCCGCCGACCGGATTGCCCTGCGGATCGAGCGGCCCGAGCCGCTGATAGCCATAGCCACGCACCGAGCCGCCGCCGCCGCCATAATAGCGCCGCGACGGCGCGAGATCATCGCGGCTGGTGCCGTCGATCGATCCGGCGCGCACCCGCCCGGCGAGCACGATGCTGCTGCCGATCGGATAATAGCCGCTCGCCTCGATCAGCGTACGGACGTAGGGGCTCACCGCGCCGCGCACCGACGTCTCGGGACTGACGCTCAGTTTGAGGCGATAGCCCTTGGTCGGATTGAGCAGGCTGTCCGAGCGATCGAACAGCACCTGGCCCGGCAGCGCGACGATGAAATAGGTGCCGCGCTTGCGGTCGCCGAGCGCGAAATCATAGACGCTTTCGTTGGTGCCGACCAATTCGAAGCCATAGGCATAGGTGAATTTCTTCTGCCACAGCGGCGTCGAATCGTACGACACCTTGCCTGACAGCGTCGCGGTCAGCGCGTTATAGGCGTCATAGTTGGTGCGATCGGCCGAGGCGGTGAGCGTCACCGTCTTGTCGCGCTTGCCGGCGTTCGAGCGGCGGAAGGTCGCGCTCGCGCCCTGCTCCTGCGTCCCGCCGACCGCGGTGAGGATCAGCGCACCTTCCGGCGGGAACAAATTGCGGTTGGTGAACGAGCCGGTGAGCTGAACCCCCTGCCCCGTGCTGTAGCCGCCGCTCAGCGCGAGCGAACGCTGCTTGCCGCGCTCCTGCTTGACCAGCAGATTGACCTGTTCGGTACCGTCGGGGTTGATGTTGCCTGTGCGCACCGGTTCGACCGAGACGGTCGAGAACAGACCCGTCGCGACCAGCGCGGCGCGCAGATCGTCGGTTAGACGGTTGTCGTAGAGTTGCCCGGGCTTGAAGCGCGTCAGCACGCTGACATGCTCGGCGCCGAAGGCGAGACGTCCTTCGGTGGTGAACGTCCCGAACGACGCGCGCGGCCCGGTATCGACCGGGAGCGTATAGTCCCCCAGCCCGGTCACGTCGTCGAGCAGGATGTCGCGCTGACCGACCTTGGTGAAGGGATAGCCGCGCTGCGGCAGGATCAGCGCGACATTGGCCTCGGCGCCCTGGACGCGGTCGGCCTCGATCGGGTCGCCGATCTTGAGCGGAAGCTGGCTTTCGACCAGCCCGGGCGGGGTGGTCGGCTGCGCCTTCACGGTGATCGTGCCGAGCTTGTATTGCTTGCCGGGCGTCGCCGAGACGATCGCCTTCAACCGGCTCGGATCGCCCGGGGTCGGCTCGATCGTCGAGACGGCGGTCCCGTCATAATAGCCGAGCGACTTCATCAGGCGCACCGCAAGCGCCTCGTCCTCGCGTCCGCGCGCCGAGACGACGGTCGCATTGGCCGCCTTGCCCTTGCCGCCGCGCAGCGCCGACAGACCGTTGAACTGGCTCTTGAGCTTGACCGCATCGAGCCCACGCACTTCGGTCTCGTAGCGGATTTCGGGCGACTTGGCGTCCTTGACGGTGACGTCGACGAGCGGCGTCGAATCGAACCCCTGAAGCGCGGGCAACGGCTGGGTCAGTTCGGGCGGCGCGGTTTCGGCCGGCGCCTGTGTGACCGGCACCATCGGCTCAAGCGGGGCGTTGATGTCGTTCGACAGCGGCGGCAGCGCCTTGTTAAACTCCGCGTCGGGAACGATCGGCGGCTCCGGCGCCTGCTGCGCCGCGACCGGGGCGGCGGCGGGCGCCACCGGGGGCTGCGCCTGCTGCATTCCCGCAGCAGCGACAGCCAAGATCCCACTCGAAAACCCCGATACGCTCAACGACTATATTCCCCGCTTAGTCGCGGGAATGTCGCGCGAACGGCCCCCACTTGCCCCACCAACGCACGAGCAGCGCATTGGTTTCGCTACTTTTGCTTCACCATCAGGCGATAGGTGTGGAGCAGCGGCTCGGTATAGCCATTGGGTTGCGCGCCGCCATCGAAAACCAACGCGCGCGCCGCCTGCAGCGCCATGCTGTCGGGATGCCCGTGCATCGGACGATACAGCGGATCGCCGGCATTCTGCGCATCGACCTTCGCCGCCATGCGATCGAAAGCGGCATCGACCTCGGCCGCGGTCGCGACACCGTGGAGCAACCAGTTGGTGATGTGCTGCGACGAGATGCGCAGGGTCGCGCGATCCTCCATCAAGCCGATGTCATGGATGTCGGGCACCTTCGAGCAGCCGACGCCCTGGTCGATCCAGCGCACGACATAGCCGAGGATGCCTTGCGCATTGTTGTCGAGTTCTGCGCGGATTTCGTCCGGTGTCCAGTTGCGCCCCTGCGCCACCGGCACGGTGAGCAACGCCTCGAGCGACGGAATCGCTTCCCTGGCGATCTCCCTCTGCCGCGCAAACACGTCGACCTGGTGATAATGCATTGCGTGCAGCGTCGCAGCGGTCGGCGACGGGACCCAGGCGGTGTTGGCGCCGGACTGTGGGTGCGCGATCTTCTGCGCGATCATGTCGCCGATCCGGTCGGGCGCGGCCCACATCCCCTTGCCGATCTGCGCCTTGCCCGACAGCCCGGCGGCGAGCCCGATGCGGACGTTGCGGTCCTCATACGCCTTGATCCAGGCGCTGGTCTTCATCTCGCCCTTGGGGATCATCGGCCCGGCGCGCATCGCGGTGTGCATCTCGTCGCCGGTGCGATCAAGGAAGCCGGTGTTGATGAAGACGATGCGGTCCTTCACCGCTGCGATGCAGGCGGCGAGATTGGCCGAGGTGCGGCGCTCCTCGTCCATCACGCCGACCTTGATCGTGTTGCGGGTCAGGCCGAGCAGATCCTCGACCGCGTCGAACAGCGTGTTGGTGAAGGCGCATTCGGCCGGCCCGTGCATCTTGGGCTTGACGATATAGACCGACCCCGCGCGGCTGTTCCGGAACGCGCCGAGCTTGCGCAGGTCGTAGAGCGCGATCGTGCTGGTCACGATCGCGTCGAGGATCCCTTCGGGCGCATCGCTGCCATCGGCGAGGCGAAGCGCGGGCGTCGTCATCAGATGCCCGACGTTGCGGACGAACAGCAGGCTGCGCCCCGGCAGCGTCAGGCCATTGTCATAGACGCGATCGGGATTGAGCCGGCGCGTGATCGTCTTGCCGCCCTTGTCGAACGATTCCTCGAGCGTGCCGGTCATCAGCCCGAGCCAATTGGCATAGGCCGCGACCTTGTCCTCGGCATCGACCGCGGCGATCGAATCCTCGAGGTCGCAAATCGTCGTCAGCGCCGATTCGAGGATCACGTCGGCGATTCCCGAGGGATCGTCGCGTCCGATCGGATGCTCGCGGTCGACCACCACTTCGATGTGCAGGCCGTTATGGACGAACAGCCACGACGCACCCTTGCGCCCGACGAGTTGCGCGGGATCGCGCAGCGCCGGCTCGCTGTCGGCGAGTTCGTCCCACGGGCGATCCGCGAGCGGCACCGCCGCGTCGAGAAACGCCTTGGCGGCGACCACCACCTGCCGCCCGCGCACCGGATCGTATCCGCCCGGCACCGCCATCCCCGGCAGCGCATCGGTGCCGTAATAGGCGTCGTACAGGCTCCCCCAGCGCGCATTGGCGGCGTTGAGCAGGAAGCGCGCGTTGAGGATCGGCACGACGAGCTGCGGCCCGGCCATTGTCGCGACCTCGGGATCGACCTGCTCGGTCGTGATCGTGAAGGGCGCGGGCTCGGGGACGAGATAGCCGATCTCGCGGAGATAGGCCTCATCGACTGCGTCGCCCGCCTGATAGCGCGCGTCGATCTTCGCCTGGAGATCGTCGCGGACCTGCAGCAGCGCCGCATTCTCGGGCGCAAGGCGCGCGTAGATCGCAGCCACCCCCGACCACCACGCGTCGGGCGCGATATCGAGCCCCGGCAAGACCCGCTCTTCGATGAAGCTGGTGAGCGGCGCAGCGACCGAAAGGCCGGCGCGGTCGAGCATGTCGGGCATGGATGTCCTCCTGGAAAACACGGTTCGCCTGGGGAGGGCCAACGCCGCTTAAGCCAGCCTAGGCCTCGCGATCAACCCCGCTCCGGGTCGAACGGTGCGGCAGATGCCTCGATCCGGTCAAGCATCGTGCGGAAGGTCGCGATTTCCTTGGGCGAGAAACCCGCAAAGACCTGCGCTTCGAGCTCGAGCGCTTTCGGCGCGACGTCATCGTACAGCGCGCGGCCCGTCGCGGTCAGCGCGAGCATGTGCGAGCGCTGATCACCGGGATTGGGCTGGCGCGCGACCAGCCCGCGTTCGACCAGCGCCGCCGCGGCGCGGCTGACGGTCACCTTGTCCATCCGCGTCGCCAGGCCGAGCGCCTGCTGCGTCATCCCCGGCCCCTCCGCGATGACCGCGACGAGCCGCCATTCCGAAATCTTGAGCCCGAACAGCGCCTGATACGCGCTGGCGATCGCCGCCGAGACACGGTTCGACGCGATCGACAGGCGGTAGGGCAGAAAATCGTCGAGCTTGAGCGTTGCCATGGACAATCGATACGGGATGGACCGCCGCGCGCAAGCCCGCTATATCGTTTCATCTGAAACCAGTTGGAGCCGACCGATGACCGCGCCAGACACCAAGCCAGCGAATCCGATGGGCCTGAACGGCTTCGAATTCGTCGAATTCACCTCGCCCGACCCCGAAGCGATGGCCGATCTGTTCGTCAAGATGGGCTTCACGCACGTCGGCAACCACAAGTCGAAGAACGTCCGCCGCTATGCGCAAGGCGACATCAACTTCCTGCTCAACATGGACGATGCCGGCCAGGTCGCCGGTTTCCGTGACACGCATGGCCCTTCGGCCAATGCGATGGCGTTCCGCGTCGCCGATGGCGAAAGCGCGCTCAAGATGGCGGTCGAGCGCGGCGCTGTCGCGGTCAAGGGCGCAATCGGCCCGGACGAGCTCGACCTTCCCGCGATCGAGGGCATTGGCGGCGCGAACCTGTATCTGGTCGACGAGAAGTCGCGGATCTACGAGACCGACTTCACGCCCGTCGAGGGTGCCGGCGTCGACGACCATAGCGTCGGCCTGCACACGCTCGATCACCTCACGCACAATCTGCAGCGCGGGCGGATGAGCTATTGGGCGGATTATTACGAGCGGATCTTCAACTTCCGCCAGATCCGCTATTTCGACATCGAGGGCCAGGCGACCGGGCTGTTCTCCAAGGCGATGACTGCGCCCGACGACAAGATCCGCATCCCCTTGAACGAAAGCCAGGACGAGCATTCGCAGATCGAGGAGTTCATCAAGGACTATAAGGGCGAAGGCATCCAGCATCTCGCGCTCGCGACCGACGACATCTTCAAGACGGTCGACACGCTGCGGGCGAACGGCGTGCGCTTCCAGACGACGCCGCAGACCTATTTCGACCTGATCGACAAGCGCCTGCCCGGCCACAATCACGACGTCGAGGAAATGCGCAAGCGCGACATCCTGATCGACGGCGCGCCCGAAACCGGCGGCGGCCTGCTGCTGCAGATCTTCACCGAGAACATGGTCGGGCCGATCTTCTTCGAGATTATTCAGCGAAAAGGAAATGACGGCTTCGGCGAGGGCAATTTCAAGGCGCTGTTCGAGAGCATCGAGCTCGACCAGATCCGCCGCGGCGTGGTGCCCGGCGCGGTCGAGGCGTAACCAAGCGATAAGCCCCTCCCCTTCAGGGGAGGGGTTGGGGTGGGGCTGGATCGAGCGTTGCGCTCTGCGAGGCCTCCCCCACCCCTTACCGCTCCCCTGAAGGGGAGGGGCTGGAGAGCGAGATGAGCGACATCCCTTACATGACCGGCTTCGGCAACCACTTCGCCAGCGAAGCAGTCCCCGGCGCGCTCCCGATCGGCCGCAACTCCCCCCAAAAGCCGGCGTTCGGCCTCTATGCCGAACAACTCAGCGGCACCGCCTTCACCGCGCCGCGGCATGAGAACAAGCGCTCGTGGCTCTACCGCCTGCGCCCCTCCGCCGCGCATCCCGCTTTCACGCGCTACAACGGCGCCCCGCTGTTCGCCCCCGGTGTCGCCACCGCCCCGCTCGCCCCCAACCGCCTGCGCTGGAAGCCGCTCGACACGCTTGCCGACGCCGACTGGCTCGACAGCCTGACGACGATGGTCGTCGCGGGCGACGGCCCCAAAACGCAGACCGGCGTCGCGATGCACATCTACCGCGCGACCAGGGACATGGAGAACCGCGCCTTCGCCTCGGCCGATGGCGAGCTGCTGATCCTGCCCGAGCACGGCGCGCTGACGCTGCTCACCGAGTTCGGCCGGATCGACGTCACGCCCGGCGAAGTCGCGCTCATCCCCCGTGGCGTGCGTTTCCGCGTGACGCTGCCCGACGGCACCGCGCGCGGCTATGTCGCCGAAAATCACGGCCAGCCCTTCCGCCTGCCCGATCTCGGCCCGATCGGCGCGAACGGCCTCGCCAACCCGCGCGATTTCGAAACGCCGGTGGCGTGGTTCGAGGATGTCGAGGGCGAGTACGAACTCGTCCAGAAATTCCTCGGCAGCCTGTGGACCACTGAGCTCGGCCGCTCGCCGCTCGACGTCGTCGCCTGGCACGGCAATTACGCGCCGTGGAAATACGACCTCAAGCGCTTCAACACGATCGGCAGCATCAGCTTCGATCATCCCGACCCGTCGATCTTCACCGTGCTGACCTCACCAAGCGACGTCCCCGGCACCGCCAATGTCGATTTCGTGATCTTCCCACCGCGCTGGCTCGTCGCCGAAGACACTTTCCGCCCGCCCTGGTTCCATCGCAACACGATGAGCGAATGCATGGGGCTGCTCTACGGCGCCTATGACGCCAAGGCCGATGGCTTCACGCCCGGCGCGCTGTCGCTGCACAATCAGATGAGCGGCCACGGGCCCGACGTGGCGAGCTGGCAGGGCGCGAGTGCCGCGGACCTTAAACCACACAAGCTCGACGGCACCATGGCGTTCATGATCGAGAGCCGCTGGGTCTTTTCGCCGACCGATTTCGCCCGCGAAACCAGCGCGCTGGATGCCGACTATGACCAAGCGTGGAGTGGTTTTCCCAAGGCGCACATCTACTAAGTGCTTGATTAGGATCAGCCAGTATTTTCGGAACCTTCGTCCGGGGGAGTCGTCTTGTCGAGCATGCCCATGCCCGCGACCCCGCTCTTCCCTTGGCGTCACCGCGCACAAGGCGATTTTCAGGCCCTGCTCGACGCGCACGTCGCGGCGGTGGACTTTCCGTGCGTCGGTGCCAAGGCTGCGCTGGCCAAGGGGACGCTGTCGGTGCTGGCGTGCGATCGGATCGACAGCGCGTGGGACGATCTGCGGATTCATGACGGGCTGCTGCATTTTGCGGCGGACTACCGTGCCGATCCCGGCTTGTTCCGCAGCTTCGCCGTGATCTTCGACGGGCCTGACGGGTTGAGCGAAGACGCGTTCGAGACGGCGCTGTGGCAACGCGCGCAATCGATCTCGGACAAGGACGTATGGCGCGGTCAGGGCTATGACAAGGGCGTCAGCGCGGACCCCGACAGTCCGCATTTCTCGCTGAGCTTCGGCGGCGAGGCGTTCTTTATTGTCGGGCTCCACCCCAACGCCAGCCGCCCCGCGCGGCGCTTTGCGCGCCCGACGATGGTGTTCAACCTGCACGACCAGTTCACCACGCTCCGCGACCAGGGCCGTTACGAAGGCATGCGCGAGAAGATTCTGGTGCGCGACGAAGCGCTTTCGGGCAGTCGCAATCCGATGCTCGCCCGCCACGGCGAAGTCAGCGAGGCGCGGCAGTATAGCGGTCGCGCGGTCGGCGCCGAATGGAAGTGCCCGTTCACTTACGCTGGTACCCCCGAATGAGCGACACGATCGAAATCGCCGAGCGCAGCGGCACGGCGTTCCGGCTGGCGCAAGGCGAGACCCTCACGGTCATCGATCCGCGCGGGCGCCAGGTTGCCGATCTGCTCGCTTTCAACGCCGCAGATATCGACGAGGTCGTCTCGTCGGGCCGGTCGCTCGACTATGCCGAGACGATTCTGCTGACGACGGGGCATCTGCTCTATTCGAACCGGTCGCGCCCGATGCTCGAGATTGTCGCCGACACGGTCGGGCGGCACGATTTCCTGCTGACGCCGTGCTCTTACGACACCTTCCACCATTTCTATCCCGATCTACCGCCGCATCGCGGCTGCTTCGGCAATCTGGCGGCGGCGCTCGAGCCGTATGGCGTGTCGCCCGACCGAATCCCGGTCGCGTTCAACTGCTTCATGAACGTGCCGGTCGATGCCGTGACGGGCAAGCTGTCGGTGTTGCCGCCGATCAGTCAGGCCGGCGACCATATCGTGTTCCGCGCGGCGATGGATCTGGTGATCGGCCTCACCGCCTGCTCGGCGCCGGCGAGCAATGGCGGGAGCTTCAAGCCGATCCACTATCGGATCGACCCTGCGGGCTAAGGTGGTGTGAGCTGCCTTCGTCGTCACCCCGGCTTCGTGCCCGGGTCCACCACGACGCGAGAATAGCGGCGGCAGTACGCGCATCCGGGTAGACCCCGGCACAAGGCCGGGGTGACGGATGGGAAGTCACTCCCGACCTATTTCATCTGCCGCTTGATGCTGGTCCATGTCGCCTTGCCATAAGGCGGTTTGAGCCCGGCCAGCTTGGCGACGTCGAGCTTGGCCTGTTTGAACACCGCCTTGGCATGGCTGAAGGTCTTGAAGCCGTCGCCGCCGTGATACGAGCCCATCCCCGACGGACCGATCCCGCCGAACGGCAATTCCTCCATCGAAACGTGGAACACCACGTCGTCGAGCGTCACCCCACCCGAAATCGTCCGGTCGAGCACGCGCCGCCGTTCGTCGGCGTCGGGTCCGAAATAATAGAGCCCGAGCGGCCGGTCGCGGCGATTGACCTCGGCGATCGCGGCATCGATCCCGCTATAGCGCCGCACCGGCAGCACCGGCCCGAAGATCTCCTCCTGCATCACGATCATGTCGTCGGTCGCATTGCGCACGATGTGCAGCGGCATCTTGCGGCTGTTCGAGCCGGCAAAGTCTTCGCCCGCCGGATTGACCGTCTCGACCGTCGCGCCCTTGGCCCGCGCATCGGCGACCCATTCCTCGAGCCGCTGGTGGTGCCGGTCGTTGATGATCGCGGTGTAATCGGGATTGGCGAGCAGCGTCGGATACATCGCCGACACCGCCGCCTTGAGGCCGTCGACCACGGCCTGCTCCTGCGCTTCGGGCACCAGCATGTAATCGGGCGCGAGGCAGATCTGCCCGGCGTTGAGCATCTTGCCGATCGCGACGCGCTCGGTCGTCCTGGCGATATCGGCGTCCTTGCCGACGATCACCGGCGACTTGCCGCCGAGCTCGAGCGTCACCGGCGTGAGATTGTCGGCGGCGGCATGGAGGATGTGCCGCCCGATCCCGGTCGCGCCGGTGAAGATCAGATGGTCGAACGGCAGCTCGGAAAAGGCTTTGCCGACCTCCGCCGCGCCGCTGAAGAAGGCGAGTTCGTCCTCGGCGAAATATTCGGGGCACACCTCCTCGAACAGCGCGGCGGTGCGCGGGGTGAATTCGCTCGTCTTGACCATCACGCGGTTGCCGGCCGCGAACGCCCCCGCGACCGGCCCCATCACCAGATTGACCGGGAAATTCCATGGCGCGATCACGCCGACGACGCCCTTGGGCTGATATTCGACCCAGGCGCGCGCGCCGAGCAGCCCGAGCGGGAACTGCACCGCGCGTTTGTCGCGCCGCATCCAGCGATCGACCGATTTGAGCGCATGGCGGATCGGCGCGACCGAGGCGGCGATGTCGGTCAGCATCGACTGTTCGCGGCTGCGATGCCCGAAATCCTCGCTCAGCGCGTCGCAAAAGGCGTCGGCATGGTCGGTGATCATCGCCGCCGCGCGCGTCAGGCGATCCTTGCGCACCGCGACAGCGACGGGCAGTTCGGCCATGAAGGCAGCGCGCTGCCGGTTCAACACGTCGTGCATCGTCATGGCATTCCCCTCATGCGCAGCCGATCAGCCCCGCGACCGGCACCACCACCGTATCCTGCCCCGCCTGGTCGATCTCGAGCAACCCCTCGGGCACGACCGCGCCGGCGCTGATCGACTCGCGCGTCTCGACCTTCATGGTCAATTTGGCGACGAGCCCGCCTGAACCGTATTCGGCCTTTTCGGGAAAACCGAACCCGCTCGCGCCGGTCTGTGCGCTGCGGTCGAGATCGGTTATCTTGCCCTGCAGCGACACGCGCAGGCGCGCCGGGTCTGCGCCCGCCATCGCGATCAGCGCCCGCGTCCCGCTCGCGGTCCAGAGATAGGCGGCGCAACCGCGGGCGGGAAGCTCCTGCTTGGGGATCGCGCCGATCGGCAGCCCGTCGACCGACGCCAGCGGCGGCGCGGGCGCGGGTGTGGGCACGACCTTCGGACCGGCGGCGAGCAGCAAGGGCGCGAGCAAAAGGAGCGCTTTCATGGGCCCGAGCCTAGCAGGAACAACCAGGCCGGGTAAGCGGCGATCGCCAGCAGCGCCCCGAACGGCATCCGGTCGCCCAGCCCCGCCCCACGCCCGCGCAGCAGCCCGACAAGAACGATCGCCAGCCCGGTCAGCGCGGCGAGGAAGACGACCGCTGGCAGCAGCCGCCAGCCAAGCCACAGCCCGATGGCGCCGAGCAGTTTCGGGTCGCCCCCGCCCAGCCCCTCGCGGTGTCGCAGCCGTTCATAGGCCGCGCCGATCGCCCACAGCAATGCGAAGCCCCCCAGCCCGCCGATCACCCGATCGACCAGCGGCGGATCGACGCCGAGCAGTCCCGTTACGAGCCCCGCCCCAGCGAGCGTCGCGGTCAGCGCGTCGGGCAACCAGAATTGCGCGATATCGAGCGCGGCGAGCGCCAGCAGCAGCCAGCCGAACACCGCGCCCGCCAGCCCAACCGGCCCCGGCACGGCGACGCCGGCCAGCGCGCCGATGACGAGACACCCAAGCTCGATCTGCCAATGCCGCGGGTCGATCGCCGCGCCGCATCGCCGACACCGGCCCCGCGCGAGCGCCGCGCTCGCCAGCGGCACCAGGTCGCGCGCGGTGAGCGGCGCGTCGCACGCATCGCAATGCGACCGCCCCCGCATCACCGATCGGCCCTGCGGCCAGCGAAGCACCAGCGTCGCGAGGAAGCTCCCGATCACGACGCCGAGCAAGCCCAGCAGCACCGGCCAAAGGAGCATCTCCACCATGCCCTTCCTTAGCGCCATTCGCGCCGCCGGGAACCCGCCCGCAAGGATCGCTGCCGGTTTGTAAAATCGCTTCGGCTGCCCTAGATCGCGCCGACCCCTTTCCATCCGAAAGACCGCAAATGTCCGCTGATCCCGTCGTCATCGTCTCCTATGCCCGCACCCCGATGGGCTCGTTCCAGGGCGCGCTGACCGGCGCGACCGCAACCGAGCTCGGCGCGGCCGCGGTCGGTGGCGCGGTCGAGCGCGCGGGCGTTTCGGGCGAGGCGATCGAGCGGATCTATATGGGGTGCGTGCTGCCCGCCGGGCTTGGCCAGGCGCCCGCGCGCCAGGCGGCGCTCAAGGGCGGGCTGCCCGATCATATCGAGGCGACCACGGTCAACAAGATGTGCGGATCGGGGATGATGGCGACGATGCTCGCCGCCGATGCGCTCGCGGCCGGCTCGGTCGATCTGATCGTCGCGGGCGGGATGGAGAGCATGACCAACGCGCCCTATCTGTCGCTGCGGCATCGCGGCGGCGCGCGGATCGGGCACGACGTGCTCAAGGATCACATGTATCTCGACGGGCTCGAGGATGCCTATCAGCCCGGCAAATTGATGGGCAATTTCGCCGAGGACACCGCCGCCGCCTATCAGTTCACGCGCCAGCAGATGGACGACTACGCGATCGAATCGCTCCACCGCGCGCAGCGTGCGCAGCAGTCGGGCGCGTTCGACCGCGAGATCGTCGCGGTCGAGGTCGCTGGTCGCAAGGGCCCGACCAGCGTGAGCCTCGACGAGCAGCCCGCCAAGGGCGACGTCGCCAAGATCCCGACGCTCAAGCCCGCTTTCTCGAAGGACGGGACGATCACCGCGGCGAACGCCTCGTCGATCTCGGACGGCGCGGCGGCGCTGGTGATGACGCGCGCGTCGGTCGCCGAGAAGCTCGGCCTCACCCCGATCGCGCGGATCGTCGCGCAGGCGGCGCACGCGCACGCGCCCGAACTGTTCACCACCGCGCCGGTGTTCGCGATGCGCAAGGCGCTCGCCAAGGCGGGCTGGTCGGCCGACGAGGTCGATCTGTTCGAGGTCAACGAAGCCTTCGCGGTCGTTGCGATGATCGCGATGCGCGATCTCGGCCTGCCGCACGACAAGCTCAACGTCCATGGCGGTGCCTGCGCGCTCGGGCATCCGATCGGCGCGAGCGGCGCGCGGATCCTCGCGACGTTGCTCTCGGCGCTGCAGGGCAGCGGGCAGAAGCGCGGGCTGGCGTCGCTGTGCATCGGCGGCGGCGAAGCGACTGCGGTTGCGATCGAGATGATGCACTGACGCGAAAGCCGGACAGCGCCCTTCCCCTGCCCCGAGGGGACGGGCGTTATTCCAGTGCGCGCGTATAATAGCGCGCGAAGATGCGGTCGCTATAGGCTGCAAAGGGATCGCATTCGACGAACCCTGCACGCTCATACAGCGCCCAAGCGGCCGCGAACGGCGCATTCGATCCGGTCTCCAGGCTCAATCGGCGATACGCGCGGCGTCGCCCCTCGGCGATCAGGTGCGCGAGCAGTACGCCGGCGACGCCGCGCCTGAGCTGCCCGGGCGCAGTGCGCATCGACTTGATCTCACCGTGTACCGCATCGAGCTGCTTGAGCGCGCCCATGCCGAGCAAATCCTCCCCCTCCCACGCGGTCCACAGCGTCAGCGCCGGATCGCGTAGCCCGGCCAGATCTAGCGCGAACACGCTGCCTGGCGGCGAATTCTCGTGCGCGCTGCGCAGATGGAGCTCGAGCAAGCCGAGCACGGCGGGATGCGTCAGATCGTCTCTGACGATCCGCCAGTCGTTCACGGCAGTTCTTCGGTCGGCTCGACGCCCCACAGATGATTGACCTCGACGAAGCCGCCGCGCCCGCGCACGTCGAAATGGCACCAGCCGCGCGAACACTGGTTCACTCGCCCGACGACGCCGGGCGCCGCACGCCACAGGATGCGCCCGCCGTCACGCGGCGAATCGCGCAGTTCGGCGACCGTCCCCATCACCAGCGCAGTGCGCTTTTCGCTGACCAGGGTGCCCATCATCCAGCCTTGCGTCCCGCCCGGATCCTCGACCTTGTACCAGGCGCCATGATCATAAATGTCGAGCACCTTCACCGGCAGGTCGGCGCGCTGATAGAGCCAGCTCGACGGATAGCTCCGCGCCGGGCCGGTCCGCATCCGCGCTTTGCCGGCCGAGATCGACGCGAAATAGGGCGGCTTCTTCTGGACGAGCCCGGCCAGCACCGGCGCCATTGCACTCCCGCCGAGCGCGATCGCCGCTGTCGCCAGCAAAACTCTGGTGCCGATACGCATGCTACATCCCCGTCTGTGTTCGCGACCGTTTATCGTGCTTCGCGCGCGCGCTTCAACACCGTTGACGAGGCCAAAGCGCTCCGCCAAGCCATGTCCATGCCTGAAACGAGACGCGTGCCGAACCCGAAAGTTGCCGTGACGCGCGAATTGCCCGACGCGGTGATGGAGCGCATGACGCAGCTGTTCGACACGCAGCTTCATCGCGGGCCAGTCGGCATGACGCGCGATCAGCTCGCCACGGCGATGGCCGAGTGCGACGTGCTCGTCCCCACCGTCACCGACGAGATCGACGCCGAACTGATCGCCGGCGCCGGCCCACGTCTGAAACTGATCGCCAATTTCGGCGCGGGCGTGAACCATATCGCGCTGAAGGCGGCGCGCGCGCGCGGCATTCTCGTCACCAATACGCCCGGCGTGCTGACCGAGGACACCGCCGACATGACGATGGCGCTGATCGTCTCGGTCCCGCGCCGCCTCGCCGAGGGCGAGAAACTGGTGCGCTCGGGCGCGTGGCAGGGCTGGTCGCCGGGCGGGATGCTCGGCCACCGGATCGGCGGCAAGGCGCTCGGCATCCTCGGCATGGGGCGGATCGGCCAGGCGGTTGCACGCCGCGCGCGCGCGTTCGGGCTGTCGATCCATTATCATAACCGCCACCGTCTGCCGAAGGTGGTCGAGGCCGAACTGCAGGCGCAATGGCATCCCAATCTCGACGAGATGCTCGGCGCGATCGACATCCTAACGATCCACACGCCGCGCAACGCCGATAGCGAGGGCCTGCTTAACGCCGACCGGATCGCGCTGCTGCGCCCGCACGTCTATCTCATCAACGCCGCGCGCGGCGGGATCGTCGACGAGGATGCGCTGATCGACGCGCTCGAGGGCCAGCGGCTTGCCGGCGCCGGGCTCGACGTGTGGAAGCACGAGCCGCAGATCGACCCACGGCTGCTCGCTTTGCCCAACGTCGTGATGACGCCGCATATGGGCTCGGCGACCTACGAAGGCCGCATGGCGACGGGCGAGAAGGTCATCGCCAACATCCGCATTTGGGCCGACGGCCATCGCCCCCCTGACCAAGTGCTCGAGGGCTGGGCCTAGCCCGCCCCCACTACCACAGTACGCCTTCCGCATCGGGCCGCAGCGGTTCGGGCGCCGCATCGCCGATCGCCTGGAGCAGATCGATCTCGATCGTCCGGCACATCGCCGCCAGCGGCACATCGTGGACGCTGTTGGCGAACGGATCGACCAGGTCATCGCCGATCGCCAGCACGACGAGGAACATCAGCCCGGCGATGCTCGACCCGAGCGGCGTCGCAAAGCCGAGCGTCTCGACCAGCCCGATCGGCAGCAAGATGCACAGCAGATGCGTGAAGATCGTCGGGAAGAAACGATACTGGCTCGGCAGCGGCATGTTCTTGAGCCGCTCCATCCCGCCCTGCGCATTCGAGATATCGACCAGAATGCTTTCCATCGAAGCCTGCTGGATCGTGTCGATCCAACCCTCGGCGCGCGCGCCGTTGATCCGGCGGCCGGTGCCATCGACGATCCCATTGGCGATATTGACGCGGCCCAGCGCGAAATCGGCCTCGCCGCGCGACAGGAAGCGCAGCACTTCGCCGTCGGCCGGCTGCCGCCGCAACTGGCAGCGCAGCGCGTTGACATAGGCGATCTGGCGCAGGACGATCGTCCGCTTCAGGTCCTTCGCCTCGTCGGGCAGATAATTGCGCGCCTGTCGCGCCAGGCTGCGGCTGGCGTTGATCATCTGCCCCCACAGCACGCGCCCTTCCCACCAGCGCTGATAGGCCGAGTTGCTGCGGAAGCCGAGGAACAGCGCGAGCGCCGTGCCGAACAGCGTCAGCGGGAGCGAGGGCGCGGTGAACGGGACCCAATAATAGGTCACCGTCACGATCACGTCCCACACGAACAGCAACGCCGCAGGGCGCCAGATCTCGCGGAAGATGTGCCGAAAGCCGGGGCTATTGGTGACGATCATCGTATCTCTGGGCTCTCAACTGAGCGGCCGCGATAGGGCCAAATCGTGCCTTTCGCAAATTCCGCGAGTCACGGCATGACGTCCGTCGCGGCCGCGCCGACCCGCGCCGTCGCATGCGTATCGACCGGCTTGACCGACGCCTTGGCGAGCGCGGCGGCGGTGCCCGAGGCGGGGCGCAGCACGAACCATTGCGGCCGATCGATCGCGATCAGAAACGCCAGCAACGCCAGGCCGAAGCCCAGCAGCGATAGCGACGCCCGCGCCGTTGGGGTGATCTTAGACGATTTGGGGGATGGCGATGTTGGCATGGCGAAGCTCCTTGTTGGCACCATCACCAAGCTGGGAAATGCCCGCAAATCGCGTGTTAGCAAATGGTGACAATTTATTGCTGCAACGCAGCATGCAAATGCTCGACAGCAAAGACAAGGGGATAGCGCGATCAAGCTTTCGCGCAAAATCGGCCGATAGAGCTCTTGAAATTACCGATTGACGGCCACGTCTCACCGTTGCAGCTTGATGACAATTAAAAAAGACGGAGAGTGATGGATGGACCGCATTGGGTCGTTTGCCGTGGTCGCGGCACTTGTATTGGTATCGGCGCTGCACATCGTCAGCGCCCCGGCCTATTTTAACGTCGTCCCGGCAGTGCTGCTCGTCGTCGGATTTATCCGCCTCGTCGGTCGTCATGAACCGGCCGAAACCGTTGCTGGCGACGACCTGACGCTCGCCCCTACCGCCGAAGCCTGAATCGTTAGCCGCCGAAACGCGGGCGACCGGTGCGGCCGCCCGCGGTTCAGCGTGCGTGGAAGAAATCGTAGAGCTGCTGCGCCACGCCGGCGCTCACGCCGGGCGCTTTCTGCAGGTCCGCCAAGCTCGCAGCCCGCACCGCGCGCGCGGTGCCGAAATGCATCAGCAACGCCTTCTTGCGCGCCGGGCCGATCCCCGGAACGTCGTCGAGCGGCGAAGTCGTGATTGCCTTCGAGCGCTTGTCGCGATGCGCGCCGATCACGAAGCGGTGGACCTCGTCGCGGAGCCGCTGGAGATAGAACAGCACCGGCGCATTGACCGGCAGCTGGAACTCGCGCCCGTCGAGCAGGTGGAACACCTCGCGCCCGTCGCGGCCATGCATCGGCCCCTTGGCGACGCCGACCAGGCACACGTCTTCGATCCCCATCTCCTCGAGCACCGCCTTGGCGGCGTTGAGCTGCCCGCGCCCGCCGTCGATCAGCACCAGATCGGGCCAGTCGCCCGCATCGCGATCGGGATCCTCGTTCTGCGCGCGCGCGAAGCGGCGCTGGAACACTTCGCGCATCATCCCGAAATCGTCGCCCGGCCTGGTCTCGGGGTTCTTGATGTTGAACTTGCGATACTGCCCCTTGCGGAAGCCCTCGGGCCCCGCGACGACCATCGCGCCGACCGCGTTGGTGCCCTGGATATGGCTGTTGTCGTAAACCTCGATCCGATCTGGCGGTTCGGCCAGATCGAACAGCTCGGATACTTCACGCAGCAGCTTGGCCTGCGTCGTGCTCTCGGCGAGCCGCCGGTCGAGCGCTTCCTCGGCATTGCGCTTCGCCTGGTCGAGCAACCGTCGCCGCGTGCCCCGCTGCGGCATCGACAGCGACACCTTGAAGCCGACGCCGGCGCCCAGCGCCTCGCCGAGCAATTCGCCTTCCTCGAGGTCGCGATCGAGGAAGATCGTCTTGGGCGGCGGCACCTCCTCGTAGAATTGCGCGAGGAAACCGGTGAGGATCTCATCCTCGGGCACGTCCGCAGTGTGTTGCGGGAAGAAGCTGCGATGCCCCCAATTCTGTCCGCCGCGAATGAAGAACGCCTGGATGCCGATCACGCCGTTCTTGTTCGCCATCGCGAAGATGTCGGCATCGCCCAGCCCCTCGGCGTTGATCGCCTGGCTGCCCTGGATGAAGGTCAGCGCGCGCAGCCGATCGCGCAGGATCGCGGCGAGTTCGAAATCCATCGCAGCCGCGGCGGCTTCCATCTGCGCGCCGAGCTTCGCCTGCACCTGCGTCGATTTGCCGCCGAGGAACGCCTTTGCGTCGCTCACCAGATCCGCATAGCCGGCTTCGTCGATCCGCCCGACGCACGGCGCCGAGCAGCGCTTGATCTGATAGAGCAGGCACGGCCGGTCGCGGTTCCGAAAGAAGCTGTCGGTGCACGAGCGTAGCAGGAACAGCTTCTGCAAGGCGTTGAGCGTGTTGTTGACCGAACCCGCGCTGGCGAACGGCCCGTAATAGTTGCCCTTGGCGCGCCGCGCGCCGCGATGCTTCTGGATCCGCGGAAATTCGTGATCGGCGCGCAACAGGATGAACGGGAAGCTTTTGTCGTCGCGCAGCAGCACGTTGTAGGGCGGGCGATAGCGCTTGATCAATTGCGCCTCGAGCAGCAGCGCCTCGGCTTCGTTGTTGGTCGTGACGATCGTCATCGAGCGCGTCTGCGCGACCATCCGCTGGAGCCGTTTCGACAGGCGTTCGACCTGCGTGTAATTGGTCACGCGGTTCTTGAGCGCCTTGGCCTTGCCGACATAGAGCACGTCGCCGCGCGCATCCTGCATCCGGTACACGCCGGGGCGGATCGGCAGCGTGGCGAGCACGTTGCGGATCGCCGCGACCCCCGCCTGCAAATCGGGCGTGTCGCCGCCGCCGCGGACGGCAAAGGTGGATTTTTCTTCGTTGAAACGATCAGGCGCATTGGGCGAGGACATGCGATTGATCTAGGGATTCTGCGCGCCGGATGCCACGGGAATGCGCATAGCGTACGCGCTGGGCCGGATGGAGAAATGCACTATGTACGTTTCGATCACTGGCCTGAAGCCTAAGAGCGTCTTGCAGGCGCCGCGCTTCTGGTGGCACGCGATCCGCTCTATGCGGCAAGCGCAGGTCGCGCCCGGCAATCTCTCGGTCGAGGCGCGGACGATCGCTGGCACGCATCATACGATGTCGCTCTGGCAGGATCGCGCCGCGATGCGCGCGTATCTCGGCGCCGGCGCCCATCGCGAGGCGATGCGCGCTTCGCGCGGCATCGGCACCGGCGCGATCCACGGCTATGAGAGCGAAGCGGCGCCCGATTGGGCCGATGTGCCCGCATTGCTCAGCGCGCACGGCCGGGTCATCTGACGCCGTAGCGGCGGGGCTGGCGTCTTCGCCAGCCCCGCTGCGCGGTTACTTGATCGCTTCGAGGTCGGCCTTGACCTTGGCGAGCGCGGCGTCGGTCAGCGCGCCCTGCGACATCGGCTGGACCTGCGCGAGCGACATCTGCTTGAACTGGTCGTACATCGGATGCGCGGTGATGTTCTTCAGATCGGTATCGAGCACGGCCTTGCCCTTGGGGTCGGCGGCGATCGTCTCGATCGGCGTGTCGAGCGTGAACTTGGCGGTGGAGGCCGCTGCAGTGGCCATCGGAGTCGCCGTGGCGACCGGCGCCGGTGCCGGCGTCGTCTGCGCGGCGAGCGGCGTCGCGGTGAGAGCGACGATCGCAGGGAGAAGAACGGACTTCATGGGAGGGCCTCTTTCGAAAGCGAAAGCGGCGCGAATCGCCGCTGACCAGGGTTTAGCCCGGCCAGTGGCGAAACGAAATGGATTGGATCAAACGGGCTGCGCAGTCTCGCGCCGCTTCCTTACCGAACGCGGTTAGTTGAGCCGCCCGAGCCCGGCGATCGTACGATCGACCAGCGCCTTGTCGGCATCGACGCCATGGCGTTCGGCGAGGATCGTCGCAGCGGCGCGAGTCGCTGCGTCGGCGGCCAGCGCGCGAACCTCGGCGATCGCGCCGCGTTCGGCAGCGGCGATCTTGTCCTCCGCCATCGTCTGGCGTCGGGCAACCAGCTCGGCCAAGTCGGTCTCGGCCTTGGCGAGCATCGCTTCCGCCTCGGCTTGCGCATGCGCGACGATCGCGGCGGCATCGCCGGCGCTCGCCGCGTTGCGCGCCTTGGCTTCGGCGAGCTGCGCTTCGGCCTCGGCGCGGAGCTGCGCCGCTTCGTCGAGCTGGGTGCGGATCGTCGCGATGCGCGAATCGAGCGCGCCCGCAATCATCTGCGGCACCTTCTTCCAGATCATCAGGCCGATGACCACGAGCATCGACAGAGCGACGAAGCCCGGCGCGGTGACGCCGAAGACGGAGGGTTCGTGATGGAGTTCGACCACGCCGGTATGCTCCACGGTCTTGACTGCGCTTGCCTCAGCCATGTGCCAGTTCCGCCTTCACGCGCGTTGCGATCGTCGCGCGATCGACCGCCACGCCCGAAAGCTTGGCGACGATCTGCTCGACCGCGTCGGTGGTCGCGGATTCGATTTCGGCGAGCGCTGCGGTCTTGGAGGATTCGATCCGTCCGGTGGCCGCGTGCAATCGCGTGGCCAGACCTTCGTCGCTCGTCTTGAGCTGCGCCTCGGTGCGGGCAGTCGCCTGCGCCTTGGCTTCGCCGACCGCGATCATCGCCTGCGACCGGGCGGCTTCGAGCCCGGCCTGATAATCGCGCTCGGACTTGAGCGCGGTCGCCCGCGCCGCCTCCGCCGCGGCGAGGTCGCCCGCGATCCGGCCGTTACGATCTTCGATCGTCGCCTCGATCTTGGGGACCATCGCCTTGCCGATCCCGAAATAGATCAGCGCGAAGACGATCGCGAGCCAGAACAGCTGCGAAGCGTAGATCTCGCCGATTTGGGATAGCTGCGGCATTGGAGGTTCGTCCTTAGTTCTTGACGACGAAGAGGATGAGGATCGCGACGACGAACGCGATCAGGCCGAGCAGCTCCGATGCCGCGAAGCCGATGAACAGGCGGCCCTGCTGGCCGTCTGCCGCGCCCGGGTTGCGCAGCGCGCCTTCGAGGAACGAGCCGAACACGTTGCCCACGCCGAGTGCGGCGAGACCGACACCGATCGCTGCCAGGCCGGCACCGATGTACATTGCACCAAGATCAGTCATGATAAGCTCCCTAGGAATACGATAGTAAGTGGTTGGAAATTCTAGTGCAGATGCACCGCGTCGTGCAGGTACAGCGACGTGAGCAGGGCAAACACATAGGCCTGGATCGCGCATACCAGCAGCTCGAGCGCGCTGACGCCGATGATCATGATGAAGCTGAGCACGCCGACCACCGTGCCGAGACCGCCGCCGGCGGTGAAGCCCTGGACGACGAAGCTGCCGAACACTTCGAGCAGGATGTGCCCCGCGGTCATCGCGACGAACAGTCGCAGCGCCAGCGAGAAAGGCCGCACCATGAACGAGACGAACTCGACCGGGATGATCACCGGCATCAGCCACGCCGGCGCGCCGTGCGGCACGAACAGCGTGAAGAATTTGAGGCCATGCTTCCAGAAGCCGACCGCCAGCACGATCGCGAACGACAGGAAGGCGAGGATCGCGGTCACCGTGATGTGGCTCGTCACCGCGAAGGTGTGCAGCCCGGGAAGGATTGCCAGCGGCATCACGCCGATCAGATTTGCGAACAGGATGAAGTAGAAGAGCGAAAAGATGTACGGCGCGAACTTCTTGCCGCCGCTGCCGATGTTCACCGACACCATGTTGTCGATGAAGCTCACCGCGTCCTCGGCAGCGACCTGCCAGCGGCCGGGCACGAGCTGGCGCTTGAGGCCGCCCGAGATGAAGAGCGCGAGCAGCACGAACACGACGACCATGAACAGCGCCGAATTGGTGAAGGACACGTCATAGCCGAACAGATTCAGATGGCGGCCCAGGACGGGCTGCACCATGAACTGTTCCATCGGATCGATTTTGCCGGCGCTCACTCTGCGCGCTCCTTCGAAATCTTCATGATGTTGAGGAACGCCCCGATGATCGCGAGCGTGAGCACGATCAACAGCGCCCAGGGCGACGTGCCGAGCCACTGATCGAGCGCCCAGCCCATGATCCCGCCACCGAACAAGGCGCCGAGCAACAGCGCAAGGACCTTCGATCCCTGGCCATAGCCCTTCGCCTGCGGGACGGGCCCCGACCCACGCGTCTGACCAGCCGCCTTTGCCGAAGCAATGCGGGCGTCCAGATCGTCGTTAGGGCGGTTCTCGGCCAAGCGGCGTGTATCCTGATAGAAAAACGCCGCCGTGCGTGCAGCACCGCGACGATGATATGCGGAGAGTTGGAGACCGACGCCCCCGCTTCCCGCGCCGTTTAGGAAGCTGGCTTCGGGGTGTCAACTCTTGTGGCCGCTCCGGTATCGCTGCGACGTTGCGCGGGCACCGTGCGAGGATTATCCTTTGCTCCGATGAACGCGCCCCTCCCCGATCACGCCGGACACCGCGCGCGGCTGCGCCAGCGGCTGATCGAGCAAGGCGGCGATGGGCTGCTCGATTACGAACTCGTCGAATATCTGCTGATGCTGGCGATCCCGCGCCGCGACACCAAGAAGCTGGCGAAAGCGTTGCTCGCCGAGTTTGGCGGACTCGGCGGAGTGTTCAGCGCAGATGCGGCGGCGCTCATGCGAGTTCCCGGGATGGGCGAGACCACCGCGGCGGCGATCAAGATCGTCCAGGCGGCAGCGCTGCGGCTGCTGCAGGTCGAGGCGAAGGCGCAGCCGGTGCTGGCGAGCTGGCAGGCGCTGATCGACTATCTCCACGCCGACATGGCGCATCGCGGCACCGAGCGCGTCCGCGTGCTCCATCTCAACACGCGCAACATGCTGATCCGCGACGAAGTGATGAGCGACGGGTCGATCGACGAAGCGGCAGTCTATGTCCGCGAGGTGATCCGTCGCGCGATCGACCTCGGCTCGGCGGCGATCATCCTGGTGCACAACCATCCGAGCGGCGACCCCAGCCCGAGCCGCGCCGATATCGAGATCACGCGCAAGGTCGCCGAGGCCGGGCGGCGGCTCAACATCGCGCTGCACGACCATATCATCATCGGCGCCAACGGCCATTCGAGCCTGCGGGCGATGGGGTTGCTCTGACCTTCGCTCGCCGCTGCGGTCAGGCCGGCTGCGACAGGAACGCGGTCAGCTCGGGCTTGGACACGGTCTTGCTCTTGTCCGCGTCGGCCTGCGCGAAGGCCTTGGCGAGGTAGCTCTTGGTATCAGGCGCGCTCGCGTCGGTGGTCGGATCGCTCGCCTTCTTGAGCGCGACCATCCAGGCGTCGAACTCGGCCTCGTTCAAGACGCCGTCGCCATCCTTGTCATAGCCCGCAAACTCGCGGTTGATGATGTCGCCGGCGGGGGTCCCCGCCGCGGCCGGCTTGGCTGCCGCCTCCGCCTCGGGCGCGACGATCGACGCCGGGATGGCGGCGTCGCGCGCGGCACTGCTTTGCGTCGCCGCCGGGCCGGCCTGATCGACCGCGGTCGGGGTCGATTGCGGCGCGGGCGCGGTTGCTGGCGGCGCGTCCTGCGCGAAGGCTGGGGTGACGAGCGCGAGCGCGCTCGCGAGCAAGGCGGATTTCACCATCGGTCTCTCCTGTGCGATTCGGATGTTCCTTCCCAACGCACCGCGCGGCGCGACGCTCCGCCCGGCGCGATTTGAAGGCGCGGCTCCACCCTGCTAACGCGCGGCTCATTGTCGATCGCGGCGATTCCGTGCTCGCCCGATCTCAGCTTCTCGAGGAATTCCCATGGTCCCCCGCTATTCCCGCCCCGACATGACCGCGATCTGGACGCCGGAGAATCGCTTCCGCATCTGGTTCGAGATTGAAGCGCATGCGACCGACGCGCTCGCCGAGCTTGGCGTGGTGCCGAAGGAAGCCGCCGCGGCGCTGTGGGCGTGGTGGAACACCGACCCGGTGATCGACGTCGCCGCGATCGACGCGATCGAGGCGGTGACCAAGCATGACGTGATCGCCTTCCTCACCTGGGTCGCGGACAATGTCGGCGACCAGGCGCGCTTCATGCATCAGGGGATGACGAGCTCGGACGTGCTCGACACAGCGCTCGCGGTCCAGCTGGCGCAGGCGAGCGACCTGCTGATCGCCGACATCGACGCATTGCTCGTCGTGCTCGAACGCCGTGCGCGCGAGCACAAGATGACGCCGACGATCGGGCGCAGCCACGGCATCCATGCCGAGCCCGTCACCTTCGGGCTCAAGATGGCGCAGGCGCATGCCGAATTCGCCCGCAACCGTGCGCGGCTGGTGGCGGCGCGCGCGGATGTCGCGACCTGCGCAATCTCGGGCGCGGTCGGCACCTTCGCCAATATCGATCCGGTGGTCGAAGCGCATGTCGCCGAGAAGCTCGGCCTCAGCGTCGAGCCCGTCTCAACCCAGGTCATCCCGCGCGACCGGCACGCGATGTTCTTTGCGACGCTCGGCGTGATCGCCTCGTCGATCGAGCGGCTCGCGACCGAAGTGCGCCATCTGCAGCGCACCGAAGTGCTCGAGGCCGAGGAGTTCTTCTCGCCCGGCCAGAAGGGCTCATCGGCGATGCCGCACAAGCGCAACCCGGTGCTGACCGAGAACCTCACCGGCCTCGCCCGCATGGTGCGCGGCTATGTCACCCCCGCGCTAGAGAATGTCGCCTTGTGGCACGAGCGCGACATCTCGCATTCGTCGGTCGAGCGGTACATCGGCCCGGATGCGACGATCACGCTCGACTTCGCGCTGCAGCGTCTCACCGGCGTGATGGACAAGCTTGTCGTCTATCCCGCGCGGATGGAAAAGAACCTCAACAAGATGGGCGGGCTCGTCCATTCGCAGCGCGTGCTGCTCGCCCTGACCCAGGCCGGCGTGAGCCGCGAGAATTCGTACCGCCTCGTCCAGCGCAACGCGATGAAGGTGTGGGATTCGGACGGCGCGCTGTCGCTGATGGAGCTGCTCAAGGCCGATCCCGAGGTCACCGCCGCGCTGTCGGTCGCCGAGATCGAAGACAAGTTCGACCTCGGCTATCACCTGAAGCACGTCGACACGATCTTCGCGCGCGTGTTCGGCAACAGTTGATCGACGGATTTGCACGGTTCAACGTGCAAATGCTGCACCTGCGAATGCGCGTAAGAAAATTGCGCGCATGAGCAACAATCTCCAAATGCGTCCGTGCCGGGACAAGCCCGGTATCGGAGACACCTACCATGCGCATTCTTCAAAGCCTTGCCGGCGGCCTGTTCGCCGTTGCAGGCGTCGCGCTGGTGGTCGAGGTTCTCATCCTCTGACCCATCGGCCCACCCGCCCCTTCTTCTGACGGGGCGGCCAGGGCCGCGGGGGTCGGCGCATGCCATTCCCAGCTACGTATCCAACGTCCTTCCCGCGCATCCCGTCGCCTCCGACAGGCTAGCCGACCGGGATCAATCCCCCTTGCCGAGATAGCGCCGCCCGAGCAGTTCGGCGATCTGCACCGCGTTGAGCGCCGCGCCCTTGCGGAGGTTGTCGCTAACGCACCACAAAGACAGCCCGTTCTCGACGGTCGAATCCTCGCGGACGCGGCTGATGAAGGTCGCATATTCGCCGACGCATTCGACCGGCGTGACATAGCCGCCGTCCTCGCGCTTATCGACCAGCATCACGCCGGGCGCTTCACGCAGGATCTTCTGCGCCTGCTCGGCCGAGATCTCGTTCTCGAACTCGATGTTGATCGATTCGCTGTGCCCGACGAACACCGGCACGCGCACGCAGGTCGCGGTGACCTTGATCTTCGGATCGAGGATCTTCTTGGTCTCGACCACCATCTTCCACTCTTCCTTGGTCGATCCGTCGTCGAGGAAGCTGTCGATGTGCGGGATCACGTTGAAGGCGATCTGCTTGGTGAACTTCTTGGCCTCGGCCGAATCGCCGACGAAGATGTTGCGCGATTGCTCGAACAGCTCGTCCATCCCCGCCTTGCCCGCGCCCGACACCGACTGATAGGTCGACACGACGACGCGCTTGATCTTGGCGAAATCATGCAAGGGCTTGAGCGCGACGACCATCTGCGCGGTCGAGCAGTTGGGGTTGGCGATGATGTTGCGCTTGGTATAGCCCGCGATCGCATCGGGGTTCACTTCCGGCACGATCAGCGGGACGTCGGGGTCCATCCGGTAGAGCGACGAATTGTCGATCACCGTGCAGCCCGCCGCAGCAAAGCGCGGCGCGTGGATCTTCGTCCCTTCCGAGCCGATCGCGAACAGCGCCATGTCCCAGCCGGTCGGGTCGAAATGGTCGATGTTCTGGACCTTGAGCTTCCTGCCCGTCTCGCCGAAATCAACCTCGTCGCCCTGGCTGCGCGACGAGGCGACCACCGCGATATCGTCGAGCGGGAATTCGCGCTCACTCAGAATATTGAGCATCTCGCGCCCGACATTGCCCGTCGCGCCCGCGACCACGATCCGATAACCCATGTAATCCTCCAATTCGGAACGCGCCCGTAGCGACATTACGCCGGCACGTCCAATCGCTTTGCTAATCGTGCGTGCGCGCCTGCCAGGTGGCATGGGTTATTCCATGCACCGTGGCGAGATGATCGGTCAGCGCGTCGAGCTCGCTGACCGCTATATTGGTACTGACGAGCTTGGCCACAATCTCCACCCGGTCCTCGCCGCGCGAGATGATGTCGAGCTCGGCGACCGGCAGCTGCGCGGTCTCGAGATGCTCGGTCAGCAGGTCGCCCATCGGGCCGGCGTCCTCGGCATCGGTGGTGATCGTCACGCTATACGTCGCCTCGACGCTGCGTCCTTCGAGCGGGATGCGGTTGATCGCGTCAACCAGCGGGCGGAGCATCGTGTTGGCGAGGATGACGAAGCCGGTCAGCAGCACCGCCTCGGCGATCATGTCGCTCCCCGCGATCGCGCCGACCGCGGCCGAGCACCAGAGCGTCGCCGCGGTGTTGAGCCCGCGGACGTTCATCCCCTCCTTCATGATCACGCCCGCGCCGAGGAAGCCGATCCCCGACACGACATAAGCGATGATCCGGATCGACTCGACGTCACCGCCGAGCCGCTGCCCGAGATCGACGAACGCCGCCGAGCCGAGCGCGACGAGCGCGTTGGTGCGCAGGCCCGCGGTGCGCTGGCGATACTGCCGCTCGGCACCGATCAAAGTGCCGAGCACGAACGCCACAAGATAGCTGACGACCGTGTCGAGGAACGGCCAGAGGTGAAAGGTCGTCAGGAAGCGCAAGGGCTTACTTCTTGTCCTTCACGTTCCGGTCGAGGAACGTCAGAATCGTCCCCCACAGATGCTCGCTGATCCCGGGGCCACCGACGCGGTGCGTGTAGCCGGGGTAGAACATCATCTCGAACGGCGTCGCCGTCGCCTGCATCCGTGCGGCAAACGCCGTCGAGTTGGTGAACACGACATTGTCGTCTGCCATGCCGTGGATCAGCAGCAGCGGATCCTTGATGGCGGGTGCCTTGCCGAGCGCATCCGACGCGAGATAGGCCTGCTTGTCGGCGACCGGCGAGCCCATGTAGCGCTCGGTATAATGGGTGTCGTATTGCTCCCACTGCGTGACGGGGGCGCCCGAGACACCCGCCGCATAGACGCCCTGGTTCGCCTCGAGCATCTTGAGCGTCATATAGCCGCCGTACGACCAGCCGTAGATCGCGACCTTCGAAGGATCGACGAACGGCTGGCTCTTGATGAACTTCGCCCCGGCGAGCTGGTCGGCGACCTCGACCGTCCCCATCGCGCGATAGATGTGATCCTCGAACGCCTTGCCGCGATTGTACGAGCCGCGATTGTCGATCTGGAAATAGATATAGCCGTGCTGGACAAGGTACTGCGGCAACGCCCCGCCCCAGCCGCGCGTGACCTGCTGCCCAGTGCCGGGGCCGCCATAATGCTGGAAGAAGACGGGGTATTTCTTGCCCGGCTCGAGCGGCGGGGTGATCATCTCGTAATAGAGCTCCGTCCCGTCATCGGCCTTGATCGTGCCGAACTTGGTCTGCTGGTGGCTCGCGAGATACGGGTAATAGGGATGCCCCGGCTTCACAGCATTCTCGTTGATCCACGACAGCCGCTTGCCGTCGACATCGGCGAGATAGACCTGCGTCGGCTGGGTCGGGCTCGAGCGCGAGACGATCATCCGCGTCGCGGCGTCGTCCATCGTGCCGTTGTTCCACCAGCCAGCTTCGGTGAGGCGGCTAATGACGTTCGGGTGAGCGATATCGACCGAATAGAGGTGCTGCTCGAGCACACCGTCCTTATTGCCGGTGAAGAACAGCCGGCCCTTGGCCTCGTCGACGCCGAGCAGCGCCTGGACGACCCAGTCGCCCTTGGTCAGCGCGGTCCACTGGCCCTTGTTGAAGCGGTAGAGATGACCGAAGCCGGTCCGCTCCGAACGCCAGATCAGGCTCCCGTCCTTCATCGGGCGATAGGCGTCGGACAGATTGAGCCAGCTGCGCGCGCCCGATTTCTCGATGAACAGCACCGTCGCCTTGCCCGTCGCGGGATCGACCTTGAGCATGTCGAGCGTCTTCTGGTCGCGGCTCTCGCGCTGGACGAGCAAAGCGCTGCCGTCGGGCGTCCAGTCGACGCGCGCGAGATAGATGTCGGGATTGCTGCCGAGGTCGACCTTGACCTTCCCCGACCCATCCGCCTTCATCACGTACAGCGCGACAGCAACGTTGGGCGTGCCCGCGGCGGGATAGCGCTGATCGTAAACCTTGGTGCCGTTCGCACCGATCGCCGCCCGCGTGACGATCCCGACGGGCGCCTCGTCGAAGCGCTCGACCGCGATGTTGCTGTCCTGCGGGGACCACCAATAGCCCGTCCGCCGGTCCATTTCCTCCTGCGCGACGAACTCCGCCTCGCCCCAATGCACCGTCCCGCCGCCATCGCTGCTGACCGCGCGCGCATCGCCGCCGCCGAGCGGCTGGACGAACAGGTTCTGCCCGCGCACGAAGCTGACGAAGCCGCCCTTGGGGCTGATCACCGGGTTGAGCGCGCCATCGCCCGGCGCGTTGGTCAGCCGCCGCGTGGTGCCGTCGAGCCCGGCAAGATACAGGTCGCCGTCGATCGGCACGAGGATCGTCTTGCCGTCGGGCGCCCAGTCATAGGTGACGATCCCCTTCGAGCCGGCGATGCGCGCGCGCTCGCGCTGCATCTTCTCGGCCTCGGACAGTTCGGCGCCGCTGCCGACCTTCTTCGAATCGACCAGCATCCGCTCAACGCCGGTGCGCGTGTCGCGCGCCCACAGGTCGAAGCGCTCCTTCTCCTCGGCGCGCGGGCGCAACGAGGTGAGCAGCGTCCCGTCGGGCGAGAGCTTGACGCCGCGCGGCTGGACGCCCGAAAGATCGGGGCTGCCGAACACCGCTTTGAGCGTCAGCGGGGTGGCGACGGGGTCAGCAGCCATCGCCGGCACTGCCGCACAGGCGAGCATCACGCCCGCAAAAGCCCAACTCGCCCGCATCCCGCATCTCCAGTCCCTGTCACGCCCCGAAAGCGGGCGTTTGAGCGCGCTTATCGCGGGGACCGTGCGCGAGGTAAAGGGATGTTAGGCGAGCGCGGGCGCGCCCTCGACACGCGGCACACGCGGCCGCTTGCGCCACGGCAGGACGCGCCGCTCGACCAGCGAGCGCCATGCCCATTCGACCGGCGCGATGTCGTACTGCCGCACCCACAGATTCGCGCCGACCAGCAGCACCGCGTCGATGACGAGCGACGTCACCATCAGCGGCCCCCAGCTCATCTTGCCGTACAGGCCAAGCACGAACGGCGGATACAGCACCCACAGGCAGATCAGCGTCTGCGCGATATAGATCGACAGCGCGGTCCGGCCCGCCGCGACGAACGGCCGCGACAGCCGCGCGCCGACCGCGGTCTGGACGAGCAAGTTGATCAGCGCGACATGCCCGAGCGTCATCGCCTGCCGCGCGATCTCGTAGCTCGCCCAGAAGGTATAGGGGCCGTCGCCGAACTGCATCTGCTCGTGCGCGCCGATCACGCGCAACGGGATCCCGACACAGTAGGCGATCACCGCGGTCAAGGCGTAGAAACGGCGCGACCGCCGCCCCTGCAGGATGCCGAGCTTGTAGAGCGCGGCGCCGAGCAGCATCACGCTGCCCGCCTCCCACACGAACAGCAATTCGAGGAATTGCGATTCCATGTCGAGGAAGATGCGCCACTGCGCGCTCGCCCAGGTCGTGAAGCTGCCGGTGCGGGCGCGGTCCTCGGCGGCCACGTCGCTGCGCGACTTCGCCTTGCGCTCGGCGCGCTTCTTGGCGTTCTCTGCCTTGGTCTTGAGCAGCGCGCGTTCGTCGGAGGTCGGCTTGGCGCCGGCCGCGACCTTGGCCACGATCGCGGCGACCTGTGCGCGCGTCTGCAGCGTCTGATAATAGCCGAAATAGCCGCCGCCGACGAGCTGGAACAGCGCCAGCGTCAACCCGATCATGATCAGCAGCCGCGGCCGCAGCCGCCGGAACAGGAACGCCACCAACGCCGCAAGGCCGTAAGTATGGAGGATGTCACCCGGCCACAGCAGGATGAAGACATGCATCAACCCGAAGGCGAACAGGATCAAATTGCGGACATAATAGCGCCGCAGCACGACCCACTCGCCCGCCCGTTCGGCGACACGGTCGGTGAGGATCACCATCCCCGCGCCGAACAGCAGCTCGAGCATGCAGCGCGCCGTGCCGTTGGCGAACACCTCGCGCAGCCACCACGCGACCTGGTCGCTCGCCGACCAGCCGAGATGGCGGATGTCGTCGAACGAGGCATAGAGCGACTGCCCCATGTCGTTGATGTTCATGAACAGGATGCCGAGGATCGCCACGCCCCGCAGGATATCGAGCACCGCGATGCGCGGCGCGCCATCGGGTTCGGCGGCAGTGGTTATCGCGACGTCGGACATGTTTCCCCCCATGACCTCAAATCGCGAAAAGTATAGCGCGATGACGTGTGTTATGCAACCATGACACGGTCGGCGTACGGGGGCAGCGCGGCGTCACCGGGAGAGAACAATGAAACCCCGCAAGATCCGCGCGTTCGGAAAGGGCGCGCTTGCCGCCGGACTGCTCGTCGCAGCGGCGAACCCGGTGTCGAGCCAATTGATCCATGACCGGATCTACCCCGCGCCGACCGCCCCGATCGCCACCGCGCTGCTCCCGGCGGGCGCGCAGCGCGTCACGCTGACGACGAGCGACGGAATCGCCATCATCGGTGCCGAAATCCCCGCCCGGCCGGGCAAACCGACGCTGCTCGTCTTACATGGCAATGCGTCGAGTGCGATGGGATCGCTCGACTGGTTCGCCCCGCTCGTCGCCGCCGGATACGGCGTCGTCGCCGCCGAATATCGCGGCTATTCGGGCAATCCCGGTCGCGCCGACGAAGCCGGGCTCGGGCGCGACGCCGACGCGTTCTACGCCGAGGCGAAGCGCCTCGCCGGAAGCAACCGCGTGATCGTCATCGGCCACAGCATCGGCGGCGGCGTCGCGTTCGGTCTGGCGATGCGGCACAAGCTCGACGCGCTGGTGACGATCGGCACCTTCACCGGCCTGCGCGCGATGGCGCCCAAGATCGCGCGCGCCTTCATCTCCGATCGCTACGACAATCTTGCCGCGGTGCCCAAGCTCGACGAGCCGTATTTCCTGATCCACGGCCTCGCCGACGATACCGTCCCCGCGGCGATGGGGCAGGAACTCCACAAGGCCGCATCCCTCGCTAAGCGCGACGGTTTCAGCGCGGTGATCCGCGTGCCGGGCACCATCCCGACGGCGCGGTGATCGCCGCGATTATCGAAGCGATCGCCGCGCGGCTCCACCATCCCGACGCCGCGCCCCCGCCGCTGCCCGACACCGTCAAGCTGATCGCGTTCCAATAGGTCGCGCTGCGCAACGCATCGCGATAGGAAGAGCGATGACCGCTCCCCTGCCAACCGTGTCGAGCGTCGAACCGCTGCAGCGCGTCGATCTCGAACGCCTCATCGCGACCGGCCCGCACCACCTCCTCGATTGCGACCTCGACGACAGCGATCTGTCGGAGCTCGATCTGTCGCACTGGCGCTTCGAGCGCTGCAGCCTGCGCCGCGCCGATCTCTCCGGCGCGCGGCTCGAGGCGACGGCGTGGGTCTCGTGCCGCGCCGCGTTCACGCAGTTCACCCGCGCCGATCTCGCCGACGCGCGCTTCGAGGCGAGCGACCTCAACAATGCGAGCCTGCGGAACGCAACGCTGACCGCCGCCAGCTTCGAGCGCTGCAAGCTTACCGGCGCAGACCTGTCCGACGCCAAGACGTTCGATCTGCGCTTCGAAGAAGTGCTGCTGATCAACGCCAAACTCCCCGGCTTCTCGTTCCGCAAGCAGACGCTGCGCAAGATCGATTTCGGCCAGGCTGATCTGCGCAAGACCGATTTCCGCACTGCAGTGTTTGAAGACTGCAGCCTGCGCGACGCGGGTGTCTCGGGCTGCCGCTTCGACGGCGCCGACCTGCGCGCCTGCGATCTCGGCGGGATCGCCCTGGTCGACGCTCGCCAGTTCCGCGGCGCGACGATCTCGCGCGAGCAGGCCGGGCAGTTGCTGGGAGAATTGGGTTTGCGCGTCCTGTAACGCGCGGCTGCGTGTTGCACCGCAACACGCAACGCGGTATCGGGGTCGCACTCGCATGGACCCGGTGCAAATCCGGGTGGCTATTCCGGCCGCCGATCCGCCGGACAACGCACATCGTACGCCCTTTTACGCCGCTCGCGACAGAAGGCGCTGCTGCGATTCTTGCGGACACTCCCGTTATGATCAACACTCCCCCCTCACGCTATCGCAGCGAATGGTTCAGCGGCGTCGGTGGCGTCCGCCGCGATCTGCTCGCCGGCCTAGTCGGAACCTTCGCGCTGATCCCCGAAGTCATCGCCTTTTCGTTCGTCGCCGGGATCGACCCAGAGGTCGGCCTGTTCGCCTCGTTCGTGATCGGCATCGTCCTCGCCTTTGTCGGCGGGCGCCCGGCGATGATCTCTGGCGCCGCCGGCTCGGTCGCGCTCGTCGCGGCGGCGCTGGTGCAGGGCCACGGCCTGCAATTCCTGCTCTACGCGACGGTGCTCGCCGGCCTGCTCCAGATCGTGTTCGGGCTGCTCAAGCTCGACGTGCTGCTGCGCTTCGTCTCGCGCTCGGTGCGGACGGGGTTCGTCAACGCGCTCGCGATCCTGATCTTCTCGGCGCAGGTGCCGCAGATGCTCGGCGTCACCTGGCACACCTATGCGATGATCGCGGGCGGCCTGGCGATCATCTACCTCCTCCCGCGCATCACGACTGCGATCCCCTCGCCGCTGATCTGCATCGTCGTGCTGACCGCGATCAGCATCGCCTTCCCGATGCCGATCCACACCGTCGCCGATCTCGGTAGGCTTCCCACGTCGTTGCCGGCGTTCGCTCTGCCGAACGTCCCGCTCGACTGGGCGACGCTGCGCATCGTCGCGCCCTACGCCTTCGCGATGGCCGCGGTCGGCCTGCTCGAATCGATGATGACGGCGAGCGTCGTCGACGATCTCACCGACACCAGCAGCTCCAAGGCGCGCGAGTGCACCGGGCTCGGTCTGGCGAATGTCGCGGCGGGCCTGTTCGGCGGGATCGCCGGCTGCGGCATGATCGGCCAGACCGTCGGCAATGTCCGCTATGGCGGCCGCGGGCGGCTGTCGACGCTCGCGGCGGGCGTGTTCCTGCTCGTCATCATGGTGCCGCTGCGCCCGTGGGTCGCACAGGTGCCCGTCGCGGCGCTGGTCGCGATCATGATCATGGTGTCGATCAGCACCTTCTCGTGGAGCTCGCTCGCCGATCTGGCGCGCCACCCCAAGGTCTCGGGCGTCGTGATGCTCGCGACCGTCGTGGTGACGGTGGTGACGCATGACCTCTCAGCCGGCGTCGGCGTCGGCGTGCTGCTCAGCGGCGTGTTTTTCGCCTTCAAGGTGACCAAGCTGCTCCGCGTCGAGACCACGTTCGATCCTGAGACCGATACGCGTAGCTACAGCGTATCTGGACAGGTGTTCTTCGCCAGCGCCGATATCTTCGCCGATCAGTTCGATCTGCGCGACACCGCGCGCACCGTCCGGATCGACCTGACGCGCGCGCATCTGTGGGACGTGACCGCGGTCGGCACGCTCGAGGATCTGGTCACCAAGATGCGGCGCCACGGGACGATCGTCGAGCTGATCGGCCTGAACGCGGCAAGCGCGATCCTGGTCGACCGGCACGCCCCCCTGGTCCGCGCCGCGGCCTGAGCACAAAAAAGGGCGCGGGGATCGCAATCCCCGCGCCCTTTCTTGTGCCTTGCGGCGCTAGCGATCCGATTACTCGGCGGCAGCGACCGTCTTGGCCGGACGCGTGTCGCGACGCTCGGCGATACGCGCCGACTTGCCGGTGCGGCCACGCAGGTAATACAGCTTCGCACGACGCACCGCGCCCTTGCGGACGACTTCGATGCTGTCGATGTTCGGCGAATACAGCGGGAAAACGCGCTCGACGCCTTCACCGAACGAAATCTTGCGTACGGTGAAGTTCGAACCCATGCCCTTGTTCGACCGCGCGATGCACACGCCTTCGTAGTTCTGGACGCGGGTGCGCTCGCCTTCGACCACCTTCACGCCGACCTTCAGCGTATCGCCGGGGCGGAATTCGGGGATCTTCTTGTTCTCGAGAAACTTCGCGATGTTCTCGGCTTCGATCGTCTGGATGAGATTCATCTCATGCGTCCTTCTTCGTTCGTCGCGCGCCAGAGGGCGACTGGACCCGAGCACCCTCATGGCGCTCCCATAGATCCGGCCGCCTTAGCCGTGTTTCGGTCTCGGCCATGTGCTTGCGCCATGCCGAAATCCTCGCATGATCCCCCGATCGCAACACTTCGGGGATCGTGCGCCCTTCCCATTCATATGGTCGGGTATATTGCGGATATTCGAGCAGCCCCGTTTCGAAGCTCTCGTCCACACCGCTATAAGCCGCGCCCATTACGCCGGGGAGCAGCCGAATGCAAGCATCGAGCAGGACGAGCGCCCCCATCTCGCCGCCCGACAGAATATAGTCGCCGATCGACACTTCCTCGATCTCGCGCGCGGCGAAGATGCGTTCGTCGAATCCCTCGAACCGACCGCATAGGATGGTGACGCCCGGGCCTTCGGGAAGACTGCGCACGCGCGCCTGGGTGAGCGGCGCGCCGCGTGGTGTCATCGCGAGCAACGGGCGTCCGGCGGGCACGCTGTCGATCGCCGCAGCGAGGATGTCGGGGCGCAGCACCATCCCTGCCCCGCCCCCCGCCGGCGTCCCGTCGACGGTACTGTGCTTGTCGGTCGCAAAGTCGCGGATGTTGCGCGCGTCGAGGCTCCATTTGCCCTCTCTCAGCCCACGCCCGGCGAGCGACAGGCCGAGCGGGCCGGGGAACATCTCGGGGTAGAGCGTGAGGACGGTGGCGGCGAAGGTCATTTGGTCCAATTCTCGACGCTCAGGCCGGGCACGTCGGCGAAATCGACCGCGTTGTTGGTGACGATCGCCGCGCCGAGGCTGAGCGCATGAGCCGTCAGCAAGCGGTCGAACCGCGCGCGCTTGAAGGGGAGTTGCGCATAAGCGCGCGTTGCGGCTTCGTCGAAGGGAAGAATCGGCACGGCGCGGATGAAGGCATCCAGAACCTCGGCGCTCGGTGGCTTCCCGACGAACGTGCCCACGGCGATCTCCGCGAAACTGATCGCGGAGATCGCCACGTCGCCGGGATAACAGGCGGCCAGCCTATCGTTGAGCGGCGAATGCCGTTCGGCCATTGCATAGATCGCCATGTCGGCATCGATGAGGAACTGCGTCACGTATCGCGTGCCGCCAGCCGTTTCGCGATCGTGCTGGGCCGCTCGTCGAAATCGCCGTGCGGGATCAGCCTCGCCCCGGGCGCCTTGCCCGCGAACCCGCTGATGTCGATCGTCCGCCGTGGCGCGTCGACCGGTTCCACCCTGAACGTCATGGGAGCCTCCTTCACCATCCGGACTTCGGTGCCCTCGGGAATGCCCATGCCCTTGGGCAGCCGCAAAGCAACCGAGTTGCCCGACTTGAATGTGGTGCCGTGATACGATTCGTCGTCCATCTCACTCTCCGTATACACGTCATGTATATACTTTGTCCCCGCCCGTCAAGGAACAACGCCGCGCCCTACGCGTATCGCCGCAATGGACGATTGCATCATCATCGGCGCTGGGCCGGCCGGCCTGACCGCGGCGATCTACCTCGCGCGGTTCCATTTGAAGATTCGCATGTTCGATTGTGGCAGCAGCCGCGCGGCGCAAATCCCGCGGACGCACAACCACGCCGGCTATCCCGGCGGCATCAAGGGCACCGAGCTGTTGCGGCTGATGCAAGAGCAGGCCGAGGAGTTCGGCGCGGTGCGCGAAGCGGCCGAGGTGACCGCCATCGTCCCCAAGGGTGAGGACTTCGAGGTGCAGGTCGGATCGAGGGGCTATGCGACGCGCTCGGTGCTGCTCGCGACGGGGGTCGTCAATCTCCGCCCGAAGATGGACCCGGCAGAGCATGACGCCGCGCTCGCGCGCGGCCTGCTGCGCTACTGCCCGATCTGCGATGGCTATGAGGTCACCGACAAGCGTGTGGGCGTGATCGGCACGGGCACGCACGGGATGAAGGAAGCGCTGTTCCTGCGGGGCTACACCAGGGACGTGACGCTGATCGCCCCCGGCGGTGCGCACGAGCTCGACGACAGCTGCCGCGCGAAGCTGGACGAAGCCGGCATCGTGCACCGCGACGGGCCGTGCACGCCGATACGGATGGACGGTGACGAGATTGTGGTGACCACGCCCGGTGGCGCGCTCAGCTTCGACAGCGTCTATCCCGCCCTCGGTTCGACGATCCGATCGAAACTGGCGGTGGCGGCGGGCGCGAGAGCGACCGACGAAGGCTGTCTCGAGGTCGACGACCACCAGCGCACCTCGATCCCCGGCCTGTTCGCCGCGGGCGATGTCGTGAAGGGGCTCGACCAGATCAGCCACGCGATGGGCGAAGCCGGCGTCGCCGCGACGGCGATCCGCAATCTGCTCGACGAGCGTCGGCCGCTCAGACGATAAAGCCCGGCTCGACGACGAGCTTCTCGGCATCCCATGCGGGCACCGCATCGGCGTTCATCGGGATCATGAAGCGCTTGCCCGGCTTGCCGTCCTCGGGGGGCCGTTCGATCTCGATCACGTCGCCCGCGCCGAAATCGTCGATCGCGACGACATGGCCGAGCGCCTCGCCCGTCGTCGAGACGGCAGGCATACCCAGCAGATCGGCATGATAATATTCGCCCTCGGCGAGCGGCGGCAGCGCCGAACGCGGCACCGTGAGTTCGGTCCCACGCAGGGCCTCGGCCGTGTTGCGGTCGGTCACTTCCGCGATCCGCGCGATCATGCCGTTGCTGCCGTGGCGCACCGACTTCAACGACAGCGTGCCGCCGTTGAAGTCGCTATATGCCGCAAGGTCCTCGGTAAAGACCTTGAGACGGACCTCCCCCGTCACGCCGTGCGCGCCGATGATGACGGCGAGCGTGACGGGGGCGTCCCGTTGCATCAGCCGTTCGCCGGGGTTTCTTCCGAGGTCGCCTCGGCGACGGCTTCGGCTTCCGGGGTCGGGGTTTCGGTCGCGGCTTCTACTTCCGAAGCGACGACCGCCTCGGTCTCGGCCTGGCTGGCAGCGGCAGCGGCAGCGGCTTCGGCGGCCTCGGCAGCGGCAGCGGCCTTGGCCTCTTCCTCAGCGGCAGCGGCTGCGACCTTGGCGGCCTCGGCATCGTCGAGCTTCTTCTGGCGCTCTTCGACGCGCTCGACCGCCTTCTCGCCCGGCTTGCCCTTGTTCGGGTTGTTGCGGGCAGTGCGCTCGCGCACGCCCTTCACGTCGAGGAAGCGCGCGACGCGGTCGGTCGGCTGCGCACCGACGCCGAGCCAGTAGGTCGCGCGGTCGGTGTCGAGCACGATGCGCTTCTCGTCATCCTTGGCGAGCAGCGGGTTGTAGGTGCCGATCTTCTCGATGAACTGGCCATCGCGCGGGGCGCGCGCATCGGCGACGACGATGCGGTAATACGGGCGCTTCTTGGAACCGCCGCGCGAAAGACGAATGCTGACTGCCATGATAGAGTACCTTCTTGCTTTAATATAATGATTAGGTTGAACTTATTTCTTCTTGAGCAAATTCTCGAAGCCGGGGGGAAGCTTGGTCTGGCCGCCGCCGAGGCCGGGCAGGCCACCGCCGCCGCCGCTCAGCATCTTGGCCGGGTCGATCCCGCCCATTCCGCCGAGCGCACCGCCGAGGCCGCCCATTCCGCCCCCGCCGCCGCCGAACATCTTCGCCATGCCGGCAAGGCCGCCCATCTTCTTGATCTTCTTCATGGCGTTGGCCATTTCCTGGTGCATCTTCAGGAGCTTGTTGACGTCCTGCACGGTCGTCCCCGAGCCCTTGGCGATGCGGATCTTGCGCTTGGCGTTGAGCAGTTCGGGTTTCCGCCGCTCCTTCGCGGTCATCGAGGTGATGATCGCATCCATCCGCACCAGGACCTTTTCGCCGCCGACCTGGTCGACCATGCCCTTGGCCTTGCCCATGCCGGGGATCATGCCGGCGAGCGCCCCGATGCCGCCCATCCGCTGCATCTGCTTCAACTGGCCGCGCAGATCGTCGAGGTCGAACTGCCCCTTGGCCATCTTGGCGGCCATCTTCTCGGCGTCTTCGACCTGGATCGCCTCGGCCGCGCGCTCGACCAGGCCGACCACGTCGCCCATGCCGAGGATGCGGCCGGCAACGCGCTTGGGATCGAATGCCTCGAGCGCGTCGAGCTTCTCGCCCATGCCGGCGAACTTGATCGGCTTGCCGGTGACGGCGCGCATCGACAGCGCGGCACCGCCGCGCGCGTCGCCGTCCATGCGGGTCAGCACGATACCGGTGAGCGGCACCTGCTCGGAGAAGTTCTGCGCGACGTTGACGGCGTCCTGGCCGGTCAGCGAGTCGACGACGAGCAGGATCTCGTTGGGCTTGGCAACGTCGGCGACGGCGCGCATCTCGTCCATCAGCGCCTGATCGACGTGGAGACGACCGGCGGTGTCGAGCATCAGGACGTCATAGCCCTGCAGCTTGGCCGCCTGCACCGCACGCCGCGCGATATCGACCGGCTGCTGGCCGGCGACGATCGGCAGCGTCGAAACCTCCGCCTGCGTGCCGAGCACGGCGAGCTGCTCCTGCGCGTTCGGGCGGTTGACGTCGAGCGACGCCATCAAGACCTTCTTGCCCTGCCGCTTGGCGAGCCGCAGCGCGATCTTCGCGGTGCTGGTCGTCTTGCCCGAACCCTGCAGGCCGACCATCATGATGATCGCCGGCGGCGTCACGCCCAGCTCGAGCTCGGCCGCCTCGGCGCCGAGCATCTCGGTCAGCGCATCGCTGACGATCTTGACGACTTGCTGCCCCGGCGTGACCGAGCGCAGAACGTTCTGCCCCACCGCGGCTTCGGTAACCTTGTCGACGAAATCGCGCGCCACCGGCAGCGCGACGTCGGCCTCGAGCAGCGCGACTCGCACTTCGCGCATCGCGCCGCGCACGTCCGCCTCGGTGAGCGCACCGCGCCCCCGCAACCGATCGAACACACCGCCAAGACGGTCGCTCAGGCTCTCGAACATCCGAAAAAACCCTTCCAAAACATCGCAGCCGCAGCGTAACGCAAAGAACGCCGGCGGACGAAACCTCGTCGGCCGGCGTAGCCCCGTGGGGCAGCCTTCACGTATCCCCTACAGGAACGATCGGGGTCCCCTAGCCCGGTTCGAACGATTACGCAACCATCGGGCTTAACCCCATCTACACGCCTCGCGTGGAAAGGGAGAAGCTCAACCTGGGGGCGGGCAGCTTTTCTATGACGGTCGAAACACGCGGCGAGGCGGGAGACACCATCAAGGTCGTCGTCCGGCCACGCCGCGAAATCCTGAGCGGCGCCATCACGGTCGCCTCGATCCTGCTGTTCGTCGGCACCGGCAGCGCGGTGCTCTCCGCGGCGCTTCGCCAATATTTCCATGGCGGCGCCAGCACCGACAAGTCGCTGGTGATCGCGCTGCTGCTCAACGTCGCGCTGATCCTGTTCGGCTGGCGGCGGCATCGCGAGCTGGCGAAGGAAGTGACGGTGCGCACCGCCGCCGAGGAACGCGCGCAGATCCTCGCCGCGCGCGATCCGCTTACCGGCTTCCTCAACCGCCGCAGCCTCGCCGAGGAAGGCGCGGCGATGTTCGTGCGGGCGCAGACGCGCAGCAAGGCGATGGCGCTGCTGATGCTCGATCTCGACCATTTCAAGACGGTCAACGACATGCACGGGCATGCGATCGGTGACGCCTTGCTCCAGCAAGTCGCGCTGCAGATCGCCGAGGCGATGCCCAGCATCGCGCTCACCGCGCGCTTCGGTGGCGACGAGTTCGCCTGCGCCTTCCTGTTCGACGCGGCGCACCCGGCGACGGTCGAGCGGATCGCCGAGAAGCTCGTCAGCCAGCTTGCCCAGCCGTTCCGTGTCGAGGGCCTGCAGCTCCATATTTCGGTCTCGGTCGGGATCGCGCGCTCGGATTTCGACTGCCCGAGCATCGACGCGCTGATGCGCTCGGCCGACATCGCGATGTATGCCGCGAAGAATTCGGGCCGCAACCGCCTCGCCTGGTTCGACCAGTCGATGGAACGCGAACTGCAGGCGCGCAACGAGCTCGAAGTGGGCCTGCGCAACGCGATCCCGCGCGAGGAGATCGTCCCCTACTTCGAGCAGCAGATCGAGCTGCAGACCGGCCGGCTGAGCGGGTTCGAGGTGCTCGCGCGCTGGGAGCATCCGACGCGCGGGCTGATCGTGCCCGACCGCTTCATCCCGATCGCCGAGGAGACCGGGCTGATCGCCGATCTGTCGCTGTCGCTGATGCGCCAGGCCTTCCTCGCCGCGAAGGACTGGGACGCCGAGCTGTCGCTGTCGGTCAACATCTCGCCGTGTCAGCTGCGCGATGCGTGGCTCGCGCAGAAGATCATCAAGGTGCTGACCGAGACGGGCTTCCCGCCGAGCCGGCTCGAGATCGAGATCACCGAGACCGCCTTGTTCGACAATCTCCCGCTCGCGCAGTCGATCGTCGGCAGCCTCAAGAATCAGGGCATCCGGCTCGCGCTCGACGATTTCGGCACGGGCTATTCGTCGCTCGCGCATTTGCGCGCGCTGCCGTTCGACCGGATCAAGATCGACAAGAGCTTCATCATGTCGATGAACGAGAATAGCGAAAGCGCCGCGATCGTGACCGCGATCACGCGATTGGGCGACAGCCTCAATCTGCCGATCACCGCCGAGGGGGTCGAGGATCTGGCGATCGAGGACCGGCTGCGCGCGCTTGGCTGCGGCAAGGGCCAGGGCTATCTGTATGGGCGCCCGACGAGCATCGCCAACACGCGCCGGATGCTGGCCGAGCGGCGGCTGTTGCATGTGGTGGTGAGCGATGCGGCCGGTACGGAGGAGCGCCGCGCGGGGTGACGTTCCACCTCCGCGCCCCGTCTTTCTCCCCTCCCTGGAAGGGAGGGGCTGGGGGTGGGTCGGTCTAATGCTGGCGTCGCCCCCTCCAACGGGCCGACCCACCCCCGACCCCTCCCTTTCAGGGAGGGGAGAAGGTCGCGCGAGCCAATCCCTTCCAGGGAGGGGAGTCAGCGAGGGGAGAGAGCATGGACTTACTCCCGCGCGCCCCCTAGATCGCGCAGCTCATGCCAGACCCGCAGATCATCTCCCTCGGCTGCCGCCTGAACATCGCCGAAAGCGAGGCGATCCGCGCGCTTGTCGGCGGGCGCGACCTGGTCGTCGTCAACAGCTGCGCAGTGACCAACGGCGCCGTCGCCGAGACGCGCAAGGCGATCCGCCGCGCGCGCGCCGAGCGGCCGACAGCGCAATTGGTGGTGACGGGGTGCGCCGCGCAGATCGACCCGGCGAGCTTCGCCGCGATGCCCGAGGTCGACCGCGTCCTCGGCAATAGCGAGAAACTGACATCACACGCCTGGGCCGCTTCCGACCCGGTAATCGTCGGCGACATCCTCAAGGTGCGCGACACCGCGCCGCATCTCGCCCCCGCCTTCGCCGCGCACGCCCGCGCGTTCGTCGAAGTGCAGAATGGCTGCGACCATCGCTGCACCTTCTGCGTCATCCCGTACGGCCGCGGCAACAGCCGCTCGGTCCCCGCGGGCGCGGTGATCGAGCGGATCGCGGGTCTCGTCGAGGCCGGCCACCGCGAGATCGTGCTGACCGGGGTCGATCTCACCAGCTACGGCCCCGATCTGCCCGGCGCGCCGCGCCTCGGGCAACTGGTCGAGCGGATCCTGCGCCACGTGCCGGCGCTCGAGCGGCTGCGGCTGTCGTCGCTCGACGGGATCGAGATCGACGACCGGCTGTTCGCGCTGCTGACGCAGGAACCGCGGGTGATGCCGCACGTCCATCTCTCGCTCCAGGCGGGCAACGATTTGATCCTCAAGCGGATGAAGCGCCGCCATTCGCGCGCCGAGAGCGTCGCGCTGGTCGAGCGCCTCAAGACCGCGCGCGCGGAGATCGCGATCGGCGCCGACCTGATCGCCGGTTTCCCGACCGAGGACGACGCGATGTTCGCCGACACGCTCGCGCTGATCGACGAGTGCGACGTGGTCCACGCGCACATCTTCCCCTATTCGGAGCGCGACGGCACCCCCGCCGCGCGGATGCCGGCGGTGCCCGTTCCCGTCCGCAAGGCGCGGGCGGCGCTGCTCCGCGCGGCGGGCGCACGGCGCAAGGCGGCGTGGCTGCGCGGGCTGGTCGGCACGACGCAGGACGTGCTGGTCGAGCGGCCGGGGGATCGCGGACATTCGGGCAATTTCGCCGAGGTGCGCTTCGCTTCACAAGCCGTCGGGACGGTGCAGCACGTCCACATCGTCACTACCGATGGTGTCTCGCTCAGCGCCCTTCCCCTCGCTGGCTCCCCGGCGAAGGCCGGGGCCCGGTCGCGAGACGCCCATGGCGATGCGCAGCGCGCGCTCCCTACCGCCATTTCTCCTGGGCCCCGGCCTTCGCCGGGGACCGAAAAAATGCTGCAAGAGACCACCGCATGACCCCCAGTTGGCACGACAAACTCCTCGGCGGGTTCAAGCGCACCTCCGACCGGCTGCTCGGCAATCTCGCCGGGCTCGGCACCGGCCCGCTCGACCGCGCGACGCTCGACGAGATCGAGGAGGCGCTGATCGCCTCCGATCTCGGCCCGCAGACCGCCGCGCGGATCCGCCACCGCCTGTCGACCGGCGTGTTCGAGCGCGACATGGAGGAGCTCGGCATCCGCCTGGTCGTC
Source organism: Bordetella parapertussis (assembly GCA_943367995.1). Lineage (GTDB taxonomy): Bacteria > Pseudomonadota > Alphaproteobacteria > Sphingomonadales > Sphingomonadaceae > Sphingomonas. The sequence goes on along the minus strand of CALRKL020000005.1, from coordinate 447,452 downwards.
GCCGAGGAAATCGAGAAAGTGCTCGACACCGTCGCCAAGCCGCTCGAGATCACCGGCTTCCCGCGCCCGCACGTCATCCTGGTGATCGGCGTCAACGGCTCGGGCAAGACAACGACGATCGCCAAGCTCGCGCATCTGCTGAAGGAGCAGGATTACGGCGTGATGCTCGCCGCCGGCGACACCTTCCGCGCCGCCGCGATCGGCCAGCTCGCCACCTGGGCCGAGCGCGCCGGCGTGCCGATCATCCGCGGCAAGGAAGGCGGCGACGCGGCAGGGATCGTCTACGAGGCGGTCAAGCAGGCGACCGCGACCGGGATCGACGTGCTGATCGTCGACACCGCCGGCCGCCTCCAGAACAAGCGCGAGCTGATGGACGAGCTGTCGAAGATCCGCCGCGTGCTCGGCCGGCTCAACGTCGACAGCCCGCACGACGTCCTGCTCGTGCTCGACGCGACGACGGGCCAGAACGCGCTCAGCCAGATCGAGGTGTTCAAGAAGGACGCCGGCGTCACCGGGCTCGTCATGACCAAGCTCGACGGCACCGCGCGCGGCGGCGTGCTTGTCGCCGCGGCCGAGCAATATGGCCTGCCGATCCACGCGATCGGCGTCGGCGAGGGCATGGGCGACCTGCGCCCGTTCGACGCGAACGAGGTTGCGCGGATCATCGCGGGCGTGGAAGGGGTCCGCAAATGACCCCTACCCCCATCAAGCCCGTCCCCGCCGGGAAGGCGCCGCTCGGCGCCGGGCAGCGCCTGGCGATCGACATCGGCCCGATCGCGATCTTCTTCCTCGTCAATTTCCTCACCCCCGGGCTCGACATGGTCAAACTGATCGCGGGGACGACCGCGTTCATGATCGCGAGCATCGCGGCGATGATCTATTCGCTCGTCCGCTCGGGGCGGATCTCGCCGATGCTGTGGCTGACGGGGACGCTGGTGCTCGTGTTCGGCGGGCTGACGCTGTATTTCCACAACAAGGAATTCATCCAGATCAAGCCGACGGTCATCTACGCGATGCTGTCGGCGATCCTGGTATTCGGGCTCGTCACCGGCCGCCCGTTGCTCAGCCTGTTCCTCGAAGCCGCCTATCCCGGCCTGAACGAGACCGGTTGGCGCAAGCTGACGATCAATTGGGCGGTGTTTTTCGCGTTCCTGGCGGTGCTCAACGAAATCGTCCGCCACGAATTCAGTTATGCCTTCTGGCTCGGCTTCAAGCTGTGGGGCGTGATCCCGCTGACGCTGATCTTCGCCTTCGCCAATGTGCCGATGCTGATGCGGCACGGCTTCAGCGTCAAGGACGAGCCGCCGGTCCCGCCGCAAGAGTGATTCGCGCAGACGAAGCGCCCTGACCGTCACCCCGGGCTAGTCCCGCGGTCCACCGGGATGTCCGTTCTGCGCCGGAGGTGCGTGCGGCGCGGTAGACGCCGGGACGACCCCGGAGTGACGTGACAGACCAAAACCTGCAAATCGCGGGGGAGAGCTCCGGGCTCGATCCCCCGCACGATCGTGTCGCCGTTGCCGGGCTTACCGGCGGCCACCCTCTTCCGTCGTTTTGTTCTGATCCGGCGCTACGACAGCGCTTCGCCTATATCAGGCGGCAAACCAAAAAAAATGCCGGTCTTTCGACCGGCCATGAAAGTTTTAGGAGAGGATGCCTGAAAGGCACAGTCTTTGTGCAGTGCAGCAGATTTTTTAGCAATTGCAATGATTGCGCTACCACCTGCGTGAAACGCAATCGTGATTGCTTCCGCCTCCTATCAATCGCTTACGCCGCGTCGAAGCGCTTGCCCGCCTCGTCCCAGTTCACGACGTTCCACCACGCCTTCAGATAGCCGGGGCGGTCGTTCATGTAGGTCAGATAGTAAGCGTGCTCCCATACGTCGTTGCCGAGGATCGGCGTTCCCTTGTCCTTGGCATCGTCCATCAGCGGATTGTCCTGATTCGGCGTCGAGACGACTTTCAGCGCGCCGCTCGAATCCTTGATGACCCACGCCCAGCCCGAACCGAACTGGCCCGCACCCTTGGTGTTGAAATCGTCCTTGAGCTTGTCGAGACCGCCATAGGTCTCGATCGCCGCGGCGAGCGCACCCGAGGGCTGCGTCGAACCAGCCGGGCCCATGATCTTCCAGAAGAAGTCGTGGTTCCAGAAACCGCCGCCATTGTTGCGCACCAGCGGCGGCAGCGTCGAGATCATGCCGAGGATCTCCTCGATCGTCTTGCCCTCGAGCTTGGGGTCGGCCGCGACGCCCTCGTTGAGCTTGGCGGTGTAGGCCGCGTGATGTTTGTCGTGATGGAAGGTCATCGTCTCCTTCGAGATCGTCGGCTCCAGCGCGTCATAGGCATACGGCAGCGGGGGAAGTTCGAAAGCCATGGGTCTTCTCCTTGAAAAACAGGCAGCGAAAGCTCGATACGCAAACGTCAGGCCGGGCAAATGGGTCCGGCCCGCTCGTTACGCAACCGATTCTGTCGCCGCGCCCGAAATCAGGCCGTGGCGCTTCAGTGCGTGGCGCAACTGGTCGTAACTCAAGCCCAGCGCCTCGGCGGTGGCGCGCTGGTTGAAGCGGTTCTCGGCCATCGCGGTCTGCAGCATCTCGCATTCGAAGCGCGCGAGCCGCGCCTTGTAATCCATCGCTTCCGGCGCTGCCGCAGGCGGCGGCGCTGCGACGGGCGGTGCCGTCGCTGCGACCGCGTCCGGCGCGGGCGGCGGCGCGATCGTCGCGGGGCGGTGCGGCGAGGCGAACGGATCGAACTGGATCGCGTCGATCGGCCCGTCGAGATCCCAGCGATACACCGCGCGCTCGGCGACGTTGCGCAATTCGCGGACATTGCCCGGCCAGGCATAGGCGATCAGCGCCGCCTCCGCCGCCTTGCTGAACCCCGGCCAGCTGTCGCGTCCCAGCTCCGACGCCATGCGCCGGCCGAAATGCTCGGCGAGCACCAGCACGTCGTCGATGCGCGCGCGCAGCGGCGGCAGCGTCACCACCTCGAAGCTCAGCCGGTCGAGCAGATCGGCGCGGAACTGGTGCCGCGCGACCTTGTCGGGGAGATGCTCGTTGGTCGCCGCCACGATGCGCACGTCGACGCGCATCGGCCGCGACGCGCCGATCCGCGTCACCTCGCCATATTCGACCGCGCGCAGCAGCCGGTCCTGCGCCGCCATCGACAGCGTGCCGAGCTCGTCGAGGAACAGCGTGCCGCGATGCGCTTCCTCGAACCGCCCTGCCCTGGCCTTGGTCGCGCCGGTGAAGGCGCCAGCCTCGTGCCCGAACAATTCGGCCTCGATCAGCGTCTCGGGCAGCGCTGCGCAGTTCATGATGACGAGCGGCTGGTCCCAGCGCGGGCTCAGGCGATGCAGGCGCTCGGCGACGAGCTCCTTGCCCGTTCCGCGCTCGCCGATCACGAGCACCGGACGGTCGAGCGCCGCCGCGCGGCTGGCGAGTTCGAGCGCGTCGAGAAACGCGCCCGATTGGCCGATCACCTGGGTCGTTCGTTCCATTCCCAACGCTTGGCGTAAAATCCCAAGCCTTGGCAAGTGTGTTTTTCCTATACCACACTAGAAACGGCGAAAATCCGCCATTCCGAAAACTGGCACGCTCCCTGCAAAGCTTCTGGCATCGCCCTACCGGGCACCGTTTTTCCGCCAAGGAGACCCGCCATGACCACCGAATACACATCGCGCAGCTCGCTCGCCCAGATCGCCGTCGCGCTCGTCGCCACCATGCTGATCGGGTCGGTCGCACTGGTCGGCACCGTCGGGCAGGCAAGCGCCGCGCCGCGCCAGATCGCCGCCCAGCCCCACGGGTGAGGCGATCCGCGGCGGGGCCCCACTCCCGCCGCGGCACAGTTTTCGTAAACGACCGCGTACCCCCCGAAGGAGTAACACCATGGGCATCTTCAGCCGAACCCGCGACATCATCGCCGCCAACTTCACCGACTTGCTCGACAAGGCCGAAGACCCCGCGAAGATGATCCGCATGATCATCCTCGAGATGGAGGAGACGCTGGTCGAGGTCCGCGCCTCCGCCGCGCGTACGATCGCCGACCAGAAGGAAATGCGCCGCCACATCGGCAAGCTCGGCAGCTTGCAGGAGAGCTGGACCGAAAAGGCCGAGCTCGCTTTGTCGAAGGGCCGCGAGGACCTCGCCAAGGCCGCGCTCGTCGAAAAGCAGAAGGCCGCCGACATGGCCGGCCAGCTGAGCGGCGAGATCGGCGTGCTCGACGAGGCGCTGCGCAGCTCCGAGGAAGACATCGCCAAGCTCACCGGCAAGCTGCGCGAGGCGCGCACCCGCCAGAACTCGATCGCGACGCGGCTCGAAAGCGCGCAGAACAAGTTCAAGCTGCGCGATCTCTACGCCGGCCCCAAGATGCAGGACGCGTTCAGCCGCTTCGAGATCATGGAGCGCCGCGTCGACATGGCCGAGGGCCGCGCCGAGGTCGCCGGTTACGGCGCCCCGCCCAAGACGCTCGACGAGGAAATCGCCGAGCTCAAGGCGGCCGAGAAAGTCGAGGCCGAGCTCGCCGCGATGAAGGCCCGCGTCGGTAAGGACGGTTGAGATGGAGGACATCCTGGTCCCCATCTTCGTCTGCGGCACGCTCTTCGTCGGCATGCCCTGGGTGATCCTGCACTACGTCACCAAATGGCGGCAGGCGCCCAAGATCACCAACGAAGACGAGAAGCTGCTCGACGAGCTCTACTCGCTCGCCCGCCGACTCGAGGAGCGCCTCGGCACGGTCGAGCGGATCATCGCCGTCGATCACCCCGAATGGCGCGCGAGCATGCCGCTCGCCGAGCCGACCCCCTACGATCCAGCACGGAGGAACTGAAATGTCCGCCAGCCGCACCAAATTCTACCTCGACAAGCAGAACAGCAAATGGCTGGGGGTCTGCTCGGGGATCGCCGATTACACCGGCATCGACGTGACGCTCGTCCGCGTCGGCACCGCGATGCTGACGCTGGTCACCAGCGGCTGGGTGTTGCTGGCGTACATCGTCATCGCCTGCGTCGCCGACAAGAAGCCGCTCGGCCTCTACGACAGCGCCGAGGATGCCAAGTTCTGGCAGGGCGTGCGCGCCAACCCGACGCGCTCGACCGCCGAGGTCCGCAGCAAGTTCCGCGACATCGACCGCCGCCTCGCCGACATCGAGACGATGTACGTCAGCCGCAACTCACGCCTTGCCGATGAGATCGACAGCCTGCGCTGATCTGATCCCGGCTCACAGAAACAGGGGACGTTTTCATGAGCAACACATTAGGCATGCTGATCCCGCTCGCGGCGATCACGATCGGTCCGATCGCCTGGACCGTCAACACCTGGGTCCGCGCCAAGCACGGCTACCCGATCGAGAGCAAGAAGGGCCAGTTGATCGGCCGCGACGGCGATCTCACCACCAGCCGCCAAACCGAGTTGCTGGTCGCCGAGAACGAGAAGCTGCACGGCCAGATCAGCCGGCTCGAGGAGCGCCTCGCGGTGCTCGAACGCATCGCCACCGATCCCGCCGAGCGTGTCTCGCGCGAAATCGACGCGCTGCGCTGACCCGCGACAGAGGAGACGCGCCATGAACGGTTTCACGATTTTCATGATCGCCTTCGTGGTGGTCGGCATCCCCGTCATCGGCGGGCTGTGGCACGAGACCTACAAGGTCGGCCTCAAGCACAAGGAAAAGATGGCGAACGCGCTGAGCGCGCAGACCGCCGAGAAGGCCGCGCAATATGCCGCGCAGACCGAACGGCTCGAACAGCGCGTCCGCGTGCTCGAGCGGATCATCACCGACCGCGGGGTCGATCTCTCGCACGAGATCGACCGACTGCGCGACGCACCGCTCAACTAACTCTTTACAAACGCACTCTTTCTCCCCGAGGATATCATGATTGCATTCTTTATCGTGCTCGCCGTGTTCACGGCGGGGGGTGTCTGGGCGACCGAAAGCGTCGACCGCCCGCGCCGCCGCAAGCTGCGCGAAGCCGCCGTCCCCGCCGAATAACCTGGTCTGCTTTCCACCCTTTCGCAGGAGTGACCGAAATGAACCCGTTTGAAATGGTCGTCGCGATCATCGTCGTCGTCACGATCGGACGCGTCGCGATGGCGCGCTACGGCGTCGTCCGCAGCAAGCATGGCGAGGACCTCCGCTTCCGCGACGATCCCGCCGCGCAAGCCGAAAACGACCGGCTGCGCGACGAATTGCGGGCGATGAAGGAGCGCCTCGCCGTGCTCGAACGGCTCGCCACCGACAGTAACGACAGCGGCGCCCGCCTCGATCGCGAGATCGAGAAGCTGCGCGACCGCCAAGACCCACGGGCGTAACCGATGACGCTTTTCACAGGAGCAGGGATGATGACCGACCCGACCTTCTACATGACCATGGCGGCCGCGGGGCTCGCCGGCCTCGCGATGCTGACCTTCGCCACGCTGACCGGCTGGCGCGGCTGGCTCGCGCTCAAGCAGCAGGAGCTGAACGCGTTCGGCGACCCGGCGCCGACGCAGATGATGCCCAACGCCAGCGCGCGGATCGAGATCGCCGACCTCAAGGAGCGCATCCGCAAGCTCGAGGCGATCGCGGCGGGGGTGGATCTGTAATCCTCTAGCCCCTTCCCTGCAGGATTGTCGGGTGAAGGATGCGGGGCATCCTTCACCCGACAATGGGTTGGGGTGGGGCCGTGCCGCGAGTCAGGCATTGGCCGTCTCGGTGAGACCTCCCCCACCCCCATCCCCTCCCCGAAAGGAGAGGGGCGAAAAAAGTGACGAAGTCCGCGCCGGGCGGCTATAGCCCCCCCATGCAGACCCTTGCCGACCTCGAATCCGAATACAGCTTCCTCGAAGCCGACGACCGTTACCGGCTCCTCATCGATCTCGGGCGCGACCTCGAACCGATGCCCGACGCGCTGAAAACCGACGTCACCTTGGTGCGCGGCTGTTCCGCCTCGGTGTGGGTCTATCCGATGGCGAAGGACGACGGCACGCTGCACTTCCTCGCCGATTCGAACGCCGCGATCACCAAGGGCATCATCGCGCTCGTGCTGCTGGCGGTGCAGGATCAGCCCGCGGCGACGATCCTCGCGACCGACATCCCCGCCGAGCTCGCGCCGTTCGACCTCAAGAACCAGTTGAGCTCGAACCGCACGCAGGGCATCCCCAACATGATCAGCCTGATCCGCGACACCGCCGCGCGCTACGCCAAGGCCTGATCCTCGGGCGCGTTCAGTGCGGCACGACGAGTGGCGTGCCCGCGAACCGTTCGGGCTGACACCCCAACACCGCATCGTAGCGCACGCTGCGGCGCGCGATCAGCGGCACCGACGCGGTCACCGTGCGACTCGCCGGATCTTCCGACAGTCGGATCGGCTCCATCCCCGGCTCGAAATCCTTGTGGCAATCGCCGAGCGGCCGCCCGCTGATATAACGGCACCCGCACGCGACGCGCGCGGCATAGCCGACGCCGAGCTCGAGCTGCGCGCGATGGCCCTGCACCCACGCATAGCTCGCGCCCGCCACGATCAGCACGAGCGCGAGCAACGACCCAAGGACCAGGCGTCTTGCATTCATCGGGACCGAGCCTAGGCTTCGGTCATGCGGATGAAAAGCCATTGGCTGGTGCTGGCGAGCGCGCTGCTCGCGACAGGTTCGGTCGCCGCGCCCGCGCCCGGCCCGCTGGCGCCGTTGTTCCGCGCCGATCTCGGGGAAACCCGCGCCGCCGTGCTGATCCGCGACGGCCATATCGTCGCGAAACGCTATGCCCCGGGCTATTCCGACGCGACTCGCTTCATCAGCTGGTCGATGGCGAAGACCGTCACCGCGCTGCTCGTCGGGGCGCTCGTCGCCGACGGCAAGCTCGCGCTCGACGCGCCTGCGCCGATCGCCGAATGGCATAAGGCGGGCGATCCGCGCCGCGCGATCACGCTGCGGATGCTGCTCAACATGGCCTCGGGGCTCGCGCATACCGAAGTCGGCGATCCGGTCGAGGCGTCGGACACCAACCAGGTGCTGTTCGTGAGCGGCACCCAGGCGATGGCGCAGCGCGCGATCGGCGCCAAGCTCGAGGCCAGGCCCGGCGCGAAGTTCGAATACAGCTCGCTCACGACGCTGATCCTGGCCGAGCTCGTGACCCGGACGCTGACGACCAGCACCGACCCGCGCGAGCGCGCGCGCGCATATCAGGCGTTCGCCGAGCGTCGCCTGTTCGCCCCCGCCGGCATCACCAGCGCGCGGCTCGAATTCGACGGCGCGGGAACGCAGATCGGCGGATCGCTGATCTACATGACGCTCGACGATTACGGCCGGCTCGGCAGCGTGTTGCTCGACGGCAAGGCGAAGGACGGCGCGCAGCTGGTGGCGCCCGGATGGCTCGCCTTCATGAAGACGCCGTCGCCCGACAATCCCGAATATGGCGGCCAGCTCTGGCTCAACCGTCCGGGTGGGCGGGACCGCGCGCCCGCGCTGTTCCCCGGCCACGGCCCAGCCTCGCTGGTGTCGTGTCTCGGCCATCTCGGCCAGTTCGTCATCGCCTCGCCCGAGCAGCGGCTCGTGCTCGTCCGGCTCGGCAAGACGCAGGACGACACCGCCGCCTTCACCACGCTGCGCGCGCGCCTGGGGCAGATCGTCGAACGCTTCCCGACGTCGCGACCGTGAGCCGAGGCCCCTGAAATCGCCTTGACGACCGGGCCGATTCGGCCCAACTTCACCGTCGATACGAACACCGCATGACGGTGCCGGTCAGGAGAGTGATGATGCAAGGTCGCGATGTCGGTCCACGCCCGTCGGATTTCTGCCGAGGCGATGCCTGGGCGATTTGTCAGGCACTGATCGCAGTCGGGACATTGGCCGGAACGTTCTGGTCGATCGGCGTGCTGCTCTAACGTTTCGACCGATACGCGAGCGGGGCGCGGCAGGCCCTGCGACGGCGCATCATTCCGGCGTAAGACTCGGCTCCTGCGGTCCGGCAAGGCCCAATTCGGCCGCCACCGCCGCAACCGGCAGGCCTTCGCGGACCAGCAGCCACGCGCCCGGCGCCGCCCCATTGACCACGGTCACGCTCCCGCGTGGGCAGACGCCGAGGCATTTGACCTCGATGATGCCGGCGCGCCCCTTGCGCCCCTTGCCGACGCCGAGTTCCGCGCGCAGCGCCTTGGCGAGCCCGGTTCTGCCCTTCGGCCCGAACCCGCCGCCGAGCTTCTTCGAACATTTCTTGCAAACGAGAATGGCGTTCGACCAGTCCGAGCGGACCGTCTTCAAGCCTCGGGCTTCCACTGCCGCTGCTCCTCGGCGGCCTTGAGCACGTCATACGCCGCCTGGATCGCGAGGAAGCGCGCCGCCGCCTCCTTGTCGCCGGGGCGGACGTCGGGGTGGTTCGACTTGGCGAGCCGCCGCCAGGCGACACGCACCGCCTCGAAATCGGCGTCGACCTCTAGCTCGAGCACTTCCAGCGCGCGCATCTCGTCGCGCGAGCGGCTGCCGTCGCCCGGCCCCGCCCACTGATTGTGCCGTGATTCGGTATAGCCCTCGGCGGTCTGCGTCTCGGCGCGCTCGCGCTCGGCGGCTTCCTCGGCGGTGAGGCCTTCGAAATAATTCCAGCCGCGATTGTATTCGCCGGCATGGACCTGACAGAAATACCAGCGCTCCGGGCTGTTGGGTGATTTCGGCGCGGGGCAATCGCCCTTTTCATTGCAGCCGTGGCGATCGCACAGTCGCACGGTCGCGGCTTCGGTGCTCGCCTCGCCATAAGCGCGCCAGCGCGGAAAACCCCAGTCGACCGATCGTGATGATGTACGCGCCATAGCGGGCCATCTAAGCATCGCGGTGCGATAGCGCCATGACGCTTTTGTGAAACCCGTATGAAAATGCGCCAGAGGGTCTGTAAGCCGGGTTCTGTCCCCCCCGCCCTGTGACGGGGATAGGCGACCATTCCTCTAGGACGACGCTTGCGCGCCGCCTCAAGCAATCAACCCGGGTGACGAGCTGAAACGAAGCTCTCTGGGTCCCCAAAAAGTAAACTTTTTGGGAGGGCCCATGTGCCACCCCTATTCGATCTTGCTCCCGGTGGGGTTTACCATGCCGCTTCGGTTACCCGTCGCGCGGTGCGCTCTTGCCGCACCCTTTCACCCTTGCCTGTGCCTCCGAAAAGGCCATCGGCGGTCTGCTCTCTGTGGCACTGTCCCTGGGGTCGCCCCCGCCGGGCGTTACCCGGCACCGTCGTTCCGCGGAGCCCGGACTTTCCTCGCGTATCAAAAGATACCCGCGGCCGCCCGACCCTCTGGCTGCAGGTTCCTTAGTCGTCCCCGGTCGGCTTTGGCAACAGCAACGCGAGCAGGATGCTGCGGCATTCGCCGTCGATCACGCCGTCGATCAGTTCGGGGCGGAAGCGCCGCTGGAACGCGACGACCGCAGCAAGCTTGTCGCGCACGTCATAGCCGAAGCGCTCGAGCGCGACGAGGAAGCCGGCATCGGCCCACATCGGGTCGAGCAGTTTCTTGGTCGGCCGGGGCAGCGCGAGCCGGACCTTGGCGAGCCGGTTCCACGGGAACAGCTCGCCCGGATCCTGCTTGCGCGTCGGCGCGATGTCCGAATGGCCGACGACGTTGCCGCGCGTGATGCCATGGCGCTCCGTAATCCCGGCGACCAGCGGGATCAGCGCGTCGATCTGCTCCTCGAAGAACGGGCGATAGCCGAATTCGTGGCCCGGATTGACGATCTCGATCCCGATGCTCGCCGAATTGACGTCCTCGATCCCGCGCCAGCACGATTTGCCCGCGTGCCACGCGCGCTTGTCCTCGGGGACCATGCGCAGGACCTGCCCGTCCTCGGCGATGAGATAGTGCGCCGAGACCTTCGCTTCGGGGTCGCGCAGCCGGTCGATCGCGGCCTGTGCGGTCTGCATGCCGGTATAGTGCAGCACGATCATCGACACCGGCAGCGAGCGGTCGTCGAAATTGGGCGAGGGCGTGTCGATGATCGTCATGGGAAAGTCCCTGCGCGAGCCAAACCAGAGCTTAAGCACGGACGCGCGCGACAAGGAACCCCGTCAGCCGTCGTCGGGCAAGTCGCGTTCATAGAGACCGCGATACGCGGCGCTCGGGCGGAACGCCTCGGTCTGGCCGATCACGGTCTCGCCCGCGCCGAGCACGAGCAGGCCGCCGGGCTGCAACATTCCCGCGAACCGGTCGAGGATCCGGCGTCGATCGTCGGGCGTCAGATAGAGCAGCACGTTGCGGCACAGGATGACGTCGAAGCGCCCCGGCGGCATCGCATCGGCGACCAGGTTCATCCGGCGGAAGGCGATGCGGCGGACGAGCTCGGGCTTGGCGACCCAGTCGACGCCGTCGCTCTCGAACCATTCGATCATGCGCCGGATCGGCAGCCCGCGCTGGATCTCGAATTGCGAATAGCGCCCGCTGCGCGCGCGCGCGAGCGCCGCGTCCGATACGTCGGTGGCGAGAATCTCGGGCAGCGTCGCCCCGCTGAACGCGGGCTGCTCGGCGAACAGGATCGCGAGCGACAGCGGCTCCTGGCCGAACGAGCAACCGGCGGACCAGATCCGCAGGCGGCGCGCCGGATGCGCGTCGCGCAGGGCGGCGACGGCCTTCGCGACGAGGTCGAGCACCGGCGCGTCGCGGAAGAACGAGCTTTCCTGATTGAGCAACGCATCGGCGACCTGCTCGGCGATCGCGGGCGAGCGCTGCGCCGCCATCGCCAGCGCATCGAGCGTTGCCAGGCCGAGGTCGCGCATCAGCGGGGTGAGTTCGGTCTCGATCCGCCAGGCGCGGTTCGCCGCGAGCTGCTGGCCGGTGCGGGCTTCGAGGATCGCGGTGAGCACGCCGGTCGCGCCGCTCGACGAAGCGCGCTCGCTCGGCAGATGGACGCGCATACCCCCGGCACGATCGCTCATGCCGGGCGTCGCCGCGCCGCGACGAAGCGACCGATCTCGGCCGGCGGCAACAAGGCGCTGGCGAGGCCGGCGGTCGCGATCGCACCGGGCATTCCCCATACCACCGACGTCGCGCGGTCCTGCGCGAGGATCACCCCGCCGCGATCGACCAGCTGGCGCGCGCCCTCGCTGCCGTCGCGGCCCATCCCGCTCAGCACGATTCCGAGCGCGCGCGCGCCGTACACTTCGGCAAGGCTTTCGAACATCGGATCGACCGAGGGCATGCAGCCGCTCTTGCAGCCTTCATGCGTGAGGCGGATCGCTGCGCCGTCGCCGGTGCTGACGACGCGCATATGCGCATCGCCGGGCGCGACGATCGTGCGACCCGGGCGGATCCGCATCGAATCGGTGGCGACGTCGCACGGCCGGTCCGCCATCACCGCGACTTGCGCCGCGAAGAACGGCATGAACGAACTCGGGAGATGCTGGGTGATCAGGATCGGCAGCGGGAAGGACGCCGGCAATTCGCGCAACACCGTCGCGAGCGCGTGGATCCCCCCGGTCGACGCGCCGATCCCGACGATGTCGAATCCCTGACCGGTGGCGAGCGCGGCGCCGACCGGATCGACCGCCATGCGCCGCGGGACGAGCGGCAGCGGCAGCTCCAGCGGCGCCTCGACCGCGAGCAGGCGGCGCAGCTTCTCGACGATCGCGACCGAGAAGCGGCCCGCAAAATCGCCGACCCCGGGCTTCATCAGCGTGTCCGCCGCGCCAAGTGCGAGCGCCTCGATCGTCGCGGCGGCGCCCTCGGCGGCGGCCGAGGACACGATCAGCACCTTCGCCCCCTGCCCGGCCACGATCAAGTCGGGCAAGGCCGCCAGCCCCGAGGTTCCCGGCATCTCGATGTCGAGCACGACCGCATCGACCTGGGCCGAGCGCAGGAACGCCAGCGCCGCGGCGGCATTCGAGACCGCGCCGGCGACCACGACACGCTCGCCTTCGAGCGCGCGCGCGATCACCGCGCGCGCGACCGCCGAATCATCGACGATCAATACGCGTGGCGGGTCGTCGGTGGCCGGCCTGCCGAGGATGGACGGGGTGGCGGGCATGCTGTGCCCTCAGGCCATGCCGACGATCTGAAGTTTGCTTTCGAGCGTTTCGCGGTCGAACGGCTTCATGACATATTCGTCGGCGCCCGCCTCGATCGCGGCGCGGATGTGCGCCATGCCGTTCTCGGTGGTGCAGAACACCACCTTGGGTCGGCTTGCGATCGCGCTGTCGCGCAGCGCGCGCAGGAAATCCATCCCGCTCATCACCGGCATGTTCCAGTCGAGCAGCACGACATCGGGCGCCGAGGCGAGGCACGAATCGAGCGCCTCGCGCCCATCGCCGGCTTCCGTCACGCGAAAATTAAGCGTTTCCAGGATGTGCCGGGCGACCTTGCGGATCACCTTCGAATCGTCGACGACGAGGCAGGTCTTCATGAATTCACCCTGTTTGAGCACACTGCGGCTATCCTTGCCCGAAATGCGTAAGCGTCGCGTTAATCTCAGGCCGCCGCCGCCAGCCCGCGTGGAATGAGCGCGGCGAGCCCGATCGCGAGGATCGGCTCGCCGTCGCGCTCGATCACCCCCCGCCCGACCGTGAGCCAACCCTTGTCGAGCACAATCCCCGCCGCCAGCGGCGCCAGATCGAACGCGGCGACATCGTCGAGCGCATCGACCAGCACGGCGTAATGATGCCCATCGACGATCGTGATGACCGCGCGCGTCGCCTCGCTCGTGCCCGCTTCGAGCCCGAGCGCGGCGCGCGTGTCGAGCACGGTGACGACGCGGCTGCGCAAGGCGGCAAGCCCGTGGACGTGGCGGTCGGCGCGCGGCACCGGGATGATCGCCCCGATATCGACGACCGATTCGACCTGGTCCGATTCGATCGCCACGGTGCGACCGGCGATCTGCGCGATCAGGAACAGCGGCATCATCGGCCTCCAGCAGCAGAGCGCGCGACCGCCGCCAGCACGGCGGGGCGATCATAACGGAAGATCGTGTCGTCGGCGCCCTCGGCATCGCGCCGCAAGCGGACGACGGGAATCGTGCCGGTCGCCGGTGCGGCGTCGCCCTCCATCCGCACCAGCACGCGCGGCACCTCGCCCGGGCGCAGCGCGGCGGTGACGCGGTAGCCCGAGGCTTCGAGCACGGGCTTGAGGAAGGTCGTCATCCACGCCGATTCGGCGCTGTCGAGCAGGCACAGCGGCGCTTCGGCTTCGATCTCGCCCGCGCCGTGCGCCGCGAAGATCCAGAACAGGTCGAGCACTTCGATCTGATCGCCGTCGAGCGCGACGACGCCGGCGATCGGCCCGACCGCGTGCGCGGCGACGATCGCGCCGGGCAGTTCGACGATGTCGAGCGCCTCCTTAATGGCATAGGCGATCTCGGTCGCGCCGTCGCGCAGCCGCAGCACCGAGACACTCGGCAACGCCGCCCATTCGCCGAGCGCGACGAGCGGGATGATCCCCCCCTCGACCGACAGCCGCAACCGCCCCGCCGACATGCGGATCGCACCGGCGGCGACGGGTTCGACGCGGTCGATCACCGACAGCGGCACGATCCGGCGGCAGCCGTCGAGATCCTCGAACAACAACGCCTGGACGCCCGGCACCGCCTCGACCTCGGCTTCCTCGTCGGCCGCGGCGGCGCGGGTGAACACCAGCCCGGCGACGTGCGCGATCCCGGCGCAATCGAGCATCAGCATCGGCAAGCCGCTGTCGGGCAAGGTCTGTCCGGCATAGATCCCGGTCGCCATGATCGCGGGCGCGGCGGGCTTGATCACCAGTTCCTCATGGTCGAGCACGGCGTCGACCGCGAGCGCATAGCTCCCGCCCGACACGCTGACGATGACGAGCATCGCGGGATCGCGCGCTGCGAAGCCGAGCAGATCGCCAAGGTCGATCAGCGGCATCCGCCGGTCGCGCACGGTGGCGCTGAGCGTATCGCCGATCCGGTCGATGCGGATCGTCTGGCCGCCGACGCGGACGATCTCCTCGATCGCCTGGCGCGAGATCGCAAAGCGCTGGTCGCGCACGCCGACGCCGATCGTCGACATGATCGACAGCGTCAGCGGCACATGGATCGCGATCCGCAGGCCGAGCCCCGGCGTATTGAACAGCTCGATCCGCCCGCCGATCTGCTCGACATTGGCGCGGACGACATCCATTCCGACCCCGCGGCCCGAAATCGCGGTGACCACATCCTTGGTCGACAGGCCGGGTTCGAAGATCAGGTCGAGCTTCGCCTGCGGGCTGAGCGCGCGCAGCTCGGCTTCGCTGCGACGCCCGTCCTGCGCGACCTTGGCGATCAACGCATCGGTGTCGATCCCGCGGCCGTCGTCGGCGATCTCGATGATGATCTGATTGCCCGACTGCCGGGCGGAAACGTTGAGCCAGCCATTCTCGCGCTTCTTCGCCAGCCGGCGCAGCGCGGGCGGCTCGATCCCATGGTCGATCGAATTGCGGATGATATGGACGAGCGGGTCGCGCATCATCTCGATCATCTCGCGGTCGAGCTCGACGTCGCTGCCCTCGATATGCAGCGTCACCGACTTGCCGAGCTCGGCGGCGGTATCGCGCACCATCCGCGGCAGCGCCGAGAACAGCGCATCGATCTTCTGCATCCGCGTCCGCGTCACGGTGTCGCGCATCTCGGCGACGGTCACCGACAGGCGTTCGAGCGCGGCCTCGACGCTCGGATCGACGCCTTCGTCGCGCAGCCGCCGCGCGAGTTCGTTGCGCGCGAGCACCATGTCGGACATGCCGCTCATCATCCGGTCGAGCAGATCGACGTTGAGCCGCACGCTGCGCGTCGCCGCGCGGCTGGGCAGCACGACGCTGAGCGGCGCGACCGCGGTCGCGCCGGGATCGAGCGCGGCGACCAGCAGATCCTCGCCCGAATCATCGACGGCCCGGCCGGCATCGATCGCCTCGACCAGTTCGCCGATCCGGTCGACGATCGCGAGCACGGCATTGACGAGCGCGGTATCGGGGCTGCGCTCGCCCGCGCGGACCGCGGCGAGGACGTCCTCGGCGGCATGGCTCAGCCGCGCCAGCCGCGGCAGGTCGAGAAAGCCGCAACTGCCCTTGACGGTATGGACGAAGCGAAAGATCGAATCGAGCCGGTCGCGGTCGCCCGGCGCCGATTCCCACGCGACGATCTCGCCCGAGAGCGCCTCGAGCGTCTCGCGCGTTTCGGCGATAAATTCGTGTAATAGGTCGTCCATGGGTCCCCGCGAAACGGTACGGGGGACCTTGGACGAAAAATGGTTAAGGGCGGGTATAGCGTCGGCGCGGTGTCGGCCGCCGCGGCGATCCGCGCCGAATCGGTCAGCCCGCCTTGAACGCGGCCCCGAACAGCAGCACCGCATCGCCCGGGTCCGAGACCTGGACGCGCCCGCCGCCCTCGGCGACGAGCGCATGGACGAGATAGGCCGCGGCGGCGCGCGGCGTGATCACCGCGTCGCCGTGCGTGCCGGTGAGGGCGGCGCGCATCTCGGCGTCGAGGACGATCCGCGGGCCCGACGCCCGGACGACGATCTCGATCTGGCCGCCGTTGCTCTCGGCGCCGACGTCGAGCTGACCACCACGCACCAGCGCATCGCCGGCGATCAGCGCGAGATTGAGCAGCACCTTGATCGCGGGCTTGGGCAGCGTCGCATCCTCGACCAGCCAGCCGAGCTTGACGCGGTGCCCGTCGCCGAACAGCCCCTCGATCGCGGCGCGCGCCTCGCGCGCATCGACCGTCTCGCCGAAGCCGCCCGCCGCGCCGAATGCGAGGCGGAAGAATTTGAGCTTGTTGGCCGACGCCCTGGCGCTTTCGCCGAGCAGCTCGAGGCAGCGCGCGCGCATCTCGGGATCATGTTCGTCGGCGAGCAATTCGAGCCCGTTGTTGAGCGCGCCGACCGGGCTCAGCAGGTCGTGGCACAGCCGCGAGCACAACAGGCTGGCGAAATCGACGGAGGTCATCGTCATGGGATAAGCGGCTTTCGGGTCACGAAGTGTCGGATCTTCTTACGACGCACGGCGTCGGGCGCAAGTCGCTAGCCGGTCTAGCATGGCCGGACCGCGACCATAAGCCGCCGCGGTTGCGCATGCGATCGCCTCACCCGATCGCCGCGTAAGCGAGCGCGACGAACGCGCCCGGTGTGGAGCTTCGCCAGAGTCGCGCTTCCCGCGCGGTGACGATCAGCCACAGCGCCCCGTCGCCCATCGCCGCAGCGGCATCGCGCGGCGATGGCCTAGCCTCCCCCGACGGATGCGAGTGATAATGCCCGATCACTTCCGGCCCACCCCGCCGCGCGGCGCGATGCGCGGCGAACAGCGCGGCGGGATCGACCTCGAACGTGCGACGCGGATCATCGGCGACGTTGGTGCAGGCCATGGCCGACTCGATCCGCTCGAGCGTGCCGAATAGCAGCCCGCAAATCTCGTGCCCGGGCGCATTTCGCGCGTCGCTTAGCAGTCGCTCCAGCAGAGTGCTTGAAATCTCGATCGCCATGCCCAGATTCTAGGGCATGAACCGGGGGGTCGTCACCATCGAAGCGCGTGTGTCCGAAAAGGCGTTGGGGCTCCGGCTCGATCGCGCGCTCGCCGACGTGCTTCCCGAGGTTTCGCGCGAGCGGCTCAAGGCGCTGATCGCCGGCGGCGCGGTGACCGATCCGCGCGGGGCGATCGTCAGCGATCCGTCGAGCAAGGCGGTCGCGGGCGGGCTGTACAGCCTCGCCGTTCCCGAAGCGACGCCATCGACCAACGCCGCGCAGGACATCGCGCTCGATGTGGTGTTCGAGGACGAGCATCTGATCGTGATCGACAAGCAGGCCGGGCTCGTCGTCCACCCCGCCGCGGGCAATGCCGACGGAACGCTGGTCAACGCTCTGTTGCACCACTGCGCGGGCCATCTGTCGGGGATCGGCGGCGTCGCGCGGCCGGGGATCGTCCACCGGATCGACAAGGACACCTCGGGGCTGATGGTCGCCGCCAAGACCGATCGCGCGCACGAAGGCCTCGCCCGCCAGTTCCACGATCACTCGATCGACCGCCGCTACAAGGCGATCGTCTCGGGTCGCCCCACCCCCACCGCCGGCTCGGTCGATGCCCCGCTCGCGCGCTCGCCGTCGAACCGCAAGAAAATGGCGATCGTCCCCGGCGGGAAGCGCGCCGTCACGCACTATACTACGCTTGAGCGGTTGAACGGGGGCGCGTTGGTGGAATGCCGGCTGGAGACGGGACGCACGCATCAGGTCCGCGTCCATATGGCCTCGCTCGGCCATCCCTTGATCGGCGACCCGGTTTACGGTAGAACAAAGCAGGGCCACAAGGCGCTTCTGGAAACCTTGGGTTTCCGACGTCAGGCGTTGCACGCCGCGCGTTTGGGGTTCATTCATCCGGTGAATAGTAACGCTTTGGCGTTCGACAGCGAAATGCCTGCGGACATGCAGGAACTGTTCACCGCGCTCTTGGTATAGCATCCGGCCTGGCGTCCGCGTTTCACGGCACCCGACCTATTAAAGGGAGACACGATCATGGCAGCCCGCAGCAACGTCCCCGCGACGATTCCCGCCCTCGGTGGCGAAGCGAGCCTCAATCGCTATCTTTCCGAGATCAAGAAATTCCCGATCCTCGCGCCCGAGCAGGAATATATGCTCGCCAAGCGCTTCGAGGAGCATGGCGACACCGACGCCGCGGCGCAGCTCGTGACGTCGCACCTTCGCCTCGTGGCGAAGATCGCGATGGGCTATCGCGGCTATGGCCTGCCGGTCAGCGAGCTGATCTCCGAGGGCAATATCGGCCTGATGCAAGGCGTGAAGAAGTTCGAGGCCGATCGCGGCTTCCGCCTCGCGACCTATGCGATGTGGTGGATCCGCGCCTCGATCCAGGAATTCATCCTGCGCTCGTGGAGCCTCGTGAAGATGGGCACCACCGCCGCGCAGAAAAAGCTGTTCTTCAACCTGCGCCGGATGAAGTCGAAGCTCGACGCGTTCGAGGATGGCGATCTCAGCCCCGAGCATCTCGCCAAGATCGCGAAGGACTTGGGCGTGACCGAGGCCGAGGTGACCAGCATGAACCGCCGCATGGCGATGGGCGGCGATACGTCGCTTAACGTGCCGATGCGCGAGGATGGCGACGGCCAGTGGCAGGATTGGCTGCAGGACGACGCCCCGCTGCAGGACACCGTCGTCGCCGAAGCGCAGGAAGCTGACGTCCGCCACTCGATGCTCACCGCGGCGATGGAGGATCTCAACGAGCGCGAGCAGTTCATCCTGACCGAGCGCCGCCTGACCGATGAGCCCAAGACGCTCGAGGAACTGTCGCAGGTCTACGGCGTCTCGCGCGAGCGCGTCCGTCAGATCGAGGTGCGCGCGTTCGAGAAGCTGCAAAAGGCGATGATGCGGATCGCCGGCGACCAGCGGATGCTCGTCGCGGCGTAAGACCATGGCCGGTGCCGATGTGATCATCGTCGGTGCCGGCGCCGCTGGCATCGCCGCGGGGCGTGCGCTGCACGATGCCGGGCTCGATGCGCTGCTGCTCGAGGCGGGGGACCGCATCGGTGGTCGCGCGCATAGCGTGGCGCTGGACCTCCCAACCTCTGACGTACCCCGGCGTAGGCCGGGGCCGGATAGCGATGCTCACAGGCAGCCGCTAAACCAGCCAGATACCGACATCACGACTGGGCCCCGGCCTTCGCCGGGGAGCATAACCGTCGATTACGGCTGCGGCTGGCTCCACTCCGCCAGGCGCAACCCCTGGACCAAGCTCGCCGGCCATTACGGCCTCACCGTCGATCAAAGCCCCTCCAATTGGGGTAGCCAATGGCGCAACCTCGGTTTCCCGCACGACGAGCAGGATGCGTATCACGCCGCCTGGGATCGATGGGACACCGGCGCGCACGCCGCGCTTGGCGGTCCCGACCGCCCGCTCAGCGACTTCATCGCTAACAACGATCCGTGGCGTCCGATGATCGACGCGATCTCGGGCTACGCCAACGGCGCGCCTCTGTCGGAAGTCTCGCTGCACGACTGGGCGGCGTATGAAGACGCCGCGACCGACGACAATTGGGCGGTCGAGCAAGGCTATGGCACGCTCGTCGCGCGCCATGCGCACGCCCTGCCGGTACAGCTCCAAACCGTGGTCACGCGCATCGACCACCGCGGCACGACAATCCGAGTCGAGACCGAGCGCGGAACGCTCGAAACGCGCCACGTCATCGTCGCCGTGCCGACCACCGTGCTCGCGCGCGAGGCGATCCGCTTCGATCCCCCGCTCCCCGCCAAACACGCCGCCGCCGCCGACCTGCCGCTCGGGCTCGCCGACAAGATCTTCCTCCACGTCGCCGACGCCGAATTGCCGCGCAACGGCCATCTGATCGGCGATCCGCACAGCGCCTGCACCGCCAGCTACCGCCTCGCGCCGTTCGGCACGCCGCTGATCGAAGGCTTTCTCGGCGCCGACTGCGCGGCAATGCTCGAGGACAAGGACGACCGGGCGGCCGCAGACTTTGCGATCGGCGAGTTGGTCGCGTTGCTCGGCAGCGACTGGCGCCCCAAACTGACCCCGCTCGCCCGCACCCGCTGGCGACACGCGGCGCATATCCATGGCAGCTATTCGCACGCCAAGGTCGGCGCAGCGGATCAGCGCGCAGTGCTCGCCGCACCGGTTGACGATCGCCTGTTCTTCGCGGGCGAAGCCTGTTCGCGCCACGATTTCTCGACCGCGCACGGCGCCTATGCGACCGGCCTCGCCGCCGCCGCAGCGGTGCTTGCCGCACGTGGTGGACAGCGCTGACCGCAGCGCCCTAAGACGCGGGGATGAGCGACACCAGGCCATCCCGCGCGCCCCTCCCCAACCGGACCAGAACGCCGCGCCATCGCGGCTGGATCGGCTGGGCGATCGGCTGGATCGTCCGGCTGGTGATCGGCTTCCTGTTGCTCTCGGTGCTGATGGTGGTGGTGTATCGCTTCGTCCCGCCGCCGATCACGCTGACGATGATCGGCGATGCGCTCGGCGGGCATGGCATCGACAAAAGCTGGCGCCCGCTGTCGCAGATCGACCGCAACATGCCGCGCGCCGCGATCGCAGGCGAAGACTCACGCTTCTGCGCGCACCACGGCTTCGATTTCACCGCGATCGAGACCGCGATGGCGCGCAACGCGCGCGGCGGCCGCATCCGCGGCGGCTCGACGATCAGCCAGCAGACCGCCAAGAACGTCTTCCTGATCCAGGGCGGCGGCTATCCGCGCAAGGCGCTCGAGGCGTATTTCACCGTGCTGATCGAGGCGATCTGGGGGAAGCGGCGGATCATGGAGGTGTATCTCAACGTCGCGGAGACGGGGATCGGCACCTATGGCGTCGATGCCGCCGCGCACCGCTATTTCGGGCATGACGCATCGCGCTTATCGCCAGACGAGGCAGGCCGGATCGCGGCGGTGCTGCCGCTGCCGAAAAAGCGCGCGGCGGTCGCGCCGCATGGCTTCACCCGCCGCCACGGCAACACGATCGCGCGCCGGGTGGGCGTGGTGCGGACCGACGGCCTGGACGCCTGCCTGCGCTAGGCACAGTCCCCAACGCCGTCACCCCGGCCTTGTGCCGGGGCCCACCGTGCCACGCATACTGCCGCGTTTGCGCGCGCGGTACGGTAGACCCCGGCACAAGGCCGGGGTGACGTTGAGTGAGGAGCTAGCCCTTACTTGGCAGCCTCGTCGGTCGCCTTCGACGCGCTGTCGCCGATCTTCTTCGCGCTATCGCCGACCTTGTCCGCAGCACCCGAGATCGCATCGGTGCGGATATTGTCGTTCTGGCTGCGATTGAACAAGTAGAACGCGCCGACCACGACCGCAACGAGCAGCACGATCCCGATGAAGATCGCCGCCCCGCCGCCGCCCTTGCGCTCGATCACAGTAACGTTCGGCGCTTCGTTGAAATTGTCGCTCATGGTCATCTCCCTGTTTCGTGTGGGAAACAAACCCGAGCTGGCGATAATCGTTCCGATCAGCGTAGATCCGACGCGGCGACGCCCCCGCCGCCGCGCCGCATCCTCGTCACACCGCCCCGTGGCAGTGCTTGTACTTGCGCCCCGACCCGCACGGGCACGGCGCGTTGCGGCTGACCGTGCTCTCCCACTGCGCCGGGTCCTGCCCGATCTCGCTGCCATCGGGCTGCGGGATCGACAGCGGCGCGAGCCGCGTCGTGATGTGACCCGACGACGCGCCGTCCTGGTCGTAGCTGTCGTCCTCGCCGGTGAACGGGTCGAAATGCTGCGTGATGAAGTCGGGCAGCGTCGGCAGGTCGGGCGCCGGCTCGAGCTGGAACTGCGCGAAGGCGATCGTCCGCGTCACGTCCTCGCGGATGTTGGCGAGCATCCGTTCGAACAGCGAGAACGCCTCCTGCTTATACTCGTTGATCGGCGTCTTCTGCGCGTACGCACGCAGATGCACGACCTGCCGCAGCGCATCGAGCGTCGCCAAATGTTCCTTCCAATGATGGTCGAGATTCTGCAGCAGGATCGACTTCTCGACTCGCACCCAGGTGTCGGGATCGAGCGAGGCGGCCTTTTCGGCGATCATCTCGTCGGCCATCGCCTGGACGCGGCTCTCGATGATCTCGGGATCGATCGCCTCTTCCTCGAGCCATGCCTCGATCTGCGGCTCGAGGTTGAGCGTCTCGGCGAGCTGCGCCTTCATGCCCTCGATGTTCCACTGCTCGGGATAGGTGCCCGGAGGGCAGGCGCCACCGACGATCGTGTTGACCGCCTCGGCGCGCATGTCCTCGACCACGTCGCCGACGGTATCGGCGTCCATGATGTCGCTGCGCTGTTCGTAGATCACCTTGCGCTGGTCGTTCATCACGTCGTCATATTCGACGACCTGTTTGCGGATGTCGTAGTTGCGCGCCTCGACCTTCTTCTGCGCGGTCTCGATCGCCTTCGACAGCCACTTGCTGCCGATCGCCTCGCCATCACCGATATTGTTGCGCATCATCTTGGCGAACAGCGTGTCCGGCCCGAAGATGCGCAGCAGATCGTCGTCGAGGCTGAGATAGAAGCGCGACAGGCCGGGATCACCCTGACGGCCCGAACGACCGCGCAGCTGGTTGTCGATGCGGCGGCTCTCGTGGCGCTCGGTGCCGAGCACGAACAGCCCGCCCGCGGCGAGCACCGCGGCCTTCTCGGCAGCGATCTGTTCCTTGATCTTGGCGATAGCCGCCTCGCGCTCGGGCCCCTCGGGCATGTCGGACAGCTCGTCATTGACGAGGAATTCGAGATTGCCGCCGAGCTGGATGTCGGTGCCGCGGCCCGCCATGTTGGTGGCGATCGTCACCGCGCCGGCGCGCCCGGCCTGCGCGACGATATGCGCCTCGCGCTCATGCTGGCGTGCGTTGAGCACGGCATGCTCGACGCCTTCCTTGACGAGGAAGTCGCTGAGCAATTCGGACTTCTCGATCGACACCGTGCCGACCAGCACCGGCTGGCCGAGATCGGCGTGATGCTTGATCTTCTTGGCGATCGCCGCGAACTTGTCGGCGGTGTCCTTGTAGAATTCGTCTTCCTCGTCGACGCGCTTGACGCCGACATTGGTCGGGATCGTCACCACGTTCATCTTGTAGATGTCGTAGAACTCGGCCGCCTCGGTCGCCGCGGTGCCGGTCATGCCCGCGAGTTTCGGGTACATGCGGAAATAGTTCTGGAAGGTGATCGAGGCCATCGTCTGGTTCTCGGGCTCGATGTCGACGCCCTCCTTCGCCTCGACCGCCTGGTGCAGGCCGTCGGACCAACGACGGCCGTCCATCATGCGGCCGGTGAACTCGTCGATGATGATGACCTTGCCGTCCTTGACGATGTAATCGGTGTCAGCCTTGAACATCATGTTGGCGCGCAGCGCCTGGTTGAGGTGGTGGACCACCTGCGTGTTCTCGAAATCGTAGAGGTTTGCGCCCTCGAGCAGCCCGGCATTCTCGAGCATCCGCTCGACCTTCTCGGTGCCGTCCTCGGTGAGGATGATCGACTTCTGCTTCTCGTCCTTCTCGTAATCCTCAGGCGCGAGTTCCTTCACCACCAGATCGACCGAGCGATACAGGTCGGACTTGTCGTCGGTCGGGCCGGAAATGATCAGCGGCGTGCGCGCCTCGTCGATCAGCACCGAATCGACCTCGTCGACGATCGCCATCGCGAACGGCCGCTGGACCATCGATTCGCGGTCATACTTCATGTTGTCGCGGAGGTAATCGAAGCCGAATTCGTTGTTCGTGCCGTAGGTGATGTCGGCGGCGTAGGCGGCGTGGCGCTGCTCGTCCGAGAGGTTCGGCACGATCACGCCGACCGTCAGCCCGAGGAAATTATAGACCTGCGCCATCCAGCCGGCGTCGCGCGCCGCCAGATAGTCGTTGACGGTGATGACGTGGACGCCCTTGCCCGGCAGCGCGTTGAGATAGGTGGCGAGCGTCGCGACGAGCGTCTTGCCCTCGCCGGTGCGCATCTCGGCGATCTCGCCGCGGTGGAGCACGATGCCGCCGATCATCTGCACGTCGTAATGCCGCTGGCCGAGCGCGCGCTTGGCGGCTTCGCGCACCGTGGCGAAGGCTTCGGGGAGCAGATCGTCGAGCTTCTCGCCGGCGGCGAGCCGCTCGCGGAAGCGGACGGTCTGCGCCGAGAGGTCCTCGTCGGACATCGCGGAGATTGTCGGCTCGAAATCGTTGATCTTGGCGACGATCGCACCGAGCGATTTGACGTAGCGGTCGTTGGACGAACCGAAGAGCGTTTTGGCGAGGCCACCGAACATGGGGAATTCCTGTACGATAAGAACGCGCGCGCCGAGGCTGCGCAGAATAGGATGAAGAGCTGGCGAGCGCGGTCAGCGCCGCCGGATCAAGCGCGTGGGCGATCCAGATACAGCCGCGGAGCCGCCGAGAGCGGCGCGGGGATAGCCTCGGCGAGCGCGAAGCTCGCGTTCGCCCCGAAGCCGCCGAGCAGATGCAGATGTCCAGCGACGAACGGCGCGGCCGCGACCGCAAGGCGCTGCGTCTGCGCGGCGGCCAGCGGGCAGTGCGCGCTGATCTCGACCGGCCGCACGCCGCCCACCACGCCGGTCAGCGCGGTCAAGAGGGCGGAAAGAAGCAGCAGAAACGGCATGGCTCCGCGCGATCTAGGGGCTAACCGCGGCTACGTCCAGCGGCGGATCGTGCAACAGACGGTCCGAACTGCCCGACCGGCTGTTGCACGCCCGCGCTACTCCTCGTCGCGCACCGGCCGCGGGCCGCCCGGACGATGCGGTCGCGCGAAGCTTTCGGCCGAGACGCGCGGCAGATCGGCGAGATGCAGCACGCCCGCATGCGCCCGGTCGAGCATGGCGAAGCGCGCCTCGGCCCCGGCCTGGAATTCGGCCGGGCTGATGCCGCGGTTGAAATTGGTGTCGAGCGGGGTGATCGGCTCGGGATAGTCGAACAGGCCATAGCGCGCGGCCCCGGCCTTCGAATCGTCGGGCTGGCGGAGTGCGGCGGCATCCCCGCTCTCGCCGCCCTCGCCGCCCCCGGCGCCACCGCCGTGGCGGCCTCCACCGCCCATGCCGCCACCGCCCATGCCGCCACCCCCCGTGCCGCCACCCATGCCGCCGCCGCCCCGTCGACCACCGCTACGTCCGCCGCCGCCTGAGCGGGCGCCGCCACCGCTGCCCGCAGCGACGCGGACCTCGGGCAGCATCTCCGATTCGTAATAGTCGATATCGTCGGGATCGATCTCGCCATCATGCCCGCGGTCGAGCAACGCGAAGAAGCGCATCGCATCGGCCGAGAATTCGGCCTGGGTCAGCACGCCGTCGTGATTGGTGTCGGCGGCCTCGAACCAGCGCGTTTCGGGATCGACCGCGCCCGGCTCGGCGCGGAACGGCTCACCCATCGGGCTGACGAACAACCGCCCACCGCCGCCGCCGCGACGGCCCGGACCGCCATCGCCGCGATGCGCGCCAGGCGCGTCCCCCTGCGCGACCGCGTCGGCGGCATGAACGGACGCCGTCACGGCAAGGCACGTCAGCAGGAACAAGCGCATGGTCGACTCTCCGAATGAATGATCGCGATCAGTCGCGGTGGACCGGGCAGCATCAAGGCAGACCGATACGCGTGCGGCAAAGCGGTCCTGTGGCCCGACCAAACGAATGGCCGCCGGGCTTCACCGTGTACCGAGCGCTCGACGTTGGACGCCGACCCGCCCGAGCCGCCGCCCGGCGGCAGCTCGCCCTTTGCGTCGTCGCGACCGCGCATCTATGAGCGGAGCATGACCAGCCCGCGCTCCCCGCTCGCCCGCCCCTTCCCGCTTTTGCCGCAGGTCGCCGGCGTCACGCCGCATGTCGCGCGCGCCGGCTACAAGGCGTGGGAGCGCACCGACCTGACCTTCATCACGCTCGACCCGGGCACCAGCGTCGCGGGCGTGCTGACGCAAAGCAAATGCCCCTCGCCCGAGGTCGAATGGTGCCGCGCCGCGCTTGTTCTGGGGCAAGCGCGCGCGATGGTGGTCAATGCCGGCAACGCCAACGCCTTCACCGGCGCGCGCGGGCGCGCCGCGGTCGAGGCGATCGCGGCGCGTGCGGCGGGGCATCTGGGGTGCCGGCCGTCCGATATCTTCGTCGCCTCGACCGGTGTGATTGGCGTGCCCTTGCCGATCGACAAGGCCGAGGCCGGGCTCGACATGGCCTTCGCCGCCGCGCCGTGTACGTGGGAGGAGGCGACCAACACGATCGGCACGACCGACACCTTCGCCAAGGCGGCGATGACGACCGCGGTGGTCGATGGCCGCACCGTGACGCTCGTCGGCATCATCAAGGGTTCGGGGATGATCGCGCCCGACATGGCGACGATGCTCGGCTTCCTCTTCACCGATGCCGCGGTCGAGCCCGCCTTCCTCCAGGCGGCGCTGAGCGAGGCGAACCGCGCGAGCTTCTCGTGCATCACGGTCGACAGCGACACCTCGACCAGCGACAGCGTGCTCGCCTTCGCCACCGGCAAGGCGGGCAACGCGCCGCTCGCCGATGCCGAGGATGCCGGCGCCGACGCCTTCCGCGCGGCCTTGTCCGATTTGTGCCTGCAACTTGCGCAGCTCGTCGTGCGCGACGGCGAAGGCGCGACCAAGTTCATCGAGATCGCCGTCACCGGCGCCGAGAGCGACGCCAGCGCGCGCACGATCGCGCTCAGCATCGCCAACTCGCCGCTGGTGAAGACCGCGATCGCGGGCGAGGACGCCAATTGGGGCCGCGTCGTGATGGCGGTCGGCAAGGCCGGCGAGCCCGCCGAGCGCGATTTGCTCGCGATCCGTTTCGGCGACACGCAGGTGGCGCAGGGCGGCCTCGCGGTAATCGGCTATGACGAGGCGCCGGTCGCCGCGCATCTTAAGGGGCAGGACATCGAGATCGGCGTCGATCTCGGCCTCGGCGAAGGCAGCGCGACGGTCTGGACCTGCGACCTGACGCACGGCTACATTTCGATCAACGCGGATTATCGCAGCTGAGCCCCGCTCGGCAAAGACGATAGCCGCGCGACAGGAGAGCCACGATGTCCGAGATCATCCTCCACCATTACCCGCGCTCGCCCTATAGCGAGCTGCTGCGGATCGCGCTCGGCATCAAGGGCGCGGCGTGGCGCTCGGTGATCATTCCCGACATCGCGCCGAAACCCGATCTCACCCCGCTCACCGGCGGCTATCGCAAGACGCCGGTGCTGCAGATCGGCGCCGACATCTATTGCGACACAGCGATCGCGATCGAGGCGATCGAGACCGCGCTGCCCGGACCGAGCCTGTTCCCCGCCCCGCTCGGCCGGTTGCACGCGGTGCTCGCGTTGCAGGCGGGCGGCGCGACCTTCAGCCAGGCGGTCGGCTCGGCGATGGCGCCGTTCCTCGACCGTATCCCCGACAGTTTCTTCGATGACCGCAAGAAACTGTTCGGCTTCGATCGCGAGCGCGTGGCAAAGGCGGCGCCGCATCTCCTCGCGCAATTCACCGGCTGGCTCGCGCGGCTCGACGATGCGCTCGCCGACGGGCGCGCGTTTCTCGGCGGCGATGCGCCCGGCTATGCCGATTGCGCGGCGGCGATGAACCTGTGGTTCCACGGCAATTTCGGGATGAAGGACGCGCGCACCGCCCGCTTGCCGCATCTTGCCGCCTGGTTCGAACGCGTCACCGCGATCGGCCATGGCACGCCGACCGACCTGTCGGCAGCCGAAGCGCTGGCGATCGCGCGCGCTGCCGAACCGACGCCGATCGCACTGATCGAGCCGGACAGCGGCTTCACGGCCGGCCAGACCGTCACCGTCCGCACCGAAGACCCTGGCGCGGATGCGGTAACCGGCGCGCTGGTGCGCCTGACCTCGCGCGAGATCGTCATACTGCGCGAGGATCCGCAAGTCGGGCGTGTTGCGGTGCATTTCCCGCGGATCGGCCAGATCCTTAAGCCCGCATAAGGCGTCTGGCGTCAGGGGTGCGGCGCCGATTCGGGCGTCAACGTGACGTCGATCGGGTTGGGCTTGAGCTCGCGCAACGCCCCGTTGCCGCGATCGACGAGATAGCCGACCAGCCCGGTGGTCAGCGCACTACGCGCAGCCGCCCCCGGCCGTTCGGTATCGACACTGCTGACGGCGACGTCGATCGGCCGATAGCCAGGCTTGCGGATCGTCGCGACGAAGCCCGTCCTGCGCTTGAGCGAAAGCGTGCACGGCGTGATGCAGGCTAGACCGATCGACGTCCCGACTTCCGCGCCAGGCGGCTGCGAGCGGATGTCGAGGGTCTGCAAGGTGCCGTGCGACACCGTCGCGCACCCGCCGAGCAGGAGGATCGCCATTACCGGCGAGCATACACGTTTCGCTATTCGCATGACATGCCTCCGCCAGCGCATGGGCCTCACGCGCTGGCGGGAAAGTATCCGGGAAAGGCTAGCGTTTCAAAGCGCTAACCGCCTAACCCGCGATAGCATCTCAGGCGAGTTCGCCCTCGAGCCACGCCTTCAGCCGGCCCTTCGGCTCGGCCCCGACCTTGGTCGCAGCGGGGGCGCCGTTCTTGAACAGGATCATCGTCGGGATCCCGCGCACGCCGTACTTGCCGGGCGCATCGGGATTGTCGTCGATGTTGAGCTTGGCGATCGTCACTTGCTCGCCGAGCTCCTCGGAGATTTCCTCGAGGCTCGGCCCGATCATCTTGCACGGGCCGCACCATTCCGCCCAGAAATCGACCAGCACCGGGCCGGATGCGTTGGTGACGTCGGCTTCCCAGCTCGCGTCGGTGATCTTCTTGGTCGCCATGGTGAAAACTCCTTCGTGTCGATGCAGAGATAGGATGCGCGCGCCGTACACTCAAGCGCGCCAACGCTAGCTTTGCTCCATCCCCGCAAAGCCTGGCTTGTGCTCGGCCAGCAAGTCGTCGGGCAGCGCGTGGAGCACAGGCCCGCTCGTATAGAGCAGCGCCGCCTCGACGCGGCGTTGCGGGAAGATCACCGCGAGCGCGGCGACATAGGCGGCCATCTGCTTGAGATGGTACACCGGGACGTCGGCCAGCCCCGCCGGCACCGCGCGCCCGGTCTTGAAATCGACCACGCGGATCAGCTCGGGCGTGACGAGCAGCCGGTCGACCGTCCCCGACACGACGAACCCGTCGCGCAGCACCGCGGCGATCGGGGCTTCGGCGAGCGCCTGCGGCCCGAACAGTTCGGCGAGCGCGGGATCGTCGAGCACCGCGAGCACCGGCGCGAAGATCGCCGCGCGTTCCTGAGCCGAGGCGACCGCCCCGGCCTGCGCCAGCCAGCGATCCGCCGCCGCCGCGCGCGCGTCGGGTGCGACCGCGGGCAGGCGCTCGAACAAGGCATGGATCAGCCGCCCGCGCTCCGCCGCAGCGCGCATCGCGGGGCTCGGCGGGGCATCGACGACGACATCCTCGCCGAGCGACGACGGCGCGAGCGGCCGCGGCGGGCGCGCCTCCTGCGGCGCCGGGCGCAGCGCCCAATCGGGAACCGGCTCGACCGCCGTGCTGCCGCGCGCCGCCTGCCGAT
The DNA here is from genome assembly GCA_943367995.1 of Bordetella parapertussis. Taxonomy (GTDB): domain Bacteria; phylum Pseudomonadota; class Alphaproteobacteria; order Sphingomonadales; family Sphingomonadaceae; genus Sphingomonas. The sequence continues at coordinate 417,536 of CALRKL020000005.1, read as the reverse complement.
CGGGCGCGACGGGCCGTTGCGGCACGCGCCCGGAAAAATCGCGCGCGCCCTCACCCTCGACGCCGAGCGCGGCCATCGCGCGGTCGGCGGCGGCGTACCAGCTCTGCTCGGGCGCCAGCCCCTTGGCGCTCGGGCCGACCGATCCGGCGATCACCAGCCGCTCCTCGGCGCGCGTCGCCGCGACATAGAACAGCCGCCAATGCTCCTCGAGATCGAGCGCGGCGGTCTCCTCGACCAACACCGCCAGCGGCCCGGTCGCCTCGCCCTTGCGCGGGCGGATCACCGGCAGTTCGTTCGCCATCTCGCCCGCGCGCCATTTGAGCGTCGAGCGCGGCGAGCGCGTCGGGTCGACCGCAGCATCGGCGAGGATCACCAGCGGCGCCTGCAACCCCTTCGCGCCGTGTGCGGTCATGACGCGGACGGCGTCGAGCGGGGCCGACGGATCGCGCTTGATCTCGACCTCGCCGCGGTCGAACCAGTCGAGGAAGCGCTGCAACGAGGGCGTCCCGAGCGATTCGAAATCGAGCGCGGCGCCGAGCAATTCCTCGATCGGGTCGCGCGCTTCCTGCCCCAGCCGCCGCACGAGATTACGCCGCCCGCCGAGCGGCCCCGAGAGCAGTTCTTCCAGAAACTGGTAGGGCGTCGCGATATCGGCGCGCGCGAGCATCGCGAACAGCGGCGCAATGTCGGCGCGCGGTTCGGTCGCCGCGATATGCCGCCACAGGCTGCCGGTGCGCGGCGGCGCCGCGAGCATCAGCCGCTCCTGGCTCCACCCAATCAACGGCGAGACGAGCAAGGCGGCGAGCGACAGATCGTCGGCCGGCTGGAGCACGAAGCGGATCGCCGCGAGCAGATCCTGCACCGAGAGCGGCGCATTGAGCCGCAAGCGGTCCACGCCAGCAACGGGCACCCCCTCGGCATAGAGCCGCGCGACGATCAGCGAGGCGAGCTCGCCGCGGCGCTTAACGAGGATCATGACGTCCTCGGGGCGCAGCGTCCGCCCCTTGCTCTCGAGCATCAGCGTGCCGATCCAGCCCTTGATCGTCCGCGCGATCTGCCGCGCGAGCGCGCGCGTCGAATCGGAGATCCAGCTCTCTTCGTCCTCGTCGCTGCCGCCCGCGACCACCAGCGGCCACAGCGTGACGGTGCCCGGCCCCGGGACCTCGCTGGCATGGATTTCGCGATCGGCGATCGCCCCGAGCCCGGGCTCGGGCAGCGCCTCGATCGCGGCGTCGACGAATTCGAGCACGGGTCGCGTCGAGCGGAACGATTGCGTCAGCGACAGTCGATGCCACGGCCGCGCGCGTTCGATCCCCGTGCGATTGCGCTCGTCCTCGTCCGCGGCCCAGGCAGTCCGCGCGAGCCGCTCGAAATGCAGCTCGGCCGCGCCGAAATATTTCGGCGCGGTTCCCTGGAAGCCAAAGATCGCCTGCTTGAAATCGCCCACCGTGAAGAGCGTGCGCACCCGGTCGCCATGCGCGCCCTCGCCGGCGAAGAACTCTTCCGCCAGGGCGCGGATGATCGCCCATTGCGCGGGGTTGGTGTCCTGCGCCTCATCGATCAGCACATGGTCGGTCGCCTGGTCGAGTTTGTAGCGCACCCATTCGCCCATTCCGGGCTGTTGCAGCAGCGCGATCGTCGCGCGGATCAGATCGTCGAAATCGACCGCGCCGAGCCGGCGTTTCGCCCGCTCATGGGTCACGGCATAGTCGCGCCCGACCGCCAGCGCATCGGCGAGCAGATCGGCATAGGCAGCGCGCTCGCGGAGCGACAGCAGGTGCGCGCAGGTCTCGCCGATCTCGATCGCGAGCTCGGCATAGTCGGGATCGGCGGCGAGCAGCTTGGGCGAATATTTGCGCGGCTCGCGCTTGGCGGTGAAGGGCACGCCGATCAGATCGCCGAGCATCCGCGCGCGCATCGCAGGGTCGGCCTCGACCCAGCATTCGGCGATGTCGGCATGGTTGCCGCCGGTCGCGGTGCCCCAGGCGCGGTTGGCGGCGGCGAGCCGCGCGACCGCATCGACGTCGAACGCATCGTCGCCGCATGCGGCGATGATCTCCGCCTCGATCTCGCCGGTCGGCAGATCGAGCGCACGGCGGATGAAAGGCCGCACGCCATCGCCCATCGGCAGCTCGGCCATCGCCGCCGGCGCGCGTGCACAGGCGAGCAGGAACTTCTCCGCCTCGCCTTCGCCGAGGCGCAGGCTGAGCGCGCCGACGGTGGCGACCGGTGTGTCGCGCCCCTCGGTTTCGGCGCTGACGAGCATCTCGGCGAGCGCATCGCGCGCCATCACCGCTTCCTCGCGCGCCTCGATCGGGCGGAAGCCGGGGACGAGCCCTGCCTCGACCGGGAAGGCGGCGAGCAGGCTCTGGCAGAAGCCGTGGATCGTCTGGATGCGGATTCCGCCGCCGGGCGCATCGAGCACGCGCGCGAACAGCGTGCGCGCGCGTTGCTTGAGCGCGGGCGACGGGTCTTCGCCGAGCGCGTTGAGATCGCCCGCCAGATCGGGATCGGGCATGCGCACCCAGGCGGCGAGACGCTCGCTGATCCGCCCCGCCATTTCCGCGGCGCCCGCCTTGGTGAAGGTCAGGCACAGGATCGCGCCCGGGTCGACGCCGGTCAGCAGGAGACGAAAGACCCGCGCGGTGAGCACTTGCGTCTTGCCGGTGCCGGCCGACGCGGAGAGCCAGACGTGGCCGCCGGGGTCGCTGGCGCGCGCTTGCGCGTCCTTGAGGATCGGTAGCGGGCGGCGGGTGTGGGTGTGAGTGACGCTCATCTAAATCCTCCCCTCCCTGAAAGAGCATTGGGTGAACAGCGCCCCGCGCTGTTCAGGGCATGCCGGGGGCATGACCGGCCCAATGCTGGGTTGGGGGTGGGTCGGCCCGTGGCGGGGGTGACGTTCCCATTGAGAGCGACCCACCCCTCGATCCCCTCCCTTCCAGGGAGGGGAGGCAGAAGGTCACGGAGTGCGCAGCGCTTACTCACGCCCATACCATTCGTCCCGCCGCATCAGCTGATCATACTCAGCATACGGCGCATATTCCGGATGCAGCTTCGCCTCGAACGCACGCATCCCCGTCAACCAGTCCGCAGCCGCCGCGGTGAAGTGCCGCGCCGCCACACTCGTGAAATCCTCGGGCAACACCTTGTCGCCCTTCCCCGCCGCATCGACCGGCGAGGTCACATAGCCGAACGCATCCCCCTTCTTCGACAGCGACCAATATTCGAACCCGCGCGCCTTCCCCGCGATCGCCTCGAACCCGCCGCGCTCGGCGATCAAACCGAGCAACCCCAATTGCAGACTGAACCCCTCACGCACCGCCGCGGGCGACGGCGGCTTGCCGGTCTTGTAATCGATCACCGCCAGCGTCCCGTCGGCGAGCCGGTCGATCCGGTCGAACTTGCCCGTCAGCATCACGCCCGCGAGCGCCACCGCGCCCGACTGCTCGACCGCGAGCACCTGCCGCCCCTCGTCGAGATTGCGCCCCATCTGCGCGACGATCCAGTCGATCGCCTCCATCAACCGCGGCTTCCACAAGGCGCGCTGCATCGGATGCGCGCCCTCGAACATCGCGAGCGCGCGCGCGTGCAGCCGGTCGAGCGCGCAGCCGTCTTCCTTCGCCCAACGCTCGAGGATCTCATGCACCGCAGTCCCCCGCCACGCCGCGCTCGGATCGGCATCGACCGGATCGAGCGGCGCGAGGCCGAGGATGCGCTTGGCGTAGAAGGCGTACGGATCGGCCTTGAGCCGGTCGACATCGGTCACCGCGATCTTCTCGGGCCGGCGCTCGCGCGGCGGCACGGGCTTGGGCTGCTCGGCCGGCTCATGCACGCCGGGGTCGTCGAGCGCGCGCGCCCAGCCCTCGAGCGCGGTCGCGCGCTCGAATCGCTCGCCCGCCAGCGCTTGCAGCCGCAACCAGAAGCGCGACGCGATCGCCGGCTGCGTCCCCCCGCGCCGCGCCCGCGTGATCAACGCGGTCGGCGCGCCGAGTGCCTGCGCCAGGTCATGCGCCGCAAGCCCGACCCCGCGGTCGAGCCCCGGCAGCCCGAGCTCCAGGCGGATGCGCGGCGCGAGCCACGGATCGGGTGCGGGCAGCCCCGGCCAAGTCCCTTCGTTGAGCCCGCCGAGGATCATCAGATCGGCGGTCTGCAGACGTGCCTCGATCAGCCCGTAGATTGCGAGCCGCGGATGCTCGCCCTGGCGCGATCGCACCGCGACCTCGTCCATCAGCGTCTTGAGCAAGGGCGCGAGGCTCGCCGGATCGATCCTCGGCGGCCCGTGCGGCGCATGCGCCTCGGCCTCGCGCAGCAATTCGGCGGCGGCGCGGCCATTAGGGCCGGACCACAGCGCGTCGCCGCACAGCGCCTGCGCCGTCGTGCGCAATGCTTCGAGCACGTCTCCAAACGGCTGCTCGCCACGTTCGAACACGCGTTCGATCGGCGCGAGCAGCTCGCGCGCCTCCGGCCACCATTCGAGCGCCTTGCGGGCATGCCGCGCCTCGCGCAGATGCGCGTCGATCCCCGCGAGCCCCGCCGCCGGCCGCGGCCCGCGCAAAGCGCGGTCGAGCGCGCGCACGCCGCTCAGCCACGCCGCGCGCGGTTCGCCGCTCCGCACGAGCGGATGCTTGAGCAGCGTCAGCAGCGCGAGCGGTGCGAAGCGCTGCGTCGCCGCCTCGGCGAGCGCGGTGAGCAGGGTTCCCGGCGGCAGGATCGACAGCGGTCGCCCGGCCGAATCGTCGACCGCGATCCCCCACCGCTGGAGGTGCGCCGCGACGCGGCGGGCGAGCCCGCGATCGGGCGTGATCAGCGCCGCGGTGCGCGTGCCCATTGCCTCGCCTTCCTGCGGCTCGAGCGCGTGACGCAGCGCAAGCGCGATCGCCTGCGCTTCCTCGCCCGGCGTCGTGAGCTCGGCCGCGGAAATCCCCGCGAGGCGCCGCTGCTCCGATCCGAGCGTGGTCCAGCGCGCGGTATAGTCGGCGACCGCCAGCGCGTTCGCCACGGCCTTGCCGCGCGCGACCGTCGCGTCATGGTCGCTGCCGTCGCGCCAGGTGCGGAACTCGCTGCGGTTGACGCCCATCCGCTCGAGCAGCAGTTTCAAATGGAATTGCGGATGCGTCTCGATCGAGCGGCGCACCAGGCCGCTCACCGGATCGGGTGCGTGCGGGCCGAGCGCGCGCCACTCGTCCTCGTCCATCCCGGTCGCGAGGTCGGCGAGCACCACCATCCCGCGCTGGCTATCGGCGATACAGCGCAGCAACCGCGCCACCGCGGGCGCGCTGTCGATCACCCCCGCCGCGCAGACGAACCCCTCAGGCGGCGTGGCGCGCCAGCGCATCGCCAGCCGCTCAAACAGCAGCCCGCGCCGCGCCGCCGCGTCGATCCGGCCGAGCTGGCGCAATTCCTCGGGCCAGCGATCGAGCACGATCCCGAACAAAGCGAGCGCGCGCTCCCAATGCGCCGACATCGCCTCGTTGAGCTCGATCCCGCGCAGCCGGTGCGGCGTGATTTCCTCGACCAGCAACTGGTCGAGCGTGCGCGCGAGATCGCCCGCGAGCCGTACCGCCTCCGCGGCATCGACCGGTTGCCCCGCTCTTGCGCGCTCCTCGGCGACGAGCCGCGCGAGAATCATCCGCCGTTCGAGCGGCGCGACTGCGGGCGGCACCGGAGCGGGATCGTCGACCGGATCGAGCGCCGCGCCGATCGCCTCGTCGAGCGCGGGATCGCCGATCGCGACCAGCCGTGGCAACAGCAACCCGCCCGAACTCGCGCGGACGAACGCGTCGGTCAGCGCGAGCTTGGCGCGATTGTTGGGCAGCAGCACGAGCCCCTTGGCGAGCCCGAGATCGTCGTCCCCGAACTGTCGGATCAGCCCCGCCGCCAGCGCATCGGCGAACGCGCGGTGCGCGGGGATCGTGAAGAGCCGGGGCCCCTCAGCCATCCGCGAGCATCGCCTCGGTCTTGGGGATCGCCGCCGGCGTGCCGACGTCGAACCACAGGCCCTGATGGACGATGCCGAACGCGCGGCCGGCAGCGATCGCGCGGTCCCAGAAGACGTTGGTCGAAAACGCGTCGCCCGGCGGATCGACGATCAGCCGCTTCGACAGCATCTGGATCCCGGTCCAGACATAGGGCGCCACCCGCCCCGGCTTGCGCCGCGCGATCCGCCCGACCGGGTCGAGATAGAAATCGCCGCGCCCGGCATTGTGATTGGCGCGCGCCTGCGGGATCATCAGCATCAGCACGTCCATCCGCGCATCGTCCCACGCATCCGCCATCAGTTTCAGCGAATCGAGCGGCCCGTCGAGCCAGATATTGTCGGTATTGACGCACAGGAACGGGTCGGCATCGATCAGCGGCAGCGCCTTGACGAGCCCGCCGCCGGTCTCGAGCAGCTTGCTGCGCTCGTCCGAGATCGTCACCTCGAGGCCGTGTGCGTTGACCGCGAGATGCGCCTCGAGCATGTCGGCCATGTAGTGCGCGTTTACGACGATCTTGCTCACCCCCGCGGCGCGCAGATGGTCGAGCACATGGTCGATGAAGGTCGTCCCCGCAATCTGGATCAGCGGCTTGGGTCGCATCGCCGAGAGCGGCCGCATCCGCGTGCCAAGGCCCGCGGCCATCACCATGGCGGTGGTCGGCACCGCGGCGGCCGAATCGGGCCGCAAATTGAGCGTGCGCTTGGGGCGGATCATACCGCTGCGCCCGGCCGGACCAGCGTCGGATCCCCCCGCAGGGCGGAGGGAAGCGTCGCATCGAACCACGCCTTGACCGGCGCGAGCGCGGGATGCGCGAGATCGCGCTCGAGATAGCGCCACACGCGCGGGCACAAAGCGGCGTAGCGCGGCTTGCCGTCGCGCTGCCACAGCCGGGTGAAGATGCCGACGATCTTGGCGTTCCGCTGCGCGCCGAGCACGTGATAAGCGGTGTCGAACGCCGTGTCCGCGCCTGCGCCGATCGCCGCCTTGTACCGCGCCAGCATCTCGGCCTCCACGCTTTCATCGACATCGCGCCGCGCATCCTGCAGCAGCGAGACCAGGTCATAGGCGGGATGCCCGACCAGCGCATCCTGGAAATCGAGCAGGCCGAGCGCGCGCTCGGGCGAGCCGCCGGGCAGCAGCATGAGGTTTTCGGCGTGATAATCGCGCAGCACGGTGACGCCCGGCTCGGCCAGGGCATGATCGAACACCGCATCCCACGCCGCGTCATACGCCGCCTGATCGGCCGCGACGCCGACTGCGGGGCAATACCATTCGGTCAGCAGGTTCACCTCGCGGTGGAGCACCGCGCGGTCATAGGGCGGCACGGGCGCGGCGGGGAGCGCGTGAAGCCGCGCCAGCATGTCGATCGCGGCGCCGTAGAGGTCAGGTCCGCGCGCGGCGTCGGCATCGACCGTTTCGCGCATCCGCACGTCGCCGAAATCCTCGAGCAGCACCAGTCCCTGGTCGAGATCGATCGCCTCGATCCGCGGCGCGGCGAAGCCGTTGCCGCTCAGCCAGCGCGCGATCGTGATGAAATCGCGCGGATCCTCGTGCGGCGGCGGCGCGTCCATCAGGATCGCGCTGCGCACGCCGTCGCGCACGCGGAAATAGCGCCGGAACGACGCATCGCCCGCGACCGGAAGGATCGTCGCGCCGTCCCAGCCATGCGCCGCGAGAAACGCCGGCGCGGCGGAGGGTGGAATCATATCTGCTGCCATCGCGCTCTCCAGCCAGCGGGTACGCTGGCTGTCAAGCGGCGGGTGCCGTCGGGGAGCATCTCGAGCGCCAGCGCGAGCGCCTCGGGCCACCAGCCGGGCGCGCGTTCGGGCCATTCGATCAGCAGCACCGAATCGCCCGCCGCATCGTCGAGGCCGAGTTCCTCGATCTCGTTGGGATCATCGATGCGATAGAGATCGACGTGCAGTACGGGCAAGCGCACTTCGGGCGGCGCATAAGGCTGGACGATCGCGAAGCTCGGCGACGGTGCCTCGCCGACCAGCCCGAGCGCGGCGAGCAGCCCGCGTGCGATGCTCGTCTTGCCCGCGCCGAGCGTCCCCGACAGCGTGATGACGTCGCCCGGCGCGACGAGCGCGGCCAGGCGCGCGCCGAGCGCCTCGCTCGCCTGCGGATCGGCAAGGATCATCTCAATAGCCCGTCAGCAGCATGTCGAGCGCGTTCATGATGGCGGATTGTTCATGCTCGAGCGAGGCCACGTGTCGAACGATCGACCGTCGAGAAATCGTCGCCGCGCCCTGCGGCGCGAGAACGTAGCGACGATCCTCGATCGTGAATGTCGGGTTCAGGTGTGAATATGTGCGACGAATATCCGCTTCCGCTACCAACGGAAGAACGAAGCGGGTCGTAAGATCGTCGAGCACGTCCGCCTGGCGATCGAGCGCAAGTCCGTCGAAGTCATCCGTCTTGTAGACATAAAACCGGGCCATCAGAACTGTCGCTGGCCGGCGAACGGGAGACCATGTTTCTCGACATATTCGGCCCAGGCAGCGTTCGCCTCGCGATTGTCTTCCTTCCAACGCCGGTTACGCTCGGCGCGAACTTCCGCATCGAGCCCCAATTCGCAGGCATGCGACACATTGATACCCAGGGCGGTGGCATCGGCCACGAGTTGCTCGTCGAGCGACACAGTGGTGGGCCGTCGAAACGCCGATCGGTCTTCGCGAACTTGCGCCATGAGCAACCTCCAGTCGGGATAGGATATGCGCAGCGCACGCCCCACGCAACGTCAGCCCCGCGGCAGCGTGACCGTCATCAGCGTCCCCTGCCCTGGCTCGGACACCAATTCGATCGTCCCGCCATGCGCCTCGACGAACTGCTTGGCGAGCGGCAGGCCGAGCCCCAGCGCGCGCTCGCCGTCGCGCGTGATGCCGGGTTGGCCGAAGCGGTCGAACGCGCGCGCGACGGCTTGCGCGCTCATCCCCGCGCCATCGTCCGACACGACGATCCGCGCCCAGTCGGCGGCGCCGTCGACGTGCAGCAGGATGCGGCCACCCTCGGGCGTTCCCGATACGGCATGGCGCAGGAGATGCTCGACGACCTGCTGCAGTCGCTTGGCGTCTCCGGAAATCGAGCCGGTCGAAGGCAGGATCTCGACCGCGAAATCGAGCTTGCGCTTGGTCGCGAGCGGCATGACCAGATCGGCGGCGGCGCGCGCGACCGGTTCGAGCGCGACCGGCTGCTTCTCGAGCGTCGGGGGGCGCCCCTCGGCCTGCGTCAGATCGAGCACTTCGTCGACCAGCATGCCCAACCGCTCGACCGATTCGAGGATCGCCTCGACATAGCCGACCGCCGCCTTGCTCAGCTTGCCGGCATAGCCCTCGTGCAGCATCTCGGCGAACCCGCTGATCGAGGTCAGCGGCGTGCGCAATTCGTAGCTCATCGTCGCGACGAACGCGGTCTTGATCCGGTCGGCCGCCTCGAGCGCCTCGTTGCGGTCGCGCAAGGCCGTCTCGATCCGGCGGCTGTCGGAAATATCGAGCATCGTGAACAGTCCGTTGCCATCAGGCAACGGCACCGCGGCGAACTCGAAATGCCGCCCATCGGCGAAGGCGACGCGCCCGCCGCGCTGCTGCCGCTCGACGGTCGCCGCGCGCACCAGGTCGCTGATCAGCACCGCACGCTCGGGATTGGACAATTGCCGCGCGGCGCGCTCGGCGAGCGCATCGACGCGCGGATGCGTTGCGAGGAACGCCTCGTCGAACCCCCAGGTCGCGCGGAACTTGTTGTTCCACAATTGCAGGCGACCATCGGCGGCGAACACGCCGAGCGCCTCGTGCAGATTCTCGAAAGTCGCAGTGCGCACGCGCAGCAGCGTGTCGCGCGCGCTGGCGAGCTGCACCTCCTCGGTGCGGTCCTCGAAGATCAGCAGCAGCCCGCCATCGGGCAGCGGCTGCGCGACGACGCGCAGATGGACGCCGCCCGGCAGATGCCATTCCTCTTCCTCGCCGCCGCCGGCGAGGAACCAGTCGCGCCGCTCGGCCTTCCAGCCGGGGAAATCGCGCACCTCGGGCAACCGCTTGGTCTCGCGCATCCGTTCGAGCACGCGGTCGAACTCGGGGCGATCGGCGAGCCATTCACCCTTCATCGCGAACAGCCGGCGGAACGGCTGGTTGCAGAAGACGAGCGAGCGATCGGCGGCGAACTGTGCGACGCCCGCCGAAAGCCGGTCGAGCATCGCGCGCTGCGCATCGTCGAAGCGCTTGAGCCGCGCGCGCGCCTGTTCGAGATCCTCGATATCGACCGCGAAACCCGCGACCCCGCCGGTCGACAGCGGCGCGTCATAGACTCGCAGCATGCGCCGCTCGCCATGGATCGTCGCGGGCATCGCCTGGCTCTGCACCGCCTTGGCGTCGCGTGCGAGCACCGCGTTGGCGAGCGGTCCGCCCATCCCCGAGCCCTCGACCAATTCGAGCCCGCGCGTGATGACGTCCTCGGCCGAGGCCCCGTCGACCGCATCGACATAATGCGAATTGACCATCGCCAGCCGCAGATCGGCGCCGCGATACCACATCGGCATCGGGGCTGCCTGGATCACCCCGCTCAATTCCTCGTAGAGCGTCGTCGCATAGCCGACCGCGTCGCCGAGCCGGGCAAGTTCGGCCTCGCTCTCGGTCGCGTCGAACACCCACAGGATGACCCCGCCCGGCGCCTGCACGTCGCGCGCGGCGCGGCTGCCGCGGATCATCAGCGCGCGATCGGAGCCTTGCGCGCGCACCGTACGCGAGAAGCCCCGCCCCGATCTCTGCGCCGCCGCGACGTCCGCGGCGAGCGCCGCGGCGTCCTCGGCCGAGAGCCCGACATCGGCTTGCGCAAGATCATCGAGATAGCGTGGCGGGGCGGCGAAACCGAACCAGTCGGCCAGGCGCCGCGGGCAATCAAGCCGGCCGTCGGCGCGCACGATCATCGCCAGCGCCGGCGCCGACGCAAGCATCGCCTCGAGCCGCGCGTTGATCGCGATCGCGTCGGACGCGGACCGTCGCGCGCGCAACCCGGCAAGCAGGATCGCCACCGCAGCGACCAGCCCCAGCGCAAGAACGATCCCTGCCAAAATCTCGCCGGTCTGGAAAACCACCGTCGCCGACGCCCCTTATGCGATGGCCACGCGCCACATCTGCACCACGGTTAGCGAATGTGGCAGCAAATTCAATGTTGTCGATCCTGCAACATATTAGGGCCGATTTAGACGTTTTGTTGCCAAGATGTGACAGTGATAAAACAGTTTTTGACGCTACTCCTTGAACGCTTGCTGAACGGGCCCGTCTTGGCCACACTTTGCTCAAGGTTTCAGGAAAACCGAATAAAGTGGGGAATGTAAGATGCTTAGCACCAGGTTGCGCCATACGAGCGCGCTGACGTCGGCTGCGTTTGCGGCGCTCGTCCTTTCGGCCGCACCGGCTTTTGCGCAAACCGCGCCCGCACCGACGGATTCGGCGTCGCCGAGCCAGACGCCGCAGGCGCAGCCCGCCGATGCGCCGACCGGCGATCAGGAAATCGTCGTCACGGGTTCGCGAATCCGTTCCCCGAACCTGACCGGCCCCAACCCCGTCACGACGCTTCAGGGCGACGCCTTCTTTCAGACCGGTTCGGTCTCGATCGGTGACCGGCTCAACCAGCTGCCGCAGCTCGCCTCGACCTTCAGCCAATCGAACTCGACGCGCTTCCTCGGTACGTCCGGCCTCAACCTGCTCGATCTGCGCCAGCTCGGGACGCAGCGCACGCTCGTCCTCGTCAACGGCCGCCGCCATGTCGCCGGCGACATTTTGAACTCGGGCACCTCGGTCGACACCAACACGATCCCGACCGATCTCATCGAAAAGGTCGACATCGTCACCGGCGGCGAATCCGCGGTGTACGGTTCCGACGCCATCGCCGGCGTGGTGAACTTCGTGCTGAAGGACCATTACCAGGGCGTCGAAGCGCGCGCGCAGAGCGGCATCAGCCGCTATGGTGACGGCGCCGCGCAGTTCGCGAGCGTGCTCGCCGGCCAGAATTTCAACGACGGCCGCGGCAACATCGCGGTCAATCTCGAATATGCCCATCAGGACCAGTATTTCGGCAGCGGTCGTCGCTATCTCGACACCCAGAAGGCGTTCCTCCAGGTCAATCCGAATGGCAGCGCCGGCAATCCGGAATATCAGCTGTATAACGATGTCCGGAGCGCATCCTACAGCGAGACCGGCGTCATCCGCTTCGGCGGCACCGCCGGCCTGAACGCAGGCACCGGCCCGAACGGCGTGCGGTACTACGTCCCGTATCAGTTCAACACCGACGGCACCCTCGTCCCGCTGACCGGGCAGCGCGTCGGCTACGGCCCGACCGGGTCGTTCATCGGCGGCAACGGCAGCAATTTCCGCTCGGGCGAAGAATTCCAGATCCAGCCGCGGCTCGACCGCTTCAACGCCAGCCTCGTCGGTCACTACACGATCAGCGACGCGTTCGAGCCGTTCGTCGAGGCGACCTATTCGCGCACCACCGTGCTCGGCTCGGGTTCGGGCGGTCCGGCGTTCATCAGCGGCACGACGTTCGGCGACGGCGACCCCACGGTCGGACAGGCGAACCGCGAGACCTATCGTCTCGACAACCCCTATCTGTCGGCGCAGGCGCGCTCGACGATCACCGCCAACCTGCTCGCTTCGAACCCCGCTGCGGTCATCACCGACGCGACGCGCTTCTCGGTGCGCGAGATCATGGAAGGGCTGGGCAACCGGACCGAGCTGTCGCATCGCGAGACCTATCGTGCGGTGGTCGGCGTGCGCGGCAAGTTCAACGATGACTGGAACTACGAACTCTCCGCCAACTACGGCGTCTTCAAGGAGAATACGGAGGTCCAGGGCAATCTGAACATCCAGCGTTTCCTGCTCGCCAACGACGCGACGCGCAACGCCTCCGGCCAGATTGTCTGCCGTTCGCAGGTCAACCCGGCAGCTGCCTACGGCTATGCTGGGGTCACCGATCCGAACCAGGCGGCCGTGCTCGCCGCCGATGTCGCGGCATGCACGCCGATCAACACCTTCGGCGGCAATTTCACGCAGGCGCAGAAGAACTATCTGCTCCAGAACACCAACTCGGTCGGCAAGATCACGCAGCTCGATATCAGCGGCTTCGTATCGGGCGATTCGAGCCAACTCTTCTCGCTGCCGGGCGGCCCCGTGGGCTTCTCGATCGGTGGGGAATATCGCCGCGAGACCAACGGCTATCGGCAGGATGCGCTCGTCTCGAACGGCTATACCTTCTACAACGCCATTCCCGCCTTCAGCGCCCCGGCGCTCGAAGTGAAGGAAGCGTACGGCGAATTGAGCGTCCCGCTGCTCAAGGACATTTTCCTGATCAAGGAGCTGACGGTCAGCGGCGCTGCCCGCCTGTCGAACTACAACACCACCGCCGGAACCGTCTATTCGTACAACGGATCGGTGATCTGGAAGCCGGTCAGCGATCTGACGCTGCGCGCCAGCTACGCACGGGCGGTCCGCGCTCCCAACCTCGGCGAACTCTACACCGCGGCGGGAACCAACTTCGCGACCGTCAGCGATCCCTGCTCGGCCGACAACATCACGCAGGGCACGAACCCGGCCAATCGCGCGGCGAATTGCGCAGCCGCCGGACGGCCGGCCGGATACAATTTCCAATATTCGCAATCGCTGCAGTTCAAGAGCGGCGGCAATCCTAACCTGCAGGCCGAAACGTCCGACTCCTACACCTTCGGCGGCGTCTTCCAGCCGCACTGGGTCCCGGGTCTCGCCATCACCGTCGATTATTACAACATCAAGGTGAAGCAGGCGATCGCCTCGGTCGATGCGCAGACGATCATCGACCAGTGCTACGACCTGTCGAACACCAGCAATCAGTTCTGCGGGCTGTTCACGCGCGCAGGCGCAGCGGGTGGTCCACGCGGCGAAATCCCGTTCCAGATCCTCGAAGGATCGTTGCTGTCGGCGGGCGTGAACTTCGGGTTGCTGCGCGCACGCGGCATCGACGCCGAGGTGACGTACAACCGGCAGATCGGGAATTACGGCAAGCTTTCGATCGTCGGGAATTATTCGCACGTCATCCAGCGTGACGATTTCACCGACCCGACGACGCCGAACTATGTGACGCGCCTGCGCGGCAACCTCGGCACCCCGATCGATCGCTTCTCGGTCAATACCGAATTCTCCTCGGGTCCGGTCACTCTGGGGTACCGCGTTCGCTGGTACGGGCAGCAATATGTCGGCGATTATGCCTTCTATAATTCGCTCAACGGCAATCCGCCCTCGAACCCGTATTATGCCAACTATCAATACTATCCCGTCATCGCCTATCACGACCTGCGGTTGGCCTTCGACGTGAACAAGAAGTTCAACATGTATATCGGCGCGACCAACCTCGCCAACACGCATCCCCCGCTTGACACGACCGGTCTTGGCGGTGGCAGCGGCCAGTATGACGTGACGGGTCGCTTCTTCTACGCCGGTGTGGTGGCGAAGTTCTAAGCCCCTAGACCAGCAGGCAAAGAAAGAGCCGGTGATGCAAGCGCATCACCGGCTCTTTTGCTGTACGGAATATGCCGGACGGTCCAGGCGCGGCGTAAATCTGCTACAAATCTCGAGATACGCCGTCGCGGTTCGCCTCAGAACGGCAGCTTGAACCCCGGCGGCAGCGGAATCCCGCTCGTCATCTTCGCCATCTCGGCGCCCGACGCGGCATCGGCCTTGGCCTTGGCGTCGTTGAACGCGGCCACGACCAGATCCTCGACCATCTGCTTCTCGCTCGGCTGGAGCAGCGACGGGTCGATCTCGATCCCGATGATCCGCCCCTTGGCCGAGGCGCGGACCTTGACCAAGCCGCCACCGGCGGCGCCCTCGACCTCGATCTTGTCGAGCCCGTCCTGCGCCTTGGTCAGCTCGGCCTGGACGTTCTGCGCCATCGCCATGATGTCTTCGATGCTCTTCATGCGGTATGTCTCCTTTTTTCGAGCAAGCTCTTGATCTCGGTCTCGGGCAGCTCGGCCCCCGGGAACGCCGCGAACGCCGCTTCGATCATCGGGCTTGCCAAGATGCTGGCCTTGAAACTCTCATATTGGGCGGCTTCGGCCTCGCGCAATGTCGGCGCGCCGGGCTTGGGCGAGGTGGTGATCTTCCACGCCCGCCGCGTGAGCGCTTTCAGCGCCGCACCGAGATCGCCGACCAGGTCGGCGGGCAGCGGCCGCGCGTTGCTCAGCACGAGCTCGGCCTCGACGATGCTGATCACGCTCGCGTGATGCACGATCCGCGAGGCGAGCGCGAGTTCTCCGGCGCCTTCGAGCAGTGCGATGATGCCCTCGATCGAGTTGGGCAAGACGGCCTCGGCCGCCGGGGCCTGCATCGGCGCCGCGGCGGCCAGCGTGACCGGAGCCGCCATCATCGGCGCGCCCGCGGCGATCATCCGCGCGAGCTCGCCGGGATCGGGCAGGCTCGAGGCATGGACGAGGCGCAGCAGCGCCATCTCGCACGCCTCGATCGGCATCGCCGCGCGCGCGACCTCGTCATGGCCCTTGAGCAGCAATTGCCACAGCCGGTGGAGCACCGCGAACGACAGCGTCTCGGCCCAGCCGACCAGCGCCTCGCGCTCCTCGGTCGCCTGCCCGGCTTCCTGCGTCGCGCCCAGCTTCACCAGCGTAGTGGCGTGGACCGTCTCGAGCAGCCCGCGCAGCACGCCGAGCGGGTCGACGCCGAGATCGTATTGCCGCCGAAGCGCCGCCAGCGCGCCGGGCCCGTCGCTCGCCAGCAGCAGCGCCATCAAATCGCGGATCGCGCCGCGGTCGGACAGGCCGAGCATGTCGCGCACCGCGGCGGCGCTGACCGCCCCGCCCTCCATGTCGGCATGCGCGATCGCTTGGTCGAGGATCGACAGCCCGTCGCGCGCCGACCCTTCGGCCGCGCGCGCGATCAGGCCGAGCGCCTCCGGCTCGGCCTCGACGCCCTCGGCTTTCGACACGCGCGCGAAATGCTCGGCGAGCTTCTCGGCCGGGATGCGCCGCAGGTCGAAGCGCTGGCAGCGCGACAGCACCGTCACCGGCACCTTGTTGACCTCGGTCGTCGCGAGCACGAACTTCACACCCTCGGCCGGCTCTTCGAGCGTCTTAAGAAGCGCGTTGAATGCGTTCTTCGACAGCATGTGGACTTCGTCGATGATGTAGATCTTGTAGCGCGCGACGAACGCCGTCATCCGCGAGGCGTCGATCACCGCGCGCATGTCGTCGACGCCGGTATGGCTCGCGGCGTCCATCTCGATCACGTCGATATGCCGCCCCTCGGCGATCCCGACGCAGGGTTCGCACACCCCGCACGGGTCGATCGTCGGACCGCCGGTGCCGTCGGGCCCGATGCAATTGAGCGCCTTGGCCAGCAGGCGCGCGGTCGAGGTCTTGCCGACCCCGCGCACGCCGGTCAGCAGGAAGGCATGCGCCAGCCGCCCACGCCGGATCGCATTGCCGAGCGTCGTGACCATCGCATCCTGGCCGATCAGCTCGCCAAAGGTCTGCGGACGATATTTGCGCGCGAGGACGCGGTAGGCGTCCTTCGCGGCGGTGCTCGGCAAGCCAAGGTCGAATGCGAGGGGATCGGCGGAATCGGACATGGTGCCTATGTAGGCAGAGCGCGCGCGCTTGTCGAAGCCGTAACCGCGCGGGCGTTACCAGATGCGATGGCAGCGCCGGCCGTAGCGATGCCACACCCAGCGGCCGCAGACGAGCCGTCCACCATAGCCGCCATGATAGCCATAGCCGTAGCCGCCGCCATAATAGCCGCGGCGATACCCATGATAATAGCCCCCGCCATAGCCGCGGCCATATCCGCCGCCGTGAAAGCCACGCCCGCCGAAGTGCCCGCCGCCGTGGAAACCGCCACCGCCATGGTGGCCCCCGCCACCGCCGTGGAAGCCGCCGCCATGATGCCCGCGTTGGGCATCGGCCGGCGCGGAGGCGGCCGTCAGCGCGAGCGCGGCTGCGGCGAAGGAAACGAGAATGCGCATGGCGGCCCCTTGGTGTGACATCATCGAAACCACGACAATCATCGAGCGATAGGTTGCGTTCCATCGCGGCGCGCGAGCGTGCCGGAAGCGACAGAGCGGCGGGTCAGGGCGACGGGGGGGTTAGCGCGACCCGGCGAAGCCGTGTCGTCGGACGGCGCCGCTGGCGCCGCCGGCCGCGCTCGCCGCTATTGCGGGCTGCAGCCTTGCGCGGCTGCGCGGTGGGAGCCGGAACGACCCGTGGCGAAATCGTTGTGGCTGCTTCCTTCCGGATCTGACCAGGTTGGCGACGACCACGTCCGCCCGACTCCCGCGGCGCATATGGCGGGGTCGGGCGGCGGGATCAAGCCCGCTTGCAAAAACGGGCGCAGCGCCGGCGTCGCTTAGTAGCGGACGGTGCGGCAGACGCGCACGCGGTGATGGTTGCGATACTGCATCTTGCAGACCTGACGCGTGCGGTGGCGGTTGATGCCATGACGCTCGGTATGGACGGTCCGCGTCACGACGCGATCGTGCCGGTTCTGCTGCGCACTGGCGGCGACCGGAGCGACGGCGGCGGCGGCGATCAGGCCGGCCGAGATGAGGGCGGCGAACTTCATGAAAAATCTCCCGAATCGTACCTGGGTGGTACGGGAGCGTAATGATCAGCGGCCCTGCATGTTCCGGACTTCGCCCGGAATCCGCACAGTTAATTGATTTAGATCAGCAGTCAGCAGGATCTGACACGCAAGCCGGCTGGTACGCGTGGCGCCGGCGGCGAGGTCGAGCATGTCCTCCTCATCCTCGCTTGGCGGCGGGAGTCGGCCGAAATCCTCGGCCGCGACGATGACGTGGCAGGTCGAGCACGCCATCTGCCCCTCGCACGTTCCCTCGAGCGGCTGCCCATCGGCCTGCGCGACCTCGAGCAGCCGCGCGCCGGGCGCGGCATCGACCTCGCGCAGCGTGCCGTCGACTCCGATGAAGCGTATCAGGGTCATGCCGCAATCCCTCCCGCGATCCCTTGCGCATCGGCCGCCGCGACGATCCGGTCGATGGCCTCGGTCAGTTCCGCCGCGCTCGTATAGCGCCCGAAACCGAGCCGGATGCTCGAGCGCGCCTGCGCTTCGTCCAGCCCGATCGCCCGCAGCACATGGCTCGACCGCCCCGAGCCACTCGCGCACGCCGAGCCGGCCGAAAAGGCGATGTCGCGCAGGTCGGACATCAGCCGTGCGACGTCGAGCCCGTCGCGACGGATGTTGAGATTGCCGTGGTAGCGCTGCGAACGATCGCCGTTGAGGACCCAACCGCCCCTCCCTGGAAGGGGAGCCGACAGCCCCAGTAGGTCCGCCGCCACATCCCACAGCCGTTCGACATGGCGCGCATCGGGTTCCTCGCGCAGCTGCAACAGCCGCGCAACCTCGCCAAATCCGGCGCAGAGCGCGGGCGACAGCGTGCCCGATCGTCCCCCGGCTTCCTGCCCGCCGCCGTGCAGCAAAGGCGCGAGCTCCACACCCTGGCGGATCCACAGCGCGCCGATGCCCTTTGGCCCGTAGACCTTGTGCGCCGACAGCGCGACGAGATCGCAGCCCGGCGGGATCGCAACGCGCCCGAACCCCTGTACCGCATCGCATAGCATCAGCGCGCCGACGCCATGCGCGATTTCGGCGAGCGCGGCGATCGGCTGGACGACGCCGATCTCGTTATTGACCAGCATCGCCGCGACGAGCCCCGTCCCCGGCGCGATCGCCGCGCGCGCGACGGCGAGATCGACCAGACCGTCCGCCCCGACCGGCAGGATCGTCACCGGGCGGCCCCGCGCGCGCTCGGCCGCGACGGTGTCGAGCACGGCGGCATGTTCGGTCGCCAGGGTAACGATATCGCCCTGTGTGCCCTTGATCGCCCAGTTGAGCGCCTCGGTCGCACCGCTGGTGAATGCCACCTGCCCCCCCGGCGGCACCAGAGCGGCGACCTGCGCGCGCGCATGCTCGACCATCGCCTTGGCCTTGCGCCCCGCAGCATGCGCCGAGTGCGGATTGGCATGCTGGTCGCGCAACCACGGCAGCATCGCATCGAACCCCTGGGGCGCGAGCGGCGTCGTCGCCTGATAATCGAGATAGATCATGCCGCGAACGCCCGCGCCGAACGCGCGACGCTGCGCCATTCGGCGACGAAACGGTCGACATCGGCCGCGCTGGTCGATCGCCCGAAGCTGACGCGGACCACCTCGCGCGACGCCTCGACGCTCCATCCCATCGCGCCGAGCACATGGCTCGGCTTCATGCTCCCCGACGAACAGGCGCTCCCCGCCGACACGGCAATTCCCGCCATGTCGAAGCGGATCAACTGCGTCGCCGCGGCCAGCCCCGGCAGGCGATACGCGCCGATCGCGGGATGGCGCGGCGCGTCGGCGGCGACGACCCGACCGCCCGACCGCGCGATCGCATCGTCGAGCCGCGCACGCAGCGGCAGCAACGCCGCGCTGTCCTCGGGCTCGGCGAGCGCGGCGGCGAAGCCGAGCGCGGCGGGGACATTCTCGGTCCCGCCGCGATAGCCCCGCTCCTGCCCGCCGGTCGGGCTGAGCGTCGCCACGTCGCGCACCAGCAGTGCGCCAATCCCCGGCGGCCCGCCGCGCTTGTGCGCCGAAATGGCGAGGAAATCGGCATGAGCGACCACATCGCCAGCGGCGTTCGCCGGCATTTGCGCGCCATCGACCAGCAGCAGCGATCCCGCGGCATGGACGATCGCCGCGATCGCGGCGATCGGCTGGCGGACCCCGGTCTCGCTGTTGCACCATTGCACGCCGACGATCGCGCGCTCTCCCTCGAGCATCGCCGTGAGCGCCGCCAGGTCGAGCAGCCCCTGCGCATCGACCGGCACGACGCCCGCATCCGCGCCGGCGCGGATCACCGCGTCATGCTCGACCGCCGAGATCAGCCGGCGCGGGGCAGCGGCGCGGGTCAGCGCGATCGCCAGCGCCTCGCTCGCCCCGCTCGTCAGGATCGTCTCCCCGCCCCAGCCATAGGCCGCGGCGATCTCCGCGCGCGCCGCCTCGAGCGCCGCGCGCGCCGCGCGTCCCTCGGCATGCGGCGAGGACGGGTTCGCCCAGCCGCGCATCCCCCACTCCATCGCGGCGATCGCGGCGGGCAGCATCGGCGTGGTCGCGGCATGATCGAGGTACAGGCGCGGTGCGGAACGGGATGGCGCGGGGCGGGATGGCTCGGGGTCGGTCAAAAGCGGGTCGGCTCCGTTATGATTGCGAAAAGCAGGGTCATGGCTATATAGCGCGCAAGCCCGCGCGCCCATATCCCACGGGCCGCGCCCCACATTCTACAGTCAGCAGGTCCGATGCCAGAAGTCATTTTCCCCGGCCCCGATGGTCGCCTCGAAGGTCGTTTCGTCCCCGGACCCCGCCCGCGCGCGCCCGTCGCGATGATCCTCCATCCGCATCCGCAGGCCGGCGGCACGATGAACAACCACATCGTGATGGAGCTCTACAAGACCTTCCAGCGCCGCGGCTTCGCGACGCTGCGCTTCAACTTCCGCGGTGTCGGAAAGAGCCAGGGCACCTTCGACAATGGCGTGGGCGAACTGTCCGACGCGGCGAGCGCGCTCGACTGGGTGCAGAGCTTCCACCCCGAGGCGCAGACCACTTGGATCGCCGGCGTCAGCTTCGGCGCGTGGATCGGCATGCAGCTCTTGATGCGGCGCCCGGAAATCCGCGGCTTCATCTCGGTCGCGCCGCCGGCGAACATGTACGACTTCACCTTCCTCGCGCCGTGCCCGGCGAGCGGGATCATCATCCAGGCCGAGAATGACGAAGTCTCGCCGCCGCTCGCGACGCAGAAGCTGGTCGACAAGCTGCGCACGCAGAAGCACATCACGATCCACCACGACACGATCCCCAAGGCGAACCATTTCTTCGAGCACGAAATGCCGCAACTGATGGGCAGCGTGGACAAGTATCTGGACATGCGACTCGATCCGAACTCGCCGATCCGCTGAGGCGGGGCACTCTCGTCGACCGTCCGATCGGGTGGTCGACGGTGGCGATCAAGCCGCTACCGGAGGCGGGTGGATACGGCAGCTTGGCAGGCCGGTCCTTCGCCGCGGTCGGCCTCGAGGACATTTGCTCGCGTTGGGTGCGTCCAAACACGGCGTCGTCCCAGCCGAACTCCAGAACCGGCCGCATAGCAGCCATCCCTGTCGAGCACCGTGGCTAGCAATAGGTGCGCCCGACTCCCGCATCACGACGGGAGCGATATGTCCGAATCTGGTAGAAAGCTCGCGTTAGCGGACGTTACACCATATCGGGTTCAGTATATAATCACTGGAACATTAAGAGCGGAAAACTGGGCTTTAGCAGACGAACAGCTCGCCTGACCTATGCCTTCGCTAAAGGCATGCCCTTTCGTAGTATAGGTTTTACCGTCGATGGTAGCGGTTACGGTTCCATCGGCATCGATCCCGACGCTGAAATGTATGGGACCTTCGGATAATATCTGACCAACCGGCTTCGGGTGGCTGCCAAATCCGGCCAAGTCTATAGTAAGCGCCTTGTCGGCAGGATTTGCATAGTAAAATGCTAAACCGCCAAACTTTTCCTCGCCTCGCGCTTTTCGGAAATTGACCGCTGCGCGAGCCCCCCACTCAGAACCCCCGTGGCGCTCCTGAAATTTAATTGTTCCGCTGACAAACGGTGGGGTAGAAATGGCCAGACCATTTCGCGAAAACTGACCGGGCCCGGCGTTACACGTCCATGAGGGCTCCGGCTCTTGTGCAAATGCAACCCCAACAAAAAGCAAGCTCAACGCACAACCGACCAGCATCGCTTTCATGGTATGGTCCTGTATCCACCGTGGGCCCTCGGACCTTTCAGTAATGCCCGCTTTCAACAAGCGCAAAGATGCGAACTGACGTCCGCTTGTGGTCGGGTGCCGACGTAGCGCTGTCCTACAAGGCGCCGCCATGGTATATCGCGCTCGGCTCTTTGACATCGTCGGATCTGCGCTGCTGCATCAGCACCGAAACGGAAACGATCGGCGATGCAAACATCATGTCTTGGGGTCAATCGAGTCAACCGTCGCACGGTTCGTCGCACGACCGACGCGCAGCGGTTTACCGCGTCCAGATAAAGACGTTACCGACTAGCACCGCCGCCATCACCAGCATCAGCACGCCCTTGCGTACGTCGCTACGCTTGGCGATCAGCACGCCACCGCCGATCAGGCAGGCGAACGCGGCGAGCATGGCAAGAGCGGGCGCAAGGCCTTCAAGGGTGGTCATGCCCAATCCTAACCTCCCGGCGCCTCCCAAGTCGAGCGCGACCGAGGCTCCAGGGTCGGAGGATGATCAGTCCGTCCCCGCCAATACCGCGCCATAAGCGGCCAGATCGACATTCCCCCCCGACAGCAGCACCAGCAACCCCGGCTCGACCCGCACCGTGCCGGCGAGCAACGCCGCCAGCGCCACCGCGCCGCCGGGCTCGACCACCAGCCGCAATCGCTCTGCGGCCCAGCGCTGTGCCATGCGAATCTGCGCCTCGCTGACCGCGACCCCGGTCGCGCCGCGCCGCGCCAGAACGTCGAAGGTCAGGTCCGACACGCGCGTCGTCTGCAACGCATCGCACGCCGTCGGCGGGGGCGAGTCGCCGACCGGCTCGATCCAGCCCGCCTCGAGCGAGCGGCGCATGTCGTCCCAGCCGTCGGGTTCGACCACCGTGACCGCGGCGTCGGGCAGCGCCAGCGCCAGCCCCGCCGCCAGCCCGCCGCCGCCACAGGGCACGACGACGCGAGTCGCGCTCCCCAGCCCCGCCGCCGCCATCTGCGCCGCGGCCTCGATGCCGGCGCTGCCCTGCCCTTCGATCACCCACGGATCATCGAAGCTCGGCACCAGCACCGCGCCGCGCGCCTCGGCCAGTCGCGCGGCGATCGTCTCGCGGCTTTCGGTCGCGCGGTCGTAGCTGACGATCTCCGCCCCCAAAGCGAGCGTCCCCTCGCGCTTCGCTTTTGGCGCATCGGCGGGCATCACGATCGTTGCCGGCATGGCCAGCCGCCGCGCGGCCCAGGCGACTCCCTGCGCATGATTCCCGGAGGAGAAAGCCACCACCCCTTTGCGCCGCACATCGGGCTCGATCGCGGTTAATCGGTGCCATGCGCCCCGCAGTTTGAAAGCCCCGATCGGCTGCAGATTCTCCGCTTTGAAAGCGACTTTAGCGCCCTGAATTTCAACCACGAAAAGGGGTGTAGCGGGGACCACCGCCGCGACCTTCGCCGCGGCGTCGCGCACCCCCGCTCGAGTCGGTTGCCTTAAAATTGTCACGTATCATCTCCGAGGGGTCCAAAACCGCTTTACATTGCAAAAGCACGACCCTATTTCGCCCATCCGCTGCCCCATGGGACTTCCAACCGCAAGGCAGTGTTTTCGTGAACTTGTCTGCGGACATTGGAGGTCCCTTGAATTGCACAATCTACATCGCGCGCTGGGGTTAGCGACCACCCCTTCGACTGCTGTTACCGGCATCGACATCGCTAAGCAGAAGCCGGTCCAGCCGGTTACGCTCGTTCGCCCGCACGCTGCTGCGCGTGCGGCCCGGTTCTTCGCGGAGAAGTTCCCGGGTCGCTCGATGTATGCGGTCAAGGCGAACCCCTCGCCGGATCTGTTGAAGATCCTGTGGGACAGCGGAATCACGCATTACGACGTGGCCTCGATCGCCGAGGTGCGGCTGGTGGCGTCCACGCTGCCGGGCGCGACCCTGTGCTTCATGCACCCGGTCAAGGCGCCCGAGGCGATTCGTGCGGCCTATTTCGACTATGGCGTGAAGACCTTCTCTCTCGACAGCGTGGAAGAGCTCGAGAAGATCGTCGACGCGACCGATGGCGCCGAAGATCTGACGCTGTGCGTCCGCCTCCGCGTCTC
Source organism: Bordetella parapertussis (assembly GCA_943367995.1). Lineage (GTDB taxonomy): Bacteria > Pseudomonadota > Alphaproteobacteria > Sphingomonadales > Sphingomonadaceae > Sphingomonas. Next base: position 393,663 of record CALRKL020000005.1, on the reverse strand, counting down.
GTCGGAACATAGCAAGCTGAGCCTCGCGTCGAAGTTCGGCGCGGCGCCGGGCGAGACCAAAGAACTGCTGTTCCGCGCTCGCCAGGCGGCGGATGCGCTCGGCATCTGCTTCCATGTCGGCAGCCAGGCGATGACGCCCGAAGCCTATGCCAACGCGATGGAGCGCGTCCGCGCGGCGATCGTCGAGGCGGCGGTGACGGTCGATGTGATCGATGTCGGCGGTGGGTTCCCCTCCTCCTATCCCGGGATGGAGCCGCCCCCGCTCGAACGCTATTTCGAGACGATCCACCGCACCTTCGAATCGCTGCCGGTCAGCTATTCGTCGGAACTGTGGTGCGAGCCCGGCCGTGCGCTCTGCGCCGAGTACAGCTCGATCGTGGTGCGCGTCGAAAAGCGTCGCGGCGACGAGCTCTACATCAACGACGGCGCGTACGGCGCGCTGTTCGATGCGGCGCATATCGGCTGGCGTTTCCCGGTCGAGCTGCTGCGCGAACCCGAGAGCCGTTCGAAGGACATGCCGTTCAGCTTCTACGGCCCGACTTGCGACGACATGGACCATATGGTGGGGCCGTTCTACCTCCCCGCCGACGTCAAGGCCGGCGACTATCTCGAGATCGGGATGCTCGGCGCCTACGGCTCGGCGATGCGCACCGCGTTCAACGGCTTTGGCTCGGACGAGACGGTGATCGTCGGCGACGAGCCGATGGTGTCGCTGTACGGCGAAGAGCAGCCACAGGTCGCTTCGAACGTCGTCACGCTGTAACAGCGCTACAGTATCGCCCTTCTTCCCCCCTCCCGCTTGCGGGAGGGGTTGGGGGTGGGCTCGCGCTCACTTCCAGGTACAACGCTCGCGGTAAGCGGGCCCACCCCTAGCCCCTCCCGCAAGCGGGAGGGGGATAAGGAAAGATCATGAACGACATCGCCACCACCAACCGCAAGGCCGAGCTGCTCTCGACCACCGTCGAGCATATCGACATCACCAAGTTCGACGCGCGCCCGATCGTCGACGCGATGAAGAAGATGAGCTTCACCAGCCGCGACCTCGGCCGCGCGACCGACATCTACAACCAGATGCTCGCCGACAAGGATTGCTCGATCTTCCTCGTCATCGCCGGTTCGACCTCGGCCGGCGGCTGCATGGACCTCTATGCCGAGCTGCTGCGCAACAACATGATCGACGGCGTCGTCGCGACTGGCGCGTCGATCGTCGACATGGATTTCTTCGAAGGCCTCGGCCACAAGCATTACCAGGCGCTCGAAGTGCCCGACGACGACACGCTGCGCTCGCTGCTGATCGACCGGATCTACGACACCTATATCGACGAAGAGCAGCTCCAGGATTGCGACCACACGATCCTCGAGATCGCCAATTCGCTCGAGCCGCGGCCCTATTCGAGCCGCGAGTTCATCCGCGAGATGGGCAAATACCTCGTCGAGAACGGCAAGAAGGAGAACAGCCTCGTCAAGCTCGCGTACGAGCATGATGTGCCGATCTTCTGCCCGGCGTTCGTCGATTCGTCGGCGGGCTTCGGTTTGGTCAAGCATCAGGTCGACCGGGCCAAGGAGGGCAAGCCCTACATGGTGCTCGACGCGATCGCCGATTTCCGCGAGCTGACCGACATCAAGATCAAGGCGGGCACCACCGGCCTGCTGATGATCGGCGGCGGCGTGCCGAAGAACTTCATCCAGGATACGGTCGTCTGCGCCGAGATCCTCGGCCATGACGACGTGCAGGTCCACAAATATGCGGTGCAGATCACCGTGGCCGACGTCCGCGACGGCGCCTGCTCGTCCTCGACGCTGCAGGAAGCGGCAAGCTGGGGCAAGGTCAACACCGGCATCGAGCAGATGGTGTTCGCCGAAGCCGGGTCGGTGATGCCGCTCCTCGCCTCGGACGCCTATCACCGTGGGCTGTGGAAGGACCGCGTCAAGCGTCGCTGGGGCGCCAGCTTCGACTGATCGCGTTGCAAACAGCAACGATGTGAGGCAGCCTCTCCCGAGCAATTGGGGGAGGCTTTTTCATGCACAGCGAGATTCTGAAACCGGTCGTTGCGTTGATCGCCTGGACGCTGGTGATGCTGCTGTGGATGCTCGCCACCCGGCTGCCGGCAATGAAGGCGTCGGGGATCGATATGGCCAAGCTGGTCGGCACCAAGGCAGCCGACGCCGACCGCGGGCTGCCGCCCAAGACCCAGTGGATCGCGCACAATCACAATCATTTGATGGAGCAGCCGACGCTGTTCTATGCGGTGTGCGGCGTGATCGCGCTGACCGGCACCGGCGACGGCGTCAACGCCTGGATCGCCTGGGCGTATGTCGCCTTGCGGATCGCGCACAGCATTTGGCAGGCGACGATCAACAAGGTGTCGGTGCGCTTCGCGTTCTTCCTCGGCAGCTCGCTGATGCTCGTCGCGTTGACGCTGCACGCGGCGCTGGCGGTATTCCGCTAGCTCAGCCGAACAGCCGCGCCATCGCGCGTTCGAGCATCACCAGCTGCCACAGCGTCCGCCCGTGATCGGCGCGGCCGCTGCGATGGTCGTCGGCGAGCCGCGCGATCGTCTCGGCGTTGAACCAGCCCGTCCCCGCCAGCACGCGCGATGACGCAAGCCGCGCCGCCTCGTCGGCGAGCGCCCCGCGGAACCACGCGCTGATCGGCGTCACGAAGCCCATCTTCGGCCGATACAGGATGTCCTTGGGCAGATAGCGCTCCATCGCCTTCTTGAGCAGCCACTTCCCCTGCCCCCCGCGCAAACGCATCCCGACGGGCAACTTGGCGGCAAATTCGACCAGGCGATAATCGAGCAACGGCTCGCGCGCCTCGAGGCTCACCGCCATGCTGGTACGGTCGGCCTTGGTCAGGATGTCGCCCGGCAGCCAATGCTGGAAATCGGCATATTGCGCGCGGTCGAGCGCATCGCGTGCGGGTGCGTCGCGCATCGAGCGGACATAGCGATCCTCGGCACGATGCCCGCCCAGCGCGGCGCGTGCGGCATCGGTAAACAGCGCCGCACGCAAGGCCGGCGTCGTCACCCCGACCGAGCGGGCATAGCCCTCCGCGCCATCCTCGGCGAGCGCGAGCAGCGTCGTCTTGGCGCGCAGCGGTCGCGGCGCCCAATCGGCCTTGGGATACCAGCGTCCGAGCGCGCCGAACACATTGCCGCGGACCGACGCTGGCAGCAGGGAGCGCACCCGCTCCTCGGCCGCCTGAAACTTATAGCGCCGATAGCCGGCGAACGCCTCGTCCGCCCCATCGCCCGACAGCGCGACCGTCACATCCTCGCGCGCCAGCTCGCACACCCGGTAGGTGGCGAGCGCCGAGGCATCGGCGAAGGGCTCGTCAAAGGCGTGGACCAGCGTGTCGATCAGCGAGAAATCGTCCGCTGCGACGACGCGCTCGCGATGCTGCGTCGCGAAGCGCTGCGCGATCTCATTGGCATATCTGCGCTCGTCGAGGCTGCTTTCGTCGAAGCCGATCGTACACGTCCGCACCGCCCCGCGCGACGCCTCGGCCATCAAGGCGACCACCGCCGAGCTGTCGACCCCGCCCGACAGGAACGCGCCGAGCGGCACGTCCGATACCATCCGCGACGTCACCGCCTCGCGCAGCAACGCGGTCAGTTCCTCCTCGAGCGCCTTCACCGACCCGGTTGCGCGCTTTGAGAAATCGACGTCCCACCAGCGCGACGGCGCCGGTACCGCCTTGCCGCGCTCGATCAACAGCGAGTGGCCGGCGGGGAGCTTCTTGACCCCTGAGACCAGACACGCGTCGTCGGGCACATAGCCGAACGCCAGATAATCCTCGACCGCGCGGATATCGGGCACGCGGCGCACGAGCGGATGCGCGAGCAGCCCCTTCAATTCCGACGCGAACGCGACTGCGCCATCGGCCAGCTCGACATAATGGAGCGGCTTCACCCCCAGCCGATCGCGCGCGAGGAACAGGCTTTGCCGCCGCGCATCGTGCAGCGCAAAGGCGAACATGCCGTTCAACCGATCGAGCATCGCCGGACCCCACGCCGCCCAGCCGTGGAGCAGCACCTCGGTGTCGCCCGCGGTGACGAACACCGCGCCGAGCGCCTGCAACTCGGCGCGCAACGCCGCGAAATTGTAGATCTCGCCATTGTAGGTGACGGTCAGCGCGCCGTCCGCACTCGCCATCGGCTGCGGCGAACCCGCGACGTCGATGATCGACAGCCGACGATGGCCGAGCCCGACCCCCGGCGCGGTCCACACGCCCGAGCCGTCGGGGCCGCGATGCGCCTGCGCATCGGCCATCGCCTGGATCCGCGCGGGATCGACCGGCTTAGGGATCGCGGGATAAAAGAGGCCGGCAATCCCGCACATCAGCGCGGCATTCCGGCGGCGCGATCGGCGATGCGGTCGATCGGCCCGAGCGCCGCGATAAAGCGCGTCATCGCTGCACGCGGATCGTGCCCGGGCACCATCTCGGCCGAGACGTGCACCGCCACCGCGCGCTGCGGCCCGCCGAGCAGCTTGGCTTTCAGCGTTTCGAGTTTCACGATCGGTCCCTTGGTCGTCACCACATCGCCGACGCGGTACCACGTTACGATCTGGCGTTCGACCGGCCCCGGCGCGCTGACGCGCAGCACCGACCCGCCCGCGAGATCGGGCAGATCTTCGACGCGCAGCCAGACATCGTCCTCGCGGATCGGCCCGACGCCGAACGCGACGATCTCCTTGCCCTCCTGCTGGCTGCCATAGACCGCGATCGCGAGATCGACCGCGTCGCCCGCGGCATCGGCATAGCGGCCGAACAGGAAATGGTCGGCGCCCGGATAGTTGGGCGACCACGCCGCGCGCGTGCTCGTCGGCACGCGGTGCCAGCCGGGCACCTCGGGCAGCGCGATCTCAGCCGGCAACAGCTGCGCCCGCCCCGCGATCGCGCTCGACCATAGCGGGAACACCGCCGCGATCATCAAGACGAGGAGCGCGGCGACCAGCGCATCCATTCGCCACCGGGGTACGGCCTGCAATCGTGCCGGATCGAACACCGGCGCGTCAGGCGCGCGGTCGAACCACCGCCAGCCGATCGCGAGCGTCGCCGCCATGACCAGCCCGAAGAAGATCCAGCCATAGACGATATGGTCGAACCCCGTCGCCGCCTCGACCGACGTGTGATAGGCCGCGAAGATCGTCCCGAACGCACGCACGCCATTGGCGAGCACGGGCACGATCACCGACACGAGCAGGAACAGCGCGCGCCTGCGCCACGCGACGAAGCAGACATTGGCGACGAGCGTGCCATAGGCGACCATCGCGATCACGAACTTCGCGCCCGAACACGCCTCGGCGACCTCGAAATGGCCGTTGGGGATCGTGATCAGCACGCCGTCGACCTGCGCCGGCACGCCGAACAGATGGAGCAGCGGCATCGTCAGCGCGACGGTCACGCGTTGCAGCGGCTCCTCCAGCCCCTCGCCGAACGGCACGAGAAAGAAAGCGTAAACCAGCGGAAAGAGCAGCGCGCGGGCGACGTTGGGGCCGAGCAATGTCACCACCGCCCCCTGCAGCATCATGACGATCCCGAGGTGCCGCGCCAGCGCGACACCACCGGCATCGCCGAACATCCAGCCCAGGCCGCCGAGCGCGACGACCGCCAGCCCCGGCGCCCAGGCGACCGGCGCGACCTGCGCGAGCTCGGCGCGGCGCTGCCACACCAGCCAGGCGAGCACCGGCGTGATGAACAGGCAATGCCCGAAGGTCGTGCTGGTCCACCAGATCGTCGTCAGCGCGGCGACGTCGGTTCGGAACAGCGCGAGCAGCGCGATCGCGACGATCGCGAGCACCGCCGTCTGCCGCCGCCACAGCATCGCGAGCGATACGCGCGAAGCCGCCGACGCCGGCACGGGCATCGCGAGCGTCACCGGCTCAGGCCGCGGAACGGCGCGGCGGCGCCTTGACGCTGATCCCCAGCAGCGCGTCGAGCGGCGCGAGCCGCGCCTCCCAGCTGTAGCGCGCCTGGACCCGCGCGCGCGCGGCGCGGCCGAGGTGTGCCGCCGCTGCGGGATCGTCGAGCAAGGCGATCACCGCATCGGCGATCTCGCCGACGCTCTCGCCGACGCGCAGCGTATCGGCATGGTCGATCCCTTCCGCCGCGGCGCGCGACGCGACCACCGGCCGCGCCATCGCCATCGCCTCGAGCACCTTGTTCTGGATGCCGCGCGCGAGCTTGAGCGGCGCGACGACGACCGAGGCCGCGGCGAGCCAGCCGCGCACATCGGCGACTTCGCCGGTGACGATCACGCCCGGCTGTGTCGCGAGCGCCTTGACCGCCTCGGTCGGCGCGCGCCCGACGATGGCGAAACGGGCCTCGGGGAAGCGCACGCGGATATGCGGGAAGATCGTCTCGACGAACCAGCTAACCGCCTCGATATTGGGGCGGTAATCCATCTGGCCGGTAAAGACGATCAGCGCCTCGGTCGCTTCGATCCGCTTGAACGATGCGTCGGGCGCGAAGACATCGGTGTCGATGCCGTTCTCGACGACATGGACGCGCTCGGCCCCGCTGCGCTCGCGGAACAGCTGCGCCTCGGCCACGCTGACGAACAGGCTGGCGTCCGCCCGCGCGGCGATGCTGCGTTCATACTGGAACAGCAGATGGGCTTCGCGCTGCATCACCCACGCCATAGGACCGCGGCCGTCCTTCGCATAGGCGGCGAACTTGGCCGAATCCATGTCGACGAAGTCCATGATCACCTTCTGCCGCGGGCGCGCGGGCAGATATTGCGCCATCTGGCTCGAGAAGACGTAGATCGTGTCGATCGCATGCCGCGCGAGCAATGCCTCGACCGCGCCGCGCAGCGACCGGCTGTCGAAGGCGGTGAGCGAAATCGGCTTGCGCGTCACCAGCGCCTCGATCGCCGCGCGCAGCCGCGACTTGGAGCGCCAGATGATCGAACGGTTGCCAGTGAGCTTCGCCAGCCCGCTCTTGCTGCGCAGGTCGCGAGTGTCGTCGGCAAAGGCGATCAGATGCACGCGGCTGCGGGCCGAAAGGTATTTCAGGATGTGAAAGCCGCGGATCTTGTCGCCGCGGTCGGGCGGATAGGGAACGCGGTGGCCGAGAAACAGGATATCGCCCATCAGCCGAGACCGCGCGAGATATGCGGCCCGACCTGGTTCGCGAGCCACAGCGGCAGCTTCTTCCACAGCTCGACCTTGCGCGAATAGCGCGGATCGAGCGGGTTGATCTCGCGCGCCTGCGTACCCGGCGCGGCGCGCTTGGCATAGGGCAGCGGAACGCCTTCGAAGCCCCAATTCTTCTTGAACGCCGCGGGGCCGGTCCCGGCCTTGGACCGCCCGAAATCGAAACGCGTGCAACCGCGCGCGCGCGCATGCGCCATCAGCGCGAAATACATCCGATCATTGGCGCGCAAGCCCCGCGCGGCGTGCGTGCCGCCGCCCCAATAGGGATAGACCGTCCCGTTGAAATAGAGGCTGAGCACCGACGCGACCGGTTGGCCGTCGGCGCGGACGGTGAGGATGTCGGCATCGTCCCCGAACTGGTCGAGCACCGCGCGGAACAACCGCTTCGGGAAAACCGGCGTGCCGAGGTTGCGCACCGATTCGGCATAGACCGCGTAATGTGCCGCGCGATTGGCCGGCGCGCAGCCGACCGAGATTTCGAGATCGGCATCGAGCGCCTTGCGCACCTCGGCGCGCTGCTTGCGCGGGATGGCGAGCAGTTCGTCGGCATCGCTCGCCGCGAGGTCGCGCGCGAAGCCGAGATAGGTGGTGGTGTCGACCTGCCAGCCCTCGGCCGGGATCGGCCCACCGCGCAGTTCGAGCGTCGGGCAGCCGAGCCGTTCGGCCAGCGCCCAGGCGGCGCTCGCAAGCGCAGGCACGGCTGCCTGGTCGGTGGCGAGAACGCCGCCGCCGACCGCAAAGCCGTTCGACACCAGCGCCTTGCCGAACAAGGGCGAGCGCACTTCGGTCAGGGGCAGCATCCCGACGAGCGAACCGTCGGCATGTTCGGCGATCAACGTATGGCTGGTCTGCCCGCAGCCTCGCGCGACGCCGAGGCTCCACGCCGGGAGGTGGAAGGGTGTCGCCTGTTCTTGCGCGCGCACGAACGCGTCTAGGCGCGCACGCTCATCGTCGGCGCGTATGTCGACCGCGCGGACGCCGACGGGCGCCGCGAGCAACGGCGCGGTCACGCGACCGGCTCGCGCTCGCGCGCCGGGAGGTCGAGCGCAGCGACAACCGCGTCCATCCGGCCCCAGTCGTGCCGGCCGATCAGCCCGCGCAGCTTGCCCGCCATCGCGCCGAGCCGGCTGTAATGGCGGAGCTTCGATTTGGCCGGCGCATTGGCGACGCGCGGCTGGCCGGGGTCGATTTCCCACGGATGAAAATAGAAGATCGCAGGCTGCCGTTCGCGGGTGACCTGCCGTACCGCATAATCCGTGAGCGCGGCCGGGAAGAGCCGGAAAAAGCCCCCGCCCGTCGCCATCCGGCGCGCGCCGAATTCGGCGACCGTCACCGGAACCTCGATCAGCGGCGAATCGGCGAGCGGCCGGAAAGCGTAGCGCGAGGCTTCGGGCCAGCCATAATGGTCGTGCTTGAGCGGTGCGACGCTCGACGAATAGGCATAGCCTTCTTCCGCGAGGACGTCGTACGCCCACGGCGTGCGCGCATCGATTGAGAAGCTCGGCGCGCGATAGCCGGTGACCGCGACACCGGCGGCATCCTCGAGCGCGGCGCGCGCGCGCGCGATGTCGGCGCGGAAGCGCGCGGCGTCGAGCGTGAAGACGCGGTCATGGTCCCAGCCATGGCTCGCCACTTCATGCCCCTGTTCGACGATCCGGCGGATCAGCGCGGGATAGCGCGCCGCGACCCAGCCGAGCGTGAAGAAGGTCGCCTTGACGCCGCTCTCGCCGAACAAGGCGAGCACGGCATCGGTATTGCGCTCGACGCGCGGCGTGAGCGAATCCCAGTCTTGCTTGGCGATCACCTTTTCGAACGCGCCGACCTGGAACCAGTCCTCGATATCGACCGTCAGCGCGTGGCGCATCGCTTCATCCCTCGCCATGCGGCATTGCGAGCCCGGGCACCTGCCCCGACTCGGCCCAATCGACGAGCAGCTTTAGCACGCGCCGGAGCGCGAGGTCCTGCTCGTCGACACGCGCGGTGAGCGCGGCGATCTGTTCGGCCAGATCGGCGGTGGACGCAGGGTCGATCGGCGCGCTGGGCGCTTCGTGTGGGTCCGACGTCCAGACCGCATCCTCGATCGGCGTGTTCCAACCGCTATCGTGCGCGGGCGCTTCTTCGACGTGTTCGACGACTGCGTCCGGAACGGGCTTGCTGACCGCGAGCACGACCGGATCCGGCGCGTGCAGCGTTTCGGTTTTTTCCCGGCGCTCGACCGTCGGCTCGACATCGACCTCGGACTCGGCCGCAGCTTCAGCGTCTGGCTCAGCCTCAGGCTCGGCTTCCTGCTCGGGTTCCGGCCCCGGTTCGGGGTCGTGCGAGACCGCAGGCTCGGGTTCGGCATCGAACGCAGCGACCGGTTCCGAATGCGGCACGGCTGGCGTATCCGGTTCGGACACGAGGCTTGCCACCGGTTCGATCTCGAGCTCTCGCTCCGGCAGCGCAGAGCGCTCGGGGATCGCCATCGGCTTCACGCCGGGCATGTCGCCCGCGATATCGGCGAGGACGGTAGCCACCGCATGCGCGTCGATCGTGTCGAGCTGCTCGATCGCGGCGTAGAGCAACACGCGCCCGGCCAATTGGTTGAGGCGGCGCGGCACGCCGTCGGTACCCTCGAAGAACGCATCATAGGCGTCGTCGGTGAAGCCCGGTCGTCCGGTCCACCCCGCCACGCCCAGGCGATGCCGCATATAGGGCTCGACCTCGTCGCGCTCCATCGGGTCGAGATGGTGCACCGCGATCACGCGCTGGCGCAGCTGTTCGAGCCGGTCCGACCCGTGCAGCCGCTCGCGAAACTCGGGCTGGCCGAGCAGGAATATCTGCAGCAGCGCATGGCTGCCGGTCTGGAAGTTCGACAGCATGCGCAGCTCTTCGAGGCTCGACACCGGCAGCGCCTGCGCCTCGTCGACGATCAGCAGCGTGCGGCGCCCGGCGCGCGCCGTCGCACGCAACCCGCGCTCGATCGCGACGAGCAGTTGCGCCTTGGTCAGCCCATCGCTGTCGATCTCGAGCCCGCCCGCGACGATGCGCAGCAGATCCTCGGCCTCGATCTGCGTCGAGACGATCTTGATGACGTGCAGCCGCGTCGCATCGACCGTGTCCATCAGATGGCCGACGAGCGTCGTCTTGCCCGCGCCGACATCGCCGGTGATGACGATGAAGCCCTCGCCCTGCGCCAGGCCATAGCCGAGATACGCCATCGCCTTGCGATGCGTCGCGGTCTCGAACCAGAAACGCGGGTCGGGCGTCAGCTGGAACGGGCGACCGCGCAATCCATAATAGTCTTCGTACATGCTGCTATCCCCGCAACGACAGTATCCGTCCATGCGTTTCAGAATTGATACCGTACACCGACTTGGCCCGTCGCCGAAAGCTGGTCGGCGAGCCCGCTCTGGCTGAACGAATACAGGCCAGCCGAAGCGCTGGTCCCGATCCGCCCGAAATTGTGGTAATACAGCGCGGTCGCAGCCGCGCTGGTGACGCCCGAGGAATCGGGGATCCCGCTGTCGTAATAATTGTAGATCAGCGTGCCGTTGATCCCGGAGTCGCGCGTTAGCGGCACGTTGGCGAAGGCCTGCGCGTAATAGCTCTGGTCGCTCACCCCGTTGATCGAGAAGGCCGCGTTGGTCTGGTCGGGCGCGAGGAAGCGGCGGTTCGAATAGCCCGCGCCGACGCCGATATTGAGCTTGCCGCGCGTCGCCGAGATCACCGCGTCGATACCGCGCGCACGGTACGCCGAGGTCGAGATCGACTGGAACACGCCGTTGAGGCACCCGCCCGCCCCCGCACCCGCCGCGCCGAAGGTGCAGCCGCTATATTGCTGGGTGAAGGCGGTGCGCTGCTCGAGGAACGACGTCGGCAGGCCCGCCAGGCTGTTGCGCAACTGCCCGCCGAAGGTCTCGACCGCGTCGTAGACATCGGCGTTGAACGAGACCGAGCGCGTCGCGGCGTAGGTGAGCGTGCCGTAATAGGTCATCCCGCCGTAGCGCCGCCCGACATGCGCCTGCAGCGTGGTGCGCGACGACGGCCGCCAGATCACGCCCGCGTCGTAGATCAGGCCGTCGGTCTCATAGGCGATGCGCTGCGGCGAGGCCGGGTCGGTCTTGAAGCGGCCGTTGCGATCGACCACCGGCACGCCATTGGCGTCGAGCAAGGCGTCGCGCTGCTTCACCTGCAAATTCTCATAGCCCACGCCCGCGGTGAGCGCGACCGTCGGCGCGACCGGCGCGACGAGATCGGCGCGGACGACCTTGTCCTCGAACTTCTGGTCGAGCTGGTTGGCGGTCTCGCGGTCGTACGCCGCGGAGACGTTGACGCCGACGGGCAGCACCGTGCCCGGCTTCACGCCCGCGCTGACGTTTACGGTATGGCTTTGCGAGCTGTCGAACACGTCGAGCCGCGGGCTCCCCGGCGTTACGCCGGTATTTCCCGGCGACCCCGCCTTGGTATAGCCGTAGCGATAGCTCGCCGCGACGCCGACCGGGCCGACATGCGCGGCATAGCTCGGCCCGACATAGCCCGAGAAGACCTGGCTGATATTGTCGCGCTGGCCGACCTGCGCGATCGGCGCGGCGCCGCGGATGTCGGTGCGCGTCTGCGTCGCGAGCAGCCCTGCCTCGAGGCTGAGATTGGGCGCAACGCTGATGCTGCCCCGGGCGAGGCCGTTGTGCAGGTCATCGTCGCCGACCCGCTTGGCGTAGGAGAAATGCCGCTCGTAGCGATAGCTCACCTGCAGCTGGGTGCGCGGCGTCTGGACCGACGCCTCGACCCCGCCCGCGACCGTCGTATAGGTCAGCACGTCGTCGTTCTTCAGGTCGGCGGTAACGATCTGCCCGACCTCGATATAGGGCGAGATGCGGCTTCGGCGCTGGGCGTCCTGCGCCTGGGCGGGCGCGGCCGCGAGCAAGGCGGTCAGCCCGGTCCCGAGCAGCAGAGCAGTGGAGCGGATGCGGCACATCATGACGCGTCTTCCTGTTGGCCATAATAGCTGCCGAAGCGCCGCCCCCCGGGAGCGAACGATACGGCGTTGAGAAGGAGCTGGATCTCGTCGCAGCCGTCGAGCAAGTCGACCGCTTCGCGCAGGTCGCCCTCGCTGGTGCGATCGGCGCGCACGACGAGCATCACCTGCCCGGCGTGATGCGCAAGCGCGGCGGCGGGCGATGCGGCGAGCACCGGCGGCGAATCGAAGATCAGCACGCGCCGCGGATCGGCGGCGAGCAATTCGGCGATCAGCTCGCCGGTGCGCGCGCTCGCGACGAGCTCGGTATCGGCGTTCGACTTGGTACCGCACGGCAGCAGGCTGAGATGCGGGATGTCGGTGCGCACGATGCAGCTTTCGACCTCGACCTGCGGATCGGCGAGCGCGTCGAGCAGCCCCCGCCCCTCGCTGAGACCCAGCCGCGTCATCACGTCGGGTTTGGCGAAATCGGCGTCGATCAGCAGCACCTCGAGGTCGCGCTCGGCCGCCATCGAGATGGCGAGGTTGAGCGCGCAATAGGTCTTGCCGTCGTCGGGCTGCGCCGAGGCGACCAGGATCGTCCGCGACAGATCGCCCGCGCGAACGCGTACGCCACGCGCGGTCGTCAGCAGCTGGCGCTTCACCAGCCGGAATTCCTCGACCAGCGCGCCGATCGGCGCGCCGGGCACGAGCATGCCGCGCTCGGCGAGCAGTGCGCGATCGATCTTCGCCTCGGCACCGGGCCGAGATGTGGGCTGCGGAACGGCGACCGGTCGCGGCTTCGGCGTAGGCACGACGGCTGGTGCGGCGGACGCAGTCGGTGCGGCAACCGGCGCTTCGGTGGGCACGTCGTCGAGCGGACGGATCCGGTCGTTGAAATCGTAGCGGCTCGCCGCCTGTTCGAGCAGCGACGGGCGCTTGCGCGGGGTTGGATCGCTCATGCCGCCAATCCCCTTTGAAGCATCTCAACCCCGAGCAACCCGACATAGGCCGCGCCAAGCGCGCCCGCGCCGCCCGCAAAATACGCGAGCATCCGCCGCCGGTGCGCGATCTGCGCCTTGGTCACCATCGCGCCGATCGAGCCGATCACCGGCAGGCCAGTGGCTTTCTCGAGCCGACCGGCGGTGGCGAAGGTCGTCTTGAACTGCGCGAGCCCGAACGCGACCGCCACGCCCGCGCCGAGCGCGAGGATCAGCACGCCGGTCAGCAGCAACGGCCGGTTGGGCGATGCGGGAACGCGCGGCGCGGTCGGCGGGTCGATCACGCTGAACTTGATCGAATCGGTCTGGCTCTGCGCCTGGCCGCGCAGCTTGATCGCCTCGCGGTCAGACAGCAGCTTGGCGTAGCTGTCCTTCATCACCTGATAATCGTTGTCGATCTGCGACTGTTGCGCGGCGACCGCGGGGTCGCCCGCGAGCTTGCCGTTGATCGCGTCGAGATCGCGCTGAAGCTGCGCTTTCCGAGCGCTGAGAGCTGCGACCTGCGCCTGCTTGTCGGCCTGGATCGAGCGCAGTCCGAGATAGGCCGGGTTCGAAGCCGACGCTGCACCGCCGCCGCCGACCATCGGTTCGTTCCGCGCCGCCGCCTGCGCTGACGCAAGCTGGCTGCGCAGCGCGACGACGTCAGGATGGTTCTCGGTATAGCCGCGCGCGCGCGCATCGGCGAGCTGGCCCTGGATCGCATTGAGCCGCGCCCGCGCGGGCCCAGCACTCGCCGCGCTGCCGGCCGCGCCTGGAATGTTCGCAGGCGTGCCGGCCATCTGGCCGCTGACGACCGACAGCGCCGATTGCGCCGCCGCCAGATCGCTGTCGACCTGTGCCATCGCCGTGCGCGCCGCGCCCATCCGGTCGGTGAGCGAGCCCGTGCCCGGCAGACTGCCGAGATAGCGGTTCTGGAAATCGGCGCGCTTGGCGTCGGCGTCGGCGATCTGCTTCTGGCGCTGCTCGAGCTGCGCGTCGAGGAATTTGAGGCTCGAATTGGTCTCGTCGCGATCGCCCGAGAGGTTCTGCTCGACGAACAGGTCGATCAGCTTCTGAACGATCTGCGCGGAGACTTTCGGGCTCGACGCGCTCGCGACGATCTCGAACAGATTGTCCTGCTGCGCGGTGATCTTGATCGCTTTGGACAGCGTGTTGACGCGGTCGGCGACGTCGCGATCGGTCTTCACCGTGTTGGCGAGATCGGTGCCGCGCACGACCTTCTCGAGGTTCACCGCCGAGGTCAGCGTCTGGCGGATCGTGTCGACGTCCTTCTGCTGATCGGCAGGCGTGATCCCCACCGCGCTCGGCAGGATCGTGTTGAGCTGGACGAACACGCGCGCGCGCGCCTCGTAGCTGTTGTGGAGCTGCGCGACGACCGCCCAGCCCAAAACCGCAACACCCCAGGCGACGCCGAGCGCCACCCAGCGTCGCATCCACATGGTGTGCAGCAGTATCTGCACTTCGGTAAGGAAACCACTCATCTGCCAGCGGCCCCTAGAACATGCTCTCGGGGATGATGATCACGTCGCCGGGTTCGAGCCGCACGTTCGCACGGCTGTCGCCATCCTTGAGCAGGCGCGACAGCTTGAGATTGTACTCGACCTGCTTGCCAGTCTCGCGATTGTAACGGACGAGCTTGGCGCGGTTCCCCGCGGCATATTGGCTTAAGCCGCCGACCGAGATCATCGCGTCGAGCAGCGTCATGTTGGCGCGATACGGGATCGACGCGGGCTTGGCGGTCGCGCCGACGATGCGGATCTGCTGGCTGAACGTTCCGCTAAAATTCTCGACGATCACCGAGACGATCGGGTCCTTGATATATTCGCCGAGCGCGATCTTCATGTCGTCGGCGAGCATCCGCGGCGTCTTGCCGACCGCGGGCATGTCGCTGATCAGCGGCGTGGTGATCCGGCCGTCGGGGCGCACCTGCACCTTCGACGACAGCTCGGGGTTGCGCCACACGAAGATGTTGAGCTGGTCGAGCGGGCCGATGATATATTCCTCGCCCGGCTGCTCCTGCCCGGCGACGAAGGCGGCCTGCGGCAGTTCGGGGCGGCTCGCGATGGTGCAACCGGCGAGCGCGAGCGCGCTCGTTCCCACGCTCAGGACCGTCCGGACTGACTTAGAAAAACGCTGCATGCATACCTCCCGCCGCTTGATGCCGCCGACCCGCGTCACGTCTGACGCGGATGAGCAAGCTACGGCTATCGACACGATATGGTGCGAAAGGGGTGAATATACCGTTAGGAATGCCCGGCGAGGATTTCGCGCGGAAGCGGATGCCCCAAAAACGCCGTTGGACTCGCGCTGACGCCATAAGCGCCCGCCATGAACACTGCAACCAGATCCCCGACCGCAGCGACGGGCAGCGCGACACGATCGGCGAGGCGATCGAGCGGGGTGCAGAGCGGCCCCACGACGCTGACGGTCTCGGTCGGTGCGTCCGCGGCGGCGGCGGCGATGCTCACCGGATAATTGCGCCGGACCACCGTGCCGAGATTGCCCGTCGCGGCGAGCTGATGGTGCAGCCCGCCATCGACGACGAGGAAGGTCTCGCCGCGGCTCTCCTTGCGGTCGACGACGCGCGTCAGATAGACCCCCGCCTCGCCCACCAGCCAGCGCCCGAGTTCGATCGCGAAGCGCGTATCGCGCAGGGCGGCGCTGCGGCTGGCGCATGTTTGCGCCAGCGCCGCGCCGATGACCGCGATGTCGAGCGGGACCTCGCCCGGGAAATACGGGATGCCGAAGCCGCCGCCGAGATTGACCAAAGGCGGCATGACGCCGATTTCCTCGGCGAGCCGCCCGGCCAGATTCATCGTCGCCGCCTGCGTCTCGACGATCGCCTTGGCGTCGAGCGCCTGCGAGCCCGCGAAGATATGCAGCCCGCGCCAGTCCGCGCCCGCAGCGATGACGTCGCGCGCGACCGCCGCCGCGCGATCGGCATCGATCCCGAACGGCGAGGCGCGGCCCCCCATCCGCATCGCGGAGCCGCGCAGCTCGATCTCGGGATTGACCCGAATCGCGAGGCGCGGCGTGACGCCAAGGCGGTCGGCGATGCCGAGCGCGCGCTTCGCCTCGCCCGCCGATTCGAGGTTGATCGTGACGCCGGCGGCGATCGCGGCGGCGAGTTCGTCGTCGCGCTTGCCGGGGCCGGCGAAGCTGATCGTCGCGGCCGGCTTGTCGGCCGCCAGCGCCATCGCGAGTTCGCCCTTCGAGGCGATGTCGAAGCCATCGACCAGCGGCGCCATTGCCGCGAGCAATGGCGCGAACGGATTGGCCTTGATCGCATAATGCAGGTCGATCCCGGCGAAAGCGGCGCGGAATCGCGCGATCCGCCCCGCCACGACGGCCATGTCGTAGACGAACAGCGGCGTGTCGCCCGCCGCGTCGACCCAGTCCGCCGCGGCGCGTCCGGCGATCCGGAGTGGCGTCCCGGTAAAGTCGGCGGGGATCGTACCCATCGGTTTCATGACGTTAGTTCCGCTTTGAGGGCCGCCCGATCGAGCTTGCCATTGGCGTTGCGCGGCAGCTCGGCGCGCCATTCATAACGGCTCGGTTGCTGGAAGCTCGGCAGCTCGCGGCGCAACCGCGCGCGCAATTCCGCCTCGCGTGTGCCGTCGCCGCGCGCGACCACCACGATCGCCTGGCCGAGCCGTGGATCGGTCACGCCGAGCGCGACCGCCTCGACGCTCTCGCCGCCCGCCACCACGGCCTCCTCGATCTCGGTCGGGCTGATCCGGTTGCCTGCACTCTTGATCATCTCGTCGTCGCGTCCGACGAAGCGCAGCAGCCCGTCGCCGTCCATCACCGCGGTATCGCCCGACCACACCGCCATGCCACCCGATCGCGACCACGCGGGCGCCGCGCGGAAGCGCTGCGCGGTCCGTTCGGAATCACGCCAATAGCCGTGCGCAACCAGCGGCCCGGCATGAACGAGCTCGCCTGGTTCGCCAGCCGCCGCCTGAGATCCGTCGGGACGAACGATCATCACCTCGGCGAACGGAATCGCGCGACCGATCGAGTCGGGATGCGCGGCGACCAGATCGGGCGCGAGATAGGTCGAGCGGAAGGCTTCGGTGAGCCCGTACATCGGATAGAGATCGGCGCGCGGAAAGGCCGCCCGCAATCCCGCGACGAGCGGCGCGGTCAACGCCCCGCCGGAATTGGTCAGCCGTTTCAATCGGCTTGCGACGGCTTCGGGCCATTCGCTCTCGAGCAATTGCACCCACAACGGGGGCACACCTGCCAAGGTCGTCGCATCGACGCGCTCAATCGCCTTCACGACGTCACGCGCCGTCAGATAATCGAGCGGCGCGTAGCTCGCCCCCGCCGCCCAGGTCGAGAAGAGCTGGTTCTGACCATAATCGAAACTGAGCGGGAGCACGCCAAGCACCCGATCCTCGGGGATCAGCGCGAGATAATGCGCGACGCTGATCGCGCCGAGCCACAGATTGGCATGGCTGAGCATCACGCCCTTGGGCCGCCCGGTCGAACCGGAGGTGTAGAGGATCGCGGCCAACACATCAGGTTCGCTGGTCGACGGCGGGAGCTGCCCCTGCCCGCTCACGTCACCTTCGAGGAAGGTCGCGCATTCCTCAGGGACATCGTCGCGTTCCAGCGTGTCGCGCCGACCAGCCTGGGTCAGCAGCGCCGCCGCGCCGCTGTCGGCGAGAATATAGCCGACCTGCGCGCGCTTCAGCATCGGGTTGATCGGGACATGCACCAAGCCCGCGCGCGGCGCCGCCAGCGGCAGCACGCACGCCAGTCGCGACTTGGGCAGCCAGCTCGCGACCCGCGCGCCGGACGGATAGCCCTGGGCCGCCAGCCATGCCGCGACTTCGCCGGTCAACCGCTCGAGCCCGTCGAAATCGAGCGTCCCCGCACGGTCGATCAACGCCACCGCATCGCCCCGTCCGCACGCGAGCAGGGTATCGATGGGCCGTGGCACAGGGTCGAGCGCGCGCATGCCCCCTGATAGCGCGCGCGCTGTCGCTGTGAAGGCCCCCGCACTTGGCATAAGCGGGCCCAGTCTCTATCGCGGCGCAACATATCGGCCAGAACCGGGGTTCTTCGTGCTTCCAGATGATTACGACCAGATCGATTCGACCGTCCGCGCGACGTTGCGCGACGTACTCGGGCTGAGCGAGGCGCGCGCAGCCGAGTTGCGCGCGGAAACGCCGCTGTTCGGGGCGATGCCCGAGCTCGATTCGATGGCGGTCGCAGGGTTGCTCACCGAGATCGAGGAACGTCTCGGCATCCTGATCGAGGATGACGAGGTCGATGGCGAGATGCTCGAAACCTATGGCAGCCTGGTCCGCTTCGCCGCGGCCAAGACGCCGCTATGACGGCGGGCGCTTGATCGACTCGTACGAAACGCGCAGCGGCCGTGAGGCCATGCTGCGTTTCGGGCCGGCGGGCGGGCCGGTTGCGGTCGTCGCGCTGCCATTGTTCGAGGAAGCCAATCGCGTCCGCGCGTTCGCGGTGGCGATCTGTCGCGCGCTCGCGCAGCGCGGGGTCGGCAGCGTGCTTCCCGACGTTCCCGGCCAGGGGGAGAGCCTCGTCCCGCTCGAGGCATGCGGAATCCTCGATTTCAGCGACGGTATCGCGGAGGCGGCCAGGCACGCCGCGGTCGATCGGCCCTGCTACGGCGTCGCGATCCGGAGCGGTGCGTTGCTCGACACAAGCGCCGACCTGCGCGGTCGCTGGCACCTTTCCCCACAGGACGGCGCAAGTCTGGTGCGCGACCTCAAGCGGATCAAGCAAGCGGCCGCCCGGCCAGAGACGGCGCTCGGCGATCGCTGGTATCGCGATGGCGATGCGCTGCTCGAGATCGCGGGGAACCGGATCGCGCCCGATCTGCTCACCGCGCTCTCGCTTCACGCCCCCTGGACCGCAGCGCAGGGCGGGCGCCTCCGGATCGTGCGGCTCGCCACCGACACCATGCCGGCGGACCGGCATGTCCCCGGCGCCCCGCTGTGGCGACGAGCCGAACCCGCTACCGACGCTGCGCTCGCCGAGTTGCTCGCGGACGACATCGCCGACTGGATCGCGCGATGCGAAGCGTGATCCGCTTCGACTGCAGCGGCGACACGCTGTTCGCAACGCTCGATGCGGCGCCAGGTACGACCGGCTTGCTGATCGTATCGGGCGGCAACGAGATCCGGATCGGCGCGCACCGCGGGATGGCATTGCTCGCGCAGGCGCTCGCCGCGCGCGGGATCCCGGTGCTGCGCTTCGACCGGCGCGGGATCGGCGATTCGACCGGGGCCAATAGCGGCTTCCTGTCGTCGGGGTCCGATATCGCCAGCGCGGCAGCGCTGTTTCGGGCCGAAGCGGGGATCGAACGGGTCGTCGGCTTCGGCAATTGCGACGCGGCGACCGCGCTCGCCTTGTTCGGCGGTGCGGCCGGGATCGACCGGCTGATCCTCGCCAACCCATGGGTGATCGACGAACCGGACGATCTCCCCCCCGCCGCCGCGATCCGCGCGCGCTATGCGGAGAAGCTCAAAGACCCGCGTGAATGGCTGCGGCTGGTGCGGGGCGGTGTCGATTTGCGCAAGCTTGCCAGCGGCTTGGCAAAGGTTACGCAGAGCCAGCCTGAGGGGGCCGGCAGCCTTGCACAGCGGCTATCGGCAGCCTTAGCGGCGAGCCGCCTCGACACGACGATCCTGCTGGCGGCGCGCGACAGTACCGCGATCGCGTTTCGCGAAGAGTGGGATGGCCCGGTCGCGGTGTGCGACAGCGACAGCCACAGCTTCGCGCATCAGCGCGACGCGGAGTGGTTGGAGGAGCAGATCGCCACGGCAGTGACGCGCGGCTAGCTTCCGGTCGCCCCCCCGAATCGTCACCCCGGGCTTGTCCCGTGGTCCACCGCGACGCTCATGCTGCCCGTGCAGATCTTGCTGGCCGGTCGACCCCGGCACGAAGCCGGGGTGAGGAAAGCCTATTCCGCCGCCTCGGCCAGTTCGAACTCGGCTTCCGCCAGGAACTTCTCTGCGTCGAGCGCCGCCATGCAGCCCGTTCCCGCCGCGGTCACCGCCTGGCGATAGATCTTGTCCATCACATCGCCGCACGCGAACACGCCGGGCACGCTGGTACGCGTCGAGCCGGTTTCGACCCACAGATAATGGTCCTCGTCGAGCTTCAGATGCCCACGGAACAACTCGGTCGCGGGATGATGCCCGATCGCGACGAAGCCACCCTCGGTGTCGAGCCGCGACTTTTCGCCGGTAACGGTGTCGATCAGGTCGATCGCGACTAGCCCGGCATTGCCGCCACCATCGACGAACTGGTCGACTTCCTTGTTCCACAGCACCGTCACGCCCTTGTGCGCGAACAGCCGCTCCTGGAGGATCCGCTCCGCCCGCAGTGCACCGCGGCGGTGGATCAGCGTCACGTCGGGCGAATGGTTGGTGAGGTACAGCGCCTCCTCGACCGCAGTGTTGCCGCCGCCGATGACGGCCACCTTCTTGCCGCGATAGAAGAAGCCGTCGCACGTCGCACACGCGCTGACGCCCTTGCCCTTCAACGCTTCCTCGCTGTCGAGCCCGAGCCATTTGGCCTGCGCGCCGGTCGCGATGATCAGCACTTCGCCCTCATAGACGTCGCCGCTGTCGCCGGTCAGCCGGAACGGGCGCCGCGTCAGGTCGACCGCGACGATCGTGTCGTACATCAGCGTCGTGCCGACATGCTCGGCCTGCTTCTGCATCTGCTCCATCAGCCACGGCCCCTGGATCACATCCGCGAAGCCGGGATAATTCTCGACATCGGTCGTCGTCATCAGCTGACCGCCGGGCTGGATACCCTGGACGAGGATCGGCTTCATCCCGGCGCGCGCGCCGTAAATGGCGGCGGAAAGACCCGCCGGGCCCGAGCCGAGAATGAGCATGCGCGTGTGATGGGTGGTCATGATGGCTTTCATCCGGTCGGCCCGCCGCCTCTAGGGGGAGCGACGGGCCGGCCTATCAGATGGGAGGTCGGTCGCGCGGCGCAAGACCGCGCGTCGCAGGATCAGGCGGGCAGGCGGTACAGGCCGCACAGCTTGTTGCTGGCCGGATCGCGCAGATAGGCGAGGTACAGCTTGGCGAACCCCGCGTCGCGGATGCCGGGATCATCCTCTACGGCAGTGCCGCCCGCGGCGATGCCGGCGGCATGCCACGCATCGACTTGCTCGGGCGAGGTCGCGGCGAAACCGATCGTGCCGCCATTGGCGTGGCACGCCGGCGCGCCGTCGATCGGCTTGGTGACGAGGAACCGGCCGCCATTGTGATCATAGACGAGGCGACCATGGCTCTCGATCGCGGGCTTGGCGCCGAGGGCTCCGAGCGTCGCATCGTAAAACGCGCGCGAGGCCGCGAGGTCGTTCGATCCGACCATGACATGGCTGAACATCGGGTGCTCCCTGGTTGCGCCGCACCGTGCGGCGGCGTGGCCTCGCGGCTAGCGCATTTGCCGCAGTCACGAAAGATGCGCCTTGGCCGATCGCGGCGGCGGCGGACGCTCGGCGCTACGCCGCTTGCCGCAGGGCGCGCCATCACCGTATCGATGGCGAAGCCGAAGGATTGCCACTCGCTCATGCCCAGCCCGCTCGAACAGGTCAGCGCAAATTTGGCCGCTGCGCGCGCGCTGCGCGCGGAGGCCGTGCCGTATCGCGAGATCGGACGCCGGCTCGGGCTGACGACGAGCCAGCTCGGCCATATCCGCCGCACGCTCAAGCGCGAAAAGGGCGGCCGGACGCGTCTGCTGACGACCATGCCGGGGGCGACCGCGCGCGACTTGCCGGTTAGTCGATCGGCCCTGCCCGCGGGGTTGCGCCGCATCCTGCTTGACGCCGGCTTGCATACGCTCGGCGATCTTGCCGATCGGATTGCCGATGCAGACCAACCGCCGCTCGAATCGCTGCCGCGACTTGGGCCAATTCGGGTCCGCATCATTCGGAATTTGCTGGATGAATTCGCGCTTCGCGCCGGTTCGAGCGATTTGCAGGCAGAAATTGAAATGCTTTTCCCCGAGCTCCGCGATTAGCGGGTCAAGTGCGTCACCCCAAACCGGGGCCAGACCGCAAGAACGGCAGGTATCTCAATGCAAACCCCTGGAATATATCGCCAATTTGAAAAGCCCCGAAGCGCCGCACCAATCGCGCATCACGAGACCATCATACATTATCGTTTTAAATTCAGATCGTTCCGCGCCGGGGTCGACATATTTCCAACCGACACGTCCCATTTTAGGAACGCTTCGGATATTTTTTTGTTTTGCGCTAACCCCTTCATAGGCCCGGAAAGTTTCAAGACAGACCCACGCCGCAATCGTAAATTTGCTAACCTGATCTAGGTTAATTAGAAGTATTAGTATCTTAAATTGAAACATATGATAATTCATTGAAATCAGCTTGCCTCCCCAAGATCATCCTTTGGTGATTTGAGACACCGGCCGACGGCGATCTTACCGCCGACTTGCTCCCTCTGCTCGCTGCGAGTGGCGGCAAGTGGACCCTTCGCAGCTGTCTCAAGGTATTTTCTGTGAAATTACGATTCGTCGGCGTCCTTTTGGTCGCCACCAGCCACGCCGCGTTCGCGCAATCCACGCTCGCTGGTGGTCAGCTCCAGCAAATCCCCCCTGCCCCGGTCGCGCCGCGAGTCGAACCCGACATCCGGATCGCCCCGCGTCCGGCGGCTCCCGAAAGCGACGCCGCAGGCGCCAGCATCGCAGTGGCGGCGCTGCGCATCACCGGCCAGACGCGGTATAGCGAACAGGCGCTGATCGCGGTCGGCGGCTTCACGCCGGGCAGCCAGCTCACGCTCGCGCAGTTGCGCGCGATCGCGGGCAAGATCACCGCCTTCTACAACGCGCACGGCTATTTCCTCGCGCAGGCCTATCTGCCCGCGCAGGACATTACCGGCGGCCAGGTCCGTATCGCGGTGATCGAAGGCCAATATGGCAAGATCGCGCTCGACAACCACACCAACCTCGCGCTGAGCGTGGCGCATCGCGTCCTTGACGGTCTCGACGAGGGCGACATCGTGCGGAGCGCGCGGCTCGAGCGGCGCTTGCTGCTGCTCTCCGACATTCCCGGCGTGCGCGTGAAATCGACGCTGTCGCCCGGCGCCGCGGTCGGGACGTCGGACCTGCTCGTCGACCTGACCTCCGCCCCGCGGATCACCGGCAGCGTCGAGGCCGACAATGCCGGTAACCGCTATACCGGGGCGTATCGCTTCGGCGGATCGCTCAACCTCAACAATCCAACCGGGCTCGGCGACATGGTCAGCCTGCGCGTGCTCGCCTCGACCGGCGGACTTGCCTACGGGCGCGCCGCCTATCAGGTGCCGCTCGGCAATTTGACGCTCGGCGCGTCCTATTCGCATATCCATTACGAGCTCGGCAAAGAGTTCAAGAGCCTCGATGCCGATGGCACTGCCGACGTCGCGAGCCTGTATGCGAGCTATCCGCTGATCCGCTCGCGCGACGCCAATCTCTATGTCGTCGCCGGGTTCGACGCGAAGAAGTTCCGTGACCGGGTTGGCTTCACCAACCTGCAATCCGATCGCAAGAGCCGCGTGCTGACCGGCGGCTTCACCGTCGACTCGCGCGACCGCTTCGGCGGCGGCGGCAGCAACAGCGCGTCCTTGATCTGGAGCCACGGCACGCTCGACATCGAGACGCCGCTCGACCGCGCGCTCGATGCGACGACGGCCCACACGCAGGGCAAATTCAACAAGCTCGCGTTCAGTGCGGCACGGCTCCAATCGCTCGCCGGGCCATTGTCGCTCTACGGCGCGATCCGCGGGCAGTTCGCGTTCGACAATCTCGACAGCTCGGAAAAGATGGAATTGGGCGGCGCCTACGGCGTGCGCGCCTATCCCGAGGGCGAGTCGTACGGCGATCAGGGCTATGTCGCCACCGCCGAGGCGCGGCTCGGGCTGAGCCAGTGGCTGCGTTCGGTCCCCGGCCAGTTCACGGCGATCGGCTTCGTCGATGTCGGCGAAGTGCAATATGCCAAGAATCCGTGGTTCACCGGGCCCAATACCTCGCACCGCAGCGGGATCGGGGGCGGGCTGACATGGGCAGGCCCCGAACGGATCTTCATCACCGCCAGCTATGCGCACAAGCTCGGCGGCCAGCGCACCACCTCCGCGCCCGATCGTCCAGGCCGTGCCTGGGTCCAGCTCGTCAAGCAATTCTGAACGCCGCGCGCCATTCCGGCTGCGCGCGTCCCCCATCTTCGAGGATTACCCGATGACCACTTTTCGCTCCAAAACCGCCAGTACCACCACCCGCCGCCTGTTCAGCTCGACCGGGCTCGGCAGCTTTACCCAGCTCGTCCTGTTCAGCGTCGTCGGCTCGTTCGCCTTCGCGCCCTCGGCCTATGCGCAGAGCCTGCCGACCGGCGGCAGCGTCGCCGCGGGTAGCGCGACGATCGCGACCGGGGCCAATTCGGTCACGGTGAACCAGGCGAGCCAGTCGACCGTGCTCAACTGGGACAGCTTCAACATCGCCGCCGGCAACAGCGTGACCTTCAACCAGCCCAACAGCGCCGCGGTCGCACTGAACCGCGTCACCGGCGCGGACGGCTCAACGATCCTCGGCAACCTTTCGGCCAACGGCAAGGTGTTCCTCGTGAACCCGAATGGCGTGCTGTTCGGCAAGGGCGCGCAGGTCAGCACCGGCGGACTCGTCGCTTCGACGCTTAACATCGCCGACGCCGATTTCATGGCGGGGCATTACACCTTCTCCGGCGCGAGCAAGGCTTCGGTACTCAACCAAGGCAATATCACCGCGACCAATAACGGTTTCGTCGCCCTGCTCGGCGCGAAGGTTGGCAATGAAGGCGTGATCACCGCGCGGATGGGCACTGTGGCGCTCGTCGGCGGTCAGGGCGTCACGCTCGACGTGGCGGGCGACGGCCTGCTGAGCATCGCGGTCGACACCGGCGCGGTCAACGCGCTCGTCGCGAATGGCGGGCTGATCCAGGCCGATGGCGGGCACGTGCTGCTCACCGCGCAGGCGGCGGGGCAGCTGCTCCACACCGTCGTCAACAATACCGGCGTGATCGAAGCGCGCACACTCGACACCAGCACCGGCACGATCAAACTGCTCGGCGACATGGTGACCGGCACGACCAATATCGACGGCACGCTCGACGCGAGCGCACCGAATGGCGGCAATGGCGGCTTCATCGAGACCTCGGCGGCCAACGTAAACATCGCCAGCACATCGAAGATCAACACGGTCGCGGCGTCGGGCACGACGGGCACTTGGCTGATCGATCCGCAGGACTTCACGATCGGCGCGGCCGGCAACATCTCCGGCGCGACGCTCTCGGCGTTGCTCGTCACCAACAACGTCACGATCAGCACGCTGCCGACCGGCGACGCGATGGTCTCCGGCACCCCCCCGACGACGACACTCGGGACGACGACACCGGGTAATGGCGACATCAACGTCAACGACGCGATCGCCTGGACCGCGAGCAGCAACGCGACGACGCTGCGGCTCGACGCGGTGCGCGACATCAACTTCAACGCCGCGGTGACGGCGACCAACGGCAACATCATCGCCTGCTGCGGCCGCGACATTACCGTCAACGCGCCGCTGACGACGACCAATGGCAGCATCCTGCTCAACGCGATGCGCAACGTCGCGGTCAACTTCTCGATCACCACGACCGACGGCAACATCGCCTTCTGCGCGGGGCATGACGTGATGATCATGTCGAAGGTCACCTTGACCCGCGGCACGACGATCCCGGCGCAGAGCCTCGGCCTGACGCCCGGCCTGACGATCATCGCCGGGTTCGACGGCACCGGCCCCGGCGTCACCGGCGGCACGCTGGTGTTCGGCGCGACCGCCCCGCCCTCGACCGTCACCGCGGCACCGGTGTCGGTCACCTACAACCCGATCTCCTACGCCGCACCGACCGACTTCTCGACCAACTTCGTGCTGACCGAGGGCGCGGCGATCAGCCAGCGCATGCTGCTCTTCCCCGACGGCAGCAAGGTCGCCGACGGCACCACCGCGACGACGCTGAACGGCTTCAACACGACGGCCGTCTCGGGCACGCCGGCCGGCGTGACGCTCGTTGCCGGGGCGGGCGCCAGCGCGACCTTCGACAGCGCCGACGCGGGTGTGGGCATCGGGATCAGCTACACCGGCTATTCGCTCGCCGGTGCCAATGCCGGCCAATATGCGTTGGCGAGCCAGTGCTGCGTCACCGGGTTCCGGACGACCGGAACGATCACCCCGGCGGTCGTGACCACGCCAGTGGTCACCACCCCAGTCGTCACGACACCGGTCGTCACAACGCCGGTCGTCACGACGCCAGTCGTCACAACGCCAGTCGTCACAACGCCAGTCGTCACGACGCCAGTCGTCACGACGCCAGTCGTCACAACGCCGGTCGTCACAACGCCGGTCGTCACAACGCCAGTCGTCACAACGCCAGTCGTCACAACGCCAGTCGTCACAACGCCGGTCGTCACGACACCAGTCGTCACTACGCCGGTCGTCACAACGCCAGTCGTCACTACGCCGGTCGTCACTACGCCAGTCGTCACGACGCCGGTCGTCACTACGCCGGTCGTCACAACGCCAGTCGTCACAACGCCGGTCGTCACGACACCGGTCGTCACCACGCCGGTCGTCACGACACCAGTCGTCACAACGCCGGTCGTCACGACACCGGTCGTCACCACGCCGGTCGTCACGACACCGGTCGTCACTACGCCGGTCGTCACTACGCCAGTGGTCACTACGCCGGTCGTCACGACGCCAGTCGTCACCACGCCGGTCGTCACGACACCGGTCGTCACCACGCCGGTCGTCACGACACCGGTCGTCACCACACCGGTCGTCACCACGCCGGTCGTCACGACACCGGTCGTCACGACACCGGTCGTCACGACACCGGTCGTCACAACGCCCGTCGTCACCACGCCGGTCATCACGACGCCGGTCGTCACAACGCCGGTCGTACCTGCAGGCGTGACGTTCCTCGGCAGGAAGCCGCGAAACTACGTCCCGCTCATCCCGGTGAACCTCGTGGTGGTCGGCACCGGCGTGCTGGTGCCGAGCGAGGAACTGTCCTTCACGCCGGTCGCGCCGCAACCGGCTCCGGTGCAGCCGGTCTTCGAGACGCCACGAACTCCGGTCGCGCCGACGGCGCCCGCCCCGTACGTGATCAAAAAGCGCATCTATCCCGCCAAGCAGGATCGGAACTGAGCATGCCGGCACCGCGCCGCACGCGCGCGGCGTTGATGCTGCTGTCGCTAGCCGCCCTGCCGCCGCAGGTCGCGGCGGCGGCGCCACTTGCGACGAGCGTGGCGACCGAAGCACCCGCGCTGCCCGCCTCGGCCGAAGCGCTGGCGCTGGCCGCCTGGGTCGTCGCCAAGGGGGACGCGCACGGCCTGCCCTTCGTCGTGATCGACAAGGTCCACGCGCAGGTCGTCGCGTTCGCCGCCGACGGCGTGGTCCGCGCGACGACGCCGGCGCTGCTCGGCGCGGCGCGCGGTGACGTTTCGCCGCCGGGAATCGGCACGCTCAAGCTCTCGCAGATCTCGCCCGATATGCGCATCACCCCCGCGGGCCGCTTCGAAGTCGGGTTCGGGGCGGATCTCGGTCCGCACGATGTGCTGTGGGTCGATTACGACGCCGCGATCTCGCTCCACCGCGTAGTTACGAGTAATGCGGCCGAGCATCGCCTGCAGCGTCTGGCGACGCCAAGCACTGCCGACAACCGCATCTCGTTCGGCTGCATCAACGTGCCGGTGCGCTTCTACGAAGGCGTCATCCAGCCGTTGTTCCGCCCCGCCAACGGCATCGCCTATATTCTTCCCGAGACGCCCGCCTTCGGCAGCCTGATCGCGCATATCGAGGCGCACCCGCACCCGCGATGACTCGTGCCTTCCGCGGCGCGTACGGTGCAGTCCGCTGGAGCCATTGCGCGCGTCATGCTTTAATGCGCTGACCGCCTGCCCCACGACCCGCGGGCGGCTTCGGAAGGAATCTCCATGCGCTACAACAAGCTTGGCCGCACCGGCCTGTTCGTCTCGGAACTGTGCCTCGGCACGATGACCTTCGGCGGCGGCGACGACATGTGGGGCAAGATCGGCCAGCTCGGCCAGGACGAAGCCGATGCGCTGGTCCGCGTCGCTATCGATGGCGGGATCAACTTCATCGACACCGCCAACGTCTATTCGAACGGCCGCTCGGAAGAGATCACCGGCCAGGCGATCCGGAACCTCGGCCTCAAGCGCGAGGAGATCGTCGTCGCGACCAAGGCGTTCGGCGAGATGGGCGGTGGCCCGAACGGCCGCGGCGCGTCGCGCTATCATCTGATCGACGCGTGCAAGGCGAGCCTCAAGCGGCTCCAGCTCGACCATATCGATCTCTACCAGATCCACGGCTTCGACCCCGCCACGCCGATCGAGGAGACGCTGCGCGCGCTCGATACGCTCGTCCAGCATGGCCATGTCCGCTATATCGGCGTGTCGAACTGGGCGGCATGGCAGATCGTCAAGGCGCTCGGCGAATCGGCGCGGCTCGGATTGCATCGCTTCGCCTCGCTCCAGGCCTATTACACGATCGCCAGCCGCGATCTCGAGCGCGAGATCGTGCCGATGCTCCGCTCCGAGGAGGTCGGTCTGATGGTGTGGAGCCCGCTCGCCGGCGGCTTCCTGTCGGGCAAATACGACCGCGCCGATGAGAGCAAGACCGATGGCCGCCGTGCGACGTTCGATTTCCCGCCGATCGACAAGGATCGCGGCTATGCGATCATCGACGTGATGCGCCCGATCGCGGAGGCGCACGGCGTTTCGGTGGCGCAGGTGGCGCTCGCCTGGCTGCTGCACCAGAAGGCGGTGTCGAGCGTGATCGTCGGCGCCAAGCGTCCCGACCAGCTGACCGACAATCTCGCCGCGACCAAAGTCGAGCTGTCGTCCGACGATCTCGCCAAGCTCGGCGAGACGAGCGCGCTGCCTGCCGAATATCCCGGCTGGATGTTCGAGCGTCAGGGCGAATATCGCCGCAATCTGCTCGATACGATGCGCTGACGCCGGGCCCGGCTCGCCGCACGGCGGGCCGGGCAGCGCCGCTCCGCGTCGCCCCTGGACAATACCAACCGGCCTCGAGGGGACACTTGCCAGGCATTGCCAGCAACGTGGGAGGTCGGCCACAACGGTTTTTTTGGCGCCGGGTTCATGCAGACGACCGTTAGCCTGCCCGCGGGCTCGGCGGGTTAGCCCCGGGTCAGGTCCGCAACCGCCGTTGGCGTCGCACCCGACATGTCGCCACGAAATCGAAAATTACAATACAGTTATTCATAATGCAGGTTAAAGTCTTTTATATTCTGAATGTTAAATATCGCCTTGCCGTGCATTGCGGATTAAGGGATTTGTACGGGCATGAACAACAATGTCCTAATTCGATTGAACCGCCCAGCGCGGGGCCCACGCCTCGGGTTACTCAAGGATCTTTGCGAAACCTATCAAGGAGCAGAGATCAACAACTTGGTCTCTCCAAGTGAGACAATGATCGGTGATAACTATCTGTGGGTGGGAGAAAGCGCGGCAGAGGTAATCATCACCTCGATCGCGTCGAGCCAACTTGCGCGGGTTACGACCGTTCTCGATTTGCCCTGTGGGCATGGCAGGGTGTTGCGGCATCTGGTCGCGCTGTTCCCGGAGGCTGAATTCGACGTTTGCGACCTGGATGAAGAGGGCGCTGAGTTTTGCCGGGATCAGTTCGGCGCAACGATCGTCCCGGCGCACCAGGATTTGTCCACCGTGGCTTTTCCTCGAAAGTACGACTTGATTTGGATCGGCAGCCTCTTCACGCATTTGCCGGAGGAAGCTACCCAGCGCTACCTCACGCACCTCGCGGCGCAATTGTCCCCGACCGGCATCATCGTGGCCACCTTCCACGGGCGATGGTCCGGGCGGATGCAAACCCTCATCCCCTACACCGACGACGCGCGCTGGAATTCGGTTGAACACGGCTTTCTGCGCTGGGGCTATGGATATAGCGACTATGCCCCCGGTCTCGGCCATGACTTTGTGCCGGGGAGTTATGGTATATCGGCAGTGCGGCCCGATCACCTGATGCAGATGGTCCAGCGGATCCCGGGCGTGAAAGTCTTCCACTTCCAGGAAAAGGGATGGGGGGAAAACCACGACGTGCTCGCCTTCGGCAAGCCTTGCTGGAGCGAATTACCGGCGAGTTGGCCCGCGTAGATCATCTAAACCTGCGCTTAGGACCTGCGCCCGACCGGCAGAGGCGGGCATCCTGGTGGTTTTCACAGGCAACCTCGCTTCGACAAACCCGAGCAGATGCACGGTAGCGAGCGTCAGCACCTGCTCGACCGAAGCGTGCTCAGTCGCACCCGACCGCCCCGTTTCCCGTTGGCACATGTCAGCCGCCATAGGGAGGATGCTGCGCGTCCCAGTTCAATTCCACCGATATCCGCAAATTGCTGGCGAACGGGATAGCGGAGCCCGAAACGGTCCGCGGAGATCGCGGGGTAAGGCGCCATCCACGGCGCTCCCGTCCACTTGGACCATAGCCGGAGCGCACCATTCATAGACCTGCGCCCAACGGGCCGGTCTCGCCGGCGGCGACGCAAACCGATCGCCGCTCACCCCTGCGAGCGGAAGTCGAATCGCTCGCCATCCCGCCCGAAGCGGTCGGGCGCCACGAGGAGACCGGCGCAGCTGGCGCCGCGCGGGGTCACCAAGGCGACCGCGTCCACCGATGTCAGACCCGAAGGTCCCGAGTGAGATGATGGTAGCGAAGGAGGGACTTGAACCCCCGACCCCAGGATTATGATTCCCGTGCTCTAACCAACTGAGCTACTTCGCCGTGGCTCCGGCTGAACCGGAGCGTGCCGCTGTGTGCGAGGCGCGGGCTATAAGTAGGCCCGTCGGAGCGGTCAAGCGCCCTTTGCCGGGTTTCGCCTCAAGCGAACATATGGCGTGAAAGCGGCTCCCACGGACCACCGCGATACCACCAGCTTGCCAGCCCGGCGAGCCGGACCGTGCGCGGGCGGAACTCGGCCTCGAGCTCGGCCTGCAGCGCCTTGGCCACCGCGGGCTCGACCTTGTTCTGCACCGTGACGTGCGGCCGCCAGCCGGCGCGGTCCTGCGGCGTCAGCACCGCCGCAAAGGCATCGGCGAGCCGATCGCGGATATCCTCGAGCGCGCGCGATTCGATCCGGAACGCCACGCCGCGCCCCAACGACATCAGCCCCGCGATCCGCGCCTCGGGCGCACGCACGCGGCTGGTCTCCGCCGCGAGCCGCTGCTTGAGCTCGCGCTCCAGGCTCGGCGCGAGGTGATGGAACATCGTCAGATGCGCCTTGAGCTGGTTGCGCTCGGGCGGGAAGTGCCGGACGCGCAGCTCGTCGAACCACGCCGCATCGCCCGCGCCGAACAGCGCGGTGACGATGATCGGCGCAGCGGCCGGCGCTGGCGTGAGGTCGCTCAAATCTCGAGCTGGCTGCCGAGTTCGACCACGCGGTTGGTCGGCAGGCGGAAGAACTCCATCGCGCTTTCGGCGTTGCGCAGCATCCACGAGAAGAGCTTCTCGCGCCAGATCATCATCCCGGGCCGCGACGACGGCAGCAGCGTCTGGCGCGACAGGAAGAAGCTCGTGTCGATCATCCGGAAGTCTGCACCGCAGCGATGCACGTTGGCGAGCGCCACCGGCACGTCGGGCTCCTCGATGAAGCCGTACTTGAGCACCATGCGGTGGAAGCCCGCCCCCAGATCCTCGATCATGCAGCGATGCCCCTCGGACACATAGGGCACGTCGGCGATCTTGATCGTCAGCAGGATGATCCGCTCGTGGAGCACCTTGTTGTGCTTGAGGTTGTGCAGCAGCGCGTGCGGGACGCCCTCGGGCGAGGAGGTCATGAACACCGCGGTGCCGGGCACGCGCGTCGCCGAAGTGGCGGCCGACTGGATGAAGATCTTGATCGGCATCGCGCCCTCGCGCATCCGGTCGATCATCAGCTGCCGCCCCTTCGA
The DNA here is from genome assembly GCA_943367995.1 of Bordetella parapertussis. Classification (GTDB taxonomy): domain Bacteria; phylum Pseudomonadota; class Alphaproteobacteria; order Sphingomonadales; family Sphingomonadaceae; genus Sphingomonas. The sequence continues at coordinate 361,546 of CALRKL020000005.1, read as the reverse complement.
CCAGGTCGTCAGGATCGTGAAGATGATGAAGCCGACCAGCAGCGGGAACCAGCCGCCTGCGGGCACCTTGGTCAGGTTCGCCGAGAAATAGGCGCCATCGACCAGGAAGAACACGGCAAGGAGCGGCAGCGCATAATAGACCGGCCAGTTCCACAGCCGGAACAGCACGACGCTGAGCAGACAGGTGTCGATGAACATCGCCCCCGTCACCGCGATGCCGTAAGCCGAAGTGAGGTTCGACGAGGTGCGGAAGAAGATCACCAGCAGCAGCACCATCGTCAGCAGCAGCCAGTTGACCAGCGGGATGTAGATCTGCCCGACCGTCGCCGCGCTGGTATGCTCGATCCGCAGCCGCGGCATGAAACCCAATTGGATCGCCTGTTGCGTCACCGAGAAGGCGCCCGAGATCACCGCCTGCGACGCTATCACCGCGGCCATCGTCGCGAGGATGACGAGCGGGAGCTGGAGGCTGTCCGAAGCGAGCATGTAGAACGGGCTTTCGAGCGCCGGCTGCCCCAGTCGCGAGAGCAATGCCCCCTGCCCCATATAGTTCATCATCAGCGCGGGCAGCACGACGAACAGCCACGACACGCGGATCGGGTTGCGCCCGAAATGCCCCATGTCGGCGTAGAGCGCTTCTGCCCCAGTCACCGCGAGCACGACCGACCCCAGCGCGAGGAACGCGCGCAGCGGGTCGAGCGCGAAGAACTCGATCGCGTAATGCGGCGAGAAGGCCCACAGGATCTCCGGCGTCTTGACGATGCTGAACACGCCGAGCGTCGCGATCACGCCGAAATAGACGAGCATGATCGGGCCGAAGAACAACCCGACGCGCGCCGTGCCGCTGCGCTGGATCCAGAACAAAGCGATGATGATGGTCATCGCGATCGGCATGACGAGGCCGCCCAGCCCGGGCGAGACGACCGCGAGGCCCTCCACTGCCGACAGCACCGAGACCGCCGGGGTGATCATCGAATCGCCATAGAACAGCGCGGTCGCGAATACGCCGAGCAGGATGATGCCGCGCGACCAGCGCTTGTTCTTGGTGCGGCCGTTGACCAAAGCGAGCAGCGCGAGGCTGCCGCCCTCGCCCTTATTGTCGGCGCGCATGATGATGGTCACGTATTTCAAGGAGACGACGATCATCATCGACCAGAACATCAGGCTGACGACGCCCATGATGTGGATCGGATCGAGCGCGAGCTTGTGATGCCCGGCGAAGGTCTCGCGGAACGCGTAGATCGGGCTGGTGCCGATATCGCCGAACACGATGCCGATCGCGCCCAAAGCGAGCTTGGCTAGGCCGTCCTTGCCGTGATGGTGCGCGTCGTCCTCGCCCGTACCCGGCGCCGAGTCGCGATCGGCGGGCAGGCCGCCCGCACTTGCCTGAGTGATGGTCACGCTAAGGGTGTTCTTGCCCGGATTTCATGGAAATAGGTCATGGATGACGGCGGAGGCCTCGGTCCCGATGGTGCGGCGCAGTAGCACGCGCTCCTGCCCCCCGCAACGCCGTGTACAGCGCGCGTTCAGACAGGCTCAGTCCTCGGTGGCGAGCGTCCGGATCGTGAATTGCGTGACGAGCCGATGGACGCCGGGAAGTGCCGAGAGCACTTCGCGGTGGATGCGTTCGTAGCTGTCGTCCTCGCGGACCAGCACCTTGAGCAGATAATCCGATTCGCCGCTCATCAGATGGGCCTCGCTGACTTGCAGCGTGCGCGCCAGCGCTTGCTCGAACTGCTGCATCGTCGCCTGGCGCTGATCGGTCAGCGTGACCGAGACGAAGACGGTCGAGGGATTGCCGCGCGCCGCCCGCGACAGGCGGGCACGGTAGCCTAGGATCATCCCCTGTTGCTCGAGCGTCTTGACCCGGCGATGCGCCGCCGACGGCGACAGGCCGACGCGCTCGCCCAATGCCTCGCTGGTGAGGCCCGACTCCTGCCCGAGCTGCTCAATGATCTTGCTGTCGATCGTATCCATGCGGGACGCTGTTGCGCGGACGCCCGCCGCTTTGCAATACGATCCCGATCGACGTCGCGTAACACGCGAGTTTGCACGCACTTCCCGCGCGCGCTGCTGTAAAAGGGCCGCACTCAATAGGAGAGTTTGCGATGCGCATCGGCGTTCCCAAGGAAATCAAGAATCACGAATATCGTGTCGGCCTGACCCCTCCCTCGGTTTCCGACCTCGTCGCCGCAGGGCACAGCGTTGCGGTCGAGACCGGCGCGGGCCTCGGCATCGACTTCGAGGACCAGGATTATGTCGCCGCCGGCGCGACGATCCTGCCCGACGCCGCGAGCGTGTTCGCGCAAAGCGACATGATCGTGAAGGTCAAGGAGCCGCAGGCGAGCGAGATCGCGCTGCTCGAGCCGCGCCATCTGCTCTTCACCTATCTCCACCTCGCCGCCGACAAGCCGCAGGCCGAGGGGCTGATGAAGTCGGGCGCGACCTGCATCGCGTACGAGACCGTCACCGCCGCCGACCGCTCGCTGCCGCTCCTCAAGCCGATGTCCGAAGTCGCTGGGCGCATGTCGATCCAGGTCGGCGCGCATTATCTCGAGAAGGAGCAGGGCGGCCGCGGGATCCTGCTCGGCGGCGTGCCGGGCGTGGCGCCGGCCAAGGTCGCGATCCTCGGCGGCGGCGTCTCGGGCGTCAACGCCGCGCAGATGGCGGTCGGGATGCGCGCCGACGTGACGATCTACGACATTTCGAACGCGCGGCTCGCCGAGCTCGACATGTTCTTCGGCAGCCAGATCAAGACCGCCTACGCCTCGCGCGCGGCGATCGCGGCGGCGGTGAAGAATGCGCATCTCGTGATCGGCGCGGTGCTCGTGCCCGGCGCGGCGGCGCCCAAGCTCGTCACGCGCGACATGCTCAAGACGATGAAGCGCGGTTCGGTGCTGGTCGACATCGCGATCGACCAGGGCGGCTGCTTCGAGACGAGCCATGCGACGACGCACGAGGACCCGGTGTTCGAGGTCGACGGCGTGATCCATTATTGCGTCGCCAACATGCCGGGCGCGGTCGCGCGGACCTCGGCGTTCGCGCTCAACAATGCGACGCTGCCGTTCGTGCTCAAGCTCGCGACGCTGGGGGCCGAGGGCGCGATGGCCGCGGATGCGCATCTGGCCAACGGGCTCAACGTGTCGGCGGGCAAGATCCGCCACCAGGCGGTGGCGGATGCGCTCGACCTGCCGTTCGAGGCCTGGGCTGGCTGATCAAGCGAGCGCCCGCCGTGCGGTGGCGGGCGCCTTTTTTTTGCGACGAACCGTGTTCAATTGACTCGATTGACCCCCGGACGCGGTATGGACAAACGCGATCGTTTCCATTTTGGTGCCGGTGCCGACCTTGCGGTCGGGCGATGTCAAAGAGCCGAAGCGGTCATATCACAGGCGCAGGGGTGTAGGACAGCGGCGTGCCCGGACGTGGCGCGTCCACTTTTACTTTCTAGAGAGAGCCAAGGGCGATAGCGCTTGCCCTTTCCGACAGCGGGTAGCGCGAATCGGGCGTCCAGCTCCCCCCGCGCGAGATCGCCACAAGACAAAGACCAAGCGCGTCGCGCTGAACCATGCGGCCAAAGTCCGCCGCATCGGACATTTCGACAATCGTCGTTTGCTCGAGGCCCCGCCCGTCAAGCTCGGGCCGGTGGCGCCGGGCGGCTGGCGACCAAAAGCGCTCCGCGCTGTCGGGCCCGCGCGGGAGAGCGCGGGATCGGATTTGCGCGATGAAGTCTCCGGCCCGAGGCCATCATTCCCGCGCAGGCTGGAACCCCTTGCCGCCGCGCCGAGCCGAATTGAAAGATCGTCGCCGTGAAGGAGCCCCGCCTTCGGGGGGACGACCCCGCACCCCGAAATCGTCCATGGTCAGACGTTTCGCACGGTTGCTCCCCGCTCGCGAACCCGGCATTCGACGACCGGAAGCTGACAGGAGCAGGTGTTGGACAGCGAATATGATCTTAACGTCGAGGTCCCAACGGTCGACGACTATCTCCGGCTGCGTGCGGCCGCCGGGTTGACCGCTCGCAGCCAAGCCGCTGCCGAAACCGGGTTACCAAACACGGTGGTTGCTGTCGTGGTTCGCCATGAAGGACGCGCGGTCGGCATGGGGCGTGCGATCGGCGACGGGCTGTTTTACCAACTCGTCGATATTGCCGTCGAACCCGGACATCAGGGGCATGGCCTCGGGAAGAGGATCGTATCGACGTTGATGGACGCGCTTCGACGCGTGGCGCCTGCCGAAGCTTATGTGAGCCTGATCGCTGATGGTGCGGCGCACAGGCTTTACGCCCAATATGGCTTCATCCCTACTGCGCCTGCATCGATCGGCATGGCGCAATGGATCGGCGGGAGCGCCGCTCGCTGAACCGAAACAGCCTGTCACCGTCCCCGAGGCCGCCGCTCGCTATCAGCGGGAAAGCGGACGGGCGGAAAACGGCCAATTGCGGACATTGATCAGTGAAGAGAAAGGAGTAGCGTTGCCTCTATGGTAGCGTCTCTAAACCCTTGGACCTTGTTCGCCGCCACCTTCATCGCTGGCTTGTTAGCGCAGATGATGTTTGCCCGACGGCGATGGATTGCGGCAGCGGTAATTGCCGTCGGTCCCCTAGTTCTCCTCACGGCCACGATCTGGCGGGGCATTTGGGAACGTGACGCGCTCTACGCGGTTGCATATTTGATAGCGCTGCTGATTTGCTGCGCCGCATCGATTTCGAGCTTGCTGATGGTGCATGTCGGAATGCGAGTGCTTCGCAGGTAGCGCCAAGGTGTATGGCAGCTTCCCACCACCTATCGCCGTTCGAGCGCCGCCAGCCCGACCGCCTCGCCTCAATGCCGACCGTCCGCTATCGGGCGGCAAAGCGGACAGGCAGAAATCGTCCAGTCGTGGACGCTAACGGGCTTCTTCGCTGCTCGAGATTGCGGGCCGCTCCGCTATTCATTGCGCCGAAGTGACAATGTCGAACATGAAAGAGGCAGCGCCGCGTACAGCTTTACCGGCTGAATCATGTGCCGGATCGAACAGGCGCTGCGACACGAGCGCGGGGCAAATCCAGCGATCGGCATCATCTTTTCCGGAGTCCGGGTTGATCCGTGTGCAGCCGTCAACCTTACCATCGACGCTAACTGCCAAATAATATTCGGCGTGCATCGGCCTACCATCGTGCTTTATGTCCATCTTGGCGAGTTGCTCGGCAGAAAGCCAATCGTCCCTCTTTCGAAGTGGCACTGGCTGCATACCATTTGGCGCAAATTGTGCAGGGTCAGCGCCCCACTGAACAAGTTGCTCCGTGATGCAGGTGTTGAGAGCCTCAGCCGCTTTTTTCGCGCCTCCCAAGCCTGCTAGACCCACAGTTTTGTTTTCAACGGTTATTCCAACCGAGACGGCCTGCCCAAGTCTCCTTATAAGTGTCCCATCCTCCAGCTCTGCTTGAATTGCGAAGGGATAGGGCGACAGGCGAATTCCGGACGACCAAGCGTTGATGCTGGGCTTTCCGTCGCCGAATACAACTTCAGCTCGCCTTTTCGATGCCAGTGAAGTCTCAAGGACCTGATCCCCGGCAAAGACAAATCTGTATCGATCGCTACCTGGCACGGTGCGTATCGCGAAGAGGGCGGGGCTCGTACCGGGAATGGTTCGGGTAAGCAGGCAGACACCCGGTGTCCCATCGATCTGCCAATGTGGTTTTGGTGTTCCGTCAGTTGGAGCAGCGGCAGCCGTTTGATTGTAGGAGAGGAAAACTACCAGCAGCGCCAATCCCTCAAGCCAGACCTTACCCATACCGCCCCCCTGATTCGTAGTGGCGAAATGCTGGCAGCTTGCGGCGACATTCACCAGTTCCCCGGCACCGCTGCTCACCATCCCGGCAACGTCCGCTTACCACCAGAATCAGACATGCGCCCTTTTCGTCGCCCCGGCGGAGGCCGGGGCCGGTTGGTGGCCTGGCGTGCGGCCTGCCCCAAACGGAGCGGCCCCGGCCTCCGCCGGGGCGACGGGTGCGGTGGCTCTCCGTCAATCCCGGACTAAACCGCCTGAGGCGTAGGCCGTATATCAACCAGCAGCGGACGATCGCTCTCGCGCCCTTTAGGAAGGGCACCCCGTTCCCCGCGCCGCCGCTATCCGCTACGATTACATCGTGCGCACCCTGTCCCTCGCCATCACCCTCCTGCTCGCTCCCGCCAGCGCCTGGGCGCAGTCGGCGCCGCCGCTGATCCCCACGCAGATCGTGCAGCCCCCGGCGGTCCCCGTGACCCCGCCCCCGCTGATCGAACCGCACACCACCCCGCCCCCGCTAATCGTGCTCCCGATTCTCGAAACCCCCGCCGCCGCCCGCGCGGAAGACGCCGCCGAATATGCCAAGCTCTTCGCCGTCCCGTTGCGCGAGGCGATCGCGCGGCTGGCGGTGCAGGATGCGAGCGTGCCCGTCACCGACCGCATCGCCGAGCAGTATCGCGATCGGCTCGCCGGAATCGCGATCGAGCATCGGCCGGTCTATCGCATCGTCGTCAATCTCACCGGCGCCACGCCCGTCGCGCCCGAGCAGGTCAGCGCGGGCGGGATCAGCGTGCCGATCGTGTTCCGCCCCGGTGCCGCGGTCACGCGCGAGCGGGTGATCTGGGCGATGACCAATCACCAGGCGGCGATCCGCGCGGCGCTCCGCACCCCGCCCGGCATGGGGCTCGACCCGCACAGCGGCGCGCTCGTCGTGACGATCGGCAGCACCGACGCCGCCGAGGGCGCGGCCAGCCTCGAGCAGCGGCTCGGCGCGATCGCGGGCGTGCCGGTCAAGGTCCGCGCGCTCAACCAGAAGGACGTCAACCTCTCGCCCGAGGGCGGCGCGCGAGTCGAGGGGCTCAACCCCGACGACAAGCGGCGCTACGTCTGCACCACCGGGTTCAACATCACCGACGGCGTGCGGAGCGCGGTGACGACGGCGGCGCATTGCGTCGACAATCTCGACTATCGCGGCGCGCGCGGGGTCATCGAACCGCTGAGCTTCGTCGGGCAATGGGGCTGGGGCTATCGCGACGTGCAGATCAACGCGGCGCTCGGGCCGTTGCCGCCGACCTTCTATGCCGATGCCGCGCGAACGCGGTTGCGCCCCGTGACGGGCGCGCGGGGCCGCGCCAGCACGCGCGCGGGCGACTTCGTCTGCCATCGCGGCGAGCGCACCGGCTATAGCTGTGCGCTCGTCCAGCTGACCGATTTCGCGCCGGCGGGGGATCTGTGCGGGGGGCCGTGCCTGCCGACCTGGGTGACCGTGTCGGGCCCGACCTGCAAGGGCGGCGACAGCGGGTCGCCGGTGTTCAGCGGGACCACCGCGCTCGGGATCCTGAAAGGCGCGAGCTATCGCGGCGACGGGTCGTGCGCGTTTTATTTCTACATGTCGCTCGATTATCTGCCAGAGGGCTGGTCGCTGTTGCAGGCGGTGCCGGGTGTCGTTCCGACGGGATGACGCAGCGGCCGCGCCGATCCTCTCCCGATCGAGTCTGGCCAATCCTATGTATCGCGTATCGCTCCTGCCGTTGCTGGCGCTTGCCACGCCCCTTCCCGCGCTGGCGCAGCAGGCCGCCCCGCCGCCGCCGCCCTTGCCAAGCGACGGTCCCGACATCGTCGTGCTCGGCCAGCCGCTCCCCGTCCCGCCGGGCGTCCCCGCTTATGGCTCGGTGACGATCTCGCGCGACCGGCTGACGGGGGACGCCTCGGGGCGGGTCGAGGATGTGCTGCTCGACGTCGCGGGGTTCCAGCAGTTCCGCCGGGCCGACAGCCGCTCGGCCAATCCGTCGGCGCAGGGGGTGACGCTGCGCGCGCTCGGCGGCAATGCGTCGAGCCGGGCGCTGGTGCTGCTCGACGGCGTGCCGCTGGCCGATCCGTTCTTCGGCTATATCCCGTTCAACGCGATCTCGGCGGATCGGCTCGGCGGGGTGCGCGTGACGCGCGGCGGCGGCGCGGGGGCATTCGGTGCTGGCGCGGTCGCGGGGACGATCGAGCTGGCGAGCGCGACGCGGCGGGATTTGCCGTTGGTGGCTGGCGAGGCGTTTTACGGGAGCAACAATGCGCAGGAGGTTTCGGCGAGCGTCTCGCCGAATGTCGGCGGCGGGTTCGTCAGTTTTTCGGGCAAGTTCGAGCGGGGCGATGGCTTCTACACCACGCCCGACAGCCAGTTCTCTGCGGCGACGGTGCGGGCGCGGTATCGCGATTTCTCGGGCGGGGTGCGCGCGGTCGTGCCGCTCGATGCCGAGACCGAGATCCAGGCGCGCGGGCTGCTCTATCGCGATTACCGCACGCTGCGCTTTGCGGGGGCGGACAGCAGTTCGGAGGCGAACGATGCGAGCGTGCGGCTGATCCATCGCGGGGCCTGGGCAATCGATGCGCTCGCTTATGTGCAGACGCGCAACTTCACCAACCGCGTGATCAGCGCGACGACCGCCAAGCTGACGCTCGACCAGCGCAACACGCCCGCGACCGGGCTCGGCGGGAAGATCGAGCTGCGGCCGCCGGTCGGGCCGGATCATGTGCTGCGCGTCGGCGTGGATGCGCGGCTCGGCAACGGGACGCTGTACGAGGACGCCTATGCCGCATCCGGGCTCGTCACGACGCGGCGCACCGCGGGCGGCGCGACGAGCACGCTGGGGGCGTTCGTCGAGGATGACTGGACGCTCGGCAAGCTCGTGCTGACCGTAGGTGTGCGCGGCGATCGCTGGACGATCACCGACGGGTTCTTCCGCGAGGCGAATGCGGCGGGGGCGGTCACCAGCGCCGCGCGCTATGCCGACCGCGACGGGTTCGAGGGGACGGGGCGCGCGGGGGCGCTGTTCCATACGAGCGATGCGATCGCGTTGCGCGCTGCGGCCTATACCGGCTTCCGGCTGCCGACGCTCAACGAACTGTACCGGCCGTTCGTCGTCTTCCCGATCACGACGCAGGCCAATGCCGCGCTCGGGCTCGAGCGGTTGCGCGGGGTCGAGGGCGGGGTCGACCTCAAGCCGCTCGATCATGTCACGCTGAGCGTCACCGGTTTCTATAACCGGCTCGAAAATGCGATCGCCAACGTGACGCTGTCGAGCACGCTGCGGCAGCGGCAGAATGTCGATGCGATCGTCGCCAAGGGGATCGAGCTGACCGCGCATGCGTCGCACGGGGCCTTCTCGTTCGACGGCTCCTATGCGTTCAGCGACAGCAAGGTCGAGGCGTCGGGGAGCCAGCGTCTGCTCGACGGGCAGATCCCGTCGCAGAGCCCGCGGCATACCGGGAGCGCGACGCTGGCGTGGGCGAGCACGGCCGGGTTCGGCGCGTCGGCGACGGTGCGCTATGTCGGCAACCAGTATGAGGACGATCAGCAGACCGACGTGATTCCCGCGGTGACGACGATCGACGGGGTGATCACCGTGCCGGTCGGCCACCGCGTCGCGATCGTCGGGCGGGCGGAGAATCTGTTCGACGCAACGGTGATCACGCGCAACGTGACGATCGAGAGCGGCGGGACCAATCCGATCGACCTCGGTACGCCGCGGACTTTGTGGATCGGGGTGCGGTTGCGGTAGCCATCCGGGGCTCCCCTCCCCTTCAGGAGCGTCGGGTGAACAGCGCCCCGCGCTGTTCCAGGTCATGCCGGGGGCATGACCGACCCGACGCTGGGCTGGGGGTGGGGCTGTGTCTCACCGAGACCAACGGTCGCAGGCACTTCCCCACCCCAACCCCTCCCCTGAAGGGGAGGGGCTTTTCGCGCGCTTATACCGCCGCGACGATGTCGAGAAAGGCGCGGCAGGTCAGGCTCGCGCCGTCGCGCAGGTGGAGCAGCCACATGCCGGTGCGCGATTCGGGGTCCGACAGGGGCACGTAGACGAGCTTGCTCGACTGTAGCGCGCAGAGCGACTCGGCGACCACCGTCACCCCGATCCCGGCGGCGGCGAGGCCGAACAGCGTCGACACCTCGCGCACGGTGTGCGCCACGTCGGGCTCGACGCCGACGCCGCGCAGCATCTCGAACAGTTCGCCGGTGAAGGTCGCGCCGTCCTCGCGGCTGTAGACGATCAGCGGTTCGCCCGCGAGATCGCGCAGGCCGAGCGCGGCGCGGTCGGCGAAGCGGTGGTCGGGGCGCATCGCCACCATCAGCCGCTCCTCGAGGATCGGGGTCGCCTGGATCGTGGCATCGACGTCGGGACGGCGGAAGCCGCGCACGAAGCACAGATCGAGCGCGTGATCGGTCAGCGCGGTCGGCTGGACCCGCCCGGCGAGTTCGGTCAGCGCGAGCTTCACGTCGGGGTAGGCCTGGCGATAGTCGAAGATCGCCTTGGCGATCCGCGGCACGAACGGCGCCGAGGCGTTGAAACCGAGATTGAGCTGACCAAGCTCGCCCCGCGCAGCGCGGTGCGCGACGTCGATCGCACGCTCGGCCTGCGCGAGCGTCGCGCGCGCCTCGCCGAGGAACGCCGCGCCCGCGCTGGTCAGGCGGACGCTGCGACTGGTGCGATCGAACAGGCGGACGCCCAGTTCCTGCTCGAGCGCGGCGATCTGCTGGCTGAGCGGCGGCTGCGATATGCCGAGCCGCGCGGCGGCGCGCGCGAAATGCAGCTCCTCGGCGACGCCGACGAAATAGCGGAGATGGCGCAGTTCCATGATTGAGAGCTAGAGCCTATCGATCATGCTGTAAACGATATTGGACGACAATGAATTTCCGGGCGCAAGGGGCGCTTTGCTGCGGGTGCGAAGTCGTTCATCCGCGCCCAGAACCTGGAGCTCTCCTGTGGTTGCACTGCAGTCTCGCCTCGTCGAGCGCTTCGCATGATCGGCATCGTCCGCGTCGCGCTGCAGCGTCCGCTGACCTTCATCGTGATGGCGATCCTGATCGCGATCATGGGCGTGCTCGCGGCGATCCGCACCCCGGTCGACATCTTCCCCAATATCGGCGTGCCCGTCATCGCCACCGCATGGCAGTATAGCGGCCTGTCGCCCGACGAGATGTCTGGCCGGATCATCACCCCGTTCGAGCGCATCCTGACGACGACGGTCAACGACATCGACCATATCGAAAGCCAGTCGATGAACGGCATCGGCGTGGTGAAGATCTATTTCCAGCCCGGCGCCGACATCCGCACCGCGACCGCGCAGGTCACCTCGGTGTCGCAGAGCGTGCTCAAGCAGCTGCCTCCCGGGGTCACCCCGCCGCTGATCCTCAACTACAACGCCTCGACCGTGCCGATCGTCCAGCTCGCTTTGTCGGGCAAGGGGCTCTCCGAAGGCCAGCTGTTCGATATCGCGCAAAACCAGATCCGCACCAATCTCGTGACGGTGCCGGGCGCCGCGGTCCCCTACCCATCCGGCGGCAAGACGCGGCAGATCCAGATCGATCTCGACCCGGAGGCGCTCCAGTCGAAGGGCCTGTCGGGCCAGGACGTCGGCAATGCCATCGCCGCGCAGAACCAGATCAACCCGGCGGGCTTCGTCAAGATCGGCGGCTATCAGTACAATGTGAAGCTCAACAACGCGCCGGGCTCGGTCGAGGAGCTCAACGCGCTGCCGATCAAGGTGGTCGGCGGCGCGACGATCTACATGCGCGACGTGGCGCATGTCCGCGACGGTTCGGCGCCGCAGACCAACATCGTCCATGTCGACGGCTCGCGTTCGGTCGTGATGACGATCCTCAAGAACGGCGCGACCTCGACGCTGGCGATCGTGCAGGGCGTCAAGGACGCGCTGCCCAAGATCCAGGAGACGCTGCCCGCCGCGCTCAAGATCGTGCCGATCGGCGACCAGTCGGTGTTCGTGAAGGCCGCGGTCGAGGGCGTCGTCAAGGAGGGCGCGATCGCCGCCGCGCTGACCTCGCTGATGATCCTGCTGTTCCTCGGCTCGTGGCGCTCGACCGTGATCATCGCGATCTCGATCCCGCTCGCGATCCTCGCCGCGATCATCGCGCTGTCGGTAACGGGCAACACGCTCAACATCATGACGCTCGGCGGCCTGAGCCTCGCGGTCGGCATCCTGGTCGACGATGCGACGGTGACGATCGAGAACATCAACTGGCATCTCGAACAGGGCAAGGGCGTCACCGAATCGATCCTCGACGGCGCGGCGCAGATCGTCACGCCGGCGTTCGTGTCGCTGCTGTGCATCTGTATCGTGTTCGTGCCGATGTTCTTCCTGCCCGGGATCGCTGGGTTCCTGTTCGTGCCGCTCGCGCTCGCCGTCGTCTTCGCGATGATCGCGTCGTTCATCCTGTCGCGCACGCTGGTGCCGACGATGGCGATGTATCTGCTCAAGCCGCATGCCGGTGGCCATAGCGACGCGGCGCTCCACGAAGCGGGCAGCGCCAAGTCGCGCAACCCGCTGGTGCGCTTCCAGCGCGGGTTCGAGCATCGCTTCGAGAAGATCCGCCTCGGCTATGGCGGGCTGCTCGAAAAGGCGCTCGCGACCCCCAAGCCGTTCCTGTTCGGCTTCATCGCCGCGGTGCTGCTGTCGTTCCTGCTGCTGCCGTTCCTCGGGCAGAACTTCTTCCCGACGGTCGATGCCGGCGCGATGGCGATCCACGTCCGTGCGCCCGTCGGCAGCCGGATCGAGGATACCTCGGCTGAGTTCGACCGGATCGCGCACCATATCCGTGCGACGATCCCGCAGCGCGAGCTCGTCTCGGTGGTCGACAATATCGGCCTGCCGGTGAGCTCGATCAACACGGTGTACGGCAATTCGGGCACCGTCGGCCCGCAGGACGGCGACATCCTGATCCAGCTGTCGAAGGACCACAGCCCCACCGCGGACTATGTGCGGACGCTGCGCCAGAGCCTGCCCAAGGCCTTCCCGGGCACGCAATTCTCGTTCCTGCCGGCCGACATCACGACGCAGATCCTCAACTTCGGCGCGCCCTCGCCGATCGACATCCAGGTCACCGGCAAGGACGCCGCGGTCAATGCGGCGTTCGCGCAGAAGATCCTGCGCCAGGTCAAGCGCATCCCCGGCGTCGCCGATCCGCGCATCCAGCAATCGACGCGCTATCCGCAGCTCAACGTCAACGTCGATCGCACCCGCATCGGACAATACGGCCTGACCGAGCGCGACGTCACGACGAGCGTCGGCAGCTCGCTCGCGGGCACGTCGCAGACCGCGCCGGTCTTCTATCTCAACCCCGAGAACGGCGTGTCCTATGCGGTCGTCGCGCAGACGCCCGAATATCGGCTCGGCTCGGTCAGCGATCTGTCGAACATCCCCGTCACCGGGACCGGCGCCACGCAGACCGGGCAGGTGCTCGGCGGGCTCAGCACGGTGACGCGGGCGAGCGCCGCGGCGGTCGTGTCGCACTACAACATCGCGCCCGTCATCGACATCTTCGCGACCCCGACCGACCGCGATCTCGGCGCGGTGTCGGGCGACATCCTCAAGGTGATCAAGGACCTCAAGGGCCAGACGCCGAAGGGTGTGACGGTGACGCTGCGCGGACAATATGCGACGATGAACAGCGCCTTCTCGGGGCTCGGCTTCGGGCTGATCGGCGCGATCGTGCTGATCTACCTGCTGATCGTGGTGAACTTTCAGAGCTGGCTCGATCCGTTCGTGATCATCACCGCGCTGCCCGGCGCGATCGCCGGGATCATCTGGATGCTGTTCGCGACGGGCACGCAATTGTCGGTCCCGGCGCTGACCGGCGCGATCATGTGCATGGGCGTCGCCACCGCCAACGCGATCCTCGTCGTCAGCTTCGCGCGCGAGCGGCTCGCCGAACTCGGCAATGCCACCGCCGCCGCGCTCGAGGCCGGACAGGTCCGCTTCCGCCCGGTGCTGATGACCGCGCTCGCGATGATCATCGGCATGTTGCCGATGGCGATGGGCTTCGGCGAGGGCGGCGAGCAGAATGCGCCGCTCGGCCGCGCCGTCATCGGCGGGCTGATCGTCGCGACCTTCGCGACGCTGATGTTCGTCCCCGTCATCTTCTCGATGGTTCACAAGAAGCGTGACCGCGCCCCTACCCCCGCGCCCGTCGCGCACACGCATTTGGAGGAAGCTCATGTCTGAGGGCGGCAACGGCCGGCTCAAGCTCGCCGGGGGCATCGCGGCGATCGTCCTGGTTGCGGTGGTCGGCGGCGGGATCGCGTCGCGCGTCCATTCCGAGCATCGCCTCGCCGACTGGACCGAGCAGCAGGCGCTGCCCAGCGTGTCGGTGATCCATGCGACCGCGGCGGCGAGCAGCGACGCGCTGCGGCTGCCGGCGGCGCTCCAGGCGCTCAACAGCGCACCCATCTATGCGCGAACGACGGGCTATGTGCGGCGCTGGCTGGTCGATCTCGGCGATCCGGTGCGGCGCGGGCAAGTGCTCGCGATCCTCGATGCGCCCGAGGTCGACCAGCAACTGGTCGCCGCACAGGCCGATCTGCAGACCGCGCAGGCCAACCAGGCGCTCGCCGCGACCACCGCGACGCGCTGGCGCACGATGCTCGCCAAGGACGCGGTGTCGAAGCAGGAGACCGACGAGAAGATCGGCGACCTCGCCGCCAAGTCGGCGCTGACCAACGCGGCGCGCGCCAATGTCGCGCGGTTGCGCTCGCTGACGGGGTTCACGCGGCTGACCGCGCCGTTCGACGGGATCGTGACGAGCCGCGCGACGCAGATCGGCGCGCTCGTCGTCGCGGGCAACGCCGCCTCGACGCCGCTGTTCACCGTCGCCGACGTCAGCCGGATTCGCGCCTATGTGAAGGTGCCGCAGGCCTATTCGGGGCAGGTCCACTCGGGGATGCAAGTCGCGCTGACGCTGCCCGAATATGCCGGGCGGACCTTCGATGCGACGCTGACGCGCAGCGCGGGCGCGATCGATCCGGGTTCGGGCACGGTGCTGGTCGAAGTGCAGGCGGCGAACCGCGACCATGCGCTGAAACCCGGTTCCTATGCGCAGGCGAGCTTCCCGCTGACCGGCGCGTCGGGCACGGTGTCGTTGCCGCCTAGCGCGCTGATCGTCGGATCGGGCGGCACGCAGGTCGCCTTGCTCGGGCCGGGCAACAAGGCGCAGCTGCGCACCGTCACGATCGGGCGCGACCAGGGCAAGACGGTCGAGATCACCGCCGGCCTCACCGCGCAGGACCGCGTGATCGACAATCCGCCCGATTCGCTCCAGACCGGCGACGCGGTGAAGGTGCTCCCCAATGCGGGCAAGTAAGCGGCGTCTCGGCGCGGCGGCGGTGTTGGTGAGCCTGGTGGCGCTCGCCGGTTGCTCGCTTGCGCCCGACTATCATCAGCCGGCGGTCGCGGTTGCCCCCGCCTATAAAGAAGGCGGGCCGTGGCAGACGGCGGGCAGCGCGGTCGTTCCGGCGGGACGCTGGTGGGAGGCGTTCGGCGATGCGACCTTCAGCGCGCTCGAAGCGCGGATCGAGACGGGCAATTTCGATCTCGCCGCCGCCGCTGCGCGCTACGAGGAAGCCAGTGCGGTGGTCCGCCGCAGCCGCGCGGCCTTGTTTCCGCAGGTCGACGCTGGCGCGAACATCGAGCGCGCGCGCGTGTCGGCGGGCCGCCCGCTCTCCTCTGGGAGCGCGGTGACCTACAATAATGCGCTGATCGGCCCGTCGCTCTCCTACGAAATCGACCTGTTCGGCCGCGTCCGCAACACGCTCGCCGCGAACCGCGCCTCGGCGCAGGCGAGCGCGTCGGATCTCGCGGGCGTTCGGCTCGCGCTCCAGGCGCAACTCGGCTCGGCCTATTTTGACATGCGCGGGCTCGATGCGCGGATCGTGCTGCTCCAGCAGACCGTCGACGCCTACAGCCGCGCCTTCCAGCTCACCGACACGCGCCATTCGGGCGGGATCGCTTCGGGGATCGACGTCAGCCGGTCGCAGAGCCAGCTCGCGAGCGCAAAGGCCGAGCTCGACTCGGTCCGCGCCGATCGCGCGCGCGACGAACATGCGATCGCGGTGCTGATCGGCGAAAGCCCGTCGAGCTTTTCGCTCCCGGTCGACAACCGCGCGATCGCCCCGCCCGCGATCCCGGCGAGCCTGCCCTCGACCCTGCTCGAGCGCCGCCCCGACATCCTCGCCGCCGAACGCCGCGTCGCCGCCGCCAATGCGCAGATCGGCGTCGCGCGCGCGGCGCTCTATCCGAGCATCGCGCTCGGCGCGTCGGGCGGGTTCGAGGCCGGCAGCGGCAATCTGCTGAGTGCCGCCAACGGCTTCTGGGCGCTCGGCCCGCTGTCGCTCGCGCAGACGCTGTTCGACGGCGGCGCGCGGCGGGCGAACGTGCGGCTGTCGCGCGCGCTGTTCGACGAGGCGGCGGCGACCTATCGCCAGACGGTGCTGAGCGCGTTCCGCGAGGTCGAGGACGATCTCGCCGCCGGGCGGCACCTCGCCGACCAGGCGCGCAACCAGCAGGTCGCCGCGACCGCCGCCGAGCGGACGCGCGATCTCGCCGAGACGCGCTATCGTGACGGCGCGTCGGACTATCTCGAGGTGGTGCTCGCGCAGACCGCCGCGCTCGATGCCGAGCGCGCGCTGCTGACGGTGCGGACGCAGCAGCTGACCGTCGCGACCGACACGGTGCGCGCGCTCGGCGGGGCGTTCCCGGCGAGCTGAGGCTCAGCGGGTGCGGGGGTTGGGCTGGCAATCGCCGTCGGGCAGCACGACCTCGCTGACCCCGGTATCGGCATAGTCTTCGGGATGGTGCCGGCGGTGCCGGACCGAGGCGTAGAGCGACAGCGCGATGATCGCCGCGCCGATCAGCCCGGTGACGATCTCGGGCGTCGCGACGCGGATGCTCAGCAGCATGATCGTCGCCAGCGCGAGGATCGCGTAGAAGGCGCCGT
The DNA here is from genome assembly GCA_943367995.1 of Bordetella parapertussis. GTDB lineage: Bacteria > Pseudomonadota > Alphaproteobacteria > Sphingomonadales > Sphingomonadaceae > Sphingomonas. Next base: position 344,784 of record CALRKL020000005.1, on the reverse strand, counting down.
GCTCGAGATAGCGGAACTCGGCGAGATGCCCGCCATGCACCAAGGCGACCGTCATCGAGCGGACGAACATCGCGCCGATGCCGAGCCCGAGCGCGATCAGCACGATGTCGTTGGTGATCGCGAACGCGCCGATCACGCCGTCGAACGAGAAGCTCGCGTCGAGGAATTCGAGATAGATGAACGCGCCGAGCCCCGAGCGCACCACCGCCCCGGTCGCATGGTCGACGTCCCCGCCGACCAGCGCGCCGATCCGGTGGACCGCGAAGAACGCCGCGATCCCGCTGAAACCCGCGATCAGGAAGGTGCGCTGCTCGGCCGCGCCCAGCAGGAACGACAGGCCGATGACGACCCCGGCGACGACCAGATACGCGGCGAACGGCAGCCGCGCGACCGCCGCGAGCGGGCGCTCGATCCACGCCAGCCAGACATGCTCGCGGTCGGGATCGAAGAAGAAATTGAGGCCGACGAGCAGCAGGAACGCGCCGCCGAACCCCGAAATCCCGAGGTGCGCGCCGGTGACGATCGCCTCGTAGCGCGCCTGGTCGACCACCGCGATCCGCGCCGCCTCCCACGGGCTGATCAGCGCCGACACCGCGACGATCAGGATCGGGAAGACGATCCGCATCCCGAACACCGCGATCAGCACGCCCCAGGTCAGGAAGCGGCGCTGCCACACCGGCGCCATGTCCTTGAGGATCGAGGCGTTGACGACGGCATTGTCGAGGCTGAGCGACGTCTCCATCGCGCCGAGCACCGCGGCCACGAAGACGAACTCGCCCGCCAGTTGGATGCCCCCGCCCTGCCAGACGGCCAGCCCGCCGGCGAGGAGCAGGCAGACGAGCGTGAACAGGATCGAGCCGTAGAAGTTTTTCATCACGGCGATGCGAGAGACGATTTGCGGGTGTTTTGCAACCGGCGCGAAACGTCGACCGATACCTTGGCAGGCGCATGGAGTGGTTGAACAACCCGGCGGCACCAATCCGCTAAACGCCATAGGTCCATGAAGGAGACCGCCACCGGCGACGATCGGCACGTCGGCAGATCGTCGTCTCGAAGTAGCCGCTTCTTGGGTTGATCGCGGACGGCCGTTTTGGGCGAAGGTGAAGGGGACGTCGAATAATGGTGGAAGACGGACTGTCCGCTTCCAAGAGGGCACATGGTGATAGCCGACATGGGGCGGCGCTGCGGCAGCTCACGAAGGGGTTGTTCATCGCGAAGGGATTAAGGTCGCAACGTGCCGTCCCAAAACGGGCCCCCGGTTGTAAACCTTACTTCATCGACCAGCCCGTCAGCGCCAAAATGATAGACAGCAAATCGCGTGTGGAGACAGCAACCATTGAAAGGAAGAAATACCGAATCCGCTACGAGCGTCGGATTTCCGTATCCGATCAACCGATGTTTGACCGACCATGCCAGATTGCTGAGCAAGTATGATTTCCACTCCTCGCGGCTTTTTGCGACTTGCTTGCCATTTTCAATGACGCTGACGGTCGGCGAGAACAACAGCAGATACTGTTCTATCACGTTACGGCTAGGGGCCGCCGCTACCCGCCTGTAGGTGTCCAGCGCACCCGGTGATAACGGCGGAGGAACCGTAGCAAAAGCGGTCGATGCAAAGAACAGAAACGTGATCGCAATCAACCTAAGCATGCTCTACGCTTTTCAAATCGCCCTCGACATTGGACGTGGTGCGCGGCGAGGTGTCAAGCCGCGAGGTATCGTTGGCGAACGGGGAAGATCGCGTTGCACGAATGGCTGATTTCGGCGACGCGGACCGCGCACGTTCGCGTCTGCAATTGCTCGACTCGGACCGGCCGCTTCCTCGCAAGATTGTCGCCTAGCCTTAAGACCGGCATGGGCTAGGGCTCGCGTGCTGGACAGTGAACAGTGGTGGATAACGGAACGAAGATGCCTGGCAGAGCCCCGCCCGTTCATCGCCTGACACCGAACTTTTCGATTTCGCGAAAGAGCCGCGATACGCCGGGGTCGCGCGATCCAATGCATCATGGTGCGATGTCCGCACCCCGCGGTTGGACGTCTTGCAGAGCGGATTGCTGACGCAATTCCCATAGCACGGAAAGCTAGGTGATTGCTGTACAACGCAAATTGAAGGATGGTCGGGGAGACAGGATTCGAACCTGCGACATCCTGCTCCCAAAGCAGGCGCGCTACCGGACTGCGCCACTCCCCGACGTCGGATGCGCTTAGGCGGGCGCGGCGCGATGCGCAAGGCCGGTGATGACGCCCCCCGCCCGCGACGCCCCACTCAGCCCGTCCGCAGCAACGCCAGCGTCCGCGCGTCGGCGACACCACCGAACCAGCGGTCGAGCGCCGCCGCGAACGCCGGCTCGTCGCTCGCCGCATCGAACAGCGTCAGCGAGGAGCGCAATTTCGCCGCATCGACCGCCCCGAACACCGTTTCCGCGCTGCGGCCCTGCACCGCATCGAGTGTCGCGACGCAGCGCCGCAGCCGTTCGCCGAGCAGCGGATGCGCGAGATAGGCCTGCGCCTCGGCGAGCGAGCCGATCGCATACCGCGCCGCCATCGCGCTACGCCCGAGGCCGGCATATTGCGGGAAGACGAACCACATCCAGTGGCTGCGCTTTTCGCCGCGCGCGATCTCGGCGAGTGCGGTGTCGAAGATCGGCGCCTGCGCCGCGACGAAGCGCGCCAGATCGAAGCGATCGGCCGGTGCCGCCCCCATCACCGCGCCCGGCGGGGGTACCCGTATTGGCTGCTTTCGAACGCCACCGTCGCGGCGGCATTGTCGCCGAGCGGGACCTGCGCGACGCCGTAGAGCGAGCGCATGCCGTTGGTGCCGATCGCCGCGCCGACCTCGCCGTGGATACCGAGCGCCCTGCGTTCCGATTCGGGCATCTCGCCGCGCGCCGCAGCGACGCTCTCGGGCGTGGTGTGATCGAGGATCGCGAGGCGCTGCTCGTCGGTCAGCCGGATCGTATCGGTGTCGGGCGCAGGGGCCGGTTGCGCGGGGGCCGGTTGCGCGGGGGCTGCGGCCGGCGCGGATTGCGCGGCGGCGGCCAGCGGCGCGAGGCCGAAGCCTGCCGCGACCAGAAGCGCGAATGTGCGGCGAGAAGCGTGCATCGAAGCGACCTATACCCCGTTTTACCGATACGCTTCATGAACCGCCGGCGCCGAATAGGCAACGCGCTGCGGAACCGCGCGCCCGCGCCTGCCCTGCACCGCGCAGGCGAAGCGGCGCGCATTAGACATGGACCCCCCGCCCCCCGCGCATTAGGGCTGCACCGAAAACGTAACAATCAGGCAGAACACCGTGGGAAACGTAGCAGTGATCGGCGCCCAGTGGGGCGATGAGGGCAAGGGCAAGATCGTCGATTGGCTCGCCGAGCGCGCCGATGTCGTGGTGCGCTTCCAGGGCGGGCACAATGCCGGCCACACGCTGGTCGTCGGCGAAAGCGTCTACAAGCTCTCGCTGCTGCCCTCGGGGATTGTGCGCGGCACGCCCTCGGTGATCGGCAATGGCGTGGTGCTCGATCCGTGGGCGCTGAAGGCCGAGGTCGAGAAATTGCGCGGCCAGGGCGTGACGATCACCCCCGACACGCTGATGGTGTCGGACACCTGCGCGCTGATCCTGCCGTTCCACCGCGACCTCGACGGCCTGCGCGAGGACGCATCGGGAGCCGGCAAGATCGGCACCACCCGCCGCGGCATCGGCCCGGCCTATGAGGACAAGGTCGGCCGTCGTGCGATCCGCGTCTGCGATCTCGCGCATCTCGACGCGCTCGATGCGCAGCTCGACCGGATCAGCGCGCATCACGACGCGCTGCGCGCGGGCTTCGGCGAACCGCCGGTCGATCGCGCCGCGCTGGTCGCGGCATTGCGCGAGATCGCGCCGTTCGTCCTGCCCTTCGCCAAGCCGACCTGGCGGATCCTCAACGCCGATCGCGCCGCGGGCAAGCGCATCCTGTTCGAGGGCGCGCAGGGCGTGCTGCTCGACGTCGACCACGGCACCTATCCGTTCGTGACCTCGTCCAACACCATTTCGGGCACCGCGGCGGGCGGTTCGGGGCTTGGGCCGAGCGCGGTCGGCTTCGTACTCGGCATCGCCAAGGCCTATACCACGCGCGTCGGATCGGGTCCCTTCCCGACCGAGCTCGAGGACGAAACCGGCGAGCAGCTCGGCGTGCGCGGGCACGAGTTCGGCACGGTCACCGGGCGCAAGCGGCGCTGCGGCTGGTTCGATTCGGTGCTGGTGCGCCAGTCGGCGGCGGTCGGTGGCATCACCGGCATCGCGCTCACCAAGATCGACGTGCTCGACGGCTTCGACGAGGTGAAGATCTGCACCGGCTATTCGCTGCGCGGCGAGACGCTCGATTATTATCCGGCGCACGCCGCCGACCAGGCCGAGGTCGAGCCGATCTACGAGACGATGGCGGGCTGGCAGGAAACGACTGCGGGCGCGCGCAGCTGGGCCGACCTGCCGGCGCAAGCGATCAAGTACATCCGTCGGATCGAGGAACTGATCCGTTGCCCCGTCGCGCTGGTATCGACCAGCCCCGAGCGCGACGACACGATCCTCGTGCGCGATCCTTTCTCGGACTGACGTAAAAACCCCGGCCGCGCTCTCGCGCGACCGGGGGCCGTGACGAACCGAAGGGGGGCTCGATTACATCGGACGCTTCTTCTTCGACTTGCTCTTCGTCGTCGTGGTCGTCGAGTCACTCGGGGTCTGCGTCGACATGGTCGAGTCGGTGGTCGACGTGGTGGTCGCGGTCGAGTCGGGCGTCGACATCGCCGGATCGGCCGTGGTCGGCGCGGTGGTGCTCGGCGACGACGTCATCGGACCGGTCGTCATCGGGCCGCTGGTCGAGGGCGACGAAGTGGTCGGTGCGCCTGGCGAGGCCGGCGTGGTCTGCGCGAGCGCTGCCGACGAGAGAGTCATCGCGGCAATTGCCGTAAGGGTTGCGATACGCATGGGTCTGTCCTTTTGAATGACGTGACCATCGAATGGGTCAGGCATAAGAACGCCTTCGGCAGCTTTTGGTCGCTCAATTTGTCGCTCTAAAGTAACACTTTGTCTTCTTGACGGAGTTTTAGGTCATAGTGCTGCAAGATGTTTGCGATATCTTGCCGTATTGGTTGCAGTGCAACATGATGCGCGCCGATAATCGGATCGTGGCGAGACTGATTTGCGGTCCGATCTGCGCGTAACGGTTCCGCCCGGGTGTCAGCGCTCCGCGCAGCCGTCTCCCGCAGCGATCGCTGGACTCTTTTTGGCCAAGGGTGCGCCCTTCCGACGTGCGATCCCGGCTTGCGCTGGGATGACGGGGGCGCACGGGGTCGAACGTGCACTGGACCGGGGCGGTCTCAGCCGACCTGCGCGCGGTGCATCAGCTTTTGATCGGCCAGCACCAACGCCACCATCGCCGCGACGACCGGCGCGCCGCGGATGCCGACACAGGGGTCATGCCGACCCTTGGTCATGATCTCGGTCGCCGCGCCCGAGCGATCGATCGTCTCGACCGGGGTCAGGATCGAGGCGGTCGGCTTGAACGCGACGCGCAGCGTGACCGGCTGGCCGGTCGCGATCCCGCCGGCGATCCCGCCGGCATGGTTCGCCAGGAACGCGGGGCCGGTTTCGCCGGGGCGCATCGCATCGGCATTGTCCTCACCGCGCAAGGTCGCCGCGGTGAAGCCGTCGCCGATCTCGACACCCTTGACCGCGTTGATCCCCATGCAGGCGGCGGCGAGTTCGGCGTCGAGCTTGGCATAGAGCGGCGCGCCCCAGCCGGCCGGGACGCCGGTCGCCGCGCAGCCGATCACCGCGCCGAGCGACGAGCCGGCTTTCCGCGCGGTGTCGACCAGCGTTTCCCAGCGGGCTGCTGCGACCGGGTCGGGGCAGAAGAACGGGTTGCGGCCGATCTCGGCGGCGTCGAAATTGGCGGGGTCGATCGCGTCGCCGCCGATCGCCTCGACCCAGGCGGTGATCGTCACCTCGGGGATCACCAGCCGCGCCACCGCGCCGGCCGCGACACGCGAGGCGGTCTCGCGCGCGGAGGAGCGCCCGCCGCCACGATAATCGCGGAAACCGTATTTGGCGTCATAGGCGTAATCGGCATGGCCCGGCCGATACGCCTTGGCGACGTCGCTATAATCCTTCGAGCGCTGGTCGACATTGTCGATCATCAGGCTGATCGGCGTCCCGGTGGTGCGCCCCTCGAACACCCCCGACAGGATGCGGACCTGGTCGGGCTCCTGCCGCTGCGTCGTGAAGCGCGACGTGCCGGGGCGGCGCTGGTCGAGGAAGGGCTGGAGGTCGGCCTCGGTGATCGCGATGCCGGGCGGGCAGCCGTCGACCACCGCGCCGATCGCGGGACCGTGCGATTCGCCCCAGGTGGTGAAGCGGAAGACGTGACCGAAGGTGTTGAAGCTCATGATCTCCTCTCCCCAAGGGGGAGAGGAAGGGGCCCGCCCGGCGCAGCCGGGTGGGAAGGTGAGGGTCCGAGTGCGGAGCGAATGACCTGCGTCACGCCCTCCACATTTTCCATCACGTCGGCATTGGAAAACCGCAACACACGATAGCCTTCTCGTTCGAGAAAAGCGGTACGACGCGCGTCGCGCTCTTCATTGCCCACATGCGTCTCGCCGTCGATTTCGACCACGAGCCGCGCCGCCTGGCAGACGAAATCTGCGTAGAATGGCCCCAGGCGTTGCTGGCGGCGGAACTTGCGGCCGTCAAGCGCGCTGCCGCGCAGTATGGCCCAGAGTGTGGTTTCGGCAGCGGTGGCATTGCGCCGCAGCTCGCGGGCGCGTTCGATGCTGCCGTCGCCGACGGTATAGCGGGATCTCGTCACAGCCCCTCACCCTTCCCACCGCTTCGCGGCGGGCCCCTTCCCTCTCCCCCAGAGGGGAGAGGGAGAAGGCTTACGCCAGCGCGATGTCCGGCGCGTCCTCCGCCTTCATGCCGATGACATGATAGCCCGCATCGACATGATGCGTCTCGCCCGTCACGCCGCTCGCCAGGTCGCTGAGCAGGTACAGGCCGGCGCCGCCGACATCCTCGATCGTGACGTTGCGCTTCAACGGCGAGTTGAGCTCGTTCCACTTGAGGATCAGGCGGAAGTCGCCGATGCCCGATGCCGCGAGCGTCTTGATCGGGCCGGCCGAAATCGCGTTGACGCGGATATTGTCGCGCCCGAGATCGACCGCGAGATATTGCACGCTGGTCTCGAGCGCGGCCTTGGCGACACCCATCACGTTGTAATGCGGGATCACCTTCTCGGCGCCGTAATAGCTCAGCGTCAGCAGCGACCCGCCGTCCGGCATCATCGCCGCCGCGCGCTTGCACACCGCGACAAACGAATAGACCGAGACGTTCATCGTCAGCAGGAAATTGTCGAGGCTGGTGTCGACATAGCCGCCGCGCAGTTCGTTCTTGTCGGAAAAGCCGATCGCGTGAACGACGAAGTCGATCGTCGGCCATTCCTTCGCCAGATCGGCGAAGGTCGCATCGAGCGCCGCCATGTCCGACACGTCGCAATCGAACAGCCGCGCCACGCCGAGCTGCTCGGCAAGCGGGCGCACGCGCTTCTCCATCGCCTCGCCCTGATAGCTGAAGGCGAGCTCCGCCCCCGCCTCGCTCAGCTTCTTCGCAATCCCCCAGGCGAGCGAACGATCATTGGCAAGCCCCATGATCAGCCCGCGCTTGCCTGCCATCAATTCCGTCACGCTATCACCACCTCGTTGGTTTCGTGGCCGCTCTCTACCCCGTGTTCGGTCGGTTCCGCCAGTGCCGCGTTCAAATGCGCGCCGAACACGATGCCGAGGCCGACCAGGAAGAAGAACAGCAAGGCAATGATCACGCCCGCCAGGCTGCCATAGGTCAGATCGTAGCCACCCAGATGCGAGAGAACCAAGGGTAGCAAGGCGGTAATGCTGATCCACCATGCGGCGGTGAATGCCGCGCCGGGCCATTTCGGGCATTTACTCAATCGATACTTCGACGGTGTGACCGAGAAGAACAGGATGTAGAGCGCGCCGAACATCACCAGCCCCGGCACGATCCGCGACAGACCGACCCACCCCGCGACATTCTGCGCAAACGGCAGCAGCGTATAGATGAAGCGCTCGATCGCGGTCATCAGCCCCTGGACGAGGAACGACAGCAGCGCGAGCACCACCGAGGCGATGATCACCAGCATCGAGCTCAGCCGATAATGCCAGAACGGCTTGGTCGAGACGACGCCGTAGGCGCGGCGGAAGATGTCGCGGATCGTCTCGACGAAGCTCCCGACCGACCACAAAGCGACGATCCCACCGATCCACAGCAGCGATCCGGTCCGCGCGAGCAGCACGTCGTGGATCGGCTTTTCGAGCAATTGGCTGACATTGGGCGGCAGCACGTGGAGAAACGAGGCGACCGCGCGCTGCGTCTCGGCGCTCTGCCCGATCAGCGAGGCGATCGCGGCGGCGAGGATGAAGAACGGAAACACCGTCACCAGCGCCAGATAGGCGAGATTGCCGGCGTGGATGAACCCGTCCGAAAACACGCCGATCAGCACGCGGCGCAGGATCTGCCAGGCGCGCGCCGGGAGGCGCGCGGCGGGCGGTACGTCGTCGGGGGAAACACCCGCCTCGCCACGAACGGCGCGGACTTCGGGCGAGGCGGGGGAAAGCTGACTCAAGCGTTAAGCTCCGGTTAAAACAGTCAGACGTCCATCCCTGCCCGCGGGTTCCGCAAATCGCTGTCTTTCCAGCCTTCGACGAACGCCGCGAGCGCCGCGTCGTCGGCCGGCAGATCGACCATCAGCGTGACGAGCTGATCGCCGCGCGTGCCATCCTTGCGGTGGAAGCCGCGGCCGCGCAGCCGCAGCGTCTTGCCCGAGGTCGAGCCCTTCGGCACCGTCAGCATCACCGCGCCCTCGGCGGTCGGGACGCGGACGCTGGCGCCAAGCACCGCTTCGGCGAGGCTGACGGGCAAATCGAGCCGGACATCGTCCCCCGCGCGCTCGAAATAGCGGTGCGGCAGGACATTGAGCGTGACGATGCCGTCGCCGTCGCCACCCGGCCCCGGCTGGCCCTTGCCCGCGAGCCGCATCTGCGCGCCGCTCTCGAGCCCGGCGGGCAGCTTGAGGTCGATCGTCTTGCCGTCGCCGAGCGTTATGCGCTGCGGCCTGGCGGCGACCGCGTCGGTGAAGGGCACGTCGAGCTTGTAGAGGATGTTGCCGCCCTTTGGCTGCTCGCGCCGGCCAAAGCCGCCGAACCCGCCGGCAAAGCCGCCGCGGCCGCCGCCACCGCCGCCTGCGAACATATTCTCGAAGATGTCGCTGAGATCGGGCCCGTCGGCCTGGAAGCCGCCGCCGCCCGGCCCGGGGCGGAAGCCGCCGGGATTGCCGCCGCCCGCGCCGAAGCCGAACGGCGCGGCGGGGTTGCCGTCGCCGTCGATCTCGCCGCGATCGAAGCGCGCGCGCTTGTCCTTGTCGTTGAGCAAGTCATAGGCCTGCGTCACGGTGCTGAAGCGCTCGCTTGCCTTGGGATTGTCCTTGTTCTTGTCGGGATGGAGTTCCTTGGCGAGCTTGCGATACGCCTTCTTGATATCGGCCTCGCTCGCGGTCCGCGCCACGCCCAGCGTTGTGTAAGGATCGGCCACAAAAGTCCCCGGTAGTCTGAAAATGGGTTGAATGGCGCCTATCTGGGGTATCGCCGCCCCGAGTGCAAACGCCGTTCGTTACGCCGCCGCCTCGAGCACGGGGGCGACGTCGACGCTGACGTCCATCTTCTGCGCGCCCGAGCCGAGCACGACGCCGTCGATCGGCGCGATCTCGCCATAATCGCGGCCGATCGCCATGACGATATGGTCGCCCGCCATCCAGATGCCGTTGGTCGGATCGACCCCGACCCAGCCGAGTTCGGGACCGCACCACAGCAGCACCCAGGCGTGCGTCGCGTCGGCGCCGACGAGGCGTGGCTGGCCGGGGGGCGGGATCGTGCGGATATAGCCCGAGGCATAGGCGGCGGGGAGACCGGCGGCGCGCAGGCCCGTGATCATGATCTGCGCGAAATCCTGGCATACGCCGCCGCGCTTGAGGAACGCCTCGTGCGGGGTGGTGTCGACCAGCGTCGCGTTGGCGTCGAAGGCAAAGTCGTTCTGGATGCGCTGGGCGAGGCCGATCGCCGCGTCGAGCGCGGGGCGGTCGGGGTGGAGATCTGCCGCGCACCAGTCGGCGATGTCGCGGTCGAGCGGGATCAGCGGCGACGGGAAGAGATAGGCGGCGGGGCCAGCCGGCGACGGATCGCGGCTTGCGCGCGCCGCCTCGGCGATCGCGCGCAAGGGTGGCGAGGCGTTCGAGGGCATCGGCACCGGACGGTCGATCTCGATCCGCGAGACGCTTTCGATCACGAGGTGGCGCACCGGCTGCTCGACCACCATCCGCATGACGTTGGCGAGCCCCGCCTCGGCGCGCGCCGGCGCGACGCGGCCCGAGGGCGAGATGTCGAGGCGATAGTCGAGCAAAGTCTGGCCCGACCAGTGGATCGGCTTCAAGCGCAGGTTGCAGCGCGCGAACTTGACGCGCGCGCCGTAATCGAAGCGCGTGACGTGGCGGATGTCGTAGATCATGGTGCGCATCCCCTGCCCGTTCTTCCTCCCCTCGCCCTTCTCGCTCCCCTCCCTGGAAGGGAGGGGAGGACATGGGATCCCCTCCCTTCCAGGGAGGGGAGGACATGGGATCGAGCGCACCGCGCTCATGCCAGCGTCATCCCGGCCGCGCGGAGCGGCTCGGCACCCTGCAGGAAATAGCGCCGCGCGATCGCCTCGGACAATTGGAACAGCCGCCGCTCGACATCGCCCAGAATATCCGCATCGAGCCCCGCCGCGGTCGCGGTCGAGACGATCGCGTGGAGCACCGTGCCCTGGGTCTGCTGCGGCTCCTCCATCCCGTCGTCCTCGAGCACGGGCAACGCGGCGAGATGCTCGCAGATCCGGCAGATCTGGAACGCGAGCGAGCGCGGGTTGCCCGGATCGAGCGCGACCAGATCGACCACCGGCACGCGCGCGATTCCCGTGAGATAGCGCTGGCGATAGCTGATCTGGCTGTCGGCGAGATCGAGCAGCGTCGAGAGATCGTCGAGGCTCGCCTGCGCCAGCCCAAAGGCGCGCACCGCGCGCGTCACCGTCAGCGCGCGCTCGAGCCGGCGCCCGAGATCATGGAAGCGCCATGCCGCGGTTCGCCCCATATGTTCGGCCGACAGCCCCGACAACGCCGCGTAGCGCCGCTGCAGCGACCCCGCCCGATCGAGCATCCCGCCCTTGCTCGGATAGGGCGCGTCGAGCAGCCGCACGACATCGGCCGCGAGCCGGTCGCGCGAGCCCTGCCCGATCCCGCGTGCCAGCCGGTTGATCGTCCGCACGCTGTGCCAGCCGGCGTCCTCGAGCGCAGTGCGCGCAAAGGCGGCCAGATCGGCGCGACGCAGGCTCGGCGGATGCGGCGCGGCGCCGGTGTTGACCACCAGCGCGACGAGCCCGCCGACCGTGTCGGGCGCGAGCGCGGCGCCGGCATCGGCGTCGATCGAATTGCCGAGCATCACGCGCAGCACGCCGAGCAACGCCTCGCCGCGTTCGAGATAGCGCCCGAGCCAGAAAAAATTGTCCGCGACGCGGCTCGGCAGCGTGCCGGGATTGCGCCGCACATGGATCGTGTCGGCGGGCGGGAGCAGCGACACCGGCGCGACGACGTCGGCGCCGTGGATCGCGACGTCGGCCGACCAGCAGCCTTCGCCCATCACCGCGGCGCGCGGATCGGGATGTTCGGCGATCCGCGCGAAGCCGCCGGGGAGGACGACCCAGCCGCCATCGGCGCCGCGCGCTGCGAAGACGCGCAGCGTGAAGGGTCGCGCGGCGAGGCCGGCGTCGGTCACCACCGGCATGGTCGACAGCCGAACCACCTCCTGCCCGACATAATCCTGCGGCCGCCGCGTCATGTCGTCGAGCAGCGCCGCCCGCGCGTCCCCGGTGATGTCCGAGCCCTGCCGCGCGATGCCGTCGGGCAGGCCGAGTGGCGCGACGCCGAACGCCGGGCCGATCAGCATCCGGTCGAGATCGTCGAGCACCTCGGCGCGCGCGCGGTCCTGTCCGCACCACCAGGTCGCGATATTGGGGAGGATCAGGTCGGTGCCGAGCAGCCGCGTCGCGAGCGCGGGCAGGAACGCCCCGAACGCCGCCGATTCGAGCACGCCGGCGCCCGGCACGTTGGCAATCACGACATTGCCCGCCGCCGCGGCGTCGATCAGCCCGGCGACGCCGATCTGCGAATGCGAATCGAACGCCAGCGGATCGAGCAGCCGCGGGTCGACGCGGTGCCACAGCGCGTCGACGCGCTTCATGCCGCCGATCGTGCGGACGTAGAGCTTGTCCTCGAGCGCCGCGAGATCGGCGCCCTCGACCAGCAGGAAGCCGAGATAGCGCGCGAGATGCGCCTGTTCGGCATAGCTCGCGCTGTAGCGCCCCGGCGTCAGCAGCCCGATCCGCGGCTCGACCCGGCGGCAGGCGGCGGCGAGCCCGTCGCGGAAGGCGGCGAAGAACGGCGCGTGCCGCTGGATGTTGAGCCGCCCCTGCAGCCCGCCGAGCGTCCGCGCGATCGCCAGACGATTTTCGAGCGCATAGCCCGCCCCCGCGGGCGCGCGCAGATGATCGGCGAGCACGCGCCATTCCCCGGTCGGCCCGCGCCCGAGATCGACCGCGATAAAATGCAGATGATGCCCGCCCGGCGGCACCAGCCCCGCCATCGGCCGCAGAAACAGGGGCGACCCGCCGACCAAGGCGGCAGGGATGAGCCCGCGCGTGACCAGCGTCGCGGCGCCGTACAGATCGTCGACCACGCGTTCGAGCAGATCGGCGCGCTGGACGATGCCCGCCTCGATCGTGCGCCATTCGTCGGCCGCGAGCAGCAGCGGGACCGGCGAGAGCGGCCAGGGCCGCTCCTCGCTTTCGCCGATGATGCGAAAGCCCGTGCCGATATCCTCGGCGTGACGCTGGACGCGTTCGCGCGCGAGGCCGAGATCGTCGCCCGTGGCGGCGGCGAGTTCCTCGAACATCGCGCTCCACGCGGGGTCGGGATCGGCGCCGAGCACGTCGCCGCTGGCCGCGCGGGCGCGATAGTCGGCGATCCAGCGCGCGGCGTGCGTGGCGGGGTCGAGCAGCGAAGGCGCCGCAGCCGTAGCCATTTAGAGCCCCTCCCCTTCAGGGGAGGGGTTGGGGTGGGGACGTGTGAAGCGGTCTGCACCCCTTCGGACGTCCCCACCCCCGACCCCTCCCCTGAAGGGGAGGGGCGTAGATGCGCACTCGGCCATCGTCATTACCCCCGTCTCGCGGCGACAAGGCCACAATCGCTTCGCAGGTGCAACCGCGTAAGACTGTTCAAGATCACAGATCGGGCAGAACCTGGTCGGCCAGGCCCCATCCCGCCAGCTCGCGCGACCCGGCGCGCGCGATCAGCTCGGCCGCATCGCGCACGCTCCAGCGGCCCGCCGAGTCGATATCGCGCAGCTCGGTCCACGATACGGGCGCCGCGACCGGCGCGCCGGCGCGCGCGCGGGCGACATAGGGCAGCACCGCGGTCGCGCCGCGCTGGTTGCGCAGCCAGTCGATGAAGATCCGCCCCTTGCGCTTGGCCTTCGACATGGTTGCGAGGAAGCGATCGGGCTCGGCCTCGCCGAGCGCGCGCGCGAAGCGGTCGGCGAAATCCTTGACCGCGGGCCACTGCGCATGCGGGGTCAGCGGCACGACGACATGCACGCCCTTCCCGCCCGACAGCATCGCGAAGCTGACGAGGCCGAGTTCGGCGAGATGCTCCTTGAGGTCAGCCGCGGCTTTCTTGACGACATCGAAGCCGAGCTCCTCGTCGGGGTCGAGATCGAACACCATCCGGTCGGGCTGTTCGAGGCTGGCGACCGAGGAGCCCCAGCCGTGGAATTCGATCGTTCCCATCTGGACGCAGGCGACGAGGCCGTCGGCATCGTCGACGTAGAGATAGTCTTCGCTCGACCCGTCCTTCTCCGTGATCGGGACCTTGTGGACGTGATCGCCCTTAAAGCTTCCCGCGTCGTGCTTCTGGAAGAAGCAGGCCTTCGCGCGGCCTTGCGGGCAGCGTACCAGGCTGATCGGGCGGTTGCCGGCGAAGGGCAGCATGATGCCCGAGACCTGCGCGTAATAATCGGCGAGCTCGCCCTTGGTCACGTTCGATTCGGGGAAGATCACGCGGTCGCGATTGCTGACCTTGATGTGGGTTTCGGGGATGGCGGTCGCGGGCGTATCGACCGCGACCGGCGTCTCGGCGACGACCTCGCTCGCCGCCTTGTCCTCGCGCAGGCCGAGGAAGCTCGAATGGCGCAGTACGCCGTCGGGGGTGGTCTCGGCATAGGCCACTTCGGCGACCAGCTCGGGCTTGACCCAATGCGCGCCACGGACGGCGGCGCGCGGCGCCTTCACCGTCGGCGTCTTGCGCTCGATCTTCTTCAGTCGGTCGCTCAATTCCATCATGAAATCGGTGCTGAACCCGGTCCCGACCTTACCGGCATAGATCAGCCCGTCGGGGCCGTTGAGCCCGAGCAGCAGCGAGGCAAACCCGCGCGATTTCGCGCTCGTCGTCCAGCCGACAATGACGAATTCCTGGCGGTGGGTGCATTTGATCTTGAGCCACGCCTGGGTGCGCTTGCCGCGATACGGCGCGTCGGCGCGCTTCGACACGACGCCTTCATAGCCCTCGCGGCACATCGTCTCGAACAATTGCTCGCCCTGGCCGATGATATGCTCGGAATATTGGACGCGCGCGTCCTTGCCGTCGATCAGCGGCTGGAGGCGCTCTTTGCGGGCGATGTTGGCGAGGCCGGTCAGGTCCTCCCCGTCGAGCTGGAGCAGGTCGAAGGCGAAGAAGGTCATCTCGCCGCCGCTCGAGATGGCGTTCTTGAGCGTCGAGAAATCGGGCTTGCCGTCCTTGAACGCGACGATCTCGCCGTCAAGCAATGCGGTTTTCACGGGAAGCTTGGCGACAGCGTCGGCGATCGCCTGGAATTTTTCGGTCCAGTCGAGGCCCGAGCGGGTAAAGACCGTGGCCTTGCCCTTGGCGACCGCGATCAGCGCGCGGTAGCCGTCATATTTCACCTCGTGCAGCCACTGGTTTCCGGAGGGCACCGAATCGACCAGCGTGCACAGCTGCGGTTCCTGAAAAACCGGCACCTTCCCGTCATCCCCGCGAACGCGGGGATCCCGCTTCTGGCCTGCGGTCGACGGCAAGCGGGACCCCCGCTTTCGCGGGGGTGACGGGGTGGCCGGTTTCGACGGTTTCTTCCCCTCGGCGATCTCGGCCATCGTGCGCCCGGTCGTCACACTCGTCAGCCCGGTCTCGACCAACGTGTCGGTCCCGCCCGCCTCACCGTCGCCAACCTTGCGCAGCAGCCAGTTCTCGCCTTTCTCCTTGCCGCGCGGCTTCAGGCGGATGAGCATCCACTCGCCCTTCATCCGCTCGCCGTCGAGCACGAAGTGGAGGTGGCCGTGCTCGATATCCTTCGCGCTCTTGCCCGCGATCGGGGCCCAGGTGCCGCTGTCCCACAGCATCACCGTGCCGCCGCCATATTCGCCCGCCGGGATCGTGCCCTCGAAATCGGCGTAGGAGAGCGGGTGGTCCTCGGTCCGCACCGCGAGCCGCTTCTGGTCGGGATCGATGCTCGGCCCGCGGGTGACCGCCCAGCTCTTGAGCACGCCGTCGACTTCGAGGCGGAAGTCCCAGTGGAGCCGCGACGCGTCGTGCTTCTGGACGATGAAGCGGTTGCCGTGGCCGGGTTCGAGCGTGCCCGCGGGCTCGGCGGTCTTCGCGAAGTCGCGCTTGGAATTGTATTTGGCGAGCGGGTCGAGCGTCACGCCTCCCCTCCCTGAAAGGGAAGGGTCAGGGGGCGGGTCGGCCCGTTGTCGAACGGAGCGCCCATTTCCGAGCGACCCACCCCCGGCCCCTCCCTTCCAGGGAGGGGAGGAAGAAGGGCGTCAAGCACGCTTCTTCGCCGGTGCGCTTTTGGCCGGCGTGCTTTTGGTCAGCGCGCTTTTCGCAGGCGCCTTCTTCGCCGGCGCCTTCTTCGCCGCAGCCGGCTTCTCCGCCGCCTTGGCCGGCGCCGAAGTCCCCATCGACTTGCGCAGCGCCGCCATCAGATCAACGACGTTCGATCCCTTCACCGGCTTGCCGTCGTCCTTGTCCTCGATGATTTTGCCGCCCTTCGCCTTGCGCTTGCGCTCGACCAGATCCTTCAGCGCATCGACATAGCGGTCGTGGAAATCCTGCGGGTGGAACGCGCCCGATTTCTTCTCGATCAGCGCCTCGGCCAGGTCCATCAGGTCGGCATCGGGTTCACCATCGGCGATGTCGCGGAAATAGCCTTGCGCCTTGTTGACCTCGTCGGCGTAGCGCAGCGTCTCGAGCACCATGCCGCGCCCGCACGGCTTGAGGCTGACGACATATTCGCGCCCGCGCATCGCGAGCTGCCCCAAGCCGACCTTCTTGGTCCGCCGCAGCGCCTCGCGGAGCACGATGAACGCCTCTTCCGCCAGATCATCGGCGGGCACGACGAAATAGGGCTTTTCGTAATACAGCACGTCGATCTCGCTCGCGTCGACGAACTGCGTCAGCTCGAGCGTCTTCTTCGATTCGAGCTTCACCGCATCGATCTCGTCCTGTTCGAGCAGGACATACTCGCCCTTCTCGAACTCGAACCCCTTCATGATCTCGTCGACGTCGACCGGGCCGACGCCGGTGACGACTTTCTCGTAATGGATCGGCTTGCCGGTCGGCTCGTGGATCTGCTTGAAGCTCACTGCCGCGCCCGATTTGGTGGCGGAATAGATCTCGACCGGAATCGACACGAGCGCGAGCCGGATCTGTCCTTGCCAATAGGCCCTTGCCGCCATGCCGCGCATCCCTCTGTTACGATCGCGATTCAATTCCTGGGCGCGGGGGATGTTCCGCTCAAGCGAGACGCGGTGCAAGGATCGTCCCGCTGTCGCGGGCGGAGTGGACAATGCCGATGATCGTCAAGCGATCCTGACCGATCCGATAGAAGATGACGTACCTGCCATGCGGACGCCGGTGAATCTCGATCGGCAGATAGCGCGGATCGATCGGATAGGCCTTAGGGAAAGCGAGCAGGTCGCGGCAGGCGGAGCGCAGCTCACGGACGAACGTCGCTGCGCGCGAAGGATTGTCGTGTGCGATCCAGTGATCGATCTCGCGAAGATCGTTCGCCGCGGGTCTGGAGAAGACAAGCCTCAAGCGGGTTTCGTCGGCGCCACATATTTCGCGAGAAGCTCGTCGAACAAGGCCTCGCCATCGACGACGTCGTCGGCATCGTCAGCGGCGATACCCGCCGCGACCCGATCATCGACATAGCTTTGCCAGGTCTCGCGCTCCAGGACCAGACGAACGCCCTCGCGCAGCACGTCGGCCGGTGAGTCGAAACGCCCGGAATCGACCAACCGATCGATATGGGCATCGAGCGGTTCGCCAAGATTCACCCGGTCGTCCATGCGCGCCTCCTGCGCTTTCTCGATAGCAGGACTGCCGCCGCCACGCCACAGGTGACGCGAGGCCTATCACGCGGTAAAGCCCGCCCATGGCCGACGATCCCTTCCAGCTGTTCGATACGTGGTACGCCGAGGCGCGCGCGAGCGAGATCAACGATTCCAACGCGATGGCGCTCGCCACCGCCGATGCCGACGGGCGCCCGTCGTCGCGGATGGTGCTGCTCAAGGGGCACGGCCCCGACGGCTTCGTGTTCTACACCAATCGCGGCAGCCGCAAGGCGGGCGAGCTCGACGCGAACCGCCACGCGGCCCTCATGTTCCACTGGAAGTCGCAGCGCCGCCAGATCCGCATCGAAGGCAGCGTCGCGCGCGCGACCGACGCCGAATCGGACGCCTATTTCGCCAGCCGCGGCCGCGATTCGCAGCTCGGCGCCTGGGCCTCGGACCAGTCGCGCCCGCTCGACGATCGCGCCACCTTCGAAGCACGCTTCGCCGAGATGCAGGCGAAGTTCGACGGCCAGGACGTCCCGCGCCCGCCCTTCTGGGGGGGCTACCGCGTCACCCCCGCCGTGATCGAATTCTGGCAGGACCGCGCGCATCGCCTGCACGAGCGCCGCGTCTTCACGCGCACCCGTGACGGCTGGAGCGAAGGATTGCTCTACCCATGACCGAGGACCAGCGCCGCGCCATCCCGCATACCGTCCGCGCCGCGCTCGCCAGCGTGGCGATGGCGTGCGGCCTGATCGCGCTGAAAACCTATGCCGCCTGGTCGACCGGATCGGTCGCGATGCTCGGCAGCCTCGCCGATTCGGGGCTCGACCTGCTCGCCAGCCTCGTCACGCTCTACGGCGTGCGCCTCGCCGCGCAGCCGGCCGACCACGACCACCGCTTCGGCCACGGCAAGGCCGAGGCGCTCGCGGCCTTGTTCCAGGTCATGCTGATCACCGCCTCGGCTGCAGGTATCGCATGGCGCGCGGTGCTGGCGCTCGGCAGCAACGAGGCGACGCAGGGGGCGGAGTTCGGCATCGGCGTCTCCCTGATCGCCATCGTCGCGACGATGGTGCTGCTCGCCTATCAGCGCAGCGTGATCCGCCGCACCGGATCGGTCGCGATCGTCGCCGACAACGTCCATTACCAGTCCGACGTGCTGCTCAACGGCTCGGTGATCGTCGCGCTGGTGCTCGACCAGTATCTCGGCTGGCACCAGGCCGATCCGATCTTCGGCATCATCATCGCGCTGTGGCTCGCGTTCGGGGCGTTCCGCGCATCGTCGAGCGCGATCGACCAGCTGATGGACAAAGAATGGCCCGAGGACATGCGCCGCGACTTCATCGAGGTCGCCGCGCGCCAGCCGGGCATCAAGGGCATCCACGATTTCCGCACGCGCCACTCGGGCGCGCACGATTTCGCGCAGTTCCACATGGAGGTCGCGCGCGACCTGACCGTCGCGCAGGCGCATGAGGTGGTCGAAGGCGTCGAGCGCGCGATGCGCAAGGCCTTCCCCAAGGTCGAACTGCTGATCCATCTCGATCCCGAGGGGCATGTCGACACCGACAACCCGCTGGTCGAGGCCGACGTCACCCCCCACTGGTTCGGGAAACGCGCATGAGACTGCCGATCGTCCAAATCGACGCCTTTGCCAGCGCGGCCTTCAAGGGCAATCCGGCGGCGGCGATGCCGCTCGCCGCGTGGCTCGACGATGGCGTGCTGCAGGCGATCGCCGCCGAGAACAACCTGAGTGAAACCGCCTTCATCCTGCCCGATGCGAGCGGCGCGGCCGATTTCGAGCTGCGCTGGTTCACGCCGACCAACGAGGTCGTGCTGTGCGGCCACGCCACGCTCGCGAGCGGGCATTTCGTGCTGTCGAGCGACCCCGAGCGCGACGCGGTGACCTTCCGCACGCGCAAGGCCGGGATCCTGACCGTGACGCGCGTCGGCGACGGCTATGAACTGGCGCTCCCGGCATGGGGGCCCTCGCCCAAGCCGCTGCCCCATATCGTCGCCGCGCTTGGGCTCGACTCCGTGGTCGAGACGCTGTGGCATCCGCATCGCTATGCGCTGATCGTGCTCGAGCATGCCGACCAGATCCGCGCGCTCGATCCCGATTTCCGCCAGCTCGGCCGCCCCTCGGGCGCCGATCCCGCCGTCGGGGCTGAGGCCGAGGTCGACGTGCTGACGATCGTCACCGCACCCGGCGACGACACCGACGTGATCAGCCGCGTCTTCGCCCCCGGCGCGGGGATCGACGAGGATCCGGTGACGGGCTCGGCGCACGCGGTGATGACGCCCTATTGGGCGGCGCGGCTCGGCCGTCATCGCTTCACCGCCTATCAGGCGAGCGAGCGCGGTGGACATCTCACCTGCCGGCTCGACGGCGAGCGCGTTGTGCTCGGCGGATCGTGCGTTACCGTGATGGAGGGAACCTTCTTCCTCGGTTGAGGCGGCGATCCGTGCTATAGCGACTCATCATCACCGATCCTGCCGCGAGCGCGATGGTGACAGGGGGCCGCTTATGCCCCCGCTTGCAGAGCCAAGGGCCTGCCATGATACCGCTGTATGACATCGACTATTCGCTGAAACGCGAGATCGCCGAACGCGCTGCCAGCGCCAGGGCAAGCGACCCCACTGCGCGCGTGGCGCACGCCGAACTCGCCGACCGCTATGCCGACCGCGCATGGGGCGCCCGCGAGGCGCGGTGCGAGGCGGGAGACACAACATGCTGACGGGGGTGGCGGTGCGGTCTTGATCTGCCGCGATGCGAGACGGCGGTCTGGCCGTTCCCTTGTGTCTCATGGCGACCAAAGTCGGTCGTTCCCGAGTTGCTCAGGTTCCGCGTGCGAGATACATTGCTAGCGTGATCGACGATCCAGACAAAGAGGCGGATGACCAGTGGTGCGCCGAGCAGCGCGAACAGGTCATTGCCTACCTGTCCGAGGAAGGCTTCCCCGCGCCAACCGTGGGGGATTGGCCGGCGTGGCACGTCGCACCTGTTGTATCCGTCTGGGCTGTTGAGAGCATTGAGCATCCCGGAGCCGTTGGCTGGTGGGCTGTGTCGGGCGACTTTCCAACCGATTACACAACTTGTTCAGGAGATCGGAACCCGCGCCAAGCGCTTCGCGACATCGGCGACCGCTGGGGCCAGGCCTCGGCGCGTTGGGTTGACCGGAAGTCTGGGGAAGGCTTCCAGCTACGAAACGCTGCGCACGAGCGCGAACTGGCTCCATTGCTTGCAACCCGTGCGCAACTGCTCCTCGACCTTGCAGCCGACGACCGCAATTGGGAGGAATGCCGCCCGTCGGGTTCCACAAACCGCTGACATAGCCTCGGCCGTCGCCCCGGCGAAGGCCGGGGCCTCTGGATGGCCTGGCGGGCGGGCCGGACACCAGGCGGGAGGCCCCGGCCTTCGCCGGGGCGACGGGTATGCGCTAGCGCCGCGTCCCACCAACAAGCCACATCGGCTGCGCTGACTCCGCCCCTGGCCCGCGCTCCCACCATCCGCCCGCCTTCCGACGCAGCGAATCCGCTCAAGCCGCGACCAGCGCGCTCTCCGTCTCCTCGATCCATCCGCCGCCGAGCACCCGGTCGCCGGCATAGAGCACCGTCGCCTGCCCCGGCGCGACGCCGTATTCGGGCGCGTCGAACGCCACGCGATCGCCATCGAAATACGCCGCGACCGGCTTGGCGAGCGAGCGCACCTTGGCGGTCATCGGGCCACGATACGCGCCTGCGAGCCAATTGACCCCGCTCAGCCGCGCCGCGCGCACCCCGAGCGCAGCCTTCGGCCCGACCACGACGCGCTTCGAAGCGGCGTCGAGCCGGATGACGTAGAGCGGCTCGGGCGTCCCGCCGATCTCGAGCCCGCGGCGCTGGCCGACGGTGAAGTGGATCAGCCCGCGATGCTTGCCGAGCACGCGGCCGGTCTCGTCGACGATCTCGCCGCTGGTGTCGGCGTCGGGGCGCAGTTTCTTGACGAGCGAGGCGTAATCGCCGTCGGGCACGAAGCAGATGTCCTGGCTGTCGGGCTTGCCCGCAACGCCCAGGCCCAGCTCGGCCGCGAGTTCGCGCACGCGCGGCTTGGGCAGCGCACCAAGCGGAAAGCGCAGATAGTCGAGCTGGTCCTGCGTCGTCGCGAACAGGAAATAGCTCTGGTCGCGCGCCGGATCGGCGGCGCGGTGGAGCTCGGCGCCCGCCGGCCCCTCGACTCGCCGGACGTAATGCCCGGTCGCGAGGCAATCCGCGCCGAGATCGCGTGCGGCGGCGAGCAGGTCGGTGAATTTCGGCCCCATGTTGCACTGGATGCACGGAATCGGCGTCCGCCCGGCAAGGTAATCGTCGGCGAAGCGGTCGATCACCTGGTCGCGGAAGCGCGATTCATGGTCGAACACGTAATGCGCGATGCCGAGTCGGTCGCAGACTTGGCGCGCGTCGCGAATGTCGCGCCCGGCGCAGCACGACCCTGCGCGCCCGACCGCTTCGCCATGATCGTAGAGCTGGAGCGTGATGCCGATCGTCTCGGCGCCGGTCCGCGCGGCGAGCGCCGCGACGACCGAGCTGTCGACCCCGCCCGACATCGCCACGACGATGCGCTTGCCCGCCAAATCGGGGCCCAACTGAAAGTCACCTGTGTCCATCGCCCGCCAGATAGGCGTTCCGCCACCGCGATGCAAAAGGGACGAAAAGATCTTCGCCAGCTTTACCTGCCCTTTAGGACCTTGCCGCTAAAGCGTGATTTCGAACCTTAGCCGGATATGCTGTGTGGATTTGAATTTCGCCCGATTTGAAGCCGACGCCACCGTCGTGGCGCTCCCGCCCGACCTGGCCGTGCTGATGGTCGGAGTCGCGGCGCGCCAGGCGGCGAGCCCGACGGCGATGATCCAGGCGCAGCTGCCGCCCGTGCAGAGCATGCCCGACTGGTTCTCGCCCGTGCACGGCTGCTTCAACCTGAGCGTGGCACGGCTGATCGCAACCCCCGCGAGCGGGGCACAGGAATGAACATGTTGTTTACCGAGCCGCTTTAGCCGGCGTTCAAGTCCGCCGGCTACAAGCCGTTAGTAGAATGACGGGGTCCCCCGCCCCACCACGAGGTTTCAACGATGATCGAAAACCAGAAGATTCGCCCGGCCAAGGTGATCGGACCCCTCGGAGAGCCGCTGACGCTCGAATCGCTGCCACCGCCCGAGACGACGCGCTGGGTCGTGCGGCGCAAGGCCGAGGTCGTCGCGGCGGTCAATGGCGGTTTGCTGACGGTCGACGAAGTGTGCGAACGCTATGGCCTGACGGTCGAGGAATTCGCCGGCTGGCAGCGCGCGATCGATCGCTCGGGAATGCCCGGGCTGCGCGTCACGCGGATCCAGCATTACAAGTCGCTGTACGAGCGCCAGCAAAAATATTGATGTGAATTGGGTTCGCTCGAACCGGAGCCGGAACAAAGTTTGGTAGTCGTGAGTCTTGTCCCCGTATCCCGGATGCACCCGGGCAAATGGAGGGTAAGATGATCGGTCTCATTGTTTGGCTTATAGTCGGTGGCGTCTGTGGTTGGCTCGCCAGCATGGTGATGCGGACCGATGGTCAGCAGGGCATCATCCTGAATGTCGTCGTCGGTATCATCGGTTCGGTCATTGCGTCGTTCCTGTTCGGCGCCGGGATCAACCAGGTCGTTACTGTCTCGACCTTCCTCTATTCGCTGATCGGCGCGATCATCCTGCTCGCGATTGTTAACCTGATCCGCCGCGGCACTGTCCGCTAAGACGCGCATCAGTCTGCACCAAGGGCCGTCGGGAGCAATCCCGGCGGCCCTTTTGCGTTCACTTGAGCAGGAAGCGCACCGCCAGCGTCACCGACACGTCGGTCTCGCCGGCACTGATCTCGGTCGATGGCGCCGCCTTGGCGCGCGCCATGAACACCATCGGCGGCGGCGAACCGCCGTCGTTCGAGCCGCTCTCGCTGATCAACACGACCCGCACCACGCTCATCCCCGCCGCCCTGGCGTAGAGCTGCGCGCGCGCGGTCGCGATCTTGACCGCCGCCGCGCGCGCTTCGTCGAGCGCCGCGTCGGGCTGGTCGAGCGACAGGCTCGGGCCGTCGATCTGATTGGCGCCCTGTGCGACCAGCGCATCGAGGATCGCCCCCGATTTGGCGACGTCGCGGAAGCGGATGGAAACGCTGTTCGAAGCCTGATAGCCGGTCACCGCAGGCGGCTGGCCGTCGGCATAGCGATATTGCGGGGCGAGCGCGACGTTGGCGGTGCGGATGTCGCGCGGCGCCACCCCCGCCTGCTTCAGCGCGGCGAGCACGCGCGCCATCCGGCCGGCATTGTCCGACAGCGCGGCGGCGGCGGTCTGCGCCTGCGTCACCACGCCCGCGCGGATCGTCGCGACGTCGGGCACGCGGCTGGTGCGCCCCTCGGCCGAAATCTCGAGCAGCGTTCCGTCCGCCAGCACGCTCGGTGCGGTCGGCAGCGATTGCGCCGAGACTTGGCTGGCGACTCCGGCCGCGACGATCAGGGCGGGCGCGAGCAGAAGGAAAGTCGAACGCATCATCATGTCTCCCGGTGGTCGGGCCCGTTCGGCCCTTACCGACGCAGTGCCAGCTTTTCCGGAAACGCGCGATGAACGAAGCGGAGAAACGCTGCGGCGGGCGCAGGCGTCGATCGGGGAGCTGCGCGCGCGCGAGTGTGCTCATTATGCCACTTCGGCCCAATGTCTTCATCGCTGGCACAGTTCCTTTCGTCGAGGCGTCGCGGCACGACAGGAAGTTGTCCGGAGCCAATGCGATCCTGTTGCGAAACCGCGTAAATAGCGGCATTGCCGCGCATCGGCCGCCGCCCTCTTGAGGTCGGTGCTATATTTCGATAACACAGTGATGGATGAGGGGTGTCGGCTGCGGTCGATGCCGTAGCGCTAAGCCCACGGGGGCGGGCCAAAGGGTCGGGGATGTGACGCAGATGCACTATGAAACGCGGACGATCGGTACCGAAGACGTCATCGCGCTGCCCGACCAGAGTGCTCCGCGCGGACCGCGCTGGGGCCTGATCGCCGGCATCGTCGGCGCGGTGCTCGCGGTCGTGATTCTCGGCTATACATTCTTCCATCATTCCTCCCCGGCGTCGAAGCCGACCGAACAACTGCCGCTCGTTTCGGTCGTCGTGCCCGGCCGTTCTTCGGTCGCACGGACGATCACCGCGACGGGCTCGCTCGCGGCGCGACGCGAAATGCCGATCGGCGTGTCGGGCGAAGGCGGGATCGTCACGCGCGTGCTGGTCGAACCCGGCCAGTGGGTCGAGAAGGGCCAGGTGCTCGCGCAAGTCGATCGCTCGGTCCAGACGCAGACCGCCGCCTCGCTCGCCGCGCAGATCAAGGTGTCGCAGGCCGATGCGACGCTCGCCCAGTCCGAGCTCGATCGCGCCAAGCAGCTCGTCTCGCGCGGCTTCATCTCGCGCGCCGATATCGAAACCAAGACCGCGACGCGCGACGCCGCCGCGGCGAAGGTCACTGTCGCGCGGGCGCAGCTCGCGCAGCAACAGGCGAGCAATGGCCGACTCGACGTTCGCGCGCCCGCCCGCGGCCTCGTGCTGACCCGCGCGGTCGAGGCGGGTCAGGTCGTCAGCGCCGGCTCGGGCGTGCTGTTCCGCATGGCCGAGGGCGGCCAGCTCGAGCTGAGGGCGCAGGTCAGCGAGAACGATCTGCGCGGGCTCCACGTCGGATCGCAGGCGCGCGTCACCCCGGTCGGCGGCGGCGCGGTGTTCACGGGCGAAGTGTGGCAGGTCTCCCCCGTGATCGACCCGACGACGCGCCAGGGCATCGCGCGCATCGCGCTCAATTACGACCCCGCGCTGCGCCCCGGCGGCTTCGCCTCGGCGGCGATCGTCGCGGGGACGACCAACGTTCCCGAGCTCCCCAACGCCGCGATCCAGAGCGACGACAAGGGCAATTTCGTGTATGTCGTCGGCCCGGACGACAAGCTCGTGCGGCGCGCGATCAAGGTCGGTGAAGTGTCCGACAGCGGGGTGGCGATCACCGACGGGCTGAACGGCACCGAGAAGGTCGTGCAGTCGGCGGGGGCGTTCCTCAACGCCGGGCAGAAGGTCAAACCGGCGCTGGTGACGGCCGATCCGGCAAGCAAGAGGTAGGGCGATGAACTTCCGGAACATTTCGGCCTGGTCGATCCGCAACCCGGTCCCGTCGATCGTATTGTTCTTCATGCTGACGATCGCGGGGATCGTCAGCTTCACGCGGCTCGACGTCAACAACCAGCCCGACATCGATTTTCCGGTCGTCATCATCGACATCACCCAGCCCGGCGCCGCGCCGACCGAGCTCGAGACGCAGGTCACGCAGCGCGTCGAGGCGGCGGTCCGCTCGCTCCAGGGCATCGACGAGATCGACTCGACCGTCACCGAGGGCGATTCGCAGACGATCGTCCAGCTCAACATCGGCACGCCGATCGATCGCGCGGTCGAGGACGTCCGCTCGGCGATCGCGCAGATCCGCAGCAACCTGCCCGAGGGCATCCTCGAACCGCAGATCATGCGCGCCAACACCACCGGCCAGGATCTGGCGAGCTACGCCGCGATTACCACCGACATGACGGTCGAGCAGCTCAGCTGGTACATCGACAATGACGTCGCCAAGGAATTGCTGTCGGTCCCCGGGCTCGCCACGGTCAGCCGCAACGGCGGCGTCGACCGCGAGATCCGCGTGATCCTAGATCCGCTCAAGCTCTCGGCGCAGGGGCTGACCGCGAGCGCGGTCAACAACCAGCTGCGCCAGGTCAACCTCAACGCCGCCGGCGGCCGCGCGCAGCTCGCCGGGTCGGAGCAATCGGTGCGCGTGCTCGGCAACGCCCAGACCGCTTATGATCTCGGCCAGGTCCAGATCGCGACCGGCACCGGCCGTACGATCAAGGTGTCCGATCTCGGCCGCGTCGAGGATCTCTATGCCGAGCAGCGCTCGGCGTCCGAGCTCAACGGTCGCCAGGTGCTGAGCTTCGATTTCCAGCGCGCCAAGGGCTATTCCGACGTCACCGTCTTCCACGAGGCGGAGAAGAGGCTCGCCGCGCTCGAGGCGCGCAACCCCAAGGTGCATTTCAAGCGCATCTCGGACAGCGTGAAATACACCAAGGCGCAATATGACGCCGCGATGGAGGCGATGGTCGAGGGCGCGTTCCTCGCGGTCGTGATCGTCTTCCTGTTCCTGCGCGACTGGCGCTCGACGATCATCTCGGCGCTGGCGATCCCGCTCTCGGCGATCCCGACCTTCTGGGTGATGGAACTGCTCGGCTTCACGCTCAACAACATGACGCTGATGGCGCTGAGCCTCGTCGCGGGCGTGCTGGTCGACGATGCGATCGTCGAGATCGAGAATATCGTGCGCCACATGCGGATGGGCAAATCGGCCTATCAGGCGTCGATCGACGCCGCCGACGAGATCGGCCTCGCCGTGCTCGCCACGACGATGGCGATCGTCGCGGTGTTCCTGCCGGTCGGCCTGATGCCAGGCGTATCGGGTCAGTTCTTCAAGAATTTCGGCCTCACCGTCGTCGCCTCGGTGCTGATGAGCCTCGCCGTCGCGCGTCTCATCACGCCGATGCTCGCCGCCTATTTCCTCAAGGCGCACGGCCAGGCCAAGCATGGCGAAGGCTGGTTGATGGACCGCTACATGGCGATCCTCAAATGGACGCTGCTGCATCGCTGGTCGGCGATCGTCGGCGGGGCGAGCGCGTTCGGCGCGACGATCGTGCTGTTCATGACGATCCCGGCGACCTTCCAGCCGCTGCGCGATTCGGATTCGAGCGTCGCGCAGATCGACATGGTGCCGGGCACGACGCTTGCCGAGACAAAGGCGGTGGTGCGCCGGGTCGCCGACTTCCTGCAGAAGCAGCCGAGCGTCGAATCGGTCTATTCGCGCGCCTTTGTCGGCAACGGCCGCGTCACCGCGATCTTCAAGCCCAAGGCCGAGCGCACGATGAAGAGCTATGAGTTCGAACGCGCGCTCGCGCCCGAGCTCCAGACGATTCCCGATGCGCGCGTCTCGTTCCGCTCGTCGAGCGGCTGGGGCGGCGGTGGCCGTGCGCTGACCGTCACGCTCGGCGGCGACGATCCGAAACTGCTCGCCGAGACGGGCGCCAAGATCGTCCAGCAGATGTCGACGCTGGGCGACGTGGTCGCGCCGCGCATCTCGGGCGATCTCAAGCGGCCCGAGCTCGTCATCACGCCGCGAATGGATCTGGCCGCGACGATGGGCGTGACGACCTCGGCCCTGTCCAGCGCGATCCGGCTCGCGACACTCGGCGACATCGACCAGAACAGCGCGAAATTCTCGCTGAGCGATCGTCAGATCCCGATCCGCGTCGCGCTCGACCAGGACTCGCGCCAGCGCCTGTCGACGATCCAGAACCTGCCCGTCGCGACCGCGACCGGCGGTTCGGTCCCGCTCAACGTCGTCGCCGATATCGGCTTCGGCGCGGGGCCGACCAAGATCGAACGCGTCGCGCAGCAGCGCCAGCTGACGATCGGCGCCGATCTCGCGCCGGGCGTCGTCAGCGGCACCGCGCAGACCGAGATCCACGCGCTGCCGATCATGAAGAACCTGCCGCTCGGCGTGAAGGAGCTGACGCTCGGCGAGTCGAAATGGCAGGTCGAGCTGATCCAGAACTTCATCATCGCGCTGATCGCCGGTGTCTTCCTGCTGTTCGCGGTGCTGGTGCTGCTGTATCGCCGCCTGCTGCCGCCTTTCGTCAACGTCATGTCGCTCGCAGTCGCGCCGCTCGGCGGGCTGATCGGATTGGCCGTCACCGGCACGCCGATCTCGATGCCGGTCTATATCGGGCTGATCATGCTGCTCGGCATCGTCGCCAAGAACTCGATCCTGCTGATCGACTTCGCGCTCGAGGAAATGAACAAGGGCGTCGACAAGGTCAGCGCGATCATCGACGCCGGGCACAAGCGCGCGCAGCCGATCGTCATGACCACGGTGGCGATGGTCGCGGGGATGATGCCGACCGCGCTCGCGCTGACCGGCGACGGATCGTCGCGCGTGCCGATGGGGATCACGGTGATCGGCGGGTTGACGATGTCGACCGTGCTGACGCTGCTGATCACGCCTGCGCTGTTCAGCCTCGCGGTCGGCGTCGAGGCGCGCGTCGGCCCGTATCTGCGGCGCAATTTGCTCACCTATCGCCCGGGCGACAATCATGGCCCGCTGATCGAGAATCGACCGCATGGCGGCCCCGCCCTGCCCGGCACGCCGCCGCGGATCGTCTATGACGGTGACGGACCCCATCCGGCGGAGTGATGGGCTTAGTCCCCCTCCCCTTCAGGGGAGGGGTTAGGGGTGGGGAAGTGCCGGACTTCGCATCAATCGCGCCACGCCGCTGGAACGTTAGATTCGTGGCACGGCCCCACCCCAACCCAGCGTCAGGTCGGTCGGGCCCCCGGCCCGACCTAAACCGCGCGGGGCGCGGTTTACCTGACGCTCCTGAAGGGGAGGGGCTTTGAAGCGCCTCAACCTTTCTCCTTGAACTATCGCGCCGCTCGGGGATTGGTCGCCGCATGAGCCGTACCCGCCCTCCCCGCGCCTCCGATGCCCCGCCCGCCGGTCTCGTCCGGATGCGCTGGATCGCCGGAGGGCTGCTGATCGTGATGGCGGCGACCTTCCTCGTCACGCGCGCCTATGCGCCGGCCTATCCCGCGCTCGGCTTCGTGCGATCCTTCGCCGAGGCCGCGATGGTCGGCGGGCTCGCCGACTGGTTCGCGGTGACCGCGCTGTTCCGCCACCCGCTCGGGCTGCCGATCCCGCACACCGCGATCATCCCGCGCAACAAGGATCGCATCGGCACGACGCTCGCCGCCTTTCTGCGCGACAATTTCCTGATCCCCGGCGTCGTCGCGCGGCGGATGCGCGGCGTCGACGTGGCGGGTGCCGCGGGACGCTGGCTCGCCAACCCGCCCGGCGGCGACGGCCGCATCCGGCGCGGCGCGGCGGGGCTCGCGATCCACATGCTCGAGGCGTTCGACCAGCAACGATTGGGCGGGATGGTCAAGACCGGGATCGGCGCACGGCTGCGCGCGCTCGACGTGTCGCCCTTGCTCGGCCAGGCGCTGACCGCGGCGATCGCCGAGGATCGGCACCTGCCGCTGCTCGACGGGATCGTCAAATGGGGGGCACGCCTGCTCACCGCGAACGAGCATCTCATCCGCCAGATGGTGTCCGACCGTGCCGGCAATTTGATGCGCTGGACCGGGCTCGACGAAACGCTCGCCACCAAGATCATCGACGGGCTCAACGGCCTGCTCACCGGCATTGCCGAGGATCCCGACCACCCGTTGCGCGCCAAGGCCGAGGAAGCGCTCGCCACGCTCGCGCACGACCTGATCCACGATCCCGCGATGCGGCTGCGCGTCGCCGCGGTGAAGGGCGAGATCATCGACAATCCTGCGATGCAGCGCTGGCTCGACGGGCTGTGGGAGCAGGCGCGCGGCGGGATGCTCAGAATCGCGCGCAACCCCGATGCGCTGCTCGCCGGCCCGGTCGGCGATGCGCTGCGGCAATTGGGCGGCACGCTGCAGACCGACCCCAAGCTACGCCGCACGATCAACCGCTTCGTGCGCCGCACCGTCGTCGGCATGGCGGCGGATTATGGCGACGCGATCGTCCGGCTGGTGTCGGAGACGATCCAGGGCTGGGACGCGGGCACGATCACGCGCCGGCTGGAAAACGCCGTCGGCCGTGATCTGCAATATATCCGGATCAACGGGACGCTGGTCGGCGGGCTGGTCGGGCTGGCGATCCACACGATCGACGTGGCGCTGTAACGTCGCGGTACCGACCGACGGGCGCGCGTCACTTGCTCCACGCGATCGACCTGCGGGCGATCGGCGACAGACGATCGCGAATCGTTCAGCCTACTGCCGTTTCCTGCCCCCCAGGCGGGGTCAGCCATCCCAGCGCGAACGTCACCACCACCGTAATCGAGGAGGCGATCTGCTGGTTGATACCGGCGTTCGCATATGTGTTGAGGACGAAGACCAGAATTCCCGTCAAGGCAGCGCCGACCGCGGCGACCGCGACCTTCTGACGGGGAATGTTGGTTGCGATGACACCCGCAGGCGTTTGAATAGCAGAACGCATTCGGTTTCTCCAGTATTGCGCCTGCCGAATGTGTCACAATGCGTGCTTTACGTAAAATCCCTTATCCGAAAATCTTCTAGACTTGGCTCATTAGCCAGACGAATACATTTTTATTACAGCTCTAGTATATGACATCAAACCAAAGTGCGTCTCGACGGTGATTTAGCGGGTCCAGTCCACCACCCACCAACCATGCTCCCAGGCGCGCGCGCGCAATTGGGTATGGGGGTTGGTCGCGATCGCGACATCGGCCCATTCGAGCGAGGGCACGTCCGACACATGGTCGGAATAGAAGCGCACCATCGCATCCGGGCGCGCGATCCCCTGCCCCGCCAACCATGCCTCGAGCATCGCGCGTTTCGCCGGTCCGTAGCAATTCTCACCCGCGATCCGCGGCCGAATCACGCCGTGGTCACGCTCGACCTCGGTCGCGATCACCGCCTCGAAACCGAGCCGCGCCGCGATCGCCCGGGCGTAGAAGCCATACGACGCGGTCGCCAGCACCAGCCGATACCCGGCGGCGCGATCCTCGGCGATCTGCGCCAGCGCGCCGGCGTAGAGCCCCGATGCGACGACGTGCTCGGCGAACCGCTCGGCCGCGCGCGCCGCAACCGGCTCGGGCATGGCGGGTCCCAACAGCAGGCGATGCGTGATCTCTTTGAGCCGGGCGCGCCCGATAAGCCGCGCCACATAGCCGAGCGTCGCCAGCGCGGCGACCGGGAGCAGCGTCAACCGCCATGGCGCTTCGGACTTTGCGGTGCGCACGAGGAACGAAGTCCAGGTCGGCGCGTAGGTGATCGTCTTGTCCATATCATAGACGGCAATGTGATGCATTTACGCGCCATACGCCGTAGGAGCCTTGCCGATCCAGCCCGTTTGCAGCACAGAAGGCGACAGATGACCGAACCGGCCGCCTTCTCCCACGATACCGACGTCGTACGCTTCACCGGCAGCCTTTCCCTGGCGAAGATCGGTGATTTGCCCGAGCGTTTGCGCGCCTTCGACGGAGCGGTGTCGCGAATCGACCTGAGCGACATCGAGCGCATCGATACCGTCGGCGCCTGGCTGGTCCACCGCTTCGCTGCTGAACACGATGCCGAGATCACCGGGCTCGACGCCGATGGCGAACATCTCATGAGCCAGGTCACCGCCGCGGACCAACCCGTCGCGATGCGCCCCGTGATGCGGGGCACCTTCACGCGGATGGTCGGCGAGATCGGCGATGCGGTGGTGACGACCGGGCACACGCTGTACGGCTTGCTCGGCTTCCTCGGCGCGACGCTGATCGCCTTCTGGCACGTCGTGACGCATCCCAAGCGCTTCCGCTTCAACGCCGTCGTCCAGCGGTTCGAGGTCGTCGGCGTCAACGCGCTCGCGATCGTCGGCTTGATGAGCTTCCTGATCGGCATCGTCATCGCGCAGCAGGGCGCGGTGCAGCTCCAGCAGTTCGGCGCCGAGTTCCTCACCATCAACCTGGTCGGGCGAATCACGCTGCGCGAGCTCGGCGTGCTGATGACCGCGATCATGGTCGCGGGCCGCTCGGGCTCGGCCTTCGCCGCGCAGATCGGCACGATGAAGCTGACCGAAGAGGTCGATGCGATGCGCACGATCGGCGTCTCGCCGATGGAGGCGCTGGTGCTGCCGCGCGTGCTCGCCACCGTCATCATGATGCCGCTGCTCGGGATGTACGCGTCGATCGTGACGATCATCGGCGGCGGCCTGCTGTGCTGGATCACGCTCGGCATCCCGCCGGTGACCTTCATCCAGCGGCTGCGCGAAGTCGTGCCGATCACCGATCTCTATGTCGGCCTCGTCAAGGCGCCGGTGTTCGGGCTGATCATCGCGGTCGCCGGCTGCTTCCAGGGCATGCTGGTCGAGAGCGACGCCGAACAGGTCGGCACGCGCACCACCGCCGCGGTCGTCCAGGCGATCTTCCTCGTGATCGTGATCGACGCCTTCTTCGCGGTCTTCTTCACATCGATCGGCTGGATATGACGCAGACCGAACGCGACGGCAAAAAGCAGGGCGACGACGTGATCGTCGTACGCGGGCTCAAGAACGGCTTCGGCGAGCAGATCGTCCATGACGGACTCGACCTGACGGTCCGCCGCGGCGAGATCTTCGGCGTGGTCGGCGGGTCGGGCACGGGCAAATCGGTGCTGATGCGCTCGATCATCGGGCTGCAGACGCCGATGGCGGGCGAGATCGAAGTGTTCGGGGAACCGACGATCGAGCGCGAGGAGACCGAGCTCACCGATCTGACCAAGCGCTGGGGCGTGCTGTTCCAGGGCGGTGCGCTGTTCTCTACGCTGACGGTCGCGGAAAACGTCCAGGTGCCGCTGCGCGAGTTCTACCCTGGCCTCGATGCCGCGCTGCTCGACGAGATCGCGGCGTACAAGGTCGTGATGACCGGCCTGCCCGCCGATGCCGGGCCTAAATTCCCCGCCGAGCTGTCGGGGGGCATGCGCAAGCGCGCTGGCCTCGCGCGCGCACTCGCGCTCGACCCCGAGCTGCTGTTCCTCGACGAGCCGACCGCAGGGCTCGATCCGATCGGCGCGGCGGCGTTCGACGAGCTGACCGCGTCGCTGCAGAAGACGCTCGGGCTCACCGTGTTCCTGATCACGCACGATCTCGATACTCTGTATGCGATCTGCGACCGCGTGGCGGTGCTCGCCGACAAGAAGGTGATCGCGGTCGGGACGATCGACGAACTGCTCGCGCTGGACCATCCGTGGATCCAGGAATATTTCAAGGGACCGCGCGGCCGCGCCGCGACCGCGACGATCCAGCATAACGCAGACGTGGCGAAAGCTGAGGGCAAAAGCTGATGGAAACCCGCTCGAACCATGTGCTGGTCGGCAGCGTCGTATTGATCCTGCTCGCGCTGATGCTGCTGTTCCTCGTCTGGATCGCGCGCTGGGGCACCGCGACCAACAAGGAATACGACATCTTCTTCAAGCAGTCGGTCGACGGCCTGGCGAAGGGCTCGGCGGTCGCCTTCTCGGGCGTGCCCTCGGGGCAGGTCAAGGACATCAAACTGTGGAAGCCCGATCCCCAGCTCGTCCGCGTGCGCATCAGCGTCAATCCCGATACCCCGATCCTGGTCGGCACGACCGCGACGCTGCAGGGCAGCTTCACCGGCACGAGCACGGTGCAGCTCGACGGCGCGATCAAGGGCGCCCCGCCGATCGCCTGCCCGGCCGACAATCCGCTGAGCGACTGCCCCAATGGCGTCCCGACGATCCCGACCAAGCCCGGCGGGCTCGGCGCGCTGCTGAGCTCGGCGCCGCAGCTGCTCGAGCGGATCTCGACGCTGACCGAGCGGCTGTCGGACATGCTGTCGGACAAGAACCAGCAGTCGATCGCCGGCATCCTCGCCAACACCAACAAGCTGACCGCGGCGCTCGCCGATCGCGGGCCCGAGATCGCCGCGACGCTCGCCGAGTCGCGCGTGACGATCCAGAAGGCCGGGCTCGCCGCCGAGCAGTTCTCGGAACTGGCGAAGACCACCAACGGCATGCTGCAGAGCGACATCCATCCGATGATGGGCAACCTCAACAAGACGATCGCCTCGGCGCAGCACAGCATGGAGACGCTCGATGCCGCGATCGGCGATGCGCGGCCGGGGCTGCAGTCCTTCTCGAAGCAGACGATCCCCGAGGTCGGCCAGCTCGTCCACGATCTGCGCGAGATGTCGCAGGCGCTGACGTCGGTCGCCGAGAAGCTCGACCGCGGCGGCGCGACCTCGCTGATCGGCCAGCCGAAATTGCCTGATTACAAGCCCGGAAAGGGACAGTGACCATGATCCGCTCCAAGACGCTGCTGGCGCTTCTCGTCGCCGCCCCGCTCGCCGCCACGCTCTCTGGCTGCATCAGCTTTGGTGCCAAGCCGCCGCCCTCGCTCCTGTCGCTGACGTCGGCGGCGAGCGTTCCGGCCGGGCAGACGCAATCCTCGGCAACCTCGCCGACGATCACCATCCTCGTCCCCGGCGCCGCACAGGCGATTGCAGGGACGCGTGTGCCGGTCCAGGCGAGCGAGACATCGATCGCCTATGTCGAGAAGGCCCAGTGGGTCGAGCCGCCGAACCGGATGTTCGTCCGGCTGCTGATCGACACCGTGCCCGCGCGGACCGGCCGGATCGTGCTGAGCAGCGCGCAATCCTTCTCCGATCCCGGCGCGGTGCTGTCGGGCGAGCTGCGCACCTTCGGCGTCGATGCCGCGACCAAGGAAGCCGTGGTGACCTTCGACGGGTCGCTGATCCGCACCACCGGCAAGGTCGTCGAGAAGCGCCGCTTCGAAGCGCGCGTACCCGTCACCGCGATCGCCGCGGCGCCTGTCGGACAGGCGCTCAACCAGGCGGCGAACCAGGTCGCGGCCCAGGTCGCCGACTGGGTCGGGCGCTAAGCCCCCGCCTGCGCCCCCGCCCCCGCCCGCGCGTCGGGCGGGACAAGCGCTAGCGGGCCATCGCGCGCACCGGCACCATCAGATTGCACAGATCCGCCGCGCCGGCGGGGACCGTGAAGAACGGTCCGCCGCGATTGGCGCGCGCCTCGAGCGTCGCCGCGAACACCGCCGCGTCGGGCCGCAGATATTGGAAGGCCGGACGCTCGCCGGCGGGCAGATCGGCGACGATCGCGATCCGCCGAATCGGCACGCGCTGCTTGGGATCGGTATACAGGCCGAGCCCCCCGCCCGTCCCGCGCGGCAACGCCGATAGCGCCGCCATCCCGTCGATCACGCGCCCGACCAGCGCGATGTTGCGATCGAGATGGCGCGGCGCATGGCCGATCACGGTGTAGAGATCGCCGCCGGTCCCGGTATCGGGCGCGAGATCGCGCGCGACGCCGACCATGCCGTAGCAATGCGGCAGCCATTGCCGCGCGCCGTCGCCCGCCACCGCCCAACCGCTCGCGGTGAAGCCGGTCTGCGCCGCATAGGCATCGCGATACGGATTGGCGACCGCCGCGCCGTGCGCGCCCCACGCCCATTCATATTCCGCCGGCGGCGTGCGATCGATCCCCGCGGCGGGCGGCTTCTTCTCGCTCGCGTCGCCCCATTGCGTGACGTAATCGTCCTGCACGCGGTAAACGGTGGCGTCGTTCCACCAGCCCGCGCGCGCGATCGTGCGGATGTTGGCGACATGCGCCGGGGCAAAAGCGGACGCGAGCCAGATCACGCTGCGCTGCCCGTCGGCGAAGTCGATCTCGAGCAGATCCTGCGGGTCGATCGTCGCCCAGGCGGTCGCCGGGGCGGCGGCCGCCAGTTGCGCGGCGGTCGGTTTGACAGCGGGCGCCGGTGCGGATTGCGCGGCGGCGAGCAGGGCGAAGAGCGGGAGGAGCATCGGCATGTCGCCAGCGTGCCCCCTCCCGCCGCCGCACGCAATCCCCGCCGATGCCGCAGGGCCCTTGCGCCGCCGTCGGCGACGCTCTAGGGCCACCCTCCTGTCCAGGACATGCGGAGCGGTGGCCGAGTGGTCGAAGGCGCTCGCCTGGAAAGTGAGTATACGTCAAAAGCGTATCGAGGGTTCGAATCCCTCCCGCTCCGCCAATATACCATGCGCACTGGTGCGCAGCCGTGCACTTCCCCTTGCAAAACTGCCGTTTCTTGGGTCAGAAGGCAATGCCGGTGTTCACATCTGTTCTCACGCGTTCACCGCGCAGCATGGTACTCCGCATGGTATGGTCCCCGCGGATCCATGGTATGGAGATGGACGGTGCTGACGGACGCCCAATGCAAGGCCGCAAAGAAGAAGGCGGCGCCGTACAAGCTGGCGGATTCGGGTCAGCTCTTTCTCTACGTCTCGACCGCCGGCGGTCGGCATTGGCGGATGAATTACACCTTCGGGAAGAATGCCGCGGGTAAGCCGGCGCAGAAGACGCTGAGCCTGGGTCCCTACCCCTCGGTCACGCTGGTCGAGGCGCGCGCGAAACGCGACGACGCCAAGAAGCTGCTGCGCGAGGGCCGCGACCCTGCGATCGAGCGCCGGGTCGAAGTGAAAACGCGCGCGCTGCAGAGCGGTAACACTTTCGAGATCGTCGCGCGCAAATGGTATGAGCTGCGCAAGCCGACCTGGTCTGATGTCCACGCCGCCGACGTCATCACCAGCCTCGAGAATGACGTCTTCCCCGCGATCGGCGATATCCCGCTGACCGCGATCGAATCGCCCAAGATGCTCGAGCTGCTGAACGGCATCGTCCAGCGCGGCGCGATCGAGACCGCGCACCGCGTCCGACAGCGCGTGTCCGACATCTTCGTCTATGCGATCTCCGCCGGCGTCGCGAAGGCCGACCCGGCGGCGAGCCTCGGCAAGGCGATGCCGAAGAAGCCGCGATCGAAGAAGCAGCCGTCGATCATCGATCGGGTCCGCGAGCACGACGACCAGATCAAGGCGGTGCGCGAGATGCTCGCCAAGTGCGAGGCCGAGCGCTGCCGTGCGTCGACCAAGTTCGCGCTGCGGCTGCTCGCGCTGACCGCGGTGCGGCCGAACGAGGTGCAGAAGGCGGAATGGTCGGAGTTCGAAGGGCTCGACGGACCCGAGCCGCTATGGCGCATCCCTGCCGCGCGCATGAAGGGCGATCAGGACCGCAAGGCAGAAGAGATGGGCGAGCACCTGGTGCCGCTCGCTCCGCAGGCTGTCGCGGTGATCAAGGCGCTGCGCCCGCTCACTGGCGGCTACAAGCTAGCGTTCCCGAGCGAGCGGCACGTCCATCGACCGATCTCGGAAAATACGCTGCGCGCGCTGCTGATCCGCGCGGGCTTTTACCAGCGCCATGTGCCGCACGGCTTCCGCGCGGCGTTCTCGACGATCATGAATTCGCGCCCCGACAAGCAGGAAGGCGATCGCGCAGTGATCGATCTGATGCTCGCGCATGTGCCGAAGGATAAGGTGGAGGGCGCCTACAACCGCGCCGATTACATGCCGCGGCGGCGCGAGATCGCGCGCGCCTGGGCGGATCTGATTGCCGCCGGCCTGCCCGACCCGGTAGAGCATATTGGGCAGCCGATTCGCTGGGCGGATACCTCGCCGAAGGGGCCGCGGCACTTCCTCCCCGATGCCTAGAGTCCTCGGGCTTCGATCACTTAGGCGTTACTAGAAGTCGGCACGCGAGCTCGCCGCGCTCCCATCGCACAGCAAACGCCTCGGACACCTCTTTCCAGTTTCCGCCTGGGTGGCCGGATCCGTGGTTCGCGCCTAAGCAACTGCACTCGCAAAGGTCTTTTTCAGCGTTCCAGCAGGCAGAGGCGCAAACCTCGGTTCGATTGAGCGGCTGGATGACATAAACGGAGCCGTATCGATTTATGCAACGTCGGATCAGCGGGTTGAACCATGCCATGGGAACCGTCCAATGACGCTTCGCACTAACCCATTTGGGGTGGTGACTACCGGCTTCTTGAAGCCAAGCGCGGTTGCCGGGATCGAACGGCAATCTGACGTAAAGAGGCGGTTGCTTCTTCGGCCGCAATAGAACGGGGATTCGTTCATTTCCCCAGATCGCTCCTAATTGTCTTGGAGGGCCTTCGACGACAACTGGAGCCTGCTGCGCCATCAGTCGTCCCTCTCGTTCTGGAACTGCTTCGGCAGGCAATCGGTCGCTAGCATGTCCCGGTACTCAGGGATCACCAGTAGGCCATCCCGAACAATTTCAACTGGCACCTCGTAGAACGCGACGATGTGCCAGGCGTCTATCATAAGTTGCAGCTTTTGACCGGCCGCGTCCTTCTTATGCCAAGACAAAAAGCACGCCCCAACGCTTGACTGGTACTGATCGGAGGCGTGCGCTCGATCAGGATGCAGCACGACTTTGAAGGCAGGCGATGCCCCGCGAAAACCATTGTTCCAACACAGCATTGCATTCGCGAGAGGGATATCGACCATGATCTGTCCTTTGGCACGATCAGATCAGACGTGATCGATTCGGTCGAGTCATGCTGCGCGCGCCGCCATCACCTGGTCCTTCCAAGCCCGCACCTCGCGCTCGCTCCAGCGCGTCGATGCCCCGCCCGGCTTACAGCACTTCGGGAAGGTGCCCTCGCGCATCTTGCGATAGATCATCGTCTTACCGATCCCCGCGATCTGCATGACGGCGTCGAGCGGCAGCAGCCGGTCCTCGAGCGAATAGTCGACCTCGCGCTTGGCGATGCGCTCCGCGGCGCGGCCGATCTTGATGACGGTGTGCTTCATATCGTGTCCTTCGAAAATCTGGTGCCGCTGCTTTCCCGGCTGGTCACTCTTGGCGGGCGACTAAATCCGCGCCCCGAGTTCGGGCATCGGGCCGGGAGGGAGGTGCCCCGGCCGGATCTGATCAGGGTGGTGGCGAGGCGCGCGCGGCTGGCGCGTTGGCGAGCTCGATCAGCACGTCGGCATGGCACGGCGCATCGAGCCGACACCAGCAGGCAAGGTTTCTGCCGCGTAGCGCGCCGATCTCTGCAAGCACGACTGCGCGCCTGGTTTCGCTCTCAACGCCGTCCCAGTTGTTGCGCCAGAGAGGCCCGAGCCACACGCGGAAGGCCTCGACGCATCGCGCCGCGATCTCGGCGTCGCTGCCGAACCAGCCGGCTTCCCGGCACCCCGAGAGCGTGAACGGATTTCCGAACCGCCCGGGCCGCGCGACGCTCACCGTGTTCTCAGGCATGCGCCAGCCCTTTGCGCGCGATAGCTGGACGCGTCGCGCGGTCATGCCGGCATCCCGTCATGCTGGACACCATCGAGCAGCCGACCGGCGAGCTTCTTTCCTATCTTCCATGTCCACTGATCGTTGAGCTCGACGGCGCGGCCACTGCGAAGGGCGGTGCCCATGGCTCCGTGCGCAGCCGATTGCTCGGCATTTTGAAGCTGGTCAGCCGGGTGATATTCCCCCCACTGCTTGAACAGCATCGGCACACCAGCCGCCGCGCACTGGTCGCGCAGAGACCGCGCCCAGTCCGGATGCATCGGCCGCGCGCCCGGGCCACTTTCGCCGCCGACGATCACCCAGTCGAGTCCCGATCGCCCCTTCGCCCAGTCAGCCTCGCTCTGGCGTCCGGCGGAGCAGTTGTGCATCGGTGGATTCCCATTGGCGCACCAAGCGCAATCACCCCAGCACTCGCCTTCCAGCGCGCTCTCGCCCTTCCACGCGACTTCGAGGTCGACCGGCCCGAGCAGCGGCTCGGCAGAGATGAACCGCACCGCCGCCGGCGTCGCCAGCAGATCGGGGATCCGCTCGTCGGCGCGCTGCTGATCCTCGACGGACACGCCGAGCCACACGTTCGGCAGGGGACCGGCATGCACCCGGGCGTTCGCCGCCAGGAGCCGCTCTCGCTCCGTGCCCGACAGCCCCGTGGTATCGTACCCATGCTCGCCGAGCGGAGCCATGATCCGCGCGATCTCGTCGGTGACGAACCGATCTCCGGCGACCAGCTCCGCCATATACGCCCGCATCCGCGCCGACCGCTTCGTCAGTATCTGGTGCGAGTGCTGCGGCGTCAGCGCGCAGACGGCGAACACCTTGTCAATCCATTCGTCGGGCACGCTCTCATGGAACAGGTCGCCGTGCGCGTTCCAGAAGATTCGGCGCGCGCGCTTCCACGCGAGCGGCTTCAGCAGCTGCGTCTCGTTGAAGCGGACCTCTCCGGTCCAGACCATACCGCCGGCGGTCATCCGCGTCAGGCCGCGCCGCGCGTCGAACCGGTGCGCCTGCTTCATGGCGTAGCAGAGCTTGCACCCCGGCGAGAGCACGCTGCAGCCGTTCACCGCGTTCACGGTCGCGTCGGTCCATTCGATCTTGGTGCCGTCAGCCATGTCGTTCGCTCCTTGGCTTGTGAAAGAGGATCAGCGCGGCGAGGATCACCTGCGCCGCTTCGACCGAGCAGCCATCGGCGAAGTGCGCGCGGTCCCGGAGGATCTGCTTGCCGTTGGCGGTGAAGATCGGGCGGCTCATGAAGGCTGCCGCGCGGCGTTGGTGCATTCGTAGAAGAACGCGACCGCGACATCAGCCGCCTGCCGCCACCTGCCGGACTGCCCGGGATGAACCAGATCCATCTGCGCGAACGCATCGGCGACGCTGCAACCGATTGGCCGCTTCACGCCCATCGACGCCTCCGCGATGCGACACGCCAGCTCGTCGCGCGGGATCTCGATCATCAGCATCGTGCGCTTGGCTTTTGCTGCAGCGCTCATGAACGCTCAGCCTTCGCGGCTTCGTATGCCGCCGCGAGCCGATCCCACGCCGCGCGCTCGCCGCCGGCATTCGGATGCGCCGCCTTCGAGTGCCGCCGGTATTGCGCGGTGATGGCCTCGAGCGTGGCGTCCTGCGTCACGCCTAGCACCGCCCACCACGGATCCGGCTGCGGCAGCGCGACATGCCCCGCGAATGCCTGCCGCAGGTCGGCGACGCCCCACCTCTCCTGCCCGCGCAACGCATCGATGTGCGCGGCGATCGCGGCGATGTTGTCGGCTACGGTGTCCCACTGGTCGCAGGCGAGGACATGCGGGCGCCCGTCAAGGTCGAAATAGAACGCGACCCCGCAATCGTCCGGATCACGTCGGCTGACGTTCTGGTCGCGCGCGCCGGAGGCGGTGTAGCGGATGTTGGTCGACAGGATCATGTTGAGCACGCGCCAAGGCTGCCCGCGGCGCGTCATCGCGGTGGTCTGGTCTGCCAAGCGCCGCTTCGCCGTCGTGAGCGTCATCGCGCTGCCCTTGTCGCGAAACAGCGCTGCCCGGCGGCTGGCGGCTGGGGTGCGCGGGCGGTCGTTCGGCCATTTCAGCGGATAGCCGGGTTCGATCTTGGGATCGGCCATCACCTGAACACCCACGAAATTGCGCGCTGAACCACCCCGGCCCGCGCATGCTGGACCGGCGCCGACCGCTCGCTGATATGCGGGCTCGACCGGCGCAGGCGCTCGGCATGGACGCGGCCCATATGCTCGAAATCCGCCGCGCTGTGGATGGTGCCCGAGCCCGTGCGGCGAACTGTGGGGCGATCGAAGGGGTGCTGGAGGCCGTCCATCAGCAATCACCGACGGACGTGCAAACCGCGTCCTCATCGATCGTGATGACCGTGCCGCAGGCGAAATATGCGCGGATCTTCTGGTCCAGCCCGTAGCTGATACCAAGATGCGTGGTGGCCTTGAGATCGTGGCCCTTGAGCGTTGCGCCCAAGATTTTGCCGTCCTTGCAGATATGCAGCCGGACGTCGCAGCGGTTCTTGTCGCGCTGCTCGTACGCAGTATCTTGGTCGAGATAGACAATCGTCGATCCGTAATCGGTGCGCTCGACGATGACCGTGATCACTTCGCCATAGCTATCGCCTTCGTGCTGCTTCCGCATTTCGTCGGCGATTTCGGAGAGCTTCACCTCCTTCGGTGCAAGCTTGAGGATTTCGTCCATATCGGCGGCGAGCTGGCCGGCAACGAGCGGCGCGACCTTGGCTTCGATCTGCACCTTAAGAATGGCGGCGACGACGTTGCCGTAGGTCGGGAGGTCCAGCCGCTCGACCCGCAGCGATTCCTTGATCGCCTTCTCGATCAGGGTGCCGGTCTCGCTGTAGGTCCGCAGCGCGTTGTCGACCGCGCCTTCAACCAGCTTGCCGACGCGGGACAGCACCTCCTTCTCGATGAATTCTGGGGTCATCTTGGCGGCGACCGCTGCGCTTATCACCGCGCCGAAGCTCTCTACTGGAACGTCCATCGTCGTGTCCTTTCTCGCCCGAAGCCGCCGCAGGGGCGAGCCTCGGGCGTTGCGCCGGGGCGCGGTTACTTCTTCGCGATGCGCGCCTTGGCGGCGGCGAACGCAGCGTCGATCTCGTCGATCTGGTCATCGGCCAGCGCGGCGCGGTGCTTCACGTAGAGCGCGTCGATCGGCTTCAGGTCCGCCGACACCGCTGCGATCTTGAGCTCGCCGAGGATGTGGTCGACCGTCGCGCGGCGCGGATCGGCCTCGGTGTGCGTCTCGCCGCGCTGCTCGTCGGCCGGGCCCTCGCCGGCTGCGGGATTATCGTCGTCGAGCGTGCCGTCGTTGCGGTGCAGGGTTTCGGCGTCGAGGCGGCGGGCGATCTGCTCTTCCGTCTCGACCTCGCCGGTCGATGGATCGAACGATTCCTCGCGCGTCGGCGGCGCCAGCTGGCGCGCGTCGGGCTCGACCTCCATCAGCCGCGCGGCCGAGCGTGCAGCTGCTTCCTCGTCCGCGCCTTCCATGTCGATCAGGTCGCCCGACATCGGCAGCGTCTTGCTGTGCCGCCGCATCACGGTCTTGCGCGCCATCTCGCTGAACCAGTCGACCCATGGGCCCTTCGGCTCCATCGGCTTGCCCTTGTCCTTGCCGAACTTCACGACGCGGCCGGTCGCGCCGGTCTGGCTGGCTTGGCGGACCTTGTTGATCTCGCTGCGGCGCATGACCTCGAACGACTTGGAGCCGTCCTTCATGGTCGCGACCGAATAGGCGGCCACGATGCAATCGTCGGTGATCTGGTCATCGTCCAGGTCGAGCATCGGCCGGTGCCGCAGCATTGCCTCGGTCCCTGCCTCGAAGATGAACGCGCCGCTCTCGACCTCCGCGCGATAGACGACGCTCGTCTCGAGCGTGCTGATCTCGCCCGATTGCAGGATCTTCTTCCGCAGGCCGTACACCATCGGCAGATACTGGACGGTTTTGATGGTCACCCACTCGCCATGCTGCTGCGCGCGCGTCGAATAGATCACCAGCGCGGCCTCGCGCCCGTCCGGCAGCAGGCCGTCCTGCGCACACTTCATGCACGACGTGATCAGGCTGGCGCGGTCGGCGCTCAACAGGTCGGGGTTCGACTGCGCGGCGGTCATCACCGTGCGCTGGAACTTGGCCGGGTCAATGTGGCGCGGCAGCGCGTCCTTGAGCCCCGCGATGCGGGTCGAGAGGCTGCGCTCAAGCCCCTTGTACGGGTTGCTGTCGTCGATCGGGGCGACCGCCCCGCCGCGGTCGATGGTCTGAAGCTGAGTTGCCATGG
Organism: Bordetella parapertussis; assembly: GCA_943367995.1. GTDB lineage: Bacteria > Pseudomonadota > Alphaproteobacteria > Sphingomonadales > Sphingomonadaceae > Sphingomonas. The sequence goes on along the minus strand of CALRKL020000005.1, from coordinate 301,159 downwards.
TGATGTCTCCGGTTCGGATTAGAATGCGATGGGGGTGTCGAGCGGGTCACGCGCGGCGGGCTCGGCCAACAGGTCGGCACCCGCCTCCGGCTCTTCGACGTGACGGCCGAGGACGGCCTTGGTTAAGAAAGCCGTCGGCTCTTCGGCGGCGGCGTCGGCCACGTAGACCTTCTTCCAGCCATCGCCGCTGCGGTCGGGCACGCGGACGACGTCGCCGTCGGCCAATGCCTCGCCGTCCCAGTGATAGGTGAAGGTGCGGGTGTCGCCGACGCGGAACTTGCAGGCGACGAATTGACGGGTGGAAGCGGGCATGTCGGTTCCTTTCAGTATGAGGGGGTCAGCGATTGCTCGCTTTGACGTCCGACCAGATGCGGACGCCGGGGATCTCGTGGACGCCGCCACGCACCATTGCCTTGATGGCCGTGTCGATCGCCTCGCGGACCTTCGAGTTGTTCGCGACTGCGATGAACGCGACCTCGTAATCCTCGACCTGGCTGACCCAGACCTTCGTGCCGGAGACCGCCGCGCCATAATCGCCGCGAATGATCTGCCGCTCGGGCTCGGCAACGAACACCGGCGCTGGCGGCGGCGCAGCCTCCACGATGGGCGCGGCATCGGCAGCATCAGCAGCATCGGCGGCGGCGGCTTCACGCTCGGCCTTGAGGCGGGCCTGATCGGCCTCCCACTCGGCGCGCCGCCGCGCTTCCTCGGCCTCGCGCTGGCGGCGGATCTCGGCCTGCCGCTTGGCATCTTCCTCGCGCAGGTACTGCGTCTGCTTCGCCTCGACCTTGACCTTCGCGGCTTCGAGCGGGCCGGTCAGCTCGTTCTTGCCCGCGTCGATCGCGCGACCGGCGGCGAGGTACGGCGCCTTCACCGTGGTGTGCGTGTCGCCGATGAACTTCACCGCCGCGCGGATCTGCTTCACCAGTTCGCCGCAGCGCCCGGCCGATTCCTCGTCGGTCGCGGTCGCGCGCTCCGACGCGCCGAGCAGATCGGCGATGCGTTTGCGGAAGCCGTCCTTCGCGTCGATGCCATCGTCGAACGCCGAGCGCGCCTCGACATCGATCGGCGGGCGGTTGTGCCCAGCCACGCTGCCGGCGGCGACGGGCGGCTTTGCGGGCCAGGGCTTCACGTCGGGGAATGCGGTTGCCATCGTCGTCTCTCCTTCAGAACAGAATGGGGGATTGCAGCGGGTCTGCCCGCTGCAGGGGGTTTGCGAGCGGGGTGTTGGGCTGGTGCGTCTCGGCCCAGGTCTGGCGCCGGATCAGGAACTCGTGCTCGGCTTCGTCGATCGGGTCGGCCGCGCACTTCGGCCAGACCAACGCCAGATCGATCGGCGCTCCGTTGGCGGTCGCATTCCAGCGCGGCGCGCGGTCCATTTCCTCGCCGGTGACCGGGTCGAGCGGCAGGCCGTGCCAGATATGGACGCCAACGAAGACCGCGCCGGAGCGCAGGCGCGCGCGATACCAGCCGGCGATTGGGATGTCGGGGTCGAACCCCTCGCGCTGGACCGACGAGCGGACGCTGTAATCGAGGTGCGCGCGGCTCATCGCAGCAGCCCCCGCAGCCGCGCCAACACCGGATCGGTGCCGTGCTCGCGCAGGTCGCGCAGCGCCGCCCGCTCGCGCTCGCTGCAACGGGTGTCGGACGCAAGGAACTGCAGCGCGCTGCGGACCTGGTCGGGGATGGTGATCGGGGTGCCGTTCACGCCGCGAAGCCCGTCTTCGCGAAGACCAGCGCGCGCTGCTCCGGGGTCGCGCTGATCGCGTCCATGCCGCGCTTGATCAGGTCGGCCACTTCGGCTCGCTCGCGGGCGCGGCGTTCAGCCAGCGCTTTCAGCTGAGGCGACATCTCGACCTGCCGCGCCTCGCGCGCCGCGATGATCGCGGGCAGGCGCTCGGCGAAAGGCATGCCGCGCGGGAAGCTGTCCCACGTCACGCCACATCCCCCGCCAGATCGAACAAGTGGTCGGCATAGGTGTCGCGCACGATCCGCGTCTGGAAGTCGACGTAGCGCGCCTGCCCCTTCGCCTGCCGGACCTGATAGAACTTGCGCGTCACGGCGCCGGTCAGCGTGTCGGTCACCCGAACATAGAACCGGGCCTTGTGGCCGCCGACGCGATCGATAGCGCGCTCAAGCGTGTCGAATTCGCCGAGGTCGTACGTCCGCCCGCCGGTGTCGGCGATCTGGAAGGTCTGATAGGTCTCGCGCGGCAGCACCTGCGGGCGCATGGCGGCGTCAGTCATAGTCATAGCTGTCGTCCTCTGACGAGCCGCAGCCGAACAGCGCGGCGATTGCGTGGAGTAGGGCGAGGATCACGGCGCGACGGCCATTGCGAGGACGGCGAACACGCCCGCGCAGCCCATGCCGAGGGTCAGCAGCGTGCCGATCCAGATGGGCTCAGGGCTGTTGGCAAAGGCGGCGCGGATCTTGGCGAGCGTCAGCATCTGCCGAACTCCGCATCGCGCGCAGCCTTGGCGGCGGCGAAATGCGCGGCCTTCGCGGCGGGCGACGCATGCATGTCCGCATATTCGAACGCCGTGCGCTCGACCGCGTAATCGTTGATGTTGGCGGACGAACCAGCGCGCAGGCCACGCGCCCAGGCGCGGCCGTCTTCCATGTGCTCGGTCCAGGTCTTGCCCTTGGGCTTCTGGCTCGCTCGCGCCGCGCTATCCGCGAGGACTGCTGCGCTAAAGGTGGGGTCGGCTTCCGCCATTTCGCATCTCCGCGGCGCCCGGGTCAGTGGGGCCGTTGAGACGCATAACACCACATTGGTGTTAGATGGTCAACACCATAATGGTGCTACCGCGAATTATTTGGTGTCAGTCGTCCGGATAGATCTCGTCGGGGTAGAAATCGGGATCATCGCCCACGCTCTCCCGCACAGGCGGAAGCTCAGGTTTCTCACCATCGAACGCGATGCGGATCACCGCACCATATTCAGCTGTTGCTTGGAACACCGCAGTGATGACGCGATTTTTCAGCAGCATGCCGCCGATCCACGGCGCGCGCTCGGCGGAGAGATAGCCCATCTGGATGCCGGTCGCGTTGAACACGGCGACGGCGTTTTCGTCCTTTGGGTTTTTCGGCTCGCGGCGCAGCTCGACCGGATCGCCGGGGCGGCAGAGTGCTACCGCGAAGTGGCGCGCCGGGCCGCGCTTGTTTGGGTGTTGGACGCCCACGACAGTGAGCGATAGTTCCTTCAGTGACCCAGCAATCGAGGCAGATACGTTATTCCTGCGACCGCTAGCGTTACTAAGCCGCCAACGATTGCGATCACTCTTTGCGTTCTGGCCCCTGCACGGTCGATTGCAGCGTCGATATCTGCTTTCGCTTCCGCTTTGGTCGGGAGGTGCGAAAATCGTTCTTTGATCGTCGCCAAATCCGCGGGCAGGCCCGACAGCTTGCCTAGCTCAGCAATCACGTGCTCCATATGCGCCTCTAGCTTTGCAACGCGGGCCTCCATACCGCCTGATGTGTCATCTCCACCGCCGCCCCGCAAGGGCAACTCCGGTTCAGCCGCATCGCGCCGTCGCTCTTGCTGCATCTCTCTCCAAGCCTCGCGACGCGATTCATCAATCCCCATCGTCGGAAACCCACCCCGTAACCTCTTCGAACTCCGCGAACGAGGCGGTTGATATATCACGAATATACTCAAGCTCCGCCGATATATCGACCTCTGCGGTCGCAGCGATTTTCGCTAATGCATCAGCTATGCGATCAATGGCGACCGAAAGATTCAACGCCACGCCGCCGACGTCGCCGCCGGTAGCTTTCCCGTTATATTTTCTGTCGTCGAATGCCATTATAGCTCCCTCGCGAACCAGATCACGCGTCCCTCGATCCGCAATTCATCGGCGCCGACTTCATAGCTTTCGACGGCGGGATTGTCGGAGATCACCATCACCCTACCCTTCCCTGCGGGCCGCAGCCGCTTGATGCCGTGCGAGCCGAAGTAATCGATCCAGTAGATCCCGTTGATCCGCGTCAGCTGGCGGTCGTTGATATCGACCATGATGCGGTCGTGCGGGCGAAGCGTCGGCTCCATGCTGTCCCCGACGCCCTTGACCAGGCGAAGGCGGTCGGACGGCGTGCGCGTGATCGACTGGACGAGGCCCAGATCCATCTTGACCGGCTCGCTCTCGACGAAATCCTCGATCAGCGTCCCTGGGCCCATTGAGAGAGACAGATCGAGAGAGACGATCTCGACCGTATCGTCTGACAGGACCGCCGGTGGTTTCTGGATCGCAATCGCCTCGACATTGGACTCTGCCCCCGGCGTGATGATCGAATGCGATGGTACGTCGAGTGCGCCGGCGGCGCGATCGATCCAGTCCTGCGTGAGCTTGCGCTGCCCCTTTTCAAGTCGCTCGATCTGCTGACCGCTCGTGCCCATTCGCTTCCCGAGTTCGGGGCGCGACCAGCCGCGGGCGTTGCGCATGGCTTCGATATTGTTGACGCTGGACATGCAGTCTTGTGCACCAAAACGGTGTTTATCGCCCATACGCCAAATTGGTGTTGACGACACCGGCCGACCAGCACCATAATGGTGTTCTATGGAGGCCGTCATATGAAACTGCGCAACTGGCTGGACCAGGAAAAGATCGACAACGCCGCGTTCGGCCGCCGGATCGGGCGGACCGCTGAAGCGGTGCGCAGGTACGTCGCTGGCGACCGCATTCCAGACAAGGAAACGATGACGTCGATCGTCACTGCGACTGCGGGGGCGGTGACGCCCAACGACTTCTTCGACCTTCCCGTCCAGCAAGCTGCAGCGTGATCCTCGCTGCCGTCCTTCTCACGGTCGGCGCAATCGTCGCCCTTATTCTCGCGCTCTGTTGCGCCTCCGGAGAAGCAGATCGTCTCTCGGACCGGCAAGCGGCGGACTTCGAACGGGATGGCGGGGCTCAATCTCATAAGGGAACTTCTGTATGACGCACCGCAGCAATGATGCCCGAACGACGCCTATCGTTCCGGACGAACGTATCCGGAACGCGATCCGCCATCACCTCGACCTGGCGATCAACATCGACCGCACCGCGACGCGCCAGGAACTCGCCGAGAACAGCCGCGTCAACATCCACGCCATCGACGCGATCATGAGCCACGATCCAGCTAAGAAGCGCCGCGTCGCGGCCGAGGATCTGATGTCGCTCGCTTTTGTCCTCGGCGATCGCGCGGTGAACGCGTTCCTGGCCTGCATGCATTACGGCGGTGCCGAGCGCCTCGAGCAGCAGGGTGCCGCCGACCTGTCGCACATCGTCGCCGATGGCCTGCGGGATATGTCGGTTATTGCGACCGCTCTGGCGGATGGTCGGATCGATCATACCGAAGAGCGCGACACGACAGCGGCAGCGGACCATCTGATCGCAACGCTGATCCCGCTGTCCAGCGCGCGGGGCCGCGGCTGATGGCACACCCCCGCATCCTGCAGCAGCAGCTGCTCGACCTGATCCGCACGACGTTCGACGCCGGACGCGAACTCCCGTCCGACGAGGCAATCTCCGAGCGGTTCAACCTCTCCGGCATCGAGGCGGCGCGTTCGCTCTACGCCGACCTCGCCGACCGCGGCGCGATCACGATCAAGGGCTTCGGCCCGTCGCGCGTCATCACGCTGGGCCGCAACACCGTCGCGCCGCGGCCGGCGCCGCGCCCGACTCCCGCAGTGGTCAAGCGCACCGCCGGTGCCCGCGATGGCAGCATCGATGCCGGCCTGGCGAAGATCTCCGAGATCCTCGCGCGCGGCCGCGCCGCCGTTGCGCCGGAGACGATGCGCGAGGCGCCCGCCAAGCCGATTCCAGTCTCGCCTGCCGTCGCCCGCTCGACTGGACCTGACGTTGCAGGCGAAGGGGCGCAGCAGGGTCTCTCCCCTGCCCGTGTCGCTGCGCCCCACCCCATCGTCGACACCGTGCTCGAGCCGGAGATCGTGGCCGAGATCGAACGCCGCGCGGATCCTGCGCCAGCCATTGCCAAGCGCAACGGCGCGGCCTCGCGCCCCGAAGCGGCGGCGGCAGCGAAGCAAGAGCGCAATGCCGCCATGCGCGCGGCGCGCCGCCAGCTCAATATGAACTTCCGGCCAGAGGATTTCGCCCGGATCGAGTTCCGCGCGACCGCCGCCGGGTTGATGCCGGGCACCTATGCGCGCGAGCAGCTGCTGGCGCTGCTTGACGGGACGCCGCTGGCGACGACGACACGCACGATCATTCCCGCGTCGCTCGCCGCCGCCGCGATCCGCGACGGCTTCCCGGTCGTCGATTTCGCGCAACGCATGATGGCGCTCGGCCTAGCCGCCTACTCGCACGAAATGGTGATGGCATGATCGAGCTTGTCACCGGCATCGCGATCGGCGCGGCGGCCATGCTGCCGGCGCTGGTCTATCTCTATCGCTGCAACGCCCCATTGCGCTCTGACGCGCGCGTGGGTCGCGCCCGGCTCGCGGCGATCGCGCGCGACCAGGCGAACCGCAAGGCCAAGCGGAGGGCGGCGCGATGAACCTGCGCTGGATCTTCGGGCGCCCCGTGCGCCCCGTGCGCCCCGCCGCGCCGGTCGCGCCGCCTGCGCGCGCCGCGCTGGATCCGCGCAAGTTCGACGCGCTCGGCAATGACCTGTCGGCGCTGACAAAGCGCGTCCGGCGCGAGGTGATCGCCGCGCGCAAGGCGGAGAAGACCGCCGCGCTCGCGCGGGTCGCCGCGGCGCGGGTCTGCGCCAAGAATTCCAACCAGGGAGCCCACCAATGAGCAACGTGATAGCCGCCGATCAGCTTCGCCTTTTGATCGAGCGTATTGAGCGTCTCGAGGAAGAGAAGAAGGGCATCTCCGACGATGTAAAGGACGTGTACGGCGAGGCGAAATCGACCGGCTTCGACGTCAAGACGATCCGCTCGATCGTGCGTCTGCGCAAGATGGAGAAGCATCACCGCGACGAGGCCGCGGCGCTGATCGAGACCTATGCATCAGCGCTCGGGATGCAGGGTGTCTTCCTGCTGTGATCCTCGACCTGCCCTTCCCGGCAAAGCTGCTATGGCCGAACGGGCGCACGCGCAGCCCGTTCGCCAAGAGCCGCGAGACCAAGAAGCACAAGGCATGGGCGATCACCGCGGCCTATGGCGAGCGCGCCAACGCGCCGGCCGGCGATCGCCTCCGCCTCATCGCGACGTTTCATTGCAAGCCCAGCGGGCCGCTGCCCGACGACGACAACGCTAGCGCCAGCCTCAAGGCATACCAGGATGGTATCGCGGCCGCGCTGGGCGTCGACGACCGCCACTTCGGCCAGCCCGAGGTGCGCTTCGGCGCGCGCGACAAGGTCGGCAAGGTCATCATCGAGGTGGTGGCAGCATGACCACGACTCGCGTCCAGCAATACGCTGCCGAGGCTGCGCAGCGCCACGGTGTTGCCGCCGACGCTGTGCTCGGGCGCGACAAGCATGCAGCCCCCTGCGCCGCGCGCCGCGATGTCATGTGTCGCCTGCGAGCCGACGGCTTCACCACGTCGCAGATTGGGCGCTGGATGCAGCGGGATCGGTCGACCGTCAGCGAAATGACGAGGAAACATCGGTGACCGATCTGCCGCCGCCACTGACACCGGTCGATTGCGACCTGCAGGACTTCCCGTTCATGCCGCTCCACGTCGCGCGATTGCGCGATAGCGATCTGGCAGCCGAGGCGCACCCAGAGGCCTGCTGGTATGCCGTCCTGCTGTGGTCAGCATCATGGCACCAGCTGCCTGCCGGCTCACTACCCGACAATGACGCGGTGCTGATGCGTCTGATCGGGCTCGGACGCGACGCGAAGACTTTCAAGAAGCACCGTGCCGACGCTCTACGCGGATGGATCCTGTGCAGCGATGGGCGCCTCTACCATCCGGTCGTCGCCGAACAGGTGCTTGCCGGATGGGACGGGAAGTTGCGCCAGCGTCACCGCACGCTGTGCGCCGCTATCCGCAAGCACAACGAGCGCAAGCCCGACGAAAAGCGTGACAGCCCGACCTATGATGCGTGGCTGTCGCTCGAATGTCCTGGTGACATGGCCGCCTATGTCACGGCCATGTCACGCGTGACAGACCCGAAAGTCACGCGTGAAACACCATCCAAGAGAGAGAGACAGGGAGAGGGACAGGGAGATTCTATAGAAGACGTTGTTGTTGAGCGCGCGAGCGCTGCCGACGACATCGTCATCCCTGTCGCCGAACCGGATGTTCCAGAGTTCGCCAAGGACGTGATCGGCTTGACCAACGAGGTCTGTCGCGCTGCAGGCATCCGCCACATCGATCCCGGTGCCATCTTGCGGCACGTCGCGCTGGTGAAGGGCTGGATCGATGAGGGCTTCGACCCTGACGAGACGATCATGCCCGCCGTTCGCGAGGCTGTCGCCAAGGCGACCGAGCGCATCAACGCCCTCCAATTCTTCGACCGATCGATCCGCCAATTCCACGCCCGCAAGGAGGCAAATTCCAATGGCTTCGCTCCCCATGCCGCAGACGCAGGTCCGACAAATTCGATGGTCCGAGCCATCGCTGCCCGCCGCGCTAAGCGCGCCGCTGGCGGAGGCGATGACGACCAGCTTCGCATTTCTCACGGTGATTGATGCCGCGCAGGCCGCGTCGATCTCCTCGCTGATCAACCAGATCGAGTTCGGGCTGCGCGGGTCGGACGACGAAGCGATCGAGTTGGAGATCGGCAAGATGGCGCTGCTCTATCCGAGCGGGAAGCTAACCGGCGCGGAATCGGAAGCGCGGCTCGAGCTCTACATCGAGTTGCTGCGCGACCTGCCGTTCGACTGCCTGAGACACGGCTTCTTCCAGATCGCGAAGGTCAGCCGTTACTTCCCGACGGTCGCGGAGATCCGCGAGCATGCCGAGCCGATGGTGCGGGAACGCAAGGCCAAGGTGTTCGCGCTGCGGCAGCTGCTGCTCAAGCACCAGCGCGAGTGGCGTGCACCGGTCGCCGACAAGGACATCTGCTCGCCGGCCGAGGCGGCGTCGATCATGGCAAAGCTCGAGCGGCTTGGAGCGGCGGCATGAGCGCGGCCGCTCTCCCCGCTGGCACGATCCTGCGCGATCTTGGGTTGGATGATAACAAGCACGGCGACGGCGCCCGGCTCGATCCTGCTCGGCCGTGCCGGAAGCCGACGAGCGAGGATTATCTCCGCATGGGGGTTTCGCCCGACGCGCTCGACGAGATCGCAGCATGAGCCGCCTCGATCCCTGCGCCCCGCTCAACGCACGCCAGCGCTTGATCCGCGACGCCGTCCGTGGTTTCCACACGACGCACCGCCGCCTGCCCAGCCGCCGCGAACTGGCGCGCGCGCTCGATCGCAAGGACGGCGGCTATCTCGGCCGCGTCGTCGAGAAGCTCCGCCGCCGCGGGGAGTTGCCGCGATGACCCCGGCGGCACGCGTCCACCTCGATCGTCGGATCGCGGAAGAGCGGATGCTCGAGCTCGATCGCCACGGCGAAGAGCCGGGCGACCTGGACGGCGTCAGCAGTACGATCTTCGTGATCGGCATGGACGCCACGGGCAAGGTCAGCCGCCGCGCGCCGCTCGACGAGGTCCAGTGGCACACGCTCGCAGCGTATCGGCTCGAGACCGTGCTCGGCATGCCTGTCGGTCTCGAAGAGCTTGACGAGGTCTTCGACGAAGACGGGGATTTCGATGACGAGGATGGCGCATGAAGTGCGAACGCCAGCCGATGGCGTGGTCATGCATCGCCTGCTCGACCCAGTCGGACACGGCTGGACAATGTTTGGGCGGTTGCAATCAGCAGCTGCAGCGCACGCCACAGCGCGCCCCGCGCCACGACCACGATCGCGAGGAAGATGCGGCATGACGCTGCGGTCATCCCTCGCCGCGCACGCTGGCTCGATGCGCGATCCCGATCCGGACGCCGCCCGCCGCATCGCCGCGCGCGGCTGGCATGACCGCGGGTTCGTGGCGATCGATCCGGCGTGGCTGCCGAGTTGGGTCGACCAGCAGCAGCTGATCATCCTGGCGGAGCGGGTTCACGGCGAGCGCAAGCCGAGCGGGTGATTTGCGGAATTAGACGACGAATTTCGAGCGGGCATGGCGGGTATTTTGGAGTGATGAGCATGATTTCTGGGGCGGGGAATAACGGGGATGGCGGCGGCAGGCCCTCGATCGCCGAGTTGATGGAGCGCGAACAGGCGCGGGTTGAGGGCATCCTGCGCCGCGATCGGGCCTCGGCGAAGACGGAACGGAAGCGGCAGGACGCCGCGCGCGAGGTCAAGGCGGGGAAGCTCGCCAACATAGCCGATACCGCGATCCAGCCGACGCCGGAGCTGCTGCGGACGGGCGAGTTCGCCGAATACATTCCCGACAAGACCGAGGGCACGATCCGCACGGTGCCGACGCTGCGCCGAGTCCAGCACAGCCGGATCATCGCGCTGCATGCCCGCGGCGTGCTGGACGACGATACCTTCCCGGCCTGCCTCTGGTACCGCAAGGCGTGGGAGGGCTGCGGGTTCGACTTGTCGCCGACCGGCGCGGCCTGGGGTGAGCAGATCCCCGGCGAGAAGGCTTACGGCCACGGCGGCAAGACGCCGGCGCAGGTGGAGGCGCGGCAGAACTTCCGGTTCGCGGCCGCCTTCATCCCCGATGACATGCGCAAGACGTTCGATCTGGTGGTGCTCGAGGAACTGACGATCGCCGATGCCGCGCGCGAGGCGCGGTGCCGGTACAGCAACGTCACGGTGATGCTGAAGATGGCGGCGTTCCTGCTGCGCGACGGGATCGGGCATGTGCTGCCGACGCGCGAGGTCGGCTCACCGGGCGGTGAGCCTGTCGCTGTCGCCCCGGAGACGCCGCGCGAGCCGCGCGAGGCTGTGCCGAACACCGATCCGCGGTTCCTCGACGCCAAGGGGCACCTGCGGCCTTGGTCTGAGATCAAGGTGCTGCTGCTGGGTGGGGAACTGGACGAGGGAGAGGCGGCATGAAGACCTACGGCATCGTCCACACCCCGCTGCTCGCGCGCTTTCAGGCCAACCGTCGAGACCCGAGCAAGGTCGTAGCGTTCATCGGGTCGCAGATCTGCTTTCTGGAGCGGGGCTCTGCGGTTCCGGCGATCGGTACGACCGTCGAGGTGATGATCACCCGCGCGATGTACGGGCAGAACGAGTTCGGCCATCCCGATTACAAAGTCCTGCGCGGGTTGATGATTGAGGCCGTCGATCCAGCCAAGCACATGCTCGTCGCAATTGATGGCTTCGAGTGCTCGGGATCGATGTGCCGCACGACCGCGGATGGACGTGAGACTGACGGCCGCCGCGCGCTCACGTCGAATGACATGTACCCGCCAAAGCGCCCCGGCGAATCGACTAAGGCGTGGGGTGATCGAACGCGTGGTTCGATGTGGCTGACCCCCGGCCGCACCGACATCTTCGTCGCGGAGAACGTCAACGCGCGTTTCGACCGCCGCGAGCCGACTCCGCGCCGGCCGACCAACGTCTGGATTGATCGTGTGCAGTATGCCGAGAAATCGGGGTGTGGCGTGCGCGTGCTTGGCTTGTCGAGGATCGAGGATGGCGACTGGGCTCGACTGGTTCGCGGGTTCGAACGACCAACACCAGCGATCACCGAAACAACCGAGGGAGAAGCGAAGTGACGACCCCGCCCGAAGCCGCGCCGATGCGCGAGGATGTGACGCGGTTTGAAGTTGGTCCGTTGACGATGAGAGAGGTTTTCCAACAGGCCGGGCTAGAGAACTTGTCTGATATGCAGGCGGTTCTGAATGCAGTCGAAGCGTCCATTCAAAGAGCCCACACCGCCCGCCCCGACGCCGGGGATGAGGATGTCGAGCGGGACGAGACCTGCCCCGCGTGTGAAGGCAAGACGATGGGGCCGGGCGAGTTCTGCATCGCCGGTTGCCGAGACGGGAAGGTGCGCTGGACCACGGCCAATGTGCTGCGGAATGTTCTGCCGTGGCTGACATCTGCCGAGCGCGAGTTGAAGGAAGCTCGCGCCGCACTCGCTGAAGCAACCGGTCTGCCAAGCGCACTCGCCGCCATGCGCGAGGGGGTGGACCGGGGGATGGTGGATCGGACCGAAGTGCAGGCCGTCTGGCGTTGCGCGATCGGCGACATGGTTGGCGCGATGGACATCCTCAAGAAGCAGTGGCTCCAGAGCAAGCGGAAGGCCGAGCGGCAGGCTGGCGAGGTCCTGTCAGGCGTGCTGGATCTTATCTGGGCATATCGCGATCCTGCGCCATCGTCATACGAGGACACGAACGAGAACGGGAAGACGCTGGCAGATCGCGTCCGGGCGGCCCTCTCGGCTAAGAGAGGGTGACGCCATGATCTGGCCCTTCCGCCGCAAGCCCGCGCCGCCCGCCGCGCCCGAACACCTCGGCCCAACGACCGTCGACTGGGTCCCGGGCGATATCGCCGAGTGCATCTCGGGCGGACCTTGGTGGAACGCGAAAGGCCCCGTCGCCGGGCCCGAGCTGGGATCGCGCGCCATGGTCGTTGAGGTGTTCCTCGGGAGCGCAGATGGCGGCGATTCGTCGGCTTTCGCGCTGCGCTTGGTCGGGATGCCGCGCGGCTGGGGCTGGGCTTCGATTAACTTCCGCAAGGTCGTGCTGACCGAGAATGGCGCGGATCGCGTGGTTGCCAAGGACAGGCCGGTGCGGCCGAAGGTGGATGCATGAAGCGCGCGCCGGAAGAGCTGGACCTGTTCGGCGAGCCGGTGCTGCGCCGCTCGGCACATTTCGACGCGGCCGGCAATCGCCAACGGCTGTCGCGCGATTGGGCGCCGGGCCCGCGCGCGTTCGTGCTGGGCTGCAATCCGTCCACGGCTGACGGCCTCGGCGACGACCCGACCTCGCGCTGGTGGAACGCGTGGTTTCGTCTGTTCGGGTTCGGGGGGTACGACGCGGGCAACCTCTATCCATTCTGCACCGCCAGCCCAGCTGAGTGCCGCAAGATCGCTGATGCCGCGCTTGCGGGCGAGTGGCACGACCGAGACGCGTTGCACGCCAACACAGACGCCGTGGTTCGCATGGCCAAGGCAGCCGACCAAGTGTTTGTCTGCTTCGGCGCGATCGCTTGGGACGACGAATGGATCGAGCATGTGCTTGAGGAGATCCAGTGCGGCGTCGAGCCGTGGCCGGACCTGTGGTGCTGGGGCAAGACGCAGGCCGGCGCGCCGAAGCATCCTATGGCGCGCGGCAAGCATCGCATCCCGATCAATCAGCGGCCGATCTTGTGGAGAGCTGCAGCATGATGACCTCCGAAACCGCCCGCGCGATCCGCCAAACCTGGAACACCCACGGGCCGTCCGAAATGGTTGAGACTCTCGCCGCGTCGTTCGCGCCGTTCGGGGTCAAGGACGATCAGGCGCGAGCCATGGCGATCGCGGGCGTGCTGGCGTTCCGAGAGGCAACGCCAGGTATGCTGGCGGCCGGCGCGGACGAGATCGACTTCCAGCACTTCGCTGGGCGCTCGACCGAGGTGGCGATCGCGGCCGCGTTCGATCGGATGTGCGGGGAGGCTTTGTGTGACGCGCAACTGCGGTATGGTGCGCAAAAGGGGAACGACGATGACTGAAGAGGGTATCCACGGCGCGAAGCCGATTTCATGGCAGATCGACCGCGCGATTCAGGCGGGGAAGGTGATCGGAAGACCCATCGCGCGGATCGTCGCAGCTCCGCCATTCGTCGAAAATTTGGTGGCCGAATGGCAGGACAAGCTCTTCGCCGATCCGGGCGGCGATGGACTTACCCGTTACTGCGGTATCATCATTGAGACCGAACCGCGTGCTGGCACCGGCTGGGTCGCTTACGATGCGCATGGCGTGATGATCGACAGGAGCGAGCTTGGTGGCTGACATCGAGCGCATGGCGCGGGTGCACTAGCCGACGCGACTACACCGCGACCCGCCGTAATCGCAGCGTACCAACTCGCGTAGGTTCTCAATTCGAGAGCAAGGGAGACGAGCATTGGACATTAACGCACCTATCAAATCACCGCAGGCCACGACCGAGAGCGAGTTGAAGCACCTGAACAACCAGGTCAGCGCGCTGCGGGTCGAGATGGTCCGCATGAAGGAATTTCTGCAGACGATCGCGGAGAACACGACACCTCGCCTGTAGCGTGCGTTCCGGGCACCGCGGGAACAAATCGCGCCCCCGCGCGTGAAACCCCTTGCAATCCGGGCGCGACATCGTCCATAAAGCGCAAGTTCTTAGAGTTGCCCCCGCGCCGCACGGCTTCGGGGGTTTCTTTTTGCCCGGTCCCCTGTCGCGACGCTCGCGCGGGCCGTCCTCACATTGCTGGGAAGGGGGTGATCTGCGGCCTTAGGCGCGAGTGACCAGCGCCTTTTCCATGGAGATTCCGGATGGCTGTGAAGCCCAAGGCTGTGACGCCGCGCAAGCTCACCCCTCGCCAGCAGCTGTTCGTCGTCGAGTTCATGGTCGACCTCAACGCCATGCAGGCAGCGATCCGCGCCGGGTATACGGCCAGCTACGCCAAGCATCACGCTGCCGAGCTCCAGGCGATGCCGCATGTTGCCGCCGCGATCGCGGTGGAGATGGAGCAGCGGAGCAAGCGTACCAAGATTGACGCCGACTGGTTGCTGACGCGGCTGGCAGCCGAAGCCGATGCCGACATCGCCGACATCTACGACGAAAACGGAGCGATTAAGCCGGTCAAGGAATGGCCGATGGTCTTCCGGACCGGTCTCGTCGTTGGGCTTGAGGTCGAGGAAATGCGCGAGAATGGGGTCACGATCGGCACCATCCGGAAGGTCAAACAGTCCGACCGCATCAAGCGGCTCGAGCTGATCGGCAAGCATGTCGATGTCCAGGCGTTCAAGGAGCGCGTCGAGCACACCGGCAAGGACGGCGCGCCGATCGAGACCATCACCACCACGATGACCGCGAAGGAGGCCGCCGAGCGCTATCGCGACGAGCTGGGATGACCTTGGTCGCCTGGCCGCCCGACTATGTCGCGGAGCTGATGGAGCGACAACGTCGCGTTCGGAAGCTGCGCGCTGACCCGGTCCTCCGGCTCGGGCTCAAAGAGCGATACCGCGGCGACCCTGCCTCGTGGATTCGCCACTGGGCAGTCACATACGATCCGCGCAAAGCCAACACCGACGCGCCGACGACGATGCCCTTCGTGCCGTTCCCGCGGCAGGACGACCTCACCGAGTTCCTGCTCGACTGCATCCGCGGCGGACAGAACGGGCTCGCCGAAAAGGCTCGCGACATGGGCGCGACATGGATCTGTTGCGCTTTCTCTGTGTGGCTCTGGCTCTACTGGGACGGCGCCGCAGTCGGTTGGGGTAGCCGCAAGGAGCAGCTGGTCGATAAGATCGGCGATCCCGACAGCATCTTCGAGAAGATGCGGATCATCATCCGCAACTTGCCCAGCTTCATGCTCCCGGCCGGGTTCAGCCCGGCCGACGACATGCCGTTCATGAAGATCATCAACCGCAAGACCGGTGCATCGATCACCGGCGAAGCTGGCGACAACATCGGCCGCGGCGGTCGAAAGCTCATCTATTTCAAGGACGAGTCGGCGCATTACGAGCGGCCCGAGAAGATCGAGGCCGCACTCGCCGACAACACCAACGTCCAGATCGACATCAGCTCGGTCAACGGCCCCGGGAACGTGTTCCACCGGCGTCGCGAGGCTGGCCGCGAATGGAAGCGCGGTGCTGATCTGGCGACTGACTGCGTCAACGTCTTCGTCATGGACTGGCGAGATCACCCCGCCAAGGATCAGGCCTGGTACGATCAGCGCCGTGCGAAAGCCGCCGCCGACGGCCTGCTCCACGTCTTCGCGCAAGAGGTCGATCGCAATTACACCGCGGCTGTCGCAGGGACGATCATTCCCGGCGACTGGGTGGCATCCGCAATCGACGCGCATGTCCGGCTCGGCTTCGACGACAGTGGCGGCTGGCGCGCCGCGCTAGACCCCGCCGACGAAGGCGGCGATCTCCATGCTCTCGCGATCGCGAAGGGCTCGATCCTCAAATCGGTCGAGGACTGGGGCGAAGGCGACGTCGGCAAGGCGACCCGCCGCGCGATCGAAGCGCTCAGCGGTCGCGAGGTCGCGCTGCAGTACGACAGCATCGGGGTCGGCGCTGGCGTAAAGTCGGAAGCCAACCGGCTGAACGACGAGCTCGACAGCGTTGGCAATCCGCTGCTGCCAGCCGGGATCACCTTCACGCCTTGGGCGGCCAGCGCGGCTCCGCTCGATCCTGACGAACGCGTGATACCGGGCGACGAGGAAAGCCCGCTCAATCGCGACTTCTACGCCAATCTAAAGGCGCAGGGATGGTGGCAACTGCGCCGCCGATTCGAGCGAACGCACAAGGCGATCACCGAAGGCGAGGTCTATGACCCCGCCGACATGATCAGCCTACCCAGCGACCTTCCCGGTTTGCAGACGCTGCGGAAGGAACTCAGTCAGGCGACGCGCGGGCGCACCGGTCAGCTCAAGCTGATGGTGAACAAGGCGCCGCAGGGGTCGCGATCGCCCAACATGGCGGACGCGGTCATGATGGCCTTCTGGCCTGCCGAACGCGGCTTCGACATGAATCTCTGGATGAAGGCATACTCATGAGCCGAGCTTCACAGCGCCGCGCTCGCGAGCGTGTCCGAACCGCCGCCGATGCGAAGCCCACGCACGACAGCTTCCAGAACCTGCAGGCCCGGTTGGGCGCGGGTTCCGGAAACGTCGCCGACGCATCGACCTATGCGCTCACCAACCTGATCACGCGCCAGCCGCGCACGCTCGAGTTCATGTATCGCGGTTCGTGGATCGTGAAGGCCGCGGTCGATGCAGTCGCCGACGACATGTGCCGCGAGGGCATCGATTTCGGCGCCTCGCTCGATCCCGAGGTCACCAGCGCGCTCAGCAAGGAGATGCAGACGCTGCAGCTCTGGACGGGCGTCGCGAACACGATCCGTTGGGGTCGACTCTACGGCGGCGCGATCGGCGTCATGCTGATCGATGGACAGGACATGTCCACGCCGCTCAACCAGAACACGATCCGCAAGGGCCAGTTCAAGGGCATCTTGCCGATCGACCGCTGGTCGCTCAATCAGGGCGTGACGGACACGGTCACCGAGTTCGGCCCCCACCTGGGCAAGCCGAGCTCGTACATGATCGGGCCGAACGCCCCTGCCCTGCGCGGCAAGCGGATCCATTACAGCCGCGTGCTGCGCGTCGAAGGCGTTCCTCTCCCCTGGACGCAGCGCCTCGCCGAGCAGAACTGGGGCCTGTCGATCATCGAGCCGATGTACGACCGCCTTCTGGCGTTCGACAGCACGACGACAGGCGCGGCTCAGCTGGTGTTCAAGGCCTATCTCCGGGTCATGAAGGTTGACGGTCTTCGCCAGATCCTCGCCGCCGGCGGTCCGGCGATCGAAGCGCTCGCCAAGCAGGTCGAGGCGATCAGGCAGTTCCAGACCACCGAGGGGCTGACGCTCATCGATGCCAAGGACGAGATGGAGTTCGCCTCCTATACGTTCTCCGGCCTGGACTCGGTTTTGATGCAGTTCGGGCAGCAGCTGTCCGGCGCGACCGGCATACCGTTGGTTCGCCTGTTCGGGCAGTCCCCCGCCGGCCTCAACAGCACCGGTGACGGCGACATCCGGAATTATTACGACGCCGTGAAGTCGAAGCAGGAAGCCGATCTCCGGACGCCGCTGACGACCATGTTGGACGTCCTGCATCGCTCGGTGACCGGCGAGGCAACGCCGGACAGCTTCTCGTTCAGCTTCAACCCGCTCTGGCAGATGTCGGATTCCGAGAAGGCCACCACGGCCAAGACGATCGCCGAGACCGTCGCCGGGGCTTACGAGGCCGATATCATCGACCGCCCGACGGCGATGAAAGAGCTCAAGCAGTCCGCCGACATCACGGGCATCTTCACCAACATCACCGACGACCTGATCCGCGACGCGGAGAACGAGCCGCCGGCGCCCGCGGAGACCGAGGACGATGGCACCGATGGTCCGGCAAACGGCAACGACCCAGCCCCCGGTCCGGTCGTTCCGCCTGTTCAGCTTCGACAGGTCGCCGGGGGTGCGCAGTAAGCCGCAGGCGCGCAAGATCGAGCGACGGTATGCTTCCGACCTAGTCAAGATCGCTCGGCACATCGGTGATCTTGTCAACGCTATGTACGCTCCCGACGATACCGCTGGGGCATGGCGCATCGCAGACGCGCTGGAACGATACGGTCGGGTGATCGAGCCGTGGGCGCGCGCGGTCGGCGCGCGGATGATTGCCGAGGTCGACGACCACAACAAGCGCTCTTGGCGCGCCCTGTCGGCGGAGATGTCGACGCTGATGCAGTCGCAGCTGGCCGATACGTCGGTCGGGCGGCTCACACGGCAAAGGCTCGACGACCAAGTCGACCTGATCACCAGCCTGCCGCGCGATACCGCTGAGCGCGTCCGCAAGCTGACGCTGGAGGGCATGACGCAAGGCACCCGAGCCGAGCAGATCGCCGCCGAGATCATGCGGTCCGGTGAGGTCTCGAAGTCGCGAGCCACGTTGATCGCGCGGACCGAGGTCTCGCGGACTTCGACCGACTTTACCCGGGCCCGCGCGGAAAGCGCGGGCTCGACAGAGTTCATCTGGCGCACCAGCCGTGACGGCGACGTCCGGGCATCGCACCGCCGGCTTGACGGCAAGACGTTCCGCTGGGACACGCCGCCGGAATGCGATCCGGGGCATCACGCCCTGCCTGGCAGTATCTGGAATTGCCGGTGCTACGCCGAGCCGGTGTTCGACTGATCCGACTGCTTTTTGATCCGGGCAATGAGCTGCTCCGTCGTCACTCGCACCCAATCGGAAAGCTCCTCTGACCCGGGCGGCAACGGTCGATCGGCCGGGCCTGCGGCGATCCATAGTTCATTATTCAGCGCACTTGCAGCGATCGCAGACGGATCCTCGGTCCCGGCTTCGATCCGCGCGAGTGCAGCCATCAGCCATTCGATCAGGTCCGCTGCCTCCCAGGTGATTGATTCTGTCATCGGGAGGCCCGGCACGTCCTCGGCTTCGCCTTCAGCTGCCTCGCGCAGCATCTCGACAATGTGTTCCGGGCGGCTCCGCATCCGCCCTTCTAACAAAGGAATTACGCGATGGCACTCCCCGCCTACGTCTCCAAAGGCGCCATCCGGCGCGCGCTCGGCTTCTTCCAGTCGGTCTCGACCACGGGCATCAACACCCGGTCGCTCACCGCCGCGATCACCGCTTCCGGCACGCAAACCCTCGCCGGCGCGACCGCGCTGACGACCGAGATCAATCTCGTCTCGACGGTCGCCGCGGCAGGCAATGCCGTGAAGCTCCCTGCCCTCGTGCCGGGCCAGTCGGTCGAGATCTTCAACAGCGGCGCCAACGCCCTGTCGGTGTTCCCGGGCGCGGCGAATGTGAAGATCGACGGCGGTGCCAACGGTGCGGCGGTCACGCTCACCGCTGGTAAGGCCGCGCGCTTCTTCTGTCTCGCGACCAACGCGGTCACCTCGGCGCAGCTCGGCGCGGTCAGCGCCTGAATCATGCAGTTGCGGGACCGTCGCGCGGTGGACCGCGCTATCTCGACATTGTCGCATGAGCAGATCGGGCGCACCCGGCACCGGACGCCCGAGGGGTATCTGCTCTGCGAGGGTGCGCGCGTCGCCCGTACCGGTCCGATGCTCTACACGCCCGACGAGATGCCGGACATCGAGATCGGCCCGTTCGGGCGCATGATCACGATCCAGCGCGATGCCGACGTGCTGTTCGCGCCGGAGACGATCCTGAGCTTCGCAGGCAAGCCGATCACCAACGACCACCCCAACGAGAACGTGAACCCGGCGACCTATCAGTCGGTCGCCGTCGGCACGGTCCTCAATCCCCGCCAAGGGACCGGAACCGAAGCGCAGTATCTGCTGGCCGATCTGCTGATCACCGATGCCGACGCGATCGAGGCGGTCGAGGGCGACAAGGTCCAGCTTTCGCCCGGCTACGACTGCGAAGTCGAACAGATCAAGCCCGGCATCGGCCGGCAGACCTTCGTGCTCGGCAATCACGTCGCCCTCGTAGACCAGGGCCGAGGTGGCCCGCACTGCTCAATCCAGGACAAGGAACCTGACATGGCCAAGACCAACAAGCGTCCCCGCACCCTCGCCGACCGCCTCCGAGCGGCCTTCACCGCCAAGGACGAAGCCGCCTTCGAGCAGGAACTCGAGAACGCCGGCGAGATCATGGACGACGGCGAAGACGATGGCGTCCAGCGCCTCGTCATCGAGGTGCAGCAGCCCGGCGCCGTCGCAGCCGCCGTCGAAGATCCGAACGAGGTCCGCCTCGCTGCGATCGAGACCTCGCTTGCCTCGATCACCGACACGCTCGCAACGCTGACCGCGCCGCCCGCCGCTGCCCTCGTGACCGACGAGGAAGCCAGCGAGGACGAGGACGACGACAAGACCGTCGCCATGGACGCGGCCTCCAAGGCCGAGATCCTCGTGCCCGGCATCCGCCTCCCCACCTTCGACAGCGCCAAGGTCAAGCGCGCCGCCATCACCTCGGTGCGCCGCGACGCGCTCTCGACCGCCTATGCCGACACGAAGCGCCGCTCGGTGATCGATTCGGTGCTCGGCGGTCGCGCGGCGGACTTCAGCAAGATGAAGGCGCGCGATGTCGCGACCGTCTTCGATGCTGCCGCCGCGGTCATGGCGGCGACCAACAACGGCAACGCCCGCACCGTCGACATCCCGCAGGGTCCGATGACCGCCGCCCGCTACGCGCAGCAGCTCAAGGATCGCCGCGCCAAGAAGGCCTGACGCAACCCCGTTCCCCGTCGCGAGACGGCCCCCTTCCCTAAGATGGAGATTTCTTCATGACTGCAATCATCACCCGGATGCCGGTCGGCTTCCCCGGCGCCGTCACGCGCGACGAACCCAAGCGCATTCAGCAGGCCATCATCGACTCCGCAACGCCGCCCACGGCGTTCGGCGCCTTCGTCAAGCTCGTGGCGGGCAAGATCCAGCCGCTGGCATCCGGCGACGCCGCATCGGTGATCTACGGCCTCTACGTCCGCTCGTTCCCGATCCAGGGCAACTCGCTGACCGGCACCAACACCCCGCCCACCTCGGGCATCGGCGACGTCCTGCGCGGCGGCTTCATGGCGGTCACGCTCGCCAAGGGCACGGCCACCAAGGAAGCGCCGGTCTATGTCGTCGTCACCGCCGGCGGCACCGTCGCGGTCGGCGACATCGTCACCTCGGCTTCGCCGGCAGGCGGCGGCGCGGCGGTCTTGGTCCCCGGTTGCTTCTTCGAAGGTCCGGCGGACGGCACCGGCGTCACCGAGATCTCGGTCGAGGTCGCAGGCCTGCTCGCTTAATCCAGTTTCCGGCCCTCGGGTCGGCGCCCTCACAGCCGCTTGGGCAGCGGTTCCGGTCCCGTCGCGTGGCGGTGCCCTTCCCTTAGATGGAGTCCCCTTATGATCTATCTCCCGAAGACGGGAATCGCGCCCGCCCGCGGACGCCTGCTCCGTTCCGTTCGTGACGCCTTCACGACCTATGACCAGGCCACCTATGACAGCGCCGGCGCCTTCCTGGTCGGCGAACTCGAGCGGCTGGACCCGATGGTCCACGAGCCGCTGGTCAGCGTCACCTGGGACCGCGACATCGACATCCGCACCGACGTGCAGATGGGCGATGAAAGCTCGTCCTACACGACGCAGACCTTCGGTTCGACCGGTGGTGTCGCCCCGGCGGGGATCTCGTGGGCCGGCAAGGAGACGACCACGCTCCCGCGCGTGAACGTCGACATCCAGAAGATCGTCAACCCGTTGCTGCTCTGGGCCGAGGACGTCAGCTACACGATCCCCGAACTCGCCTCGGCGCAGCAGCTGGGCCGTCCGATCGACACCCAGATGATCGCAGCGCTGAACCTGAAGCACCAGATGGACATCGACCAGATGGTCTATGTCGGCGATCCGTCGATCGGCACGTCGGCGACCGGGCTCGTCAATGCAGCGACCGTCACCAACATCGGGAACGTCGCGGCGGGACAAAGCGGCGGCCTGACGTGGTCGAGCAAGGCCCCCGACGAGATCCTCGCCGATATCAACGAGATCCTCGTCTCGGCATGGGCCGCCAGCGGTTACAAGGCACCGCCGACCAAGCTGCTGCTCTCGCCGGTCGCCTTCGGGTACCTCTCGGCTATCCGCATCGGTGATGCCGCGAGCTCGTCGATCCTGAAGTATGTTCGCGAGAACAATATCTTCACCCAGCAGATGAATATCGATCTCGAAATTCTGCCAGTGAAGTGGCTGGATAAGGCCAACCTCAACGGCCCGGCGGGCGCGCCGGCGACCTACGACCGCATGGTCGCCTACACCCAGCGCCCGGACTATGTCCGCTTCCCGATGGTGCCGCTCCAGACGACGATGCCGCAGTTCCGCGGTATCTGGATCGTCGTTCCGTACTATGGCCGCCTCGGTCGCGTGGAGACGGTCTACCCCGAGACGATCGCCTATCGCGACGGCATCGCCTGAGCATAACGGGGGCGGTTCGCGCCGCCCCCACAACTCCTGCGCGGAGGACGATCCATGGCCTTCGCCTATGCCGATTTCATCGCGGCGTTCCCCGCCTTTTCGGACGCCACGAAATACCCGCAAGCCAGCTTCACCTTCTGGCTGGGCGTTGCAGGGCTTCGCCTCGATGCGAACCGCTGGGGCGACTATCTCGATTACGGGTCGCAGCTCTTCATCGCGCATAATCTCGCGACCGCAGGGCGTGCCGGCGCGGGCACAGTAACCGGTCCGACCTCGGCGAAGTCGATCGACAAGCTCTCGAAGAGCATGGACGTCAGCGCGGTCACGATCGAAGGCGCCGGTGACTGGAATTCCACGACCTACGGCATCCAATTCTATCAGCTCATGCTGATGATGGGGTCCGGGGGCATGCAGTTTTGAGCGGCATGAAGGTCACCAAGGACACAACGTCCAAGGTGGCCGCCGCGATCAAGGCGCTGACCAAGGATCGTATCCTGGTCGGCATCCCGTCGGAGAAAGCCTTCCGCCCCCCGTCGATCGATGAGCCGAAACCCGAGATCAACAATGCCGAGATCGGGTATCTGAACGAGTTCGGCATGCCGGAGCAGAACCTGCCGGCGCGCCCGCATCTCGTCCCCGGCATTCAGGCGGTCGAGCCCAAGATCGCCGAGGCGTATCGCGATGCGGCCAAGAAAGCGCTCGACGGCAACATGGGCGCGATCGTCGCGACCGAGACCAAGATCGGCTTCATCGCGACCTCCTCGGTCAAGAGCCTGATCGCCGGTGGTCTCTCCCCTGCCCTGTCGGAGCGCACGCTCGCCGAGCGGAAACGCCGCGGCGTCACGCGCACCAACCCGCTGCAGGACACCGGACAGTACCGCAACAACATCGATTTCGTGATCCGACCCGCCAAGGGCGTTAAGAGGACAGACCAGTGATCGACATGGACGATCTGGTCGGCGACCCCGACTTCTTCCAGCCGGTGACGGTCTATCGCCGTGTCGTCAGCTATGTCGACGGGCAGCCGGTTTGGACACCGACCCTCATCGCGCCTTCGCCGAGCGCATCGATCCAGTCCGGAGCGAACCCGGAGCTGCTGCGCGAAGCCGATCGCGCGACCACGGCCAACCTGATCACGATCTACTCCGATTTCCGCCTGGCGGCAGAGGGCGATACCTCGGGCTATACCCAAAACCCCGAAGCTACCGCGACAGTCGACCGCTGGGGCAACCAGATCCTGCCAGTCGGCGCCGAGCAGACCAAGGCCGACATCGTCATGTATCATGGCACGCCGTTCGAGGTGTTCTTGGTCAACGACTGGACCGATTACGGTGCTGGGTTCGTCTGCGCGATCGCGCGGCAGATCTCGTCCGGTCAGGCCGCGTCGTGAACGATAGCTCGACCGGCGGCATCCTGCTGCCGACCAACTCCGACCCGCTGAACGACGCCGCGCTTGACCTATTCTTCCGGACCTATTTCTCGTCGATCACCGGGCTTGCGCTCCAGTTCGTGCGGGAGCGCTTCACCGCAGAGCCCGCCACGCCGCCCGACTTTGGCGCGTCCTGGGCTGCTGTCGGCGTCACGGGGATCGAAGACGACCAGTTCCCGCAGCAAGAGCTACGCGCGGACGGCAGCTATGCCCTGACCCGGCACGAGTTGCTCGAGGTGCTCTGCAGCTTCTACGGGCCGCGCGCGCAGGCGATCGCCCGCATGGCGCGCGACACGATCCTGATCGACCAGAATCGGGAGCCGCTCGGCGCTGCCGGTATCGCGCTCATGTCGGCGGCCCGCCCGATCAAGGCCCCTGCCCTGATCCAGAGCCGCTGGACCAACCGGATCGACGTCACCTTCACCTTCCGCCGCGCCGTGGTCGAGATCTTCGACATCCTCTCGATCGAGCGCGCGGTTGGCATGATCACCCCCGACACGGGCGCGTCCGCCGCTTTCGACACGTCCCGCTCCTAACCCTTCGCCGGAGATTGCACATGACCACCGGTCTACCGACCAACCGCGTCATCAACGTGACGTGGTCGTTGACGGCTGCGCCCGCCAGCTACGCCAACATCAACACCCTGCTCGTCATCGGCGATTCCGCGGTCATCGACACCAAGCAGCGCATTCGCAGCTATAGTTCGCTGCTCGGCGTCGCCGCCGACTTCGGCAATACCGCCCCGGAATATCTGGCGGCCGCGTCGTTCTTCGCCCAGATGCCGACGCCGCAGCAGCTGTATATCGGCCGCTGGGCGCGCACGGCGACCCCGGGCCAGCTTGTCGGCGCCGCGCTGACGACGCCGCAGCAGGCGCTCGCGAACTTCACGGCGATCACCGCCGGCGGCTTCAAGATCAAGGTCGACGCCGCCGCGAGCCCCGTCGCGGTCTCGGCCATCAACCTTTCGTCCGCGACGAGCCTGTCGCAGGTCGCATCCATCATCACGACCGCGCTCGCCAGCGCCACGATCGGCGCGACCTGCACCTGGAACGGTCAGCAGTTCGTGTTCACCTCGGCGGCGACCGGCGCGACCTCGCAGGTCTCGTTCCTTACCCCGCCAGCCTCGGGCTCCGACATCTCGGCGCTGCTCGGCGGCACCGCGGTGCTTGGCGGCTATGTCGTGGCCGGTATCGCGGCCGAGACGCCCCTCGCAGCCGTCCAGGCGCTCGATAGCGTGGCGACCTACTGGTATGCGGCCAGCTGGGCCTGCGCGACGCCGCCGCTCGATGCCGATTACGTCTCGGTCGCCGGCTATGTTGAGGCTACGACGCATATCCACGCGATCACGACGAGCGAGAATTCGGCGATCACCGCCGGCAACACCACCGATATCGGCTCGCTGCTGATGGCAGCGGGCTACAAGCGGACGTTCGGCTTCTGGTCGGCGAACAGCCCCTACGCCGCGATCGGCGCGCTGGGCGACCTCCTGACGACCAACCTCGACGCCTCGAACACGATGCCGACCCTGATGTGGAAGGCGATCATCGGCGCTGTCCCCGACGGGATCACGACGGCGCAGGCCAACATTCTCGACGGCAAGCGCTACAATTACTACGCGCCCTTCAACAACGGCGCCTCGATCATCGTGAACGGCTGGTGCTTCGGCGATGCCTATGTCGATGAGGTCTATGGTGCGGACTGGCTGACGAACCAGGTCCAGACCGACCTGTTCAACCTTCTGACGTCGGTCCCGAAGGTCGCGCAGACCGACAAGGGCATGACCTTGATCGCCAACACGATTGAGGCGTCGCTCGAGCGCGGCGTGAACAACAACTATGTCGCCCCTGGGGTGTGGCAGGGTCCTGCATTCGGCGCGCTGAACACCGGAGACCAGCTCAGCACGGGCTACTACGTTTTCATCCCGCCGATCGCCTCGCAATCGGCTGCGGCGCGCAAGACCCGCGTCACGCCGGCCGTACAGATCGCGCTCAAGCTGAGCGGCGCGGTCGACGTGGTCAGCGTCGCCATCACGATCAACCGCTAACCGGAGACGGACTATGGCCGAAACCTATTCCTTCCTGTCCGTATCGGCCTCCATCGTGGGTCCGAATGGCAGCTTCTCGCTTTCCGATGGCAACACCGAGGGCGGCATTTCCTTCGCCAAGACCGGGCCGAAGAACACCAAGACGGTCGGCGCAGACGGCACCGTGATGAACTCGTTGCACGCCGACGAGAGCGGCACGATCACGATCCGGCTGCTCAAGACCTCGATCACAAACGCCATGCTCCAGTCGATGTACGACGGCGACCGATCCGATCCGCGGCTCTGGGGCAAGAACCAGATCAAGATCCGCGATGTCGCGCGCGGCGACAGCGTCACCGCGACCGGCTGCGCGTTCCAGAAATTCCCCGACGTCACCTATGACAAGGAGGGTCCTGCCCTCGAATGGGTGATCGATGCGGGCTCGATCACCACCACCCTCGGCACCGGGCTCTGATCATGTTCGAGTTCGAGTCTAGGCTGGACCGCTCAAATCTGTTGGAATGACGGGAATTAGCAACGGAGTGAAGTCATTAAGGCTGGCGTTTGGATCGTATGATAAAGAGCGATCAAGAAATAGCATTTCGCATCCGCCGCTCATCATACGATCAGCCTCGATCCTCCCTGAGAACGTCACCATATCACCTTCATTTAAAGCGGATAGTTGGCGAGCGTCAGTTCCAGACAGGTGAAACTTTAGAACGAACTCAATCGGCGAAAACTTCTCATATCCGGGAACACCGCTGTTAACGTTTACTGATACAGTCTGGTTCTCGAAAACGTGGGTTATCCGACCAATCCAGTTTTTAACTTCGGGCGATTTATTAATGATGCCGCATAAATCTTTAGTTTTCTCGTTGCGTATTACGCCCCTTCCGTATTGATTACGCTTCTCGGAAAAACTGCGACGAGCATCATTTATGAACGACACCATGGCCAACTGAGGGGCAGGTCCTTCGGGTGAAGGTGGTGTGTCGGCAACGACCGCCTCACTCATGTTGGATAAGGTATCGCCATGATTTTCTGCATCATTATGCGGCGAGGGTGGGGCATCGGAATTAACTGCCGCTGCGGATGAGTCAGCCAACTGGTCTGCCGTCGCATGCACTGGGTTCGTCGCCCCATGTTCCGCGAGCGCTCCAATTATGCCTAACGCGAAGACGCCACCAAATGCATATAAGCAGCCCTTTCCGATACCCATGCTGCCAGCACCCCCTAGTTAGCTTGGGGCGGCAAGCTACTTCGCTCCGCCGGAAAGTCCAGCCTCTACAAGGCGACGAGCTACCGGCCCCCTGCCTTCTGAGCATCTAGATACTCCTTGTATCCAGGCGCGGTGAGAAGCGTTTCCTGTATAGACTCCATTACGACTTTTCGGAGTTCCTCCTTCTGAGGAATCGTAAGCGGTCCGTCCGGATCTGCGAACGTGAATTCCAAGCGCGAGACGATCTCTGCGTTCATCGAACGCATATTTGCCTCCGCCGCTTGGGCGATGCGGTCCCGCAAGCTTTCGCTAATCCGGAGCATGAATTTAGGGTCTGATCGTGCCATGCGTCACCGTGACACATTTTCTTGTTGACTGCTATAATGTCACCGTGACATACAGCCGATGCGTCACGGTGACGTCATACATGCGAAGGAAGGCTATGTCGCGACAGGATACGCTATTCAACCTGCGCTTGCCGAGCGACTTGAAAGAGTTTGTTCGGGAAAGCGCCGCGCGGAACGAGCGCTCCATAACCGGAGAGATCGTCTACGTGCTTCGGCAAAATCAGGAGAAAACGACGACGGTGCATCAGGCCTAGGAACCTGCCCCGTCGTCGCCCCTCAACCCATTGGAGTACAGCCAATGAATGATCTGACCCATACCGCTTTTGGTGGCGGCGCACCAGCCACCATGTCGAGCCGCGAGATCGCGGAGCTTACCGGAAAACGGCACGACCACGTGATGCGCGATATTCGCGAGATGCTGATCGAACTTCATGGTGAAGGGGGTCTCCCCAAATTTGGGGGCACCTATCTGAATGAGCAGAACAACCAGCGTTACCCACTCTTCGACCTGCCGAAGCGCGAAACGCTGATCCTGGTCTCCGGCTACAATCTCACGATGCGCGCCAAGATCATCGATCGCTGGCAGGAACTGGAAGAGCGGGCGCCCGTCATCGCCCTTCCGAAGGACTTCGCGTCCGCCCTCCGTGCGCTCGCCGACGAAAGCGAGAAGTCGGCGGCTCTTGAAGCGAGGGTGGAAGCGGATGCCCCAAAGGTGGCGTTCGCAGATCAGGTCACCGTTGCTCCGGATGCCGTGACGCTTGGCCAGGCAGCTAAGGTTTTCGACACCGGCCGCAACCGCTTCTGCTCAAAGCTTCGAGAGATTGGATGGCTGACGCGCACGAATGAGCCTTATCAGGACAAGATCAACTCCGGCTATCTCGACGTGAAGATCAGCAACTGGGACCATCCTGAGAAGGGGCTCCAGCGCGCGGTCACGGCGCTCGTGACCGGCAAGGGCCTCGCCAAGCTGCATCAGGTGATCGGCGGCACGGCGCACTAAACGCAGAACGGCGCGGTCCTGGCCGACCGCGCCGCTCCTTACCGCAACGGATCATAGAAGGATCACGTCATGGCTGAAGCTCAGCGTATCGCATATTTGGACGCCTTTCCACTCTGCGAGGTGTCGAAGCCCGTAGTGTCCGCTCAGGCGCATCTATACAATCTCGAGCATCTGATCGCATCGGTCGCTGATATTGCGGAAACCGGCGAGGCAACCGCAGAGCGGCTGGACAGCCCTTTGGTTGAGCGTTTCGCTCGCATTAAGGCTCTCCTGTGGCTTGCCAACGAAGAGCGGGCGCGCGTGGAAGAGCAGATTATGCTTGGCGACAACGTGCTGACCGCGCACACAATCTACAAGGCTGCAGCATAATGGCTGCCGCTCTACAAGGGCCCGAGACCCAAATCAGCCTTCACGAGATCCGCGTTTACGAAGCCGTGCGCCGGCATACCGGCTGGCTCACGGCGCGCGAGATCGCCGTGGCCGCCGATGTTGCGGACCGAACGTCGCGCCACCACGCCGGCAGGCTCGGCGAAGCTGGCGTATTCGAAGTGGGCAAGGTGTTCGGCGGCTATCGCTACCGGATCGCCTCTCATCAGACCGATGGCGGGAAGCTGCACCTCGCTGCCCTTGAGGAAGCCAAACGCATCTTCGGGGTCTAGCTACACGCGGACCTTAACCGATACCTCTTGTTTGGGACGCCACTTGTGCTAAGCAGATGCCAGTGTGGATGAACCGCCTCTAGAACGCGGCCTGCCCAACAATATTCCCCGGCGGCCCACAAGGGCCGCCGTTTTTGCGCAGGCATCCAAGCCGAGTGCCGATGCTCAGACAATCAAGATATTGGGCGTGGCCTCAAGCGCTGGGCCGATCTGCGCTTTGGAGGGATCGGCATGGACAACACCGGCATCATCCGCAGCATCGGCGGAATCATCGCCGAGGCCACGGTTAAGGAAAGCGCGCAAGACGAGCTGACGATCACGACGCACCCCGTCGAGCGCGGCGCACCGATTACCGACCACGCCTTTAAGAACCCCGCAATGCTGACGGTAACGGTCGGATGGTCCGCCGCGAACGTCGAAGGGCGCGACCTCGGCGACATTTACGACGAGTTGCTGGCGACGCAGGTCAACGCCACCCTGCTCGTCGTGCAGACCGGCAAGCGGCTATACGAGAATATGCTGATCAGGTCGTTGCGGTCGGACACCGACCAGACGACCGAGAACGTGCTGCTGGTCACGATCCAGCTGCAAGAGATCATTCTCGTCGACACGCTACAGGTCACGATGCCGCCGAACGCGAATCGCGCCGCCCCGCAATCGGCGTCGGGCGTCGCCGACACAGGCACGAAGGCCGCGACGGCTGCGCCGAACGCAAACGTCCCCGCGCCCACGAACCCCTGAGGTACTATGGCCGCTTTCGAAATTCCCCTTACGGGCGTTGCCGAGCGCTTCTCGATCTCGCTTGCTGGGACCGCCTATCGCCTCACGATCCAGTGGCGCGAGGCTGAGCTCGGTGGCTGGTTCCTCGACATTGCAGACTCCTCGGGCGCCGAGATCGTCTCCGGCATCGCCCTTGTCGCGGGCGTCAATTTGCTCAAGCAATACGCCTATCTGCGGATCGCAGGGGGCGCAGCGCTCTACATCGTGAGCGCTGACGGCAGCGACAGCGCGCCGACGTTCACCAATCTGGGCGCCGACCGGAAGCTAATCCTAGTGTCTGCATAAGAATTAACCTGAGATCGAAGGCAGAACCGAGCACCTAGGAGGCCGCCAAGATGCCCGTCAAAGTCGAAGTGAAGCGCGACCGCTCCAAGCAGGTGAAAGCCGCAATCATGGCGCTGGGGAAGGATCGGATCTTGGTCGGCATCCCTTCGGAGAAGGCGTTTCGCACTCCCGAACCTGGCGAGACGCAGACCCTAAACAATGCCGAGATCGGCTATCTACAGGAGAACGGCGCGCCCGAGATCAACATTCCGGCGCGTCCGCACTTGGTGCCTGGCGTCAAGCGCGTACAAGACAAAATCGCCGATGAGTATCGCGATGCGATCAAGACGATAACGCTTGCGACAGATCCGAAAGCAAAGGTCAACGCGATTGAGACCAAGATCGGCTTCATCGCGACCTCGTCGGTCAAGAGCCTGATCGCCGGCGGCCTTTCCCCTGCCCTGTCGGAGCGCACGCTCGCTGAGCGCAAGCGCCGCGGCGTCACGCGCACCAATCCGCTGCAGGACACCGGGCAGTACCGCAACAACATCGATTTTGTGATCCGACCCGCCGGCAGTGTGAAGAAGCGCAAGAAATAGAGCGACAACGCTAGGAGCAGACCGTGACGACCGAAACCGAAATCAATGGCGTAACCTACCAGCTCGCTACCCTCGACGCGATGACGCAGTTCCATGTCATGCGCCGCATCATGCCGATCGTCGGGGTGATCAGCGGCGACAACGCCATGGAGCGCGCGTTCACCGCGCTCGGCGAGCTTTCCGATGAGGATAGCGAGTATGTCCTCAACAAGTGCCTTACCGGTTGCATGCGTAAGAGCGGCGACAACTGGGCGAAGGTCTATGTCAACGGTCGCCTGATGTTCGAAGACATCGGACTGCCCGGCATGCTGCGACTTGCGGTCGCTACGCTCAAGGAGCCGATCGCCGGTTTTTTTACCAACCTCGCGCCCATTTTGCTCAAAGTGGGGGCGGAATAACCTTCGAGCCGGTGACGATGCCCGACGATGAGGACTGGCTTTTGCGGCCGGTCCTCGCGGGCATCTGCCTGTACGAATCCCTGATTAACGGAACTCTCTCGCTGCGCGATATCGCGCGCATGAATACAGCCCTCGACGTCAAAAGCGAGAACGAGGCCCGCGCTCATAAAGCCGCTAACCTTCCACGATAGGCACCGCAATGGCTGACGATGTCATCAAGGAATTTCTGGTCTCTATCGGCGTCGACACGCAAGACGTGGACAGGTTCGAAGAAACCCTGAAGCGGGTTGGCAAGGGCGTTAAAGTATTCGCCGAATCAGCCGTCGCAGCGACCGCGGCGCTTTCTGCCGCTGTCGTCAAAATCGCCGATGACTTCGACACGCTCTATTTCCAGATGAAGAACCTTGGTTCCTCGGCTGGCGATATCAAGGCGCTGGGCTATGCCTTTTCGCAGCTCGGCGGCTCGGCCGGCGACGCCAGCGCGGCCATGCAGGCAATCGCCAATTTCAACATGTCCTACGGCGAAGGCGCTAAGGGCTTTCTCCAGCAGCTCGGCGTCGATCCGAAGGATATCGGCGACAGCGCAAAAACCCTGATCGATCTGGAGAAGATTTTTCAACGCATGGCCGGCGAAGGCGGAAACGGCCTAGCGCGGGCGACCGCGATCGGCGAGCGGCTTGGTCTGTCGCAAGACACGATGCGAATGATGATGCGCGATAACGGCGAGTTTGAAGCGCAGTTCAACCAAATGACGGCGAGCATGGGGAACAACCTCGACGATGCCGCCGAGCGATCGCATAAATTCATGCTCGAGCTTCGACAGCTCAAAGAGCAAGCCTCCCAGATATTCACCAATCTGGAGCTCGATATCCTGCGCTCCGTCGTTCCCCTGCTGAAGGACGTGACGACGTGGATGAACAACATGGCGACCGGGAAAAACCTGAGCGGTGTCAGCCAGGAACTTCGCAACGTCATCCTCGATATCGGCGACCTGCTCAAAGCCCTTGGCGAGCTTGCGCAAGAAAGCTCCACTCAGCGCTTCGCCACCCGCATTTTATTCATCCTCGACAATATGATCCGGGGCTTGGGGAGCTTCGCCAGGGCCGCGGATCTCATAGCGCGCGGAAAGTGGGCCGAGGCGTGGCAAGAGGCTATCAAGGATACGGATCGCCCATGGGATAGCGCCGGCAAGCCCGCGCCGGGACCGACCAATTATTCCGACGACTTCAAGCACAAGATGGGAGCGCCGACCGACCAAGAGATGGGTCTTGCTCCCGCAGGCGCCGGCGCAGCTCCCGCGGGCGGGCGCGCAAAGCAGGTGATCGACTATTTCAAGCAGAAGGGCGCGAGCGACGTTTTGGCGCGAGGCGTCGCGGCGATGCTGTTTTCTGAAAGCGGGCTCGACCACAAGCTTCCAAATAAGCAAGGTTCCGGCGCATACGGCTTAGCTCAGTGGCTGAGCAAAGACCGCCTCGCAGCGTTCAAGGCTATGTTCGGCCATAGCATCCAGCAATCGTCCTTCGACGAGCAGCTACGCTTCGTGCAGCACGAGCTGGCGGGTAAATACGTCGGCGTCTGGAATGAGATGAAGCGTGCCGTTGACCCCCTCACGGTCGCCGACATCGGCATCCACGGCTACGAAGCGCCAGGCGCGAAGGGCGAACGTAGCGACCACAAAGGGGCGGCGCGCTTCCTCGGCGTCTCGCCATCGGGCGGGCGCATAGGGTCGATCGAGCAGCACAACACCTATCATATCCACGGCGGCGACACGGGCGCGGTCGTGGACGGGGTCGCGGGCGCGCAACAGAGATCTAACGCGCAGCTCGTCGGCAATGCCGCGGTGTTCCAGTGGTGAAGGCGCACAGCCAGTTCCTGCGCCGCTCCAAGCTGGTCGTCGGCGACACCGCAACCGGGATCGACCTATCTGCCTTACACTTTCAGTTCTCGGTCAAGATGGCGGATCTGACGCACCCGCAATATGCGACGTTCCGAATTTACAACATGGCGCCGACGACGCTCAACACCATCAAGGCGAACGAATACCGGGAAGTGTTGTTCGAGGCAGGATATCAGCACGGCTCCTATGGCGCGATATTCGCAGGCGAGGTAATCCAGGCCACCCAAGGCCACGACGCACCCGAGGATAGCTATCTCGACCTCCTATGCGCCGTAGGGCACTCCTCCTACCAAGCCGGTATCAGCCAGACGTTGGCGGCCGGTGCATCCTCGACGGACGTTGCGAGCGCGGCAGCGGGCGCCATGGGGCAGCCGCTCAATAACTATGCGGACGACAACGGGACAAAGATGCCGCGCGGGCAAGTGCTCTACGGCCCGGCGCATGAAATCATGACCGAAGCCGCGAACGCTTCCGGCGCGACATGGTTCTATCAATCGGACGGCGTCACCATGACGAGCACGGGCAAGCCAATCCCCGGCGGCACGATCATCTTGAACGGCGGCACTGGGCTGGTCGGGTATCCGCAGCAGACGCAAGAGGGCATCCGCGTGCGATGCCTGCTCAATCCCATCGTCAAGGTCGGAACCACGATCGAGCTAAACAACGCCACGATCCAGCGCGAGCAGATCGACCCTGGGCAGACCTACGTCAACACGCTTCCCGGGATCAACGCGGATGGGCTCTATCGCGTCCTCTATTTTGAGCACAACGGCGATACCCGCGGCAACGATTGGTACACCGATTCGGTTTGCCTCTCGGTCGATCAGACCTCGAGCGGGATAACCACCCTCTACAAGCGGGGCCTTCTCTGATGGACGTTCGTCAACACCTCGACGATGCCTCTACCGCGATGGCGATGGAAACCCGCAAGCGGCAATCGCAGATGTGGACGGCCCTCCCCGGCATCATCCTGTCGTTCGATCCGGCGAAGATGACCTGCGAGGTGCAACCTGCGATACAGGGCACGCGGGCGGATCCCAAAACCGGCGAGACCTCGCACCACGATCTGCCGCCGCTGGTTGATTGCCCGGTTTGCTTCCCGAGCGGCGGCGACGCCATCCTGACGTTCCCGATCGCGGCAGGCGACGAATGCTTGGTCGTGTTCTCGTCGCGCTGCATCGATGCGTGGTGGCAGCAAGGCGGCGTTCAGCCGCCCATGTCGTTCCGCATGCATGATCTTTCCGACGGGTTCGTCCTTCCCGGCGGCCGGTCGCAGGTCAATCTGGTCGGGGGCATCTCGATCAGCACGACCCAGCTGCGATCGATCGACGGCGCGACGTGCGTCGAGCTCGACGCGGCGGCGCAAGCGATCACGCTCACGGCGCCAGGCGGCATCAACCTCAACGGCCCAGTGAACCTCGGCGGCGAAGGGGGCGCGAAGGTCGCGCGCGTCGGCGACAGCGTATCCGGCGGGGTCATCACGACCGGCTCCGAAACCGTGAAGGCAGCCTGATGCGTGTGCGGATGCTCGACACCGGCGGCGACATGACGTTCGGCCGCGGCGCTACGAACTTCTACCTGAATTCGCCGTCGGGCGTCGGGCAGTGCGTCGCGACGCGGTTGAAACTGATCCTCGGCGAGTGGTTCCTGGATACGACCGAGGGCACCGACTGGGGCGGCAAGATCATCGGGCGCCACGGGCCGAAAAGCTACGATGGCGAAATTAAGCGCGTCATCCTGAGCACGCCCGGCGTCGACAGCATCGTCCAATATTCCAGCGGCCGGACCAACGACCGCAAGCTCGCGGTCACGGCTCAGATCCTGACGATCTACAGCGCGACCCAGACGATCACGATCGCCGAAACCCTGGCGATCCGCATTCCTGCCTGATCCGACCATTTAGCGGGGAACGACCTTGACGACCTACCCGCTCCCGACACTGGCCGCCGCTGTCGGTCCGACCGGCATCTCCGCTCCATCGTTCGACGACGCCTATCTAT
The DNA here is from genome assembly GCA_943367995.1 of Bordetella parapertussis. Classification (GTDB taxonomy): domain Bacteria; phylum Pseudomonadota; class Alphaproteobacteria; order Sphingomonadales; family Sphingomonadaceae; genus Sphingomonas. Next base: position 266,044 of record CALRKL020000005.1, on the reverse strand, counting down.
CGCTCTGCGCGAGCTACCGCGCGATCTATGGCAGCGATGTCGTGCTCAGCTCGGACACGCAGGACGGCCAGTGGATCGCGATCATCGCGCAGGCCGTCACCGACGTGAACGCGGCCGCGATCGCGGTCTATAACAGCTTCTCGCCGGCGAGCGCGCAGGGGACCGGCTTGTCGTCGGTCGTCAAGATCAATGGCATCAAGCGCGAGGATGCGAGCTTCTCGAGCGTGCCGGTGACGATCACCGGGACCGCCGGCACGACCATCACCAAGGGCTCTGTCGGCGACGCCGCTGGAAACGTCTGGCTGCTGCCGGACTCCGTCGCCATCCCGCCGAGCTCATCGATCACGGTCACCGCGACCGCCAAGGAGATCGGGGCGACGGCAGCCGCGGCTGGCGAGATCACCAAGATCCTGACGCCGACGCGCGGATGGCTGACCGTATCCAACCCGGAAGCCGCGGCGCCCGGCGCGGCAGTGGAAAGCGACGCCACGCTCCGCGGCCGGCAGAGCATCTCGACCGCGATCTCTGCCCGGACGCCGATGGAAACGATCGCGGCGGCGGTCGCCAATATCGCCGGGGTCACCCGCCTCAATTACAGCGAGAACCCGACCGGTGCGCCGAACAGCGACGGCGTCCCCGCGCACACGTTCTGCCTGGTCGTCGAGGGCGGCGATGCCGTGACGATCGCGCGGACCATCGCCAACAACAAGCTCGGCGCCGGCACCGTCGGCACCATCACCGAGACCATCCTCGACAGCCGCGGCATCCCGTCGGTCGTCTCGTTCGATGCCCCGACTTACAAGCGCATTATCGCCTCGGTCGCGATCAAGCCCCTGCCCGGCTATACCGTCGCGATCGGCAACACGATCCTAGCGGCGATCGCCTACTATATCACGACGGGCCAGATCGGTTCGTCGATCAGCATCAACGACGTGATCGTGGCGGCCGTCGAGGGTTCCGGCGCGCGCGCCGCGTTCCGTATCCCGCCTGACGGCCTGAAGCTCGCGCTGTTCGGCAACACGCTCGCAGCGACCGACGTGCCGATCGCCTTCAACGAGGCCGCGACCTGCGACGTCGCCGATGTGACCCTGAGCATCGTATCGTGAGTGGCGATATCGAGCGGTATCTGTCGCTCATCACCTCGGAACACGCCGGCGCGTCGAACTTCATCGCCAGCGTCACGGCCTCGGTCCAGCCGTTCGCCGACTTGGCCGCGACTCTTAGCGCCCTGCCGACAGCGTTCGACCTCGACGTCGCCGTCGGCGCGCAACTCGATATCGTCGGCCAGTGGATCGGCGCGTCGCGCTATGTGAAGACGCCGCTGACCGGCGTCTATTTCAGCTTCGACACCCCTGGTATCGGCTGGGATCAGGGCGTCTGGTGGGCTCCTGGCGATCCCATCGCCGGATTGATCGCCCTGCCCGACGACATCTATCGGCTGCTGCTGCGCGCCAAAATCGCTGCCAATCAGTGGGACGGGACCATTCCGGGCGCCTACGCCGCTTGGGACACGCTCTTCGCCGCGCAGGGGTTTCAGATCGTCATCCAGGATAACGGCGATATGACGATCACGCTGGGCTTGCTCGGCGCGAACGGTAACCCGACGTTCCGGGAGTTGTTCTCCGGCGGCTATCTCGATCTCCGCCCCGCAGGCGTCCTCATCACCGGCTATCTCTACCCTTCAGAGAACACCGCCTTCTTCGGCTTCGACACCGAGAACAGCTCGATCTCGGGCTGGGATGTCGGTGCCTGGGGGGTTTCGGTGCCGACGATCTGGGAACTCCTGCAGACCGAGAGCGGCGTGATCCTGTCTACGGAAGACGGCCAAACCCTCGCGATTCAATAAGGAATTATCGATGAAGTGGCTTTTCGCCCTATTCGTCGTGCTCGCGCCTGTGGCTGCGAGCGCGCAGGTCACGATCTCGTCGCTGCCGGCTGCGGCACCGATGAGCGGGACCGAGGTCTTGCCGGTGATCCAGAGCGGATCGACCAAGCGAACCACCGCATCCGATATCGTGAAGACCGTCACCAAGGGCACGCAATTCTCCACGACCGGCGGGATCGGCGCGTCCAGTTGTACCGTGGTGGGCGGAGAGCCTGTGGGCGGATCTTGCCCGTATTCGATCTCGGGCTCCGGCTCCGCTGCGGTAAGCGACCTGCGGATCGGGACTACCCCGTTGGTCTCAGACAGCGCGCACAGCGCGCTCTCGGTCGGCAGCTCGCTCTATCCGACGGTCATCGGCGGCTCCGGTGCCGCCAAATATGATCCGACATCGAACGTCCTGACCAACACGATCGGCGCGAAGTTTGGCATGTTCGGCGCGGCCGCAAAGGACAATGTCACTTGGGCGAACAGCTATGTCTCGGGCGTCGATGCTACTGGGCATGCGCAGCTATACTCGATCTCCACAACAGGCAATATAGGTGGGGTGTTCGCCGCCCGATCGAGCGACAATGCTCTTCCCGGACAGAATGTCCTCGCCAGTATCAATCTCGTCCTGGCGGACAACACCGCGCAATCCGATGTGGTCTGGGGCGGCTACGATGCGGCGTATATCGAGCCGACAGCGCTATCGAGGGGTGCGTTCGGGCGGGAGATCAGCATTGTTAACCTCGGCCCAACGCCAGCGCTTGGTGACCCCTATAATTACAACGTAAATGGCTTCTCGAACGCCCTGCGTCTAGATTGCGGTGACGGCATCGCCGTCTCCCACGGTTGCTCTTCGGCCATGACGATTGTCCCGAACAATGGCCAAGCGCTCTCCGGGATTGTCTTTGCGGATGGATCGCTGAAGATGGGAGGCGGGTACGCTCCCGCAATTGCAATGCCATCGGGTTACGGGATCGACTGGTACACTGCGACCGGAACGCCTGTCTGGCGGATTTTTAGCAATGCGGGTGGTTCGGTACTTAGCGGCCTGTACTTGGGCGACAACGCGCTCGACATCTACATGAACAATGGGTCAGCCCATCCGCTCAGTGTATCGCCTTCGGGTATCAGCGCGACCGGCTACAAAGTCGGTTCGACTGCTGGTGTTTCGTGCGCCGCTGGAACGGTTTCGCTCGCGACCTTGGTACTGACGAACGGCATAGCCACGCACTGCTGATCCCGCCGCCAACGCTGCCCGGCCAGTCGATTTAAGCCCCTGGCTCGTTGGTCCAGCAGGGCCTGCCGAATGCAAGAACGTCGTGGTTATCGCCCCAGCCCTGCTCCTGAAAATGGAAGATGCGGACCCCAGGGATCCGCTGAACCATCTGCATTAAATAGTCGGGTCGGACAGCGGAAATGCCATAGGTGCCGGGAACGAAGTCATGTCCGAGGCCTGGGGCATAGTCGGCATAGCCGTAGCCCCAGCGATCGAAATCGCGTTGCACTGCACTCCATCGAGCGTCGTCGGTGTAGGGTATCAGCTTTTGCATCCGCTCCGACCATCGCCCGTGGAAGGTCGCCACGATAATGCCGCATGGCGTCAGCTGCTTGACCAGGTGGGCGAGGTACCTCTGAGTGACGTCTTCGGGCAAGTGTGTGAACAGGCTGCCGATCCAGATCAGGTCGTATTTCCGCGGGAACGACACCGCACATAGATCGATCTGTGCAGGAACGACCGCCGCACCGAATTGATCTCGACAAAAATCTGTCCCCGCATCGTCGAGATCACAAACATCGAAGTCGGCATCCGGAAAGAGACCGACCAAGTGGCGTAAAACCCTTCCATGCCCGCATGGCAGGTCCAGGACACTCTGCACCTCGGTGAGGCGGCTGGCAGCAACGGACGAGACGATCGCCTCGACTGCGCTTTGCCCGACCCAAATATAATTATCGCCGGTCATCGTCTCAGTCGGAGAGAGCACTTCGCTGATTTGAGCGCGCCGGTAACGCGATGCGAGATTTTCCATCTTCGTCAGGCGAGACATCAAGAGGTCCGGCGCCATTTCGACTTTGGTCTGATAGGTCATGTCCGCAAGAATCAACGATTTCACCGAGTATCACAAGAGACATTTTCTTTTGAAAACGACTCAAAATGGTGCTGCGCGCCCCGCGACCAAATAAAGGGAACCCCCAATGACCAACGCGGTAGATTTTTTGCCCTTCGCGACAGGATCCGGCGCGAACGTCGAATCTCAGGCTGATTACGCCACGGCGCCAACGACGGAGGCGGGCTTCTCGTCCGGCATCGCGTCGTCGGCGAAATTCAACAAGGCAATGCGGCAGGCGACTTTCGTCGCTGCTGCTCTCGCAAATTGGGTGTCTGTGGAGGCAAATGTTGCGGTTCTCGACGACGGGGATCTCGCCGGTTTCACCAGCAAGATCACGGCTGCGCTTGACCTGTTCATCGGCAGTGAGGGCTATCTCAAGGCAGCTACCGCCGCTTCAACATACGCGCCGCTCAGCGCCTTTACCGTCGCGCAGGCAGCCGTCGGCTACCAGAAATTGCCGCTCGGTCTCGTCCTGCAGTGGGGCTTCGTGCCGGCGCTGAACAACCAGGCGATCAACACGATAAACTTCACGATCGCCTTCCCGAACAACCCTTTCATGATGATGGCGACGCCCGGGACCTCGCTCGCTCTGAGCTCGAACGCCGTTGGAATGGGCGCCGCGCCGATCAGCGCGACGCAGGGACAAATCGCGGTCCCGTCGGGCTCGCCAGGCACCACCGGCGCCTACTGGTTCGCCATCGGAAATTGAGGATCACCCAATGAAATATGCGCCCTCCACCGGCTGTTTCTATCCGGACGACATCGCCTATCCCGACGGCGCGATCCCGACCGATGCGGTCGAAACGACCCGCGATCTCTTCCTCGATTTCTGCTCCGCTACGCCGGGGTCGACAGCGTCGGTCGTGGGTGGCGAGATCCAGATCCGTCCGCCCGCGCCTGCCACGCTCGATCAGATCAAGGCCAACAAAATCGGCGCGCTGAACGCTGAATATCAGGGGGCTGCTTCCGCCACTCTCGATTTCAAGACCGAGGCGGGCGCAACCGTTCGCTTTGCGCGCGATACGAACCACAAGGCGATGGTCGATCTCGCTGTGTCGCAGGGCGCGAAGGGCTGGACCGCGAACGTCTGGATCGATGCGTCCAATGCGCCGGTCATGCCGTTCACGTTCGTGGATCTCGAGCAGCTCCAGGCGGCGCTTGCAGCGCCAGCGAAGCCGAGCCTGATGGACCTGATGGCGAAGGTCGCGGCTGTCAATTCAGCGACCAGCGCGGAAGCGGTCGCTTCCATCGCATTCTGACGCCAGCGAAAGGCTCTACCGATCATGCGCAACTGCGCCTTTCCTCCATCGGCGGGGCGCAATCGCCATGGCTAGCCCGCCCCCGCCCGCGCCACGCGCGTGGTGGCACGAGTTCGCACCGGCCGTCAGCCTGGCCGCGATGCTCGCCGCCGCGGCATTTTTCTACGGCGGCGTGATCCAGCGACTGACCGAGGTCGAGAACCAAGCCCGAGATCTCAAGGTGAGGGTCGACCAGCAGGACAAGGACAAGGAGGCGACGATCGAAAAGCTGAACGCGATCGACGGCCGCACCATCAGGATCGAGACCACGCTGACGCTGCTCAACCCGCCGAAGGTCAAGACGCCATGATCGGCGCGGCTGAGCTCCTTACGCTGATCAGCCTCTTCGCCATTTCCTTGCCTGCGCTTGATCGCGCGCTGACGCATCGACGCCATGCGCAGTCCGAGATGTTCGAGGGCGCGCTCAGGCGCGCCTTCCCGTTCGCGCCCCCCAACACCTCGTTGGAAACGCTGACCCGCCGGGCCGAAGAGGCGCTTGAGCAGGATGATCTATCCCGCGGCATCGTCGCGATCGCGGCGACTTACGACGGCGCTCGCGAGGGCAACGCAACCTCGTAATCCACCCACATCTTCGGAGTGACGCATGAACCCTCAAGCCCGGTTCTTCGATTCCGTGCGCTCCGGCCTATTGGGGCCGACGCTGACCCCTTCAGAGGTGACCGGTTGTGTCGCGATCCTCGACGCGATGGCGGGGGCTCCGATCGCCTACACCTCATACGCGCTGGCGACCGCGTACAAAGAGACCAACCACACGATGCAGCCGATCGATGAGATCGGCGGCGATGCCTATTTCTTTCGCCGCTATGACCCGAAAGGGCAGCGTCCAGATATCGCGCGCCAGCTCGGCAATACTCAGCCAGGCGACGGAGCCCGCTTCCATGGTCGCGGCTATCCGCAGGTGACCGGCCGCGCGAACTATGCGCGCGCGTCGAAGGAGCTCGGCGTCGATCTCATCGCGCGCCCTGAGCGCATGCTCGAACCCGTGATCGCTGCGCAGGTCATGCGCAGGGGCATGACCGAAGGATGGTTCACTGGAAAATCCTTCGCTTCGTATCTGCCGTCGACCGGCGCGGCGACCATGCCGCAGTTCATCTCGGCGCGCCGCATCATCAATGGCCAAGACTGCGCGGCGGAGATCGCCGGTTATGCGGTCCAATTTCAGAAGGCACTGCAAGCATGAACGATCGTCACGCCCTGATCGCCTTCTGCGCGATCCTCATTTCCATCTGCTACCTCGCCTCGATCGCGGCCTTTCTCGCCTATCAACAGCGCTATGCTGAGGCGCTGGGCTTCGGCGGCCTGACAACGGGGCTCGTGGGCGTCATTGGCACGTTCAAGCCGCGCAGTGCGACCGCGACGACTGAGAGCGGCGATGTGAACGTGCAGCCGTCAGCGGATACAAAGTCGTGATCCCCGTAGGATTCGGAGCCCTCAAGCTGCTGCTCGGCGGCTGGGCAACCGCCGCACTCGCCTTCCTCAAGGCGGTGCCCTGGTGGGTTTGGGTGGTCCTCGCCGCGCTGATCCTGCTGCTCGCGGTCTACATCCACGGCGAGAAGGCCGGCGAGACCAAGGGCGCGGCGGCGATCAAAAAACAGGTCGCGGTGCAACACGCCAAGACTGTCGCGGAATCGAAGGCCGACACCGCAGCTGCGCAAACGACCACCGACGCGATCGGCAAGCGGATGGCGCGCGTTGACGCCGCAACGACCGATCTCGTGCAAGCCAAGCTCAAGGAAATGACCGATGCGATTGCCGTTCCCGCCGCGCCTGCTGGCGATCCTCCCGCTCGCGTTGACACTCGCAGCCTGTCAGCATCCGTCGACGCTCTCGTCGAACGCGCGAACGGACAGGCCGACGCTGCCGACGCTCAACCCTGAATTCGTCCAAGCCTTCCACCTCAAGCCGCTCGGTCGTCCCGAGACCGGCGTGATGGTCCAGATCGATCAGGGCTACCTGCAGGCGATGGCTGCTCTGCTCGACGAGGCAATTGGTGATGTCGCCAAGTCCAACACGCACGCTGCCAGCGTGAAGCAGGAACGGCGTTGCCTCGAGGCGATATGGACGACCGGCACCGCGCCGGCGGACTGCCCCAAGAACTAAATCCCCATCGGAGGAATGAATTATGACCCGACTGCGCTTCGCAGTGGGCGCGATCGCGCTCGCCTGTTCCCTCCTGCCCGCCCCAGCTTCCGCGCAGGTTCGCGCCAAGACGTATCTCGACCCGTCGGGCCACCCGCAAGCTGCGATCGGCATCTTCTGCGTCCCGGCGGTAGATGGGACCGGCTGCGCCAGCGGCGGCGGTGGCGGTGGCGGCGGCGACGCCAGCGCGGCAAACCAGACCTCGCAGATCACGCTCGAGCAGTCGATCCGCGACGAGATCGGGGCGATCTCGGGCACGCCAACGGCAAACACGCTGCAGGGCCGCCTCGAGGCGATGCGCGTGCTTCTGGCGGCACCTGTCCTGGCATCGGGCGCAGCGACCAGCGCGCTTCAGAGCAGCATGATCACCGCACTCGGCTCGCCCTATCAGGCGGGCGGCGCACTGCCGCTGCCATCTGGCGCCGCCACGAGCGCGCTGCAGACGACCGGCAACACCTCGCTGGCCACGCTGTCCGCCACGGTCACCACGACCGGCAGCACGGCGCCCACGACAGCGCAGCAAATCAGCGGTGTTACCCCGGCGGGAACGACCAAGGCGCTCGCGACCGGCACGCTCGGCGGCTTGCTCCCTGGCCAAGGCACGCCGACCTCGACCCGCACCGCCCTGACCGCCAGCACGATCACCACGATCGATATCGCGCGCACGGGCCGCCTGGCGCTCACGGTGACCGTGGAAGCTGCTCTGACCGCAAACCTGTATCTCTGCGCCGGCGGGCAGTCGACGACGTGCAGCGCGACCGTCTATGACGGCCTCGTGCCATCGGGCGCGACCGCCGGCTCGGTCTATACCTTCGTGTTCGCGCCAAACACTGCGATCTATGCCTTCTCGACCGGCACGCCGACCGTCAACACGACGAGCTGGATCGGCCAATGATCGGCCGCCGTTCGGTTGTTGGCGGATTGCTCGCCTCGATCGCAGCCGTAGCGCACGGGCAAGCGTATCGGGTCGGCCGCGCTCCGGGACTTGTATCGGGGTTGCGACTACCGAGCATAGCAGCGGTCCCCTCGCTGGTGCCGAACGTCTGGCTCGACAGCGACCTGGGGCCGGACACCGACGATCGCGACACGATCCTGCTGATGATGGACGCGCACAACCGCGGCGTGATCAATCTCGTCGGTATGTCTTCGAGCACTATCGACGGAAGCTCGGGCGCGGGCCTGCGCGAACTGGCGAAGTTCGCCGGCGTCACCCCCGCCCCGTTCATCGGCGTCAATAAGGACCCTAACGACCGCACTGCATCCAGCTTCATTCAGGGTGTCCGCACCCGGTTTGCGGCAGACGAGACCACCAACGATTCGACCGACGCAGGCTATGTTGCGATGCGTAAGGGGCTGGCGGCGGTGTCGGGAAAGCTCATCTTCCTGTCGATTGGCGGCGCGGACAATTTCCAGGATCTGCTTACGTCGGCAGCCGATGGTATCTCGTCGCTGAACGGCATCGATCTCGTTACGGCCAAATGCTCGCGCTACATTTCCATGCTCGGCGATTATGATCAAGCGACGGGCAGCGGTTCCGGTGCGGAATACAACGTGCAGCTCAACATCGCCGCGGCGAACTATGTTTCCTCGAATTGGCCAGTTTCGGTCCCGCTCGACTGGATCGGTACGACTTGGGGTGACGTCATCCACGTTGCCCCCGATGGCAAGAACACCGGCGACGACTGGCGCAATCCTTCCGCGTTCGTCTCGACGCCTGGGCCTAACAAATCCTACGATCTGGGGACATTCTACGAAGTCACCGGGCAAGCCGTTGCCAACAATTGGACCGAGGCGGGCGGCACGAACGGCTGGATGAAGGTCGACCCGAGCACCGGCGTGCTTACCTGGGACCCGACAACCAACCGCGGGCATAGCTGGCGCCGGTGGAAGACCGGTGTGGACCGCTCAGATACCGGTCCGGTCGCGGCTAAGCTCACGGCGGATCTGGCGGCGCTATGCCCGGCAAACCCGTTCACGCTTCCGACCCCGATCGTGGACCTCAATTTCCTGACGGGCTCCTACGCAGGCGCGACGCTCGCGCAACTGATCTGCAATGGGGCAGCTGGTCGGACGGCCCTCAACGCCGATGGCTCGACGGCAACGTTCGGCGCCAATGTTCTCCGTATCACTGATCAGGGTATCTTCCTCGACGGAAATGGGTCGGACACGATCACCTTTGCCGGAGCCTTGCTGGCAGCTTTCGACAAGACGCTCGAGCGCACGGTGCTGGTGATCACCAACAAGGGGGACATGAGCGGCAACAACAGCCGCCTGATTGGTGCGTCGTCCGGCTATGTGTTGGGAGGTGGACAGACCGAGGCTTCCTCCTGGAGCGGTGCGTTCAGCGGCAACGGCAACCTTCCGGCCGTCAGCCTGCCGAGCGGTGCGTCCTGGTCGAACCGCACTAAGGTTGCCATCGAATGGAATGCGACCCAGCGGCGCGTTTTTCTCGGCGGCACAAGCACCGAAATCGTCGGTAAGGGCTTCAATGACCTGACGGGCGTCTACCTCGGTCACAACTCTGGCGGCGGCGAACGGTGGAACGGATTCGTTGAGCGGATCATCATTTATGACAAGGCTGTGCCGTATCTAAACGGCGCGGGGCTGACATCGTAACGCATCGGAGAAGGGCCATGTCACGCGGATCAACCCGAGGCTTTGCCTATGCGCTTCCTCTGTCGACGATCCTTTGGGGGACGTCGGCGCATGCTCAACTCACGATTCCTCCCGCACAGGTTGACTCGACCGCAACCAACGTCGCGATCGCGGCTGCGCGCGCAAAGGCGGATGCGGCAGCAGCCGCGCTCCCCCCGACGTGTTCGACCGTCCCAGCTGCTGATACGGTCGGTGGCACGGTAGGGACGGGCGCGGCGTGCATCCCGAAAGCCGACGCGGCTCGCTCGACGCAGGTGATGCCGGCACAAACCACAACGGCTGCTAACGGCACGTTCTCCGGCTCATGGCCCGGCACCTTCCCCACTTCGCCGACCACCGCCTTCGCCAGCGCGAAAACGACGTCGGACCCCTATACCTGCCAAGTCGCGACGATCACGACCACAGGCTATGCCGGGAAGTGCTGGAAGCAGACGCAGACGATCACCCTGCCCTCGACGGCCGTCGCTCTATTGTCGCTCCAACTCATCAACGCAGCAGCCGCGCCGGCGGGGATCACTGTGATGATAGTTGGGCGGCAGTAGCATCGCACTCCAGATCATCCCCGAACCACCACTCAGGGACCCGGAAATAGGCGCCGAGCAGCGCCCGGTCTGGCTTCGCCAGCACGGCTGGGTGCCCGTCGCGGACGAAGGTCGCTAGATAGCCGTTGCGCCGGCGGAGCATCCGCGACAGCGCAGCGAGGCTCTGACCGTGGTCTTTCGCCAAGCGATCGAGGATCTCTCCCGGGGTTCCGGTAGGACCCGGCTTCAACGATCTGCTCGGTTTTCACGCGCGACGCGTGCGGCCGCTTTTCGCAACCGTCGTTCTACTGCTTCGACGTGAGCGAGAGCCGTTTTCGTATGCGTCCGAACCCCCGCCCGACGAGAGATCCCGAGCGTTGCCATTCGCATGGACACGCCGCCTTGCGTACGCCGCAGGTCGCGCGCGATCGCCGGGGTCTTCGCACCGATCCCCACGAGCCGTTGCAGCTCAGCATCATCATCAGCGGACCAGCGGTTCGGCCTCATATTCTGGTCATGGTTTTGAACGATCCGTACCCGAAACAATCGTCTCCGATAGGCGCGAAGACGTTGCCTAGCAAATGATCGTTCTTAGGCCTCGTTCGGGATCGCGACGCGGTGCCGTTCGAGCATCGCCTCGACTGCGGTCTCGCCGAAATCGCGAAAGACGCGCTGCCACATAGGCCCGGCCTCTGCCCATGGCCAATCGTCGAGCGTGCCGCGCCGACGGCTTTCCCACAGCGCCTCGGCCATCTCTTCCTTCAGCCCGTCGAGGTCGTTCGCGGTGCAGAGCCGGCAGCGGCTGTCGTGAGTCGGGGCGTCCATATCGCCGCTATACGCCGCCTCTTTTGTTCTCACAATGTTCTGGCCGAATCGCGTCGTCCTGTGCTTCACCGCGACCATGGTCGGCCCCATCAAGACCCTGACAGACCTGCGCCGGATCGAGGCCGCGGTGAGCGTCACCTGCAACGAATGCGGCCATGTCCGGATGTGCGATCGCGAGGCGCTGATCCATCACCGGACAGTGCATCGCGCGGGGCTGGACTGGGCATCGGTGCGCGCCAGCCTACCGTGCTGGAACGCGCGCTGCGGCAGCGCTAACACCCGCGTCGAGGCCCTGCCCTTCAGCCAGGATCGCGTCGCGCTCCGCCGCAAGCGCGCCGAGACGATCCTGATGAACCTCGCGCTGACCGTGCTCCACGCCGCGTCCTACCGCGCGCCCGGCATGCCGATCGCGACGGCCGACGTGCGGCTGGCGCTTCGCGTGCTCTATCCGTTCCTGAAGGACGACGCGCTGCTGCGCGCGTATTGGGCCGCCGCTGCGGCGCCGCGCGATCATGCGTGGGATAGCTGTCATCGGCCATATGAGGCGATCCTGAGAGCGCTCCTCGATCTAGGGTTACCGGTCGAGGCGGAATTGCGCTGACCTCACTTGAGGCGCATCAGTGCAGCAAATCGTCCGCCCGCACGGGTCCTTAGGATGCCTTCATATTAGACGATACGTTGGCAAAAGTCGTTTTGAGCCGGTTACCTAACCCTTGCATCGCGGCGATCGCGGCTACGGCGATTAGAGCGGCAATCAACCCGTACTCAATGGCGGTGGCCCCTTTGTTGGTACGCCACAACATGACAATTTGTTTAATCATGGCGTCATGTCGCACTAAGAGATTAACAATCTCTATCCCAATTTTAAGACGGCTTCAGGAAATCGGACGCCGCTTCGACCGATTGCGCGCGATCTCGGACGTTGGCGAGGGGGTGTCCTCCGCCGGGAACCGATCCGCATCATTCCCCCACGCATCCCAGCCCGGCCGCCGCTGCCGCGAGAACAGCTCCGCGCGCGGCCCATCGTAGAGCGCCTCGACGTCAGCATGCATCTGGTCCGGCTTCCGGCTGTGCTCACGCGTCGGCGCGACGATGAGATTGCGCACCGAATGCGATCGCACCTTCGGCTTGCCGCGCGTCCCGACGATGTATGGCTCGAGCGCCGACCGATAGACATAGCCGGGCCCGAAAGCCCACTTCGCGCCGGTGCTGGACTGCTTCGCCCAGGCGCCCATGCTCTTGTATTCGAAGCCCCACGCGGCAAGCAGCTGCAGCGCCTCGGGCAGCATCGGCGCCGTCGCCCACATGATCATCGCACAGTCCTGCGCGGCGAGGTGGTTCACCGGCAGCCCGAGCAGCTCGGGCATCCGCATGCAGGGATAGTGCGCGACCGGGTTCTTAGCCTCTCCTTTCTCCGACCAGTTGGAAAATCGCCAAGGTGGATCGACCAAGAGCGTCTGATACGAAAATGGCGTAAGGTCGCCGAACGGCCAAGACGTCATGCCGCTTCTGCCCGCAGACGAGCGAGATTGGCGCGTGCCCGTATCCGGCTGCACTCAGGGCAGCCATAGCTTTTCCTCGCACCGACGGCGGCGTATTCATGCCCGTGTTTGCAATGCGTCTCTTCGACGATCCGGACCACCTTCCGATAGGAAGCGGGTCCATCCAAGGCGTCGCGTAAAGGCCACTGGTCCATGGTTCTTCCCCAGCCGCCCCGCCAGGTCTTCGTCTCCGGAAGAACCCCGGGCGGCGCGATTTGCACGGTCTGTCCCACGATCGATATCGGCATGTAAGCGACCGTTCGGATATCGATCGCGACTAGAGCGACGATATCGCAATCGGAGTCGTTCAAATTCTGGTTGCCATTCTTGCCTCTTCGGCGAACGCCAAAGCTGTAAGCGATGCGCCGATTCTTCCCACGGGCGTTGACGTTCTTCGAAGCCATGGTCGACTTGACCTGGACGCGGATAAGGCGCCCGTGCAGATCGATCACGATGTCGTATGGAAGGCCTTGGTCGCTGAGATAGGCACGATATCCCGACAAAATGAGGTCGGCGCAAACGAGATGCTCCGCCGCCTTGCCGAGCTCGAGCTCTTTCGAGGTGCCTGCGACCATCAAGGGCTGTTCGGTCATCGCCCCGCCCTCCACGCCTCGAACGCCTCGGCATGCGCCGGGCACAGATCCTTGCCCTCCGCCGGCGACGTCGCGCACCGCGCGCAGATCGGCGCGTCGCAGGTGCCGCCGTCGACCTTCCAGTCGCAGAGCAGCGGCGCCGGGCGGCCGCACGCGCAGCGCGGGCGCTTGCGTGAGGAACAGACGATCGCGCGGACGCCGCCTGGGAGGGTGACGTGTTCGCAGGTCATGAACCCACGAGGTCGCGAAAGAGGATCGGCTGCGCGGTGCCGTCACCATAGACGCTGTCGAGCCACGCCGCGGCGCTGGGCTCGTCCCCTTCCCACTTATCGGGAAAGGTGCGCGCGGCGATCAGCTCGCGGATTAGCGCCTCTTCCTCGGCATTGATCAGGTCGATTCCACGCTCGGGCGTGCCTGCCTCGATCGCCCCCGCGCATACGCGCGCCTGGATGTCGAGGATCTGCTCGAGCGCGGTCGCGCGCGCCTCGAGCGTCAGCGGGCCCATGCGCTGCGGGTTCTTCGCGATCGCGCCGCTCTTGAGCCGCTCGACACCGGCCTTGCGCAGCCGCTGCGCCGGCAAACGCATCCAGCGATAGATCGGGCGGAGCTCGAGCAGAGGCGATAGGTGCGTCCAGCCTTTCGTCGCGACGATCACGGCCAGCGCCGTGTCCTCCGCGGCGAGTGGGCAACCCGTGCAGCCGGTGCGGGCGTTCACCTCGACAGCATCATCGCCGCCATAGGCATCGGCAAGGATTGCGGTCGGCCAGCCGCCGAATTCTTCGCGCGGCGCATAGACCTTCAGCCAATCCCAGACGATGCAGACGCCCCAGTGCAGGATCGGCGCGAGGGTCGCGATCCGCCCGCGGATGCCCGGCGAGTTCGGCAAGGTCTGCTGATACCAGCCCTGCCCGCATTCCGCGCCATCCTTCGAGCACGACATGCGGATTCGGCCATCACGCACCGCGCTCTCGCCCTCGCGCACGCCGGTGATGGTCAGCAGCGTTCCCGGCAGGCTGGCGAGCACCTGCTCCATCGCGACCGCCATTGGCTCAACCTTGATCTGGCGGGTGCACCAGCGCAGCGTGTTGTTGTTCGGCGGCGGCACGCCCCGCCCGAGGATGTACGGCATGAAGCGCTTGGCGATCGGCGCGCGCACGACGATCACCTCGATCCAGTTGCGCTGTGCCAGCTTCGCCATAATCATCTCGGCAGCCGCCTGAATCGGCGGAAGCTCCTGCCGGGTATCGGCATAGAGGACATAGAGGCGCTGCGGCTGCGGCAGCTCCCCGGCGTCGATCAGGTGGATCAGCAGCGTCAGCGTCGCGGTGCTGTCCTTCCCGCCCGAATAAGCGACAGCGACATGCTCGTGCCGGTCCCAATAGGCGCGCAGCGACGCGAGCGTCATCTCGACGGCGTCTTCGTGAACCATGCGCGCGCCGCGCGCGAAGAGGTTGTCGATCGCGGTCATGCTGCCATCCTCATATCCGCGATCCCCGGCTGGTTCGCCGCGACGAGCGCTCGCGCCATCGGCGGACAGACGCTGTTGCCGATCGCGCTGATCTGCTCGGCTATGGTGAGGCGCTGCTCGACCCACTTGCCGCGCAGGAACTTCCTCACGATCGGGTCTAGGACGTAGCCCTCGGGGAAGCCCTGCGCGCGTGCGAGCTCGCGCGGCTTGAGCATCCGCAGGCCGATATCGACGATGACGTAGGTCACCGCGTCGATCGTCACAGTGACGACGGCGTAGCGCGCCTTGGTGGTCACCACGTCAAGCGGCCGGTTGGCCGCTTGGTGCTGCCCGCCCTCCCCGTAATATTTGACCAGAAACGCTGCGGTCATCACCGCCCGCTCGAGCAGCTCGCGCGGCAGCGCGCCTTCCTCGATCAGCGTCGTCTCGATCAGTCGTTGAGTGCAGCCCTTGCCGACGATTGTCGAGACAGCCTCACCCATATCGTGGCCTACGCTGCCGGTGTTGGCTTGCTCCATATGAGCGACGACGACCGAATGGTGCTGCCCGCCAGCGCGCGCGGTCTTCAAGGGCGCTTCGGCTTCCCCGCCCCCGCCGGTGGTATTGCTGCCGTTGAAGGTGGAAAGGAACGCGCTGACGGCAGCGTGCTTGTTACCGTCGGCCACGACCGTCCCGAGGGGCTTGTCGATGTCGAGCGCGCGCGGTGCCTGCCCGTTCCGCTCGCCGTATCCGGTCTGCACCATCGTGCAGGCGATGACGCCGTTCGTGTCCTTCTTCGATGCCGCGATCGTGTGGTGCGGATCCTCAGCGGAGCGGTTCAAGCCGCCATGCTGGCCATAGGTGATGACCGGCGCGAGCAGCGTTTCGACCGCACCGTGCCGCGTCGCGCCCGCCATGACGGTGTCGAGCGGGTCGGCGGGCGACTTACCGCGGCTGTTCTCGCTGAATTTCTCCAGGTGCGCGCCGACCAGCCCGAGCGGGATCGCGCCCGCCGGCCGCGCCGAATTGCCGTTGCTGGTGACCGTCGGCATCTCCTTGTCGATCGGCGACCCGGTGCTGCCGCTGTGGAACTTGGTGACGTGCGGCGCGAGCTTGCCGTCGACGATGAACGGGCGGCGCTGCAGGACATAGCGCACCACTCCCGCGGCGATGCGGCGCTTGGTTGCTTCGGCGAGTTCGCGCGACCGGCCGAAGATCGACGGGCACGGGATCGACCAGTCGATGCATTCGGCCGCGGTGCGGTACGGCAGCAGCTTCCCGCTGCGCACGCCCGGCGAGCCCGGCGCGCCGTGCGTCGGCTTCGGCCACACGATCGGCAGGCCGTCGCACCGCATGATGATGTAGAGGCGCTTGCGGCTGGTCGGCGTGCCGTAATCGCAGGCGCGCAGCACGCGCCACTCGACGCGGTATCCGTGCGCGCGCCAGCTCTTGACGAGTTTCTTGAACTCCTTGCCCTTCTGGTCGGGCAGCGGCACGCCATGCCCGTCGAGCGGCGCGGCATATTCGAATTCCTCGACGTTCTCGACATAGGCGACGGTGGGCCGGACATCCTTCAGCCAGCCGACGATCTCGCCGGCGAGCGCGCGGATATGGCGGTTCTTGACCGGCGCGCCCTTGGCCTTCGAATATTCCTTGCAGTCGGGGGAGAACCACGCGCCCGCGACAGGGCGCAGCCGCGTGGCCTGCAGCGGCCACACCGCGCGGATGTCCTGACAGAAGTGCTCGGTGGTCGGGTGGTTCGCTTTGTGGATCGCGATCGCGCTTGGGCTGTGGTTGATGGCGATGTCGACGTCGCGGCCGATCGCTTGAGCGATCCCGGTGCTCGCGCCGCCGCCGCCGGCGAAGCCGTCGATGAAGAGGCCGGCGGGGAATGTTGCGGACGCGCTCATGCCGCCTGCTCCAGATCAAGGAAGTCGAACAGCGTCGGCACCGCCTGCTCGGCTTCCTGCTCGCGCAGATAGGCGACGCTGTGCGCGAAATAGTCCGGGTTGAGTTCGCTGCCGCCACCGCGGCGCCCGAGCGCCAGTGCGCGCATGGGGACGGTGCCGAGCCCAGCGAACGGATCGAACACCATTTCGCCGGCCATCGAATAGCGCTCGATCAGGCGGTCGACGATGTCGAACTGGAGCGGGCAGACGTGCTTCTCCGCGCCCTTGCGCACCTGCTCGCCGTTGAGCGTGCGCATGCGGACGATGTCGTCCCACACCTCCGGCTGGTGGCTACCCGGCGCGATCGCCATGAAGGTGCGGGGCAGGTGGCCGCGGCCGTCGTTCTTGTCGCGCGCTTCGATCGTCTCGCCGATATCGACGTGCGATTTGAAGCTGTAGATCATGTCGCGGCTTTCCTCGCGGAACCGCTTTGCGATCTTGCCCGTCGCCATCTCAGCGAAGCGATCCTCGACCTCCCACAGCTCGTCGATCGTCAACGGACGTTCGCCGCTCGACCGCCAGAAGGCGTGCGCATCGATCTGCCATCGGGCGAGGCTGTAATCGCACCCGGAGGTGGCGATTTCGCCTAAGTGGCCGTCGGCCGCCCTCTTGTACTCCGCATCGTTCCATTCGAACCGGCGGCCATCGGCGAGCTCGACAAACGGGCCGCTCTTCGCAACCTGGCTGTCGGCATAACCTTTCGAGCGGTCGGACTGCGGCTTGCGCATCAGCAGGACGTATTCGGGGCTGCCGACGCCCATCTTGGTGCCGTCCTTCAGCATCTCCGAATAGCTGAGGCGGTAGGTCTGGTTGTTCTCGCGCACGACGTCGGTGACGACCGTGATCATCCCCATGAACTGGAAGCCGTGGCGGATGTAATGGTCGATGCACTTGGCGTGGAACGGGTTCACCGTCGGCACGCCGTCGCCGGTCACCGAGCCGAACAGTATCCGGTCCTTGACGTGGATGCACGCCAGCCGGCCGGGCGCGAGCGCGCGCAGCAGGTTCGGCGTCAGGTGGTCCATCTGCGCGAAGAAGTGCGCGTCGCAGTCGGTATGGCCGAAGTCGTTGTAGCTCGGCGTGTACTCGTAATGGTTCGAGAAGGGGATCGACGTGACGATCAGGTCGACCGAGCCCTCGGCGAGCCGCGCCGCCTCGTCGACGCAGTCGTTGTGCGCCAGCTGCCACCCTTCACCGCGCTCGGCGCGCCGCTCGACGCCGATCGACCGGCGCATCTCGGCAAGCGCGACCTCGTGGCGCAGGCCATAGCGGCGGATCAGGTCCGACATACGCTCCGTCAGCGCGTCGTGCTGCGCCCACTTGTCCTGCAGCTGGCGGACGACCTCGGTCTCGGTCTCGGCATGCACGATGTCGATGACGACCGGGTGCGCCTGCCCGAACCGCTGCACGCGGTGGATCGCCTGGATGAAGTCGCGGAACTTGAACCCGACGCCGGCGAACACCGCGCGGTGGCAGTGGCGTTGCAGGTTGACGCCACCGCCGAGCATGACCGGCTTCGCCGCGATCAGGCGCAGCATGCCCTCGGCGAAGCGCTCGGTGACGTTCTCGCGCTTGGCGAGATCCTGATTGCCGTAGACCGCCTCGCACCCGGGTAGCGCGGATTCGAGCGCGCGGCGCTCATCCTCGAGGTCGTGCCAGAGGATGAAGTGATCGGCCGGGCTCGCGTCCACGATCTCGGCGGTCTTCGTGATCCGCGCGCCGAGCGTCGCGCGCTTTTCGCGGCTGGCATCGACGACGCCAAGGGCCGCGTTGCGCATCAGGAGCCCTTGGCCGTTGCTTTCGACACCAGCAGCCGCAATGTCGGCTTCGACATTGTGCCACCGCACCTCGATCGGCGGGAGGTCGTATCCTTCGTCGCTGAAGCCCAGGTCGCTCGGGCGCTGGAGGAACACCGCCCAGCTGTTGAGCCACAGCCAGAACTCCTCTTCTTTGTGCGGGTAGAGCGTGAGGTCGCCTGCCTTCTCGCTGTTGCGCTGGAAGAACCTCGTCAGCGCTTGGCCGGTGTCCATCACGCCGAGGAACCCGGCATAGTGGATCAGCTCCTTGTACCGGTTCGGCGATGGCGTGGCGGTGGCGACGAAGCGGTAGGGGACGTCCGCGAACAGCGGCAGGAAGGTCTGGAAGGTCTTCGATCCGTAAGAGCGCAGCACGTCCGCTTCGTCCAGGCAGACGCAGCGGAAGCGGCTGACGGTGATCTTGCCCTCGCGGATGCTCTCGTAGTTCGTGAGGAAGATGCCGCCCTCGTCCCCCGAGGCCTCCATCTCGCGGTCGGACTGGATGAAGCGCACGCTGACACCGAGCAGGTCGGCATCGCGCAGGAACTCTCGGCGCACGCCGAGCGGCGCGATGATCAGCGCGTCGGCGAGCACGCCCCCATCGTCGACCGCGAGCTTCGCCAGTATCAGCCGGCAGATTTCGAGCTGCATCATCGTCTTGTGCAGGCCGAAGTTCGCGAAGATCGCGCGCTGCCCGCCGTTGATACACCACGACACGATCGGCGCGATATGCGGCTTCATAGCACGGCCGTCTGCGAGGTGCGTCGCGACGTCATCGGGCGAGCACGGCAGGCCGTGCGACTGCGCGACCGCGATCTTCTGCTCGAGGAATGCGCGATAGGCGTCGAGATCAACGGGCTGGTCGGGATGAGGATCGTTCATGAAGGGCTATCTCCGCGGCGCCGGTCAGGGCCGTTGAGATACACAACACCACATTGGTGTTATCGCGTCAACACCATAATGGTGTCGCTCGGCATGGTACGCCCCGCCCGCGCGCCGCTGCATTCGAAACGCGCCGCAGCGATTCGAACGCAGGCACTTTTAAAACCTATGGTATATTCCATGGCATAATCGCAATAGCGGAATATTTTATGAAGTGTTTTCAGTATGTAGGCCGCTCAATTTAATGGCCTCCCGCTCCGCCACCGACCTTTTCCCAATAATCCCTGACGGGCCCCACCAGGCTCGGTCTCCTCAACGAAAACTAGCATTCCAGAGAGCCGCTGGACCTCGCCCGGCGACGTCCGCGGCGATCGAGCAAGGCGCGACGAGCCGTGGAGCGTACCGACGGCGGGATATACGGAGTTTCCCGGGCTCGCTTCCGGCTGACGTCGCCGGCGCTCCCGCCCTGTCGCGCGCCATCCGTCGACAAAGACCTTGCCTGCCCGGACACGCGTGCAGCCATCCGTTGCGCAACGCGTGCGAACGCCGTTTCGCAGCGCGCCGCATCTGTTTAAGAGACGAACAAACGACGCTGGCGCATCAGCGAAGGGTCAAGGATTTCGGCGTGCGGACTGCGGGTGCATTGGCGTTTCTCGATGGCGGCGGCCGGCTCGGCGAGATGATGCGGGGCTTCGACTGGTCGCGGACCCCGCTCGGCCCCGCCGAGGCCTGGCCGCAAAGCCTGCGCACCGCGACCGCGCTGCTGCTGCGCTCCGCGGTGCCGATCGTGATGCTATGGGGTCCCGACGGGATCATGCTCTACAACGATGCCTATGCGGTGGTCGCGGGCGCACGACATCCGCAGCTGCTCGGCTCGAAGGTGCGCGAAGGCTGGGCCGAGGTCGCCGAGTTCAACGACCATGTGATGCGCACCGTGCTCGCCGGCGGCACCCTCGCATATCGCGACCAGGAGCTGACGCTGCACCGCCATGGCCGCCCCGGACAGGTGTTCATGAACCTCGATTACTCGCCGGTGATCGACGAAGCGGGCAACCCGGCCGGGGTGCTCGCGATCGTCATCGAGACGACCGAACGCGTCGCGGCGGAGCGGCGCCAGGCCGAGGCCGAGGCAGCTCTCCGCGCCGAGCGCGACCGTGCGCAGGACGTGCTCGCCAATATGGGCGAGGCGTTCCTGCTGCTCGACCGCGACTTTCGGATCATCGACATCAACGACGAGGCGATGCGGCTCGAAACGCGCGCCCGTGCCGAGATCATCGGACTGACGCATTGGGAGGCCCACCCCGACGCGGCGCCGGCGTTGCAGGAGCTCTATCGCACGGCGATGGCCGAGCGCGTCGCGGTCGCGCTCGAGCATCGCTATGTCTGGCCCGACGGGCGTTCGGCGTGGCTCGACATGCGCGCCTATCCGGTGTCCGACGGGCTCGCGGTGTTCTACCGCGACGTCACCGAGCAGCGTCGCGACGAAGCCGAGCGGATCGTCGAAGCGGCCGAACGCGGCGCGATCCTCGCGCAATTGACCGAGGGCGTGATCGTCACCGATGCGAGCGGCGCGATCACCTTCGTCAACGAAGCCGCCGAACGGCTCCACGGCACGCGCCAGCTCGGCGTCGCACCCGACGGCTATGCCGCCGCCTACAGCCTGTTGACGGTCGCGGGCGATCCTTACCCCCCGCTCGAGCTCCCGCTGGCGCGCGCGGCTTTGCGCGGCGAAACCGTGCTCGACGCGAGCTGGCGGATCCGGCACGGCGACGGCAGCGACCTGCTCGCGCGCGGCGCGGCGCGGCCGATCGAGATGTCGGATGGCCGCCGTGTCGGCGCGGTGCTGACCTTCCGCGACGATACCGAGCGCGCCCGCGTCGAGCAGTCGCTGCGCCAGGAGACGCAGGCGCTCGGCACGCTCAACCGCGCCGGCGCGGCGCTCGCCGCCGAGCTCGACCTCGAGCGGATCGTGCAGATGGTCAGCGAGGCCGGGGTCGAGCTGACCGGGGCGCGGTTCGGCGCCTATTTCCACAACGTGATGGACGCGAGCGGCGAGCGGCTGCACCTCTACACGCTTGCCGGGGCGAAGCGATCCGACTTTGCCGCGCTTGGCCTTCCGCGCGCGACCGCGATCTTCGGCCCGACCTTCCGCAACGAGGGCGTGATCCGCTCGGACGACATCCTCGCCGATCCCCGCTACGGCCGCGCCGCGCCGCATTACGGCATGCCGCCGGGGCATCTGCCGGTGCGCAGCTATCTCGCAGTGTCGGTGGTGTCGCGCTCGGGCGACGTGCTCGGCGGCCTGCTGTTCGGGCATCCCGAGCCCGGGCGCTTCACCGAACGGCACGAGGGGCTGATCCAGGGGCTCGCCGGCCAGGCGTCGGTCGCGATCGACAATGCCCGGCTGTTCCAGCAAGTGCAGGACGCCAATGCCACGCTCGAACAGCGCGTGGCCGAACGCACCGCCGAGCTCGAAGACGCGCAGGAGGCGCTGCGCCAGGCGCAGAAGATGGAAGCCGTCGGCCAGCTCACCGGCGGCATCGCGCACGATTTCAACAATCTGCTGACCGGCGTGATCGGGTCGCTCGACATGATCCAGCGGCAGATCGCGAAGGGGGAGACGAGCAAGATCGAGCGCTATGCGACGACCGCGATCACCTCGGCGAACCGCGCCGCGGCGCTCACCCACCGGCTGCTCGCATTCTCGCGCCGCCAGCCGCTCGACCCCAAGCCGGTCAACGCGAACCGCTTGGTCTCGGGGATGGAGGAGCTGATCCGCCGCACGATCGGCGAGACGATCGCGCTCGAGATCGTCACCGCGGGCGGGCTGTGGCAGACGCTGTGCGACCCGCACCAGCTCGAAAGCGCGATCCTCAACCTCGCGATCAACGCACGCGATGCGATGCCCGATGGCGGCGTGCTGACGATCGAGACCGCCAACGCGCATCTCGACAGCGCGTACGCCGCGCGCCAGCGCGACGTGAAGCCCGGGCAATATGTCTGCATCTGCGTCACCGACACCGGCAGCGGGATGAGCAAGGCCACGATCGAAAAGGCGTTCGAGCCGTTCTTCACGACCAAGCCGATCGGCCAGGGCACCGGGCTCGGCCTGTCGATGATCTACGGCTTCGCGCGCCAGTCCGAAGGCTATGCGCGGATCTATTCGGAGATCGACCGCGGGACCACCGTCAAGCTCTACCTCCCGCGCTATTACGGCGAGGCCAATGCCGACGAGGAGGACCAGGCCGCGCTGACCGAGGCGCACCGCGCCGAGGGCGAGACGGTATTGGTGGTCGAGGACGAATCGGCGGTGCGCGATCTCGTCGTCGACGTGCTCGAGGAGCTCGGCTATCGCACATTGCAGGCATCGGACGGTCCCTCCGGGCTCAAGCTGCTGCAGAGCGACGTCCGGCTCGACCTGCTCGTCACCGATATCGGCCTGCCCGGGCTCAACGGCCGCCAGCTGGTCGACGCCGCGCGCGTGACGCGCCCCGAGCTCAAGGTGCTGTTCATGACCGGCTATGCCGAGAATGCGACGATCGCCAACGGCTTTCTCGAGCCCGGCATGGCGATGATCACCAAGCCCTTCGCGGTCGAGGCGCTGGCGACCCGCATCCGGGACATGCTCGAAAAGCCCTGACCCGGCCGCGCCGGCGCTGCGGGTCGCCAATCTTGAAACCGACCCGCGCGACGTCCATGTCGCAGGTCCCATCAACCGGAGAGATCGTGGAAACCATGACGACGACCACCGCCGCCCCTCGCTCGTTCGAAGCCGATGTCGCCAAGCTGCTGCATCTGATGGTGCATTCGGTCTACTCGGACAAGGACGTGTTCCTGCGCGAGCTGATCTCGAACGCCGCCGATGCGTGCGAGAAACTGCGCTACGAAGGACTCAGCAACGCCGCGCTGCTCGGCGACGACGGGCAGCCGCGCATCACCGTCACGCTCGACGCCGCGGCGCGCCGCCTGACGATCGAGGATAATGGCATCGGCATGAGCGAGGACGAGCTCGGCGAAGCGCTCGGCACGATCGCGCGTTCGGGCACCAAGGCGTTCATGGACAAGATCGCGGGCGCCAAGGACGCCGAGGGCAGCCAGCTGATCGGCCAGTTCGGCGTCGGTTTCTATTCGGCCTTCATGGTCGCCGACCAGGTCGAGGTGACCTCGCGCCGCGCCGGCGCCGATACCGCGGCCTTGTGGTCGTCCGACGGCCAGGGCACCTACACGATCGAACCGGTCGACGTTGCCGCCGCTCCCGCGCGGGGCACCCGCGTGCTGCTCCACCTGAAGGAAGACGCCACCGGTTATACCGACGCGTTCACGATCGAGCGGACGATCAAGGCGCAGTCGGGTCATGTCCCCGTGCCGATCTTCCTCAAGGACGCGCCCGATGCCGAGCCCAAGCAGATCGCCGACGGCGCCGCGCTCTGGACCAAGCCCAAGGCGGAAATCAGCCCCGAGGACTATACCGATTTCTACCGCAGCGTGGCGGGCCAGTTCGATGCGCCCGCGCTGACGCTGCACTACCGCGCGGAAGGCGTGCACGAATATACCGTGCTCGCCTTCATCCCCGAGACCAAGCCGTTCGACTTGTTTGATCCCGATCGCGCGGGCCGCATGAAGCTCTATGTCCGCCGCGTGTTCATCACCGACGAGGCCGAGATCCTGCCGCGCTATCTGCGCTTCGTGCGTGGCCTCGTCGATTCGAGCGACCTGCCGCTCAACGTCTCGCGCGAGATGATCCAGGACAGCCCGGTGCTCGCCGCGATCCAGAAGGGCGTGTCGAACCGCGTGCTGAGCGAGCTCGACAAGCTCTCGAGCAACGACACCACGCGCTATCTCAAGCTGTGGGACACGTTCGGCGCGGTGCTCAAGGAAGGCCTGTACGAGGATTATGCGCGGCGCGAGACGCTGCTCGGCCTCGCGCGCTTCAAGACCACGACTTCGGGCGGCGAATGGCGCTCGCTGAAGGACTATGCCGCCGGGCTCAAGGACAACCAGACCGCGGTCTATTACGCGCTCGGGCCCGATCTCGACCGGCTCGTCTCGTCGCCGCAGCTCGAGGGGTTCCGCGCGCGCGGGATCGAAGTGCTGTTGCTCAGCGACCATGTCGACAGCTTCTGGGCCGCGGCGGGGATGGATTTCGACGGCAAGCCGTTCAAATCGGTGACGCAGGGGCTGGCCGACCTCAGCCTGATCCCGCTGCCTGAAGGCGCCGAACCGACCGCGCCGGCATCGGAGACGGTCAGCGACTTCATCGCCTTCGTGAAGACGACGCTCGGCGATGCGGTGTCCGACGTGCGCGTCTCCGAACGGCTGACCGAAAGCGCGGTCTGTCTCGTCGCGCCCGAGCACGGCATGGACCGCCAGCTCGAAAAGCTGCTCGCCGGCGCGGGCCGGCTCGAGACCACTGCCAAGCCCGTGCTCGAGATCAACCCGCGCCACCCGCTGATCGAACAGCTCGGCGCGGAGGGCGCCGATCCGGCGCTGCGCGAGGACGCCGCGCATCTGCTGTTCGACGAAGCGCGGATCGCCGATGGCGAACTGCCGGTCGACCCGCGCGCCTTCTCGGCGCGGCTGACGCGCGTGCTCGGGCGCGGGCTCGGCTGAGCCCGCGCTGTCGTGCTGCGTCATGCGAGACGCAGCACGACCTTGCCGCGCGGATGCTCGTCTTGCGCAAAGGCGTGCGCCGCGCGGACCTGCTCGAGCGGGAAGGTCTTGGCGACGGTCACCTCGAGCGTGCCCGCGCCGAGCAGGTCGGCGACCGTCCCGAGCGTGGCGGCGTCCGGAGTGGCGTGCCAGCGCGGCACCGTGCGGACCTTGTGCTCCGCCGCCTTGGCCTCGTCGGGCTCAAGCGTCGAAACGAGAATGCCGCCTGCGCGGATCACGCCGAACGAGCGCGCCTGCGTCTCGCCGCCTTGGGTATCGAACACCAGGTCGAGATCGGCCGCG
The DNA here is from genome assembly GCA_943367995.1 of Bordetella parapertussis. Lineage (GTDB taxonomy): Bacteria > Pseudomonadota > Alphaproteobacteria > Sphingomonadales > Sphingomonadaceae > Sphingomonas. Next base: position 240,447 of record CALRKL020000005.1, on the reverse strand, counting down.
ATCTCCTCGAAACGCTCGGCCTCGTAATCAATCGCCGTATCGGCGCCGAGCCCGCGGACGAAGTCGAGATCGTGCGCCGCGGCGGTCGCGAATACCGTCGCGCCCTTCCAGCGCGCGAGCTGCACCGCCATATGGCCGACCCCGCCCGCGCCGCCGTGGATCAGCACGCGCTGGCCGCTAGCAAGGCCGCCATGATCGAACAGGCCCTGCCATGCGGTCATCACCGCCAGCGCTGATCCGGCGGCGGCGTCGAAGTCGAGCCCGTCCGGCATCGCGACGAGTTCGCTCTGCTTGACGCGAACGAAGTCGCTCTGCGCGCCGCGATCCTGATCGATAAAGGCGAACACCCGGTCGCCGACCTTCCATCGCGCACCCGCGCCCTGCCCGACCGCCGCGATCGTCCCGGCGAGATCGCGCCCGAGCACGATCGGCAGCCTGTCCTCGCCGACCGGCGGATATTTGCCCTGCGCGGTCTTCCAGTCGACCGGATTGACGCTCGCGGCATGGACGCGGACCAGCACTTCGTCGTCGGCGGGCCGCGGCATCGGAAGATCGGCGACGGTGATGACCTCGGGCCCGCCGAAATGCGCGACGCGCACCGCGCGGGTACTGGCGGACTGGAGGACGGACGCGGTTTCGGTAGCGGGCATGACGGGACTCCTTCGGTCCGCTCAAACGCCTTGTCGCGCCGATCTATCCCGAAGGCACCCCCCCCTTCCGGGAATTTCGGGATCGTGGACACCTCCGCTGCCGCCGTGCGTTCGGCCGTCGCAGCGTAACGAGGCGAGGTCGGTTTTGCGGTTTCTAGTGGTCGAGAGCGAAACGGCGGACGAGCGCGCGGCGCGCCGCGAACATGCCGGGAAGAGTTCGGGGGAGACGTATCAGGCAACGCTCGAACAGCTCGTCCCCGGCGCGAGCATCGATCGGATCCAGCCCGCCGACGACGAGTCGCAGCTGCTCGAACCCGCCGCGCTGGCGCGCTACGACGCGGTGTTCGTGACCGGTGCGCCGCTGCATGTCTATGACGAGACTCCGGAGACCGCGCGCCAGATCGCGCTGATGCGCGCGGTATTCCGTTCGGGAACGCCTGCGTTCGGCTCGTGCGCCGGATTGCAGCTCGCGACGGTCGCCGCCGGCGGCACCGTCCGCGCGATGCCGGCGCGGCTCGAGGCGGCGATCGCGCGGCGGATCACCGCCACCGCGGCAGGGCGCGACCATCCATTGCTCGCCGGGCGTCCCCCGGCATGGGACGCCGCCGCAATCCATGGCGACGAGGTGGCGACGCTCCCCGCGGGCGCGCTGTGCCTCGCCACCAATGCCGCGACGCAAGTGCAGGCGGCCGAGATCCGACACGACGGCGGCGTGTTCTGGGGCGTGCAATATCATCCCGAGCTCGCGCCGGGCGAGATCGCCGTGGCGATCCGCCGCCAGGCCGACGACCTCGTCGCCGCAGGGCTCGCGCACGATCACGCCGAAGTCGAGGCGCGCGCGGTACTGCTCGAGGCGATCCACGAAGCGCCCGAGGATCGCGCGGTGCGCTGGGCACTCGGGGTCGATGGCGAGTTCGCCGAGGAGGCCGCCCGCCGCCGCGAGCTGACCAATTTCATCGCCGCGCTGCCGTGGCTGCGACGGGGCGCTGCGGACGAGGATCGGGCGCGACCGGACTGAGTGCGACCGCGTCCAGCCGCCGGTCGCGCAAGCGCAGGTCGCTTACCGAGACCGACGCCGCGACCCGTCGGTCAGGCGAAGCGCTCGGGAACCGAGCGCGCCTCGGCGATGATCGTCGCCTGCGCGCCGACCGCTTCCCACGGGAAGACGAACCAGCGCTTGTCGCTGGCGCGGTCGATCGTCCACGCGCGGTAATCGACGCGATCCTGCGAGCCGGCATTGTCGATCAGCACCGCGAAGCGCACCGCCGCGCGGTCGCCACCGGCATCGGCGAGGCGCCGCCGGACCCCGGCGATCGTCGCGCCGCTGTCGTTGATGTCGTCGACGAACAGCAAGCGCGATCCCGCGGCGCTTTTGGCCGCGAGCTTGGCGAGCAGGTCGCCCGCGAAATCGGGGAGGTTCGCCGACACGTCGATCGACAGCATCGGCACGTCGAGCGCATGCGACAGGAACACCGCGGGGACCAGCCCGCCGCGCCCGATGCCGATCACGAAATCCGGACTCCACGCGTCCTGCCGCACGGCTTGCGCGAGGGTCTGCGTGTCGGCGACGAACGCGTCGTGCGCGATCGGGTGGAGCTGCGGGGCGGCTGTGGTGCTCATGGCGGAGACTCCAGGGCGCGGCGCGATCGGCGGCGGCGCAGGCGGGCGCGATTACCGAACCGCGCGGGCGAGCACAACCGCCGGATCGGCCGGGCGCCGCACCGCGGCCGCGACCGCGGGGGATCAGCGGACGTCCGCGCGCGTCGTGCCCGGCTGCTCCAGCCCATAGAAGGCGATTGCCGCGCCCGCGAACAGCTGGTCGGGATCGGCGCCCGCCGCATCGGCGAGGCGCGTCGCATCGGCGTGCCAGCGGCGCCAATCGTCCCCCGACAGCAGCACTACCGGCCAGTCGCTGCCCCACATCAGTCGCGCGCCGAACGCCTCGACCAGATGCGCCACATAGGGCGACAGCGCATCGGCCGGCTGGCCCGGCGCCTGCTCGGTGCGCAGACCCGAAAGCTTGCAGTGCAGGCCGAGGTCCGCAAGCGCGGCGATCGCGTCGCGCCACGGGTCGAGCGTCGCATGTGCGGCGGCGGGCTTGGCGGCATGGTCGATCACGATCGGCAGATCGGGCCAGCGCCGGGCGAAGCGCGAGAGCATCGGCAAATGGCGCGGCTGGACCAGCGCGTCGAGCCGCAGCCCGGCGGCCAGCATCGCCGCGATCGCGGGCGCGAGCGAATCCTGCAGCAACCAGTCCGGATCGGCGATCGATTGCAGCATCGGGCGCAGGCCGCGCAGTTTCGGCCGGCGCGCGAGTTCCCCGATCCGCTCGACGGCGCGCGGGTGCGCAAGATCGACCCAACCGACGACCGCGCGGACCAAGTCGGACCGCTCGGCCAGCTGCAACATCCAGTCGGTGTCGGCATCGCTCGGCTGCGACTGGACGAGCACCGTCCCATCGAGCGCAACGCCCGCGCTCGCGGCGAGCAGATCGGAGACCGCGAAATCACGATGGATCGGCGCCTCCTCCGCGCCCGGCCATCCATGACCGGGCGTCGCGAGCGACCAGAAATGCTGATGGGCATCGATCAGCATCAGCGCCGCCGCGATCGAACGACGCCCGGGCCGGTCACGGCTGTTCGGCCAGGCTGTAGATCTGTTCGGCCGCGACCCATTTCTGGTCGCCCGCCGCGAACGGGAGGCGGCGCTGGAAGCGGTCCATCAGCGTCTCCCACGCCTGAACCGCGGGGTCGGCGGCATCGCGCGCCGCGGTTGCGACCGGATCGAAAGCGGGGGTCGTCTCCATCAGCATGACGAGCCGATCGCCGACATGCCAGATCTCGAGCGCGACCACCCCGCTCGACCGGATCGCGCGCGTCACGGCTTCGGGGGGGCCGCCGGGCCGGTGCCAATGCCGATAGGCGGCGATCGCGGCGGGCTCGTCCTGCACGTCGAGCAGCAGGACATGGCGCGACGGCGCAACTGGTTCGGCGATGCGGTTCATGTCGCGCTCATTCCCGATTTCCTCTCGCTCGCGGCGGAATCGCATTTCGACCTGTCGCGTCCCTCCCCGCCTCGCGACGAGCCAGGAGGGACATGGGACGCCAGGGCGATCGACCACCTGCGCGGGCGTTAGGTCGCCGCATTTTTTGCCGCAAGGCGTTTGTCGTCGAAACGCTCGACGGGAGCGGCTCGGCGCATAGCGGGGCCGATCGTGTCGCACAGCGCCCGTGGGACGCGCCGGGGCACGAGCATCGGGTCCGCGCTATGCCCATGCGCGATTGCTGATGCCCCCGCGCGCCGATCGCGTATGATGCGACCTGCGAACGCTGCGAAGGATCTAACAATGCTCGATGAATCCACCACACGCCGGACCTTGCTGCTCGGCGCGACGACGCTGGCGGCGATTGCCCCGGCGGTGCTGCACGCGCAGACGAAGCCCAGCGACGAGATCGTCGCCTTGTGGCCGGGCGCGATCCCGGGCGACCGCCACGCCGCGATCACCCGCAAGGTGGCCGATCAGTCGCATGATCCGCGGCATCCCGATCGCTGGATCACCGGGATCGCGCAGCCGGTGCTGGTGGTGCGCCGCGCGGCGCAGCCCAACGGCGCCGCGGTGCTGGTGATGCCCGGCGGCGGCTATGGCTTCCTGTCGTATGACAATGAAGGCGAAGCGCAGGCGGCGTGGCTCAACGCGCGCGGGATCACCGCCTTCATCCTGCTGTATCGGCTGCCGAGCGAAGGCTGGTCGAACCAGGCGCTCGTGCCGCTGCAGGACGCGCAGCGCGCGCTACGGCTGATCCGCGCCGAGGCCACCCGCTTCAAGCTCGATCCGAACAAGCTCGCGATCCTCGGCTTTTCGGCGGGCGGGCACCTCGCCGGGTCGCTCGCGACGCGCTTCGCCGAGCCGACCTATGCGCCGGTCGACCGGATCGACGCGGTCTCGGCGCGGCCCGATCTGGTCGGGCTTCTCTATCCGGTGGTGAGCCTCGAGGCGCCCTTCACGCACGGCGGATCGCGCGACAGTCTGCTCGGTCGCGACGCGTCGGCCGCGCTCCGCCATGCCGGATCGGTCGAGGCGCGCGTCACCGCGGATACGCCGCCGACCTTCCTCGTCCACGCCGCCGACGACGGGCTCGTGCCCGTGGCCAACAGCCTTGCCCTGTTCAGCGCGCTGGTCGCGCACAAGCGCCCCAGCGAACTGCACGCGTTCGATGCCGGCGGCCACGGCTTCGGCGTGCGTCTGGCACCGACCATGCCCGGATCGGCCTGGCCCGGCCTGTTCCACGCCTTCGGCGCCAGCAAGGGCATCTTTCCGCGCTAACCGGACGTCGCGCGAAATTTGTTCATATGTGGAATTGAACTTTATCCATGCACGACGTAGAGCGGCATCGTCCCGATTGCGGGTCGCGGCGAAGCGGCACCCATTCGGAAGGCATCGGGGAGGATATTTTATGCGTCGCACACTGTGGATGCTGCCGCTGATTGCGGCCTTGGCGCCGGCCGCACGGGCGCAGACCAACGTCCCGGGCGATGCCTATGCGAGCGATCCGGTCGGCATCGTCGCCGACCCCTGCCCGCAGCATCCCAACCCGAGCGACGGCCCCGGCTGGGAGCGCTGGAAGCTTCACATGCTGACGCGCGACTTCGGCCAACTGTGTCGCTACGCCGCCGACAATCAGGCGCTGCGCGAAAGCCGCGTGCCCGTCCGCGTCGTGTTCATGGGCGATTCGATCACCGATAACTGGATCCACTCCGACGCCGCGCTGTTCAGCAACGGCGTGGTCGATCGCGGCATCAGCGGCCAGACCACCCCGCAGATGCTCGTGCGGTTCCGCGCCGACGTGATCGCGCTCAAGCCGCAGGCGGTGCACATCATGGCGGGCACCAACGACATTGCCGGCAATACCGGCGCGGCGACGCTCGAGACCGTCGAGGGCAATATCGCGAGCATGGCCGAGCTCGCCCGCGCGCACGGCATCACGGTGATCCTCGCTTCGGTCCCGCCCGCTGCGGCGTTCCCGTGGAGCCCGTCGAAGCAGCCGGTCCCGCAGATCGCCGCACTCAACGCCTGGCTGCGCAGCTACGCCAAGGCGCAAGGTTTCGCGTATGTCGATTATTTCGCCGCGCTGGCGACGCCCGAGGGCGCGATGAAGCCGGGGCTCGCGAGCGACGGCGTCCATCCGACCGCGCAGGGCTATGCGGTAATGCGACCGCTCGCGCTCGCCGCGATCGCGCGAACGCTCGGCAAGTGAGCCTCACCCGCCGCGCGATCCTTGCGGGCATGGCGGCCCTGCCGATGGCGCGCGGCGCGCTCGCGCAGAGCCCGATGGGCGTCGCCAAGGGACCGGTCCAGCCCAACTGGCCGTCGCTCGTCGCCAACTATCGCTACCCCGACTGGTTTCGCGATGCGAAGCTCGGCATCTGGTCGCATTGGGGGCCGCAATCGGTGCCCGAGCAGGGCGACTGGTACGGCCGCTTCATGTACATGCAGGGCCACCCGATGTACGCGCATCACCTCAAGACCTACGGCCATCCCTCGGTCGCGGGAATGAAGGACATCCAGAACCTCTGGACCGCCGATCGCTGGGACCCCGACGCGCTGGTCGCGCGCTACAAGAAGGTCGGCGCGCGCTATTTCATGGCGCTGGCCAACCATCACGACAATCTCGATTGCTACGACAGCCGCTATCACGCGTGGAATTCGCTGCGCGTCGGCCCCAAGCGCGACGTGGTCGGGACGTGGGAGAAGGCCGCGCGCCAGGCGGGGCTGAAGTTCGGCGTGTCGAACCATTCGGCGCATAGCTGGCACTGGTATCAGACCGCTTATGGCTATGATCCGACCGGCCCCAGACAGGGCGAGCGCTACGACGCCTTCCGCCTGCGCAAGGCCGATGGCGCGGGGCAATGGTGGGACGGGCTCGACCCGCAAGCGCTCTACACCGGCGGCCATGCCGTCATGCCGGGCGGGATCGACACGATCCCCGGCATGGAAGCGTGGCACGACAAGCATGACGGCCAGTGGATCGAGACCGGCCCGACCGACGACCCAGCCTATGTCACCAAATGGCTGTTGCGGCAGACCGACCTGGTCGAAAAGTACAAGCCCGACCTGGTCTATTTCGACGATTACGGCCTGCCGTTCGGGTCGATCGGGCTCGAGGCGGCGGCGGATTATTACAACCGTTCGATCGGCTGGTCGGGCAAGATCGACGTTGCCTTGTTCGCCAAGCAGTTGAAGCCGCACGAGCGCTTCGGCGTGGTGCAGGACGTCGAGCGCGGCTTCACCGATCATGTGTGGGACGAGCCGTGGCAGACCGACACCTGCATCGGCGACTGGTTCTACAACGTCGCGCGGCTGAACGACAAAAGCTACAAGACCGCCGAGCAGGTCGTGCAGCGTCTCGCCGACGTCGTCTCGAAGAACGGCAATCTGCTGCTCTCGATCCCGCAACCCGGGCACGGCGCGATCGACAGCGAGGAGGAGAAGATCCTCGACCAGCTCGGTGGCTGGACCGCGATCAACGACGAAGCGATCTTCGGATCGCGGCCATGGCGCAGCTATGGCGAGGGGCCGACCAAGTTGACCCCCGGCATGCAGAACGAGGCCGGCGCGGGTAATTTCACGGCACGCGACGTCCGTTTCACGACCAACAACGGCGCGCTTTACGTGCTGTTCCTCGGTTGGCCGGTCGGCACCGCGACCGTCGCATCGCTCGCGCATGGGCGGTTGTCGGGCGTGATCGAACGCGCGACGCTGCTCGGCGGAGGTCCCGTCAAGCACCGGCAGGATGCGGCGGGCCTGCATTTCGAGCTGCCGCGCAAGCCCGCGGGCGGCTTCGTGCCCGTCATCCGCCTCGACGGGAAAGGATTGGTATGACGGCCCACCCACAGGCCGCCGCACGGATCGTCCCGACCGTCCTGATCGTCGCGCTCTTCTTCCTGTGGGGCGCCGCCAACAATCTCAACGACGTGCTGATCGCGCATTTCAAGGGGCTGTTCAGCCTCGGCGATTTCCGCGCGGGGCTGGTCCAGTCGGCTTTCTATCTCGGCTATTTCTGCCTCGCCATTCCCGCCGCTCTGTTCATGCGCGCGCATGGCTATCGCGCCGCGGTGCTGCTCGGGCTCGGCCTCTACGGCGTGGGCGCGCTGCTGTTCTGGCCCGCCGCGGCGGCGCTGAGCTATCCCTTCTTCCTGATCGCGCTGTTCGTCATCGCCAGCGGGCTGGCGTTCCTCGAAACCTCGGCCAATCCGCTGATCGCGCGGCTCGGCAGCCCCGAAACGGCGTCGCGCCGGCTCAACTTCGCGCAGGCGTTCAATCCGCTCGGGTCGATCACCGGCGTGCTGATCGGGCGCGCCTTCATCCTGTCGGACGCGCCGCATACGCTCGACCGCGCGACGCAGGCGGCGGCGGTGCAGATCCCCTATCTCGTGATCGGGATCGGCGTGCTGGTCTGGGCGGTGCTGATCCGGCTCGCCCCCTTCCCGGCGATCGCGACGCAGCCCGAGCCCAATGAAGGCGTCGGCGCCGCTGCCGATTTCGCGGCGCTCGCGCGCACGCCGCGCTTCCTGTCCGGGGTGCTCGCGCAATTCTTCTATGTCGGCGCGCAGGTCGGGGTGTGGAGCTTCATGATCCGCTACACCGAAGTCGCGGTGCCGGGCACGCGCGCGACCGAGGCGGCGGGGTATCTCACCGCGTCGCTCGTGGTGTTCATGCTCGGCCGCTTCATCGGCGCCGGGCTGATGGGGCGAATCCGGCCGCTGCCGCTGCTCGCGGGGTTCGCTGCGGCCGCGGCGGCGTGCTGCGCCTTCGCCGGGCTGGCCGGCGGCATGGCGGGCGTGCTGGCGCTCGTCGCGAGCAGCTTCTTCATGTCGATCATGTATCCGACGATCTTCGCCGAGACGGTCGACGGGCTGGGCACGCGCACCAAGGCGGGGTCGGCGCTGCTCGTCATGGCGATCATCGGCGGGGCGATCTTCCCTGCGGTGATGGGACTGGTCTCGGATGCGAGCGGGTCGATCGTGCTCGCGATGCTGGTGCCCGCCGGCTGCTTCCTGGTGATCCTGCTGTTCGGCCTGACCGCGCGGGGGGCACGATGATCGCGCTGCCACAGCTCGGCATGGGCTGCGCCGGGATCGGCAATCTCTATCGTGCGGTCGACGATCAGGTCGCGAACGACACCGTCGCCGCCGCGCTTGCCGCGGGGATCGGCTATTTCGACGTCGCGCCGCATTACGGCTTCGGCCTCGCCGAGACGCGCCTCGGCGCGGCGCTCGCCGAGCATGACCCGGGCGCGACCGCGATCGTCTCGACCAAGGTCGGCCGCTTGCTCGCGCCGACCGATGCGACTGCGGTCGAGCGGCACGGCTTCGTCGCTGCGCCCGCACTCGAGCCGGTGTTCGATTATTCGTACGACGCGGTGCTACGCAGCGTCGCGGAGAGCCGCACGCGGCTGCGGCGCGAGCGGATCGACTTGCTGTTCGCGCACGATCTCGGCGCGATGACGCATGGCGAGGACGCGCCGCGCCACATGGCCGATTTCCTCGACGGCGGTTATCGCGCGCTGCGCGCCTTGCGCGATGGCGGCGAGGTCGGCGCGATCGGCGTCGGCGTCAACGAAGTCGCGGTGTGCCTCGCGCTGCTCGACCGCGTCGAGTTCGACGTCATCCTGCTCGCCGGGCGCTATACTTTGCTCGAACAGGCCGATGCGCTGCCGCTGATCGAGCGCTGCCGCGCGAGCGGGACACGCCTGGTGATCGGCGGGCCGTACAATAGCGGGATCCTGGTCGAAGGCAGCGCCCGCGCCAGCCATTTCAACTACGCCCCCCCACCCCCAGCGATCGTCGCGCGGGTCGCCGCACTGGAGCGGATCTGCGCGGCGTTCGATGTGCCGCTGGCGGCGGCGGCGCTGCAGTTTCCGACGCGCGAACCGGTGGTCGCAAGCGTCATCCCGGGGCTGGTCGGACCGGACCAGGTCGCTGCGACGCTGCGCTACGCCGAATGGCCGATCCCGCCTGCGCTGTGGGACGCCATCCGCTCGGACGGGACGACGTCATGAGCGCGATTCTGCTGCACCCGGACGACACGATCCTCGTCGTCACCGCGCCGCTCGCCATCGGCGACACCGTGCTGATCGACGGCGCGCCGAACGTGGTGCGATCCGAGATCGGCGTCGGCCACAAGATCGCGCGCCGGGCGCTCGCCTTGGGCGAGACGGTGATCAAATACGGCGCGCCGATCGGCTCGATGACCGCGTCGGCCGGCCGCGCGGAGCATGTCCACCTGCACAATATGAAGAGCGACTATATCGCCTCGCACCTGCGCGATACGCTCGAACGGAGCCCGTCATGATATCCGCCTGGTTGCGCGACGATGGCCGCAAGGGCATCCGCAACGTCATCGCCGTCGCCTATCTCGTCGAATGCGCGCATCACGTCGCGCGCCGGATCGTCGACAAGAGCGACGACCCCGACGTGCATTTGATCGGTTTTCCCGGCTGCTACCCCAACAGCTATGCCGACAAGGTGATGAAGGCGATCGCCACGCATCCCAATGTCGGCGGCGTGGTGATCGTGTCGCTCGGCTGCGAGAGCTTCAACCGCGAAGGCCTCGCCGCCGTGGTCGCGGCGAGCGGTCGGCCGGTCGAAACGCTGGTGATCCAGCAGAATGGCGGAACGGCGGCGACGATCGCCGCCGGGCTCGCCGCGGTCGCGCGCGTCAAGGCGATCGCCGATGCGGGCCCACGCGCGGCGATGGCGCCGAGCGAGCTCGTCATCGGCACGATCTGCGGCGGGTCGGACGGGACCAGCGGGATCACCGCCAACCCCGCGGTCGGCCGCGCGTTCGATCGCTTCGTCGCCGAGGGCGCGACCTGCATCTTCGAGGAAACCGGCGAACTGGTCGGCTGCGAGAACATCATGGCCGATCGCGCGCTCACGCCCGAGCTCGGCGCGGCACTGGTCGCGAGCGTCGCCAAGGCCGAACATTATTACACCGTGCTCGGCTTCGGCAGCTTCGCGCCGGGCAATGCCGAGGGCGGGCTGACCACGCAGGAGGAGAAATCGATGGGCGCCTATTCCAAATCGGGCAGCTCGCCGATCTCGGGGATCGTCAAGCCCGGCGACGTGCCCCCCTCCCCCGGCCTGTATCTGCTCGACGTCGTTCCTGACGGCGAACCGCGCTTCGGCTTCCCCAACATCTCGGACAATGCCGAGATCGTCGAGCTGATCGCGTGCGGCGCGCACGTCACGCTGTTCACCACCGGGCGCGGCTCGGTCGTCGGATCAGCGATCTCGCCGGTCATCAAGATCTGCGCCAATCCCGAGACCGCACGCAAGCTCGCCGGCGACATGGACATCAATGCCGGGCGCATCCTCGACGGCGCCGCGACGATCGGCGAGGTCGGCGACGAAATTTACGAGCGCACGCTCGCCGTCGCGCGCGGCGCGCGAAGCGTGTCGGAAGAGCTCGGCCACCGCGAATTCATCCTGACCTACAAGAGCTTCGAGCCGGTCGGGCCCGCGTGTCTGCCGCGGAGGGTCGCGGCATGAGCGGGCGGCTCGACGGCAAAACCGCGCTGGTCACCGCTGCCGGCCAGGGAATCGGCCGCGCCTGCGCCGAGCGTTTCATCGCCGAGGGCGCGCGCGTCATCGCGAGCGATGTGGACGGCGACAAGCTCGCGGGGCTCGACTGCGCGACGCTGACGCTCGATGTCCGCGATGCGGCAGCGGTCGCCGCGCTGCCCGCGCGGACCGGGCCGATCGACGTGCTGATGAATTGCGCGGGGATGGTGCACCACGGCACGATCCTCGACTGCGACGAAGCCGCCTGGGGCCTGTCGAACGACCTCAACGTCACCGCGATCTACCGCACGATCCGCGCCTATCTGCCCGGCATGCTGGCGCAGGGCGCGGGCAGCATCGTCAACGTCGCCTCGATCGCGAGCTCGATCAAGGGCATCCCCAATCGCTTCGCCTATGGCGCGACCAAGGCCGCGGTGATCGGGCTGACCAAGGCGGTCGCCGCCGACTTCGTGGCGCAGGGAATCCGCTGCAACGCGATCTGCCCGGGCACGGTCGACTCACCGTCGCTCCAGCAGCGGCTGCGCGACACCGGCGATTACGATCAGGCGCGGCGCGATTTCACCGCGCGCCAGCCAATGGGACGGCTCGGCGCGCCCGCCGAAATCGCCGCCTTGGCGCTGTATCTGGCGAGCGACGAAGCCGCCTTCACCACCGGCCAGGCCCATATCGTCGATGGCGGCTGGGTGAACTAACGCTCACCGTGCTCGCCCGGCGCTGCAAAGGTGCAGTGCCGGACGAGCGCTGGCGACGCTGCGGCCGTCAGCCCCAGGCGCTCTTCATCTTCTTGAAGAAGCCGCTGGTCTGCGGGCATTCCTTGCCCGTCTCGGTCGCGCGGAATTCCTCGAGCAGCTCGCGCTGGCGCGCGGTCAGATGCGTTGGCGTCTCGACCTCGATCTGGATCACCAGGTCGCCACGCCCGCGGCCTTGCAACACCGGCATGCCAGCGCCGCGCTGGCGGAGCTCGCGTCCGCTCTGCGTGCCCGCCGGGATCTTGATCTGGTGATCGACGCCGTCGGGCCCGGCAATATGGACTTCGCCACCGAGCGCCGCCGTCGTGAAGCTGATCGGCGTGCGCGCGAACAGTGTCGTGCCCTCGCGCTCGAACAGCGGATGCCGTGCGACGTGGAGGAAGATGTACAGGTCGCCCGCGGGCGCGCCGCGCAAGCCGGCCTCGCCCTCGCCCGTCAGGCGCACGCGCGTGCCCTCGTCGACGCCGGGCGGGATGTTGACGGTGCGCGTCTTGGTCTTCTCGACCCGACCCTCGCCGCGGCAATTGCCGCACGGGTCGGCGATCGTCTGGCCGGCGCCGTGGCAGGTCGGGCACGTCCGCTCGACGACGAAGAAGCCCTGCTGCGCCCGCACCTTGCCGTGGCCGTGGCACATCTGACAGGTCTTGGCGGCCGTGCCCTTGGTCGCGCCCGAGCCGTCGCACACGTCGCACACGCCCGATACGTCGATCGTGATGTCGGTCGCCTTGCCGTGGAATGCCTCTTCGAGCGTGATCTCCATGTCGTAGCGCAGATCGGCGCCGCGCTGCGGTCCGCGCGACCCACCGCGCTGACCGCCCATGAATTCGCCGAAGATGTTCTCGAAAATGTCGGAGAAGCCGCTGAAATCCTGCGCGCCGCCGCCGCCCGAGCCTTGCTGTTTGAACGCGGCATGGCCGTAGCGATCGTACGCCGCGCGCTTCTGCGGGTCCTTGAGGCAGTCATACGCCTCGCTGATCGCCTTGAAACGCTCCTCGGAATCGCCGCAGCCCGGATTCTTGTCGGGGTGATAGCGCATCGCAAGGCGGCGATAGGCGGATTTGAGCGTGCCGTCGTCGGCAGTGCGCTCGCATTCCAGAAGCTCGTAGAAATCGATGTCGGTGGTCACGTTTCAGCCCCCGCCTCACCGCCGTCACCCCCGCGAAGGCGGGGGTCCCGCTTCTCCCCCGGACCGCGAAGGTCGGGAGAAGAAGCGGGATTCCCGCTTGCGCGGGAATGACGGGCTGGGCTCATTCCAGTTTACGCCTTGTGGTCGTCGACCTCGGAGAATTCCGCGTCGACCACGTCTTCCTTGGGCGCTTCGGCTTCGGCAGCCGGCGAGGCATCGGCCTGCGCCTGCTTCTCGTAGATCGCCTGGCCGAGCTTCATCGCGACCTGCGCGAGCGCCTCCGACTTGGTCTTCATCGCTTCGGGATCGCCACCTTCGACCGCGGTCTTGGTCTCGGCGATCGCCGCTTCGATCTCGCCCTTGAGCGATGCGTCGACCTTGTCGGCATTGTCGGCAAGCTGACGCTCGGTCGTGTGGATCAGCGATTCGGCGTTGTTCTTCGCCTCGGCCGCTGCACGGCGCGCCTTGTCGTCCTCGGCGAACTGCTCGGCGTCTCGCACCATCTGCTCGATGTCGCGATCCGACAGGCCGCCCGAGGCCTGGATGCGGATCTGCTGCTCCTTGCCGGTGCCCTTGTCCTTGGCCGAGACGTTGACGAGGCCGTTGGCGTCGATGTCGAAGGTGACCTCGATCTGCGGCACGCCGCGCGGCGCCGACGGGATGCCGACCAGGTCGAACTGGCCGAGCATCTTGTTGTCCGCCGCCATTTCACGCTCGCCCTGGAAGACGCGGATGGTGACCGCCTGCTGGTTGTCGTCCGCGGTCGAATAGGTCTGTGACTTCTTGGTCGGGATCGTCGTGTTGCGATCGATCATGCGGGTGAACACGCCACCCAGCGTCTCGATGCCGAGCGACAGCGGGGTCACGTCGAGCAGCAGCACGTCCTTGACGTCGCCCTGCAGCACGCCGGCCTGGATCGCCGCACCCATCGCGACGACCTCATCGGGGTTGACGCCCGAATGCGGCTCCTTGCCGAAGAAGTCCTTCACGACCTGACGGACCTTGGGCATGCGCGTCATGCCGCCGACGAGGACGACTTCGCTGATATCGCTCGCCTGGACGCCGGCGTCCTTCATCGCCTTCTTGCACGGCTCGAGCGTGCGCTGGATGAGATCCTCGACCAGACGCTCGAGATCGGCGCGCGAGATCGCCTTGACGAGATGCTTCGGACCGGTCGCATCCGCCGTGATGAACGGCAGGTTGACCTCGGTCGTCGCAGCCGACGAAAGCTCGATCTTCGCCTTCTCGGCGGCTTCCTTCAGACGCTGGAGCGCCAGCTTGTCCTTGGTGAGGTCGATGCCCTCGGCCTTCTTGAAGTCGTCCGACAGGAAGTTAAGCAGCTTGTTGTCGAAATCCTCGCCGCCGAGGAAGGTGTCGCCGTTGGTCGCCTTCACTTCGAACACGCCGTCGCCGATCTCGAGGATCGAGATGTCGAAGGTGCCGCCGCCGAGGTCATAGACCGCGATCGTCTTGTTGGTGTCCTTGTCGAGGCCGTACGCGAGCGCCGCCGCCGTCGGCTCGTTGATGATGCGGAGCACCTCGAGGCCGGCGATCTGGCCGGCGTCCTTGGTCGCCTGGCGCTGCGCGTCGTTGAAATAGGCCGGGACGGTGATGACCGCCTGCGTGACCGTCTCGCCGAGATAGGCCTCGGCGGTTTCCTTCATCTTCTGCAGCGTGAAAGCCGAGATCTGCGACGGGCTGTATTCCTTGCCGCCGGCGCCGACCCAGGCGTCGCCATTGTTGCCGCGCACGATCTGATACGGGACCAGCTCGGTGTCCTTCTTGGTGATCGGGTCGTCGAAGCGACGGCCGATCAGGCGCTTCACTGCGAAGATCGTGTTCTCGGGGTTGGTCACCGCCTGACGCTTGGCCGGCTGGCCGACGAGCCGCTCGCCATCCTTGGCGAACGCGACGATCGACGGCGTGGTGCGCGCGCCCTCGGCATTCTCGATCACCTTGGGCTTGCCGCCCTCCATCACCGAGACGCAGCTGTTGGTCGTGCCGAGATCGATTCCGATTACTTTTGCCATTGGTCCTCTGGGGCCCCCATCGCTAAAAAATTGCCATTCAGCCGCGCCCTTAGGATAAGCAGCGCGACACTTCACTCCGGCGATATAGGGGGGCTTTCGCTTGTCGCAAGATTGCTCCGCACGTATGGCGCCACAAGTTGTTCCCGAAGCGGGAGAGTTTCGCATGCGCAGGTCTTGGGTTCTGGTGGCGGCGCTGGCGCTGGGCGCGTGTGGCGGCGGTCCGCCGAAGCTTTCGGTCGACAAGGGCTATATCCGCCTCGCCGCCGTCCCGAGCCGGCCGGCGGTCGCCTATTTCACGATCCATGGCGGCAGCGCCGACACGACGCTGATCGCGGTGAGCAGCGAAGTGTCGATCAAGAACGAACTGCATCAATCGATGCAGTCGGGCGGGATGGCGGCGATGAAGCCGCTCGGCGACGTGCCGATCCCGGCGGGGTCGACCGTCGCGTTCGCGCCCGGCGGCAAGCATCTGATGATGTTCGACATGAACCCGGGGATCAAGCCCGGGCGCGCCGTCACGCTGACCTTCACCTTCGCCAACAATCAGCGGATCGAGTTCGATGCGCCGACGATCGCCGCGGGCGCGCCGCCGCCCGCGTCCTGATCCGCGCTCACGCCGCCAGCGTCTGCTCGACCTTCGGCGCGAGTTCGAGCGTCAGCAGCGCGTAGACGCCCTTCCCCGGCCCCTCGCTTTCGAGCCGCAGCGAACCGTGCATCGCCGCCATCGAATTGGCGCACCAGTGCAAGCCCAGCCCGCCCGACTTGTGCTTGCGCGTCGAGAAGCCGCGCTGGAACAAGGTGGGCGCATTATCGGCGGCAAAACCCTCGCCATCGTCGCGGATCGCGATGGTCGCGCGGCCGTCGGCCTCGGTGATCGCGACGGTGATCGCGCCGCTCGCCGTCCCCGTCGCCGCGATCGCGTCGGCAGCGTTGGAGAAGAGATTGCCGATCACCTGGCTCAGGATGATCCGGCTCGCCATCACGTAACACGGCTGCGCGGGGAAGCTGAAGGCGATCGAGACGCTGCCCGAATAGCGTGCGATCGTCGCATTGCGGGCGAGAATCTCGGTCACGTCGCATGGCGCGACCTCGGGCCGCTCGTGCGCCGCGCTCTGCTGCGCGCCGATGATCTCGAGCACATGGCTCATCGCCTCGCGCCCGATCTGCAGCTCGCGGTGCCGGTCGGCGCGGTCCTTCGCTTCGGCTGCGACCGCCGCCGCGACGAAGGCGAGCAGTTTCGCGCGCCGCGCTTCGGGCAGATCGTCCTTGCCGAGTTCGGCGATCGCGCGGTCGAGCATGCTCCGCTCGACCGGGGGGGCCTGCGCGATCCCCTTGCTGAGGATCGTGCTGATCGGATTGAGCGCGTTGCGGACGTTATGCATCACCGCGACCGCGCTCTCGCTCTTGCCGAGCGCGAAGCTCTGCACCTCGAGCTGTTCGCGCAGACCCTTCAACTGCTCGAGCATCGCGTTGAAACTGTTGCGCAAAGATCCGATCTCGTCCTTCCGCGGCTCATCCGGGAGCAGCCCGAGCGAGCCCGAGGTACGCACCATCTGCATGTGATGTTCGACCCGCGCGAGCGGGCGCAGCACGAGCATCGCGATCATCCGCCGCAGTGTCGCGAGCACCAGCAGCAGCAACAGCGTCGACCCCGCAACCGCGAGCAGCAACATCCGCTGGCCGAGCAGCGAGAGATCGCGCGTGACGCTGAACGCGGCGCTCGCGACGGCCTGTCCGTCGGCACCGCGGATCGGCACCGCGATCCGCAGCGTCGATCGCGCCGAGACGATCGCGTCGGTCGCGGGCCGGTTGGCGAGATCGATCGTCGCGGGAAGCTGGAGCACGTCGGACAGCGTCTTCGAGGTAATCCGCCGCGCCATCAATACATAGCCGCGCGGGTCGCCGGTGCCGTCGCTGCGCCGCACCTCCGCGACGCCGACCGCGACCAGTTCGTCGCCGAGCCGGAGATAATAATGGCCCGAGCTCTGCCGCCCGAGCACGCGCTTCAAATCGGTATGGCCGAGCGCCGCGACGAACGCCGCGCGCCGGTCGGTCCGCCCCGGCGCATCGCGCCAGCGCGCGATTACGATGCGGCCGTCCTTGCCGACATAGGCCATGCCGTCGACGTTGAGGTTGACCATGGCGAGCGTCGAGAAGCTCTCCTTCTCGAACTCGCGCGTCGGCTGCGCCATATAGTCGTAGCTCGCGGTCCAGTCGCCATAATCACGCACCGCGCCCTCGACCTTGGCCGCGAAATCGCCGAGCGCCGCGCGCGTCCGCTCGACATGCGCGGCGACCGATCGGTCCTCGAGCTGGTTGAAGCTCGGCACGATCAGCGCGGCGAGCAAGGCGGTCAACGCGACCGAGCCGATCAGGCCGATCCCCATCAGGATCAGCACCAATTTGCCGCCGAGCGAACTCGGTTCGCGCAACGCCTCGATCCGGCCCCGCGCGGAGCGTCGGGCCCCGGGCATCAGCCGTGCGTCCCGTTACCCGGTTCGATCGTCGCGTGTCCGATCGGCTCGGCGGCCACCGGATCGAGCATGTAGCGCGCCCGGGCCAAATCGCACGCGACGTCCTGCGCCACGGGCCGCGAGAAGAAATAGCCCTGCATGTGGCTGCAGCCGGCGACGCGCAGCGCCTGCAGCTGCGCCTCGGTCTCGACCCCTTCGGCGATCACCCCGAGCCCGAGCGCATGGCCGAGATGGATGATCGAATGGACGATCGCCGCGCTCTCGCGCTCGCGGCCCATGCCGTCGATGAAGCTGCGGTCGATCTTGAGGCAATCGAGCGCGAACTTGCGGATGTTGTAGAGGCTCGAATAGCCCGTGCCGAAATCGTCGAGCGCGATGCGGAAACCCATCTGGCGGAGCTTGTAGAGCGTGTCGGCGGCGCGATCGGCATCGTCGAAGATCGCGGTCTCGGTGATCTCGATCTGGACGCGGCGCGGGTCGATCCCGGCGCGCTGGACGGTCTCGACCAGCCGCGCGACGAAATTATGGCGGCGGAACTGGCGCGGCGAGAAATTGACCGAGACATATTGCCCCGGCCACTCGCCCAAGACCTTGAGCGATTCGCCCAGCACCCAGTCGCCGAGCTCATGGATGAGGTTGGTTTCCTCGGCGATCGGGATGAACACCGCCGGGCTGATCGGCCCGTGATCGTTGGTGTTCCAGCGCAGCAGCGCCTCGAAGCCGACGACTTCGAGCTCTTCGCGCGCGACGATCGGCTGATAGACCAGGCTCAACTCGCCCTTGGCGATCGCCTGCGACAGGCCGCCCTCGATCGCGCGGCGCAGCCGGATGTTCTCGTCCATGCCCTCGTCGAACAGCCGCACGACGCCGCGCCCTTCGCGCTTGGCGTCGTTGAGCGCGAGATCGGCGCGGCGCATCAGGTCGGTCGGGTCGCGCGTCTCGCCGGGCTCGGTGACGATCAGGCCGAACGACGCGCCGCCCTGGACCGAATTGCCGAGCACCTTGAACGTGCCCGTGCAGGCCTTGAGGATGCGCTGGCACTCCATGTCGGCCGCCTCGGCGCCGGGCGTGTCGAACAGCAACCCGAATTCGTCGCCGCCGAGCCGCGCGACGAGGCCACCCGCCGGGATCGACGTCTGCAAAATGTCGCAGATCGTGCGGATCAGTTCGTCGCCGGCGAGATGGCCGAGCGTGTCGTTGACCAGCTTGAAGCGATCGAGATCGACCATCGCCACCGCGAACTGTCCCGAATGCTGTGCGCGCTCGGTCAGCGCGCGGCGGAAGGCGAGCCGGTTGGGCGCCTCGGTGAGCGAATCGTGGTTCGCCATGTGGATCGCGCGGCTTTCGTTCGCGGCGAGCTCATGGCCCTGTTCCTGCAGCTGGACGACCTGCGCGGCGAGCGTCTCGCGCGCTTCGGCGAGTTCGCGGTCGCCGCGCCAGCGATGCGCGAGCGCGGTCGCCATCTGCGTGACTTCGGCGACCTCGAACGGCTTGGCGATGTAGAAGATCTTGTCCGCCGGGCCGGCCGCCCTGGCGATCTCGATCGGCGAGAAATCGGAATAGCCGGTGACGATCACGAGGTTGATGTTGGGATCGAGCTTGCGGATTCGCGTGGCGGTTTCCTTGCCGTCGATCCCGGGGGGCATGCGCACGTCGATGAATGCGACGGCGTAGGGATCGCCCGCTTTCAGCGCAGCCTCGATCGCCGCGACCCCGTCGAGCCCCTGCAACGCGTGCGTCAGGTCGAAGGCGATCGCATCGCCCGGCGCCGCGTCCGCGGCATCATCGCCGAACAAATCCGCCGCCATCGCGCCGAGCACGCCGCCATCGCCCGCTGCCGGCGCGAAGCTGCGCCGATAGCTGTCGTGCATGGCCGGTTCGTCGTCGACGATCAGAATTCGCATAGCCACCCGCCTGAATGATACAGGGCATTTAAGCCCGTTACGGACAGGTATGCCAAGACGGTTAATGCAGCGTAAACGACGATCGCGAAACTCAGCCGCGCTGTAGTGCGAGCACGCCCAATTGCACCGCGCCGAGCGGCCCGGCCATGCCGGCAAGCCCGGCCGGCACGATGAAATCGTCGATCGGCAGCAGGCCGGGCGCGGCGACATAGCCGCCGAGGCTGGCCACCATGCGCGCGCGGATCTCGGGCAGCAGGTGCGGCACGCCGACGATCACCCCGCCGCCCATCACGATCCGCCGCGGGATGCCGGTGAGCACCAGCGTATGGCAGAGCTGCGCGAGCGTATGCGCGACCGTCTCCCACGCCGGATCGTTCGCCGCCAGATCCTGCGCGGCGGTTCCGGTGCGTGCGCGGATCGCAGGCCCCGACACCAGCCCTTCGACGCAATCGCCGTGGAACGGGCAGCTCCCGCCCCAGCCGTCGCCCGCCATCCGCACCGGACGAATATGGCCGAGCTCGGCATGCGTCAGCCCCGCCACCGGCGCCCCGCCGAGCACCAGCCCGACGCCGACCCCGGTGCCGACGGTGATATAGGCATGGTCCTCGACATCGTGCGCCGCGCCCCAGCGGCCCTCGCCGAGCGCCGCGCCGTTGACGTCGCTGTCGAAGCCGAGCGGCACGCCCGCGACGCGGGCGAGCCGCCGGCCGACATCGGTTTCGGACCAGCCGGGCTTGGGCGTCGCGGTGATGAACCCGTAATTCGCCGCGCTGCGATCGAGCGACACCGGCCCGAAGCTGGCAATTCCCAGCGCGTCATAGCCAGACCAGCCGCGCAACACCTGCTCGACCGCACCTAAAGTCTCATCGGGCGTCGTGGTCGGAATCTGGACGCGCTCGCGCACATCGTTCGGCCCGCTCGCCAGCACGCAGATGACCTTGGTCCCGCCGAGTTCGACCCCGGCAATCAGCGGTGCGCTCACTCGACCGTCACCGACTTGGCGAGGTTGCGCGGCTGGTCGACATCGGTGCCCTTGATCACCGCGACATGGTAAGCGAGCAGCTGGACCGGCACGGCATACACTAGCGACGCGATCAGCGGGTGGACCTTGGGCATGGTGATCGTCGCCATGCAGCCGTCGCCCGCCGCCTGGATGCCGTCATAGTCCGAGATCAGCACGACCTTGCCGCCGCGCGCCTGGACTTCCTGCATGTTGCTGACGGTCTTGTCGAACAGCGGACCCGAAGGCGCGATGACGATGACGGGGACGTTCTCGTCGATCAGCGCGATCGGCCCGTGCTTCATCTCGCCCGCCGCATAACCTTCCGCGTGGATATAGCTGATTTCCTTGAGTTTCAGCGCGCCTTCGAGCGCGAGCGGGTAATCGGTCCCGCGCCCGAGATAGAGCACGTCGCGCGCGCCCGCGATGTGGTGCGCCATCGCCTCGATCGCCTCGTCATAGGCGAGCGCGCCGTTGAGCGCGGCGGGGGCTTCGGCGAGATGCTTGACGATCATCTTCTCCTCGGCGGCGGAGAGCTTGCCCTTGGCGCGCGCGAGGTTGGCGGCAAGCGCCGCCAGCACGGCGAGCTGGCAGGTGAACGCCTTGGTCGAGGCGACGCCGATCTCGGGGCCGGCATGCGTCGGCAGCAGCAGATCGGCCTCGCGCGCCATCGAGCTGGTCGGCACGTTGACGACCACCGCAATGATCTGCCCCTCCGAGCGCGCATGGCGAAGTGCCGCCAGCGTATCGGCGGTCTCGCCCGACTGGCTGATGAAGAGCGCGAGCCCCCCCTCCTCCATCACCGGCGCGCGGTAGCGGAATTCGCTCGCCACATCGAGATCGACCGGCACGCGCGCGAACTGCTCGAACCAGTATTTGGCGACCATGCCGGCGTAGAAGCTGGTGCCGCACGCGACGATCGTGACGCGCTTGATCGTCGAGAGATCGAACTCGGGGATCGGCAGCGTGACGCGCTCCTCCATCCGCTGGAGATACGAGCGCAGCGTCTGCGCGACGACGATCGGCTGCTCGTAAATCTCCTTGAGCATGTAATGCTTGTGGTTGCCCTTCGACACGAGGTCGCCGGTCACGCCCGAGATCGTGATCGCGCGCTCGACGGGCGTATTCTCGCGATCAAAGACCTGCGCGCCCTCGCGCGTGAGGACGACCCAGTCGCCTTCGTCGAGATAGGCGATGCGCTGCGTCAGCGGCGCGAGCGCGAGCGCGTCGGAGCCGAGATACATCTCGCCCTCGCCATAGCCGACGACCAGCGGCGAGCCGAGCCGCGCGCCGATCAGCAGATCGGGATGCTGGCGGAACAGGATCGCCAGCGCGAACGCGCCGTGGAGGCGTGGCAGGACCTCGCGCACCGCGTCCTCGGGGGCGAGCCCGGCCTCGACCTTCTCGCTGATCAGATGCGCGACGACTTCGGTGTCGGTCTCGCTGGTGAAGGTCCGCCCGCGGGCGATGAGTTCGTCGCGCAGCGGCTTGAAATTCTCGATGATGCCGTTGTGGACGACGGCGACCTCGCCGGTCGCATGGGGATGCGCGTTGTTGGTGGTCGGCCCGCCATGCGTCGCCCAGCGCGTGTGCGCGATGCCGGTCTTGCCGGGAAGCGGATGCGCGGCGAGCTCGTTGGCGAGGTTGATCAGCTTGCCCGACGCGCGCCGCCGCTCGATCGCGCCGTCGAAATCGGTCGCGATGCCGGCCGAATCATAGCCGCGATATTCGAGCCGCTTCAAACCGTCGAGCAGACGATCGGCCACGTCTTCGGTGCTCAGGATGCCAACGATGCCACACATGGAATGTCTCGAAACTAAAGGGTGTAGGGGATGCGGATGCCCGGCATCGTTGCCGGGAAGTCCTTGGTGTTGCGGGTCACTAGAATGCGTCCGTGAACCTGTGCTGACGCGAGGATCACCGAGTCGGCAAGCTTCAGGCGGCGCTCATTACGCAGTTCCGCCGCGCGTGTGGCGATCGGAATATCGAGTTCATCGATCAAGAACCCCGCCAACAGCGATTGGGTACGCGGCAACGTGATCTGATCGACCCGTGACATGACCTCGATCCACGTCACCCGACTAATCCAGCGATCATCGACAGACTCGAGTTCGACCTCTGCCGACGCGTTGCCGTTAAGCGCATCGATCAAGATATTGCTGTCGAACGACGTGGCGCTCACGATTTTGGCGACGGCTGCACGCCCCGAAGCTGATCGAGATAGATCGCGCGCTGACGATCATCTTCCGCGTCGAAGAGCTCGGGAAACTCGGCTTTGACGTCTTCGTAATCGTCGTCCCATGGACGGGTCCAGCTCGCGCGTTCGCGCCGCTGCCATTCAACGGCGTCACCAATGTCGGTGCGATCCTTCCAGGCTCCGAAGCCAGCGCGCAAAGCCGCCAGTCGCCGTAGCCGGTCCTCCTCTTCCGCATCGCTCGCGATCAGCCGATCGACCGCATCGCGGATCAGCGCCGCGCGCGACCGACCGTGCACGGCCGCGATCTGATCGAGCCGCGCAATGCGATCGTCGCCGAGCGAAACCAGGGTCCTGCTAGCCATTACCAATAGATATCATCGCGAGATATCACTTGCCAGCTTTCTTCGCCGTCATCGCGTCGCGAAAGCGCTTGGCCCATCCGGACTTGGAGACTTGCTGCGGCCGCACCAGTGCGAGCGAATCTGCCTCGACGTCGGCGGTGATCACCGAGCCAGCTCCAACAATCGCGCCGGCACCGATCGTCACCGGGGCGACAAGCGCCGAGTTCGAACCGATGAACGCGCCTTCGCCGATGATCGTCTTGTACTTGAAGTAGCCGTCGTAATTGCAGGTGATCGTGCCCGCGCCGATATTCGCGCCCGCGCCGATTTCGGCATCGCCGAGATAGGTCAGATGGCTCGCCTTGGCGCCCGCGCCAAGCACGGCCTTCTTCATCTCGACGAAATTGCCGACCTTCGACTTCTCGCCCATCACCGCGCCGGGGCGCAGCCGGGCGAACGGGCCGACTTCGGCCTTTGCGCCGATCGTCGCGCCCTCGATGTGGCTGAAGGCGTGGAGCAGCGCGCCGTCACCCACGGTCACGCCGGGGCCGAAAACGACGTTGGGCTCGATCACGACGTCGCGGCCGATCAGCGTGTCGTGCGCGAACCAGACGGTTTCGGGGGCGATCAGCGTCGCGCCGTCGGCCATCGCCTGGGCGCGGCGCTGCGCCTGCCACGATGCCGCGACCACGGCGAGCTCGCCGCGGCTGTTGACGCCGGCGACCTCGGCCGCGCCCGTCTCGATCACCGCCGAGCGGCGACCGTCGGCGGCGGCGAGCATGACGATGTCGGGCAGGTAATATTCGCCCGCTGCATTGTCGTTGCCGACGCGGGCGAGCAGCGCGAACAGATCGGCGCTGCGCACCGCCATCAGGCCGGAATTGCACAGATCGACCGCGCGTTCGGCGTCGGTCGCGTCCTTGAACTCGACCATCTTCGCGATGACGCCGTTCTCGGCGATGATCCGGCCATAGGCACCGGCGTCGGCGGGGCGGAAGCCGAGCACGACTGCAACCGGCGCGTCTGGCGTGTTCAGCCGATCGAGCATCGCCTGCATCGTCTGCGAGGAGACGAGCGGAACGTCGCCGTAGAGGATCAGCACATCGCCGACGAACCCGTCGAGCGTCGCCTCGGCCTGCGCCACCGCATGCCCGGTGCCGAGCTGCTCGGCCTGCAGCGCGGTCGCGATCCCGAGCGGTGAAACCGCCGCCTCGACCTGCTCGCGCCCTGCCCCCGTCACGACGACGGTCCGCGCCGGCGCGAGCGCCGCGACGCTCGCCGCCAGGTGCAGCAGCATCGGTCGCCCGGCGATCGGGTGGAGCACCTTGTGCAGGTCCGATTTCATCCGCGTGCCCTTGCCCGCGGCAAGGATGATGGCGGCGATGGGGGGGCGAGAAAGGCTGTCCATGGCGTCAGCCCTGCCACGCCGGACTTGCCAATTCCATAGCAACCCTGCCAGGCGGGCACGCATGACGACGAATTCATTTCAGATCGTGGGGTTCGACCTCGACGGCACCCTGGTCGACAGCAGCGGCGATCTCACCGCGGCGGTCAACGATACGCTCGCGTTCGCAGGGCGTCCGCTCCTGACGGTGGCGCAGGTCAAGACGATGGTCGGCGGCGGCGCCAAGCATATGCTGGCACAGGGGCTCGAGGCGACCGGCGGCTGCACGCCCGAAGAATTTCGTCCGCTCTACAAGCGGATGCTGGCTTATTATGCCGCGCACATTTCGGTCCACACGCGCCCCTTCCCCGGCGTGATCGACGCGCTCGACAAGCTCGACGCGCGCGGCATCAAGAGTGCGGTCGTCACCAACAAGTTCGAAAGCCTCGCGCTGACGCTGCTCGCCGATCTCGGGCTGACCGCGCGTTTCGCCTGCATCATCGGCGGCGACACGATGGGTCCGGGCCTGTCCAAGCCCAATCGTGCCCCGATCGACGAGATGATCCGGCGCTGCGGCGGCGAAATCGGGACAACGCGGACCGCGTTCGTCGGCGATTCGATCTACGACATCATGGCGGCGAAGAACGCCGGGATCCCCGGCATCGCGGTCAGCTTCGGCTTCCTGCTCGAGCCGGTCGAGGAGATGGGTGCCGATGCGGTGATCGATTCGTTCGACGACCTGCTGCCGACGCTCGATCGCCTCTCAGCCTGAGGCGGGGCCGGCGCCGCCCTTGCGCCACTTGGTCCAGAGATGTCGCGCGAGCATCGCGGGCGGCATCCGCAGCCAGTGCGACCGGATGTAGAACGCCATCCGCGTCGCCGGGCGGGTCGCCCGCCCCCAACCGTCGCGCGCGGTGACGCGGCGGAGGTAGAGGCGGTCGGACCAACGTGGATTGAGGTCGATCGTGATGGGCGCGGTGTAGCCGACCGCGGGCGTATCGTAGAGCTGCCAGCACAGGCGCAGCGCGCGCTGGACCTGATCGGACAACCCCTCTTCCCCGGCCCGCTCGTAGAGGCTCAGGTAAAAATCGGACTGGGTCGTCGCGAACTGGCGGCACAGCTGATCGATGTCCCACAGGTTGCGCATCCCGCCCGCGAGATCGCCGTCGGCGAACAGATGCGCCGCGGCGTGGACGATCATGTCCTCGGGCGACAGCGCCCACAGCCCCGGCGCGACCTCGACCGCATCGGCGAGCAACGCCGCAGCGTTGGGGGTGATCCGCGCGGTCAGCGGCAGGATCGTGTGATGCACGTCAATCATCCGGTCGCGATCGCGGTGGATCAGCGGCGGAAGCTCGTGCATCCACTGACGATAGTAAGCATCGTCATAGGGATCGGGCTTGACCCACTCCCACCCCGCGTCGAGCAACGCCGCCTCGACCGTATCGAGCGACGCGCGCGGCACGAGGATGTCGAGATCGCCGATCGATCGCCCCTGCCCGGCCTGCAATCCCGCCGCGACGAACGCGGTGCCCTTGAGCAGGACGACCCGCTCGCCGAGCGGCGCCAGCGCGCGGCGCGCGGCCTCGGCCTCCCACATGGCAACGACGCGACCCTGTTCGACCGACCGCCAGGCGTCTTCGAGTATACGCCCGACGCTCGGCGGGACCGCCAGACCATCGAGCCGCCACGCCAACGTGCCGAGCATTTGCTCGGCGCGCGCGACCGCGAGCAAGGCGGTCCAGCCCGCGGCGTCGAGCTCGAGCGTGCTCTCCGGCAAGCGCAGTGCGCGCGCCAGCAGCCAGCCATCGGGCGCGCGGCGCCTCACCGCGCCGCCCATGCCGCTTCCACTTGCGCGATCGCGCTCGCGGTGTCGGGATAGTCGATTGCGCGCGCCGGGACCGAGGTCACGAGCGTCGTCAGCGCGTCGAACCCACGCTCGCCGAGCGCGACATAATTGGTCGAGGCCTGGGTCAGCCGGACGAACACCTCGCTTGCCGACACGTCGCGCGCGGCGGGTTCGAAGCCGAAGCTCGGAAACAGGATCAGCGCCGGGCGCGCCGGGTGTCGCATCGTCGCGATCGCATGCGCATCGGGAACGAAATGGCGGATCGTGCCCTTCGGCGTACCTTCGAGCAGCGGCCCGAAGCGATCCGCCGGCGCCTCCGCGGCAACCGTCGCGATGCTCGCATTCTTGAGGCTGACGAGCCGCGGAAAGGCACACAGCTGTCCCGTTTCGGGATCGAGCAAGGCAAATTCATCGCCCATCAGCCGCCATCCGCGCAGCGACAACAGCGCCGCGAGCGTCGATTTGCCCGCGCCCGAGACGCCGGTGAGAATCACCGCGGCACCGTCGCGTTCGACCACCGCGGCATGGAGCAGCAGATAGCGGCGCTGGCCGAGCGCCATCTGCAGGTTCATTCCCATCTCGGCGGCGAGCAGCCCTTGCGCGAGCGGCAGCGGCGCCGCCTCGGGCAGCACGAAATCGCCGCCGATCATCACCGACGGGCGCAGCACGCGCCGCCACGGGCGCGCCGCGAACAGCCGCACGGTGAAATCCGGAACCCCGTCGTCGGGCTTGGGATAATTCCGGTAGAGCGTCGCGAGCTGCGCGATCGGGGCGCGCCAATCGGAGCCGATGCGGAACCCGACCGGCCCGATCGCGACGCTGAAAGCATGCTTCATGCGCGCGACACCAGCCCGCTCGCGACGAGTTCGTCGAGTCGCTCGCGCAGCACGTCCATATCGGCATCGCCCAGCGCATAGTCGCGCGCCAGCCGTTCGAGCAGCGCCGCGCGCGTCATCCCGGCCTCGCCCAGCGTCGCGAGAATCTCGGGCGCTGGCGCGGTAATCAAGTGCGTGATGCCCGAATCGCGATGATATACCGCGGTAAAACTGTCGAGATGGACGATGTTCAGGCGCTCGGCCCGCGCCATGCGGTAGAGGACGGCGGCGTCCGCCGGGCCCACGGCCTCAGCCGCGCGGCATCTGCAACGACGCGAAGCAGGTGAAGCCGCTCGTCCCCGATTGCAGCCGCCGAATGTAATTGGTGTAGGCGCGGCTCTGCTGGTAGCTGGTGCCCGGCAGCTGCCCGCCGGCGAGCGCGGTCTTGACCTCTTCGCCCTTGAACGGCCGCCCCGGCGGCGCGAATGCGCCTGGGGTCCGCGCCGGCACGGTGGTCCCGTCGGCGGCGATATAACTGCCCGCGCGGCCCGGACCGGGCACCGGGATCTCGCAGGTCGAGATCGACGCGGTCGTCGCGGCGAGCGCCGGGCGGATCGACACGACCGCGGCGGCACCCGCCGCGCCGAGCATGAGCGCCCGCCGGCGCGTGGCATTCGGGGTTTCGGGCGGAACGTCGGTCATGGTGACAGCCATTTCACATTCGCAAATCGCTGGCAAGCAAGGCTATCGAGCTTAAGCATCTTTGCGCTAAGGCGACGTCATGCTCCAGGGTTTCGGTTCTCGGACGATCACGGCGATCGGTCTCATCGTCGTCGCGGCGATCGCGGTGTTCCTGCTCGCGGGCGACCTGCAGCCGGCGCTCGTCACGCTGGTCGGCGGGATCGCCGCCGCATTGGTCGCGACCGGCACCGGGGACGGGCCGATCGAGGCGCCGCGCCAGCTCCCCGCCGCTCCGGCGCTCAGCCCGCCCGAGACGCAGGAAGTGATCGAGGCGATGGTCGAGCCCGTGCTGATCGTCGCCGAGGGACGCGTCACCCACGCCAACGCGGTCGCGCTGGGGCTGCTCGGCCGGCATATCGTCGGCGAGGACGTGCGCGTCGCGATCCGCCATCCCGGCGCCGCCGAACGCCTCGCCGGCCCGCCGGGCGGAAGCCCGCAAGGCCCGATCAATCTGGTCGGCCTCGGTACGCTCGACCAGCATTGGGAAATGCACGTCAGCCCGGCCGCGGCCGGACAGCGCATCGTCCAGCTCGTCGACCGCACCGGCAATTACGCCGCCGAGCGGATGCGCGTCGATTTCGTCGCCAATGCCAGCCACGAACTGCGCACCCCGCTCGCCTCGATCCTCGGCTATATCGAGACGCTCGGCGACGAGAAGGCGGGCGAGGACGCGCAGGTGCGCGGGCGCTTTCTCAAGATCATGTTCGACGAGGCGCGGCGGATGCAGCGGCTGGTCGAGGACCTCATCTCGCTCAGCCGGATCGAGGCGGAGAAGTACCGCCTGCCCGATCGCGCGGTCGATATCAGCGCGCTGATCGGCGAAGTGCGGTCGGAACTGCTCGACGCGCAGGACAAGCGCAGCGCCGACATCGTCGCCGATCTCGACCTCGGCGTGCCGCCCGTCGCGGGCGACCGCGCGCAGCTGAGCCAGGTGCTGCACAATCTCATCGGCAATGCGATGAAATACGGGCGCGCCGGGACGCCCGTCACCGTGCGGCTGTGGCGCGACCCGGCAGGAATGGTGCGTATCAGCGTGAGCGACGAAGGCGATGGGATCGCGCCCGAGCATATCCCGCGCCTGACCGAGCGCTTCTACCGCGTCGATCCCGGCCGCAGTCGCGCCGCCGGCGGGACCGGACTCGGTCTCGCGATCGTCAAGCATATCATCGAACGCCACCGCGGCCGGTTCGACGTCACGAGCGTCGTCGGCAAGGGTACCACGGTCACAATCCTGCTCCCCGCGCACGGCCAGATGGGCACTGTCATCAAACGGTAACGACAGTGTCACACAGGCGGCCTGTCGCGATGGTATTGCGATTCTACGGACCAACCGGTCCGAGGGGAGAATCCATGAACCGGAAACGCGCGATCATCGCCCTAGCCGCCTGCAGTGCGGCAGCGTTGGCACTCAGTGCCTGTCAGGACCAGGCCAATGGCGGCGGCGCGGGGTCGCGCGACCACATCACCGTCGTCGGATCATCGACCGTGTTTCCGTTCACCACGATCGTCGCCGAGCAGCTCATCAACAAGACGCCGGGCATGAAATCGCCCGCGATCGAATCGACCGGCACCGGTGGCGGGATGAAATTGTTCTGCGCCGGCGTCGGCGCGGCGCATCCCGATATCGAGGACGCCTCGCGCCGGATGAAGGCGAGCGAATATCGGCTGTGCAAGGACAACGGCGTCGATGCGATCCTGGAAATCCAGGTCGGGCTCGACGGCGTCGCCTTCGCCGAATCGAACAGCGGCCCGAAGCTGCAGCTGACCGCGGTCGATCTCTACAAGGCGCTCGCCGCAACGCCGATGGGGCAGCCCAACACCGCCAAGACGTGGAAGGACGTCAATCCGGCGCTGCCCGCGATCCCGATCCAGGTCTATGGCCCACCCTCGACCAGCGGCACGCGCGATGCGCTCGCCGAGCTGATTCTCGCCAAGGGCTGCGACGCGATCAATCCCGCGCTCGCCGACAAGAAGGAGAAGGATCCGGCCGGCTATGCCAAGGGCTGCACCGCGATCCGCGAGGACGGCGCCTATGTCGACGCCGGCGAGAACGACAATCTGATCGTGCAGAAGCTGCAGTCGAACCCCAATGCGATCGGCATCTTCGGCTATTCGTATCTCGAGCAGAACAAGGACAAGTTGAACGGCGTGCCGATCAACGGCGTCGAGCCGACCTATGAGACGATCGCGCGCGGCGCCTATCCCGGCTCGCGCCCG
This sequence comes from Bordetella parapertussis, assembly GCA_943367995.1. Classification (GTDB taxonomy): domain Bacteria; phylum Pseudomonadota; class Alphaproteobacteria; order Sphingomonadales; family Sphingomonadaceae; genus Sphingomonas. The sequence continues at coordinate 210,386 of CALRKL020000005.1, read as the reverse complement.
CTCTATCTCTACGTCAAGAAGGCGCATCTCACCGCGATCAAGGGCCTGCGCGAATTCCTCGCGCTGTACGCGCAGTCATGGGATCCCAAGGGGCCGCTCGTCGCCAAGGGCCTGATCGCCGCGCCCGACGACGTGCGCAAGCGCAGCGCGGCGATCATCAAGGCCGAAGCGTCGCTGGATCCCTCCAAGCTGCTCTGACCGCCCTTTCCTACCCTCGAACCTGAAGTCGAAACACCCGCTTTGTCGATCCTTACTCTCTCCCTCGTCATCGCGGGGCTCGGCCTGATCGGTTGGCTGACGGCGCGGATGCGCGCCGTCGGCTTTCGCCGCGGCAGCACCGCGCGGTTCAGCTCGCTGCCGTCGCATTTCGGCGGCTATGTCGCCTTGTGGACGGTGCTGCCCGCGGCGCTGTTCCTGGGCGTCTGGGTCTCGACCTCGCCTGCGCTGGTGACCGACCGCGTGCTGCACGATCCCGCCGCCGCGCAATTGCCGCCGCCGGGGTTCGACCGTGCCGCGATCCTGTCCGAGGCACGCAGCTTGGCCGCGGGCAACAGCTTCGGCGCGTTCAACCCGCTGTCGCAGAAGCTCGCGCCTGCTTATGCCGCCGCGCAGAACCGCAACGACTGGATCGGCTCGGTAGTCGCGCTGCTGCTGGCGTTCGCGGCGGGCGGTTTCGCCTATACCCGCGTCCGCCCCGATTTCCGCGCGCGCAGCAAGATCGAGCGCGTCGTGATGGCGTGCCTGCTCGCCGCCTCGCTGATCGCGATCGTGACGACGATGGGGATCGTCGCCTCGTTGCTGTTCGAATCGTGGCGCTTCTTCAGCGTCGTGCCGATCGGCGACTTCCTGTTCGGGACGCATTGGAGCCCACAGGTGATCGACCCGGCCGACCCGGGCAAGACGCTCGGCGCGGTGCCGTTGTTCTGGGGCACCTTCTTCATCGGCGCGGTGATCGCGATGCTCGTCGCGATCCCGTTCGGGTTGATGAGCGCGGTGTACCTCACGCAATATGCGACGCCGCGCGCGCGGCGCTGGATGAAGCCGATCCTCGAGGTGCTCGCGGGCGTGCCGACCGTGGTCTACGGCTATTTCGCCGCGCTGACGGTCGCGCCGGCAGTGCGCGATCTGGCTGTGTCGATCGGCATCACCTGGGCGAGTTCGGAAAGCGCGCTCGCCGCTGGGCTGGTGATGGGGGTGATGATCATCCCGTTCGTGTCCTCGATGGCCGATGATTCGCTTGCCGCCGTCCCCGGCGCGATGCGCGACGGGAGCCTCGCGATGGGCGCGACCTCGTCCGAGACGATCAGCCGCGTGCTGCTCCCTGCCGCGCTCCCGGGCGTCGTCGGCGGCGTATTGCTCGCGGTGTCGCGCGCGATCGGCGAGACGATGATCGTGGTGATGGCGGCGAGCGGCGTCGCGACGCTGACGCTCAACCCGTTCGCCAGCGCGACCACCGTCACCAAGCAGATCGTCGACTTGCTCACCGGCGAGGCCGAGTTCGACAGCCCGAAGACGCTCGCCGCCTTCGCGCTCGGCCTCACGCTGTTCGTCATCACCCTGCTCCTCAACATCGTCGCGCTGACGGTCGTGAAACGGTATCGCGAAGCCTATGAGTGACGCCCCTACCCTCAGCGGGCTCGTCCCCGGCGTCGCGACCACCGCGACCGGCCCCGCCGAGCGCGCGCCGACCGACTGGCGCACGCAGTCGATGCAGCGCCGCATCCGCAAGCGCTATGCCGCCGAGCGGCGCTTCCGCTGGCTCGGGCTCGGCGCGGTGGTGCTGTCGGCGGGGTTTCTCGCGGTGCTGCTCGTGACGATGGTGTATAACGGCGCCAGCGGCTTCCTGCAGACGCAGGTCGCGCTGCCGATCGACTTCGCGCATTCGGGCCTACTGCTGACGCCCGCCGAACTGCGCGGGCCGGGCGCCGATCTCGCGCTGTCGACCGCCAATATCGAGGGCCTGACCGATACATCGGCAAAGGCCGCGTTCGGCTCCGATGGCGATCGCTGGGTGTCCGACGGCGGCTGGCTGCGCGTGCGCCAAGCGTTGAAGCGCGATCCCGCCCTGCTCGGCGCGCGCACGACCATCTGGGTGCCCGCCGCCGATGCGATCGATGTCGCCGCGAAGCGCCAGGGCGACCCCGCCTCCGAGGCGATCGTCGCGAAATTGCAGGCACGGCACGCGATCTCGACCGGCTTCAACCTCCCCTTCCTCACCGCGTCGGATTCGAACGACCCGACGCGCGCTGGGATCTGGGGCGCGTTCAAGGGCTCGCTGTTCACGATGCTGGTGACGCTGTTGATCGCCTTCCCGGTCGGGGTGCTGTCGGCGCTCTATCTCGAGGAATATGCGCCGCGGAACCGCTGGACCGATCTGATCGAAGTCTCGATCAACAACCTTGCCGCGGTGCCCTCGATCATCTTCGGCCTGCTCGGCCTCGCGGTGTTCCTCGGCACCTTCGGCCTGCCGCGCTCGGCGTCGATCGTCGGGGGCCTCACGCTCGCGCTGATGACGATGCCGGTGATCGTGATCTCGGGCCGCAACGCGATCAAGGGCGTCCCGCCGTCGATCCGCGATGCGGCGCTCGGCGTCGGGGCGAGCCCGATCCAGGTCGTGTTCCACCACGTGCTCCCGCTCGCGCTGCCCGGCATCCTGACCGGCACGATCATCGGCATGGCGCGCGCGCTCGGCGAGACCGCGCCGCTGCTGATGATCGGCATGCGCGCCTTCATCGCCTCGCCGCCGGGGCGGTTGACCGATCCGGCGACCGTGCTGCCGGTGCAGATCTTCCTATGGTCCGATCAGATCGATCGGGGCTTTGTCGAAAAGACCAGCGCGGCGATCATCGTCCTGTTGGTCTTCCTGCTCGCGATGAACGGCTTCGCGATCTACCTCCGTAACAAATTCGAGACCCGCTGGTGAGCATTCCCAATCAACACAAGATCTCCGCGCACCACGTCAATGTCTGGTACGGCGCCAAGCAAGCGATCGACGACGTCTCGCTCGATTTCGGATCGGATCACGTCACCTCGCTGATCGGCCCGTCGGGCTGCGGCAAGTCGACCTTCCTGCGCACGCTCAACCGGATGAACGACACGATCGCCGCGGCCAAGGTCGAGGGCGAGATCACGCTCGACGGCGAGGACATCTACGCGCCCGAGATGGACGTGGTGCAGCTCCGCGCGCGCGTCGGCATGGTGTTCCAGAAGCCCAATCCGTTCCCCAAGTCGATCTTCGAGAACGTCGCCTACGGCCCGCGCATCCACGGTCTCGCCGGCAACAAGACCCAGCTCGGCGAGATCGTCGAACGCTCGCTGCGCCGCGCGGGGCTGTGGGACGAGGTCAAGGACCGCCTCACCGACAGCGGCACCGCTTTGTCGGGCGGCCAGCAGCAGCGGCTGTGCATCGCGCGCGCGATCGCGGTCGATCCCGAGGTGATCCTGATGGACGAGCCGTGCTCGGCGCTCGACCCGATCGCGACCGCCAAGATCGAGGAGCTGATCCACGAATTGAAGGGCCGCTACGCGATCGTGATCGTCACGCACAACATGCAGCAGGCGGCGCGCGTCTCGCAGCGCACCGCCTTCTTCCACCTGGGGACGCTCGTCGAATATGGCGCGACCTCGGACATCTTCACCAATCCTCGGCAGGAACGCACCAAGGATTACATCACCGGCCGCTACGGTTGAACGGAACATGCCATTGAACGATCATACGGTTAAGGCCTTCGACGCCGATATCGGCCAGCTCCGCGGACTCATCGCGCAGATGGGCGGGATGGCCGAACACGCCATCGCCGGCGCAATGGAAGCGCTGCGCCGCCACGACCTCGAGGGTGCGCAGCTCATCATCGCCGGCGACAAGAAACTCGACGCGCTCGAGCTCGAGGTCGAGCAGCTCGCGGTGCGCATCATCGCCTTGCGCGCGCCGCTCGCCGACGATCTGCGCGAAGTCGTCGCCGCGCTTAAGATCGCGGGCGTGATCGAGCGGATCGGCGATTACGCCAAGAACATCGCCAAGCGCGTGCCCTCGATCGAGAGCCATGGCGAGATCGAGCCGCTGTCGGTGCTGCCCGCCATGTCGGCGCTGGCGGTGCGGATGGTGCACGATGCGCTCGACGCGTTCGCCGCGCGTGATGCCGACGCCGCGGTCGAGGTCTGCCAGCGCGACCGCGAGGTCGACGATTTCTACAACAGCCTGTTCCGCGTGCTCGTCACCCACATGATGGAGAATCCGCGGACGATCGGCCAGGTCACGCAACTCCTGTTCATCGCCAAGAATCTCGAACGCGTGGGCGACCATGCGACCAATATCGCCGAGATGATCTACTACGCCGCAACCGGCACGCACATGGTCGAACGTGACCGCGGCGCCCTTCCCAGCCTGACGGAGTAAACGATATGGCCCGCGCCAAAATGCTGCTGGTGGAAGACGATGCCGCGCTCGCCGAGCTGCTGATCTGGCACTTCAAGCGCGAGGATTTCGAGATCGCGCAGACCCCCGACGGCGAGGAGGCGCTGCTGCTCGCCAAGGAGAACACGCCCGACATCGTGCTGCTCGACTGGATGGTCGAGGGGCTGTCGGGGATCGAAGTGTGCCGCCGCCTGCGCCGCATGCCCGAGACGGCGAACGTCCCGATCATCATGCTGACGGCACGTGGCGAGGAAGAGGACCGCGTCCGCGGCCTCGAGACCGGGGCGGACGATTACGTCACCAAGCCCTTCTCCCCGCGCGAACTCGTCGCGCGCGTCGGCGCGGTGCTGCGGCGCGTCCGTCCGGCGCTGGCGGGCGAGCAGCTCACGTATTCGGACATCGAGATGGACACAGTCGGCCACAAGGTCCGCCGCTCGGGCGAGGTCATCCCGCTCGGGCCGACCGAGTTCCGCTTGCTGAAACACTTTCTCGAACATCCCGGCTGGGTGTTCTCGCGTGAGCGGCTGCTCGATGCGGTGTGGGGACATGACAGCGATATCGAGAGCCGCACGGTCGACGTCCACATCCGCCGCCTGCGCAAGGCGATCAACCGCGGCGACCGGCCCGACATCATCCGCACGGTGCGTTCGGCGGGCTACGCACTCGATTCGGGTGCGTAAAGATTATTGGGACCCATGCGGCACAATGTGCGTTGGACCGGACGAGCAGCACACGATGCTGCCGTTCGCAGGAGACTGTTTTATGAAGATCATGATGTTCGCGGCGCTCGCCGCCGCCGTCGCCATGCCCGCTCTGGCGCAGACCACGCCCGCGCCGGCCACCCCCGACACCTCGATGAGCCAGCCGCAGCAGCAGCCCGCTCCCGGCCAGCCCGCTCCGGCGGCGGACCCGGCAATGGCGCAGCCCGCCGCCCCCGCCGCTGATCCGGCGATGGCGCAGCCTGCGCCCGCCCAGGCTGCACCCGCCGCTCCGGCAGCGGCAGCACCGATGGCAGCGACGGGCGACTATCCGCCCTGCTCGCGCACGGTGAAGGATGGCTGCACCGAGCGTTCGAACGCCGCCGGTGCGCGCGTCCACGGGAAGCGCATGCACAAGCGCTAAGCCACGGCCGGATTTTTCCGGCTACGGCGTGCAAGACTTGCCGTTACGGCCGGCGTGCAGAAGGTCTGCACGCCGGCCTTTTCGTATCTGCAGTATGGCGATCGCGGCTTGCACGAAGCGCGCAATTGCCTAGGACGCGCCTCAAACCACCTAGAGGAGTCCATCCATGTCCATCCGTTTCGATGATAAGGTCGCCATCGTCACCGGCGCCGGCGGCGGTCTCGGTCGCGCTTATGCGCTCGAACTCGCCAAGCGTGGCGCGAAGGTCGTGGTCAACGATCTCGGCGGCTCGCGCGATGGCACCGGGCATAGCGACGCGGCGCTCAAGGTCGTCGAGGAAATCAAGGCGGCGGGCGGCGAGGCGATCTCGAACGGCGGCAGCGTCACCGAATACGAGCAGATGGTCGAGATGGTCGCCAAGGCCAAGGAGACCTGGGGCGGCGTGCACGTCCTGATCAACAACGCCGGCGTGCTGCGCGACAAGAGCTTCGCCAAGATGGAGCCGGCCGATTTCAAGTTCGTCATCGACGTCCACCTCAATGGCTCGGCCAACGTCACCAAGGCGGTGTGGGAAACGATGCGCGCGCAGAATTACGGCCGCATCCTGATGACCGCGTCGTCGACCGGCCTCTACGGCAATTTCGGCCAGGCGAATTACGGCGCGGCCAAGCTCGGCCTCGCAGGGCTCACCAAGACGCTCGCGATCGAGGGCGCGAAGAACAACATTAAGGTCAACACGATCGCGCCGACCGCGGGCACGCGGATGACCGAGGATCTGTTCCCGGCCGAGGCGTTCGCCGCCTTCGCACCCGAGAAGGTCGCCCCGGCTGCGCTGTACCTCGTCTCGGAGGAGTCGCCGACCAACATGATCATCGGCGCGGGCGCCGGCGTGTTCCAGGCCGCCTATGTCACGCTGACGCAGGGCAAGCTGCTCAGCGGCGACGATCTCTCGCCCGAGGGCATCGCGGCGCATTGGGCCGAGATCACCGACCGGGCGGGTGAGATGACCCCGCATAACGGTGCCGAACAGTCGATGAGCATCCTCAAGAAGCTCCAGGGCGGCTGACCTTCAGCCCGCGCCAGCGCGTCGTCCGGCCGATGCCGGGAAACGCGCTGGCGAGCGCTTGTCGATGGCGGACACCCAGCCGCTTGTTGCAGCACCGAAATTCGCGTATTTCCCGTACCCGATCGCGGGCGCCGCGGAGGCTGCGACCGCCTACCCAGAGACGGGGGCCCGGGGTGACCTCAATTCTGATCGTCGACCGCGCGTCGGCCGCTCGCGCGGCGCTGCAGGAGGCGTTCGAGCGCCGCTACGGCGTGCGTTGCGCAGCAATCGACCCGCCCCCGACGCCGGCCGTCACGAATGCCGCGTCCGGCCACGACGGCATGATCCTCGCGATCGACACCGATCGGCCGGCGGACGGCTGGGCGCTGGCGCGCAGCGCGCGCGCCGCGCATCCCGCCCTCGCGATCGGATATCTTGCCGACGCGGGTGATGACGCCTGGGGCGCTGCCGGTGTGCCGCACAGCGTCGTGTTCGCCGCGACGGCCGACCCAGCCGTCATCACCTCGGTGTTCCTCCGATTGTGTCGTCGGACACGAGGCGAAACGGGCTTCGTGGTCGATCGCGGCGCGCGCGCCGATCTGCCCGAACTGAGCACCGCGCGCGCGCGGCTCGGTCCGCTCGGGAATGACCTGATCCATCTGTCGCGTCTCAACGCTATGGGAATGATGGCGACGACGATCGCCAACGAACTTACCCAGCCGCTGACCACGATCGGCAACCATCTGGCGGTCGCGCGGATGCTCGTCGAACGCGACGGCGACGCCACGCTCATCGCGCAGTCGCTGCAGGCCGCAACCGAGGAGAATCGCTCGGCGGGCGAGATCATCCGGACGCTGCAATCGGTGGCGACCCCACGCGAGACGCTCCACGACCATGTCGCGCTCGACGCCATGCTGCGCGACGCGGCCGATATCGTGCGGCTTGGCCGCCCCGACGCGCGGATTACGCTCGATCTCCCCGCGGCGCTGATCGTCGCGTGCGACCGCATCCTGATCCAGCAAACGCTGCTCAACCTGCTGCAAAATGCGATCGATGCGGCGGACGGCGCCCGCGTCGACATCGTCATCAGCGCGTCCGACAAAGGGCAGGTCGTCGAGATCTGCGTGTCGGATTCGGGTCCCGGAATCGATCGCACGCTGCTGCCGAGCGTATTCGAGCCGTTCGTCACGACCAAGAGCGACGGTTTGGGGATCGGCCTGCCGATCTGCAAGGCGATCGTCGAGGCGCAGGGCGGCGTGATCACGCTGCGCAACCGCCCCGAACGCGGCGCGATCGCCTGCTTCACCGTGCCGCGGGTAGCGTAGCGCCGGTTCCGCGCCAGCCCGGTCGGATCAGTCGACCACCTTCATCAGGCGGCGCTCGACCGGGGCCAGCACCGGGCCGAGCTCGGGCCCGCGCTTGAGCACCATGCCATGTTCGCCGATCAACGCCCACATGCCCTGCTTGTGACGCAGCGCGGGGCGCTTCTCGATGCGGAATTCGGGGCGCTCGGCGGCGCGGCGAAAGGCCGCGAAGATCGCGGCGTCGTGGCCGAGATCGATCGCATAGTCACGCCACAGACCGGCGGCGACCATCCGCCCGTAGAGATCGAGGATCCGGTTGAGTTCGAGGCGTTCGAAGCCGATCTGCAGCGCGACGCCGCGCGGCCCGGGAAAAGGCGTTACCGTCCCCATCAAGCCCGATCGCGCTGCTCGTGATTTTCCTCCAGCAAGGCGTCGAGCCGCTTGCGCATCGTCTCGAGCTCGCAGCGCAGCAGTTCGACCTTCTGCGTCGCGGGGTCGAACATGTCGCGGCACGGCGTGCCGTAAGCGAGGAATTCGACCGGCTTCTGCCCACCCTCGACCATCGTCGCGCGCGCCGGGATGCCGACCATCACCGCGCCCTCGACCACGTCGCGCGTCACCACGGCATTGGCGCCGACGCGCGAGCCCTTTTCGAGCGTGATCGGGCCGAGCACCTGCGCGCCCGAGCCGATGATGACATTGTCGCACAGCGTCGGGTGGCGCTTGCCCGCGACGCCATTGTCGGGGCTGGTGCCGCCGAGCGTGACGCACTGGTAGATCGTGACGTTGTCGCCGATCTCGGCGGTCTCGCCGATCACCACGAAGCCATGATCGATGAAGAAGTTGCGCCCGATCGTCGCGCCGGGATGGATGTCGATCGCCGTCAGGAAGCGCGAGAAATGGTTCACCGCGCGCGCGAGGAAGAACAGCCGCGCCGTGAACAGGCGATGCGCGATGCGGTGATAGCCGAGCGCCCAGACGCCCGGGTAGGTCAGGATCTCGAGCCGCGACCGCGGGGCCGGATCGCGTGCCTTGATCGAATCGAGATAGGCGATCAATCGTCCCATCATTGCGGTTTCCCCTTCATCAGCGCGCTATCTAACGCTTCGACCCGTCGAATTAAAGGCGCAGGCGATCGCGAAGTTTGCAGAAGTAAAGCCTATCTTTCTTGTAGGATTTGAAAAAGGCGATGATCTGTTGACGATGCCCGATCTTGCGACTGTCGATTTCGCTGCCGTTTTCGCGAGCGTGCTGCCCTTCATCCTGATCGGCTTTGCCGCGCAGATCGTCGATGGCGCGCTCGGCATGGCGTTCGGGGTGATCAACAACACACTGCTCGTGGTGCTGCTCGGCATGCCGCCGGCGGTGGCGTCGGCCAGCGTCCATGCGGTCGAGACCTTCACCACCGCGGCGTCGGGGATCAGCCATGTCGCGCATCGCAACGTCGATTGGCGGCTGTTCCGGCGGCTGGTGATTCCCGGGATGATCGGCGGCGCGCTCGGCGCCTATGTGCTGAGCAGCATCGACGGCGCGGTCGCGCGGCCGTTCGTGATGGCCTATCTCTCGCTGATGGGGCTGTATCTGCTCTACCGCGCCTATCGCGGGCCGGTGACGCCCAGGCAGCCCAGGATCATCGAGCCGCTCGGTCTGGTCGGCGGTTTCCTCGACGCCGCGGGCGGCGGCGGCTGGGGGCCGGTGGTGACCTCGAACCTGCTCGTCCAGGGTGCGGCGCCGCGCACGACGATCGGCACGGTCAACACGTCCGAATTCTTCCTGACCGCGACGATCTCGGCGACCTTCATCGCGACGCTCGGGCTCAAGGCGTTCACGCTCCAGACGCTCGGCATTCTGATCGGCGGGTTGCTCGCGGCGCCGATCGGCGCGGTCGTCGCCAAGCGCGTACCTGCGCGCAAGCTGATGGCGATGGTCGGCGGGCTGCTGACGGTGACGAGCGCCTATTCGGTCTGGTCGGCGCTCGCAAAATGAGCCGAAAGCCCCTCCCCTTCAGGGGAGGGGTTGGGGTGGGGCTGTAACGGGCATACCGTGTCTGCGAGGCCCTTCCCCACCCCAAGCCCCTCCCCTGAAGGGGAGGGGCTCAAGAAGCGTCAGTTGAGCGCCGAATGGACCGTCGCGACGGCCTTCATCACCGCGCCGATCCGCACCGCGGTCTGGATCGCCTCGGCCTTGGCGCCGGCTTTCTTGAGGATCTGCTCATGGCTGTCGATGCACATGCCGCAGCCGTTGATCGCCGAGACGGCAAGGCTGAACAGCTCGAAATCGACCTTCTCGATGCCCGGCTGGCCGATCACGTTCATCCGCAGCTTGGCAGGCATCGTCTGATATTCGGCGTTGCCGGCGAGATGCGTGAAACGGTAATAGACGTTGTTCATCGCCATGACGGCGGCGGCGGCGCGCGCCGCATTGGCCGCATCGGGCGCCAGCGTCGCGGCGACTTCGGCTTCGGCCGCATCGACCAGCGGCTTGTAGCCGGTGGCGTGCGCGCAGCACAGGAACAGGCCGAACTTCTGCTGGTCGGGCAGATGCGCCTCGTTGAGCAGCGAGCCGACGTTGAGGCGGATGTCCTTGGCGAAATCCGGGAGCGTCCCGGCGAAATCCTTGAGCGACATGGGGGGTTCCTTCTAGCTCCCCTCCCGCTTTGCGGGAGGGGTCGGGGGAGGGCCTGACATAGAAAGGGAGGGCGCGTCAGAAGACACGCCCTCCCCTAGCCCCTCCCGCAAGCGGGAGGGGGACTTCGCTTACGCCGCGATCTGGAGGACGTCGTCGCCCTTGTTCCAGTTGCACGGGCACAGCTCGTCGGTCTGCAGCGCGTCGAGCACGCGCAGCGTCTCGGCGGGGTTGCGGCCGACGTTCAGGCCGTTGACCTGCACCGCCTGGATCACATTGTCCGGATCGATGATGAAGGTCGCGCGGAACGCGACATGCTCGTCCTTGTCGAGAATGCCGAGCTGGCGCGCGAGCACGCCACCGTTATCGGCGAGCCACGGGAAATCGGCCGCCTCGAGGTCGGGGTCGGACTTGCGCCAGGCGAGGTGGACGTGCGCGGTGTCGGTCGACGCGCCGATCAGTACGGCGTCGCGATCCTCGAAGTCGCCCTTGAGGCCGGCATAGCCGACGATCTCGGTCGGGCAGACGAAGGTGAAATCCTTCGGCCAGTAGAACAGCACCTTCCACTTGCCCGGGAACGCGTCCTGGCTGAGCGTCTCACCCGCGGGAAGCGCGGAAACGCCCTGCTGGACGGGAACGGTGAAGTCGGGGAGCTTGTCGCCGATGGTCAACATGATGTGGGCCTCCTGGAAAAATTGGGGCCTCGCACAGCATCCTCGAACCGCAGCGTTAGAACGCCGTCTCGTTGCGGCCCTCATATAGGGGGTGTTCTTATCGATCCAATAGCTTATTTTATGCCCGGTGATCGATTGGAGCGATAAATGGCGACCTATCTGCCGACCCTGAAGCAGTTGCAATATCTCGCAGCGCTGCAGGACCATGGCCATTTCGGCCGCGCGGCCGAGGCCTGCTTCGTCACGCAATCGACGCTGTCGGCGGGGATTCGCGAGCTCGAAACGCTGATCGGCGTGACGCTGGTCGAGCGTACGCGCCGCGTCGTGCGCTTCACGCCGCTCGGCGACCGGATCGCCGACAAGGCGCGGCGCGTGCTGCGCGAGGCCGAGGAACTCGGCGACATGGCGCGCGCCGCGGGGCGCCCGCTGTCGGGCGAGATGCGGATGAGCGTCATCCCGACGATCGCGCCGTTCATGCTGCCGCGCATCCTGCCGCGGCTGCGGCGCGATTATCCCGACCTCAAGCTGTTCCTGCGCGAGGAGCCGAGCGGCGCGGCGTGCGAGGGGCTGCACCACGGCCGCGCCGATTGCGTGCTGCTCGCGCTTCCCTATGCGTGTGGCGAAGTGTCGTCGCAGGCGCTGTTCGACGACCGGCTGTTCGTCGCGGGTCAGCCGGGCGAGATGGGCAATATCGACCGCGCGATGCCGCCCTCGGAAATCGACGAGACGCGGCTGCTGCTGCTCGAGGACGGGCATTGCCTCAAGGACCATGCGTTGTCGGCCTGCGCGCGCCCCGAACTGCGCGCCGAGGCGACGATGCTCGGCACTTCGCTCCACACCATCGTACAGATGATCGACAATGGCCTGGGTCTTACCATGCTCCCCGAAATGGCGCTGAAAGCGGGGATCCTGGACCATACCAGCCTGGTCGCCAGACCGCTCGACGCGGCCAACCCGTCGCGCAAGATCGCGCTCGTCTGGCGACGTGGATCGCCGCGCGAAAAGGACTTCCAGCTGCTCGCCACCGCGCTGGGCGAAGCTGCCTGACGAAACCATTTCGGTTCTGGACCGTATTTATGACACGCCGTTCACGGAACGCGCGTCCCAATCGAGTGGAGAACCGGGATGACCTTCAAGACCAACCTCTATCTTTCGGCGATGGCCGGAGCCCTGATCGTCGGCGCTGCGGCAACCGCACAGACCGCCCCTGCCCCCGCCACGGCCGGCACGCAGACCGCACCGACCGCGGGCACGCCCGCAGCGGGCCAGACCGCCCCGGCAACCGCAGCCCCCGCCGCGGGTGCGAACCCGACCGTCGGTGGCGCGGTGATGGACGCGACCAAGCCGATCGCCGTCAACGCCTCGGCCGCGCCGAACCTCACCACGCTGGTCACAGCGGTCAAGGCCGCCGGCCTCGCCACGACGCTGTCGGGCCCGGGTCCGTTCACGGTGTTCGCGCCGACCAACGACGCCTTCACGCGTCTCGCGCCGGGCACCGTGACCACGCTGATGAAGCCCGAGAACAAGGCGACGCTCGCCAAGGTGCTGACCTATCACGTCGTGCCGGGCACGCTGACGCTCGCCGACCTGCAGGCGAAGGTCACCGCCGGCGGCGGCAAGGCCTCGCTCGTCACGGTCGAGGGTGATCCGCTCGTCGTCGAGACGGTCGGCAGCGCGGTGCAGCTGACCGACGTCAACGGCAACAAGAGCTATATCGAGACCGCCGACGTCAAGCAGTCGAACGGCGTGGTCCACGTCGTCAACGGCGTCGTACTTCCCAAGCTCAACTGATCGCGCGCGCGCGGCACCGGTCGCCCGGTGCCGCGCGCTGACGCTTCAATCCATATATTTGAGACCGGCGCGCAGATAGTCCCAGCCGGTGATCGCGGTCAGCACCGCGGCGAGCCAGAGCGCGACCAGTCCGACCTGATGGACGAAGGGATAAGCCGGCACCGCCCCGCCGACAATCAGCGCGCCGAGCGCGACAAGCTGGATCGTCGTCTTCCATTTCGCCAGTTTCGACACCGGCACCGAGACCTGCAACTGCGCCAGGAACTCGCGCAGGCCCGACACCGCGATCTCGCGCAGCAGGATGATCAACGCCGCGATCTGATGCACGCCCGTGATCACCGCGGGGGCATCGTCGCGCGTGCCGACGAGCAGCAAGATCACCGCCGCGACCATGATCTTGTCGGCGATCGGATCGAGGAACACGCCGAGCTTCGACACCGTCCCTTGCGCGCGCGCGAGATACCCGTCGAAATAATCGGTGATGCCCATCAGGCAGTAGAGCGCGAAGCCGGCGGCATAGCCGTTGGCCCAGCCGGGCCACCAGAGGAACCAGGCGAGCAAGGGCACCGCGACGATCCGCGACAGGGTGAGCAGGTTTGGCAAGGTCAGCACCGCTATGCTCTAACCGTCCGATCGCCGCGGTGAAACCCCATCCGAACGCCGCCAAACCCATAAGCAGGTTGCTGCCGCCATACCGCCTAGTCTATGGGCGGCCTTTATTCTGCCACTTCGAGGCCGTGAACACACCATGCTCAACGCGCTCGGCTTGCTGAAAGAGCGCCGATTTCTGCCCTTGTTCGTCACCCAGTTCCTGGGCGCGTTCAACGACAATCTGTTCAAGACCGTGATGGTGCAATTCGCGATCTACAAGATTTTTGCAGACCCCAAGCTCGAACAGAATTTCACCGCCTTCGCGACCGCGCTGGGTATCCTGCCGTTCTTCCTGCTCTCCGCGCTCGCCGGGCAGCTGGCGGACACGCACGACAAGGCGAAGATCATCCGCATCGTGAAGACCGCCGAGATCGGGATCATGATCGTCGGCGCCGCAGGCCTGATGATCGCGTGGAGCGGCTATACCACCACCGGCCTGATCCTGATGCTGGCGGCGGTGCTGTTCCTCGGCGTCCATTCGGCGTTCTTCGGCCCGATCAAATACGCCATTCTGCCGCAGCATCTGCACGAGGACGAAGTGCTCGGCGGGACCGGCCTCGTCGAATCGGCGACCTATCTCGCGATCCTGATCGGCACCGTGCTCGGCGGCTTCATGGCGGTGCAGCATGCCGCGATCGTCGTGCTCGTCGTCGCGGTGGTCGGCTGGGTCGTATCGCTTCAGGTCCCGCCCGCGTTGCGCGAGGGCAAGGAGCTGTCGATCAGCTACAATCCGTTCACCTCGTCGTGGCGGCTGATCTCGGGCACGATGCACATCCGCCGCCTGTTCCTCGCGATCTGCGCGATCAGCTTCTTCTGGACGATGGGCGCGGTGCTGATCATCGTGTTCAATCCGCTCGCCAAGAACGTGCTGACCGCCGACAAGCACGTCCTCACGCTGATGATCGCGCTGTTCTCGATCGGGGTCGCGGTCGGCTCGGTGCTGATCAACGCGCTGCTGAAAGGCCATACCTCGGCCAAATACGGCCCCGCGTCGGTGCTCGCGATGGGCGGCTTCATCGTCGCCTTCTCGTTCCTGTGCCGCTCCTGGCCGGCCGCGCCGGCGGGAACGCTGTACGACGTGATGACCTTCATCGAGACGCCGCGCGCCGCGCTGGTGATCCTGTCGCTGATCGGCATCGCGGTGACCGGCGGGATGTTCGTCGTGCCGCTCTATGCCTTCCTCACGACGACGGTCGCCAAGGACGAGACCGCGCGCACCGTCGCCGCGAACAACGTCGTCAATGCCGGCGCGATGACGATCGGCGCGATCGGGGTGCAGGGGCTGGCGATCGCGGGTGTCTCGCCCGAAAACACGCTGTTGGTGGTGGCCGCGATGTGCCCGGTCTCGGCGTGGCTCGCCTACAAGCTCCACTTGGCCTGCGACTGAGCCGCAGGCGGCGCCTTCAGAAGATGAAGGTGTAGAAGCAGATGAAGAAGGCAGCGAAGCTCAGCGCGAACAGCCGCACGTCGCTGTCGTCGCGGGTCCGCGCACGCGCGATCCGCGATTCGACGAAAGCCTGACGGAAGGGATGGCGGGCGCTCGGCGCGGCGAGGGAGATCGTGTCGTGCATGGCATTCGTTAACGCGCCGTTTACGATTCCGATGCACGATTCTTGGCGTGGGCAGTGTGCAAATCTGGGACGCCGCCGCGCCCGCCTGCGCTTCTCCTCAGCGCGCCTCGTACAGCTCGAGCGGCAACCCGTCGGGATCGCTGAAGAAAGTGAAGCGCTGGTCGGTATACGGGTCGATCCGGATCGGTTCGACCGCCACCCCCGCTGCCACGAGTCGCGCCACCACCGGCGCCAGATCGGCGACGGTAAAGGCGAGATGCCGCAGCCCGGCCGCTTCGGGATAGGACGGCCGCGGCGCGGGTGCCGGGAAGGAGAAGAGCTCGAGTTGCGCCGTCCCGATGCGAAGGTCCGCCTTCCACGATTGCCGCTCGGCGCGATAGACTTCGTGGATCAGCTCGAGGCCGAGCAGCTCGACATAGAAACGTTTCGAGCGTTCGTAATCGGTGCAGATCAGGGCGACATGATGGAGCGCGTCGAGCATTCGTACAGCTCTACCGGCCGCGGGGTCGGCCGCCAAGCGCTGCGAAGCCGCAACGCCGCTGCGTGTCGATCGGGCCCCCGTGGAGCGGCTACCGGTCGCTATCGGCGGTCAAGCCCGAGTCCCGCCCGGCGCTGCCGTACGACGTCAGCCACGCGCTTGAGCGGGCACGCTGAGGATATGTCGAATGAGGAAATGGTGGAGCCGAGGGGGATCGAACCCCTGACCTTTCGCATGCCATGCGAACGCTCTCCCAGCTGAGCTACGGCCCCATCGTATTCTGGAAAGAAGTCCGAAACCGGAACCTCTTTGCGGGAAGGCGTCGCCCCTACCGAGGCGACGCGCCCTTGGCAAGCGGTCTAGGCGCCGCTTGCCATAAAAAACATCGATCAGCTGTGGATCAATGCTCGTCTTCGCTCGCCGGCGCTTCCACGCCGAGATCGTCGTCGCCGCCGAGATCGACCTCGTCGTCGGGCGAGGGCTCCTCGTCTTCACCGGTGTCGATATCCTCGTCGTCGCCGGCGAGATCGTCGTCCTTCTTGACCAGTTCGGGCTTGGCCTGCTCGAACGGCAGCGGCTGCTTCGACTTGAGGATCGGCTCGGGCTCCCAATGCGCCCCGCAATTGATGCAGGTGACCGGATCGTCCTTGCCGAGATCGTAGAAACGGGTGGCGCATTTCGGGCACGTACGCTTCGTGCCCCATTCCGGCTGGATCATATGCCGATTGAACCTTTTGTTGGGCCATCGGGCATTGCGGCCCTCGGCGGATAGGAATTGGGTCTCGCGACCCCAGGGCCGCAAAGTGGTGCGCGCCTTGCCATAGCGCAAGCGCACTGTCAAAGCGCACCCCCGATGGCACACCCTACCCCTACCCCGCTGGAAATCCAACCGTCCGGACCGCTCAAGGGCCGCGTCCGCGTGCCAGGCGACAAGTCGATCAGCCACCGTTCGCTGATGCTCTCGGCGCTGGCGATCGGCACCAGCCGGATCGAGGGACTGCTCGAGGGCGAGGATGTGCTCGCCACGGCGGCCGCGATGCGCGCGATGGGTGCTACGATCGTGCGCGGCGAGGATGCCGTGTGGCAAGTCCAGGGCGTCGGTGTCGGCGGGCTGCTCCAGCCGCAGAATGCGCTCGACATGGGCAATTCGGGTACATCAACGCGGCTGCTGATGGGTCTCATTGCGAGCCACCCGATCACCGCGACCTTCATCGGCGACGCCTCCTTGTCGAAGCGCCCGATGGGGCGCGTCATCACGCCGCTGTCGCAAATGGGCGCCGACGTGACGTCGAGCCCAGGCGGCCGCCTGCCGCTGATGCTGCGCGGCCTGTGCCCCGCCATCCCGATCACCTACACCCTCCCCGTCGCCTCGGCGCAGGTAAAGTCGGCGGTGCTGCTCGCCGGGCTCAACACCCCGGGGATCACGCGCGTGATCGAGCCCGTCGCGACGCGCGACCATAGCGAGCGGATGCTGCGCGGGTTCGGCGCGACCGTCACGGTCGAGCCGTCGCCGCAGGGCCGCATCATCGAGATCACCGGCGAGGCCGAGCTCAAGCCACAGGCGATCGTCGTGCCCGGCGACCCCTCCTCCGCCGCCTTCCTTGTCGTCGCCGCGTCGATCGTGCCGGGGTCGGACGTGGTGATCGAGAATGTCGGGCTCAACCCGACACGCGCCGGCCTGTTCACCGCGCTGCGGATGATGGGCGCGAGCATCGAGGAGCAGAACCCACGCGAGGTCGGCGGCGAACCCGTCGCCGATCTGCGCGTGCGCCATGCGGCACTCACCGGGATCGAAATCCCGCACGAGCTCGCGCCGAGCATGATCGACGAATATCCCGTGCTGTTCGTCGCCGCCGCCTTCGCCACCGGCCGCACGGTCGCGCGCGGCGCCGACGAACTGCGCGTCAAGGAATCGGACCGCATCGCCGCGATGGCCGCCGCGCTCGGCGCGGCCGGCGCGCGCGTCGAGGAAGTCGAGGACGGCATGATCATCGACGGCACCGGCGGCGACCCGCTGCCCGGCGGCGCGACGATCGCGACGCTGCTCGATCACCGTATCGCGATGAGCATGGCGGTCGCCGCTTTGCATTGCCGCAAGGGGAATGCCGGCGGCGCGATCACGCTCGATGACGCCTCGCCGGTCGCGACCAGCTACCCCGCCTTCTTCGACCAGATCGCGCAACTGCAGGGCGGCGAGGCATGATCGACTCGCATAGCGCCGACCTGATCGGCTTCGTCGGCGCGATCGTCATCCTGGCTGGCTTCGCCTATCAGACGTTGCGCAATGCCGCGCCGAACCTGGTGTCGAACGGGCTCAATTTTCTCGGCGCATCGCTCCTCGCGCTCTCGCTCGTGGTGAACTACAATCTCCCTGCGCTCGCCCTCGAATTGGCCTGGGCGGCAATCGCTCTCATTGGATTGGTACGTATCGTGGCGAGACGCCGATGATTATTGCTGTCGACGGTCCCGCCGCCTCGGGCAAAGGCACGATCGCGCGCGCGCTCGCGCGACATTATGGCTTGCCGCATCTCGACACCGGGCTGCTCTATCGCGCGGTCGCGGCGAACGTGCAGCGGCTCGAACTCGACCCGACGGTCGAGGCCGATGCGGTCGCCGCGTGCGATTTCGACGATGCGCTGCTCGAGGACCCGGTGCTGCGCAGCGATGCGATCGGTTCGCTCGCGTCGGTCGTCTCGGCGCACCCGCTGGTCCGCGCCTCGTTGTTGCAGCGCCAGAAGCGCTTCGCGCAACAACCCGGCGGCGCGGTGCTTGACGGACGCGACATCGGCACGGTGATCGCCCCCAACGCCGACGCCAAGCTGTTCGTGCGCGCCACGCCCAACATCCGCGCCAAGCGCCGTCACGCCGAGCTGCAGTCGCACGGGTCACTGATCAGCATAGACAAGGTGCTCGCCGACATCCGCGCCCGCGACCTGCGCGATTCGACGCGTTCGAACGCGCCGCTGGTGCCCGCCAACGACGCGGCGTTCCTCGACACGAGCTTCCTGTCGATCGAGGCGTCGGTCCAGCGCGCGATCGATATTGTCGAGTCGAGAATGACCCGCGATTGATCATACTGGGCTGGAGGTCCAATCTTCGTGTCCGTGTCGGACCCGCAAGATCAGGATTCCATCTTCCTCCAATCGATAGATCACGACATGCGCCTTGTACCGATGCGCACGCACCGGCGGCACGATCTCGGTTCGCTCCCGCGCTGCGCGCGGATAGGATGCCAAAAACGTGAGCGTCTGCGCCATGCCAGCGCTGTACTCGTCGGCCTGGGCTATGCCGAATAGCTCCGCCCCGCGGATGTAGATTTCGTCGAGGTCGCGCCTTGCCGGCTGCGAGAGCCTATAGGGCATCGCTACCGTTGCGCGCGAGGAAACGCCGGCGAGCTTCAGCAAACACGTCTTCCGCTGTCAGATCGGAGACTCCACCTTCCAGGGCTTCGTCGACCATCCTCTGCATGTTGGCGATTTTATCGACACGAACCTGCTCGCGCCGGATCAGGTCACGCACGACGTCGCTGCTGTTGCCGAAGCGGCCTGTCGCGGCCTGCGCCTCGACCCAGTCCTTCATCGCATCGGGCAGGGAAATGTTCATCGTGGCCATGTAAGTCTCCAACCTCGAAGATCTCACAATGCCAATCTTTGTCAACACCGACGCGACTTGATCGCCCATCCACCCTCGGCTATAGCGACAAGGTCCGGCGAGCGGTGCTCGCGGAGGCTGGCGCGACAGGCATGTCCTCTCGCGCCCTTTTCGCATTTAGCGACTTGCCCGCCCCCGCGAACGTCGATCGGCGGATGTCGGGCCGGCATGCGGCCATCCCGACACATAGGCCAAGACCGCCGGAGACAACCGGCTGGCCGGAACAATGATTTAGGATCCTATCTTTTTATGGCCACTCAGCCAAACCCAACCCGCGACGATTTCGCCGCCCTCCTCGAAATGACTCTCGGCGGTGCCGACAGCTTCGAAGGCCGCGTCGTCAAGGGCACCGTCACCGCAATCGAGAACGACCTCGCCGTCATCGACGTCGGCCTGAAGTCCGAAGGCCGCGTTCCGCTTCGCGAATTCGCGATGCCGGGCCAGAAGGCCGATCTCAAGGTCGGTGACGAAGTCGAAGTGTTCGTCGACCGCGTCGAGAACGTGCACGGCGAAGCGATGCTGTCGCGCGACCGCGCCCGCCGCGAAGCCGCATGGGACACGCTCGAAACCGAATTCGCCAAGACCGCACGCGTCGAGGGCGTCATCTTCGGCCGCGTCAAGGGCGGCTTCACCGTCGATCTCAATGGCGCCGTGGCCTTCCTGCCCGGCTCGCAGGTCGACATCCGCCCGGTGCGCGACGTCACCCCGCTGATGGACATCCCCCAGCCCTTCCAGATCCTCAAGATGGACCGCAAGCGCGGCAACATCGTCGTGTCGCGTCGCGCGATCCTCGAAGAGACCCGCGCCGAGCAGCGTTCGGGCCTCATCCTGTCGCTCGCCGAGGGCCAGATCATCGACGGCGTCGTCAAGAACATCACCGATTACGGTGCGTTCGTCGACCTCGGCGGCATCGACGGCCTGCTCCACGTCACCGATCTCAGCTACAAGCGCGTCGGCCATCCGTCGGAAGTTCTCAACATTGGCGATACCGTCAAGGTTCAGATCATCCGCATCAACAAGGACACGCAGCGTATCTCGCTCGGCATGAAGCAGCTCGAGAGCGATCCGTGGGAAGGTGCAGCCGCGAAGTACCCGGTCGGCGCCAAGCTCACCGGCCGCGTCACGAACATCACCGAATATGGTGCGTTCGTCGAGCTGGAGCCGGGCATCGAAGGCCTGGTGCACGTTTCGGAAATGTCCTGGACCAAGAAGAACGTCCATCCCGGCAAGATCGTCTCGACCTCGCAGGAAGTCGATGTCGTGGTCATCGAGGTCGATCCCGACAAGCGCCGCATCTCGCTCGGCCTCAAGCAGGCGATCAGCAACCCGTGGGAGGCGTTCGCAGAAGCGCATCCGATCGGTTCGACCGTCGAAGGCGAAGTCAAGAACGCGACCGAATTCGGCCTGTTCATCGGCCTCGACAACGACGTCGACGGCATGGTCCACATGTCCGACATCGCCTGGGGCGTTTCGGGCGAGGACGCGCTCAACCTGCATCGCAAGGGCGAGATGGTTCAGGCCATCGTGCTCGACATCGATGCCGAGAAGGAGCGTATCTCGCTCGGCATGAAGCAGCTCGAGCGTGGCGCGCCTGCTGCTGGCGGCGTTGCCGCCGGCGGCATCTCGGCAGCGGCATCGGGCCTCAACAAGAACGCCATCGTCACGGTCACCGTGCTCGAAGTCCGCGATGCGGGTCTCGAAGTACAGGTCGGCGACGACGGCGCGACGGGGTTCATCAAGCGCACCGACCTCGGCCGCGATCGCGACGAGCAGCGTCCTGAGCGGTTCCAGACCGGCCAGAAGTTCGATGCGATGGTGACCGGCTTCGACCGTTCGAAGAAGCCGACCTTCTCGATCAAGGCGATGCAGATCTCCGAAGAGAAGCAGGCTGTTGCACAGTACGGTTCGTCCGACTCGGGCGCGTCGCTGGGCGACATTCTCGGCGCGGCGCTCAAGGCGCAGGGCACCGACGCCAAGAAGTAATTTTTTATGCGACGGCGGGGCGATTTCCTTCAGGGGAGTCGCCCCGTTTGCTTTTTTCCGTCGTTTTCAACCTATCCCCGTGCTAGCCTTGCTGTAGATCAAGCCGATATGGCCATATCGTCCGGTTCGGACGGCTTGGGGGTAAGGAAGCGTGCGATGATACGATCAGAACTGGTGCAGACACTGGCTGCCGAAAATCCCGATTTGTCGCCGCGCGACATCGAGGCTCTGGTCACGACCTTTTTCGACGAAATCACCAAACGGCTCGCGGCGGGCGGCCGTGTCGAACTGCGCGGCTTTGGCGCCTTTTCGACCCGCGCGCGCGATGCCCGCACCGGCCGCAACCCGCGCACCGGCGAATTGGTCGACGTCGACGCCAAGCGCGTTCCCTATTTCAAGCCCGGCAAGGAAATGCGCGCCAATTTGAACGTCTGAACGGGTTGACGCCACGCGCCGCGTGCGCTTGGACGGACGCCAGCGCGGACGTGGCGAAATTGGTAGACGCACGGGACTTAAAATCCCTCGCCCTCAGGGTGTGCGGGTTCGAGTCCCGCCGTCCGCACCATGCTACCCGGTCGGACTGTCGTGGCCACCGGCGAGTTGGACTCATCGAACGGGTGATCGGCGACTGGTATCGGGGTCAGACGCGACAGCCGCTGTTCGACGCGGAACGCCCCCCATCGTCCTAATGTGGGTAGCGACACGTCGCCAGACCCGCTCCCGGTCGAAATCGCCTGCAACGATCTACCGTCGGATGGCGCGGGCGAGCCGCTCGCCATTGCGGTCGCGGCTGACCCACCGCGCTCCTCGAACACGCCATGGTCGACGCACCTGCGCCGGCGCCGTCTCGATTGGAGTAATGCCGCGGCAGGGGCATTCAGAGCCGGGGCTCCTATCGCTAACGCCGGCGATTCGCCGTTCCGGATCATACGCTTGCCCGGTCGATCCCCCTAAGCTTCCGGCAGATCGGTCCAGCACGGTTTGCCGAACGCCAGGACATCATGGTTATTGCCCCAACCCTTCTCCTGGAAATGGAAGATCCGGACGCCGGGGATGCGCTCGACGATTTCCATGAGATGATCCGGGCGAACTGCCGAGATTCCGTAGCTTCCCGGCACGAAGTCGTGGCCCAGACCGGGCGCGTAATCGGTATAGCCATATCCCCACCGATCAAAGCCTTGCTTGACGACACCCCAGCGCAGTTCGTCGGTATAAGGGATCAACGTCTGCATCCGTTCGGACCACCGCCCGTGGAAAGTCGCGACGATGATACCGGTCGGCGAAAGCTGTCGCGCGAGGTAGGACAAATACCGCCGCGTGATCCGCTCGGAGAGATGGGTAAACAGGCTTCCGATCCAGATCAGGTCATATTTGCGGGGGAAGACGACGCTCGACAGATCGACATTCGCCGGGACGATGTGCGCGCCGAACTGGTCCTGGCAAAACCGCGCCCCTTCCTCATCGAGATCACACACATCGAATTGCGCATTCGGAAACAGTCCGATCAGGTGGCGAAGCACTCGACCATGGCCACATGGCAGATCGAGCACGTGCTCGATGCTCTCGCTCTGGCTGGCGGCCACCGATATCGCAATGGCTTCGGCGGCACTCTCGCCAACTGAAATATAATTATTCCCGATCATCGTCTCACTTGGCGAAATGACCGTACATATGTCTGAATTATGATAGGTCTGCCACATATTAGCGAGAATCGTTAGTCGCGGCGTCCGCTGTAACGAAGCGTTTTCGATTCTTGTGTGCTGGTTCATACGCCGCAACTTCTATGAATCATCCTTAAGGCACAACTATAGATTGACGTTGCGGACCGCAAACTCCGTAACTTTCATTATACAAACAGGGTAATAGGCGAAGATATGAAAAGCCGGACTTGCGTCGGGAGGTCAGCGAGTATGGTCCGCTGCCGTCGCGGCCTCGTCACCCGCGGCGGCCAGCCGCCCGCGCCGCGGTCCCGCACCTGCGGGCGCCGCTCGACTTCGCTTGCGGTCCGGCCTAGGCTTGCGGCTGCCCGCTTGCGGCGCCTCGCTCCCGGAGATGACGATGACCGACGATGTCAGTGCCGCGCTCGAACGGTTTCAAACCTTTCTCGGCAATTGGCATAGCGACCTGATCGACGCGAAGAGCGGCTTCACCGTTGGTGACGGCATGCTGCTCGTCGGCGAGGTCGAGATGTCCCAGGCGCACCGCGAGCCCGACGAGGATCCGATCGATTAAGATCCCAGCCGCCCGCTCCAGCAGCCGTCGATAGGCGCCTGTCCGCCAGCGCGCGCGAGCCCCCTGAACCCGACGCGCGCCGCCGCTCCGCGCGATCGGTGGCGCTTCGTCGCGCTGCATGGCAAGACCCCGCAATGCTTCGCCCCCGCCCCGCTTACCCCGTGCCCTGCCTGCCCGTAGCAATCGCCGCCGGGCTGCTGCTCGCCGCCTGCGCGCCGCGCGCCGACACCGGCCCGGTCGCGGTCAGCGTGATCGGCGGCGCGCCGGCGCTCGCCGATCCGGCGCGCGGTGCGCTCGATACGCCCGCGCGTCTCATGCTCGACGCCACCGCACAGGGCCTGGTGCGCTTCGACGCGACGGGCCAAGTCGAACCCGGCATCGCCGAGCGCTGGAGCGTGATCGACAATGGCACGAGCTATATCTTCCGGCTGCGCGCCGGCGAATGGGCCGACGGCCAGCCGGTGACCGCGGCCGAGGTGGTCGCGCTGCTGCGTCGCCAACTCGCGCCACGGTCGCGCAATGCGCTGCGTCCCTTCCTCACCGCGATCGACGAGATCGTCGAGATGACCCCCGAGGTCATCGAGATCCGCCTCAAGCGCCCGCGCCCCGATTTGCTCAAGCTCTTCGCCCAGCCCGAACTCGCGATCTTCCGGATCCGCCCGCCGAGCGGCAGCGGACCGTTCCGCGTGATCGCGCAGCGGCGCGCCAGCGTGCTGCTGCGACCCGCCTTCGACCCGTCGCGTAGCCCCGACGACGATGCCGTCGAGCCCCCGCCCGCCGCCAATGTCCGCCTGATCGGCGAGCGCGCGGCACGCGCGATCGTCCGCTTCGCGCGTGGCGAAGTGGCGCTCGTCACCGGTGGCAGCTTCGACGATTGGCCGCTCGTGCTCACGACGCAGATTGTCCCCGCCGCGCGCCGGTTCGACCCGGCGGCCGGGCTGTTCGGCCTTGCCGTGGTCAACCGCGACGGCGTGCTCGCCGATCCCGGCAATCGCGCGGCGATCGCGCGCGCGATCGACCGGACCGGCTTCGCGGCGGCGATCGCGCCCGAGTGGGACGCGACGACGCAGCTGCTCCCCGAGCAGCTCGATTCCGCGGCCCCGCCCGCGCTGCCCGCCTGGGCGCAGCCCCCGGCCGAGGGCGAGCCGGCGCCGCGCGCGCGAATCGAACAATGGCGCGCCGCCAATCCCGGCGAGATCCACCTCCGCGTCGCGCTACCGGCCGGCCCGGGCGGGACGATCCTGTTCGGCTATGTCGGCGCGGCGCTGCTGACGCTCGGCATCTATCCCGAGCGGGTCGCCCCCGACGCCGCCGCCGACCTGCGGCTGATCGATGCGGTCGCGCCCTATGACAGCGGCCGCTGGTATGTCGCGACCGCGTGCCAGCCGTGCAGCGACGCCGCGACCACTGCGATCGAGGCGGCGCGCGAGGCCGACTCCCCCCGGCTGCGCGCGCAGCAGATCGCCGCCGCCGACGCCGCGCTGGCGAGCGACGTCGCGTTCATCCCGCTCGCGCGCCCATTACGCTGGTCGCTGGTCGCCGCGGGGCTGAAGGCGTGGACCGGGAACTCGCGCGCGTGGCACCCGTTGAACCATCTCCGCAACGACCCCAATTGAGGTGACATGGCCAACACGTCTCGCATGACTCCGCCGCCCCTTGGGGCCTTTGCCGCTGGCTATGCCGGAAAGGATCCGGTCGCGGTGCGCAAGCGGATCGAGGCGATGGAGCATCTGCTCGAGGGCCTGTTCACCATTCCCGGCATCAACCGCAAGGTCGGGCTCGACGTGATCCTCGATCTCATCCCGATCGGTGGCGATGCCGTCGGCGCCGCGATGGGCGCCTGGATGGTGTGGGAGGCGCGCAACCTCGGCATGTCCAAGCTGCAGATGGCGCGGATGTTCGGCAATGTCGGGCTCGACTTCCTGCTCGGGATCGTCCCCGTGGTCGGCGCGATCCCCGATTTCCTGTTCCGCTCGAACACGCGCAACCTGAAGATCATCAAGCGCCACCTCGACAAGCATTACCCGGCGACCGCGGTGGTCGACGGCCGCTGAGCCGGGCGGGCGTGGCGCGGGCTAGCGGTGCCCGCGCCAGATCTTGACCGCGTCGCCGCTCGCCAGCCCGCCCGATCCGGGCGTGCAGCGCGTATAGCCGAAGGTCTTGTCGAGGCAGAGCCAGAGCTCGTCGAGCCAGCCTTTCTTGTTCGCCGTCACGCGGACGGCGTCGGCGGGAACGCCGGGATTGGCCGCCGCGAACGCGGTGGCGAATTGCCCTGCGGTGAGCGGCCGGCGCGAAAGGCGATCCATGTCGGGATAGCGCAGCTTGCCATACAGGCCGTTCGAGCGCGCGAAATAGGCGTCGGGCGTGGTGCCCATGCAGGTGCCGTGCTTGGCCCATTCGTGCTGGAGCAATTGCGGCGACGGCGTCGCGCAGACATGCTGCTTGATCAGCGCGGGCGCCAGCAGCGCGGTCGACGTGCAATATTGCGGCCATTCCTTCCCGACGCCATCGGGCCACAGCCCGTGCAGCGTGAAGCCGAAGCGATTGCCGCCGCCGCATTCGAAGCTCTTGGCTGCGTCATTGGCATTGCCATGGCAATATTCGGGCGCCCAGGTCAGCGCGAGCGTATAGCCGGTGATCGGCCGGACGCGCTGCGGCTGCTGCGCGGTGGCGAGTTCGGGGTGCGGGGTCGGCAGGCTCGCCGGCACCGAGCATTGCAGCGCCTGCGCGCCGGCGACGCCGGGCAGCATCGCCAGCACCGCGAATCCGACTTTGGCAAGGCGCGTCATGCCGTTTCTTCCCCGAACCAGAGCTTGCTGTCGGTCTTGAACAAGAGCCATACCGCGATCGCGTCGAGCACCCAGGCGATCACCACCAGAATGCCGCTCACGCCTTGCGGCATCGTCCCGCGGACCGCACCCAGCAGCAGGCCCAGCACGCCGAGCGCGAAGAAGACGGTGATGATCCATTTGGTCACGACCGAATGCTGCCGCGCGGTGAAATACCACAGCAGCAGCGAGATCCCGATCCCGAGCACCGTCCCGCCGATTATCATGCTTTGCCCGAACGACGCGCCCAGCTGCGCCGCGGCGGGATCTTCGGTCAGCCGGGTCAGCGTCGCATTCCACGACACGCCGGTATTCACCAGTCCGACGGCGAGGCCGCCCAAATAGCAGCGTTCGAACAGCACGATCGACCGTGGTCGCTCCATGATTCTTCCCCCCTTCAAGACCCTTAGCCGCAAGACTAGCGCCGTCGCCGGCCAGCACAATGGCTCATCCGAGCGTGAAGTCGAGCCCGATATCAGCCGCCGGCGCCGACTGGGTCAGCCGCCCGACGCTGATATAGGTCACCCCGGTTTCGGCGATCGCGCGGATCGTGTCGCGCCGGACACCGCCCGAGGCTTCGGTCGGCACGCGCCCGGCGACCAGCGCGACCGCCTCGCGCAGCATCGCCGGCGCCATATTGTCGAGCAGCAGGTGCGTCGCGCCGGCGGCGAGTGCTGGCGCGATCTGCGCGATCGTATCGACCTCGACGATGATCCGCGCGATCCCCGCCGCGACGGCGCGGGCGACCGCCGGGCCGACCCCGCCCGCGACCGCGACGTGATTGTCCTTGATCATCGCCGCGTCCCACAGCCCCATGCGGTGATTGGTCGCGCCGCCCATCCGGGTCGCATATTTCTCCAGCACGCGAAGCCCCGGGATCGTCTTGCGCGTGTCGAGCAAGGTCGCGCCGGTTCCCGCGATCGCATCGACATAGGCGCGCGTCAGCGTCGCGATCCCCGACAGATGCTGCACCGTGTTGAGCGCCGAGCGCTCGGCGGTGAGCATCGCGCGCGCGAAGCCGTGCAGGCGCAGCACCGCGCTCCCCGCCGCGACGCGCGCGCCATCCTCGACCAGCCGCTCGATCTCGACCGTGGGATCGAGCGCACGGAAGAACGCCTCGGCGATCGGCAGTCCGGCGATGACGATCGCGTCGCGGCTGTCCATCACCCCGGTGAAGCGCGCATCGGCCGGAATCACCGCAGCCGAGGTGATGTCGCCGCCGGGGCCGAGATCCTCGGCCAGCGTGGCGGCGACGAAACTGTCGAGGTCGAAGCGATCGAGGGTGAAGCGCATGGCGGCCTCCGGCAGGCAGGATGGAAACGCGCGCTATAGAGCGCGCAGCGCGATCATGCCAGAATGCGCGCGCGCCGACGGACAGGCGATGGCGCGCGTCCGTGGCGCTCCGGCCTAGCGGGGGTGCGGAACCAGCGCGACGGCATCGGCGAACGCGATTTCGAGCACGGTCTCGCCATGCTCGTCGGTGACGGACAAGCGCGTATCGAGATACAGCACGCCATTGATCGCATCCTCCGCGATCAGCGCGCGCGCCACCGCGACCGCGCGCGACCGCAAGGTGGCCGGATCGGCGATCTCGACGCCTTCGACATCGACGAGCCGCGCTCCGGCCTGATCGAGATGGAAATACCGCCGAGGCATAGACGCTCCCCGGGCAAAGCGAGATCGAATACGTCCCGTCGGCGCCGTTGCCCATCAAAGCCGGCCCCGCGACTGACGTACCACGTCACACCTCGGCCCCCTATCCGAAAGCGTAAAAGCAATTGCAATTATTGATAATTGATAGGTCGCGGCGGAACGACCTGCGCTAACGCGCGCACTGTCGGGCACGGCTACATCGGTCCCGGCGAATGAGAGATGCTTACGCTCCCGCCCCGGCGGAGGGCCAATGCAACGCGATCCTGTTCTCGAAACGATCATCAAACGCATCGCGTCGCGCGCGGACTTGTCGGAAGACGATCGAGCCGCGCTGCGCGGCTTGCCCTACACGCCGCGGCAGGTCGAACCGTCGAGCTATCTCGTCCGCGAGGGCGCGCATCCGAGCCGGTGCGCATTCGTCCTGTCGGGCTTTTGCTATCGCCAGAAATTGACCAGCGAGGGCGCCCGACAGATCGTATCGATCGAAATTTCGGGCGATTTCATCGACCTGCAACACCTCTTTCTCGCCGAGTCGGACCATAATGTGCAGGCGCTGACACGCGCGCATGTCGCCGAGATCGAATCCGCGGCGTTGCGCACGCTCGTGCTGACGCGGCCTGCGATCGGCGCGGCGTTATGGACCGAAGCGCTGATCGGCGCCTCGATCTTTCGCGAATGGATCGTCAATGTCGGGCGCCGCGATGCGCACAGCCGCGTCGGGCATTTGCTCTGCGAACTCGCCGTCCGGCTCGATATCGCGAACGGCACCGCCAACCGTTCCTTCGACCTGCCGATGACGCAGGAGCAACTCGGCGACGCGGTCGGCCTGACCCCGGTGCACGTCAATCGCGTGTTGCGCGCGCTGGCGCAGCGCAACCTGATCTCACGCGATCGTCGGCAAATCGCGATTCTCGATTGGGACGGCCTACGCGACGCGAGCGACTTCAACCCGCGCTATCTGCACCTCAATCCGTGAGCGCGACGGCCGCTCAGGCGGCCATCGCGGAGAGTTCGACCGAGCCCGTGACATGGACCGTGAAAAGCCGATCGCCCGCGGCGTCGTCGACCTGGATGTCGAACACGATCTGGGTCCGCCCGTCGCGCAGATCCGAGGTGAGGATTTCGCCCGCCGCCTCGGCCGCGCGCGACCGCGCCAGGCCGAGCGAGGCGAGGTCCGACCCGACCTCATCGCGCACGTAGGACGTCTGGTTCTGGAGGTGGAAGAAATAGCGCGACATGGCCGGAACGTGCCATGTCGCGCCAGACTCTTCCATAAACTCAATCAGTCGCCGCTGACGCGCAACGGGCCGAGATCGCCCATCCCCACCGTCCCGCTCGCCATCGCCAGCATCGCGTCGAGGCTCTTCTTGGCCTGCAGGCGCAACCCTTCCTCGATCTCGACGCGCGGGCTCAGGTCGCGCAGCGCGACGTAGAGCTTCTCCAGCGTATTGAGCGCCATGTACGGGCAGATGTTGCAGTTGCAATTGCCGTCGGCGCCGGGCGCGCCGATGAAAGTCTTGGCGGACGCGGCCTTCTGCATCTGGTGGATGATGTGCGGCTCGGTCGCGACGATCAGCGTGTCGCCGGGCATCGTGTCGGCGAAGGCGAGGATCCCGCTGGTCGAGCCGACATAATCGGCATGGTCGAGGATGTAGGGCGGGCATTCGGGATGCGCGGCGATCGGCGCGCCGGGATATTGCAGCTGCAGCTTGAGCAATTCGGTCTCGCTGAACGCCTCGTGGACGATGCACACGCCCGGCCACAACAGCATCTCGCGGCCCGTCTTGCGCGCGAGATAGCCGCCGAGATTCTTGTCGGGGCCGAAGATGATCTTCTGGTCGAGCGGGATCTGGCTGAGGATCTTCTCGGCCGACGAGCTCGTCACGATGACGTCGCTCAGCGCCTTCACCTCGGTCGAGCAGTTGATGTAGGTCAGCGCGATGTGATCGGGATGCGCCGCGCGGAACGCCGCGAACTTGTCGGGCGGGCAGCTGTCCTCGAGGCTGCACCCCGCATCCATGTCGGGCAGCACGACGATCTTGTCGGGGCTGAGGATCTTGGCGGTCTCGGCCATGAAGCGCACGCCGCAAAACGCGATGACGTCGGCATCGGTCGCCGCGGCCTTCTTCGACAGATCGAGGCTGTCGCCGACGAAATCCGCGAGATCCTGGATCTCGGGCTTCTGGTAATAATGCGCGAGGATCACGGCGTTGCGTTCGGTGCGCAGCCGGTCGATTTCGGCGCGCAGATCCACTCCCGTCAGGCTTCCGCCGATCCCGTTGCGCGCGTCCATAGTCAGATCCTCGTCGTGGAGGCCGTCAAATGGACGTGGCGAGCCGCCGGATCAAGGTATTCCCGGGAATGGCGGGAAAGCATAGCCCGCCACCGCCGCCCCGGGCGACCCGGCGACGACCATCGCATAGAGCGCCGCGCCCGCCGCGCTGAAGGTGATCAGTTCGATCAGCACGGTCGAGCCGAGGATCGCGCCCACCCCCCACCACCAGGCGGGGTGCACGCGGCCCGATCGCCGGATGTCGGCGATGATGCCGATCAGCGGGAAGACCAGCACCGCCAGCACATCGACTTCATAGGCATACGGAATCAGCAACGGCATCGGCAGCAGCCGCCCGAGCGCAGGGCCGACGAGCAACGCCATGCCGCAATAATGCAGTCGACGATGCCACTGCGTCGCGCGCCGCAGCGCGATCGCCGCCGCGGTCAGACCGGCGAACGTCAGCACCACCACGGGATCGAGCACAAGAAATTGCACCGGCGTGAAGAAGAACGGCGCATGGCCGATCCGGATCAGCCGGATCGTGACGAGCGTGCCGAGCACCACCATCGCCACCACCCAGCCCGCCGCGACCCAGCCGAGCCGGCGATGCAGCGCAATCGATCCGCGCGCGGCGAGTGTGTTCTGCGCAACGTACAGGACGACCCAGCCCATGAACACCAGCGCATGCGCATGCACGATCGGCGGCGAGGCGAAGCTCGACCGCCCCATCGCGAGGCTGAACGAAAAGCCGGCGAAGATCACCGCCGCCATGACGAAGGACATGACGAGGAAGAAACGATCGTCGGTTTTGCCGATCTCGATTGGTCCCGCGACTGTCGCCATGCTCACCCCCCGATGAATTCGACTCGTGGGGCTGGCCTTAGCATAGTCGAGTGATCAGAACACGCCGCTTGTCCTTGACCAAAATCAGGTTTCGATCCGAGGATCAGGAACGATTGGCGAGAACCTCGGCGATCGACTTGGTCGTATCCCACACTTCGCTGCTGTCCTTCGGCTCGTCGGCGAAGCGCACCTTGACGCTCGCGTCGAGCCCGGCGGCGCGGAGCGGCAGCGCGAAGCTGCGCTCGACCGCGCGGCGGGTGGCGTCGCGCGCGAGCCGGATCGGCACCGCGCCGTTCGCCTGGCGCACCAGTTCGCGCTGCCCGGCGGCGCGGTTGGCCGCTTCGAGCTTGGCGTCGGCGTCGGTAAGCGTCGACAGGATCCCGCCCTCGCCATATTCGCGGATCTGCGTCAGGTCGATCTGCGGCGGCGACGCCTCGACCGCGGGCAGCACGACGCCGAGCGTCTTGGTCTTGGCGTCCCACGTCACGTCGCGCGCGCTCAATTTGCCCATGTCGACATGATATTCGACGAGGCCCGGCATGATCAGCGTCTTCTTCGCCTGCAGCCCGAATTGCGACTGGGTCGAGGTCGAGACCGCGACGAAGCGCGCGGCGAACGCCGACAGCCGGTTCTGCTCGCGCAGGCCCTCGAGCGATCCGCTCGCGATCGTCACCGGGTCGGGCCCGGCGAGCTTGTGCTCGATCATCGTGCTCACGCCCCACACCAGGCCGAGGATGAACAGCGCGATCAGCGCCAGCGCCGCCGCGAACTTGCCGAGAAAACTCATGCCGCCAGGCTCCACACACCGCCGCTCTCGGTAACGCGCGCGCGGTCGCGCAAGTCGATCAGATGCGCCAGCACCGATCGCTCGGCCGCCGGGAACAGCCGCGGGTCGATCCCGACATACATCCGCGCGACCATCTCGCCGATCGCGGCGGGCGCCGCACCCAGGGCGCGCAGGATCTGCCCCTCGCGCTGCTTGCGATGCCCGAGCATGCCGCGCACCAGCCGCTGCGGGTTCGCGACCGGATCGCCATGCGCCGGGTAATAGATCGGCTCGGTCCGCGGCAGCAGCTTTTCGAGGCTCGCCATATAGGCGGTCATGTTGCCGTCGGGCGGCGAGACGATGCTGGTCGACCAGCCCATCACATGATCGCCGCTGAACAGCGCCCCCGCCCCGTCCTGCGCCTCGGGCAGCACGAAGGCGAGATGGTTGGAGGTATGGCCGGGCGTGGCGAGCGCGGTCAGCGTCCACCCTTCCCCGTCGACGCTGTCGCCCTCGGCGAGCACGCGGTCGGGCGCGTAATAGCGATCGAACGACGCATCGGCGCGGATCCCCGCATCGTCGGGCGCGAGCGGCGCGCAGCCGACGATCGGCGCGCAGGTCGCGGCGGCAAGCGGGCGCGACCCCGGGCTATGGTCGCGGTGGGTGTGCGTGATCACGATCGCGCGCACCGGCCGGCCGCCGATCGCGGCGACGAGCGCCGCGATGTGCGCGGGATCGTCGGGGCCGGGATCGATCACCGCGAGATCGGTCGTCCCGACGAGATGCACTTGCGTGCCGGTATAAGTGAAGGGCGACGGATTGGGCGCGAGCAGGCGGGCGACGCGGGGCTCGAGCTGCTCGGGCACGCCGGGGATTTGCTCGCTCATCGCGTCGAGATGGCGGGTCGCGCCCGCGAAGGCAAGGGCGCGATCCGGGCGGGGCTCAGTCGGCGTGCGCGAGATCGGATTCGAGTTCGGCCATCGCGGTGTCGATCCCGGCGAGCGCTTCGCGGCGTTGCGCAGCGCTCATGCTTTCGGCGGCCAGGACGTGCGCGCGCGACCGGCGCAGCCCGTCGAGCGCATGGCGATAGGCATTGCGCTCCATCGTCGTGCTGTTGGCGGCGACCGCGGCGCCGTTTGCCGCCGCGGCGGCGATCCGGTCGGTGCAGACGATCATTCGCGGCGCACCCGAATGGCGGTCGGTAATCACCATCCGTGCGCGCTCGCCGTCGCCGCCGCAGCGCCGCGAAATGACCTGCGGGACGCGTGGCGGGGCCGGGATCGCCGGCATCTTCGGCATGGTTTCCATCGTGTCCATCGACGGCATCGACGGCATCGTCGGCATCGCCCGGATCTCGCCGACCAGCGTCGCGCTGCCGTCGCGGTTGAGCTTCACGTAGCGGCCGTAGCGAACGACGCGCTTGCCGTCCTTGGTCACCGTCACGGTCGTCGTCATCCCGCGACCGCGTGCACCATAAGCCGGCGCGGGGGCTTCGGGTGGCGTCGGCGCGGCCGGCGGCACCGCGTCGGCGACGCTCGGCGGGGGCAGCGGCGCCTCGGGCGAGGGTGGCAGGCCGGGTCCGGCGACATCCGTCGCATCGATATGCGTGCGGCTCCGATGCGACGCGCGCGGCGGCGCCGCGGGCGTCGTCGGCTCGGGCGCAGCCACAGCGGCCGGCGCCTCCGGCGCGGAAGGCGCGGCAACCGCCTGGTCGAGGCTGGCGAGATCGACCCCGGTCGCCCGCTCGACCGTGCTGCGCACCTTGGCGGCGGCGGCGGTGCCCGACGCGGTGAGGCCGAGCCCACCCGCGGCGAACACAGCGAGCATCCCCGCCCCCGCCATCAGCCGGCCACGCGACGTCCGCGTGGTGGTCAGCATCCGCAACCTGCCTTTCAGATCGTCGATCGTGTGCAGATGGCAGGTCGCCGACACCGTGCCGCCGAGAAAGCTCGGATGCGCCGCCTTGAGGATCGCGCAGGCATAGGTGTGGCGGCGCATCGGGTTCATGCCGGCGAGCACGCGCGCGTCGTTGGCGATCTCCTGGTCGGCGCGGAACGCGCGGAACGCACGCCACGCGATCGGATTGAACCAGTGCAAAGCGAGCACGACCAAGGCGACCCAATTGGCGATCAGGTCGCCGCGCGCATGGTGGCCGAGCTCGTGCGCCAGCGCGAGGTCGCGCTCCTCGGCCTCGAAGCGCTCGGCGAAATCGCGCGGGAAGGCGACGTAGCGGCGCCAGATGCCGAAGGCGAGCGGGCCGCTCGCGGCGTCGGTCTCGATCACGCGCACCCCGTCGCGCTCCTCGCTCGACGCGGCCTGGTCGAGCATGCGGCGGCAGAAGCGATGATGCGCGAGCGTATGCCAGGCGACGAACGCCCCCGCCCCGGCGATCCACAGCGCGGCGAGCAGCGGCGCGAGCCACGCCCCGATCGGCGCCGCGGTGGCGGTCGCGGCGGGCTCGACCAACAGCACCGTCATCTGCTCGGTCGCGCGCAGCACCGGCGCGACGGTGGCGTCGTGCCACGCCGCCGGGAGCGGCGGCAGCGCGAGCCGCAGCACCGGCAACAGCCACAGCGCATAGGCGACGTCCGCGCCGAACGCCTTGCGCACCGGCCGCCGCAGCAGCAGCACCGCGACCATCAGCATGCTCGACGCGATCAGCGTCTCGATCAGCCAGCTCGGCGAAATCCCCCCGGTCATGCCTTGAGCTCCTTGAGCAGTGCTTCGATCTCGGCGATATCCTGTGCGGTCAGCGCGTCGCGGTCGGCGAGGTGCGCGACCAGCGGGCTGAGTTTGCCACCGAACAGCCGATCCATCAACTTGCGCGATTCGCCCGCGACATAATCCTCGCGCCGGACGAGCGGGCGATAGAGGTAGCGGCGTCCGTCCGCTTCATGCGCGATGATGCTCTTCGCAAGCAGACGACCGAGCAGCGTCTTGACGGTATTGGCGCTCCACGCCCGATCCGTCGGAATCCGCTCGGCCACGTCTTGCGCGGTGAGCGGACTTTCGTCCCACAACACTTCCATCACGGCATGTTCGGCGTCGCTGATGCGTTCGGTCACGAGTCGCTCTCCGTATTGACTACGGATGTAATCATACTGTTTACGTCTGTAGTCAAGTGCCCGCTTGCCCGCCCCGGCAGGAGAGATAGGCTGCGCGAAAAACAGGAGCGGATCGATGACCTTCACCACTCTCGCGACCGGCCTGCGCTTTCCCGAAGGCCCGGTGGCGATGCCCGACGGCAGCATCATCCTGGTCGAGATCGAAGCCGGCCGCATCACGCGCGTCCATCCCGACGGCACGAAGACGACGGTCGCCGAGCCCGGCGGCGGCCCCAATGGCCTGGCGCTCGGCCCCGACGGCAAGCTCTATTGCTGCAACAATGGCGGCTTCCATTATGTCGAGACCCCCAGCGGTCTGCTCGTACCCCACGGCCAGCCCGCCGATTATTCGGGCGGGCGGATCGAGCGGATCGACATCGAGACCGGCGAGGTCGAGGTGCTCTACAAGGACGGCGATTTCCACTGCAGCCTGCGCGGCCCCAACGACATCGTGTTCGACGATGCCGGCGGCTTCTGGTTCACCGACCACGGCAAGACCCGCGAGCGCGAGCGCGACGTCACCGGCATCTTCTACTCGCACGCCGACGGGCGCCATCTCGCCGAGGTGATCTTTCCGAGCGAGAACCCCAACGGCATCGGCCTCTCGCCCGACGGCAAGCGGCTCTACGCCGCCGAGACCTATACCTGCCGCCTCATGGCGTTCGACATCACCGCGCCCGGCGAGGTCGATCTCACCGCCGGGCTCGGTGGCCCCGGCATTCCGCTCTACCGCCCCGCCGGCTACAAGTTCTTCGATTCGCTCGGCGTCGAGGCATGCGGCAACATCTGCGTCGCGACGATCGGCGAGAGCGGGATTTCGGTCATCTCGCCGGCGGGCGAGCTCGTCGATTTCGTGCCCACGCCCGATCCGTTCACCACCAACATCTGCTGGGGCGGGCCCGACATGCGCACCGCCTACATCACGCTGTCGGGGACCGGGCAGCTCGTCAGCATGGAATGGCCGCGCCCGGGGTTGCGGCTCGCCTACTGACATCGCACCATTGCGGACCCGTCTCCGCATTGCGCCGCCCGCATCGCGTGTACCGTTACGATAGCGTAGCGAAAATCTGCATTTGGGCGTATGATACTGACAGGGCGTCGCACTTCGACCGAGCGCCTTGTCGATTCGGGGGCGGATCATGAGCAAATGGGGTTCGGCCTGGACGATGATCCTCGTCGCGGCATGTCTCGGCGGCTGCACGCTGCCCCGCCCCGCCGCGCGCGCCGGGTGCGACTTCGCCGCGACTCAGATCCGCGTTTCCGACATCGACGCGCACGCCATCGCCGTGGCGAAAGCCAGCGGCGGCGCACCCGAGGCGGCGCAGGGCGGCTTTGCCGAGGCGATGCGCGCCGCGGTGCAGCGCCAGCCGCGGACGCCGTCGCTTACCGCCCGGCCGGACGCGGATCGCTATCTCATCCTCAGCGGCGGCAGCCAGCACGGCGCGTTCGGCGCGGGCTTCTTCTACGCGATGGCGCAGCACGGCGGCATCCCGACCTACAAGATCGTCACCGGCGTCAGCACCGGCGCGCTGCAGAGCACTTTCCTGTTCCTTGCCAATCAGGAGACGGGCGGCGGCAGCTATGGCTGGGTCGACGGGCCGATGGCGGGGTCGGTGACGCCCGGGCAGAGCAACCCGGGCGATCTCGTGCTCGCTTACTCGATCGCCGCGGAAAGCGACTTGCTGCGGCCGACCGGCCCGGGCGGACTGCTCGCCGCGCTCCGCCACGGATCGAGCGACACCTTCGCCCCGCTGCGCGCGCGGCTCGAGGCGGCGATCACCCCCAAGCTGCTGCGCGAGGTCGGCGAGCAATATGAGGCTGGCCGATCCTTGTTCATCGGCGTCGGCAATGTCGACGACGGCGCCGGCTATGCGATCGACCTGACCCGGCTGGCGCAGCGCACGCTGTCGCCCGGCGCCGACGTCACGCGGATCAAGGGTTGCTATATCGACGCGCTGCTGGCGTCGTCCTCGGTGCCGCCCGGCGTCCCGCCGGTGTCGTTGCAGCTTGCCGGCACCGATCCGGCGGCGGCCGATCTGTTCGTCGATGGCGGGACGCGCAACGGCGTGTTCGTCCAGGACGCGCTGGCGGGGTTGGCGGCGCGCGCCGCGGGCGGGCGCGTCACCGTCATCGTCAACGGCGCGCTCTATCAGGGGCCGTGGCTCGACAAGGGCGAGCGCGTGCGCAAATGGTCGGCGCTGACGCTCGGCTTGCGCGCGGTCGATATGCTCGAAAACCAGGTCTATCGCTTTTCGGTCGCGCAGGCCGAACAGTTCGGCGTGGCCAAGGGCGGGCTGCTGATGGCCTATATCGGCACCGAGGGCCTCGCGCCCGACGCCGAGCCGCCCGGCGCGCATCTGTTCCGCGGCAAGAGCTGCGACGCCTGGAGCCAGCAGGACAGCGCCGCCGGGGCGCAGCAATTCCATCCCAACTACATGGCGTGCCTGATCGATTATGGCGAGCAGCGCGGGGCCGGCGGCGCCGGCGGCAGCTGGAACCACGACATCGCCAAGCCGCTGATGGTCGCCGCGCCGTGAGACCGCCGGGCCGGCGGTGCGGTCGAGCGCGGAGATTGACCGGATTTCATGGGAATGCTTAAGCACCGGATGCCCCAAGGCCTTCGGAGATCGCCATGCAGAAGCTATTCCCAACCGCCGCCGCCGCGCTCGAGGGGCTGCTCCATGACGGGATGACGATCTGCGCGGGCGGGTTCGGGCTGTGCGGCATCCCCGAGCGGCTGATCGACGCGATTCGCGACGCCGGCACCAAGGACCTGACGATCGCGAGCAACAATGCCGGGATCGACGGCGAAGGCCTCGGCAAGCTGCTGCGCACGCGCCAGGTCAAGAAGATGATCTCGTCGTACGTCGGCGAGAACAAGGAATTCGAGCGGCAGTATCTGAGCGGCGAGCTCGAGGTCGAATTCTGCCCGCAGGGCACGCTCGCCGAGCGCTGCCGCGCGGGCGGCGCGGGGATCCCCGGTTTCTACACCAAGACCGGCGTCGGCACGCTCGTCGCCGAGGGCAAGGAAGTGAAGCTGTTCGACGGCCCAAATGGACCGGAGGAGTTCATCCTCGAACGCGGCATCCGCGCCGATCTGTCGATCATCAAGGGCTGGAAGGCCGACGAGAGCGGCAACCTCATCTTCCGCAAGACCGCGCGCAACTTCAACGCGCCGATGGCGACCGCGGGGAAGATCTG
The DNA here is from genome assembly GCA_943367995.1 of Bordetella parapertussis. Classification (GTDB taxonomy): domain Bacteria; phylum Pseudomonadota; class Alphaproteobacteria; order Sphingomonadales; family Sphingomonadaceae; genus Sphingomonas. The sequence continues at coordinate 172,175 of CALRKL020000005.1, read as the reverse complement.
CGTCGCCGAGGTCGAGGAGATCGTGCCGGTCGGCTCGCTCGACCCCGACTGCATCCATCTGCCGGGAATCTATGTGAAGCGGATGATCGTCGGCAGCCCGTACGACAAGCGCATCGAATTCCGCACCGTCCGCGAGGCCGCGTGACCGGCTCGCACCTGGCAAGCCCCTCCCCTTTAGGGGAGGGGTTGGGGTGGGGCCGTGCCGCGAACGCGCGGTCAGCGGGCGTCGATACGTCCCCACCCCCAACCCCTCCCCTGAAGGGGAGGGGCTTGATCCTTGCCGCGCTGGCGCTCTCCGCCTGCGCCGCGACACCGCCGGTCGCAGTCGCGCCCCAACCGCTCGCCACCCCCACCATCCCCCCCGCCATGCAATTCCTCTATGGCTCCGGCGAAGCCGCAGCGCTCGATCATCAGGCCTACAATGTCCTGGTCGACGCCGTCCGCCGCCGCGTTGCCAGCGAAAAGGCCGACCCCAAGGCGATGACCGACCGCACCTCGGCGGTCCTGCAACCCGGCACCACGCTCGACCAGCCCGCCACCATCCCCTGCGGCGCCCGCCCCCGCGCGGTGGTGTTCGACGTCGACGAGACGCTGCTGCTCAACCTCGGCTTCGAATATGACGACGCGCAGCACCCCGGCCGCCGCTACGACGAAGCCCGCTGGCAGCAATGGGAGCAAGCCGGCGTCGACCGCGTCGAGGCCGTCCCCGGCGCGATCGCCGCGGTCAACGAACTGCGCGCGATGGGCGTGACTGTCGTGTTCAACACCAACCGCTCGGCCGCGACCGCCAGCTTCACCGAGCAGGCGATCGCGCATGCCGGCCTCGGCACCGCCAAGCACGGCGAGACGCTGTGGCTCAAGGGCGACCTCGGCAGCGGCTCGGGCAAGGACACCCGCCGCCAGGCGATCGCCGCGCGCTATTGCGTCGTCGCAATGGGCGGCGACCAGCTCGGCGATTTCTCCGATCTGTTCATCGGCACTCCGGAGCAACGACGCGCCATGGCGTCGTCGCCTGCGATCCACGGCATGTGGGGCCGCTTCTGGTTCGTCCTGCCCAACCCCGTTTACGGCACCGCGCTCAAAGGGGAGATCGACCAAGTCTTCCCAGCCGACAAGCGCTGGACGCCCACGCATTCTGGAGAAAAATAAGATGGCCTGGACCCGAGACCAAATGGCGGCCCGCGCCGCGCGCGAATTGCAGGACGGCTTCTACGTCAACCTCGGCATCGGCATCCCGACGCTCGTCGCCAACCACATCCCCGAAGGCGTCACGGTCACGCTCCAGTCGGAAAACGGCATGCTCGGCATCGGCCCCTTCCCGCTCGCAGGCGAGGAGGACGCCGACCTGATCAACGCCGGCAAGCAGACGATCAGCGAGCTGCCGCAATCGGCCTATTTCGGCTCGGACCAGAGCTTCGCGATGATCCGCGGCGGGCATATCGACCTGACCGTGCTCGGCGCGATGGAAGTCGCCGAGAATGGCGACATCGCCAATTGGATGATCCCGGGCAAGATGATCAAGGGCATGGGCGGCGCGATGGACCTGGTCGCCGGCGTGAAAAAGATCATCGTCGTAATGGAGCACAGCTCCAAGAACGGGGACCCCAAGTTCATCCCGGCGTGCACGCTGCCGCTGACCGGCAAGAACGTCGTCGACATGGTGATCACCGATCTCGCGGTGTTCCAGCGGCCCGATCACCAGTCGCCGTTCAAGCTGATCGAGATGGCGCCGGGCGTGACCGCCGACGAGATCGCCGCCAAGACCACCGCGCGCTACGAGGTGTAAGACGATGGGCTACACGCTGATCACCGCGAACCGGAATTATTCGAGCTGGTCGCTGCGCCCCTGGCTGCTGCTGCGTGCACTCGATATTCCGTTCGAGGATCGGCTCGAGCCCTTCACGCAACCCGTCAATTACGCCGCCTTCCGCGCTTTTTCGCCGACCGGGCAGGTGCCCGTACTGATCGATGGCGAACGCACCGTCTGGGACTCGCTCGGGATCGTGCTGTATCTCGCCGAGCGCCACCCCGGCGTCTGGCCCGAAGACGAGACGGCGCGCGGCTGGGCGCAATGCGCCACCGCCGAGATGCACGGCGGCTTCGGCGCGGTGCGGGGTGCCTATACGATGAACGTCGGCGTCCGCGTGCGCCCGCCCGCCCCGACCCCGGCGCTCGCCCGCGAGATCGCCCGGCTCGCCGAGCTGTGGGCCGAGGGGCTCGATCGCTTCGGCGGGCCGTGGCTCGCCGGCCCGACGTTCGGCGCGGTCGATGCCTTTTTCGCGCCGGTCGCGTTCCGCGTGCGCACCTATGGCCTCGACGTCGGTGCCCCCGGCGCGGCGTGGGTCGCGCATATCCTCGAGCATCCCGCGATGCGCGAATGGGAAAGCGCCGCGCTCGCCGAAAGCTGGCGCGAGGCGGCGCACGAGGCCGAGCTCGCCGCAGCGGGTACGATCACCGCGGATCATCGCGCATGATCCGCTCGGCGCTCGCGGTGCTCGCGCTGCTGGTCGTCGTCGCGGGTGGATTGCTCTACGCACTGGTCTCGCCGCCCGGCCAGCTCAGCCTGCTCGACGCCGCAATGGGCGGCGGCGCGGGCGTCGAACGCTCCGGCACAGCGATCGCGTTCGGCAGCGAAGGCCAGACGCTCGACGTGTGGCGCCCCGCAGGGCCGGTGACGAAGCGCCCGGTGCTGATCTTCTGGTATGGCGGCGGCTGGGTCGCCGGATCGCGCCAGGCCTATGCCTTCGCGGCGCGCGCCTATGCGCGGAACGGCTTCGTCGTCGTGGTGCCCGACTACCGCAAGGTGCCGCAGATCCGCTTCCCGGCGATGCTCCAGGACGGCACGCAGGCGGTCAAATGGACGCGCGACCATATCGCCGAATTTGGCGGCGACCCCAACGGCATCGGCGTCGCGGGCCATTCGGCGGGCGCGTACACGGTGGCGATGCTGACGCTCGACCCGCGCTGGCTCGCGGCCGAGCACGTCGATCCCAGGATCATCAAGGCCGCGGTCGGCCTGTCGGGCCCGTACGATTTCTACCCGTTCGACAAGAAGCGCTCGATCGATGCGATGCAGGGCGCGAAGGACCCGCTGATGACCCAGCCGATCCACTTCGCGCGCGGCGACGCCGCGCCGATGCTGCTCGTCACCTCGACCAAGGACACCGAGGTCCGCCCGCGCAACGCGATCCATCTGGCTGCGGCGCTGAAGGCGCGCGGCGGCGTGGTCGAGTTGCGGAACTATCCGGGCATCACTCACGAGAATGTCGCGATGGCGCTGTCGGTCCCCTTCCGCGGCAAGGCGCCGGTGCTCGCCGACAGCGTCGCGTTCCTGAACGCCGAGATCGCTAAGTCCCGATAATCGGCTCCAATTCGGAACGATCGACGACGCCCTCCGGCGGCCCGGCGCCGACAACCCTCGTTTCGGATGCAACCCCGCACGCACGGGGCCGCGCGCGCTGTACAGACGGCGCGTGGCCGCCGCCGGACCGTCAGACCCGTCGCCGCCACGCGTAGCGTTCCCCGATTTTCCATCGAAGGAGAGTGCAGTGGCAAGCTCGGCAACGGTATTCATTCAGGTCTGGGTCGACATCAACGCGATCCAGAACGGTTCGACGAAAGGCGTCTACGCGGTCGACAATCGGGTTGGCCAGGGCAGCACGGGCGAAGGCTCGACCGGCCTGACGACGCACGTCACCAACGGCTCGACGATCCAGTGGAACGTCTACAATATCGATCCGACCAGCACCGTGGTGCCGGCGATCACCGCGATCGGCAACGCCGCCGTGTTCGGGGCTGGCGGTCAGCCGCAGAACGATGGCACCGGCGCCTATGTCGGGCAGGTCCAGCAGACGGGGCAGTCGAGCTACCAGATCACCTTCAACGTCCAGAAGCAGGCGGGCACCGCGGGGATCACGGTCGTCTTCTCGCCGAGCCTGGCGGTGCAGTGATCGCTGCGCTCCTCCGCTCGAATATCCTCGAATTCGCAAAGGAATCATCAAGATGATGAATGCATCCAACCTCGTGGTGCTCCAGGCGTCGTTGCTCCAGCCCCAGGCGTCGATCACGATCGCGGTCGATACCGCCTATGTCGCCTCCAAGGGCGGGCAGAACATCTCGTCCGGCATCTACATGATGAACAATCAGGTGTCCTATGGCAGCACCGGCGAGGGCACGCTCGAACTGTCCACCGTCGTGCCGGTTGGCTCGCTGATCGGCTTCAATACGGTGCCGATCGACCCCAATAGCGGCGACACCGTCATTATCACCGGATTCACCGTCTCGCAGGGCTCGGTGTTCGGCTCGCAGGGCTATCCGCAACAGCAGCCGCCGATCGGTACCGAACCCGCCGGCGCCTATTGGATCGGCCAGGCGATGAACGCCGGCAGCCAGACCTATCAGATCCAGATCAAGGTCACGGTCGGTCAGCTGCGGCCGATCTCCTATTACATCAATTGGGACCCCTTCATCACTGCGAAGTGAGGGGTGACGGCTGCGCGCGCCGAACGGCGCGCGCAGCTCCTCTGCCGACGTCGCATAGCGCAACATCCGGCATCCAAAGCTTTGCCTCGGCGCATCTTTCGGCTAGGGCGGCGGCCTTATGGCGAACCAACCCCGCACCTTGTACGAAAAAATCTGGGCCGACCACGTCGTCGAGCAACGCGACGACGGCACCTGCCTGATCTATATCGACCGTCACCTCGTCCACGAAGTGACCAGCCCGCAGGCCTTCTCGGGCCTCCGCGCCAACGGCCGCGCCGTCCGCCGCCCCGACCTGACGCTCGCGGTGCCCGACCATAACCTCCCGACGACCGCGCGCCGCGACGCGGCGGGGCGTCCGCTGCCGATCGCCGACCCCGAAAGCGCGGCGCAGCTCGACGCGCTGACGCGCAACACCGCCGATTTCGGCATCGACTATATCGACGCGCTCGCGCCCGCGCAGGGCATCGTCCATGTCGTCGGCCCCGAGCAGGGCTTCACGCTGCCCGGCACGACGCTCGTCTGCGGCGACAGCCACACTTCGGCGCATGGAGCGCTCGGCGCGCTGGCGTTCGGCATCGGCACGAGCGAGGTCGAGCATGTGCTGGCGACGCAGACGCTGCTGCTCGGCCAGTCGAAGACGATGGAAGTCCGCGTCGACGGCAAGCTCGGCTTCGGCGTCTCGGCGAAGGATGTTGCGCTCGCGATCATCGGCAAGCTCGGCGCCGCCGGCGGGACGGGCTACGTCCTCGAATATACCGGCTCGACGATCCGCGACATGTCGATCGAGGGCCGGCTGACGATCGCCAACATGTCGATCGAGGCCGGCGCGCGCGCCGGTCTCGTCGCGCCCGACGGAACGACCTTCGCCTATCTCGAGGGCCGCCCGATGGCGCCCAAGGGCGCCGATTGGGACGAAGCCGTCGCCTATTGGCGCACGCTGCCGAGCGATCCCGGCGCGGTGTACGATGCGGTCATCACGATCGACGCCGCCGAGATCGCTCCGCTGCTCACCTGGGGCACCAGCCCCGAGGACGTCGTGCCGATCACCGGCGTCGTCCCCGATCCCGACAGCTTCGCCGACCCCGCCAAGCGCGACGCCGCGCGCAAAGCGCTGGCCTATATGGGCCTCACCGCGGGCACCGCGATGCAGGACGTCGGCGTCGACTATGTCTTCATCGGCAGCTGCACCAACAGCCGCATCGAGGATCTCCGCGCCGCCGCGAAGGTCGCCGACGGGCGCCACGTCGCCGATGGCGTCACCGCGCTGGTCGTGCCGGGCTCGGGGCTGGTCAAACGCCAAGCCGAATCCGAAGGGCTCGACCGCATCTTCATCGCCGCCGGGTTCGACTGGCGCGAGCCGGGCTGCTCGATGTGCCTGGCGATGAACCCCGACAAGGTGCCGCCGGGGCAACGCTGCGCTTCCACTTCGAATCGAAATTTCGTAGGGCGGCAAGGACCGGGTGCGCGCACGCATCTGGTTTCGCCGGCGATGGCGGCCGCGGCGGCCGTTACCGGAAGATTGAGCGATGTTCGTAACCTGGTTACGAACTCTTGAGGGGCATAGTATGAAGCGCGTTCTGGTTCTGCTCGTGATGGGCACCATTTTCAGCGGGATGGCCGCCTATGTCGCCACCGCCAAGACCAACGCGGCGACTCCGCCGGTCGCGACCGGACGCTAACGCATGCAGCCAGTGACGCAGGTTTCGGGCACGGCCTATCCCTGGGGCCAGAAGAACGTCGATACCGACGTGATCATTCCCGCGCACTGGCTCAAGACGATCACCCGCGAGGGGCTCGGCAAGGGCGCATTCGAAACCGTGCGCGCGGTTCCCGGCAACATCTTCGACGATCCGCGCTATGCCGGCGCCCCGATCCTGATCGCGGGCGACAATTTCGGCTGCGGTTCGAGCCGCGAGCATGCCGCCTGGGCGCTCGCCGACATGGGCATCACCGCGGTGCTCGCGCCGAGCTTCTCGGACATCTTCTCGGGCAACGCCTTCAAGAACGGGATCGTCGCGGTCGTGCTGTCGCAGGACGCGATCGACCGCCTGCTCGAGGTCGCGCAGGACCAGCCGATCACCGTCGATCTCGAGACGATGACCGTCACCACCCCGTACCAGGATCGCTTCGGCTTCGAACTCGACGCGTTTCGTCGCCAGTGCCTGATGGAAGGGCTGGACGAGATCGGCCTGACGCTGGCAAGAGATACCCAGATTTCGAAATACGAAGCCGGGGTAAAAGAACACCGGCCGTGGATGAGCGGAGACCGGGCACATGCGAGCACTTCTGTCGAAAGCGGCGGGCGGACCTGAAACTCTAGTCCTCGACGAGCTGCCCGATCCGGTGGCGGCCGCGGGCCAGGTCGTGGTCGCGGTCAAGGCGTGCGCGATCAACTATCCCGACGTGCTGATCATCGAGGACAAATACCAGTTCAAGCCGCAACGCCCGTTCGCGCCGGGCGGCGAGATCGCCGGCGTGATCGAGAGCATCGGCGAAGGCGTCACCGGCTGGAACGTGGGCGATCGCGTGATCGGGATGACCGGGCATGGCGGTCTGGTCGAGAAGGTCGCGGTGCCGGCGGGCTCGCTCTACCCGCTCCCGCCCGAGCGCGATTTCGCCGAGGGCGCGGCGCTGCTGCTCACTTACGCCACCACGATCCACGCCTTGCTCGACCGGGGCCATCTTGCCGAGGGGCAGAGCCTGCTCGTGCTCGGCGCGGCGGGCGGCGTCGGTTTGGCGGCGATCGAGCTCGGCAAGGCATTCGGCGCGCGCGTCGTCGCGGCGGTATCGTCCGAGGAGAAGGCGCAGGCCGCACGCGACGCCGGCGCCGACGAGACGCTGATCTACGCCCGCGCGCCGTTCGACAAGGACCAGTCAAAGGCGCTCGCCGAACAGTTCAAGGCGCTCGGCGGCAAGGCCGGCTACAACGTGATCTACGATCCGGTCGGCGGCGATTATGCCGAACCCGCATTGCGCTCGATCGGCTGGGAGGGGCGCTACCTCGTCGTCGGTTTCCCCGCCGGCATCCCCAAGCTCCCGCTCAACCTCACGCTGCTGAAGAGCTGCGACGTCTGCGGCGTGTTCTGGGGCGCCTTCGCCGCGCGCGACCCCAAGGCCAACGCCGCGCACATCGCGCGCCTCTTTCAGCTGTGGAAGGACGGCAAGATCGCCCCGCGCGTCACCGAAACTTTCGCGTTCGAGGATGGCGGCAAGGCGATCGCCAAGATGGCGGCCCGCGCCGCGATCGGGAAACTTGTGGTGAAAGTCGCCGACTGACGCCCCCCTCCCGTCACCCCGGCCCTGTGCCGGGGTCCACCGTGCCCCATACGCTTCGTCGGCATCGCGCGCGGCACGGTAGACCCCGGGACAAGCCCGGGGCGACGACGGAGGGAGTACCGGCCCCGAGCCCTGTAGTTCTCTCTTCTACCTCCGCGTCCTCTGCGCCTCTGCGCGAACCAATCTTCTTTTTTGCGCGCAAAGGCGCGGAGGCGCAGAGAGGTCGTTCTTCGTGTCTTCGCGCCTTCGCGTGAACCACCCTTCTTTTCCACGCGAAGCCGCGAAGACGCGAAAGCGGGTTACGAACTGGCTACGCGCTCCGCCGCACTTCGGCGCTCCGAAACCCAGACATACCCCGCAAACGCCACCACCACCGCCGCCATCACGCCAACCCACACCGGCCCGATCGTCTCCCACAGCAGATAGACGTTGAGCGCCGCGATCACGCTGCAGATCGCATAGCCGACGACCTTCACCCAGAACGGATTGGCGTACTCCCCCATCCGCGCCCGACTGCTCGTCACCATCATCAGCGGGAAGATCGCGAACGGCAGCTGCATCGACAGCACGACCTGCGACACCACCAGCAGCGCGACGGTATCCTTGCCGCCGGTCGCCGAGATCACCACCAGCGCCGGCACGATCGCGATCCCGCGCGTCACCAGTCGGCGGATCCACGGCGCGATGCGGATGCGCAAGAAGCCCTCCATCACGATCTGCCCGGCCAGCGTCCCCGTGATCGTGCTCGATTGCCCCGAAGCAAGCAGCGCCAGCGCAAACGCCGTCGCCGCCACCCCGCCCAAGGCCGGCCGCAGCAACTCGAACGCCTGCCGCAGATCGTCGACCACGACCCCCGAGCGCCAGAACACTGCCGCCGCGAGCACGAGGATCGCGGCATTGACGAAGAACGCCGCCCCAAGCGCCAGCACGGTATCGAGCGTGTTGAACCACAAGGCCGCCTTGACGTCGCGCTCGCTCCGCCCGAACGCCCGCGTCTGGACGATCGAGCTGTGAAGGTAGAGGTTATGCGGCATCACCGTCGCGCCGAGGATGCCGAGCGCGACCAGCAGCGCTGCGGTATTCGGGATCGCCGGCGTCACAGCCCCGAGCGCCACCGCGCTCCAGTCGGGCTTGGCGAGCACGATCGTATAGACGAAGCACAAGGCGATCGTCGCGATCAGCGCCATCACCACCGCCTCGATCTTGCGGAAGCCGAGGTTGATCAGCAGCAGCAACAGCAGCACGTCGAGCCCGGTGACGAGCACGCCCCACACCAGCGGCAGCCTGAGCAGCAAATTGAGCGCCACCGCCGACCCCACCACCTCGGCCAGATCGCAGGCGATGATCGCGATCTCGCACAGCAGCCACAAAGCGACCGCCACCGGCCGCGGATAATAGTCGCGGCACGATTGCGCGAGGTCGCGCCCGGTGACGATGCCGAGCCGCGCGCAGAGGATCTGCAGGAAGATCGCCATCAGGTTCGACGCGAGGATCACCCACAACAGGCTATAGCCGAACTGGCTCCCGCCCGCGAGATCGGTCCCCCAATTGCCCGGGTCCATATAGCCGACCGACACCAGGAACCCCGGCCCGGCAAAGCCCAGCCATTGCCGCCACCCCGCCCGCCGCGCGTCCCCCGTCGCCCAGACCTTGAGCGTACGGTGCGCCTCGGGCAGCGACGGCGCCAGGTCTTGGGGAGAGGATCGGTCGGGCAATGTGGCCATCGATGGTCGAAATCCCGGCATTGGACAGTGAAGCGATCGATCGCGTTTAGACAGGTGTGTGCTGTCCCGGCTACGGCCAAGCAAGCGTTTCAGATGCGACAAAGTTGCTTTCGGTGCCTAGCCGTGCGGCGGGCGTTGCGCATGCCTTGCAGCACGCTTATCTCGAAGGCGCTATTTCGACAGGCCCAAGGGGACCGCATATGACCACTTTCGACGATCGCGAGCGCGCTTTCGAGACCAAATATGCCCGCGACGAGGAAGTTGCCTTCCGGATCGTGGCGCGGCGCAACCGCCTGCTCGGACAATGGGCCGCGACGCAGATGAAGCTGACCAAGGAAGAATCGGACGCCTATGCCACCGCGGTGGTCCAGGCTGATTTCGAGGAAGCCGGCGACGAGGACGTGATCCGCAAGCTCGTCAGCGACCTCACCGCCGCGGGCGTCGAGATCGACGCGCCGGCGATCCGCCGCGCGATCGAGGAAAAGACCGTCGAGGCGCGCCGCCAGTTGATGGGGTCCGAATAATGCCGATGGCGGCCGAAGAGATCGTCTCGCTGATCGTCGCCGGGATCCCCGATGCGCAGGTCGAGATGACCGATCTTGCGGGCGACAACAACCATTGGGCGGCACGCGTCGTTTCGGAAAGTTTCCGCGGGCTGCCCCGCCTCAAGCAACAGCGCGCCGTTTATGCCGCGCTCGGTGACAAGATGGGGGGCGTGCTCCACGCGCTCCAGCTGACCACCGCCGTCCCCGTCCAGGAGTAAAGATGATGAGCACCGACCCCGACCAGATCCGCATCGCCGAGCTCGTTCGCAAGGACGATGTCGTCCTGTTCATGAAGGGCAGCCCGCTCTTCCCGCAGTGCGGCTTCTCGAGCCGTGCAGTCGCGATCCTCAACCATCTCGGCGCCGAATTCGGCAGCGTCGACGTGCTGCAGGACCAGGGCGTGCGCCAGGGGATCAAGCAGTTCTCCGACTGGCCGACGATCCCGCAGCTCTATGTGAAGGGTGAATTCGTCGGCGGATCGGACATCATGATGGAGATGTACGAGAGCGGCGAGCTCGCCGCGCTGCTCGAGGAACAGGGCGTTTCGACCGAGAAGTGAGAAGCCGGGTCGGGCGGGCCGCGCTCTGAAGCGCTGGCCCGCCCTGCTGAAGCGATAACCGCTCGGCATATCCGGAGTCTTGCATCCTGCGTGCCAGTTTCAAGAAAGCCCGGTTTCCGGCGGTTTAGCTGGTTAACGCCCGCCGCAGCGATACCGTAGCTGTAAAAACCCCCGACAGATCTGCAGGGAATGCACGGAAGTACCGGAGATCCGCGGGGGGGCCGCACGGTCACGGTGTCGCCTGCACCGCCGGAGTTCTACTCTTCTAAAAGCCCCTCCCCTTCAGGGGAGGGGTTGGGGTGGGGAAGTGCCTGCTGCTGTCCGTCTCGGTGAGCGCTCCCCGGTAAAGGCCAGCGAACGCGGCCTGACCCGCACCACGCGCAGCCCTCAGACCTACCCAAGCCATCACACCCCCGCTAGAAACCAGCCATGACCACTTCCCCCACCCCCCGCACCGGCGGGCGCATCCTCGTCGATCAGCTCGTCGCGCAAGGGGTCGATCGCATCTTCACCGTCCCCGGCGAGAGCTTCCTCGCGGTGCTCGACGCGCTCCATGACACGCCGCAGATCGATCTGGTGGTGTGCCGCCAGGAAGGCGGCGTCGGCTTCATGGCGTGCGCCGACGGCGCGCTGACCGGGCGCCCCGGCGTCGCCTTCGTTACGCGCGGGCCGGGCGCGACCAACGCCTCGATCGGCGTCCATGTCGCGATGCAGGATTCGCAGCCGATGGTGCTGTTCATCGGCGACGTCGACCGCGGCACGAAGGATCGCGAGGCGTTCCAGGAAATCGACTTCCCCGCGATGTTCGCGCCGATCGCCAAATGGGCGGCGAAGATCGACGACGCCCGCCGCATCCCCGAATATGTCGCGCGCGCGTGGAATATCGCGATGTCGGGGCGGCCGGGGCCGGTCGTGCTCGCTTTGCCCGAGGACATGCTGCTCGACGAAGTCGTGACCGCGGATCGACCGCGCGTCGAGCGAATCGTACAACCGTGCGATCCCGATGCGATCTCCCACCTACAGGACATGATCGCCACCGCCGAACGCCGGATCGCGATCATCGGGGGTGCCGGCTGGGACAGCACCGCCGGCGCTACCTTCGCCGATTGGGCGGCGGAGGCCGGCGTCCCCGTCGCTGCCGCCTTCCGCCGCCAGGATGCCATCGCCAATGCCTCGCCGGCTTATGCCGGCAATCTCGGCTATGGCCCGAACCCGAAGCTCGCCGCGCGCGTTCGCGAGGCCGACCTGCTGCTCGTCGTCGGCCCACGGCTCGGCGAGGCGACGACCGACGGCTATACGCTCGTCAGCCCCGAGCATCCCGGGCAGCGCCTCGTTCATGTCCACCCGGACTCGGCCGAGCTCGGCATGACCTATCGGACCGATCTCGCGATCTGCGCGACGATGGCGGAATTCGCCGAAGCGCTGCGCCCAGTGCCCGGTCCGGTGCATCCGCATGGGACACAGGCGCACGCCGAGTATATCGACTGGTCCACCCCCGCCCCGCGTGACCTCGTGACGCTCGATCTCGGCCCCTGCGTCGCCGCGATGCGCGAGCAGCTCCCCGCCGACAGCATCATCTGCAACGGCGCGGGCAATTACAGTGGCTGGTGGCATCGCTACTGGCGCTATGCCGGCCCCGGCACGCAGCTCGCCCCGACCGCAGGCGCGATGGGCTACGGCGTCCCCGCCGCCACCGCCGCAGCGCTGCGTCATCCGGAACGCACCGTCGTCGCGCTCGCCGGCGACGGCTGCTTCCTGATGAACGGGCAGGAACTCGCCACCGCGGTGGCGCACGGCGCGAACATGCTCGTGCTGGTCGTCGACAACAGCACCTACGGCACGATCCGCATGCATCAGGAGCGCGAATTCCCCGATCGCGTCAGCGGCACGGCGCTGCGCAATCCCGATTTCGCCGCGCTCGGCCGCGCTTATGGCTGCTGGGCGGAAACCGTCGAGACGACCGACCAGTTCGCCCCGGCGCTGACGCGGGCGATGGCCGAGACCGGCGTGCGCCTGCTCCACCTCAAGACCGATATCGAGACGATCACCGCCGGAACGACGCTGACCGCGATGAAGGCGCGCACGAAAAAGGCCGCCCCGTAACCGGAGCGGCCTTCATCACGCGTTACGCAAATGATCTCAAGATCAGATGTCGTCGCCGAGCGCGCCCTTGACCTTGCCGGCAGTCTGCTGGGCCTTGCCCTTCAGTTCCTGCGCCGCGCCTTCGGCCTGCGTGTCGGGATTGTCGCTGTGCTGCTTGACCTTGCCAATGGCTTCATTGACGTTGCCTTTGATCTTGTCGACGAACTCGCCCATGATATTATCCTTTCAGGCTGTGATGCGGGGATACCGCATCGTTTGGACCTGATATCTCAACGGATCGGCATCGCGCTGGTTCCATGACGCCTGTGTCATAGTATGGCCGAAGCGGCCGCTAGATCAGGCCCGCGAGCGGGCTCGACGGATCGGCATACATCCGCCGCCCCATCCGCCCGGCCAGGTAAGCGAGCCGCCCCGCCTCGACTCCTGCCTTCATCGCCGCCGCCATCATCACCGGGTCCTTGGCTTCGGCGATCGCGGTGTTCATCAGCACGCCGTCGCAGCCGAGCTCCATCGCCTGCGCCGCTTCGGACGCGGTGCCGACACCCGCGTCGACCAGCACCGGCACCTTCGCGCCCTCGACGATCAGCCGGATCGTGACGCGGTTCTGGATCCCCAGCCCCGACCCGATCGGCGCGCCGAGCGGCATGATCGCGACCGCACCGACATCCTCGAGCCGCTTCGCCGCGATCGGATCGTCGACGCAATAGACCATCGGCAGGAACCCCTCCTTCGCCAGGATCTCGGTCGCGCGCAGCGTCTCGACCATGTCGGGATAGAGCGTGCGCGCTTCCCCCAGCACTTCGAGCTTCACCAGATCCCAGCCGCCCGCCTCGCGCGCGAGGCGCAGCGTGCGGATCGCCGATTCGGCGTCGAAGCAGCCCGCGGTGTTGGGCAGATAGGTAACCTTCTTGGGGTCGATGAAGTCGGTCAGCATCGGCGCGTTGCGGTCCGACACGTTGACGCGCCGCACCGCGACGGTGACGATCTCGGCGCCCGAAGCTTCGAGCGCCGCCGCATTCTGCGCGAAGTCCTTATATTTGCCGGTGCCGACGATGAGCCGCGATCGGAATGTCCGGCCCGCCACGGTCCAGCTGTCATCGGCAATCGCCGGCGCGTGGTCGCCACCGCCGACAAAATGGACGATCTCGAGCTCGTCGCCATCTTCGACCAGCACTTCGCCCAGCGTCGAGCGCGGCACCACCTCGAGATTACGTTCGATGGCGACCTTCTCGGGCATCAGCCCCAGATCCTGCGCCAGCTCGGCAAGGCTGAGCCCCGCGCGCACACGGCGGTGCTCGCCATTGACCTGGATGCTGACGGTTCCATCGGTATGCGGCACGTTCGTCCCCCGTTCGGGCTGAGCTTGGTGAAGCCCCGTCTTCCCCGGCGGGGAGGAACAGCCCTTCGACAAGCTCGGGGCGAACGGGCTATGGTGTCCGCTCCACCTAGGCCGCGGCCTGACCGCATTCAACCGCCCACCGCCGGAAGTCCTCCCCGATGCCCGAAACCATCTTCGTCCTCAACGGCCCCAACCTCAACCTGCTCGGCACGCGCGAGCCCGCGATCTACGGCCACGACACGCTCGACGACATCGCCGGCCAGCTCGAGGATCGCTCGCGCGAGCTCGGCCTGGCGATCGACTTGCGCCAGTCGAATCACGAGGGGCATCTGATCGACTGGCTGCACGAGGCGCAGGCGCTCCCGGCGAAGGCGGTGCTGCTCAACGCCGGCGCCTATACCCACACCTCGATCGCGCTCTACGATGCGATCAAGGCGATCCGCACGCCGGTGATCGAGGTGCATCTGTCGAACCCGCACGCGCGCGAAACCTTTCGCCACGTGAGCCGTATCTCCCCTGTGGCGCACGGGACGATCTGCGGTTTCGGCGCGCTTTCCTACATGCTGGCGCTTGAAGCCGCCGCGCGACTCTGACAGGACGCGCCCCAACAAGGGAGATACGGGTCTAATGGCCGAAGATTCACACAAGGACGCAATGCGGATCGACGTCGATCTCGTGCGCCAACTCGCGCAGCTGCTCGACGACACGCAGCTGACCGAGATCGAAGTCGAGGATGGCGGGCGCAAGATCCGCATCGCGCGTAAGGCCGCCGCCGTCGCCGGTGCGGTGCAATACGCCCCCGCGCCCGTCGCGAGCGCACCCGCCGCGGCGAGCGCCCCCGCCGAGATCGTCGCGTCGCCAGCCGCCGCGATCAACGCGGTCAAATCGCCGATGGTCGGCACCGCCTATCTCTCGCCCAACCCCGAGGCGAAGCCGTTCGTCGGCGTCGGCGACAGCGTCGCCGCCGGCGACACGCTGCTGATCGTCGAGGCGATGAAGGTGATGAACCCGATCCTCGCGCCGAGCGCGGGGCGCGTCACCGCGGTGCTCGTCACCAGCGGCCAGCCGGTCGAGTTCGACCAGCCGCTCGTGGTCGTCGAGTAATCATGCCCGAGATCAAGAAGCTCCTGATCGCCAATCGCGGCGAGATCGCGCTGCGAATCCACCGCGCCTGCCACGAAATGGGCATCCAGACCGTCGCGGTGCATTCGACCGCCGACGCCGATGCGATGCACGTGCGACTCGCCGACCAGGCGATCTGCATCGGGCCGCCATCGGCGACCGAGAGCTATCTCAACATCCCGAACATCATCTCGGCGGCCGAAATCTCGGGCGCCGACGCGATCCATCCGGGCTATGGTTTCCTCTCGGAGAACGCCAAGTTCGCCGAGATCATCGAAGCGCACGGCATCATCTTCGTCGGCCCGAAACCCGAGCACATCCGCACGATGGGCGACAAGATCGAGGCCAAGCGCACCGCGGGCGCGCTCGGCCTGCCGCTCGTTCCCGGCTCGGCCGGGCCGATCAGCGATCTCGCCGAAGCCAAGGAAATCGCGGCGCAGGCGGGCTATCCGGTGATTATCAAGGCCGCTTCCGGCGGCGGCGGTCGCGGGATGAAGGTCTGCACCTCCGAGGACCAGCTCGAGACGCTGATGCAACAGGCCGGCAGCGAGGCGAAGGCCGCGTTCGGCGATGCGACGGTCTATCTCGAGAAATATCTCGGCAACCCGCGCCACATCGAATTCCAGGTGTTCGGCGACGGCGAGGGCAATGCGATCCACCTCGGCG
Source organism: Bordetella parapertussis (assembly GCA_943367995.1). GTDB lineage: Bacteria > Pseudomonadota > Alphaproteobacteria > Sphingomonadales > Sphingomonadaceae > Sphingomonas. The sequence continues at coordinate 156,359 of CALRKL020000005.1, read as the reverse complement.
AGCGCGACTGCTCGCTCCAGCGCCGCCACCAGAAGGTGCTCGAAGAGGCCCCCTCCCCCGTGCTCGGCGAGGAAGACCGCGCGCGCATGGGCGCTGTCTGCGCCAAGGCAATGGCCGACATGGGCTATCGCGGCGCGGGGACGATCGAATTCCTGTGGGAAAACGGCGAGTTCTATTTCATCGAAATGAACACGCGCCTGCAGGTCGAGCATCCCGTCACCGAAGCGATCACCGGGCTCGATCTGGTGCGCGAACAGATCCGCATCGCCGAAGGCCATGGCCTGACGCTCCGCCAGGAAGACGTGCAGTTCCGCGGCCATGCGATCGAATGCCGCATCAACGCCGAGGACCCGCGCACCTTCGCGCCGTCGCCGGGGCTGGTGAAGGCGTATCACGCGCCGGGCGGGATGAACGTCCGCGTCGATAGCGGGCTCTACGCCGGCTACCGCGTGCCGCCATATTACGATTCGATGATCGCCAAGCTGATCGTCTACGGCACCACCCGCGCCGGCGCGATCCGCCGCCTGCGCCGTGCGCTCGAGGAGTTCGTCATCGACGGCCCGACGACGACGATCCCGCTTCACCAGGCGCTGATCGAGGACCCCGATTTCCAGCAGGGCGACTATACGATCAAATGGCTCGAGGAATGGCTCGCCCGCCAGGACGCCTGATCCCAATCCCCTTGTTTTTCCTTGCGAACCCGTAATGATGCTGCAGCGACTGCGGTTTAGGGGCGGTGAGGACTAACAAGGGGAGCACGGTTTGCGCACACGGATATTCGGTGCAATCGCGGCGGCGATCTTCGCGTCGCTGTTCGTCGCCTTCCTCTACGTCCGCAGCCCCGACACCGATCCGCACGCGATGCGCGCCAAATATGCCGGTGCGAGCTCGCGCTTCGTCGATCTCGGCGGCGGGCTGACGCTCCATCTGCGCGATACCGGCCCGCGCGACGCGCCGGTGCTGCTGCTGCTCCACGGCATGAACGATTCGCTTTACGCGTGGGAGCCCTGGGCGCAGCCCCTCGAGACGCGATATCGCGTCATCCGCATGGACCTCCCCGGCCACGGGCTGACCGGCGCGAGCCCGACCCGGGACTATGGTCCGATCGCGATGGCGAAGGTGATCGAGCGACTCCGTGCGCGGCTCGGCGTCGCGCGGATGGTCGTGGCGGGCAATTCGATGGGTGGCGGGGTCGCCTGGCATTATGCACTGCTCCACCCGCAACGCGTTCGCGCCTTGGTGCTGGTCGATTCGGTCGGGCAGCCCGGACCTTCCGATGACGGCTCTTCGCTGGTGATGCGGGTCGTGCAGACGCCCGGGCTGCGCGACCTCGCGCTCCAGATCACGCCGCGCTCGATGATCGCCGACGGCTTGCGCGGTGCGTTCCACGATCCCGCAAAGGTGAGCGCGGCGATGATCGATCGCAGCTGGGAACTGCTGCGCTATCCCGGCAACCGCCGCGCGATGCTCGACCGTTTCGCTCTGCCCGCCGACGTGGCAACCCCGGCCGAACTCGCGCGCCTGACGATGCCCGTCCTCATCCTGTGGGGCAGCGACGACCAGATGATCCCGGTCGCGTCGGCGCACTGGCTTCAGGCGCACATCCCCGGCAGCCGGCTGATCCTCTATCCCGCGACCGGCCACGCCGTGATGGAGGAACGCCCCGACCAGAGCGCCGCCGACGTCGACCGCTTCGTCGCCGGGCTGCCGGCCGGATAGATCGTTTCCGACGCCCTACCCCGTCACCCCGGCCTTGCGCCGGGGTCCACCGCGACGCGCGTTCTGCCGCTTGAACACAAGCGGCACGGTGGGCCCCGGGAAGAGCCCGGGGTGACGAAGGAGAGGAAGAAGGGGTTCACGCGAAGGCGCGAAGGACCGCGAAGGCCGCGAAGCCATTGCGTCGTCGGTAGCCCTCCACCCCAACCGTCACCCCGGGCTCGTCCCGGGGTCCACCGCGACGCGCGTTCTGGCGCTTGAACACAAGCGGCACGGTGGGCCCTGGGACGAGCCCGGGGGGACGAAGAGAGGATCGCGTCGCGCCTTCCTCTCCGCCCCTCTGCGTCCTCCGCGCCTCTGCGCGAACCAATTTCTTTTTTGCGCGCAGAGGCGCGGAGGACGCAGAGGGGTTGCGCATCGCGTCTTCGCGCCTTCGCGCCTTCGCGTGAACCAGACTTCTTTCTACGCGAAGACGCGTAACGGGGGAATGACCCGCCCCCGTCCGTCACCCCGGCCCCGTGCCGGGGTCCACCGGGACGCGCGTTCTGCGCTTGCAGCGCTCGCGGGACGGTAGGCCCCGGCACGAGGCCGGGGTGACGAGGGAGGGATCGCGTCGCGCCTTCCTCCCCGCCCCTCCGCGTCCTCCGCGCCTCTGCGCGAACGACCTTCTTTCTTGCGCGCAGAGGCGCGGAGGACGCCGAGGGGTTGCGCATCGCCTCTTCGCGCCTTCGCGCCTTCGCGTGAACCGCATTTCCTCTGCGCGAGGACACGAAACGGGGAATGACCCGGTCGCCCCCGCCGTCACCCCGGCTTGTGCCGGGGCCTACCGTCCCGCACGCGCTGCAAGCGCAGTACGCGCGTCCCGGTGGACCCCGGCACAAGGCCGGGGTGACGAAGGAGGGTATCCGTCCCGCCACACCCCCCGGCGCTAACCGCTTGGCCTCCCAGCCCTCCCCCCCTAAGCTCCCCACGGACCGCCCCGGAGCCGCCATGACCCTGATCGACCAACTGCGCACGCTCACCCCCTCGCAACGCAACTCGATCCTGGCGAGCTATCTCGGCTGGACGCTCGACGCGTTCGACTTCTTCCTGCTCGTCCTGGTGCTGCCCGCGATCGCCACCGAATACGGCACCGACGTCAAGCACGTCACCGAGGCGACCTTCCTCACGCTCGCCGCGCGCCCGTTCGGCGCCTTCTTCTTCGGCTGGCTCGCCGACCGGGTCGGGCGGCGGCCGATCATGATGATCGTCATCCTGCTCTTCTCGGTCTTCTCGCTCGCCTCCGCCTTCGTCACCTCGCTGACGATGCTGTTCGTCGTCCGCGCGGCGTTCGGCTTCGCGATGGGCGGCGAATGGGGCATCGGCGCGAGCCTCGTCATGGAATCGATCCCGCCCAAGCTGCGCGGGCCGGTGTCGGGGCTGCTCCAGTCGGGCTATCCTTCCGGCTATTTCCTCGCGAGCCTCGTCTATTTCCTGCTGTTCGACCAGATCGGCTGGCGCGGCATGTTCGTCGTCGGCATCGCGCCGGCGATCCTCGTCTTCATCATCCGCTCGCATGTCGACGAGAGCCCCGCGTTCGAGGCGCGCAAGGACGAGGCCAAGCCCAACCCGTTCGTCGAGCTCGCGCGGCACTGGAAGATCGCGCTGTATCTCGTCGTGCTGATGACCGCGTTCAACTTCTTCAGCCACGGCACGCAGGATCTCTACCCCACCTTCCTCAAGCAACAGCACAAGTTCGACACCCACACGATCGGCGTGCTCACCGCACTGATGAACGTCGGTGCGATCGTCGGCGGGCTAGGCTTCGGCATCTGGTCCGAGACGATCGGCCGCAAGCGCGCGATCATCATCGCCAGCCTGCTCGTGCTGCCGGTGATCCCGCTCTGGGCCTTCGCGCAGACTCCGCTGCTGCTCGGGCTCGGCGCGTTCCTCGTCCAGGTCGCGGTGCAGGGCGCGTGGGGGATCGTGCCGGTGCATCTCAACGAACTGTCGCCGGCGCTGGTGCGCGGGATGTTTCCGGGTTTCGCCTATCAGCTCGGCAATCTCATCGCCTCGCGCAACGGGCCGTTCCAGGCGGGGATCGCCGAGGCGCATGGCGGGAATTACGGCTACGCGATGGCGCTGGTCGCGGGCGTCACCGCGCTCGTGCTGGTCGTCTGGACCTGGCTCGGCCCCGAACGCCGCGACGTGGATTTCGTGAAGGAAGCGAAGTCCTAGTCTTAAATCCTCCCCCGAGAACCGGGGGAGGATTTGGAAGGCGCTGTCCTACACGGCCTGTTTCTGCTATGTTCCGACCTGCTCTTTGACATTGTCGGTATCAAACGAAAGTCGGGCGCGGCGCGGACCCCGCAGATCATCACAGATTCAGAAACAATCCCCCCGCACACCATCACCTCCGGGGGTCAATCGAGTCAACCAAACACGCTTCGTCGCACATCGCACCGCCTCGACAAGGGTGACGGACGCGCAACCGCCCGCTAAAGGCACACAGCATGAGCCAGATCACCCCCGAGATCGTCGCCCAGCACGGGCTGTCAACCGAAGAATATGAGCGCGTGCTCGTCGCGATGGGCCGCGAGCCCAATCTCACCGAGCTCGGCATCTTCTCGGTGATGTGGTCCGAGCATTGCTCGTACAAATCGAGCCGCATCCATCTGAAGAAGCTCCCCACCACCGGCCCGCAGGTGATCTGCGGCCCCGGCGAGAATGCCGGCGTGATCGACATCGGCGACGGCCAGGCGGCGATCTTCAAGATGGAGAGCCACAACCACCCGTCCTATATCGAGCCTTATCAGGGTGCGGCGACCGGCGTCGGCGGCATCCTGCGCGACGTCTTCACGATGGGCGCCCGCCCGATCGCCAACCTCAACGCGCTGCGCTTCGGCCGGCCCGATCATCCCAAGATGCGCCACCTGATCGCGGGCGTCGTCCACGGCATCGGCGGCTACGGCAATTGCGTCGGCGTCCCCACCGTCGGCGGTGAGGTGAACTTCCACCCGGCGTATGACGGCAACATCCTCGTCAACGCGATGACCGTCGGCATCGCGCAGCAGGACAAGATCTTCTATTCGGCTGCGAGCGGAATCGGCAATTCGATCGTCTATGTCGGCTCCAAGACCGGCCGCGACGGCATCCACGGCGCGACGATGGCCTCGGCCGATTTCGGCGAGGATTCGGAATCGAAGCGCCCGACCGTCCAGGTCGGCGATCCCTTCACCGAGAAATTGCTGATCGAGGCGTGCCTCGAGCTGATGGCATCGGACGCGATCGTCGCGATCCAGGACATGGGCGCCGCCGGCCTCACCTCCTCGGCGGTCGAGATGGCGAGCAAGGGCGGCGTCGGCATCGAGCTCGACATGAACGCCGTGCCGCAGCGCGAAACCAACATGACGCCGTACGAGATGATGTTGAGCGAAAGCCAGGAGCGCATGCTCATGGTGCTCAAGCCCGGTCGCGAGGATTTCGCGGAAAGCATCTTCAAGAAGTGGGAGCTCGATTTCGCGGTGATCGGCAAGGTCACCGAGACCGGCCACATGGTGCTGAAGTTCAACGGCGAGACCGTCTGCGACATCCCGCTCGCCCCGCTCGCCGACGAAGCCCCGCTCTACGACCGCCCCGCCGCGTCGAAGGAAGAGTATCAGGCCTGGGCCAAGGTGCCGCCGCTCGGCGCCACGCCCGAGGCAGGCGACATCGCCGCCGACCTGCTCAAGCTGATGGCCTCGCCCGACATCGCCTCGCGCCGCTGGATCTGGGAGCAGTACGACACCCAGGTCGGCGCCGACACCGTCCAGCGCCCCGGCGGCGACGCGGCGGTGGTCCGCGTCCACGGCACGCAGAAGGGGCTCGCGATGAGCACCGACTGCACCCCGCGCTATTGCTATGCCGACCCGTACGAAGGCGGCAAGCAGGCGATCGCCGAATGCTATCGCAACCTCTCGGCGGTCGGCGCGACCCCGCTCGCCGTCACCAACTGCCTCAACTTCGCCAACCCGCAGCGGCCCGAGATCATGGCGCAGCTCACCGGTTGCCTCGACGGCATGGGCGACGCCTGCCGCGCGCTCGACTTCCCGATCGTCTCGGGCAACGTCTCGCTCTACAATGAGAGCAAGGCGACCGGCGGCGGCTCGGCGATCCTGCCGACCCCCGCGATCGGCGGCGTCGGGCTGCTCTCCGACTGGTCCAAGTCGGCGACGATCGCCTTCAAGGGCACCGGCGACGTGATCGTCCTGATCGGCGACCGCCGCGGCCATCTCGGCCAGTCGCTCTGGCTGCGCGAAGTCCATGGCCGCGAGGAAGGCCCGCCCCCGCCGGTCGATCTCGACGCCGAGCGCCGCAACGGCGAGTTCGTCCGCGCGCACATCGCCACCGGCGCGCTGACCGCGGTCCACGACGTGTCCGACGGCGGCGTCGCGGTGACGATCGCCGAGATGGCGCTCGCCGGCAATGTCGGCGCGATGCTCCACGCGCCGCTGCCGTGCGGCGTGGCGTGTTCGCTGTTCGGCGAGGACCAGGGCCTCTACGTCGCGACGATCGCCGATCACCTGTTGCTCGAGACGCTGACCGCCGCCGATGCCGCGGGGGTCGAGATCGAGCGGATCGGCCGCACCATCGCCAACCGCCTGATCTTCGAGCTGCCCGACGACGACCATGTCGTCACGCTCGACGCGCTGCGCACCGCGCATGAAGGCTTCTTCCCGGCGCTGATGGGCACGGCCGAGGCGGTGGCGGCCTAAGTCCCGCCGCTCGGATCAGGCGACGTCGGGGGGCGGTCCTTCGATCGACACCCGGTTCCGCCCCTCGCGCTTGGCGCGATAGAGCAGCGCGTCCGCCGCGGAGATCGCGTCGAGCGCGTCCGCGTGCGTGGTCATCACGATCCCCGCCGAAAAAGTGATCGGATCGAGCGCCTGATCGGTCTCGCGCAACCGGAAGGTCCGGCGTTGCAACGCCGCGTTGGCCGCGGTGATGATGTCACAGGCTTCGCGCAGGGTCACCCCGCGCATCAGGATGACGAATTCCTCCCCGCCCCAGCGCGCCACGATATGCGGCGCGCAGCTGCGCGCGATCGCCTCGGACACCGCCTTGATCACCCGGTCGCCGACCGGATGGCCATAGCGGTCATTGATCGCCTTGAAGCGATCGATATCGCACATCGCCAGCCCGACCGGCGTGTCCGCCGCGGCCTTGGCAAGCTCGGCCTCGAACCCGCGACGATTTGCCAATCCCGTCAGCGAGTCGCGCAGCGCGTCGTTCTGCGCCGCAGCGACCTCGGCATGCAGCGCATCGATCTCCTTGAGCGCCGACACCAGATGCCGCTCGGTCTCGCTCGAGCGCGCGATCATCGTGGTGATCGACTTGGTGATCGGCAGGTCATGTACGTCGATCTGGTCGAGCTCGGCGCTGAGGTCCCGGCCGAACTGCCCCGTCGCCGACGCCGCATCGCTGGCGAGATCATGGAGCTGGAGCGTCTGGTGGCGCAATCGCACGCCATTGCGCGACTCGGCGGCGGTTTCGGTCCCCGCGCCGCCATTGGCGGACAAGGCGCGATAGGCGCTGTAGATATCGTCCGCCTGATCCTGCGTGAGCGACGCGCCCGTGATCAGAATCGCATCGATCGCGCGCGCCGCAAGACCCGCCGGATCGGTGTGGTACAGGTAGCCCAGTTCATAATTGGGCGGAGTCGGATCAAGCGACTGCGTGGCAAGGAAAGTCAGGACATCCGCCGCGACGGACTCGATCGCTGCGCAGCGTTCCGCACCCGTGCTTGGCCCTTTCTGCGCGTGTCCGACGTTCATCGTTCTGCCCCGTTCCTCGGGGCATCTGTAGCAAGGGTCTGGTTAATAACGGATGCAAAACGAGCTGAAATCGCATCCGGGTCGGCCCTTTTTAATCGACCCCATTCCATGTGCCGAACACGTCGAGCATTTGCGGCGTCAGCCAGCCGAAGTGGAAGTTGAGCATGTAAAGCGACCATAGGATGGTCGCCACGATCGTCACGCGCTTGGCGATCTTGCCGGGATGGAATTCATGCGGCGCGCTCTCGGCCTGGCCGGGAACGCGTTCGACGCCCGCTTCGTCGCTGGTCTTCACGCCGAACGGCAGCACGAAGAACACCGAAAACGCCCAGAACAGGAAGTAGATCGCCAGCGCCGAAGTCCACCGCATCGCTCGTTTCCCATCCTCGCCAGTGGGTCGCCCCTCCCCTTCAGGGGAGGGGATGGGGGTGGGGGAAGCCTCGCAGAGACCTGCGCTCGCGACTTCCCCACCCCAACCCCTCCCCTGAAGGAGAGGGGCTAAGGCGTCTCTCTTACGCCTCGATCAACAACACATCCACGTTCGGCTTCTTGCCGGTCCAGCGCGTCGCGACTTTCCGCGTGGCCAAACGGATCTGCTCGCGCAGCTTGTCGCGGTCGCGCCCGCCCTGCTTGGTCGCCGCGATCACCGCGCTGACGGTCTCCTCGAGGAACGGATCGCGATCCTCCTCGACCGGGATGCCCTGGATGCGCACCTGCGGCGTGCCGATCAGCCCGCGCGAGCCGATCGCGACCGCGACCGAGATCTGCCCGTTGAGCGCCAGCTTGCGGCGCTCGTTGATCGTCTGCCCGTCACCCGGCAGGATCACGTCGCCGTCGAGCACGAGCCGGCCGACCGGCGCATTGCCGATCTTGGTCGGCGCGCCCGGCGCGAGCCGCACGATGTCGCCATTGGTCTGCACGAGCGCGCGCGGCACGCTCTCGGACAGGCCGAAGCGCGCATGCTCCATCAGGTGGCGCATCTCGCCATGGACCGGCATCAGGATCTCGGGCTTCATCCAGCGGTACATCTGGAGCAGCTCGGGACGACCCGGATGGCCCGACACATGGACATGCGCCTGGCGGTCGGTGATCATGATCACGCCCTTGGACGCGAGCTGGTTTTGGATGCGCCCGATCGCGACTTCGTTGCCGGGGATCTGCTTCGACGAGAAGACGACGGTGTCGCCGGTCGCCAGCGCGATCGGGTGCTGGCCGTTGGCGACGCGCGCGAGCGCGGCGCGCTCCTCGCCCTGCCCGCCCGTCGCGACGACGAGCACCTTGTCGCGCGGCAGCCGCATCGCGGCCTCGGCGTCGATCGTCTCGGGGAAGTCCTTGAGGTAGCCCGTCGCGCGCGCAACCTTGAGGATGCGGTCGAGCGAGCGGCCCTGGACGCAGAGCGAGCGGCCCGTCTCGATCGCGACCTTGCCGAGCGTGTGGAGACGCGCGGCGTTCGACGCGAAGGAGGTGACCATCACGCGGCCCTTGGCCTTGCTGATCACGTCCATCAGCCCCGAGAACACGTCGCTCTCCGAGCCCGAAGCCTCGTTGTTAAAGATGTTGGTCGAGTCGCAGACCAGCGCAAGGATGCCCTCCTCGCCGATCGCGGCGAGTTCGGCCGGGCTCGACGGATGGCCGATGACGGGCGCCGCATCGAGCTTCCAGTCGCCGGTGTGGAAGATCCGGCCGTACGGCGTGTCGATCAACAGCGCGCTCGCCTCTGGGATCGAGTGCGACATCGGCACGAAGGTGACCCCGAACGGCCCGAGGTCGAACGGGGCGTTGGGCTGGATCACGCGCAGTTTCACGCGCGAGGCGTTGCCCTCTTCCTCCAGCTTGCCGCGGATCAGGCCCGCGGTGAACGGCGTCGCATAAAGCGGCACGCCGAGATCCTCGGCGAGATACGGCAGCGCGCCGATGTGATCCTCATGGCCATGCGTCAGCACGATGCCGACCAGATCGTCGAGGCGTTCCTCGATGAACTGCAGGTCGGGCAGGATCACGTCGATGCCGGGATATTGCGGGTCGGCAAAGGTGATGCCGCAATCGACCATCAGCCACTTGCCTTCGCAGCCGTAGAGATTGACGTTCATGCCGATTTCGCCCGACCCGCCAAGGGCCAGGAAGAGAAGCTCGTTCTTTGGTTTCGTCACGTAGAATCGGTACTTTCATTTCGGCCGCGCATCGCGCGTGCCTTCAGGTTTGCGCCTGTTAAGCGCGGAATATCATAAGAGTTTGGGGAAGCGGGGCTCCGGAAAACGGCGCACACTCGCTGACTCTAGGCTCCTATATGGGCGCGATCCCACAGAATCGCCAGCCCCTGAATGGTAAGATCGGGTTCGACCACGTCGAACATGCTGGTGTGCTGCTCGAAGAGGATCGCGAGCCCGCCCGTCGCGACCACCTTGATCGGCCGCCCGACCTCGGCCTTCATCCGTGCGACCAGCCCCTCGATCATGGCGACATAGCCCCAGAAGATGCCGATCTGCATCTGGCTGACGGTGTCGCGGCCGATCACGCTGGCGGTCGCCGGCGCCTCGATCGCGATGCGCGGCAGCTTGGCGGCGGCGGTCACCAGCGCGTCGAGCGAGAGGTTGATGCCCGGCGCGATGATGCCGCCTTTGTAGGCGCCGGTATAGTCGACCACGTCGAGCGTCGTCGCGGTGCCGAAGTCGATCACGATCAAGTCGCCGGGGTGGCGGGCGTGCGCGGCGATCATCGTCACCGCGCGATCGGCGCCCACGCTCTTGGGCTCGAGCACGTCGAGCGCCATGCCCCATTCGACCGGCGGCTCACCCGCGACGAGCGGCTCGGTGTTGAAATATTTCCGCGCGAGCGTCTGCAGGTTGTGGAGCGCGCGCGGGACGACGGTCGCGATGATCACGCCGCTCACCGACTGGCGGTCATAGCCTTCAAGGTTGAGCAATTGGTGGAGCCACACGGCATATTCGTCGGCGGTGCGGCGCGGATCGGTCGCGATCCGCCAGCGCGCCTTGATCGCGCCGCCTTCGAGCAAGGCGAAGACGATGTTGGTGTTGCCGGCATCGATCGCGAGCAGCATGGGATGAGCCTTGTCCGAACGGATGGGAAGCTAAATCAGGAACACGTCGCCGGCGTGAATGACACGGCTGCCGCCATCCGCCAAGCGCAGGATGAGCGCGCCGTCGCCGTCGAGCCCGCCGAACAGCCCGTCGATCGCCTGGCCGTCAGGCAGCCGCGCGGTAAGCGCGGTGCCGACCGGGTGCGCGCGCTCGAGCCAGCGCGCGCGGATCGGCGCGAGCCCCTGCCCGCGCCAGATGGCGACCCAGCGGGCGAAGGCCTCGGCGAGCGTCTCGGCAAAGTCAGCGGGATCGGGTGTTGCGCCGTGTTGGGCCAGGCTGGTCGCGAGGCGATCGGAGTCATCCGGGTGATGCGCGAGGTTGACGCCGATCCCGACGACCACTGCGTCACCTGCGCGCTCGAGGAGGATGCCCGAGAGCTTAGCCCCGCCAAGGAGCAGGTCGTTGGGCCACTTGATCCACATCGTCGCCCCGGCGGAGGCCGGGGCCGCTGGAGTATCGTGCGCACCGGCCTGTGCGTATCCCAACGCAGCGGCCCCGGCCTTCGCCGGGGCGACGGTATTGGCCAAATAGACGCGAACCACCTCTTCCAAGGCAATCGCAGCAACCAAAGCCAGTGTAGCCGCCGCCGGATCCCCAGCACGCACCCGCACCAGCGTAGATCCGTAGAAATTCCCGACCGGCGAGGCCCAGACCCGCCCCTGCCGGCCACGCCCGCCACTCTGCCGCTCGGCCCGCAGCCAAAGTCCCTCCTCGGCGCCCGCAGCGGCGAGGAGGAGCATGTCAGCGTTGGTAGACCCCGTCTCGGTGACGGTGCGGATCATCGCCGTCAGAACAGCGCCTTCGCCGCGAACATCGTCGCCACACCGAGCGGTGCGAGCAGCAGCCAGCCGATCGGCGACACGAACACCGCCGACACCGCGATCACCGCGCTCTCGACCGGCGTAGCGCGGCCCGCATAGGCCTCGGCCGGATCATCGAAATACATCACCTTGATGACGCGCAGATAGTAATAGGCGCCGATCACCGAAGCGACGAAGCCGACCACCGCGAGCGGATAGAGCCCCGCATTCACCGCCGCGGTGAACACCGCCAGCTTGGCGTTGAAGCCGAGCAGCGGCGGGATACCCGCGAGCGAGAACATGAAGATCGCCATCGCCAGCGCCAGACCCGGCCGCGAGCGCGACAGGCCGGCAAGGCTCGCCAGCGTCTCGACCGGCTGGCCCTCGGCATCCTTCATCTGCAGCACGACGACGAAGCTGCCGAGCGTCATCACGACATAGACGGTGAGGTAGAACAGCACCGACGCGACGCCCTCCTGCGTGCCGGCGGCAAGGCCGACGAGCAGGAAGCCGACATTGTTGATCGACGAGTAAGCGAGCAGCCGCTTGACGTTGGTCTGGCCGATCGCCGCGACGGCACCGAAGATGATCGACGCGAGCGAGGCGAAGATCACGATCTGGCGCCACTGGTCGGTCGCCGGGCCCATCGCCTCGATCGCGACGCGCACCGCGAGCGCGACCGCCGCGACCTTCGGTGCCGAGGCGAAGAAGGTCGTCACCGGGGTCGGCGCGCCTTCGTACACGTCGGGGGTCCACATGTGGAACGGCACCGCGCTCATCTTGAAGGCGAGGCCGGCGAAGACGAACACCAGCCCGAAGGTCAGGCCGAGCGAATGGCCTGCGCCATACGCCGTCGCGATCGACGAGAAGAGCGTCGTGCCGCTGAAGCCGTACACCAGGCTGATGCCGTAGAGCAGGATGCCGCTCGCCAGCGCGCCGAGCACGAAATATTTGAGGCCCGCTTCAGCCGAGCGCGTATCGCGCCGCATGAAGCTCGCCAGCACGTAGGCCGCCAGGCTCTGCAGTTCGAGACCGACATACAGCGTCAGCAGATCGCCCGCCGACACCATCATGCCCATGCCCGCTGCCGAGAGCAGGATCAGCACCGGATATTCGGGACGCAGATCGTCACCGCGCCCCTGCGCGAAGAAACGCGGCGCGATCAGGATCGCAACCGACGAGGCAACGTAGATCAGCACCTTGGCGTAAGCCGCAAAGGCATCGGCGCGGTACAAACCTTCGAACGCAGCGCCACCCTTAGACGCCGGTCCGAGCAGCGCCAGTCCGGCGCCGATCAGCACCGCGACCGCAGCCCAGGACACCAGCCGGGTCGAGCCCTGCCCACCCCAGGCGGACACCAGCATCAGCGCGATCGCACCCGCCGCGAGCACCAGCTCGGGCAGCGTCATCAACAGCGAAGCGTTCATGGCCGTGCCTCCGCATGGATCGCGGGCGTGGCCGGAGCCTTGCCCGGCGTCGGCAGCGAGTCGCCCTTGGGCGTCGCGCGGGCGATCCGTGCCTCGAGCGTCGCGACATCGCTGCGCATCGGGGCGAGGAAGCTCTCTGGATAGACGCCCATCCAGAGAGCGACCGCGGCGATCGGCACCAGCAACGCGGCTTCGCGCAAACTGATGTCCTTCATCGCCCGGACGTCGTCATGAACGATCTCGCCGAAAACGACACGGCGGTAGAGGTAGAGCATGTAGGCGGCACCCAGGATGATGCCCGTCGTGCAGAGCAAGGTGGCAATGGTGGAGACGCGGTAGGTCCCGGCGAGCGAGAGGAACTCGCCGACAAAGCCGCTCGTCCCCGGCAGGCCGATCGAGGCCATGGTGAAGAACAGGAACAGCAAGGCATAGCGCGGCATGTTGATCGCCAGACCGCCATAGCGCGAGATCTCGCGGGTATGGAGCCGATCATAGATCACGCCGACGCACAGGAACAAGGCCGCCGAGACGAGGCCATGCGAGAGCATGACGATCATCGCGCCTTCGATGCCCTGCCGGTTGAAGGCGAATAGGCCGATCGTCACGATCGCCATGTGCGCGACCGACGAATAGGCGATCAGCTTCTTCATGTCGGACTGCACCAACGCGACGAGCGAGGTGTAGATCACTGCCACGGCCGAAAGCGCGAGGATCAGCCAGGTGAACTGCGCCGAGGCCTCGGGGAACATCGGCAGCGAGAAGCGCAGGAAGCCGTAGCCGCCGAGCTTGAGCAGCACGCCCGCGAGGATCACCGACCCTGCGGTCGGCGCCTGCACGTGCGCGTCGGGAAGCCAGGTGTGGAACGGCCACATCGGCATCTTGACGGCGAACGAGGCGAAGAAGGCGAGCCACAGCCAGGTCTGCACCTGCACCGGGAAATCGGTGTTGAGCAGCGTCGGGATGTCCGACGTACCGGCGAAATTCACCATCCACAGCATCGCGACGAGCATCAGCAGCGAGCCGAGCAGCGTGTAGAGGAAGAATTTGTACGACGCGTAGATCCGGTTCGCGCCGCCCCAGATGCCGATGATCAGGTACATCGGGATCAGGCCGGCTTCGAAGAAGATGTAGAACAGGAACAGGTCCTGCGCCGCGAAGGTGCCGATCATCAGCACTTCGGTGATGAGGAACGCGGCCATATATTCCTGGACGCGCTTCTCGATCGCGACCCAGCTCGCCCCGATGCAGATCGGCATCAGGAAGACGCTGAGCATGACCAGCAGCAGCGCGAAGCCGTCGAGGCCGAGCTTCCAGCTGAACACGCCGAGGCTGCCGGCATTCTCGACGAACTGCCACTGCGGACCGCCGATGTCGAAGCTCGCCCACAGGCCGATTCCGAGGACGAAATCGATCAGCGTCGCGATTAGCGCGATCCAGCGTGCGCCCTGCGCACTGACGAAAAGGCACGCGACCGCCGCAAGCGCAGGGATGGCGAGCATCACGGAGAGAATGGGGAAGCCGGTCATTATATCCCCGTCACCCCGGCGAAGGCCGGGGTCGCTGCGTTGGTGTGTCCGGCGTCAGCCACGTTCGGCTGGCCGGCCCCGGCCTGCGCCGGGGCGACGAAAAAGAGGCGCGCGCTCATCGCGTGATCGCCCAGGTGACGGCGCCGGTCAGACCGAGGAGCATGACAAAGGCATAAGTGTAGACATATCCAGTTTGCAGCTTTCCAGCGACGCGCGAGCCTTGCGACACGACCCAGGCCGAGCCGTTGGGGCCGAGCCGGTCGATCGTCTTCTCGTCACCGCGGTGCCAAAAGAAGCGGCCGATGGCGAAAGCGGGCTTGACGAAGAGCAGGTTGTAGAGCTCGTCGAAATACCATTTGTTGAGCAGGAAGTCGTAGACCGGAGCATAGGTCTCGGCGAGCCGCCGCGGTGCACTCGGCGAGCGGATGTAGAAGACATAGGCGCCGAACAGGCCGAGCAGCATCGCGATCGTCGCCGACAGCTTCACCAGCAGCGGGATCTCCTCCATCGCTTCCATCAAATGCTCGCGGAAGGCGATCGCGCCGTGCCAATAGGCCTCGCCCGCGCTCGGATCGATGAAGAAGCGGTGGAACACGAAGCCGGCCGCGATCGCGCCGATCGACAGGATGACGAGCGGGATCAGGATCGGGAACGGGCTTTCGTGCGGACGATAGCCGCCCGTGCCGTCGCCATGCGTGGTGAACACCGGATGCGCCTGGACGACGTGGCCATGACCATGGTCATCCGCATGCGGCTCGCTGCCCTGCCCTTCCTCGGCGGCTTCGCCGTGGTGCGCATGCGCGGCGGTCGTGCCGTGGTCGTCATGGCCAGCGTGCACGGCGTCATGGCCGTGGCCATGCGCGTCGTGGATCGCGTGCTGGATATGCTCGGACTGCTCCCAGCGCGGCTTGCCCCAGAAGGTCAGGAACATCAGGCGCCACGAGTAGAAGCTCGTCAGCAAAGCGACGATGATCCCGACGATCGACGCGCCATGCTGGCCCGAAGCCCAGGCCGCCTCGATGATCGCATCCTTCGAATGGAAGCCGGCAAAACCGATTGCGAGCGGGTTGCCGAACACGGCCGGGATGCCGACGCCGGTGATCGCCAGCGTGCCCATCATCATACCCCAGAAGGTGATCGGGATCGATTTCCGCAGGCCGCCATAATAGCGCATGTCCTGCTCGTGATGCATCGCATGGATCACCGAACCCGCACCAAGGAACAACAGCGCCTTGAAGAAGGCGTGCGTGAAGAGGTGGAACATCGCGGCGCCATACGCACCACACCCGGCGGCAAAGAACATATAGCCAAGCTGCGAGCAGGTCGAATAAGCGATGACGCGCTTGATGTCGGTCTGCACCAGCCCGACCGTCGCTGCGAACAGGCAGGTCGCGGCACCCACCGTCATCACGATGGTCAGCGCGAACGGCGAGGTCTCGAACATCGGCGACAGGCGGCACACCATGAACACGCCCGCGGTGACCATCGTCGCCGCGTGGATCAGCGCCGACACCGGGGTCGGGCCTTCCATCGCGTCGGGCAACCAGGTGTGGAGCCCGAGCTGCGCCGACTTGCCCATCGCGCCGACGAACAGCAGCAGGCACAGCAGCGTCATCGTATCGACGCGGTAGCCCCAGAAGCCGATCGTCGAGCCCATCATCCCCGGCGCGAGCCGCAGGATCTCGGGGATCGAGACGGTATGGAACACCAGGTACGTGCCGAAGATGCCGAGCATGAAGCCGAGATCGCCGACGCGGTTGACGACAAACGCCTTGATCGCCGCGGCATTGGCGCTGGGTTTGCGGAACCAGAAACCGATCAGCAGGTAGGATGCGAGACCCACGCCTTCCCAGCCGAAGAACATCTGGACGAGGTTGTCGGCGGTCACCAGCATCAGCATCGCAAAGGTGAACAGCGACAGATACGCGAAGAAGCGCGGCTGGTCGGGATCCTCCTCCATATAGCCCCAGCTATACAGATGGACGAGCGCCGAGACCGACGTGACGACGACGAGCATCACCGCGGTGAGCGCGTCGACGCGCAGCGACCAGTCGATCCGCATGTCGCCCGAATGGATCCAGTCGAGCACCGGCGTGACCGTCGCTTCGCCACCACCGAGGTAGTGGATGAAGATCGGCCAGCTCAAAGCACACGACGCGAACAGCGCGCCGGTCGTCACGACCTTCGGCAGGATCGCGCCGAAGCTCTTGTTCGCGAAGCCCGCGACGATCGCCGCGAGCAGCGGCAGGAAAACGATGAAGAGGATCGAGGTCATGCGGCGATTTCCGTCATCCCCGCAAAAGCGGGGATCCCGCTGCCTTGGCAACGGTCGAGGGGAAGCGGGACCCCCGCTTTCGCGGGGGTGACTGCGGGGTCAAACGTCACGGGCATTACCCCTGCATCCGGTTGGCGTCGTCGACCGAGATCGTCCCGCGGCTACGGAAATAGATGACGAGAATGGCGAGCCCGATCGCGGCCTCACCCGCCGCGACGGTCAGCACGAACATCGCGAACACCTGGCCGACGAGATCGTGCAGATACCCCGAGAAAGCGACGAAGTTGAGGTTCACCGCGAGCAGGATCAGCTCGACCGCCATCAGCATGACGATGAGGTTCTTGCGGTTGGCGATGATGCCGAGCACGCCGAGCGCGAACAGGATCGCGCCGACCACGAGATAATGGCCGAGACCAATCACAGCTCAATTCCCTTGCCGACGGTGGGTTGCGTGTTGCGCGTGGCATCCTGCGGACGCCGTGCGTTCTGGCGGCTGACATTCTGCGCGCGCGCGCCCTTGCGCTCGCGGTGCGTCAGCACGATCGCGCCGATCATCGCGACGAGCAGCACGAGCCCCGCGCCCTCGAACACGAACAGATAGCGCGTGTAGAGCAGCATCCCGAGCGCCTCGATGTTGGGCAGCGTGTCCGGCGTCGGCGCGGCGCGGCGCGCGAGCTCGATCTTGCCGGCGCTCCAGGCCCCGAACGCGACCATGATCTCGGCGGCGAGGCCGACCGCGAATACCGCGCCGATCGCCGCATATCTGGCGAAACCGGCGCGCAGCTCGGCGAAATCGATGTTGAGCATCATCACGACGAACAGGAACAGCACCGCGACTGCGCCGACATAGACGATGACGAGCAGCATCGCGATGAACTCAGCGCCGACCAGCACCATCAGCCCTGCGGCGTTGAAGAAGGCCAGGATCAGCCACAGCACGGCGTGCACCGGATTGCGCGCGGTGATGGTCAGCGCGGCGGAGGCGATGACCATGAACGCGAACAGGTAAAAGGCGATTGCTTGGATCACGGAATCAGTGGGCCCCTCTAAGTCGCGTGGCGCTTAACGGTACGGTGCATCGGCGGCAAGGTTCGCCGCGATGGCGCTTTCCCAGCGGTCGCCGTTGGCGAGCAGTTTCGCCTTGTCGTAGATCAGCTCTTCGCGCGTTTCGGTCGCATATTCGAAGTTCGGCCCTTCGACGACGGCGTCGACCGGGCAGGCTTCCTGGCACAGGCCGCAGAAGATGCACTTGGTCATGTCGATGTCGTACCGCGTCGTGCGGCGGCTGCCGTCGTCGCGCGGTTCGGCCTCGATCGTGATCGCCTGTGCCGGGCACACCGCCTCGCACAGCTTGCACGCGATGCAGCGTTCCTCGCCGTTCGGGTAGCGCCGCAGCACGTGCTCACCACGGAAGCGCGGGCTCAGCGGGTTCTTCTCGAACGGATAGTTGATCGTCGCCTTGGCCTTGAAGAAATATTTCAAGGTCAGCGTGTGCGCCTTGAGAAATTCCCAGAGCGTGTACGACTTGATGATCTGCCCGATGTTCACGAGCGCTTCTCCGACTGGTTCGCGGACGCGGCCTTACACACGCCATCGGTCGGATAGCGTGGACGGCCGTCATCGTAGAGATATTGCTTGGTATGGACGCGGTCCTGCGGGGCGCACTCGGTGCCGACGCGGGTGAGCATCAGCACACCCGAGACGAGGAACACCCAGAACAGCGACAGCGGAAGGAAGATCTTCCAGCCCAGCCGCATCAGCTGGTCGTAGCGATAGCGCGGAACGGTCGCCTTCACCCAGCTGAACAGGAAGAAGAACAGGCCCATCTTGAGCAGCAGCCAGATGATCCCCGGCACGAGGTAAAGCGGCGCCCAGTTGAACGGCGGCAGATACCCGCCCCAGAACAGCGTCGCGTTGAGCGCGCACATCAGGATGACGTTGGCATATTCACCGAGCCAGAACAGCGCGAACGACATCGACGAATATTCGGTCTGATATCCGGCGACCAGCTCGCTCTCCGCCTCGGTCAGATCGAATGGTGCACGCTGCGTCTCGGCGAGCGACGAGATGAAGAACATCACCGCCATCGGGAACAGCAACGGGTTGATGAAGAACCCGTTGACGATGCCGAGGCCCATGCCGCGCTGCGCCTCGACGATGTTCGTCAGGTTGAAGCTGCCAGTCCACAGCACGACCGAGATGAGGATGAAGCCGATCGCGACTTCGTAGCTCACCATTTGCGCCGCGGCGCGGATCGCCGAGTAGAACGGATATTTCGAGTTCGACGCCCAGCCCGCGAGGATGATGCCGTAGACGCCGAGCGACGACGCCGCGAGCACGTAGAGCAGACCGACATTGATGTTGGCGACCGCCGCGCGTTGATCGAACGGCACCACCGCCCACACGATCAGCGCGACCGTGAAGGTGATGATCGGCGCGAGCAGGAACAGCGTCTTGTTCGACGCGGTCGGGATGATGGTTTCCTGGAGGAAAACCTTCAGACCGTCGGCGAACGACTGGAGCAGGCCGAACGGCCCGACGACGTTGGGGCCGCGACGCAGCGCCATCGACGCCCAGATCTTGCGATCGGCATAGATGATCATCGCGACCGCGAGCATCAGCGGCAGCGCGATGACGAGAATGTCGATCAGCGTCGCCACGAACCAGGCCCAGCCGAACGGCAGGCCGAGATAGGTAAACCAGGAGGTCATTCCGCTGCCTCCGCAAAGTCGACACCGTGGACGAGTTCGGCCGAGCAGCGCTGCATCGTCGGGCTCGCCCGGCAGATCGCATTGGTCAGATAGAAGTCCTGGATCGGATAGCCGGTGATCTCGCCGGTCACGCTTGCGTCGAGTGCGGGCGGTGCCCAGTCGAAACTGGCGAGGCCGAGCGTGGCGAGCGCAGGGGTATCGGTCGCCATATTCGCACGCAGTTCCTCGATCGTATCGAACGGCAGCGTCTTGCCGAGCACCGCCGACAGCGCGCGCAGGATCGTCCAGTCGTCGCGCGCGTCGCCCGGCGGGAACACCGCCCGCTCGCCGCGCTGAACGCGACCTTCGAGATTGACGTAGGTGCCCGACTTCTCGGCATAGCTCGCGCCCGGCAGGATCACGTCGGCAGCAGCCGCGCCCTTGTCGCCGTGATGGCCGACATAGACCTTGAAGCTGCCAGCGAACTTGCCGAAATCGACTTCATCGGCACCGAGGAAGAAAGCGAGCTTCGGGCTGGCCGCGACGAGATCGGCGATGCCGCCCTTCTGCGCATAACCGAGCATCAATCCGCCCATCCGGCTCGCCGCCATATGGACGACGTTGAAGCCGTTCCACGCATCCTTGATCAGCCCGAGCGGCGAAACCAATGCGAGCGCGGCGCCGAGCGCCTTGAGCCCTGCCCCGCCGACGATCACCATCGGACGCTCGGCCGAAGCGAACGCCTCGGTGACCGCCTCCGGCAGATTGCCGAGCAGCGCGAGATCGGCGCCGAGCCATTCGACCTTGTAGGTCAGCTCGGTTTCCGGACCGATCGCGAAGACCTTGGCGCCCTTCTTGATGGCTTTGCGGATCCGCGTGTTCACCAGCGGCGCTTCCCAGCGCAGATTGCTGCCGACGAGCAGGATCACGTCGGCCTTTTCGGTGCCGGCGATCGTCGTGTTGAAATTGACCGCGGCGAGGTTCGACGTGTCGTAATCCATGCCGGTCTGGCGGCCCTCGAGCAGGGTCGAGCCCATGCTCGCGAGCAGCGCCTTGGCGGCATACATCGTCTCGGCGTCGACCAGGTCGCCCGCGACCGCGGCAACGCTAGACCCCGCGTCGACCGCCGCGATGGCAGCGAACGCTTCGTCCCACGTCGCCTTGGTCAGGCGGCCATCCTTGCGGATGTACGGCGTGTCGAGACGCTTGCGCACCAGGCCATCGACCGCGTGGCGAGTCTTGTCGCTCGCCCACTCCTCGTTCACGTCCTCGTTGATCCGCGGGACGGCGCGCAGCACCTGGCGACCGCGGCTGTCGAGCCGGATGTTGGTGCCGACCGCGTCCATCACATCGATCGTCAGCGTCTTCTTCAATTCCCACGGACGCGCCTCGAAAGCGTAGGGCTTCGAGGTCAGCGCGCCGACCGGGCAGAGATCAACGACATTGCCCGATAGCTCGCTCGTGACCGCGCCTTCGAGGTACGACACGATCTGCATATCCTCGCCGCGACCGATCGCGCCGATTTCCTCGACGCCGGCGACTTCCTCGGCAAAGCGGATGCAGCGCGTGCACTGGATGCAGCGCGTCATCACCGTCTTGACGATCGGCCCCATATATTTCTCGGTGACCGCGCGCTTGTTCTCGTCATAGCGCGAGTGGCCGCGGCCATAAGCGAGGCTCTGGTCCTGAAGGTCGCATTCGCCACCCTGATCGCAGATCGGGCAATCGAGCGGATGGTTGATGAGCAGGAACTCCATCACCCCTTCGCGCGCCTGCTTGACCATCGGCGAGTTGGTGAAGATCTCCTGCTTGTCCGCCGCCGGCAGCGCGCACGACGCCTGCGGCTTGGGGGGACCAGGCTTCACCTCGACCAGGCACATCCGGCAATTGCCGGCGATGCTCAGGCGCTCGTGATAGCAGAAGCGCGGGATTTCCTTGCCGGCGATCTCGCACGCCTGGAGCACGGTGGCACCCGCGGGCACTTCGACTTCGACGCCATCGACTTTGACAATAGGCATTATTCAGCCGCTTCCATCATCGGCGAGAGACCACCACCGCGCTTTTCCGTAATCCGCCGCTCCATTTCTGGGCGGAAGTGCTTGATCAGGCCCTGGATCGGCCACGCCGCGGCGTCGCCGAGCGCGCAGATCGTGTGGCCTTCGACCTGCTTGGTCACCTGATACAGCGTATCGATCTCGGATATGTCGGCGTCGCCGGTGCGCATCCGCTCCATCACGCGCCACATCCAGCCGGTGCCCTCGCGGCACGGCGTGCACTGGCCGCAGCTCTCATGCTTGTAGAAGTACGACAGGCGACTGATCGCGCGGACGATGTCGGTCGACTTGTCCATCACGATGATCGCCGCGGTGCCGAGACCCGAGCCGACCTTCTTGAGGCCGTCGAAATCCATCGGGCAGTCCATGATCTCGGCCGCCGGAACGAGCGGCACGGACGAGCCGCCGGGGATCACTGCGAGCAGATTGTCCCACCCGCCACGAATGCCGCCGCAATGCGTCTCGATCAGTTCGCGGAAGGTGATCGACATCGCCTCTTCGACGACGCACGGCTTGTTCACATGGCCGCTGATCTGAAACAGCTTGGTGCCGCGGTTGTTCTCCGCGCCGAAGCTGGCGAACCACTCGGGGCTACGGCGCAGGATCGTCGGGACGACCGCGATCGACTCGACGTTGTTGACGGTCGTCGGGCAGCCATAGAGCCCCGCCCCTGCCGGGAACGGCGGCTTCAAGCGCGGCTGGCCCTTTTTGCCCTCGAGGCTCTCGAGCATCGCGGTCTCTTCGCCGCAGATATAGGCGCCCGCGCCGCGATGGCAGAACACGTCGAAATCGTAGCCCGAACCGCTAGCGTTCTTGCCGATCAGACCCTTGTCATATGCCTCGGCGATTGCCGCGAAGAGCACTTCGGCCTCACGAATATATTCGCCGCGAATGTAGATGTACGCCGCGCGCGCGCGCATCGCGAAGCCCGCGATCAGCGCGCCTTCGATCAGCTTGTGCGGATCGTGGCGGATGATCTCGCGATCCTTGCACGAACCCGGCTCGGATTCGTCGGCGTTGATCACCAGGAAGTTCGGGCGATCGGCCTTCGGCTCCTTGGGCATGAACGACCATTTGGTGCCGGTCGGGAAGCCAGCGCCGCCACGGCCGCGCAGGCCCGAGGCCTTGACCGCGTCGATCAGCGCATCCTGACCGCGCGCCATCAGGCCCTTGGTGTCGTCCCAATCGCCGCGCATGATCGCGGCGTCGAGGTTCCACGGCTGATAGCCGTAGACGTTGGTGAAAATGCGGTCTTTATCAGCAAGCATCAGCGGGCATCCGTTAGATCAAGCCGGCGTTCAATCCGCTCCAATCGGCTATCGAGTCGATCCATGCGATTGTTGATACCCGTCGTGGAAATGAAGATCCCCGACAGATGTTCGTCGGTCGCAGTGGCACGCATCTTCAGTTCGCCGATATCGGCTTTCATGTCGGACATGTCCGCCTGCATCTTTTTCAAAATCTCATAAATGAGACTGGGATCGACTTCAGCCATCGATCTTCTCCCATTCACCGCGATAATCGTGGTTCTCGTCGACCATCGCCTTGAGGTTGGTCGGGCCGCCCGCGGCAGCGCTGTCGCGACGCCCGGTCTGCGAGCCCGGCGTGATCGGCCGCCCCTCGGCGAGCGCCTCGAGCACTGCGATCGTGCGATCATAATCGAGATCTTCGAAATTGTCGTCGTTGATCTGCACCATCGGCGCGTTGGCGCAGGCGCCCAGGCACTCGACCTCGGTCAGCGTGAACAGGCCGTCGGGGGTCGTACGCCCCTTGATCAGCCCCTTGTTCTTGCACGCTGACAGAACGTCGTCGCTGCCGCCGAGCAGGCACGGCGTCGTGCCGCAGACCTGGACGTGATACCGGCCGACCGGCGCCATGTTGAACATCGTATAGAAGCTGACGACTTCATAGACGCGCATGTACGGCACGCCAATCTGGCGCGCGACGAACTCGATCACCGGAACCGGCAGCCAGCCCTGCGTCTGCGTCTCGGCACCGACCTGGCGCTGCGCGAGATCGAGCAGCGGCAGCGAGGCGGATTGCTCGCGACCCTTGGGGTAGCGACCGAGGATCTCGTTCGCCTTCTTCTGGTTTTCTTCGGTCCAGCCGAACGCACCCCAGCGGGCGCGGGTCTCTGCTTCGTCGGGGATCTTGGGGGCTTCAGCCATTAGCGGTCACATTCACCAAAAACGATGTCCATCGCACCCAGGATCGCGGTGGTGTCGGCGAGCATGTGGCCCTTCGACATGAAGTCCATCGCCTGCAGGTGCGAGAAGGCGGTCGGGCGGATCTTGCAGCGGTACGGCTTGTTGGTGCCGTCGGCGACGAGATACACGCCGAACTCGCCCTTGGGGCTCTCGGTCGCGACATAGACGTCGCCGACCGGCACGTGGAAGCCCTCGGTGTAGAGCTTGAAGTGGTGGATCAGCGCTTCCATCGAACGCTTCATCTCGGCGCGCTTGGGCGGCACGACCTTGCGGTCGAGCGACGCGATCGGCCCTTCGGGCATCTCGTTCAAGCATTGCTTCATGATCCGCGCCGACTGGCGGACTTCCTCGACGCGCACCATGAACCGGTCATAGCAATCGCCGCGCGTGCCGACCGGCACGTCGAAGTCCATCCGGTCGTACACGTCGTACGGCTGCGACTTGCGCAGATCCCAGGCGATGCCAGAACCGCGGATCATCGGGCCCGAGAAGCCCCATTTGATCGCATCGTCGCGGCTGACCGTGGCGATGTCGACGTTGCGCTGCTTGAAGATGCGGTTGTCGGCGACGAGCGAGATCGCATCCTCGAACAGACGCGGCAGGCGCGTGTCGAGCCAGTCGGCGATGTCGGTCAGCAGCTTGAGCGGCGCATCCTGATGAACGCCACCCGGACGGAAGTATGCGCTGTGCATGCGTGCGCCCGAGACGCGCTCGAAGAAGTTCATGCAATCTTCGCGGATCTCGAACAGCCACAGGTTCGGCGTCATCGCGCCGACGTCCATGACGTGCGACCCGAGGTTGAGCATGTGGTTCGAGATGCGCGTCAGCTCGGCGAACAGCACGCGGAGATATTGCGCGCGCAGCGGCACTTCGAGATCGAGCAATTTTTCGACCGCGAGCACATAGCTATGCTCCATGCACAGCGGCGAGCAGTAATCGAGTCGGTCGAAATACGGCAGCGCCTGCATGTAGGTCTTGTATTCGATCAGCTTCTCGGTGCCGCGGTGGAGCAGCCCGACGTGGGGATCGACCCGCTCGACGATCTCGCCGTCGAGCTCCATCACCAGCCGCAACACGCCGTGCGCGGCGGGATGCTGCGGACCGAAGTTGATCGTGTAATTCTGAATTTCGACGTCGCCAACCTCGGGGTCTTCGCCGTCGACACGCTTTTCGAGCTGGTCGAGATAGTCGGTCATTGGTTCTGCCCCTTGGGGGAGGGAACGACGTCGGGATCGGCGGGCTTGGCGCCCGCGTCAGGGCCAGGCTTGCCAGCACCGGTCTGCGTCGTCGCGTCGCTCGACTTCGGCTCGGTCGGAACAGCCTTGGGCGACACGTTCGCGTCGGCCTTGACGATCTCGTCAGCCTTGAGCGGCGTCGGCGCGCCCTTCTCTTCGGGCAGCTTCGCCTTTTCGTCGCCCGGAAGGACGTATTCGGCGCCTTCCCATGGGCTCATGAAGTCGAACGTGCGGAAATCCTGCGCGAGCTGGACGGGCTCGTACACGACGCGCTTGGCCTCTTCCGAATAGCGCAGCTCGACATAACCGCTCAGCGGGAAGTCCTTGCGCTGCGGATGCCCGCGGAAGCCGTAGTCGGTGAGGATGCGCCGCAGATCGGCATTGCCCGAGAAGAGCACGCCGTACATGTCGTACACTTCGCGCTCGAGCCAGCCGGCGACCGGCCAGATGCCCGTCACCGATGGCACAGGCTTCTCGTCATCGGTCTGCACATGCACGCGGATGCGGTGGTTGCGCGTCAGCGAGAGCAGGCAATAGACCACTTCGAAGCGCTCGACCCCGCGATCGGGATAGTCGACGCCGGCGATTTCCATCAGCTGCTGATATTCGAGACCGGGCGTATCGCGCAGCGCGACCATCGTCTCGACCAGCGAGGCGCGATCGACGTGCAGTGCGACTTCGCCGACCGCGTCGAGCGAATGCAACAGACGGCCACCGAGCGCAGCCGAAGCAGCCTCGATCACGCCATCATTGGCGACATAGGCAGGTGCGGGCGCCCTCACCGTTCAATCGTCCCGACGCGGCGGATCTTCCGCTGGAGCTGCATGATGCCGTACAGCAAAGCTTCGGCGGTCGGCGGGCAGCCCGGCACGTAGATGTCAACCGGAACGATCCGGTCGCAGCCACGAACGACGCTATAGCTATAGTGATAATAGCCGCCGCCATTGGCGCACGAACCCATCGAGATGACGTATTTCGGCTCCGACATCTGGTCGTAGACCTTGCGGAGTGCCGGGGCCATCTTGTTGCAGAGCGTGCCGGCGACGATCATCACGTCCGACTGGCGCGGGGAAGCGCGCGGCGCGGCACCGAAGCGCTCGAGATCGTAGCGCGGCATGTTGACGTGGATCATCTCGACCGCGCAGCAGGCGAGGCCGAAGGTCATCCACCACAAAGAGCCGGTGCGCGCCCAATGGAACAGGTCCTCGGTTGAGGTGACGAGGAAACCCTTGTCGCCGAGCTCGCCGTTGAGATCGTTGAAGAACGCCTGATCGGGCTGGATGATGTCGCTGCCGCTGGGCTGCCGGAGCAGTTCGACGGGGCCCGAGTGACCGGGCAGGCTTGGTGCTACTCCCATTCGAGCGCTCCCTTCTTCCATGCATAGACGAGGCCGAGCGCGAGTTCGACGATGAACAGCATCATCGAGCCCCAGGCGACCCAGCCGAGTTTGAAGACCGATACGGCCCAGGGATAGAGAAACGCCGCTTCCAGATCGAAGATGATGAACAGGATGGCGACGAGGTAGAAGCGCACGTCGAACTGGCTGCGCGGATCCTCGAATGCGGGGAAGCCGCACTCATATTCGCTGAGCTTTTCGGCGGTGGGCTTGTGCGCGCCGGTGAAGCGTGCCGCGATGATCGGCAGGAACACGAACGCGCTCGACAGCACCAGGGCTACGCCCAGGAACAGCAGAATCGGGAGATATTGCGACAGGTCGAGCATGATCAGCCTTGGGTGCTTCTCGCATGTGCGAACGGATGCCCGGGCTTTAGGACGATGGTCCCGAGCGGGCAAGGCTCTGGGCAGTGAGAATGAATCGCAACAACTTCGCTCGGCTAAACCCTTGACGCGACACCGGTTGGAAGCGGACTATCGGGCGATTGGATTTGGGGGAATCCGGATGAATCGGCTCGACGTCGCGACCGCGCTGGCGGTATGTGTCCTGGCGGTCTCCCCTGCCCCCGGACTCGGCGGCGAACAGCCCGCACTGCCCCGACAATTGCGGCATCTGATCGAGATGACCCCCGCGCAATTCGAGGCGGCGTCCGATCTGCGCGATGATGCGCTCGAGACCATCGCGACGATCACCACGCGCAATGGGTGGCAGCAGCACGATGGGCTGCTCGGGATCGTCAATACCGACGCCTTCTTCCGCGTGTTCATCGACAAAGCGAGCGGCGCCGCGCGGTTTCAGGTCTATCACGCGATGCATTATATCGCGCGGCACCGCGACTCGTTCATCACCGTCAATTTCGAAACGCCGAGCGGCCCGACGACCGCACCGCTGACGGTGATCCTCCGGACCCGCGACGATTGCCGGCGCGCGGAAGGATGCCCGTTCGACGAGGTGGTGGGCTTCGATGTCGACGAGTCTTTGCTGCGGAGCCTCGCAGCCCGCTACGTCCCCGGACAGGCATCGGCGTGGCGTTATCGGCTCAAGGCCCATTCCGGCGTGACGCGCGACGACGGTTTCGTCGCGGCGGAGATTGCCGGGGTGCTCGCGGCGGTCGATCATTATCGCGCAGCGCATGGGCTGGCAGCGCCGTCCGGCCGGTAGATTGCTCCCCTCCCCTTCAGGGGAGGGGCTGGGGGTGGGGGAAGCCTCGCAGAGACCTGCGTCCGGCACTTCCCCACCCCAACCCCTCCCCTGAAGGGGAGGGGCTTAATCTCGGCATCAGCGCAGCGCGTTCGCCAGCAGCTTGTGCAGCCGCGACTGCAGCGCATCGTTCGCCGCGAGGATTTCGCTCCGCTGCATCATCTGGTCGCTGCCACGGAAATCGCTGACGAAACCGCCGGCTTCCTTGACCAGCAGCATGCCCGCCGCGACGTCCCACGGCTTGAGGCCGCTTTCCCAATAGCCATCGTATCGGCCCGCCGCGACCCAGGCCAGATCGAGCGCAGCCGACCCCATCCGGCGGATACCCGCGACTTCGGGCGCGATCGCACCGAAGATGCGGCTCCATTCGGTGAAATTGCCATGGCCGAGGAAGGGAATGCCCGTCGCGATCAGCGAGTCGGCGAGGTCGCGCCGCGCCGAGACGCGCAACCGCTGCTCCTGCACCCATGCCCCGCGCCCCTTTTCAGCCCAGAAGGCTTCATCGGTGATCGGCTGATAGACCATCGCCGAGGTGATCTCGCGCTTGCCGTTGGGCAGCGTCTCCTCGACCGCGATCGAGATCGAGAAATGCGGAATGCCGTGGAGGAAGTTAGTCGTGCCATCGAGCGGATCGACGATGAAGCGCGGCTTGTTGGGATCGCCCGCGACTTCGCCGCGCTCCTCCATCAGGAAACCCCAGTCGGGGCGGGCGCGCGACAGTTCCTCGTAGATCGTCTGCTCGGCGCGCTGGTCGGCGATCGACACGAAGTCGGCCGGGCCCTTGCGGCTGACCTGGAGCTGCTGGACTTCGTTGAAATCGCGCCGCAGCCGCGGGCCGGCCTTGCGGACCGCGCGGTCGATGATCGTCATGAGACCGGAATGGGAGGGCATTGGTTTTTCCTTCTATCCCTCTCCCCGCAGGCGGGGAGAGGGCAAGCGAGCGTAGCGAAGCGCGGGAGAGGGGCAGTGTGATCCGCGAGCGTCCGCGTGACTGCCCCTCTCCCCGACCCTCTCCCCGCAAGCGGGGAGAGGGAGACTTTAGTCAGCCCGCCGCACGTAGGCCTGCTCGTACACGTCGACGACGATCCGCGTGCCGGCACCGATGTGCGGCGGCACCATCACGCGCACGCCGTTCTCGAGGATCGCCGGCTTGTAGCTCGACGAGGCGGTCTGCCCCTTCACCACGGCGTCGGCCTCGACGATCATCGCCTCGATCGTGTCGGGGAGCTGGACCGAGATCGGCCGCTCTTCCCACAGCTCCATCACGACATCCATGCCGTCCTGCAGGAACGCCGCGGCGTCGCCGAGGATGCCCGCGTCAAGCGTGATCTGTTCGTAATTGACCTTGTCCATGAAGGTCAGCGTGTCGCCCTCGCGGAACAGATATTGGAAATCGACCGTGTCGAGCCGGACCTTCTCGACGCTTTCGGCCGAGCGGAAGCGGACATTGGTCTTGCGGCCGTCGATGAGGTTCTTCATCTCGACCTGCATATAGGCCCCGCCCTTGCCCGGCTGGGTATGCTGGATCTTGACGGTCTTCCAGATACCGCCTTCATATTCCAGGATATTGCCGGGACGAATTTCGACCGCGTTGATCTTCATGGGGGAGCCTGTAGTTGGAAAGAGCCAAGCGCACGGCACGCCGCGCGGAGGTGCGCCTTAGCCGGGCAAGCGCTTTCCGGCAAGATAGGGGTAGGGATCGACGTCAACGCCTTCGTACCAATGCTGATCGGGCGTGGTGTGCGTCAGGCCGAAATGCAGGTGGAAATTGCCCGCCCCGGCATTGCCGGTGTCGCCGACATAGCCGAGCACATCGCCCGTCCTGATCGTCTGCCCCTCGTGCAGCCGGGGGGCGTATCCGCTCAGATGCGCATAATAATAGGTCCAGTTGCGCGCCGGGGCGCGGACATAGACCGTCGTGCCGCCCGCAGCGCTGCTCCACAGCTTTTCGACGGTACCCGGCGCGGCGGCGAGCACCGCTGTATTGGCCGGCGCCATCACGTCGGTGCCATGATGCTCGCGCAGTCCGTTGTCGCGCGGGTCGCCCCACGAATCGCGGATCTGTCCCCGCCCGATGCCGCTGATCGGGACGGCGAGCACCGCCCCCGCCCCCGCCCCCGCCCCCGCCCCCGCCGCGCTCGCTTGCGACGGCGAAGCAGCGCTACCGCGCGGCGCAGGGGTGAAATTCGCTCCGCTCCGACGCGAGGCTTCGGGCAGCACCGCAAGCAGCGCAATCCACGCCGCCGCAATGATCGCAAGCGAGATCAGGACAAAGCGCGCAATCCTGCCCATCCTGTCACTTTTCGAAAATGGCGGGCGTGCCGGGCTTGACCATCATCGCGAGCCGCGCGGCGTCCCAATTGGTCAGGCGGATGCAGCCATGGCTCTCGGCGCGTCCGATCGTCTCGGGCGACGGCGTGCCGTGGATGCCGTAATGCTCCTTGGACAGATCGAGCCACACCACGCCGACCGGCCCGTTCGGCCCCGGCGGCAGCAAGGCTGCCTTGGCGCTGCCCTTGGCGTCCCAGAACAGCTTGGGGTTGTAATGGAATGGCGGGTTGTACGACGGGCCGTTGATCTTCCACGTGCCGATCGGCAGCGGATCATGCTCGCTGCCCATCGTCGCCATGAACTGCGCGACGAGCTTGCCGTCCTTGTCGAGCACGCGCAGCACTTCGCGCGACTTGCTCACCACGACCTTCGCCCCGGCGGGCTGGGTCGCATCGACGTTGAGCGAGGCGAGCGTCTGGCGCCATTTCTCGGGCAGCTTCGCGTCGTACGCCATCGAGGATGCGATAGCGTTTGGCACGACGATCTTGCTCCCCGCCTTGAGCGGCGTCGTCGGGCTGTTGAGCTCGACCAGCACCGCCGGGGTGGTGTGGAACATCTCGCCGAGCTTCTCCATCGCGTTGCGATAGCCGAGTTGCGGCAGCTTCGCCTGGAGCGCAGGATCCTTCGGCAGCGGGTTGACGTACGGACCCGCGAGCATCGCCGGGGTCAGCGTCACGGTCACGGTCGGGCGCCATTTGCGGTCGGGGTAGAGCGCCTGCAGCGTCGCCTTGTCCATCTCGCCGCTTTGCGGAAGGTCATGCGTCTCTTGGAACCCCTTCAGGGCAGCGACGAGCGACTTGCCCTGGCGCCCGTCGAGCACGCCGGGGGAGAAGCCGAGATGATCGAGGATCACTTGCACGTGCAACGTGGACGGATCGAGCTTCGTTACGGCCGCAGCGGATTTGGTTCCCGGCGCGGTCGCGGCGATCAGCCCAACGGAGGCTATCGCCAGACAGGCCGTTCCGGCCACCATGTTCCGCATTACGCTCGGCTCCTACATATTCACTATGCAGACAACGACTTGCGACACGCTTGTGTCCGACGAAATACGCGACCCCGAAATGAAACTGTCGCGCCGGGGCTTGCTCGGTGGCGTCATCGCCGGCGGCGCGGCGCTCGCTTTCCCGTTTCCGGCGATGGCGGTCGGGACCGAATGGCGGCTCGCGATCCGCAACGTCCATACCAACGAGAGCGTCGATGCGCTGTTCGCGCGCAACGGCGCGTTCGTCCCGCAGGGTCTTGCCGAGCTCAATCACGGCCTTCGCGACTGGCGCACCGGCCAGGCGACCATGATGGACCGCCGGTTGCTGGCGTTGCTCGTGCGGTTGCGCGACAAGCTCGAACTGACCGGGCGCACCAAGATCGACCTGATCTCTGGCTATCGCTCGCCCGCCACCAACGCGTCGCTCCGCGCCCGGGGGGGCGCCCATACTGGCGTCGCGAGCCAAAGCCAGCACATGCTGGGCAAAGCGACTGACATCAAGATCGGCGGCGTGACGCTCGACCGGTTGCACGGCGCGGCGTTGGCGCTCGGCGGTGGCGGTGTGGGCTTCTATCCGCGCGACGGGTTCGTTCATGTCGATACGGGCCGTGTGCGGCATTGGTGACGCGTCAGGGGTAACTCTGGCGTGTATGCAACACGCGGACGACCCTGACGAGATCATCGTCGACCCGATAGACGATGACATAGTTCGGGGTGACGACCGCTTCGCGTGTCGGGCCTACGCGACCGCGACGATAAAGATACGGGTTGGCCGTAATCAGTTCCAGCGTCCGATCCACGGCATCGTTGAGCCGATCGGCAGCCGCCGGATTGCGATCCCCGATGTACCCGAGGATCCCGCGAAAATCGTTTACGGCTCTATCGTCCCAGATCAGCCGCATCGCGCTTCTTCGATTCGATCAGCGCGCGCATCTCGGCCATGACCACATCATGCGGAATGCCTGGCCCTGGCTCATCCAGAGCTTCCTGCACCTTCGCGCGAAACCAGAGGTCATACGCCTCGGCCTCCTCGGTGGTGGCGAATTCGGACTCGATCGGAGACAGTTTGGCCATGGCGAGTCCATAGCATAAAGGCCCGCGAGTCTCTACCCGGCGAGCACCGCCGCGAAGGCCTGGACCGCCGCCGCCTCGTCCCCGCCCCACACCGCGTTCGACACCGCGACGAAGTCCGCACCCGCCGCGACCAGCGGCGCGGCATTGGGCGGCGTGATCCCGCCGATCGCAACGCACGGGATTTCGAACACCGTCGTCCACCAGCTCAGCAGCACCGGATCGGCGACATGCTCGGTGACCTTGGTCGTCGTCGGATAGAAGGCGCCGAACGCGACATAATCCGCCCCCGCCTCACCCGCTTCCATCGCGAGGTGGCGGCTGTCGGCGCACGAGACGCCAATTTGCGCGGTCGGCCCCAATTCACTGCGCGCCTCGCGCGGGTCGCCGTCGTCCTGACCGAGATGCACGCCGTCGGCCCCGAGCCGCTTGGCGAGCGAGATGCTGTCGTTGACGATGAATGCGACATCGGCATCGGCGCAGATCCGCTGCAACGGATCGGCCAAAGCCGCCGCGACATGCTGGTCGACATCCTTGACGCGGAACTGGAACGCCGCGACCGGCCCCGCGTCGAGCGCGCGCCGCAGCCGATCGGGGAAGCCACCCGTCACGTCGAGCGGCGAGATCAGATAGAGCTGGCACGGCGGTCGCCGGATATCGCGCGTGAAGCGCGCCGCGAAATTGGGGTCGAGCGGGCCGAGCGGGTCTTCGCCGCGTGCGTCTTCAATGTCCATCGCGCGGCGATAGCGCCACGATCGCGGCAAGGAAAGCCACCCGATCAGCGGCAGGCCAGCGCCCGCCATCGCAACCAGGCTGCGATGGCGGGCGCTTGCCGCAGCGGTTTATTCCTCGTTCTTGTAGATGGCGATGATCTTGGCGAGCATCTCGAGCGCTTCGTCGCGCGGGCGCTGGAAGGTGTTGCGCCCGATGATCGAGCCGTTGCCGCCGCCGTCGCGAATGTCGCGCGCGTCCTGATAGACCGCGTCGGCGCCCTTGGCCGCGCCGCCCGAGAAGACCACCACGCGCCGTCCGGCAAAGCTCGCCTGGACGACATGCTTGACGCGGTCCGCCTGGTTCGACCAGTCGGTGCCCTCGTACAGCGGCTTGGCCTCCTTCTGCTCGATGTGATCGCTCGGCAGCTTGACCTTGATGATGTGTGCGCCGAGCAGCGCCGCCATGTGCGCGGCATAAGCGCCCACATCGAGCGCGAGCTCGCCCGACTTGGGCAGGGTGCCGCCGCGCGGATACGACCAGATCACCGTCGCGATGCCGACCGACTTGGCTTCAGCCGACATTTCGCGGATCTGGCCGATCATCTCGAACAGATCGTCCGACCCCGGATAGATGGTGAAGCCGATCGCCGCGCAGCCGAGCCGCACCGCGTCCTCGACCGAGCCGGTCACCGCCTGGTTGGCGCCCTGCGCCCAGCTGTTCGAGCTGTTGACCTTGAGGATCGTCGGGACCTGCCCGGCAAAGGTCTGCGCGCCCGCCTCGATCATGCCGAGCGGCGCGGCGAAGGCCGAAAGGCCGGCATCGACCGCGAGCTGCCAATGGTAATGCGGGTCGTACGCCGGCGGGTTGACCGCGAAGCTGCGCGCCGGACCGTGTTCGAAGCCCTGATCGACGGGCAGAATGACGAGCTTGCCGGTGCCGCCGAGCTTGCCGTGCATCAGGATGCGCGCAAGATTGGCCTTGGTCGCGGGGCTATCCGACTCATATTTGTCGAGAATGGCTTGGACTATAGGGGTCATCGACAGCTCTCCGGTTGTGACTCTTTGAGCGGCTGATAGTCAGGCTGGCAAGCGACTGCAACGCAGCAATCTGCGGCATCGCGATTGTGCCGTGCGCACTTGCCTTTTGGCCGCGCCCACGCTTTCGCAAGCGGCATGAGCGATCCCGATACGCACGACCTGTCCCCCGCCGTCACCACGCTGATGGCGATCGCCTGTGGCGCGATGGTGGCCAACCTCTATTATGCGCAGACGCTGATCGGCATGATCGGCCCCGATATCGGCCTGTCGCCCGCGGCGGCGGGTGGGATCGTCACGCTGACCCAGCTCGGCTATGGGCTCGGGCTCGCCTTCATCGTGCCGCTGTCGGATCTGGTCGAGAACAAGCGGCTGATCCTCGTCGCCACGGCGGGCGCGGCGCTCGGCTGCATCGGCATCGCGCTGGCGGAGGGGCCGCGTACCTTCCTGATCGCCGCGTCGGTCACTGGAATCTGCTCGGTCGGCGCGCAGGTTCTCGTCCCGCTCGCGGCCAAGCTGAGCAGCCAGGCGCGGCAGGGCCGCACGATCGGGCTGGTGATGAGCGGACTGCTCACCGGCATCATGCTGGCGCGACCGGTGGCGAGCTTCGTTGCGGGAAGCCTCGGCTGGCGCGCTTTGTTCTTCTGCTCCGCCGGCGTCACCGCGCTGGTCGGCCTCGCGTTGCTGCTGATGCTGCCGACGCGACGCCCAGACAGCAGATTGTCCTATTCGGCGTTGCTCGCTTCGTCGCTCGCGCTGCTGCGCCGCTATCCCGTGCTGCGGCTGCGCGCGGCCTACCAGGCGCTGCTGTTCATCGCCTTCAACCTGTTCTGGACCGCAGCGCCGCTCGTCCTGACGCAGCGTTTCGGGCTCGGCGCAAACGGTGTCGCATTGTTCGCGCTGGCCGGAGCCGGCGGAGCGCTCGCCGCGCCGATCGCGGGGCATCTGGCCGACAAGGGCCGCGCACGCACGACCACGCTCGTCGCGCTGGTGCTGCTTGCCGCGTCGTTCGTCGCGGCCGACATGGTCGTCGCGGCGGGCGGGCTGATCGCGTTCGCGGTGACCGCAGTGCTGATCGACGCGGCGGTGCAGCTCAACCAAATCTCGGGACAGCGCATCATCTTCGGGCTCGACAGCGCGGCGGGTGGCCGGATCAACGCCGCCTATATGACGATCGTCTTCGTCTTCGGCGCGAGCGGATCGCTGATCGGCAGCGCGAGTTTCGCCGCGGGCGGCTGGCCGCTCGCCAGCCTGATCGGCGCGGCGATCGGCGGCGTGGCGCTGTTGCTTTACCTCATGTTCGACCGCCGCTCGCGCCCCGAAATCGCCGCACCCCGCCCGGATTGACCGCACCCGCGATCCGCGCCAGTCTTCGGATCCGAGGGGAGCGTCAGATGGGGATTTTGGCGAGAGTGTGGTGGGGCTTGGCCTTGGTTGCCGCGGCGCCGCTATTGGGCGCTGCCGCGTCCCCCAAGGTTGGCGAGGCCGCCCCGCCGTTCGAACTGACGCTGATCGACGGCAGCAAGGTTTCGTCGGACCAGCTTCGCGGCCAGGTCGTCGTGCTGAACTTCTGGGCGACATGGTGTGGCCCGTGCAAGACGGAGCTGCCGCTGCTCGACGCCTATTACGAGGCGCAGAAGAGCCACGGCCTCAAGGTCTTCGCGATCGCGACCGAGGATTCGCTGCAGCCTTTCCAACTCAAGAAGCTGTTCGCTGTCATGCACATGCAATCCGCACGCCGGATCAAGGGGCCCTATGGCGCCATGGCCGGCGTGCCGACCAACTTCATCATCGATCGCTCGGGCCGCCTCCGCTACGCCAAGGCCAATGCGTTCGAGCTCGACGAACTGAACGCGCTGCTCGTCCCGCTGCTGCAGGAACCGATGCCGGCGGGCTGAGCGCCGACCATCCCCCGCCCCAGCTTGCGCCTGGCGGGGAACCGTCGCCCGTCACAGCCTCAGCGCGACAGCGCCGCGACCCCCGGCAAGTCCTTGCCTTCCATCCATTCGAGGAAGGCGCCGCCCGCGGTCGAGACGAAGGTGAAGTCGTCGGCCGCGCCCGCCTGGTTGAGCGCCGCGACGGTATCGCCGCCGCCCGCGACCGAGACGAGCGATCCGCTCTTGGTCAGCGCCGCCGCGGTTTTCGCCAGCGCGACCGTCGCAGTATCGAACGGCGGCGTCTCGAACGCGCCGAGCGGGCCGTTCCACACCAACGTGCGGCAGTTCTTGAGCACGTCGGCAAGCGCCTCGGTCGCGGCCGGCCCCACGTCGAGGATCATCTCGTCGGCGGCGACCTCGTGGACGTTGACGGTGCGCACCGGCGGATTGGCGCGGAATTCCTTCGCCACCACCACGTCGTAGGGCAGATGGATCGTGCAGTTCGCACGCTCGGCAGCTGCGAAGATTTCTTCGGCGGTGCCGGTAAGCTCATGCTCGCACAGGCTTTTCCCGACATCGACACCGCGCGCCGCGAGGAAGGTGTTGGCCATGCCGCCGCCGATGATCAGATGATCGACGCGCGCGACGAGGTGCTTGAGCACGTCGAGCTTGGTCGAGACCTTGGCGCCGCCGACCACCGCCGCGACCGGATGCTCGGGATTGCCGAGCGCCTTGTCGAGCGCGTCGAGCTCGGTCTCCATCGCCCGGCCGGCGAACGCCGGGAGCAGATGCGCGAGCCCCTCGGTCGAGGCGTGCGCACGGTGTGCCGCCGAGAACGCGTCGTTGACGTAGAAATCGCCGAGCGCGGCCAGTTCCGCCGCGAAGGCCGGATCGTTCTTTTCCTCGCCGGCGTTGAAGCGCGTATTCTCGAGGATCGCGACGTCGCCCGGCTGGAGGTTCGTCATCGCGTCGGCAGCGCCGTCATAATCGACGAACTGGACCGGACGGCCGAGCACGGTCTCGTATGGCCGGGTCAGCAGTGCGAGCGACAT
Source organism: Bordetella parapertussis (assembly GCA_943367995.1). Taxonomy (GTDB): domain Bacteria; phylum Pseudomonadota; class Alphaproteobacteria; order Sphingomonadales; family Sphingomonadaceae; genus Sphingomonas. Next base: position 119,882 of record CALRKL020000005.1, on the reverse strand, counting down.
GTCGGGATTGCGCATCCCCTTGGGGCGACCGAAATGCGCGAGGATGAGGACGATCGCGCCCTTGTCGGCAAGCTCCGACACGGTCGGCAAGGTTGCCCGGAAGCGCGTGTCGTCGCTGACTTTTCCATCGGCCATCGGCACGTTGAGGTCTTCGCGGACCAGCACGCGCTTGCCGCGCACGTCGCCCATGTCGTCGAGGGTCTTGAAGGCTCTTGTCATGGTTCCACCCTGATAGAATCGCCGACGCGGATGATCCCGCCGACAAGAACACGCGAACAGGCGCCGCCGCGCCAATCGGGCAGCAGCGCCGCCTTGAGGCCCGGCGCGAGCGCTTCCATTCGCTCGCACGGATCGGTCTCGCGCGTGATGACGAGGACGACCTCGTCCCCGATCCGCACCTTGGTGCCGGCAATCTGTGGGAGATCAAGGCCTTCGACGAGCAGGTTCGAGCGCCGCTCGAACCATGGCAGGCTGTGGCCGACCTCGGCCATCGCGGCCTCCCAATCGGTCCGCTCGATCAGCGTGACCTGCCGCCTGCCCTTGCCGCCGGGCTTGATCGTCCCGCGAAAGTCGCCGTGGATCCCGCCGTCGAGCGTGACCTCGACATGATCGACGGTCTCCATCGGCCCTTTGGGTCGGCCGTGGCGCGCGATGCCCGCCAGGGTTCCGAGCACAGTACTCAGCACACCCGCCGTCACCCCCGCGGAAGCGGGGGTCCCGCTTCTTTCCGCCGGTGCAGAAGAAGCGGGATCCCCGCTTTCGCGGGGATGACGGGCGGTGGCCGGCATCACCTTAGAGGAACTTCCCCATCGCGCCGGCGGTATCGACCATCCGGTTCGAGAAGCCCCATTCGTTGTCGTACCAGCTGACGACGCGGACGAGCTTGCCGTCCATCACCGCGGTCTCGAGGCTGTCGACCGTCGACGAGGCCGGCGTGTGGACGATGTCGATCGAGACGAGCGGCTCGTCCGAATAGACGAGGACGCCCTTGAGCGGACCGCTTTCCGAAGCCGCCTTGAGCACTGCGTTCACTTCTTCGACACTGGTGTCGCGCGACGGCACGAACGACAGATCGACGAGGCTGCCGTCCGGCACGGGGACGCGGATCGCCGAGCCGTCGAGCTTCCCCTTCAGTTCGGGCAGCACTTCGGCGACGGCGCGGGCCGCGCCGGTCGTCGTCGGAATGATGTTCATCGCCGCCGCGCGCGCGCGACGCAGATCTGGGTGGATCTGGTCGAGGATCTTCTGGTCGTTGGTGTAGGCGTGGATCGTGGTCATCAGCCCGCGCTCGATGCCGATCGCGTCGTTCAGCACCTTGGCGACGGGCGCGAGGCAGTTGGTCGTGCACGAAGCGTTCGACACGATCGTATGCTCGGCGGTCAGCTTGTCGTGGTTGACGCCGAACACGACGGTGAGGTCGACGCCCTTGCCCGGTGCCGAGATCAGCACCTTCTTGGCGCCGGCGTCGAGATGCTTCTGGCAGCTCGCACGATCGGTGAAGAAGCCGGTGCACTCGAGCACGATGTCGACGCCGAGTTCCTTGTGCGGCAGATTGGCGGGGTCGCGCTCGGCGGTGACGCGGATGCGCTTGCCGTCGACGACGAGATCGTTGCCCTCGGCCGAGACTTCGCCCGGGTATTTGCCGTGAACCGAATCGCGGCTGAACAGCCAGGCGTTCGACTTGGCGTCGGCCAGATCGTTGATCGCGACCAGTTCGAGACCCGTGTCGCCGCGCTCGAGCACTGCCCGCGCGACCAGGCGGCCAATGCGCCCAAAACCGTTGATCGCTACCTTGATCGTCATCGTCCTGGCTCCTTCAAGCACTTGCGGTCGATCGGCGGCGCGCCGCCGACTCTGTTTCGATGCGCGCGTCTTTGCGGGCGCGCGGCCAGCGCGTCAACCGCCCCGAACGCGCGGCGAGTGGGGCGTCGCGGGAACGAACCCGCCTTGTTCGGGCGGTCCGCCATGCTATCTCACTCGGAATGGCAGACACCACCACCTCCTCGACCCTCGACCGCATCGACCGCGCGCTGGAGCGCATCGAAGCCGCCGCCGCCGCCCGCACCGCCAGCAACACCGCCCTCCAGAAGCGCCACGAAAAGCTCCGGACGCGCATGGCCGAAGCCGTCGCCGCGCTCGACGCGGTGATCGCGCGCGAGAGCGAAGCCTGATGGCCGACGTCACGCTCGAGATCGGCGATCGCCGCCACGTCGTTTCCTCGCCCGATGGGCAGGAAGACCAGTTGCGCCGCCTCGCCGCGATGCTCGACGCGCATTGGCCGATGGCGGTGCGGGCGTCGGGCGGGCTCAGCGGCGAGCGCACGATGATGTTCGTTGCGCTGATGCTCGCCGACTCGCTCGAAGAGGCCAATCGCCGTCCGGCCGAAATCAAGGACGAGGTGCTGCTGACCACCATCGCCGAGCGGCTCGAATCGCTTGCCGACTCCCTTGAGCAATAGTCGCGGAGCGCCTATATCGGTCGGTGGCGGGCACTGCCCGGTACGAGCCTTTATTATCCCTGAGGCTATTCATCATCCAAGGGGGTTGTCCCTGCTAGGGTCTTGGCCCGAAGCACATGATCCCCACCTGACGTACCGCGCGTCAGAGGATAACCCGGCACACGGCCACGGCGGTCCCGCCACCGCTTCCTTAACCTTGCGACGCCTCCGTCGCCCCGGCGAAGGCCGGGGCCGGTCGGCGGCGCGCGCATGGCCAGCCTCACGCGCCTGGCATAGCGGCCCCGGCCTTCGCCGGGGCGACGGCTAGTGATCGACAAGAAAGCCCTGCGCGCTCGCATCCGTGCCGAGCGCGATCGCTTCTTCGCGAGCGCCCCGCCCGCGATCACCCCCCCGCCCCGCTTTCTCGCGCTGCTGACCTTGGGGCTGACGGTGACGTCCTATGTCCCGAGCGGCAGCGAAGCCGACCCCTCCTCGCTCGCCCGCGCCGCGGTCGAGGCCGGATGCAGCATCGCGCTGCCGCATGTCACGACGCGCGCCGAGCCGATGCGCTTCCTCGCCTGGGATACCGAAGCCGCGCTGCAGGCGGGGCCGTACGGCCTGCATCAGCCCGCCAGCGAGGCCAGCGCGCTGGTCCCCGACATCATCCTGACGCCGCTGCTCGCGTTCGACGCCAAGCTCGACCGGCTCGGCCAGGGCGCCGGCTATTACGACCGCGCCTTCGCGCAATTCCCGCACGCGCGCCGGATCGGCGTTGCGTGGAGCGTCCAACAGGTCGACACTCTGCCGACCGATCCGTGGGACATGCCGCTCCACGCGATCATCACCGAAACCGGATGGATCGAAGCCCGATGACCCCTAGCTGGCGCAAACCGGTCGGAATGCTCGCCATCCTCGCGCTGATCGGCCTGTGGTGCGTCGCGGCGGCCAGCCTGTCGGGCGTGGTCGGCGGGTGGCACCCGCTGCTGCAGGCGCTGTTCTACCTCGTCGCCGGCATCGCCTGGATCTGGGTCCTGCCATTGCGGCGGATGCTGAGCTGGATGGAGACCGGACGCTGGCGCTAGCCGCTACGCCACCACGTCGAGCAGGTGATCGCCGCTGTTCCAGATGTCGTGGCGGACCTGCGGCCCGAGAATGACGCAGCCATGGCTCGCCGAACCCGGATGGGCCTTGCTGTCGCCATGGATCCGGAAAAGCGTGCGGCCGAACGTCATGGTGCCCGGTTCGGGATCGAGGATGATGGTGAACGGGCCGGTCGGCCCGCCGCTCTCGAGCCCGGTCATGTGCCAGAACCCGCGCGGGATCGGGCCGATCCCGGCGTCATCCTGCAGATCGGGATTGTTCTTGCCCGCACCATGGCCGGAATAGCCGGTCGCGATGCTGCGATCGTTACGAAGGAGCGCGCCGTCGTGCTGGCGATATGTCCAGGACATGAGATTCCCCCCGAAATCATCGGCGGCCCTGCCGACCCGGGAAAGATACGCGATTTTGGGGGAAAACGCTAGCCATTGCCCCATCGAACGATGGCGAATGGCGCGAGTGACGGGACTCGAACCCGCGACCTCCGGCGTGACAGGCCGGCGCTCTAACCAACTGAGCTACACCCGCTTATTCAGCGTGAGGCGCGTCTCTATGGGGGTGACTCCAGCCTGTCAACCGCCCGTTTCGCGTTCTTCCGAAGAATTTGCGAAATTGCTGCGACGGCGTTGGGTCAAGGTCCCGTGTTCAAACAAGAAACCCGCGATATCGGGTTTTCCGGCCGCCCCCATCACCGTCTGAATGATGATCAGCAGCGGCACCGCCAGCAGCGTCCCCGCCGTCCCCCACACCCACGACCAGAAGGAAATCGACACGAGAATCATGATCGGGTTGATCGTCAGGCGATGCCCGACGATCAGCGGGGTGATCGCATTGGCCTCGACCAGATGGCAGCCGATCATCACGAACGCCGGCACCAGCGCCACCCAGATGTCGTGGAAGGTCATCAGCCCGCCGAGCGCGAGCAGCAGCGCGGCGGTGATCGGCCCGAAATAGGGCACGTAGTTGAGCAAGGCGACGATCCCGCCCCACATCAGCGGAAACGGCATCCCCATCAGATAGAGCAGCCCCGAAATCGCCAGCCCGAGCGCAAGGTTGATGATCGTGATCGTCCCGAGATAGGCCGAGGTGTCGTCGACCACGCTCTGGATGACGCGCGCGGTCGCCATCGCGCCGCCGAAGCTCGAGCGGCTGGTGATCGTGCGGCGCCGCAGCCGCGTCCAGCCCGACAGGAAGAAGAACACGACGAGGATCCCGAAGAACACCTGGACGATCACCGACGGCGCGAAGCTCGCGGCGAGTTCGAGGATCGAGCTCGGCGGGGTCACCGCGGCGGTCGGCGGCGCCTTGACCGGCCCGGTCGCGGCGAGATGCTGCACCGTGCGATTGAGATATTTCTGGAAGCTCGCGTACAGGTCGATCAGCGGCGCGATGTTCATCTGGATGCGGTCGATCCGCTCGGGCAGCCGCCGGAAGAATTCGGTCGCTGGCACGATGATCGCCGCGAGCGCGACGTTCGCCGCGACCAGGAACAGCAGCACGCAGGTCAGCGCAGCGAGCGCCGAGGGCACGCGCCGCCGCTCGAGCCATTCGAGCACGGGAACGAGCGCGATCGCGATCACCAGCGCCGCGGTCGTCGGCAGGAAGAACTCCGCCCCCGCCTTGAGCGCGAACGGCAACGCCACCGTCAGCCCCACCCCGGCGATCAGCGTCAGCGCCGCGAGCAGCCGGTCGCGGCGCATCGCGATCCGCCATTCGTCCTCGGGCTCCTCGGTCGAAACCGGGGGCAGTTCGAACGCCCCGCTGCTGTTGATGTCGCGATCTGCCATGCGCGCGACCGTAGCGGCATTCGCCCGCCACGCAAACGCCGCGCGTCCCCTGCAATATCACATCCTGGCGGGTCGATGGCTCCACTGCTTGGCCTTGGCGCACCGCCGCGGCGCGGGTACCGTCGGCATTGCAACGCGGCGGTCGGGGGATTTGACCGCCAGGGAACAGGAACACCGATGACCGATACCGAAGCGACGAAGCGCCCGCGCGCGCAATGGGCCTATTTGTTCTTCGGCAAGGACGGGCTGCGCGCGGGATGGAGCCTGGCGCTGTTCTTCGTCCTCGTCACGATCCTGACCTTGGTGGCGGTCGCCGTCACCACCGGGTTCCACCAGCCGACCACGAGCAAGGCCGGAACGCCGCAGCCGGTCTGGCCGACGATCGGCGTCGAGGCGGCGAGCTTCGCGGTCGTCGGGCTCGCCGCCTTTATCGTCTCGCTGGTCGAACGCCGCCCCTTCACCCGCTACGGCCTGCGGCGCGAAGCGATGCTGCCCGATCTGCTCAAGGGCATGGCGTGGGGGCTGGCGATGCTGTCGGTGCTGATCGGTTTGCTCGCGCTCGCGGGGGCGCTGGTGTTCGACGGCGTCGCGCTGAGCGCCGGCCCGGCATTGACCTATGGCGCGCTATGGCTCGTGGCGTTCGCGCTGGTCGGGCTGTTCGAGGAGTTCCTCACGCGCGGCTTCCTGCAATATACGCTCGCGCGCGGCGTCGCGGGGATCGTCACGACGGTCGCGCCCGCCAATCGGCATGCGCGGACGATCGGCTTCTGGGTCGCCGCCGCGGTCTTCTCGGTCGGGCTGTTCGCGGTCGGGCATCTCTTCAACAAGGGCGAGACCGCGATGGGGCTGGTCAGCGTCGCGCTCGCCGGGCTGACCTTCGCTTATGTGCTGTACCGCACCGGCTCGCTGTGGTGGGCGATCGGCTTCCACGCGACCTGGGACTGGGCGCAGTCCTTCCTTTACGGCGTGCCCGATTCGGGGGCGATGATGCAGGGGCATCTGCTCCTCACGCACCCGGTCGGCGCGACCCTGCTGTCGGGCGGGCCGACCGGCCCGGAGGGCAGCGTGCTGATCGTGCCGACCCTGCTGCTGACGCTCGTCATCATCCACCGCACGCTGCCGCGCCGCGCGACCGCGTTCGACGGCTGAGGCTCAGGCCGTGCGCGGGCGCAGCCGGGCGGCGGGCCGCGGCGCGGCGATCCGCCGCAGGAGCGCCGCCAGCGTCCAGCCCGCCGCGAGGATCAGGAACGGCATCGCGGGGTAATGGTAGCGCGTCTGCCCGGTGAAGCCGAACGCGGTCAGCGTCGCGAATGCCGGCATGCAGCCGAGCAGCAGCAGCGGCGCATGGTCGAACCTTCCGCGTAGCCGATCGCGTACCGCAACGCCGAGCGCGACCAGCCCGAGCGCGACGAGCGCCATGTAATAGAGCTGGTCGACCCCCTGCACCGCGCGCCACAGTCCGGAGCGATCGGGATAGGTCTTGTCGAGCGACCAGAAGGCGTCCGAATCCTTCACCCACAACAGCGCCATCTTGCGGAAGCCGAGCAAGGTCCATTTGGCGGGATGCGCCTTGATCCACGCGGTCGCCCGCGCCTTGAAGCGGCGGTCGAGTTCGACCTGCCGCTCGACGCGCTGGCTATAGGGGATGCCGACCATCTCGTCCCAATAGGGCGTGCGCTCCCACGCGAACCAGTCGCCGGTCGCGCGGTCGTTCGCGCCGTAGAAGAGCGAGACGCCGCCATTGGTCGAGACCGGCACGAACGCCCCCATCTGCTGCACGTTGCGCAGGCTCCACGGCAGCACCACCGCCGCCAGCGCGAGATGCACCAGCACTGCCGCGCGCACCGCGTCGCGCCAGCGGAAATCGCGGAATGCGAGCAGCAACGCGACGATCACCCCAGCCGGAAACAGCATCATCTGCGCGCGCATCAATGTCGCCAGCCCGAACAGGACGCCCGCCGCGATCAGCGTCAGGCTGTGCTTGCGCCCGACGATCAGCAGCACGAAAGCGACCATGCCGAGCGCGGTCGACGCCGTCTCCGAACACGGCTGGCCGACATAGGCGATGTGCGCGGGGTACAGCGCATAGAGCAACAGCGCGATCCGCGTCGCCAGCGCGCCCGCACCGAGCGCGCGCCCGAGCCAGACGATCGCGCCGAGGATCACCGCGACCGATAGCAGGTTGAGCAGCAACGGCCCGAACAGCCCGGTCCCGAACAGCAGCATGCTCCCCGCGAGCAGAGCGGGGTAACCGACCGGCCAGAACGCGGTGGGGTGGCCGGCTTCCTGATAGCCCATCCCGCGCGCCATCTCGGCGGCGCGCACCATATACCATTCGCCGTCCGACACGGCGTGTTGCGGAAGCAGCACGAGCAAGGCGAGCCGCAGCAGCAGCGCCAATCCGAACAGCGCGGGTACGACCCAGGGCGCCGTCTCGAATATCGCGATCCGCGCGCTCAATGATCGAGTCGTCGCCATGCCTGCCCTTCCAAATTCTCGCAACGGAGCAAAGCGCGAAAAGCGCGTCCGCGGCTAGGGCGTTAAGAACGAATTTACCCATGGCGTGCGCCTGCGGGCGAGCGCCGCCTTAACGGGGCTGGTTAAGGTCTTGCCGCGGGACCGCGTCAGGCGACCGCGCTCAGCCGATCCTCGAACAGCGCCTTCAGATCCTTTTTGAGGATCTTGCCATTGGCGTTCCGCGGCAGCGTATCGTCGACGAAGCGGATCGCGACCGGCGTCTTGAACACCGCCAGCCGCGCGCGCACCCACGCCTGCAGCTCGGCCTCGCTCGCGCTGGTGCCGGGGCGGAGATGCACCACCGCCGCCGGTTCCTCGCCGAGCGTGCGGTGCGGAATGCCGATCAGCGCGCAATCGATCACCGCCGGATGCGCGTAGAGCACGTTCTCGACCTCGGACGAATAGATGTTCTCGCCGCCGCGGATGATCATGTCCTTGGCGCGATCGACGATGTAAAGGAACCCTTCGGCGTCGAGCCGCGCGAGATCGCCGGTGCGCACCCAGCCGTCGACGAAGGTCGCGGCGGTCGCCTCGGGCTTGTTCCAATAGCCTTTCACGATCATCGGCCCACGCGCCCACAATTCGCCGACTTCGCCCACGGGCAGTTCGGTCGTGCCCTCCTCGTCCATGATCTTGAGATCGGCGACCGGCGCGGGTGGCCCCGCACTGGTCGGGCGCGTGAGATAATCCTCGCCGCCATGCCCGGTGACGGTCGCCATCGTCTCGGTCATCCCCCAGCCGTTCGACGGCAGCGCGCCGAATTCGGTGTAGATCCGCTTCACCAGCTCGGGCGCCGACGGCGCGCCGCCATAGGCGATCGCCTCGAGCGAGGAGAGATCGTACTGCCCGCGATCGGGATGTTCGAGGATCTGCCACGCGATCGTCGGGACGCCGCCGGTGACCTGCACGCGCTCGCGCTCGATGATCTCCATCGCGCGGACGGTGTCCCATTTGCGCATGAACACGAGCGTGTTGCCAAGCGCGACCGACATCATCATCGTCGCGCTGCACGCGGTGACGTGGAACAGCGGGATCACCGTCAGGAAGGTCTTGGGCGCCGGCGCCGGCGGCGCCTCGCCACGCCGCAGGAACGCGCGCGCGCCGCCGAAGGCCGAGGTCAGGATGTTGGTGGTGAGGTTGCGATGCGTGCCGAGCGCGCCCTTGGGGTGGCCGGTCGTGCCGCTGGTGTAGAAGATCGTCGCATCGTCATCGGTCGCGAGGGTGGCTGCGGGCAAGTCGCGCTCGGGCAGCGCGGCATAGCCCGTGGGCGTGCCGATCAGATCCTCGAGCCGCAGCGCGTTCGCGCCGAGCGCGACCGAGGCGCGCGCGACGACGATCGTCTCGAGCGCGGGCAGATCGGGTCCGTCGGCGATCAACCGCTGGTACCGCTCGTCATCGACGAACAGCAGCCGGCAGCCCGAATCGGCGATGCCGTAAGCGAGCTCGCCGGCGGTCCACCACGCGTTGAGCGGGACGACGATCGCACCGATGCTCGCCGCGGCGAAGAAGATGACGGGCCATTCGGGCAGGTTGCGCATCGCCAGCCCGACGCGGTCGCCCTTGCCCACCCCCATCTCGACCAGCGCGTTTGCGAGCGCCGCGACCGCGCGGAAATTCGCGTCGTAGCTGACGCGTTCGTCCTCATAGACAGTGAAGATCCGCTCGCCATGCGCGCGCGACGCCGCGATCAGCCACGCGAGCGTCGGCGGCGCATGCTTCCACACGCGAGTCGGAATGCCGCGGATCGGCACCGTCTCGACCTCGAACTTTCCGCCGGGCGCGACCAAGGCCGCATCGACTTGCGCGAGCGTCATTGCCGGCCAGGCCGGATCGAGCGCGACGAGCGGTTCGATATCCACGATAGTCTCTCCTCAACACCCCGGCCGACGCGCCGAGTTGAAACTCGGGTTTGCCGGGGAACAGCATTTCGGCAAGGTTAGTGTTGATTCGTGCGCCGCTCAAGGCAATAGGGTGTCCTCGCTTTCGAACAGGGGGTATGGAAACGATGATGCTGGACACCACTCCCTCCGCCGCGCGATTCGATGCCGGTCGCCTCGCGCGGATCGATGCTTTCCTCAACGAGCGCTACCTCGATTCGGGCAAGCTGCCCAATGCGCAGATCCTGATCGCGCAGGGCGGCGAGATCGTGCATTTTTCCTCGCAAGGCGCTGCCCGAGACGGTGGCGCGCCGATCGACGAAGGCTCGCTGTTCCGCATCGCCTCGATGACCAAGCCGATCACCTCGATCGCGTTCATGATGCTGGTCGAGGAGGGCAAGGTCGCGCTCGACACGCCGGTCCATCACGTGCTGCCCGAATTCAAGGATATCGGCGTCTATAATGGCGGCGGCGCGGGCGTGCCGTTCCAGACCAGGCCGACCAGCGATCCGATGCGGATGATCGACCTGCTGCGTCATACCTCGGGGCTGACCTATGGCTTCCAGAACCGCTCGAACATCGACGCCGCGTATCGCGAGGGCCGGATCGAGAATTGGCATGGCGGGCTCGATCTCGACGGGTTCGTCGCGGCGCTCGGCCGGCTGCCGCTCGAATTCTCGCCCGGCAGCGCGTGGAATTACTCGGTGTCGACCGATGTGCTCGGCGCGGTGGTCGCGCGCGTTTCGGGGCTTTCGCTGCCCGACTTCTTCGCCACGCGCATCTTCGCGCCGCTCGGGATGCACGACACCTTCTTCGAGGTGCCCGCGGACAAGATCGACCGGCTGACCGATTGCTACACGCTCGCCCCCGGCAAGGGGCGCATCCTCTACGACCGCGGCGAAGCCAGCGCGTGGAGCAAGCCGCCCAGGCTCGTCTCGGGCGGCGGCGGGCTCGTATCGACCGCGCTCGATTATCATCGCTTCTGCACGATGCTGCTGGGCGGCGGCGAGCTGGAAGGTGCGCGGATCGTCGGGCGCAAGACGATCGAATTGATGACGATGAACCACCTTCCCGGCGGCGGCGACCTTTCGACGCTGTCGAAATCGCTGTTCAGCGAGGCGGCGAATGCCGGCACCGGCTTCGGGCTCGGCTTCGCGGTCAACATCGATGTCGCGCGCTCGATGATCCCGGGGTCGGTCGGCGAATATTATTGGGGCGGCATGTTCTCGACCGCCTTCTTCGTCGATCCGGTCGAGCGGCTGCACATGGTATTCATGACGCAGGTCTCGCCGTCGAATGTCTATCCGATCCGACGTGAGTTGAAGACGTTGATCTACAGTGCGTTGACCTAACCCATCCGTCGCCCCGGCGCAGGCCGGGGCCGCTGGGTCGGGCGCGCGTCGCTGACGTCGCGGACCACCTCCAGCGGCCCCGGCCTTCGCCGGAGTGACGCCCGTAGCAGGAGACCATCATGACTTCGCCGATCACCACCGAACTTCACGACGACATCCTCGTCATCATCTCGAACAACCCACCGGTCAACGCGCTCGGCGCGGCGGTGCGGCAGGGGCTCGAGGCCGGCATCAAGCAGGGCCTCGCCGATCCGCAGGTCAAGGCGATGGTCATCCGCTGCGACGGCCGCACCTTCTTCGCCGGCGCCGACATCACCGAATTCGGCAAGCCGATGCAGGAGCCCGGCCTGCCCGCGGTGGTCGACATGATCGAGTCTTCCGAAAAACCCGTGATCGCCGCGATCCACGGCACCGCGCTCGGCGGCGGGTGCGAGGTGACGCTCGGCTGCCATTACCGCATCGCCGTGCCGAGCGCGAAGATCGGCACGCCCGAGGTCAAGCTCGGCCTGCTCCCCGGCGCTGGCGGCACGCAGCGCATCCCACGCATCGCCGGGGTCAAGCTCGCGCTCGAAATGACCGCCAAGGGTGATCCGATCCCGGCCAAGCTTGCCCTCTCGGCCGGTTTGATCGACCGGCTTGCGGGCGAGGACAGCCTCGAAGCCGACGCGATCGCCTTCGCGCGCGACGTCGCCGACGCCCGTCCCCTGCCCCGCGCCCGCGAGAAGGTCGCGCAGGCCGATCCCGACGCCGTCGCCGCCTTCAAGAAGGACAATGCCAAGCGCTTCCGCGGTTTCGAGGCGCCCGCCGCCAATATCGCGTGCGTCGAAAAGGCCGCCGACGGATCTAGCTTCGACGAGGGTATCGCCTTCGAGCGGCAGGAATTCATGAAGCTGATGATGGGCGTGCAGTCCGCCGCACAGCGCCACATCTTCTTCGCCGAGCGCCAGGCCGCCAAGATCGACGGCATCGACGCCAACATCCAACTGCGCGAGATCAGGCGCGTCGGCGTGATCGGCGCGGGCACGATGGGCGGCGGTATCTCGATGAACTTCCTGTCGGCGGGCATTCCGGTGGCGATCGTCGAAATGGCGCAGGACGCGCTCGACCGCGGTGCGGGCACGATCCGCAAGAATTACGAGGCATCCGCCGCCAAGGGCCGGTTGAAGCCCGAGCAGGTCGAGGCCGCGATGGGCGCGCTCAACCCGACGCTCGATTTCGATGCGCTCGCCGAGTGCGACCTTATCATCGAGGCAGTCTACGAGAATATGGACGTGAAGAAGGACATCTTCACCCGACTCGACGTGATCGCCAAGCCAGGTGCGATCCTCGCGTCGAACACCTCGTATCTCGACATCGACGAGATCGCCTCGGTCACCAAGCGGCCTGGCGACGTGGTCGGCATGCACTTCTTCTCGCCCGCCAATGTGATGAAACTGCTCGAAGTCGTGCGCGGCGCGCAGACCGACGACGATGTGCTGGCGACCGTGATGGCGCTGTCGAAGACGATCAAGAAGGTCGCGGTGGTGGCCGGCGTGTGCGACGGGTTCATCGGCAACCGGATGCTCAAGCCCCGCCAGGTCGAGGCGATGAAGCTGCTGATGGAGGGCGCGACGCCCGAGCAGATCGACCGCGTCCATGTCGCCTTCGGCATGCCGATGGGGCCGTTCCAGATGAGCGATCTCGCCGGCGTCGATATCGGCTGGCACCGCGACCCCAACCGCATCGAGAACATCCGCGACGCGCTCGCCGCCGAGGGGCGCTGGGGGCAGAAGACCGCCAAGGGCTTCTACGATTATGACGAGAAGCGGAACCCGACGCCTTCGCCGCGGGTGGCCGAGATCATCGAGGATTTCCGCTCCAAGTCGAATATGCAGAAGCGCGAGATCGGCGACCAGGAGATCGTCGAGAAGACGCTCTACACGATGGTCAACGAAGGCGCGCTGATCCTCGAGGAGAAGATGGCGCAGCGTGCGAGCGATATCGATGTGGTGTGGATCTACGGCTATGGCTGGCCGGTCTATCGCGGCGGGCCGATGTTCTGGGCCGACACCGAAGGGCTGAAGACGATCGTCGCGGGGCTCGAGAAGCACGGTTTTCCTGTGGCCGAACTGCTCAAGTCGAAGGCGGAAAGCGGCGGCCGGTTCAATGGATGAGCCAACCGCCGTCGCCCCGGCGAAGGCCGGGGCCGCTGGGCGTGAGGCACCCGACCCGCACCACAACCGGACGACCCCGGCCTTCGCCGGGGTGACGGTGATGCGCACGGCCATCCAAACCGCCGCCGCGATCCGCGCCGGTGAAACCACGGCGCTCGCCGAATGCAACGCCGCGATCGCGCGCATCGAAGCGGGCAACGCCGAGATCAACGCCGTCGTTGTCCGCGACTTCGATCGCGCCCGCGAAGCCGCACGCGCCATCGACGCCGGCCCGAAGGACGACCGCGCCCTCCTCGGGGTCCCGATGACCGTCAAGGAAAGCTTCGACATCGCCGGCCTGGTGACGAGCTGGGGCTTCCCCGAACATGCCGACCACGTCGCCACCGAAGACGCCGTCGCGGTCCAGCGCCTGAAAGCCGCGGGCGCCATCATCCTCGGCAAGACCAACATCCCCGTCGGCCTCGCCGACCTCCAGTCGAACAACCCGGTCTACGGCCGCACCCGCAATCCGCACAACCATGACCGCGTCAGCGGCGGCTCGTCGGGCGGATCGGCCGCCGCACTCGCCGCGGGCTTCGTCCCGCTTGAATTCGGCTCGGACATCGGCGGCTCGATCCGCGTGCCCGCGGCGTTCTGCGGTGTGTGGGGACACAAGCCAACCTTCGGCATGCTCGACACCGACGGCCATTACTTCCCGCGGACGCGCGGCGCAGCGCTCAATCTCAGCGTGATCGGCCCGCTCGCGCGCGATCCTGACGACCTCGCGCTCGCGCTCGATCTGACCGCGGACCTGCCGCTGCCCAAGCCAGCCGCCCGCGAAACCCGCGAATGGCGCATCTTGCTCCTGCCGCAGCATCCCCTCGCCCCCGCCGCGCAAGCAGTCCGCAGCGCGGTCGAGGCAATCGGCGCAGCCTTCGCCGTCGCCGGCGCGACCGTCGCCTATGAAAGCGACCTCCTCCCCGATCTCGTCGAGCAGCATGCCGATTACATGCGCATCCTCGCGGTTGCGATGGCGCGCGGCCAGCCGCCCCGCGCCGGTCCGCCCTCGACGCCGATGCCGGTGCTGCTCGATCGCCAGGCCGAATGCCGCCGCGCATGGCGCCGTCTGTTCCGCGACTATGACGCGGTGATCGCCCCCGCCTGGGGCACCACCGCCTTCGCACACGACGACACGCCGATCGAAACGCGCGAGGCATGGATCGACGGCGCGCCCAGTCCGTTCGGCGCGCAGATCGCCTATCCCGGCCTCGCCACCTTCCCGCTCCTGCCCGCCACCAGCGTCCCCGTCGGCATCGACCCCGACGGGCTGCCGATCGGCGTGCAGGTGATCGCCGACCGTTACGCCGATCATACCGCCATCGCCGTCGCGCGCCTCGCGCACGACCTTACTCGGAGCCGATAGATGACCCAGGATCTCGACACCTTCCGCAGCGAAACCCGCGCCTGGCTCGAAGCCAATTGCCCACCCGAGATGCGCGAACCCGTCCGCTCCGACAAGGACGCCTGCTGGGGCGGCCGCAATCCCGATTTCCAGCCCGGCCAGAAGGAATGGATGGACGCGATGGCGTCGCGCGGCTGGACCGTGCCCGACTGGCCCAAGGCCTATGGCGGCGGCGGCCTGACGCCCGCCGAAACCAAGATCCTGCGCGAAGAGATGGCCGCAATAAAGGCGCGCAACCCGCTCAATTCGTTCGGTATCTCAATGCTCGGGCCGGCATTGCTCAAATACGGCACCGAGGAGCAGAAGCTCGAGCATCTCACCAAGATCGCGCGCGGCGAGATCCGCTGGTGCCAGGGCTATTCCGAGCCGAACGCCGGCTCCGACCTCGCCAGCCTCGCCACCTCGGCCGAGGATGCCGGCGATCATTATATCGTCAACGGCCAGAAGGTGTGGACGTCGTACGCCGACAAGGCCGACTGGATCTTCTGCCTCGTCCGCACCGACAAGAGCAGCAAGCAGGGCGGGATCAGCTTCGTGCTGTTCGACATGGCGAGCGAAGGCGTCTCGACCAAGCCGATCCTCTTGATCTCGGGCTATTCGCCGTTCTGCGAGACCTTCATGGACAATGTGAAGGTCCCCAAGTCGCAGCGCGTCCATGACGAGAACAAGGGCTGGGACGTCGCCAAATATCTGCTCGGGCATGAGCGCGAGATGATCTCGGGCATGGGTCTCGCGTCGAGCGGCGGCAATCCGTTGCTCGACGGCGCGATCGCGACGATCGGGCTCGATGCCGAGGGTCGGCTCGCCGATCCGCTGCTGCGCGCGGCGATCGCCACGTTCGAGGTGCGCGCGAAGGCGTTCGGGTCGATGTCCGAGCGCTTCATCGACGAATTGAAGGCCGGTCGCGCGCACCCTGCCCAGCCCTCGATGATGAAATATTACGGCACCGAGCTCAACAAGAGCCGCCACGAGCTGATGATGGCGGCAGGCGGCTCCGACGCGCTCGAATGGGAGAGCGAAAGCTCGCGCGGCGGCGCCGAGGCGCGCGCGTGGCTGCGCACCAAGGCCAATTCGATCGAGGGCGGGACGAGCGAGGTCCAGCTCAACATCATCGCCAAGCGCATCCTGGAATTGCCGGCGTAACTCATTCTCCCTCTCCCGCTTCGCGGGAGAGGGTGGCCGAACGCAGTGAGGTCGGGAGAGGGCAGTCACGCGGACACCGAAGTTCGTGACAGCCCCTCTCCCCGACCCTCTCCCCGGAGGGGAGAGGGAGAAGAAGGAATTAGGAATGCCCCTGTTTTTGAATGAAGACCAAACCGCCCTGCAGGACACGATCCGCGATTTCGTCGCCGAGCAGGCCCCCGTCAGCCATATGCGCGGGCTTCGCGACGCCAAGGACCCCGCCGGCTTTAGCCGCGACCTGTGGAAGAGCTTCGCCGAAATGGGCTTCACCGGCATCCTGATCGGAGAGTCGGAAGGTGGCCTCGGCCTCGGCCATGTCGAGGCGGGCGTCGTGCTCGAGGAGATCGGTCGCAACCTGTCGCCGTCGCCTTTCCTCACCACCGCGGTCGCCGCAGTCGAGGCGCTCAAGGGCACGGCGCACGCCGAGCGCTGGTTCCCCGGCATCATCGCCGGCGACACCGTCGCCGCGCTGGCGATCGACGAGGCCGCCAAGCATCGCGACAGCATCGGCCTCACGGCCGAGCGGTCGGGCAACGGCTTCAAGCTCACCGGCAAGAAGCAGTTCGTCGCCCACGGCCATGTCGCCGACCTGCTGATCGTCGCCGCGCGCACCGCGGGCAGCCCGGATGACGCCGAGGGCGTCACGCTGTTCGCCATCCCCAAGGATGCCGCCAAGCTCACCGCCACCCCCGAGCGCCTAGCCGATGCAAGCCTCGCCGCACGGCTCGAATTCGACGGCGTCGAGGTCGATGCCGATGCGGTGATCGGCGAGATCGACGGTGGTCGCACCCCGCTCGAGCGGCTGCTCCGCGCCGGTCGGACCGGCGCCTCGGCCGAATTGCTCGGCGTCGGCGGCGGTGCGATGGACATGACGGTCGGCTATCTGAAGGAGCGCAAGCAGTTCGGCACGCTGATCGGCAGCTTCCAGGCGCTCCAGCACCGCGCCGCGCATCTCTATTCGGAGATGGAGGTCGCGCGCGCCGCGGTGATGAAGGCGCAGCAACTGCTCGATCTCGACAGCCCGCACGCCGACACCGCGGTCTCGGTCGCCAAGGCGATGACCGCGCTGGCGACGACGCTGTCGGTGCAGGAGGGCGTGCAGATGCACGGCGGCATCGGCATGACCGACGAATACGACATCGGCTTCTACATGAAGCGCGCACGCGTGTTGGCGGAGATGTTCGGCGATGCGAACTTCCACGCCGACAAGGTGGCGCGGGCAGCGGGGTACTAACTCTCCCTCTCCCGCTTGCGGGAGAGGGTGGCCGAGCGAAGCGAGGTCGGGAGAGGGCAGTCACGCGGACGGCAGTTCTATGATACTGCCCCTCTCCCCGACCCTCTCCCCGAAGGGGAGAGGGAGAAGAAGGACATGATGACCGACCCCACCCCCGCCCAACTCGCACAGCAACTCGTCGACCTGCTCGATATCGAGCAAATCGACACCGACCTGTACCGCGGCCCGCGCGGCACCGACGGCTTCGGCCGGGTGTTCGGCGGACAGGTCATCGCCCAGGCGCTGCAAGCCGCGCAGCGCTCGACCGAGGCGCCGAAGCAAGCGCACTCGCTCCACGCCTATTTCATGCGCCCCGGCGACGAGAGCCACCCGATCCTCTACCGCGTGGTGCGCGATTTCGACGGCAAGAGCTTCGCCACGCGCCGCGTCATCGCGACGCAGCGCGGGGTGCCGATCCTCAACCTCGCCTGCTCGCTGCAAGCCCCAGAGGGCGGGCTCGCGCATCAGGATGCGATGCCCGACGTGCCCCCGCCCGAGGAGCTGACCAGCGACCGCGAGCTGCGCCTCGCGATGATCGACCGCATCCCCGAGAAATTCCGCGCCATGTTCCTGCGCCCGCGCATGGTCGACATCCGCCCGGTCTCCCCGCGCAGCTGGCTCGACCCGGTCCGGCAGGAGCCCCGCCAGAACAGCTGGTTTCGCGTCGTCGCCCCGATCGGCGACGACCCCGCGCTGCACCGCGCGATCCTGGCCTATGCCTCCGACATGTCGCTGCTCGGCACCGCGACGCTGGCGCACGGCGTCAACTGGATGACGCACAAGCTGCAGACCGCGAGCCTCGACCATGCGCTCTGGCTGCACGAGGATTTCCGCGCCGACGATTGGCTGCTCTATGTCTGCGACAGCCCGTGGGCGGGCCATGCGCGCGGCTTCAACCGCGGCAAGATCTTCGCGCGCGACGGGCGACTGGTGGCGAGCGTCGCGCAGGAAGGGCTGATCCGCCTGCGCGAGTGATCGCTACACCGCGGTCTTGCCGTATTCCTGCTTGGTCACCGGATGGCTGCTCGACAACCCGCCATCGACCGCGATCGCCTGGCCGTTGACGTAGCTCGCCGCGTCCGAGGCGAGGAACGCCGCGACCTCGGCGAGTTCCTCGGGCTGCGCACCGCGGCGCAGCGGGTTGAGCCGGCCGACGCGGTCGATCTTGCCCGCCTCGCGCGCGTAATCGAAGGTCGGCTTGGTCATGCCGGTCTCGGTCAGCCCCGGGCAGATCGCGTTGACGCGCACGTTCGATCCCGAGAGCTGCTGCGCCGACACCATCGCGAGGTTGATCACCCCCGCCTTCGACGCCGAATAGGCCGGCGACCCCGCCCCCGAGCGAATCCCCGCGACGCTCGCCGTCAGCACGATCGCCCCACCGCCGCGCTCGGCGATCTTCGGCGCGGCATGCTTGATCGCGAGGAACGGCCCGATCAGATTGACGCGCAGCACCTCGGTGATCAGCGCGACATCGGTATCGAACAGGTTTGCCATCCCGCCCGAAATGCCGGCATTGGCGAACATCACGTCGAGCCCGCCATAATATTCGCACGCGACGTTGACCGCGCGGATCACGTCGTCCTCGTTGCCCGCGTCGATCTGGATGGCGTGCGAAGCGCCGCCCGCCCGGTCGATCATCGCAGCGGTTTCGTGGACCGTGTCGCTCTGGTCGGCCACGAGCACACTGCCGCCTTCACGCGCGAACAATAGCGCCGTAGCCCGCCCGATGCCCGAGCCCGCCCCGGTGACGATGATCGATTTTCCGCTGAATCGTGCCATTGTATCCTCCGTCGCCCCGGCAGAGGCCGGGGCCGTTTCGTTTGAGGCACCCGCGTGCCAAGCCATACACCGGCCCCGGCCTCCGCCGAAGCGACGGCGCTAGATTGTCACGCCGCCATCGAGCACGATCGTCTGCCCGGTCATGAAACTGCTCGCCGCGCTCGCCAGGAACACGACCGCACCGGCGATCTCCTCGGGCTCGCCGATGCGGCGCAAGGGCACGGTCTTGTTCGCCGCTTCGATCCGCTCGGGATCCTCCCACAAAGCGCGCGCGAAATCGGTCTTGATCAGCCCGGGCGCGATGCAGTTGACGCGGACGTTGTCGGGCCCGAATTCATGCGCAAGATTGCGCGCGAGCTGCATGTCGGCCGCCTTGGAGATGCAGTACGCGCCGATCATGGTAGACCCGTGCAGCCCCCCGATCGACGAGATGATGACGATGCTGCCCGATCGCCGCTCGCGCATCTCGGGCGCGACCATCGCGATCAGCCAGTGGTTCGAGACGATGTTGTTGTCGAGGATCTTGCGGAACTGCTCGTCGGCGATCCCGGCCTGCGGGCCGTAATAGGGGTTGGAGGCGGCATTGCAGACGAGCACGTCGATCTGCCCGAACACCGCGCGGGTAGCATCGACGAGGTGCTGCAGCCCAGCCTTGTCGGAGATATTGGCGGCGACCGCGATCGCCGTGCCGTCGCCGAAGCGTGCGTTGAGTTCGGCGGCGACCGCGTCGCAGGCATCCTGCTTGCGGCTCGAGATGACGACCTTGGCGCCATGCTCGGCCAGTTCGAACGCGCTTGCCTTGCCTATCCCGCGCGAAGACCCGGTGACGATGGCGACTTTGCCGGTAAGATCGAATTGCGACATGGCCTTCTTCTCCCTCTCCCCTTCGGGGAGAGGGCCGGGGAGAGGGGCTGTTACAAGCGCCGTCTCCCGATACTGCCCCTCTCCCCAGCCCTCTCCCCGAAGGGGAGAGGGAGTGCTTTACGCCCCCGCCTTCACCGCGAAATCCCACGCCGCATCGGCCAGCCGATACACCCCCGCCGCCGATTTCTCCGCCTGCGCGCTCGACGCGGTCCCCTCGACGATCCGCTTCTTGATCCCCTGGACGATCCCCGTCAGCCGGAAGAGGTTGTACGAGAAATACCAGTTGAGATCGGGCACCCCGTCGCGCGCCGTCGCCGCGCAATAGCGCTCGACCATCGCCTCGATCGTCGGGATCCCCGTCGCCGGCCCGGTAGCCCCAAGCACCCCCGACCGCCCTTCGGGCGCGGTCACCCAGCTCATCAGGAAATAGGAGAAATCCGCCAGCGGATCGCCGAGCGTCGACAATTCCCAGTCGAGCAATGCGATCACGCGCGGCTCGGTCTTGTGGAAGATCATGTTGTCGATGCGGTAATCACCATGCACCACCGATGTCCGAGTCTGCTCGGGCACGGTCCGGCCGAGATATTCGATCAGCTTCTCGACCTGCGGCATATGCTCGGTTTCGGACGCGCGATACTGCTTGGTCCAGCGCGCGACCTGGCGCTCGAAATAATTGCCGGGGCGGCCGTACTCGCCGAGCCCCGCCGCGACATGGTCGGTATTGTGCAACGCCGCGAGCGTATCGCACATCGCGGTGTAGATCCCGGTGCGCTCGTCGGGCGTATAGTCGGGCAAGGTGCCGTCCCATAGATTGCGACCATCGGCGAACCCCATGACGTAAAAGTCGGTGCCGATCACATCCGGATTGGTGCACAGCCCATAGGGCTTCGCGACCGGGAAACCCGTCGGATAGAGCCCCGCAATCACCCGATATTCGCGGTCGACCGCATGCGCCGAGGGCAACAGCACCCCCATCGGCTTGCGCCGCAGCACATAGGTGCCCGAGGGCGACTCGATCTTGAAGGTCGGATTGGACTGCCCGCCGGCGAACTTCGCATAGCTCAGCGGCCCCATGAAGCCCTCGACATTGGCGGCCATCCAGGCTGTCAGCGCGGCTTCGTCGAGCCGGTCCTTCTCGGGCACCGCGATCGTCTGGGGCGCGAAATCGTCCATCACGAAAACTCGATCACGGAGCGCACGGTGTCGCCGGTGCGCAGATTGGCGAGCGCGTGGTTGACGTCCTCGAGCCGGATCCGCTCGGCAACCATCGTGTCGAGGTCGAGCTTGCCGTCGAGATACATCTGCACCAGTCGCGGCAAATCGATCGGGAAGCGCGTCGAACCCAGCAGCGAGCCCTGCAGCTTCTTGCCCGTCAGGAAGGTCGGCCCCGCAATCTTCACGTCGTTGCCCGGCGCGATCATCCCGAGGATCGTCGCGGTGCCGCCGCGCCGCAGGATCGTCCAGGCGAGCTCGGCGGTATTGGGCCGCCCGACCGCCTCGATCGCATAATGCACGCCCCCGCCGGTCAGGCCGAAGACCTGCTTGGCGAGATCGGCGTCGTTCGAATCGAGCGTGTGCGTCGCGCCGAGCTTCTCGGCGAGCGCGCGCTTGTCGGCGACCGGGTCGATCGCGATGATCTGCCCCGCGCCTGCGATCTTGGCGGCGTTGATCGCGGCGAGGCCGATCCCGCCGCAGCCGATCACCGCGACGCTTTCGCCGGGGCGCAACTGGCTGTCGTTGAAGATCGACCCCGCCCCGGTAATCACCGCGCAGCCGAGCAAGGCGGCGCGGTCGAGCGGCATCTCCTTGCTGATCGCGACACAGGCATTTTCGTGGACCAGCATCATCTCGGCGAACGCCGACAAATTGAGGAACGGCGCGAGCGGCGTTCCGTCCTGCAGGCTCAGTCGCGGCGGCGCGCCCTTGGGCCGACGCGTCGAGGGATCGACGCACAAAGACGGCCGCCCGGTGACGCACATCTCGCACGCGCCGCAGAACACCGTGAAGAAGGTGATGACGTGATCGCCGACCTTGAGATGCGCGACGTCCGACCCGACCGCCTCGACGATTCCCGCCGCCTCGTGGCCGGGCACGGTCGGCATCGGATGCGGGAAGGCGCCGTCGACGAAGTGCAGGTCGCTGCGGCACACCCCGCACGCCACGGTGCGGATCAGCACCTCGCGCGGGCCGGGGTCGGAGATCGCGATGTCGTCGATCACCAGCTCGGTGTTGGGGGCGTAGAGGATGGCTGCTTTCATCTCATCTCCGTCGCCCCGGCGAAGGCCGGGGCCGTTGCGCTCTGTGGCACTCGGTCGGCACGATAACTCAGCGGCCCCGGCCTCCGCCGGGGCGACGAAGTCACCGCCGCACCGCATCCTTCGCCGCGACCGCCGCCGGCAGATCGGCATATTTCCCGAACTCGTTGCGCGCGATCGCGCGGTTGTGCACCTCGTCCGGACCATCGGCGAAGCGCAGCGTCCGCATCGCCGCCCAGTCGTGCGCCAGCGCGAAATCGCCCGACACGCCGCCGCCGCCATGCGCCTGGATCGCGTCGTCGAGGATCTTGAGCGCCATGTTGGGCGCCTGCACCTTGATCATCGCGATCTCCTGCTGCGCCGACTTGTTGCCCGCGCGGTCCATCATGTCGGCCGCCTTGAGGCACAGCAGCCGCGTCATCTCGATGTCGATCCGCGCGCGCGCGATGCGCTCCTCCCACACCGACTGATCGGCGATCCGCTTGCCGAAGGCGACGCGACTCAGCAGCCGCTTGGCCATCGCCTCGATGCCCGTCTCGGCGACGCCGATCGTGCGCATGCAGTGATGAATTCGCCCCGGCCCAAGGCGCCCTTGCGCGATCTCGAACCCACGGCCCTCGCCGAGCAGGATGTTCTCGGCGGGAACGCGGACATTCTCGAGCACCACTTCGCCATGCCCGTGCGGCGCATGGTCATAGCCATAGACCGACAGCATCCGCTTGATCGTCACGCCCGGCGCATCCATCGGCACGAGGATCTGGCTCTGCTGGCTGTGGCGCGAGGCGTCGGGGTTGGTCTTGCCCATCGTGATCGCGATTTTGCAGCGCGGATCGCCGACCCCCGACGACCACCATTTCGTCCCGTTGATAACGTATTCGTCGCCGTCGCGGACGATCGAGGTCTCGATATTGGTCGCGTCGGACGAGGCGACCGCCGGCTCGGTCATCAGGAAGGCCGAGCGGATCTCGCCGTTCATCAGCGGGCGCAGCCAGCGCTCCTTCTGCTCGAGCGTGCCGTAGCGGTGGAGCACCTCCATATTGCCGGTATCGGGCGCCGAACAGTTGAAGCACTCGCTCGCCCAGCCGACCTTGCCCATCTCCTCGGCGCATAACGCATATTCGAGATTGGTCAGCTGCGTGCCTTCGAAGACGAAGCTGTCATCGACATGCGCCTGCCCCGAATGCGGCGGCATGAAGAAATTCCACAAGCCCGCGGCCTTGGTCTTTTCCTTCATCTCCTCGATCACGGGAATGACCTTCCAGCGCTCGCCGCTGTGGTGCTGCTCGTCATATTCGGCCTGGCGCGGGCGGATCTGCTGGTCGATGAACGCCTTCACGCGATCCCGGAAATAGATCTCGCGTTCGCTGAAGCTGAAGTCCATCTGCTCTCTCCAATCAGGTCGTTGGGAGGCTGGGTATACCGTACCGCGTTTTCGGTAAAGCGTCTTTGGCGCGGAAAAGCCACGCATTGACCGTGCGCAACAAAGGGACTGTTTCTTCTAAAAGATGATGGTACAGATTATCGGATGGAGGCCCCCGACACCGTTCCGACCGAGGAAGACACCAGCACCAAGCGCTTCCGCGCCAAGCGCGACGCGATCCTCGCCGCCGCCGCCGAGGCGATCAACGAGCAGAGCGCGAAGGGCATGACCTTCGCCGATGTCGCGCGCCGCGTCGGGCTCAACACGACGAGCGTCACCTACTATTTCAAGCGCAAGGAAGACCTCGCTGCCGCCTGTTTCGAGTACACGCTCGAAAAGCTGCTCGCGATGCTCGACGAATCGCTGCTCGAGCCGACGCCGCAGGCGCGCGTCGCGAAATATCTTTCGCTCAACATGGTGCGCCTCGCCCGCATCCAGCGCGGCGAAGAGACCGCGTTCGCGATCCTGTCCGATCTGCGCGCGATGGAAGAGCCCGTGCTCGGCAAGTTGATGGCGGGCTGGCGCGAAGTGTTCCGCAAGACGCGCAGCCTGTGGGGCCCCGCCGCCAACCGCGCGCAGACCGATCTCCACGGCGGCCGCGCGCACGTCCTGCTCGAGAACACCTTCTGGCTGCCGATCTGGCTGACCCGCTACGATCCCGACCAATATGACCGGGTCGAGGAACGGCTGATGGACGTGTTCGCGCACGGCATCGCCGGGCCGAAGGCGACCTGGGATCCCGAACTGATCGACCTCGCGCATGACGAGCCCGAGCCCGGCCGCGAAGCGTTCCTGCTCGCCGCCACGCGGCTGATCAACCAGCTCGGCTATCGCGGCGCCTCAGTCCAGCGGATCGCGTCCGAACTCAACGTCACCAAGGGCAGCTTCTATCATCATCTCGACGCCAAGGACGATCTGGTGCTCGCCTGCTACAAGCGCAGCCTCGATACCGTCGCCGATGCGCAGCGCCTCGCCGACGAGCGCGGCGGGAGCCATTGGGACCGGCTGTCGGGGACGATCGCGACGCTGCTCGACGTGCAGTTTTCCGAACGCGGGCCGCTGCTGCGCACGACGGCGCTGTCGGGCCTCCCGAGCGAATCGCGCACGCAGATGGTCGACCGCTCGAACCGCATCGCGCGTCGCTTCGCCGGGACGATGAGCGACGGCATCGCCGAAGGTTCGATCCGCCCGGTCGATCCGCTGATCGCGGCGCAGGCGCTGATGGCGATGCAGAATGCGGCGTTCGATATGCGGAAATGGGCGCACACGATGACACGCGAGCGCGCGATCGGATATTATGCTTCGACGCTGGCGTTCGGCCTGTTCGACGACCGGATTTTGGATCAATAACCGTCGCCCCGGCACAGGCCGGGGCCGCTGCGTTTGGGGCACGACCTTCGCGTCCTAACCCAGCGGCCCCGGCCTCCGCCGGGGCGACGCGGAAATCAAAGGACCTGACATGGCCGACATGGCGCGTTTCGATTGGGCTGACCCCTTCTTCCTCGACGATCAGCTCGAAGATGACGAGCGGATGATCCGCGATTCGGCGCGCGCGTACGCGCAGGACAAGCTCGCCCCGCGCATCGTCGACGCCTTTCAGAACGAGACCACCGACCCCGAGATCTTTCGCGAGATGGGCGCGCAAGGGCTGCTCGGCCCGACCGTTCCCGAAGAATATGGCGGCGTCGGCGCCTCCTACGTTGCCTACGGCCTCGTCGCGCGCGAGGTCGAGCGGGTCGATTCGGGCTATCGCTCGATGATGTCGGTCCAGTCGAGCCTCGTGATGTACCCGATCTTCGCCTACGGCTCGGAAGCGCAGAAGCGGAAGTATCTGCCCAAGCTGGCGAGCGGCGAATGGATCGGCTGCTTCGGCCTGACCGAGCCCGACGCCGGCTCGGACCCCGGCAGCATGACGACGCGCGCGAAGAAGATCGACGGCGGCTATCTGCTGTCGGGCGCCAAGACCTGGATCTCCAACTCGCCGATCGCCGATGTGTTCGTGATCTGGGCTAAGTCGGAAGCGCATGGCGACGGCATCCGCGGTTTCATCGTTGAAAAGGGCGCCAAGGGCCTTGCCACGCCGAAGATCGAGGGCAAGCTCTCGCTGCGCGCCTCGATCACCGGCATGATCCTGATGGACGAGATCGAACTGACCGAGGACGCTTTGCTACCCGACGTCCAGGGCCTGAAGGGCCCGTTCGGCTGCCTTAACCGCGCGCGTTACGGCATCAGCTGGGGCGCGCTCGGCGCCGCCGAATTCTGCTTCCACGCCGCACGCCAGTACGGGCTCGACCGCAACCAGTTCGGCACCCCGCTCGCCGGGCGCCAGCTCTACCAAAAGAAGCTCGCCGACATGGAGACCGAGATCGCGCTCGGCCTGCAGGCGAGCTTGCGCGTCGGTCGCCTGATGGACGCGGGCAAGTTCGCGCCCGAGATGATCTCGATCGTCAAGCGCAACAATGTCGGCAAGGCGCTCGATATCGCGCGGATGAGCCGCGACATGCATGGCGGCAACGGCATTTCGGGCGAATATCAGGTCATGCGCCACATGATGAACCTCGAAACGGTCAACACCTATGAGGGCGCGCACGACGTCCACGCGCTGATCCTCGGGCGCGCGATCACCGGCATCGCGGCGTTCTGATGGCGCACCGCCCTTCCCGTCACCCCCGCGAAAGCGGGGGTCCCGCTTCTTCCCCTCGCGGGAAGAAGCGGGATTCCCGCTTTCGCGGGAATGACGGGGAGGGCGGGAATGACGGAGGATAGGATGAACGGCCGAGCACCCCCTCCCCTCGCCGGCCTACGGATCCTCGAAATGGCGGGGATCGGCCCCGGTCCGTTCTGCGGGATGATGCTCGCCGATCACGGCGCCGAGGTGATCCGCGTCGAGCGCCCCGGCCCGCCCGGGATGGTCGACCCGACCCGCGACCCGTTGCTCCGCTCGCGCCGCACGATCACGCTCGACCTCAAGCAGCCCGAAGCGATCATCGCAGTACGCCGCCTCGCGTCAACGTGCGACGGGCTGATCGAGGGCTTCCGCCCCGGCGTGATGGAGCGGCTAGGGCTTGGCCCCGAAACGCTGCTCGGCGACAACCCGGCACTCGTCTACGGTCGGATGACCGGCTGGGGCCAGACCGGCCCGCTCGCGCACGAACCCGGACACGATATCGATTATCTCGCCATCTCGGGCACGCTCCACATGCTTGGCGAAGCCAACCGCAAGCCGACCGCGCCGATCAACCTCGCCGCCGATTTCGGCGGCGGCGGGATGATGCTCGCTTTCGGGATGCTCGCCGCAATCCTCCAGGCGCAGGTCAGCGGCGTCGGCCAAGTGGTCGATTGCGCGATGACCGAAGGCTCGGCGGTGCTCGCCAGCATGGTCTGGGGGTTCCGCGCGCAGGGGATGTGGAGCGATGCCCGCGGCACCAACCTGCTCGACGGCGGTGCGCCGTTCTACGACACGTATGAAACCGCCGACGGCAAATGGATCGCGGTCGGCACGATCGAGCCGCAATTCTACGCCACGCTCCGCCGCGTGATGGAGCTCGATGGCGCCGAGTGGAACGCGCAGTTCCTGCCCGCGGTGTGGCCAGTCCTCAAACGCGAGCTAATCCAGCGCTTCAAGCGCCGCACCCGCGACGAATGGGTCGCGGCGTTCGCAGGACATGAGGCGTGCATCGCGCCGGTGCTCGGCTTCGACGAGGCGGTCGCACACCCGCACAATGCCGCGCGCGGCGCGTTCGTCACCGCGGGTGGCGTGACGCAGCCCGCCCCCGCCCCGCGCTATTCGGTCAGCGAAACCGTGCCGCCGCGCATGGCGGGCGACCATGAGGGCGCGGCGATCCTGGCCGAGGCGGGCTTCACCGCGGCCGAGATCGCAGCGCTGGGCTTCTGAATTCAGGCGTCGGCGTATCGCGGCGCCGGCCGCGCGGCGTAAACGCCGAACGCGCAGATCACCACATAGCAGGCCACCGGGATCAGCAGCGCGAGCGTCAGGCTTCCGCTCGCATCGGCCAGCGATCCGGTGGCGAGCGGCAGCACGGCACCGCCGAAGATCGCGACGTTGATGATCCCCGAGCCATCTGCCGCACGTGCGCCGAGACCTTCACAGGCAAGACTGAAGATCGTCGGGAACATGATCGCGTTCATCAGCCCGACCGCGAGCAGGCTGTAACCCGCGACCGCCCCGGTCGTGTTGCTCGAGATCAGGATGAGCGCGATCGCACCGACGGCGACGCCCGCCAGGACCTTGCCCGGGCTGACGACCCGCAAGACCGCGGACCCGACGAACCGGCCGATCATCGCCCCGCCCCAGTAGAGCGGTATCATCTTGCCCGCGCTGGCGGTGTCGAGATTCATGACGCCGGGCTGCTTGAGGTAGTTCACGATCAGCGAGCCGATCGACACTTCCGCACCGACATAGAGGAAGATGCAGAGCGCGCCGAGCGCGAAGCGCGGTCGTTGCATCAGGTCGTTGCCGTACAACCAGATAACAGGCGCCAGCAAGATGAGGACCAACCCAACCCACGCCTGCACTTCCACCGCGACGACCGCACCGAGCGCGACCAGCGCCAGGCCCGCGACGTAGCGCGGGGCAGCGACGAGGGGCTTGTCCTTCGCGGCGTTGGCGTCACGCGGCAGCCGATTGCGAAACAGCCAGACAGCGGCCGCGACGACAGCCAGCGCCACCGCGAGACCGAGATACCCCCGAACGATCGCGCCGCTCTCGGCGGTGCGATACGCGTCGAGCGCCGCCCCGGTCAGGTCCGCCGCCGAAATCTTCGACAAGCTGCCCAAGATGATGATCGCGCCGGCATACGGAAATATCGTCGTGCCGAGCGAATTGAACGCCTGGGCGAAGGTGAGCCGGCTCGACGCGGTCTCGGCTTTGCCGAGAAGGCTGATTAGCGGATTGGCCACGATCTGGACCAGCACCACGCCCGCCGCGAGAATGAACAGCGCGAACAGGAAAAGCGCATATGTCGCCGTGCTCGACGCCGGAATGAACAGCAGGCAGCCAACCAACATCGTCACCAGCCCGGCGACCGCGCCGCGCATGTAGCCGATCCGCTTGACCAGCGCCGCCCCCGGGATGCCGATCACGAGATAGGCGGTGAAGAAGCAGAACTGCACGAGCATCGCCTGCGTGTAGGTTAGCGTGAACAGCTCCTTCAGCTTGGGAATGATCACGTCGTTCAGGCTGGTGATGCCGCCGAAGATGAAGAACAGCGCAAACACGAAGACCTGCAGCCCCGGCGCGGAGACGCCCCCGGCTGCGGCGTCGTTGGAATGCGGCGGGTTGGGGGTATTGATCTGCATGAACCTTCCATGCCCTGACCGCCCCCGGTCTGGCAATCCGCAGAATGCCATGCGATACATGCTGATAGAAGAATCCGGATCAGGAGAGTCCGTCATGGCCACCGCCGCCGTCGTTCGACCACAGATGTCCGAAGCCGAATGGGAGGCGCGCCAGGAGCTCGCCGCCTGTTACCGCGTGTTCGCGATGCTCGGCTGGTCGGAGATGATCTACAACCATATCACGCTGAAGATTCCGAACGAGGACGGCGCCTTCCTGATCAACCCGTTCGGGCTGCATTTCAGCGAAGTGACCGCCTCGAGCCTGGTCAAGATCGACATTGACGGCAACAAGCTCGACGACAGCCCCTATCCGGTCAACCGCGCCGGCTTCGTCCAGCACGCGCTGTTCCACCGCCATCTGCCGGATGCGCATTGCATCATGCACACGCATACCACTGCGGGGATGGCGGTGAGTTCGCTCGAGGGCGGCCTGCGCGCGACCAACTTCTACGCGTGCAATTTCGCGGGGCAGATCGCCTATCACGATTTCGAGGGCGTGACGGTGCGCGACGAGGAAGGCGCGCGGTTGCTCGAGCATCTCGGCTCCAAGCGCGTCATGCTGCTCAAGAATCACGGCATCCTGGTGATGGGCCGGACCCTGCCCGAAGCGTTCATCAAGCATTGGTCGCTGCAGCGCGCGTGCGAAATCCAGGTCGCGACGATGTCGATGGGCACCGCGATCGAAGTCACGCCCGACGTGGTCGCGGTGCATCAGCGCGATCTGCATATGGCGCAGGTTCCGGGTGGCCCGGGCGCGGCCGATTTCGCGGCGATGGTGCGGCTCGTCGACAAGATCGACACCGGCTGGCGCGCCTGAGATCCGATTATAGCTAATCGAATCAATAACCTGATTTAGAGTTCTTGCCTCCCACCGACACGCGCTTAACCTCCGTTAGGCTCGTATCGTGTGGAGACCAACAATGCTCAAGATCCTGCTTGCCGCCGCAACGCTCTCGCTCGTGTCGGCGCCGGCGCTCGCCGCACCGTGCAAGGACGCCAAGGGCCGTTTCATGAAGTGCCCGCCGGCCAAGCCGGTCGCGACCAAGTGCCGCCTGAACGGCAAGTTCGCCAAGTGCGGCACGCCCGGCGCCAAGCCGGCCTGACGACACTGGGGGGGGCGGCGCCCCGCCCCCCCCATTTGTTTCAACCGAAGCGATAGCCCGAAACCACCCAGCCCATCACGATGTCGCGATAGTCGCATACCGCCGCATCCGCCCCGCCAGCGCCAAGCGCGACCATCAGTGGCAACAGATGCTCGGCCTCGGGATGCGCGAAGCGCGCGTGCGGGAGCGTATCCCACGCGGCAATCCGCGCGGCACGCGCGATCGGATCCGGATCGGTCACCGCCGCGCTCAGCGCGGCATCCCACGCCTCGGCGACCGGCGTGACCTGCGGGCCTCGCGCGCGGAGGTTGTGGAAACTCATCCCCGATCCGACGATCAGCACGCCTTCCGCGCGGAGCGGCGCGAGCGCGCGCCCGATCGCGATATGCGCCGCCGGGTCGAGATCGGCGCGCAGCGAAAGCTGGACGAGCGGGATGTCGGCCTCCGGCACCGCGACCATCATCGGGATGAACACGCCGTGATCCCAGCCGCGCGCCTCGCCATGGTGCGCGATCCCCGCATCGGCCAGCACTTCGCTCACCCGCTGCGCGACCGCGGGGTCACCGCGCGACGGCCAGTCGAGCTCATAGGTGTGCGGCGGGAAGCCGTAATAATCGAAGTCGAGCGGATGCCCGTCGCCGGTGTTGATCGCCAGTTCGGGCGTCTCCCAATGCCCCGACACGAGCAGGATCGCGCGCGGTCGCTCGGGCAGCGAGGCGATCAGGCCGGCAAGATGGGCCTGCATCGGCCGCCACATCGGATCGGGCGGCCCGCCCGCTGGATCCATGAAGAAGCACGGGCCGCCGCCATGCGGGATGAAAAGCGTTGGGAGTTTCATGCCGACGATATTGCGTCGCCGAACCGCATCGACAATCGCGCAACCGGAAACGGCGCGTTTCCCGCGCGCCGCCAGTCTTGCGGGGCGAGTCGTGGGCGGGCATGATCGCAGCATGACCAGGCCGCACGCCCCCATCCCTGCCCCGCCCCGATACTCGGCGACGGCGGCATGACGCGCTTCACCGTCAACAATCAGCCGGTCCAGTACAAGCTCGATCCCGCCACGCCATTGCTCTGGGCGCTGCGCGACGCGTCGAACCTGACCGGCACCAAATATGGCTGCGGCACCGGCGATTGCGGCGCCTGCACCGTCGATATCGACGGCGAAGCGGTGCGATCGTGCCAGCGCACGATCGGCGCGATCGAGGGCAGCTATGTCACCACGATCGAAGGCCTGTCGCGCGACCGCTCGCATCCGGTGCAAATCGCGTTCCTCGACAAGAACGTGACGCAATGCGGCTTCTGCATTCCCGGCATCGTCATGGCCGCGGCGACCTTGCTCAAGAAGAACCGCAACCCGAGCGAGGACCAGATCCGCGCCGGCATCGCCAATCTGTGCCGTTGCGGCATCTATCCGCGGCTGGTCGAGGCGATCCTGCTCGCCGCCAGCGTCCAGCGCGGCGACGAGACGATCGCGGCGCCGCCGCTGCCCGCGATCACCCCCGCCGACGCCGCGCGCGAAGTCCCGGCACTGACCCCGCCAAGATGAGCCAAAGCTTTCGCAACGCTGTCACCCGAATTCAGCCGCGGCTCATCGCACGCGGACCATAAGCGATGTAACGACCGGGCATGCTGTCCGGACGAAGATGAGGAAGTATCGATGCGCAAGTCTTTGCTCGCCGCGATCATGGCGGCTTCTGCGTTGATCCCCGCCGCCGCAATGGCGCAGGAT
Source organism: Bordetella parapertussis (assembly GCA_943367995.1). Classification (GTDB taxonomy): domain Bacteria; phylum Pseudomonadota; class Alphaproteobacteria; order Sphingomonadales; family Sphingomonadaceae; genus Sphingomonas. The sequence goes on along the minus strand of CALRKL020000005.1, from coordinate 88,257 downwards.
AATGACGACCGGCCGCATCGCGGCGAGGGTCAAGGCCGCGGAGGCCAGCAACAGGCGCGGCCACAGGGTCAGCCGCAGGGCCAGCGCCAGGCGATCCCCGGCGCCGAAGGCCGCACCAACTGGCAGCGCCCACAAGGCCAGCCGCAACCGCAGGTGCAAGCGCAGCCTCCGGTGCAAGCGCAGCAGGGGCGCCCGGATCGCCAGGGCGGCGGCGGTCGCGACTTTGGCGGGCGCGGCGACTATCGCGGCCAGCAGCCGGGCGTTCCGCCGCAGGCGCAGGCTGGCGGTCAGCCCGGTCAGCCCGGCGTCAACGGCGGGCAGCGTGACGCTCGTCCCGGCTTCGACCGCGGTCAGCGCGACGGCCGGCCCGACGTCAATGGCGGACAACGCGATGGCCGCCAGGGCTTTGCCGCTGGGCAGCGCGACGGTCGTCCGGGGTTCGACGGCCAGCCGCGCGGCGGCGATTTCCGAGGCAACGACCGCGGCTATCCGCAGGCCGGGCGCGGCGGCGACTTCCGTGGCAATGACGGGCGTTTCGGCGACCGTGACAATCGCGGGGGCTATGCCAGCGGCTATGGCCGGGGCGACAATCGCGGCGCCTGGAGCCGCGACTGGCGCCGCGACGACCGCTACAATTACAACGTCTATCGCAACCAGAACCGCAACGCCTATCGCCTCCCGCGCTATTACGCCCCGTCGGGCTGGTCTGGCGGATATCGCCGCTTCTCGGTCGGTTTTTCGTTGAGCTCGGTGCTGTACGGCGAAAACTACTGGATCGACGACGCGGATTACTACCGCCTGCCGCCGGCCTATGGTCCCTATCGCTGGGTGCGCTATTATAACGACGCGCTGCTGGTCGATATCCGCACCGGCTATGTCGTCGACACCGTGTACGACATCTTCTGGTAAGCACCGGAAGCTGACTTCGGGGTCCGCGAGCACAGCGCTTGCGGACCCCTTGTTTTTTCGAGCGCCCGCGACAAAGTCGCGCGCATGGCTCTCTTTGCAAAGAAACCCAACGGCGCCTCGCCGGTGCGGCGGCAGTTCGGTGAAACCGTCGGCGCGCGGCTCGATGCCAATCCCGCGGTCAAGCGCTTCGCGGTCGACGGCGCGCAAATCTATCAACATCCCGATTTCCTCGATGCCGCGACGTGCGACACGCTCGTCGCGATGATCGACGCCAACAAGCGCCGCTCGACCGTCCTCGCCGAGGAGAACATCCAGGAGTTCCGCACCAGCGAGAGCTGCGACATGGATCGCTGGTCGCCCGACGTCCGCCCGACCGACGAGGCGATCGCGCATCTGCTCGGGATCGACCCGGTGCAGGGCGAGACGATGCAGGGGCAACGTTACGCCGTCGGCCAGCATTTCCGCGCGCATTTCGATTATTTCAACGAGAAGCAGGCCTATTGGCCGCAAATGATCGAAACCGGCGGGCAGCGCACCTGGACCGCGATGATCTATCTCAACCATGTCGAAGAAGGCGGCGCGACCTGGTTCCCGCAGATCGGCATCCGCGTCGCGCCGAAAAAGGGCCTGCTGCTCGCCTGGAACAACATGAACCGCGACGGCAGCCGCAATACCGAGACGCTCCACGAGGGGATGCCCGTCGTCAGCGGGACCAAATATATCGTGACCAAATGGTTTCGCGAAGGGAAGTGGATCAAGGGCTGACGCCCGTTGCGCCGATTTGCGCTTGCTCGCCAAGCGCGTAGGAGGGCGGCAATGAACACCGTCCTCAACATCAGCCATTCGATCCTCGGCCAGCCGTGGCGCTGGCGCATGCTCGAGACCGACGCGCGCGACCCCGGCTTCGCGCCCGACGATCTCGTCACGCAATTGCTGCTCGCGCGCGGCTGCCCGCGCGACGCGCTCGACGCGCATAAGGCGCCGAGCATCCGCGGCTTCATGCCCGACCCGTCGATCTTCCGCGACATGGACCGCGCCGCCGACCGGCTCGCCGATGCGGTGCAATCGGGCGAGCAGCTTGCGATCTTCGGCGATTACGACGTCGACGGCGCGACCTCGGCGGCGCTGATGATCCTGCTGCTGCGCGATCTCGGGCTCGAGGCGCGGCCGTACATTCCCGACCGGATGCTCGAGGGCTATGGCCCGACCGGCGCCGCGCTGGTGCGCCTCAAGGACGAAGGCGCGAGCCTGATCGTCACGGTCGATTGCGGCGCGCAGGCGTTCGACGCGCTTGCGACCGCCCGCGATGCCGGCGTCGACGTGCTGGTCGTCGATCACCACAAATGCGCCGCCGCGCTCCCGCACGCGCATGCTTTGGTCAATCCCAACCGGCTCGACGAGACCGAAGGCGCCGAGCACGGCCATCTCGCCGCGGTCGGCGTCGCCTTCCTGCTCGGCGCGGCGCTGATCCGCACGTTACGCGGCCGGGGCTATTTCGCCGACCGGGCCGAGCCCAAATTGCTCGACCTGCTCGATCTCGTCGCGCTCGGCACCGTCGCCGACGTGGCGGCCTTGCGCGGGCTGAACCGCGCATTCGTCGCGCAAGGCCTCAAGGTAATGGCGCAGCGCCGCAACATCGGGCTCAACGCGCTGATCACCGCGTCGCGCCTGACGCGTGCGCCGACCAGCACCGATCTCGGCTTTGCACTCGGGCCACGGATCAACGCCGGCGGGCGTGTCGGCAAGTCCGATCTCGGCGTACGCCTGCTCACCACGCAGGACCCGGCGGAAGCCGAGCGCATCGCGGTCGAGCTCGACCGGTTGAACGAGGAACGCCGCGCGATCGAAGGCGTGGTCCAGGAGGCCGCCGAACTGATCGCGCTCAACCAGAGCAACCGCGCGGTGCTCGTCGTCGCGGGGCATGGCTGGCACCCCGGCGTGATCGGCATCGTGGCGGGGCGCTTGAAGGAGAAATACGGCCGCCCTGCGCTCGTCATCGCGCTCGACGATGCGGGGCTCGGCAAGGGCTCGGGCCGCTCGATCACCGGCGTCGATCTCGGCGCGGCGGTGCTCGCGGCGAAGGAGCAGGGCTTGCTCGTCGCGGGTGGCGGGCACGCGATGGCCGCCGGGCTGACGATCGCCGAGGACCAGGTCGACGCCTTCGCCGCCTTCCTCAGCGAGCGCCTCGAAGCCGCGGTCGCGCGCGCGATGGGCGACCGCGCGTTGCTGCTCGACGCCGTACTGACCGCAGGCGGCGTCACGCCCGATCTCGTCGCCGCGATGGAGCTCGGCGGCCCCTACGGCATGGGCTGGCCGCAACCGCGCGTCGTCGCCGGGCCGGTGCGAATCATCAAGGCGGATGTGGTCGGCAACGGCCATGTCCGCGCGATCGTCGCGGGCGATGGCGGCGGTTCTTTGAAAGCCGTCGCCTTCCGCGCCGCCGACACCGCGCTCGGCCAGGCGCTGCTCGGCGCCGCCCCGCACCGCCGCCTGTGGCTCGCCGGCCGCGCCAAGATCGACGACTGGGGCTCGCGCCCTGCGGCCGAACTCCACATTGACGACGCGGCCTGGGCGGATTGAGACGATTTCGTGCAACACATGGCTTGACCGGCGCGGCGAGTTTCCCTAACCGCCTCCAACCAACCGGCCACGCCGGCATGGCCCCTTCGTCTAGCGGTTAGGACGCGGCCCTTTCACGGCTGAAGCACGGGTTCGATTCCCGTAGGGGTCACCAACCTACTTCCATTACCCGCTGTTTTCCGCGCTTTCGGACGCGGGAGGGCCTACCTTTCTTGAATAGGGTGTAGCGGCAGACAACCGCAAGGCCCAGATCCTTGGCGGTCTTCTGCTGGCTGATCTCGATCCGGCCGTCCGTTACCCTCCGAGCGGCGGCCCCGGCGGCAACGGGAAGCGCGAGCGGGGGCCCTGGCCCCATTCGGGCGCGGCAGTCTTCGGCGCGTTGGCGACCGGGTCGTCGAGATAGCGCGCGATGTCGCGTGCGAACTGGCGGTAGAAGGCGGTGGTCAATTCATCCGGCCCGGTCCGCGTTCTGAGGCTGATCGCGAGCCGATCGAGCCGGTCGAGGATATAGGCGCGCGCCTCGGGCGACCCGTCTGTCGATCCGCCGAGCATCATCATTCCCGAGAGCGTCACCGCCTGAACCTGGCGGCGGAGCGAACGCGCCTGCGGGGTCGCGTCGGCCGCCGCGTTCCAGCTGTTCGCCAGAACGGTATCGACCAGTTCGGGGAAGGTCAGCGCGCCCGGCTGGCGCGCCGCGAGCGCGACCATCCGCGCCGCGCGGTCGGCGTCGAACAGCGGCTCGATCACTTGCGCGGCGAGGATCCGCGCGGCGCGCAGCTGGTCGAACACATCGTCCTTCGACAGATCCTCGAGGTTGCGGCCGGGCGTCGGCGTCAGCTGGATCAGCAGGCGTTCGGGAATCTCGAGGTTCTTCGGCGCGAGCGTCTCCATCAATTGCGCGAGGATCGCGCGCTGGCGCTCGCCCGCGATGAATTCGGTCGGCGCGAGCGGATGCGCCTCGTCCTTCACGCTGATGTTCTGCACCATCCCGCCGATATATTTGACCGCGGATTCGATCGCATAGCGCTGCTGCAGATAGACGATCCACAACCGCATATCGCGCAGATTGCCGAGCGGCTCGCCGGGCTTGAGCATCCCCGCGCCGTATTGCGCGAGCGCGATCCTGCGCACTGCCGCGGTCTCGCGCAGATTCTCCTCGGGGCTCCCGCGGTCGTCGTACCAGGTCCAGCGCGGGTCGCTGTCGAGCGTGAAGACCACCCCGTGGTCGCGCATATCTTTGACCACGCCGTCGAGCCCGGCGCGCTCCTGCGGCACCGCGAACGGCGTATAGGCGTAGCGCACCATATAGGTGTCGTAGGCGCCGACCGACGTCATGAACGATTCGCTCAGATCGAGCTTGCCGTTGGTGACCTTCACGCGCGGCGTGGGATATTCCATCACCGACGACCGATCGTTCTGGTTCGCCGCCCAATTGTGCTGGAAGCCGAGCGTATGGCCGAGCTCGTGCGCGGTGAGCAGCGCCTGGCGCAGCAGCACCATGTCGCGCTGCGCCTTGGGCATGGTGTCGAAGGCAGCGGCATCGACGATGCTCGGATCGGCGACGGTGATGCCCGAACCGTCGACCGGCAGCCCGCCGCGATACGCGTCGTAATAGCTTGCGATCGTGCGCATCCGGAACGTGTCCATATGCGTCTTGGCGCCGAGCGTCTCACCGGTGCGCGGATCCGAATAGTTGCCGCTCGACGAGAAACCGCGCTCGTCGCGCTGGATCCACAGGACATAGGCGTAGCGGATGTCCATCGGGTCCATGTCGGCCGGCGCATCCTCGGCATGAATCGCGTTCTTGAAGCCTGCCGCCTCGAACGCCTTGTTCCACCACAGCAGCCCGCTCTTCATCGCGGCGCGGATCGGATCGGGGATGGCGGGGTCGAAATAATAGGTGATCGGCTTGACCGGCTCGCTCAGCGCCGCGCCCGGATCCTTCTTCTCGAGCCGCCAGCGCGTGATCCACTGCGTGTCGGGCGCCTCGTCGAACGGCTTGGAGAAATCCTTGAAGCGGATCGCGCTGACGCCGATCCGCGGATCGGCCTCGCGCGGAACATAGCCGGTCGGGGCCTTGAGGAACGAATGGTGGATGCGCATCGTCAGCACGCCGGGATCGGGCGTGACCGCGCTGATCGCAACGCCCGGCGCATCCGAGGTGAACGTCGCGATCGTCTCGATCTCGGTGTTTTCGGGGAAGGCCTTCATCCGCTTGGGGTAGAAAACGCTGCGCCCGGAATCGAACTTGAAGTCGCCCATCTTGGCGCGCTTCAGCCGCGTCGTGATGCCCGCCGCGTCGCGCATGAACAGCGCCGTCGCATCGACGACAACCTTGCCGCCCAGGTCGGATTCGACCGGAAGCACCGCGAGCACCGAGCTCGGGAAGGAATCGCTGACGCCTTCCTGCGTCTTGGCGCTGCCATGCACCGCGCGATAGTCGAGGTTGATGCGGTTGACGACGACCTTGCCGCCCGAGCGGACGAAATGGATCACCGAGCTGTACAGCACGCCGCGATCGAACGGCGCCTCGACCGAGCCGGGATTGGTCGCCGCCGAGACGTAATAGAGGATGTCTTCGTCGAACACGGGGATTTCGAGCAGCACGCGGCCCTTCGCGGCCTCCCACGTGAAGGGCATATAGCCGTCGAAGCGCTGGCCCTCGGCTTTGGCGATCGGCGCGGCAGGCGGCGCGGCGATCGCATTCGCCGCCGGCAGCGACAGCAAGGCGAGCATGGCTACGCCCCGGCTCAAAACGGCAATCGTCGGACGGTTCATTATCAGGCTCCTGGTCACGCGCGCAGCGGCGAACGGGCGACCCACCGGGCCGCCCGTCGACAGATCATTTGGTCGGGTCTTTGGCGGCGTCGCCGGGATAGGCGATGCCGAGCTGCGCGAGATAGGTCGGGTATTTGCTCTGGTCGTAATAGAATTTGGCGAGCTGCGGCCGCATTTTCTCCATCAGGTCGTGGTTGAGCCAGATCGCCGGTCTGTCGCTCGCGGTGATCAGCGGCGCATAGGTGTCTTCCTTGAACTGGACGTTCTGCTGGAAGTCCTTGGCCTTGGCGACCAGGCTCGGCGTGGTCATCAGATCGAGCACCGTCAGCGCCACCGCCTTGGCGCCCGCCACCGCGCCCTTGTGCGCGATCGGCGTCGCCATCGCGATCGCGGCGAGCTTGTTGTGCGCGATCATGCTCGGGATGTTCGACGGGAAGCGGATCGTGATCGTCGGCACGGTCCACATGATGTCGCCGACATCGTCCGATCCACCGCCGATCGAGCGCGGTCGGTTGGCCGGCGTCGAGAGCTCGGCGACCTTGGTCGCCAGCGGCTTGACCTCGCGCTTGGTGACGGTCTGCACCGTCTTGGCGAAGGCCTGGTCGTCGGCCGACCATTTCGGCATCCCGACCGCCTGGATATTGGCGTACGCCGCCTCGGCCATCGGGCGGTTGCCGTAATTCGGGGCGGCATAGCCGAGGATGCGATGCTCGACCGTCGTGCCGGTCTGCTTGGCGGCGCCATCGGCGATGTCGTTGCCGATCTTGTACAGGCTGGCGACGTCCTTGAAGGTGCGGTCGCGGAAATAATACCAGACCGAGGCGACATCGGGCACGACGTTGGGCTGGCCGCCGCCGTTCGAGATGACGTAATGCGAGCGTTGCGTGACGGGGAGATGCTCGCGGCGGAAGTTCCACGCGGTATCCATCAGCTCGACGCCGTCGAGCGCGCTGAGGCCGTCCCATGGATCGCCCGCGGCGTGCGCGGTCTTGCCGTGGAAAGTGTATTCGACCGAGACCATGCCGTTGCTGCCGCCTTCGCCCCAGCCGGTGCTGAAGTCCGAGCTGACATGCGTGAAGATGTTGGCATCGACGCCCTTGAACAGCCCGTCGCGCACGTAATAGGCCTTGCTCGCGAGCAGCTCCTCGGCGATCCCCGGCCAGACCAGCAGCCGCCCCTTGATGCCGTGCTTGACCATCACGTCCTTGGCGGCGATCGCTGCGGCGACAATCAGCGGCATGCCCGAATTATGCCCCTCGCCATGCCCCGGCGCGCCCGCGACCATCGGCGTGAGCTTGCCGGTGCCGGGATATTGCGACACGCCGAGCAGGCAGTCGATGTCGCTGCCGAGCGCGATCAGCGGACCGCCTTCGCCCCACGACGCCTTGAACGCGGTCGGGATGCCGGCCACGCCGAACTCGACCTTGAAGCCGTTCTGCGTCAGCAGATCGGCGATGTACTTGGTCGACTGGACTTCCTGAAAACCGGGCTCGGCATAGCTGAACACCTGGTCGACCGCCTTCGCTACCATGTCGGCATGCGCGTCGACGCTGGCGATCGCCTCCTGCTTGAGCGCGGCGCTGGCTTGCGCCTGGGCTGCCGTTGCCGAGAGCGATGTGCCGATCAGGGCGGCGGCGACGATCGCGCGGACCGCGGCGGAATGGTTGAGACGCTGCATTGTATCGACCCTTTGTTTGGACACGGTTGGACGGAGGAGACGGATCACAATTTGACGCGCACGCCGACGCGGTAGACGCGACCGAGCACGTCGTAGAGCGAGCGGTTGGTTTGCGGGTAAGCCGGGGTATTGTTGCCGGTCGGGCCGATCGCGACGAGCACCGGGTCCTTGTCGAAGAGGTTCTTGACCGACAGGAACAGCTCGAATTGCGACCCGTGCGACTTGATCGTGTAGTTCGCATTGAGGTCGAAATAGAAGGCGCCGGGGATGCGGTTGGTGTTGACCGTGTGATAATCCGAGGTCGAGGCCGGGCAGTTGGTCGAGCAGACGATGTAATTGTTGTTGTAGACGCCCGGGCTCACCCCGCGCGCCACGAGTTCGGCGCCGAAGCCGCTGCGGAAATCATAACCGGCGGTGAAGCGGTAAGTCCATTTCGTCAGGCCGCCGGTGTTCTGCCCGGCATCGTCAGTGATCGCGGCGACGCCGTTATTGGTCTTGAGGCCGATCGCATAGCTGGCGAGCGCGCGCAGCGACACGGCGCCAGCGCCCAGTTCGTGGCGATAGCTCCCCTCGAAATCGATCCCCTGCGTCTTGATCGAGACGAAATTGGTCGGCTTGATCTCGATGCTGGTGATTGCCAGCCCCGGCGTCACCACGCCGCGCCCGCCGGTGGTCGAGATGAACGAGCACGCCAATTGCTGCCCGCCCGTGTAGCATTGATCGACCAGCGTCTGCGCGACGAGCGACGAGATCGCGCCCTTGAGGTTGATGTTGTAGTAATCGGCGGAGAAGGCGAAGCCGGGCAGGAAGCGCGGCGTCAGCACGACGCCCGCGCCATAGGTCATCGCGATCTCGGGCTTGAGCGCGGAATTGCCGACGGTCGATTCGTTGAACTGGTCGGTCGCGACCCCACCCGTCGCGGTCGGCCGGTTGACCGTGTTGGTGCGCCCGGTGCCCGAGGCGAACAGCTCCTGCAGGTTGGGCGCGCGAATGTCGCGCGACACGGTGCCGCGGACCTTGATGTCGCGGATCATCTGATAGGTCGCCCCGGCCTTCCAGGTGACCACCGTGCCCGAGGTCGAATAATCGGTCACGCGCACCGCGCCGTTGAAATCGGCGCCCTTGAACAGCGGCACGAGCAGCTCCGCGAACGCCTCCTTGACGTTGTATTTGCCGGTGGTGGCGAGGTAATTGCCGTAGATCCAGGTGCCCGAGGTCACGCCGTTGGCGACGACCGGCTGGAACAGCGGATCGACGAAGCCGCTCACCGCTTCCTCGCGATATTCGGCGCCGAACGCGAAGCCGACCGGGCCGGCGGGCAGGCGGAACAGGCTGTTGGTGCGGATGCTGGCTGCGGCCACCTTCTCGGTCAGGCGCTGCAACCGCGTCGGTTGCTGGCCGCCATACATCACGTAATTGATCGCCGCCGCGCTGGCGACGCCGGTGCCGAGCCGGTTGATCGGAACGCAGCCGTTGGTCGGCGCGGTTAGCGACGAGCGACAGACCGGCGTTCCCGCGGCGACGCCCAGCGCGTTGCCCGCGGGCGCCGCCACCGCGTCGGTCGCCAGCGCCAGACGCGCGAGGTTCCACGCATTGGTCAGCTTCTCGGTCGTCTTGGTCATGCCGAACTGGTAGTAAGCGTCATACTTCCAGTCGCTGCCGAGCACATGGAACGCGCCGTCGACGCCGCCGACATAGCGATACACGTCGCGCGTATTGTCGCTGCCCTGCTGGCCGAGATCGACGTTCGAGGTGCCGATCGCGATCGTCGAGAGGTTGTTGGCGACCATTTGCGCGCGCACCGAATCGGGCAGGTACGGATTGTTGACGCTGATCGAGACGCCGGTCGTCGGGGTCTGCTGGTAGAAGCTCTGGCCGCGATACTGGTTGTAGGCGAACTGCCCGTACACCTCGATCCCCGGCGTCACTTCGTAGCTCAGCCGGCCAAAGCTGCTCTTGCGCACTTCGGAGGGTTGCAGCGATGCGCTCGAGCGGTGGCTCGCGCTGGTCGTGTTGTAATCGCCGCCGATCATCCACTGGCCGCTGGTCTGGCCGAAGGTCAGTTGATGGACCGACGCCTTGCCGGTCGCCGGATCGACCGCGCCGAAATAGGTGCCCCTGAGCGGCCCGGTCGAGACGAGCCCGCCGGGGGTGAATTGCCCGGTGCCCGCGCCCGACGTGACGAAATATTCGGGCGTGCAGCCGGCGATCGGCGTGCCCGCGACATAGCCCGCGGGCTTGGCGCAATTGCCGCCCGCGGCGGCCGAATAGGTCGGGTTGTTGACGGTGAAGAAGCCGCTGTCGTTCCAGTCGCGCGCGATCGTGGTGACGCCGATCTGCTTGAAATATTCGCCCGCGAGCGTGACGTGGAGCTTCCCGTCGAGAAAGGCATGGCCGGCGGTCAGCGCCACTTTGTAGTTCGGCGCGTCGCCGTAGGTGGTGATGCCGTTCTCGGCCGACAGTTCGAGCCCGGTGAAGCGCTTGTTGAGGATGAAATTGACGACGCCCGAGACCGCATCCGAGCCATAGGCCGACGAGGCGCCGCCGGTGACCACCTCGACGCGCTGGATCAGCGATTGCGGGAAGGTGTTGACGTCGACCTGGCCGGTCGTGGTCGAGGCGACCGAGCGCTGGCCGTCGAACAGGACGAGCGTGCGGTTGGCGCCGAGATTGCGGAGATTGACGCTGTTGATGCCGGCGGCGCCGTTCGACAGCGAGCCGTTCGAGTTCGACGCCGTCCCCGAGCCGCGCACCGCCGGCAAGGTATTGACGAAATCGGAGATGTTGGCGGGGACTTCGGCGCGCAGCTCCTTGGTGCTGATCACGCTGACCGGGGTCGGCGCGCTATAGCCGTCGCGCACGATGCGCGATCCGGTGACGACGATCTCGCTGCCGTCCTTGTCGCCGTCCGACGGCGTGACGGGAAGCTGCGCCGCGCTATCCCGGGGCGGCGTACTGATCGGTTCGATCTGCGCCTCCGGTTGCGCGACCTGCGCGAAGGCCGGCTGCGCGATGGCGGTAAGGGCGATCATGCCGGCGGTCCCGAGCCAGCGATTTCGTGAACGACGGTCGTGTGTCTGTGTCTTCGCAACGGCGACAGTGAATCGTGTCATAGTATCCCCCGAGAAACGCACGTCGCCCGGGCACCCAATCCAAGATGGTCGGCTCACCACTCGCGGCGGCACGACTCTCGTATCCAGAGGGACTGACAAACGGCCGACACCGCGGCACACGCTGCTGCGATTGCCGCGAACAGTGCTGCGGCAGCCAAGGTATCGGTATTTGAGAACCCCTCTCTCGACCCGAAGGCTAACAGAAACGGAGGCGTGGTTTCCGCTAAACTTCGTCGGGATCGTGACGGTTTGGCGGCGATTCCTGCGTGATCTGTAGTATTGTTGCAGATATCGTGCGCGAGTTAAATCGAATGGACCAAGAAATGCGCGTTCGACGCACGATTCGGCGTCACGCCGTTCGCGAGGTGAGCACCGCGGGCGGGACACTGCGCTGCATCACTTCGCGCAGCACGAAACTGCTGCGGACGCGCGCCACGTGCGGCAACGTCGAGAGTTCGCTGCGATAGACGCGGTCATAATCGGCCAGCGAGCGGACGTGGACGATCATCAGGAAATCCGTGCTCCCCGAAACGAAGCTGCAATAGGACATCGAGGGGCAGGCGATCACCGCGGTCTCGAACTCGACCAGCGCGGGCTCGGCTTGCGAGCTCAGTTCGATCATGACGATCACGACGATGCCGAAGCCGAGCCGCGCAAGGTCGAGATCGGCCGAATAGCCGCCGATCGCGCCACTTTCTTCGAGGATTTTCCGACGCCGCGCCACTGCGGTACTCGACAAATTCACGCGCTCGCTCAGCGCCACGTCGGAGGAACGGCCGTCGGCACTGAGCTCGCGCAAGATCCGATAGTCGGTCGCGTCGAGCGCGTCTGGATTGGCGTCGTTCATTGCTACACCCCGACAGCGCGCTCATCTACAAATTCGACGCGCTCGATAGTTTTGCGCAATGCAGCATAAACCGCAACCTTACGCACAACGCCGATCGTGTTGGGCACGGTGCCCGGTACTGAAATCGGACCGGCCCGCCGGGTCAACAGGCCATAATGCCTCGGACGTCGCCTAGGGAACGACGCTGCGGGACACCGAGCGCGTCGCTCGACCTAAGGTGCGGGGCGTCGGCCATGCGGTGGCGACCGTTGCGCAATCGCGGACGCGATGGCGTGGGAACCGTCGATCAGGACAGCCGCCCAGCGTCGCGCCCCGGCGCGCCGTTCCGATCGTTCAGCGCATGGTGCGCTGGAGCGTTCGCACCGCACCGTGTTGGTAGAGCGATGCGAGATGCGCGCCCACCGTCGCGACGAACGCCGCGTCGTCGACCAGATCCCCGAACAGCGGACGGATCGCCAGCAACGGTTGCGGGTCGGGGCCGCCGGCGACGGCTCGCTCGCGCAACAACGGCGCGAGCGGATGGCGGACGTCGATCGGCTGCCCCGCCTCGTCGACACCGCGCACGCGCCGCAGCCACGCGGCGAGCGCCAGCGCGAGCAAGTCGCTGCCCTGCCCCCGGACCAGACGGTCCCGGATCGGATCGAGCAGATAAACGACAGCGTCCCGTCGCGCGCGAAATCGACCCACAGCCGATGGATCCGGTCGGCCAGCGCCTGCGGCGGATTGGGGCCGCACCGCCCGGTGCGATTGTGCCGTATGGATAGCGGATCGTCCGACGAACGCCGACGCGGCTCTCGCCGAAGCAGCCGCGCCCCGCCCTCCGCGCTTGGGCATCCCGCTCGGTTCGCGCCTCTGCTGGGGCAGCCGCTTTTGGCGAGCGGTGCGCGCTATGCACGTCCCGTCAGGATCATGGGTGAGGCGCCTCGACCGCAGCCGCACCGGAAAGCCGGCGCTGCATCATAAAGAAGATCGCGACCGCCGCCGCCGCGAACCCCGACGCCGCGCCGACGCCGAGCGCCCAGCGCGGCCCCCAATGGTCGGCGACCCAGCCGACGATCGGCGCCCCGATCGGCGTTCCGCCAAGCGCGACGCCGATGCGCAACGCCATCACCCGGCCGCGCATCGTCGGTTCGGTCGACAGCTGCATCACCGCGTTGGTGGTGTTGGTGAAGGTCAGCGCCGCCACGCCGATCACCACCAGCGCGGCCGCGAAAAGCCAATAGTCGGGCGCGATCGCCGCCAGCGTGCAGCCGATCCCGAAAACACCCGCGCCCGCGAGCAGCGCGGCGAATCCGGGGCGCCGACGCCTGGCGCTCAGCAACGCGCCGCTGACGGTGCCGATCGCCATGATCGACGACAACAGCCCGTAGCCGCCCGCATCGGCATGGAACACGCCGACCGCCATCGTCGAAATGAAGATCGGGAAGTTCAACCCGAAGGTGCCGATCAGGAACAGCATGACCAGAATCGTCTTCAGATCGCCGCGCGACCAGACGTAGCGCAGCCCCTGGATAAAGCTTCCCGCCGTGCGATGCGCGCGCGGCTGCGGGTGCAGCGCGCTCAGGCGGAGCGACAGGAGCGAGGCGAGCACGGCGACGAACGACACGCCGTTGATCAGAAACGCCCAGCCCGTCCCGACCGCCGCGATCACCAGTCCCGCGATCGCCGGGCCGATCAGGCGGGCGGCGTTGAACGAGGTCGCATTGAGCGCGACGGCGTTGGCGAGGTCGGCATCGCCGGCCAGTTGTGCGACGAACACTTGCCGCACGGGTGCGTCGAACGCCGCCGCGCTGCCGAACAGAAAGGCGAAGACATAGACGTGCCAAAGCGCGACCAGGCCGCTGACGGTGAGCACGCCGAGCAGCAGCGCGAGCACCGCCATCGCGGTCTGCGTGGCGATCAGCAGTTTGCGCTGGTCGAAATGATCCGCGGCAAATCCGGTCCACGGCAGCAGCAGGAATTGCGGACCGAACTGCAGCGCCATGACGATGCCGACCGCGGCGGCGCTGTGCTGCGTGAGCACGGTCAGCACCAGCCAGTCCTGCGCGGTGCGCTGCACCCAAGTGCCGACGTTCGAGACGAACGCGCCGCCGACCCACAGGCGATAATTGTACCCGCGCAGCGACCGGAACATGCCCGTTACCGGAGCGCTCAAGGACGCTCCGGCGCGTTGCCGCCATGGAAACGCCCGAAGTGCCGCGCGGCGAACAGGCCGATCGCCAGCATGCCGAGCCCGAGCGATGCGGCATGCGCCACGTTGCGCCCGTCGAACGCGCCGACCTGCGCGACCAGCAAATAGCAGAGGACGAGATTGGCGAAGCCCCACAGCACATTGACGGTCGACGAGGACAGCCCCTCGCCCGACGGCTTGGCGAAGGGACTTTGGAACCGGCGCCCCAGCATGCCGCTGACGAAATGCGGCACCGCGTTCGCCAGAAACGCGCCCCCGAAGAAATAGGCCGACAAGTGAAGCCAGAGCATCAGACGGTCCTTTCTAGCAGCGCGATGATGGCAGCGCTCGAGCCGGTTTCGCCCAGCCGCGGAAACACCGCGCGGATGCTGTGGTCATGCGCTTCCGCACGCGCGTCGGTCATCGCATCGGTGGCGAGCGTGACGTTGAAGCCAAGCTCATAAGCCTGGCGCGCGGTCGCCTCGACGCCGGATGCCGTCGCGACGCCGGCGATGACGACTTGCGTGACGCCGAGCGCCTTCAGCCGCGCTGCGAGATCCGTGGTGGCGAACGCCCCCCAGCTCTGCTTCGCGACCCGAATATCGTCGGGGTGCTCGCCGAGTTCGGGCACGAGCATCGCGAAATCGGCCGGCCAGGCGGACCGATCGCGTCTCGGCTGTTCGGTCCGCCCCGGCGCGACACCGGTGACGGTGACGAGCACCACCGGCAGGCTCTGCGCACGAAAGGCGTCGGCGAGCGCGCGGCTCCGCGCGAGCACCCCCGCGATGGGGTGCGCGACCGGGCTGCCGACGATCCCCTTCTGGAGATCGACGATGATGAGCGCGGTGTTCGGGTCGAGCGCGGTGAGCGCCATGCGACGGTCCTTTCGAAAGCGAGACGCGGGTTCGCTCAATCCTCGACGAGGCGTTGCAGCAGCGTGAGCGCGGTCGCGAGCTGCTCCTGTTCGTGCGGCGACAAGCGCGCGCGGATCGTGCGCGACAGCCAGTCGTGGCGCGCCGCGCGGCCCGCGCTGATCCACTGCCGGCACGTGTCGGTCAGCGCCAGCAGCGTCTTGCGCCCGTCCTGCGGGTCGGGCGCGCCGTACACCAGACCGGCACTTTCGAGCGCGGCAATGACGGTTCCCATCGACTGCGGGCGCATCGCTTCGGCGCGCGCCAGATCGGACGTCGTGATCGGACCGTCCTGCTCGAGGCGGACCAGCACCGCAGTCTGCGACGGAGTCAGGTCCCCGACATTGGCCTGTTCGCGCAAGCGTCGCTTCAGCTTGCCCGACATGCCCCGAATGTCGCGCGCCAAGGCGGCGATCCTGGCGGCCTCATCATGGTCTTTCGCATCCATGATGATGCGATATACATAAACAGCTAAACTGTAAAGTTAGTCTTCCAATCATGAGGCATGCGCGTCGTGCGTCGCCGCCGCCTTACTCCGGCCCGCGCGCCAGTCCGTTCGCGAGCAGGTCGGCGACCGTGTCCGCGACGTCGGCCGGCGTGCGATCCTGCTCCCACACGCCGTAGCGCAGCCCCAGAAAGACGTTCATCCCCATCACCGCCCAGGCATGGACCTCGGACACGTCGCTGCGGATCTCCCCGCGCGCCGCGCCTGCCTTGAGGCGTGCCGCGATCCGCTTGGCGGTGGTGGCATAATGATCGCGAAAGGAAGCCGGATCGACGAATTCCGCCTCGTCGACGATCCGATACAGCTCCTTATGGCCCCGCACGAAGGCGATGAACTCGAGCAGCCCGGCGCGCTCGGCGGCGATCTGATCGGGCGCGGCGCGGATCGCGGGCGCGACATGATCGCGCACCCGGTTCGACATGTCGCGCACCAGCGCGCGGAACACCGCCTCCTTCGAATCGAAATAGGTGTAGAAGCTGCCGAGCGCGACGCCCGCGCGGCGGGTGATGCCGCTGACCGAGGCGTCGTGAAACCCGCGCTCGCCGAACTCGAGCGCAGCCGCATCGAGAATGGCGCGCAGCGTCTTGCGGCCACGCTCGGTCCGCGGTGCCTTCCCTGCACTCGCCGCCGAGGGGTGTTCGTCCGATCCGGCCGGCTCTTCTGCTTTCACACCCAGATCCTCGATTTGCTAAGTTGAAACTCGGTTCAGGTTTCATTATAGCGGTCGCACCGCGCGCACAACCCGAACGATATCGGGGCCGACAGGCAAGCGCCACAGGAGGGGATGACCGATGACACGCCTGAAATCCGTCCGCACGCTGATGCGTATCGGAGCCGCGCTGGGGGCTTTGGCGGCAACGCCGGCGCTTGCGCAAACGGGGCCCGCGCCGACTGATCCGACCGCGCAGGACGCAAACCCGACCGGCGACATCGTCGTCACCGCGCGCCGCCGCGAGGAGACGTTGCTCAACGTGCCGATCGCGGTGACCGCCTTTTTCGCCGACCGGCTCGAGAAGACCGGCGCGGTCGACCTGACCGACATCCAGAACGTCACCCCCAACACCACGCTCAAGGATGCGCGCGGCACCAATTCGACGCTCGCCGCCTTCATCCGCGGCGTCGGCCAGCAGGATCCGGTTCCCGGGTTCGAGGCGGGAATCGGCATCTATCTCGACGACGTCTATCTCAACCGCCCGCAGGCCGCGGTGCTCGACATCTACGACGTCGATCGGATCGAGGTGCTGCGCGGGCCGCAGGGGACGCTGTACGGCCGCAACACGATCGGCGGCGCGATCAAATACGTCACCAAGCGGCTCCCCGACACCCCCGAGGCGAGCGTCAAGGCGAGCTACGGCTCGTACAACCAGGCCGACGGCATCGTCAGTCTCTCGACCCCGATCGGATCGCTGTTCAAGGTCGGCGTATCGGGCGCGCGGCTGACGCGCGACGGCTTCGGCCGCAACACCAATCTCGGGATCGACAATTACAACAAGAACGTCTGGGCCGGGCGCGGCACGATCGAGTTCGAAACCCCCGACAGCCGGATGAGCCTGCGGCTGACCGGCGATTATACCGAAGACAAGTCGAACCCGCGCAACGGCTCGCGGCTGATCACCAGCCTGCTGACGCGTACGCCGGTCCAGTCCAACCCGTACGACACGCGCGCCGGGCTCAACAGCCCGAAGCAGAACATCCAGGCCGGCGGCCTGTCGCTCGTCGCGACCGCCGAACTGACCGACCACCTCACGCTCAAGAGCGTGAGCGCGTTCCGCAAGGATCGCTCCTTCACCCCGATCGATTTCGACGCATTGCCCGCGGTCGATGTCGACGTTCCCGCGGTCTATCGCAACGAGCAGACCAGCCAAGAATTCCAGCTCGGCTACAAGAGCGACAAGCTCAACGGGATCCTTGGCTATTACTATCTCGGCGCCAAGGCCTCGACCGGGTTCGACGTGCTGCTGTCGACCACCCTGCCCGGCTTCGACGCCTATACCGCCGGCGACGTGCGCACCGAGACCAGCTCGATCTACGGCGACTTCACCTATGATTTCACGTCCAAGCTGAGCCTGTCGCTCGGTGGACGCTATACCTGGGACCAGCGCCAATCCTATATCTTCAAGGCGAGCTATCTGGGCGGCGTTACGTCCGAATTCGGCGGCAACCCGACGCCGTTCGGCGCGCCCTCGACCAACTTCCGCGGCACCGCCAATTTCAAGCGCTTCACCCCGCGCGTCTCGCTGAGCTACAAGGTTACGCCCGACCATTTGCTCTACGCCTCCTATTCGGAAGGCTTCAAGGGCGGCGGCTTCGACCCGCGCGGCTCCGGGACCTCGGCGCCCAAGCTCGCCACGGAGACCACGCCGACCTACCAGGAAATCTACAGCTATTTGCTGTTCAGGCCCGAGACGGTGAAGTCGTACGAGATCGGCTGGAAGGGCGCGGTGTTCGACCGTCGCCTCACCTTCGCGCTCGACGGCTTCTATTCGGACTATAGCGACGTGCAGGTGCCGGGCTCGGTCGGCTGCCTGATCGGCGGAGTGCAGTCGTTCTGCGGCATCACCACCAACGCCGCCAAGGCGACGATCAAGGGCGTCGAGCTCGAATCGAACGCGGTGCTGGCGCGCGACTTCGCCGGCGCGGGATCCAACGTCACGCTCGCCGGGACGCTCGGCTATATCGACGCGAAATATAAGACCTTCATCGGCCCGACCGGGGTCGATGTGGCGAACGTCCGCGTGTTCCAGAACACGCCGCACTGGACGCTGTCGAGCACGCTCGGCGCGACGCTGCCGGCGGGGCCTGGCAGGATCAACGCCTCGACCACCGTCTCGTATCGCAGCCTGACGCACCAGTTCGAGACCGCAAGCCCGTTCCTCGACCAGCCCGACTATACGCTGTGGGACGCCAACCTCACCTACAGCTTCGGCAAGGGGCGCTATTCGATCGGCGTGCACGCCAAGAACATCACCGACCGGCATTACAAGACGTCGGGCTATCAATACATCAACGCGACGGTTGCCGGCGTGCCGATCCTGACCCCGGCCGGGGCCTATACGCCGACGCTCGGCAAGGAAGGCATCGCCACCGCGTTCTACGGCAATCCGCGGCAGGTCTTCGGAACGATCACCGCGAAATTCTGACGCCCGCGCGTTGGGCCGGGGCGCTTGCCACAGGCAAGTGCCCCGGCCTTTTTGGCGTCCGGCGGCGGTGATCGATCTCACACGCGGCGGGCCTGCTGCGGCTGACGGCCGATCGCCACCGGGCGCCATTGCCCCGTCGCGTCCGCAAGACCCGCGAAAGCGGCGCGCGGCGTCGGCCCTCGCCTGCGGGCCAAATGCCCGATCCGATCTCTGACCAAGCCAACCCGCGTATGGAATTTGGTGACAAATCTGCACCAGAACGATCGCATCCGCAGATCCCAAAGTCGAAACACCAAGAATTTGTAATACAAGCCTTGCGCCATCACCCTTCCGCTGATACGCCGCAGATCAATCGGGCAAAGCTCGACATATGGGAGGGAAGGACATGAGCTTGGCCACGACTACCGCACTGGGACGCATCCTGGCTTGCAGCATAGCGGTCGCCGCCAGCAGCGCGGCCTTCGCACAGGCCGCGCCGACCCAGCCAAACGATCCCGCCCCGACCAGCCCCGCGCTTGCCGAGCAAGGCACCCCACCCGACTCCGCCGGCACCGACATCATCGTCACCGCGCAGAAGCGCGCCGAACGCGTCCAGGACGTGCCGCTCGCGGTGCAGGTGCTGACCGGCGACGCGCTCCAGGCGCAGGGCGTGCGGCAATTCTCCGATCTCACCAAGGCTGCGCCGTCGCTGATCATCCGCCCGGCCGAACAGCCGGTCAACGCCTCGGTCTCGATCCGCGGCATCGGCACCTTCGCCTTCTCGCCGAGCGTCGAGCCGAGCGTCGCGGTGCAGATCGACGACGTTCCCGTCCAGTTCCTCGCGCGCGCCTTCGCCGATCTGTCGGACATCGAGCGGATCGAAGTGCTGCGCGGCCCGCAGAGCACGCTGTACGGCCGCTCGGCTTCGGCCGGCCTGCTCAACATCGTGACGCAGGGCCCGAGCGCACATCTCACCGGACGCATCGGCGGGCTCGTCACGACCGATCGCGAATATAGCGGCAACGCCGCTTTGTCGGGTCCGCTGACCGACACGCTCGGCTTCCGCGCGAGCGTCAATTACGACAATTTCGCCGGCAACGTGCACAATCTGTTCAACGGCGACACCGTCAACGGCTTCCGCACGCTGTCGACGCGCGGCAAGCTGGTGTGGAACCCGACCCCGACGCTCAACATCACCGGGCAGATCGGCTATATCGACGGCCATACCACGATCGGCCGGCCGTTCGTCCATGTCTCGCCCAACGCCCGCCTGCGCGGCGTCGCGGCCTATACCCCGGCGGTGTTCGCGCCGGGCGTGACCTTTGACAATGACAACACCAACGTCGTCAACAACGTCGATTCGGGCACCGATTACACCGATTTCTCGCAGTCGATCCGCGCCGCGCTCGACCTGGGCTTCGCCTCGCTCGTCTCGATCACCGCCTGGGATCACTTCAAGCAGTTCGACATTCTCGACCAGGACGAATCGGCGATCGCGGCGCTCGACAATCGCCAGTTCGGCACGTTCAACACGCACGCCTTTTCGCAGGAGCTGCGGCTGGTCTCGTCGGGCAAGACGCGGCTGCGCTACACGCTCGGCCTGTTCTATTCGAACCTCAACCTCACGCGCGATTTCACGCGCGGGCCGTTCTTCTCGATCGCTCGCTGGTATGCGACCAACGGCAACAAGCAGTATGCCGCCTTCGGCCAGGCCGAATATGAGATCATCGACGGCACGTCGCTGATCGGCGGGATCCGCGCCGGCCACGGCAAGATCGACTATACCTTCCTCGATTACGCCGCGAACAATGCCAAGTTCGCGGGCAACAATTCGGAGGATTACCAGACCTACAAGGCGGGCATCCAGCAGCACGTCGCCAAGGACGTGATGGCGTTCGCGACCTTCGCGACCGGGCACAAGGGCCAGGCCTATGACATCGGCACCGGCTTCAACCTGTTGCGGCAACAGACCGGGCCGGTCCGCCCGGAAACCTCGAAGGACTGGCAGCTCGGCATCAAGTCGCAATTCCTCGACCGCAAGGTGACGCTCAACGTCACGCTGTTCACCACCACCTTCGACAATTTCCAGGCGCAGGGGATCGAAACGCTGCCCGACGGCACGATCAACTTCCGCCTCGCCAATGTCGGCAAGCTGCGGACGCGCGGGGTCGAGCTCGAGGGCGGGGTGCGTTTCAACCGCAGCTTCAACCTGGGCGGCGGCGTGACCTATGACGATGCGCGGATCCTCTCCTTCCCGCTCGCGCAATGCTATCCGCTGCAGACCGCGGCGCAGGGCTGCACGGGCACGCCGGCCCGCCAGAACCTAGCCGGCTTCCGCCCGGCGCAGGCGCCCGAGTGGAAGCTGTCGGTGACCGCCGATTACACCCCGCGGCTGACCGACACGCTCGATGGCGTGGCGCAGGCGGCGTACAATTATCAGAGCAGCTTCAACTTCGGGATCAACGGCGACCCCGAGACGCTGCAAAAGGGCTACGGCATCCTCAATCTGTCGCTCGGCGTTCGCAGCGCGGACCGCAAATGGGAGCTGATCGGCTTCGTCAACAATGTGTTCGACAAGCAGTATTTCTTCAACGCCAACAATTCGGCGGGTAACCAGGGCAATGCGTTTGCGACGCAGAGCAATTTGCCGCGCGACTTCCGGCGCTATGCCGGCGTGCGGGCGAGCCACACTTTCTGAGGCTTGGCGAAGAACGAAAGGCCGGGCGCCCCACCGGGCGCCCGGCCTTTTGCGTGCTGCCCCTTCGTCACCCCGGCCTCGTGCCGGGGTCCACCGCGATGCGCGCACAGCCAATGGCAGCACGCGCGGCACGGTGGGCCCCGGCACAAGGCCGGGGTGACGGTTGGAGGTTAGTCCAACGCCAGACACCTCACCTCAGCTGGCAAATATCCAGCACGTTCATGTCGTTATAATCCAAATTCTCGCCCGCCATCGCCCAGATGAAGCCGTAGGCCCGCGTCCCCGCCCCCATATGCACCGACCAGGGCGGCGAGATCACCGCTTCCTCGTTCGCCAGCACGATGTGCCGCAGCGCATCCTCCTGCCCCATATAGTGGAACACGCGATCGTCGGGGCCGAGGTCGAAATACAAATAGATTTCCGAGCGCCGCTCATGGATGTGCGGCGGCATCGTGTTCCATACGCTGCCGGGCTTGAGCAGCGTCATGCCGAGACACAGCGACGCGCTGCCGCAGGTATGCGGCAGCAGCAGCTGATAGATCGTCCGGTCGTTCGATTCCGCCAGGCTGCCGCGCGAGAGCGGCTCGACATCGCCCATCGCGAGCTTGCGCAACGGAAACGCACGGTGCGCGGGAACGCTGAGCAGGTAATAGCGCGCGTCCTCGCCGGCGAAGACCACATCGACCGTTCCCATCGGCACGTACAGCGCCTCGAGCCGCCCGAGTTCGATCAGCTCGCCATCGACGCGCACCACGCCGGGGCCACCGATATTGACGATTCCGAGTTCGCGCCGCTCGAGCAGAGGATGCCCTGCGGCGCTCGCCGGCTCGGTCTGGCGCGGCAAATCGAGCGTACCGCCCGCGGGCACCGCACCGCCGATGATGAAGCGTTCGCCATGCGAATAGGTCAGCACGATCTCGCCGGTCCGGAACAGGCCGCCGACGCGGTAGCGATCGCGCAGCTCCTCGTTCGACGCGCACGCCATCATGTCGGGGTGCGTCGCGTAATAGGTCTTTTCGAACACTAGCGGTAACTCCGGGGAAGGATCAGCTTTTGGACGGCGCGCGGTCGAGCTCGGCAACGGCGGTCGCCGCGAGCAGGAAGGCGCCGACGCCGTAGAATTGCGTGTCACTGGCGGCGACGCGCTCTGGTTGGTCGCTGACCTGCTGCACCCAGCCGAGCCGGCCATCGGGCTGCAGGCTGCGGACGAGCGCGTCCCAGCCCTTGCGCACCACCGGCGTATAGGCCGCGCGGTCGAGCAGGCCCGCCTTGACGCCCCACGCCATGCCGTAAGTGTAGAAGCCCGTCCCGCTCGATTCCGGCGGCGAGTCCTCGGGTGCGAGCAGCGATGGCGCCCAATAGCCGTCGGGCTTCTGCAGCACTTTCAGCGTCCCCGCCATTTCGACGAACAGCTTCTCCATCCGCACGCGGTCGGGATCGCCCTTGGGCAGCAACGGGATGATCCGCGCCATCGCCGCGAACACCCAGCCATTGCCGCGGCTCCAGAACTGCTTGCGTTGCGCCGCGTCGCGTCGCTCGAAGAAGCGGCTGTCGCGGTAGAACAGGTGCGCGGCGGGATCGAACAGGAAGTCGGTCGTCGCCCAGAATTCGCGCAGCGCATAGTCGCGGTAGCGGCGGTCGCCCGTCTGGCGCGACAGCTCGATCATCGCTGGCGGTGCCATGAACAAAGCGTCGCACCAGCAATAGCGCGTCAGGCATTCGGTGCCGTCATAGCCCGACGGCGGCTGGTAGAAAGCGAGCCCGACGCGCGGCGGATTGGCGACGATATAGTCGAAGCGCGCGCGCGTCGGGGCGATCGCCGCAGCGCCCGCGCCGTGCTTCGCCGCCCACAGATAGGATTGGGTGATGACCAGATCGTCGGCGTGATAGGGGCGCTTGGCCGGGGTCCAGTCGTTGGCACGCCCCATGGCGACGACCGCCTGCGCGATCTCGGGCGGCCCCCCGGCATCGGCGAGCGCGGTCATGCCGACCCAGAACACCGCTTGCTCCCAGGCGCGCGGATTGCGCGTCTCGGTGGTAATCCGCGAGACATGGCCGGTATCGGTCATATGCGCGAGCTGCCACCGAGCAAGCTTCGTGGCGAGCGCAACGGCGTCGCGCGCCTGGGACGCGGCAGCCGCCTGTGGTGCGGGCGCGGCGAGCAGCGGCGCCGAGAGCAAAACGGTGCTGGCGAGCAGGACGAGCGAGCGAGCGATCATGACGAACCTTCCGGAAGGGGCGTGCCGGCCGGATCGACGGCGACCCGCGCGAGCCTGGGACTGAGCAAATGAAGCGCGATCAGCGCGATGAAATAGGCGCCGCCCGCCACCGCGAAGATCGGCGCGTAGCTGCCCGACAGATCGAGCACGTAGCCGACGAACTTGGCGATCAGCATCCCGCCGATCGCCCCCGCCGTCCCGCCGATCCCGACCACCGAGCCGACTGCCGAGCGCGGGAAGAGATCGGACGGCAGGGTCAGCAGATTGGCGGAGAAGGCCTGGTGCCCCGCGGTCGCCAGCCCGATCAGCAGCACCGCGGTCCACAATGAATCGATATATTGCACCGTGACGATCGGCAGCACCGCGAACGCGCAGACGAGCATCGTCAGCTTCCGCGCGGCGTTGACGCTCACGCCAGCGCGGATCATCCGCGACGAGGCCCAGCCGCCAACAATGCTTCCCAGATCGGACATCACGTAGATGACGATCAGCGGCGGCCCGAAACTCTTGAGATCGAGCCCGTAGCGCTTGCCGAGAAAGTCGGGCAGCCAGAACAGGAACATCCACCAGATCGGATCGGTGAGGAATTTGGGCACCGCATAGGCCCAGGTCGCGCGGATCCCGAACAGCCGCCGCCACGGCAGCGGCGCGCTCGGCTGCACCGGGTCGCTCTGGATCAAAGCGAGTTCGGCGGGCGATACGCGCGGATGCTCGGCCGGGCGGCGATAGATGGCGAGCCATGCGACCAGCCAGATCACGCTGAACGCGCCGGTCGCGACGAACGCCGCGCGCCAGCCGTAAGCGAGCGCGATCGCTGGCACGAGCAAAGGGGTGACGATCGCCCCAACATTGGCGCCAGCATTGAAGATGCCGACCGCGAAGGCGCGCTCACGCTGCGGAAACCATTCGGCGACGGCCTTCAGTCCCGCCGGGAAATTGCCCGACTCCCCCAGCCCGAGCGCGAACCGCGCGATCGCGAACTGCGTCACGCCGCCGACAAAGCCGTGCGCGACATGCGCCAGCGTCCAGAAGGTGAAGGCGATCGCATAGCCGACGCGCGCGCCGGCCAGATCGATCATCCGCCCGACCGCCAGGAAGCCGATCGCATAAGCCGCCTGGAACCAGAAGACGATGTCGGCATATTGGCTCTCGCGCCAGCCGAGATCGGCCTGGAGCAAGGGCTTGAGCACGCCGATCATCTGGCGGTCGACATAGTTGATCGCGGTGGCGGCAAACAGCAGACCGCAGATCACCCAGCGATACGATCCGGCGCGGCGCGCGGCGTCGGTGATCGTGGCGTCGGCGGTGGTCATCGCTGGGGGCGCGTGATGGCGCGGGATGGTCGATGGCCCGATCGGCATAGTCTACGCATTCAGGCCACTCACCTTCCCGGCTGCCCCGAAATCTGACGCCGGGATCGACTTACTTGTAGTACAACTAAAAAGCCGTCGTCAATCGCTCGCGCCACTCTCGTCGACCTTAGGCCGCAGGCGCGTTGTCTCGCTCAATTGCGAGTGGCGGCTGAGGCTTTCCTGCATGTGATGCCGCGCCGCCTCGCGCGCGCGCGTCGAGTCCATCCGCACGATCGCGTCGAGGATCGCCTCATGCTCGCCCTGTACCTTGGCGGCATAGGCGCGGTGCGCTTCCTCCGACTGGTCACGCAGATAGAGGTTGCGCGGCGGGACGAGGCGCAGGCCGAGAAATTCGATCAGCCGCTCGTAATAATGGTTCTGCGTCGCGCGCGCGATCGCCAGATGGAAACCGCTGTCGGCGCGGGCGGCGGCTTCGGGATCGTCGATCACCGCCTCCATCTGTGCCAGCGCATCGCGGATCGCGCCGATGTCGGCGGTGGTGCGCCGCGCCGCCGCGAGCGCGGCCATCTCGGTCTCGAGCGCGAGCCGCATCTCGAGCAATTTGATGACGTCGGTGAGCTCGCTCATCTCGTCGCGCGTCACCTGGAAGGCGCGGTATTGCGCGGTCTCGGCGACGAACACGCCCGATCCCTGGCGCGAGGTCGTCAGCCCCTGCGCCGACAGTCGCGCCACCGCCTCGCGCACCACGGTGCGGCTGACATTCTCCGCCGCCGAGATTTCGAGCTGGGTCGGGAAACGCGACCCGGGTGGCATCGCCCCGCTGCGAATCCGCTCCTCGAGCTTGGCGAACAAGCCATCGGTCAGCGAGGCTGAATGTCGTGCCATCGGCGTCTCCCCTGCAACCGGCCCCAAAAAGTGGACCACACGCTGCTTGTCATACGAATTCTTCGGTTGTAGCATAACTGCTAACATCGAAGAGCGCCAAGCGCTACGGTCAACGGAGAGGCGTCATCGTGCGTTCGGCATTCCCCCTTTTGCTGGCTGGCGCGGCGTGCTTCACGCCGGTCGCCGTGGTGGCGCAGAGCGCCCCCGTCCCACCGATCCAGCCACAAGTCGCACCCGATCGGCCCGACTGGGAGAATCCCGCAGTCTTCGCGATCGGCAAGGAGCCGCCGCGCGCGACCGGCTTTCCGTTCGAGAGTCGGGCGAAGGCGATCGCCGGGCATCGCACCAAGTCCGATCGCTTCCTGCTGCTGAGCGGGCGATGGGCGTTCGCGCTGTCGCCCAATGCCGACCAGCTGCCGAGCGGGTTCGAAAAGCCCGATTACGACGTCTCGCAGTGGAAGACGATCAAGGTCCCCGCCGACTGGCAGGCCGAAGGCTTCGACCAGGCGCGCTACAACAACATCACCTACCCCTTCCCCGCCAATCGCCCGCTGATCCCGCACGCGACCAACCCGGTCGGATCGTACCGCCGCGATGTCGAGCTGCCGGCGGGCTGGTCGGGCAGCGACGTGATCCTGCACATCGGCGCGGCGGGCTCGGCCTATTACGTCTGGGTCAACGGCGCCAAGGTCGGCTATTCCGAGGACAGCAAGCTGCCGTCGGAGTTCGACGTGAGCCGCTATCTCAAGCCCGGCCACAACACGATCGCGATCCAGGTCTATCGCTGGTCCGACGGCAGCTATCTCGAGGATCAGGATTTCTGGCGCGTCTCGGGGATCGAGCGCGAAGTGTTCCTGATGGCCGCGCCGAAGACGCGGATCCGCGATTTCTTCGTCCATGCCGGGCTCGACGAGCGCTATCGCGACGGCAAGCTCGCGGTCGATCTCGCGGTTACGCCCGCCAAGGCCGCCACCAGCGCGCGGATCGTGTTGCTCGACGGGGACCGGATCGTCACCGAAAAATCGACCGCGATCGCCGCGGGTTCCGCCGAACGCACCGTCTCGATCGCAACGACGATCCCAGACGTCAAACCCTGGACCGCCGAGACGCCCAATCTCTACATGCTGCTGGTCGAGCTCTACGACGCGAAGGGCGCGATCGTGCAGTCGACCTACAGCCGGATCGGCTTCCGCACCATCGCGATCCGGAACGGGCTCGTCACCGTCAACGGCCAGCCGATCACGATCCGCGGCGTCAACCGCCACGAGCATGATCCCGAGACCTTCCACGTCATCTCGCTCGAATCGATGGAGCGCGACATCCAGTTGATGAAGCGCGCCAACATCAACGCGATCCGCACCTCGCATTACCCCAACGACCCGCGGCTGTACGAGCTCGCCGACCGCTATGGCCTCTATGTCATGGACGAGGCCGATATCGAGAGCCACGCCTATATGGACTTCGCCAACAAGCATCCCGAGCAGCGTGGGGCGTATCAGCTCGGCTTCGATCCGGCGTGGAAGGCCGCGCACGTCGCGCGCGTCACCAACATGGTCGAGCGCGACAAGAATCATCCGTCGATCATCTTCTGGTCGCTCGGCAACGAGGCCGGGATCGGCCCGAACTTCGCCGCCGCTGCGGCCGCCGCGAAGCAGCGCGATCCGTCGCGGCTGATCAGCTATCTTGGCTGGGGCACGTGGGATGGGCGGTTCGAGCACCATCCCAACGACTTCGCCGACATCTACGCGCCGATGTACGACACCGCCGCCAAACTCGTCGATTACGCGACGAACTGGTCGTTCCGCCAGCCGCTGATCCTGTGTGAATATGCGCATATGATGGGCAATTCGGGCGGCGATCTGAAGGAATATTGGGACGCGATCTATGCGCATCCCGACAAATTGCAGGGCGGCTTCATCTGGGACTGGGTCGACCAGTCGATGTATCGCTTTACCAAGGACGGGAAACGCTATTGGGGCATGGGCGGCGAATATGGCCCCAACCCCGGCGGCGAACTGGAATTCGGCGACGGCCTGATCCAGTCCGACCGCACGCCCAACCCGCAGCTGTTCGAGCTGACCAAGGTCTATGCGCCGATCCAGTTCGAGGGCTTCGACCCGGCCAGTGGTGCGCTGCGCGTCGCGAACCATTATGATTTCGCGAGCCTCGCCGGGCTCGATCTCGGCTGGCAGGTGATCGAGGACGGCGTCGTCGTCGCGCGCGGGACGATGCCAGCGCTCGCCACCGCCGCACACGGCCATGAGACGACCACGCTCGCTTTGCCCGCGATCGCGCGCAAGCCGGGCGCCGAATATCTTCTCAACGTCGTCGCGCGCGCCAAGGATGCGAGCATTCCGGCGATCGCCGCGGGCCGGGTGATCGGCTGGGAGCAGTTCCCGCTCGGCGCAGCGGCCGCGGTCGCCAGGCCCGCCCCCACCGGCAAGGTCGACGTTGCGCAGGCGGGCGGCACCGTCGCGCTGCGCGCCTCCGGCGCCGAACTGGTGCTCGATCGCAAGACCGGCCTGCTCGTCCGCTACGCCGCGAACGGCCGCACGCTGCTGCGCGGCGGTACGCCCGATTTCTACCGCGCCTTGACCGACAATGACGTCGGCATCGGCGTCGAGCGCACCCACGCCGTCTGGAAGACCGCCTCGAGCGACCGCACCATCGAGGCGGTCGAGCCGCACACGACGCCCGGCGGCGCCGCCGTCACGATCCGCTACCGCATCGGCAAGGACGTCGCGCGCTTCGTCACGCGCTATGCGATGGCGGGCGACGGCAGCGTGGCGGTCGAAGGCAGCTTCACGCCGCTGCGCACCGACCTCCCCGATCCGCTGCGGATCGGCCTGGCCTATGCCATGCCCGCCGGCTTCGACACGCTCGAATGGTATGGCCGCGGGCCGCACGAAAGCTATGCGGATCGCAAGACCAGCGCGCCGATCGGCCTGTGGCGCGGGGCGATTGCCGAGCAGAACCACGATTACATGCGGCCGCAGGAAACCGGCAACAAGGTCGATGTGCGCTGGATGGAGCTGTCGGATCACGCCGCCGGCGGCCTGCGCGTGCAGGCCGATGCGCCGCTGTCGATCAACGCCCTCGCCTTCCCGTACGACGATCTGTCGCGCCGCGCGCCGGGCACGCGCCGCAGCTCGGACATCGTTCCCCATGATGAGGTTTCTTTGATGATCGATGCAGTCCAGTCCGGGATCGGCGGCGACACGCAATGGGACCAGACCGGGCGCCCGCTCCCGCGCTATCGGATCGCGCTCGCGCCGCGTATCTTCGGGTTCCGACTGAGCCCGTTCAGCGGTGCCGGCACCACTCCGACGCTCGCCCGCCCTGCCTCGGCGACGGGCGTCGCGGAGGTGATCCAGTGAGCGCGCGACTGTCCACGTGCCTGCTCGCCGGCACGCTGCTCCTGCTGGCCGGCGCCGCCGTCGCCCAGCAGGCGACCACTCCGACGATGCCGCCGATCAGCACTCCGCTGCCGCCCCCGCCCGACCGCCAGCCGCACGCTGCGGTCAAGCTCGCCGACTATCGCTACGACGATCTGCTGTGGGAAAACGACCGCACCGCGCACCGCATTTACGGCCACGCGCTCGAGGCGGCCGAACCGCCCTCGGGCTCGGGAATCGATTCGTGGGGCAAGAACGTCATCTGGCCATTCACCGACCGCCAGCTGCGCAGCGGCGACCAGCACAGCTATCACGGCGAAGGCCTCGATTTCTACAATGTCGGCACCGGCCGCGGCGCCGGCGGGCTCGGCATCTGGCACGACAACAAGCTGTGGACCTCGCGCAATTACACCCGCTACCGCATCCTCAAGAACGGCCCCGACGCGGCCGATTTCGAGGTCGATTACGCGCCGTGGCCGGTCGAGGTCGATCGTCGGGTATGGGAGACGCGCCGCTTCACGCTCCCGCTCGGCACGCAGTTCACGCGGATGGTCTCGACGCTGTCGTCGGACAAGCCGGGTCCGCTGATCGTCGGGATCGGCATCGGCCGCCACACGATCGGCTCGAGCGAAGGCGCGCTGACCGTCGACCGCGCGCACGGCGTCCTCTCCTTCTGGAGCGCCGAGGATGGCATCCACGGCCGGATGGCGATCGCGCTGAAAGTCGATCCGGCGATGATCGTCGATGTGAAGACCGATTTCGACAATTACCTCGTCTTGCTCAAGGTCCAGCCGGGCAAGCCGTTCGTCTATTATTCGGGCTCGGCGTGGGACAAGGGCGTCGGCGGCTTCCGCAGCCGCGCCGAGTGGGACCGCTATGTCCTCGCCGCCCCGGCCGATTTCCGCGTGCCGACCGACCGCCGCGAGGGTGGGACCCAATGAAACGCCGCGATTTCATGGCCGCCGCGCTCGCAACCGGGTTCGTCGCCGACACCATGGTCGGCGGGAGCGCGGAGGCCACGCCGCGCGCACCCGTCGGATCGTCGGACCGCGGCTATATGGTCGATCTGCTCGCGAAAATGGCCAAGCCCGTGCTCGGCCCGATGGCGACCGGCCAGCTCCACGCGCGCTTCAAGCCAGAGCTCAGTCCGACCTGGGACGGACGCGATCCGGGCGTCGCCTATCTCGAATGTTTCGGCCGGCTGATTGCAGGGATCGCGCCGTGGCTGTCGCTCCCCGCCGACACCAGCCCCGAGGGCCGCCTGCGCGAGACGCTCCGCCAGCAGGCGGTGGCGAGCTATGCGCATTCGGTCGACCCGCGCAGCCCCGATTGCCTGTTGTGGCGCGGACAAGCGCAGGCGCTGGTCGACTCGGCCTATTTCACCAACGCGCTGATGCGTGCGCCGAAACAGTTGTGGGAGCCGCTCGACGCGACGACCAAGCAGCGCATCGTCGGGGTGATAAAGGGCCTGCGCGACGTCTCGCCGCCCTACACCAACTGGCTGCTGTTCGCCGCGATGAACGAGGCGTTCCTGCTGTCGATCGGCGAGCAATGGGATCCGGTGCGGATCGACCTAGCGATCCGCAAGGTCAACGAATGGTATGTCGGCGATGGCTGGTACGGCGATGGGCCGCATTTCCATTTCGACTTCTACGGATCGTACGTCATCCATCCGATGCTGGTCGAAATCCTCGAAGTGCTGGTCGCGACGGGGGCCAAGTTCAACAGCCTGGCGACCAAGGATCTGCTCGAGCAGGCCTATAAGCGGATGCAGCGCTTCGGCGAGAATCTCGAGCGGATGATCGGTCCCGACGGCAGCTATCCGCCGATCGGCCGCTCGCTGACCTATCGCACCGCGGTGTTCCAGCCCCTGGGTTTGCTGGCGTGGCGCGGCCGCTTGCCCAAGGCGCTCCTGGCCGGGCAGGTGCGCAGCGCGACCGTCGCCGCGCAAAAGGCGATATTCCGCTTCCCGAGCAATTTCGACGCGCAGGGCTATCTGACGATCGGCTTTACCGGGCATCAGCCGACGCTCGGTGACTGGTATTCGAACGCGGGCAGCATGTATCTCGCCGCCGAAAGCTTGGTCGCACTCGGCCTGCCCGCCGACGCCGCATATTGGACCGACCCCGCCCAGCCCTGGACGGCGCGGCGCGCCTTTGGCGGCGCGCCGTTCGCCAAGGATTATTACTCCGACGCCTGAACGTCGCCGCTTCGAAGATCGAGCTGCACGCGCGCGCCCGTGCGGGCGGCCTGACCAGCCGAAATCTGGCCAGGCCGCGTGATCAGAATTCCGCGGTGACGCCGAAGGTGAAGGTCCGGCCGCTCGTCGTATAGACTTCGGGCCGGTCGTAATCGACGCTGGCGAATTGCTGGATCGCGGTGTTGGTGAGGTTGATCCCCTCGGCGATCAGCCGGACGCCCGGGCGCAGGTTCACATGCGCCTGGAAATCGACATTGTTGGTGCCCTTGATGCCGTCGCCGGCATTGGCATAGGCGTTGCTCGCCCCCGTCAGATACTGGCTGCGATAGGCGTCCGACACGCGCACGCCCCACAGTCTGTTCTCGTAATAGAGCGTCGCATTGGCCGCCCATTTCGACAGATTGTAGAGCGGCAGGTCGCGCGGCACGCCGCTGAAGAACACCGTCTGGTGCCC
The DNA here is from genome assembly GCA_943367995.1 of Bordetella parapertussis. Taxonomy (GTDB): domain Bacteria; phylum Pseudomonadota; class Alphaproteobacteria; order Sphingomonadales; family Sphingomonadaceae; genus Sphingomonas. The sequence continues at coordinate 56,483 of CALRKL020000005.1, read as the reverse complement.
GTCGAACCACGTCCCGTTGGCCACCACGCCGAGATGCTTGAGCACGCCGGGGAGGAAGGTGAAGTCGTGCTGGAACGCGGCTTCGACGCCCTTGATATTGGCGCCGGGGCCGTTGATCGGCTGGCTGACGTCGAAGATCGTGCTGGCATCCTCGCCCTGCACCAGCAGCGACAGCGGCAGCCCGGTCTGGCCGTACGGGATCTGCTGCGTCGAGGAGACGATGAAGCTGTCCATATGCTTGTAGAACAGCCCGATCGAGGCGAAGCCGGTATGGCCCATATACCATTCGACCCCGCCCTCGACCGAGGTCGCCTTATAGGGCTTGAGGTACGGGTTCCCGAGGCTCAGCGAGCCGCCGTTCGGCCGCGTCGTGATCGACCCCGCCGCGGCAAGATCCCCCAGCGCCGGACGATTGACGTTGCGGCTCGCGCTGAGGCGCACGACGACATCCTTCGCCACGTCGAGCGCGAGATTGGCGGCGGGCAGGAAGCCGTGGCTGTTGGTGCCGACCGAGACGGGCACGAACGCGGTGACGCCGGCGATCACCTGCGACAGGTGCCCCGACGAGACGAGATCGGTCGAATAATAGCGCAAGCCCGCATTGGCGCGCAGCCGCATGCCGCCGACATAGGTGTCGAGATCGAGCTGCCCGAAGCCGGCGAAGGTCTTCTCGTCGACGCGGTAATCGCTGCCCGCCTGCAGATTGGCGACGGTCAGGTTCCGCGGATCGCCGACATAGCTGTAAACGCCGTCGACGTTGCCGACGATATATTGCGTCAGCGTGTCGACCCCGACACCCTGCTTGAGCTCGTTGGGAATGGCGATGTCGGCGGGGACATTGTGGAACACCTTGTTGACCCAGGTGTAGCCGCTGTTGATGAAATGCTTGAACTCGCCGCCCGCCTTGAAGGTCAGCGCGCCGGTCAGCTTGTAGGCGCCGTCGAGCTTGGCATTGGCATATTGGGTGGTGATCTTGTTCTCCTGCGTGTCGAGCCGCTGGAGCGCCCAATTGCTGGGGTCGGTGATCGCCTTGCCGTAGCTATTGACCGGGATCGTCGGGCGATCGTCATAGCTGAACGGCGTGTTCTTCAACTCCATGAACACCTTGTCGAACACCGGCTGGCCGAAATCCGATTCCTCATAGCCGCCGAGCGCGTGGAAGGTCAGCCGGTCGCTCGCCTCCCAGCTGGCATTGGCGACGCCCTGGTAGAAATCGGTGTGGTTTTCGACGATGTGATGTTCCGAGCGCAGGTCGATCCCGGTGAAGCTCGCCGCGCGCAGCGTATTGGTATTGTCGATCACCGCGCTCTGGATCACTTGCCCGCCGGTGATCGCGGTGCCGGTCAGCGCATTGGTGCCCGCGGTCGCGATCGCATAATCGTCGCGATGGTCCTGCAGGCGGCCGTACAGCCCGTCTACATCGAGCTTGAAGCGCGTGCCGGGGTGATATTGCAGCGAGGTGGTGACGCCGAGCCGCTTGCGGTCGGTATACCAGCTCGACGGCGATTGCGCGGTCGGCTGCCACACGCCGGCGAGGAGGTTGGCGCGCGTCGCGGCATCGATGTTGGGGCCGATATTGGCGGCGCCGTATTTGGTCAGCCCCCAGCCCCAGTTGCGATAGCCATATTCGTTGCTCTTGATCCGGCTGTACGCAACCGAGACGAGCGCGCCGAAATCGCCGCTGCGCACCGAGGCGAGGCCGACCAGGCGGGGGGTGACGCCGCTGGTATTGTCGTTGGTCTGTCCCTTGGCCGAGACGACGAGCTTGGTGCCGGGATAATCGAACGGCCGCGCGCTCGACAGCTGGACGGTGCCGGCGATGCCGCCTTCGTCCTGCTCGGCCGAGAAGCTCTTCTGCACCGACACGTGGTTGAACAGTTCGGAGGCGAACAGGCTGTAGTCGAACGCGCGCGAGCGCGTCACGCCGCCGCGATTGTCCATCCCCGAGGCGGTGTTGCCGAGCACTTCCATGCCGTTGAGCTGGGTCCGCGTGAAATCAGCGCCGAGCCCGCGCAGCGCGATCTGGCGGCCCTCCCCGCTGTCGCGCGTGATCGTGATGCCGGGCACGCGCTGGAGCGATTCGGCGAGGTTGAGATCGGGGAAGGAGGCGATGTCGGTGGCGAGGATGTCGTCCTGCGTGCCGACCGCGCGACGCTTGAGGTCCTGCGCGCGCTGCAGGCTCTGGCGATAGCCCGAGACGATGATGTCGGGACCGCTATTCTCCTCGCCCTCGCTCTGCCCCGGCGCAGGTTCGGCGACGGCGAGCGTCGCGACCTTGGTCGCGCGGACGCGCGTCATGCGCGGGCTTGCGCCGGGCTTGAGCACCGCGACGCTGCCGCGGATCGTCGCGGTGAGACCCGTGCCCTGGAGCAGCAGCGTCAGCGCCTCGCGCACGCTGTGCGTGCCGGTGATGCCCGCGGTGCGGCGGCCCTGCACCGCCGCCGGTGCGACGAGCACCTGGACGCCGGTGGTGCGCGAGAATTCCGAAATCGCGCCGCGCAGGTCCGCCGCCGAGATCGCGAACGGCATGCGACGCTCGAACGAGACTTCGGCGGCCTGCGCCGGTGCGGCGATCGCCTGGGTGGTGACGACGGTCGCGAGACCGGCGAGCAGGATCATCTTGGAACGGTGCATGGTGCTTCCCCCTATTACGCCAAGCGGCGCCTCGAAGGGGAAGACGGGGCAGCGTCGCAAACCGGACAAAAGAAAGTTGTTACAAATTACAGACGGTTATGCGTCATTTCGATGACGGCTGCTGCGGCTGCAAGTGGAGCTGCTTGCCGTCGTCGCGAACGCTGAAACCATAGACGTCGCCGACCGCTGCGAGCAGCTGCCGCGGCTGATCGAGCTTGAACCGCCCCGACAGCGGCAGGTCGGCGAGCCCCGGCGCGGGCGGCGCGATCAGGCGGCCGCCGCCGCGATTGAGCGTCTCGACCACATCGCCGAGCCGCATCGCATCGGTATCGAGCCACCCCTCGCGCCAATCCTGCTGCGCGCTGTCGAAGCGCGTCGGCGCGCCCGCTACTCCGCCGCTGAAGTGCGAGCGCCAGCCCGCGGGCACGATCACGCTGTCGCCGTCGCGCCGCGACGTCGCCGGGCCGAAGCGGACGCGCCCGCGATAGACCGCGAGCTTCACCCCGCCGCCGGTCAGATCGATGTCGAACGCGGTGCCGAGCACCTGCGTGGCGGAGCTGGCGGCGGCGACCGCAAAGGGGCGCGCTTCGTCGTGGACGATATCGAAATAGGCCTCGCCGCGGCGCAGCACCGCGTGCCGCGCGCCGGCTTCGAGCCGGATATCGACCGCGGTCGCGCCGCTCAACCGCACGGTCGATCCATCGCCGAGCCGGAAACTGCGCTGCTCGCCGCGCTGGGTTTCGAGATGCGCGAGCGCGACGGGCGCGACCTTCGCCAGGCCCGCAAACCACACACTGCCGCCTGCGACGAGCGCCAACGCGACCGCCGCGCCGCCGCTCGTCAGCGCCCGGCGACGCTTGGAACGCATCGCATGGACCTGCGCGTCGGACAGCCGCCCGCTCGTCGCGCACGCCGCGAGCGCCTCGCGCAGCGCTGCGGCGTCGATCTCGCGCGGCGTGTCGCGCGTGCTCATGCCCCCTGCCCCAGCGCGAGCCCGCGCCGTTCGAGCGCATGGCGCAGGTCGGCGAGCGCGCGCCCGCAATGCCGCTCGACCGCGGCCTTGGTCATGCCGAGATCGGCGGCGATCGTCGCGACCGGTTGCTCCTCGAGCCGACGCCGCGTGAACACTTCGCGGCGCAGCGCCGGCATCGCCTTCAGCGCGCGGATCAGCACGTCGACGCGCTCGCGATAGGCGAGAATCTCGTCGGCGCGCGGCGCGGGACAGGCGAGCTCGTCGGGCATCTCCTCGGTCGGTCCGACCAGCCGGACGCGGCGCAGATGATCGTTGATCAAATTGCGCGCGACCGCGAAGCAGAACGCGCCGACATCGCCGATCGAGCGCGTCCGGCGGTAATCGTACAGCCGGACATAGATTTCCTGGACGATGTCCTCGCTGTCGGCAGGGTGGCCGAGCCGCCGCTCGACGAAGCGCTGCAGCAACGGGCGGAGCTCGACGTGCTCGCCGCGCCGCGCAAGGATCGGGGCGTGGTGTGTCATCGGCGGAACGCGCATGGGCGCGACGGGTCGGTCATCGGTCGCTCCCCGGCGGGCGGAATGCCGCGAGTCGTCACCCGCGTTAGCCGCGCGGCATGAAGCGCGCGTGACACAGGCCGCTCAGCGCAGCGCGCGCGCTTCTTGCGCGCACTGCGCCGCGGGCGGCGGCGGCGCGGTGCGGCGCAGCGCGGCGAGCTCGGCACGCGCCGCCTCCATGTCGCGGCGGAATTCGGGCGCGGCATGCAGCGTCGCGACCAGCACCGAGCCCGACATATACCCCGCCTCGACCGCGCTCAGGCTGTGCGATCCGCAGATATAGCGGCTCTCGCCATATGCGCGGCCGCGCGCGAGGATCGCGGTCGCGCGCTCGGGCATCAGTTCGGCGAGCAGCAACGCGCTCGACCATCCGTTGGTGGTGTGGCCCGAGGGATAGTCGCCATTGCCGGCGAGATGGGCGCTCTTGGGCTCGCAGATCGGCTGGTCGTCGTCGAGATACGGGCGGCGCGTCGCATAGCCCCGCTTGACGCGGTCGACCAACGCCCCGCCGCCGATCCGCGCGAACACGCGCGTCGTCGCGGGCGCGGATTTGGCGTCGAGCTGGAGCCCGATCGCGCAGGCGAAGGTGGTGAAGCGATCGTCGGTGACGTCGCGCGTCGCGACCGCCCAGCGCTCGCTTCCCTGCAGCGCGCGCGTCGCGCGGAAGATCGCGCGATCGGCAACGCCTTGCGGCGATCCCGGCGCGGGCGGCGGCGGCAGAATCCGCATCAGGTCGGGCAGCGGCACCGCGTCGAGATACGGCCGCGGCGCTTCCGCCGCCGCGACGAGCGCGGCGCCGAGCAGCAGCCCCGCGAACAGCCGCCGCACGGTCATTTGCCCCGTTCCAGCGCCCCGCCGCCGCAACCCGCCGGGCGCCGCACCGGATTGCAGCGCACCACCGCCCCGCCCGGCAAATGCACCTGATACCCGCCGGCGAAGCGCGGATCGGGCCAGAGATAGTCGGTCGAGACATATTGCGCGCCGCTCGCCAGCGCCGCGTCGCGCCGTTGCGTCGCGTTGCGACGGGCTTCCTCGGTATTGGCGTCGGCGCGCGTGCGGACGAGATAGCCCGCGGCGACGTCGCGCCGGATCCGCGCGCCATCGGCGATCGGATCGTTGAGCGTGAGGTAAGCTGCGGCCGGCGACGCCTCGTCGGTGTTGATGAAGAACACCCGCCCGTCGAGCGACTTCCGCGCCCCGCGATAGACCGCGACCTTGGCGGGCCGCTCGTCGAGCGCGAACAGGAACCGCCCGCGCGCCTTGTCGAGCGTCGGCCAATTGTCCGCCAGCACGGCGTCGCGCAAGGTCGGATAGCGCCCCTGCACATCGTCGGGCGTGATCAGCATCCCCGGCGCCAGCACCGAGCGGATCTCGGCATCGAGCGCGTCATACGCGGCTGCGGTGAAGGGCAGCGCATCGATCCCGCCGCGCGCGGCGTTCTGCTCGTCCTTGGCGTTGAACATCAGCATGATCGGGACGTGCCCCGGGTGCTTCGCCGACCAGCCGCGGATCTGCAGCAGGCATTCGGTCAGCAACACGCAGCTGCTCGCATTGTCGAGGCCGGGAATGTGCAGCACCTTGAAGCCGGGGCGCAGCAGCTTCGGATCGTTCGAGCCCTTGGCATAATGCCCGCCCGCGGGATCGTAATTGACGTCGATCTCCAATTGTCGCGCGCCGGCGTCGAGCTGTTCGGCGAGCGAGCGGTGCGCATAATCGAGCGCATCGGCCATCTTGGGATCGACGCTGCGCAGCTTGACCATCGTCGCGGGCGCCATCGCCTGCTTGTAGCTGTTGTGCGTGCCGACGACGCTGATGTCGTTCGAGCGCACCGGCGCATCGTGGACCGTCGGCGCCGGCAGCAGCGCGAAGAGTGGCAAAAACATCGTGGTGGCATCCAATGTCGCCGAATGGCGGTAGGCGAGGCGCTACGCGCCGATCACTACGAAACGATGACATGCCGGCAGAACGGCAGGCGTAGCGGCGATCGGCCAGGCTCGGCGAGGCAACGCCGACGCCGGTCCGCGATCACGCCAGGCCACGCAGTGTCGTGCCGTCGCGACCGGTCGCCGGTTCGCCAGCCCGCCGGTGCGACGCTGATCGGTGTCGCGCCACGGATCGCTTGACGCTCGCGCGCGCACCCGCTTCAAATCGCGCTCGCATCGGCCAGGAAAGCATTCGCTCATGACGCTCGCAGATCTTCTCGTACCGACCTACGTGCAGATGCTCGGGGCGCTCTCCAATTGGCTTGCCAAGGCCGAGGCGCAGCGGCCGGGCGGCGACGCGGAATCGCTGTTGGCGGCGCGGCTTGCCCCGGACATGTTTCCGTTGGCGACGCAGGTCCGCTTCGCCTGCCGGCAAGCGCAGGAAGGCGTCTTCCGCCTGATGGGCCAGGACTTCCCGCCATCGTCGCAAACCCTGCTGGACGAAGGACGCAATGCCGGCGAGCGGCCCGGCACCTTGGCCGAGGCGCAGGCCCGGATCGCCGAGACGCTCGCGGTGATACAGGCGGCCGCGGCAGCCGGCATCGCGACAGAGCCCGGAGCGCCGATCGCGCACGCGCTGCCGATCGGCATGACGCTCGACTTCACCGCCGAGCAATACGCCCGCGACTGGGCGCTTCCGCAATTCTACTTCCATGTCGTGACGGCCTATTCGATCCTGCGGGCGCAGGGGATCGCGCTCGGCAAGGCCGACTACGCCGCGCACATGCTGAAGCATGTTCGCCCGCCCGCCGGGGCGTAACGCGCGCAACCGGCGGCGCTGGCCGCGCCATGTCCCTAGGTCGCGGCCGTCGGGTGCCGTTCGGATAGGCGCATCAGGTCGCTATCGCCGGGCGAACCGCTTTCGGCTTTTCCACCCCTACCCCACCGCCTTGGCCATTCGTCCGCGTAAGACGGCCGGATGCGATACGCTTGCCTGGCCGAGCGGGCTTGGTGCGTCCGCGCCGCGGCGCGATCTGACCCGACATCATCTGCCCCGGTCCGGCAAACCGGACTGGCGCCGGACAATGGGCCGGACGCTCCACATCTTCACCGATGGATATTACCCATGTCATAGATCTAACTATAGAACTCAACTCTTTCTCGAGTTTAGATATTTCCGAAATAAATTCCTCAGCCCCATCCGCACTTGACGGTTTTCGTCCAAATACTTACGCATCACAGGGCAATGAGCTTCACTTTCCGCAACTTAAAATGCATTATTATATTCGAATACGATCGGCGTCTTTAAGACAAACATTTCGATAGATCGACTTTCTTCCAGGAAATTTGGAGAACCCCTTGGTCATCGTTGCAGCCGGTCGATGAGCAGCGCACCGCCGCCCGATCTCCTCATCCCGCCCGGCAATCCCGGCGCATCCCCGTTCGAAAGCGTGCCGGGCGAAGAAGCGGCAGCGATTGCCACGATTACCGACCTGATCGTCGCGCGGCTGCAGGACGCGCCGAGCGCAGGCCCCGCCGAACGCGACGCGCATCCCAAGGCGCACGGCTGCGTCGCGGCGGTGTTGCAGGTCCGCGAGGGGCTTGCAGCGCCGCTGCGCCAGGGGCTGTTTGCCGACCCCGGCGACTATCGCTGCTGGGTCCGCTTCTCCAACGGCGCGGGCGTGCCGCAGGGCGACAAGGTCGGCGACGGGCGCGGCATGGCGATCAAGGTCATGGGGGTCGCCGCCAGCCGCTCGACGACGCAGGACTTCATCATGATCAACAATCCGGCGTTCTTCGTGCGCAATGCCGCCGATTACGTCGCGTTTCAGGCGCATGCCCAACCGCTGCGCTTCTTCCTGCCCGGGCTGAACCCGTTCCGCTTCCGCTGGCACGAACTGCTCGCGGCGCTGAGCATCACGCGACGCAAGGTGTCGAACCCGCTCAACGCGCGCTATTGGAGCATGACGCCCTATCTGTACGGCGCCACGCCCGCCAAATTCTCCTGCCGGCCGATCGGCGCGCCGTCGCGGTTCACCAGCCGCGCCTCCGCGAACTTCCTCCACGACAATCTCGTCGCCGCACTCGCCGAGGCGGACGCCGCCTTCGAACTGTGCGTCCAGCTGCAGACCGATCCCGCGGCGATGCCGGTCGAGGACCCGACCATCGTCTGGTCCGAGCAGCTGTCCCCGTTCGTTCCGGTCGCGACGCTAATCATCCCCCGCCAGACCTTCGCCACGCCCGAGCGCTATGCCTTCGGGGAGAATCTGTCGTTCACGCCGTGGCACGGGCTCGACGCGCATCGCCCGCTCGGCGGCATCAATCGCGTCCGCCGCCACGTCTACGAAACGATATCGACGCTCCGCCATCGGCGCAACGGCGTCGTCCGCGCCGAGCCCGTCGCGGCCGATGCGCCGGCCGTCGCGCCGCCCAGCTTCTCGTCCAAGCCCCACCCGGAGACAGCCATGACCGCATTCTTCGACCAGCTTCTCTCCGTCGTCGGCGGCGTGATCGACAAGTTCGGATGGCTCGACCGGGCCGCGTCGAAACTCGTGATCGACAAGCTCGTCGCCTCGACCCCGACACGACCGCATCCGTGGAGCACGGCGTCGGACTATGTCTCCTGGAAGAGCCTGACCGATAAGAGCTATCAGGCGCGTCAGCTCCCCGCGACCGACCTCGCCCCCCTGCCCGCGATCGAGGCGGTGATGGATTTGTTCAAGCGCCCGGCGGGGCAGCAGCGGCTGTCGGCCAAGTCGACCTGCCTGTTCCCCGCCTTCGCGCAATATCTGACCGACGGCTTCATCCGCACCAACCCGCGCGACACCGCGCGGACCACCTCGAACCACGAGATCGACCTCTGCCCGCTCTACGGCCGCACCGAAGCGCAGACGAATGCCCTGCGTCTCGCCGACGAAACCGCCGGGCGGCGCGGCCGGTTGAAGTGCCAGGCGATCAGCGGCGAGGAATACCCGCTCCATTATTATCTGGCCGACGGCACGCCCGATCCGCAGTTCGCAGCGCTCGACAAGCCGCTGCTCGGGCCAGACCACATGCCCGAACCCGCGCTCGAACGGCTGGTGACGCTCTTCGCGATCGGTGGCGATCGCGCGAATTCGACGCCGTTCACGTCGATGATCAACACGCTGCTGCTGCGCGAGCATAACCGCGTCGCCGGCGAACTCGAGCGGCAACACCCCGATTGGAACGACGAACATATCTTCCAGGTCGCGCGCAACATCATGATCCCGATGTTCATCAAGATCGTGATCGAGCAATATATCAATCACATCACCCCCGCGCCCTTCAATCTCGTGGCCGATCCGAGCGTGGCGTGGCACGCCGACTGGAACCGGCCGAACTGGATGACGGCCGAGTTCAGCCTGCTCTATCGCTGGCATTCGCTGATGCCCGACGAAATCGCGTGGCCGACCGGGCCGATCCCGCTCGGCGCGTTTCTGCTCGACAACCGGCCGCTGACGGCGGTGGGCCTCGCCGCGGCCTTCAAGGCGGCGGCGGGCCAGCCCACCGCGGAACTGGGCGCCTTCAACACCGGCGCGGCGTTGCTAGGCGTCGAATGGTTGGCGATCAAACAGGGGCGCGACAATCGCCTCGCCGGCTACAACGCCTATCGCGTCGCTTATGGCATGCCGCCGGCCGTCAGCTTCGGCGACATTTCGAGCCATCCCGACGTGGTCGCGTTGCTCGAGGCGAATTACGCAAGCGTCGATCTGGTCGAATTCTACCCCGGCCTGTTCGCCGAAGACCTGGTCGACAAATCGCCGCTGCCGAGCTTGCTGATGCGCATGGTCGGCGTCGACGCTTTCTCGCAGGCGCTGACCAACCCGCTGCTGTCCGAACACGTCTGGAACGAGGCGACCTTCACCCCCTGGGGCTTCGACCTGATCGCGAACACGCGGTCGCTGGGCGACATCCTGCAGCGCCACGGGCTGATCGACGATCCAGCGACGATCACCATGACGCAGCCGAGCTGGCGTTATGGCTGGCACCGGCCCTGAGGAAGGAGCGACGGTGATCTGCCCCACCGAGTGGACCGTATTGATTGGTAGCGAATTATGCGTGCCGCTGCCATCTCCGGGCAGAAGTGGAGCGCAGCGGCACCGGAGGCCGGATATGCGGAAGCTCTTTCCGGGGCAGGTGGTCGGTAGCCAAGGCTGCTGCGCGGACGGACCGTATCAAGTTTCGACGCCAGGCTTCGATCAGCACCTTTGCCTCGGCAAGACTGTAGAAGATTTCGCCATTGCGGATTTCGCCGCGCAGCGACCCGGTGGAGCTCTCATCATAGCCATTCTCCCATCGTGATCCCGGTGCGATGTAGCGCGTCTTCACACCGATCTGGCCGAGCCATTTCGGCACAGCATTGGCGATAAACTCGGCGCCTGCCCAGATCTCGGCGCCGCCGTGAACGGGTCTCCGAACATCGCACCCCGGACGATTGACGGGCGGACATGGTGCCGGTCAAATCCGCTGCTGAGCTCGATACCGACCTGGCTGTCGTCGTTGGATCCGCCCCGGTTTCCGATCGACGGCTTGCCTGTATCGACAAAGCGGCACGCGTCTGAATGTGGAGGTGCCGCCATGAGCTCAGGCTCGTTCCCCCGATTTAGCGCGGTCAGGCAGGCAATTCGGTAGCCTCGATGGCATCCGAAGCTCGCAACCGGCTCAGGCAGAATGACATGCTCGATAAGCTCCGAGACATGCGCAAAGGTGACCAATGGCGCGGGATTTTGTCGCCAGCGCAAGACCTCGATCCGCGTCGGAAGAACGAGCCGCAGGCGTTTAGTTTGATCGTCACTCGGGCAACCGAATTCCGAGGTAAGCGTAGCAACGACGAACCTGCCCCCCCCAGCGGACCGACCTCGTTAGCTCGAATTTATTCGTTCAAACGACACCCCGGGGCATGCCGATAGCGCCGGGTCGACTGGATGGACGAACGGCAGATTTCGGGAAACGTCCTGGGTGGCTTGAAGCTCATGTCGTGGGTCGATCGCGACTAAATAGCGTTCGGTGACCGCTGCTGTTCACTGCGCCGAAGCAAGCGGTGCGCGACGCATAAAGCGATCAAGAACGGGACCCCGTACCATAATGTCGTGCGAAACGGCGCCGTAAACGGCGTGGTCAGCAGAATGGCGCCCATCAAGCCCGCACCAGCGGCGCTCGTCCAGGGATATCCCCACATGCGAAATGCGCCCGGTATCGGCTTGGATTTTGCGCGGAACGCCAAATGGGTCACGAATATCATCATCCACGCAAACATGGCGCCGCAGGCCGAGACGCCGATCATTGCCCCGAACGCCTGGTCGGGCTGCCATACGTAAAGCGCGGTCGCCGGAGCAATGCCGAGCGCGGACACGAGCAACGCCCGCATGGGAACGCCGTGCCGGGTCACCAATCCCAGTTGGCGCGGCGCCTGTCGCGCCCTGGCCAGGCTGAACAGCATGCGCGACGCGGTGTAGAGTTGGCTGTTCATCGCTGACAGCGCCGCGATCAGGACGACCGCGTTCAAGATCGCGGCGCCGCCGGGCACGCCGATTGCCAGCATCACCGTCACGAACGGGCTCGTTGCGGTGCCGGCCTGCGTCCACGGCACGATCGCGAGCATCAGGGCAAGACTGGCGAGATAGAAGACCGCGAGCCGCAGCACCGTCATCTTGAAGGCGCGGACAATCGAACGCTGCGGGTCCTCGGCTTCGCCCGCCGCCACCGCGATCGCCTCGATCCCGAGATAGCTGAAGATCGAGACGATGACGGCGGTCCACAATCCGCCAACGCCATGCGGCAAGAAGCCTCCATGGCTCACATAATTGGAAAATCCCATCGCCGAGCCGCCGCGCGACGCCAGCAGGACAAAGCTCCCGAGCACAAGAAAGAGCAGGATCGCCGCCACTTTGATGGCGGAGAAGCCATATTCTATCATGCCGAATGCGCGCACGCCGCCGGCGTTTGTGAGGATCAGCCCAACGCCGAAGCCAGCCATCCACGTCCATCCCGGCACGATGGGAAACCAGTATTTCATGTAGATCGCCACCGCGGTGAGTTCGGTCCCCACCGCGAGCACCAGCGCCGCCCAATAGGCGTAGCGCACGAGAAAACCGGCCAGCGACCCGAGGTAGATGTCCGCCAGATCGCCGAACGCGCCACTGGTCGGATGCGCAACGGTCATCTCGGCGAGACAGCCCATCAGCAGCAGGGCGATGATCGCGCCGATCAGATAGCTGACGAGCACCGCTGGTCCAGCCAGACCAATCGCAAAGCCGCTGCCCAAGAACAGACCCGTGCCGATCGCCCCGCCGATCGCGATCATCGAAATCTGGCCTGTCGTCAAGCGGCGGTGGAGGTTCGGTTGATCGGACCCGGGCGTCACGCCGCGGTGTCCCGTCGATCGAGCCGATCCTCGTCCCGGGTTCGGGCGTTCATCACTCGGACACCTGCATCGATCGCATTCCACATATCGGCGAACCTTGGATAAGGCGCCGGCGGGCGCCTGTGCGTCGCCTCGGACACGCAAACGCCGACGATGGCGCCGCGATCATGCGAGCGCCAGCTCGGATTGTCGCGCGCGTGTGCGACGCGCGCATGGCGACCCATCATCGGATAGCGATCGTGCGATGGGCAAAGCTCCGTATCTGACATCCCGCGTAGCAACGAGATCAGCCGCCAGCTTCGCACCGGGTCGGACAGGTGACAAGGGCGACGTAAATCCAGGCGGAACACAATGCGGATTTGCGTCGGCGGAGCGCTTGAGAGTTTCCGCGCGACGCTGAGGGTCGGTGGGCCCGAACCGAGCCGTCGCTGTTTGGCGAAGCGACCGCCATGCGCGACTGATGATCGAGCGGCCGGTTTCGGTCAGCTGCAGCGGACGATTGGACTACCGGACTGTGTCGTATCGGCGCGACGTGCCGGTCCGAAGCGTGTCCACTTCCGCCGGCATCCAGAGGTTCGGGTCTGCGACACGCGAGTTCGGCCATTCCCGGTATGCCCGGCAGCGGAATGGGCCCCTTACGACTTCGCCGCCAAGACGAAGCCGTTCTAGCACTCCGACCCACCATCGCGCCGTCGCGAACGCGCTCCGATCGGTGCGCGCGCCGATGATAGGCCGCCCATCCCTGCCCTTCTCGCCCGGGCGCGCGCGCGGTCGGTCGCGTCGGGCTTCCGATCGCCACGCCGTTCCGCGAAGTGACGGGGCATGCGACCCCCGTCTCCCCTGCGCTCGGAATTCCGATGCGGCCGATGGCTGAGACCATCGTGAACGCTGCGCTGCGTCGGCTCGCTTTTGCCGGCGATGAAAGGCCGACGCGCGGTCTTCGCGCGATCGCCAGCACCCGCCCGAACGAATCGCGTCTCTGGCAACCTGACGCGATCGAGCGCGCGCTGGCGCATAAGGATCGGGATCAGGTTCGTGCCGGCTGTGACCGGGGTCCGCACCCGGACGAGCGCGTCGCGACGGCGCAGTGGTGGAGCGACCATCGCTATGACCGTCGTGGTGACCAGGGTTGGCCAGATGTCGGCTTTGTTCCGCAGGCCCCGATGAGCCCGGTGGTCTCAACTGGGGGATTATCGGATACCCCCATGTAATCCCATGCGATGCACGCCTGAAAGCGAGCAGCCGAGAAGGGAGGCCGACGCCGCAGGCCAAAGGATCGGACAACCCCGCCATTTTGGACCGTACGAATATCGGCGAATAGGAGAATGGTGCGCTTACAGGACTCACATCGCGCTCTACAACCCGCAGGAAAGCTGAGGTTTTGGCTCGCCGCCAAATTCGTGGTCCCTTCGTGGCCCACTAAAAATTCGGTCCCATTTTTGGCGTCGAACCGGTGCCGAATGGGGCACCGTGCATTGCGTTAAGAAACCCTGCGACAGGCGATTCGGCATCGCCTAACAAACGACACAGGACATTCGTGAAAGGTTGGTGCCTAGCAAAAAGGGATCCATTAAGATCCAATGTCGACCGCTCCTCACCACATCAGCGCGGCCCGAAACCGATATCGGTGCCGGTTTCGTCTATCGGCAGCAACTAGGCGGTCAGCGCGAAGTCAGGTTTTGGAATGCCCAGACTGTGAAAGCAGAGCTGCCTGTGCGCTTTGGATCTACCGCGCCAGGACGATGCGTGGGCGCAGCCAAGACCATCTCACGCGCGGTGTCAGCTATCGCGCCAACAATAGCTCTGCCAAGCGATCTAGCTCTGCTTTGGTATTGGCCCAGTTCGGGTCACACATCTGAAGCAGCGCGTAAAATTTCTTGCTATGGTTGTGCTCCATCAAGTGGCAAAGTTCGTGGAGCAGGACATAGTCAATGCAATGACGAGGCGCGCGTATGAGTGCGGGATTGAGATGGATCGTTCCGGTCGGAGTGCAACTGCCCCACTGGTGCTCCATGCGCACCAATTTCATTTGCGGCACAGTGCTAAGCCAACTAATTTCTGCTGCGACATGATCTAGCCGCTTTTGAAAATAATGCTTAGCTCGGAGAAAATACCATTGATCGAGCCGTCGCTTCACAGCTGCACGATCGGCGACGGGAGCGACAATTTCGATGCACCCTCGCACTAACTTTACTGACGACAGGGCCCTTCGTTCTTCCTTCACCTTCAGCCGGTAGCGGCGTCCTAGATAGAAATGTGTCTCGCCCCCGACATATTCTCGGGGAAGCGCGTAGGCACGCGCCTCTTTTGCTGCGTCCAAGCTGTCGAAAATCCAACGTGCGCGCTTTTGCACTGCTGCCTGGATGTCGGAAACCTCCCGGTTTGGCGGTGCTTCGACTTCAACCAGGCCATCAGGATGAACGTGGATTAGAACTTTCGTTGTCAGCCGCTCGGCCGACGTGACGTGATAATCTGTTTGCCGGTCGCCATACCGCAAAATCGCAATCGTCATTGATTGCCCCGATAAAGGCCGACTCTTGTCACAGTGACAATTTGCTCGATTACCTGTTTGGCATCGTCGAGCCCGAGCAGGCTGAACAGCATCGGGAGCAGTGCCTTGCGGATTGCGGCTTCAATGTTTTGCGGGTTAAGTGAGTTCTCAGCAACCGCTGTACGGACAGAACTTTCTATGTTGAGCGCCATTTTGATGCAGGTCTCGCGGTTTGCGCCCAACACCTTCGCGTCGCCCGACACCAATCTCATGATTCCAAAGTAAGCACTGGCAGGCTTGCTATTCTCCAGCTCGCGCGGCGCGCCATCCACCGTGCGCGATTGCACCTGCGCCTCGAAATCCTTGAAGAACGCATATTGCTTGAATGGATGCTCAAACAAGGCATTCGCATCAAGAATCGCCCGCCGCAGCAATTCGGAAAAATGGGTTTGAGCAAAGGGATCATCGGCCAAATCTTGCTCAATAGTTTTTTTCAGCCTGCTGCGAATGATATCCGTTTCATTGCGTGTCTTCTCATCTGACCAATCGGTTGGGTCGGCCTTCCGCCCAAGCTCATTGACGAGGAAAACACCTTCGGCCTCGGCCACCTTCTCGCCGATTACATAGCGGTCAACAAGTTTGCGGATTTGTTCTTCATAGGCGCTAAAGTCGATCGTTTCCTGCGCATCCTGCCGCGCGATTTTGCGAAGGTCGCCGAAGAATTTTAGATCCCTCTTGTATGTGGCGATCTGCTGCTCGGCTATTGAGGCATCTTCAAAAAACGAGCGCGAAGCCAGCGCAGACCTGAGGCACAGGCCAAATTCTGTTAGTGCCTCATAGAAATCTTCCCGAATTTTCTGGCTGATGTCGATCGGCACGCCGCCATCTTCATTCTGGAAGCGGGGCACGAGCAGCTGACGGTACTGCTCAATGTCAGCCCGATTGTGAACGCCAGCAAACAAGGCCCAAAGGGCATCGTGGAGAGGCGGGAGCCGCTTATACTCTGTGCTGACATCGGCGAAGAGGCCGTCAATGTCGTCAACGTCGAACCCGCCCTGCGTCCGTTCGGCCAGGTCCTGATATTCCGATACAGCGGTATCCAACTCGCGCAGGATGCCACGATAGTCGATCAGCAGCCCAAACTTTTTCTGCTCGTGCAATCGATTGACGCGGGCAATGGCCTGAATGAGGTTGTGCTGTTCAAGCTTCTTATCGATGTAGAGAACAGCGTTGCGGGGCTCGTCGAAGCCGGTCAGCAATTTATCCACGACGATCAGAATGTCGGGTTTTCCCTCGGTACCAAAATCCTCGATCACCTGCCGCTCATAGTCCTCCGCGTCCCCGCGCACATTGTCCTTCCACCACTGCTGAATCTCAGGCAGCTCGGATTCGTCCACATCGGCGTGACCTTCGCGGGTATCGGGCGGCGAGATCACTACCGCGCTGGTGACAAGGCCGGTCGCATCGAGGGCCTTTTTGTAGCGGATGGCCGCGCGCTTGCTCGAGGTGGCGAGCTGGCCTTTGAGGCCAAGGTCCAGGTCTTTGAAATTGGTCTTAAAGTGAACGGCGATATCCCAGGCGATAAGGTCTATCCGGTTTGCCGAGCCATAGACCGGCCCCTTCTTGCCGTATTTTTCCTTCAAGTCGCTTTTCTGCTTGTCCGATAGGCCGAGCGTGATCTTGTCGAACCAATTGTCGATGGCGGCTTCGTTGATGTCGAGGACTGGCTTGCGCTCTTCATACAACAGGGGCGTCACCGTGCCGTCGGCAG
Organism: Bordetella parapertussis; assembly: GCA_943367995.1. Classification (GTDB taxonomy): domain Bacteria; phylum Pseudomonadota; class Alphaproteobacteria; order Sphingomonadales; family Sphingomonadaceae; genus Sphingomonas. The sequence continues at coordinate 39,750 of CALRKL020000005.1, read as the reverse complement.
TCGCATCGCGCATCGTGTAGGCGTGGATGATCTTGCCGAACTTGTTCGCCGTTTTGTCGTCCTTCAAAAGCGGCGTGCCGGTGAAGGCCACGAAAGCGGCGTTCGGCAACGCTTTGCGCATCCGCTCGTGATTCTCCCCCCCCTGACTGCGATGGCCCTCGTCGATCAGCACGATCAGGTTGGCGCTGTCGTTGCGGCATTCGGGAAGTTTCGAGGCGCTGGCGAATTTGTTGATGATGGTGAAGATGATCCGCTCGGTGCCCTTGCCGATCCGGCGCGCCAAATCGCGGCCCGATGTTGCCTTGGCGCTGCTGCCATCCTTTTTCGTACCGATGTCGGAGCCGAAGGCCCCGCCGGTCAGAAAGTTACCCGCAAGCTGCTTTTCCAGGTCGCGCCGGTCGGTGACGACGATGATGCGACACCCTTTCAACGCTTCGTCCAGCAACAGCGCCTTGCACAGATAGACCATTGTGAAGCTCTTGCCTGAACCGGTCGTGTGCCAGATGACGCCGCCCTGGCGACCACCATCGGGCCGGATTTCGGAAATGCGGGCAAGCAGCTTCTTGATGCCGAACGCCTGCTGATAGCGCGCCGCGATCTTTTCGGCCTTGCGGTCGAACAGCAGGAACATGCGGATAAATTCGAGCAGTCGGTCCTTCGACAGCAGGCTCACCAGCAAGCGATCCTGATCGGTTACAAGCTGGTCGCCGCCCCACAGATGGTCGAAATGGCGCTTCACATCCGAAACTCGATTCGCCATCAATTCGGAGCGCGGCTCGATGCCCAGGGCACGATTCTTGACGCCCGCGAAATGGGCCTCGTCGAACTCCTCCTCATGCGATTTCGACCAGAATTTGCGCGCGGTCTTGGTCGTGCCATAGCGGCCATCGGTCGCGCTGATAGAAAGCAGGAGCTGGGCAAAGGCGAAGAGCTGGGGAATCTCGTCCGCCTTCTGGTTGCGGATCATCTGGCTGATGCCCTCGTCAACCATCGAGCTGTTGGGATTGCCGCTATCCGGTCGCTTCGCCTCGATCACGACGAGCGGGATGCCGTTGACATAGCCGACCATGTCCGGCCGCCGTGTCCGCGTGCCGTCGCTGGTGACCAGCTCCACCTCTTCGGTGATCAGGAAGCAGTTATTCTCGGGGTCGTGCCAGTCGATGATCGGCACCGTCACACTGTGCTTCTTGCCATCGACAAATTCGGTGACGGTGATGCCCAGCGTGATCGCGTTGTAGAGCCGCTCATTGGCGGTCAGCAGCCCCTCGTGCATCGGCGGCGACGCCAGTTCCCGAACGATCTGATCGATCGCGTTGGTGGAGAGCGGATAGCTCTGTCCCTTATATTCGAACCGCCGTCGCGCCAGTTCGTCGATCAGAACCGAGCGCAGCAATACCCCCTGATTACCGCCGCGCATCGCCATGCAAGCTGCGGGAGAGAGATAACGCCACCCCAGCGACACAAGGGTCGCCAACGCCGGGATTTGGGCGCTGTAGAGTTCGGCCGTGTTGGGAGTGATGCCGCCCACCGTCACCCTTCGGATGATCGCGGATCATTGCCGTGGCTGTCGGACCGCTCGATAGTCCCATCCTTGCGGTGGACCTGAAGTTCGGTTTCCTGATTGCGGCTAATTTCGCGGCCCAGCTTTTCAGCTTCCGCCTTCGTGTCAGCGCGGTGGCTAGCGCGCTCGCCGCCATCCCGTTTGACCTGCCAGCCGCCGTCTTTATGCGGCATCACTCGGTGTGTATCTCTTGCCATGACGTTTTCCTTCCTGACTATCCCCAAACACTGGCCGATGCGGCATCGTAAAAGGCAACTTCCAGCGGCCATTTTTCATGGCGCAACCCAGCCAAGGCCTGCGCTCGCTGAATAATGGTCTGGTTTGCTAGCCCGAGCGGATCGCCGTAAATGCCAACGTAGAGCTTTTTCAGCCTGCCCTTGCCAATCCGCTTCAGGATGTGATCATCATTTTCTGCCAGCGAATGGCCAAAAATGAACATGCAATGCTTGCCCTGCTGCACATTGGCCGTGAACTGCTTAAAGCCTTGATAAAGATAGGCGTTGTGCCGAATTTTTGTCTTCTTCTGGGCGCTCGTGCCTTCGGCGACAAACAATGGATATTCGTCTCGCGCAAGAGCTTCTCGTGCCTGATCGACAAGAGGAACGCCTTTCCTAACCCAGGTATATTTCTGAAGTTCTTTGCCTGAATCGAACAGATGCAATGCTCCGTGGAGAAAGAGTACGCACGCGCTGTGGGCGTTGGTCTCGCCTTGCCAGACAACATAGTCAGCGTCGGGATCATCCTCGTCATTTCCAAAGCCGTCGTTGATCCCAAGATCGATTGGATCATCGAACGGCATGTCGTCATGCATCAAGGTCCAATAAAGAAGCAGGTCGTAATTGAGCGTGAAGACACAACCCGGCTTATCCCCGGCCAGAAAGTGAGACAGAAAACGGCGGCATGCCCAAAACTTGTCGTCAGGAATATCTGACGGAATATGTGGGTGGTTTCCCGCTATGGTCTGGACGAGGATCTCCTTCAGAGCCGCTGCATGTTTCAGCATTTTTGCAATCGCTGCATCGCCGTGCGGAACATAGGCGGGCAGAATTTTTGCGGCATTTTCAAGCGCTCGAATTGCGGCCTCAAAGTCCTGGGTGCCAAGAGCCTCGAAAACGGCGACGACCTCAGGAACATTGCTGAAATCGGCCTGCCCAAAAAGCGAGCCATAGTGAAAAATGTCAGCCCGGCATGCGATACTAAAGCCGTTGCCGAGCAATAGGTGACGTTTCGAATATTGCTCAGAATCGGCAATGGCGTCAGAAAAGGACATAAGGAGCATCAGACGACCCTCCGCAATTCAACAATTGAGAGAAACAGGCTGAACAGTTGCTGTGCCAGCCGTTCCGCGGTCTGCCACGACATCTTCCGCGCGGTCGCTTCGAAGGCGTCGTCCCATTGAGTGGGCGGCGGCACGGCGGTCAATTCGCGGTAGAGGCTGTCGATCGACGCAGCGAGATCGGGCGGCAGCTTGTGGATTGTCGGGCTGTGGATCGGCAGGATGTAACCGTTGCCCGCGCGCGCCAGACGGTCTTGTCGCGAGCCTTTGCCCGTCGCCATGATGTCCATCGCACCAAGCAGCTTTTCATAGGCGTAGCCGTAGGGTGCGATCGCCATCAGGCTGCGTCCTTCTGTGCCGGCCTTACCCGCAGCTTGCCCGTGAGGAGTTGCTGCATCAGGGCGGATTTTTCCTGACGGAGGGCGGTGCGTTGGGCGTTCAAACCCCTCTCCTTAAGCTCCGCAGTGTCGATAAGAGTGCTGATTGCCCGTTGTTCATCGAGCGGCGGCAAGGGCACTTTGATCTTGGCGAATTCCTTCCACCGCAGACTCCCGCGCCGATCAACCGAGGCGTTGGTCGCAGCGGCAAAGATTTGGCGATAGCGGTCGGTTTTCAGCAGCTTGTAAAGAAAGCCGTCTTCGATCTTATCAGTCGCGCGGAAAACACAATAGATCGGGCTGACGATCCCAACATCGCAGATGTCCTGATAGCCGATCGAACCTTCCTCGACGTGGTTAGAGGGAAATCCAAAAGTTCCGCGCCGCATGACTTTGTAGTTTGACGTGTCGTCGCTGTAGACTTTCTTTTTGAAATAGCTCAGCGATTTTACCATCCCATCATATTTGGAACATGACAAGACGGGGTAATCAGCGTGGGCCAAGCCGCGCTCAGATACTTCTTGTGTGACATCCCCTATTGCAACTGAACGCCATTCATCGGAAAAACCCCGTAGACGGTGTTTGCCGGTGAGGAGGGATTGCATCAGCGCCATTTTCTGGACGCGGGCGGCCGCGATGAGCGCCTCGACCGTTTCGATGGCGCGATCCCATGTCGACAAAATCTCCGCAATCCGCCGCTGTTCGGGGAAAGGCGGGGTCAAAAGCTGAAGCGGCTTCAAAACTTCAAGATTGATGTTCTTTTGCGCGTTCTGCGGAGCTTGGGCATCCAAATCCGATTTTTTGGTTTTCAGTATCGCGTTGAGCCATTCGACATCTGCGATCTCAAACTTCGGCTCAATACCAACTACGCTATCCGGGCAGGCAACTGGAAACGTCGTAATGGCGGTGTCGCCAATGTTGGCGGCAATAGTGATCAAGATGGTCCCGGAGGGGAAAACCTTACTGACCGCGACGCCTTGCTCATTCAGGGTTTGCGTGAAACTCGTAAGATATTTTTGCGCCGAGACAACGTCGCCAGTTTGCACAAACGGAGTGTCACCGCCAAAATAGCGAGGGTCGTTACGAGGCCGGATAGAAAATTTCCCTCGCTTGACCGAAGCAACGTCCTCCAGCGCAGAATAGCGCCACCCCTCGGGAATCATACCCGATCCTCTTTACCCTTGCGCGACGTCTTCGGCTTCACCGCCTCAATCTGCTTCACCTTCCCGATCGCCTCGGCAAAATGCTGCTCGACCGGGCTGGGGGCGTTGATCGCGCGGGCGTGCCAGCGGTCATATTCGGCATCGACTTTCTTAGCTGCGACCTTGGCCTGGACCTTGCCCGCGCCGGACAGCAAGGGATGATCGCCCAGTTTCAGGAAATCATCCAGCTTGGCGATCCAATCGGCCATGTGCATCGGCTTGCGGTTCTTGGCCATGCTCTCGGCAAATTCCAGAAACGCCACGGTGATGCGGTTCAGCGTGTCCATTTCCTCCGGGTCGAGATAGTTTTTCGCCACCTGTGCATCGGCCTTGGTCGGCAATTGCCCGCGCGTCTCGCCGGGCCAACTGGTCAGCCCCATCATCGGCTTTGCCGCGTCGGCACGGGCAACCTTGGTCTCCGCCGCCGTCTGACCGTGTGCGGCATGGTGCATCTTGTTCTGCACGGTCTGGAAGAACTGCTGGCTGGTCTCCGCCTTGGGATCATAGTCCGCGGCGGTGGCATAGATATCCAGCACCTTCTTGTAGAACAGCTTTTCCGACGCGCGGATGTCGCGGATACGGGCGAGCAGCTCTTCGAAATAGTCGGCTTGCGGGTCCTTCAACTGGGCGTCGTCCATGACGAAACCCTTCACCAGATACTCGCTGAGCGACTCCGCCGCCCAGCGCCGGAACTGCATGCCGCGCAGCGAGCGCACGCGGAAACCAACGGCGAGGATCAGCGGCAGGCTGTAATGCGCGATCTGGCGCGAAACCTCGCGTTTTCCCTCGGTTCGAACTTGTAAGTAATCGTTACAAGTTGCCGCCTGGTCCAGTTCGCCGTCTTCATAGATCGCGCGGATATGCTGCGTCACGGCCTGCGGTGTGACCTGAAACAGCTCGGCGATCTCCGCCTGGCTCAGCCAGACATTCCCGTCGCGCGCCTGCAAACGGATGACGGTAACGCCGTCCTCGGTCTGATATTGGATGACCTCGCCCGCCATCAGAAACCCAGCTCGCGCAGATAGCCGTCCATCTTCGCTTCCAGCACGGCGAGTTCCTCTTTCAGCTTCAGCCGCTCGGCACGGACGGCGACAAGGTCAATCTCGGCCTCTTCCTCGAACGTGTCGACATAGCGGGGGATGTTGAGGTTCCAGTCGTTGCCGGCGATCTCCTCCGGGGTCGCGAGGTGGGCGTATTTCGGCACGCTCTCGCCCGCGTCGATGGTCGCGATGATCTTGTCCAGATGCTCGCGTGTGAGCTGGTTCTGGTTCTTGCCCGCTTTGAATTCGCGGCTGGCATCCATGAAGAGCACGTCCTTGTCGGGCTTGCCCTTGCGCAGGATCAGGATGGCTGCGGGAATGCCGGTGCCGTAAAACAGCTTTTCCGGCAGGCCGATGACGCAATCGAGCAGATTCTCCTCGATCAGCTTGCGGCGGATCAGGCCTTCGCTGCTGCCGCGAAACAGGACGCCGTGCGGCACGACAACGGCCATGCGCCCGGTCCTGGGCTTCATCGTTTCGACCATGTGGAGGATGAACGCGTAATCGCCCTTGGTGCGCGGCGGCAAGCCGCGCCGGAAGCGGCCGAACTTGTCCGCGCTGGCCGTGTCATGGCCCCATTTGTCGAGGCTGAACGGCGGGTTGGCGACCACGACGTCGAAATGCTTCAGCTTGTCGTCGCCATCGAGCAGCTTGGGGTTGCGAATGGTATCGCCCCATTCGATGCGGTGGTTATCCTCGCCGTGCAGAAACATGTTCATCTTGGCGAGCGCCCAGGTGCTGCCGATCGATTCCTGCCCATAGAGGGCATATTTCTTCGAGCCGAACTTGGCCTGCACCCGCCGCCCGCACTTCATGAGCAAGGAACCGGAACCGCAGGCAGGATCGCAGGCCTCTTCGCCTTCGGTCATGTCCATGATCTCGGCCATGAGTTCGGAGACTTCGGGCGGGGTGTAGAATTCGCCAGCCTTGCGCCCGGCATCGGACGCGAAATTTTTGATCAGATACTCATAGGCGTTGCCGATCACATCGAGATTGCCGATGCGCGACGGGCGCATGTTGAGTTCGGGCTTGGCGAAATCCTCAAGCAGGTGACGCAGTAGGTCGTTCTTCTGCTTCTCCTCGCCGAGTTTGTTGGAATTGAAGCTGATGTCTTGGAACACATCGCGCAGTTTGCCGATGTTCGCATCTTCGATGGCATGGAGCGCTTTGTCGATCCGCTCGCCATTGCCAGCCTCATGGCGGCGCGCATACAGCGCGTAAAAGCTGGCGTCGGCGGGAAGGACGAAGCGTTCGTTCTTCATCATTTCGGCGATCAGTTCGGGCGCGTCGCCATAGTCCCTGGCATAGCGATCCATGTGGTCCTGCCACACGTCGCTCAGATATTTGAGGAACAGCAGGGTTAGGATGTAATCCTTGTAGATGTCTGCCGACACGGTGCCGCGAAACGTATCGCACGCGCTCCAGACCGCCTTATTGACCGCATCTTGATTGATCTGGTCGGTCATGCGTGGTGCCTTTCGGGGATCGCGAGGCCAAGCGCGATGGCCTCCAATTGCTGGCTGCGGGTATCCATCAGCCGGAAGAGCGCGGCCCGCTCGGCACGCGCGGCGCTGACAAGCGCGACGATCGTTTGCTGTGTGGCCAGCGGTGGAACTGCGATTTGAAGACCCTCAATCACTTCACGCCGTATATTGAGAATATGCGAGCCCGTCGCTTCGCGCTGAAGATATTCCTGAGCGGGTCGTTGGTTGATTTGCCACGCTAGAAATTGTGGCTCTACCTGATCAGCGTCACGCACACGGATCACAAAAAAATGGGGGGAGCAGACGGCATCGCCTTCAATAACATCTAACGCCAAAGCAAAATTTCGGGTGCCCCGCGTGGTGAAGAGAATGTCTCCTGCCGCAAGCAGCACTGGCGGGCGCTTTGACGGCAGCAAAATTCGCTGCACGTTAATCCAATCCACCCCAGATTCGGGATTTACGTTGCGCATTTGGATGATCGCGACTTCGCCACACTCCAGTTCGTCCACAGCCGCGCGCAGCGGGTACCCTGCGGTGACCAAAGCCACCGCCCTTAATGGCCGAAATGCATTTGCAGTAATCTGCTTCATGCGTGAAAGGTGGCTCAATCACCCGATCGGGTCAACCTAAATTAGCGCATCAAGCCCCTTCATGCATTTACATCCTCCCGGGATTTCGGATCTCGTGCTGGTGCGTGATGATCCGATCCAGGCTCATGTTGCTTGAATCATCTCTAACCTCATAAGACGCCGGGATGGGTGACCTCAAGCTGTTCCGCACCACATCACCCTGTATCGTAGAGCTATCTGGAGGCGCGATGGCTCTCGAAAAGTCGCTGCAAACGCTGTTCGAAGCCAATCTTGAAGCGTTGCTCGGAGTGCGCTTCCTCGCTTCGGAATTCGTCACCAATGAAGGTGGTAGAATGGATACGCTTGGAATCGACGAGAACAACGCGCCCGTCGTTATCGAGTACAAGCGCTCGTCAAACGAAAACGTGATCAATCAAGGTTTGTTTTATCTCGATTGGCTGATGAGCCATCGCAAGGATTTTGAGTGGCTGGTAATGGAGCACCTTGGCAAAGAAATTGCCGATAAGGTAGACTGGTCGGGTTCGCGGCTGATCTGCGTTGCAGGCGACTTTGGCAAGTATGACGAGCATGCAGTTAAGCAGATGAACCGCACGATCGCGCTAGTGCGCTATCGCCGCTACGGCGATGACCTGCTTCTTTTGGAGCAACTCACCGCCACTACCGCCAAATCAAATATTTCGCAGGTCACCACGCCAGTTGCTCCTGTATTGTGCAAAAAATATAAGACAATAACCCAGTACCTAGCCGAGGACCAGCCGGCTGTACTGGACCTTTACCATGCAGTCTTGGCCTACTTGGAAGCCCTGGGCGACGATGTCCAGATCAAGACCACCGACCAGTATGTTGCCTTCCGACGGATGAAGAACATCGCCTGCGTGGAAGTTCGCAACCAACTCGGTAAGCTACTTGTCTACCTTCGCGTAAACCCGGACACTATCTCGCTGGAATCAGGGTTCTCTCGCGATGTTCGTGGCATCGGTCACTACGGCACGGGTGATTTAGAACTGACAATCCAATCAACAGCAGACATCGAGAAAGCGAAGCCCTTTTTCGAAGCCGCGTATCAGCAGGGGTAACTATTGGTTTTCGGCCAAAGTTTCATAGTCGCCATCTAAGCGGCCATATCCGCTCCCCCAAACCCGCGTTCACTCCTAATCTGATTTCGGCTTGCACTGGGCCGACATCACCCTCGGCGGCAGGTTACCCAGTTCCGGCCATCCGGAGCCCTACCGGCATTTTCCAAATGTAGACGCTGGCTCATATCGCCGAAGCGTTCGGTCCTCCTCGACGTGGCACAGACAGCAGTGCAGCGGATAGATTGCACCTAATTGGCGGCTTTCTCGGCCGCCTCCCGCTCATGGGTGACAATCTGGTTCCACTGCTTCGGATTGGCTTTGGCCATCATGTTCGCACCTGCATCCCACATGTCGGTTCCGAGCATCCGCGCGGCGATCCGCTCTGGCACCGCCCAACTGACAGGAAGCGACCGCGCGACCGCGCCCGGCAGGATTGACCACAACACGATGCCGGCTACCGCAAATGCGAGGCGATTGCTTAAAAGCTCGCGATTCTGCTCGTGCGTCGATCGCGACCGCGCGATCAATGCGTCAATCCGAGCGCCCGCGGCCTCCATGGCACTGCGTGCCCCGGCTATCACCTCTTGATCCCTTTCACGGCTGCTCGCGGCTGCTGCAGCGATTTCGCGCTCCAAGCTCGTGGGCGACATTTTGATTGCGGGGCGCTCCGACACGCGCTGTGCCCAGACGCAAACATCCTCGAGCCGCTTGCCGATAGCTTCCAAGCTCGGCGCATAATCCGGCTGAGAGGTTCGTTCGTCCGTAAGCCGCTCAACGGCGCGGCGGAGCAAACTGATCTCGGCGCGCAGCTCGCCAAAGGCGTGCGCTGCGAGGCTCGTATCGGCGGGCGGGATGATGTCCTGTTCCATTTACAAGCTTCTATCTCCCGATCCCGCGGCCACGCGAGAGGCCGAGCCATTCCTGGATATTGTGGGACAAAGATGCTCCCGCGCGCGCCTCGATTCCGAGCGAAGGGAGCCGTTTTCTGACCAGCGACTCGGCCTGGGCGTCGCGCTCCATACTCTTGCCGAGCGCGGCCATCTGCTTTTCGACCGCGCTTGTACCTGTCTGATCGCCGGCTTGGCGCATGGCACGATGCGCTTTAGCCAGCTTCTGCCAGTCCTCCACGAACCGGTCGGCACGACGTTCCGGGCTGACACGCAATTCCGCTTCCAGCGTCATGGCGCGGATCGCGGCGTTGGTGCGACCGGCGGCTGCCTCGCCGACCAACTCGCTATCCCGTACGAAGGCAGCGCGGAGATCGCCGGCGGCATCGGGACGCGCTGCATTGAGCGCCATCGCTGCCTTGTCGAACGCGACGCTCTGGTGCGCGAGCTCGGTATAGCCGTCCTTGCGCATACGCATGATATCGGCCGTTGCGCGCGCAAACCGCTGCACGGCGGTGCTAAAGCTGACTGGCGCAACCGCGCGCGGTGTCGGTGATGTTTGGAGCGCCAGCTCGTCGAACACACCGCGTGATTGTGGCGCCGCCATCGGCCGCAAGTCGAGGCCGGCGAACGGATCGCGCGCTGGTGCGGGCGCTGGTTTCTCGACTACCGGCACCGGCATGCGAATGTCGCGCCGATCAGCAAAATCCCGCATGTAGTCCGACGCCATATCCTTGCTGCGCTCGCGGCTCAGCGCGCGCACGAGCCGGCCCTGATCGGCAAAGTCATCTTGGCCATAATGCAGGTCGACGCGGTCACGATGGCGCGACAGCGCGACATAGGCCGCGTGGCGATCGAGACCGGGCGTCGCGAGCACATGCACGCGGTCGACCGTCACGCCCTGCGCCTTGTGGATCGTCGCCGCATAGCCGTGATCGATATGGGCATAGTCCTTGATGTCGAATGCTACCGAACGCCCGTCATCGAGCATCACGGCCATGCGCGTGGAGGTGAGACTCTCCACCGATCCGATCGAGCCGTTCTTCACGCCGAGGCTCCGCTCGTTCTTCAGGAACATGATGCGGTCGCCGGGTGCAAAGTGCCGACGTCCGCGCTCGGCCGCGATCGCGATATCATCGCCGAGCACACCCGCCGCGCGCAGTCGCTCGCGCGCAGCCAGGTTGAGGTCGCGCACCGCGTCGTTCGTGTGAGTGAGGATAATCCTGCTGGCCCTTGGAGATGCCGTCCGATCGTGCTCCCAGCGATGAATAAGATTCGCGCTGGCCTGCTCGCGCGTGAGCGCGGCGTGGACATGTCCGGCGTCGTCGTAGGCGCGCACAGCTTCGGCTGTGCGGCCGGTGGCAAGCTGCCGCGTTGCATCCCGTTGCCAGTCCTCCCGCTGTCGACGAATGTCGGTGATTTCGACATTCCCGTGTCGCTCGGCAACCGAGCGGAACGCCGCGCCCGCTTCGATCGCCTGCAACTGTTCGGGATCACCGAACAGCACGACCTTAGCGCCGCGCTTCTCCGCTTCGCTGATCATTCGCTCGAGTTGACGCGTGCCAATCATTCCCGCTTCGTCGATCACCAGCACATCGCGCGCGCTAAGCAGGTCGCGGTCCTGTGCCCATTGGTGTTCGATGCTGGCAATAGTGCGCGACGCGATCCCGGAACCAACTTCAAGGTTCTCGGCCGCAATACCGGACAGAGCAGCGCCGCGAACGGTATAGCCAGAACTTTCCCAAGCTTCGCGCGCGACGCCCAACATCGCCGATTTTCCAGTCCCGGCATAGCCAACCACGACGCCCAGCCCCTTGGCGTGGGTGACGTGATCATAGGCTGATCGCTGCTCGGGCGAGAGGGTCATGCCCCGCGATGCGGCACGCGCAAGCGCGGTGTCGCGATAGCGATCCGCGACAGTGTGACCGCTGCGGCTTGCGATTGTATGGGTTGCGCGCTCCAGCCGCTGTTCGGTTTCGATCATGTCGCGGCTGGTGAAGCGCGCCTCACCAAGCCCGTCCTTGCCCAACGCGACGAGATCGGGCGCCCCGCGCACGGCGGCCATCGCTTGGTCGAACTGATCTTTCCCGTCGCTGTGCCGGTGCACGAACATCGCCAGATCGCGCCTGGTGAACGTCGCCTGGTTTCGCGTGATCGCGTCGAGCGCAATGCCGGGATTGGCGATGATCTTCTCACCGTTGGCGCGGGCGATATCGTGGTGCTCTTCGAGGCGCTCCGACACCAAGCCCTGCTCAGCCATGCGCGCGGCGGCGGGACCGATCTTGTGCTGCGGCTCGAGATCTACGCCTTGCGCTTCCAACGAGCGGTGATCGATCCGTGCATCGATATCGAGTTCGGCGAGCCGCTGGTTGACGTGCTCGGCCCAGGTCTCGCGCCAATGGTTGAGCAGGTCGGTGCGATTCCAGTCGCGCACCTTCGCGCCGAACCCGTCCTTTCCGACTTCGCGCGTCGTCAGCATGACATGCGCGTGCGGCTTGGGCTCCCCATCCCCGCCTATATCCCAGTGGACGTTCAGATCCGCGATCATGCCGCGCTCGACAAACTCGCGGCGGACAAAGTCGCGCGCGAGCGCAATCCCCTCTTCCTTCGTCATCTCGCGGGGGATCGCGAACTCGATCTCGCGAGCAAGCTGTGCGTCGATCCGCTTCTCAGCCGCCTCGACTTCATTCCATAGTCGCTCGCGGTCGCCGAGATGCTCGGGCGCGCCGTCCGGCAGCATCACCTCCGAGTGGACGACGCCGGCTTTGTTCGAGAAGTCGTGGTGGCGATCGAGCCGCTGGTCGTGCAGCCGTGAGGCCGAGCGATAGGCAGCGGACGCCAGCGCCGACGACCCGCTGGCGCGGCTGATGACCTTGGCCGAGAAATGGTAGATCGCCATGACGGCAATCCACTTACACTTCAAACGCGACGTCGGCACGACGTATAAGCGCGCCCTCAAAACATTTCATGTATCTCGGGACTGGTGCATCCCACGATGTTTCACTCCATTTACGCTGATCGAATGCGCCTCTAACTGGATCGTCGTCGATACTCTATCGAGGACCCCATCATGCGCAAACCCCGCGACTTTGATTCGGAACTGCGGGCGCTGACCGACAAGGCCAAGCTGCTCAAGGAACGCAAACTGCACCAACTCGGCGAACTCGTCGTATCCACCGGCGCGGACGCCCTGCCCGTTGAACAGCTCGCCGGCGCCCTCCTCGCTGCGATCGACACCAACGACAATGCGACCAGGGAGGGCTGGCGCAAGCGAGGTGCGGTTTTCTTTCAACGCGCGGCGCGCGGCGCTGCTAACCCCGATCCTGACGGTGCGAGCAGCGCTGCGCAGAACGACGGCGGCGCGACACCGGATCGAGGCTAGTCGTGCGCGCATCGATGTCAGAGGCTGGGTGGTGAAGCGCCGCGAACGCACCCGCCAGTTGATCGAACTCGGTGGACTGATCGCAAAGGCCGGCCTGATTGATGCGACAGACGACGATCGGGCCGTAATCTTCGGTGCGCTTGTAGAGATCGCATCCCGGCTTAATACAGAGGATCGCGAACAGATCCTGCGTTTGTGGCGGCGACGCGGCAAGCGCGCTTTTGAAGACGGCTTTGGTCCGACTTCAAGTTCCAGCGCTGGATCGTCACGAACGCCGTAAACATCCACTATGGTGGTTTTATCAGCCACCTATTATTGGCCCCGACGGGGGATTGCAGAATTGGAAATATCGATGACCGAAGAAACAAAGCTCAATGCAGTTGAGCTTGCCACCGAGCTGACGATTGCGTGGCTCGGCAATCAGAACAATCGCGCGGCTGCAGACGACGTTCCTGCGTTTTTGCGCACGATGTACGCAACCGTGACAGAACTGGCGGCAGGCGGATCGCCGACTGCCGGGGACGGCGCGGAAGAAACAGCTGCGGAGCAATTCACGCCGGCCGTCACCGCTCGCAAGTCGCTGGCGTCGAAGGATCACATCATCTCGATGATCGACGGCAAGCCCTATAAGACGCTGCGCCGTCACCTCTCGACTCATGGTATGACGCCCGAGCAGTATCGCGAGCGCTACAATCTGAAGGCGGATTACCCGATGGTCGCGGAAAGTTATTCCGAAGCGCGCCGCGCGATGGCGCATCGCATCGGTCTCGGTCAGAAGGGCCGCCAAGCAAAGGCCGCCGCCGCAGCGCCGGCACCAAAGCCGAAGCGCGCAGCACGCGTCGCCGAGCCCGCCTGATTGCGCGAGCGCCGCCCGGTCATGGATCGGGCGGCGTGCCGCATTCGCACTTGCCGATGGTGTCGAGCGGCAGCCATAGCGCCGCGATGAACCATAATCTTCAAGCGACGATCACTGCCGTTCTCGCGCACGCGCCTGATTGGATCCGACAGGAACTGTCGTCGAAAGAGAAGCCCACACGAGCACGGGCCGAAGAAGCGCTCGCCGCGATGATAGCCGGCGCGCTGAAAGACGCCGAGTAGGCCTAACGATCAGGCCGCCGCGCTTCGCTCGAGCGCGACGATATGCTCTTCGCAAATCACTTGAACCACATGCCCGAGCGCCTCGACGCGCTCGCCGAGCCAGAGGAGTTCCTCTTCGCTGATCTGGTAGCGTTTCGAGTAGCGCGCCTTGATGTAAGCTTCCTTGAGCTTCTCGAAACGAGCGCGATCCGCCTTCATCTCCCGCGGCCAAACCTCGGCCACTCTCGGATCGATGCGCTCGGCTTGGGTGCGGAGAAACCCAAGATTATGGACGTGCGGCGTGTAGAACGTACAGACTAAAAGAACGCAATGGTAATAGCGCTCCGCGGCTTGGTGCAGATCAAAGACGGCTTTCTTTGGCCGACCCCGGGCGTTCGCATCATGATAACCAATCAGGAAATCCGTGGCACTGGGTAGCCACTCGTCAAAATATTCCTTTGCCATGTCGAGCGCCTGGTCCGGCGTCTTTGGCTGCGGTTCGTGAAATTTGCTGTCATCGGACTGATAGATGGCGATGCCATCCCTCGCGACATCCATAAAGAAATAGCGTCCCTGGGCCAGGCCGTCGTTCACCTCCTGCAAGGTGTGAACGATGAAATTAACCGGCGTGCGCAGCGTCTTGGTGACGGATAGTTCGCGGATCAGCCGCTCGTCGAGCTTCGACCAATATTCCACGCGGTCGATCAGCCGCTTGTCGTTGACGACGATCAGCAGGTCGTAATCGGACTGGTAGCCCTTGGCGGTATGCGGCTCGTCGACCCAGCCGCCGCGCGCGTAACTGCCGTACAAAACGATCTTCTGGATACGCCCCTTCTTCTTCCAGTCCTGCGTGGCCAAGGCCAGCGCATCCCCGAATTCCTCGAAGATGATCTGCACGACGCGTTCCAGCTCGCGCTGCTTGGTCGCTGGCAGATGATCGAGGTCGGATTTCATCCCTTCTTCTTAGCCTTTTGACGGCAATACGCCAAGATCGCCCGGCGCTCGCCGGGCGATCCGCCAGGATGATCAGCGAAGCCACCGGCGCTTTAGACGATCCCACCAGCGGCGCCGCGGTGTACGCCCGTCGCCATCCATAAAGCACGACAGATGATAGAGCGCTTTCACCATGTGGCGCTGCACCTGCCACCGGCTCAATCCGGTCGCACGCGCAATCTCGGCATAGCTCAAGTCGTCGATGCGGTTTGCGAGAAACACTTCGCGCGTGCGCCGTGGCAACGCATCCATCGCGCGCTCCAACAGCGCGAGCAGTTCCGCGGCGGCGGTCTCCTGCGCGTCACCAGACCCAGGCTCGATCGAGCGATCGAAGGCGCGCCGAGCACGCGCCTTCATCTCTTCGGAATTGTCGGTCATGCCGCCATCTCCGGCAAAGCATCGCCCGCGTTGTCGGCGCGAAACGCGAGCAGATAATCGGCAGCCTTGCTGGCAGCGCTCGCCGCACGGAGGATCGCCTTTTCATCCTCGCGCAGCACCGCCAGCCAGCTGCCGATATAGTCGGCGTGGCGCACCGTTGGCTGGATCGACAGCGACGCACAGGCGAACGCACTCGCCATCTCTGCGACCAGTTCTTCGCGGGCATAGTCTGCGCCGCCGAACCCGCCGCGCTGCTCGCGATCCAACCGGCTGCGATGGCCGGTCCAGTGGCCAAGCTCGTGCAACGCGGTACGATACCAGTTGATCGGCTCGCCGAATGCAGCCTGAGGCGGCACGGCCACGAAGTCGCCACCCGGAGAATAATACGCCTCGCCACCGCCCACCCGAAAGTCCGCGCCGCTCGCCACGATCAACGCCTGCACCTGCGGCAGCATCTCCGCCTCGGCTGGCACCTCCGGCGTTCCGGTCAGCGGCTCCGGCAATCCCTCGCACTGGTCGACGTTGAACACGGTAAAGCGCTTGAGAAACGCAATCTGCCGCGCGTCGCGGTCCTCGTCCTGCGCCCGCGCCTGCTCGTCCTTCGGGGTGAAGCGATCGGCATAGCAAACCGTCGTCCCCCGCTCCCCCTTGCGCACGTTACCACCCGCCGCCTGCGCCTGTCGGTAGGTTAGCCAGCGCTGCGACGTGAACCGCCCTTCAATCACCGCCGCCCACAGGATCAGCACATTGATCCCGGAATAGCGCCGCCCCGTCCAGGCATTGTGCGGCATGGTGCAACCGCACGACGCGGCATCCCACGGCTGGACCCAAGGCAACCGCCCCGCTTCCAGCTCGGCAATCACCCGCGCCGTCACCTCGGCATAGAGGCTCGCCCGATCACTGTTCCTTTCCATCGTCCTCACTCCTTCAAACCACCGCAACCGGCGCCGGAATGGCGGGGGTGGGCGGCAGGAGCGAACCGGCAGTCCCGCAAGAGCGGCGGGCTGCACCCGAAGGGCCGAAACGCAGAGGAGGAGCTGCGCGCAGCGCAGCTTGCGACCCGCCGCGGCGGGACTACAGGGTAGCGACGCCCACCCCGCCAGTTCGAGTGCCGGAGGCACACCGCCATCGCGCTCGCGCGATGTCCGCAATCCTACAGCGCACAGCGCTACCGGCTCCCACCGGGAGCCTGACAAAGACGCACTCTCGAAATCCGGCCGGCCCGGCGCGGCGGCGTGCGCGCGGGCCTGTGGGCCAGCCGCCGCCGCGCCCTCCGGCCGGATCGAGTGTGCCACGCGGAAATCAAAGGCACTGCGACCCCTGGCGGCTTCGCAGAAGTCCGCCAGTGCGCGCTCAACTGAACCGCGTTCTGCTTGCCGGCCCTGCCGGCCCCGCGTCAGCGATCGCAATCCGACTGGACCGAGACGCCTAAGCGACTCGGCGACGCGCCAGCGCCGTAGAGCGCGATCACGCCGCAGGCGCGAGACGTCCTGGAACTAACCCATTGGCAACACTGTCAGCTCCAACCGCACTACGGGGTCAAGATTGCATCAAAAGGGTCACGGAGGGCACACCAGCGTCATTGCCGCCCCTACCCCCGCGACCGCATTATGTCCGTCGAAGCGCCACCCGGCGCACATGATGCAAGGACAGACCAATGCAACCCGAACGCTGCAAAGCCCAAGGGTGGGGGGCGTTTTCGATACCCCGAAAATCGACTCCACCCAGACGCTCAAGACGTGCGTAAAGAGACTGTCGGAGCCCACCCTAAACCAGGAGATCTTCGATGACCGACCAACCCGACAGCTTCCTGCGACTGCCTGCCGTCCTGAAGCGGACCAGCCTTAGCCGTTCTACCCTCTATCGGAAAATCGAGCAGGGCACCTTCCCGCGCCAGATCAAGATCAGCGATCGCTGTGCCGGCTGGCGCCAATCCGACATCGACGAGTGGGCGCACAATCCAATGTTCTACGAACAGGCGCGAGACTGATCGTCGGACGGCCGGACCGCGGACCCAGAACCCTGTGCTTCGAGACTAGCCGACCAGGACCTCGTCGAGCCTGGCGCGCTGCTCCTCGAACTTTCCGATCTGTTCCGTGTGCAGGCGCTCGAGGTTCTGCAACTTCCACTGCACGGCCGGGAGCTGGCTTGCGTCGGTCGGTAGCGAAAGCTGCGACCAGTCCGGCTCCCGTGAAAAAAACGAGCGAAGGAAGGCCGTCGGCGCGGCCTCGCGAACGTGGGTCTGAATGTCCGCGACGAGTTTCGCCCGGATGCCAAGCAAGGTCTCGAGGGGCACCGGTTCGATCGTCATGCCGCTAAACTCGCCCAAATAGGCCGCGTCCAAATGGAGCAAATGCGGGGCGAGCAGCTCGTGCGGCGGCCGGTTGTGGCTGACCAGATAGACGAGGAATGCCTTGAAGATATCCTCGGTAACGCCCTCGTTGTCGTAGAGGTGGAGGATATCGAAGAGATCGCGCGGATGCTGGCGATCGAGCGCGGCAGCGATCTTTCCGGCATATAGATCGGGGAGCGCGACGACCTGCATTTCGGCATAGCCGAATCGGTCTTCCACCGACGAACGTACCAACCGCATCTCCGGCGCAAATACCGTTCCGCGAAGAACGGGACTGACCTCAACTTTGATCTGGGCCGTCGCCGCGCGCACGATAAGCTTGGCGCCCTCCCCCGAGTTCTGCTCGACGACCTTGACGCCAAGACGCCTGCGCAAATTGTCGGCGATCCGCCTGAAGCCCTCCTGGATGCCGACAACTGATTCCGCTCGACCCGCCACCGGCAGATATACGAGATCTATGTCGACCGAGAGCCGCGGCAGATCCCGGACAAACAAATTGATAGCGGTGCCGCCTTTGAGCGCAAAGATTTCCTCCCGGGCGATCTCGGGGATCGTTCGTACGAGAAGGGTTACCTGTGCGGCATAGACCTCAGTCGACATCAGCTAGCCCTCGGCGTTCCTTCGTGTTTCTCGGATCTCGGCACTGTTATCAGGAACTCAGGATCGAGCTTCCCGCCCGGTACGATCTGCCGTTTGCCCGAGCCGATGTCGATATCAGCAGTCTGCAGCCGTCGCGCCCAAGAATGGCGTTGCTGACCCGAAAAATAGAGGAACAGCCGCTTCGCCTTCACGCTGCGGCATTCCAGCAGCAGCGCTTCCATCAGTTTCGGCCTGAGTGTTGTCAGGCCTTCGAACAGCTCGGCGCCGTGTTGAAAGCTCACCTTTTTCGGGACCTCTTCCAAGGTCTCGAGGATGGCACGCTCCAGGCTCGCCACCCGTAAATGTTGTCGATGCGGAACGGTTGAATTAGCCGACGTTTCCACCGGCCCCAGTGCGCCCATCACCATATCGAGCGCACGGCTTTCCACGCCAAGGTCCGGGTCGGCAAATAGCTTGCGCGACCTGACATCGATATTAGCGTCGAGATCGAGGCGCCGAAGATAGGAGCGCACGGCGGGCGCATCGGTGTAGAGCCAGACGCGCCTCCGGCCGAGTGGCGCGTATTGCCAATAACCGGCCAGTTCGAGCGCGGACATTCCGCCGACATGCAATGGCAAAGCCATCATCTGGAGAGAAAGCATCGCTATCTCCCATCGTACCGGCTCACCGCTTTCGCGTTCGGGGCGCCGGTAGAGACGCGATCCAACCCGCTCCAGCCAGCCGCGCTCGACGTAGTCGCGTATGGACGACGCACCAAGCCCTAGGCCCGAAAGCCAAGCTGCATCGACAACGTACCGCTCAGGCAGTTCGTGCATCAGTCGGTTTAAAAGGGATGCTCTTCTGACAGCCATGACGCATATTATGACAGACACTTAAACTTGTCACAAGAGGTGGTTTATAAGCAGCGTATTTCTAGGGTCATGCGCGCAATAAATTGCTCAGACGTAAATCGTATTCGCTCGAACCGATGCTTGATGCCGGCGCTCATGCGCGCCTGCAGCCGAAATAGACAGGCACGTCGCGCGCTCCTGTCTCGGTCACCGATCGCCAGCGTGGCAAATCCGGCTTGGCGACGATCGATCTGAGCAAGTGCCATGTCATCATTCGGCCAAATTGGCAGGGTCGGGTGGTGGGCGGACGGGCTGCTTCCAGGGTCAATTGGGTGGGAAGCGGAACGACGGCTTTGGGGAAAGATAGGCGGTAAGCGGACCTTCGTTCAAAAACAGCCACGCGGCAGCAACGCGCCAATTTCGGCCGTTCAGCCGCATTCTGCCACATCCTGAAACCTGCCGTTCGTTCTTCGAGCAATGAGAGCCTAATCGGCTCGACGCGGCAAAGCTTACTACTCTGCGATTTTAAGGTGCACGTTCTTGATGACGGCGCGCTGAACAATCTGCTTGAGATCACCAGGGCGTCCTGCGTATCCACGGGCAGGCGCGCAACAATCTCGCCGCTGCTGGCCTCACGTTCGGGTAATTCGGCGATGACAAGCTCGCTGCCCAGTGCGGTGATCCGATAATAGGTATCGGTCAGCATTCCGTCGTAGCGCAATCTGACACCGCAACGGATCCATGTGCTCATATCGGCCATTGTCGTGATCCGCTCTTCAATCTCGCTTTTGAAGCCATCTCCGAGCTCCGCCACGGCTACTTCGGTCGCCGCCTTGATCTGAGCTCGCACATGATCAAGAGCTTCTTCGATCGCCCTGTTGCCCGACTTTGCCGCGGCCCATGCCTGGATATCCGCGATGCTCGTTGCGGCGTCGTCCTCTGCCATAATGCTCGTTACCCTTGATAGCTGCACTTTCAGCGCATCGATCGATTGCCAACGCCGGGCAAGCTCGTGCGTAAAGCCGACGTCGAAGAGCGTCAGCAAAGGCAGCCGCCGATGTTCGGGCAGGGCGTCGAGGGGTGCTCGGCGCTCCGGTCGCTGGTGTGGTAGCGCACCATCCTGATCGGTCAGTGTAGCCGGTGGCTTCCCGGTCAACGCGAAGAACAGGATTCCGACGCAGAAGGTGAGATCGGAGCGCAAATCGCGCTTGTTCGTGCTAAAGGCAGCATGCTCCGGAAGCGCCAGAAAACGGTTGCCGACTTGTTGCCAGTCAGGTGTATCGGTGAGTTCGGGCTCATCGAGATTGAAGCTCAGTCCGAGATCGATTAGCACCGGAGAACGGGGGTCGGCGTCGCGCAGAATGATGTTGTCAGGTTTGATGTCACGATGCCCGCAGCCGCTTTCGTGATAGGTCTCTAGGACTGACAATAGTGTCATCGTGAGAGCGATAGCGTCGTTAAGCGTGACAGCGCCGCGGCCGTCCACAAATTCCTGAAGCGTCGGGCCGGGAATGAACTCGAGCACCGCGTAGAGATCGACGTCCGTGTCAGCGTAATTCTCGGTGTTGTGGTCTAGCAACCGCGGAACGGCGGGGTGGGGCAGCGTCTCCAGGGCGACAGCCTCGCGCCGCATACGCCGCCGCCGGTCTGTATCGGTCTGCTTGTTGAGTTCTTTGAGCACGCTGCGCGGTGCATCAGGGTCGTTGATCGGGCACAGCAAACGCACCTTGCCTTGGCCGCCTCCGCGCTGCCAATCATCGTCGACCAATGACCACTTGGTGCGCCAGAGCTTCTTGTGCCGCAACTCATCCTCCCCGATCTGCCAGTTTCATGCGAGGCCAGCTTTGCGCCCAAAGTCGGTCGCCCGGCAACGGCTACATTATTCTCGAAAGCGGCCATTCGAAGTTGCGACCGGTAGCGCCCCGGGGGGTAGAAGCAGGCATTCTGCTCCGGGAGCCAGACTTCGATGTTAGGAAGCGGATACGCTAGAACGCTGCAATAGATCGGTCACCCACCAATCCATGTGCCGGGTGACGCTTTTTTTAGCGCAAGATCACACCGACCGTGATCGCAAGTTGCTCAAATCTTCTGGCCGAATGTTTTCTCGAACCGGCGCGAACAGCTTTATTTCACGAAACGCTTCGGAAATCTGCAGCGCGGCGCTCCGGCGATCGCCAAGATCAATTAGCTGGTCGAGAATCCGCAGCAGCTTCTGCGCGAGTTGCTCCGACAACGGGCTGATCTGTTCCGATATCCGCTGCACGCGCCCCGCGACTCTGGCCGCCAGCAACGTGCCTCGCCAAGCGGATAGGCCATCTTCTCCGAGCGCCAAGACGGCCAGCATTTCATCCGCGAATTGCTCAGCTGGGTAAAGATCGCCAGCCCGTTCACACAGCGTCAGATATTTGCCCATGATGCTGCTCGACCACCCTGCCGCGCGAACCAGCCTGTCGGCGATTGGCAGGACGATGCTGACATCCTGCCAGTCGCCGTTTGCGAAGCGCGTGGCGAGCGGCGCATTCTCGACGGAAATGAACAGCAATGCGTTTGCCAGGCTCGGCATGTCGTTGGTCAGCTTGCCGGCCTCGTAGCTGCCCCGCTCAAAAATAGGGGAGGAGAGCAGGCGATCCGCGCCGCTCGACAGCACGATGGCACATGCAGGAGCAATGTTTACCGGATCCATGACGTGCGCCCGCGTGAACATATCGACCAAGGGCGCGAGCAGCGAGAAGCAAGGTCGATCTCCGCTCACGGCCGTGATCGGCTGCAGAATCACGCGGTCGGCGACATCCGGATCGAGTTCGCCGACCAGGCGGCCCAGCATCGCCCCGAATGTGTGAATCCATTCATAGTGACTGGGACCTTCGCGATCGGCCTTGTGCCCGTGAGGGTCCCACGCCGGCGCGATGGATTCGACCGTCCACGCGAGCATTTGCGCCGCGAAGTCGGTTAAGTGCCGAGGAGACTGGGGGTCCTGCGCGATGTCCGCCAGAGGCAAAATGCCAAGCAGTTTAGCGCCAAGCTGCGAGTACCAGATCTCGTGCGTGGGCTCCCACGGCGCCTCCGGGTCATCGACCATTGGCGCGGGCTGCCAGAAGCGCCATCGCCATTTGGCGGGACCGGGGATTTGTGCGCGCACCCAAGGCCGGCCGGGAAGTTCTAGCGCAGGCCATGCGCCTTTTCCGCGAGACTGTCGTTCCGCATCAACTGCCAGCTTTTGGCGCCGCGCTTGGTCGAAGGCCGGGTCGTGCAGGGACGATCCGTCATGGTCTTCGACATATTCCTGATGCCGCCGACGATCGATGCATAATGCTAATCCGAGCCGTAGCGCACACCATCCGAGGCGTGGCCGCACCCGCCAAAGGCTGAAGAGCGCCGCCAAGGCGGCCATCGAAACTTCGTCAAGCGGGTGAACGGCAAGCTCGAACAGCATCGGTATCGCGTCGCGGGCTTCCTCCCCGACACGCACGTCTGCGGCAAGCGCTCGGGCTGCAAAGATGCCGGGATGCCACGGGTTGATTGAGGCAGATGTCCAATAGGCATCGCGTCGCTCCGGCATGATCGCTGCGCGCTTAATGATCGCGCGGGCCCATGATCCATCCTCAGGGGCGCTCGCCTCTCGAAAGACCAAAGCCGCTGTGGCGACTGCGGCAACTGCTCCGCGCCGAAAGCCCCGCTCCATGGTCTCGTCGCCGGAGAATAAGAATGTGTCGTCCGCCGCCCGAGCCTGCGCTATCGCTGCGGCGAGCGGCGGCTCGGCAGGAAGCTCACCTTTCTCAAGCGCCTTTTGAGCCCAAAAAAAGAGTGCGCTGTCGTTTAGGAACGAGAGCGCTTCATCCGCACGCGCTTGGAATTCCGGTGTCTCTGTTTCCGGATTGACGAACACGATCTGATCAGCTGCTTCCTCAGGTTCCGCCGCTACCCGACGGTAATTGTCGATACTGGCCCAGTACGCCATCTCGCGACCGAAGGTTGTATCTGCGCCGTCTTCCTCTGCTTTTGCCTCCTGCTCCTGATAGTAATGGACGGCTTGGACACTGAAGGCGGAGATCGCGGCTTTCGATACCGCTGAGCGCGCAGGGTCGTTCGACAGGACATAGGAAGCGGCGAGCTGGCGGACGTCTCGCTTATGTGCCGGCCGATCGTTCAATTCCTTGACGGCGAGCGCGTGCGGCAAGTCGCTCTGCTGCATGAAGCCGATCTGCGAGCTCGAGCCGACGCTCATCTCCTGCCGGCTGCGGTTTATGTCAGCATCCCAGATGCGGAGCGAGTTGATGAGCGGCTGGACGGTATCGGATACCGTGCCGGCCGAGATCGCGATGAACACCGCAAGCTGAACGACAGCGACGGACTCATTGCCGGCCAGGATCTGCTCGATGATCTCGTCCGCCGCTCGTCCTCCGGCCAGCTCGGCGACGATCCAGTTTTCCATACTGAGATAAGCGCATGCAAGTGGCTTCGGCGCCCACAGTCCGCGCGACCACAGATACTCCCTTGGCGTTCCCCAGAATTGCTGCTCACCCCAAGGAAAAGTTAGGGTCAGCAGAATTGGCGTGCCTTTACGCTGCCAATCGAGTTCGTGGAGCTGTCGCCACGCGTTCATCGCGTGGTTCGATAGCTCCGCGATCAGCCGGATCGCCTCATTAGGGGCATGATCGAAAAGCGACTTGAACGGCTCGCGCAAGGGCGATGCCGGGAAATAGTGCATGCGGTCGCCATCGACCGCCAGCCCGTCCCATTCCATCATCGAGAAGCTGCCGCGCCCAATGCGGCTGAACGTGCCAGCGATGGCAAACTCATCGTGACGAGTCCGCTCGGCTTCTGGCTTGGCCAGCGCTTGCCGCCGCCATTCCGCGGACATCTTCTCTTCCTCGCGATGCCGGTCCTCGCGCTCCTGCGGCAATTCCTTGCTTAACCGGATCTTGGTCAGGTCGGCCAATTTGGAGGCGTGTGTCTGCGACAGCAGGGGCGACCACTCGGTGACCGTCGGGAAGACTTCTTCCAGCAGACGGTCCTTGTCCCGTAACCAGTCGAGATAGTCGCCAACGACTGCCGGGGACGATCTCGCCGAGCGCAGCAAGATGCGGCGCAAATCGTCCTCAAGATCCTTGCGGCTGGACCGCAGCCCGGTCCAGGGATCATCGGTCTCGGGCTTTTCGACTTTGCCGCTCGATCGCCGTGTCAGCTGCTTGCGGCTCTCAATCGATCTCAGCCAGCGATCTACCTGAACCACGATCGCGGTGGAGATCGCGTGGGGGTAAAAGCTGAAGGCGTTCTGCCAGACATCGAAGATCGACGCGATCTCGGGCACGAGCCACGCTGGCAGATTCGGCATCTCGCGGAGCAGGAGTTGGATCAGGCGACCCCATGTCTTGAAATCCGAAGGCCAGCCGAGCAGGTCGGCGGCTCTGATCCGCGCATCAGCGCTCAATGACGCGCCTTGGGACCCTTGCAGGATCGAGGTATTCGGGATGGTCCGCTCGGCCTGAAACCAGACCAGCAATTTGCGAAGCAACCGGAAGTCGTCGCTATAGAGCGCTGTAAGGTAACTCGGCTCGAGTTCGTCGAAATTCGGCGCTGAAACGGGGCCCAGGAGCCATGCCCGCACCCATTGCGACCGAACTCTTGACGCTTCTGCTTGACGAAGCAGTTCGCGCCAGCGCTCGCCGTCCTGCGCTTCGAACTGCGATACCAGTTCGACGACGCGTCCGATCACCGGCGGCTCGCCAGCGGCCGACAGCTCACCGACCCAGCCCTTGTCGGTGCTCAGAAGCTGGTGAAAGAACGACCACTCGAAAAAAATGTCGTGCGCGAAGCGGACGCTCAGCCCGACGCGCACCACCTGAAGCACGCCGTCGGCGACCAATCCGGCGACCATCTCGGTCGTGGAGGGCTTCAGAGCGGCGAGCAAGATCGGCTCGCTGAGGCGCTGCACACGATGCGCGCCGAGCTCAAGCAGCGCCATTTGCCGCTGCAAGGCGAGTTGGCCTTCCGCATTAAAGCCACCGCGCGCCCACCAATTGGCGATCAGGTCGATTTCCGATGAAGGTTCGAAATCCTGGTCGCCCGCATTCGCGGCGAAATTCTGGCTCAAGATCTTGGCGAAGAAGGGGCGCCGAACGATTTCCCGAATTGGCTTCGCGCCGAACAGCAAACGCCGCAGTGCCGGCTGGTCATCGGCAAGGGCCTCCGCTTCAGCGTCGTCGAGCCGGTCGACGGAGACGACCCCGATGCCGTGCTTGCCGACAATGCCCGTGGGCAGCCAGGTGCGCAAAGGTTCAACCCCTGTGTCGCGCAGCGTGAATACGACTGACCAGTCGGCCAGGGCCGGATCGTCGATGATCAAGCGCAGAAGATCAGAGACTACCCCGCGGTTCTCGATCTCGACGCGGTCGATACCGTCGATGAAAAGGCGAGACTTGCCCATCGCGCCAAGCTCGGCCAGCAGATCAGCGGGGTCCGAATGCTGGAGTCCAAGCCCCGCTGCAAAGGCCACCCAGCTATTTCCCTGCAGGCGGTCGGACTTGAGGAACAGCACCGGGCTATCCTGCAAATCGTCTTCGATTTGCCTTCTGAGCAAAACCGACTTGCCGGACCCGGCCAGCCCCTGGATTTGGACGAAGCGATGACTCGTCAGCGCATTAGAGAGCGTCGCTTCGGCTGTCGGCCTCGCCAGTCTGGTCCCGCGCACATCGTCATCGATGTCCGCCAACCATGCCTGCTGCGCATGCTGCAGACGCGCGATGTCGGCCCTGAGTGACGCGGCGCCGCTCAACCGAGCGACGGTCGACACTCTTGAGACCACCGATCGCCGGCGAAAAACCTCTGATCGCCCCGCCCCAATGCGCGCCAGGTGGCACAGACGATCCCATAGCAACGGCGCCTTCGCAGCCTCGTCCGGGATGAGCATGGTCCGCAGCTGGTCCGTGATCGCGACAGGTCCTGTCGCGCCATCCTGCATGAAGTCGAAGACCAGCAGCATGAAGTGGCGGAGGAATCGAAACAGTTCGGCCGGCGTGCACGCTCGCCCGATCGCCGCGGTCAGAAGCCTCGCGATATCGTCGCGGATCGTGGCATGGGCTTGGCTGGCATTGCCCGCCGCCGTGAAGCGCGCCTGAAAATGTTCGACCGTGTCGCTCGCGCGCGCGAAGTCGCAAAGCGCGCGCAGATCGCGGCTTTTCTTGGCTGCAACATCCTCGGTGGCACAGCCGATCCTGTCGATGTCGGTGCGAAAGTCGGTCTTGGCGAGGGTCAGCCAACCGTCGCGGACGATGTCGCGGAAATCCTTGTTGGTCGCCGCATCGCTGATGACCAGCGAGCGCTTCAATTGCAGGCTCAACCGGGCTTCGTCCGAAGGCGATGAGAAATCGACGATCAGATCATCTAGGGGTTCGCCGAAATCCCGCTGCTGGAGCGCCACGCGTGTGACGATGCGATCCGATATCCCCGGCGCTCCGCGTTCGCCCAGTGTCGCCGCAAGATACTGCGCGGTGACCATGTCTTCAAAGCTGTGTCCCGCACCCCCTGCGAGTTCCGACGACTGCGCCATACCGGGGTTTTAGGGCGGCATTGCATCTTCAGCTAGCGGAGTATTGAAGAAGCGCGTTCCGCAAAAATGGCGTTCGCTTGTCTTACTCCGCTGCCAAAGCTGCCGGCCAGCTTACGGGCCACATTCGGCCTCTCGAAAAAAAGTCACTTGCCCGTCCTGCGTATGGCGGCTTTCGCACGTCGTGCACCAGAAGCTGACGGTCGGCTTCCGGCCCAGTAGCTGCCATCTCGGCGTCAGGCGTACTGAATGGCTGAGAATGGGCCACCTCAGGTGTGTCCGGTTTTGGATCGCTACCGGTCGAAGCGGCCGTGAGTCCTTGGCACCGTACTAAGGAAGTTCCTCCGGATACCTAATCTCGAAGATCGGCTTGCCCGATACCGCTTCACGGCAGATTGCGTGCATCAAACTGCTGGCAGGCTGCGACTCGATGAAGTTTTGTACGAAATTCTGCGTTATGTCTGTTGCCATCTTCCGGGTGACCTTAGTCCCGGGCATGTTGATGTTCGTGCGCCCTTTCTTCGGCTCACCGCCATCGTCGTCAACGTAGGTGTAGTCTATCCTGAGCACGATTATCGCTCCTGACTTCGTGGCCTCCGCAAAGTGCCGTGGACCAAGCTCCTCCGCGAACATCGGCGCGGAATATTCCGCTGACAGATAGAAGCAGATCACGGAGCATAGCCATGATAGGTCACGGGCTTCATCCTGCTTGTCTGGACTCCAAGCCCCAGGCTTCCGCCGGTTGCTATGGAAGTAATGGCCCCGGCGCTCGATCAGGTGGTCGGCGATGTCTTCCGGCTTCGGCGACTGGCGCAAAAGGGTGCCAGTCGGAGTAGCAGGCCGTGTCCGATCTTCCCGGAAGTCAGCCGTTGCCGATGCAATCGCTTCCATAAGCGCCGCGTGACCCTTGAAGGCCTTTTCGAGCCCGGCCCTTTTGAACTGCCCGTCGCTGAAAAAGGCGTCGAGGATCAGGAAGTAGTAGCGGAAAGCGTCAATGTAGCGGGCTTCTTTCGATGCCTCGCGGGCGTAACCGGTCAACGTGGCAAAGAGCCGGTATCGCTCGTCATACGGCTTTTCAGCCGCCATCATCGCCCTGGTAAAGTAGTCGTACGTCAGCGCGAGCGGACGGTCATCCGCCTCGCCGTAGCTGAAATGGCTTATCGCAATCGCGTCGTTCTCTTCCGGCGTTTCACCTTCGTATTCGGCATCCGTCCGATCGAAAGCGACTTGAACGGGGAATAGTGCCTGAATGAAGCTGAAGCCGTTTCGAACTTGCTGACGAAGCATCGTCTGAAGCGGGTCGTTAACCGTGATTTCGGGAGACTGTCCCGGCTTGTCCGGGTCGGTCAAAGCAGGTGCAAGGGTCGTTGGCTGCCCGGTGAAAGTGAACTTCAATGCGCTCACCATGTCGCCATCTGCTACCAACGTCATACGGGCACCCAGCACATCAATGGGCCAATGGTCCAGCATGCGGATAGGCTGCTTCAAGTGAACCGTATAGCGCGCAATCATCCTGGAAAATTACGACGCTAGCGTTCGAACGCAACCTTAAACCTTGCGGAAATGGTGCCAATCGGCGGCCTGGCAGCGATCGGTCCGGGAACTGGCCGATTTCGCCGAACGGCCGCTATTGGGGCGCGAAGCTGCCGTCAGCGCGGCGATGAACGAAGGGCAGCTATCGGGAGACGTGAAGGTGCTTCTGAACGTCGGATAATGGGTCGTCGCGTCCCGCTAGGCTGTCGGCGGGTGTCGACCAACTTAAGCCATTCCCCTACCATCGGGAAACTGGCAGCTTTTGACGGTAGCCGCCACTCCCGGTCAAACGACGGGGCCGGCAGCAATGCGCTTGGGGAATAACGCTGACAAGCCATCGACCTTCTTTCAACGCAACGATCGCTTCACCATGCGTAAGACTGGCGCGGATAGCCGACTGTTGGACCTATCGTCGTTCCCATTGCCGACATCGCGCCTGTCAGAAGCTGCCCAATCGTCGCCAGCGCCAGCCATTGCCAGCCGGCTGCGGCAACCACGAACGGCGATCGCGCGGTTGCTATGACGACTTTGCGGTGGTAGCGCATCGTTACAAGGCTGACCGAATGAACGTGGGCGACCCCATGTTTCCGACGCGTTACGCCGAAAATTGATGCGACCGCCTCCGGACTCATGATGTTTAGATGCGCGAGCTAGGCTGTCGAGAGAAGATCGCGGATGCGGGTTGCCAAACCTTCCATAGTGAACGGCTTGGTCAAAACGTGCATGCCCGGATCGAGGTGGCCATGGCTCAAGACGGCGTTTTCCGCATAACCTGTTATGAAGAGAACCTTCATGTCGGGCCGAGCAAGGCGTGCTGCATCGGCGACTTGTCGACCGTTCATGCCGCCGGGGAGGCCAACATCGGTGATGAGAAGATCGATACGGACGTCCGACTGCAATACCTTTAAGCCCGCTGGTCCGTCAGATGCTTCGATGGCCGTGTACCCTAAATCCTCGAGAATCTCGCTCACCAACATGCGGACTGTGGGTTCGTCATCGACAACCAACACGGTCTCCCCCTGATCCGCCCGCGGCACACTCGATAGTTCCTCCGATATGTCTGGCGAGTCCGCCTCGCCGACGAATCTTGGCAGGTAGAGGCAGACCATCGTGCCATCGCCGACTTCCGAGTAGATACGAACCTGACCGTTCGACTGTCGCGCAAACCCGTAGATCATCGATAGACCCAAGCCGGTGCCTTGGCCGATCGGTTTGGTGGTGAAGAAGGGATCGAACGCCTTGGCGATGACTGATGCGGGCATGCCAGTCCCGGTGTCGCTGACGCACAGCGATACATATTGCCCCGGTGGCAGATCGCGCTCCGCCGCAGCTTGCCGATCAAGCCATCTGTTCCCGGTCTCGATCGTGAGCTTGCCGCCATCGGGCATCGCGTCGCGCGCATTGATGCACAGGTTGAGCAACGCGTTCTCGAGCTGGCTCTGGTCTACCAGCGTGTTCCAAAGGCCGCCCGCCCCGATAAATTCGACGTTAACAGCAGGACCTACGGTCCGGCTGATCAAGTCCTGCATTCCTGAGACCAGCGGGTTAACAGCTGTCGCCTGCGGCGCGAGCGTCTGACGTCTAGAAAAGGCAAGCAGCCGATGTGTTAGAGCCGCCGCGCGCCGCGCCGCGCCTTGGGCCCCGGTCACGTATCTATCAACATCGGCCATCCGGCCCTGTTGGATGCGGATCTGCAGCATTTCCAGACTGCCGCTGATGCCGGTCAGTAGGTTGTTGAAGTCGTGGGCGATGCCGCCGGTCAACTGCCCGACCGCTTCCATCTTCTGCGACTGGCGAAGCGCATCCTCACTCGAAGCGAGCGCGGCCGCGGCCTCAGATTCGGTCGTTATATCGCGCCCAAAACCATAGAGCGTGCTGCCCTCTGGCACAGTCGTCCAGGCGATGCGCCGGCGCCCGCCGTCCTTCGTGGCAAAGACGTTCTCATACTCGATGACGGGTTTGCCCGCCGCGAGCTGCTCCATCCCCGCCGCGCCGACTTCACGATCTTCAGGCGCCACGAACTCCATGACGTTGTGGCCAATCGTTTCGTCTTCTGACCATCCCAGAGCGATGGTCCACGCGGGATTGACCGCAGCGATCCGACCATCGGTTGAAGCGACGACCTTGAGCACGGGCGATAGCATCCAGATGCGCTCTCGGTCCTTCGCCAACCTGCGTTCGAGGGTAACGTCTCGGCCGACAGCATGCACGCGGTCGAGGGAAGGAACCGCGCTCCAATTGAAAAGCCGATAGCTGCCATCTTTCGCTCGATAGCGGTTTTCGAATGCGAGCGTCGTCGCGCCGGTGCCGAGCTTCCCGAGCTCGGCGGCCGTCGATGCCAAGTCGTCGGGGTGCAGATAGTCCGACAGATTTTCGCCGACCAACTCGTCCGCTTGCCATCCGAGAACGCGTTCGGCGGTCGGGTTTATGGCCGTGATACGACCATCGAAGCCGCATACGAGCATCAAGTCCTGCGAAAGGGTCCAAAGCCGATCGCGGTCCTCGACGCTCTCGGTCTCTAGTCGCTTCTGGTCATCGATGTCCGTGTTGGTCCCGATCCATCGTTTGATCGTTCCATCCTGATCGCGGATCGAAACGGCTCGCACGAGGTGCCAGCGATACTGGCCATCCGTGCTGCGGATACGAAACTCGATGTCATAGGTGTCGCCCGTGGCGAGCGAAGCAGCCCAGCGCTCTCCTGCGGTAGGCAGATCCTCGGGATGCACGATCGTCGTCCATGCGTCGCCACTCAACGACTCGAGCGTTCCGCCGCTGTAAGCATACACCTGCTCGTTGAACCAGTTGAGCTTTCCATCTGCGGTCGCGGCCCAAACCTGGTTCGGCATCGCCTGCGCAAAGGTACGAAATTCCATTTCGCTAAGGCGAATTCGCTCTTCCGCCGCCCGTCGCGCGGTAACCTCAAGAAACAGAATTGCGAACCGATCTTCTTCTAAAGGGAATGCTCGTCCCTCATACCACCGGTCAATAGATCCGACCTGCCGCGTGAATGTGACCGGCTCGCGCCTATCGACAACCGCGGCCATCTCCGCGATCCACTGATCCTCGATCCCGGGGAAAACCTGCCGGATCGTCTTTCCTTCCGCGGCTTCGATCGGCACGCCTACCAGTTCACTCCAGGCCGGATTTACGTCCAGATAGCGCCAGTCAGTGACTTGCCGACTTTCGTCGCGGACGAGTTCGCCGAGGATGAAGCCCTCGGCAAGGCGATCGAACATATCATGCCACCGCCGCTCAGCGTCCCGAAGCGCTTCGTCGGCGAGCTTGGTGTCGGTGATGTCGCGAGAGATGGACAACAGCTTTTCGGGCCTGCCGTCTTCATCGAAGATCGGTGTGACCTGAACATCCCACCACCGTGGGTTGCCCTTGAACGTGGCGGCCGGCCCGCGAAAGTGTCCGGTGCGTCCCGCTCCTCGCTTCATCGACCGCAGCCTGCGCCGAGGCGTTGCCCTCACCCTCCCAAAATGAGGGCCAAGGGCATCCTCGCACCGCGTTAAAATCGTCGATTTCCATCACGCGCTGGCCGCCCTCGCTCATGAAGACGAGGTTGGCATTCAGGTCCAAGACTTTGATGCAGTCGCCGGATGATGCCAGGACGCTACGAAGAAATTCCGCGTCTGCGCTGTGCGCTATGGCCGCATCGTGCTGCGCCGTGCGATCTCTCATTATTTTCACGTAGCCGAGATGTGTACCGTCTTCAGCACGCAGCGGCATCATTTCGCCGCTGGCCCAGAAGCGCGTCCCATCCTTTTTCACATGCCAACGTTCGTCGCTCGCACGGCCGTCAGCAAGCGCAGTGCGCATTTCGATAGCGGGCCGATCCGCTTCTCGATCTTCGGGCGTAAAAAACCTGTCCGCAGATTGCCCGCAAATCTCGTCAGCGACCCATCCCAGGATTTGCTCGGCGCCAGAGTTCCAGTCAGTGATCAGGCCCGCGTCGTCGAGGGCGATGATCGCGAAGTCGATCGCGCTCTCGAAAATGGCGCGGTATTGGCGGCTTCGCTCGGCGCGGGGCATACTTTACTCGCAACGTTACTGGCGGGCTGGCCGACAACCTACGCATACCTGGACCGTAGATTTGTCGATAGCCCGGGAATCTGGTCACTTGCCGAAGATCGCATGAGTCTGCTGCGACTAAAGAAGTCGCCGCAACTGCAGGCCTAACGATCGAACATGCGCGGAGGCCCGGGCGATTTGTATGCCCGCTACCAAAGCAGCCAAAGTGCGCTTCGGCGCGAGATAGGCCCAACGATGGCCAAGCGGCAGCTATTTCAGGTTGAGGCCGCAAGCTAGCGGCCAGGCTTAAGCCTTGGAGGGCAGGATGCCGAAGTTTCGCGAGTGACCGCCGCTGCCAAAAAAATTCGTTCGTCGTGCGGTCTGCGAACTTCGTCCCACTTTCAGCACTTCACCGCCCGCTGCGGCGGCGGCTCTACCACACGTTCTATCGAGATGAACGGATCTCTGAAGTTGGGGATCACGTAAGCACCGCTGAATGGCGCATTGTGGGTCGAAGCTGCCGATAAGTAGCCATTCTGTACCCCCGCACCGCCAAATCTCAATCCTCACCCTATGGCTCCCGACAGCGGCCGCTCCTGCCGACGTTATCGGCTCGATATCCTTGAGCAAGCCACCGCCGCATGCGCAGCCGCATGCGACGGTGATGTAGCCGTTCCGCCGACCATCGGATCGACCCGCTTGAATTTACGCGTCTTCAGCCTGCAGGTTGACGCTGGTTTCCGCGAGCTTGGTCATATACTCGTCCCCACCATAAATTTCCTTGGTGGCGTCCTTAAGCTTCTTGACATCGTCCTTGAGACCGAGCGCGCTTGCATAGGCGGCGGCGGTCCCGAAACCCGCGATGCCGTAATGAGTCATCCGCTGGTATTGAGCGATGATCATGACGTCGAGCAGCGGGCCCTTGTCCGGTCCCTCCTCGAGGATGTGCTTGGTCGCCTCGGCCGCCAGACCTTCCATCCCCTTGCAGTGTTCCTTCGAGACCTTCTCGTCGTTCGCCGCAATCAGCTCCTTCAGCACGTCGGTATGCTTTTGAATGCCTTCTTGCGAGTTGTTCAGCATGTCCTTTAGCGTCGCGTCGCTTGCCTTCGAAGTAATTTTCTTCAAGACCTTTTTCATCTGGTCGTTTGCGGACCAGAGATCCTTTAGTTCGTCGGTGTAGATTTCCTTGAGATCTTCCGGAGCAGCCATAATGAGCGATCCTTCTTCGTACCTTGGACGACATTGCCCTGTGGCGATTCTCAAACCGCTAAACGTCGAGCACCGTTCCCGCGAAAAATAAACAAGTCGGGTCGGACCCGCCAGGACCAAAAACTCATGCCACCATATGGCCCGGTAACATGCCGGCATTTCCACAGGCCTGACGGATGCAACTCCGGTACGGCCTTCCGCAGCCGCGCGCGGTGTCGCCGCTACTCGGCTAAGCCTGTGCGTGTACGAGGGTCAGTCTTTCTTGATCACCGCGTCGGCCCGTTTATCGATCTTGTGCTCTTCCGCCTTTGTCATCCGCCCCGCTTTCGCGGCCTGGCTCGCCCGGGCTTTGGCGTTTTTGGCGTGAGCAGCATCCTCGATCGGATAGGCCCTCTTTTCGGGTTCAGCGAACTTGCCGGCTGGCAATTTGTCCCGGTCGTCTTCGGACAGTTTGGTCATGGCGCTTTCCTCCAGTTCCGACAAAACCCCGGAAAGCGCGCTTGGTTCAGCGTTTCGTGCCGTTCCGGGAACACATCTGCTCGAGACGCTTTCAGAGAAATGCCGTCATTTCGCCGGCCTGATACAGAGAGGTGAGCCATGTCGTTGTTAGATAAAGCAATTGCTGCGATCACACCCCCGGAAAGCGATGAAGCACGCGTCGAGGCACGCGCCAAGGCAGAGGCCGTGGCCACGCCCGGCGACTGGCTCTCACAGGTCCTCGATCATCATCGCCAGATCGAAGCTGCGTTCGATGTCGTCGCGCGAGCAACCGACGCGGGTGAACGCACGGCCGCACAAAAGAAGCTCGGGACGATCCTGACCGGCCACTCGATCGCTGAGGAGGCGGCGCTGTATCCGGCACTGGCGGCGGATCACCAAGTCGGGCACGCCGAACTTGCCTACCAGGAACAGTCCGCCGCTAAGATGGAGCTGGGTCTGCTCGAACGGCTGGACCCGATGAGCGATGATTATCGCGACAAGCTCGAGCATATCCGTGGCGCCGTTCTCCATCACGTTTATTCGGAGGAGGGAACGTGGTTTCTGGAGTTGAAGAAGGACCTCCCGGCCGATGAGCAGGCGCGGATCGGCGAGCGATACCGGGAAGAGTTCGAACGTTATATGGGCGATGACGCCCAGCAACATGCGTTCTTCACCACGCCAGCATAACCTGCCCGCTTGCGGGAATGACAAAATCGATCCGGTCTGCACTCCGATGGCGCGGCCGGATCGTTTCTCCACCTGCCGTTCGCAGAGTGACGCGGGCAAAACGTTTGCCGGGCAGCCGAACAATGCTGAACGATGACGACCGCGCGGTGCCGCCATCGATGCCGAAGCTCAGCGACCGCTCCGATGTGCGTTCGCTGGTGACCGGGAAGTGATCGCAAAAAATTCGGAACGGCGCATTCTCGACGGCATGGAACGAGCGGCTGGCAAACACGAACGCTGCGCCGGCTCCGTAGATTTCCTGGCCTACTTGGCCCGCGGGTTGACCATCGGCGTACAAATCCTCGAGTGGGAACGACAGGGTTCGGTCTATATGCCCGTTGCGGATTTCAGTTGCCAGCACCTCGGCCGGTAATGCGTCGGGGTAGTAGAACCACGCGCGGTCGAGCGCGTATTTGCAATATTCGCTGATCAGCAACCGCGCGGCCGGATCGAGATCGGGGCCGCTGTCCTTGAGATACCCTTCGAACGCGGAGAAACTGTCGAAGCATTCATAGATCGCCATGTAGGGAGCATCATGGAGGCAGGTCGCGCCGAGGAAGTTGCGATAGTGGCGCGCGTTAGCGATCTCAGACTCCCAGATTTCGCAATTGTGGAAAAAGCTGGCGAGATAGACGTAGCTTTGCCGCATGTAATATTCGCGATTGGTTATCCGCCACGGACGCAGGCAGGCTGATGCACCCCAAGCCGTGAGATTGGCCTGGTAGTTGAGCTCGAAGCGCATGCCCCTTGCGGCATCGATTGCGGCGCGGGCTTCGTCCAGAAAGCTTGGATCGTCGGTCAGCTCATAAGCCTGCAGCATTACATAGGCGTAGATGCCGCCGACGTCGGTTTGTCCGAGGCCATCGTCGTTGCGCGCTTCGACGATGACGTCGAAGCTGTCGACTTTGAACTGGATCGGCCAAGCGTATTTGAAATGGTGAGCCGCTTCGATAGCATAATCGAGGGAGTCCAGGAAAAACCGTTTGGCCCTCGCATCGCCATCGATCGCCAGGCGACCGAGGTTGAGCAGAGGATGATACAAATACCAGCTATCGACCGCGAGCTTGTCCTTGTCCTTGCCGACATTGGGAAGGTAACGGCGCATGGTCTTCAGATTCGTATCGTGAAATTTGACCAGCCCGGCCTTGAGTTCATACTCGAGTGCTACCGATTGCCGCGTCCACGCCGCATAGTCACGAAGCGCCGCGATCAGGGACATCTGCACCATTACGTCGGGATATTCTGCGTCCGTGTAAGGATGAATGTAGGTATGCCCGTAATGGCGGATCGTTGCTTCCGGCGCATTCTGCAGGTCGTCCAGCGTCTTCTCTGCGCGCCACACCCAATCGCGATAGTCGGTCGGCGGCGGTTCGAGCTGGCGATAGGCTGTGCCGAGCATTTGAAGGAAACGGCGCGCCATATCCTGCTCGTCGCAGGCGGTGTCGTCATGGAACACCAAAATCGCGTCCGACATTGTGACCGTCACGCCCGCCGGTAGCGGATCGGTCGGCGGTGTGCCGCTTTGCGGCGGGGTCGGTGGCAGATAGCCTAGTTCCGGCCACTCCCCGCCAACAGCGGCATCAGGCTTGGTCTTAGTGGCAGTAAAATAGGTGTTCAGGGCCGTCAGGTTCTGAAAATACAGAACGCTGCCGAACGCGGGCTCGTCTATGTGGAAAAAGGTGATGCCGCTGTTCAAGCCGCGCTGAGCCGCTTCAACCTGACCATGGGCCGTCAACGGATCGTCGTTCAGTCCAAGTGGGTACACGTCACGCGGGTGGAACGGCACGAGCAACGGCGCATTTGGCGTGAGCGTCACCGTCGCCCGAAGTAGGCCCAGTCCCAGCGTGCTGATGCGCAATACGATTTCATGAAGCCCGATCGCGCTGCTCACTTCAATACGAAGCTGTTCACCCGAGCTCTTACGACGCTTGCGAACCTTAGCCTTACCGCCGGGGCAATGTGCAAGACGCAGCGCGAGGCCACCCAGGTCCGGCCGGCGTATGATCGCCCAGACCGCGTCGCTGCCAAGAGCGACAGTAATCTTGCGAATGCCGATGTCGAACCGCGCGATCGGCCGCATGCTTGCGGCCAGCTCTTCGCGCAGTGCGAGCACCGCTCCGCTCACTGCCAGCTCAGTATCGGACTGCCGCCGTGCCATGATTCCCCCTTCGAACCGCCATCGCAACGTGTCTCAGTCGAATAGGTTTCGAACCAAATTTCCATAAAAGAAAATCACAAATCGGCATTTGCGGCGTAGCCCACGATCGCGCGATGAAACCAATTTTGAAGTTGCGTTTTGTCATCACTGTATCGCTCATTTGGAGGTGGTATGACCGAGCCGGACGATAGGAATTATTTTCAGCGACGCGCGATCCGCGAAAGGGAGATTGCGGGCACGTGCAAGGACAAATCGATTGCGTCCGTTCATAAGCATCTTGCTGAAGAATATGAAAAACGGGCCAGCGGCGAGCCGACAACCCTAAAAGTGGCACGCGATTCGTAGGTAAAATCAATATATATCAGTGTGCCTGCAACAGTTCCGAAATGCTCGCGGCAAAGTTCATTGCAACAGGTCATAACAGCCTTGGCGGGTTGGCCCCGGTGGAGTTTACGAGCCATCTGCGCCAGCGACATTCGGACATCATGGGTAAACTATCAGCGACCTGAAAAAAGGGAGCAGATGACTTACATCCCTACAAAGAAATGACAGCCCGAAATCCACCAATTTCGTCGTTCAGCCCCATCTATAAGAGCCCGTATTTTTATGGGTTCGCGGCTTGGCATCAATCACAACGTTCTGATTAACGAATGTCCGCAACTGGGGAGGCGAAAAGGCGGCAAGAATGGCGGGGATTGGGTCAAGACTACCTCGGCACCCCCTGATACATTACAGACTTGGTCACAGGCGCACTTGAAAAAATTTACGCGGTCTTGGAAGGATTGATCTTCAATTGCAAAGACCTCATCGTAGCTTAGCAACCGTCATAAGCGCCCGGCTCACGAACCAGCTCTGACGTGCTCCCCATTTTCAGGCCGCTGATAATTTAGCTTCGGTGTCCATATGCCCTTGGCGGGGGCGGTTGGTAAACTCGGCGGGTGCCAACCCGCCAAGGCTGCTGTGCGGACGCACATTGTTGTAGTCCGTCCGCCATGCCCCGATGATCCGTCTCGCCGCAGCCAGCGATGGGAACAGGTGCTCGTTCAAGCACTCGTCGCGCAAGCGGCCATTAAAGCTTTCGACGAAGCCGTTCTGCTGCGGCTTGCCCGGCGCGATGTAATGCCATTCGACCCCGGTCTCCTGGCACCAGGCGAGGACGGCGTGACTGGTGAGCTCGGTGCCATTGTCGCTGACCACCGTGCACGGCAGCCCGCGACGTTCGGCGATGGCGCCCAGCTCGCGAACGACCCGCCGGCCCGACAAAAAGGTATCGACGATGCACGCCAGGCATTCCCGGCTGTAATCATCGATGACGTTGAGCAGGCGGAACCGCCGGCCGTAGGCCAACGAGTCCGATACGAAGTCGAGCGACCAGCGCTGATTGGGTTCCTGCGGGATCGCCATCGGTGCCCGCGTGCCCAGCGCGCGCTTGCGGCCGCCACGCTTGCGCACCGTCAGCCGCTCCTCGCGATATAGCCGATAGACCTTCTTCAGGTTCATGCCATTGCCCTCATGCTTGAGCAGGATCGCCAGCCGTCGATAGCCGAACCGTCGCCGCTCGTTCGCTATCTCGCGCATCCGCTCGCGGACAGCATCGTCCTGCCGGCGAAGCGGCTCATATTGCCATGCCGACCGATTGACCCCGATCAGCCTGCAGGCGCGACGCTCGGAGAAGCCGTGGTCGGCCATCAGCTTCTCCACCGCAGCGTAGCGCTCCGCAGACCGGGTCAGTTTTTTCCTAGCAAATCCTTCAGCGCCGACACGTCGAGCATCGACTCCGCCAGCAGCTTCTTCAGTCGTCGGTTCTCGTCCTCCAGCGTTCGCAACCGCGCCGCCTCCGACACGGTCATGCCGCCATACTTCGCCTTCCAGTTGTAGAACGTCGCGTCGCTGATCCCGTGCTTCCGGCACAGATCCGCCGTCTTCACGCCAGCTTCATGCTCGCGCAGCACTCCAATGATCTGATCCTCGGTAAATCGGCCTCGCCGCATCACTCGTC
Source organism: Bordetella parapertussis (assembly GCA_943367995.1). GTDB lineage: Bacteria > Pseudomonadota > Alphaproteobacteria > Sphingomonadales > Sphingomonadaceae > Sphingomonas. Next base: position 979 of record CALRKL020000005.1, on the reverse strand, counting down.
TCCATCTGACGAGCTAACTTACCAGTGGCATGATTTCTGGGGAGCACGTCAGCTCGGTTTTGGTCCGCCAGTACCGGCAAGAGGAACGATGACCAATAGGACCAATTTTCCATAGCGACGAGTTGATCCATCGACAGTTCTATAATTTCAACAGAGATATGCGACGGCTCAGACAGGTCCATCCCCTCGCTGGCTGGGCGGTAATAAATTCTGCCCGGTTGTGAGGGAGCTGTGCTGCGGGACCGGCAGAACAAATCCGGCGATGATGCGTTTGGAGAGCTCTACGACAGGGAGAGCTTTATGAAAATCATCGTTCTTGGAAGTATCGCCTTCACGCTGGGGCTGTCCGCCGCCGCCAATGCGCAGTCCGTTTCGCCTGCACAGTTCGTCTCCAAGGCTGGCGCGAGCGACAAGTTCGAAATCGAGTCCGCAAAGCTCGAGACCAGCTCGGCCAATCCTGATATCGCGAAGTTCGCGAACCAGATGATCACCGATCATACAAAGAGTACGCAGATGGTGAAGCAAGCCGCAACCGCGGATAAGCTGACGCCAAAGCCGCCTATGCTAAGCGCAAAGCAGAGGAAGGATCTCGCCGCCCTGCGTGCTGCTAAGGGCAAAGCACGCGAAACGCTTTATGTATCCCAACAAAAAGTGGCTCATACGGAGGCGCTGACTCTGATGCAGACCTACGCATCCAGCGGAACGGCGACGAACCTGAAGGACGCTGCCGGGCAGATCGTTCCCGTCGTGCAGATGCACAAGGATATGATCGACAAGATGTAGGGTTTGGTGCCGGGCCGCCCCGTCGTGGCGGCCTGGTACTTTCTTTGTGTGAGTAGCCCCTACTTTTCTAGACGCCCTCGGCTTTCAAGATCTGCTGCCGTTCGAACTCGACGGGCGAGCGCATGCCGTTCCTGACCTGCTTTCGCACCGGGTTATAGAACATCTCGACATAATCGAACACGTCCTGGCGGGCTTC
>CALRKL020000004.1:0-683912 GCA_943367995.1 Bordetella parapertussis | reverse complement strand
GGAAGCCCGCCAGGACGTGTTCGATTATGTCGAGATGTTCTATAACCCGGTGCGAAAGCAGGTCAGGAACGGCATGCGCTCGCCCGTCGAGTTCGAACGGCAGCAGATCTTGAAAGCCGAGGGCGTCTAGAAAAGTAGGGGCTACTCAGGTGCGGTAAACCGGCGGCCAGGAAATGTGGTTGATTGACCGTCGGCAATTCTGAACGAGCGGCCGATTTTGGGCGGCGCCTCGTGTTCTTCGAGCGACCGGGAGTGGGTCTAGTGACCCTCCCCGTCACGCCACGCAGCCATGCCTGGGATAACTGTCATCTGCCACGCCAGGCGAGCGTCGCTACGTATCTCAAGTTCGGGCTCGCTATCGATGCCGAACTCCGGTCCCGGTTACTGCAGCCAGATTTGACGGGAATCTTGAGCGGTTAAGCGTGCTGGCCTCCCGGCACTCTAGCTCTGCAAGCACCTCGTCAATCTGACTTCCGCATAAACTCGGCGATGTGCATTTCCCACCCAAAAGCGGGGCGCCGCATGACCGACATTTTGCAGCGGTGACCAACTAAAACTCGTCACATGTCCAAAAAGCGGACGGTGTGCAAATGATGTCGAACCGTGTTGGTTGCTTCAGATCGTGGTTAACCACGTACGGTGTCTCGCTGACCCGAGCTCGCCCGATGCGTAGGATGGTCTTCCGTTCGGCGACGGCGAGCTGAACCGCGTCGGGTTTGCCGGAGGCTCCAACTCCTGAGAAGGTGGAGCCTGTATGAGCAAGACGACAAACAAGTTTGCGCCGGGAGTCCGCGAGCGAGCGGTGCGGATGGTTTTCGACCACGAGCGGGATCATTCCTCGCGATGGGCCGCTGTGGTGTCGATCGCGGAGAAGATCGGCTGCGTTCCGCAGACGCTGCATGAGTGGGTGAAGAAGCTGAGGTCAACAGCGGCAGGCGTGCCGGTGTCCCGACCGAGATTGCCGACAAGATGAAGGCGCTCGAGCGCGAGGTCCGTGAGCTGCGGCAGGCCAACGAGATCCTGCGCAAGGCGTCCGCATATTTTGCGCAGGCGGAGCTCGACCGCCCGTTCCGGCGATGATCGCGTTTATCGATGATCGCCGCGATGCCTATGGGGTCGAGCCGATCTGCCGTGTCCCTGCCGATCGCCCCATCCACCTGCCACGAGCGCGCCGCGCAGCGACAGGATCCGACGCGCCTGTCGGCGCGGGCACGGCAGGATGCGACCCTCAAGCCCGAGATCGCGCGCGTGTTCGCCGAGAACTTCGCGGTCTACGGCGTGCGCAAGGTCTGGCGGCAGATGATGCGGGAGGGCGTGTCCGTCGCCCGCTGTACGGTCGCGCGGCTGATGCGCGAGATGGGCTTGGCGAGAGTGATCCGGGGCAAGCCAGTGCGCACCACGGTCAGCGACAAGACAGCACCGTGCCCGCGCGATCGCCTCAACCGCCAGTTCTACGCACCAGCGCCGAACATGCTGTGGGTCTCTGACTTCACCTACGTCGCGACCTAGGCGGGGTTCGTCTACGTCGCCTTCGTTATCGACACCTATGCTCGGCGGATCGTTGGCTGGCGAGCAAGCAGGACGGCCCATGCCAGCTTCGTCCTCGATGCCTTGGAGCAGGCGCTTCACGATGGCTGGCCGACCCATCGGGGCGGCCTCATCCATCATAGCGACCGCGGGCCGCAATATGTGTTTATCAAGTACACCGAGCGCCTCGCCGAGGCCGGGATCGAGCCCTCGGTCCGCAGCGTCGGCGACAGCTACGACAACGCTTTGGCCGAGACGATCAACGGGCTCTACAAAGCCGAGGTCATCCATCGCCGTGGACCATGGCGCAGCTTCGAAGCCGTCGAGTATGCGACGCTCGAGTGGATCGACTGGTTCAATCATCGCCAGCTGCTGGAGCCCATCGGCAACATCCCGCCTGCCGAAGCCGAAGATCAATATTACGCTGCCGCCGACAACATCGATATGGCAGAGTGACTCACAACTCAACGCCTCCGGTAGACCCGGCGCGGTTCAATAGCCGAGCAGAGTTTGCGAGTATCCGCAGAGTAGTATAGAGGTGCTGCATGCCGTACGTTCGATTTAAAATTGGACCGGGAGAGTGGATCTCGTGAAAGGCAACCATCATGCTCGAAATCGCAGCTTCAACCCAAACGCAGCCAATTCGATGTGCAATTTACACAAGAAAGAGCAATGAGGCTGGACTCGAACGTGAGGTCAACTCCCTTGACGCGCAACGTGAAATATGTTCGGCTTATATTAAGTGCAACGAGCACAAAGGCTGGCGAGAGCTGCCGACATGTTACGACGACGGTGGCTATTCTGGCGGAACGCTCGAAAGGCCAGCGCTGCATCGCCTCTTCGCGGATGTCGAGGCGGGCGAGATTGATGCGATCGTATTCTATAAAATCGACCGTCTAACCCGCTCACTTGCTGATTTCGTCCGCCTTATGGAAAGAATGAAGCGCTTTAGCACATCTTTCGTCAGCGTCACCCAGTCTCTCGATACGTCGGAAAGTATGGGGCGAATGGTGCTGAACGTACTCATCACGTTTGCTCAGTTTGAACGCGAAATGCTAAGCGACCGCATCAAAGACAAGCTTGCTATGATGCGACGCAAGGGTCTTTTTGTGAATGGGCAACCTCCGATCGGCTATGATAAGATAGACGGTCGTCTCGTCGTCAACGAGACCGAGGCCGAGATCGTCCGCGGCATTTTTCGACGCGTCGCGGATTACCCTACTGTTTTTCAGCTAATGAAAAAGTTGCAGGAAGAGGGTGTGCGAACGAAGGGATTTGTGAGCAAACACGGCCGTCAGATCGGCGGCACTCCGATGCATGCCGGATCAATCTACAGGCTGCTGAGGAACCAACTTTATATAGGCTTCATCAAAGACGGTGATGAGTGGCTTCCGGGTCAGCATAAGGCGATCGTCGAACGCGAATTATGGGATCGCGTACAAGCGCTTCGGGTGGCTCGCGCACAACCTCGAGTTGCTTGGGATGTATCGCGCAATTTGCTTCATGGGTTGATCTGGGACGAATTCGGCCGACCGCTTTTCACCACTACCGGCGGATCTGGAAAACGCCGATACCGGTACTACGACTCTGAAGCTAAGGCACCCGGCCGGCAGAAGCATTTAATCAAGGTGCGTGTCCGAGCAGACGCGGTAGAAGCTTTGACATTCACATCGATCTGCGCATTTTTTGCCGATCTTCCTCGAATCCGGAAAGTACTTTTGATTTTGGGGCAATCCGATATAGATGCCCTTCAACTTCGGATTCAGGCAAATGTCATAATAAATCGTTTAGCAGATTCTAATAGTGGTGAGCTCAGGCGTCTTTACGAAGCGCTGTTCGTTCGGGTGGAGGTAGGAAAAACCGAGCTTCGGTTGATACTCCGATGCCGTGAGGTCGACCGTTTGCTCACCTCAGGCCAATTTCCTATCGACCGGGTTGGCACAGCGGAAGGATCGGCGGATCGAACGTACTTGCTATCGGTGAACGCAAACTTAATTAGCGCCCATCGAGATTTTACCTTGCCCATTGAACCCGCGCCAACGCCGGGGACACCTGACGAGAAGCTTGTTGATCTTCTTAATCGGGCGTTTGCGGCGCGTGCGCTCGTGATGGAAAATAGAGGAAAACCGATTTCCGAGCTTGCAAAAACCTTTAAGCTCGGACCCAGCAAATTCGCACGACTGATCCGCCTGACGTATCTGGCTCCCGACCTTCAGGCTGCTATCATTGATGGAAACCATCCCGTCGATCTCACCGCACATAAATTAATCTACAGTACTCTGCCGCTCGATTGGCATCAACAACGATTAATTCTTGGATTTGATTCGGGACTAGGTAGCCTTTCTCCAAAAAACTAAGACTTTAGTGATCAGTACGTGAGACTGCGAATAGCCGTAGCGAGATTGATGGCGATAAATCATTTTTAAAGTATAAAAAGTTGCTCGTAATTCAGGTGAGGGTTCTGGATTCTCTAGTAAGAGCAGTAGTGGCCTTTGTGGCGGGTATTTCTTTATAGACGACGGCCTAGCGAGTTGCTGACCCCTTCAGTGATTGCGCTGAGTTCGCCGCCGCATCGAGCACTTACCTGTCCCATCTCGAGTGACCTAAGCCAGTGGCCTTTGCTATGCTAGAGCGAGTCGCGCTGTATTTAGTCGAGACCATTGGATAGGAGGTAGGGAGCGACCATTTTGTGCGGTACTGGTCAGGGGTAAGACCATGTTTTGATAGATGCAGTTTGATCGATTTGAAGCGCTTTCCACATTCGAGGCAGCCAATCGAGTCCGGTTTAAAGCTTGCTTGGATCGTCATGACGGGCTGAAGTGCCTGTCGCACGGCGATCGTCGCCGTCGGTTTGGCAAGCCCCATGAAGCTTTCGTGGACAACTTTAATCAATTGCGGCAAGTCCTGCGCGACCACGACATTCGCGGCGACGTAGGCGACAACAACGTCATTTACGCGAATCAACATTTTTAAATCAGTCATATTTACGGGGTATGCCCGCTGTGGAGCGGTAAAAGCAATCTCGATTACCGGCTACGCGAAGTTCAACGCCAATAAAATTCGATCGTCAGATTTTATCACTGTGAACGCCGATAAGATCACATTAACAAATGTCATCTTCCGGGAAGCCAGAATGTCCGTCTGAACGGCGCCTTCTGGGTCCTCGCGGCCGCAAAAGCGTCAACGCGCTATTGGCGTAGCCGGTCATGACGATGATAGCGACCGACGGATCGATACGCCGGACGCGTCGGGCGACTTCGGCACCGTTCAACCCGGCATTGCGAAGTCGATCAAGACGATATCCCATTGCGACGGCGCGAACCTTGCGAGGAAGCTATGGCCTCCGTCGAACGTCCCGCAATCGGCCCCTTGCTGCATTACGCAATCCGCGACGAATTGGCGGACGTCGGGGTCGTCGTCCACTGCGGCGATGCGCAGCCCCGAAAGGTCATCGCTCGGCACCGAGTGCCCGCGCAGAACCGGCGACTCGGTGTCGCGGTTCGGGGACGTGCATGGCAAAAGGAACGTGACGCAGGTCCCTTCGCCCACCGTCGAGCGCAGGCGCAGTGTCCCGCCCGATTCGGTTGCCACGCCGAGCGCCATGCTGAGCCCCAGTCCGGTGCCGGCGCCAACGTCCTTGGTCGTGAAGAAGGGCTCCAGCGCGCGCGCGACGACCTCGGGCGGCATACCCGACCAGGTGTCCTCCACGCTCAGCTCGACATAGGCACCGGCCGCCAGATCTATATCGCTGCCGTCCAGCGTGACGCCGCGGGTTGCGATCCGCAACGTCCCGCCCTCCGGCATCGCATCGCGCCCGTTGATGGCAAGGTTCAGCACGGCCAGTTCGAGCTGCGTAGCGTCGCCGCGAACGTGGCACAGCTCGGGTTCGAGCACGAACTCGCAGTTGACGAGCGATCCCACGCCCGACCGGACGAGTTCCTCCATTCCCACGACCAGGCCGTCCATTTCAAGCGGCTTCAGCTCGAGCCGTTGGGTTCGCGAAAAGGCGAGGAGCTGCTCCGTCAGTTTGGTCCCGCGCGCCACGCCCTTTCCTGCATTGTCGGCCCATCGTGCGACCTTTCACGCATTGCCAGGTTGCGATCGAATCAGGTCGAGATTGCCCCCCACCGCCTGAAGCAGATTGTTGAAATCGTGCGCGATACCCCCGGTGAGCTGCCCGATCGCATCCATCTTTTGCGCCTGCAGGAGCGCGGCCTCCGCCCGTTCGCGCTGCGCGATCTCCGACTGCAACTGCGCAAGCGCCGCGTCGCGCGGTAACGCTAGCGCGGAGCAGATCGTTCGCCTGTTGCAGCTGCGACGGCGAGCGAATGCTCAAGGCCCGCGGAACGAGGTGCCACAGGAGGATCGCGGTCGGAACCGAAGCAGCGGCGGTAATCGCCTTGACGATCGCCTCCAGGCCATAATCGCCATGCCAGAGATTCCACACGCCCATCACATGCGTCGTGCCGCACGCCAGGATGAAGAGCGCGAACAGCCAGATCATCCGCCCGAAGACGATGTCGTCGCGCCGTCGCACGAACCGGATGAGCGCCAGCGGGATCGAGAAATACGCCGCCGCGATCAGCGCGTCGGAAACGACATGGGTCCAGATCAGCCCCGGCTGCCACAACAGGCAATAGCCGTGCGGCTCGTACCTGCCCGAAATAAACTGCTGGAACGTCTCGAACATCGCGCATCGCTCCGACCAATGTTTCCGGCAAAGTCCTTACCGCCGATGGCCGAGCGGCGATACACCGGACCTATGCCGACCGCGGGCCTTGGTGCGGCGTTTGGCAGCGGCTCCGCTACGCAAGGCGATTGCGTGGTGTGCATGCGGCGCGCTGCCCGGGTCGGACCGACGGCTACCTTCTGGCCCGAAACCTTGACGATACCAGTGCGTTGGAAAGCCGACATAAACGGGGACGACATGGTCCAGAAGGAACCACATCACACGCCTGTGCCGGTCTCCGGGACAGTCCTCGCGCTTCGCCAAGAGCTGGCGAGCGGGATGCGATCGATCGCGCGCTTCGAGCTCGGTATCCGGTTGGTCGATGTCGTCGCCGGCACCGACGCGATATGGGCGATCATCCGGCGTCCCGGTTGTGGCGGCCTCGCGCTGCGATTGGCGCATTGTCCGGGGGGCGCGGCTGCGATCCGCAAACGCCGGGTACGCGCTGGCGAGCGCGTCCGGATCGACGTGCGCAGCGCGATCGGGCTTCACGAGATCGTGCTGCACGCCGACACGCTCGACCTCGCCGTGCTGCGCGCGACGGTCCAGCTGACCCCGTCTGCGCCGTTGCTCGTGCCGTTCCACCCCCGCGACGTCTACCCGCTCGGGCAAGACGACGACCCTCTCGCGGCAGAGGGGCGGGTCGAAGCGGCGCAGCGCGGTCTGAACAGTGGGATCAGCTTTTTCCATCTCGACGCGCCCGCGTTCGGCAGCGTGCTCTATTTCCAGAACCTCACCGCGCTGAACGCGTACTTTGCAGGAACCGGCACCAAGCCCGATGCGGCGGTCGGTGGGGAATGGCCAGAGCTCGGCTATCTGCCGCCGACCCCGCCGCAGAGCAGGACGCCGCCGACCAACCCGCTGTCCGCCGGCGTCGCGGTCACCATGTCGGATGCGATCCTGGTCCTGCACGACGATACCGCGTGCGACGAACAGGACATGGCGCGGCGCTTCCTGCAGATGCTCGGCGCGGCGTATCGCCAGCTCGAAGCGCCGCCGACCGACTATCGCGACTGGGTGTGGCGCGCCGAGAAAACGCTGAACGATCTGCAGACCGCGCCCGAGGCGACGATCCGGCATTACGGCCACACCTACATCCACCCCTACACCGCCTCGGAATATCCCGACGTGATGGTGCAGATGTCGCTTGTCGCGGCGCTGCGCGACTATGCCGCCTGGACCCAAGAAGACATCGCGCTTGAGGACGAACTCAAGCGCGGCCTCGTCAAGTTCCACGATACCAAGCTCAAGACTATGTTGCGATATCTGCCCAATGTCGGGCGCGACAAGGACAAGCTCGCGGTCGACAGCTGGTATCTGTATCACCCGCTGCTCAATCTCGGTCGCCTCGCGCTCGACGGCGATGCCCGGGCGAAGCGCCTTTTCCTCGGCTCGCTCGACCATGCGATCGCGGCGGCGCGGCATTTTGACTATGCCTGGCCGATCCAGTTCAAGGTCGACAGCTTCGAGGTGATCGTGGCAGCGCGGAACGACGATGGGCTGGGGCAGACCGACGTCGGCGGACTCTACGCGTACGTCATGCTGCAGGCCTATGAGCTGACCGATGACCCGCTCTATCTCGACGAGGCGCGCGCTGCGATCGATGCCGCGCGGGGCATGCGCTTCGAACTCAACTATCAGGCCAATCTGACCTCGTGGGGGGCGTCGGCCTGCCTAAGGCTGTGGCGGATCACCAACCGCGAATATTACATGCGGCAAAGCTACGTCTATCTCGCGAGCTTCTTCCACAATTGCGAAATTTGGGAATCGCAGATCGCGAACGCGCGGCACTATCGCAACTTCCTCGGCGCGACGTGCCTCCACGATGCGCCCTATATGGCGATCTACGAATGCTTCGACAGTTTCACCGCATTCGAGGGGTATCTCAAGGACAGTGGGCCCGATCTCGATCCCGCCGCGCGTCTGCTGATCAGCGAATATTGCAAATATGCGCTAGACCGGGCGTGGTATTATTACCCGGACGCGCTGCCGGCTGAGGTTCTCGCGAGCGATGTTCGCAACGGACATATCGACCGCACGCTGTCGTTTCCGCTCGAGGATCTGTACGCCGACGGCCAGCCGGCCGGACAGGTCGGTCAGGAAATCTATGGAGCGGGTGCGGCATTCGTCTTCGCCAGCCGCTCTTTCCATACCGTCGCGGGCGCGCCGTTCAGGATCTTCTGCGACCATTTTCCGGTCACCACCGAACGCACCTCCGAACGGTCGCTGACCTTCGGCATCGACGGCGGCAGCGCCCGCACGGCAAGCTTCAGCATCGTAAGGCTGGCGGGACGGCGGATGGGCAAGCTCAGGCTTCGCGCGCCTGGCGGCGAAATGATCCGGCCGCGGCATCGCTCCGATGACCGGATCGACTATGTGGTTCCGGCCAGCGGGCAGGTCATGCTGGCTTGGTGAACCTGCAGAGATTTCAGGCGTTCTTTCGTCGGAAGGAGAGACCCATGTCCAAATTATCCGAGGGCGAGCGCGACGCCCTGCCGGCGAGCAAGTTCGCCGAACCCGACAAGCGCGCCTATCCGATCGAGGACGCGGCGCACGCCCGCAATGCCGAGGCACGCGCCAGCCAGGCCGCGAAAGCGGGGCATATGTCGAGGGCGGAAGAGCATCGTATCGATAAGAAGGCTGACGCGGTGATCGAAAAGGACTGACATCGGCCTATTCGGTCACCGCTTCGGTTGCGCGCTCTTGCCGCTTAGCGAGCGGCGGTCGCCGGATAGAGGTCAACGTCGTCGCCCCTGTTACCCGCACCGCACCGTTGCCCGGCAATACCGTCTCAGTTGCGACCGCCTTGCGAGCTTTCTCAGCCCTTCAAGTGCTTTTCGACGGCCGCGGCACTGTGACCGACGGCATCGATCGCCTTCTGCAATTCCGCGCGCGTGACGCCGAACTTATGCGTCCAATATTCAACCTCATACGCTTCGCCCATCGCGATCCTCGAACTGTCCTGCGGCGAACGCAGGGATGTGTCGTCGCTCATGTCACTCTCCTACGATTATTTGATGGATAACGCCTGTGTTTGCCGAGAGTTGCGCGGCACGCCTCGCTCGCGGGCATGCGCTACCGATCCGCCGTACTGAGCCAGGCTTCGAGCGAGCCGAGGGTCTCGAACGTCGTGTCAAACCGATAGGGTAGTCCGCGAAACGATGATTCGATGTAGCAGTGCCCGGAGAGCGCGCCATGGATGCCGCTCAGGCACGATGCAACCGCGAGCAGCCGGCCGTCGCGTAGGATCATGACGGCCTCGCTATCGGGCGTGTCGATTTCGGGCATGGTGGGGACGACGCTGAACATGGATCAGGCCGCAGCATGAAGATAGTCGGGGTCGAACTCCGCGACGCGTTGCATCCGCGGCCAGTCGGCGATGCGGACGTCGCGTCGATCGCGCTCGATGACGCCTTCTTCGCTCAATGCGCGCAGCATGCGATTGACGTGGATCGCGGTCAGCCCGGTCGCATCGGCGATCAACTCCTGGCTCATCGGCAGGTCGAACCGCTCGGGGCTCCCCAGCCCGGCCGCTTCGCGGCGCGCGGCGAATTCGCACAGCATGTGCGCGACCCGCGTCTTCGCGTCGCGACGACCGACGTTGAGCACCCATTCGCGAAAGATCGACGCTTCGATCAGACTGTCTTTCCACAAGGCCGCCGCGACCGCGGGGCGTTCCTCGGTCAATTTCCTGAGACTCGCGACCGGGATGCTGGCGATCACCGCGTCGGTGATCGTCTGAACATTGTGATCGGCTCGCGGTAGCAACATGTGCTGTCCATCAAGCACATCACCGGGGATGTGGAACGACACGATCTGACGACCGCCAGCGGCCGCGACCTTGTGACGAAACGCGAAGCCTTCGAGCAGCAAAGTGCATTCGCGGACCGTATCGCCGTGGCGCACCAGCGATTCCATCGCGTGGGCTGAGCGCACGCGCACGCGAAGCATCCGGATCGCCGCATGGTCTGCGGCATTGAGCGGGTGCAACCGATCCAGCTTGTGGATCAAAAGGTCGAAGGGGTCGATCGTCGTGACGGTCATTCAGCGGATCTCAATCCTGTCGTTCGCGCGCCACTGTTCAGAATAAACACCGGATTTCACTAATCTGAATCATTGCGCCGATTATACGCCACGATCCTTTCGATACATGCCGCGCGATCGCCGAAAGATTATGGGCGGGGGTTCGCAACAACTTCACAAATCTGGATTAGTTTTAGCCGCCGCGCGGGAACAGCGCGGTGCAAGCGGCGGTTCGAGACGCTCACCAAGCGGAGACGGTCCCATGTTCATGCACAACAAACGCCTGCAATATACGGTGCGGGTTTCCGAGCCGAACCCCAGGCTCGCAACGATGATGCTCGAACAGTTCGGCGGCGCCGACGGCGAGCTGGCGGCGGCGATGCGCTATTTCACGCAAGGGCTCGGCGAAGACGATGCCGGCCGTAAGGATCTGCTGCTCGACATCGCGACCGAGGAATTGAGCCATCTCGAAGTGATCGGATCGATCGTCGCGATGCTCAACAAGGGCGTCAAGGCGCAGCTCTCCGAAGGGCAGCTCGCCGAGACCCAACTCTATCAGATGATCGGCGCGAGCGGCGCCAGCGCGAAGGACTCGCTCCTGTTCGGCGGCGGTCCGTCGCTGACCGACTCGGCCGGCGTGCCGTGGACGGCGGCCTACATCGATTCGCGTGGCGAGCCGACGGTCGATCTCCGCTCGAACATCGCCGCCGAGGCGCGTGCGAAGATCGTCTATGAACGCCTCATCAACATCACCGACGATCCCGGGATCAAGGAAGCGCTCGGCTTCCTGATGACGCGCGAGATCGCGCATCAGAAGTCGTTCGAGAAGGCGCTGTACGCGATCGAGAACAACTTCCCGTCCGGCAAGCTGCCCGGTGTCCAGGCGTTCGCCAACGTCTACGTCAATACGTCGCAGGGGGAAGGTGACGCCGATGGCCCATGGAACAGCGGGGATCAATGGGACCGGATCGACGATCTCGAGCGCACCATGCCGATCGACGGCGGCGACGGCCTGGCGAGCGTGACGCTGCCGGAATCCGACGCCGCGGCGCTTAAGCGGCTGTCCGCGCGCACGCTGTCGAACCCCTCGAGCGAGCCGCTGACGGGTGTCGATCTGGGCGCCGGCCCCGGGGCGGGCCGCACCACCGATGACGACAAGGGTGGTGCCGCCGATATCGAGGACGCGGTCGCGATGGCGGCCGAGCGCGATTGACCATCTCCCGTGCGACCGGCCACGGTGTGGCCGGTCGCACGGACTCACGAGACGCGGTTCTCGGTCGTGTCCGCCCGACCCGCGCGCGCCCGCACTTCGGCGAACGCCTCGATCGCCTGCTGAAGCCGGCCGAGCTTTGCCCCGCGCTGTGTCGTCAGCGCCGAGTTGGCCGGGCGAAGCGCGGGGGCCGCCTGGCCAACGACCGGCGTGACGAGCCCCGGATCGAGGTCGCACGCGAGCGCGATACGCCGCGCGAACTCCGCCCAGCTGAGCGCCGCGTCATTGGCAATGTGCCAAATCCCGACGGCTTGATCGATCAGCAGGTCGAGCGTGCGATCGACGAGCTGCGGAACGTAGGTCGGCGAGACGATCTGATCGCCCGCCGCGGCGAAGCGGTCCCCCGCCGCCAGCGCAGTCGCGACCGCGACCGCGAAATTGGCGTCGTCATGCGGCGAGAAAAACGCCGCGGTGCGGATGATGAGGTGCGAGCCCGGCAGCGCGGTGACCGCGCTTTCCATCGCCGCCTTGCTCCGACCATAGACATTGCGCGGCGCGGGCGTGTCTTCCTCGCTATAGCTCCGGCCCGAGCGTCCGTCGAACACCAGGTCGCTCGAGAAATGGACGCTGTGCAGGCCGCGCGCGTCGCACGCCTGCGCCAACGCCGTCGCGCCATCGGCGTTGATCCGCATACAGGCGGCGGGGTCGCGTTCGGCATCGTCGACGCGGACCCAGCCCGTCGCGTCGATCACTGCCCAGGGCGCGATCCGGTCGAGCGCCTCGGCGATGCTCGCAGGGTCCTCGAGATCGAGTTCGGCGCGCGCGGTGAGCACATGGGCGATGGCGCGGTGGCGACACGCAGCGGCGAACGCCTGCCCGAGCGTGCCGGTCGCGCCACAAATGAGAAGGGGCGCCGCGCCCGCTTCGTGCAGCGGCTGGGCATGATCGCCGATCGGCGCGGGGCGCGGCAGCGGGGTGTGCAGCAGCCGCTCGGGCCGACGCCACCAGCCGGCGCCGCCGAGCACGGGGTGCCGCCGCCGGTTTCGGGGGAGCCCCTGCAGCAAAGGAACGACCGCGGTCGCGCGCGGCGCGCCTCCGCTCGTGTCGAACGCACCCGGCTCATACGATCCTGGCCGCGTCAGCAACGTATCCCAATCCGCGCTGCCGAGCAGCGACCAGGCGGTGACCGCCTCCACCGCGACGCCGTCGCCACGCAGCGCATGGGCGGTATCCCAGGCTTCGGCGAGCCACCGCATCTGCTCGTCGCGGGTCGAGCCATTGTGCACTTCGCTCAGCACGATTGGAATGCGGTAGCGGTCCCACGCCTCGCGCACCGCGCCCGCCAGCCCGGCCGGACGCGGATCGAGCACACGGATCGCCGCGACGTCGGCGTAACGCGCGTGGGCGCTCCCGCCGCGCACAGCGCGCGGATAGAGACGCTGACGATGGTCGAGAAAGCGATCGCTGGTGAGATAATGGTTGATACCGAGCCGGTCGGGCGGGCACGGATCATCGGCTATCCGGTCCAGCCGCTCGCGTAGCCCCAGCGCGACGAGCCGCTCCCAGAAGGGATGACCGCGGACCACCATGCCGCACAGCAGATCCCAGCCTGCCCAGCGCCGCACATTGTCGAACCCGGCCTGATCGCGCAGCGCGGCGGTGGCATAGGTTCGCCCGAGATCGTCGGTCTGCAACAGGCGGGCGCGCGGATTGACCGAACGGATCGCGCGCATCGCCAGGCGCGTCGCGTCGATCTGGTTGAGCAGCGCTCGCCAGAACGACGCCTCGTCGCGGTGGTGCGGATACCAGTGGCCGTACAGCGCCGAGAAGCGCGCCGTCGTCAGCGGCTCGTTGATCGGCGTCCACTCTTCGACCCACGGGTATCGCGACGCCACCTGTAGCGCGAAGTCGGCGAAGCGGGACGGGAAAGCGGTGTCGAGCAGATCGGTGTCGGACGGTCCGCTGCCGTGATGCAGCAGACCGACGATCGCGCGCAGCCCCAGCGTGTCCAAAGCGGCGAAGCGCCCATCGTGCCACCACCACATCGCCGCCGGATCACCGCTTGCGGCAAACCGCTCCCACAAGACCGGATACCGCAGCGCCGACAGGCCGAGCCCGGCGAACAGTTCGAGATCGCGCGCCCGGCGATAATGGCCCGATCGTTCGAACTGATCCGCATAGGTCTTGCCCACTCGACAGATCGTGCATTCCGGTCCGCCCCATAGTTCGAGACCCGCTTGATCCACGCGACCACTCCCACAGATCCTGCTCGCAACGCTCGGTCTTGGTTGCCGCTAACAGGCGCCGTTTCCTACTAATTGATGTTAGTTTTCAACCAGAAACGATGTTCCGGCGGAACCGGGCCTTCGCAAGACCTGTTGACCTTGCTCACTTCAAGCAGGGTTTTTGGAATGACGACCAACGCCGCTTCCGACTTGAGCACCGACCTGTTTACCCTGATCTGCTTCAGCCATCTGCGATGGTCATTCGTGTTCCAGCGGCCGCAGCATCTGATGATGCGCTTCGCGCGATCGCGGCGCGTGATCTTCTGGGAAGAGCCGATCATCGACGAGGTAGCGCAAGAACCGATGTTGCGGACCCATGTATGCGAGACGACGGGCGTGCGCGTCGCGACGCCGGTCCTGCCGCCGGACATGGCGGCTGCAGCGACCGAGCGTGCGTTGAAGGGCCTGCTCGGCGCGGCGGTGGCGGGCGAGCCCGGACCGTTGGTCCGCTGGTATTACACACCGATGATGCTGCCCTTTTCGGAGCACGTTCCCGCCGCCTGCATCGTCTATGACAGCATGGACGAACTTTCGGGATTCCTCGGCGCACCGCCCGAACTGGTCGCGCTGGAGCAACGGCTGTTCGAGGAAGCGGACGTCGTCTTCACCGGCGGGTACAGCCTGTTCGAAGCCAAGCGCGATCGCCATCCCAACATCCATCCTTTCCCGTCGAGCGTCGATGTGGCGCATTTCGCCGCCGCGCGCACGCCGATCGCCGATCCGGCCGACCAGGCGGATCTCGCGACGCCCCGCCTGGGCTTCTACGGTGTCATCGACGAGCGGCTCGATCTCGATCTGGTCGCTGCGCTTGCCGATGCGCGCCCCGCTTGGTCGATCGTGATGGTCGGCCCGGTGGTGAAGATCGACGAGGACACGCTGCCGCGTCGCGCCAACATCCAATATCTCGGCGGCAAGCGCTACGACGAGCTTCCGTCCTATCTGGCGCATTGGGACATCGCGCTGATGCCCTTCGCGATCAACTCGGCGACGCGGTTCATCAGCCCGACCAAGACACCCGAGTATCTGGCGGCGGGTCGGCCAGTCGTATCGACCGCGATTGTTGATGTCGCGCGAGATTATGGCGGGCTCGACGCCGTCCAGATCGCCGATGGAGCGCCGGCGTTCATCGCCGCGTGTGATCGCGCGCTCGAACTGGCGCGCGATCCCGCGGGCTGGCGCGACGCCGCAGACGGTCTGCTCGCCGATCTCTCCTGGGACACGACCTTCGCGCGCATGGCGGCCGAGGTCGCTGCCGTAATCGAGCAGCAGAGCGCGGTTCAGCCGATCGTCTCGCCGGCGAGCTGGCCTGCGGTGCCATCGGAGCCGTATGACGTGATGGTCGTCGGGGCGGGCTTTGCCGGCGCGGTGATGGCCGAACGGCTTGCGACGCAACTCGGCAAGCGCGTGCTGGTGGTCGATCGGCGACCGCATATCGCCGGCAACGCTTATGATCATCGGGACGATGCCGGGATCCTAGTGCATCGCTATGGACCGCACATCTTCCACACCAATTCCGCCGACGTGTTCGATTATCTCTCCAAATTTACTGATTGGCGCAGCTACGAGCATCGCGTGCTCGCCGATGTCGAGGGAACGCTCGTGCCAATGCCGATCAACCGCACGACACTCAACACGCTGTACGGCCTCGACATGACCAGCGACGCCGAGGTCGATGTCTTTCTGGCGAGCCGCGCCGAACCGGTCGCGAGCGTGCGAACGTCTGCGGACGTTGTCGTCTCGAAGGTCGGGCGCGACCTCTACGAAATCTTCTTTCAGGGGTATACGCGCAAGCAATGGGGGCTCGATCCGAGCGAACTCGACAAATCGGTCACCGCCCGCGTCCCGACGCGCAGCAACACCGATGATCGCTATTTCACCGATACCTTCCAGGCGATGCCGCTCGACGGCTATACCGCGATGTTCGAGCGGATGCTCGATCATCCCAATATCGATATCCTGCTCGGGGTCGATTACGCCGAGGCACGCGCGGCCTATCCGCATCGCCATCTCGTCTTCACAGGGCCGATCGACGAATATTTCGGGCATTGCTACGGGCGACTGCCGTATCGCTCGCTGCATTTCCGACACGAGACGCATGACGTCGAGACTTTTCAGCCTGCCGCAGTGGTCAATTATCCGTCCGAGCGGGTGCCCTATACCCGGATCACCGAGTATAAATATCTGACCGGGCAGCAGGCGCCGCGTACCAGCATCACCTATGAGATCCCGGCGGCCGAGGGCGATCCCTATTATCCCATCCCGCGCGCCGAAAACGACGCGCTGTTCAAACGCTACGAGGCGCTGGCGATCGCACAGGCCGATGTGACCTTCGTCGGGCGGCTGGCGACGTATCGCTACTATAACATGGACCAGGTCGTCGGTCAGGCACTGGCGACGTTCCGTAGGTTAGCGTCCCGTCTGTCGCCGGAGTTGGTGCAAGTCGCGAGCAGCGCCCCGGCAGAGTGTCGGTCGGCGGTGGCCACGGCGCGCAGGTCGCTGGGGTGAGCGCATCCCGGCAGCCTCTGCCCGTGCGCGCGCCGCCCGCGGGCTTTGAAACGATCGGGGCGATGGACCGAAGATCGGGGGGATACCGGATCATGGCCGTAAACCTTCCGCGAGAAACTGTGTTTGGTCGATCATGACACGCTTCCATTTCGATGTGGTCGATAACACCGGCCTGACCAGGGACGAGGACGGTCAGGACCTCCCGTCGCTCGTCGCGGCGCGCGAAGTCGCCATTCAGGGCATCCGGTCGATGCTCGGCGACGACCTCTTGTTTGGTTTTATTGATTTATCCGGACGTATCGATATAAAGTCTGGCGATCGACGCCTTCTTGCGACCATCCGGTATCGCGACGCGGTAAGCCTGTACGGGCTCGACGACATGAAAGACATGCCGTGATCGAGAAATTGCTCCTCAAGCTGCGCGCACGCGACGATGTCAGTGCCGAAGAAGAGGATATCCTGCGGGGTCTGGTGGCGGACACGAAGGAGGTCGCGGCCGATGTGACGGTGGTCCGCGCCCAGGTCGATCTCTCGGTGAGCAACATCCTGCTCGAGGGGCTGATGTGCCGCTACAAGGACCTCTACAACGGCGAACGCCAGATCACCGAATTACATGTCCCGGGCGATTTCGTCGATTTGCATTCGTTTCCGCTCAAGCGGCTCGATCACAATGTAATGGCGCTCGTCCCGTGCAAGATCGCCTTGGTGCCGCACGACCGTCTGTACGCGATCACCGAGACGCACCCGCACCTCACCCGGCTGCTGTGGTTCATGACCACGCTCGACGCCGCGATACATCGCGAGTGGGAGTTGTCGCTCGGCCGCCGCACGTCGTCGGCGCGGATCGCGCACGTGCTGTGCGAGCTGCACACGCGGTTTCAAATCGTCGGCATGACGCAGGGCGACAGCTACCGTCTTCCGCTCACCCAGTTCGATCTCGCCGAGTGCCTTGGGCTAACGGCGATCCACGTCAACCGCACCTTGCGCGAACTGCGGATGAGCCGCCTCGTCACGTTTCGCAACAAGAACGTCGTGATCGAGAATTTAGCCGGACTGGCGAAGTTGGCGGAATTTGATTCGGATTATCTCTACGTCGACAAGCGACCGCGATAGCGATCAGTTCTGGCTGCCCGCGATCCATTGGCGAATCGACCGTTCGCCGGTTGGACGGGTCTCCGCTCGCATGCTCTAAGCCATGATTTCGATCGCCCAGCGCGTTCTTTGCTGGCTGAAGCTCGCTACCGCGTCCGCCGGCACCCACAGGTCATAGTCGCGCATGTGCGCATCGGCGGCGGTGAACAGCACGCAGATGTCGGCGGCGATCCCGGTCAGGATCAGGCGCCGGACACCCAGCTTGGGTAGCAGGACAGGCAGGCCGTCGCGTAGAAGCCCGAAAACTGTGGCTTGATCACGAAATAGTCGCGATCGCGCGGCGCCAACAGCTGCGCAACCTCTTGCGCAACCGCATGTCCCTCGCTCGCGCTCGCGACGAGTTCGGTCCGCTCGGCATGCCATCGTCCGAAATGGTCGTTCACGTAGATCGTCGGAACCCTGTCGAGATCCGCCTGGTTCCGCAGGTGCCGGATCGTCTGCGCGATCTTTCGCGCCGGTTCTCGGATCGCCGCGGCGTCCTCGAAGCAGAACGCGCTGATCATATCGACGATCACCAAAGCGGTGCCGGCGGGGGCGCAAGGTCGGGGACCTTCCTGAGCCATGCGATTCCTGATGTTGTCACGTTCGATTGATCCTGCCCGGATCGGCAGCGGGAGACTGCAGATCGCGGTCAACCGTCTCTTTTCAAAGATAGTTTGTGCGGTCACTAATCGAGATTAGGGAAACGCGTGTTTTCATCCGTCATGATTCGCTGCATCGATCGGAGAACGGAAATGGTGCAGGACGATACCGCCTCCCTCTATTATCGCCGCCGGGAAGCGCAGGAACGCGAGCTCGCGGGCAGAGCCCCTGATACGCAAGTCCAGAAGATCCATCTCGAGCTTGCCCAGGGGTATGCGGCTAAAGCCCAGGAAGACATATCGAATTGGAAATCGCGCTCTCAGTTACGTACCGTTCCGAACTCGTAACGTCAGTCGCTTACAGGTCATCTATAGGCTTAGGCCGGCGTGGAGTGTGCGTCGTGCGAGGAGGAAGTCGGTTTCTTCGCTGTCTGCATTCACGCGCCGACTTTCGGATCTCTGCCGATGCGCAGCAGGTAGTTGGTCGCCTCTTCTACGCCGGCGCGTGCCATGGCTCCCGCCGGCGTTTCCGCGGGGCTGCTGACGGCGGCGCCGACCAGATTGTTGCCCTGGGCCCACGTGCTAGGGCTTCCCAAATAATGGCGAGGTCGACTTCAATCTGATTGTTTCGACCCGAGGAACTACCCGTTCGCTAAAAGTAGCGATCGTGCGCACCGCCTAGCGCGCAGGTCTGCTCGGTGCGCGGTGGTAACGTTCGGCACCCGTTGATCCTAAACGCTAATTCGGTCATCGCGATCTTCTTCTTTGTTCCCGAAGCTATATTTCGCCCGCAGTCGAAACTCCGCTTCGAGCGTGAGGCTCTGCGCACCAGTGATGGCGGTTTCCACGACGAGGACGCACAGATCGAGCACACCGTCGGTCTCGACTACTGTATGGGCCGGCTGTTCGAGATACTGTCCGTCCAAGCCGAACCATCCAGTCATGAGCGTTGCAAGCGCAGGCCCAAGAGCCGCCTCAGCCGCTTTGCGTTTTCATATCACCCTGAAATAAAGGACTGGGACCTCGAATAGCGAAAGGCGAATGCCGACCGGGCTAGGCGAAGCTGCGGCAGAATGAACGAAACTTACCGGAAAGCCGGTGCGTTGAGATGGTGCTGGAGCAGTTTGCTTCGCAGCTACTAGCTAAGCGAGGATATGATCATGGGCTTGTTTTCGAAGGACATCGTGACATTCGACGATCTGTTTCTGCATCAGCTTCAGGACGTGTATTATGCCGAAAATCAGATTACCAAGGCGCTGCCGAAAATGATCGACAAGGCGACTGCGCCCGCGCTGAAGCAGGGGTTTACAACGCATCTTCGCGAGACCGAAGGGCAGATTGCGCGTCTGGAGCAGATCTTCGAACTGCTTGGCGAAAAGGCAAAAGCTGTGACTTGCCCGGCGATCGACGGCATCATCAAGGAGGCCAATGAGGTCGCAGGGGAGATCGCCGACAAGGCGGTGCTCGATGCGGCACTTATAGCGTCCGCGCAGGCGGTCGAGCATTACGAAATCACTCGCTACGGCACGCTAATCGCTTGGGCGAATCAGCTAGGTCGCAGCGAGATCGCGGTGCTTCTGAAGGAAACACTCGAAGAGGAATACGCCACTGACGACAAGCTGACCGAAATGGCGACGTCGAAGGTAAATCTGAAGGCCGAGGCGGTTACCGCCTAGAATTTCGTGCCCGGTAAGAAAACAGGCCGGGGATCAACGATTCCCGGCCTGTCTGTCGTTAAGATCTTTCGCGGGTGCGGTCGCACGTCTCGGCCTGACATGCTCCCCAGAAATCATGCCATTGGTAAGTTAGCTCGTCAGATGGAGACGAGTGATGCGGCGAGGCCGATTTACCGAGGATCAGATCATTGGCGTGCTGCGCGAGCATGAGGCTGGCGTGAAGACCGCCGACCTGTGCCGCAAGCACGGGATCAGCGATGCGACGTTTTACAACTGGAAGTCGAAGTATGGCGGGCTGACGGTGTCCGATGCGGCGCGGTTGCGAGCGCTCGAGGACGAGAACCGACGGCTGAAGAAGCTGCTGGCGGAGTCGATGCTGGACGTGTCGGCGTTGAAGGATCTGCTGGGAAAAAACTGACCCGGTCTGCGGAACGCTACGCTGCGGTGGAGAAGCTGATGGCCGACCACGGCTTCTCCGAGCGTCGCGCCTGCAAGCTGATCGGGGTCAATCGGTCGGCATGGCAATATGAGCCGCTTCGCGGGCAGGATGATGCTGTCCGCGTGCGGATGCGCGAGATCGCGAACGAGCGACGCCGGTTCGGCTATCGACGGCTGGCGATCCTGCTCAAGCGTGAGGGCAATGGCATGAACCTGAAGAAGGTGTATCGGCTGTATCGCGAGGAGCGGTTGACGGTGCGCAAGCGTGGCGGCCGCAAGCGCGCGCTGGGCACACGGGCACCGATGGCGATACCGCAGGAGCCCAATCAGCGCTGGTCGCTCGACTTCGTATCGGACTCGTTGGCCTGCGGCCGGCGGTTCCGCCTGCTCAACGTCATCGATGATTACAGCCGGGAATGCCTGGCGTGCATCGTCGACACCTCTTTGTCGGGCCGGCGGGTCGTTCGCGAACTGGGCGCCATCGCCGAACGTCGTGGGCTGCCGTGCACGGTGGTCAGCGACAATGGCACCGAGCTGACCAGTCACGCCGTCCTCGCGTGGTGCCAGGAGACCGGGGTCGAATGGCATTACATCGCGCCGGGCAAGCCGCAGCAGAACGGCTTCGTCGAAAGCTTTAATGGTCGCTTGCGCGACGAGTGTTTGAACGAGCACCTGTTCTCATCGCTGGCTGCGGCGAGACGGATCATCGCAGCATGGCGGACGGACTACAACAATGTGCGTCCGCACAGCCGCCTTGGCGGGTTGGCACCCGCCGAGTTTACCAACCGCCCCCGCCAAGGGCATATGGACACCGAAGCTAAGTTATCAGCGGCCTGAAAATGGGGAGCACGTCAGACGGCATCCTCTCGCTCCGTGACGCAATGAAGGCGTGCGACGAAGCGTACACGCGCTATGCCGGCGCCCGGGATTCGCGAAACGAGAAAGCCACCGCCCGCGCCTACAACGAGTGGCGGATGAACTTCGGCGCTCTAGACCTCGCCGTCGCTCAGGTTGACGAGGTCCTGGAGATATTCGGACCGGACGCTAGGTCCACCGTTGCCATCTTTCTGGCTTCTGAGGCCGAGCCCGCGCCGGAGGATGGCCTTAGCGTGGCCACCGCGGCGGTGCAGTCCGGCGAGGGAGTGCCGTCGGATTTGCAAGGCACGACTGCGGAAATCGACTTTCCGCAGGCCCAGGCGGCTCTCGATGCATTCATCGCTAAGGTTTACAAGCCTTCCGACATCGCGGCGGCGAGAGCCCGCCTGAAGGGAGCGATGCTCGCACGTGGATGAACACATTGTAGTTCATTAGGCCATTGGCCTTCCCTCGATACCCGGTCCGCGGCCAGCATGAACGAATGGCAGAAGCGGGGAAGTCTGATCCAAACCGTAAAGGCCAACATCAGGTCAAACGACGTGTAAGAATGGCGCTCCGTTCAGAGCGGCATTCGGGCCGATGGCCCCCGATCGATCTGGCCTAAGGTAACGCGTCTTGCCGCCTCAACGGCCCCGGTGGCACTCAGTACAGAGTGCGCCGGTGTAACCCGCGAATTGGTATTCGACTGTGAGGGAAGGCCACACCGGGTGAGTTCCACCGGGTTAAGCCAGACGAATCGTCCCAGCGCGAGCTCATTTAATCGCATTTCGTCTGAGGGCATTTTCCGTACGTTTTCCGTACAGCGACCTCGGCACGCAGATAAGCCATTGATTTTGTGGTGCACCCGACTGGATTCGAACCAGTGGCCTCTGCCTTCGGAGGGCAGCGCTCTATCCAGCTGAGCTACGGGTGCCTGAGCGCTCGATTAGCAAAGCGCGCGCGCGCGCGCCAGCCCTAGTTGCGCCGCGGCGGTCTCGCACCGGAGAGCGTCACCGGCTGGAACGGACCAAGGCCGCAACTCGCGCCGCGGCTCAGCCC
Source organism: Bordetella parapertussis (assembly GCA_943367995.1). GTDB lineage: Bacteria > Pseudomonadota > Alphaproteobacteria > Sphingomonadales > Sphingomonadaceae > Sphingomonas. The sequence continues at coordinate 661,872 of CALRKL020000004.1, read as the reverse complement.
CGGGCCGCCGCTCGTCTCGAGCACGGTGATGATATCGGTCGAGCAGAGCTGGCTGAGGCGCGTCGCATAGCTGAAGCGCGCCTCGAACCCCAGGCTCGGACAGACATACGGCAGCGTGTTGCGATAGACCTTGCCGCCGCTTGTCACGAAATCGATCGTGCGGTCGTCGCGGACATGGCTCTCGCGCATGCCGCTGATCGGGATGCAGCTTTGCGGCGCGCCCGCCGGGCTTGCCTCCGGCACGCCGCCGCGATCGCGCGCGACGCTGGGGGCGGCGAAGGCGGCGAGGGTGAGGGCGGCGAGCGGCACGCGCTTGTTAGGGCTCCGGACGATCGAGAGGCTTCGGCGCCGCGGTCTTGGGCGGCGGCGTCTTGGGCTTGAAGGCACAGAGATCGGCGACGATGCAGCGCCAGCATTCGGGCGTCCGCGCCTTGCAGACATAGCGGCCATGCAGGATCAGCCAGTGATGCGCATGGAGCCGGAACGGCTGCGGCGTCGCCTTGTCGATTTTCAGCTCGACCGCGAGCGGGGTCTTGCCGCGCGCGAGCCCGGTGCGGTTGCCGACGCGGAAGATGTGCGTATCGACCGCGAAGGTCTCGGCGCCGAACGCGACGTTGAGCACGACATTGGCGGTCTTGCGCCCGACCCCGGGCAGCGTCTCGAGCGCGTCGCGGTCGTTGGGCACTTCGCCGCCATAGACGTCGACCAGCCGCTGCGACAGCGCGATGACGTTCTTCGCCTTGGTGTTGAACAGGCCGATCGTCTTGATGTGCTGCTTCAGCGCATCCTCGCCGAGATCGAGCATCTGCTGCGGCGTCTTGACCGTCTCGAACAGCCGCCGCGTCGCCTTGTTGACGCCGATGTCGGTCGCCTGTGCCGACAGCGCGACCGCGACGACGAGCTGGAACGGATTGCCCGCCTCGAGCTCGGTCTCGGGGTGCGGAGTGTCGGCGGCGAGCCGCGCGTAGAATTCGACAACGTCGGCGCGCTTCACACGCCCAGCACCTCGTCCATCCCGTAGCGCCCGGCGGGCTTGCCGACGAGCCACAAGGCCGCGGTGATCGCGCCGCGCGCGAAGATCGCGCGATTCTCGGCGCGGTGGCCGAGCTCGATCCGTTCGCCTTCGCCCGCGAACACGACCTGATGGTCGCCGGCGACCGAGCCGCCGCGCAGGCTGGCGAACCCGATCGTCCCTTCCGAGCGCGCGCCGGTCAGCCCGGCACGATCGGCGACGCGCGCCTCGGCCAGCGGAATGCCGCGCCCGGCCGCCGCCGCCTCGCCGAGCAGCAGCGCGGTGCCCGACGGCGCATCGACCTTGTGGCGGTGGTGGAACTCGGCGATCTCGATGTCCCATTCGGGCCCGAGCCGCGCGGCGGCCTCGCGCACGAGCTTGGCGAGCAGCGTCACGCCGAGCGACACGTTGCCGGTCTGCAGCACCGCGATGTCGGTCGCGGCGGCGTCGATCATCGCGTGGTGCGTCGTGGCGAGTCCGGTCGTGCCGATCAGAATCGGCGTTCCCGTTTGTCGCGCGGCGGCGAGCGTGCGTTCGAGCGCCGACGGCGAGGAGAAATCGACCAGCACGTCCGAATCGTGCGCGAGGCCCGCGGGGTCGCCGCCGGCATCGATCCCGCCGGCGAGCCTCGCGCCCAGATCGGGCACGATCGCCGCCAAGGCCTGTCCCATGCGCCCAGCGCTGCCAATGATCCCGATCGCGGTCACGCACATTCCCTTTCGATAGGTTCGCGGCGGCCTTAGCCAATGGCCGGGCGACACGCCATGCGCGAATTGCCCCAGGCCCGCGCTTACCGGCGCGTCGTACGTCGTGCGGCGGCAAGCGGCGATTTTCTGCAGCGAGAATAGCAGCCTTCTGTCCAATCGGTTACGCTTGGGCGATGCAGACTATCGGCTCGATCGTGATTCTAACCGGCGCCGGCATTTCGGCCGAAAGCGGCATCGCGACGTTTCGCGGGCCGGGCGGTCTGTGGGAGGGGCACCGCGTCGAGGACGTCTGCACCCCCGCGGCGCTCGCGCACGACCGCGCCCTTGTCCACCGCTTCTACGATGCGCGGCGGGCGGCGCTGATCCAGGTCGAGCCGAATGCCGCACACCGCGCGCTGGCGCGGCTCGATGCCGAATGGGACGGGGATCTGTTGATCGTGACGCAGAATGTCGATGATCTGCACGAGCGCGCCGGAGCCGAGCGGCTGCTCCACATGCACGGCGAGCTGCAATCGGCGCTGTGCGCGGCCTGTGGTGTGCGGACGCGCTGGCTCGGCGCGATGCCGCCAGGGTCGGTCTGCCCGGCGTGCGGGGCGGCGGCATTGCGGCCCGACATCGTCTTCTTCGGCGAGATGCCGTACCAAATGGACACGATCGAGCGTGCGCTCGCGTCCGCCGACCTGTTCGTGTCGATCGGCACGTCGGGCGCGGTCTATCCCGCGGCGGGCTTCGTCCAGGGCGCGCGGCACGCCGGCGCGCACACCCTCGAGCTCAATCTCGAGCGATCGGCGGGCAGCGCGTTCTTTCACGAAACTCGGCTCGGCGCCGCAGGACGGCTGGTGCCCGAGTGGGTCGAGGCGATGCTGGCGGGATGAGCGGTCAGGCCCGACATGGCCGTTGTGGAACGCGTTGCCGATCCTCTCGTTTGTCCAATCAGCCCGACGGGCTCTTGCGCCAAATACTATATCGAGAGGGTTTCATGAAAAAGCTTCTTGCCGCCATCCTCCTCACCGGGGCTGCGACGCTCGGCACCACTACCGCCGCGGATGCGCGCGACGGCTGCGGTCGTGGCGCGTTTCGCGGACCGGGTGGCCATTGCCGCGTGATGCGCGGCGGCCCCGTCTTCGTCGGCGGTCCGCGTCTGATCGTCGGACGGCGCTATGACCGTGGCTATTGGGACGGCCATCGCTATTGGCAGAACCGCTATCGCCATCATGGCGGCTGGCGCTACCGCTAAGCCGCACCGGCCGGTCCCTGCCCTGCGGCGGGGGCCGGTCGACGCCTATTCGACCCAGTCGAGCCCCATGTCGCGATAGACGTCGCGTTCGTCGTCCCAACCGGGGCGCACCTTCACGTGCAGATAGAGATGCACCGGACGGCCCATGATGCCGGCCAGCTCGGTCCGCGCGCGCGCGCCGATCTCCTTGATCCGCGCGCCGCCCTTGCCGAGCACGATCGCACGCTGTGTCGGGCGTTCGACCAGGATCTGCTGGTGGATCTCGACCGATCCGTCCTCGCGCTCGAGATATTGCTCGGTCTCGATCGTCGAGGCGTAGGGGAGTTCGGCGTGGAGCTGGAGGTAGAGCTGCTCGCGCGTGACCTCCGAGGCGAGGCTGCGCTCGGTCGCGTCGGAGACCTGGTCCTCGGGGAAATGCCACGGCTCGGCTGGCATCCGCTGCGCGAGATGCGCCTTCAATTCGGGCAGGCCGTCGCCGGTCGAGGCGCTGACGAAGAAGACTTCGTCGAACTGCACCATCGCGGTGAGCTTCTCGGCGTGGAGCAGCAGCTTGCCCTTGTCGGCGAGATCGACCTTGTTGAGGATGAGGTATTTCGGCTCGGGGCGGTGCGCGATCGCCTCGGCGATCGTGGTGACCTTCGCGCCGAGGCCGCCCTTGGCATCGACCACCAGCGCGAGCACGTCGGCGCCCTCGGCCCCGCCCCACGCCGCCTGCACCATCGCGCGGTCGAGCCGGCGCTTGGGTTCGAAGATGCCGGGGGTGTCGACCAGCAGCAGCTGCGTGTCGCCCTCGATCGCGACGCCCATCAGCCGGACGCGGGTGGTCTGCGCCTTCGGGGAGACGATCGCGACCTTCTGGCCGACCAGCGCGTTGACCAGCGTCGACTTGCCGGCGTTGGGCGCGCCGAGGATCGCGACGAGGCCGCATTTCTGGGTGGGGGTGTCGGTCATCGGGTAACTTTCTTGCGTTCGCTTCAGCGTATCGGAGGGCTCTACTCTTCTCCTCCCCTCCCTGGAAGGGAGGGGCCGGGGGTGGGTCGGCCCGTGGCGGAGGTCGGACGTCACAACGGGCCGACCCACCCCCAACCCCTCCCTTTCAGGGAGGGGAGTAACGTTAGCGCCCCGCCGACCGCACCTGCGCCAACAACGCCGTCGCCGCCGCGGTCTCCGCTTCCTGCTTCGAACTGCCCTCGGCTTCCGCCTCGGCAAAGCTTCCGATCACCGCCTTCACGCGAAAGCGCGGCGCATGATGCGGGCCCGATCGTTCGACCACCTCATACGCCGGCGCCTTGCGATTGTGCGCCGCCGCCCATTCCTGCAGCGCCGACTTCGGGTGCTGCGGCACGGTCAGCTCGCGGCTCGCGCGGTCGGCCCAGGCGGTGCGGATCGCGCGGCGCGCGCCGTCGAGCCCGGCCTCGCGGTAGAGCGCGCCGATCAGCGCCTCCACCACGTCGCCGAGCACATTGTCGCTGTCCGACGCGCCGTCGTCGCGCGCCTGCTTGCCGAGCTTCAACTGCGCCGCGACGCCGAGCGAGCGCGCGACATCGGCGCACACCGCGCCCGTCACCAGCGCGTTGAAGCGCTTCGACAGCGCGCCTTCGGGTTCGTTCGGGAACAGCTCGAACAGCCACTCCGCCATCACCAGCCCGAGCACGCGGTCGCCGAGGAATTCGAGCCGCTCGTAATTCGCCTTGGCCTGGCTGCCATGCGTCAGCGCGCGCTCGAACGGCGCGATGTCGCGCGGGGTATGGCCGAGGCTTGCGGCGATCCAGGCGCTGAGGTCTGCGCTCAAAAGCCTTCCCCGATGCGGCTCCAGCGCGCCGCCGAGAACCAAGTCCAAGGCAGGACCCAATTCGCCGAGCCGTCGGTCGAGAAGAAGGAGAACACCGCCTTGCCCTCGATCCGCTCCATCGGGACCATCCCCATGCCCTCGGGCGGATCGAACCGGCTGTCGCCGCTGTCGTCGCGATTGTCGCCCATCACGAAGACATGGCCGGCGGGGACGTTGTAGACGCCGGTCTCGTCGGCGTTGATCTGCTCGCCGCGGTCGAGCACGGCGTAGCTCTTGCCGTTGGGCAAGGTCTCGCGGAACTGCTGGTAGCGACAGATCGGCTTGCCCGCGGCCATATCCTCGAATTCGGCAGGACATTCGCTGCCGCCGGGGTAATTCGGCGAGAGCGGGATCGTGAAGTCGGCGATCCTGACCTTGGGCACGGCCTTGCCGTTGAGGATCACCTGGCCGTGGCGCATCTGGACGCTGTCGCCGGGCAGGCCGATCACGCGCTTGATCACGTCATGGTCGTCGCCGGGAGGGCCGCGGAACACGACGACGTCGCCGCGCGCCGGATCGCGCCCGAGGACGCGCCCCGGGATCAGCGGCACGCCCCATGGCAGCGACCAGCGCGAATAGCCGTAATTCCATTTCGACACGAACAGATAGTCGCCGATATAGAGCCGCGGCAGCATCGACTGCGACGGGATGCTGAACGGCGCGAAGACGAAGCTGCGGAACACGAACACGACGATCGCGAGCTTGAGGAAGAAGACGAGCGTCTCGCGCGTCTCGGATTTGCGCGCAGGTACGTCGCGGAGCGGTGTGGGATCGGCCATAGCGCGCGGTTTGGTGCTGCGGGCCCACATCGTCAAGCTAGTGGTTGTAATGCCGCCCCGCTAGGGCGATTTAGCGCGGGAATCGTTTCCCTCCCCACGACCGATGAGGTGCCTGAATGTCTGCCGACTGGACCGCGATCGAGGCTCTGCCCTCGCCCAAGCTCGAGACGTTGTTCGCGGAGGACGCCAACCGGTTGGAGACGTTCAGTGCCGACGTCGCCGGGATTCATTTCGACTTTTCCAAGACGCATCTGACGACCGAGGCGGTCACCGCGTTCGAGGCGCTCGCCAAGGCGCAGGACCTGCACGGCAAGCGCGAGGCCTTGTTTTCGGGCAAGGTCATCAACGTCACCGAGGGCCGCGCGGTCACCCACGTCGCCGAGCGCGGCGAGGGGAGGGAGGACGACAATGCCAAGGCCGCGGCGCTCCACGCGCGGATGCGCGCGCTGATCGACGCGATCGCGGCGGGCGCGCTCGGCGACATCCGCCACGTGCTGCATGTCGGCATCGGCGGGTCGGCGCTCGGTCCCGATCTGCTAATCGATGCGCTGGGGCGTGAGGATACCGCGTACGACGTCGCGATCGTCTCGAACATCGACGGCGCCGCGCTCGAGGAAGTGTTCAAAAAGTTCGATCCGACCGCGACGCTGCTGGTGATCGCGTCGAAGACCTTCACCACCAAGGAAACGCTGACCAACGCCGATTCGGTGCTGCAGTGGATGGGCGAGGCGGGCGTCGAGGACGCCTATGGCCGCGTCATCGCGCTCACCGCCGATCCCGACAAGGCGGTCGAATGGGGCGTCGACGAAACGCGCGTGCTGCCCTTCGCCGATTCGGTCGGCGGGCGCTATTCGCTCTGGTCGTCCATCGGTTTCCCGGCTGCGATCGCGCTCGGTTGGGACAATTTCGCCGAACTGCTCGAGGGCGCGGCCGAGATGGACCGGCATTTCCAGCACACCACGCTCAGCCAGAACGCGCCCGCGCTCGCGGCGTTCGCCGATCTTTATTACACGCAAGTCCGCCACGCCGAGACGCGCGCGACCTTCGCCTATGACGAGCGGTTGCGGCTGCTGCCGTCGTATCTCCAGCAGCTCGAGATGGAATCGAACGGCAAGGGCACGACGATCGACGGGGAGAAGCTCGACCGGCCGAGCGCGGCGATCACCTGGGGCGGGGTCGGCACCGATGCGCAGCATGCGGTGTTCCAGCTGCTGCATCAGGGCACGCACCTGGTGCCGGTCGAATTCGTCGCGGTGATCGAGCCGGGTGATACGCTGTCGGAGGATCACCACCGCCAGCTGCTGGTCAACGCCTTCGCGCAAGGCGCCGCGCTGATGAAGGGCCGCGCGAACGACGATCACGCGCGTAGCTATTCGGGCGACCGGCCGAGCACGACGATCCTGCTCGACGATCTCGATGCGCGGACGTTGGGGGCGCTGATCGCCTTCTACGAACAGCGCGTGTTCGTGAACGGCGTGCTGCTCGGGATCAATTCGTTCGACCAGTTCGGCGTCGAGCTCGGCAAGGAAATGGCCAAGGCCGCCGACAAGGGCGACCAGGAATTCGACGTCTCGACCACCGACCTGATCAAGCGCGCGTTCGGGTGATGCTGCTCGCGGCGGCACTGATGGCAGCATCGGGGGCGACGGCGACGGTGGCCGACATGCGGCACCACCGCCGCGTCCTGATCGTCGCCGCACCGAGCGAAAGCGATGCGCGGCGCACCGCGCAGCGCGCCGCGCTCGACGCGATGCCCAAGGAGCTCGACGATCGTGACGTCACGGTCGTCGAGCTTACCGGCGACACCGTCCGCGGCGCGGCCGACAGCGCGGCGGCGCTCCGGACGCGCTGGCGGCTGCCCAAGGCGGCGTTCGGCGTGGTGCTGGTCGGCAAGGACGGCCATGCCGCGCTGCGTCGCGCCGAGCCGATCGATCGCACCACCTTGGTCGCGACGATCGACGCGATGCCGATGCGCCGCGCGGGACAGCGCTAGATTTCAAGCAGCCGGCGCCGATCTGCGCCCGCAAGAGGACATGACATGGCTGAGTATGACTACGACCTTTTCGTCATCGGTGCGGGCTCGGGCGGCACGCGCGCGTCGCGCGTTGCGGCGGCCCACGGCGCGAAGGTTGCGGTGGCCGAGGAATATCGCGTCGGCGGCACCTGCGTCATCCGCGGCTGCGTGCCCAAGAAGCTGCTCGTCTATGGCGCGCATTTCGCCGAGGACCTGAAAGACGCCAAGCGCTTCGGCTGGGACGTGCCGGACAATCTCGGGTTCGACTGGGCGCGGCTGCGCGACAATGTGATGGAGGAGGTCGACCGGATCAACGGCGCCTATACCGACACGCTGACCAATAACGGCGTCGAGATCATCCTCGATCGCGCGGTCGTCACCGGTCCCCATTCGGTCCGGCTGGGTGACGGGCGCGAGGTGACCGCGGGAAAAATCCTGATCGCGGTCGGCGCGACGCCGATCGTGCCGGAATGTCCTGGGCACGAGCTCGGCATCACCTCGAACGAGGTGTTCCACCTCGACGCTGTGCCCAAGCGCATCCTGATCGCGGGTGCTGGTTACATCGCCAACGAATTCGCCGGGATCTTCAACGAATTCGGCTCGAAGGTCACGCTGATCAACCGCACCGACGTGATCCTGCGCGGCTATGACGAATCGATCCGCGACCGCCTGCTGCAGATCTCGATGATGAAGGGCCTCGATTTCCGCTTCAACGCCGAGTTCCGCGGGATCGAGCAGCAGCCTGACGGCTGCCTGCGCGTGTCGATGACCGGGCACGAGCCGATCGACGTGGATTGCGTGATGTTCGCGACGGGGCGGTCGCCCAATACCGAGGGACTCGGGCTGGACAGCGCCGGCGTCGAACTCGACGACAAGGGCGCGATCGTCGTCGACGCGGACAACAAGTCGACCTGCGACAGCATCTATGCGGTCGGCGACGTTACCAACCGCGTGCAATTGACCCCGGTCGCGATCCGCGAGGGGCAGGCGTTTGCCGACACGCTGTTTGGCAACAAGCCGCACCGCGTCGATTACGAGAACATCCCGTCGGCGGTGTTCAGCCATCCGCCGATGGCGGGCGTCGGGCTGACCGAGGCGCAAGCGAAGAACAAGTTCGGCTCGGTGAAGGTCTATACCTCCGATTTCCGCCCGATGAAAAACGTGCTCGCCGGGCGCAACGAGCGCGCCTTGTACAAGATGGTGTGCAATGCCGAGACCGGGCAGGTGCTCGGGCTGCACATGATCGGGCCCGATTCGCCCGAGATCCTGCAGGCGGCGGCGGTCGCGGTGAAGGCCGGGCTGACCAAGGACGATTTCGACCAGACCGTCGCGCTGCATCCGTCGATGGCGGAGGAACTGGTGCTGCTGCGCTAGGGGCTCTTTCGCGCGGCCACCCAATCTCCGTCACCCCGGCCTTGTGCCGGGGTCCACCGGGATGCATCCACTGACGGGTCAGCGCGCGCGAGACGGTGGGCCCCGGCACAAGGCCGGGGTGACGACGGGTTAGGCGGCGCGTGCGAACTCCGCGCGTCTTTCGTCGTCATTGGCGGACGGAGCACCCTTGCGCGCACTGCGCTGCCGCCGCGCACGTGGGGCGCGGCGCGGCTCGAAGCGCGTGACCAAAGCGCGCCAGCCGAGGCTGCCGCGCGTCGCCGTCGCGACGACGACCGTCGTTACAACCACGTCGATATAGGTCGAGATATCCCACATCACGACAATCGTCGCGAGATCGAGCGGCCCCATCACCGCGAGCGCCTCGACGCCGATCGTCAGAAGCAGCGTCATTATCACGAGAAAGATAAGATGCCGGCGTTCGACCTGGCGCGCCGCATCGACCGTCGCGCGCACCATCCGGTCCAGCCACCGCGCCGCCGCGGTCCCGGAAAAGCCCCTGAGCACGACCATCGCGAACACCAGCAGACCCGTCAGCATCGTCATCCCCCCCTTAGCCCGCTACCGAGATAAGGCGCCCGTGACGCCATACCAGTCCCGGGGATGACGCCGCGCTTGCGCATGGCTATATCCACCCTCCCGGCCTAGCCGCCGGTTCCTGTTTCCCCACGAAAGACCGCGATAATGTCCGCCATGTTCCGCATCACGCTGCCCGACGGGTCCGTCCGCGAGGTAGCCCCGGGGACTACCCCGGCCGATGTGGCCGCCGCGATCGGTCCCGGTCTCGCCAAGGCCGCGATCGCCGCGCGGATCGACGGCGAGGTGCGCGACATCACGCGCCCGTTCGACGGCGACACCAACCTCGCGCTCGTCACGATGAAGGACGAGGCCGACGCGCTCGAGCTCGTCCGCCACGATCTCGCGCATGTCATGGCCGAGGCGGTGCAGCACCTCTTCCCCGGCACGCAGATCACCTTCGGTCCGGCGACCGACGACGGCTTCTATTACGATTTCGCGCCGAAGGACCGCCCGTTCACCGACGACGACCTCCCCGCGATCGAGGCCGAGATGCGCGCGATCATCGCGCGCAACGAGCCCTTCACGCGCGAAGTGTGGAGCCGCGAACAGCTGATCGAGACGTGGCAGCAGCAGGGCGAGACGTTCAAGGCCGAATGGGCCGCCGAGCTCCCCGATGGCGAGGAGCTGACGATCTATCGTCAGGGCCAATGGCTCGACATGTGCCGCGGCCCGCACATGGCGTCGACCGGCAAGCTCGACCCGCAGGCGTTCAAGCTGACGCGCGTCTCGGGCGCATACTGGCGCGGCGATCAGAAGAACGCGATGCTCAGCCGCGTCTATGGCACCGGCTGGCTCAACAAGAAGCAGCTCGACGCGCATCTGACGATGCTCGAGGAAGCCGGCAAGCGCGACCATCGCAAGATCGGGCAGGAAATGGACTTGTTCCATCTCCAGTCCGAAGCGCAGGGCTCGGTGTTCTGGCACCCCAAGGGTTTTGTCCTGTGGCGCCAGCTCGAGGCGTATATGCGCCGCCGGCTCGACGCCGCGGGCTATGCCGAGGTCAAGACCCCGCAGCTGATGGACGCGCGCCAGTGGGAGCAGTCGGGCCATTGGGGCAAGTATCGCGAGAACATGTTCGTGGTGCCCGACGAGATCCCCAATACCGAGGATGACGCCGCTATCTTCAGCGGCACCGCCGACCTGATGGCGCTGAAACCCATGAACTGCCCGGCGCACGTGCTGATCTTCCGCCAGGGGATCAAATCGTATCGCGACCTGCCGATCCGCATGGCCGAATTCGGCTGCTGCCACCGCAACGAGCCGCACGGGGCGCTCCACGGCATCATGCGCGTCCGCCAGTTCACGCAGGACGACGCGCATATCTTCGTGCGCGAGGATCAGTTGGTCGCCGAGGTGCAGCAATTCTGCGAGCTGCTCGACAGTGTGTACCGCGACCTCGGGTTCGAGGATTATGCGGTCAAGCTCGCGCTGCGCCCCGACAAGCGCTTCGGCAGCGAAGAGATGTGGGACAAGGCCGAGGCCGAGCTGCGCGAGGCCGTGCTTGGCTCAAAACTCAGCGAGTCGATCAAGGCGAAGTTCGAGGAACTGCCGGGCGAGGGCGCCTTCTACGCGCCGAAACTCGAGTTCCACCTGACCGACGCGATCGGCCGCACTTGGCAGGTCGGCACGATCCAGTCCGACCGCGTCCTCCCCGACCGGCTCGACGCGTCCTACGTCGGCGCCGACGGTGAGCGGCATCGGCCGATCATGCTCCACCGCGCGATCCTCGGCACGTTCGAGCGCTTCATCGGCATCCTGATCGAGCATCACGCCGGGCGTTTCCCGTTATGGCTGTCGCCGGTGCAGGCGGTGGTCGCGACGATCGTATCGGACGCCGACGATTATGCGCGCGAGGTGGCCGACAAGCTCAAGGCGGCCGGGATCCGCGTCGAAACCGACCTGCGCAACGAGAAGATCAACTACAAGGTGCGCGAGCATTCGCTGGCGAAGGTCCCCAACCTGCTCGTCGTCGGCAAGCGCGAGGCCGAGGAAGGCAAGGTCGCGCTGCGGCAATTGGGCAGCGATCGTCAGCAATTCCTGACGCTCGACGACGCGATCGCGATGCTGACCGAGGCGGCCAAGGCCCCGGATCTGTAAGGCCACCACGCGCACTGCCGTCACCCCGGCCTTGTGCCGGGGTCCACTCCTCCCCTCGGAAGGGCGGAGGTTTTGCACGGTGGACCCCGGCACAAGGCCGGGGTGACGGAGAAGCGAGAGGCCATCTTTCGTTTCGCTCGAAAAACCCCTATATCCCCTCTGAAACAATCGCAGGAGCTACACCTATCCGACCCCCGATGACCCGCCAGGCGCCGCCGATGAATGGCCCTCGCTTCAACGAATTCATTGTATCGCCCAAGGTTCGCGTGATCGACCAGGACGGCGAGAACCTCGGCGTGATGTATACGCGCGAGGCGATGGAGCAGGCGCGCGAGGTCGGTCTCGACCTGGTCGAAGTGTCGCCAAACGCCGATCCGCCCGTCGCCAAGTTCCTCGACGTCGGCAAGTTCAAGTACGAGGCGCAGAAGAAGGCCAACCTCGCGCGGAAATCGCAGAAGACGCAGGAGATCAAGGAGATCAAGATGCGTCCCAACATCGATGACCACGATTACGACACCAAGATGAAGAAGGTGCTCGAGTTCATCGACGAGGGCGACAAGGTCAAGATCACGCTGCGCTTCCGCGGCCGTGAATTGAGCCATGGCCAGCTCGGCATGGTGCTCCTCCAGCGCGTCCAAGCCGATGTCGCCGAGACCGCCAAGGTCGAGGCCTATCCGCGCATGGAAGGCCGGCAGATGCTGATGGTGCTCGCGCCCAAATAAGTCCTTAAATACAACCTTTACCGGGCTGGCCGACGCCTCTGCGCGCCGGCCCGGTGGCTTTTTCAGCTTTACGTAGCGTCACCCGCCATTTTCGCCGCACTGCGGCGAACGGGCCGGTGTGGCCATACTACATCACCCATCTTCGAAATCGTGTTTCCGGTCGGCTTTTTGCTTTACCGCCAGCCTTGCCCAGCTATTCGGGAGGACAATACCCAAAAAACTAAAAACGTTGGAGAGTTCTGAAATGCGCAAAACCGCGTACTTGTTGTCGGTCGCTGCCGTCGCGATCTCGGCCCCTGCCTTCGCCCAGACCGCCCCCGCCACCACGCAGCAAGATGCGCAGGCCGGAACCCCCGCAACGGCGCCCGCCGACACGCGCGACACCAATGCCGGCGACATCATCGTCACCGCGACGCGCCGCTCCGAGCGTCTGTCGAACGTGCCGATCGCGGTGTCCGCCGTCGGCCAGGAATCGCTGCAGAATTCGGGCGGCTCGGACATCCGCGCGCTCAACCAGCTCGCGCCGTCGCTGCTGATCTCCTCGACCGGCAGCGAATCGAACGCCTCGGCGCGCATCCGCGGCGTCGGCACGGTCGGCGACAATCCCGGTCTCGAAAGCTCGGTCGCGGTGTTCATCGACGGCGTCTATCGCAGCCGCACCGGCGTCGGCCTCAACGAGCTCGGCGAGATCGACCGCGTCGAAGTGTTGCGCGGACCGCAGGGCACGCTGTTCGGCCGCAACGCCTCGGCCGGCCTGATCAACATCATCACCGCGTCGCCGAAATTCACCTTCGGCGGCTATGGCGAAGGCACCTACGGCAATTACGACCAAAAGCGCCTCGCGGGCGGCCTGACCGGGCCGATCACCGACACGCTCGCCTTCCGGCTCGACGGCGTCTACGTCAACCGCGACGGTTTCTACCGCACGGTCAACCCGGCGGGCGGCACCGAATCGCGCGTCAACGATCGCAACCGCTATTTCGTCCGCGGGCAATTGCTGTTCAAGCCGACCGCCGATCTCAGCTTCCGCCTGATCGGCGACTATTCGCATCGCCGCGAGAGCTGCTGCGGCGCGACCTATTACGGCCAGAAGCAGACGACCGATCCCACCGCCAACACGCCGCAGGCGAACGGCAGCACGATCAACGACGACCGCGCGGTGTCGGTCACCGCAGCCAATCCGATCGTCGACATCCTGCGGCGCGCGGGCGCCTATTACCCGCTCGCCGGCAACACGCCCGGCACCTTCAACCGCGAAGTCGCGATCACGCCCGGCCAGACCTATCGCAACACGACCGTCGATTACGGTGGCTCGCTCCAGGCCGACTGGAACCTGGGCGGCGCGACGCTGACCTCGATCACCGCATACCGCGAATACAAATCGGGCAATGCCGGCGACGTCGACTATACCAATGTCGACCTGACGCACCGCGCGGCCGACGGCAACGCCTATCGCCAGTTCCACACCTTCACGCAGGAAGCGCGTCTGCAGGGTTCGGCCTTCGCGGGCAAGCTCGATTGGCTGGTCGGCGGCTTCTATTCGAAGGAGAATCTGCGCGTCGTCGATAACGTCGTGTTCGGCTCGCAATATGGCGAATTCGCCGCATGCCGCCTCGTTGCGAACATCAGCCAGAATGCCGTGCTGCAGAACAACACCGCGCCTGGCTGCTTGTCGGCCGCCGGTCGCGCGACGATCACGGGCGCATTCGGCGCGCTGGCGCCGGCGGTGCTCGGCGGCCTCGATCGCTTGACCGGTGGTCCCGGCGTCGGTGGCGGTGTCAACAATGTCGGTGACCAGGGTTCGGTGTACCGCCAGAAGAGCGAGAATTACGCCTTCTTCACGCACAACATCTTCCACATCACCGACACGGTCTCGCTGACGCTCGGCGCGCGCTACACGCACGAGCAGAAGGATTTCAGCGCAAACTTCAACAACACCAACACCGTCTGCCCGGTGCAGCAAGCCAACCTCTCGCCGCTGCTCGCCAGCGCCGCGGTGCCAGCGACTGCGAAGGCCTATATCGGCGGCATCCTGACGCTGAGCTGCACCGGCAACTCGTCGTCGCAGCTCAACACGCTCAACCTGCAGAACAATTTCGGCGAGGGTAAGGTCACCGGCACCGCGGTCCTGTCGTGGAAGCCGATCCCCAGCCTGCTGACCTATGCGTCCTACGCCAAGGGCTACAAGTCGGGCGGCTACAACCTCGATCGCTCGCCCCTGGGCGGCGCGTCGGGCGTGTTCGGGCCGCGCAGCAACGCCGATGCGGCGGGGCTGCGGTTCGCCGCCGAAACCGTGAACAGCTACGAGCTCGGCGCCAAGTTCAAGACGCGCGGCTTCAGCCTCAACGTCGCGGCGTTCCGCTCGGAGTTCAAGAACTTCCAGCTCAACACCTTCAACGGCTCGGTGTTCGTCGTGCAGAATCTGGTCGGCTGCTCGACCAGCCTCAACGGCGGCGACCGGGACAATCTCGCCGCGACCGGCCAGTGCACCGGCAAGGCCGACAAGCCGGGCGTAATCTCGCAGGGCGTCGAGCTCGAGGCGACGATGACGCCGATCCGCCAGTTCCAGGTTTCGGCGGGCTATACCTTCGCCGACACGCGGATCGCGCGCAATCTGGTCGGCAATTCGGCGGGTGCGCCGCTCGATCCGGCGCTGTTTCTGCTGCCCGGCAGCGTCCTGTCGAACGCGCCGCGCCATGTCGTGACGACGTCGGCGTCGTGGACGCCCGATCTCGGCTCGAACGGCCTGACGGGCCTCGTCTATGTCGATAGCCGCCTGACTTCGGATTATAACACCGGGTCGGATCTCGCGCCCGAGAAGAAGCAGGACGGCTTCGCGCTGGTCAATGCGCGCATCGGTATCCGCGGCAAGGATCAGCTCTGGGCGATCGAGCTCTGGTCGCAGAACGTGTTTAACAAGCAGTACATCCAGGTCGCGTTCAACACGCCGTTCCAGGGTGCCGGCTCGTCGGCCAACGTCGCCAATTTCGGCGGGACCGGCAATGCGCTCTACTCGGCCTATCTCGCCGAGCCGCGCACCTATGGCGTGACGCTGCGCTCGCGCTTCTGACGCGCACGGCGCTGGCATAAAGCGGCACGCTCCTCGGTTGCGAGGGGCGGGCCGTCGTTTTTCGGACGCAGGAAACGCCGGTTCGGGCCGCCGGTCGATCAGCGCCCGTCTCACCGCCGTCACCCCCGCGAAAGCGGGGGTCCCGCTTCTTCTCCGAACCGCACCGGCGGGGAGAAGAAGCGGGATTCCCGCTTGCGCGGGAATGACGGGGTCAGAGCGGCGGCGCAGGCTCCCACAGCTCGATCGGGTTGCCCTCTGGATCGTGGATTCGGGCGAAGCTGCCGACCGCGGGATCGTTCCAATCCTCGTTGGTGACCACCGCGATGCCCGCCAGATCGAGCGCGGCGGTCAGCCCTTGCAGATCGCGGACGCGCAGATTGAGCATGTAGGGCTTGTCGGGCGCGAAATAGTCGGTGTCGGCGGCGAACGGCGCGAACACCACGGGGCCACCTTGCGCCTGCCACGCCCATTCGTCGGGTGTCGCCCCCTCGAGCGAGACGCAGCCCGGGCCGACCCCGAGATGGTCGCGATACCATGTCGACAGGGCGTCTGGATCCTTGCTGCGGAAAAACAGGCCGCCAATTCCGAGTACCGGCATCGATCGTTCCTTTCATGCAGTCGCGTGCGGGAATCGATTGTCGGCAACAGGTTACGGCAGTTCGGGACGATCGCCAATCACCGATCGCGCGCTCAGCGCGCGCGCCGCAGGCTGGTCAAGGCGAGGTCGAGCGCGGAGAGAAAGCGCGAGCGATCCTCCTTACGGAACGGCGCTGGGCCGCCGGTCTGTTCGCCGCCAGCGCGCAGATCGGCCATGATCGCGCGCACCGCGACCGCGCTGCCGATCGAATTCGCGGTGAAGCTCTTGCCGGTCGGGCCGATCACGATGGCGCCGGCCTTGAGGCAGCGGTCGGCGAGCAGGATGTCGGCGGTCACCACCACCGTTGCGCCATGCGCATGCTCGGCGATCCAGTCGTCGGCCGCGTCGAAGCCTGAATCGACCACCACGCGCGAGATCAGCGGATGCAGCGGGATGCGCAAATGCATGTTGCTGACGACGATCACGGGGACCTCGACGCGGTAGGCGACGCGGTAGATTTCGTCCTTAACCGGGCAGGCGTCGGCATCGATCAGGATCTGGACCGGGGTGTTCACCCGCCGCCCATGCCATGCCGCGGTGCGCAGCGGCAAGCCGGGCGTCGCGCTACGCCGCGTCGGCCATCCGCTCGCCCGCCGCGGCGGCGAGCAGACGGCGCTCGATCGTCTTGAGCCGACTCGCCGCGCCGATCTTGTCGCCGGTCAGGTCGGTCAGATAGAAAGTATCGACCGCGCGCTCGCCATAGGTCGCGACATGCGCCGAATGGATCGTCACGCGCGACTGGAACAGCGAGTAAGCGAGCTGGTGCAACAGCGCGGGCCGGTCGCGCGCATTGACCTCGATGACGGTGAAACGGTTCGACGCCTTGTTGTCGATCAGCACGTTGGGCACGATGTCGAACGCTTCGGCGCGTGGCCGCGGCAGCGGTTTGGCCATCAGCCGGTCGATCATCTTGCCGCGATTGGCGAGCGCGTCCTCGATCGATTGCTTGAGGCGCTCGAGCTGTGCCGCCTCGTCGAACGGACGGCCGAACGGATCCTGGACGAGGAAATTGTCGAGCGCCATGCCGTCGCGCGTGGTGTGGATCCGCGCGTCGATGATGTTGCCGCCCGCCACGCTGATCGCGCCGGCGATGCGGTAGAACAGGCCGGGATGGTCGGCGGCGTAGATCGTGACGAGCGTCGCGCCGCGTTCGGGATAGACCTGCGCCGCGATCGAGAGCTGGGCGTCGCCCGCGTCGGCCACCAATCGCGCATTGCGGGCGATGACGTCGTCGGGCTCGGCGACCCAATAGGGTTCGGGCAAGCGGCGGATCAGCGTTTCGAACTGCTCCGCGCTCCAGCCGAGCAGGTCGCGCAACGCGGCCTGCTTGACCGCGACGCGTTCGCTGCGGCCCTTCTGCTTGTGCCCGAGGCGCAGCACTTCCTCGGCCGAATCGTAGAGCGTCGCCAGCAACTGCCGCTTCCAGCCGTTCCACACGCCGGGGCCGACCGCGCGGATATCGACGATCGTCAGCACCAGCAGCAGCCGCAGCCGCTCGGGGCTTTGCACCACCTCGGTGAAATCGAGGATCGTCTTGAAGTCCGACAGGTCGCGCTTGAACGCCGTCGCCGACATCAGCAAATGGAAGCGCACCAGCCAGGCGACGGTCTCGGTCTCGGCAGGCGACAGGCCGAAGCGCGGGCACAGCCGCCGCGCGACTTCGGCGCCGAGGATCGAATGGTCGCCACCGCGGCCCTTGGCGATGTCGTGGAGCAGCACCGCGACATAGAGCGCGCGGCGCGACACGATCTGGTGCAGCAAGACGGTCGCGAGCGGATGGTCGGCCTCGAGCACGCCATGTTCGATCTTCGAGAGCAACCCGATCGCGCGGATCGTGTGCTCATCGACGGTGTAATGATGGTACATGTCGAACTGCATCTGCGCGACGACGCGACCGAAATCGGGAACGAAGCGGCCGAACACGCCGGCCTCGTTCATCCAGCGCAGCACGATCTCGGGGTCGCGTGGCGAGGTCAGCACGTCGAGGAAGAAGGCGTTGGCGGTCGGGTCCTGGCGGATGTCGTCGGCGAGCTTCGCATCGCGCGCCGCGGCACGCATCGTCAGCGGATGGATTTCGAGCCCATGCTTGTCGGCGAGCGCGAACAGCTCGAGCAGCCGAGTCGGTTTCTCCGCGAGAAAGTCGTCGCTCGGGATCGCCAGGCGCCCGCGGTTGACGATGAAGCCGTTGAGCTTGCGCGGGGAGCGGCGCAGCGTCGGCAGCCCGAAACGCCGCCCGCGCGCGGCGAACTTCTCGTCGAGATGCGCGAGGAATACGCCGGTCAGATCCCCCGCGGTGCGCGCCTGCAGGAAATAGAATTGCATGAAGCGCTCGACCTTCGATTTGCCCGGGCGGTCGGCGAAGCGCATCCGCTCGGCGATCTCGCGCTGCAGGTCGAAGGTGAGGCGATCCTCGGCGCGCCCCGAGATCGCGTGCAGGTGGCAGCGCACCGCCCAGAGGAAATTCTCGGCGCGATGGAACTGGCGATATTCGGCGCGGCTGAGCAGCCCCGCCTCGACCAGTTGCGCCGGTTCGCTGACGTTGTAGGCGAACTTGCCGATCCAGAAGAGCGTGTGGAGATCGCGCAGGCCGCCTTTGGCTTCCTTGACGTTGGGCTCGACGACGTAGCGCGTGTCGCCCATCTTCTTGTGGCGCACGTCACGCTCGGCGAGCTTGTCGGCGATGAACTGGCGCGCGCTGTCGGCCTGGACCTCGCTCTTGAAGCGGTGCGCCGCGGCGTCATAGACCTCTTGGTCGCCCCAGACGTAGCGCGCCTCGAGCAAGGCGGTGCGGATCGTCACGTCGCTCTTCGCCTGGCGGACCATCTCGTCGAGCGAGCGGCTGCTGTGCCCGACCTTCATGCCGAGGTCCCACAGCGCATAGAGGATCGTCTCGATCACCTGCTCGGTCCAGCCGGTCTGCTTCCAGGGGGTGAGGAAGCCGACATCGACATCCGAATAGGGCGCCATCTCGCCGCGGCCATAGCCGCCGACCGCGATGATCGTGATCCGCTCGGCCGCGGTCGGGTTGCTGTTCGGGTAGAGCCGCTCGGTCGTGAAATCGTAGAGCAAGCGCAGCAACTGGTCGGTCAGGAACGCCTGGCTCGCGGCGATCTCGAGCCCGCGCGAGGGATGCTCGATCAGCCGCCGCGCGATCTCCGCGCGCCCGGCGTCGAGCGCGGCCTTGAGCAGCGCAGTGCCCTGCGCGCGCAGCGCGGCCTTGTCGCCATCGAGCGCGGCGAGCGCATCGGCGAGGCTGCGCCGGTCGATGATCGCGCGGCGCTGGGGAACGGATTCGAAGCGGGAGGCCATCCATCGCAGATAGGAGGTAAGCGGGCGTCCGTCCACGCGACTTGACGCGCGCGCTTCGCTGGCCAAGGTTCGCGCCATGCCCAGATCCCCGCGTCGCCAGATCGTCCAGATGGGCGGCTTTCCCGCCGTCAAGACCGGCGGGCCGTCGCCCTATGGCGATCTCTATTACGGCGTGATGGAGATGAGCTGGCCGTGGTTCATCGCGCTCGTCTCGGCGAGCTTCGTTGCGATCAACCTGGTGTTCGGGACGATCTATGCGCTGCTCCCCGGCGCGATCGGGACGATGCAGCCGGGCTCGGTGATCGACGGCTTCTTCTTCTCGGTCGATACGCTCGGCACGGTCGGCTACGGTGTGATGGCGCCGGTGACGCGGCTCGGTCACGCGATCGCCGCGGTCGAGATCCTGATCGGGCTGTTCTTTTCGGCGACGATCACCGGGCTGATCTTCGCGCGCTTCGCCCGCCCGCGCGAGAGTCTGATCTTCAGCGAGGTCGCCGTGATCGGGCGGTATCTCGGGCGGCGTGCGCTGATGATCCGTGTCGCCTCGAAACGCTCGCGCCCGCTCGCCGACGTGACGGCGCAGATGAGCTGGCTCGAAACGGTGCACCTCGGCGACGGGCGGACCTTTCGCCGGCTGAGCGAATTGCCGCTGGTGCGCAGCCAGAACCCGATGCTCGGGCTCGCCTGGACGCTCGTCCATATCCTCGATGACGACAGCCCGGTGCTGACCGCGCTGACGAACGGGAGCGACCGCTTCCTGCTGACGCTGTCGATCAGCGGGATCGACACGCTGCTCGCCAGCCAGTCGCTCGGCGGCAAGCGCTATGACCGTGAGACAGTGCTGATCGACCATGAGTTCGTCGATGTCATCAGCGAGGAGAACGGCACGACGCATCTCGATCTGCGCGTGTTCCACAAGACGGTGGCGATCGCCGAGCCGGTGCTGACGATCGACGCGCCGTGAACGCCGCGTCGCGTTTGGGCGCAAGCCGCGGGACGCGCAGCGCCGTGCGCCGTGGTGGAACAGGCGCATGACCGATCCGATCCCCCCAGCGAGCCCGCTCGACCGTCCCGTCTGGCACAGTCTCACCGGGCGTCACGCCGCGCTCGCGATCGGCGATGCGCGGGCGTGGCGCTTCCGCCCTGACGTCAACCTGTTCGGCGCGGCCGCCGATGCCTCGCCCGAGGCGCTTGCCGCGCTCGCGGCGCTGGTCCCGGCGCACGGCACGCTTGCGACGGTCGGCATCGCGTCCGCGCCGCCACTCCCGGGGACCACGGTCGAAGCCGAGCGGCGGCTCGACCAGATGGTCGCGACGCAGTTGCACCGTGCCGGTCGGGCGGTCGAGCTCGTCGCGCTCGGCGCGGACGATGCCGCCGAGATGTTCGAGCTCGCGACGCTGACCGCGCCCGGCCCGTTCTTTCCGAACACCTATCTGCAGGGCGGCTATGTCGGCGTGCGGCGCAGCGGGCGGCTCGTCGCGATGGCGGGGGAGCGAATGAAGTTGCCGGGCTTTACCGAAGTGAGCGCGGTGTGCACGCATCCCGATCATCGCGGGCAGGGCTATGCGCGGGCGCTTATGGAAGCGGTCATGGTCCCGCTGATCGAACGCGGCGAGCGAGTGTTCCTGCATCACTATCCGGATAATCCGGCGGTCGCGCTCTACCGCTCGATGGGCTTCGTCCCGCGCGCGGCGATGACGCTGACGCTCTATACGCGCATTTGAACCCGGCCCCGGTGGCTAGTCGCGCGCGAGCGCCTTGAGCCGGTAGAGCGTTTCGAGCGCCTCGCGCGGGGTGAGCGCATCGACGTCGAGCGTCTCGACCGCGGCGCGGATCGCGTCGCATTGCTCCTCGGCGACCTCCATCGCCGCGGCGAACAAAGGCAGGTCGTCGAGCCCGGCGGCAAGCCCGCCGGTCTTGGCGCGGCCGGCCTCGAGCTTGCTCAGCACCGCTTTCGCGCGCGCGATCGTCGCGGGCGGGAGCCCCGCGAGCCGCGCGACGGCGAGGCCATAGCTGCGATCGGCGGGCCCTTCGCTCACTTCGTGCAGCAGGACGAGCTCGCCCTTCCACTCACGCGCGCGGACATGGTGGAGCGTCAGCGCGTCGCAGCGTTCGGCGAGGCGGGTCAGCTCGTGATAATGGGTGGCAAAGAGGCAGCGGCAGCGATTGTCCTCGTGGATCGCCTCGACCACCGCCCAGGCGATCGCGAGCCCGTCATAGGTCGAGGTGCCGCGCCCGACCTCGTCGAGGATCACGAAGCTGCGCGGCGTCGCCTGTGCGAGGATCGCGGCGGTCTCGACCATCTCGACCATGAAGGTCGAGCGCCCGCGCGCAAGATTGTCCGACGCGCCGACGCGGCTGAACAGCCGGTCGACGAGGCCGAGCGTCGCGGCGGTGGCGGGGACGTAGCTGCCGGCCTGCGCAAGCACCGCGATCGCGGCGTTCTGGCGCAGAAAGGTCGACTTGCCGCCCATGTTGGGTCCGGTGACGAGCCACAGCCGCGAGTCTTCCGACAAGCGGCAGTCGTTCGCGACGAAACGCTCGCCGCGTTTTGCGAGCGCATCCTCGACCACCGGGTGCCGCCCGCCGACAATGTCGAAACAGGCGTGATCGACCAAGGCGGGCCGCGCCCAGCCGCCCTCGGTCGCGCGTTCGGCGAGACCAGCCGAGACGTCGAGCCGCGCAAGCGCATCGGCGGTGGCGGCGACCGCCTCGCGCTTGGCGAGCGCGGCGGCGATCAGATCCTCGAGATGCGCCGCCTCCGCCGCGAGCGCGTGGGCGCCCGCCTGCGTCACCTTGAGCGCGACCTCGTGGAGTTCGGGCGCGTTGAAGCGGATCGCGCCGGCCATCGTCTGGCGGTGGGTGAAGCCGCTCTCGGGCCTCATCAACGCATCGCCGAAGCGCGCGGGCACCTCGATATGATAGCCGAGCACGCCATTGTGGCGGATCTTCAGCGCGGTCACGCCGGTGCGGTTACGGAACTCGGCCTCGAGCGCAGCAATCGCGCGACGTCCGCCGGCGCCGGCATCGCGCAGATCGTCGAGCGCGGCGTCATAGCCCGGCGCGACATAGCCGCCGTCCGAAGCGTCGATCGGCGGGTTCGCGACGAGTGCGCGGGTGAGCAGGTCGATCAGCGCGCCGTGCCCGCGCAAAGCGGGGGCGAGCTCGCCGAGCAGCGTCGGCGGCTGCTCGATCTTGCCGAGCCGTTCGCCGAGCCGCCACGCGCCGTCGAGCCCGTCGCGCAGCTGCCCGAGATCGCGCGGCGAACCCCGCCCAGCGGCGAGGCGTCCGAGCGCGCGACCGATATCGGCCATGCTGCGCAGCGTACCCCGCAGCGCCTCGCGCAGACCCGAATCGTCGGCGAGCAAGGTTACGAGATCGAGCCGCGCCTCGATCCGCGCGCGTTCCATCAGCGGTGCGCCGATATCGGCGGCGAGCAGTCGTGCGCCTGCCGCGGTGACGGTCCGGTCGACCGCGTCGAGCAGGCTGCCCTTGCGCGCACCGCCCGTCGTCTGCGTCAGCTCAAGGCTTTCGCGCGTTGCCGCGTCGATCGCCATCTGCTGCGTGGTTTGCGCAAGGCGCGGCGGGCGCAGGAAGGGGATCGCGCCCTTGGCGGTATGGTCGAGATAGGCGACCAGCCCGCCCGCCGCGGCGAGCGCAGCACGCCCGAATTGGCCGAAGCCGTCGAGCGTCGCGACGTCGTACAGCGCCTTCAGCCGCGTCTCGCCGCGGCCGCTGTCGAAATCGGCGCGCGGGCGCAGCATCGTCGCGGTTTCGGCAAATGCGCTCGCCTCCGACGCGATCGTCTCGGCGGGCGCGAGCCGCGCGAGCTCGGCGCCGAGGCTCGCCGCATCGCATTCGATCAGTTCGAAGCGCCCGGTCGAGATGTCGGCGGCGGCGACCGCGACGCCGCCCGCCGCCTCGCCGATCGCGACGCACCAATTGGCGGTGCGCGCATCGAGCAACGCCTCTTCGGTCAGCGTCCCCGCCGTCACGACGCGGACGATCGCGCGCGAGACGAGCGTCTTGCCGCTGCGCTTCTTGGCTTCGGCCGGGCTCTCGGTCTGTTCGGCGATCGCAACGCGGTTGCCGGCCTTGATCAGCCGCGCGAGATAGGCGTCGGCGGCGTGGACCGGCACGCCGCACATCGGGATCGGCACGCCGTCATGCTCGCCGCGCGCGGTGAGCGCGATGTCGAGGACGGCGGCGGCGATCTTGGCGTCTTCGAAGAACATCTCGAAGAAATCGCCCATCCGGTAGAACAGCAGGCAATCCGCCGCTTCGGCCTTCAGCGCGAGATATTGCGCCATCATCGGGGTCGGCGCGCCGGATGCCGCGGGGGCGGGGGAGGGGTTCAGCGGAGGCGCCATCCCCGTCCGATACCGCCCCCACCCGCGAAAGGAAACCGCCCGCGCGCCCGCTTGGTCAGTGCGCGCCGTTGAGCGTCGCATAGACCGAGTCGTAGCGGCCCTCGCGTTCGGCATCGCGCAGGAATTTGACGCGGCCCACGGTGTTTTCCGGGCCCTGCGGGTTTGCCTCGAGCAGCGTCATCGTCTCGCTGATATAGACGTCGAGCGGCATCGAATTGGGGTTGTCGACATGTCCCGGCATCAGGTCGGTCGCGACCGCGGGGGGCGCGATCTCGATCACGTCGATCCCGGTTTCGGCGAGTTGCGAACGCAGCGCTTGCGACCAGCTGTGGATCGCCGCCTTGGTCGCCGAATAGGTCGGCGTGGCGACGAGCGGGACGAAGGCGAGCCCCGACGAAACCGTCAGGATCGCCGCATCGGCCTGGCGGCGCAGCTGCGGGAGCAAGGCAGCGGTCAGCCGGATCGGGCCGAGCAGATTGGTCGCGACCATCGCCTCGGCGTCGCTGACGTCATACGGCTCGGTGGTGAGCGTCTCGACGCGCATGATCCCGGCATTGTGGATCACGACGTTGAGCGCGGGGTGATCGACGACGATCTGTGCGGCGAAGCGCGCGATGTCGGCGGCATCGGCGACGTCGAGCAGGGCGGTCGCGATCCCGGGCACGTCGCGCGCGAGCGCCTCGAGCGGCGCGGCGCGACGCCCCGCGACGATCACCTGGTTGCCGAGCGCGTGGAACCGCTCCGCCAGCGCGCGGCCGATGCCCGATCCGCCGCCGGTGATGAGAAGGGTGTTGCCGGTCATCTTCATGAAAATCTCCTGCTGCAATGACAGGGGCGCAGATATGCGCTACGCTCTCCATTAGAAAGTAGGCACCGAAAGCTGCTATACGCACCTGAAGGAAACCGATGGCCGTCTCGCATGACTATCCCGAGGACCTCGATCCGCGCGTCGAGGCGCTCGTCACCGAAGTGATCGGCCGCGTCGCCGACAAATGGACGATGATCACGCTCGAAGTGCTGACCGAGCATGGCGAGCTGCGCTTTTCGAAGATCGCGCAATTGGTTGAGGGGATCAGCCAGAAGATGCTGACCCAGACGCTGCGCCAGATGGAGCGCGACGGCCTGGTGATCCGGACGATCCATCCCGTGATCCCGCCCAAGGTCGAATATCGCCTGACCGAACTCGGCTTCACGCTGGCCGAGGCATTTTGCGGCGTATGGGCGTGGGCGGCGCGCAATGTCGACCGAATCACCGCGTCGCGCGCGGCGTTCGATAGCCGTCGCGTCGACTAGGGGCGTTCCCATCGCGCCAAACTCTGCCTAAGGCAGCGCCATTCCAGGAGACCCCCGCCATGTCCGAAGAATCGAACGTCCAGTTTTCAGAGCGCGAAGCGCTGCTGTTCCACTCGGAAGGTCGTCCGGGCAAGCTCGAGATCATCGCGTCGAAGCCGATGGCGACGCAGCGCGACCTCGCTTTGGCCTATTCGCCGGGCGTCGCGGTGCCGGTGCTGGCGATCGCCGCCGACCCGAGCCTCGCCTACGATTACACCGCCAAGGGCAATCTCGTCGCGGTGATCTCGAACGGCACCGCGATCCTGGGCTTGGGCAATCTCGGCGCGCTGGCGTCGAAGCCGGTGATGGAAGGCAAGGCGGTGCTGTTCAAGCGCTTCGCCGATGTCGACGCGATCGACATCGAACTGAAGACCGAGGACCCGGACCGGCTGATCGACGCGATTGAATTGATGGAGCCGAGCTTCGGCGGCATCAACCTCGAGGACATCAAGTCGCCCGAATGCTTCATCATCGAGCAGACGCTGCGCGCGAAAATGAACATCCCGGTGTTCCATGACGACCAGCACGGCACCGCGATCATCTGCGCGGCGGGCCTGATCAACGCGCTGTTCCTCACCGGTCGCGACATCAAGACCACCAAGGTGGTGATGAACGGCGCCGGCGCGGCGGCGATCGCCTGCGCCGAGCTGATCAAGGCGATGGGCTTGCCCAACGATCATCTGACGATGATCGACCTCGGCGGCGTG
The DNA here is from genome assembly GCA_943367995.1 of Bordetella parapertussis. Taxonomy (GTDB): domain Bacteria; phylum Pseudomonadota; class Alphaproteobacteria; order Sphingomonadales; family Sphingomonadaceae; genus Sphingomonas. The sequence goes on along the minus strand of CALRKL020000004.1, from coordinate 636,077 downwards.
ATCTATCAGGGCCGCGACGACATCAACCAATGGCAGTCGGCGCACGCGGTCAACACCACCGCGCGCACCCGCGCCGAGGCGCTGGTCGATGCCGACGTGTTCATCGGCGTGTCGGCGGCCGGCGCGCTGCCCGCCGCCGACCTGATGAAGATGGCGCCCAAGCCGATCATCTTCGCGATGGCCAATCCCGATCCCGAGATCACCCCGCCCGAAGCCAAGGCGGCGCGGCCCGACGCGATCATCGCGACCGGGCGCTCGGACTATCCGAACCAGATCAACAACGTGCTCTGCTTCCCGTTCATCTTCCGCGGCGCGCTCGATGTGCGCGCGACGACGATCAACGACGAGATGAAGCTTGCCGCGGCGCGTGCGCTCGCCGCGCTCGCGCGCCAGCAAGTGCCCGAGGAGGTCGCCGTGGCGTACGGCGTGCGGCACACTTTCGGCCCCGACTATATCATTCCGGCGCCGTTCGATCCGCGTCTGATGGAGATCGTCCCCGTCGCGGTCGCCAAGGCGGCGATGGATTCGGGCGTGGCGACCAAGCCGATCCTCGACCTCGACGCCTATCGCGAGAAATTGAAGGCGCGGCTCAACCCGACCACCTCGGTGCTGACGCTCGCCTACGAGGGCGCCAAGGCGCATCCCAAGCGCGTGCTGTTCGCCGAGGGCGAGGAAGAGGTCGTGCTGCGCGCGGCGATCGCGTTCAAGGATGGCGGCTACGGCACGCCGGTGCTGGTCGGGCGCGACGACGTGCCCGAGCGGCTGCGCGCCTTGGGCGTCACCGATCCCGACAGCTACGAGCTCCACAACAGCCGCAAGTCGCCGCTGGTGCCGCGGATGGTCGACTTTCTCTACGGGCGGCTGCAACGGCGCGGCTATCTCCGCCGCGATTGCGAGCGGATGATCAACCAGGATCGCAACATCTTCGGCGCGGTGATGCTCCAGCTCGGCGAGGCCGATGCGATGATCACCGGCATCACGCGCACCTATGCGCACACGATGCGCGAGATCCGCCGCGTGATCGACCCCGAGGCGGGGCGCACGCCGTTCGGCATCCATCTGATGGTCGGGCAGAGCCACACCGTGTTCATGGCCGACACGACGGTCAACGAGCGCCCCAATGCCGAGGAACTCGCCGATATCGCCGAGGGGACCGCGCTCGTCGCCAAGCGGATGGGCCACGAGCCGCGCGTCGCGTTCCTCAGCTATTCGACCTTCGGCAATCCCGAGGGCAATTGGCTCGACGACATTCGCGCCGCGGTCAACGTGCTCGACAAGCGCAAGGTGAGCTTCGAATATGAGGGCGAAATGGCGCCCGACGTCGCGCTCAACCCCAAGCAGCTCGCCAATTACCCGTTCGCGCGGCTGTCGGGGCCGGCCAACGTGCTGATCATGCCGGGGCTGCAATCGGCCAACATCTCGGCCAAGCTGCTCCGCGAGCTGGGCGGCGACGCGGTGATCGGGCCGATGCTCGTCGGCATGGAGAAATCGGTCCAGATCGCGCCGATGACGAGCACCGCGAGCGAGCTGGTGACGCTCGCCGTGCTCGCCGCAGGCGGCATCGCGCGCTGAGGCGCGGCGTCAGGCGACCGGTGTCGGCGAGGGGCCGCGCGGCAGGTCGGCGGGGGCGACGTTGAAATCGTCGAGCGCGGGCGCGTAGCTGTCGGGCAGCGGCCGCCCGAGTTCGGCGAACGCGCGCTGGACGTCGGCGCGCGGCGCGATCCGGCGCAGCATCTGTTCGGTGAGCGACAGCGCGGGCAGCGCCTTTTTCGCGCGATAGCGCGCGGTTTCGAGCCCGACGAGCGCCTCGGTGCGAGTGTCGAAATTGCGCGCTCTGGCGATCCAGTGGCGGGCCTGCTCGTCGATCGGCGCGACGCAGGCGACGGCATAGTCTTCGGCGGACTTGGCGCTGGCATAGACGCTGCGGAGTCGCGCGAGCTGCGCCGCGGCCTCGTCGTGCTTGCCCAGGCCCTGCAGCGCGCAGGCGCGCAACGCGACGAAATAGCCTTGCGCAGCTGGGCTCTCGAGCTTGTCCGGGCTGGGCGGATGGCGGTCGAGCATCTCGGTCGCACCGCTGAAGTCCTCCGCCAGGAGCAATTGCATGACCAGGTTGGGAACGATGTTCTCGATCCCCGAATCGGTTTGCGCCGGGGCGTCGATCGCGGCGCGCATTCGTCGAATGCCCTCGGCGCGGTCCCCCTGTTCCGCCAGCCAGCGCCCCTGTTTGAGCACGGCCATGCTGCGCACCCACATATCCTGTGTCGGGCCGTCGGTGTGCAGCCCTTGATCGAGCAGCGCGATCGCATCGCCGCGATGCCCCGTGTTGACGAGCGCCTGCGCATACGCCAGCCGCGTTTCGGGGGTTTCGTGAGCCTCGAAGGTCGCTCGCGCGCCCGCGAGCAGCGCGGCGCGCTGGACCGACAGATCGCTGCCCGCCCATTGTTCGATCGCCGGCCAGATCGGCGCATAGCGGCGATCGACCAGCATCGCGACACCGGCGCGCGGGCTCAGCACCGACGGCAAGAGCTGCGCCGCCGTCGCCCCGTCGCCGATCCGCAGGCGGTACAGGATCGCGGTCTGCACATATTGCGAGAACACCCCCGGATTGTCGCGCGGATAGCCGGCGGAGACCAGCGCATCGATCAGCGTGTCGCCAAGATCGCCCGCTCCGGCATAGTCCAGCTGGCGCAAGATCGTCGCCATCATGTCGGCGTCGATATGGTCGAGCCCGGGGGCGTTGCGCTTGGCGGCGCGGATGATCAATTGCGCCGCCTCGACCGGCCGCTTGCGACGCGATTCGTCGAACGCGATCGGCAGCAGCACATCGGGGTCGTCGGGCAGCAATTGCCGGCACTGATCGAAGCCGAGCCGCGCCTCGTCTTCGCGGTGCAATCGACCGAGCAGCGCGGCGCGGCCGCACAGCACGTGCCCGCGCAGCGCGGTCGGCTGGGGGAGAAGCGCCAGCGCACGGTCGAACAGGACGAGCCGTGCGGCATCGCTCGGCGCGCCGCCGAGCTGATTGAGCACGGCCAAAGCGGGCTGCTCGGCGACGAGCGGCGCCGGCTCGACCTGTTGCGCGGAGAGCGGTCCGGACAGTCCTAAGAGGCCGACACTCGCTGCAACGATTCGGTAGTTGATCATCCGGCTGCCCCCACGCCCGCCCTTTCGCGAACGGCTGGAAGGTGGCACGGCGTACCGCGGCATAACAAGGCCTGAGTCGAGGCTAAGTACCGCCGAATCGCGTCGTATTCTGATTGTCGGCCGACCTGGATCAACCGAGACGTTCGCTCGTTGGCGCGGTTCGAGCGGGATTGTCTGCCGTTTCACCAAGGGAGTTTCGATGCCGGACGCACAGCCGATCGTGGACCATGCCGATCTGATCCTGCGCCCCGATCCGTCGCGGACGGTGGTGCGGCCGTTCAGCCTCGATTATCCCAAGGGCTTCCAGGTCGAAGGGCACAGCCGGACGCAGGCGATCGTCGACCGCGTGCTGACGCTCGACGATGCCGGGCTCGCCGCCGAACTCGCGATCACCACCGATTCGCTCGACGAGCGGCATCGCGACGTCGATGCGATGCTGCTGCGCCGCTATGACGAGATCGCCGCGCTGCTGCCCGAGCCGCCGCCGGCGCGCGAAGGGCAGCGGCGGCTGATCGGCGCCTATTTCAGCGAGGAATATTCGTACGAGGCGGCCGCTTTGTTCAATCCGAGCGCGGTGCTCGCCTACGACCAATCGACCGCGCCTGCGGGCGGGGTGCGCTTCATCGTCTCGCTCCGCGGGATCGGCGAGGGGCACGTCTCGTCGGTTGCGTTCCGCTCGGGAACCTGGATCCCGGGCGGCGCGATCGCGATCGATCCGCCGAGCCTCGTCGCGGTGCCGCCGATCATCGAGGGCGACAGCGTCGCCGAGGGCGCCAGCGTCACGTTGCGCGTCGATCGCAGCCGGTCGGTGTCGGAAACCGTGCTCTTCCCCGTGCTGCCGAGCCAGCGCCAGGGGATCGAGGATCTGCGGCTGGTGCGCTTCACCGAGGACGACGGTTCGACCACCTATCACGGCACCTACACCGCCTATAGCGGCTCGGCGGCGCGGCCCGAATTGCTGTCGGGCGACGGCTCGGAAACCTTCGTCATGCGCGCGCTGACCGGCGATGCGGCGGGCGCCAAGGGCATGGCGCTGTTCCCGCGCCGCGTCGGCGGGCAATATGTCATGCTCGGGCGGCAGGATAGCGAGAGCATCTGGCTCCACCGTTCGGACGACATCCTGCATTGGGCGGGCGGCGGCAAGATCGTCAGCCCGCGTTACCCGTGGGAGTTCGTCCAGATGGGCAATTGCGGGTCGCCGATCGAGATCGACGAGGGTTGGCTGGTGTTCACCCACGGCGTCGGCACGGTGCGCAACTACTGCATGGGCGCGTGCCTGCTCGACAAGGACGATCCCTCGAAACTGCTCGCGCGCACGCCCGAGCCGATCCTGCGCCCGAGCCCGACCGAGCGCGACGGCTATGTGCCCAACGTGGTCTATAGCTGCGGCGCGCTCGCGGTCGGGCGCGATGTGCTGCTGCCCTACGGCGTGGCCGACAATTTCACCGCGTTTGCGACGACGACGGTCGATCGGCTGCTTGCGGCGATGGAGTAACGCGCGGGGCGGCGGTCAGCCTTCATAAAGGCGCCGCCGCGTCTTATATTCCGATCGTGACCGATCTCTCCCATCTCGGCCCGCATGGGGCGCTGTATCTGCTGGTCGCCGGCGTGGTTGCGGTCCTGTTTCTCGCGCGGCGCGTGCCGGTGCTGGGGCGGTTGTTGTCGTTCGCGATGACCGCGGGCGCGATCGTCGTGGTGGCATTGCTGGTGGTCGAGCGCGCGCAGTTCGATCCGATGTTCGCGCGGATGGCGCAGCGCTTCCAGATCGGCGGGCAGCAGGTCGTCGGCAAGGAAATGCGCGTGCCGATGGCGAGCGACGGGCATTTCTGGGTGCGCGTGAAACTGTGCGGGATCGAGCGGCGGATGCTGGTCGACAGCGGCGCGACCGTCACCGCGATCTCGGCGGATACCGCCGCGGCGGCGGGGATCGAGCCGAGCGATTCGATGATGCCGGTGGTGATGCAGACCGCCAACGGCAACGTCACCGCGCAGACCGCCGTGGTGCCGGTGCTACGCATCGGCAATGTCGTCGCGCGCGATCTGCCGGTGGTGGTGTCGCCGGCGTTCGGCGAGATGAACGTGGTCGGGATGAACTTCCTGTCGCGGCTTAAGTCTTGGCGCGTCGAGGACGGCGTGCTGATCCTCCAGCCGCATCACCCGCAGGAGGCGACCTAGCCCAACCGTCACCCCGGCCTTGTGCCGGGGTCCACCAGGCCGCGAGTGTACCGATCGCCGTCGACGGCTGGCTGTGCTGCACGGTGGACCCCGGCAGAAGGCCGGGGTGACGACGGGTTACGCGTCGATCGACGTCCCCAGCGCGGCATGCACCAGCCCGCCATCGACGGTGATCGTGTCGCCGATCACATAATCGCCGGCCCGCGACGCAAGGTAGATCGCCGCGCCCGCCATATCCTCGTCGACCCCGATCCGCTTGGCCGGAATACCCTTGGCGATATCGTCGCCGTGATCGCGCGCCGCCTTGTTCATCTCGCTCGCGAACGCGCCGGGCGCGATCGAAGTGACGTTGATATGGTCGGTGACGAGCCGCGCGGCCATCCGTTTGGTGAGATAGATCAGCGCCGATTTCGAGGCGTGATAGCTGTACGTCTCCCACGGGTTGAGCCGCTGGCCGTCGATCGAGGTGATGTTGATCACCTTGGCGGGGCGGCCGGCGCTCGCAGCGGCCTTGAGCGGTTCGAACAGCGCCTGCGTCAGGAAGAAGGGGGACTTCACGTTGAGGTCCATCACCTTGTCCCAGCCCTTTTCGGGGAAGGCCTCGAACGGCTCGCCCCAGGCGGCGCCGGCATTGTTGACCAGGATGTCGAGCCGGTCGGTATGCTCGGCGAGCTGTGCGGCGAGCGCCTTGCAGCCGGCGACGGTCGACACGTCCTGCGGCAGCGCGATGCACTTCTCGCCGAGTTCCTTGGCGGTCTCGAAGCAGGCATCGGCCTTGCGCGCCGAGATATAGACGGTCGCGCCTTGCGCGATGAAGCCCGCCGCGATCATTTTGCCGATGCCGCGCGAGCCCCCGGTGACGAGCGCGACGCGTCCGTCGAGGCGGAACAGGGTAGTGGTGTCCATGATCTTCTCTCCTAAAACTCCCCTCCCGCTTGCGGGAGGGGCTGGGGGTGGGGCGTGCCGCGAGCGTGGTGGCGGGTGGCACGCCCCACCCCTAACCCCTCCCGCAAGCGGGAGGGGGATTGCGTCGCTCACCCCCCGCGCTTGATCGTCTCGCGGGCGATAATGATCTGCTGGATCTGGCTGGTGCCCTCGTAGATCCGGAACAACCGCACGTCGCGGTACAGCCGCTCGATCCCGTAATCGGCGATATAGCCCGCGCCGCCGAAGATCTGCACCGCGCGGTCGGCGACACGGCCGACCATCTCGCTCGCGAAATATTTGGCGGCGGCCGATTCCATGACGACGTCTTTGCCCGCGTCCTTCGCGGCCGCGGTCTCGAGCACCATCGCGCGCGCAACCAGCGCCTCGGTCTTCGAATCGGCGAGCATTCCCTGGATCAGCTGATGCTCGGCGATCGGCTTGCCGAACTGTTTCCGTTCGGTGGCATAAGCGACGCAATCGGCGATCAGCCGCTCGGCCACGCCGACGCACACCGCCGAGATATGCAGCCGCCCGCGATCGAGCACGCGCATCGCGATCTTGAAACCCTCGCCCTCGGCGCCGAGCCGGTTCTCGGCGGGCACGACGACATCGTCGAACACCACGTCGGCGACCTTGGCGCCCTTCTGGCCCATCTTCTTCTCAGGATGCCCGATCGACACGCCCGCCAGGTCGCGCGGCACGAGAAACGCCGAGACGCCGCGCGCGCCGGGATCGTCGCTGGTCCGCGCCATCACGGTGAACAGGTCGGCCTTGTCGGCATTGGTGATGTAGCGCTTGGTGCCGCTGAGCCGATACGACTGGCCGTCGAAGGTCGCGCGCGTCTTGACCGCGCCCGAATCCGATCCGACGTCGGGCTCGGTCAGCGCGAAACTGGTGATGATCTCGCCGCTCGCGATGCGCGGCAGCCACGCCGCTTTCTGCTCGGCATTGCCCGCCATGACGAGGCCCTGCGAGCCGATCCCGACATTGGTGCCGAACGTCGAGCGGAAGGCAGGCGTGGTGCGGCCGAGCTCGATCGCGACCTTCGCCTCTTCGAGCATCGTCAGCCCGAGCCCGCCAAATTCCTCGTCGATCGACAGGCCGAACAGCCCCATCTCGCGCATGTCCTGCACGACGTCCGCGGGAATCGCATCCGCCTCCTCGACCGCCGCCTCGAGCGGGCGCAGCCGTTCGGCGACGAAGCGGCGCACCGTGTCGATCAGTGCATCGAAGGTTTCGGGGTCGAGTGCCATGGGTCCGCCATTTGCCGTGTCTGTGCGGCTCCTGCGATGCCCGATCCTGTCGCGGCTCGCAAACCCGAAATTCAAAACTGCGGTATTTGGCGCGTTTCGGAGGTATGGCGCGCCATACTAGCCTCCCAAACCGTAGCGATCCTCAGCTGGCCGAGGGCTGGACGAAGCCGCTCAGCACCCAGCCCGACTTGCACGGCCCGGCATAAGCGCGCGGTCCCGCTAGCGACGCGGTGACGCCGCAATCGCTGGTCGGCGCATCGGCCGGGGGCACCACCACGCCCTGCCAGCGCTGATCGAGCGAGCGCGAGCACAGATACATTTTCGCGCCGTCGCCCAGCCGGACGACTTCGTCGGCTTCGGCAAAGGGCGCGGTGCGCACCGCGAGATAGCGCTCGCCCGCGGGCGACAGGTTCACCACCTGCCCGATGCTGGCGCAGGCGCGGAATGCCGGGCCGCCTTCGCCGACGCGGACCGGTTGCACGCCCGGCGTGAGCGTCGCGGCATTCGACTGGTACAGGGCGGCGTCATCGTCGGGCGCGGCTTCGCGCGAACATCCCGCCAGCGGCATGCCGCACATCAACAGGGCAAGCAGCAGGCGCGAGCGGACGGCGACATGGTTCATGGGGCGATTCTTAGCCGGGATCTTGCGACTTGGCGAGCGCGCACCGGCGCGCTCGGAGCATCGGCGGATGCCCAAACGGGCAGTCATCGTGCGGCCAACTCGCTTCGTCGGAAAAGGTTCCGTTCATCGGGGCGACAGGGTTTTCAGCGCCGCGCCGACCTGCTTTGAGACACTCAGCAAGTTCAAACGACCTTTGGGGGGTCACATGACATTCAAGGCTTTGACAGCGCGTTTTGCGCTGGTGGTATCGTGCGCCCTTTTGACGGCGACCCCTGCGATGGCGCAGTTCTGGCAGTGTGCGCCGTTCGCGCGGCTCGTGTCGGGGATCGATCTCCACGGGAATGCCAGCACCTGGTGGGGCCAGGCCGCCGGCCGCTACGCCCGTGGCCACGCCCCCAAGGTCGGCGCCGTCCTCGCCTTCGCTTCGACTAGCCGGATGCGGATGGGCCATGTCGCGATGGTCAGCGAAGTCGTCAGCGATCACGAAGTGCTGCTGACCCACGCCAACTGGTCGCGCCGCGGCGCGGTCGAGCATGACGTCCGCGCGATCGACGTCTCGCCCAATGGCGACTGGAGCGAAGTCAAGGTGTGGTACGGCCCGCAGGGTGGCCTCGGCACTTCGGCCTATCCGACCAAGGGCTTCATCTATTCGGCCAAGGCCGGCAGCGACGACGCACAGGAGCGCGCCGCGCCGATGATCATGGCCGCGCTGGCGAGCGACAGCCACAGCTGACGCGATCTCCCGATCCCCCGGCCCGAGCCGGGGGGATAGCGGGTCAAGCCTTGCCCGGCGTGAAGGTCATCGCCACGCCGTTCATGCAATAGCGCAGGCCCGTCGGCTTCGGGCCGTCATCGAACACATGCCCGAGATGCCCGCCGCAGCGGCGGCAATGCACTTCGGTCCGCGCCATGCCGAGCGAACTGTCTGTGCGCGTCTTGACCGCATTGGCGAGCGGCGCCCAGAAGCTCGGCCAGCCCGTGCCACTCTCGAACTTGGTCTTCGACGAGAAGACGGGGAGGGCGCAGCCGCCGCACGAAAAGATCCCCGCGCGATGCTCGCTGTTGAGCGGGCTGGTATACGGCGTCTCGGTCCCCTCATGCCGCAGCACGTTATACGCGGCGGGCGAGAGCTTCGCCTTCCATTGCGCGTCGCTCAGCGTGATCTCGAATTTTTCGGGCGGACCCGCGTTCGCGCCCTTGCAGCCGAACAGCGCGAAGGCGGCGGCACCGGTGCCGGCGAGAGTCAGGAAATTGCGGCGGTCGTACATCGGTCGAATCCTCTTGGCGTCACCTTTGGGTATACGCTCGGGCGGCGGGATAGTTACGCATCGCCGATGTCGGTGGACGCATCGGGAACCGCAAGCGATCTCGCGCGATTCAAGCTCATGACCATGCAACAGCTCGATCCGCCGCTTCCGGTTCATGTGCTCGACAAGGGGCCGGGCTTCGCCTTCGCCGTGATCGATTACGGCCAGGAGCACAACCTCATCTGGGTCACCGCGATCAACGAGACCGGCGAGATCTGGTGCGCGCCCAACCCCAAGGTGCGGATGCAGGCGAATTGGACGATGGGCCGCAAGGCGCCGCCAGCCGTCGTCGCGCGGCAGAATGGCGATTGCTCGGGTGATGCCGAGCCGGTTCGTGTGGAGGCGATCGCCAAGCCGAACTGAGGTCGCCTCCCGTGCACCACAGCTAGCGGTCACCCAGGGCTCCACCCTCCCGCATCGCTGCCGCATACCCGCGCGCGGCACGGTGGGCCCCGGCACAAGGCCGGGGTGACGGTGGTCGTAGGCCTTAGTAGCCGCTGATCTCGACCGGCAGTTTGCGATACCCATGAACGAAGCACGCCGCGACCCGCTCGGGCTCGCCGAGCACGTTCACGCGCATCCGCCGCTTCGCCATTTCCTCGAGCAGGACCGCGATCTGCAACTCGGCCAGTCGCGCGCCGACGCAGCGGTGGATACCGTGGCCGAATGCGAGATGCCGCCGCGCATTGGGGCGATCGACGATGATCCGGTCGGCGTCCTCGAACACGCTCTCGTCGCGGTTGGCCGAAATGTACCAGAGCGCGAGCTTGTCGCCCGCCTTGATCTGCTGCCCCTCGAGTTCGCTGTCGACCGTCGCTGTGCGGCGCATGTGCGCGAGCGGCGTCTGCCAGCGGATGATTTCCTGCACCGTGTTGGGGATCAGCGACGGATCGGCCTCGAGCTTGGCGCGCTCGTCGGGGAACAGGTCGAGCCCATAGGCGACCGCGCTCATCGTGTTGCGCGTCGTGTCGTTGCCGCCGACGATCAGCAGGATCAGATTCCCCAGGAATTCCATCTGGTCCATCTCCGCCATCGCGTCGGAATGGATCATCATCGAAATCAGATCGGGCGTCGGCGGCTTGCCGATCTTGGCGTTCCACAGATTCTGGAAATAGCCGCCGCATTCGTACATGTGGCGGAGCCGTTCGAGCCGCAGCTCTTCGTTCTTGACGAGCTCGATATCGCCCGCCCAGTCCGACCAGAAGGTCAGCTTGCGGCGCTCCTCCCACGGAAAATCGAACAGGATCGCGAGCATCTGCGTGGTGAGCTCGACCGAGACGGTGTCGACCCAGTCGAACGGCGTGTTCCAGTCGAGCGAATCGAGCACCTCGGCGGTGCGCATGCGGATATTGTCGCTCATCCGCACCATCTCGGACGGGGTGAAGGCGGGCGCGACGGTGCGGCGCTGGCCGGTATGCTTGGGCCGGTCCATCGCGATGAACATCGGCATGCGCACGTCGGTCGGGTTGTTCTCGATGAAGTCGGCGAGCGTGATGCCGCCCGCCTGCGACGAATAGAGATCGGGCAGCGATTCGACCGTGATGATCGGCTTGTAGCTCGACACCGACCAATAGGGGCCGAAGTCGGAATGCTCGACCCGGTGGACCGGCGCGGTTGCGCGCAGGTCGCGGAACGGCGCCTGCCAGAGGTCGTCGCGGTAGAGTTCGGGTCGACTGACGTCGAACCGATCGATCACGTCCTGCGCCAGAGTCGCCATAGTCCCTCTCCTTTTGGGGAGAGTGAACGTCTAACTGACACTCATGTCAACAGCCTTGCGTCGACCGAACAGTCGTCCGCTCCCCGATTGCAGCACGCCGCGCCGGAAAGCGCGCGCGCCGACGGTGATCGCGATCGCGACCCACAGCGCCTGCCAGGCCAGCGCGGCGACATGTGGCCATAGCTCGGGCTGGTTCGCGGCGTGCGCCGCCATCGCGTAAGGCGAGCTGAGCGGGAAGATCTCGACCACCTTGGCCAAAGTCGAGTCGGGCGCCGCGCTCGCCTTCAGCGCGAGCCCGAACATCGCGACCTGGACGATCGTGATCGGCAGCGACATCATCTGCAATTCGCGCGCGGTCGAGGCCTGCGCGCCGACGCCGAGGAACACTGCGCCGAGCAGCAGATACGCCATCGCGAAATAGGCGAAGAACAGCAGGAAGAACATCGGCGCGCCGACCGCCGGGCCGATCTCGCCGATCGCGGTGGCGTAGCGGGCGGGCAGAATGCCGCCGATCTGCGTGACGAGCGTCGTCCAGAAGCCGACGAACAGGATCGCCGAGCCGAACATGCCGAGCAATTTGCCGAAGAACACCGCCTCGAGCGGCACTGCGGCGGCGAGCACTTCGACCACCTTGTTGCTGCGCTCCTCCATCATCGTGCCGACGACCTGGCCCGCGAGCAGCAGCGCGAGGAAGAAGATGCCGAACACCGCGATGAAGGCGGCTTGCTTGTGGCCGCTCTCGGTCGGCGCGGCGCGCGCGATCGAGGTGAGCGTCGCGGTGCTCAGCGGCTTGGTCTGCGCGGGATCGGTACGCAGCGTCGCTTCGGCGAGCGAGGCGAGATAGCGCGCATCGCCGCGGCCCTGGCCATCATAGAGGATCGTCGGATGCGTCAGGTCGCCGAACAGCGTCGCCGACGCGTCGATGCCCTTGCGGCTCTTGAACGCGGCGCGCGCCTGCGCTTCGGGGTTCGCGGTCGGCGCTTCGATCGCCAGCGTTGGCGGGCGGTCGCCGCGCGCGAAGGCGTCGCGCAGCCGCGCATCGGCGGAGCGCATCGCGTCCTGCTGCGCCGAGGGAACGATCGCGACGATCCGCGTCTTTTCGCTCGATCCGCTCGCGACGGTAGACGCGCCCATCCCGCCGACCAGGCCGAAGCCGATCGTGAACAGCGGCGAGAGCAGGAACAGCAGGAAGGTCGGCGTGAATACCGTCGCGACGAAATCGCGCCGTGCGATGGTCAGCGCCTGGCGGAGCGTGCGACGCGTGTTGCTGATCGGCTGCGCGCTCATGCGTCCTGCTCCGTCGCGGCCTTGCCGAGGTTGGTTACGTCCTGCCCGGCCGCGCCGACGATCCGCACGAACGCGTCGTGCAGGCCGGGGCGCTCGATCGACAGACCGGCGATGCCGTGCCCCGCGCCGATCAGTCGGCTGAGCGCTTGCTCGACGCCGCCATCGGGGACTTCGAACGACCAGCCCTGCTCGCCGTGGCGGGCGTCGGCCGGCAAATGCTGCGCGATCGTCGGATCGTCGCGCTCGGGGACATAGTGCGCGCGCATAGGCAGCATCCCACGTGCGTCGGCGACGGTGCCTTCGAAGCGGCGCTTGCCGCCGGCGATGATCGCCAGCCGGTCGCACAGCCGCTCGGCGTGCGCCATGACATGCGTCGAAAACAGCACCGTCGCGCCGCGATCGCGCTCGGCGAGGATCAGCGCCTCGAGCCGCTCCTGGTTGACCGGGTCGAGCCCCGAAAAGGGTTCGTCGAGCACGAGCAGATCGGGCTGGTGGACCACCGAGCCGAGCAACTGAACGAGCTGCGCCATGCCCTTCGACAGCTTGCGGATCTTGGTGTCGACGGCATGGCCGAGTCCTGCCGCCTCGAGCAGTTCGACTGCACGCTTGCGCCCGGTCTTGAGATCGAGCCCGCGCAGGGCGCCCATGAAGGCGACCGCCTCCTTCGCACGCATCGCTGGATAGAGCCCGCGCTCCTCGGGAAGATAGCCGACGCGGTCGCTCGCATCGCGCGGGCGATCATGGCCGAGCAGCGTGCGTTCGCCGCCATCGGGCTCGATGATGCCGAGCAGCATCCTGAGCGTCGTCGTCTTGCCCGCACCGTTTGGACCGAGCACGCCGTAGATCGCGCCCTTGGGCACCGCGATGTCGACGCCGTCGACGACGCGCCGCCCGCCGAAATTCTTGATCAGGCCGGAGGCGCTGACCGCCAGAGAATTGTCCAAGAAGACCCCCGCCGTCCGCGCTCGATGCTGAGCGCTGTGTTGCCTGTGTAGAATAGCGCGCCGGCCTTCGACAAGCGCGGCGCGAACACGCTATGTGGCGGACAATGGTTGACGCTTTGCCTCTCGAACAACGCCTTGCGGCCAAAGCGCGCGAATTCGGCTTCGTCGCCTGCGGGGTCGCGGCGGCCGACGCGGCGCCCAAGACCGCCGAGCGGTTGCAGCAATGGCTGCGCGAGGGGCTGCACGGCGGGATGATCTGGATGGAGGAGCGCGCGCACCACCGCGAATCGCCCGCCGGGTTGTGGCCGGAGGTGCGTAGCGTGATCGCGCTCGGGATGAGCTATGCCCCGGCGACCGATCCGCTCGCGTTGGCGGACGAGGGCGGGGTAGGGCGCATCTCGACCTATGCGCAGGGCGGCGACTATCACGACGTCGTCAAGCGCGCGCTTAAGGCGCTCGCGCGCTGGCTGGTGGCGGAGGCGCCGGGCATCGACCTCAAGGTGTTCGTCGATACCGCACCCGTGATGGAGAAGCCGCTCTCGGCGGCGGCGGGGCTTGGGTGGCAGGGCAAGCATACCAATCTGGTGAGCCGCAGCGAGGGGAGCTGGCTGTTCCTCGGCGCGATCTACACCACGCTCGAGATCGGGGCGTTCGGCACAGTCCCGCCGCCGGTCGCCGACCATTGCGGATCGTGCGACGCCTGCCAGCGCGCCTGCCCGACCGATGCCTTTCCCGCGCCGTACCGGCTCGATGCGCGGCGCTGCATTTCGTATCTGACGATCGAACATGCCGGGCCGATCCCGCTCGAATTCCGCAAGAGCATCGGCAACCGCATCTATGGCTGCGACGATTGCCTCGCGGTGTGCCCGTGGAACAAGTTCGCCGCGGCGGCGAGCGCCAACCGTGCCTTCCTGCCGCGTGCAGAGCTCGTCGCGCCCGAGCTCGCCGATCTGCTCGCGCTCGACGATGCGGGGTTTCGTCAGGTGTTTGCGGGCTCGCCGATCAAGCGCATCGGGCGCGACCGGATGGTGCGCAATTGCCTGATCGCGGCGGGCAATAGCGGCGATCCCGGGTTGCGCGCACAGGTCGAGCGGTTGCGCGGCGATCCCAACCCGGTCGTGGCCGAAGCGGCGGAGTGGGCGTTCGCCGAGCTGGCGCGCGCTTAGCCTATTTCCGGCGCCCGACCTGGAGCGCCCCGACGCAGCTCGCGCGGTCGATCGGCGAGCCGTCGGTCTGGCGCGCGTCGAGATAGGTGACGACGGGCTCGGCCTTGCCGTTGGGGTAGAGATAGGCGTCGAGCACGCAGGTCGCATTGTTGAACTGGAGCTTCCGCGCAGTCCCCTCGCGCACGTCGGCGACGGGCGCGCCGAACAGGCTCGTCAGATGCGCCGCATTCGCGCCGATCACGCCGCCGAGACCCGCGGTCCCGGTCGGGATCGGCACGAACGCCGGTCGCGCGACCGGGGCGGTCGTCGTGCTCGCAACGCAGCCCGACAGCGCCAGCCCGACCAGAAGTACACCGAAAAGCTTCATGTCTCTCGCCCCGAATGGAACAGATGCGTCGCCATCGCCGCACCGAGGATTGGCGCGAAGAGGTTCGCAATCGGAACCATGAACAGGGCGGTCCCCGCAACCCCCAGCGCGAAGCGATCGACCGCGCCCGTCTTGCGCCAGTCTCGCATCAGCGCAGGCGGCACGTGGCGCGCCGCGACCAGCTCGCCGAGATCGCGCCCGAGCAGCCAGCCATTGACCAGGAAGAACAGCAGCCAGGTGCCGACGCCGGTGACGAGCAAGGCGACATAGACCGGCGCGAGCAGGAGGTTGACCAGGATCGCGCGCGCTGCGGAGCGCAGGCCGAGGCCGATCCCGCGCAACGGCGAGACGCTGCGCGCGGTCTCGAGCGCTTGCGGATAATGCCGCGCTTCGACCGCGACGACGACATCGTCGGCGAACGCCATCATCACCGCGATCGCGATCGCGCGGAACAGCAGCCAGCTGATCCCGAACGCCGCGAGCAATGCGACCGCGCCGAGCACGCCGCCTGCCGTCGGATCCCAGCCCCACTCGGTCGCCTGCTGCGTCGCGCCATACCACAAAGCGACGCCGAGCGCGGCGATCAGCATCACGGTCAGCGCGAGCGACTTGAGGAACACCGCGACGATCTTGCGATCGCCGAGCTGGCCGAGCGAGAGGAGGAGCGCACGCAACATGGGGCTGGTCCTAGCCGCCTCCCGCGCGCCCGTCACCCCGGGCAAGGCCGCGGCCGCTGTGTTCGACGCGGGCCGTTCGCGTCCTTCCCAGCGGCCCCGGCCTCCGCCGGGGCGACGGAGAGTTGCGCGCGTTCCACCCCCCCGGTACGGCAAACGGCAAGAGCCCTTTTTCCCGGAGACCATCCTTGAGCCAGCCCATTTATGACGTCGTCGCGATCGGCAATGCCATCGTCGATGTGCTGTCGCAGTCCGACGACGCCTTCCTCGCCGAAGCCGCGATGACCAAGGGCTCGATGCAGCTGATGTTCTCGCCCGAGGAAGCCGATGCGCTCTACGCCAAGATGGGCCCGGGGATCGAGGCGAGCGGCGGCTCGGCGGCGAACACCGTGGCGGGGATCGCGGCGATGGGCGGCAAGTGCGGCTTCATCGGCCAGGTCGCCAAGGACGAGCTCGGCGACATCTTCGCGCACGACATCCGCGCGGTCGGGATCGATTTCACGACGGCGGCGCGCGACGGCGACCCGACGACCGCACGCTGCCTGATCTTCGTCACCCCCGACGGCCAGCGCACGATGAACACCTTCCTCGGCGCGTCGCAGTTCCTGCCCGAAGCGGCGCTCGACCGCGCGCTGATCGCCAATGCCGCGATCCTCTACCTCGAGGGCTATCTGTGGGATCCGGAAGAGCCGCGCCAAGCGATGCGCGCCGCGATCGAGGTCGCGCGCAAGGCGGGGCGCAAAGTCGCCTTCACGCTCAGCGACGTGTTCTGCATCTCGCGCCACGGCGGCGATTTCCGCAAGCTGATGGCCGACGGGCTGATCGACATCATGTTCGCCAACGAGGCCGAGATCACCGCGCTGATGGATGATCAGGATTTCGACGCGGCGGTGGCAGCGGCGGCCGCGCAGGTGCCGATGCTGGTGGTGACGCGCAGCGAGAAGGGCGCGATCGCGGTTTCGGGCGGGCAGACCGTCAGCGTCGCCGCCGAGCCGATCGAGCGCGTCGTCGACACGACGGGCGCGGGCGACCTGTTCGCGGCGGGCTTCCTGCGCGGTCAGGCGCAGGGCAAGAGCATCGCCGATTCGCTCAAGATGGGCGCGGTTTGCGCGGCCGAGATCATCTCGCATTACGGCGCGCGCGCGCAGGTCGATCTGAAGGCGCTGGTCGCCTCCAAGCTCGGCTGATCCCGCAAAGCCCCTCCCCTTCAGGGGAGGGGTTGGGGTGGGGCCGTGCCGCGAAGGCATGCTTCGGTCTCGGTGAGACGTCCCCCACCCCCAACCCCTCCCCTGAAGGGGAGGGGCTTACACACAAACAGGCCGGGGATCGCTCCCCGGCCTTTTTGCGTCTGCAGTCCGGTCCGCCTTAGCGGGTGCCGGGCCGGGCCGGTTCGAGCTCGTCGTCCGAAACGCCTTCGGTCAACCCGCGCCCCACATGGCTCCGCGAGCGGCTGTAGAGGAAGTACACCACCAGCCCGATCGCGCCCCAGCCCGGCAGCACCAGGATCGCGGTCAGCGGCAGCGAGAAATACAGCCCGAGGCAGCCGATGATCGCGAGCGGCGCGATGATGTACACCGCCGGCGTGCGGAACGGGCGGCGACGGTCGGGGTCGGTCTTGCGCAGTACCATCACCGAGACGGCGACCATGAAGAAGGCGAACAGCGTCCCCGAGTTCGAATAATCGGCGAGCTTGCCGACCGGCAGCACCGCCGACGCCAGCGCCGCGCCGATCCCGGTGACGACCGTCACGACGTGCGGCGTACGGAACTTCGGATGGACCGAGGCGAGCTTGGCGGGCAGCAGCCCGTCGCGCGCCATCGTGAAGAACACGCGGGTCTGGCCGAACATCATCATCAGCACGACCGAGGGCAAGGCGAGCACGGCGGCCAGGCCGACGAGCCGGCCGACGCCCGGCCAGCCGATCGAGCTCAGCACATGGACCAGCGCCTCCTTCGAGCAGACCAACGGCTCGAGCGTCCCGCTCGCGACGATGCTGGCGCAGCGGCCGGCAAGCTCGGGCGAGCCCGGCGACAGCGGGATGCCCGCGCTCATCACCGGCTGCGCGCCGATCGCGCCGATCGCGCCGGTCGCGACGAGCAGGTAGAAGATCGTGCAGATGCCAAGCGACGCGATCAGCCCGATCGGCACGTTGCGCTGCGGGTTCTTGGTTTCCTCGGCGGCGGTCGAGACCGCGTCGAAGCCGACATAGGCGAAGAAGATCGACGCTGCGGCGCCGAACACGCCGACGGTGCCGGTCGGCATCAGCGGATCGAAATTGCTCGATTTGAGCACCGGGATCGTCAGGATCACGAACACCGTCAGCGCGACGATCTTGATCGCGACGAGCACGGCATTGGCGCGCGCGCTCTCGGTCGTGCCGAGCACGAGCAGCCAGGTGACCAGTCCGACGATCACGACCGCGGGAACGTTGACCCAGCCGCCGGTCGCCATCGCCGTCGCCAGGTCGGCGCTCGGCGTCGCGCCGAAGGCGATCGCGACATGCGCCATCAGCGCATCGGCGTTACTGATCGCCGCGGGGACGTGCAGTCCCAGCCCGTTGAGCAAGCCGATGAAATGGTTCGACCAGCCGACCGCGACCGCGCTCGCGCCGACCGCATATTCGAGGATCAGCGCCCAGCCGACCATCCAGGCGAGCAATTCGCCGGTGACGGCATAGGTGTAGGTATAGGCCGATCCCGAGACCGGGACCATCGAGGCGAGTTCGGAATAGCAAAGCGCGGCGACCGCGCAGACGAAGCCTGCGACGACGAAGCTCAGCAACATGCCCGGACCCGCCTTTTGCGCGGCTTCCGAGGTCAGCACGAAGATACCGGTGCCGATCACCGCGCCGATCCCGAGCATCGTCAGCTGAAACGCGCCGAGCGATCGGTGCAGCCCCTTCTTTTCGGCGGTCGCGAGAATCGCGTCGAGAGATTTTACGCGGTCAAACAGCATTCAGTCCAATCCCCAGCATAGACGCGGCGTTGCGCGAACCTGCCGCGAGCCTAAAGCCTAAACAGGCGCGCGCAATCCCCTTAGCGCGCGAGCAGCGGCCCGAGCGGGCGGCCGGCGAAGATATGGACGTGGAGATGCGGCACCTCCTGATGCGAATCGAGCCCCGTATTGGCGAGCAGGCGATAGCCCGGCGCGACCAGTCCGGCCTCGCGCGCGACCGTGCCGACCGCGCGGACGAAGCCCGCGATCTCGGCGTCCGACGCCTTCGCGCTGAAATCGTCCCACGAGACATAGGCGCCCTTGGGGATCACCAGAATATGCGTCGGAGATTGCGGCGCGATGTCGGGGAAGGCGATCGCATACTCGTCTTCGTAAAGCCGCGTCGCGGGGATCTCGCCGCGCAGGATCTTGGCGAAGACGTTCTGGTCGTCATACGGCTGCGTCGCGTCGATCGGCATGATTCCCCTCCCGCTTGCGGGAGGGGTTAGGGGAGGGGCTGTCCCTCCGATCCTCCGGCGGCTTCGGTCACATGCCCTCCCCCAGCCCCGCCCGCAAGCGGGAGGGGAGTCTTAGGGCTTCCGCGCCGCCTTCTCGTTGATCCCCGACACGCCTTCGCGCTTGCGGATCTCCGCGCGCACATCGTCGAGCGACACGTCGCAGTCCGCCAGCAGCACGAGCAGGTGGAACAGCAGGTCGGTCGCCTCGCCGACGAGCGCGGCCTTGTCCTCGGTCAGCGCGGCGATGACGGTCTCGACGGCTTCCTCGCCGACCTTCTGCGCGATCTTGCCGCGCCCCTTCGCGAACAGCTTGGCGGTGTAGGAAGTCGCGGGGTCGGCGCCGCGGCGTGCGCGGATCGTCGCCTCTAGCGTGTCGAGTGTCTCTTCGGCCATGCGCCGGGGCTGGCCCAAGCGCGCGCGCGCGTCAATCCTTGGGCGTATCGCGCTTGGCGAAACGCGCGCGCATCGCGCGCCGGACGAGCCAGACGCCGAGCGCCGCGACGACGAACAGCACGATGTCGGACAGCTCGGGGCCGGTGCGGACCTTGACCACACCGCTATGCGGCGCGGCGAGCGCAGGGGTTGCGAGCAGGAAGGCGAAGAGGAAGCGCATGGCGGCAAGATACCTTCTGGCTCTTAAAGTTCCGTCATGCCACCGGGCGCCGCACCGCAATCCCCGCCGCACCCAGCGCGGCATGCGCCTCGGCGATGCTCACCTCGCCGAAGTGGAAGATCGACGCCGCGAGCACCGCGCTGGCATGTCCGTCGGTGATCCCCGCGACGAGATCGGCCAGCCCGCCGACGCCGCCGCTCGCAACCACCGGCACGCGCACCTGATCGGCGATCGTGCGGGTCAGCGCGAGGTCGAACCCGCGCTTGGTGCCGTCACGATCCATCGAGGTGACGAGCAGCTCGCCCGCGCCGAGCTCGGCAAGCCGCAGCGCGTGCGCCACCGCGTCGATCCCGGTCACGCGCCGGCCGCCATGCGTGAACACTTCCCAGCCGTCGCCCACGCGTCGTGCATCGACCGAGGCGACGACGCACTGGCTGCCGAACTTGTCGGCAAGCTCTGCCACGAGTTCGGGCCGCGCGACCGCGGCGGAATTGACCGCGACCTTGTCGGCGCCCGCGAGCAGCAAGGCGCGCGCATCCTCGACCGAGCGCACCCCGCCGCCGACGGTCAGCGGCATGAAGCACACTTCGGCGGTGCGGCGCACCACATCGAGGATCGTGCCGCGGTCCTCGTGGCTCGCGCCGATGTCGAGGAAGCAGAGCTCGTCGGCGCCGGCGGCGTCATAGGCGCGCGCCTGCTCGACGGGATCGCCGGCGTCCTTCAAGTCGACGAAGTTGACGCCCTTGACGACGCGGCCGTTGGCGACGTCGAGACAGGGGATGACGCGCGCGCGGACGGTCATGAGTCTTCTCCCCTCCCTGGAAGGGAGGGGGCGGGGGTGGGTCGGCCGAGGGCGGGCGCTGCGTTCGACAACGGGGCGACCCACCCCCAGCCCCTCCCTTCCAGGGAGGGGAGGCGGTTGCGCCCCCTCACGCCGCCGCCGCCACGGCGATCGCCGCCGCCAGATCAAGTCGCCCGTCATACAGCGCCCGGCCGGTAATCACGCCTTCGATCCCGTCGCGCGCATGCAGCGCCAGCACATGGATCTCGGCAATCCCCTTGACGCCGCCGCTGGCGATCACCGGAATCTTCACCGCGCGCGCCAGATCGACCGTCGCCTGGACGTTGGCGCCCTTCAGCATCCCGTCACGGCCGACGTCGGTGAACAAGAGCGCGGCAACGCCCGCGTCCTCGAACTGGCGCGCCATGTCGGCGACCTCGACCGTCGAGACGTCGGCCCAACCCTTGGTCGCGACGAAGCCATCCTTGGCATCGACCGCGACGACGATCCCGCCGGGAAAATCGCGTGCGGCCGCGCGCACCAGCTCAGGGTTCTCCAGAGCGGCGGTGCCGATCACCACGCGCGATACGCCCAGGTCGAACCAGCGCTCGATCCCGGCGCGATCACGAATCCCGCCGCCCAATTGCACATGACCGGGAAAGCGCTTGACGATCTCGGCTACCGCCGCGCCATTGACCGACTTGCCGGCGAACGCGCCGTCGAGATCGACGACGTGGAGATATTCGGCGCCCTGCTCGGCGAACAGCATCGCCTGTGCGGCGGGATCGTCGCCATAGACGGTGGCGCGGTCCATATCGCCCTCGGCGAGGCGCACGACCTGGCCGCCCTTGAGGTCGATCGCGGGGAAGATGATCAGGGACGCCACGTCAGGAACCTCTCCAGCAGCGCGAGACCGTAGCGCTGGCTCTTTTCGGGATGGAATTGCACGCCGAGCAGATTGTCGCGCCCGATCGCGGCGGTGACCGGGCCGGCATGTTCGGTCGTCGCCAGCGTGTCCCCGGAGTCGTTCGGGCCGTCGAAGGCATAGCTGTGCAGGAAATAGGCCTCGCCCGGCACGATCAGAGCGTGCGGCGTGACGGGCACGACGTCGTTCCAGCCCATATGCGGCACCTTGGCGGTCGCGTCGCGCGGCGCGAGATGACGAACGCTCCCGGCGATCCAGCCGAGCCCGGCATGGATGCCATGTTCCTCGCCAGTGTCGGCCATCAGCTGCATCCCGACGCATATGCCGAGGAAGGGGACGCCATCGCGGCGGACGCGCTGCTCGAGCGCTTCGACCATCCCGGGGACGGCGCGCAAGGCCGCGGCGCAGGCGCCGAACGCGCCGACGCCAGGAAGGACGATGCGGTCGGCTTTGCGCACCGCGTCGGCATCGGCGGTGACGAGCACGTCGGCGGCACCCGCGGCTTTCAGCGCGTTGGCGACCGAGTGGAGGTTGCCCGCGCCGTAATCAATGAGGGCGAGAGTCATATCCCCCTCCCGCTTGCGGGAGGGGTTAGGGGAGGGACTGTCGGGACCGCGGAGGCCAATGACAGGCCCTCCCCCAGCCCCTCCCGCAAGCGGGAGGGGAGCATTACAACGTCCCCTTGGTGCTGGGGATCACGCCAGCCTTGCGCGGATCGAGCTCCACCGCTTCGCGCAAAGCGCGTGCGACGCCCTTGAACGCCGCCTCGGCGATGTGGTGGTTGTTCGCCCCGTACAGCGTCTCGATGTGCAGCGTGATGCCGGCGGTCTGCGCGAACGAGTGGAAGAAATGCTCGAACATCTCGGTGTCCATCTCGCCGAGTTTCTTCTGCGAGAATTCGGTCTTCCACACGAGATACGGCCGCCCCGAAATGTCGATCGCGACGCGCGTCAGCGTCTCGTCCATCGGCGAATGCGCGTCGGCATAGCGCCGGATCCCGCGCTTCTCGCCCAAAGCCTCGAGGATCGCCGCGCCGATCGCCAGGCCGGTGTCCTCGACGGTGTGGTGCTGGTCGATATGCAGGTCGCCGACGGTCTTTACGTCCAAGTCGATCAGCGAGTGGCGGCTCAATTGTTCGAGCATGTGATCGAAAAAGCCGATCCCGGTCGAAATGGTGAACGCCCCCGTTCCGTCGAGGTTGACCGTAACGTCGATCGACGTTTCGCTGGTCCGGCGGCTGATCGTGGCGGTGCGCATTCGTCTCCCATAGCGCGCTCGGGGGCTCATGCAATCTTGACCCGCTATCAAACCGCGCTACCCAAGGGCGGATGAGCGATGGCATGCCCGATAGCCTGATTCCCTACGATGACATCGTACAGGAAGCCCTGCGTGCCGTGGTCGGCCGTGTCCTTGGGTCGGTGGCGACCAATGGTGGCCTGCCGGGCGAGCACCATTTCTACATCACCTTCAAGACCCAGGCGCCCGGCGTCGACATCCCGCAGCGCTTGATCGAGCGGTTCCCCGACGAGATGACGATCGTGATGCAGAACCGCTATTGGGATCTGGTCGTCGATGACGAGCGCTTCTCGGTGGGCCTCAGTTTCAACCAGGTCGCCTCCAAGCTCGTCATTCCCTATTCGGCGATCACCGGTTTCCATGATCCCGCGGTGAATTTCGAACTGCGCTTCCAGGCGCAGGATGTGCCCGAAGGCCCCGAGCCGCACGACACCGCCGAAAATGACGAGCCGATCCACAAGCCGGTCGAGGACGGATCGAACGTCGTCGCGGTGGATTTCAAGCGGAAGAAGTAATTTCCCTCTCCGAGCGGGAGAGGGAAGGGGCCCGCCGCGTTAGCGGTGGGGAGGTGAGGGTGATCTAGCGGATCGCCCGGTCACCCTCACCTTTCCGCGGCTTCGCCGCTCCCTCCCTCTCGCGTTGGGAGAGGGACATAGGAGATCGTCGTGACCGACACCCGCACCGAAACCGATTCGCTTGGGGCGATCGAAGTCCCCGCCGCCGCCTATTGGGGCGCGCAGACGCAGCGCTCGATCGAGAATTTCCCGTTCCCGGCGACCGAGCGGATGCCGCTCGCGATCATCCATGCGCTCGCTCTGGTGAAACAGGCGGCAGCCCGCGTGAACCGCGCGCACGGCCTCGCCCCCGAAATCGCCGACGCGATCGAATCGGCTGCGGCCGAGGTCGCGGCGGGCACGCTCGACGACCAGTTCCCGCTCGTCATCTGGCAGACGGGCAGCGGCACCCAGTCGAACATGAACGTCAACGAGGTCATCGCCGGCCGCGCCAACGAGGTGCTGACGGGAAAACGTGGCGGCAAGACGCCCGTCCACCCCAATGATCACGTCAACATGAGCCAGTCGTCGAACGACAGCTTCCCGACCGCGCTCCACGTCGCCGCTTCGCTCGCCGTGACCGAGCGCCTCTCGCCCGCGCATGGCCGGTTGAAGGGCGCGCTTGGCGCCAAGGCCGAAGCTTGGGCGGATCTCGTCAAGATCGGCCGCACGCATTTGCAGGACGCGACCCCACTGACGCTCGGCCAGGAATTTTCGGGCTATGAGCGGCAGGTCGCGATGGCCGGGTCGCGGATCTGGGCGGCGCAGGCCGAACTGTTCGCGCTCGCGCAAGGCGGCACCGCAGTCGGCACCGGACTCAACGCGCCCGACGGCTTCGGCGCGGCGTTCGCGCACGAGATCGCCGAGATCACCGGCCTGCCGTTCGTCACCGCCGAGAACAAGTTCGAGGCGCTCGCGTCGAACGATCCGATCGTCCAGCTTTCGGGCACGCTCAACACGCTCGCGGTCGCGCTGACCAAGATCGCCAACGACATCCGCCTGCTCGGCTCTGGTCCGCGCTCGGGGCTCGGCGAACTGCATCTCCCCGAGAACGAACCGGGCAGCTCGATAATGCCGGGCAAGGTCAACCCGACGCAGTGCGAGATGCTGACGATGGTGGCGGCGCAAGTGATCGGCAATCACCAGGCGATCACCATCGGCGGCCTGCAGGGGCATCTCGAACTCAACGTGTTCAAGCCGATGCTCGGCGCGGCGCTGCTCCGCTCGATCGACCTGCTGAGCGTCGCCATGGCGAGCTTCGCCGAACGCTGCGTCGAGGGGATCGAAGCGAATCGCGACCGAATCGCCGAGCTGGTCGATCGCTCGCTGATGCTCGTCACCGCACTCGCGCCCGAGATCGGCTACGACAACGCCGCCAAGATCGCCAAGCACGCGCACCACCAAGACCTCACGCTCAAGCAGGCCGGTCTTGCGCTCGGGCTCGTCGACGAAGCGACGTTCGATCGCTTGGTCCGCCCCGAAAGCATGGTCTGACACGACTGGAACCATCGCCCGGTTCGTGCGCTGAGCGAAACGAACGGGAGAAAGACGATGAGTTTCACGACGATGATCGGCGCCGCGATCGGTGCGGCAATCGATGGTTCGAGCGGCGACGACAGCAGTGTCGACGGCGCGATCGAAGGCGCGATCGTCGCCAATGTGGTGAAGGCGGTGATCCCGCTCGCGCTGACCTTCGCGACCGGCTGGCTGGTGCTGCGCGGTTTGGGCCAGCTCAAGGACCGCGCGTTCGGCCAAGACTCGGCGGCGCGCTGACCGCCATGCCTTGACGGGAGGGGCATGCCCGCGCCACTAGCGCGCATGGTCGATCATCGCTCCTCCCAGCCCAAGAGTTTCAAGCGCCGCGGGCTGATGTTCGTTTTGTCCTCGCCCTCGGGCGCGGGCAAGTCGACGATCGCCAACCGGTTGCTCAAGGAAGAACGCAACCGCATCAAGATGTCGGTGTCCTACACCACCCGCGCGCCGCGCAAGGGCGAGGTCGACGGCAAGGACTATCACTTCGTCGACAAGGAAACCTTCCGCGCGATGGCGGAGGACGACCAGTTCCTTGAATGGGCGCGCGTGTTTGACGAGCGCTACGGCACGCCGCGCGACACCGTGTTCAAAGATCTCGAACACGGGCAGGACATTCTGTTCGACATCGACTGGCAGGGCGCGCAGCAGCTGTTCCAGCTCGCGGGTGGCGATGTCGTGCGCGTCTTCATCCTGCCGCCTGGGCTCAAGACGCTGCGCGAGCGACTCGAAAACCGCGCGACCGATACGCAGGCGGTGATCGACCGGCGCATGGACCGCGCCACCGCCGAGGTCAGCCATTGGGACGGCTATGACTATGTCCTGGTCAACGACGATCTCGACGATTGCTACGAGTGCGTCCAGACGATCCTCACCGCCGAACGGCTCAAGCGCTCGCGCCAGCGCGGGATGATCGGCTTCATCCGGCGGTTGCCCGAGAAGTAGGCGCGCTCCCTAGCCGTCACCCCAGCCTCGTGCCGGGGTCCACCGTGCCACGGATACTGCGTGCGGATACCGCGCCGCACGGTGGGCCCCGGCACAAGGCCGGGGTGACGAAGTGGTCGTATCTGTTCCGAGCGCCTATCGCAGCAATTGCAGCACCCGTACCCCGGCACCGAAATCACGCCGCCTCGCGGCAATGCCCGCCTCGGCGAGCGGATCACGGCCCCAGCGCTCGGCCTGATACTCTTCCTCGAGCGTGACCGCATCCCAGATCTGCTCGGCCGTCGCCGCCTGTTCCGCGAGAGCAAGGGCGGCAATCAGCGACCCGCCGATCGTCACCACCGGCGACAGCGCCGCCAGTTCATAGGCCCCCCGCGCGGCGATCGCATCGCCGAGTCGCGCAAGCGTTAGTGCCGGCTGCGCGCGGTGGAGGATGCCCGTCGCCACCTCGATATGCACGTCGTAACGCTGCCGCGCCCAGTCGAGCAGCGGATCCCACGCTGCGACCTGGCGCGCGACCAGATCGTCGGGCGAATCGGCGCGGTAGCACAGCAGGTCGCTCTCGCCGTAAGCCGCGAGCCCCTGCGCGAACAGCGCGGGGTCGGGTGCGATGCGGTCGATCGCGGCATTGGCGAGCCCGGTCAGCGGCATCGTGCGCGGGTCGATCTCGCCCTCGACCGCGCGCCATTCCGCGGCGACCGCCTCGGCAAGCGCATCGCTCGGCAGCGCGAGCGGCGCGCGGCCGGGGGTGCGCACCGGCTTGCCGTCGAGAAAGACGGCGCGGGTTTGGTCGAGGGTGACGCTGGTCCAGAAACGCTTCATGGCGCCGGCTATAGCGCGACAGCCCGGCCCGTCACCCCCGCGATCGCGGCGCGGCTATTCCTCGGGCGGCGTCCGCCAGCGGCGCGCGAGCGACCGCGGGACGATCGCGATCATCAGCAGCGCGGCGAGCACGAGCGCGGTGCCGATCGCCTTGGGCAGCGTCGCATGCGCGCGCGCGATGAGCACGAGCCCCAGGATCGCGCCCGCGGCGCCTGCGAGGCGCGTTCCCGCCAGCGCGAAATAGCGGTTGCGCGCGATCGTGTCGGGATCGGTCATGCGCCGCGCAGCTCCATCAAGCGCGGCAGCGCCGCGACCGTATCGGCGATAGCGTGCGCGCCCGCCGCGCTGAGCTCGTCGACCGGGTGATAGCCCCACGCCACGCCGAGCGCGCGCACGCCGGCGGCGCGCGCCATCAGCATGTCGAAGCTCGTATCGCCGATCATCACCGTCGTCGCCGGCACCGCACCGGCATCGGCCATCGCGGTCTCGATCATCGAGGGATGCGGTTTGGACGGATGGCGGTCGGCGGTCTGCAGCGTGACGAAACGCGCCGCGATGCCGTGATGCGCGAGGATATGCGCCAGGCCACGGTCGGACTTGCCCGTCGCGACGCCGAGCACCCAGCCGTCGGCGGCAAGCGTATCGAGCACCTCGACGATTCCCTCGTACAGCGGCTCCTCGGTCATCGTGCCCGAGCTGCGCATCCGGAAGAAGGCGTCCTTATAATCCTGCGCGAGGCTGCGATGCAGCGCGTCCTCGGCGCTCGGCAGCAGCGTCTGCATCGCCTCGACCAGGCTCAGCCCGACGATGCGGCGGATCGCGCTGCGCGGCGGCGCGCCGATCTGCGCGGCCGCAAAGGCCTGCTCGACCGAGCGGCAGATATTGTCCTGACTGTCGACCAGCGTGCCGTCGCAGTCGAACACGGCGAGGCGGTTGGGGCGGGCGCTCGGCATCGTCCTAGCCTCCAAGCTCGGCATTGCGCATCCAATAGGCGATCCCGCGGCGGCCGGCCGCCTCGACGCCGTCCGCCGCCGACAGCCGCGCCGCGTCGGGCTTGTTCTGCCCGAGCTTGCGCGTGCCGCGCCAGCCCTGGACCTCGAGCGTGAAGCCGACGATGCCGCGCGTCATGCGGTCGAACACGCTCGGCGTCATTTTCGCGCGCGTCCACGGCGGCTTGGGCGCGAGCCGCGCTTCCTGCTCGGCCGAGAGCTGGTCGAGCTGCGCGACGAGCGCGTCCTGCTCCATCCGCCGCATCCGCCCTTCGAGCTCGACCGCGACATAGTTCCAGGTCGGCACCTGCTCGTCGTCGAGGCCATACCAATCGGGGCTGACATAGCCGTCGGGCCCCTGCGCGACGAACAGCGCGGTCGCCCCGTCGAGATGCCGCGTGATGCCGTTGCCGCGCGCGACGTGCAGCGCGAGCGTCGTCTCGTCGCGCCATACCACCGGTAGATGGACGACGCGCGGCCCGTCGGGCGTGCCCGCGAACAGCGCACCGAAGCCGAGCTCGCGCACCAGCGCGCGCATCGCATCGCGATCTTCCCAGCGGAAAGTCGAATCGGGATGCATCAGCCGCGCGCGTCCGCGATCACGTCGCCGCGCCGCGGCGGCGGCGTTCGCCCTTGCGATCCTTGCGCACGGTCTTGGCGTGCTGGCGTGCCTGTTGCTTCTTGACCGCGCGGCTCGGGGGCGGGGGCTCCTCAAGCGGCATGGTGTTGCCGAGCATCTCGTCGAAACCGAGTTGCTTGAGGCTCTCGGCGAAATGCGTCGGCAGTTCGGCCTGGACGTCGATCTGCCCGCCATCGGGATGATCGATCCGGATCCGCCGCGAATGCAGATGCATTTTGCGGCTGATGTTGCCGGTCAGGAACGCAGCCTGCCCGCCATATTTGCCGTCACCCACGATCGGGTGGCCGATCGCGGCGAGATGGACGCGCAGCTGGTGCGTGCGGCCGGTATAGGGGATCAGCTCGACCCACGCCGTGGTGGTGCCCGCCATCTCGATCACGCGGTAGCGCGTGCGCGCCGGGCTGCCTTCCTTCTCGTCGACATGCATCTTCTCGCCGCCCGAGCCCGGCTGCTTGCCGATCGGCAGTTCGATCGTGCCGTCCTCGATCGAGGGAACGCCGACGACGAGCGCCCAATAGGTTTTCCGCGCGGTGCGCGACGAGAAGGACTTCGACAGGAAGCCCGCCGCACGCGCGGTGCGCGCGATGACGAGCGCGCCCGAGGTGTCCTTGTCGAGCCGGTGGACGAGCTTGGGGCGGCCCTCGAGATCGTCCTGTAGCGCGTCGAGCAGGCCGTCGACATGCTCGATCGTCTTGGTCCCGCCCTGCGTCGCGAGGCCGGGCGGCTTGTTGAGCACGATCACCTGCGCGTCGCGGTGGATCACCATTTCGCGCGCGAAGGCGATTTCGTCGTCGCTCAGCGGCGGACGCTCGCGCTTCACCGGCGCGTCGACGCGGACCGGCTCGGCCGGGGGTACGCGGATCGACTGGCCGGCTACGACATGGTCGCCGGGCTTGGCGCGCGCGCCGTCGATGCGCAATTGGCCGGTGCGCGCCCATTTGGCGACCGTGGTGAAGCTGGTGTCGGGCAAATGCCGCTTGAACCAGCGATCGAGCCGGATGCCGTCGTCATCGGCGCCGACGTTGAACTGGCGGACGTCGGAGGTCGCCTTGGTCGTGGCGGTGGTGGGGGGAGCCTTGCTCATGCCGCCACCCGCGTCAGCGAAAGGCCGAGGAAGACTGCCAGGATCGCGCCGACCACCGAGACCAGCGTGTAGCCGAGCGCGGTGGCGAGATCGCCGCGTTCGATCAGCGTCACGACGTCGAGCGAGAAGGAGGAAAAGGTGGTGAAGCCGCCGAGCACGCCGACCCCGAGCAGCAGGCGCCAGGTCTCGCTGGCGGTGTGCCGGGCGAGGATCCCGACGAGCAGCCCCATCGCGAAACCGCCGACGAGATTCACGCTCAGCGTGCCATAGGGATAATCGGGACCGAAGCGGGCGAGCGTCGCGCGTCCGACGAGGAAACGCGCGGCGGAACCGAGCGCGCCGCCCGCCATGACTAAGATCAAGTGATACATGCTGGGTGCGTTAGCGCGAATCACGCGCAATGAGAACCTCGCGTGCAAAAGCGCTGCGGAGAGAGGCTCCGAGGTCCTCACTCGCCCCGCCGGGGGAGGGGGACGGTGAGCACTCGGCGAACTATGGAGGGGGCCTCTCGGTGAGCGCGGCGCGTGTGGCGGCCCTCTCCGTCAGCCTGCGGCTGCCACCTCCCCCGGTTCGCGGGGGAGGAATTGTGCGCGGCTTCGAAACCGCGCCTAGCGCCCGTTATTCGCGACCATATCGACATCGGTCCCGCCGTCGCGGCGGCTCGTCAGGAACAGAACATACGCTCCGCCATCGCGCTGCCGCGTCCCGCCGAGCGTATGTTCGGCGCCGTCCGACTGATGCTCGGCGGTGAAGCCGCTGTTGGTGACGCGCGTATAATACCAGTCGATCACCGTCTTGAGCGGCGCATTCGTTGCAAAGCTCACCGCACGCAGGTTGCACGGCGCGGTCGCGACCCCCGCCGCCTCGATGATGCGCGCACCCGGATAGAGCGGCACATCGACCGGCACGCGGTTGGCCCAGGCGGCGGAATAGCGCATCGCGCCGGCGCACGCGCTGGTGCGCTTGTCGCTCTGGTTGGCGGCGAGCGCGCCGAGCGTCAGCGACGTGCGCGCCGCCTCGCAATTCGGGCAGGTCTTCGATGCCGGCGCGGGCGCCTGCTTGGCGCGCTGGCTGGTCGTGGTGCCGGCGGTGCCGTCGGCGCCCGGCGCGGCGCCCGCGCTCTGCGCGATCGTCACCGGCGGTACGCCGCCCGAATAGGGTTGCGCCGGCGGGCGCACGCTGTTCGCGTTCGAGTGCTGCGCCAGCGCGGGATCGACCATGATCTGGTCGTGCAGCGCCGCGGTCATCGCCGGATCGCTGCTGTTGGGTGCGCCCACGCCGGCATCGACCAATTCGTTGTCGAGCGTATCGAGATCGCGCTCGCCGTCGCGCTTGCCGCACGCCATCAGAGCCAGCGGCAAAATCAGAACGCTCAGCAAGACACGCGCGCGACCCATCGACTTGAAGCTCCAGATTTCCGCCAAGGCATGCACCAGCAGCGTTAAAATTCGATTGGGGATAGTATAGCCGAGCGTCGATCGCTTGCGCACGCGCGATATCTTGCGCATGGTCCGGATATGGGACTCATCGTCAACCTCATTTCGATCCTGGCCGGGCTCATCGCCTTGCCGGTGGCGCTGGTCGGGCTGATCCCGTTTTTCGGGCTGGCCAATTACCTCGCGATCCCGATTGCGGTGGTCGGCGCGGCGCTGGGCACGCTGTCGGGATACAAATCGGGGCGCAACTTCAACTTTTTCGTGATCGTCGTCGCGGTCATTCGCCTGATCCTCGGCGGCGGCCTGCTCTGATTCGAAAAGGCCCGACGCTTTCGCGCCGGGCCCGTCCTTCAACCGCGTGCGGTGCTTAGCGGCACTGCACCTGGCCACGATCGATCGACTGGCCGAGCAGCGCGCCCGCACCACCGCCAAGCAACGTGCCGAGCGTGCGCGATCCGCCACTGCTGAGCGAATTGCCGAGCAGACCGCCCGCCAGACCACCGATGATCAGGCCGGTGGTGCCGTCGCTGCGGCGGCAATAATAGCGGTTGTCGCTGCCGCGATAGATCCGGTCGTTGCGACCGAGGCGGCGCGGCTGGTAATAATTGCCGTCGCGATAGTAGCGGTCGGCGAAATAGGTGCGCTGGCCGGGTTCGTAGCGGTTGTAGTCATAGCTGCGATATTGCTGCCAGTTGCGCTGGCGCGCGTCCTGCCGATCGTCGCGGCGGTCGCCACCGCGGCCGTCGCCGGGGCCGCGATGATCATTGCCGGGGCCGCCGCGATGATCGCCGGGACCGTCGCGACGGTCGCCGCGCTGGTCCTGCTGGTCGCCGCGATAATCCTGCGCCGTTGCGGGAAGCGCCAAAAGCGAAGTCGCGGCCAGGGCGGCGGCGAGAAAAAACGTGCGCATGTGAAATGCTCCTTGGGGTAATCCGTACTGGATTACAGGTAGAACGGTGCGCACGGGCGGAGGTTGCGTGAACGGAAAACTACGGTCCGTTCACGCCCCCGCAAGCGATCAGCCGTTGAGACTGTGGGTCAGCGTCACTTCGGCGTTCAACACTTTCGACACCGGGCAATTTTCTTTTGCGTCCAGCGCGATCGTCTCGAACTGCTCGGGCGAGATGCCGTCGATCGTCGCCTTGAGGTCGAGCGCGGACTTGGTGATGGTGAAGCCGTCGCCGTCCTTCTCGATCGTGACCTTGGCGGTCGTCTCGAGCGTGCCGTCGCTGAACCCCGCGCCGGCGAGCGCGAAGCTCAGCGCCATGGTGAAGCAACTGGCATGCGCCGCGGCGATCAACTCCTCGGGGTTGGTGCCCGCGCCCTCTTCGAAGCGGCTGCTGAAGCCGTATTGCGTGTCGGACAGCACGCCCGATTGCGTCGAGACATGGCCTTTGCCGTCCTTGCCAAGGCCAACATAGCTGGCCGATCCGCTGCGAGTCGTCATGGGGTGTTCTCCAAAAGATGAGGCGCGGACCGTTGCCGATCCGCGCCCGCTCTATACGCCCTATGCGGCGGCTTAGTTGCAGCGACGGTCCGCCGTGCTCGCGCGATCGATCGCGCGACCGCCAAACGCGCCGGCGACGCCGCCGAGCACGGTGCCGAGCGTCTTGTCGCCGCGCCCCGCGATCGAATTGCCGAGCAGCGCCCCGCCGACGCCGCCGGCCAGCAGGCCGGTCGTGCCGTCCGAATGGCGGCAATAGCGGCGCCCGTCGCGGCCCTCATAGACGCGCGGCTGATAATGATGGCGGTCGCGCGCTTCGGCGTGCGTCGCGGGGGCGACCATCGTCGCAGGGATGGTGACCGCGGCGGCGCTGAGGGCAAGGATAAGGGTACGCATTGCTAAACTCCCGAATGATGTGATCTGCTATGGATCAATTCCTCTGCAGTAACATTCGTGTTTGTACGCATGTTGCATGAACCTGAAACAACCTTGCGTTCAGGAACGAGAATGGCGTGCTACTGCGGCGCCATTGTTTCGAAGTGTCCACGATATCCACACTATTCACAGCCCGGCATGGCGCGTTGCATCTTGGTGCGACTCGCAAGTCATGAGAGCATCACGACTGTAAGCAAGCGATGGCAAGACAGGAAACTGCCAAGACATCAGCTGCTTATGTCGCTAAATCGACCATGGTGCCTTCGGGAAACCAGGTTGCCGCCGCGACGGAGGCATGGCGATGGCGAACCGGGGGACCCGCGCGCAAGCACGGCCCGGGTGAAGCCTGAGACGCGCTTCCCGGCGTCGAGGATCGGCTGTTCCCCGGAACGACGTGACGCGATGCTGGTATCGGACGGAGCGGCAGGCGCCCGCACGGGCAAGCGGCCGCGACGAAAGATGCCGAAGGCATGGCAGGCGATTCATTTCGACCGCCGTGCTGGCCACCAGGAAGACGGGCACCACGGTTCGCGAGAGCCGGCTCGCTCCTGGCGACCGAACGCAAAGCCTGGCGTCGCTTGCGGCGCAGGTGGCGCGGGCCGCCGAAACCGGATGGCGCGGGTGGCGTTCCTCGGAACCCGCCGAGCGGATCGAGGTCCGGCGACAGGGGTCGGCAGCAATGCCGGCCCCTTTTGTTTCGGCCGGGCAGTTTAGCCTGCTGTGCCCTTCGCGCTCGCGCTTCGCCGATCGGAGGGCGCGTCGTCGTTTGCACAAGCTAATGACGCGGAGCGCCGGGCTTCACCGGGGGCAGCCAGAACGGCGGTCGAATCGCGCGCGTGATGCGACGCTAGCGCGGTTCGTTCGCGAGAATCTCCCGTGCACGCGCACAATCCGCGTCCATCTGTTCGGTCAGCGCCTCGAGCGAGTCGAACTTCGCTTCGGGACGGAGATATGCGATCAGCTCGACTTCGATCGGCTGGCCATACAGGTCTTCCGAGAAATCGAAGAAATACGGCTCGAGCAACTCCTTGGGCGGGTCGAAGCTCGGCCGGATCCCGAGATTGGCCGCGCCATCGAGCATGCGCCCATCGGCGAGCCGCCCGCGCACCGCATAGATGCCGTAAGCCGGCCGCAGATATTTGCCCATGTCGAGATTGGCGGTGGGATAGCCGATCGTGCGCCCGAGCTTGTCGCCATGCTGCACCGTGCCCGCCACGGTGAACGGTCGCGTCAGCAGCTTCGCCGCGCCACGCGGATCGCCCGCCTTGAGCAAATCGCGAATCCGGCTCGACGATACGGGCACGCCGTCGAGCGAGACCGCGCCGACCGTCTCGACCGCGAAACCGTGCGCGATGCCGAGCGTGGCGAGCACGGCGACATTGCCGCTCTTGGCCGTGCCAAAGGTGAAATCGTCGCCCGTGACGACGCCGCCAACGCCGAGCTTGTCGAGCAGCCGATCGCCGACGAACTCGGTCGCGGTCAAGGCGGCGAGCGCTGCGTCGAAGTGGAAGACGATCATCGCATCGGCCCCTGCCGCGGCGAACAGCCGCTCGCGCTGGTCGAGCGTGGTCAGCCGGAAGGGCTCGCTGTCGGGCTGGAAATGCCGCACCGGGTGGGGGTCGAAGGTCGCGACCAATGCCGGTCGCCCTTCGGCGCGCGCGCGTGCGACCGCGAGCCCGACCACGGCCTGATGCCCCAGGTGAAATCCATCGAAATTGCCGAGCGCGACGATCCCGCCGCGCATCGCCGCCGGAACCGCCGAGCCGCCGTCGAGCCGCTGCATGGCACCGGCTATACGGTCGGCTGCGCGCGCGCGCTAGGGGGCGGGCGCGATCCCGGCGCGGAGCACGCGGAGCACGTTGCCGCCCATCATCTTGGCGACATCGGCATCGCTGAAGCCGCGCTCGAGCAGCGCCTGCGTGACCGCGGCGAGTTGGCTGGCGTCGAACCCGGTCGTCACCGCGCCATCGAAATCCGAGCCGAGCCCGACATGGTCGATCCCCGCAACGTCGCGGACATGCGCGATCGCCTCTGCCGCCGCAGCGGGTTTGGTCGAGCAGATCGCGGCATCCCAATAGCCGATGCCGATCACCCCGCCGGTGCGCGCGATGCCGCGGATCTCGTCGTCGGTCAGGTTGCGGTTGACCTTGCACGTCGCCTGTACCCCGCCATGGCTCGCGACGATCGGACGATGCGCCATCGCGATCACCTCGGCGATCGTCGCATGGCTCGCATGGGCGACGTCGACGATCATGCCGAGCGTCTCCATTCGCCGCACCACCTGTCGCCCGAGCGGGGTGAGCCCGCCTTTCGCCTGGCCGTGCATCGAGCCCGAGACTTCATTGTCGAAGAAATGCGCGAGCCCCGCCATGCGGAAACCGGCGGCGTGGAGCCTGTCGAGATTGGCGAGCTTGCCCTCGAGATTCTGCAATCCTTCGATCGACAGCATGCCGCCGACGACCTTCGCGCCGCGCGCGCGATCGGCGAGCAAGCGGTCGAGCTCGGCGGGCGTGCGGATCACGCGCAACTGCCCGTTCGAGGTCGCGGCGTAGCGATCGAGCTTCTGTGCATGCCAGAGCGAGCGCTGGAGCAGCGAGCCCCAGGTCCGCGGCGGCTGCAGCTCGGCGATTGCGAGCGCGGTGATATTGTCGCTGTCGGCGCCGTTGGCGTCGTAATTCTGATGCTTCGGCGTCTTGGTCACCGAGGAGAAGACCTGCAGCGCGTAATTGCCGGCGAGCAGGCGCGGCAAGTCGATCTGCCCGCGGTCAGCGTGGTCGAGCAGATTGCGCTGCCACAGCAGCGTGTCGGCATGCATGTCAGCGATCTGCAGCGTCGCATGGAATGCACGGGCGCGGGGCGTGATGGTGAGCGCGATTGGCTCGACCTTGTTCATCGAGCGCTCGACGATGCCAGGGGCGAGCACGAAAAAGGCTATGACCGCCAGGGCAATCAGGACTGCCCCGCCCGCTAGCACCTTGCGCATCTCGCTCTCCCCCCCTTCTCGCCGGACCGTATTCGTCCGATCGCGCGTGGGTATGCGGGATCATCGTTGCGCCGACAAGCCGACGTCAATCAGCTGGGGCGAGCGTCACGAAGGCATAAGCCGGGCGACCGCCGTCGGCCGGATGCGGCTCGCGCGCCACCTCCCGCCAGCCGGTGAACGGGGGGACTACCGCATCTCCAGCCGGGCGCAGATGCACTTCGGTGAGCTCGATACGGTCGGCACGCGGTAGTAAGAGCGCGAATATCTCGGCACCGCCGATCACCGCGATTGCGCCATCGCCGGCCAGCGCGAGCGCGGCGTCGAGCGAATGCACCGGCTCCGCGCCGTCTGCCGTCCAGGCGGTGTCTCGCGTGAGGACGATGTGCCGCCGCCCCGGCAGCGGGGCGGGGAAGCTTTCGAAGGTCTTGCGCCCCATCACCATCGGCTGGCCCATCGTCAGCGCCTTGAAGCGCTTGAGATCGGCGGGGAGGTGCCACGGCAGTTTGCCATCGGCACCGATGACGCCATTGTCGGCGCGCGCGAGATACAGCGTGATCATCCAGCCGTCATGCCCGCGCGCGTCGCCGATGGCGAGAGCCTCAGTCGGGTGCGTGGTCCTTGACCCACTTCTTCGGATCCTTGTCGACCGGCTTGACCCCGGTCAGATGCTCGGCCTCGAAGGTTGCGAACTTGACGCCGAGATCGTGGCGCTCCTGCAGCGTCGCGTTGAGGCGGAAGTCGGTCAGGCCCTGGCGTTCTTCCTCCGCCATATGATCGCCGTTCGCCTTGTTGCACTCGCCGAGCGCCTCGAACCACGCCTTGCTGCCGACCTCTTCCTTGTCGACCGCGGCGGCGGTGTCGCGGATGTCGTTATGATCCTCGATTGCGTCCTCGGTTTCCTCGGCGGCCGAATCGGCGTCGTTGCCGCCTTCGCCGATCTGCATCAGGCGCGGATAGAAGAAACGTTCCTCGGCCTCGGCATGCGAATCGAGCAGCGCGTGAAGGCGGTTCCACAGTGCGCCAAGCGCGGCGGTGTCCTTTGGATCGATCTGCTCGATCTGTGCGAACAGCGCACGCTGTTGGCCGTGTTCGTCGAGGATGAGCTGCGTGATGTCCATGATCTGCCCCTTGCGTGGAATTCAGGGGCTAAGCGCGCGCGACGCCGCGCGGTTCCCTCGCGGGGGTCAAGGTGCGTCGCCCCCCTTGCCGAACATCGCCTGCCAGTCGGGCGTATAGCGTGGGTCGCGGATCGTGATGCCGTGATATGGATTGGGGCCGTTGAATTGCCGCCCTGCGGGCAGGTCGAGCGCAAAGACGCGGACATGGTCGCGCGGAATCTTGAGCGCGGCATAGGCGGCCTGGATCAGCGGCACGGTGTTTTCGCGCTTGTTATATTCGGCATACCAGCGCTCGACCGGGGTCGCCGCGGCGGGATAGAGCCACGGGGCAGGGCGACGCTCGGGCCCGGTGAATTCCCACGGGCTCGAGAACAGGACGACGCGCCGCACGGCGTGCTGCTTGGCGATATAGGCGGCCATCCCCGCGCCCTGCGACAGGCCGGAAACGACGATCTCGCTCCAGCGCGGCTGGTCGCCGTCGAGATAGCGCCCCCAGCCTTCGTCGGGCGCGACCTTCGCCAGCAGCCGCAGCGCCGCGACAAGTCGCGGCACGA
Organism: Bordetella parapertussis; assembly: GCA_943367995.1. Taxonomy (GTDB): domain Bacteria; phylum Pseudomonadota; class Alphaproteobacteria; order Sphingomonadales; family Sphingomonadaceae; genus Sphingomonas. Next base: position 598,899 of record CALRKL020000004.1, on the reverse strand, counting down.
TCGCCTCGGCGGTCGGATTGGCGACCGTGGTCGAGCGACCGGTGCCGGTCAGGCGCATCTCGCGGAAATCGCCCGAACAGGCCGGATCGGGATCGCGCGGGCAGACCTGCACCACCGCGGGCTCGTCGTCATATTCGAGCCCGAGCACGCGATAGCCCTGCTCCGCGGCGACCTGCAGCACCGGCAACGCGTTCTCGGGCTTGCCCCCGGTGCCGGGCAGGAAGACGACCAGCGGGGCGTCGGCCGGCATCGCCTTGGCGGTGATCGCAACGCTGGGCTCGTCGAACTGCCGGACCGCCGGGTCGGCGAGCGAGGGCCTGACCTGCCGCATGACCAATGCGCCCGGGTCGCCCCATGCCGGAGTCGCGAGCAGCGCCAGCGCGGCGAGGCTAAACCGCGACGGGCGCCTTGATGTGCGGCTGGGCGACATAGTCGTGGAGCGCGAAATCTTCATACGCATAGCCATCGATCGCCTCTGCCTTGCGCAGGATGTCCAGCCGGGGAAGCGGGCCGGGCGCCCGTCCGAGCTGTTCGCGCGCTTGCTCCAGATGGTTGGAATATAAGTGGCAATCGCCCCCGGTCCAGATGAATTCCCCCGGCTCGAGGTCGCATTGTTGCGCGAGCAGCATCGTCAGCAAGGCATAGCTGGCGATGTTGAACGGTACGCCGAGGAAGATGTCGGCGCTGCGCTGATAGAGCTGGAGCGAGAGCTTGCCGTTCGCGACATGCGTCTGGAACAGGCAGTGGCACGGCGCCAGCGCCATCGCGTGAAGATCGCCCGGATTCCACGCGCTGACGATCTGGCGACGCGAGGCGGGGTTGGTCTTGATCTGGTCGATCAGCTCGGCGATCTGGTCGATGTGGCGGCCGTCGGCCGTCGCCCAGTCGCGCCATTGCTTGCCATAGACCGGGCCGAGATCGCCCTGCTCGTCGGCCCATTCGTCCCAGATGCTGACTTTCCGCTCGCGCAGCCACTCGACATTGGTGTCGCCGCGCAGGAACCACAGCAATTCGATCACGATCGAACGCAAATGCAGCTTCTTGGTGGTGAGCAGCGGGAAGCCCTGCGCCAGGTCGAAGCGCATCTGGTGGCCGAACACCGACAGCGTGCCGGTGCCGGTGCGGTCCATCTGGGGGGTGCCGTGGTCGAGCACGCGGCGCATCAGGTCGAGATAGGCTTGCATGCGGGCGGTCTAGCGCGTGCCGAGCGTCGCGCCAACCATTGCACCGTTCTGGCGCCACTTTGGCTGGTCTCGGGTGGATCGATGCGGCCACACCGCATCATGACGCGGGCGCCTTTCGACCAAGCAACGATCCCGGCCCTACAGCCGGCGGGTACCGCGGAGATGGACCTGCCCGCCGGCGTGCGCGCGCTGTTCCGGCCGATCGCGGACGCGGCGCGGGAAATTGCGGCGTTCGGCTATTTCGATCCGGAATGGCGGCTTCGCGGTATGCGGCATCTTGCGCCGGGGCGCGCCGATATGGTCGCGATCTCGCTGCGCGACGTGGTCGCCGACGCGCTCGCATTCGAATGTGCGCTGGTGGTGATGGCGCATAACCACCCGAGCGGCGATCCGACCCCGAGCACCGCCGATTACGCGCTCACCCGACGACTGGCGCAAGCGCTCCACTTCGTCGACGTGATCCTGTTCGACCACCTCGTGCTCGCCCGCCGCGGCTGTCACAGCTTCCGCGCGCGCGGGTTGCTATGAGAGTCAGTGGAGACGGCACGCCTTGATTGCGCTCGGATCCGGGCGGGGGCCGGTCGCGCGGAACGCGGCGAGATAGCCGCCCGCCGAGGGCATGTCGTACGTCGCGACTTCGCTATAGCCGACCGCGGCGAACTCGCATTTGAGCAAGGCGGGCGGGGTGCCGTGGTTCTGCGTCGGGCGGTTGGCGTCGACCACGATCGCGAGCCCGTCGGGCTTGAGCGACGGCCGCATCCGCCACAGGAACTCGTAGGGCTGCGCGATCTCATGGTACATATGGACCATCAGGATCCGGTCGAAGCTCGCCGGCGGGAGGCGCGGGTCCGACGGCGTGCCGAGCCGGACGCTGACGCTCTCGAGATGTTCGCGCGCGACGCGCAGCGCGAGCGCGTCGCGCACCTCGGCGACGATGTCCTCGGCCAGCACGCGGCCTTCCTTGCCGACACGATTGGCGAGGCGAATCGTGTAATAGCCCTCGCCCGCGCCGATGTCGGCGACGGTCATGCCGGGCTTGATCCCGGCCTTGGCCATCACTTCGCCCGCTTCATTCAGCCGGTCGCGATCCTCCTCGGTCGACCAGCGCGCCGAGACGATCGCCGCGACCGGGCGATCGGCGGCGGGGAAGGGGCCGACCTTCGCGCTGCGATCGGGCACCGTCGCCGAACCGCCGTCGCACGCGGCGAGCGCGAGCAGCGCTACGCCGAGCAGAGCGGCCTTCCCCCGTCTCGCAGGGGCTCCGGAGAAGGCGGAGCCGTGCATTACTCGACGTCCTCGACCTCGACCGTCTCGCCGGTCACGCGCTGCGACAGCGCGGCGGCCATGAACGCCTCGAGATCGCCGTCGAGCACGTCCGACGGGCTCGAGGAGGTCACGCCGGTGCGCAGGTCCTTCACCATCTGATACGGCTGGAGCACGTAGGAGCGGATCTGGTGACCCCAGCCGATGTCGGTCTTGCCGGCATTTTCGGCATTGGCCGCGGCTTCGCGGATCGCGAGTTCGCGCTCGTAGAGCCGCGCGCGGAGCTGGTTGTACGCCTCGGCCTTGTTCTTGTGCTGGCTGCGCTGGTTCTGGCACTGGACGACGATGCCGGTCGGGATGTGCGTGATGCGCACCGCCGAATCGGTCGTGTTGATGTGCTGCCCGCCAGCGCCCGACGCGCGATAGGTGTCGATGCGCAGGTCGCTCTCGTTATACTCGACTTCGATATTGTCATCGACGACCGGGTAGACCCACACGCTGGCGAACGAAGTGTGGCGGCGCGCCGCGCTGTCGTACGGGCTGATGCGCACCAAGCGGTGGACGCCGCTCTCGGTCTTGGCATAGCCGTAAGCGTTCTCGCCTTTCAGCAGCAGCGTCGCCGACTTGATCCCGGCCTGTTCGCCCGAATGCTGGTCGATCAGCTCGACCTTCAGCCCGTGGCGTTCGCCCCAGCGCGAATACATCCGGCTGAGCATGCCCGCCCAATCCTGGCTCTCGGTTCCGCCGGCGCCAGCATTGACCTCGATATAGGTATCGTTGCCGTCGGCCTCGCCCGCGAGCAGCGCCTTCACCTTGTCCTTGTCGGCGCGCGCGGCGAGATCGGCGAGCGCGGAGACGCCCTCGGCCTCCATCTCGGTATCGCCTTCGGCCTCTGCCATTTCGATCAGCTCGGCGGTGTCGTTGAGCTCGCTCTCGATCGCGCGCGTCGCGGTGATCGCCTCCTCGAGCCGGCGGCGTTCGCGCATCACCGCCTGAGCAGCCTTCGGATCGTTCCACAGCGCCTGATCCTCGACGCGCGCATTGAGCTCGTCGAGCCTGCGCAGAGCGCGATCCCAGTCGAGAAAGCGGCGGAGCAACGCGAGCGCGTCCTTGATCGAATCGATATGAGCCTGCGCTTCAGCGCGCATCGGGGAACTCCAAACTTAAATTCGTCGCCCCGGCGGAGGCCGGGGCCGCTATATAGGGTGCGAGACGCCGGTTGTCCTGCAACAACGCAGCGGCCCCGGCCTTCGCCGGGGCGACGGATCTCTATCGCTAGTAGATGCCGCCCTGCTTTTGCAAGAAGTCGCTGTCCTTGCGCGCCTCGCTCTGCGCCTGCGTCGCCGCCCGCGCGCGCGCCGCGGCGGCTGCCGCAGCGGTGGCCGCGGCGGCGGGGTCGGGCACGATCGTGCCGCGGTGGATCACGCGGCGCGGCTCGCTCTCGGGCTTGAACGCTTCCCAGATCACCGCCGCCTTGGGGTCGTCGGTCGGCCAGGCCCCGAACACCGGCTTGCCGCTCTGCCGGTCGATGCGGACCATGCGGATCCCGGCGGGCGCGCGGAACGGAAGCTTGTCCATCCCCTCATAGGCCTTGACCGCGAACGCCTTGAAGATCGGCGCGGCGAGCGTCCCGCCCTGCGCGCCGCCGCCGAGCGAGTGCGGCGTGTCATAGCCGATATACAGCCCGCCGATCATCTGCGGCGTGCCGCCGATGAACCACACGTCGGTCGGCCCGGTGTTGGTGCCGGTCTTGCCGAACATCGGCCGGTCGAGATCGCGCAGGACGGTCGCGGTGCCGCGCTGGATCACGCCTTCGGCGATATGGACCATCTGATAGGCGCTCATCGCATCGACGATCTGCTTGCCGCCGGCGACCGGGCGCGGCATCGGCTTGCCGTTCCAGTCGGGCGCGTTGCAGCGGTCGCACGCATGCCAATTCTCGGGCCAGACGACCTTGCCGTGGCGATCCTGGACGAAGTCGATCAGCGACGACGGGTGCGAGCGCCCCTGGTTGGCGAGGATCGCATAGGCGTTGACCATCCGCGACACCGTCGTCTCGCCCGCGCCGAGCGCGAACGAGAGGTAGGGCGGATATTTGCCGACGCCGATCCGGTCCATCAGCGACACGACGTGCGGCATGCCAGTGGTGGCGGCGGCGCGCACCGTCATCAGATTGCGCGACTGCTCGACCCCCCAGCGCATCGTGTGTGCGCCCGAGCCGCCGACGCCGCCGAAATTCTTGAAGCATTTCTGCCCGAGTCGTGCGCCCTGATAGACGCAGAACGGGCCATCGACGATGATCGAGGCGGGAGTCATGCCGTTTTCGAGCGCGGCGGCATAGACGATCGGCTTGATCGTCGAGCCCGGCTGGCGCATCGCCTGCGTCGCGCGGTTGAACGCCTGAACGCGGAAGTCGAACCCGCCCTGCATCGCGAGCACGCGCCCGGTCTGCGGTTGTTCGACGACGAACGCGCCCGAGATTTTCGGCACGGTGCGCAGCGCGAACTCGCTCCCGCTCGGCGCGACGGCGATGATGTCGCCCGCCTTCATCGCATTGAATGCCGTGCCGCCGCCGCCACGCACCGGCATCTGCGCCGAGAAGCGCGGGAGGGTGCCGGTGCTGCCGTCGGAGAAGCCGAGCTGCGCTGCGCTGTCATCGCGCGCGATCACGATGGCGGCGCGCCAATCGTCATAGTCGAGCCCGATATTGGTGTTGAGCAGCGCGCCCTGCCAATTGTCGCCGGTAATCTCGGCATGGCCGATCGGCCCCGACCAGCCGCGGCCCTGGTCGAAGCGCAGCAACCCCTGGCGCAACGCGGTCTGCGCGTAATCCTGCATCTTCTCGTCGAGCGAGGTGCGCACCCACAACCCGCCCGAATAGACGCTGTACGGCCCGGCGCGCTCGTCCTCGCCGAACTTGTCGATCAGCTGGCGGCGGACTTCCTCGACGAAATAGCCCGAGCCTGCGGTCTCGGTCTTGGGCGTCTGGCGCGGGACGGTGCCGAGCGGCTCGGCGCTCGCGGCATCGTGCTGCGCCTGGGTGATGAAACCGTTCTTGAGCATCTCGCGCAGCACGTAGGCGCGGCGGACGAGCGCGCGGTCGGGATGGCGGACGGGGTCGTAGTTCGACGGGCCCTTGGGCAGGATCGCGAGATACGCCATCTGCGCGAGATCGAGTTGCGTCAGGTCCTTACCGAAATAGGCATAGCTCGCCGCCTCGACGCCGAACGCGTTGCGGCCGAGCGCGATCTGGTTGAGGTAGAGTTCGAGGATCTGCGGCTTGGTCAGCGTATCTTCGATGCGATAGGCGAGGATCGCCTCCTTGATCTTGCGCGCATAGCTCGTCTCGTTGCCGATCAGCAAGTTCTTGGCGACCTGCTGCGTGATCGTCGAGGCGCCGGCGGGGCGCTTGTGGCTCGTCAGATTGTTGACCGCGGCGCTCGCGATGCCGAGATAGTCGACGCCGTGATGCTCGAAGAAGTTCTTGTCTTCAGCAGCTAGGAAGGCGCGCACCAGCAGCGGCGGATATTCGGCGTAGCTCAGTTCGACGCGGCGTTCGCGCGCGTAGGAATGGATCGGCATGCCGTCGACATCGCGGACATTGGTCGGCAGCGGCGGCTCATAGGTGCGCAGCTTGTCGACCGAGGGCAGCCCGGCGGCGAAGGCGAAGTAGAACACCGTCGCGCCGATGACGCCGAGCAGGCCGAGCGCGGCCAGCGTCTTGACCCACCAGCGGCCCCAGACCCGCTGGACGACGCCGGCGAACCCGTCGAGCTCGCGACGGATACGGAATTGCACGCTGTTTTCGGGTTCGGCCATATCGGGGTGAGGCTCTAGCAAGTTTCTCTAGGCTTGCCAGCCGCCTTGACTCCCACCGTCATGCCGGACTTGATCCGGCATCCATGCGAGCCGTCATAAAAGGGGGCAGCAATGCGCGAGCGGACACCGGCGGTCTATATCCTGGCAGGACAAAAGCGTGGCACGCTCTACATCGGCGTCACATCGGACCCGGTGGGCCGGATGTATCAGCATAAATGCGAAACGACGCCTGGATTTACCAGTCGCTATAACGTCAAGCGTTTGGTCCATATCGAGTTCTTTGGCGATATGGAGAATGCCATTCGCCGGGAAAAGCAGCTGAAAAATTGGGCGCGCCAGTAGAAGATCGAGTTGATCGAAGCGAATAATCCTGGCTGGCGCGACCTAGCGCCGGATTACGGGATCGAGCCTGCCGCTCCGCCCAAGACGGCTCGCATGGACCCCGGATCAAGTCCGGGGTGACGAAGCGCTGTCATGCCGGACTTGATCCGGCATCCTGGCGGGCCGCGATCTTCGACGAAAAACCTCGCCTCAATCCTTCGACGCCATACGGCGTGCGAAATGCACCTCGACCGCGCGCTCAATGCTCTGTGCGATCTTGTGGCGGCCGTCGGCGCTGTCGATGAAATCGGCGTCGTGCGGGTTCGAGATATAGCCCGTCTCGAACAGGATCGAGGGCATGTCGGGCGCCTTCAGCACCATCAGCGACGCCATGCGGTGGAAATTGGGCTTGAGCGGCATCAGCGGCTGCGCCTCGCGGCCGAGCAGCCGCGCGAAGCTGGCCGAGGCGTTCATCGTCTCGCGCTGCGTCAGGTCGATCAGGATCGACGAGATGTCGGCCGAGGTCGAGGCGAGGTTCACGCCGGCGATGATGTCGGCCTTGTTCTCGCGCGCCGCGAGCCGCGCCGATTCCTTGTCCGAGGCGACTTCGGACAGGGTATAGACCGACGCGCCGCTGGCATTGCCCGAGCCGACGCTGTCGCAATGGATCGAGATGAACAGGTCGCCGCGCAGTCGCCGCGCGATCCCGAAGCGTTCCTGCAGCACGAGGAAACGGTCGTCGTCGCGCGTCAGCGCCACCCGCATGCGGCCGGACCTGAGCAGCTCGTCGCGGATCGCCTTGGCGATCTTGAGCGTCACGTCCTTCTCGCGCCGTCCGTCGATCGGCGAGATCGCGCCGGGATCGACCCCGCCATGCCCGGCGTCGATCACCACCAGCGGTCGGCTGTCGTCGTCGCCATAGATTCGCGGCAGGCCGGGGCTGCGCCGCGCGGGCGGGATCGGCACGGTGACCTGATATGCGTTAGTGTCGACCGCCGGGGCGAGCCCGAGGTTGAACGGCGGGAGGAAACGCATCCGGCGCGCATTCGCTGCCCGCGCGAAGGTCGCATCGTCGACGGTGCGCAACGCGAGCGTCAGTTGGCGCCCGTCGCGGCCGAAAGTGCCCTCGGTGATCAGCGTCGGCCGCGCGAGATCGAACACGATCCGCACGCCGTCGGCGCCGCGCGGCCCGACCCGCATCGCCGAGATCGCCCCGCCGCTCGTCATCGCGCCGCCCGGCCGCGCGCCCTTGAGGTCGAGCGCGATCCGCTGCGGCTCGGCGAGGATGAAGCTCGACGCATCGCCGATCGGTTGATCGAAGCGCAGCACGATTCGGTCGTGCTTGACCTCGATGCGCTCGATCGACGCCGCCCAGCCGGGAGCGCCGGCGAACCAGCAAGCCAGCAATGCGAGGAGGAACGACACCGTCCTGTAATGCAGCCGGATCGCCGCGGCGGTAAAGCGAAAAGGCGCGCGCTCCCCGGGGGTGGCGTGGCGATCGGTGAAAGCTGGGAAAGCGGTCATGCCCTTGACCTAGCGGGGAGGTTGCAAGAGCAGCTTGCCGGGCGCGGTTAATGCCGAGGTAGGCATAGATTTGCCGGGGCGCGGCAAAAAGCTGCCAGTTGCTGTGCGCGACAGGGAATGCTAGGCACTAGACAGTACCCCGATCTCTGCCTGGTTCAGGCAGCGTTCAGGGCCACTTGGCCGCCCCACAATCCTTTGGCGCGGCCCATCCAGGTTGACGTTCGCATGCTGCATTTATCCCGTCCCTCGCTCCGCCCGGCTCTTGCCGGCGGGATTGCGGGCGCGCGGGGTGTTCCAGGCCGGAAGGCGGAGCGTGCAGTGCGAGCAGAGGCAGTTTTCGTAACCACCCAGGGCGGCGAACCAGGCGACTTTTTCGCCGGGACGAGCCCTTTCATACATCGCGCGCGACCAGCGCCACGGCGCTCAGCGCCCCTGGCCCCTGCGCCGCGCGACCGGAGAATATTACATGACCACGCGTATGCTGATCGACGCACGGCACCGGGAGGAAACCCGCGTTGCTGTCGTCAAGGGAAACCGAATCGAAGAGTTTGATTTCGAGAGTGCCGAGCGCAAGCAGCTCAAGGGAAATATCTATCTGGCCAAAGTGACGCGCGTCGAGCCGTCGCTGCAAGCCGCGTTCATCGATTACGGCGGCAACCGCCATGGCTTCCTCGCCTTCAGCGAGATCCATCCCGATTATTACCAGATCCCCAAGGAAGACCGCGACGCGCTCCTGCGCGAAGAGGCCGAGCATGCCGCTGAAGAAGCTGCATTGCGCGCCCAGCAGGACGCCGAGGACGATCTCCATGACGACGAGCCCGAAGACGACGGCTTCGAGCGCGATTCGGATATCGACGAAGCCTCGGTCGAGCGTTTCGACGACGATGGCGGGCATGAGCCCGACGTCGAAGTCGTCGCCGAGGGCGAAGCGCGCGGTGGCGAAGGGCGCAACCGTCGCCGCAAGCGTTCGGCATCGGACGACGCCGCCGACGATCTGCAGCAGCGCCGCACGTCGCTGCGCCATCGCTACAAGATCCAGGACGTCATCCGGCGCCGCCAAGTGCTGCTCGTCCAGGTCGTCAAGGAAGAGCGCGGCAACAAGGGCGCCGCGCTGACGACCTATCTGTCGCTTGCCGGCCGCTATTGCGTGCTGATGCCCAACACGTCGCACGGCGGCGGGATCAGCCGCAAGATTTCGAACGCGGGCGATCGCAAGCGTCTGAAGTCGATCATGGCCGACATGAAGCTGCCCCCTTCGATGGGCTGCATCGTGCGCACCGCCGGCCTCCAGCGCACGCGCCAGGAGATCAAGCGCGACTTCGATTATCTCGCCCGGCTGTGGGACGGAATCCGCGAGACCACGCTCACCTCGTCGGCGCCTGCGCTCGTCTATGGCGACAGCGACCTGATGAAGCGCGCGATCCGCGACATCTACAACAAGGAGATCGACGAGGTCATCGTCGAGGGCACCGAGGGCTATCAGCACGCCCGCGAGTTCATGAAGCTCCTGATGCCGAGCCACGCGCGCAAGGTGAAGCATTACAGCGACCCCGTGCCGCTGTTCCAGCGCGCCGGCGTCGAGGAACAGCTTTCGGCGATGTACCACCCGGTGGTGCAGTTGAAGTCGGGCGGTTACCTCGTCATCAACCCGACCGAAGCGCTGGTCTCGATCGACATCAACTCCGGCCGTTCGACGCGCGAACATTCGATCGAGCAGACCGCGACCGCGACCAACCTCGAGGCTGCCGCCGAGATCGCCCGCCAGCTGCGCCTGCGCGACATGGCCGGGCTCGTCGTCATCGACTTCATCGACATGGACAACGGATCCAATGTCCGCAAGGTCGAGAAGGCGATGAAGGAAGCGCTCAAGAACGATCGCGCGCGCATCCAGATCGGCCGCATCTCGTCGTTCGGGCTGATGGAAATGAGCCGCCAGCGCCTGCGCACCGGTGTGCTCGAGGCCTCGACCCGGCCGTGCCCGCATTGCGAAGGGACGGGCTTCGTCCGCACCGCGTCGTCGTCGGGCATCGCCGCATTGCGCATGCTCGAGGATGAAGCCGCGCAGGGTCGCGGGTCGCAGCTGCTGCTGCGCGCCAGCCAGGAAGCGGCGTTCTACCTGCTCAACCGCAAGCGCAGTGAGCTGGCCGAGATCGAGGAGCGCTACGGCGTGATGATCGAAGTCGCGCAGGACGGCGAGCAGGAGGGCGCGCGCGTCTCGGTCGAGGTCTCGGGACCGCCGCCGGCCTACACGCCGCGCTTCGATGCGCCGATCGAGGAGATCGAGGACGATTTCGTCGAGGACGAGATCGAAGACGAGATCGAGGAAGAGGAAGAGGAGCAGCCCAAGGCCGCCCGCGAGCCGCGTGCTCCGCGCGAGCGTAGCGAGGCTGCGGCCGGTGAGGACGAGGCCGGTTCGCGCCGTCGCCGTCGCCGTCGCGGACGTCGCGGTCGCGCGCGTCCCGAGGGTGAGGGTGCCGCCGAGGGCGAGGCGCTTGGCGACGGCGACCTGTCCGACGGCGAGGATTCGGTCGAGGCCGAGCTCGAGACTGTCGAGCAGGACGGCGCCGAGCAGGACGAGGGCGCCGAGGCGCCGATCGCGGCCGACGGTGACGTGGGTGGTGAAGGCGCCAATGGTGAAGGCGGGCGTCGGCGTCGCGGCCGTCGCGGTCGCCGCGGCGGACGTCGCAACGAGGGCGAGCAAGTCGGAAGCGAGCTGGACGCCGGCGATGCCGGTGTCGCGGACGCCGTGGCGGACGACGCTGCGCTGACGCCGTCGGTCGACGCTGCGGCAGCCGTGGTCGCACCGCTCGACGCGCCCGAAGCCGAGCCTGAAGCGGAAGCGCCCAAGAAGGGGCGTCGTCGCCCCAAGGCGCGCGAGGCCGAGCCCAAGGCGAAGCCCGTCAAGGCCAAGGCGGCAGCGGCCGTCGTGGCGGAGGAGGCGGCTGAAGCGGCGGCGCCGACGCCGGTCGATGTCGACGCGGCGAGCGCTGCCGATGCCAAGCCCAAGCGGACGCGTCGCAAGAAGGCGGTCGAGCCCGTGGCGGCGGAAGTCGCACCGGCGGACGAGACCAGCGCGACGATGGACGTGCCGGTATCGGAGACGCCCGCCGTCAAGCCGAAGCGGACGCGCAAGCCCAAGGCTGCGGCGGTCGAAGCCGTGTCCGACGTGGCTGCACCCGCAGTAACCGCCGCAGAAGCACCTGCCGCAGCAGCAGCGGTGCCGGCCGAGAGCGGCGATGGTGCCGCCGCGGCGGACGGCGCGCAGGCGGCGGCTGGCGCGATCGATCCCGATCCGGGCGAAGCGGGCAGCCCGCGGCGCGGCTGGTGGCAGCGCACCTTCGGGGCATGATCCGAGAGAGGTCGCAGTCCCCAATGCTAGGGACGGCGACCTCACGGTCGAGGGTCAAACGCGATTTCGAGACGGTCTCCGGGCATTTGCGTAATGGTCGGTTACGCGCCCGGCGATCGCGCGCATCAGTCGACGCTATGCCGCGCTGGGCAGGCCGCGACTAAGTACGGCGAAACGGCTCGTCGGCGGCCCGTAGGGTACGCAGCTCTCAAAGTGCAACTCGGCAGGCGGCCATGCGACCGCAACGCCATGCCCCACAGCGCTCCTTGCTGAACGCTTTCTGAAATTTACGACATACATGAACCGAAAATGAATAGGGCCGTTTGGGTTCAATCTTGGCGGCTGCGCTAACGCTTCGTCCGTTCAAGTGCCGGACGCCATTGGCGTCTGGCGTAGACCAGACGGAGCCGATGACGATGACCGACGAACGGGACGCCGCGCAGCGGGACCCTGCGGCTGAGCGACGCCGCGGCAAGCGCGGCCTCCAGGCGCTCAACTTCTTCATGGCCGACATGCAGGCCGGGATCGGGCCGTTCCTCGGCGTGTTCCTCCAGCAGCGCGGCTGGACGGCGGGACCGATCGGCACGGTGATGACCGCGGGCGGGATCGCCGGGATGCTGATGACCGCGCCGGCGGGCGCGTTCATCGATCATACCGAGAAGAAGCGCCTCGTCGTGATTGTCACCGGCATCGCGACGGTGGTGGCGTCGTTCCTCATCCTGCTGTCGCAATCGGCCTGGGTCGTCACCGTCAGCCAAGTCGCCACCGCGATCGCCGGCGCGGCGATCGGGCCGGCCGTCGCTGGCATGACGCTCGGCATCGTCCGACAGAAGGGCTTCAATGCGCAGAACGGGCGCAACCAGGCGTGGAACCACGCCGGCAACATGATCGGCGCGGGGCTGTCGGGCTGGCTCGGCTATCGCTTCGGCATGCCCGCGATCTTCTATCTCGCCGCGGTGTTCGGCGTGCTCGCGATCCTGTCGGTGCTGACGATCCCCGAATCGGCGATCGACCACCGCGCGGCGCGTGGGCTCGAGGGGAAGGGTGACGGCAAGGAGGATGGCGGCGACAAGGCCGAAGGGCTCCGTGCCTTGCTCGGCAACAAGCCGATGCTGATCCTGGCGGCGGCGCTGGCGTGCTTCCATCTCGGCAACGGCGCGATGCTGCCGCTCTATGGCCTGGCGGTGGTTGGCGCGGGCAAGGGCAACGCCGCGCTGTTCGTCGCGCAGACCGTCGTCGTCGCGCAGGCGGTGATGATCGTCGCGTCGCTTGGCGCGATGCGGATGGCGTCGGGCAAGGGCTATTGGCTGGTGATGCTGATCTCGTTCGCCGCGCTGCCGCTGCGCGGCGCGCTGGCGGGGACGTTCATCGAACATTGGGGCGTGTGGCCGGTCCAGGCGCTCGACGGCATCGGCGCGGGGCTGCAGAGCGTCGCGGTGCCGGGTCTCGTCGCCTGCCTGCTCAACGGGACCGGTCGGGTCAATGTCGGGCAGGGCGCGGTGATGACGGTGCAAGGCGTCGGCGCCTCGCTCAGCCCGGCGATCGGGGGGTGGCTGGCGCAGGTGCTCGGCTATCATGTCGCCTTCTACATCCTCGGCAGCTTCGCGCTGATCAGTCTCGCGCTGTGGATCGGCTTCGCCGGAACGTTGCGGCCGGCCTGCGCGGGCACGCGCGACGGCGAGGGAGACGAAGCGCAGTGACCCCGACGATCAGCTGGATTCATATCGGCGATCTCCACATGGACGAGGCCGATGGCTGGCAGAGCCGCGACCGGCTCGCCGCGATCGTCGCCGAACTCAATGCGCAGGTCGGGACGTCGGCGGACTTCGTGTTCCTGCCGGGCGACAACGCCAACCACGCCACGCCCGAGCAATATCGTGCGATCACCGAGACGCTGGCGCCGCTGCAGCTGCCATGGCGCGCGATCGCGGGCGATCACGATTTCGAGGGCGGCGATCTGGCGCATTACGAAGCCGCCTTCCCCCCGACGAACCGGCCCGAGGTCGACGTGATTGCCGGGCATCGCTGCATCTACCTCGATATCATTGCGGCGGGTGCCGGCGGACCCGACTTTCGCGTGACGATGCATCACCGCAACCGCCTGCTCGAGGAACTCGCGCGCGCCGAGGCCGAGGGGCAGGTTCCGCTCGTCTTCATGCATGCCTATCCCGGCGATCTCGCCGCCGATGGCGAAGCGATCGCGCGTAGCTTCGCCGACGCGCGCGTCGCCTTCGTCGATACCGGTCACACGCATTACAACGAGCTGCTCAACGACGGTCGCGTGGTCTATGGCGCGACGCGCTCGACCGGGCAGATCGAGGAGGATGGCGGCAGGCCGGGCTATGCGGTGATCTCGATCCATGACCGCGTGCCGAGCTGGCGCTTCAAGCGGCTCGGGAGCGACTGGCCGTTCGTCCAGATCGTCGCGCCCGCCGACATCCGGATGGTGACCCGCCCAGCCGATCCGCGCCAGGTGCCGCGTCCAGGGCTGGTCACGATCGTCGCCAAATGCTTCGGTCGTGCAACCGAGCCGCTCTTGCTGAGCATCGACGAGGACGCCGGCATTGCAATGGAGCCGATCCCGGACACGGCGCTGTGGCGCGCAGACGTCGCGCTCGATGCCGGACTGCACCGCGCGAGCGTGGCGAGCGGCGGCGATCGCGACACGATCCAGATCCTGGTGCGCGCGAGCGACTCGGTTCCCAAGCGCGGCATGCCCGATGCGCCGGGTCGCGATTTCCACACGCTGGGCGCATGGCCCGAACACGGCATCGAGGGCACGCAACTCGGCCCCAACAAGAATGGCAAGCGCTGGTGATGCTCGCGACGGGAGCGACGTGGGGCATTTGTGCCGCCGCGACGGGCGGGGTGATCGCGCGGCCGTTTCGCCTGCCCGAGGCGATCTGGGCGGTGCTCGGGGCGGTGTTGCTCATCGTCTTCGGGTTGATGCCGATCCCGGCCGCGCTCGGCGCGGTCGCCAAGGGGCTCGACGTCTATCTGTTCCTGATCGGCATGATGGTGCTGAGCGAGGCGGCGCGCGAACAGGGGCTGTTCGACTGGGTCGCCGCGACCGCCGCGATCAACGCGCGCGGATCTTCGGCGCGGCTGTTCGTGCTGGTCTATGCGACGGGCATCGTCACCACGACCTTCCTGTCGAACGACGCGACCGCGGTCGTGCTCACGCCAGCCGTCTACGCCGCGGCGAAAAAGGCCAAGGCCGAGCCGTTGCCGCTGCTGTTCGCCTGCGCGCTGATCGCCAACGCGGCGAGCTTCGTCCTGCCGATCTCCAACCCTGCCAATCTGGTGCTGTACGGCGGCAAGATGCCGCCGCTCGGCACCTGGTTCGGTGCGTTCGCGCTGCCGTCGGTAGCGGCGATCGCAGTGACGTTCGCGATGCTACGCTGGGTCGAACGCAAGCGGCTCGGCGGGGCGTGCGACAGCGATGTCGCGCGCGATCCGCTGACCCCCGCGGGTAAGGCCGCGCTCGCCGGGATCGTCGCGACCGCGGCGCTGCTGATCGTCATGTCGGCGCTCGACCAGCCGCTCGGCCTGCCGACCTGCCTCGCCGGGCTCGCGACGATGCTCGGCGTGTGCGCGCTGGCGAAACGCTCGCCGCTCGCGCTCGCGCGCGCGGTGTCGTGGAGCGTGCTGCCGCTCGTCGCGGGGCTGTTCGTGCTGGTCGAGGCGCTCGACCGGACCGGGGTGATCCGCCATATCGCCACGGCGTTGCAAACTGCGGCGGCGAACCCAGCACAGGGTGCGGCCGTGTCGGGAACCGTGCTCGCCTTTGCGACCAACCTGATGAACAACCTGCCCGCCGGGCTCGTCGCGAGCAATGCGGTGGCGCAGGTCCATCCGCCGCAGCTGATCGTCGACGCCTTGCTGATCGGCGTCGATCTCGGGCCGAACCTGTCGGTCACGGGGTCGCTCGCGACGATCCTATGGCTCCAGGCGATCCGCCGTGAGGGCGAGGATGTCGGCTTCTGGCGCTTCCTCAAGGTCGGCGCGGCGACGATGATCCCGGCGCTCGCGGCAGCGCTTGGCGCGCGCTTGCTGATCGGCTGAGTTCGGCATCTCATAGCGATCGCAGCGCGCGGCCGTGCCCGTAGGATACGGCGGCGCGGACTATCCGCGCGGGCGTCGCTGCTGCGCCGAGCGGATCGTGCCGACCAGGCGCGACAGGATCAATTCCTCGATCCCCGCATAGCCCATGCCGAGATGATCGGGGCGCACCCCGGTCGCGTCGCCGAGCGTGAGCCCCCCGCTGCGCAACCCCGCGCGCCCGATCCGCCCCCAGCGCCGCGCCGTCTCCCAGCGGATCAGCGCGAGGCTTTCGGGATCGGGCCGGTGACGCGCGAGGAAATCGTCCTGCAGGGCGACGAGCGTTTCGCCGACGCGCTTGAACGTCGCGCGATCGGGGACGGGGTGGTGCGCCATCACATAGCGGCCGATCAACGCCGCGGTTTCGGGCGCGGCGTCGCCGAAGACGGGCGCATAGGCATCGGCGAGCACCTTGGTTGCGCTCTCGCGCATCGCGGTCGCCTGCACCTGCGACGCGCCCCCGGCATGACGGCGATAGGTCAGCAACGCATCGTCGATCCGCGCCACGCCGCCATAGGCGGCGATGCGGTGGTAGAGATCGAAATCCTCGGCATAGACGCGGTCCGGGCGCTGGAACGGGTCGAGTTTGCGCGCCGCATCGCCGCGGATCATCGCCGACGACCAGACCAGCGGGTTCTCGATCCGCATCAGCCATTCGATCAGCGCCGGGGTCGATAGCGGCGCGAGCGCAGAGGGCAGGATCGCCCCGTCGCACAGGATGTTGGCGGCGCTGCCGACCAGCACGATCGCCGGATGCGCCTCGAGATAGGCGACCTGCCGGGCGAACCGCGTCGGATGGCACAGGTCGTCCTGGTCGAGCGCCGCGATGTAGCGCCCGCGCGCCTCGGCGAAGGCGGCGTTGCGCGTCAGCACGACGCGGCGATTGACCGGCGCTTCGATCACGCGGATCCGCGGATCGGCGAAGCTGCGCGCCACCGCGACGGTGGCATCGGTCGAGCAGTCGTCGACGATGATCAGCTCGAAGTCGCGCAGGGTCTGCGCCTGGAGCGACGCGATCGTCTCGCCGATCAGGTCCGCGCCGTTATAGGCGGGCATGACGACGCTGACGAGCGGTGGCGTCATGCCACCGCTCGTGCGCCATCGCCGAGCACCTGATCGACGATCATCGCGCCGACGTCGTTCTGCCATTGCCACAGCCCGTTGGCCTGGCCCGAGAAGCTCGCTTCGCCGCCGAGCCGCCCCCAGGGCACGAAGCCCGCGGCGAGCCCGATGCCGTACAGGCCCGGGATCGCCGCGCCGCTCGCGTCGAGGATACGGCAATGCCGATCGACCATCGCGCGGCCGTCGTGCGCGGCCAGCGCGATCGCGCTGCCATCTTGATCGTGCACCGGCAGCGCGCGCGGGCGATACCCGAGCGCGGCGATGACGAGATCGGCCTCGGCGAGGTGCGCCCGCGCCACGGCATCGTCGTCGCCGCGGACCTGGTGCACCGTCAGCCGCGGATCGGGTGTGCGGCCATCAACGCGCAGCTCGCGCAGCACGAGCTCGCGCGCCTCGAGCCGGAAGCCCGCGAGGCGATAGACGAAGCCGCTCACCGGGCAGATGTCGTCGGGCCCGAAATCGGTGAAGCCCTCGGCCTCGGCCGCGGCGGGGGTGGGGTAGAAGGGCCGCAACGGGCGGCGATGGAGCAGGGTGATCGCGCCTGCGCCGAGCGGGATGCTGGCGGTCTTGAGCAGCAGGACGATCGTTGCGATCGCGCTGGTCGATCCGCCGATCACGACGATCCTGGGGTTGCGCTTGATCGACAGCAGGTCGACGATCTTCTCGGGGCCGCCGAGCGCGAGCGCCTCGTCCGATTGCATCAGCCGATCGCCGACTTCGCTGACGAGCGACACGCCGCCGACGCGCTGCAGCGCGAGCCGGTCGAGCGGCTGGTGGCCACCCGTCGCGATCGCGACCGCGCTCGAGAGCTGGTCGAATTCATGCCCGTCACTGCGGCGGCGCAAGCGGCTCGACCAGAGGCCGCCCGCAACCCGCGTCGTGCCGAGCACCTCATGCCCGCCGAGCACCGTTCCGCCGTGCTGCGTCACCAGGGCGTGCAGTCGCTGCCCGGTCTCCTGCACGAACGCGCCCGCCTCGACCAGCGGTACGCCCAGCGCACCGATATAGCGGCCGACCGCCTGCCCGGTCGGATGGTCGATCAGCGCGGCGAGTTCGGGATGCGGATTGTCGCGCACCGCGCTGAGGAAGGTCTCGGCGGTGCTGTCCGAGGTGATCGCATAGCGGCCGATCCGCCCCTCGCCGAGCGTCGGCTCGCGCTCCGCGACGACCAGCCCCGATCCGGCGAACTCGGGCAGGCGGCCGCGCTTGCTCGCCGCGGTGAGCAAGGCGGTGCCGGCGGGGCCGCCGCCGACCAGCAGCAGCGAGGCGACCGCCTGCTGGCGCGGTCGAGCCGGCACGCGTGCCTCGCGCGCCAGGATACGGTTGAACGCCTTGGCGATCACCGCGACGTCGGCGACCCGCATCGCGTCGGTGACCGGCAGCGAGAGCGACCGCGCCCCGACCGAATCGGCGACCGGGGTCGGCAGGATCGTCGCGCTGCGCTGGAACAAGGGCTGCTCGCCGAGGTGCGGGCTGAAATATTGGCCCGAGCCGATCCCGACGGCTTCGAGCGCCGCGGCGATCGCCGCGCGGCGATGCGCCAGCCCCTCGGGGAGCAGCACCGGCATGAACTGGCTTGCGCGCCGCCGGCCCTCCGCCTGCTGGAAATCGACTCCCTTGAGCTGCGTGCGATAGGCCTGCTCGAGCGCATCGCGATGATCGCACACCGCATCGATCTCGGCGAGCTTGGCGCGCGCCATGATCGCCAGCACTTCGGGCAGCTTGGCGTTGAGGCCGTACAGCGTCGCGCTGCGTCCCGCCTCGAAGCCGAAATTGGCCATCGCGCGCAGCCTGGCGATCAAGGCGATGTCGCCCGAATGGATCAGCCCGCCCTCGGCGACGGCGAAGGTCTTGGTCGCGTGCATCGAATGGACGACCGCGAAGGGGGCGTCGGCGCCGAAACCCGCGCCGCCTGCGTCGCGCGTGCCGAGCGACGCAGCGGCATCGATCACCACGCCGACGCCGTGCTGGCGCTGCAGCCAGGCATAGCGGTCGAGGTCGATCGCGGTGCCGAAGGTGGCATAGGGCAGCAGCACTGCGATGCGATCGCCATAGTCGTGGAGCAGGCGCTCCTCGGCGGCGGCGCTCGCGGTCCAGTCGCCCGGGTCGATGTCGCAGATCAGCGGGGTCAGCCCGGCCCACAAGGCCGCCTGTGCGGTCGCGGCGAAGGTCAATGCCGGCATCACCGCATAGCGGCCGGCGGCGCGATCGCCCGTCGCGTCGCGGATGGCGAGCATCAGGCCGAGCGTGGCGTTGCCGACCGCCAGGCTCGCGCCATGCCCGCCGAACAGCTGCGCGGTCGCCTCGGCCTCGAACGCGCGGACCTCCGGTCCGTTGTTGCTGAAATGGCCCGACGCCTCCACCCGCCGCAGCGCCTCGCGCTGCTCGCTGAGCCTGGGCGGGTTGGGAGCGATCAGAGGATAGCGCATGCGGGGCGGGCCTGTCTGGACGATGGACCCGCGCCTTGTGGAGTATAGCCCCCTAAAATCCCGTTACGAGCGGGATAGGGGAGTATGGCGCGTACGTCGCCTAACGCAAGTTAACCTTCGCGCGCCACGGCAAAGCCCGCGAACGACTGGTTGACCGGCATCAGCTCGAGCGTGTTGATGTTGAGGTGCGCCGGCTGCTCGGCGACCCAGAGCAGCGTCGCGGCGATGTCGTCGCCGGTCATCGGGTTGGCACCGGCGTAGAGCGTGTCCGAGGCGGCCTGGTTGCCGCCGGTGCGCACCACGGTGAATTCGGTCTCGACCATGCCCGGCTCGATCGAGGTGACGCGCACGCCGGTGCCGTGGAGGTCGGCGCGCAGGCCCAGGCTGAACTGGCGGACGAACGCCTTGGTCCCGCCATAGACGTTGCCGCCGGCGTAAGGGTAGGTCGCCGCGACCGACGACAAATTGAGGATCGCCCCCTTGCGCGCGACCAGGCGCGGCAGCAGCGTCCGCGTCACCGCGACCAGCGCCGAGACGTTGGTGTCGATCATCGTCTGCCAGTCGTCGAGCTTGGCATCCTGCGCCGGCGCAGTGCCGAGCGCGAGGCCGGCATTGTTGATCAGCGCGTCGATCGCGGCGAATTCGGGCGGCAAACCGGCGATCGCGGCTTCCATCGCCGCGCGGTCGCGAATGTCGAAGGCGAGCGTGTGGACGTTCTCGCCGAGCGTATCGGCCAGAGCCTTGAGCCGATCGGCACGGCGCCCGGTGGTAACGACGCGCCAGCCGGCAGCGGCGAACGCGCGGACCGCGGCCTCGCCGATCCCGGACGTTCCGCCCGTGATGAAGACCGTACGCATCACCAACTCTCCAGAGCTGCTCAGGAAAATGGTGCCCGAGGGCGGATTCGAACCACCGACACTGCGATTTTCAGTCGCATGCTCTACCAACTGAGCTACTCGGGCACACCCGGATCGCTCCGGGGAAGCGGCCTCTTAGTCGCGGTCTCGGGGCGTGTCTAGCCCGTCTTCGTCATCTTCGCCCGGCGAACCGCGCACCGGGATCGCATAGCCCTCGCCGAGCCACTGCAGCAGGTCGCGGTCGCGGCAGCCTTGCGAGCAGAACGGGGAGAAGGCCGCGACGGGCGGCTTGCCGCAGAGCGGACAGGGTTTGGAACGCGCCATCATGCCACCTCGAAGACCGGGGTGACGCCGGTACGCCGCGCGAGCTCGGCGATCCAGTGCGGATTGGCGGCGAGCGCCTTTTGTACGCGGGCCGATACGCGGTGCTGCGTCGGGACCGGCGGCGGGGTGTGCTCGATGCGGCGGAGCAGCGCGCGCGCCGCGGCGGCGGCGGGATCGGCGCGGAGCAGTTCGGGGAGCGACACGCGGGTGCGGCGGCGGACGATCTGGACGAAGCCGAAACCGTTCATCGCGGTGCGCTCGAACGGTTGCGGCAAGCCGGCGTCGAGCGCGGCGTCGACCGCGCCGCGCGCCGCCTTGCCGGTGAGCGTCGGGAAGTCGATGCCGATCGACCCGCCGATGTCGAGCCGCACGATCGCGGCGGCGACGGCGCGGGCGGCGGCCAGTGCGAGCGGTTCGAGCGGCGGATAGCCGTCGACGTCGAACAGCGTCATCGCCGGGGTCGGGCTCATCCGCAACGCGCCGCCGATGGGGCCGGAAAAGACGATGTCGCCGCTCTCCGCTTCCTCGAGCGCTTCCGACCAGCCTGCGCCCTCGAAATGGTCGGGCTCGTGCGCATGGCAGGTCCGCACGGGCAGGCCGCTGGCGGTGATCCGCTCGTACAGGCTCGGCCCGGCGCGTTCCGGCCCGTCGGCGGGGACGCAGCGCGGCAGCTTGGTGCGGCGGCCCTCGGGGATCGCCTCGCGCACCAGCTCGACCAGCAGCGTGGCGCCTTGCGTGATGCCGGGCGGGAGCGGCGCGAGCATCGCCTCGCCGCCGGCGAAGCTCACCCGGCCCTCTCGGCCCTTGACCGTGATCTCGACCAGCCGGGCGCTCAGCACCGCGCCGATCCGCGGGCCGGCGGACTCAAGCTCGATCCGCGCCTCGACGATCGCGCCGTCGGCGACCAGGATCGCGCGGGCCTCGCCGATCCCGGCCTCGTAGAGCCATTCGCTCATGGGCATTCAGCCAAGCGCCACGCCCGAGGCCAGCAACAGCGCGCGCGTTTCGAACAGCGGCAGCCCGACGACGCCCGAATGCGACCCCGACAGGAAGCGCACGAACGCCTCGGCGCGGCCCTGGATGGCATAGCCGCCGGCCTTGCCGAGCCCCTCGCCGCTGGCGACGTAGCCAGCGATCTCGGCGGCGGAGAGCGGCTTGAACGCGACCACCGTGTCC
This sequence comes from Bordetella parapertussis, assembly GCA_943367995.1. GTDB lineage: Bacteria > Pseudomonadota > Alphaproteobacteria > Sphingomonadales > Sphingomonadaceae > Sphingomonas. The sequence goes on along the minus strand of CALRKL020000004.1, from coordinate 577,430 downwards.
GACAGGCGGCTCCGCAGCGTGCCGTCGGCGGCGATGACGCACACCGCGCTCAGGCAGTGGTGCCGACGGCCCGAGAGCAGGCCGAGCATCGCGGCGACCGTGGCGTCGTCCTCCGCCTTGCCGAGGATGCGGCGGCCGAGCGCGATCGTCGTGTCGCCGGCGAGCACGATCTCGCCCGCGCCGCGCTCCACCGCGAGCGCCTTGGCGCGCGCGATGCGCTCGACATAGCGGCGCGGCGGCTCGGCCGGGAGCGGTGATTCGTCGATGTCGGGCGCGGCGATTCGCCCCGGCGTCACGCCGAGCCGCGCGAGCAGATCGGCGCGGCGCGGCGAGGAGGAGGCCAATATGAGCGGCGGCGTCACCGCCGCAGCGACGAGCGCTGCGCTCATCGCGGCCCCCGGCTCACTTGAAGCGATAGGTGATCCGCCCCTTGGTCAGATCGTACGGCGTCAGCTCGACCAGCACCTCGTCGCCGACGAGCACGCGGATGCGGTTCTTGCGCATCTTGCCGGCGGTGTGACCGAGGATTTCGTGATCGTTCTCAAGCTTCACGCGGAACATGGCGTTGGGCAGAAGCTCCACCACCTGGCCGCGCATTTCGAGCAGTTCTTCTTTTGCCAAACAAACCTCTGAGGATGTGGGTGATCTTGTGCGGAGTTCGCGAAGCGCGGCGCATAGCCGAAGACGCCCGAAAAGGGAAGCCGTGCGACGAACCGTGCGGCGGTTGACTCGATTGACCCCCGGAGCTGGTGTTATCGGGTTCGATCGTTTCTGTTTCTGCGATGATCGCGCGGGGGTGGGCGCGCGGGGCGATGCGGTTGGCGGGCTGACGGTGAGAAAGAGCAGCGCTGCGGGGCGCGAGTCGGGAGGGAGGATGACAAAAAGGGGGCGTGTAGGACAGCGGTTTTTCGCGTGTCCTATCAGGCCGCGCGGCGCAGCGTGTAGCGATCCCCCTCGGCCGCGACATGCCCCAGCCGGACGAGCGCGGCGAGCGTCGCGGCGATGCGCGGTTCGGCCCTCAGCCCCTGCGCATAGCGGCGCGCGATCTCGGCGCTGGTGCGCCCGGCGCCGCCGCGCAGATCGGCGAGGACGGCGGCGGTCTGGCCGATCGCATCGCGCGGGAAAGCGGGCTTCTTCGCCGCGGCGGCGGGGAGCAGCGCCTCGAGCTGCTCGGTCTGCACTTTCGGCGCGAGCAAGGTGACGCCGGCGCGCGGCAGCTGATAGTCGGGGCGCAGCCAGCGGACCTTACCGGCTTTCTCCTCGGCATGGCGCTCGGCATTGAGCGCGACGAGGCGGGTGACGATCGCCGCGTCGGAAAGGTCGCGCGGCCAGCCATAGGCGTCGGCGACCGCGGCATCGATCCGGTCGTGCAGCTCGGCGATGATGTCGACGCGGCCGCGGCGGCGCTGGTCCTGCTCGACCGGGGTCAACGGCCCGTGCTGGCGCAGCTTCTCGCGCAGATTGTAGAGGCCGGTGAGCGTCAGGTCGGTGTGTTCGGCGAGCACCTCCTTGCGCGTCGCGTCGAGTTCCTCGGCGAGATCGCCGATGATCGTGCGTTGCTCGGGACTGGCGTCGGGGAAGGGGAAGGGGTCGAAGCACGTGGTTTTAACATAAACGTCTTTGACGCCGAGCTTCGCTTTGTTTGCTAGGCACCACGCCAGGTGTGGGCGGGATTGGAGCGCCCCAAGCTCAAAACCATCGGCCAAGGCGATACATACTAGTTTGTTGTCCGGGATAATCCCGACATCCAAAAACTGGAAAGTTCGATGCTTCGACGTTTCCACGGTCACGACGAAGCGGTTCAAACCGGACAACGCAGCCCGCAAATCCGCTCTTGGTTTTCCAAAGGTCCACCAATGCGCAAGATATTCCCGCGCATCAGCGGTTGGCGATAGGTCGAACTGGTTTTGGCGATCTATCCGAACGGTCAGGAGCAAATGCTGATAGACTTCCGGAAAAGTGCGGCGAACTGCAGCTTCATCGACTTCGAAGAGGTCGATGACCAGGTTGTTTCGCGAGGTGGCGGTTAAGTCACGGCCATTGCGGTAAGGGCGGATGTGTCGATCTAGGCCCGGTCTCCGGCCCAGGCCGAATGCTTCAGCCTCCTTCGGTGAAACTATAAATCCCGCGCCGTGAAGTTTGACACCTGGCGAGCAGATCCACGCATTTGCGCGAAGTGGTTTGGCACGGGTTACATCGCTGCCAATTGATAAGTCCGAGTGGATCTCGCCTACGGTTTTTGTAGTGATTACCACCGGTGCGTCTGTTTCAAGTCCATACTCGTCGATAACGATGAGGAGGTCACCCTCTGAGGTACCTGCCCTCGCAACAGTCATCGCGATCCGAACCGCCGCCGCATCCTTGGTCGCCTTGGTCCACGGATGATCTGGGATCGCCATCACCAGGCTGATCGGCGCGCGCGCGTCCATCCGCGCCGCCATCACGCGGCGGCTGAATTCCTGCGTGATCGAATTGGTGGTGACGAAGCCGAAGCGCTTGAGCCGCGTCCCCTTCTCGGTCAGCCGCTCGGCGGCGCGGTCCCACCAATACATCACGAAATCGGCGGATTTGTTGATCTTGGGGTGCGCCTTCCACAGCGCGGTCGCATAGCCGTCGCCGAGCCGCGCGCGGACGTCCTTGCCGCCGATGAAGGGCGGGTTGCCGACGATGTAATCCGCCTGCGGCCAATCGGGCCGGCGCGGGTTGGGGAATTCGTCGAACGTCCCGTCGTCGCGCATCCGCCCCGCGTCGTGCTTCAGCACCGCATCCATCGCGGTGATGTTGCTCAGGCGTTCGAGCACCGGATCGGCGATCTGCCCGCCGTTGCGCATCTGCCATTGCAGATAGCCGAGCCACAGCACCAGCTCGGCGATCGCGGCGGCGCGTGGATTGAGCTCGAGCCCGAGAAAGTTGCGCGGGTGGACCGTCGCGGTCTCGAGCGCGAGCGCTTCCTGCCCGCCGAGATCGGCGAGCACTTCGAGCACGTCGCCCTCGAGCCGCTTCATCAACTCGAGCGCGACATAGAGGAAATTGCCGGTGCCGCAGGCGGGATCGAGCACGCGCGTCGCGGCGAGCTTTTCGTGGAAATCATGCACCGCGCGGATCGCGCCCTGCGGATCGGCGGTGCGCTCGCGCTCGACCGTGCCGAGCACTTCGGTCTCCCATTCGCGCTGCAGCGGCTCGATGATCGTCGCGATAACGAGCCGCTCGACATAGGCGCGCGGCGTGTAATGCGCGCCCAGGCGCTTGCGTTCGACCTTGTCGAGCGCCTGTTCGAGCAGCGTGCCGAAGATCGCGGGTTCGACCTCGGTCCAGACGTGGCGCGCGGCCTCGTACAGCTCGCCAATCTCTTCCTTGTGGAGCGGGATGGCGGAGCGTTCGGCGAACAGGCCGCCGTTGAACTTGCGGATCGTCTTGCGCAGCACGGGCGAGAAGCCGCCGGTGTCCATCGTGCGCCACAGATCCTCGAGCATCGGCGCGAAGCTGTCGGGGGCGTTGCGGGCATCGGCGAGGACGTCGGTGAAGCTGCCGGGTTCGAGCAGCCCCGTATCCTCGGCGAACATCGTGAACAGGCAGCGCATCAGGAAATGCGCGACGGGCTCGGGCTGATGGCCGCGTTCCTCGAGCAATTTGCTGACATGCGCGAGGCGGCGGGCGATGTCGCGGGTGACGGCGGCGGCGTGTTTGGCGGGATCGAGGCTGTGCGGATCGAGCCACATCGCGCGCAGGCGGGCGCGCACGCTCTCCTCACGCAGATCGTCGAGATAGATGCGGTAGCCCGAGCGATCGGGGAACTGGCGGTAGTTCTTCCCCTGGCCGGAGAAGTCGGCGAAGATCTCGAACGCGTGGCCGACATCGGCGACGATGATGAAGGGCGGCCAGCCGTGTTCGGTCGGGAGCGCGCGGGCATATTGCTCGGCCTGTTCGCGCGCGTTGCGCATCAGCACGTCCCAGCCGCGCTGCGCGCTGCGGCGGCCTCTGATTTGGGTGGGGGCGAAGCCGGGGAGGCCGGGCTGTTCGGCGGGGAGCGCGACTTCCTTCTTGCCGCCGGGTTCGCGGCTCTGCTTGGCCTCGAGCACGAAGGCGCCGCGCTTGTAGAGATCGATCCGGCCGTGGCCCGCCTTGCCGGCTTCGTCCTTGAAGGTGACGGCGCGTTCGAAGACGTAGTCGTTGCGGGTGTGGCTGGCGTCGGCGGGGTCGGGCTGTGGCAGGTCGAGCAGCGTGCAGAGTTCGGTGAGGAACAGGACGTAATTGGCGCGCTCGGCGCCGCCTTCGTTGGCGCGCCAGCGGGTGATGAATGTCTCGATCGCTGCGGCGTCCCCCATGGCGGGAACCTAGGCGGGTTGGCGCTTTGGCCGCAAGGTCAAAAGGATGGGGCTCACGCGCCGCTGATGAAGGGCAGCACGCGCTCGTAATCGGCGCGCGCGCCGCGGCCGTGTTGGGCGTGGTAGCCGTTGGTGGTCAGTACGTAATCGCCGACGATCGCCGCCTGTTGCTCGATGTTGAAGCGCGTGAAGGGGCGGTTGGTGTCGGCGAGGTCGCCGTACTGGTAGCGGCCCGCGGCGAGCGTGCCGCGCAGGCGGACCCACATGCCGCTCTGATGCTGCCAGACATGCGTCAGTTCGTGGAGGATCCAGGCGAGATCGGGGACGGTGGTGGAGAAGTCGGGTTTGTAGCTGGGCTTCGGGAAATAGATGTGGCCGTTGGGGGCCATCGCGACGTTGCTTGGCTGGAAGGGGAGGTAGCGGCGGGCGTGGACCTTGATGCCGTCATAGGCGATCGCGGGGCCGAACAGGGCTTGCGCGTGGTCGAGCTCGCCGGGGGAGAGGGGGCGGTGGGGCATTTGGGCTGGGTAGCGGGTTTTGGGGTTGGGGGGAAATTTTGGGGGGCGCTTCACCGCCCCCTTAACCGTCACCCCGGCCTTGTGCCGGGCCCACCGGGAAGCGCGCGCAACGCTCGTAATTCGCGCGGGACGGTGGGCCCCGGCACAAGGCCGGGGTGACGAAGAAGGGGAGAAGGGGCGTCGTGGCGAAGCCACGCCGTCGGCCGGGTGGACAAGGAAGGCTCGTCCACCCGCCGGCCGGGCTTTGGCTGATCGCCTTCTAACGCTGCGCGTTAGGCGGCTGCCAAAGCCGCCAGCAGCAGCAGCGCGACGATATTCGTTATCTTAATCATCGGATTAACCGCCGGCCCCGCCGTATCCTTATACGGATCCCCGACGGTATCCCCCGTCACCGCCGCCTTGTGCGCCTCCGAGCCCTTGCCGCCATAATGGCCGTCCTCGATATATTTCTTGGCATTGTCCCACGCGCCGCCGCCGCTCGTCATCGAGATCGCGACGAACAGCCCCGAGACGATCACCCCGAGCAGCATCGCGCCCAAGGCCGCGAAGCCCTCGGCCTGGCCCGCGACGAAGCGGATCACGAAGAACACCAGGATCGGCGAGAGCACCGGCAGCAGCGAGGGGACGATCATCTCCTTGATCGCCGCCTTGGTGACGAGATCGACCGTGCGCGCATAATTGGGCCGGCTGGTGCCCGCCATGATGCCGGGATTCTCGCGGAACTGGTGGCGCACTTCCTCGACGACGGCGCCCGCCGCGCGGCCGACCGCGGTCATCCCCATCGCGCCGAACAGATAGGGGAGCAGCGCGCCGAGCAGCAGGCCGACGATGACGTAGGGGTTCGACAAAGCGAAATTGACCGTGAGATCGGGGAAATCGCGCGCCAGGTCCGAGGTGTAGGCGTTGAACAGCACGAGCGCCGCGAGCGCCGCCGAGCCGATCGCATAGCCCTTGGTCACCGCCTTGGTGGTGTTGCCGACCGCGTCCAAGGCATCGGTGCGGTGGCGGACGTCGTCGGGGAGGCCCGCCATCTCGGCGATCCCGCCGGCATTGTCGGTCACCGGACCATAGGCGTCCAAAGCGACGACCATCCCGGCCTGCGCGAGCATCGCGGTCGCGGCGAAGGCGATGCCGATCACGCCGGCGAGCTGATACGCCGCGATCACCGCGACGACGATGACGAGCGTGGGCAGCGCGGTCGATTCGAGGCTGATCGCGAGGCCCTGGATGACATTGGTGCCGTGGCCCGTCTGCGACGCCTTGGCGATGCTGCGGACGGGTCTGAAGTTGGTGCCGGTGTAATATTCGGTGATCCACACCAGAAGGCCGGTGACCGCGAGCCCGACCATCATCGACCAGAACAGCTCCCAGCCGGTGAAGGTCGCCGCCGCGACGCCGGATGCTGCGACCTGCGTCCCGCCATCGAGGAAGGCGTTGCCGCCGATCACCGCGCTCATGTCGCCGAGCACATAGCGCGTGACGAGATAGATCGCCGGGATCGACAGCAGGATGCTGACCCAGAACCCCTTGTAGAGCGCGCCCATGATCGACTGCCCCTTGCCGAGCCGGACGAAATAGGTGCCGATGATCGAGGTCAGGATGCACACCCCGCCGACGATCAGCGGGAGCGTCATCACCTGCAGCAGCGCGTCGGCCTGGCGCAGCGCGAGCGCGACCGAAATCATCGTCACGCCGATCGTGACGACATAGGTCTCGAACAGATCGGCCGCCATGCCGGCGCAGTCGCCGACATTGTCGCCGACATTATCGGCGATGGTGGCGGGGTTGCGCGGGTCGTCCTCGGGGATGCCGGCCTCGACCTTGCCGACGAGATCGGCGCCGACATCGGCCGCCTTGGTGAAGATCCCGCCGCCGAGGCGCGCGAAGATCGAGATGAGCGAGGCGCCGAACGCGAGCGCGGTGAGCGCCTTCACGACGACCGGCGCGCCGGCGTCGGCGCCGTTCGGGCCGGCGAGGAACCAGAAGGTGCCCGAGATCGCGAGCAGCCCGAGCCCTGCGACGAGCAATCCGGTGACCGCGCCCGAGCGGAACGCCATCGTCAGGCCGCCCTGCAGCGAGGTCCGCGCGGCCTCGGCGGTGCGGACGTTGGCGCGGACCGAGATGTTCATCCCGACATAGCCCGCGACGCCCGACAGCACCGCGCCGAGCGCGAAGCTCACCGCCGAGACGGGGGTGCGCATGCCGTCGAGGAAGACCCACACCAAAGCGAGGACGATCACCCCGACGATCGCGATCGTGCGGTATTGCCGGCCGAGATAGGCCTTGGCGCCTTCCTGGATCGCGGCGGCGATGTCCTGCATCTTGGCGTTGCCCGCGGGCGCTCGGAGGACCTGGGCGGAGGTGAGGAGGCCGTAGGCTACGGCAATCACGCCACAGATGATGGCGGCATAGACGATCGTCATGCGTGTCCTTTCCCATGGATTATCGGTGGGACGGTACGCGACGGCGGCCCCCACGCTTGACCGGCAGACTAGCGCGGCGGCGGGGCTTGGCAAGCGGTGTGGTTCGAGGGGGTTAGCCCGCGTGCTGATAGCCGAGCGCGGCGGGAAGCGGCAGCGGCGCGCCGGCCTCGTGCAGCGTGAGGCCCGCGCCGGGGCTGAAGACGCCGATCCGCGTCGCGGGGGCGGCGGGGGCGAGGTGCGGCGCGAGCGCGAACAGCAGCTGATAATCGTCGCCCGCGGTCGCGGCAGCCAGGCGCGTGGTGCGGGTGTCGCCGGCGTGGATGCGGTACGCCTCCGACAGCGGAACGCGCGCAAGGTCGATCGCGACGGCGAGCCCGCTCGCCGCCGCCATCCGCTGCGCGTCGATCAGCAGACCGTCGGACACGTCCATCATCGCGTGGACGTGGGGGGCGAGCGCCTGGCCCGCGGCGAGCTGCGGCTGCGGGCGGCGATAGGCGGCGAGCAGGTCGGGCGGGCCGGGCTGTCCTTGCGCGATCGCGAGCCCTGCCCCGGCATCGCCGATCGTGCCGGTGACCCAGAGCGCGTCGCCCGCCTGCGCGCCGCTGCGGGTGGGGGCGTAGGCGCTGTCGCCGAGCGCGGTGAGGCTGATGACGCGCGGCGCATGCGGCGGAAGCGAAACGGTGTCGCCACCGAGGATCGGCGCGGCGAAGGTGGTGAGGGCTTCCGCTAGGCCGGCGAGGAAGGCGGTGTCCCAGTCGGCGGAGTCGGTTGGGGCGGGGAGGCGCGCGGCCCGCAACGGATAGTTCAGCATCACCCCGACGGGCACCGCGCCCTTGGCGGCGAGATCCGACAGGTTGGTCGCGACAAGCTTCCATGCGACGTCGCCCGGCGGATCACTGGCGAGGTAATGCACCCCCTCGACCAGCGTATCGCTCGTCAGCACGAGCCGCCCGAGCCGCGCCGCATCGTCGCGCAAGTCCAGCGCGCCGGGATGAAGCGGCAGGCTGCGGAGCGCAACGAGGAATTGGGCTTCGGTCACCGCTATGGCCTAGCGCCGACGGTGGCCGATGTCTGCAAGCGGCGAGCGGTCCGGCCGTTTTGCGGGCTCCGCCATACGACAGTCGGCATCGGCCGGGGCACGCCAAAACGGATCAGGCTTTTGCATTGCTGAACGTCGAGGCTTTCTGTCGTTCCTTACTCGATGCAAATCTTGTGAGTTCTGCATCAGCGGGAGACCTACTATTTTGGGACGGCTGGCTTCGATCCGTGAACGGCTCCTAGCCAATAAAACCCGTCATAATTATTATCGGGTACAATCCCTGGCTCGAATTTTAAAGAAATGAATGGTTCACGTCGCAAATCTATATCGCTTCCATAATTATGAATGCCACATTCAATGGCATCATTCATAATAGGTTTGCCTGCTTGGGGCTCATGACCCGGCTTTAATCTACAATCCCATGAGTTGCCTTTTGCGGCTTCCATGTTTAAAGTTATAATTTCATTAGGCGGAGCGAGAAGCATAGCCATTGGCTTAAATATAAATCCTCCCCTCCCGACTTCGTGTTTCCGAGCGTGAACATTTCCTGTCAAAACTAGAACGTGATCATAAGGCTGCTGCTGAGCAGCTTCGCGGATATTTTCGGCTTGAGCGGCTTCGTGTGCGCCTTGTCCAGGCAGAGCTTTAAACCGCTCGTGCTGGGCTTCATCGCGTGCTCCGTTGAACGCGACAACGCTGATCGAGTTACCTGCATTCTTAAGCGAATGGAGCCTTACCAGCAGATGGAACATCGCTTCACTAGCAATGCCATCTTCTCGACCCTTCCAACCCGCGAGGCGTAACGCAGCTTCGAACTGTGGCTGTTGAAGAGACCATGCCGCTTGAAAGGCAGGGTTCTGACTGGAGTCGTGCTCAACCGCGATGAGGACGCGTTCACCCTTAGCGGCCAATGCGCAGGCAACATCTCCCACAAACGTCGGAGCCTCTTCAGTGCCGTGGTCTTCTCCAAAGATTACGAAGTGCGGCTTTCGCTCCGCAACCTGCGCCCATCCGTCAGGCATCAAACACGTGGACTTGGCTCTAACTGCCGCCGCCTTGTCCGTTTGATCGCCTATGGATGCGTTAGATCTGGTGACCAATCCCGCACCGGAACCTGCAAGTGCGACAACGGCTAGGTAACACAGATGATGGTATTTCATCGCAAAAGGATGGCCGGAAGTTGGGTTGCAAGCAAGCACATCGTTTCCAAACCCTGGTTTCCAAGCCCTGATGCAAGAATTTTGATTTTTGCATTCTGAGCGGCGGGTTCGAAAGCTGGTTCGAAAGCAGCCAGGCCCGTCCGAGACGACCGCTCACAGTCACCGGCGAACAATCCCTCACTTTTCCCGCTTCGCCCCATCGAGCCCGCGCTCGAGCCGCGCGGTCTTCGCCGCCGCGGCTTCGCGCTCGGCCTTGCTGCGGCCGAAGGCGGCGCGGTTGGTGGCGGCGGTCGTCTCGGCGGTGTCGCGCGCGCGGGCCTTGCGCGCGCGGCGGAGGTTGACGACCTCGCCCATGCTTACGCGCGGACGTCCTTGGCGATGTTGTCGAGCAGGCCGTTGACGAAGCCCGCCTCGCGCTTGTCGAAAAAGGCGTGCGCGACGTCGACATATTCGGTGATGACGGTGCCGACCGGCACGTCGGAGCGCGCGAGCAGCTCGTAGGTGCCCGCGCGCAGGATCGCGCGCATCGCCTTGTCGAGCCGCGCGAGGTTCCAGCCCTTGGCGAGCTTGGCGGCGATCGTCGTGTCGATCTCGGCGAGGCGCGCCTCGGTGCCCTTGACGACGTCGTCGAAGAAATCGACCTCGGCCTCGGCATATTCGGCGTCCTCGATCGTCGCGCCGAGGCGGTGGTTGTGGAACTCGTTGAGGAGCTGTGTGACGGGCGTTGCTTCCATGTCGTGCTGGTAGAGCGCCTGGACAGCGGCGAGACGGGCGGCGGCGCGGGCTTTGGAGCGGGCGGCGGTGCGGGGGGTGGCGTGGGAGGACATGCGGCGCGCCTTAAGGGAAAAAGCGGGGAACGGGAAGATTGGTGTGGGGGGGCGTCGTCCCGCTCTGGAAGGGGGCGCCGGCGGATCAGGTCGCGCACAGGGGTGCCCCACGAGCCTTCCCTCCCTGGAAGGGAGGGGGCGGGGGTGGGTCGGCCCGTAGTCGGGCGTGACGCGCGCGTGGCGAGCGACGATGACACCGCTTGCGTCAGAGCGCAGCCGTCGGGCGTGGCGCGCCATGCATGCGGGCGGCGACACCGCTCGGGGCTAAGCGGCGCGCGCCCGGGAGGCCGACCCACCGGTCGTCCTCCTGAGTCAGGCGCTGGCGGTTCAGTTCGCGCGAGCGGTTGCCGCCGCAAGCCTCCCCTCCCTGGAAGGGAGGGGTAGGGGTGGGTCGGCTGATGGCTGGGGTCACGCCCGACTACGGGCCGACCCACCCCCCAGCCCCTCCCTTTCAGGGAGGGGAGGCAGTTAGGGGAGCCGGAGCGCGACCGAGCGGGCGTGGGCGGGGAGGCCTTCGGCTTGCGCCAGCGCTACCGCGGCTGGGCCGATCGCCGCCAGGCCTTGTGGCCCGAGTTGCAGGAAGCTCGTGCGCTTCATGAAATCGAGCACCGACAGCCCGCTGGCGAAGCGCGCGCGGCGGCCGGTCGGCAGTACGTGGTTCGGCCCGGCGACGTAATCGCCGATCGCTTCGGGCGTGTGGCGGCCCATGAACACCGAGCCCGCATGGCGGACCTTGTCGAACAGCGCCTGCGGATCGTCGCATGCCAGTTCGAGATGCTCGGCGGCGAGGCGGTCGACCAGCGGAAGCGCCTCTTCCAAGGTGCGCACGAGGATGATTGCGCCGTTCGCGTCCCACGCCGCGCGTGCGACCTTCGACGTCGCGAGCGTTTCGATCTGGGCATCGACCTCGGCCGCGACCGCGTCGGCGAAAGCGGCCGAGTCGGTGAACAGGATCGACTGGCTGGTCGGGTCGTGCTCGGACTGCGAGAGCAGGTCGGCGGCGATCCAGTCGGCGCGGTTCTCGCCGTCGGCGACGACGACGATCTCGGACGGGCCCGCCACCATGTCGATGCCGACGACGCCGTAGAGCTGGCGCTTGGCCTCGGCGACCCAGGCGTTGCCGGGGCCGGTGATGACGTCGACCGGGCGGATCCGGTCGGTGCCATAGGCGAGCGCGGCGATCGCCTGCGCGCCGCCGATCCGCCACAGCTCGTCGACGCCGACGATGTGCGCGGCGGCGAGCACCAGCGGGTTGACCTCGCCGTCGGGGGTGGGCGTGACCATGACGATGCGCTCGACCCCGGCGACCTTGGCGGGGATCGCGTTCATCAGCACCGAGCTCGGATAGGCTGCGCGGCCGCCGGGGATGTAGATGCCGGCATGTTCGATCGCGTTCCAGCGCGCGCCGGTGCGGATGCCGTTGGCGTCGGTGCTGTCGGTGCCCTGCGGCTTCTGCTTCTCGTGATAGGTGGCGATGCGGTCTGCCGCGAGCTCGAGTGCGGCGCGGAGATCGGGGGCGAGGCCGTCATAGGCGGCGCGCCATTCACTGGGGTCGATCTGCCAGCCGGTGGCGTCGAGATCGTGGCGGTCGAAGCTCTTGGTGTAGGCGTGGACCGCGGCGTCGCCCTCGTCACGGACGCGCGCGATGATGGCGGCGACGTCGCGCGCGACGTCGGCATCGGCTTCGCGGCGGGCGTTGACCAAAGCGGTGAAGTCGGCGGCGAAGGTGGGGGATGTGGTGGTGAGCTTGATCATAAAATCCTCCCCTCCCCTTCAGGGGAGGGGCTGGGGGTGGGGAGTGCCTCGCAGAAAGCGGGTGCCTGTTTCGGCCCCACCCCAACCCCTCCCCTGAAGGGGAGGGGCTTATAGATAATCGCGCTCACGCCGCCAGCTCCTGTGCAACCGCCCGCCGGAACGCCTCGACCAGCGGCACGACCTCGCCGCGCGTCTTGAACGCCGCGCGGTTGACGATCAGCCGCGAGGTGACCTCGCAAATCACCTCGACCTCGACCAGGCCGTTCTCCTTCAACGTACGCCCCGACGACACCAGGTCGACGATTCGCGGCGCGAGGCCGAGCAGCGGCGCCAGCTCCATCGCGCCGTTGAGCTTGACGCACTCGGCCGACACGCCGCGGCGCGCGAAATGCGCTTCGGTGACGTGCGGATATTTGGTCGCGACGCGGACGTGGCTCCAGCCGCGCGGATCGTCGCTCGCCGCCATCGCGGCGGGCTCGGCGACCGACAGGCGGCAATGGCCGATGCCGAGATCGACCGGCGCGTAGAGCTCGGAATAATCGAACTCGGCGAGCACGTCCGACCCGACGATGCCGAGCTGCGCCGCGCCGTGCGCGACGAAGGTCGCGACGTCGAACGCGCGGACGCGGATCAGGTCGATTCCGGGGTTGTTGGTGGTGAAGCGCAGCGCGCGGCTGTTCTCGTCGCTGAACGCGGCTTCGGGGACGATTCCGGCGCGGTCGAGCAAGGGGATCGCCTCGGCGAGGATGCGGCCCTTGGGGACGGCGATGATGATCGGGTCTGCCATGGCGCGGGCTTTACTTGGGGGCGGGGGTGGGCGCAACAACGCGACCGACGGAGAAAATCGATCATGGCCGATGAGCAGAGCAATCGTGACGCGTTCCGGATCCAGCAGCATTATTGCGAGGCCAATGCCGCGCCGGTCTATGGCCGGATGTGCGCGGCGATCGCCGATGGGTTGACGCGGCGATCGGTGATCGGCGCGCGGGTGCTCGACTGGCCGGGCGAGCCGACGCGCGATGCACTGCCGCTGCGGCTGTTCGGGGGGCTGCACGCGCTGGTGCAGGCGGGGGCCGATACCGGACTGGCGGCGGTCTATTCGGGGGCGGTGACCGAGCAGGGCGCAATTCTCGCGACGATCGAGCGCGTGCTTGGCGAGCATGAGGCGGCTTTGCTGCCGTGGCTCGACGGCCCGCCGCAGACCAACGAGCCGGGGCGGTCGGCGGCGTTGCTGGTCGGGTTGCTCACGATCGCGCAGGCGTGCGGGCCGCGGGTGGAGGTGCTCGAGATTGGCTCGAGTGCTGGGCTCAACCTGCTGATCGGGCGGTATCGCTTCGATCTCGGCGGCGCCTGGTTCGGGCCGGTCGAGTCGCCGGTGACGATCACGCCGCGCTGGAGTGGGCCGGTGCCGGAAATGGTGCCGCTCGAGATCGTCTCGGTGCGCGGGTGCGACATCGCGCCGATCGATGCGACCGATCCGGCGGTGGCGGCGCGGCTCGCGGCCTATGTCTGGCCCGAGACGCCCGAACGCCTGGCGCGGATGCGCGCGGCGGTGGAGATGGTGCGCGCGCAGGGCGTGGCGCTCGAGCGGGCCGACGCGGCCGACTGGATCGAGGCGCGGCTGGCCGAGCCGCAGGAAGCGGGGGTGACGCGCGTGCTGATGCATTCGGTGGTGTGGCAATATCTGCCCGAGGCGGTGGCGGAGCGGGTGCGCGTGGCGATGGCGGCGGCGGGCGCGCGCGCGACGGTCGAGCGGCCGCTTGGCTGGGTGGCGATGGAGCCCGACCGGTCGCTGGGCCACCAGGTGGTGCGGGCGCGCTGGTGGCCGGGGGCGGGGGAATGGGCGACGCTGGCAACGTCCCATGCGCATGGGACGTGGATCGATGCGGGGGCTGGTGGGGGAGCGACGCCGCTGGTGGATTTGCCGGAGGCGGCACGGGTTCGGGTGTAATCCTCCCCGGCACGGGGAGGGGGACCGCCAGCCTCCTTCAGGCTGGTGGTGGAGGGGGGGGCCACACGCGTAACGCTCGCGGAGAGCCCCCTCCACCATTTGCCGGAAGAGGCAAATGGTCCCCCTCCCCGTGCCGGGGAGGATTTAGGCGACTTCCCACTTTCTGATCGCGGCCACCACGGCGTCGGGGTTTTCCCACGGCACGAAATGCCCGGCGTCGACCTTCACCACCTTGAGATCGGGCACCAGCGTGTCGAGCCCGTCGAGCTGGCTCGGCAACAGTGCGGCGTCGCCGAGGCCCCACACCACCAGCGTCGGCTGCGTCACCGGCGGGAAGGCGCCGTCGAGGAACGCCGGGCGTGGCGGGGTCTCGTCCATTGCGGGGACGAGGATCGGGCTCGCGCGGTACCAGTTGAGCATCGCGGTCATCGCGCCGGGTTGGCTCCATTGGTCGAGATAGACGGGCTTTTCATCGGCGATTCGCGCGAAATCGGTGTGGCGCAGGAAGCTGTTGTCGAAGAAATTGGAGAGGCCGATGCTGTCGATATAGCTCTCGAAGCCGGGATTGCGGAAGGCGGTGATGTACTGGCTCGCCTCGCGCTGCGCCATGTCGTCGAACAAGGTGCGCTGGAAGACGAAGGGGTGCGGCGCGTTGACGATGACGAGGCGGGCGATGCGGTTGGGGTTCTGCAGCGCCGCCATCCACGCGATCGCGCCGCCCCAGTCGTGGCCGACGAGCGTGAAGGTCGCCAGCCCGAAATGGTCGGCGAGCGCGAGCAGGTCGGCGACCATCTTGTCGGGGGTGTAGTCGCTGATCTCGGCGGGCTTGGACGAGCGCGCGAAACCGCGCTGGTCGGGGGCGATGACGAAATGATCGGCGGCGAGCTGCGGGATCACGTGGCGCCAGGTGCGGTGCGATTCGGGGAAGCCGTGGAGCAGGACGATCGGCGGGTGCTCGGGCGAGCCGGCGGTGGCGACGTCGAGCTCGACGCCGGTCGGGAGGGCGATTCGGTTCAGGGTGAAGGCATCGGGCATCATCGTCTCCGCAGTCCTCCCCTCCCTGGAAGGGAGGGGCTGGGGGTGGGTCGGCCTGAGGCGGGCGCGGCGTTCGACAACGGGCCGACCCACCCCTCGATCCCCTCCCTTCCAGGGAGGGGAGGCACAATTATGGATAGCTGACCGTCTTGGGAATGGCCGGAATCGGGATCCACTCCTTGTCGTCGCCGGGCACTTTCGGAAACTCACCAGCAGTCCACGCCCGCTTCGCTTCGTCGATCCGCTCGCGCCTCGACGAAACGAAGTTCCACCACACGTGGCGCGGCGTCGCGAACGCCTCACCGCCGCACAGCATCGCGCGCGCGCCGGTCGTCGAGCGGAGCGTCGCGGCGGTGCCGGGCTTGAGCACGTACAAAGTCATCGGTTCGAGCGTCATGCCGTCGAGCGTCGCCTCGCCGAGCGCGATATACAGCGCGCGTTCGTCGGCATCGGCGTCGATCGGGATCGATCCGCCGGCGTCGAGCACCACGTCGGCGTAGATCGTGCTGGCATAGGTCGTCGTCGGCGCAGTCGCGCCCCAGAGACTCCCCATCACCACGCGCGCGCGGGCGTTCGACACCTCGACGGTCGGCAGCTCGGCGCGCGCGACGTGCTCGAATGCCGGCGCCATTTCCTCGTCCTTCTCGGGCATGGCGAGCCAGGTCTGGATCCCCGACAGCTCGGGC
Source organism: Bordetella parapertussis (assembly GCA_943367995.1). GTDB lineage: Bacteria > Pseudomonadota > Alphaproteobacteria > Sphingomonadales > Sphingomonadaceae > Sphingomonas. The sequence goes on along the minus strand of CALRKL020000004.1, from coordinate 561,711 downwards.
CCGCCGGCGCGCTCGGCGTCGGGGGTGCGTTCGGAATGGACGATGCCGTGGCCGGCGGTCATCAGATTGACCGCGCCGGGCTCGATCACCACGTCGCTGCCGAGCGAATCGCGGTGGCCGAGCGCGCCGCCGAACAGATAGGTGACGGTCGAGAGGTTAATGTGCGGGTGCGGCCGCACGTCGATCCCTTCGCCCATGCCGAGCCGCGACGGCCCCATCTGGTCGAAGAAGATGAACGGCCCGACCATCGTGCGCGGCCGCGAGGGCAAGGTGCGATGCACCTTGAAGCCGCCGAGATCGTGCGTGACAGGCGTGATCGTCTGCAGGATGAGGTCGTCGTTGGTCATAGCGGGCGCTCCAGCGCGTCGAGGATCTTGGGCAGGTCCTCGGGAAAATAGGGTTCGCTCGCCGCGGCGAGATCGGCGCGCGTGAACCAGTGGAAGCGCGTCATCACGCGCTGTTCGAGCTCGGCATGGCCGGCGGTGTCGACCGCGTCGTGCGGCGCGCGGACGAGGAAATAGCGCTCGTCGGCGCTCACGGGAACGCCCTCGATCGTGATGAACTCGGCGTGGCGTTGCAGCACCTCGGGTCCGCAATCGAGATCGAGCCCGGTTTCCTCGCGCAGCTCGCGGCGCGCCGCCTCCGGATAGCTTTCGCCCGGATCGACCGCGCCGCCCGGCGTACACCAGAAGGGCGGGCGATCGTCGGGATCGAAGCGGAACAGCAATACGCGATCCGCCTCGTCGAGCAGCAGGATGCGCGCCGCGGGGCGCAGAGCGCGACTCATGCTGCGTCGAGCTCGGGATAGTGGCGGAAGATGCCGTCCTGGTTGAACGCCAGCCGCCGCTCGCTCTTGAGATAGGCGCGGATGCCGGGCAGCTCGGCGACGAGATCGTGGATTCGGATCACGCCGGGATAATCGCTTTCGATCGCCGCCATGCGCTTGGGAAACATGTAGCGCAGCCCCTCGACCAGCTGGAACAGCGACGTGTCGACATAGGTCCAGTGATGGTCGAGCAGCCACTCGCCCATCCCGCCCTGCGCGGCGCGCTCGAAATGACCGAGGAATTTGGGCAGGCGCTGCTCGCGGAACGCTTTGGCGACGCTGCGCGCGGCGTCCTTCTGCGCTTCATAGGTCAGCGACACGTCGAGCGGGTGGTGCACGTTGTGCACTTCGGTGACCAGGTCGGCGATCGTCAGCTGGAGCTGGTTGAGCCACAGCCGGTCGGCGATGCTGGTCGCGCCGACCTGATGATGATCGCCGAGGAATTGCAGGATGTTGGCGACCTGCGCGATCACCATGCCGTCCATCTCGAGATAGGGCGGCGCGAACGGCCCGTGCGCATCGGCATGCTCGGCCATGTTGGCGACCAGCGCGTCGGCGCCCTTCACCCGCCCGCATTCGAGATAGTCGATCCCGGCCGCCTCGAGCGGCAGCCGAATGAATTCGCCGCGGCCCTGGATTCCGGGCCAATACCAGAGACCGTAGCGCATCGTCATTCTCCCGGAGCGCTTGCGCGGATCGCGAGGGCATGGATCCGCTCGCGCAACAGATCGGCGAGCGCCTGATTGACCAACCGTTGCCGTGCAACGCGCGACAGGCCCGAAAAGATCGCGGCCTCGACGCTGACACTGAAATGCGATTCGCCGGTGCCGTCGTCGCCAAGATGGCCGGCATGCTGCGCGCTGTCGTTGCTGACGGTGAGCGCGGTGGGTTCGAGCGCGGCGACGAGTCGCTCGCGGATCTCCTCGACGAGCGGTCGCGAAATCGGGGCGGGGGCGGTGGCAGGGTCGGTCATCGCGCCTATATAGGCCGCTTTTGCATTTGAGGGAGCCGCGTGGCGCGCGAGGACGACAAGAAAGATGGCGCGCGCGAGCGCCCCGCCCCGCGCTTCCACGGCCGGGTCGAGGGCAGCGGGCGCGTGTGCGAGCAACCGGGCTGCGATCTGGCGGGCGAATTCCGCGCGCCGGCGGGCGACGCGCCGCGGATCAGCGGCGATGGGCCGCGGCCGTATCGCTGGTTCTGTCTCGACCATGTCCGCGCGTTCAACGCGCGCTACAATTTCTTCACCGGCATGAGCGCCGAGGAAATCCATGCCCAGCAGCGTCCGTTCGCGGGATGGGAGCGCGAGACGCGCGCCTTTGCGCATTCGGGCGCCGACGTGCCGCCGAAATGGGGCGATTTCAGCGATCCGCTCGACGCGATCGGCGCGCGCTTCCGGCGTGCGGCGGAGCCGGCGCGCAAGGATGGGCGGCCATTGTCGGAGGTCGACCGGCGGTCTTTGAAGGTGCTGGGGCTGGCGGCGGATGTCGACCGGCGGGGGTTGCGCGAAAAATATGCGGAACTGGTGCGGAAATATCATCCCGATCGCAACGGTGGCGACCGCAGTTTCGAGAGCAAGCTGCAGGAGGTGATCGCGGCCTATACGCAACTGAAGGGCGCGCCGGCGTTCGCTTGATACGTTAAATCGCTCCCCCGGGAACCGGGGGAGGGCGACCATGAGCCTGCAGCGAATGGTGAAGGGGTGCCGCCGGTGGAGGGGAAAGGCACCCGCCGCGCCCGTGTTGGCGCGAAGCGGCTGCGGCGCGCGATGGCGCTGCCGGAGGTGCTGTTGTGGCAAATCTCCGCAATCAGTCAGGCGGGCACCGCTTCCGTCGCCAGGCGCCGGCGGGGGACTATGGGCTGGATTTCTACTGCGCGCCGGCGCGGCTTGCGATCGAGGGGGATGGCGAGGCGCATTCGCGGGCGAATCGGCCGGTGCGCGATGCGGCGCGCGATGCATGGTTGGAGCAGCGTGGGGTGGCGGTGCTGCGGGTGCGGGCTGCGGATGTGGTGCGCGATCTGGACGCTGTCGTTCGGTTGATCCTTGCCGAGGTTGGCGCGCGTTTCCCCCCGCCACCACCAGCCTGAAGGAGGCTGGTGGTCCCCTCCCCCGGTTCCCGGGGGAGGATTTGAGTCAGGCGATGCGCTTGGCCACATCCTCCAGCTGTTCGGCGACCTTTCCCCAGCCTTCGACGAACCCCATCGCTTCGTGCTGCGCCTTCGCCTCGGCGGTCCAGTGGCGTGCGGTGGCGGTGTAGCGTGTGCCGGTGCCCTCGCTGGCGAAGTCCATGATGCCGAGGATGAACGGCCCCTGCGGTCGCCATCCCCCGGCGAACGCATCGGTGAAGACGATCCGCTCCAGCGGGACGATCTCGAGATAGACGCCCTCCTGCGGCGCTTGCTCCCCGTTCGGTCCGCGCATGATCATCGCCGAGCGGCCGCCGGGGCGCATGTCCTGCTCGATGACCTCGACGCTCCACGGCCGCGGGCACCACCATTCGGCGAGGTGATCGGTATAGGCGCGCCAGACCGCTTCGCGCGGCGCGTCGATTAGGCGCGTGATCGTTAGGTCGTGGATGCCGACCTGGGTCGGCGAGCAATCGTCCATCATCTTTCTCCTGGGGATCAATCGCGGTCGGGCGCGCCGAGCGGGAAATAGTGGCGGAAGGGCCGCGCATCGTCGACGCAGCGCGCGACCGAAGGCCGGGCGAGGACGCGCGCGCGGTACGCCTTCAACACCGCGAAGCGATCGCCGATCGGGTGGACCCAGTCGGCATAGAAGAGCGACGGCGCAGCGGCGCAATCGGCGAGCGTGAAAGTCGCTCCCGCCGCCCAGGCGCGCCCGGCAAGCCGCGAGTCGAGCCAGCCATAGACCGTGTCGAGCGCGCTGCCGACGCTCGTCGCGATATCGCAATCGCGCCGTTCGGGCGGGCGCATCGCGTCGACCACCGCGCGCGTCATCACGGTCATCACGTGATTGTCGAACACGCGGTCGAGCATCCGCACCTCGAGTGCGGCGGCGGGATCGGCGGGGAGGAAGGCGATCGGGCCGGGGTGGCGGGTCTGCAGATACTCGATGATCGTACTGGTCTCGACCACCACGCTTTCGCCCTCGCGCAGCACCGGGAATTTGCCGACCGGCCACAGCGCTTCGAGCGTCGCCTTGTGCGCGGGATCCTCGATCATGCGGAAGGTGAAGGGCGTCGCATTCTCGTAGAGCGCGATCAGCACTTTCCAGGTGTAGGACGAGAAGGGATGGCCGAAGAGCTCGATCACCAGCTGCCCTCCGCCATGCGCCGTTGCCGCTCGCGCTCGGGGGCGCTGTCGACATGGCCGAATGCGCCGCTGCCCACCGGGCCGGCGGGCTCGTAGGTCGCGATCACCGTGCCGCCGGGGGTGACGCTGTGCTCGGTCATGCGCAGCGTGGCGGGCGGGGTGTCGGCGCCGAACAGGCGCTTGCCCGTGCCGAGCACGACCGGGAGGGTGTAGAGCCTGAGCTGGTCGAGCAGTCCGGCGGCGAGCAAAACGGGGTAGAGCGTGCTGCTGCCCTGGATCAGCAGATCGGGACCCTCGCCCTGTTTCAGCGCGGCGATCGCCGCCACGTCGCCGAGCCGGTGGCTGTTCGCCCAGGCAAGCGGCTGCTGCCCGCGCGTGAGGACATATTTGTTCGCGGTGGCGAACGCTTCGCCCATCACCGCGCCCTCGCCTTCGACATAGGGCCAATAAGCGGCGAAGATATCGTAGGTGCGCCGGCCGAGCAGCAGGTCGTAGCTGCCGCCGAAAAACGCGCCGACCGCGTCCCCGACGGCCTCGTCCGACACGGGGAACATCCAACCGCCGTGAGGAAAGCCGCCGGTCGGGTCCTCGCTCGGCCCGCCGGGCGCCTGGATCACGCCGTCGAGCGACTGGAACATGCCGCCGATGATCCTACGCATTTGCCGGCTCCCCAGCGACCGCCGCCTCGATCGCGGCGATGTCGATCTTGCGCATCGTCATCATCGCCGCGAAGCCGCGCTTGGCGGCGGCGCGATCGGGGTTGCCCAGCGCGCGCATCAGCGCGCGCGGGGTGATCTGCCACGACAGCCCCCATTTGTCCTTGCACCAGCCGCACCGGCTTTCGCTGCCGCCGCCCCCGACGATCGCATCCCAATAGCGGTCGGTCTCGGCTTGCGTGTCGGTCAGGATCTGGAACGACACCGCGTCGGAATGGGGATGGCCCGAGCCGCCGTTGAGGCCGAGAAACGCCATGCCGCAGACGGTGAACTCGACGCTCAGCGCATCGCCCTGCTTGCCCGCGGGATAGTCGCCGGGTGCGCGGTGGACCGTATCGACATGGCTGTCGGGGAAGGTCGCGGCGTAGAAGGTCGCGGCCTCCTCGGCCGCGCCGTCGTACCACAGGCAGGGGAGGATCTTGCTCATGCGCCAACTCCCCCATCGATCCCTTCGCCCAGGCCGACCACGCCGAACACGGTTCCGTGCGGGTCGCTGGCGACGATGATGCGGTCGCCGCCGGGCACGTCGTGCGGGCCCATCATCACCGTGCCGCCGGCTTCGGCGACCCTGGCGGCGGCGGCCTCGATATCGGGCGCGCGGAAATAGAAGCGCCAGCCGGGCGGGGGGCCTTCGCCGGGATGTCGCATCGTCGCGCCGAAGGTCTGGTCGCCGACCGCGATGAAGCGATAGTCGCCCATCGGACCCATCGGCATCACGTCGGGATAGTTCCAGTGGAAGATGCTGCGATAAAAGGCGTCGCCGGCGTCTTGGTCCGGCGAGATCAGCTCGTTCCAGTTGCACTTGCCCATGCCGGTGCGTTCGTAGGCGGTGCTGTCCTCGTCGCTGTCGCCGCGCATGATGTAGAACGGGATGCCCTGCGGATCGGCGACCACCGCCATGCGGCCGACGCCGGGCATGCTCCACGGGCCCATATGCACCGCACCGCCCGCGGCCGTGATCGCCTCGGCCGAGGCGTCGACATCGTCGACGCCGATATAGACCAGCCAGCCGGGCTGTGCCCCGCCGGCGGCCATTTCGTCGGTCAACCGCATCACGCCGCCGACCAGGCCGTGGCCGGTGTCGATCATGCGATAGTCCATGTCGGGAGCGGGCTCGCCGATCGTCCAGCCGACGACGTGATCGTAGAACGCCTTGGACGCGGGCGGATCGGCGCTCTGCAGTTCGTACCAGATCGGGGTGCCGTGCGGGTTGGTCATCGTGCCTCTCCTGTCGTGCCGCGGGGAAGTCAGCAGTCGGCAACCGCCTGGAAGCCGCCGAAGATCATGCGCTTGCCGTCGATCGGCATGTCGCCCGGGGATTGCATCCGCGGATCGTCGCGGACCTTGGCCATGCCGGCGTCGCGCGTCGCCTTGTCGGGCCATTCGATCCACGAAAAGACCACCGTTTCGCCCTCTTGCGCCTGCACCGCGCGGCGGAAATCGGTGTGCTGCCCGTCGGGCACGTCGTCGCCCCAGCAGTCGACGACGCGGGTCGCGCCGTGATCCTTGAAGATCGGGGCGATCCCCGTGGCGAAGGCGGCATAGGCGGCCTGGCTGGTGCCGGCCTTCACCGGCAGCACGATGCCATCGACATAGATCATGACGCAGCTCCTTGTTCGGCGGTGGCGTAGAGCGCGAGCTGGTCGGCGAGCGCGGTGCGGAACGCTGGCCGCGCGGTGCAGCGGTCGCGATAGGCGGCGAGCGCGGGATACTCGGCGAGGATCGCGTCGGGCACGTCGCGCAGCACGCACGCCATGATCAGGTCGCCGGCGCTGAACTCGCCGTCGAGATGGGGCGCGTCGCCAAGCGCCGCGGCGAGGCCGTCGAGCCGGCGGCGCAGCGCCGCGACGACGCCCGGCCGGCGCGGGGCCGACCAGGGCTGGTCGGCCTCGAACAGGTCGACGACCACCAAGTCCATCGCGAACAGCTCGACCGAGTTGAGCGCGGCGATCACCCATTGCTCGGCGCGCGCGGCGGCGGCGGGGTCGGCGGGGAGCAAGCCGGGCGCGTGGCGCGCGATGTGCAGCACGATCGCGCCCGATTCGAACAAGGCCACCCGGTCGTCGCGATAGGTCGGCACCTGCCCGAAGGGCTGGCGGCGGCAGTGCTCGGCGGTCCGGGCGTCGGCGATCAGCTCGATCGCGTAGCGCAGGCCGACCTCCTCGCACGCCCAGCGCGCGCGAATGTCGCGGACATGGCCGCGCGCGAACGGCGGCACCCAGCGCAGCGTGGTGATGGTCGCGGTCATGCCACCCCTCCCGACCCGGCGAGCAGCGCGCGCAGCGGCGGCATCCGCAGCCACAATCCCGCCCACAGGATCACACCAAGATACGCCCCGAACAACGTGTGCGAAAAGAGCGGATTGCCGATCCGGACGTGCGCCGCGACCGCTCCGCCGAGATAGGCGGTGAGCAGGATCGCGCCGAGCACGGCGGTGCGCGGGACGGCGTAGAGCAAGGCGGCGATCAGCAGCACGCCGCCGAGCAGATGCGTCATGCCGAGCGTGCCCGGCCAGCCGAGCGCGGCGTTGGTCGCGCGCACCTGCGGCATGCCGAGCAGCTTGAAGGCCACGTCCATGCCGAGGAACAGCAACACCAGCACGCTGAGCGTCCGGCCGGCGATCGTCCAGGGGCGGGGGTTGGGCATGGCGCGAAGCTCCGGATGGCGGCGATGTCAGGCGGCGGCGGCCTCGGCGGGCGGGCCCTGTTCGGCGGCGACGGGGTCCATCCAGAAGGGACCGAAGGCGTGGCCGTCGAGATCCCAGAAGGCGCGGCTGTACATGAAGCCCTCGTCCTCGGGCCCGTGCGCCTCGCGCCCGCCCGCGGCGACCGCCGCTTCGGCGATCGCGTCGACCTCGGCGCGGCTGTCGAGCGCCAGCGCGAACAGCGCGCCGCTGGTCGCCTGCGTGTCGGCGAGCGGCTTGGTGGTCAGCGTGGCGTAGAAGTCCTTCGCGGCGACCATGACGTAGATCGACTCGGACCAGACGAGGCATGCGCCCTGATCGTTGCTGAACTGCGGATTCTTCACGAAACCGATCGCCTCGTAGAAGGCGGTCGAGGCGGCGACATCGGCGACGGGGAGGTTGATGAAGATCGAGCGGGGCATCGTTGCGTCTCCTGCAAGTGCGATTGTGCGAATCGGTATAGGCAGGTCTGACAGTTTCGGTTATTAAAAGCAACTATGAAGTTATCAAAAGTGACCGATACGAGTGACGGGAGCGCCAAGCGCTGGTATGACGACGCCTGCGGCACCGCGCTGGCGATGGAGCTGGTCGGCGAGCGCTGGTCGCTGCTGATCATGCGCGAGCTGATGTTCGGGCCGCGCCGCTTTGGCGAGCTGCGCGCCGGGCTCGGCGGGATCAGCGCCAATGTGCTGACGCAGCGGCTCGAGAGCATGGAGCGCGTCGGCATCCTGGTGCGGCGGAAACTGCCGCCGCCCGCCTCGGTGCAGGTCTACGAACTGACCCCGTGGGGCTATTCGGCCGAGGTGGCGATCCAGGAACTGGGGCGCTGGGCGGTGCAGTCGGCGCTGCACGATCCGACGCTGCCGTTCAGCCCGGCCTCGGCGATGCTGTCGTTCCGCACGATGATCGACCGCAGCCGCAGCGGTGCGTTCGATGCGCGGGTGGGGTTCCGCTTCGGCAGCGAGGGTTTCGTCGCGACGGTCGACGCGCAGGGCATCGCGATTCGCCGCGGCGAGCCCGACGGTGCGGTGCTGTTCGACACCGACCCGCCGACGCTGGCGTCGATCGTCTATGGCGGGCGCCCGATCGCCGATGCCGAGGCGGCGGGGGCGCTGACGCTGACCGGCGATCGTGCGCTGGCCGAGCGCTTCGTCACGCTGTTTCCGCTGCCCGCGAAGCTCGGTTCTTGAGTCTGCGCCCGACCTTGGCCTAAGGCTGGCACATGACCGAGATTCCCAACACCCAGCCCGACAGCCGCGAGACGACGATCCTCGACGCGCCCGACCAGATGAAGAAGGTCCGCGACCTGTTCGGGATCGATTCGGACATGGAAGTCCCGGCGTTCAGCGAGGCCGACGAGCGCGTTCCCGATCTCGACCCGGCCTATGTGTTCGACAAGGACACGACGCTCGCGATTTGCGCGGGCTTCGCGTTCAACCGACGCGTGATGGTGCAGGGCTATCACGGCACCGGCAAATCGACGCATATCGAGCAGATCGCGGCGCGGCTCAACTGGCCGTGCATCCGCATCAACCTCGATGCGCATATCAGCCGCATCGATCTCGTCGGGCGCGATGCGATCGTGCTGAAGGACGGCCAGCAGGTCACCGAATTCCGCGAGGGGCTGCTGCCCTGGGCGCTGCAGACGCCGACCGCGCTCGTGTTCGACGAATATGACGCGGGCCGCCCCGACGTGATGTTCGTGATCCAGCGCGTGCTCGAGACCGAGGGCAAGCTGACGCTGCTCGACCAGAACCGCGTGATCCGCCCGAACCCGTTCTTCCGGCTGTTCGCCACCGCCAACACGGTGGGCCTGGGCGACACGTCGGGCCTGTATCACGGCACGCAGCAGATCAACCAGGGCCAGATGGACCGCTGGAACATCGTCGTCACGCTCAACTATCTGCCCGCGGCGGTCGAGGCGCGGATCGTGCTCGCCAAGTCGGGCGAATACGACCAGCCCGAGGGCAAGAAGCAGGTCGACAACATGGTGCGCGTCGCGGACCTGACGCGGCGCGGCTTCGTCAACGGCGACATCTCGACCGTGATGAGCCCGCGCACCGTGATCACCTGGGCGCAGAACACGCTGATCTTCGGCGATGTCGGCTTCGCCTTCCGGCTGTCGTTCCTCAACAAGTGCGACGAGACCGAGCGCAGCCTGGTCGCGGAATATTACCAGCGCGTGTTCGGCAAGGATTTGCCCGAAAGCGTCGTCGCCGCGCCCAAGACCGGCGCAAAGGCATGATCGCGGCGCTGCTCCTGCTGAGCCAGGCGGCAGCGCCCGCCGCGACGCCGCCGCCCGCCCCCTGGTCGGTGCAGACGCGGCCGAGCGGCAAGACGATGGCGACGTCGAGCTCGGCTTGGTCGAGCGAACATAGCGCGCGGCTGGTGGTGCGCTGCGACACGACCGGCGACAAGGTCGTCTCGCTGCAGTTCATCCCCAAGGCCGGTTTTGTTGCAGCGCTGCCGCGGCCGGTGTCGCTCAACGTCGACGACGGCGGCTGGCTCGGCACCAACTGGCAGTTTCCGGGGAGCGGCGCGTTCATCAGCGACGACGTCGTCGTGACCAACCTCACGACGATGATCGCAGCAGGCAAATCGATCCGCGTCCGCGTGATCGACCCCGACAACAAGCCGGTCGATGCGGTGTTTGCCGGCCCGGGCCCGGCGCCGATCCGCCAGGTGCTCGCGGCGTGCGGCTATGAACTCGGCAAGCCGCCCGCGCGCGCCGGCGTGCCCGTGAAGCCTGCGCCGGCCGATCCGGCGGCGAAGAAGGCTCCCGATCCCGACGAAGAATAAGGCCCGTTTCGATGGACAGCGCTTCCGCACCGACCACGCTCGGTCGCCTCAACCATGTCGGCGTCGCGACGCCGTCGATCGAACGTTCGGTCGCGCTGTACCGCGATCTGCTTGGCGCAACCGTGATCGGCGAACCGTTCGACCTGCCCGCGCAAGGGGTGAAGGTGTGCTTCATCGACACGCCCAACACGCAGATCGAGCTGATCGAGCCGTATGATGAGAGCTCGCCGATCGCGGGCTTCCTGCGCAAGAACCCGGCGGGCGGGCAGCACCACGTCTGTTTCGAAGTGCCCGACATCCATGTCGCGGTGGCCGATCTCACGGCCAAGGGCGCGACCGTGCTCGGCGCGCCGCGGATCGGCGCGCATGGCACGCTGATCGTGTTCATCCATCCCAAGGACATGGGCGGGCTGCTGGTCGAATTGATGGAAACGCCCGCGCACGACTGACCCCGAGCACGACTGAGGCGGGCGGTACGGCGCTACGCTGTAGGAAACTGGCAGGGGAGCTCGGACTCGAACCGAGGGCCTTCGGTTTTGGAGTTCCAAGCTACACCTTGCACCGGACTTGCTCGCGATGGCCGACGCCGCTCTAACCGCCTAGCTTGAAAGGAATGTGTAGGCTGGTCTAATCCGGTGTGGGGCGGAGCTTGCTTAAGCGTGCTTATCCGGGTATTGTCCGGGCATGGCTACAGGACGCATCACAAAACGCTCAGTCGAGGCAATCCCGCTCCCGGTGATTGGCGCGCGCTCGTACCTATGGGATGAAACCCTAAAGGGCTTCGGCGCAATGGTGACGCACAAGGCTGCGCGCTCCTATCTCGTCCAATACCGTATCGGGGGCAGGGGCGCACCAACGCGGCGCTACACGATCGGGCAGCACGGCTCGCCCTGGACTGCCGAGAGGGCGCGCGAGCGGGCCGAGGAACTGCTAGAACAGGTCCGCCGCAAGATTGACCCTGTAGAGGCTGACAGGGCCGCTCTGGCGGCTGCAGGCGCTGCTAAGGCGCTCGACGTGGCGCAACAGCATGTCTCGGCCCGCCTTGGCTTCTCGACGTTCGCAACGCGGTACGTGGAGAAATACGCCCAAATCGAGCAGCCCCGAAGCTGGAAGGAAACCGAGGGCATTATCGCGCGGGATCTCAAGCCGGCGTTCGGCGAAAAGCCGCTTACGGAGATAACAGACGCGGACATAGCGGAGCGCTTGGACGAAATAGGCGAGCGCAGCCGATCTGCGGCGCTCAAGGCGTACAAAACCCTGCGCAGCATCTTCAATTATGCGTGCGACAAGGAACGCCGGCACCTCCCGCCTAGCCGGTCGCCTATGCTGGGGATCAAGCCCCCGTCAAAGGCTGGAAAGCGCGAACGCACGTTGAGCGACGCAGAGTTGCGGCTGGTATGGATGGCCGCGGGCGGGCTCGGCTGGCCGTTCGGTCCTATCGTCCGCTTGCTGATCCTGACCGGGCAGCGACGCGATGAAGTCGCCGGGATGGCATGGGGTGAGCTGGACAAGGACAAGCGCCAATGGCTCCTGCCCGGTGAGCGCTCGAAGAATGGCTATCCTAACCTTGTGCCGCTCGCCCCCTCGGCGCTGCTGGCGCTCACTGACCTTCCCGTCATCAAAAGCAAGGCGGGGCTATTGTTCACGACGACGGGTGAAACCGCTGTTTCGGGATTTTCCAAGGTCAAAGCGCGGCTTGATGCAACCATGCTCGAGCTGATTCGAAAGGAAGCGCGCGAGGCGGGGCAAAGCGAGGCAGAGATTGAGAAGCTGGCCGTGGTGCCGTGGACGCTGCACGATCTGCGCCGCACGCTCGCCACCGGATGCCAGCGCCTGGGCTTTGCGACCGAGATAACCGAGGCAGTCATAAACCACGTCAGCGGCACGCGGGCGGGGATTGTCGGTGTGTATCAGACGTACCGCTACGAGGCGGAAAAGCGCAGCGCGTTAGAAGCTTGGGCGCGTCATGTGGCGGCGGTTGTCGATGGCGAGCTAGGCGGCTCCAATGTTCTCCCGATCGGGAAGCGCGCGTGACCAACGATCGCCCGCCGCTTTCGGTCGTCGGTCGGCGTAGGCGCTCGCCTCCCGAAGCGGATACGATCTTGACCAGCTCAACCCCGGTGGCTGTGGTCAAGTCGCTGTGGCCGGTCGCACCAGTTGGCGCGGTCGATCCCGCCGACTCGATGCCTCTTGCCGAAGCCGTCCGCAGGATGGCGGGCGCTGGCCTGAGCGATAATGTCGCCCGCACCGAAATAGCGCGGCGCATCTTCACGGGCCTTTTGCCTGTCTCGGCGGAACTGGTGACGTATGAACGGCCGGCCGGGACCGGCGTGCTTGTCAAATTGCGGTGGCCCGACGCGAGCGCGCAGCTTGGCGAGCAAATGTTACGCGCGAACGGTCAAGGCGCGCTCTCGATCGTTTGGGAGACGGGCGAATTAAGGTGGAGCGATTTCCGCGAGGCGATCCCATACCACGCGATAATTCAAGGCGCGATGGTGGGGCGGGCTGCGGTGCTGGCGCTGGTCGATCCTGCGGCACCGTCCCCGGCAGCGTCGGGGGGGTTGGTGCCTACGGGCCTTGCGGGGCGTCCAAGCGCTAAGGATGCGATTGCAGCCATCATGCGCAAGCGCGCCGACGATGGCGAGATTTGCAAATCCTACGCGAAGGAATGCGAGGCTCTCGCCAAGATATGGGCGGACACAAAGGCCGCTAGTGATCCGGTTTGCACGGCCAAAACGATTGAGAACAGCCTCCGGGAATTGTACCGGAAGCTAGCCCCGAAATTGCCCCCGAAATTGCCCCCGAAATTATCGTAAGTGACCCTATTTATGGGTCCTATTTCGGGGCTTCTATATCCCGGACCTTGCTCCTGTCGGCACAGGTAATCCCGCCTTTGCTGCCGCACAGAGGTTGCAATGGAAAATCCCCATACGGTCGATACTAACGGCGCAGCCGCCTATATTGGGCTAGCCCGTAATACCCTTGAAAAGTTGCGCGTGACAGGCGGCGGGCCTCGGTTCGTCAAGCTGGGTCGCGCTGTGCGTTATCGTGTTTCCGACTTGGAAGCGTATGTCGCGGCGCGGATCGTGGAGTCCACCTCCGCACCGATCGCGGCGTGAACGGCAATGCTCATCACAGCGAGGGCCGTCGCCCAAGACACGCGAAAGGGCCGCACAACGCCAGCCGTGCGACCCCTCTCGAAAATGCTCATCAGCAGCGCCAACGACAATAACACCGAAGCCCTACGGATTCAACGCCTTCGGCTGCTCGGCATCATCGGCCACCGCGCCTCGCTCGTCGCCAATCTGGCTTGGGGGGATTTGCACCATGGTTGAGCATCAACGCCAGGCAATCGCCCTGCTGACCTCGGGGGCCGCTCTCAAGCCACGCCAAGGTCAGTTTCTCGGCGGGATCGCCTTTGACCCTAACCCCCTGACGGAAAAGCAAGCTGATTGGCTCGCTGGTCTGCTTGAGCGGCATTTTCCGGAAGGGATCGACGCATGAATATGCACAGTTCCATTTATCCGGAAGCGCCGGGACACCGCGGAATCGCTACGTCGATCGCCGCCGCCGATACTGTCGCGGCCTCGCTCGGCCGGCTTCAACGCACCGTGTTACAGGCAGTGCGACACGCGGGCGCCTACGGGGCCACCACAAACGAGCTAGCCGAAAGTCTCGGGATCGATCGCGGGACGGTACAGCCGCGCACGTCTGAGCTTCGCCGGCAGCACATGATCGCCGATAGCGGCCAACGCAGGCGCAACGCCAACGGCAAAAGCGCAATCGTCTGGGTTGTGACGGGCGGTGCATCGTGAGTGCCGTTGTCGCGCTCAATTCGAGCATCGCCCGCGCGCTGGTTGTCGAGCAGCTCAACCCCGACCAGTGGCACACCACGCCGCAAGGCTGGGCGTTGCCGGAGGGCGCGATAGGTAGCCGGGGCTCGGCGGTCTGCGATTACGCGGAAGCCGTTTCCTACGCGCTATCGGTGGCCGATGTTACCGGCCTGCCCGTGCTGGTCGATGCCTACGGGGAGCCGCGCCGCGCCTTGTACGAGGTGCAGCCATGACGGCGCATGTCTATTCGGTTTCGTGCTGGTGGCACGCTCGCCAGAACCGTGCGCGCTCGGGCAAGGCCCCGCGTCTCGCCGTTCGGCGCTCGATCTTGATGCGGCAAACGCCGCGCGGATCTTGGGCCGTGGCCGTTTGCGAATGGCGCTTCGGCAAGTGGAAAAAGCCCGAATGGCTCTGCCAAGCGGTGCCTTTCGACGAAGCGCACAGCGTCATGCTCCAGGCTTGGCAGCAATATCGCCTGCCGGTTTTCTGGTCCTACTCGGACGAGACGCGCCTTCGCCCTTTTCTCTTTGGCCGTAACGAACCGGCGGAGTCCGCAGCATGACCGCGCGAATTTTATTCATGCCGAACCGTCGCCGCGATCATTGCGGGACCGTTCACGTAATGGGCGAACGCGGCACCGGCTTTGAAATCGGCCACGAAAGTGCGTCGGGCAATAGCTGGGGCAGCTTTGACGGCCCGTTCTCGACTGCAATCGAGGCGATCGGCGCAGCGCATGCGCTCAATCGCGACCAGTACGGGGGGACGTGTGACGTAGAAGTCCACACCGCCGCCGCTCGAGACGCCAACCCAGATCAGGAGGCGTTCTAATGAGTGCCACACAGCAACCGCGCCGCAGCGTTAGCCGCGTGACGGGCGACGACTTCCGCCGCTTGGTCGATGAAGCCAAGGCAAGCCACAACCTGTCCGATATTATCGGGCGGCATACGGCCCTTAAGCGCCGGGGAGCGCGTGAAATGGTGGGGCTCTGTCCCTTCCATGCCGAGAAGTCGCCAAGCTTCGAAGTGAACGACGGCAAGGGCACTTGGCATTGCTGGGGCGGGTGCGGTGGCGGCGACGCTATGTCGTTCCTGATGCGGGCGGATGGCCTGTCATTTATGGAAGCCTATCGCGCTCTCACTGGTGACGCTTTCCCGGTTATCTCCGAAGCCGAACGGGCGAAACGCAAAGCCGAAGATGCCGCGATCATTGCGCAGCGCATCGCGATCGGGCGGGACATTTGGGCGCGGTCGGTCGATCCGATCGGCACGCCGGCCGAAGTCTATGCGCGCTCGAGGGGCATTGTTGCGCCGCTTCCTGATACCGTGCGCTTTGTGATGACGCCGCGCTGGCGGGATGCCGAGACCGGCGAAGTTGGGCGGGACTATCCGGCGATGGCTTGCGCGCTCCACGACGCCGCCGGGGAAGTGGTCGGCGTGCAATGCGTGTTCCTGGCCGATGGCGGACACCGCAAATACGATCGCCCGCGGCAAGACGGCACCAAGGCTAAAGCGAAACTGAGCTATGGCGCAATCATAGGTTCGGCCTTCCTGGCTAGCGGCACAGCGGCTGCTAGCGGGGGCGTCGCCGAGGTGGTGGTATGCGAGGGGCCAGAGGACGGCCTGACGCTCGCACAAGGGCTCTCAGGGGCTCCGGTGTACGTCGCGTGCGGAACGGACCTAATGCCGCGCCTCGCGCTTCCTGACGCGGTTAAATCGGTCGTTCTGGCTGGTGACAATAACGACGCTGGCCGCGCTGCGGTGCTGGCGGCGACGACGGCCTTTGAAAGCCGAGGGCTGACGGTTCGCGCGATGTATCCCGCGCCATCCTTCAAGGATTGGAACGACGAATTACGCGGCATCGTGCGGGAGTTTGCCGCATGAACGCCGCCGTATTGAAAGAGCGCTTTGACAGCGCAGAGGCGGTGACGACCTGGACCGCCCCCGATGTCTCAATTTTAAAGGGTGGCCGCTCAAAGCCGGTCGCCATGCCTAGCGGGCTATTCGGCGCGCTGTGGCCGCTGGTGAAGGATTTGGCGGAAGGTGCGGGCGCTCCCGTCGATTACGTCGCCGTAAGCGTCCTGGCGGTCGCTGCGTCGCTGGTCGGGGCGAAGCGTCGCGTACAGCCTTTCCCGACCTCGCCGGGGTGGCAAGAGCCGTGCATCCTTTGGGTTGCGGCGGTTGGCGATCCCTCGTCAAACAAGTCGCCCGCGATCGATGCGGGAACGGCCCCGCTGCGCGGCATGGAAGCCGAATACGCCGACGCCCATAAGGAAATTCTGCGGAGCTATGAAACTAAGCTGGAGCGCTCGAACGCTGAGCGCCGGCAATGGCAGGATCTGGTCAAGACTGCGACAAAGGACAATCTGCAAACGCCGTTCCTGCCAGACGATGCGGTTGCGCCTACCCCGCCGCAACGTCGCCGCCTGTTCGTACAGGATTCGACGCCCGAAGCGCTGGGAGAGATCCTGTCGGGCAATCCTAACGGTGTGCTGTGCAACCGCGACGAGCTGGCGGGCTGGCTTATGGGTTTCGAGCGGTACGCACCGGGCGGGCGCGAGTTCTGGCTAGAAGCTTATGGCGGGCGCTCGCATGTGGTCGATCGCAAGGGCGTCAAAGATCCCGTCGTCATCACGTTCAACGGAGTAACGGTCCTAGGCGGCATCCAGCCCGAAAAGCTGGCCGATTGCCTTTTGGACGTTGCCGACGATGGGCTGGTTGCGCGCTTTATCTGGGCGTGGCCCGATCCGATCCCATACCGCCGGCCGCTCAATATCGCCGACGTGGAGTTGCTCGATCGCGTCTACCGCCGCCTTAGCAGCCTGAGCGCCAACGATAACGGCGAAGGTGGGCTAACCCCCGACGTGCTGTTGCTGGATACCGGCGCGGCTGAGATATTCGAGGCATGGGTCGGCGAAAATAGCGCCACGGTTCACGACGCCGCATCGCTCTACAAGGGGTTTTGCGGGAAGCTGCGCGGGACTGCCCTGCGGCTGTCGCTGATCTGCGAGCTTCTCGCCTGGGCGGAGAGTGGCGAGACGCGCGAACCCACGTCGGTTAGCTCTGCCTCGGTGTCGGCCGCGCTCGATTTCATCGAAAGCTATGCGAAGCCGTCCGCGCTGCGGGTTTTCGGGGATGCCGCGGTGCCTGTCGCTGAACGCCAAGCCGCCTCGCTCGCGAAGGAGATTGCCAAGCGCAAGCCGGTCAAGATCAACGCTCGCGAGATTCGCCAAAGCTGGGGCATCCCTAAGCTTCGGGAGGCTGCTGACGTAGATCAAGCCATTGCGTCGCTGGTCGAGGCGGATTGGCTGCGTGCGGCCCCGGCGCGATCGGGCGAAACGGCCGGGCGGGCGCGCAAAGACTACATCGTCAATCCGCTGCTCGGTGAGGCGCTCCGTGGCTAGTTGGCGCGACGTAGCCGAAAGGGTGATGGCAGAGGAGCGCCGCACGGGCCCGGTGGTCGATCACTACGGCCTTAGCCCTGAGCTATACCGCAACCTTGCGCGCCTCGCGAAACTGCCGCCACCGCCGAAGCTATCGGCGGACTCGAATTGGCGGGAAGTCGTGCAAGATGCGCTTCGGATCGCACGGGAGGGATGGGCCGCGACTGCGCTTTCCCTCGGGTGGACGGTGGCCGACCTCTACGGCGTCGGGGATCGGGGAAGCTGGGATTTCGAAGGGCTGGCAGCGTGGCTGCGGGGCCGGCGCATTGTGGTGCTTGACGAGCGTGTCTGTCTCGCTGGCGCTGATCGACCTTGGGATATTTTCGAGCGGGGCGGGCCGCGACATGGGCGGATGCCCGTCGTCGTTCCGGTCATGCTCTGGGACTTTGGGCGGGTGCCGATCGATGGCTAACGGAGCTATTGAAGCTATCGGAACACCGGCAGCGCCCTCCGTCTCTCCCCCGAATAGAATAGATAGATGGTCTTTTGAGGGGGAACGTTCTGAAAAGCGGAAGATAGCGCCACCGACCCCCGTTCCGTTAGCTTCAATAGCTCCGATAGGTCGCCCCTCGGGCGCTGCCAGTAACCTCCAACAGAAAGGCGCAGGCTAATGACGTTTGATCCAGATTTCGGGAAAACCGGCTACGCTCGCGACCTCCTTCGCTTGCGCTTCCGTCGTTTGCGCCTGTCACAGAAGGCTTTCGCGGAACGCTTCGGCCTGTCTCACTCGAGCATTCGCGATCAAGAGCAGGCGCGCTTCTCCCCCTCGGCTGCGTTCCGCGTTCTCATGGTCGCGATTGAGCTAAATCCGGATCTTGTCGAACAAGCCGCCCGCATCGCTTCCGCCCGATCGCCTGGCGGATACGACCCGAACGACGCCTAGCCCGCTGGTATCTCAAAACTAGAGAGGTTTGCAGAAAGCCGGGTCCCGCCAGATGCGGGCAACCCGGCATTTTCCTACCCCTTAAAGGCGGGGTGGATTCGGGCCTTTCTCGGGTCATCGCGCGCGCGTGCGTAGCCTGCGCTAACTTACCGGATATTCCGGACCCCAAAAGGCGCGGGTGATCCGCCATTGCGCGAGGCAGGCTTAGCGCCGGGGATTTTGCGACCAGTACGCGCGCATGCGCGAAGGCCCGAGAAAAGGGGTTGGGCGCGATCAGGTGGCATTTCGGGACCAATACGCGTGCGCGCGCGCGAGAGATGCGTCCCGCTTCCTTGTAAGCAACATTGCTCGAGCGCCGTAAAATACGGGCAAAATAGGGGGATCTGCGGAAGCAAGCGCCAAGACGCTACCCCGTGAAACCATAACAAGCGCTTGAGGGCTGCTTGTATTAATACTGTCTCAACAAGCGACGGAGGCAGTATGCGGGTTGAAGTCCACAACACACTTGCTCAATTTCGGGTGAATGAAGCGCTGATTAACTCGGCGGCTAGTCGCGCTCGGTCTGAGGGGATGACTCTTTCGGAGTTCATCCGCGCCGCTATTCGCCGGGAGCTGCGCGGCTAATGGCACACGAACCGAACGACGCGGGTATTGACTGGTTGATTCCCGGTCCTGGCAAAAGCATTTTCGCGGGAATCATGGGTGCGCCGAACCTTTCGGATGCAACCCCTGTTTGCACTGATCGCGACTCCTTCAACCTTGCCGAGTTCATTTTGGACGTTAGCGCGCGGGCGTTCGTGCGTGCCGCCGCGGCACATACCGGGCGCGGCGAAGTCGAGTTCTGGGAGATCCTGCTTAACTCTCCCCTGCGTTCCGCCTGCCAAGTGCTGAGCGCTGCCGGTTGGAAGCAGCTAGCGCACGATCTGCGGCTGAATGACGAAGCGCCGTTCCCGGTGGTCATTCACTGATGACTATCACCGCCACCCGAGACGCTGCGCTAATCAACCGCATCGCGAATAGTGAGGGTGTGCGCGAGTTCGTTGCCGCGGACGATCGGGTTATGGATTGGGCGCCGCTTGTCGCGCATCCTTTTGAAGAAACCGGCGCGGTTGTTCTGACCAATGGCGAGGACGCTATCGGGGCATTCGTCCACACCGCCCCTAGCGTCTATCAAGCGCACACGATCTTTGCGAAAACCTGCCGGGGGCGTCGGGCGATCGACACCGCGCGCGCGATGCTCAAGTGGATGGCTGACCACGGCGCTACCATCGTTTGGGGCGCTACGCCTCGAGCGAACCGGAAAGCGTGTCTCTTTAACCGGCTGGTCGGGGCCAAGGTGTTGCCGACCTCGGACGCTACAGACCTGATTTTTGAATATCGCCTAGACGGGCTTGCGCGATGACGGCCGACGTTTTCGCCACCCGCGATCCCGAGCTGGTCAACAGCTTTGCGAACGATCCCGATATTCTGCCTTTCTGCGGCTTTCCCCCAGGCACTGAGCGCGTCGATATGCGCGACCGGATCGACAATCCCGCGCTTCTTTTCGTGACGGATGGAAGTGGCGCAATGATCTGCTTCGATCGCACCGCGGAAGGCTGGGAATTTCACAGCATGTTCCGCCGATCGTGTCGCGGTCGCAAGGCTATCACTGCCGCCCTCGCGATGTTCGATTGGCTGGTGCGCGCCACCGGGGCCCGCGTCCTGCTTGGGACGTGCCCGGTCAATAATCTTCCCGTTCGCTGGTTCTGCCGACAGCTCGGGATGGCGTCCCTCGGCATCTCACACAGCAATCAGTTCGGCTCGGTCGAGCGTTTCAGAAAGGAATTGGCGTGCCTTTAGCAGCAGCGGGAATCGGCGCGGCCGGTTCGATTTTGGGCGGCCTGACAGGTGGCAAGGGAGCAAGCGCGGCGGCAAAAGCCCAAGCGCAGGCACAGCAAGCCGCCATCAATGAGCAGCACAACGAGTTCAACACGATCCAGGCGAATAATCAGCCATACATGCAGGCGGGCACGACCAGCCTCGCCAGCATGTTGAACCTGCTTGGCCTTGGGTCCGATGGGGCGACCGGCCAACAGGGCGCGATTGACGCGCTCAAGGCCTCCCCGACCTTTACGGCGCTCGATCAGACCGGGACCGATGCCATTTTGCAGAACGCGGCGGCGACGGGCGGGCTACGGGGCGGCAACACGCAGAGCAGTCTATACAATAACCGCTCGAACCTACTCGCGAGCGTGATCCAGCAGCAGCTAGGCAATCTCGGTAGCCTGGTGAATGTCGGGCAGGCTGGCGCATCCGGTACGAACGCCGCCGCCACCAACACGGGCAGCGCGATTTCTTCGATCCTCACGCAAGGGGGCAATACGGCTGCGTCTGGCATCCTCGGCGGGGCTAACGCCTTCCAGAATACGCTAAACAGCCTGAGCCAGATCGCCGGCAAGTATTTCAACCCACAGCCTACGTTGCAGTTGCCGCCGCAGTTCAAAGCGAGCGGCTTCGGCGACACCGCAGCGACGGGGATCTGGTAATCATGGCGACCGATCCCACACAGCTAATGAACATGCTCGCGTCTAACTCGGGCCTTGCTGGTCAGTTCTTCCAGCAGGGGCAGAACGACGCACGCAAGCAGCAGGTTGATGACCAGAATATCGCGCTTAACGCGGCCAAGCTTGACGACATGAGGCGGCAGGTTGCGGCCGATGCCAGTTTCCAAAACGATTGGGGGAATTACCTCAAGAACCCGACGACAGACGGGCTCGCGCAGATCGCGGTCAAGTATCCGGCGCATACCGACGCGGTTAAGGAATTTTGGGCGATCAAAGATCCGGAAGTTAAGCAAAACCACATTGCTCAGATTTCCCCGATCGTGAGCGCGCTGCAGAACAACCGGCCCGATCTGGCAATAACCACGCTGCAGGGGCTGCGGGATGCTAGCGCCAAGGCGGGACAGCCTACCGACGATTACGACCAGGAGATAAGCGCGCTAAAGTCGGGCGACAAAGATGCAATCAACGCCGTCAAGGGTACGATGATGATGCATCTTGCGGCGGTCGATAGTGACGGCAAGTTTGCGGAAAGCTTGGCTAAGGCTCAGAAGGCCTTCGCTGGTCCGGACGGCTACACGCTCGGCGCTGGCGACACTCGCTATGATGGCAATAACAACCTTGTCGCACGCGGGATTGAAAAGCCGACCTACGAAAAGGTTGCCAAAAGCTTGTCTTGCGCGCGGTCGGGCGCGAGCTGGAGTCGGCCAATTTCGCCGCCACCATGTCCAAGCCTGCCGGGTCTGAGACGGCGCTCAATCGGTCGTTCACCGATCTAATGGCGCTAACGCCAACGGTGGGGCCGGTCAGCGGAGCGGCAAAGCATCTGGTCGGCAAGGTGCTGCAGGCGCTGAGCAATGAGGCGGAAGTTAAGCGCCTCATCACCCAAGCGATCCTAGATCCGCAATTCGCCGCAACGCTCTTGAAGCGCGCTACGCCGGCTCATTGGGCGGAAGTGCAACGGGGCATGAAGGGCTTTACGAAGCTAGAGCCGATCGTGGGGAATCAGGTTATCCAGATGCATTCGCGCATTTCGGGCGCGTTCTCGGGCGCTGGCGGCTCAATTCCAACATCGCTCGCAGCGGCTCCACCCGCGAATAGCTCCGTCGATGCCGTTGGGGATCGATAGGGGCACGCACGACAGCGCGAAGCCTAGAACAAGGGCCTTAGTCCATGATCGCATGCGTTGCGTTTAGCGCAAATCGTGCGGCTTGGCTAAGGCCGATGGCACCAGCCTAGCCGGGTATGCAGAACGCCTGCGGTGCGTTGTAATTGACGACGACCGCGCCGGGGGGATTATTGCGCTGAGTGTTGGCAATGCGGCGCGCGGCCTCCCTCTCGACCGCTCCAGCGGCGTCCTCACAGCGGTCCCGGCTCGGATAGGCAATCACGTTCACCGCGCCGCCACCGCCCCACTGTAAAACGAGTTTCCAGGCGGGGGCATCGCTGGGCGCTTGGGCTGCAAGAAGCATGGCGAGCAGATACATGGCGCGGCCTTCGCTTAGGGGGTAGTGGCGGGCGGCATCCTGCGCAGAAGCGCGCCGGCCGATCAATCGTCTTGTGGTTTGACCCGAACGCCGACGCCACCGGATAGCGAGACTTCCCCGTTACCGACAAAGACGACGCCGCCAGCCTCGAGCGCCGCTTGTAGCTTTGCGATCGTGGATGCGTAGGCTTCCCCGCCGCTTTCGAAATTCGAGACGGTGGCGGCGCGAACGCTTGCGGCTTTGCCTAGGTCGATAATGGACATGCCGAGGGCGGCGCGTGCCATGCGGGATTGCTGCGGGGTCATGCTCATAGCGTAGAAATAATACGCTTTAGGGATTGACGCAACCCTATAAAGCGCGCACTTTAATACGGTCTTGGTTAAAAGCCAGGCGACCGAGCGGAAGGATTAGGCCCCTCCCGCCCGGTCTAACCACAACGATCACGCAAGGATCTATCATGGCTAATTATACCCTTAACGCTCCGGTCGCGTCTGCCAAGGCCGACGACTGGAACGCCCTCGTTTCGGCATACCGCAACGCAGCATCCGAGCGGAACGCGGCGGCTCCTAACGACTGGAATAATGCGGCGCAAGAGTCGGAATGGGAAAAATTGGTCGATCGCGCGGGCAAGGCCCTTAGCGCTGTCACCGCCTACCCCGTCACCACCCTCGCGCAGCTCGCCGAAAAGTGCGCGCTCGTCAAAGCCGAGTATCCCGATGCGTCGCACCTGGACGGCGACGACTGCGAGGCGATCATTGCCGACGTGCAGCGCATCGCGTCGCCTGACGCGATCGGCACTACCGGGGAAAACCCTGCGCTGGTCGCGGCGTTCGATCAGTATTGCGCCGCCGCCCGCGTGATGCGGAACGACCCCGAGGCGCACAACAGCGGGGAGCAGGACGCGCCTCTCTATGCCGCGATGGATGCGGCCGACGACACGCTGGCGGCGGAGCCCGCGCGCACGGTTTCCGGCGTCATCTTCAAGCTGCGGCGTGTTTTCGCCGGCACGACTGCCGAGGTCTGGTCGGATCTGGCCGTGTTCGATGATCGCCCGCCAGCGTTCGCCGAGGGCCTCGCGATGGCTGACCTTTACCCCCGCATGTTTTGGAGTGCTGTCGAGGATCTGCAGCGCATCGAGGCCGACCAGCGCGGGGCCCGCCTCGCGAACGGTGGGGCGGCGTGGGATGCGGCCTTTGCTGCGATGGAAGCGGCGAAACTCGCGTCCGATGCGCTCGACGCGGTGCATGAAAACGCCGCCCCTGACGATCAGGGCGCGGCCTATGACGCCTATGACAAGGCGCTGACCAGCTATGTCGATGCGATCTGGGCGCTGATCTACATGCCCGCCCCCGATACCGCGGCGTTGCGCTGGAAGTCGGAATATCTGTTCGGGGAGACGGCCGACCAAGGGAAGGACAACAACTGCTATACGGCAGAGGCGACGGTTGCTTTCATGGCAGACGTTCGCCGCCTGCTCGCGGAGGGCTGAGCGATGAACAGCCAACCTAACACCGCCACGCGCCGCGCCGTTCTCGGTGCCGCCGTGGCGCTGCCTGCGCTCGTGGCCGGTGCGGCCCATGCCGCGCCGATCGCGCAGGCCTCAATCTTTGGTGAACGACTCGAGGCGTTCAAGCGCGCCAATGCCGCTTACGTGCGTGCGTGCTACACCGCAGGCATTGCCGAAAGCGATCTTGACGCCGCGACGCATGCCGCTGGGAGCGCTTACGATGCACTGATCGCAACGCCAGCCCCTAACGTTCGCGCAGTTACGGAAAAGCTCAGGGCGCTGTCTGTATGGTCGGACGGTTGCCAGATCGAATCGCACGAGGTTCTTGCGATCTGCGCCGATGCTGAGCGCATCCTCTCGGAAGGGGGCGCAGCATGAAGGCGCTACTCTCCCGCTCGTTCTTGGGGACCGGCCTGACCGTTGGGGGCGCTGTGGCGTCCCTCGCGGTCGGGCTGGCCTTCTGGCCCATCTTCGCCCTCGCATTCGCGGCGATGCCGTCGTGAGCGCCGCCACCGCCCGCCAGATCGGTGCGCAGCTCGCCGCGTTCTGGGAGGAAATGGCCCCGGCTATCTCCTACCAGTACGACGCCCACGGCATCGAGCGTTGGGACGCGAAAGGCGAGGGGCCTTGCCACTGCATCGCGTTCGAAGGCGTCGGGCTGTCGTTCTCGCTGTTCTTCGGCAGGATGCCGCGCAAGGGGAGCCGCTGATACCCGAGTAGGAGCGGATGATGGACAATCACAAAACAGGTGCGCCAGCGGTCTACAGCGTCGCGTCATTAGCGGATCACTGGGGCTGCTGCACCGACACGGTGTACGCCCTGATTCGCAGCGGCAGCTTACCGGCGTTCAAGCTTGGAGGGCGGCATTTGCGGATCCGTGCCCTCGAGGTGGAACGCTACGAATGCCAACCGATTACACCCTGCAGCGATACCGCGGGAAGCTCGCTATCGTCTGGTTCGAGGGAGACAGACGCCACAGACATTCGCTTGGAACGACTGATCGAACGTCAGCCGAGGCCGCAGTAGCGGACGCCCGATCCAACGCCAAATGACAGCCGATGATTTGATGGAGCTACAGTTATGGACAACAACGCCAAACCCGCAAAAGACCGCCGCCGCGATTGCCTGCTGCGGTTTCCCGAGGTTCGCCGGCGTACGAGCTTGGCAAGCTCTACCGTCTACCGCCGCATGGACGAAGGCACGTTCCCGCGATGCCAGAAGCTCAGCATTCGCGCGGTTGCCTGGTACGAGAGCGACATTGCCGATTTCATCGCCGATCCAGCCGGCTACCGAGCCTAACATACTGGGAGCGCCGCAATCACCCATAAGGGCCTCGTTCTCTTCTGGATGTGCTGGAGCGGATTGACGCGAACGTCCCCGCCCCTAAAGCTCGCAGGCCATACAAAAAAACGTGGAAAAATAAGCCGGCGTTAACCCGGCCTTCACCACGAGAATTTAAAGGGGGAACCGAAAGGTGTTGACAGATGTTCACGACCTACTAGTTTCAGGAGGCGGCGCTGGCTAGGCCCCGTCACCCTAGTAAGGCCATTGAAGCGGTCGTTCAGCACGCGGAGGAACTGGGATGGCGTTGGAACAAGCTAACGGGTCATGGATGGGGCGAACTGCTTTGTCCGCTGGCTGACCGCGACGGATGCCGCGTATTTATTTATACCACGCCTCGTAATCCCGAGTTATCGGCGCGCAGTTATATGCGAGCCGTAGCGCGGTGCGAGTGCGCTCAGAAGGAGAACTGTGATGAAGGTGCATGAATTCACCATCATTGCGTCCGGTTTGCATCCGGACACCGATGATCTCGCTAACGTCTTTTTTGAAGCAGGCTGTGACGATGCCGCGCTGTCGTTTCAGAAGGGAATGATTATCCTAGAATTTGACCGGGAGGCAGCGAGCTTTTCGGCGGCAGTTGTTTCGGCTTTTGACAATGTTGTCAAAGCTGGCGCGAAGGTGGAGCGGTTTGAGCCCGATCATCTGGTTAGTCTTTCCGATATTGCAAACCGTGCGGGCTTAAGCCGGTCGGCGATCACCAACTATCACAAAGGCGAGCGGGCGGAAAATTTCCCCAAGCCGGTCGCTAGAGTAACGTCGGAAAGCCCTCTTTGGGATTGGTGCGAAGTCGCAACTTGGCTGCATAGTCGTGACAAACTGAGCCGTGACGATATGATCCAGGCACGGATCGTGAAGGAAGCGAATCTTGTGATCGATACTCACGAAATCCGGCAAGATCATTTTATCGAACGGATGACTGAGCGAGTTCGACAGCTCGAGGACGCTTGACGACCGACCCCAATTCCGTGGCTTTTCATTTTCGGCCGACTAGGCCGCCACCCGAACCGCCGCCCGTCCTATCGGGTGGCGGTTTTTCTTTGCGCCGATCGGCTAGCGCGTTGCCTTCATCCTGATGTTCTGCGTCTGCTGGTCTATGTGGCCGCGTTATCCTGCACGCCCTTAGTGCCAGGCACGGCCGGGTCGGCGCCGTTTATCAACTTGCACAGGTTTGTGCCTGTTTTGAACCAAGGAACGCGCCGGTCGCTCAATTCCACGGGAGCGCCAGTGCGCGGGTTACGGCCAGGACGAGCGTCGCGCGTTCGGGTTGTGAACGATCCAAAGCCGCGAATCTCCACCCGCCCACCGTCCGCCAACCGCTGCGCAATCGCATCGAAGAACGCGGTAACGAGCTTCTCCGCGTCGCCAGGCGGCAGGTCGGGCCATTCGGCTGCCAATAATTTGATGAGATCGGCTCGAACCATGGCGCGTCCTTTTTCCAATCCAAAATATGCGGTTTTGCGATCATGCGGGCGGTCGTTATCGCTAAGCTGAACGGCCGAATGGCTTATAATCAATTCCTCGCATTCGGCACATATGGGCGGCGGGCTCGATGCCAGCAGTGGACTAAACGCCGAATATAAAGAACAAGCTGGCACAGGGCAATTTTACAGCGGTGTTACTCGTTCGATGGATAGACGCTATTGGTGTATTATCCTGGCCGCCGCTGGGTGGCTAACGCTGGGGAATATTGAGCGTCCACCCCATAAGCCCGCCGCTTTGGAGGGCGTAAAAGGCGTCAAATACCATCCTGATTGCGCGATCCCGAGCGACGCTAGCGACGCGGCTGTTTGCGCTTCACTGCTGCAAGTCAGAGTAGCGGAGCAGGCAAACGCTATCGCTGCCAACAACCTGATGTGGAACGAGATAGGGATAACCGCGGTTGTCTTCACGTTGGCAGCGACAGCGTGGGCCGCCGTGGCCTCCAGCAGGGCATATGCAGGATTTAAGGGCTCTGAGCGCGCCCATGTTTTTATAGAAGCGACCACTGCGATAAATTTCCTCAGCGACGGGTCTGACGCCGCTGTTCGGGTGCGGATAGCGAATAGGGGCAGCACCGTGCTGGATAACGGGGCTGCATTTTGCTCCGGCAGGTCATCTGCCTAAGCGGCCGGCTTCCATTGTTTACGAGCACTCGTTCCAGCCACTTATCCCGGACACCCCCCTTACACTTGAGCGGCCATTCTCATTCGATCCTGACGATTTTCAATCGTTTCTACGAGGTGAAAAGCGAATCTGGGTTGTGGGCGGCATCAGATACCGAGACATATTTGGCGGGCACCATCAGACCAGGTTCGGGTACGAGATAACTGCTAATGGACCGCTCGACCTTATCGAGCCAATCGATAATTTGGCTTATTGGCGCTACACCTAGCCTGCATTGATTGCGGGCGGTCGGTGGTTACTGCAGGCCGGAAGTTCGCGGCGGGCGCAGGGTGCCTCCAAACCGCACGACAATCGCGAATCGACGCGCGGCGCTTATCTGGTGCTTATCTAATGCTGCCCGCAATTTATGGCGGAAAGCTCAATGCGCAGAAAATGGCGGAAATGCTGGCAGGGGAGCTCGGACTCGAACCGAGGGCCTTCGGTTTTGGAGACCGACGCTCTAACCAACTGAGCTACACCCCTATCAGGTGGGCTCGTTTAGCGAGCGCCGACGCGCGCTGCAAGCGCCCTCATGCAGCTTCGCGATTTTGTGCCGCGCGCTGCGCCAGACCGCGCGCTTCGTCGACCGGGAGCGGGCGGCCGAAATAATAGCCCTGCACCTTGGTGCAGCCGAGCGTCTGCACCATGACATGCTCCTCTTCGGTCTCGACCCCCTCGGCGGTCGTCGCCATGCCGAGGCTCTGCGCGAGCGCCACCACCGCGCGGATGATCGCGATCGCCTCGGGCACCTTCTTCGACGCGGCCGTGACGAAGCTGCGATCGATCTTGATCGTCGAGAAGCGCGTGCGGCTGAGATAGCCCAGCGAGGAATAGCCCGTGCCGAAATCGTCGAGGCTGAGCCGCACGCCGAGGGCGAGGATTCGCTCGAGCACCTTCACCGCGCCGGTATCGTCGCGCAGGAAGACGCTCTCGGTCACTTCGAGCTCGAGCCGCCGCGCGGGCAGCCCGCTGTTCGCCAGCGCCGAGCCGACCACCGCGACGAAGCCGGGGTTGAGCAATTGCTCGGGCGAGACGTTGACCGCGATGCGCGTTTCGCCGGGCCAGGCCGCCGCCTCGGCGCAGGCCGAGCGCAGCACCCATTCGCCGATCGGGCCGATCAGCCGCGCATCCTCGGCGAGCGGGATGAACTTGGCGGGCGAGATCGCACCGAGCTCGGGATGCGTCCAGCGCACCAGCGCCTCGAAGCCTGTCAGCTGCTCGCTGCCGGCATCGACCACCGGCTGGTAGTTGAGGTGCAGCTCGTCCTGCGTGAGCGCCTTGCGCAATGCCTGTTCGAGCACGCGCCGCTCCTCGGCGGCGACATGCAGCTGCGGTTCGTAATGATGGAAGCGCCCGCCGCCGGCGTCCTTCGAGCGGTACAGCGCGAGATCGGCCGAGCGAATCAGCATTTCGGTGGTGCGACCGTCGCGCGGGCCGGTCGCGACGCCGACGCTCGCGCCGGTGTAGAGCGTGTGATGGTCGAGATCGTAGGGCCGCGCGAGCGCATCGATGATCGTCTGCGCGAGCCGTTCGAGGCGCTGCGTATCGCTCGCGTCGCGCACCACGACCGCGAATTCGTCGCCGCCGAGCCGGCCGATCACCTCATTGTCGGTGACCAGCGTCGCGAGGCGCTCGGCGACGCGGCCGAGCAGCCGGTCGCCGATCGGGTGGCCGAGCGTGTCGTTGACCGCCTTGAAGCGATCGAGATCGATCATCATGAAGGCGCAGCGGCTGCCCCATTTGTCGGCGTCGGCCATCGCCTGCGTCAGCGACTCGTTGATGTAGAGCCGGTTGGGCAGGCCGGTCAGCGTGTCGAAGCGCGCCATGCGGTTGATCTTGTCGGCCGAGGCGCGCTGTTCGGTGACGTCGGCGCCGACGCCGCGAAAGCCGAGAAACGCGCCCTGTTCGTCGTAGCGCGGATTGGCGGCGATCTCGTACCAGCGCTCCTGCTCGGCGACGCGGACCGGCAGCACCAAGCCGCGAAACGCCTCGCGGCCCTTGAGCTTTTCGGCGAGCGTGCGCAGGCCGGCGGCGAAATGGCCGCTCTCCCACGTCGTTCCGGCGAGCACTTCGAGCAACGACTTGCCGTTGACCGCGGCGGGATCGAGCCCGACCGACAGCGCGAAGCGCGGCGAGGCGCGCACCACGCGCCGCGCCGAATCGGTTTCCCACAGCCAGTCGGCGCTCTCGTCCTGCTTGGCTTCGCGCAGCAACAGGCTCACCGTCTCGTCGCGCTCGGCGAGCGCGAGCTCGCCGCTGCGGATCAGCACCAGCGCGCGCGCACGGGTGAAGCAGCCGATCATCAACAGCGCGGTGAACAAGGCGACCGCCGCCGCGAGCACGGGGCCGCCGACGCGCAGCACCATCGCCGAAATGGCGAGGCCGAGCACGCCGAGAAAGCTCAGCGTGGCGAGCGGCAGCGCCGCCATCGCGACCGCCGATGCGGTCATCAGCACCGAGAGCACGATCCACAATCCCAGCGCGCTTCCGGCATCGGCATGCAGGCCGAAGAAGAGCGGCGGGATCGACCAGATCGCCGCCAGCGCGACCCCTTCGATGACCGTGTCGCGCACGTCGGTGAGCGTCGCGGCGGTTCGCGCCCGCTGCTTGGCGGCGAGGCGGCGGAAGGTCACCGCGACCGCGACCGCGGCGACCACTGCGCCCCAGCAGGCCAGCGCCCAGAGCGGCACGGCGCGTTCGAGGATCAGCGTGACGAGCGCCGCGCCGATCACGTTGGTGGCGAGCAGGAACAGCGCCAATTGCCCGCCGGCATGGACCTGCGCCGCGCGAATCGGCGCCCAGTCGGTCGTATCGGCCGGATCGTACAGCCCGAGCAAGGCTCGCGCGTCGATATGCGGCTTGGCGAATTGGGATGTATTTTCAGTGCTCACACGCGAGTCTTAGCGCAGCGAGCGTTACCGGAAGGTTAGGCGGCGCGGCCCATTCGGGGGAGCGGGACGATCGCCGCGCTCCCCATCGCCCGCGAACGCGGGGTTTACGCCGCCAAATCGTACGGCTTGATATCGCCGTTGAGATAGAGGTTGCGCGCCTTGGCGCGGCTCAATTTGCCCGAGCTGGTGCGCGGCAGCGTGCGCGGCGGGATCAGCTCGATCACGCAGTTCATGCCGGTCACCGAGCGGACGCGCTCGCGGATTTCCTCGCGCAGGCGTACGCGCTCGGCATCGTCCGAGCTGCGGCACTGGACGAGCACCGCGGGGGTTTCCTCACCGCCCGGCGTGGTGATCGCGAAGGCGGCGATGTCGCCGGCCTTGAAGCCGGGGAGCTGCTCGACCGCCCACTCGATGTCCTGCGGCCAGTGGTTGCGGCCGTTGATGATGATCATGTCCTTGGCGCGGCCGACGATGTAGACATAGCCGTCGCTGAGATAGCCCATGTCGCCGGTGTCGAGCCAGCCGTCGACGAGGCAGGCGTCGGTCGACGCTTCGTCGCGGAAATAGCCGACCATCACCGAGGGACCCGAGCACCATAGCTTGCCGATCGCGCGCTCGGGGAGCGGGGTGCCGTCTTCCTCGCGGATCTCGACCTTCATGTCGCGCACCGGCTTGCCGCAATTGACGATCGCGCGGTAGCGCTGCGGGCGGTCTTCGCCGGCGGCGACGCCCGAGAGCTGGGTTTCCTCGACCAGTTCGACGCGGATCCCCTCGGTCGGGGGCATGATCGACACCGCAAGCGTCGCCTCGGCGAGGCCGTAGCTCGGCAGGAAGGCGCTCGCCTTGAAGCCGGCATCGGCGAAGGCGTCGACGAAGCATTGCATCACGTCGGGGCGGATCATGTCAGCGCCGTTGCCGGCGAGCCGCCAGCGCGACAGGTCGAACCGCTCGGAGGCCTTGGTCTGCGACGACATGCGGCGCGCGCAGATATCGTAGCCGAAAGTGGGCGAGTAACTGATCGAGGTGCCCGGGTTGCGGCTGATCATGTCGAGCCAGGCGAGCGGGCGGCGCGCGAAATCCTCGGTCTTGAGATAATCGGTCGAGACCTGGTTGGCGACCGGCGACAGGAAGCAGCCGACCAGCCCCATGTCGTGATACCAGGGCAGCCACGACACGCAGCGGTCGCTGTCGATCAGCTGCATGCCGTGCGCATGCGCGGCGAGATTGTTGAGCAGCGCGTGATGCGTGATCGCGACGCCGTGCGGGAAGCGCGTCGAGCCGCTCGAATATTGCAGATAGGCGATGTCGTCGCCCTTCGCCTGCGGCAGCGCGACGTCGGGCGCGGGGCGCTGCGCGAGTTCGGACCAGTCGACCCCGGTGACGTTGGCGGCGGCGGCGGCATCGGCGCCCATCTGCGCGAGCTCGGGCGGATAGATCAACAGCAGCGGATCGCAGCTCGCGAGCTGGACGCGGAGCTGCTCGATATAGGAATCGCGGCCGCCGAACGAGGTCGGCAGCGGCAGCGGCACCGGCCAGGCGCCGGCATAGATCACGCCGAAGAAGAGCGCAGCGAATTCGGTGCTGGTCTCGGCGACCACGGCGATCCGGTCGGCGGGTGCGATGCCGGCGGCGATCAGCCGGCGCGCCATCGCGAGCGCGTCGCTGCGCAACTCGGCAAACGGATAAACGCGCGAGAGCGTGCCGCGCGCATCGTGAAAATTGAGCCCGCGTTGCCCGCTTGCCGCATAATCGAGCGCTGCCCCCAGCGTTTCGAAATCGGCGAAGCGACGCGTGAGCGTGTCCTCGGTCGGCGTCGCATGCAGGGCTGGGGTGGTCGCCCCGTCCTGCCGATCGCCCGCCTGAGTGTTGATAGTCGTGGAATTCATTGGTCGTTGCGCCCTTGATCGCGGCGTTCTGCTCTTGCCGCGCCGCTATGTCTCACCTTCAGCACGCACCCCTGCTTATGCCAAGCGTTCAAAATCGGGGCGGACTATGGCACAATGATGGCGTCATGCGTGAACCAGCCCCGAAACGACCCGCTCGCAAGGAGATACGCGTGCCGCCGCCATTGGATGCGGCGGCGCTCGAACGGCTCGCGTTGCGCTATGTCGAGCGCTTTGCGACGACGCGTGCACGGTTGGCGGCGTATCTGGCGCGCAAGATCCGCGAACGCGGCTGGGACGGGGCGGCGGCGGACCTCGAAACTCTGGTCGAAAAGCTCGCCGAACTCGGCTATATCGACGACCGGGCGTTCGGCGAAGCGCGCGCTGCGGCGATGGGGCGGCGCGGGCTCGGCAAGCGGCGGGTGACCGGCGCCTTGCACCACGACGGGATCGACGAGGCCGACAGCGCCGCGATCGTGCCGGCGGTCGAGGCGCGGGCGGTCGAGACCGCGCTGGCCTTCGCGCGCCGCAAGCGGATCGGGCCGTTCGCGGCGGACCAGGCCGAACGCGCGGTGCGCGAGAAGCAGATCGCCGCGATGATCCGCGCTGGGCACGATTTCGCGCTCGCGCGGCGGATCGTCGGCATGGCGCCGGACGAAGTATTCGACGTTCTAGATTAATAAAACCTGTATAGTTTAAATAAAAGTACCGGGTCGGCCTGAACATCGTAAGACTTTGCCTCGCGCCGCGACCATGCTAATCCCTATTCCCGGGGGTAATGAAGATGCGCAACGAGACGATTCCAGCGCTTGGGGCACTGGATCGGAAAGACGAGACGATAAGCGGTGGCGCGTCGACCGAGGACTCGACGCGTGTCTATAGCGGCGTGCTCAAATGGTTCGACATGACGCGGGGGTTCGGCTTCCTCGTCGCCGATGAATCGTCGGTCGGGGACATCCTGATCCATTTTTCGGTGCTGCGACCGCATAACCGCCGCAGCCTGCCCGAGGGCGCGCGGCTCGAATGCCTTGCCGACATGCGCGATCGCGGGCTGCAGGCGACCGAAATCCTGTCGATCGACCTGACCAACGCGGTCGAACCGCTGCAGCGCGCGCGGGGCGAATCGACGCGCGGCGACGTCGCCGGCCTGCTCGACCAGGCGGGGCCGTTCGAGCCGGTCAGCGTGAAATGGTTCAATCGGCTGAAAGGCTATGGTTTCCTGATGCGCGACGGCGATTCGGGCGATATCTTCGTCCATGTCGAAACGCTGCGTCGCGCGGGGTTCGCCGAAGTCGAACCCGGCCAGCGCCTCCGCGCGCGGATGGTGGCGGGCGACAAGGGGCCGCTCGCGGTTGCGGTCGAACAGGAAGGCTGAGCGTACCCATGTTTGTTGCAACCGCGCGCGCCGTGGCGCTCGCCCTGGTGCTCGCGACCGCTGGGTGCGACGCTACGCCCGCCACCCCCGCGGTCGAGGCGCCCGCGGGGACGATCGCGCTGACGATCACCAGCAGCAACGGGGCGCACGCCTTCGCGGTCGAAGTCGCCAAGACCGAGGAGGCGCAGCAGCGCGGGCTGATGTTCCGCACCGACATCCCGCTCGACGGCGGAATGCTGTTCGCGCCGTATCCGCCCAAGGGCCCGCCGCGCGAGGCGAGCTTCTGGATGAAGAACACGCCGAGCCCGCTCGACATCGTGTTCATCCGCCCCGACGGGACGATCGCGCGGATCGCCGAGAACACCGTGCCACAATCCGAAACGCAGATCCCCTCGGGCGAGCCGGTCAGTGCGGTGCTCGAACTGCGCGGCGGCCGTGCGCTCGATCTCGGGATCGGCGAGGGCGATCATGTCAGCTGGCCCGGGCGCCCGGCGAAGTGATCGCGGTTGAAGGCGGCGCGAGCCCGCGCTAAGCGCTACGCCATGGGCATCAATCTCAATCCTTTCACCTGGTGGACCGGCGCGAGCTGGGGCACGGCCTTCGGTCTGCGCGGCAAGGCGCGTGTCGGCGAGGATTCGCTCGGCAACGTCTATTACGAAGGCGGCGCCGACACTGCGGGCAACCCGCGGCGCTGGGTGATCTACAACGGCGTCAACGACGCGAGCCGCGTGCCGCCCGAATGGTTCGGCTGGCTGCACCACCAGGTCGCCGACGTGCCGTCGCGCGCGCTGCCCGCGCCGCGCGCATGGCAGATCCCGGCCGAGCCCAATCTGACCGGCACGCTCGCGGCGTATCGGCCGAGCGGTGCGCTCGAAAAGGGCGGCGTGCGCGCCGCCGCGACGGGCGATTACGAAGCCTGGACGCCCGACGCGTGATTCGCCGCGCGCTGGCGGGTATGGCGCTGGCGTCCCTGGCGTTGAGCGGCTGCGGCCCGACCAAGACTGCCGCGCCGACGCAGCAGCCGACGCCTGAAACCGCGCTCGACGCCGATACCAGCGCCGCCAATATCGTCACGGTCGATGTCGCGGGCGGGGTCGATCCGAGCTTCGGCGCGACGCCGATGGCGCAGCGCGTGGCCACGCTCGGCCTGCTCAACAAGCGCAACGGCGTCGCGCGCGACGTCGTACTCAAGCCCGGCACTTCGGTGCGGATCGGCGATGTCGTGATCCGGCTGCGCGCGTGCGAGCAGACCGCGCCGTGGGAGCAGGAGCATTACACCGGCGCGTTCGTCCAATTGGACGTGCAGGGCACCGACAAGGTGTGGCGCCGGCCGTTCTCGGGTTGGTTGTTCAAGGAACGGCCCGCGCTCAACGTCGTGCCGCACCCGATCTACGACGTCTGGGTCAAGAGCTGCGCGATGACCTTTCCCGAAGGCGGCCCCGAATCGGTCGCTGCCGGCGGGGCGGGCGACGCGAGCGGGAAACCGCGGTCGAGCGCGAAGAAATCGGCGACGCCCGACGACGAAGGCGACGAACCGATCGCCGAGGACACCGCAGGCGACAGCAACGCGAGATAGGCCGCGCGACTGATCTCGACCGCGCCGAGCGAGGCGAGGTGATCGGTCATGAACTGGCAGTCGAGCAGGCTGAACCCGCCGACGCGCAGCCGCGCGACGAGCCACGCGATCGCCACCTTCGAGGCGTCGCGCGCGCGGCTGACCATGCTTTCGCCGAAAAACGCATGGCCGAGCGCGAGCCCGTAAAGCCCGCCGACGAGCGTCTCGCCGTCCCACACCTCGATCGAATGCGCGAAGCCGAGATCGTGGAGCGTGTTGAACACCTGCTCGATCGGTGTGTTGATCCAGGTGTCGGGGCGGTCGTCGGCCGATTCGGCGCAAAGCTGGAGGATCTCCGCAAACGCCCGGTCGGCGGTGACGCGGTAGCGCTCGGCGGCGATCGTCTTGCGCAGCGATTTCGAGAGGTGGAAGCCGTCGAGCGGCAGGATCGCGCGCTCGTTGGGCTCGACCCAATAGACTTCGTCGACATCACGCCCGTCGGCCATCGGGAAGACGCCGACCGAATAGGCGCCGAGTACGAGGTTCGGGTCGAGCGTCGTGACGCGCGGCCTCACGCGGCGAGGCGGCGCTCGATCGCCTGCCACAGTTGCGCGAACGCCTGCGCGCCTGCCGAGCGCGGCGCGAAGCTGCCGACCGCGGCGCGGCGCACGGTGACTTGCTCGACCTGGCTCGCCATCGGGATCACCGGCCAGTCTGGATGGCGTGCGAGCGCTTCGGCGTGGAGCTTGCGGCGGCGGTCGACCATCGAGTGCACCGGCATGACCTCGACCTTGCTGCCGAGATGCTTGATCACTTCGGCGAGCGCGCGTTCGGACAGCGGCGAGGGGATGACGGGTACCACGATCAGGTCGGCGGCGCGCATCACCTGGTCGCTCGTCCCGGTCAGGCCGGGCGGGCAGTCGAGCAGCACGCGGTCATAATTCTTGCGCAGGCCGACGAGCAATTTCTGCAGCCGCTTCTTCTTGTCGAGTTCGTGGAAGAGCAGGTCGAGCCCGCGCAGCGACGCATCGGCGGCGAGCAGGTCGAGCCGCGGCACCGCGGTTTGCTCGATCAATTTCTCGGGCTCGACGTCCTTGGCGAAGACCGACTGCGCCTGGTCGCGCGTCTTGGCGCCGGCGGGGCGGTTCGACAGGAGGAAGCTCGAGGCGGCCTGCGGGTCGAGATCCCATAGCAGCGTGCGACGCGACGACAGCGTGGCCGCGCACCAGGCGAGGTTGACCGTCAGCGTCGTTTTGCCGACGCCACCCTTGAGGCTGTAGATCGCGATCGTCGACATGAAGGGTCCTTATCGTATCGAACGACCCATCGTGGCCAATCGCCGCGGGAGAGGCAAGGTTTGGGGGGAGGAGAGGGCAAAAGCCCCTCCCCTTCAGGGGAGGGGTTGGGGGTGGGGCCGTGTCTCACCGAGAGCAACGGCCGCAGTCACTTCCCCACCCCAACCCCTCCCCTGAAGGGGAGGGGCTTAAGAAATTACAGGTCGCAGAGCTGCGCGGGCTTGCCCGGCTGGGTCAGCGTGACCGCCTTGGGGTTGCCGGTCAGCACATAGCCATCGGCCCTGAGCGGGTCGCCGGCCTTGTCGGCGGTGAGCTTGACCGGGGTCGCGTCGGGCTTGGTCTTGACCAGCACCTGCTTGTCGCCCTCGAAGAAGGTGACGTAGACGAGGCTGTTGTCCTTGCAGCGCAGCGTCGCTTCGGACTTGATCGCCGGCGGCAGCTCGACCGGCGCCTTGTTGGCGAGCACCGACGCCATCGGGTCGGGCGCGACCGAGGTCACTTCGGTCGGCTTGCTGTCGCAGGCCGAAAGGGCGAGGAGCGCGAACGCGGCGGCGGGGAGGAGTCGATTGGTCATGCCAGAGGCTTCGCGCACGCAACATTGTGCGTCAAGAGGGTAGTGTTAGCGCGGCCTTCACTTTCTCGCGTTGCAACAAATCGGTCATCTGAGGTTCATCTTCATTCATGGAATTCGTCGAGATCGGGGATTCTGCCGAAAGCGATTTTGGTCCCGATCCGGTCGATTCGCTCGCCATGCTGCGGGCCGAGGCTCACCGCGTTGCGGCCGAACTTCTCGTTGATCCGGTCCATCGCGCGACTCAGTGCAAGCGTGCGCGTCTCGCGCGCGAGCGGATCGTCTGGGTCGAGCAGGCCGAACAGCGATTCCTGCTCGCCCGCGACGGGTTCGATCTCGGCGAGCGTCACGCCGACCATGCGGATCTGGAAATCGCCCGGCCGTGTCCGCCCCGCCGCGACGAGCCGCGGGAAGAGCGATTCGAGCGCTGCGAGCACGACAAAGCTGTCCTGCGTCGCGGGCAATTTCACCGAAGTGCGCCAGGTCGATTTATCGTCCTCGAAGCGCGCGTGGAGTATCAAAAGGCGCGCACGGCATTGCTTGCGCCGCAACCGGCTCGCGGCCTTGAAGGCGAGCCGGCGCGCGGTGAGGCGCACCGGCACGACCCCGCGCTTGCCCGGCGAAAGGACGTGGCTGTGGCCGATGCTGCGGCTTTGCGTCGCTTTCTCGGGCAGGTCGACGCCGTGGAGCTGGTACCACAGCCGATCGCCATTGGTGCCGCCCCACGCGGTGCCGGCGTCGCGCGGGCGGCGCTCGCAATATTGGCGGATGTCGTTGATGCCATCCTGTGCGAGGCGGCGCTCCATCTTGGCGCCGATGCCCGATATGTCGCGCAGCTGAAGGTTGTAGAGCCGCTGCGGCAGCTCGGCGGCGTCGAGCACGACGAGGCCGTCGGGCTTCTGCAGGTCCGAGGCGAGTTTGGCGAGCAAGCGGTTGGGGGCGATGCCGACCGAGCTCGTCAGGCATTCGCCGACATTCGCTCGGATCGCCGCCTTGATCCGGCGGGCGAGCGCGGTCGCGGCGGCGACGCTGTTTTCGTTGTCGAGCAGGCGGCAGGCGACCTCGTCGATCGAGCAGACCTTGGTGACCGGGATGTGCTTCCAGATTTCGGCGACGATCGCCTCGTGGAACTCGACATATTTGTCGTGGCGCGCGGGGACGACGATCAGCTCGCGGCAGAGGCGCTTGGCTTCCCAGACCGGCGTGCCGGTGCGGATGCCGTAGCGCTTGGCCTCGATGCTCGCGGCGATCGCGACGGTGGTGTCGCTGTGGACGGGGGCGACGAGGATCGGCTTGCCGCGGAGTTCGGGCGCGAGCTGCTGTTCGACCGCGGCGAAATAGCTGTTGAGATCGAGGAACAGCCAGCGCAGCGGGCACGGCGGGAAGGCTTGGGTGTCGCCAGCCGGTGGTGGTAGCGCCTCCGGCAATGCTCCCGCGGGGCCGGTCTCGGCGCCATAGGAATCGTCGGGGCGGGGCGCTCGCGACTCGAAGGACGGTTCGAACATTTGGGGAACATAGCACTGCGCGAAGAGGGTGGGAACCAGCCCTCGAGCCTACTAGCGCGTTGCCTGGAGTCGTCGCACAAGCGCTTCCGCCAGCAACGCCGGGACTTCCGGCGCCAGCGCGGGGTAGAGATCGGGCTCGATCGCCTCGACCTCCATCACCGCGAGCCGACCGTCGCCGCGCCGCAGCAGGTCGATCCGGACATAGAGTGGCACCGCGGGAAGCCCCGCCAGCACCGCGTCGAACACGCCGCGCGCCTCGGTATCAGGGTCGTAGCGCGAAAAGCGCCCGCCGAACTGCGGCTGGATGCGGAAGTCGCCGCCGGTCGCGACCTTCCGCGTGGCATGGCTGAAGCGGCCGTCGATCGCAAACAGCGACAGTTCGCCCTCGTCCGCGATCGCCGGAAGGAACGGCTGCACGATCGCGTCGTCGAGCCGCGCGACCGGGTCCCCGCGCCGCACGCGCACGGTCGCGTGGCTGCCGGCCGAGATCTGCGGCTTGACCACCAGTTCGTCGCCGCCGAACTGCGCGAAGGCGGCGGCGATGCTCGCGTCGTCGGCGACGCCGAAGCGGCTCGGGACGATCGCTATCCCGGCAGCCTCGAGCGCGAGCAGATAGGTCTTGCGCGTATTCCAGCCGAGCAGCGCGGGCGGGTTGAACAAGGGCCGCTCGGCCGGCCACGCCGCCAGCATCGCATCCCAGCGCGCCACGTCGAAATGATAGCCCCAGGCAAACAGCGCCAGCGCAGCATCGCCGTCGCCGGGCGCCGCATCCCACGGACACGGCGCCACGGCCAGCCCGGCATCGGCAAACGTCGCGCGGTACGGCGCGAGCGCACGCTCGGCCGATGCCGCATAGGCGCTGCCCGCCTGCGGCATCAGCACATCGATCCGGCGCGGCACCCTGCTCAGGCCGGCGCGCCGACCACGGTCTTCACTTCCATGAAGTCGGTGAGGCCGAACTTGCCGTTCTCGCGGCCATTGCCCGATTGCTTGTAACCGCCGAACGGCGCGTTGCCGTCGGGGCTCCACGAATTGATCGTGACGAGCCCGGCGCGCAGCCGCGGCGCGACCTTGGCGGCCTTGGCGGGATCGCCCGAGATCGTCGCCGACAGGCCATAGGGCGTGCCGTTGGCGATCTGCACCGCTTCGTCCTCGCTGTCATAGGCGATCATCGTCGCGACCGGGCCGAACACTTCCTCCTGCGCGATGCGCATCTCGGGGGTGACGTCGGTGAACAGCGTCGGCTTGATGAAATAGCCGGCGTTGCGCCCGTCGGGCCGCCCGGTGCCGCCGGTGACGAGCGTCGCGCCCTCGTCGATCGCCGACTGGATCAGGTCCTGGATTTTCTCGTACTGCGCCTTGTTGACGACCGGGCCGATATGCGCGCCCATTACCGACGGATCGCCGACCTGCGTGCCCTCCATCATCGCCTTGACGATCCCCGTCGCCTCGGCGACCTGGCTGGTGTGGACGAGCAGCCGCGTCGGCGCGATGCAGCTCTGCCCCGAATTGGCGAGCACGCCCTGCACGGTCGGCGGCAGCACCGCAGCGAGATCGGCGCCCTCGAGCACGAGATTGGCCGCCTTGCCGCCGAGCTCCTGGTGCACGCGCTTGACCGTCGCTGCGGCCGACTGCGCGATCGCGATGCCCGCGCGGGTCGAGCCGGTGAAGCTCACCATGTCGACGTCCGGATGCGCGGACAGCGCCGAGCCGACGCCCTTGCCGTCGCCGTTGACGAGGTTGAACACGCCCGGCGGCACGCCCGCCGCATCGAGGATCTCGGCGAGGATCACGGCGCAACCCGGGGATTCTTCCGAAGGCTTGAGGATCATCGTGTCGCCCGCCGCCAGCGCCGGCGCGACCTTGGCGGTGACCTGGTTGAGCGGCCAGTTCCACGGTGTGATCATCGCGACGACGCCGAGCGGCTCGTGCACCACCTTCGAGCGGCCGAGCTGCTCCTCGAACTGGAAGGCGTTGAGCGCCTTCAAGGTCGCAATGAAATGCCCAAGCCCGGCAGGGACCTGCGCGGCGGTGGCGAAGCCGATCGGCGCGCCCATTTCGCTGCTCACCGCGAAGGCGAGGTCGGGGATGCGCTTCTTATATTCCTCGATGATCCGCTCGAGCAAAGCCGCGCGCTCGGCGACGGTCGTCTGCGAATAGCTGTCGAACGCGGTGCGGGCGGCGGCAACCGCGGCATCGACATCGGCGGCGGTGCCGAGCGTGATCTCGGTGCAGGGCTGCTCGGTCGCGGGATCGATCACGGCGTGACGCGTGCCGCCCTGGCTGTCGACCCAGGCGCCGTTGATATAGTGCTTGAGGTAGCTCTTCATCGCCGCTCTCCACGTTTCTGATTCTCTGCTAGGCCGCGATAAATGGCGTGGCGCGAGATCGGTTGCAACCCGAAACGCAGATCGCCGGTTGAGCCGATCCAAGGAGACCAGAGATGGCACGCACGGCAAGATTCACGCGCACCGGCGGCCCCGAAGTGATCGAATGGGTCGATGTCGACCTGTCCGATCCCGCCCCCGGCGAAGTGCGGATGCGCAACACCGCGGTCGGGCTCAACTATATCGACGTCTATTATCGCACCGGCGTCTATCCCGCCAAGCTGCCGAGCGGGCTCGGCTCCGAAGCGGTGGGCGTGATCGAAGCGGTCGGTGCGGACGTCACCGGTTTCGCGCCCGGCGACCGCGTCGGCACCTTCGGCCCGACGCTCGGCGCCTATGCGACCGCGCGCAACCTGCCGGCCAAGACGCTGCTGCGCCTGCCCGACGATGTCGATGACCGGACCGCAGCCGCGCTGCTGCTCAAGGGCTGCACCACCGAATTCCTGGTCGAGCGTTGCGCCAAGGTGCAGGCGGGGCAGACCGTGCTGGTCCATGCGGCGGCGGGCGGGGTCGGGCATCTGCTGGTCGGCTGGCTCAAGGCGATCGGCGCGACCGTGATCGGCACCGCCGGAAGCGACGAAAAGGCCGCGCAGGCCAAGGCCACCGGCGCCGACCATGTCATCCTCCACAAGCGCGAGGACATCGCCGCGCGCGTGCGCGAGATCACGCAAGGGAAGGGCGTGCCGATCATCCTCGACGGCGTCGGCATGGCGACCTGGGAGGGATCGCTCGCCAGCGCCGCGCCGCGCGGGCTGATCGTCAGCTATGGCAATGCCGGCGGCAAGGTGACCGGGGTCGATCTCGGCGTGCTGGCGGCAAAGGGCTCGCTGTTCGTCACGCGGCCGACGCTGTTCAGCTATTACGCGACGCCCGAGGAGCGCGAGGCCGGGACGCAGCGCCTGTTCGCGATGCTGCGCAGCGGCGCAATCACCCCCGAGATCGGCCAGACCTTCGCGCTCGAGGACGCGGCGAGCGCGCACCGCGC
This sequence comes from Bordetella parapertussis, assembly GCA_943367995.1. Classification (GTDB taxonomy): domain Bacteria; phylum Pseudomonadota; class Alphaproteobacteria; order Sphingomonadales; family Sphingomonadaceae; genus Sphingomonas. The sequence continues at coordinate 519,792 of CALRKL020000004.1, read as the reverse complement.
GCTCGAGGCGGGCGAGACGCGCGGGGCGAGCGTCCTGACGGTGTGATCAGCCGACGGTCGCGAGGTCGTCGGCCGGCGCGGCGAGCGTGCGGAGCGCGGCGTCCTGCGCGATGATCTGCGCGCGCAGGTGGCGCAGCATCGCCAGCCCGGCGAGCCGATATTCGGGCCAGCGCGCATCCACGTCGGCGGTCGCCCATTTGCGCTGATACGCCTGATAGTCGAAGCCGAGCTTGATGCAGTCGGCCTTGAGCCGGCGCGCGACGCCCGCCTGGGGGCCGCCGATGCGCTCGAGCGGCTCGCACAGCTCGCGCTGGATCGCGAGCTCGAGCGCGTGGAGCGCGGCGGTGAGCTCGCCGCGAAACGGCGCGAGCGCCCGCCACGACCCGGCATCGCGGCCGTCGAGCAGCGGCCGGGCGCGATCGAGGATCGCGAGGATGTCGGCGTGGAGCCGATGGAACTGGTCAAGCGGGCGGCGGGTCCTCATAAGGCGCAGCGTGCCGCGAAAGTCTGAAAAATTTCCAACCGCCGCGCGCGCCCGCACCGCGGCGCGGCCGCAGCGCCCACCGCCGGCGAGCGGTACGCGGTTGATCGCATTCAACAAACCGTATGACGTGCTGTCGCAATTCACCGATGCAAATATTTCTGCCGACCGGCGCACTTTGTCCGATTTCGTCGCTGTCCCGCGCGTTTATCCCGCGGGGCGACTCGACCGCGACAGCGAGGGGCTGCTGCTGCTGACCGACGACGGGCGCTTGCAGGCGCGGATCGCCGACCCGCGCTTCAAGGCGCCCAAGACCTATCTCGTCCAGGTCGAGGGAGAGCCCGACGCCGCCGCGCTCGACGCGCTGCGGCGCGGCGTAGCGCTCAACGACGGGGTCACGCGCCCCGCCGAGGCGCTGCGGATCGACCCGCCCGCGCTGTGGCCGCGCGATCCGCCGGTGCGCTTTCGCAAGAGCTTGCCCGATTGCTGGATCGAGCTGACGATCGCCGAGGGCCGCAACCGCCAGGTGCGGCGGATGACCGCGGCGGTCGGCCATCCGACGCTGCGGCTGGTGCGCTGGCGGATCGGCGACTGGTCGCTCGACGGGCTCGCGCCGGGGGAATGGCGCGACCTGCAGCACCCCGGTTGAGGCGGCGAAAGCTCAGCCCGGATAGGGCGTCGCCCTGAGCAGGCCGGCGAGATGCGCAGCATTGTCGGCGACCAGCTTGACGGTCTTGGCGACCATCTCGGGCGTCTCCGTCAGATCCTTGAAGTCGACCGAGCCATAGGCCTCGCCGACCCAATAGACCGCACCGACCGCGGGGATCGTCCAGCCGGTGTCGTTGAGCGACTGGAACAGCTGCGCGGTCGAGAAATGCGCGCCGTCCTCATTGCCGACGATCGCCGCGACCGCGACCTTCGAATAGCTCGGCATCCGGCCCTGCTCGTCGGTCTCGCCGAGAAAGGCGTCCATCCGCTCGAGCACGCGCTTGGCGACGCTGCCGAGCTGGCCCATCCAGACGGGGCCGCCGAAGACGAGGATGTCGGCGGCGAGGATTTTCGCGCGGATCGCGGGCCAAGCGTCGCCATCGCCTTCGTCCGAGCTGACGCCGGGCTTCACGTCGTGCGCGGCGATGCGGATCGTCTCGGTCAATTCGACGTCGCGCTCGGCGAAGGCATCTTTCAGCAGGCCGATCATCACGTCGGTCGAGGAGGACTCGCTGGCGTCGGCCTTGAGCGTGCAGTTGAGGGCGATGGCTTTGAGCGGCATGTGCGGGTCTCCCGGGGGTTGGGGGAGGAACGCGGGGCGGGGGGATTTTCTCCCCGCAGGGTTGGGCGGGAGTGGGTGTGGGACTGCGAGCGCGCGTTTATAAGGGACGCTAGCGTTCAGGGTCTGCCGCTCAGCCGGTGGCGGCCTCGATGAAGAAGGCCATCGGGACGCTGGGTAGGTGGTGCTCGGAACTCGACATTAGCAGCAACCTGTTGACCGTGTTGTCTTGGATGCCAAAGGCCGGGAATAGGCAATGGATTCTGCCGGACGAGAACGATTTAAGGTGTTTGCGGAGCCGTAACTGAGAATCGCGGTTAAGTCTGGTCATACGGGATGCGAGACCCGCCTCCCAGTTGGGCTTAACGCCCCGGCCGTCGATCTCCGCGAGATATTTGAAGGCGTCTCGCATGAGAGCGGGATACCCATCAAACGCGCCCGTCATTGCCACAGCGAAAAAGTCCTCGACGTTGTTTACGAACCCGAGAGGCGTCGAGGTTAGGGCTTTAGCAACGCCGGGGATCGCCATTGGCTGGCCAACGCCCTGTCGCGCAACAGCCATTTGGATCTCTCGCCATCGGGTCGGCGAGTCCGTCAAAATCGATGCGCCTGTCGCCTGTGCGATGTAGAGTGTCATTTCGAAGTTTGGAGCCATTTTCGCGACGGCGAACTGGCCGCCCTTGTGGTCGAGTAGCCCGTCTTGGACAGCGGCGAGCGGATCGTCGTTACGAGCCTGCCGCATGTAAGCGACCACCTCGTCGATCTTGTTGTCGTCGAGTTCGGGGGAAACCCTCCGCAACTGCCGACGCATGCCCTCTTGGGGCATAGACATAAGGCTGCGATGCATGTCGCGCTCCAACAGCTCCAACTCGCGCGGCTCGGCATCGATCGAGTATGTCATGCTTTCGGAGCGCCTGCCGGCTAGTTGCAGCATCTGCTCGTGGAGATGCGAGTCGAAGACGGTTGGATCAGGCATTAGATTGACGTAGCCGGTCTCTACCAGGGGCATGAGCATAAGGAAGAGGAACACGGTTTTGACGAACTCTTGGTGATAGGCGCGGGGATTGTCGATCGGATTGAACTCCGGTCGGATGTTTCCGGGATGCACAAACGGGTGCTCGATCAACACCTCGCCAAAATAGAGAGACGAACCCAGCGCGAAGTCCATGATTGCCTGCGGGTGTAGCGAGCCAGTGTAGACGGCACGTGGTCGCCCATCCGGCTTAGGCAGCAGCTGGAGAATGTCGGTCTCGATCGGCCAAAGCATCTTGTAGATGCCGTACACGTCGCGGATCTTGTCGTCGGTGATCTCCCGTCGGACGTCCAGCCAGTCGAGTCCCTTGTCGAGGCCCAGAATATGGGAAATCGCGCGGTAAAGGGTGAGATTGCGCTCGCGAATGCTGCGCTCTTTCCAGGACGGTCGTAGTTTCGCGGGTATGGATTTGCAGCACGCCTTAAAGGATTTGCCGGAACCGCAGCCGCAAGCGTCTGCCAGACGAACGTCAGCCTCGCAAACCTCCTTCTTCAGAAGGCCGCTGTGCTTCTCAGTACGGCCGAACTGATCTTGGTAATGAACGCTGCCGTCCTCGAACTTCGCGAACATCTCGCCGCCGAACCCGAACAGAGCGCGCTCCGGCGGGCGGAGCACCCCGCGTAGATCGGACCAATGCGAGGTGTCGCCGGCTTCGGGATCGAGCCAATCCTCTCGACCGGCCGCAACGTATCTGTACGCACGAGCCTTGATGATGCGGTTAATTTGCCGCACTTCCTTGTCAAGAAGCCGTCGGAGGCGCACGAAAGCGTCCGTGCGCACCATCGACGAACGAAAGTTGCGTGCGAAAGTTCGCTTTTCAGTAGGCGTTGCGCTGCCATTCGTCGCGTATTCGAGGTTGGTCAGGATCAGGCAGTGGTTTCGGTCGAGCGGGTAGATCGTCTGCGAAGCCTTTAGGGCAATGGAAGGATCGTTTGGATAGGGGCAGGCGTCGGATGGCAGCGCGTGATTGTAAACCGTGACTGGATGGTCACTGATTATGAACTTCACCTCGCTGTCCGTCGCGGAAACAATCTCGCGCACGCCCTCGGTCCATATAGTGCAATGCATCGCCCGCATTGCTTGCATCTCCACCATCAGTTGGTTCTGCGACAGACGAGGATACTGAGCTCTTAGCCAGTCAAGCCCTTTCGGCGTCCTAAGCTTCTGGATGTCGATGAAGCGGAATAGCATCTGGAAATGCTTGTGCCATTCGCGCACGTCCTCACCGACGAATGCTCGAATCGCGGGTGCGCCGTCCGTATCAATTGCCCCGAACAGACGCTTCTCGATCTCATCGTTAACGAGCGTTCCGAAGAAGGTGGTATAGAGGTCTCGCTGGACGAAGCATTGCGTCGGAGATGACCTGAAACGCGACCGCCCGGGTCGCAACGACCCATCGGGAAGTCTATGCATTTCGGGGCGTAGGTCGCGATAAGATAGCTGACTTGCTTCAGGCTCGATAAAACCGCGCTGATACCAGACGGGGACATAGTGGTTATCTCGGGTAATCGACATCGTCGGTTTCCGCCCTTCTTGAATTATTGCTCCGGAGCGGCTGGGAAGTGGACAACTTACGCGATCCGGCGTAGATTCCATCTCCTCCTTTAGCCATCAACAAAGAAAATTAGTTGCCCGAACTTTTTAGGGTGACGAAGATCGCCGCGTTTACGCCGATCAGTTCCGGACCACGCCGGGGAGCGCCGATCAGCAATGGCGCAGGCGGGTAGCTAAGTCTTCGGTGGCAATGAACGAAGGCCCGGTATTCGAACTCTAGACAAAAGAAAAAGGGCGCCCGGATCTCCCCGAACGCCCTCTCCCTAATCCCCGCCGTGGCAAAGCCACGTCGTCGGTCCTCGCTGTAGCGAGGCCGGCCGACAGCTCCTGTGGGGACTTCGGCTTCGCCTTGTCCCCACCGGCGCGGTCGTGGCCGCGCCTCAGTAGCTGTAGTACATATCGAACTCGACGGGGCTCGGCGTCATTTCCCAACGCTTCACGTCTTCCATCTTCAGCTCGATATACGACTCGATCTGGTCCTTCGAGAACACGTCGCCCTTCAGCAGGAAGTCGTGATCCGCCGCCAGCGAATCCAAAGCCTCGCGGAGCGAACCGCAGACGGTCGGAACCTCGGCGAGCTCTTCGGGCGGAAGGTCGTAGAGGTTCTTGTCCATCGCCTCACCCGGGTGGATGCGGTTCTGGATGCCGTCGAGGCCCGCCATGAACAGCGCCGCGTAGCACAGATACGGGTTGGCCATCGCGTCGGGGAAGCGCACTTCGACGCGCTTCGCCTTGGGGCCGGTGCCGTACGGAATGCGGCACGACGCCGAGCGGTTGCGCGCCGAGTAAGCGAGCAGCACCGGTGCTTCATAGCCCGGGACCAGGCGCTTGTAGCTGTTGGTCGTCGGGTTGGTGAAGGCGTTGACCGCCTTGGCATGCTTGATGATGCCGCCGATGAAATACAGGCACATGTCCGAGAGACCCGCATAGCCGTTGCCGGCGAAGAGCGGGTTGCCCTTGTCCCAGATCGACAGATGCGTGTGCATCCCCGAGCCGTTATCTTCCTTGATCGGCTTGGGCATGAAGGTGACGGTCTTGCCATAGGCCTGCGCGACGTTGTGGCAGACGTACTTGTAGATCTGCATGCGGTCAGCCGTGACGGTCATCGTGCCGAAGGTCAGGCCGAGCTCGTGCTGGGCAGCGGCGACTTCGTGGTGATGCTTGTCGCAGGGGAGGCCCATTTCGAGCATGGTCGAGACCATCTCGCCGCGGATGTCGACGGCGCTGTCGACGGGCGCGACCGGGAAATAGCCGCCCTTGGCGCGCGGACGGTGGCCGAGATTGCCGCCGTCATAGCTGGTGCCGGTGTTGGTCGGCAGCTCGATATCGTCGATCTTGTAATAGCTCGTCGAATAGCTGTTCTCGAACTGGACGTTGTCGAACATGAAGAACTCGGCCTCGGGGCCGATGAAGATCGTGTCGCCGATGCCGGTGGTCTTGAGATACGCCTCGGCGCGCTTGGCGGTCGAGCGCGGATCGCGCGCATAGAGCTCGCCGGTCGAGGGCTCGACGATGTCGCAGACCAGGATCAGCATCGGGGTGGCCGAGAAGGGGTCGGTCCAGATCGCGTCGAGATCGGGCATGAGGATCATGTCGGACTCGTTGATCGCCTTCCAGCCCTCGATCGAGGAGCCGTCGAACATGAAGCCGTCGGTCAGCTCGTCCTCGCCGACGACGCCGGCGACCATCGTCAGATGCTGCCATTTGCCCTTGGGATCGGTGAAGCGCAGATCGATCCACTCGATCTCCTGCTCCTTGATCATCTTCAGTACGTCGCTGGCCGTATTCGGTGCCTTAGCCATAGTCCCCACGCCTTTCGTTTCGAATCGTCTGCCCGAGTGGTTCGGGAATCGTGTGTCGCCCGGATGGTCAGGCTGTCATGGAATGTTGCGTTGCGTCAAATCGCGTCCTCGTTGCGCTCGCCGGTGCGGATTCGCAACGCGGTTTCGACGGGGATGACGAAAATCTTGCCGTCGCCGATGCGGCCGGTCTGCGCGGCGGCGGCGATCGCCTCGACCACGCGGTCGGCCATCGCGTCCTCGACGACGACCTCGAGCTTCACCTTGGGGAGGAAGTCGACGACATATTCGGCGCCGCGATAGAGTTCGGTATGGCCTTTCTGGCGGCCGAAGCCCTTGGCCTCGGTCACGGTGATGCCGCTGACGCCGGCTTCGTGCAGCGCTTCCTTCACTTCATCGAGCTTGAACGGCTTGATGATCGCCTCGATCTTTTTCACGCTTGCTACGCCTCCCGCTATGCCGGGTGACCTTACAACAACCGTGCCAGCCGCGCGAGGGGCGCAAATGCCTCAGGGCAGGGCATTCGGTCGCCTCGGCCGGTGCTCAACATTTAGGCAGGCGGCATGGCGCTGCACGAATGCGGGGCAACGCGCGGCGGCGCTCAGTATGGCGGCTTGTCGAACCCGCCGGGGCTGAGCGTGAAGATCTCGCAGCCGGTCTCGGTGATGCCGATCGAATGCTCGAACTGCGCCGAGAGCGAGCGGTCGCGCGTGACGGCGGTCCAGCCGTCGTCGAGCAATTTCACGTCGGCGCGGCCGGTATTGATCATCGGTTCGATCGTGAAGATCATGCCGGGCTTGAGTTCGGGCCCGGTGCCGGGCTTGCCGACATGGACGACCTCGGGCGCGTCGTGGAACAGCTGGCCGAGACCGTGCCCGCAGAAATCGCGGACGATGCCGTAGCGGTGCTTCTCGGCGTGGCGCTGGATGACGTGGCCGATATCGCCGAGATGGTTGCCGGGCCTGGCCGCCTCGATGCCGAGCATCAGGCACTCGTAGGTCACCTCGACGAGGCGCTTCGCCTTGATCGGCACGTCGCCGATCAGGTACATCCGGCTGCTGTCGCCGTGCCAGCCATCGAGGATCGGCGTCACGTCGACATTGACGATGTCGCCATTCTTGAGCGTCTTGTCGCTCGGGATGCCGTGGCACACGACATGGTTGAGCGAGATGCAGCTCGAATGCGTGTAGCCGCGATAGCCGAGCGTCGCGGGCGTGCCGCCGCGCGCGACGATGAAGCGGCGGATCATGTCGTCGATCTCGGCGGTCGAGGTGCCGGGCACCATGTGCGGAACGATCATGTCGAGCGTCTCGGCGGCGAGCTTGCCCGCGGCGTGCATCCCGTCGAACGCGTCGCGGCCATAGAGCTTGATCGCGCCGGTGCGGCCCTGCGGGGCGTCGGCGGTTACGGATACATAGTCGGTCATCCGTGCGGATATAGCGAAACCGCTTTCGCTTTGCGAGGGGGCGGCGGCGGGGCTATGGCTGTGGGCATGACGACACGCATCTGGACGGCCGCGCTCGCGGTGATCGGCGACGAAATCCTGTCGGGCCGCACACAGGACAAGAATGTCGCGCAGATCGCGGCATGGCTCAACGTCCAGGGGATCCGCTTGGCCGAAGTGCGGATCGTCGCGGACAAGCCCGAGGCGATCGTCGAGGCGGTCAATATCCTGCGGGACCGCAACGATTATCTGTTCACCACGGGCGGGATCGGGCCGACGCATGACGACATCACCGTCGATGCGATCGCGCAAGCGCTCGGCGTGCCGGTGGTGTTCCATCCGCAGGCGGTGGCGGTGCTCGACGCCTATTACGCGAGCCGCGGCGGGCTGACCGAGGCGCGCAAGCGGATGGCGCGCGTGCCCGAGGGCGCCGACCTGATCGAGAATCGCATGTCGGGCGCACCGGGGATCCGCGTCGGCAACGTCTTCATCATGGCGGGGGTGCCGCACATCACCGCGGGGATGCTCGATGCGCTGACCGGAACGCTCGAGGGCGGGCTGCCGGTGCTGTCGCGCACGATCGGCTGCTGGGTCGCGGAGAGCGAAGTCGCCGACCTGCTGCGCCAGGCCGAGAAGCGCCATGACGGCGTCGCGATCGGGAGCTACCCGTTCTTCCGCGACGGACGGACGGGTGCCAATTTCGTCGTGCGGGCGACCGATGCGGCGCTTGCCGACCGCTGCATCGCCGATCTGACCCAGGCGTTGGAGGAGACCGGCCGCAGCGTCGTGGCCGGCGGGATTTGAGATTTGGGAGCGAACCGATGAAGCGCGGATATCTGATGACGACGCTGCTGCTCGCGCTCGCGGCGTGCGACGGCAGCCCGAGCGGGAGCGGCGCCCCCGCCGCGACGGCGCCGCACGACCCGATGGAGGCGAAGATCGACGCGCTGTCGCCGCAGCTTCAGGAAACGACGATGTTCCGCGCGATCCAGGACGGGGGGTATACCTGCCAGAAGATCGTGCGGATGCAGAAGCACGGGCTGGTCGACGGCAAGGCGACGTGGATCGCCGAATGCGACGACAAGGGGCAATATGTCATCGCTCTGCAACCCGGCGGGATCTTCTGGGTGAGCGGCGTGCCTCAGCCGAAGAAGCCGCGCTGACGCGCACCAAGCTCAGCGTCTGCCGACGCAAGCGGCGGTTTGCGGACGAAGCGGCGGCGCTGCACGCGATCGCGGCCTCGGGGTTGGTCTTGCGGTCGTATCGGTGCGACCGGTGCCAGCAGTTTCATCTGACCAGCCGGACCAAGGGCAAGCGAGTCGTGGGGATTGGCCACGTCCGCGCTTCTCCCCCGTCCGCCGTCATCCCCGCGAAAGCGGGGATCCCGCTGCCTGGCCCGATCCGAGAAGAAGAAGCGGGACCCTCGCTTTCGCGAGGGTGACGAGGGGGGCGGGCGCTCCGTTCGCTCCCGCGACCTCTACGCAAGCACGGGTCTTGCCCAGGCGCGCGCCCGGAACCCGCAAGACCCTTGCTTTCGCAAGGGTGACGGCTGTGGCGTGCGCGCCGCTCGCCCCCCCGTCATCCCCGCGAAGGCGGGGATCCCGCTGCCTGGCCCGCGGTCAGACGAAGCGGGACCCTCGCTTTCGCGAGGGTGACAGGGAAGGGACGATGGTGACCGGCAGAGCACGCGACAGGCAGGCGACGCGCGAGGATACCGGATCAAGTCGGGCAGGATGGGCGTTGGGGCGGCGGCGCGGACAGAACCTTGCGTCACATCGCCATTGCAGCAGCGCGCTGCGACGCCCACATGGTTCCTTCCGCCGACCACCCGATCAGCCGATCAAGCGCTGGCATTGGAGAGCCCATCCATCCGGTGTCAGCCCCGCCGCGCGAAGCTGACCCAAAGCCTTCGGACATCCCATGCGATTGCGCCGCCGGGGCCTCGCCTCGATCAATAGCGAAATCCGCGACGGCATCCTGCCCGCCGCGGGCGAGATCGCACAGGTTGCGCGCGACGCCGGGACGATCGACCATACGCCCAAGAACTACCGCCTCGTCGCGCTGATCATCGCCTGCGCATTGTTCATGGAGCAGATGGACGCGACGATCCTCGCGACCGCGCTGCCGACGATGGCGCGCGATTTTCACGTCCCCGCGACCAATATGAGCTCGGCGCTGACCTCCTACTTGCTCGCGCTGGCGATCTTCATTCCGGCGAGCGGGCGGCTCGCCGATCGCTTCGGCTCGCGCACCGTGTTCCGCGCGGCGATCCTGATCTTCGTCGCGGGCTCGGCGCTGTGCGGCATCGCGCCGAGCCTGCCGTTCATCATGGGCGCGCGCTTCCTGCAGGGGCTGGGCGGCGCGATGATGATCCCGATCGGGCGGCTCGTGCTGCTGCGCAGCGTCGCCAAGGAGGACATGGTCTCGGCGATGTCGTGGCTGATCATGCCCGCGCTGATCGGGCCGATCCTGGGACCCCCGGTCGGGGGTGCGATCGTCACCTATCTCGACTGGCGCTGGATCTTCTATCTCAATTTGCCGATCGGGCTGCTCGGCGTGTTCCTGGTAACGCGCTATATCGGCGAGGTGCGCGCCGAGACGCGCGTCGCGGTCGATCCGTGGGGGTTCGTGCTGTCGGGCGTGGCGCTCGGCTGCTTGCTGTTCGGGTTCGAGATGACGAGCCGGACGGGCGAGTTGCCGCTGGCGCTCGGCCTGATCGGGATCGGCTGCGTCGCGGGGGCGCTCTACATCCGCCATGCGCGGCACCGCGCCGATCCGATCCTCGATCTGTCGCTGATGCGCGTGCCGACCTTCCGGCTCTCGGTGATCGGCGGGTCGCTGACGCGGATCACGCAAGGCGCGCAGCCCTTCCTGCTGCCGATGATGCTGCAATTGGGCTTCGGCATGACCGCGGCGGCGAGTGGCGCGATCACCGTCGCGGGGGCGATCGGGTCGCTGGCGATGAAGGGGCTCGCGCCGCGCATCCTGCGGCGCTGGGGGTTCCGGCGGAGTTTGATTATCGGCGGGCTCGGCGGGAGTGCGGGCTATGCGGTGTGCGGGCTGTTCCGGCCCGACTGGCCGATCCCGCTGATCTTCGGCGTGCTGATGCTGTCGGGCTTCTTCATGTCGTTCCAATTCTCGGCGTACAATACGATCGCCTATGACGAGATCCCGGCGACGCGGATGAGTTCGGCGACGAGCTTCTATGCGACCTTCCAGCAATTGATGCTGTCGCTCGGGATCTGCGTCGGCGCGGCGTCGCTGCATGTCGGGATGCTGGCGGGCGGGCATGCGCTGCCGCAGCTCGGCGATTTCACGCTGGCGTTCCTGGTGGTGACCGCGATCTCGACCAGCGCGACGATCTGGAACGCGCGCTTCGCCGCCGATGCCGGGGCGGGGATGAGCGGGCATCGGAGTGGATAGGTGGTGGGCGGTATGAAGGTGGATGGCGGGTTTCGACCACCCCGGACGTTCAGGCTGGCGGTCTGGACGCCAAATACCGGCCATTCGTTAAGCGCAATCTATCCCGTTTCTCCGTCCCCGATTGGCCATTTCGGGAAAGCGCAATTGCGAACAGATTTTGGGAAAGCGAAACCCGCAGGCGTCGGTCAGCGCGATCGAGGCGGCGGGATTTCCGCTAGACATTCGTTTTTGAGAACGCCGGATCAGCGCTTCGACACAGCCGCCACCCTCGAAAGAGCATCGATTGTGGGAAGGCCGACTGGCATTCAGATCAGTTGGTGATATCGGCAGTCACGTTGCTAAAGTCTCCACGACGCAGTGCTTCGCGATCGATTAGCAGTACTAGCGAGTAGCAATCGCCCCAGATAAATCCGGCAATCTTACTCGTGTGGATTTCCAGCAATACCTCGTTTGGGCTTTCGGGGCCGTGGGGAGTGTACATGTGCCCGAGGGGAGCGTGGCCCATCGCAGCAAGGCCGTCATGCGTTTCGCTTCGCCACTGAGCTTCAACGCGTTCGCGGAGGGCCGTTGGCAAATCTGTAGGCGTCGATGTGTAGGCCTTAATCGCATGACGTGTTAGACCCGCTTCGTAGAGAAGCCACCAGAATTTCAAATCGGAACCTTTTGGCTGCCAATCAAGCAGCTTTGTCTCTTCCAATATCAATTCGGCATACCCGTCACCATCAGTGCGGGGATATTCTTTGCGATAGGCATTAAGGTCAGCGAGTTCGCCAATAAAGCTGGCTATCGTCGCCGGGTCCGTCTTCCCTTCAGAGCGCATTCGCCCTTCGATTTCGAAAAACCGTACAAAAGTGCCCAACACTTCGGCTCGTTTGCCTTCGAACCATGCAGCATCGGCAGGACGCAGTTTCTTCATGGCCGGGAAGCGCACGATGTCTCGCGCCAAACGCGTCACCGCGTCTTCGAGTGCCGTACAGAGCAGTGAAACGGTTTGGCGATCGAAGGGATGATAGGCGGGATCGACCAAGGTGCATCGTTCGGGCGATTCAGTCGCTCGGGGCGCACCAGAATCATGCAGTGCGTTACCCGGACGGGTTTCGACAATGAGCGGCCATTTCGGAAGCGCGAAGGTCGCCGGTTCCTTGAAGTCGAAAATACGGGTCCAATCGGCGTCGTTCGGTATCGGGGCCTTCACTTCGACGAGAGGGCCATCGAAGTGACGTATCGACGGCTTTAGCGGGCCCTTCTCCGTAAGGAATATGCCCAGCCACCCGGATCGCGGACCTACTCCGCCCCACAAATCCCTTGGTAGCGCCGAAAGATCGATCTGCCCGACGAATAATAGCTTCTGTCCGCCCTCCTCGGGCCAGACCGTGCCTTGGGGCATGGCGGCATTGCCCCCGAACCATCCGGCTATTGGCCCCACCCCGATGGGAATTTGAGGCTTCAAAATTGCAATAGTGCGTTGGCTGGAGCGAGCGGCATCCTTCATCCGATCGGTATCGGACTGGTAGCCAAGGAACTCGGCGACGAATTTTCCGCCCTCGCCGCCTGTGCCCGCACTTTTCTTGCGCCCGAACATGCCCGATCTCCCCGCCGATTGAACGTACATCCACCCGGTTGAAGATCGATTAAGCCTGTCCCTTATGTTCCGCCGTTTCGCTGGCATGCCCGAGCGGTCGCGTGGGTCGCCGCCGTGGCGATGCTCGTCGTGTTCGCGGCGGTGCTCACGGGAATGATCTGGTGGCCCCCACGCTGGACCCGAATGTCGGCTGATTGGCACATAGCCGACCCCGTCATACTGTCGCTTCAGCGCAGACGCGTCGCGGTCGACCGCTCGCAAGCGTTACTCCTCAGCCCAAGCCTTCAGCAGCGTATAGGCAATCGCATACGGCGGCGGCGGCAGGAACGGCCCGGCTTCGCCCGCCAGCACCGCGCGCACCACGTCGCGCGACACCCAGATCGCATCCTCGAGCTCGTTGGTGTCGAGCGTGATCGCATCGTCCTCGGCGGTGCCGACGCAGGCGATCATCAGCGACGAGGGGAAGGGCCAGGGCTGGCTGGCGATGTAGCGCACGCCCGTCACGCGCACGCCCGCCTCCTCCATGATTTCGCGCGCGACGGCTTCCTCGATCGATTCGCCGGGCTCGAGGAACCCCGCGAGCGCCGAGTAGCGGCCCGCCGGGAAGCTTGGCTGGCGGCCGAGCAAGGCGCGGCCGTCATGCTCGGCGATCATGATCACCACCGGGTCGACGCGCGGGAAGTGTTCCGCCTTGCAATTGGGGCAGGCGCGGCCCCAGCCGGCGCGGAACATGGCGGTCTGCGTTCCGCAATTCGCGCAGAACTGGTGGCGGCTGTGCCAGTCGAGCACCGAGCGCGCCGCGGCATAGGTCGCCGCCTCGCCGGGCGCGAACTGGTCGAGCAAAGCGAACAGCCGTGGCGAGCGCCCGGCGGGCGCGCGCATCCCCGGCAGAAACGCCGCGAAATGCGGGCGGCGCGACTCGTCGAAGCCGAGCAGGATCAGCTCGGCGTCCTCGGGCGTCTCGGCGAGCGAGGACCAGCCGAGCCGGCCCTCGCCATCGAGCTCGGGCTCGAAGCGGTCGAGCCGCAGCACGCGCGCGCGCCAGTCGCTGCGCGCCGCCGCGAGCCCCTCGGGATCGTGGCGCAGCGCATCGGCGCGGTCGAGCAGACCGCCGGTAAAGCCTGGGGACATCACGCTGGGCCGATCACTTCCGCAGGAGGTAGGGGGCGAGGTCGGCGTAGACCGCCTTGGTCGATTCGACGCGCAGCGGCCATTTGTCGCCCGGCAGGTAATTGACCATGATCGTCGCGCGGACTTGGTTGACCGGATCGACCCAGGCGATCGTGCCGGCAGCGCCGCCCCAGCCATAGGTGCCCTTGGCGGGGCCGCCGGGTGTGTCGCCCAGCGTCACCGAGCCGCCCGCGCCGAAGCCTTGCGGGTTGGTCGTGCCCCCGGTCGCCGAGACCGCGCCGGGATAGATCACGCCCGTTGGCAGCAGGTTCGACATGGCGAGCTTCGCGGTGGCGGGCTTGAGGATGCGCACGCCGTCGAGCGTCCCGCCGTTCTGCAGCATGTGGAGGAAGCGATCGTAATCGCCCGCCGAGGTGACGAGGCCGGCACCGCCATACGGGAAGCTCGGCTTCTGCAGATAGACCGAGGTTGCGCCGGGATCGAGCGGGACGCGCGTGTTGCCGGCGATGAAATAGCCCGTCGCGAGGCGGCGCGCCTCCGAGGCGGGAACCTGGAAATAGCTCGAGTTCATCTTGAGCGGGGTGAAGATGCGTTGCTGGAGGAAGCCGTCGAACGACTGGCCCGAGGCGACCTCGATCACGCGGCCCAGCACGTCGAGGCCGATCGAATAGCTCCATTTGGTGCCGGGCTCGGCGATCAGCGGGAGCGTCGCGACTTTGTTGGCGAACGCCTCGAGCGTCGCCGGGCGCTTGAGGCGGAGCTGCGCTTCGGTCTTGGCGTCGGAGGTGAAGGGGGTGATGCCGGCGTCTTCATACGCCTTCAGCAGCGGGCCCTTGGTGATGATCGTATAGCCGAGCCCCGCGGTGTGGGTGAGCAGGTTGCGGATCGTGATCGGTTTGGTCGCGGGGCGCGTCTCGAGCGAATCGGGGCTGATCTGGACGCGCATCGTCTTGAACGCGGGAATGAAGTCGCTGACCGGCTGGTCGAGGCGGATCTTGCCCTCTTCGATCAGGATCATCGCGGCCATCGCGGTGATCGGCTTGGTCATCGAATAGACGCGCCACAGGCTGTCCTGGTCGGTCGCGGGCGCGCCGGCTTCGTCGCCGATCTTGCCCGCGGCGACGACCATCGCGGGGGCATCGCCGCGGCCGAACACGCCGACCACGCCGGGGAACTGGTTCGCCGCGACGTCGCCGCTGAACAGCGCCTGCGTGCGGGGGAGGGGGCTGGAGGGAACGGGCGCGGGCGCTGCGGCCGGGGCCGGACGGAGGACGGGTTGCGGCTGCGCCATCTGCTGCGCGATCGCCGTGCCACCTGCAGCGACGAGCAATCCTGCCGCCGCGAACTTGAACCGCAATGCTACCATGTTGCCCTCCTGATGGCGTCTGCCGCCTTGGCGAACACCGTCGGCAGGCCCGCCGAGTCGATCCCGGTCGCGTCCCACCATTCGCCCTCCGCGGCATGCCCATCCACGCGCGCGACCGCAAGCGACAGTTCGAGCCGGAAGTGGGTGAAGACATGCGCGACGGTTTGCGGGAGCAGCTGCCAGTCCGCGGGGAGTGGCGGATCGGCGAGGCCGGGCGGCGTGTCGACCCACGGGCCGGTCGGCAGCGCGCGCATCCCGCCGAGCAGACCGCGCGGCGGGCGGCGGACGAGCAGGACCTTGCCGGCGTGCTCGGCCCAGAAGATCGTGCCGTGGCGCTGCGGCTTGACGAGCTTCGCCGCCTTGATCGGGAAGCCTTCGGGATTGCCGCGGCGGTAGGCCTCGCAGACGCTCGAAAGCGGGCAGGCGAGGCAGCGCGGGCCGCGGGGCGTGCAGACCGACGAGCCGAGGTCCATCATCGCCTGGGCGAAATCCCCCGAGCGCGTATTCGGCGTGATCCGGTCGGTCGCTTCGCGGACTTCGGGCATCCCGCCAGGCAGTGGGCGCTCGATCGCGAACAGCCGCGCGACGACGCGCGCGACATTGGCGTCGACCACGACCGCGCGTTCGCCGAACGCGATCGCGGCGATCGCGGCGGCGGTGTACGCGCCGACACCGGGCAGCGCGCGCAGTCCCTCCTCGGTCGTCGGGAAATCGCCCAGCGCGACGACGGCGCGGGCGCAGGCGTGGAGGTTGCGGGCGCGGGCATAGTAACCGAGCCCCGCCCATGCCGCCATCAGATCGGCCTCGGGCGCGGCGGCGAGCGCCGCGACGCTCGGCCAGCGCGCGACGAACGCCTCGAACTTCGGCCGCACCGCGGCGACCGTGGTTTGCTGGAGCATGATCTCGGACAGCCAGACGCGATACGGATCGGGCGCGTTGCTACCGGGCGCGGCGCGCCACGGCAGCGCGCGCGCATGGCTATCGTACCAATCGAGCAGGAGTTTTGCTGGGACGGCGGAAGGACGCTTGGCGGACACGGCCCCGCTATGGCATGGACGACGCAATGAGCAAGCGCGCCACTCCTGCACCCGTCGCCGAACGCCCGCGCGGCGGTCGCGCGCGCTCGGTCGCCGAACTGCTGCCCGATGCCGGCCGCGCCGCGTTCCGCCGCTTCGGCTTCGTCCAGAGCGCGGTGGTCAGCCGCTGGAGCGAGATCGTCGGGCCGCGCTATGCCGGCGTGTCGTCGCCCGAATCGATCAAATTCCCGCATGGCGAGCGCGTCGGCGGCACGCTCAACTTGGTGGTGCGCGGCGCGCATGCGACGATGATGCAGCATATCGCGCCCGAGATCATCGAGCGCGTCAACCGCTTCTTCGGCTATGCCGCGGTCGCCAAGGTGCAGTTCCGCCAGGGCGACGTGCCCGTGCCGCGGCCGCGCGCCGCGCCGCCGTCGCTGAAGCCGGTGCCGGTCGAGCTCGGCGCGAGCCTCAGGACGATCGCCGATCCCGAATTGAAGGCGGTGCTCGAGGCTTTGGCGGCGGGTGTCGCGGCGACGCGCGGCGCGCCGAGCGTGGGTGGAGACGAATGATGCGGTTTGGTCTGGCGGCGCTGGTGATGGGCGCCGCGCTGGGTTCCGCCGCGCAGGCCGCGCCGCCGAAAAAGGCGCCGACGCACGCCGCATGGCTGCAGACGGTCGTGGCGACGCCCGAGGGCGGGGTGCGGATGGGCAACCCGGCGGCGAAGGTCAAGCTGATCGAATTCGGCTCGCGGACCTGCCCGCTATGCGCGCGGTTCGATGTCGAGGGTCTTCCGGCGCTCAAGACCGGCTATATCGCGAGCGGCCAGGTGTCCTACGAATTCCGCGATTTTCCGGTGCACGGGGCGCTCGATCTCGGGCCGATCCTGCTCGGCCAGTGCGTGCCGACGCGCGCGTTCTTCCCGGTTCTCGATGCGATGATGGCGGAGCAGAAGACGCTGGTCGGGCGCAGCGACGCGATCCCCGACGCCAAGCAGAAGGAATTGCAGACCGCGACGCCCAATGCGATCGCAACCTATCTCGCGGGATTCTACGGTTATACCGATTTCGTGGTGAAGCATGGCCTGCCGCTCGCCAAGGCCAATGCGTGCCTCGCCGATCGCGCCAGGGTCGACGCGCTCGTCGCGCGCGCCAATGCGGCGAACAAGGCCTATGCCGTTGCCGGCACGCCGACCTTCGTGCTGAACGGCGCGGCGCAAGCCAATGTGTACGACTGGGCGGCGCTCGAGCCGCTCGTCCGCGCCGCGCTCGCCAAATGATCTTTCTGACTAGGAGCCTTTCGATGACCCCTCGTATCCTGTTCGCCGCGGTCGCCGCGCTGTCGCTCGCATCGTGCGGCGGAAACGGCACGAGCGCGGGCGGCAACGTCGCCGCATCGGCGCCGGTCGCCGCCAAGCCCGCCCCCGCCGGCCAGAACTGGACCGAGACCGTCGTCAAGACGCCCGAGGGCGGCTATCGCATGGGCAACCCCGATGCGGCGATCAAGGTCGTCGAATATGGCTCGCGCACCTGCCCGACCTGCGGCGCGTTCGGCAAGACCGGCCAGAAGCCGCTGACCGACAATTACGTCTCGACCGGCAAGGTGAGCTACGAATTCCGCGACTATCTGGTGCATGGCGCACCCGATTTCGCGCCGAGCCTGCTCGGCCGCTGCGTCGGCACCGCGACCTTCTTCCCGCTGCTCGAGGCGATGTACCTGGCGCAGCCGCAGTTCGAGGCGAAGCTCGCCGACCAGGCCGCGACCAATGCGCTGCAGACGCGGCTCCAGGGCAAGACCCCGAACGAGATCGCCGCGGCGTGGGGCGATTATCTCGGCTATGTCGATTTCGTGAAGCAGCGCGGCATCCCGGAGGCCAAGGCGCGCGCGTGCATCGCCGACAAGGCGGCGCTCGACGAGATCATCGCAATGATGAGCAAGGGCGACGGCGCGGCGGTGACGGGTACGCCGACCTTCATCATCAACGGCGCGAAGGTTGACGGCGTGAGCTGGCCCGACGTCGAGGCGGCGCTGAAGCGCGCTGGGGCGTAATGTTGGCGGGCGTGGGGGCGCTCGGTACTCTTCTAAGCCCCTCCCCTTCAGGGGAGGGGCTGGGGTGGGGCCGTAACGGGCACCCGCGCCGGGCACTTCCCCACCCCCAGCCCAGCGTCAGGTCGGTCCGGCCCCCGGCCGGACCTGAACCGCGCGGGGCGCGGTTCACCTGACGCTCCTAAAGGGGAGGGGAGCATATGCAGATCAAGCGGCTCCGCCTTTCCGGCTTCAAGAGCTTCGTCGATGCGGCCGATCTGCGGATCGAGCCGGGGCTGACCGGCATCGTCGGCCCCAACGGCTGCGGCAAGTCGAACCTGCTCGAGGCGTTGCGCTGGACGATGGGCGAGACCTCGGCGCGCTCGCTGCGCGGCGCGGGGATGGACGACGTCATCTTCGCGGGCACCAATACGCGGCCCGCGCGTGACTTTGCCGAAGTGTCGATGCTGATCGAGGCCGAGGGCGAGGAAAGCGAAGTCGTCCGCCGGATCGAGCGAGGGGCGGGCTCGGCTTACCGGATCGATGGGCGCGACGTGCGCGCCAAGGACGTGGCGCTGCTGTTCGCCGATTCCGCGACGGGCGCGCATTCGCCAGCACTCGTCAGCCAGGGCCGGATCGGCGCGATCATCGCCGCCAAGCCGCAGGAACGCCGCGCGATGCTCGAGGAGGCGGCAGGCATCGCCGGGCTCCACGTCCGCCGCAAGGATGCCGAGCAGAAATTGCGCGCGACCGAAGCCAATCTGACGCGCCTCGACGAACTGATCGCCGAGCAGGACGGCCGCGCCAACGCGCTCCGTCGCCAGGCGCGACAGGCCGAACGCTACCGCGCGCTGTCCGACCAGATCCGCATCGCCGAGGCCCGAATGATCTTCGCGCGCTGGCGCGATGCACAGGCGGCGGCGGATGCGGCCAAGGCCGAGGCCGTCGCGTGCGAGGCGAGCGTCGCCGCTGCCGCCGAGGCGCAGCGCGCGGCGGCCGCCCATGCGCTCGCCGCGACCGAGGCGCTGGCGCAAGCGCGCGGCGCGGCGCAAGCGCTGCGCGAGACGGCGAGCGAAGCGGGGCATCGGCTCGGGGGTCTGCGCGGCGAACAGGCGGCGGCGGTGCGGCGGACGCAGGAGCTGGCGGCGGCGCGCCTCCGCCTCGCCGACGACCGCGCGCGCGAGGGATCGCTGGCGAGCGACGCCGCCGAGGCGATCGCGCGGCTGGCGGAGGAGACCAAGCGGCTCGACGCGGCGCTGGCGGCGGCGGTCGCGCGCGTGCCCGAGCTCGAGACGCGGCTGAGCGAGGCCGAGCGCGCCGGGCGCGATGCCGAAGTCGCGCTGGCGCAGGCGCTCGCCGCGCAAGCGACCGAGGCGGCCGATGCGCGTGTCGCCGAGGCCGCGCTCACTGCCGCGCGCGCGCGTGCCGAACGCAGCGCACGCGATCTCGCTCGCGTCACGGCCGAAGGCGCGGCGCTCGGTGACGCCGCGCCGCTGGCCGCCCAGCGCGCCGATGCCGTGGCGGCGCGCGCGCAGGCGTTGCACGACGGCGAGGACGCGCGCGCCGCGCTGACTTGCGCCGATGCCGACGAACGCGCCGGTATCGCGCAGCGCGACGGCGCGCAGGCGGCGCGCGCGACCGCGCATGCCGATCTCGCCGCGCTCGACAGCGAAGCCGCGGCGCTGGCCAAGGCGACCCGGCGCGACGGGCGCGACCGTTTGCTCGATCAGGTCCAGCCCGAGCCGGGCTATGAACGCGCGCTCGCGGCGGCGCTCGGCGACGACCTCGAGGCCGGGCTCGACCCGGCGGGCGAGCGGCACTGGGCGGGGGCCACGGTCGCGCCGGGCGATCCGCCGCCCGCGCCGGGGACGACCCCGCTCGGCCGGTACGTCGCCGCGCCGCCCGCGCTCGCGCGCCGCTTGGCGCAAGTGCTCGTCGCCGAAAGCGACGAGGGCGCGGCCTTGGCGGTCGGGCAGCGGCTGGTGACGCTCGGCGGCGTGCTGCGGCGCTGGGACGGCTATGTCGCCAAATCGGGCGGCGCGGCGGCGGCCGAGCGGCTCGAGCGGATCAATCGGCTGCGCGCGATCACCGCGCTGCGTCCCGCGGCGGCGCTGGCGGTCGAGACCGCCGACGCCGAACTCGCGCGGATCGCCACGACGATCGCCGATGCGCGGGCTGCAGCGGTGGCGGCGCGCCGCACGCTCGAAAGCGCCGAAATGCGCGCGCGGGACGCGGCGCGCGCGGAAGATCGCGCGACCGCGGCGATCGAGCGGATCGAGGCGCAGCGTGCCGATCTGGCGGCGCGGCGTGCGCGCATCGTTGCCGAGCATGACGAGGCGGGCGCCGAAGTCGCGCGCGCCGCCGCGGTGCAAGCGGCGCTCCCCGACGGCAGCGCGACGCGCGAGCGCGTTCGCACGCTGTCGGCCGAAGCCGAGGCGCGGCGCGGCGCGATCGCGACCGCGCGCGCCGATCGCGCCGGGGTCGATCGCGATGTCGCGAGTGCGCGCGAGCGGCTGGCGGCGATGGCGGCCGAAGCGAAGGGCTGGCGCACGCGCGCGGGCGAAGCGGCGCGGCGGATCGCCGAGATGGACAAGCGCGATGGCGAGCTCGCCGCGGAAGCCGACGCGCTGGTCGGGCGACCCGAGGCGCTCGCGGCCGAAGTCGCAGCGCTCGAACGGTCGCACGCGGCCGCGCGTGCCGAGGCGGAGACGGCCGCGCTGACCGAGCGCGCCGCGGAAGCGACGCTGCGCGACGCCGAGGCTCGTGCGGCGGCAGCGGCGGAAACGCTGGCGCAAGCGCGCGAGGCGCGCGCCGGCGCGACGGCGCGCGCGGAAAACCAGGAATTGCGTCGCGTCGAGATGAACCGCTTGGCGGGCGAGCGCTTCCAATGCCCGTCGGTGCTGCTGCCCGAGCGTGTCGGCTTCGACGGCGCCACCGTACGCAGCCCGGCCGAGGAGTCGGCGAACCACGAAAAGCTGATGGTCGATCGCGATCGCATCGGCCCAGTCAACCTCGTCGCCGAGACCGAGCTCGCCGAGCTCGAGGCGGCGAGCTCGGGCAACGCCGCCGAGCGCGAGGAACTGGGGCTGGCGGTCAACCGGCTGCGCGGATCGATCGGCACGCTCAACCGCGAGGGGCGGCAGCGCTTGCTTGCCGCGTTCGAGGCGGTCGACGGGCATTTCCGGCGGTTGTTCACGACGCTGTTCAACGGCGGCAGCGCGCATCTCGAATTGATCGATTCGGACGATCCGCTCGAGGCGGGGCTCGAGATCATGGCGCAGCCGCCGGGCAAGAAGCTCCAGTCGCTGACGCTGCTATCGGGTGGCGAGCAGGCGCTGACTGCGGTCGCGCTGATCTTCGGGCTGTTTCTCACCAACCCGGCGCCGATCTGCGTGCTCGACGAGGTCGATGCGCCGCTCGACGACGCCAATATCGAGCGCTTCTGCGGGCTGCTCGATGCGATGACGCGCGAGACGCAAACGCGCTACCTGATCGTCACGCACAACGCCGTCACGATGAGCCGGATGCATCGGCTGTTCGGGGTGACGATGGTCGAACAAGGCGTCAGTCGCCTCGTCTCGGTCGATCTCGGCGGCGCGGAAAGCCTCCTCGCCGCCGAGTAGTCCGATCAGCAGCCGTTGCGACGGTTCTGCGCAGCGTCGTGACGCTTGTCGAGATGCTTGCCGAGCAGTGCGCCGCCGACGCCGCCGGCAACCGTGCCGAGGACGCCGCCGCCGAGCGCGTTACCGACCAGCGCGCCACCGGCGCCGCCGGCGATCAGGCCGGTCGTGCCCGACGAACGGCGGCACGAATAGTGGCGGTTCGAATGGCCGTAATAGCGATGCTTGCGCGCTTCGGCCTTGGTGGTGGGGACAGCCATCGTCGCGGGAATGACGAGCGACGCGGCGGCGAGCGAGAGGAACAGGTGACGCATAATGAAAATCCCTTTTCTGACTTTGTCGGGGGCGTAACGTTCCGCCTGGGCGACGGTTGCATTTCCGACGGAACAATCTCGTTTGCAGGATGCGGCCTTAACCCGTCGCAACGGCATCGACAGGTTTCAGCCATCGACCGGGTTCGGCGTCGGGGCGGCACCGGGTGGCGGACGGCGTGCCCGCCAAACCGATCCGGCGGGTTGCATCGCTCGGATCAGGAACATATATCGAACACATGGCGCAACTCGATGTTCAGCAAAAACTCGCGATTCTCGCCGATGCCGCCAAATACGATGCGTCCTGCGCGTCGTCGGGGTCGGTCAAGCGCACCTCGCGCGACGGCAAGGGGGTCGGCTCGACCGATCAGGGGATGGGCATTTGCCATGCCTATGCGCCCGATGGCCGCTGCATTTCGCTGCTGAAGATCCTGCTGACCAACAGCTGCATCTTCGACTGCCATTATTGCATAAACCGCAAGAGCTCGAACGTGCGGCGTGCGCGCTTCACCGCGGCGGAAGTGGTGCGGCTGACGCTGTCCTTCTACCGGCGCAATTATATCGAGGGGCTGTTCCTCTCGTCGGGGATCATCGGCTCGTCGAACTACACGATGGAGCAGATGGTCGAGGTCGCGCGCAGCCTGCGCGAGGATCATGATTTTCGCGGCTATATTCATCTTAAGACGATCCCTGACGCCGATCCCGAACTGGTGCATCAGGCGGGTCTCCACGCCGATCGCCTGTCGATCAACGTCGAGCTGCCGACCGTCGCCGGGCTGACGCGGCTCGCGCCCGAGAAATCGGCGGCGCGGATCGAGGGGGCGATGGGCGACACGAAGACCGCGATCCTCGATACGAGCGATGCCAAGAAGCGCTTCAAGTCGGCGCCGCGCTTCGCGCCCGCGGGCCAGTCGACGCAGATGATCGTCGGGGCGGATGCCGCGACCGACGGCGATATCGTCACCAAGGCGTCGACGCTGTACGATCGCTTCGGCCTGCGCCGCGTCTATTATTCGGCGTTCAGCCCGATCCCCGATGCGAGCGCGGTGCTCCCGCTGCAACGCCCGCCGCTGATGCGCGAACATCGGTTGTACCAGTCCGACTGGCTGATGCGCTTCTACGAATACACGCCCGCCGACGTCGTCGCCGCCGCCGATGCGACGACGGGAATGCTCCCGCTCGACATCGACCCCAAGCTCGCCTGGGCGCTCAAGTTCCGCGGGTCGTTCCCGGTCGACGTCAACCGTGCGCCACGCGAGGCGTTGCTGCGTGTGCCGGGGCTCGGCGTGAAGGCGGTCACCGCGATCCTCGCGGCGCGGCGCTGGCGGCGGCTGCATCTCGCCGATGTCGCGCGGCTCACCGTGTCGGTTGCCAAGGTGCGGCCGTTCCTGATCGCCGAGGACTGGCGCCCCGTCGCGCTCAGCGATCGCGCCGAATTGCGGCCGGTGATTGCACCCAAGAAGCAGCAACTGGAGTTGTTCGCGGCATAAGGGGAGCCTGATGCACGCGATCACTCTTGCCGAACCCGATGATTTCGACGGCTGGCGCGATGCCGCGCGCAGCCTTGCTTCGGCTGGCGTCGCGCCCGAGGACGTCGTCTGGCAAGAGGCGGGCGCGGCGACCGACCTGTTCGCCGCCACCGCCGATACGACGGTGCCAACCGGCCCAGCCTTCGCGGTGCCGCGCACGTTCATCGAGCTCGCGAAGAAGGTCGTGCTCCACCGCGATCCCGAACGCTTCGCCTTGCTCTACACGCTGCTCGCGCGGATTCGCGTCCAGCCGGGCGCGATCGAGGATCATGCCGATCCGCTGCTGCGGCGGCTCGAGCATCTGGCGCAGGAAGTGCGCAAGGACATCCACAAGATGCGCGCCTTCCTGCGCTTCCGCGAGGTCGACGAGGGCGGCGAGGCGCGCTTCGTCGCCTGGTTCGAGCCCGAGCATCATATCGTGCGCTATAACGCCGGCTTCTTCCTCGATCGCTTCGCCAGCATGCGCTGGTCGATCCTTACGCCGGAGCTGTCGCTACACTGGGACGGCGAGACGCTCACCGAAGGCCCCGGCGCCGCCAAGAGCGACGCGCCCGAGGGTGATCCGATCGAGGAGGTGTGGAAGACCTATTACGCCTCGATCTTCAACCCGGCGCGGCTGAAGATCGGGATGATGCTGAAGGAAATGCCGCGTAAATACTGGAAGAACATGCCCGAGACCGCGTTGGTGCCCGGGTTGATCGCGGGTGCGCAGGCGCGCGAGAGCGGGATGATGGCGACGGCGCAGACCAAGCGCGACATCGGCGACAATATCGATGCGGCCTGGGCCGCTTTGCGCGATGAAGCGGCCGGCTGCACGCGCTGTTCGCTCTACAAGCCCGCGACGCAAACGGTGTTCGGCGAAGGGCCGGTCGATGCCAGCCTGATGTTCGTCGGCGAGCAGCCCGGCGACCAGGAGGATCTGGCGGGCAAACCGTTCGTCGGGCCGGCGGGGCAGGTTTTCGACAAGGCTTTGGCGGCGGCGGGGATCGAGCGGTCGAGCGTCTACGTCACCAACGCCGTCAAGCATTTCAAGTTCGAGCCGCGCGGCAAGCGGCGGATCCACGCCAAGCCCGACGCGGGCGAGATCGACGCGTGCCGCTGGTGGATCGAGCAGGAGCAGTTGCTCGTGCGCCCGCAGGTGACGGTCGCGCTCGGCGCGACGGCGGCGCGCAGCCTGTTCGGGCGCGTGGTGACGATCGGCAAGGAACGCGGACGCGCGCTGACGCTGCCCGGCGGCGGCGAGGCGTGGATCACGGTGCATCCGAGCTATTTGCTGCGCATTCCCGATCGGGCGCAGGCGGATGCGGAATATGCGCGCTTCGTCGAGGATCTGCAGCGCGTGGGAGAGCGGGTGGCGTAGCGCTGTCGCTTACAGCGGCAACGTCGCCTGTTCGGGGGCTTCCTCGCCGTCGTGGATCCCGGACAGTGTCAGCCCCAGCAGTCGCACCCCGAGCGGCACCGGCAGCTGCGCGTCGAGCAACTCACGCCCGCCCGCGACGAAGCTTTCGCGGTCGAACGCGCCGCGGCTGATCGAGCGCGCGCGCGTGATCGTGCGGAAATCCGAGAAGCGAAGCTTGAGCGTTACCGTCCGTCCGCGCACGCCGTGCCGCTCGATCCGCACCAGCGCCGCCTCGGCGACACGCTCGAGCGCGGCGTGGAGATCGGCGGGGGAAGCGATGTCGGTCTCGAACGTCCGCTCCGCCCCTACCGACTTGGTCGCGCGGTTGCTGCGTACCGGGCGGTGGTCGATCCCGCGCGCCGCGCCGTAGAGATAGTCGGCATAGCTGCCGAAATGCGCATGGAGGAAGGCGAGCGGCTGCTCGCGCAGGTCGGCGCCGGTCTCGATCCCGAGCGCGGCCATCCGCGTCGCGGTCACCGGCCCGACGCCGTGGAAGCGCTTGACCGGCAGGCTCGCGACGAACGCCGCGCCGCGCGCCGGCGGGATGACGCAGATCCCGTCGGGCTTGTTCTGGTCCGAGGCGAGCTTGGCGATGAACTTGTTGTAGCTCACCCCGGCCGAGGCGGTGAGCTGCGTCTCGGCCTTGATCCGCGCGCGGATCTGCTCGGCGATCGCCCTGGCAGAACCGAGACCGTGGCGGTCCTCGGTGACGTCGAGATACGCCTCGTCGAGCGAGAGCGGTTCGATCTGGTCGGTATAATCGGCGAAGATCGCGCGGATCTGCTGCGAGATCGCGCCATAGACGTCGAAGCGCGGCGGCACGAATACCAGGTCGGGGCAGCGTCGGATCGCGGTGACCGAGGGCATCGCCGAGCGCACCCCGAAGGTCCGCGCCTCATAGCTCGCCGCTGCGACGACGCCCCGCGCGCGCGATCCGCCGACCGCGACGGGCTTGCCGCGCAACGACGGGTCGTCGCGCTGCTCGACCGACGCATAGAAGGCATCCATGTCGATATGGATGATCTTGCGCTGCGGGGGCGGGGGTGTGTCGGCGGAGTCGGCCATGCTTCGCGTAACGCTACTCGCCGCAGGATAGGTGGGGAGCTTCTGTTGCTCGGTGCCCCCCGGACCGCCGGTGTCCGCTTCTGTTGCCCGGTGCGGCCCGGACCGCGCTCTTGTAGGTGTAACTTAGGCCGTTAAGCCTTGGTGTTACGCCGCAATTGCGAGTGCATGGTTATCGTTTGCACTTGTGGTTATGAGCCTTGAACAGGTTACTCAGCCTGGGCAAAAACAGCGCCTTTCAATACACGTCGATCCTAGTTCGACCCCGTCAAATCCCCTCTGGAGAGAGGGGGTGTGGTGGAGTCGCCGGGTACTGCCCCCGGGTCCGCTGCATCTATTCTACGCCGCACTTTATCACCATAGCCGGGCAAGCCCGGCACGAGCGATATAGGCATGTTACAACCGCGTGAAAAGGGGCGATGACAGGGTCGGTTGCAACGGTATGAAAAGGCCCGGTTTGACACCTTCCGCCTTTCACTCGCCACAAATCGGGTGCATGGGCTGATGTATCATGTTGACGCAACGTTCCCGCTACGCGCTCCGCGCGATGATGTTCCTGGCCGAAGCCCCCGCCGGAAGCCCGCCGATCCCGATGAACCGCATCGCCGCCGAGGCGAACGTGCCGCGCAAGTTCCTCGAATTGATCCTCGCCGATCTGCGCGAGGCGGGGTTCCTCCACAGCCATCGCGGCAAGATGGGCGGCTATTGCCTGTCGCGCCCGCCGCATCTGATCTCGCTTGGCGAGATCATCCGCGTGATCGAGGGGCCGCTCGCGCTCGTGCCGTGCGTCAGCCGCACCGCGTATCGCTCGTGCAAGGATTGCAAGGACGAGGCGAGCTGCGCGATCCGCCACGCGATGATGCGCGTGCGCGACGAGACCGCGCGGATTCTGGATGGGACGAGTTTGGCGGATGCCACTGCTGAGGAACTGGTAGCGGCCTGACGTGCTCCCCTCCCCTTCAGGAGTGTCGGGTGAACAGCGCCCCGCGCTGTTCAGGTCATGCCGGGGGCATGACCGGCCCGACGCTGGGCTGGGGGTGGGGCCGAGTCTCACCGAGACCAACGATCGAAGTCACTTCCCCACCCCAACCCCTCCCCTGAAGGGGAGGGGCTATCCGCGCTTCACGGCCGCCGTTTCAACTCGTCACGAATTTCGCGCAGCAGCGTGACGTCGGTCGGCTCGACCGGTTCGGCGATCACTTCGGGCGCCGGGGGCATCAGCCGGTTCACCGCGCGCACGATCAGGAAGATGATGAAGGCGACGATCACGAAGTTCACCGCGGCGGTGATGAACGCGCCATAGCCGAACAGCGGCACCCCGGCCTTCTTCAGCGCGGCATAGTCGGACGACCCGGCGAGCGCCGGCGGCACCTTGCCCAGCACGACGAAATAGCTCGAAAAGTCGAGACCGCCGAAGATCTTGCCGATAATCGGCATGATCACGTCGTCGGTCAGCGAGGTCACGATCTTGCCGAACGCCGCGCCGATGATCACCGCAACCGCGAGATCGAGCACATTGCCCCGCGCGATGAATGCCTTGAACTCCTTGAACATCGCGACGCTCCTTCCGATTTCGTTTCGCGCCGCCATCGTATCTGGCTATCATGGCGGCACAAGGTCTGAAGGGATCCAAACGACATGAAGTATCGCACTCCGCTCGCCCTCGTTGGCGCCGTCGCGCTCGCCGGCTGCGGCCTCAACAGCGTTCCGACCGCCGAGGAAAATGCCAAGGCCAAATGGGCCGATGTCGAGAATTACTATCAGCGTCGCGCCGACCTCATTCCCAACCTCGTCGCCACGGTGAAGGCCGCCGGTGCGCAGGAGAAGTCGATCCTGGTCGAAGTGACGCAGGCGCGCGCCTCCGCGTCGCAGGTCAAGGTGTCGGGCGCCGATCTCTCCGATCCCGCCAAGGTCGCCAATTACGAGAAGGCGCAGGCCGGGCTGACGCTGTCGCTGCAGCGGCTCCAGGAAGCCTATCCCGAGCTCAAGTCGCAGGGCAATTACGCCACGCTGATGACGCAGCTCGAGGGCACCGAGAACCGCATCTCGACCGCGCGCCACGATTACAACGACGCGGTGCAATCGTACAACACGACGATCCGCACCTTCCCCGACGCGATCGGCGCGAAGGTGTTCTACGGCGCGAAGCCGCTGGTGCCGTTCAAGGCGACCAGCGCGGGCGCGGAAGAGGCGCCTTCGGTCAATTTCGGCAACACCAATTAAAGCAATTGGGCCGACGGCCCCGAAGGCGATGTGATGCCGATGCGCCTGATCCAGGCTCTGCTTGCGACTCTGGTCGCGCTGCTGCTGGGGCTCGTCCCCGCAGCGGCGCAGACCTATCCGAAGTTCACCGGACTGGTGGTCGATGCCGCGGGCGTCCTGCCGGCGGCGACCAAGGCCGATCTCGAGGCCAAGCTCGAGGCGCTGCAGAAGGACACCAAGCGACAATTGGTCGTCGCCACGCTCCCCGATCTGCAGGGGCGCGAGCTGTCCGAATATGGCGTCGGGCTCGGGCGTGCCTGGGGCATCGGGCTGAAGGACGTCAATAACGGCGCGATCCTGATGATCGCGCCGAACGAGCCCGCCGGGCATCGCGGGCCGCGGCTCGAGGTCGGCTATGGACTCGAGCCGTTCCTGACCGATGCCTTTTCGGGGGTGATGATCCGCGAGAAGATGCTGCCGCTGTTGAAAAAGCAGCCGAGCGACATTCCGGCGGCGATGGAGGCGGGCACCGACGCCGTGATCGCGCAGCTGCGCGCCTCGCCCGAGGAGCAGAAGGCCAATCTCGACAAGGCGGCGGCGTCATTCGATGCGGTGCACAAGCGCAGCACGGCGCGGAGCGGCGGCGGCATTCCGTTCGGGCTGATCTTCTGGGGCCTGGTGATCGGCTTCGTGATCCTGTCGAGCCTGCGCCGGCGCGGCGGCGGGCAGCACTATAATGACGGGGTCGGCTCGGCGGTGCTGTGGGGCGCGATGCTCGGCGGGCTCGGCGGCGGTGACTCGCGGCGCGACTCCGGTTGGGGTGGCGGCGGTGGCGGTGGCGGCGGCGGCGGTTCGGACGGGAGTTGGGGCGGCGGTGGCTTCACCGGCGGCGGCGGCGGATCCTTTGGGGGCGGTGGCGCCTCGGGAGACTGGTGATGCCGCGTACTGCCCATCTCACAGCGGACGACCATGCGCTCGTTCTTTCCGCGGTTAAGGCCGCCGAGGCGGGAACCGATGGCGAGATCGTGACGATCGTCAGCGATCGGTCTGACGAGTATCGCGACGCGGCGCTCCACTATGCGGTCGCGGCGATGCTGCTGGTCGTCGCTTTGTTCGCGATCGACCCCGTCGCGATCGAACTCTGGCTTGCCGGTTTCGCGGGCGGCTGGGATGCGCCCGCCGATCCCCGGCTGCTGCTGTCGGCGCTGCTCGTGGTCGAGGCGATCGTCTTCCTGGTCGTGCGCTATGCGCTCGCCAACGCGGCGTGGCGGATCGCGCTGGTGCCGAAGGCGACGCGCGCGCGGCGCGTGCGGCGGCGTGCGATCCAGTATTTCAAGGTCGGCGCCGAGCGGCGCACCGCTTCGCGCGTCGGAATCCTGCTCTATCTCTCGCGCGACGAACGCATGGCCGAGATCGTCGCCGACGAGGCGATCCACCGCGCTGTCCCGGCCGAGCGCTGGGGCGCGGCGATGGCGGCGCTGGTCGCCGAGTCGCGCGCCGGAAGACCGGCTGCCGGCATGGCGGCGGCGGTCGAGCGGATCGGCGCGATCCTCTCCGAAACCTTCCCCAAGACCGCCGACGACCGCAACGAACTTCCCGACAGGCTGATCGAAGTATGACCGCTGAAACGGTGTGGGACGGCAAGTTCATCAAGGTCATCAAGGACGGAACCTGGGAATATGTGACGCGCGCGCGCGGGATCGGCGCGGCGGTCATCCTCGCGATCGACGATGGCGCGGTGATCCTGGTCGAGCAATATCGCGTGCCGCTCGGGCGGCGCTGCATCGAGCTTCCCGCCGGCCTGGTCGGTGACGAAACGGAGGGCGAGGCGATCCACGTCTCGGCGGCGCGCGAGCTCGAGGAAGAGACCGGCTATGCCGCGACCGCGATCGAATCGATCGGCTTCTTCCATTCCTCGCCGGGGATGGTGTCCGAAGGCTTCACGCTCGTCCGCGCGACCGGGCTGACGCGGGTGAGCGCCGGTGGCGGCGTCGACGGCGAGAACATCACCGTGCACCGCGTCCCGCTCGGCGAGATCGCGGATTTCGTCGCGGCCAAGCGCGACGAGGGGGTGGCGATCGACGTCAAGATGCTGCTGTTGCTCAGCGCGGGCATTCTCGCCGGCTGAGCCGACCGCGCCCGCTCGAGCTCAGCGGAAATTGTCGGCGTAGCTCTGCAGCTTGAGCGTGCGCGTCGGCGCGGGGACGACGGTGAAGGCGAGCCCCTCGCGCTCGGCATAGGCGATCGCGGCTTCCTGCGTCGGGAAGCTCAGCCGCACCTGGTCGCGCGTGTCGCCCGAGCCGGCCCAGCCGGTCAGCGGGTCGGGCTGCTTGGCCTCGCCAGGGGCGAAATCGAGCACCCAGCTGGTGGTGCGGGCACGGCCCGACGACATGGCGTTCTTGGGGCGCTGATAGATTCGGGCGATCGACATGCTGCCTCCTTATCGTGCTTCTTTCGCCCGCGCATCTGCGTTTTTCGTGCGCAGCGTCGCGGCGGCCGCGGCGGGGTCGTCGGGCCAGGGATGGCGCGGGTAGCGGCCGCGCATTTCCTTGGCGACCGCCGACCAGCTGCCGGCCCAGAAACCGGGCAAATCGCGCGTCGTCTGGATCGGGCGGCCGCCGGGCGATGTCAGGCTCAGCACCAGCGGCACGCGGCCGCCCGCGATCATCGGATGCGTCGCGAGCCCGAACAGCGTCTGCGGGCGCAGCTCGACGCGCGGGCCGCCCTCGGCGTCATAATCGATCGGGTGGGTCGATCCGGCGGGGCTGGTGAAATGCGCCGGCGCGAGGCGGTCGATCGTCTTGAGCGCATCCCAGCCGATCAGCGTGCGCAAGGCGTCGGTCAGCGCGCCCGGGTCGATCGCGTCGAGCCGGCGCTTGCCGGCCAGCAGCGGCGCGAGCCATTCGTCGGCGCGCGTGAGCAAAGCGGCGTCGTCGAGCGCGAGCTCGGCGCCGCCATGCGCCTGCGCGAAGGCGGCGCGGTGGCGCAGCGCGAGTGCGGCGTCGCTCCACGGCAGGCGGGCGAGGCCGGTCGCGTGGACGCCGTCGAGCAATGCGGCGGCGATGGCATCGGGGTCGGCGTTCGCGTCGGGGCCGCTCGACAGGCGGAGCGCGCCGAGCCGGCGTTCGCGCAGTGCCCGAACGCCGCCGGTCGCGGGATCGAACGCGACGGTGCGGTGCGTCGCGATGCGGTCGCCGAACAGCGACTCGATCGTGGCGAGGTCGATCGCGGCAGCCGAGAGGATCCGCGCGCCCGAGGCCATGCCCTGCGTTTCGGCGACGGCCAGCCATTCCTCGCGCGCGAGGCTGGCGGTGGGGTCGAGCTTGAAGCCGCGCCCGCCGACCGACGCCCAGGTCTCGCCCGATGCGTCGCGGCGTCGCGCGATGCGATCGGGGAAGGCGAGCGCGATGGCGATGGCCGTCTCCCTCTCCCCGGAGGGGAGAGGGAGAGAGTTGCGCCCACCGTTTCGCCAATTTTCGGCCCGCGTCGGCGCGTTGCCCGCGCTCGCTGCGCCAGCGGCGGCGCCGCGCCTCGAGATCGACGTCGCTGCCGCCGAGCCCGCGCTCGCCGAGCAGCACCGCCACCTCAGCCGCGACGTGCGCCAGCCCGAGCTCCCCCGCGCGCACCAGCATATGCCCCAGCCGCGGCGCGAGCGGCAGCCGCGCGATCGCCTGGCCGTGCGGTGTCGGGCGTCCATCCGCATCGAGCGCGTCGAGCGCCGCCAGCCGCGACCGCGCCTCCTGCACCGCAGCCTCGGGCGGCGGGTCGAGCCAGCGCAACTGCCGCGGATCCGCCACGCCCCACAACCCGCAATCGAGCGTCAGCGCCGACAGATCGGCCTCGAGGATCTCGGGCGGGTCGAAACGCGGGAGCCCCGCAGTCGCGGCTTCCTCCCACAGCCGGTAAGCGGCGCCCGGCCGCTGGCGGGCGGCGCGGCCCGCGCGCTGCGTCACCGCCGCCTGGCTCGCGCGCTCGGTGACGAGCCGCGTCATCCCAGCCGCACGATCGTAGCGTGGACGCCGCGCGAGCCCCGAATCGACCACGACCGATATGCCGTCGAGCGTCAGGCTGGTCTCGGCGATCGACGTCGCCAGCACGACCTTGCGCCGCCCCGCAGCATCGGGCGCGATCGCGGCGCGCTGCGCGGCGGGGTCGAGGCTGCCGTGCAGGCGATGCAGGACGATGCCTTCGCCGAGCCCGTCGAGCCGCTCGGCGGTGCGCTCGATCTCGGCGACGCCGGGGAGGAAGGCGAGGATCCCGCCGCTCTCCTCGCGCAAGGCGAGCCGCACCGCAGCGGCGACCGAGTCCTCGATCCGCGCCTCGGCGGCACGGCCGAGATGGCGCAGCGTCAGCGGGTGCATCCGCCCCGCGCTCTCGATCACCGGCGCGCCGTCCATCAGCTCCGAGAAGCGCGCGCCGTCGAGCGTCGCCGACATTGCCACCAATCGCAAATCCGGGCGCAAACCCGCCTGCGCGTCGAGCGCGAGCGCCAGCCCGAAATCGCTGTCGAGGCTGCGTTCATGGACCTCGTCGAACAGCACCGCCGAGACGCCCGCCAGTTCGGGATCGTGCTGGATGCGCGCGACAAAGATC
This sequence comes from Bordetella parapertussis, assembly GCA_943367995.1. Taxonomy (GTDB): domain Bacteria; phylum Pseudomonadota; class Alphaproteobacteria; order Sphingomonadales; family Sphingomonadaceae; genus Sphingomonas. The sequence continues at coordinate 486,955 of CALRKL020000004.1, read as the reverse complement.
CCCTCGGTCACCACGGTAACCCGCGTCGCGCCCGACCGCTTCGAATCCATCCGCGTGGCATAGCCATAGGTCTGGCCGACAGGCTCGCCGGCGGTCGCCGCCATGCGTTCGGCGGCCGCACGCGCGGCAAGACGGCGCGGCGAGAGGAGCAATATCTCGCCGCTGCACCACGCCTGGTCGAGCAGGGCAGGCGCGACCGCCGTGGTCTTGCCCGCGCCGGGCGGCGCGACGAGCACGGCGTTGCTGGTGTCGCGCAAGGCCGCGAGCAGACCGGGCAGGACGGCGAGGATCGGGAGCGTCGTGCCGTGGGGCGTCGATCGGGAGGGCGGAACGGAGGTGACCACGATGCACTGTGCTGTGCCCGATCGCGGTGCGCGCGAACAGCGTGATCTTGGAAGGAGGGCGCCGGGATGCGCGGCGGCCCGAACACCGTTCGCAACGTCCTAGTATATCCCGCGAGCGCGATGCTAGGCGGGGCTTCGAGAGTTTCGGAGAACGTCGTGGCCGGCCATTCGCATCATCATGGACATTCGCACGGCCATTCGCATGGGGGCGGCCACAGCCATGCCGGGCACGATCACGGCCCACCGGCGGAGGGGCACGACCGCGCCTTCGCGATCGGCATCACGCTCAACCTCGCCTTCATCGTCGGCGAAGTGGTGTTCGGGCTGATCGCCGGATCGGTCGCCTTGCTGGCGGACGCCGGACACAATCTGTCCGACGTGCTCGGGCTCGGCGCGGCCTGGGCGGCGATCGCGCTCGGGCGGCGTGCGGCGTCGAAGCGCTTCACCTATGGGCTGAAGGGCTCGACGATCCTTGCGGCGCTGCTCAATGCGCTGCTGCTGCTCGTCGCGCTCGGCGCGATCTTGCTCGAAGCGGTGCAGCGGATCGCCGCGCCGGCGCCGGTCGACGGGCCGACCGTCGCCTGGGTCGCGGGGGCGGGGATCCTCGTCAATGGGGCGACCGCCTGGCTGTTCATGCGCGGCCGCAAGGGCGACATCAACATCCGCGGCGCCTATCTCCACATGCTGAGCGACGCGATGGTATCGGCGGGCGTGGTGGTGTCGGGACTGGTGATCTGGCTCTCGGGCGCGACCTGGATCGATCCGATCGTCAGCATCGTCATCGCGGTGCTGATCTTCCTGCAGACCTGGGGGCTGCTGCGCGAATCGGTCGAGATGGCGCTGGCCGCGGTGCCGCGCAGCATCGATTCGGATGCGGTGTGGGAGAAGTTGCGCGAACTGCCCGGCGTCGCGCGCGTGCATCACGTCCATATCTGGCCGATGAGCACGACCGAGACGGTGCTGACCGCGCATCTCGTCATGCCCGACGGGCATCCTGGCGACGCGTTCCTCGAATCGGCGCGCGCGATGCTCAAGGATCATTTCGGCATCGGACATGCGACGTTGCAGGTCGAATTGCTCGGTGCGGATGCGCCCACCGCCAGGCCGGGGTGCTAGGCGGCGCGGATCAGCGCTTGAACAGCGCCACCACCGCATCGAACAGCGTCGCGCCGGCGAGCGGGCCGACGAGCAGCATCACCAGGTTGAACCCGATCACCCACGCCGCCACCGATTCGGCACGCTTGTTCTGGCGGGGGGCCGGTTTGGGGTCTGGCCGTTCGGGCGGAGTCCATTCGTTCCGGAAATCGACGAACATCTGCGACGCTCCTGTTGCGCTCGCGCGCTAAAGCCCGATCACGCCGCCACTATGCGCTTTTCCCGAACATTGGAAAGATCGAATCAGCCCCCGCGGCGCGCGGGATCGCGGGCTCAATAAGCGCGCGCGATGGCGAATTCGACCGCCTCGATCATCGCTTCCTTCGCCTTGCCGTTGGCGAAGATGGCGAGCGCGTCGATCGCGCGCTGGCCATAATGGCGCGCGCGCGCGAGCGTGTCGTCGACCGCGCGCGTCGCGCGGACGAGCTCGATCGCATGGTCGAAATCCGCGTCGCTGTTGCGATGGCCCTCGATCGCGGCCTTCCAGAAGACGCGGTCCTCGGGGTTGCCGCGCGCATAAGCGAGGATCACCGGGAGCGTCGCCTTGCCTTCGCGGAAATCGTCGCCGGCGTCCTTGCCCATCGTCCCCGCGTCGGAGACATAGTCGATCGCATCGTCGACCAGCTGGAACGCGATGCCGAGGTTGCGACCGTACGAATCGAGCGCGAGTTCCTCGGCCTCGGGCCGCTCGGCGACCACCGCCGAGACGCGGCACGCGGCGGCGAACAACGCCGCGGTCTTCGCGCCGATGATGTCGAGATAGCGTTCCTCGGGCGTGTCGATCCGGCGCGCGGCGGTGAGCTGGTTGACCTCGCCCTCGGCGATGATCGCGCTCGCGCCGGCGAGGATGCCGAGCACTTTCAGCGAGCCGTCCTCGACCATCAGCTCGAACGAGCGGCTGAACAGGAAATCGCCGACCAGCACGCTTGCCGGGTTGCCCCAGATGAGATTGGCGGTGCGCTTGCCCCGGCGCAGGTCGGATCCGTCGACGACGTCGTCGTGGAGCAGCGTCGCGGTATGGATGAACTCGACCGCGGCGGCGAGCCGGTGATGGCGCGTGCCGGTATAGCCGAGCAGCCGCGCGCTCGCGAGCGTCAGCATCGGGCGCATCCGCTTGCCGCCGCCGGCGATCAGATGGCCCGCCAGTTCCGGGATCAACGGAATGTCGGACTGCATGCGCGACAGGATCACGGCATTGACCATGTTCATGTCGCCGGTGACGAGTTGCACCATCGGCTCCAGCGAGGGCTGGGCGCGGCTCGGATCGAGGCGGAGAAGGGTGGCGCTCATGTGGGCTGCGATGTGGCCGCGCGGACGCGCAAAGGCAAGTGTTTCCCGGCTTGCATGGGTCCTCCCGTGCCCGCAATAGGGCGAGGACACCAGATGGGGAGCCGCCCGTGGCCGACGAGACGCTGACCGGATATCGCCAGAGCATCGACAATATCGATGCCGCGCTCGTCTTCCTGCTCGCCGAACGCTTCAAGACGACGCAGGCGGTCGGTCGCTACAAGGCGACGGCCGGACTGCCGCCCGCCGATCCGGGACGCGAGGAGGCGCAGATCGCGCGGCTGCGGGGCTTGGCCAAACAGGCCGATCTCGACCCCGATTTCAGCGAGAAGTTCCTGCGCTTCATCATCGACGAAGTGATCCGCCATCACGAGCGCGTCCGCGACGCAGGATAAACGCGCGGGCGGATGCGCCTTGCCGGGCCGGTGAAACCGCTTATCGTCGCGCTCGGCCCGGAAGCAGTGGGCGTGGGGATAGCGAGTATGGCGACGATCTTGGCGAGCGATGTGGGGCCGGACGCGCCGGCAGCGCCGAGCCGCAAGGACATCCAGCTGATCATCACCGCCTCGTCGCTCGGCACGATCTTCGAATGGTATGACTTCTTCATCTACGGCACGCTCGCCGCCTCGGGCATCATCGGCCGCACCTTCTTCCCCGCGCAGAGCGAGCTGCTCCAGACGCTCTATGCCTGGGCGGGCTTCGCGGTCGGGTTCGGCTTTCGCCCGCTCGGCGCGATCCTGTTCGGCTTTCTCGGCGACAGGCTGGGGCGCAAATACACCTTTCTCGTCACGATCACGCTGATGGGGCTGGCGACGGCGGGGGTCGGGCTGGTCCCGGGCGCGGCGACTATCGGGCTGTTCGCCCCGTTCATCGTGATCCTGCTGCGGGTGCTGCAGGGCCTCGCGCTCGGTGGCGAATATGGCGGCGCGGCGATCTATGTCGCCGAGCATTCGCCGCCCGGGCGCAGCGGCTATTTCACCAGCTTCATCCAGGCGAGCGTCGCGGGCGGTTTCATCCTCAGCCTGATCGTCGTGCTGCTCGCCAAGGCGCTGATGCCGGCGGGCGTGTGGGACGCATGGGGCTGGCGCGTGCCATTCGTCTTCTCGCTGGTGCTGCTCGCGGTGTCGCTGTGGATGCGGCTCAAACTGTCCGAAAGCCCGGTGTTCAAGCAGATGAAGGCAGCGGGCGAGACCGCGAAGAACCCGTTCGTCGAAAGCTTCACCTATCCCGGCAATCTCAAGCGGCTGTTCGTCGCTCTGTTCGGCATCGCCGCGGGGCTGACGGTGATCTGGTACACCGCGATGTTCACCGTGCTGTCGTTCCTGCAGGGCACGATGCGCGTGCAGGAAACCGCGGCGCAGATCATCGTCGGCTTCGGCGCGCTGTGCGGCCTCGGCTTTTTCGTGCTGTTCGGCCGGCTGTCGGACAAGATCGGCCGCAAGACGCCGATCGTGATCGGCTATGCGCTGACGCTTGCGCTGCTCTTCCCGATCTTCTGGGTGATGGGCAGCGCGGCCAATCCGGGGCTGGCGGATGCGGCGAAGCGCGCACCCGTCGTGGTGTCGGGGCCGGCGTGCCAATACGATCTGTTCCCGGCCAAGCCGAGCGAATGCCGCCGGCTGCTCGACTATCTCTCGAAGAAGGGCGTGCCCTATACCAAGGCGCAGACGCCGGTGTCGCTGGTGTTGATCGGCGGGGTCGGGGTCGAGGATCTGAGCGAAGCGGGGCTCGACGACGCCCTGGCCAAGGGGGGCTACGATCTGCGCCCGGTGGTGCCGTCGCCGGGCAATATCGTGCTGATCCTGCTCGCGATCCTCGCGCTCAGCGCGCTCGCGGGGATCACCTATGGCCCGGTCGCGGCGTTGCTCTCCGAGATGTTCCCGCCGCGGATCCGCTACAGTTCGATGTCGATCCCCTATCATTTCGGCACGGGCTATTTCGGCGGCTTCCTGCCGCTGATCAGCCAGGTGATCGTCGCGCGCACCGGCAACCCCTATGGCGGGCTGTGGTACACGATTGCGGTGGTGGCGATGGCGCTGGTCGTCACGCTCTACGGGCTCGAGGAAAGCAAGCCGGGCAGGGCGAGCGCCGACTGACGCCGGACTGGCGCACGCGCGCCGTGGCGGCTAACCGCTCGAGCATGACCGACGCTCCGCTCCGCCTCCGCCTCGACACCGCCGCGCTCGTCGCCAACTGGCGCGCGCTCGATGCGTTGAGCGGCGCGGCGGCGTGCGGCGCGGCGATCAAGGCGAATGGCTATGGACTCGGGTCGGTCGGCGTGGCCGAGCGGCTCGTCGACGCCGGGTGCCGCGATTTCTTCGTCGCGACCTGGGGCGAGGCCGCGCGCCTCGCCCCGCTCGGGCTCGACGTCGCGGTGCTGCACGGCGTGCGCGGCGAGGATATGGCGACGGCGGCCAGCGGGATCGCGCGGCCGGTGCTGAGCACCGCCACGCAGGTGGCGCGCTGGCGCGCCGCCGGCGGCGGGCGCTGCGACGTGATGGTCGATACCGGCATGAACCGGCTCGGCGTCTCGGTCGCCGAGGTGCAGGGCGGGCTGCTCGACGGGCTCGCGATCGACACGCTGATGAGCCATCTCGCTTGCGCCGACGAAGACAGTGCGATGAACGCGCGGCAGGCGGCGGCGCTGCGCGCGCTCGCCGGACGGACGTCGGCGCGGCGGCTGAGCCTCGCCAATTCGGCGGGGATCGCGCTGGGCGTCGACTATGCCTTCGACCTGACGCGGCCAGGGCTCGCGCTCTACGGCGGCGTGCCGCGGGGCGAACTGGCGGGCGTGCTGCGCCAGGTGGTGAGCCCCGAAGCGCAGATCCTGCAGCGCCGCACGCTCCAGGCGGGCGACACGATCGGGTACAATGCGCGGTTCACCGCGTCGGCGCCGCTCGAGGTGGCGATCCTCAACATCGGTTACGCCGACGGCTATTGGCGGGGCTTCAGCAACGTCGGGTGCGCGCGCGACGGTGAGGCCACGCTGCCCGTGATCGGGCGCGTGTCGATGGATCTTACCGCGATCTCGGTCGCGGCGGCGCCGGGGTTGCGCGAGGGTGATTGGGTCACGCTGGATTATGCGTTGCCGGTTGCGGCGGCGCAGTCGGGCATGTCGCAATATGAATTGCTGACCGGGCTGGGGCAGCGGTTCGAGCGGCGCTGGCAGGCGTAACGCCCGAACTTGCGCAGGCGACCCGGCCGCAGGATCGTGCGAGCCACCAGATCGGCCCAAACGCAAACGACCGGGGCAATGCCCCGGCCGTTCGTTTCGTCGCTGTGTCGGATCAGTATTTGGCGCGGACGCCGACCGAGAAGTACCGACCACGGCTGTCGTAGATCGCGCCGTTACCCGACCCCGTCAGGCCGTATGGCGGCAAGGTGTTGCCGACGTTGTTGACGTTGAAGTCCAGGCTGAACTTGTCGTTGACCTGGAAACCGGCGCGAAGATCGTGATAGGCCGTCGCCGGGTAGAATACGATCTGCGCGAGATCGGTGTTCTGCGGCGGCTGCCCATTGACGCCGTTATAGTTCTCGTACGCGCCAAGATACTGCTTGCCGATCCAGCGCAGGCCGTAGCCGACCGAGAACTTGCCGAACCTTAGATTTGCGTCGACGTTGAACTGGTCCTGCGGATCACCGAGTTCCTGCGCGATCACGTCCTTGAACGCCGGATTGGCAGGGTTGGTGAAGTTGTCGCGCTGGATGACGTGCGTCCAGGTCCCCTTCAGGCTCAAGCGGCCGAAGCTGAACTGGTGCGCGTAATCGAGGTTGAGATCGATGCCGCGCGCCTTGAGCTTGGCGAAGTTTGCCGTCGATTGGAGCAGCGACCCCTCGAGAACACGGAACTGCTGCTCGCCCCGCGCCCCACCGGCGGCGCCGGCGCGCGAGAACAGGCCGCAGAACGGATTGTTGAGCGTCGGCGAGTCGTAGCACAGGTTGAGAATGTTCTGCGCCGAGACCGAGTTGATCACGTTGTTGACGGTGATGTTGTAATAATCGACCGACAGCGACAGGCCGGGCACGTAATGCGGCGTGTAGATCCCGCCGATCGTCAGCGAGTTCGACTTTTCCGCCTGCAGATTCGGGTTGCCGCCGCTGATGATCTCGAGCGACGACGAATAGACATAGTCGTATGCGGCGGGCTTCCCGGCGGCGTTGCAGTTCGCCACGCGATAGGTCGTGCCGTTGGCGAGGTTGCGGTTCGAGCACGGATCGGTGACCGTGGCGAAGTTCTGGCCCGCGGGCGAGTAGAGATCGCCAAGGTAGGGCGAGCGCACCGACGTCGAATATTCGGCGCGGAACCGCAGGTCGTTGATCGGCTTGTAATTGCCGCCGACGCTATAGGTATAGACCGTGCCGACCGAGCCCTTGTAGCTCGAGACGCGACCCGAACCCTCGACCGTCAGCTCGCGGAGCAGCGGCAGATCCTTGACGATCGGCAGGTTGAGCTCGCCAAAGGCTTCCTTCACTTCGAACGACGGGGCCGAGAAGCTCTGGATCGCGTTGTAGAAATTGTAGCCGGCCTGAGTGACCGGATCGAGCGTGTATTTCAGCGTCTCGCGACGATATTCGCCACCGAGCGAGAAGGCGACCGGGCCGCCCGGCAGGCTGAACAACTGGCTCGAATCGCCGGTGACGAAGCCGTTCAGCACGAGCTGGGTCGAGCGTCCGCCGGCCGTCGTGGTCGAGGTCAGATAGTTCCGCGCGGCGCTGCTGATATTGCCTTCGCCGAACGGGTTGAGCGGAACGCAGGCGGCGACGTCGGCGGCGAGGATCGCGGCCTTGGTCGAGGTCGGCGTCGCGGTCGTGCCCGAGCGCGAATTGGCATAGGCCGGGTCGAGCTGCGAGCGGCAGACGATCTGGCCCGCCGCGTTGCGCGCGGTGTCGTTGGCGAGCAGGAAGCGCTGGGCGTTGATGTTGCCCGCGATGATGTTGGTTTCCTCGTGCCGGCCGTAATTGGCCGAGATTTCGTAGTGCCAGTCATCGTTGAAGTCGCCGCGCACGCCCGCGACCGCCTTGTAGCTGTCGCGCGTGATGTTCTCGTCGCGCACGCCGAGATCGAGATAGTTGCGACGGTTCGAGAAGCGGAAGCTGCCCGCGGTGATCTGCCGAAGCGCCGCCGCCTGCGCGGCGAGGCCGGCGGCGGTCGTGCCATAGGCCGTGCCGGTATTGGGGTTCACGCCCGAATTGACCGCCGCGACGAGCTGCGATTGGATGACGCCGCGCGCCTGGGCCGACAGATACGGGTTGTCGAGCCGGATGCCCTCGCGGTTGACCACGCTGTTGGTCGCCGAGTTGGAATAGGACACGTCGGTGAAGCCCGCCACGGTGGTGGCATCGCCGAGCGTCTGGCCCTGCGAGAAGAACGGACCGCTCGACGACCCGAACGCCTTGGTGCGGACGAAGCGAGCCTCGAAGAACGGCACGAACGCCCGCGCAACCTCGAAGTGGCCGGTCGCATTGAAGGCATAGCGCTTGAGGTCGGGGGTCAGCGCCAGCAGGTCGCGTTCGCGCCCCGAATAGCCGTTGCCCGCGAGATAGCTGCCGTTCGGTCCGATGCCGACGCGCTGGCCGGTCTGCTGGACGAGCGTGCCATCGGGCTGGAACAGATAGGTGCAGGTGAAGGCCGAGCGCGCCGCGGTGTTGGCGTTGCCGTCGAGGCCGCACGGTGCCGCGGCGTTCGAATAGCGGAAGCCGAGCTGGCCACCGAGCGAGATCGTGGTCGAGCGGATGTCCTGCAGGAAGACGGTGTCGGGAATGCCGTCGGACCCGTTCACCGAACCGGCAGGATCGGTTTCGACCGTGACGAACCCGTCATTGTGCGAGAAGGCCGGGCGATCCGACGCGAAGTAGCGATCCTGGTGCGCGAATTCGGCGTTGATCGCGATGTTGCCGCGTCCGTCGGCGAAGTTCTTGCCGGCGACCAGCGAGATATACTGGTTGCCGCCGTCGCCATATTTGCTGATGCCGGTCTGGCCGTGCAGGCGCAGCCCGTCGAAATCCTCCTTGAGGATGAAGTTGACGACACCCGCGACCGCGTCCGACCCGTACACCGCCGAATTGCCGCCGGTCACGATGTCGATCCGGTCGATCAAGTCGGTCGGGAAGGTGTTGATGTCGACGATCGCGCGGTTGTTGACGATGTCGGCTGCGACTTCGCGGCGGCCGTTGACGAGCACCAGCGTGCGCACCGTGCCGAGGCCGCGCAGATCGAGCGCAGTGATGCCGCGCAGGCCGAGCGACCCGGTCAGCGAATTCTGCGAGCTCAGCGTCGAGCGCAGCTGCGGCAGATCGTTGAGCACGTCGCCGATCTGCACGCGCCCGCTCTCGAAGATCTCGGCGGCGGTGATCGAGGTGATCGGCACGGTCGACTCGGCGTTCGGCGAACGGATGCGCGAGCCGGTGACGACGATGCTCTTGTCATCCTGGTCGGTGACCGGGGTTCCGTCCGCCGACACGTCCGGTGTCGTCTGGGGCTGGGCCTGGGCCTGGGTCTGTGCGGCAGGTGCGGCCGAAGCGGCTGCAAGTTGGTCGGTGGAGGTTTGCGCGGCCGCCGGAAGGGCGAAAGTCAGGCTGCTGAGCGCGGTTGCCGACAAGAATGTGTATAGTTTCACGTGTTCCCCCATGTGATCGGCGGCGTGCGCCATCCATGGGGGTAACAGATAAGAAATATAGGTCCGCCGCAATACCTACTGCGGGGAAAGATGAACCTAACGTGAAGGTTTCAACCGATTGTGACTATTTTGTCACGTTAGGCCATCTCGCAGCCGGCGGCGCGGGGCTACCGCTCGACGCAGAGCGCGATCCCCATTCCCCCGCCAATGCAAAGCGTTGCGAGACCCTTCTTGGCGTCGCGCTTGGCCATTTCGTACAGCAGCGTGGTGAGCACGCGCGCGCCCGAGGCACCGATCGGATGGCCGATCGCGATCGCGCCGCCATTGACGTTGACGCGCTCGGGATCCCAGCCGAGTTCCTTGCCGACCGACAGCGCCTGCGCGGCAAACGCCTCATTTGCCTCGATCAAATCGAGATCGGCGATGCTCCACCCGGCCTTTTCGAGCGCGCGGCGAGTCGCGGGGACGGGCCCGATTCCCATGATCGACGGATCGACCCCGGCCGACGCCCAGCTCGCGATCCGCGCGAGAATCGGCGAACCGCGCCGCTCGGCCTCGGCGCGTGTCATCAGCACGAGCGCGGCGGCGCCGTCGTTGAGCCCGCTCGCATTGGCGGCGGTGACGGTGCCGTCCTTCTTGAACGCCGGACGCACGCTCGACACGCTTTCGATCGTCGCGCCGGCACGGATATATTCGTCGTCGGCGACGATCGTGTCGCCCTTGCGGCCCTTGATCGTGACCGGCGCGATCTCGTCGCGGAAGCGGCCGGCGCCGCGCGCGGCTTCGGCGAGGTTCTGCGAGCGGACCGAGAAAGCGTCCTGCGCCTCGCGCGTGATCTGATATTGCTCGGCGAGGTTCTCCGCGGTGATACCCATGTGATAATTGTTGAACACGTCGGTGAGGCCATCGCTGATCATCGTGTCGACCAGCGACAGATTGCCCATCTTGGTGCCGCCGCGCAGATTCTGCGCGTGCGGGCTGAGCGACATCGATTCCTGACCGCCTGCGACCATGATGTTCGCGTCACCGGTGGCGATCGCCTGCGCCGCGAGCGCGACCGCGCGCAGGCCCGAGCCGCACACCTGGTTGACGCCCCAGGCCGGGATTTCCTTCGGCACGCCCGCCGCCATCGCCGCCTGGCGCGCCGGGTTCTGGCCCTGCGCGGCGGTCAGCACCTGGCCGAGGATGACCTCGGAGACTTCGTCGCCCGCCACACCGGCCTGCGCCAGCGCCGCCTCGATCGCGATTCGGCCGAGCTCGTGCGCCGGCGTCGCGGCGAAGGCGCCGAGGAAGCTGCCGACCGGGGTGCGCTTGGCGGCGGTGATGACGATGTCCTGCATGGCTGCTCTCCGGCGATGGAATGTGACGGCTATTTAGCCGTGGGGAGGGCGTTTAACCACCCCGCGAGCGGCTCCCACAGTTGCGCGCGGCCGCCGCGCCCGACGATCATCCCGACATGCCCCGCGCCGAGATCGCGGCGGTCGGGCAGGTTGGCGGCGGTGGCGGCGGGAACGATCCGGTCGTTGAGCGAGACGAAATCGATCGCGGGACACCGCAACGCTGCCGGACCGATCGTCGTTCCCGCGATCTGCCAGCCGCCGGCGCCGGGCAGATCCTGTGCGATGCACGCCTCGAACAGCTGGCGCCCGGCGGCGTAGGGGAGCGGGGCACCGCCATTCGCCCAATCCTCCATCGCGACGAAGCGCTGCGCCGGCGGGCTCCCGGGCTCGAGCGCGGCGAAAGCCTCGTATTTGGCGACCGTGCGTGCGGGGTCGAGTCGCCAGAAGCCCGACTGCAGCACCTCCATCGGGACCAGCCCCATCGCCTCGCACGCGGGCTTGGCCGACGCCCACAGGTTCGCCATGTCGGCGCGTGCCTCAGCGCCGAACCCCGCGAAATGCCACGGAGCGGCGATCAGCGCCAACCCAGCGACTTCGCTCAGGCACGCAGCGGCGAGCGCGAGCGTGCCGCCGAGGCAATAGCCGACGAGCACCGGCGGCGTGTCGAACTTGGCGATCAGCGGCAGCAGCACCCGCGTGACATGCGCGTCGAGATCGAGGTCGCGCGCGTTGGGCGCCTGCGTCCCCCAGTCGAGCAGGAACGGGCGATGCCCCTCGGCCGCGAGCCAGCGCAGCAGCGAGACGTCGGGCAGCAGATCGAGGATATGTGGCGGATTGATCAGCGACGGGATGAACAGCACGGCGCGCCCGGCCGCGCCTTTGGCGCCGTAATCGCGCAGCCGCGCCTTCCCCTTGCGATGGCGCGCGGGCATCGGTTTGCGCGCGCGGCCGCCGCGTGGCGCGTCCTGATAGGCCCGCAACCCCGCCAGTGCTGCGGCGCGGCGTTCGGGTGCTTGCGCAGTCTGCGCAAGCAGCATTTCGAGGAATAGCGGCAGCGGACGCGGCCCGTGTTGCGATGCGGTAATAATTGGTGGTAGCATCTGCCCAAACATATCTCGGGGAGCCCTTCTGCATGAAAAAGACCATTCCGGGCGACGGCCCGGTGACGATCAAGAAGTATGCGAACCGTCGGCTCTATAATACCGAGACCTCGTCTTACATCACCCTCGAGCATCTCGCCGCGATGACGCGCGAGGGGCGCGACTTCAAGGTGCTCGACGCGAAGACCGAAGAGGATATCACGCACAATATCCTCACCCAGATCATCATGGAGGAGGAACAGCGCGGGCAGACGATGCTCCCCGTCAACTTCCTGCGCCAGCTGATCGCGATGTACGGCGATTCGATGCAGGCGATGGTGCCGGGCTATCTCGAAGCGTCGATGGACAGCTTCCGCCACAACCAGCAGCAGTTCAAATCGGCGGTCGAGGGGGCGTTCGCGCAGTCGCCCTTCGCCAACACGCCGTTCGCCGAGATCGCCAAGCAGAACATGGCGATGTTCGAGGCGGCGACCGCGGCGTTCAAGCCCGGCGCGGTGCCGGGTGGTGCGGCGAAACCGGCGCCGGCCGCCGCGATGAGCAAGGACGACGAGATCGCCGCGCTCAAGGCCGAGCTCGGGCGGCTGAACGAGAAGATCGAGAAGCTCGGCGACTGAGGGATGCTGTGGTGGATCGCCGCGGGCGTCGCGGTCTTGGTCGCGGTGCTCGCCGGAGTCGCTGACTGGCGGGGCGACCGGCGCGATGATCTCGACCGGGTCGGCTGGGTCGACTGGCGCTCGGCGCAGATGTTCGCGCTGATCGCCGCGGCCGGCTGCGCGATCGTCGCGCAGCACGGCGGATAGTCCGTCGTCCGCCAGGCGTGCGTTACAGGCACGCCTCGAGATACGCCTGGTCGAACCCGAAGGTCCGCGCCTTTTCGAGCGTATAGGGGCGCAGGCCCATCGAGCGATACTCGCCGATGATCTTCCCGTCGGCCGACTCGTCGAGATATTCGAACTTGAAGAGTTCCTGCGTGACGATCACCGGGCCTTCCATACCGATCACTTCGGTGACGTTGGTCACACGGCGCGAGCCGTCGCGCAGGCGCTTCACCTGGATGATCATCTCGACCGAATCGGCGATCTGGCGCGAGATCGCTTCCTTCGGCACCTTGATGTCGGACATCATCACCATGTTCTCCATACGCGCGAGCGCCTCGCGCGGGGAGTTGGCGTGGAGCGTACACATCGAGCCGTCGTGACCGGTGTTCATGGCCGCCAGCATGTCGAAACACTCGGACCCACGGATTTCGCCGAGGATGATGCGATCCGGGCGCATACGCAGCGCGTTCTTGACGAGATCGCGGATGCTGATCTCGCCCTGGCCCTCGAGGTTGGCGGGGCGCGTTTCGAGCGGGAGCCAGTGCGGCTGCTGGAGCCGCAATTCGGCCGCGTCCTCGATCGTCAGCACGCGCTCGCCCGGGTCGATCATCTTCGACAGCGCGTTGAGCATCGTCGTCTTGCCCGAGCCGGTACCGCCCGAGATGACGACGTTGAAGCGGCACGCGCCGGCGATCTTCAGCGCGGTCGCCATCTTCGGCGACATCGAACCGAAGCCCGCCATCATGTCGAGCGTGATCGGTTTCGCCGAGAACTTACGAATCGAGATCGCGGTGCCGCGCAGCGACAGCGGCGGGACGATGACGTTGACGCGGCTGCCGTCCTTGAGGCGGGCGTCGGCGAGCGGCGTGGTCTGGTCGACGCGGCGGCCGACCGAGTTGCAGATGCGCTGCGCGATCTGGAAGAGATGCTCCTCGTCGCGGAACTGGATCTGCGCGAGCTCGAGCTTGCCCTTGCGCTCGACATAGGTCTGCTCGGGGCCGTTGACCATGATGTCGGTGATGTTCGGATCGGCCAGCAGCTCCTCCAACGGCCCGAGCCCGAGCAGTTCGTCGACCAGCACCTTTTCGAGCGCGAACTGCTCGCGACGGTTGAGCGTCAGCTTCAGCTCGGCGAGCACTTCGCCGATGATCGGGCGGAATTCCTCGGCGAGCTCGTCCTTGTCGAGCGTCGCCGCCGCCTCGGGATCGACGCGTTCGAGCAGCCGCGGGAGCACCTGTTCCTTGATCTTGTGGATCGAGCTTTCGAAGCCCTCGACCTTCGAGCTGCCCGATTCGCCCGACAGCGCCTGGCGCTCGGCGAGGCGCTGCATCGCATCCTGCTGGGTGCCGGGCATCGTGCCGAACGGCTCGGCCTCGGGCATGCCGGGGAGCGGCGGGAATTGTTCGCCCGCGCCGGGGGCCGACTCGCCGTCGGCAGGACGCGAACCACCGCCCTGCATCGGGCGTGCGACGCCGAACGCGGGTCTCGCGCCTGCGCCCGCCATGCCAGGTCGACGCCCAAATGCACTCATGCCGCCAGTTTCCTCATGCTTGGCGACTAGCGTTAGGGGAGAGTGTTTGAGATTTTCCTAACCAAACCGCGCGGCGGGGCGCGGCAGGGGCCAAAACGAAAAGGGCACCGTCATCGGGATGATGACGGTGCCCTTTTTCGCGAATCGAAAAGCTTAAGCGGTACGCTCGGCGAGCACGGTGAGGCCGGTCGCGCTGACTTCGGCGAAACCGCCTTCGATCGCGATCAGCTCGGGCTCGCCCTTTTCGGTGCGATAGACCGACAGCGCGCCGTCGCGGATCGTCGACATGACGGGCGCATGGCCCTCGAGCACGCCGAAATCGCCCTCGGTGCCGGGGACGACGACCATATAGACGTCCTCGGAACGGACGAGCTTTTCGGGGGTGACGAGTTCGAAGTGGAGGGGCATCAGCGCAGCACTCTCAAAAGGATGCCTGTCACACAGGCTAGGATATAACAGCCGGCGAGGAAGCGGGCGAGCGGCCAGTCGTTCAACGGCGTGATCGGCGTCGCCCGCATCAGAATTTCAGCACCGCGATGACGACGCCGACCGACGCGACGATGATCCCCATCAGCCAGATCAGCAAGGAAGACCGCGCGCTTTCGATCTTAGCCGTCAGCCGGGCATCGAGCGCATCGATCTTCTGCACGATGATCTCGATATCGGGCTTGGTGGCGACACCGTCGTAGACCGATCGGCCGATCGCCGCGGCGATCGCCTCCGCTTGCGCCGCCGGAAGCTCGGTCGCGCGAAGGTCGCGCGCGATGGCGAGGGTGTCGACATTCATGCCGACAGCTTAGCCAGTCGCGCGCGAAAAGTCGATTACGCTTCCTTGGCCATCTTCTCGGCCTTGGCGATCACTTCGTCGATGCCGCCGACCATGTAGAAGGCGCTTTCGGGCAGGTGATCGTACTCGCCATCGACGACCGCCTTGAACGACTTCACGGTATCTTCGACCTGGACGAACTTGCCGCTGATGCCGGTGAAGACCTCGGCGACGTGGAACGGCTGCGACAGGAAGCGCTGAATCTTGCGAGCGCGCGACACGGTCGACTTATCCTCTTCCGACAGCTCGTCCATGCCCAGAATGGCGATGATGTCCTGGAGCGACTTGTACCGCTGCAGGGTTTCCTGAACCCGACGCGCCGTGTCGTAATGCTCCTGGCCGACGATCGCCGGGGTCAGCACGCGGCTGGTCGAATCGAGCGGATCGACCGCCGGGTAGATGCCCAGCTCCGAAATCGCGCGGTTGAGGTTGGTGGTCGCGTCCAGATGGGCGAACGAGGTTGCCGGCGCCGGATCGGTAAGATCGTCCGCCGGAACGTAGATCGCCTGCACCGAGGTGATCGAGCCCTTGTTGGTCGACGTGATGCGCTCCTGCAGCGCGCCCATGTCGGTCGACAGCGTCGGCTGATAGCCCACGGCCGACGGAATACGGCCGAGCAGTGCCGACACTTCCGAACCCGCCTGAGTGAAGCGGAAGATGTTGTCGACGAAGAACAAAACGTCCTGGCCTTCGACGTCGCGGAAATATTCGGCGATCGTCAGGCCCGACAGCGCGACGCGGGCGCGCGCGCCTGGCGGCTCGTTCATCTGGCCGAACACGAGCGCGACCTTCGAGCCCTCGGGGGTCGGGTTGCCGTCGGCATCCTTGGCGATGACGCCGGCGTCGAGGAACTCGTGATACAGATCGTTACCCTCGCGGGTACGCTCGCCGACGCCGGCGAACACCGAGGTGCCGCCATGCCCCTTGGCGATGTTGTTGATCAGTTCCTGGATCAGCACGGTCTTGCCGACGCCGGCGCCGCCGAACAGGCCAATCTTGCCGCCCTTCGCGTACGGCGCGAGCAGATCGATGACCTTGATGCCGGTGACGAGAATCGCGCTCTCGGTCGACTGGTCGACGAAGAGGGGAGCCGGGGCGTGGATCGGCATCGTCTCGGTGTGGCCGACCGGACCACGCTCGTCGATCGGCTCGCCGATGACGTTGAGAATGCGGCCGAGCGTCTGCGGGCCGACGGGAACGCGGATCTGCGAGCCGGTGTCGGTGACTTCCTGGCCGCGGGTCAGACCCTCGGTCGAATCCATCGCGATCGTGCGGACGGTGTTCTCACCGAGATGCTGCGCGACTTCGAGCACGAGGCGGTTGCCGTTGTTCGACGTCTCGAGCGCGTTGAGAATCGCGGGGAGGCGATCCTGCTCGAAGGTCACGTCGACGACGGCGCCGATGACCTGGCTGATACGGCCAACGCTGTTCGTAAGCGGCCCAGATGGATTAGAGGGCGCGAGTGTGTCTGGGGCGGTTGCCATGATGCTTTCCTCGTATCGACTACTTGAGCGCTTCGGCGCCGGAGATGATTTCCACCAACTCGGTGGTGATCGCGGCCTGGCGGCTGCGGTTGTACTGGATCGTCAGGCGATTGATCATGTCGCCGGCATTGCGCGTCGCATTGTCCATCGCGGTCATGCGGCTGCCCTGCTCCGACGCGGCATTCTCGAGCAACGCGCCGAAGATCTGGATCGCGATGTTGCGCGGCAGCAGCTCGGCGAGAATCGATTCCTCGTCGGGCTCATATTCGACCGCGGCGGTCGCCGAAGTCGCGGCGACGTCGTTCGCGGCGGACGGCAGCGCGACCGGGATGATCTGACGGCCGACCGGCTCCTGCACCAGCGCCGACTGGAAGCGGGCGTAGAACAGGTGCGCGACGTCGAACTCGCCGGCTTCGTAACGTGCGATCAGATCGTCGGTGATCGCCTTGGCATCGGCGAAGGCGACGGTCTTGATGTGGCTCATCTCGTGATCGGTGAGGATCTGCGTCGGGAAGAAGCGCTTGATCACGCGGCCCTTCTTGCCGGCGATGTAGAACTTCACCGTCTTGCCAGCCTTTTCGAGCTCTTCGGCCTTGCGGCGGGCGGCACGGACGATGTTCGAGTTGAACGCACCCGCGAGGCCGCGCTCCGAGGTCGCGATGACCAGCAGATGGACCTGGTCCTTGCCGGTGCCGGCGAGCAGCTTGGGGCTCGATTCGCTGACGGTCACCTTCGAGGCGAGGCTCGCCATCACCTGCTCGAGGCGCAAGGCGTAAGGACGCGCCGCGATCGCCGCTTCCTGCGCACGGCGCAGCTTGGCGGCGGCGACCATCTTCATCGCCTTGGTGATCTTCTGCGTCGACTTCACCGAGCCGATGCGGATCTTAAGGGCCTTGAGGCTTGCCATTCTAGTCCTTCTTCTCCCTCTCCCCTCCGGGGAGTTTGGGGGCGGCCATGCCCCCGGCATGGCCTAGATATTACGGGGTAATATCTACCCCAAACTGGTCGGGGAGAGGGGCAGTCACAAACTTACGTCCGCGTTACTGCCCTCTCCCGACTTCGCTTCGCTCGTCTGCCCTCTCCCGCAAGCGGGAGAGGGAAAGGTTTACGCAAACGTCTTCGAAAACGCACCGAGCGCGGTCTTCAGCGCTTCGGTGGTTTCCTTCGACAGGTCGCGCTTGTCGCGGATGTCGGTCAGCAGGTCCGCATGCTGCGAGCGCATCTCGGCGAGCATCGCCTGCTCGTAGCGGACGACGGCGTTGACCGGCACGGTATCGAGGAAGCCGTTGGTGCCAGCGAAGATCGACACGGTCTGCTCTTCGAACGGCATCGGCGCAAACTGCGCCTGCTTGAGCAGCTCGGTCAGACGCGCACCACGATTCAGCAGCTTCTGCGTCGAGGCATCGAGGTCCGAGCCGAACTGCGCGAACGCCGCCATTTCGCGATACTGCGCGAGCTCGAGCTTGATCGAGCCCGAGACCTTCTTCATCGCCTTGGTCTGGGCGGCCGAGCCGACGCGCGACACCGACAGGCCAACGTTGATGGCGGGACGGATGCCCGCGAAGAACAGGTCGGTCTCGAGGAAGATCTGCCCGTCGGTGATCGAGATCACGTTGGTCGGAATGTAGGCCGACACGTCGCCCGCCTGCGTCTCGATGATCGGCAGCGCGGTGAGCGAGCCGCCCCCGTTGGCGTCGTTCATCTTCGCCGCGCGCTCGAGGAGACGCGAGTGAAGATAGAACACGTCGCCCGGATAGGCTTCGCGGCCCGGCGGGCGGCGCAGCAGCAGCGACATCTGGCGATAGGCGACCGCCTGCTTCGACAAATCGTCATAGACGATGACGGCGTGCATGCCGTTGTCGCGGAAATATTCGCCCATCGCGCAGCCGGTGTAGGGCGCGAGGAACTGCAGCGGGGCAGGGTCCGACGCGGTCGCCGCGACGACGATCGAATACTCCATCGCGCCGTTCTCGGTCAGCGTGCGGACGAGCTGCGCGACGGTCGAGCGCTTCTGGCCGACGGCGACGTAGATGCAATACAGCTTCTTCGACTCGTCGTCGCCCTGGTGCGCCGCCTTCTGGTTGATGAAGGTGTCGACGGCCACGGCCGACTTGCCGGTCTGGCGATCGCCGATGATCAGCTCGCGCTGGCCGCGGCCGACGGGAACGAGCGCGTCGATCGCCTTGAGGCCGGTCTGGACCGGCTCGTTGACCGAGGTGCGCGGGATGATGCCCGGCGCCTTGACTTCGACGCGGCTGCGCTGGGTGGTCTCGATCGGGCCCTTGCCGTCGATCGGGTTGCCGAGGCCATCGACGACGCGGCCGAGCAGGCCCTTGCCGACGGGGACGTCGACGATCGTGCCGGTGCGCTTGACGACGTCACCTTCCTTGATCTGCGAGTCCGACCCGAAGATCACGACGCCGACATTGTCGGCCTCGAGGTTGAGCGCCATGCCCTGCACGCCGTTCGAGAATTCGACCATCTCGCCCGCCTGGACGTTGTCGAGCCCGAAGATGCGCGCGATGCCGTCACCGACGCTGAGCACCTGGCCGGTTTCCGAAACCTGCGCTTCGGTGCCGAAATTGGCGATCTGGTCCTTGATGACTTTCGAGATTTCTGCGGCGCGGATATCCATGACTTAACCTTTCATCGCGTGCGCGAGAGCATTGAGACGAGTGCGAATCGAGCTGTCGATCCGCTGCGAGCCGATCTGGACGACCAGACCGCCGAGGAGAGTGGGGTCGACCGAGAGATCGACCGAAACGTCGGTGCCGATGCGGGTGCGCAGCTGCTGTTTCAGCGCCTCGACCTGCTCTTCGCTCAGCGGATGCGCCGAGGTCACCTCTGCGGTTGTCTCGCCGCGATGGCGCGCGGCCAGGTCGCGGAGGGCGCGGATGATCGCGGGAAGCTGCGACAGGCGGCGGTTGTCGGCGAGCACGCCGAGGAACTTCGCCGTCGTGGCATCGACGTCGATCATCTCGGCGGCCGAGGCGACGGCCTTGGCCGCCTGCTGGCGCGAGACGACCGGGCTGCCGATCAGCTGCGCGAACTCGCTCGACTGCGCGATCGCGGCGCGGACGCGGCCGAGGCTCGCCTCGACCGCGTCGATCGATTTGGTGTCACGCGCGAGCTCGAACAAAGCGGTGGCATAGCGGCCGCTTAAGCTTGCTTGAATACCGCCGGATGCTTCCACGCGATTGAGGTCCTCTTGGGCACGAATGGTGGCCCCATGCAAAACGAAGGCGCTGGGGAGCGCGCCTTCAGATGGGATGGCGAGCGGTTAGCATCGGCTCGGGTTGCTTGCAAGCCATGCGCACTAACCGGCCCTATCGCATCGAACCCCGGCGTCTTTCACGCAACTGTAACATTCGCTTAACCATTGCTTGGGGCCTTCGCGCCAATAAAGGCCGCCATGAAACGAATCGATTTCGCTGCTTCCGCGCCGCTGCTTCGCCTCTGGATCGAGCGTTTTGCTGCGCAGTGGGACGCCGGGGGGCGTAACCTGCGGATCCAATTGCGGCGAATCGTCGGGGGGTTGCTTGCGATCCAGGCGCTGCTCGCGCTCGCCTTGATCGGAACGACGCTTGCCACGAGCCACCGGGTCAATGTGCTGGTGCTCGACCGGCTCTATCCGATCGGCGAATTGCAGCTAGTCAATGCAAGCTACGCCAACGCCCTGCTCACCGCGCACAAGGTGCGCAGCGGAAATCTGTCGGCGGCGGGCGCGATCGCGACGATCCAGGGGACACGCGCCGAGATCGCGACGAGCTGGGCCGCGTTCACGCGACATCATCTCGATGCGCGGCGGGCGAGCCAGGTCGCGCAGGTCGAATCCGCGCGCCACGAGGCCGATGCCGCGCTCGACAAGCTGCTCGACCTGCTCCGCGCCAAGCGGATCGACCAGCTCGATTTCTTCGTCAGCGGCCCGCTCTACGCCGCGATCGACCCGCTGACCGCATCGAGTACGACGCTGATGACCAATTTGCGCGCCGACGCGGTGCGCGAGAGCGCGGCGCTCGATACCGGGTTCGTCCAAGTCTATCTGCTCGTCGCCTTTGTCACCGTGGTGGCGTTGCTCGTCGCCTTGTGGGGGATGCGGATGCTGAGCCGGCGGGTCGAGCAGCCGCTCGCGCTGATCGCCGAGGCGACGCGCGACATCACGCTCGACCGCGCCGATGCGCCGATCCCGGCGCTCGACCGCAGCGACGAGATCGGCGACATCGCGCGTGCGCTGGCGTTCGCGCGGCAACGCTCGGCCGATGCACGCCGGCTAAGCGACGAAGCGCGGCGCACCGCCGACGCGCTCTATGCCAACGAGCGGCGCGAAGACGCCGCGCGGGCGAAACGCGCGGCGCATCTCGACGCCTTGTTCGAGGTGTTCGAGCGCGCCGCGGGGGTTTCGGTGCGCCAACTCGCCTCGACCGGGCCGGCCTTGCGCGAGACCGCCGCGGCGATGTCGAGCGAGGCGGGGACGACCGAGAAGCACGCGATGGCGACCGCCGCGCTGACCGAGCAGAGCGCGAACAACGCGCGCACGATCGCGCAATCGGCGAGCGCGCTCGCCGGCGCGATCGAGCAGATCAGCCGCGCCGCGAACGAATCGCGCGCGGGCGTCGCGACGGTGCGCGAGCGCACGCTCGAGGGGCGCGGCCACGCCGAATCGATGGGCGCGCTGGTCGCGGAGATCGCCGCCGTGCTCGACATGATCGCCGCGGTCGCCGGGCAGACCAATCTGCTTGCGCTCAACGCAACGATCGAGGCGGCGCGTGCGGGCGAGGCGGGGCGCGGCTTCGCGGTGGTCGCCGAGGAAGTGAAGGGCCTCGCCCGCCAGACGCAGACCGCGGCGGGGCGGATCGAGGCGCGGCTCGCCGCGGTGCGCACCGCGAGCGACACCGTGCTCGCGACGATCGAATCGGTCGACGGGCTCGTCGCCGAGCTCGATCAGTCGTCGGCCAATGTCGCGCAGGCGGTCGATCAGCAGCGCGGCATGACGCAGGCGATCGCCTACGCCATCGCCGAGGTCGAGGACGGCACCGCCGACGCCGCCGCCAACATGCAGATGCTGCGCGAACGCGCGCACCGCTCGCGCCAGACCTCGGACGACGTGACGCGCACCGCCGAGGAGGTCGCGGGCAGCGTCGAGCGGCTGCGCGGGCAGATCAACCAGCTCATGGCCGACGTCCGCGCCGCCTGATCGCCGCTTCCGTGCGCGCCGCAATGTTGCTAGCGGCGCGCAGGTGGGGCGACACAGACGGAGACGAGACATGACCGGCCAGATGCAGCAAATGACGATGTCCGACGGCGCCCAGATCGCCGTCTATCACGCGCAACCGAGTGGGGCGCGCAAGGGCGGCGTGGTGCTCGTCCAGGAGATTTTCGGCGTCACCGCGCATATCCGCGCGCTGTGCGACGAATACGCCGCCGACGGTTATGAAGTGCTCGCACCCGCGATCTTCGACCGCGAACATCCCGGCTTCGAGGCCGACCATGACGAGCAAGGCATGGCGCAGGGCATCAAGCTCGCGCGCGAGCTCCACCCGTTCGACCTGAGCCTCGCCGACGTGCAGACCTGTGTCGACACGCTCGCCAAGGACGGGCCGGTGTTCGTCGTCGGCTATTGCTATGGCGGTTCGGTCGCGTGGTTCGCGGCGACGCGGATGCACAATGTCGCGGCGGCTTCGGCCTATTACGGCAGCATGGTGCCCGCCGCCGCCGACGAGGAGCCCAAGGTCCCCGTCATCCTCCATTTCGGCCGCGAGGATCAGAGCATCCCGATGGACGGCGTCGAGAAGGTCGCCGCCAAGGATTGGCCGAACGCGACGGTCTATGTCTACGAGGCCGGCCACGGCTTCAATTCGGACCGCCGCGAAGCCTATGACGCCGAGAGCGCCAAGCTCGCCAAGGCGCGCACGCTCGAGCTGTTCGCCGCCAACGCAGGCTGACGCTGCGCTTTGAGCGCAAGCCCCGGGATGGCGCGGCGTGGACGTGTGGGTACATAAGACCGCATGACCATGCCGCGCCTCCCGCTCGACCCTGACGCCGCCTGGCGCGCCTTCGAGGCGCGCGACCGGCACTCCGATGGCCGCTTCGTCGGTGCGGTGAAGACCACCGGCATCTATTGCAAGCCGAGCTGCCCGGCGCGGCGCCCCCGGCGCGAGAACATGGATTTCTATCGCACGCCCGAGGAAGCCCAGGCGGCGGGCTTCCGCGCGTGTCTGCGCTGCACGCCCGACGCGGTCGGGCGCGACCGCATCGCGGTGGCGCGCGCGGTCGCGCTGCTCGAAGCGGCCGACGAACTCGTCGCGCTCGACACGATCGCGGCGCGCGTCGGCTATGCGCCGCATCATTTCCACCGCCTGTTCAAGCGCGCGACCGGCGTGACGCCCGCCGCTTACGCGCGCGGGCTGATGGCGCGCCGCGCCGCGCGCGCGCTGACCGAGGAGGCGACCGTGACCGCCGCGATCTACGAGGCCGGCTATTCCGCGCCGAGCCGCTTCTACGAGGACGGCGCCAAGCGGCTCGGCATGAGCCCGAGCGCATGGCGGCGCGGCGGCGAGGGGGTGACGATCCGCTGGATTCTCGCCGAGACCTCGCTCGGGCCGATGCTCGTCGCCGCCACCGACAAGGGGCTGTGCCGCGTCTCGTTCGACGAGGACGAGGGCGCGCTGCGCGCGCGCTTCCCGCAAGCCGAGATCGTCCCCGGCGGCGCGGCGCTCGCCGATCTCGCCGCGCGCGTCGTCGCCAGCGTCGAATCGCCCGAGCGCGACCAGGACCTGCCGCTCGACGTCCGCGGCACCGCCTTTCAGGAGGCGATCTGGCAGGCGCTGCGCGAAATCCCGCTCGGCGAGACGCGCAGCTACGCCGAACTCGCCGCCGCTGCGGGCAACCCCAAGGCGGTCCGCGCCGCCGGAACCGCGTGCGGCGCCAACCCGGTATCGATCGTCGTGCCATGCCACCGTGCCCAGCGCAGCGACGGGACGCTCGGCGGCTATGCTTACGGGATCGACCGCAAGGTCGCGCTGCGCGATCGGGAAGGCGTGGAATGAGCGGCTTCGTCATTCGCGGGATCGACCCCGCGCCGTTCGTCCCGCTCTACGGCCTGTCCGATGCGGCGCTGCGCGAGCACGGCGCGCTGCGGATGACGGTCGATGCGAGCCCCGGCTTCCCCTGCCGCGTGTCGCTCGAGGACGCCGCGGTCGGCGAGCGCGTCTTGCTGCTCAATTACGAGCATCTGCCGGTCGATACGCCGTACCGCTCCCGCCACGCGATCTTCGTGCGCGAAGGCGAGGCGCAGGCCGCGCACTATGCCGACCGCGTCCCGCGGCAATTGGCGATCCGGCTGCTGTCGCTGCGCGCCTTCGATGCCGCAGGCATGATGCGCGACGCCGACGTGGTCGAGGGCCGCGACCTCACCGCCGCGATCGACCGCTTCTTCGCCGACCCCGCCATCACCTATCTCCACGCGCACAACGCCAAGCCCGGCTGCTTCGCCGCGCGGATCGACCGCGGTTCAGCCGCCTGACGGCGTCGGGCTCGCCACAGCGCCGGCCGGCGCCGCCTCGCACTGATAGACGATTTTCTCGTTCGGCCGCGCCGGCAGGCTCGTGCGGATCGCCGCCTGCTGCGTGGCGAGGTTGGCGCGGCCCGCCTCGTCCGGCGAACACGCCTTGAGCGTCACTTGCGAGCGGATCTTCCGCAGCTCGTCCATCTGGTCGGAGCCGAGGAAATAGCGCGTCGTGACATAGCTGCGGGTCGCCGGATCGAATTGCAGCACCGACACGGTCTGCTCCTGCGCGGGCACCAGGATGCGGTCCCATTTGCTGCCATTCTCGGCATATTGGGTGCGGCCGTTCATGCAGCCCGCCTTGCCCCAGTCGATCACCGTGTCGGTCGTCGCCGACGAGACGACGCGGCTGCGCTCGGGCACGAAACGGCACACCAGCTTGCCGAGCGGCGCGCTCGACGACATCGGCGGGGTGGGCGGGTCGATCTTGGCAGTTTCGGTCGCCGTGGCGAGCATCGGCGTGCCGGTCGGGCGCAGCACGAACAGCACGACCGCCCCGACCATCATCAGCGCGCCGAGCCCCCACGCCCAGATCGCCCCGCGCCGCAGCGCCTGCGCGTCGAGCAGCCCGCCCGCGCCGACCGCCATCGCGCCGAGCACGAGCAGCAGCGTGGCGATCGCCATCACATTCTCGCGGTGTCGATCGGCGGCGTCGCGCGCCGCGATCCACGCGGCATCGCGCGCGACCAGCGCCTTGCCCGCGGCATCGCGCCGCGCGCCGTCGGCAAGCGCCGCGGCCTTGGCTTCGGCCTGCGCGTCGACCTTGTCGATGTCGGCGATGCTCGTGCACGGCGTGCCGACCGCGGCATAGGGTTGCTTGGCGCGGATCAGGAAGGCGGTGAGCTCGTTATTGGCGATCGCGAAGCCGAAGCTCGAATCGCCTTCCTCGCCGCGCGTGATCGCCGAGTTGACGCCGATCACGCGGCCGCACGGATCGAGCAGCGGCCCGCCCGAATTGCCGCGTGCGATCTGTGCGGTGTGGAGCATCACCGCGGTGCCCGACATCTGCCGCCGCCCCGAGAACACGCCTTCGGAGCGGATCGGCGAGAGCGGATGGATGTAGTCGACCGCCGATTTGGCGGTCGCCATGTCGACATTGCCCGGATAGCCGAGCGCGGTCACCAGGCTGCCCTCGTCGACCGGGCCGGTGTAGATCGCGCTGGTCGGGATCGGCTTGCCGGTGAATTCGATCAGCGCGAGGTCGTGCGCTGTGTCGAGCGCGATGACCTTGCCCTGATAGCTTTTCGAACCCTCCGACGGCACGATGCCGATCACGACATTGCCGGGATAGCGCGACAGCAGTTCGACGACATGCGCGTTGGTGACGATCCGGTTGGGCGCCACCGCGAAGCCGCTGCCATGGCCGAAGCCGACCACTTCGTCATCGACGATCGCGATCGTGACGACGCGCACCACGCTGCGCGCGGTGGCGGAAATGTCGTCGGCGCGCGCCGCGGCGGGGAGCAGCATCGCGCCGAGCAACGCGATCCAGCACCAGGCGAGCAGCCCGAGCGCCCGCCCCGCACGCGAAGGGCGAGCGGCGAGCGGTCGAGCGAAGAGCGGGGACGATATCGGCATGCGCGCGATTCTGACAGGATCGCGGCGTCGGGGACAGGAGAAAGTGCCCGCGATGGGACGACAGGACGCAACGCCGCGGCTCGTCGCCCGGACACGACGCTACCACCCGGAAACTACGTAAGGGCCGAGTCCGCATGGTTAAACGTCTATACAGAAGGATCAGTCAGGCCGCCGGCCGCGGCTGGGCGATACTGTAGAAGCCCTGAGGATACGCACCGGGGTAAACCGATACTGTCCGAGCAAGCGAGAGGTGTCCGAAAGTCCGCGATGCTGTCTGACCGGCCTTATCCCGTTCCCGACAACGAGCTGCAGCGGCTCGACGCGCTGCTGCGCTACGCGATCCTCGACACCCCGCCCGAGCCGGTGTTCAACGACGTGGTGCGGCTCGCGCAAAGCGCGTTCCGCGTGCCTTCGAGTGCGGTGTCGTTCGTCGACGACGATCGGCAATGGTTCAAGGCGCGGCGCGGGATCGGCTTTGCCGAGACGCGGCGCGAGGACGCGTTTTGCGCACATACGATCCTGTCCGATGCGCCGATGGTCGTCCCCGACGCCCTGCACGATCCGCGCTTCAGCGCCAACGCGTTGGTCGTGCGCGCGCCGCATATCCGCTTCTACGCCGGGGCGCCGCTGACGACGTCGGGCGGTTTCAACATCGGCACCGTCTGCCTGATCGAT
Organism: Bordetella parapertussis; assembly: GCA_943367995.1. Lineage (GTDB taxonomy): Bacteria > Pseudomonadota > Alphaproteobacteria > Sphingomonadales > Sphingomonadaceae > Sphingomonas. The sequence continues at coordinate 460,636 of CALRKL020000004.1, read as the reverse complement.
TCGGCGCCGCGCGACGATTTGCGCCCGCATGAGCGGGAGCAGCTCGAGGCCTTGGCCAATTTGGCGATGACCGAGCTCGAGCGCCGCGCGGAGTCGAACGATCAACGCGGCGCGCGGCGCTATGAGCTGGCGTTGCGCGGGACGGTGGGCGGCTACGGCGTACCGTCGACGCCGGTCGAGATCGCCAACATCTCGACGCGCGGCGCGATGATCCGCGGACCGTTGCCGCCGCTGCAACGCGACAATGCGGTGATCCTGACGATCCGCAACATGGTCGTCATGGCGACGGTCGCCTGGTGCCGCGACGACACCGCCGGGCTGGCGTTCGACGCGCCGATCGACCCGATCTTGCTAGCGCGGATGAACGACCGGATCCGGCACGACCAGCGGTCGGCGATCGTCGCACCGCGCGAAACGCCGATGACCGCGCCGCCGCTGGCCTTGTGAGCGTCGCGCGCGCTCGGCCGCGTCAGACGAAACTGTAGGGGTCGACATCGACCACGACGCGCACCTTGCTCGGCCAGTCGAGCCCGCCGAGCCAGTCGCGCACCACGTCCTGCACCGCGAGCCCGCGCTTGGCGTGGATCAGCAGCCGGAAGCGGTGGCGCCCGCGCAGCATCGCGAGCGGGGCGGGGGCGGGGCCGTACACCTCCATCGCCTCGAGCTGCGGCGCGGCGCGGCCGATCTGGCGCGCGGTCTCGAGCGCGGCCTGCTGGTCCTCGCTCGACACGACGATCCCGGCGAAGCGGCCGAACGGCGGGGCGTTGGCCTCGCGGCGATGCTCGGTCTCGGCGCTGTAGAACGCCTCCGAATCGCCCGAGACGAGCGCCTTCATCACTGCGGCGTCGGGACTGTGCGTCTGGATGTAGACATGCCCCGGCTTGGCGCCGCGCCCGGCGCGCCCGGCGACCTGGCAGATCTGCTGGAAGGTGCGCTCGCTCGCGCGCAGATCGCCGCCGTCGAGGCCGAGATCGGCGTCGATCACCCCGACCAGCGTGAGGTTGGGGAAATGATAGCCCTTGGTGACGAGCTGCGTGCCGACGACGATGTCGATGTCGTGCGCCTCCATCCGCGCGACGAACTCGGCGGCCTTGGCGGGCGACCACATCGTGTCCGAGGTGACCACCGCGATCTTGGCGGCGGGGAACAGCGCGGTCACTTCGTCGGCGATGCGCTCGACGCCGGGGCCGACCGCGGCGAGCGTGTCCTCGTTATGGCATTCGGGGCAGATCTTCGGCACCGGCTCGGTATGCCCGCAATGGTGGCACGCGAGGCGGCGGACGAGGCGGTGCTCGACCATCCACGCGGTGCAATTGGGGCATTGGAAGCGGTGGCCGCAGGTGCGGCACAGCGTCAGCGGCGCGTAGCCGCGGCGGTTGAGGAAGAGCAGCGATTGCTCGCGCCGTTCGAGGGTCGCTTCCATCGCTTTCACCAGCCGCGGCGCGATCCAGCGGCCGCGTTCGGGCGGCTCGGCGATCAGGTCGATCGCCTCGATCGCGGGCATTTCGGCGGCGCCCCATCGGCCGGGCAATTTGACCTCGGCATAGCGGCCGAGCGCGACTTGCTGGCGCGTCTCGATCGCCGGGGTCGCCGAGGCGAGGATCACCGGGATCTCCTCGAACTTCCCGCGCATCACCGCGACGTCGCGCGCGTGGTAATGGACGCCCTCTTCCTGCTTGAAGCTCGTCTCATGCGCCTCGTCGACGACGATCAGCCCGAGATTGGCATAAGGCAGGAACAGCGCCGAGCGCGCGCCGACGGTGACGAGCGCTTGCCCGCTGGCGATGCCGCGCCATGCGCGCCGCCGCTGCGACTGGCGCAGGCCCGAATGCCACGCGACCGGCTGGACGCCGAAGCGCGCGGCGAAGCGCTTGAGGAAGGGCTCGGTCAGCGCGATTTCGGGGAGCAGCACGAGGCACTGGCGGTTCTCGCGGATCGCGGCGGCGACTGCCTCGAAATAGACCTCGGTCTTGCCCGAGCCGGTGACGCCGTCGAGCAAGGTCGGTGCGAACGCGCGCGCGGTGACGTCGGCGACGAGCGTCTCCGACGCCGCGCGCTGGTCGGGCGAGAGCGCGGGAATCGCATGATCGGGATCGGGCGCGGGGAAGGGGCTGTCGATATCGACCTCGACCGCCTCGAGCGCGCCGGTCTTGACCAGCCCACGGATCACCGCGTCGGACACCTCGCCGAGCGCGGCGAGTTCGCGGATCAGCCCCTGGAAGCTGCCGATCTTCTCGAGCGCCTGTTCGCGCTGCGGCGTGAGGCGGCCGGGGACTTCCCCCGTCGCGCGATATTCGGTGATCGTCTTGCTGCCCTCGAGCGCCGAGGTCGAGGACAAGGCCATTCGCACGACCGCGGCGGGCGAGGCGAGGTAATAATCCGCGGTCCATTCGATCAGCCGCCGCAGCGGCGCGGCGAGCGGCGGCACCGGCACCACGCCGACGAGGTTGCGCAAGCGGTTGTCGCCGACCTCGGCGTCGGACGGCATCATCTCGGGTTCCCACACCACGCCGAGCAACTGCCGCGGCCCGAGCGGCGCGACGACGACCGAGCCCGGCTCGACGCGCATGCCGTGCGGCACGCGGTAATCGAGCGGACCGAGCGCGGAATTGAGGACGAGGACGCGGGCGCGGGACATGGAGCGCATATGGCGGGTCGGCGGGGCGGGTGCAAAGGGTTGAACTTTCCTAAGCCCCTCCCCTTCAGGGGAGGGGTTGGGGGTGGGGGATGCCTCGCAGAGACCGAGCGCCCGTTACGGCCCCACCCCAACCCCTCCCCTGAAGGGGAGGGGCTTACGTATGGCAAGCGCTGCGCTACACCGTTCGGAATGTCCGATCTCCCGCGCCTCTATGCCGACCACCTCGCGCGCGACCGGCGGCGGTCGGTCCACACCGTGCGCGCCTATGAGGCGACCGCGACGCGGCTGTGCGGCTTCTTGAGCAACCATTGGGGCGAAGCGATCGACCGCGCCGCGCTCGCCAATACCGACGCCGCCGACCTCCGCGCGTTCCTCGCGCACCGCCGCGGCGAGGGCTTGTCGAATGCCTCCGCCGCGCGCGAACTGTCGGCGGTGCGCGGCTTCCTCGCCTTCGCGACGGGCGAGGGCACGACCCCGCGCCTGAAGGGCCCGCGCGTCAGGAAGGGCGTGCCGCGCCCGGTCTCGCCCGACGAGGCGGTCGCGCTCGCCGACGATGTCGCCGACGATGCGCGCGAGCCGTGGATCGGCGCGCGCGATCTCGCGGTACTGCTGCTGCTGTACGGCGCGGGGCTGCGCGTCGCCGAGGCGCTGTCGCTGACCGGCGCGGTGCTGCCGCTCGGCGCGACGCTCAGGGTGACGGGCAAGCGCGACAAGACGCGGGTCGTGCCCTTGCTCCCGCAGGTGCGCACAGCGGTCGAAGCGTATGTCGCCCTCAGCCCCTATGGCACCGCGCGCGACGCGCCGATCTTCCGCGGCGCCAAGGGCGGGCCGCTGTCACCGCGGCTGGTGCGGCGCGCGGTCCAGGGCGCGCGGGTGCGGCTCGGCCTGCCCGATCGCACCACCCCGCACGCGCTGCGCCATTCGTTCGCGACGCATCTGCTCGGGCGCGGCGCGGATCTGCGCGCGCTGCAGGAATTGCTCGGGCATGCCAGCCTCAGCTCGACGCAAATCTACACGCAGGTCGATGCGGCGCATCTGCTCGACGTCTACCGCAACGCGCATCCGCGAGCGTAGCTTTCACCGCGCGCGCGGCGGCCCCCCGGGACGAGCCCGGCGCGACTTGCCCAGGCTTAGCCGCGCACCACCAGCGGCAGGATCGCATCGAGCAGCAGCATCCCCGCCTCGCTAATCCGCAGATGATCGCCCGCGCGCGCGAGCAGTCCTTGGCGTTCGAGCCTGGCCGCGGCGGACCAGTCGATCAGCGCCTCGACCGACGTATCGCCCAGCCCGGCGATGCGCGCGAGATCGACCCCCTCGCGCAGCCGCAGCCCCATCAGCAACGCCTCGGTCGAACGCTCGCTCGGCACCAGCGGCTGCTCGATCTGCGCGCCGTGCCCGTTGCGCGCGACCGCGCCGAGCCAGTTTTCGGGCTTCTTGTGCCGCGCGGTCGCCAGTCCGCCGCGGCGCCCGTGCGCGCCCGGACCGACCCCGGCATAATCACGGTAGCGCCAATAGGCGAGGTTGTGACGGCTCTCCGCCCCGAGCCGGGCGTGGTTCGAAATCTCATAGGCCGGCAGCCCCGCCGCCGCAGTCGTCGCGCGCGTCGCCTCGAACAGATCGGCGGCGGCATCGCCTTCGGGGATGACGATCCGCCCCGCCGCGGCTTCGGTCGCAAAGCGCGTGCCGGGCTCGATCGTCAATTGGTAGAGCGAGAGATGCTCGGTGCCGAACGACAGCGCGCGGGTGAGTTCGGCGTCCCACGCGGCAAGCGTCTGTCCGGGGCGTGCATAGATCAGGTCGAAGCTGACGCGCGCGAACGCCGCCTGCGCGGTGGCGAGCGCGGCCAGCCCCTCGTCGACGCCGTGCGCGCGGCCGAGGAAGACGAGCGCCTGATCGTCGAGCGCCTGCAATCCCAGCGAAACGCGGTTGACCCCGACGCGCGCGATATCGGCGAAGCGCGCCGCCTCGACCGAGGAGGGATTGGCCTCGAGCGTGATCTCGATGTCGGGCTCGGCCGGCCAATAGCCGGTCGCCGCATCGATGATCGCGGCAACGGTCGCGGGCGGCATCAGCGAAGGCGTGCCGCCGCCGAAGAAGATCGAACCGAGCCGCCGCCCCGGCAGCGCGGCCGCTTCATAAGCGAGGTCGGCGAGCAGTGCGTCGCGCCACGCCGCCTGGTCGACGCTCTCGCGGACATGGCTGTTGAAATCGCAATAGGGGCATTTCGAGACGCAGAACGGCCAATGGACATAAAGCGCGAGCGGAGGCGTTCGGGGGGGCGTTTCGGGCGCATTCATCAGCGCGAGCCTATGGGCGTTTCGGGGAGATTACGGAAGATGCGCATTCACTGGCTGGCTCTGGCGACGCTCGCGATGTTGGCGGGGTGCGCGGCGTCCGATCCCGACGAACCGCCGCGCGTCACCGAACTGCGCCCCGACGATCGCCCGGCGGGGCGCGGCGACGCGTTGCTGCGGCGGGCGATGCTGGTCGAGCACAACGCCGCGCGCGCGGCGGTCGGCGCGGCGCCGCTGACGTGGAGCGACGCACTCGCCGCCGACGCCGCGCGCTATGCCGCCGTGCTCGCCGCGACGCGCGACTTCAAGCATTCGACCGGCCCGCGCGGGCGCATCCCCGAGGGCGAGAACCTCTTCATGGGATCGCGCGGGGCGTATCGCTATGACGAGATGGTGCGGCTGTGGGCGGATGAGCGGCGCTTCTATCGCGCGGGCGTGGTGCCCGACATCAGCACGACCGGACGCTGGCAGGATGTCGGACATTACACGCAGATGGTCTGGCGGCGGACGAGCCAGGTCGGCTGCGCGCTCGCGAGCAGTGCGCGCGACGATTATCTGGTGTGCCGCTATTCGCCGCCGGGGAATGTCGTGGGACAGCGCGTGGCGGAGTGACCCCACCGTCATCCCACCCATCACCCTCCCCGTCACCCCGGCCTCGTGCCGGGGCCCACCAGGCCGCCGCGCTGCCGCACGCATTCAGCGCTGCGCGCGCCGCGCGGTGGGCCCCGGCACAAGGCCGGGGTGACGGGGGGAGGGGGCTTACACCACCGCCGCGATCAACTGCGCGAAGGCATCCGCCCGGTGGCTGATCGCATGCTTCTGCGCCGGGTCCATCTCGGCATAGGTCTGGTCGCCGCCCGCGGGCACGAACACCGGATCATAGCCGAACCCGACATCACCGCGCGGCGGCCAGGTCAGCGTGCCCTCGGCACGTCCCTCGAACCACTGGACGTGCCCGTCGGGCCAGGCGAGCGCGAGCACGCAGACGAAATGCGCCGCGCGGCTCGCATCGGGTCCCTTGGTGGCGAGCGCGTCCTCGACCTTCGTCATCGCCAGGTTCCAGTCGCGCCCGTTCGGCGTCTCCGCCCAATTCGCGGTGTAGACGCCGGGATCGCCGTTGAGCGCCTCGACGCACAACCCGCTATCGTCGGCGAGTGCGGGGAGGCCCGACAGGTCGGCCGCCTGCAGCGCCTTCAATTCGGCATTGGCGACGAAGGTCGTCCCCGTTTCCTCGGGCTCGGGGAGATCGAGGTCGGCCGCCGAGATCGCCTCGATGCCGTGCTTGGCGAGCAGCGCGCCGATCTCGCGCACCTTGCCGGCGTTATGGCTGGCGATGACGAGCTTGCCCGGGCTGAGCTTGCGAATGGCTTGCGGCGCGACCTCTTGCGTCATTTGGCGACCGCCTTGGCTTGCGCGGCGAAGATCTCGGTGCAGCCGATCCGCGCGAGCCGCAGCAGGCGCAGCAGCGCCTCCTCGTCATACGTCGCGCCCTCGGCGGTCGCCTGGACTTCGGCGATGTTGCCGTTTTCGAGCAGCACGAAGTTCGCGTCGGCGTCGGCGTTCGAATCCTCGTCATAATCGAGGTCGAGCACCGGCGCGCCCTTGAAGATCCCGCAACTGATCGCCGCGACCTTCTGCGTCAGCGGGTCGGCGGTGAGCTTGCCGCTCGCCATCAGCCCGTCGATCGCGAGCCGCAGCGCGACCCACGCGCCCGAGATCGAGGCGGTGCGCGTCCCGCCATCGGCCTGGATCACGTCGCAATCGAGCACGATCTGGCGCTCGCCGAGCAGCTTGAGGTCGGTCACCGCGCGCAGCGAACGGCCGATCAGGCGCTGGATTTCCTGCGTGCGGCCCGACTGCTTGCCCTTGGCGGCCTCGCGGCTGCCGCGCGTGTGCGTGGCGCGCGGGAGCATGCCGTATTCGGCCGTCACCCACCCTTCGCCCTTGCCGCGCAGGAACGGCGGGACCTTCTCCTCGATCGACGCCGTCACCAACACCTTGGTGTCGCCGAAGCCGATCAGCACCGACCCTTCGGCATGTTTGGTGAAGCGCGGCTCGATCGTGATCGCGCGCATCTGGTCGGGGGTGCGGCCGCTGGGGCGCATGGCGAGTCTCCTGGAAATGATCGAGTCGCCCTAGCTGTGCGTTGGGCGGGTGTCACCCCTTGGCTGGGGGCGGCGGATGCCCACATTGCGGGCCGAGGACGAAGCATAGACATGAGTGGTTACGCAGCAGCGACACGACAGGACCGGATGATCGGCGCGGGCGGCGCCGCCGTGCTGGTCGGCCTGATCGGCTATGGACTGGTGATGGGACTCGGCGTCGATTTCCAGCGCCGCATCGTCGACGATCTGACGGTGATCTCGGTGCTGCCCGACTCGCCGCCGCCCAAGCCCGATCCGGTGCCTGCGCCGAAAAAGGCCGAGAAGCGCAAGCAAGGCGCGGCGTCGCCGCCCAATTTGAAGTCCAAGGCGACCGAATTGGTCGCGCCGCCGCCGCCGATCGTGCTGCGGCAGCCGCCCCCCGTCGTCGTCGCGCCGATCGCCGGGATCGGCGCCGAGCGCTCGACCGGCGCCGCCCCCGTTGCCGGACCGGGCACGGGAAGCGGCGGGCAGGGCAACGGCACCGGCAGCGGCGATAGCGGCGACGGCGATGGCGGCGGTGGCGGGACCGACGCCGAGCTCATCAGCAACGAACTGCGCTACCGCGACCTGCCGCGCGACGTTTATGATTCGCAGGCGGCCGGGATGGTGACCTATCGCGCGACGATCGGCATCAACGGGCGGCTCAGCGATTGCCGCGTCGTCAAGTCGAGCGGCAACCGCGCGCTCGATGCGGCGACCTGCGCGCTGGCGCTCCAGCACGTCCGCTTTCGCCCCGCGCGCGACGCGAGCGGCCGCAAGGTGGCGGATTCGGCGCTGTTCGAACAGGAATGGACCGTGACGCGCGATCCCGACCGCGACGATCGGGATCGCTAACCCGGCGCGTCAGGCGCGGACATCGGGAGACCCCAGCTTGCGCTGGGGTGACGTGGGGGGCGCAGGCCGCGCATAGTCGGGTGTCGGCCCTCTGGCACCCCGCCCCACACCGTCATCCCAGCGAAAGCTGGGATCTCCTGCGGCGCGCGTTCCTGGGAAACGGGAGACTCCAGCTTTCGCCGGGCGGCCGGCCGCTGTCCTACATCGCGTGGTTATGGTATGCCCGTATCGGCTCTTTGATATCGTCGGCTGTCCAGTCACGACCCGCCTTGGCGAGCGGTTGGCGACGAATGTCGATCGTCACAAAAATGGAAACGATACCGCCGGTCATTTTCGCTCCGGGGGTCAATCGAGTCAACCAACGCACCGTTGGTCGCAACACGCAACCGGTTGAGCCCCGCGCCACCCCGCCCCATATAGGGCCCATGCCGCTGCCCCCGATCACCGAGCTCAACGACCGCGCCCGCGACGTTTTCCGCGTCGTCGTGCAGAGCTATCTCGACACCGGCGCGCCGATCGGATCGCGGACGATCGCGCATCTGTCGGGGCTCAATCTGTCGCCCGCCTCGATCCGCAACGTGATGCAGGACCTCGAGGAGCTCGGCCTGCTCGCCGCGCCGCACACCAGCGCCGGCCGGATGCCGACCGAGATCGGCCTGCGACTGTTCGTCGACGGCATGATGCAGGCGCTCGAACCCTCGGCCGAGGAGCGCGCCGCGATCGAACGCCAGCTCGTCCAGAGCGGCCCGGTCGAGCAGGCGATCGCCGCCACCACCGCCGCGCTCTCCGGCCTGTCCGCCTGCGCCGGGATGGTGATGGTCGCCAAGCGCGAGCTGGTGCTGCGGCAGATGAGCTTCGTGCCCTTGTCGTCCGACAAGGCGCTCGCGGTGCTAGTCGGCGAAGACGGCTCGATCGAGAACCGCGTGATCGATCTGCCCGCCGGCCTGCCGGTCTCCGCGCTGGTCGAGGCGGGCAACTACATGAGCGCGATGCTCGGCGGCCTCACGCTGTTCGAGGCGCGCGCCAAGATCGAGCGCGAGCTGCTTGCCGAACGCGCCGAGCTAGACGGCGCCGCGCGCGCGCTGATCGAGCGCGGCCTCGCGATCTGGAGCGAGGATGGCGAGCGCCGCCCGGTGCTGATCGTGCGCGGCCAGGCGCGGCTGATCGACGATGCCGCCGCCGCCGATCTCGAACGCGTGCGCTTTCTGCTCGACGATCTCGAGGGCAAGCAGGACATTGCGCGCCTGCTCGACAATGCCAGCGCGGGCGATGCGACGCGGATCTTCATCGGCGCCGAGACCAAATTGTTCTCGCTGTCGGGCTCGTCGGTGATCGCCAAACCGTTCCGCGGATTGGACGGTCGCGTGGTCGGCGTGGTCGGCGTGATCGGCCCGACGCGGTTGAACTATGCGCGCGTCGTGCCCATGGTGGATTATACCGCCGCGACACTCGCGCGGCTGATGGCTTAGATGGACTAGGGACGACATGATCGAAGACGAAAACACCGTGGCGAACGACGCGGCCGAGCTGCGCGAAGAGACCGCCGCAGCGGCGCCCGAAGTCGCCGAGCATGACGAGACCGCCAAGCTGCGCGCCGAGCTCGCCGAATCGAAGGCCGCCGTTTTGTACGCGCACGCCGAGGCGCAGAACGTCCGACGCCGCGCCGAGAAGGAAACCGCCGACGCGCGGGCCTATGCCGCGACCAACTTCGCGCGCGACCTGCTGTCGGTCGCCGACAATCTCGCGCGTGGGCTCGAGGCGATCCCGGCCGAGCTGCGCGCCGACGAGAAGATGAAGGGCCTCGTCGCGGGCCTCGAGGCGACGGGCCGCGAGCTCGAGGCGGTGTTCCAGCGCCACGGCATCAAGAAGCTCGTCGCGATCGGCGAAAAGCTCGATCCCAATTTCCACCAGGCGATGTTCGAACTGCCGAGCGATCAGGCGCCCGGCACCGTCGTGCAGGAGATGCAGGCGGGGTACATGATCAAGGACCGCTTGCTGCGGCCGGCTTTGGTGGGCGTGGCGAAGGCGGGATGAGCCTGATGGGCGGGGGGATTGTTCGATGAGATCCCTCCGCCCCGATTTTGAAAAAGCCTTGCGGTTCTTCGGGCGCGCCGGTCTCGGGTTTCGGGCTAAAGGATTCCAGGCGCCGGTTTTGGTTGGCGGTGCTGCGGTAGAGTTGTTCTCGAACAATCTGATTGCGACGGGCGATTTCGATATCGCAACCGCGCGGCAGGAAGCTTTCGAGACCGAGCTGGTAGCGCTCGGCTTTACGAGACCGCAGGGCCCGGGGGTTGCGACACGTGGCTGGATCCATGCGGATTTCAAATTGGGGTTCGAGGTTGTCTCCGCGACGCTTCTGGACGGATTGGCGGAACGGGATCGGCTCGTCTTGATCGATCTCGGCGAGGACGGGGTCGCCGCCATCCTGTCGAGGGAGGACATGATCGCCGACCGCATGGGCCAGTTCCATTCAGGCACCGCGCCCGAAATGTTGGGGCAAGCGAAAGTGTTGGCATCGCTTCACAACGATCTCGACCGTGCCTATTTGGAACGTCGTATCAGAGAAGAAACAGCAGGTGACCTCGGTGTTCAAGACCTCTCAGCCGATCCCGCTTGACGCATTCGTTGCGGAGATCGAGCGACGCCGCGCCGCGGCTGGCTACCCGGACATGCCCCGCAACGCCGGCAACCGCCGCACCGACAGCAAGCGCGCGCTACTGAAGGCGATCGAAGCGGCGGGGGGCAAGTGGTGATCAATTCGAACCTCACCGCCGATCGCGCCACCTTCGTCACGCATCTCGAATGCTCGATGACCGGCGAGCGCTACGAGGCCGACCAGCTGCACGGCCTGTCGCGCGTCGGGCGTCCGCTGCTGGTGCGCTACGATCTCGAGGCGGTCAAAGCCGCGCTGCCCAAGGCGTCTCTCGAAGCGCGCCAGACCGACCTGTGGCGCTGGCGCGAGCTGTTGCCGGTGCGCCATACCGGCAACATCGTCAGCCTCGGCGAGATCGAGACGCCGCTGGTGGCGATCCCCAAGAGCTCGGGGAGCGCCAACGTGCTCGTCAAGGACGAAGGGCGCTTGCCGACGGGCAGCTTCAAGGCGCGGGGCCTCGTGATGGCGGTGGCGATGGCGAAGGAGCTTGGCGTCACCAAGATCGCGATGCCGACCAACGGCAATGCCGGTGCCGCGCTCGCCGCCTATGCGACGCGCTGCGGGATCGAGACGATCGTGCTGGCGCCCGAGGAAACGCCCGAGGTCAATATCCGCGAGATCGCCGCGCAGGGCGCACGCGTCTACCGCGTCAACGGGCAGATCGACGATTGCGGCGCGATCGTCGGGCGGGGCGCCGCCGAAGGCCGCTGGTTCGACTTCTCGACCTTGAAGGAACCGTACCGGATCGAAGGCAAGAAGACGATGGGGCTCGAACTCGCCGCGCAGTTCGGCTGGAAACTGCCCGATGCGATCTTCTATCCGACCGGGGGCGGCACCGGCCTGATCGGCATGTGGAAGGCGTTCGACGAGCTCGAGGCGCTCGGCTGGATCGGGTCGGAGCGCCCGCGCATGTACGCCGTCCAGGCGAGCGGCTGCGCGCCGATCGTCCGCGCGTTCGAGGCGGGCGAGGAGCATGCCGAGCGCTGGGACGACGCCGCGACCGTCGCCGCCGGGATCCGCGTGCCCAAGGCGGTCGGCGACTTCCTGATCCTGCGCGCGGTGCGCGCGAGCGGCGGCAAGGCGCTCGGCGTCGGCGATCCGGCGATCCTCAAGGCGGTCGACGATTGCGCCAAGAAGGATGGGCTGCTGCTCTGCCCCGAAGGCGGCGCGACGCTTGCCGCTTATCGCGACGCGCTGCGCAGCGGCGAGGTCGACGAGGACGAGCGCGTCGTGCTGTTCAACTGCGCGACCGGGCTCAAATATCCGATGCCCGAGGCCAGTGCCGCGCTCGATCGCTTCGGGGAGATCGACCTGGCGGCGCTGTAGGGCGCAGCGCGGTCGTCGCCGATGCGTTCGCGTGTTGACAGCGTTGCCATGTATCCGCACGGTTCGCGTGCCGCCATTCGGCGTTGACGAGCCCGTGCGCGAGACCCCATCCGATGGCTTTCGAAGATGCTGCCCACGATCTCGGACCGAGCTCGGCAAGCCTGCGCTTCCTCGACGGTGACGGGGAGATCGCGACGCTGTTACGGGCGCGCGACTGGCGCGACCATCCGCTCGGCCCGCCACATGGCTGGCCCGCCGCGCTCAAGCTCAGCGTCAGCCTGTGCCTGCGCGTCAGCTTTCCGAGCGCCGTCTATTGGGGGCCGTCCTTCTGGCTGATCTATAACGATGCCTGGATCGCGAGCGCGGACGATCATCCAGCGCAGCTCTTGCGCCCCGCAGCGGAGGCACGGCCGGAAATCTGGCCGATCATCGCGCCCTATTTTCGCAAGGCGCTGACCACCGGCGAAGGCGCCAGCTTTTCGGCGCAGCCCCTGATGATGACGCGGCAGGGCGTGCCGACGCAGACCTATTGGACCTACACCATCTCCCCGGTTCAGGACGAGCACGGCGCGATCTGCGGGCTGTTCAACCAGGGGCTCGAGGTCACCGCGCACGTCGCGGCCGAACACGCGCTGCAGGCGGCCAAGCAGGAACGCGAGTTCATCCTGACGCTGGTCGAGGAGCAGCGCGTCCAGCCTACGCCCGACGACGTGATGCAGCGCACTGCCGAGGCGCTGGGGGCCTTCCTGAAGGTCGATCGCGTCGGCTTCTTCGAGGTCTCGGCCGAGCAGATCCTCAAATATGGCGCGTGCTGGGTCGGCGGCCGCCTGCCTGCGCTGACCGGATCGATGCCGTCCGCGGTGTTCGGCAAGGCGGTCGGTCAGACGGCGCAGCTCGGCAATACGTTGGTGTTCAACGCGCCGGGTGCGCCGGGGGCGCCCCCCGACGCCGTGCTCGATGCGATCGGCACTCGGGCGGGGCTCAGCGTTCCGCTGGTTCGCGGGGGTGCCCTGCAGGGCGCGCTCTATGTCAGCCATGCCGAACCGCGCGCCTGGACGCGCGGCGAGATCGCGCTGGTCGAGGAAGTCGCCGAGCTGAGCTGGGACGCGGTCGCGCGGGTGCGTGCGGTGAGCGAATTGCGCGCGCTCAACGCCGATCTTGCGAGCAAGGTCGCGGCCCGTACGGCGGAGCGCGACCAATTGTGGGAGGTCAGCACCGACCTGCTCGGCATCGCGACGCAGGATGGCCGCTGGATCTCGGTCAACCCGGCGTGGGAGCGCTTGCTCGGCTGGTCGAGCGAGGAGATCATCGGGCGCGACACCCAGTGGCTGCGGCATCCCGACGACGCCGGCGGCAGCGCCGCAGACGTCGCGCGAGACGCGGCGAGCGGTACGACGCACCGGCTCGAGAAACGGCTGCGCACGCGCGATGGCGGCTATCGCACCTTTGCCTGGCAGACGACGCAATTTGGCGACCGGCTCTATACCAACGCTCGCGACGTGACCGAGGAGCGGCGCCAGCAGGCCGCGCGCCGCACCGCCGATGCGCGGACGCGGATCGTGCTCAATGCGATGGAGGGCGTCGGGGTGTGGACCTATGACGTCGCGCGCGACCGGTTCGACAGCGAAATCGGCTTTGCCGAGCTTTACGCCTTCACTCCCGAGCAGCTCCAGCGCGGCGTCTCGCTCGCCGATGTCGCGGCGCGGATCCATCCCGACGACCGCGCCATCCTCGACGCCGCGGTCGAGCGGGCGCGGGCGACCGGCGCGGACGGCGCGCACGAATACCGCTTGCGCCTGCCCGACGGCAGCGTGCGCTGGGTGATGGTGCGCAACCATGTCCAGCACGATTCGGCAGGCCGCCCCGAGACCGTCGTCGGCGTCGGCGTCGATGTCAGCCGCCAGCGCGAGCTCGAGGAACGGTTGCGCCAGGCACAGAAGATGGAAGCGGTGGGGCAGCTCACCGGCGGGCTGGCGCATGACTTCAACAATCTGCTCACCGGGATTTCGGGCGCGCTCGAGCTGATGCAGCTGCGCGTCACGCAAGGGCGTATCCAGGATCTGCCGCGCTACATCGGCGCGGCGCAGGCGGGTGCGGTGCGCGCGGCCGCCCTCACGCATCGACTGCTCGCTTTCTCGCGCCGCCAGCCGCTCGATCCGCGCCCGGTCGACGTCCCGCAACTGATCGCCGGGATCGCCGATCTGGTGCGGGGTACGCTCGGCCCGTCGATCGCACTCGATATCGCCACATCGCCCGACAGCTGGCCGGTGCTTGCCGATGCCAACCAGCTCGAGAATGCGTTGCTCAACCTGTGCATCAATGCGCGCGATGCGAGCCCGGCGGGCGGAACGGTGCGGATCACGACGCATAACGAGATCTTCGATTCTGCCGCGGGGGCGGCGCGCGACCTCACGCCTGGCGCGTACCTCGTCCTGTGTGTCGCCGATTCGGGGACGGGAATGAGCCCCGAGGTGATCGCCCGCGCGTTCGACCCGTTCTTCACCACCAAGCCGATCGGCCAGGGAACCGGGCTCGGGCTGTCGATGATCTATGGCTTCGTCCGGCAATCGGGCGGGCAGGTGCAGATCCATTCGACGCTCGGCGAGGGCACGACGATGTGCCTGTATCTGCCGCGCCATGACGGCGCGCTCGGCGAAGCCACCCCCGCACAGTCCGGGCCGAACCTCGAAGTGCCACGCCGGGGCGAGACCGTGCTCGTCGTCGATGACGAGCCGAGCGTACGGATGCTGGTGCGCGAAGTGCTCGGCGAGCTCGGATATGTCGCGCTCGAGGCGGAAACCGGCGAGGCGGCGCTCGAATTGCTGCGCTCGACGCGGCGGATCGATTTGCTGGTGACCGACGTCGGGCTGCCCGGCGGGCTCAACGGCCGGCAAGTCGCCGACGCAGCGCGCGTCGCGCGGCCGAGCTTGCCGGTGCTGTTCATCACCGGCTTTGCCGAGAAGGCGGTGGTCGGCGACAGCGCGCTCGAGCCGGGGATGGCGCTGCTCGCCAAGCCGTTCGCGATCGAGACGCTGGCGGCGCGCGTCCGGGCGATGCTGGGCGGTTAGGCCGGCGCGCTACGCCGCCCGGTCGCGCGTCAGCGCGTCGCGGCGGCGCAGATAGGGCGCGACGAGGTTGCGCGCGCGGAACCATTCCTGCCGCTCGAGCGACAGCGTCGAGAAATTGCCGATCACGCGACGGCAGTCGGGGCTGCGGCACTGGCAGATCATGTGCCAGTTCGATTCGGCGAGCGTCGTCGAATAATCCCAGGCGATCTCCTCGCCGGGTACGATGTCGCGCACCGCGACCAGCGTCACGCTGCCGCCGGCGAAGCGCAGGCCCGCGTTCGGGTCGCAGCTATGGTTGATGAGGTCGTCGATCTTGCCCGACGGCCCCATGAAATGCTGTGGGGTCACCTGGACGAAGCGGTCGCTCGCACCGCGCATCAGGCTCGGCACGCGGTCGGCGCGGAAGCGGCGGCCGGTGAAGCGGATGATCGCGTCGCCCTCGGCAAAGCCTTGCGCGGCATAGACCGCCTTGCCGAGATGCGTCTCGCCGACCGCGAACAGATTGGCGGCGGGGCCGTAGGCGTCGAGCACGTAGAAGCGGCCCTGGCGGAAGCCGAGCGAACGCAGCGGGTTGATCGTCGCCAACCCGACCATGAACCACACGCTGGCATGGCACAGCAATTCGACGAGGATATAGGCATATTCGCCGACATGCTGGTCGCCGCTGCGCGTCGCGACGAGCAACGTGGCGAGGTCGCCGATCGACCATAGCCCCCAGGCGGGCGAGCGTTCGCGCGTGCGGTCCTGCAGCACGCTCTGCCAGGTCGGCCAGAAGCTCACCGGCACCGCGACGACGACGAGCATGTGCGCCCAGAAGGCGTTGCGCGAGACGATCCACAGCGTCAGCGCGGCGAGGCAGGCCGCGGTGCAGAAGATCTCGCCGCGCGACGGCGCGCTCCACACCGAGCGCCGCCAGATGCCGATCGTGACGGCGCCGCAGGCGAGCGCCGACAGCGCGAACACCCAGCCGGGCAGCGCGCTCGGATTGACCGCGGCATAGGTCGCCGCTTCGACCGTGGTGGCGGCGCTCCAGATCAGCCAAGAGGCGCGGTTGGGCTGGACGAGATGCCGACGCAGGCCGACCAAGTACAGGCCATAACCGGCCAGGCTGCATGCGATCGCAATCAGGAACCAGGGATCGATCGGCATGCCCGCGCACCGTTAAGGTTAATCCGATGCGTATCGCATCTGCCGACTCGCGTCCACGAAAAGCTAGGAATCTCCACGAGTCGCACCGAATCCAGCTGATTTCGAATCGGTTAGGGCCGGGCGATTCGCGCGATGATCTCGGCGTAGATGGCGGTCAGCTTGGTCAGGTCCGCCAGCGTCACCGCCTCGTCGAGCTTGTGCATCGTCGCATTGACCAGACCGAACTCGACCGTCGGGCACAAAGCCGAGAGGAAACGCGCGTCGGATGTCCCGCCGGTGGTCGATAGCTCGGGCACCAACCCCGTCTGCGCCTCGATCGCAGCGCCGACCAGGGTCGAGAACGCGCCGGGCGCGGTGAGGAAGGCTTCGCCCGAAATCCGTGCGGTGACGGCGGCGGCGGGGTCGTGGCGGTGGACGAGCGACTCGATCCGCTCGACCAGCGCCGCGCCGCCATGCGCGTCGTTGAAGCGGATGCTGATCCGCGCGGTCGCCTTGGCGGGGATGATGTTGGTCGCCGGATTGCCGACGGTGATGTCGGTGATTTCGATGTTCGACGGCTGGAACCAGGCATTGCCGGTATCGAGCACGATGCCGTCGAGCTCGGCGAGCATCGCGACCAGGCGCGGGATCGGATTGTCGGCGAGCTGCGGATAGGCGACATGGCCTTGCTTGCCCGGCACCTCGATCCACAGATTGACCGAGCCGCGGCGGCCGATCTTGACCATGTCGCCGAGCCTTGCCGACGATGTCGGTTCGCCGACCAGGCAGTAATCGGGTCGCACCCCCGTCGCCGCCATCCGCTCGATCAGCGCGCGTGTGCCGTAGGTGGCGGGGCCCTCCTCGTCGCCGGTCAGGATCAGGCTGAGCGGTGCGTTCGGCTCGGCCGGGATCGCGGCGATGAACGCGGCGATCGCACCTTTCATGTCGACCGCACCACGCCCGTAGAGCAAGTCGCCGCGGATCTCGGGCGCGAACGCGCTGCTCGTCCAGCCCTCGCCGGGCGGCACGACGTCGAGATGCCCGGCAAAGGCGAGGTGCGGACCGGTGCCGCCGCGCGTCGCGAGCAGATTCTCGACCGGGCCGTCGGGCGCTTCGCCGACGGTGAAGCGATCGACCGTGAAGCCCAGCGGCAACAGCGCCGCCTCGGCCACGTCGAACACCGAACCGCTCGCCGGCGTCACGCTCTCGCAGGCGAGCAGCGCCTTGGCGAGGGTGACGCAGTCGGGCAGGGTGGTCGCTATATTCATGGAGGCGACATTGCCCAAGCTCGACCTCGATACAATCCCGCAAACCAATGCAACGGGCTATCCGCCGCCGTTCGATGCGCCGGTGCAGGGACGCTGGTACCGCCGGCTCGCGCCGCCTGCCGGGCTGACGCATTTCGGGGCGAGCCATGTCACGCTCGCGCCTGGCGGTTGGTCGTCGCAGCGGCACTGGCATGCCGATGAGGACGAACTGGTCGTGCTGCTGTCGGGCGAGGCGGTGCTGGTCGAGGACGGCGGCGAGACGCTCCTCCGCGCTGGCGACGTGGCGACGTTCGCGGCCGGGGTTGCGGACGGGCACCATCTCCAGAATCGCAGCGATACGCCGTGCGTGTTCGTTGCGATCGGCGCGGGGCCGCGGCTGCAGGGCGGGGAGTATTCCGATATCGACATGCGCTTCCTGCCCGGCGGCTACGAGCGCAAGGACGGGACGCCTTATCCGACCGAGCGCCTGCCTTAGGCGATCATGCGGTCGCGGGCTGCTCGAACTGCTCGATCACCCATTCCTCTTCCTGCGCCGCGGCGATCCAGTCCTGCATGAAAGGGTGGTGCAATACCGCATCCATATAGGGCGCGGCGAATCGCGCGATCGGCAGGCTGTAGGTGACGATCCGCGTCACCACCGGCGCGTACATGATGTCGGCTGCGCCGAACGCGCCGAACAGGAAATCGCCCTCGCCGCCGAAGCGCGCGCGCGCCTGCGCCCACAGCTCCATGATCCGCTCGAGATCGGCGAGCACGTCGGCGTCGGGGGCGACGGGCGGGAAGATTTGGCGGACGTTCATGCTGTGCTTGCGGCGCAGCGCGGTGAAGCTCGAATGCATTTCCGCCGCCATCGAGCGCGCCATCGCGCGCGCGGCGTCGTCGGCTGGCCAGAACAGGTCGCGCGACGTCTTCTCGGCGAGATATTCGACGATCGCCAGGCTGTCCCACACCACGGCATCGCCATCCCACAGGATCGGCACCTTGCCCGAGGACGGCGCGAATTCATCGCCTTCGCGGCGCTTGTCCCATTCGGCGTCGTAGAGCGGGACGACCGCTTCCTCGAACAGCAGGCCCGATTGCTTGCAGGCGAGCCAGCCGCGCAGCGACCAGGAGGAATAGGCCTTGTTGCCGATGATCAGTTTCATGGGTCCTGCCTAAGCGAGCCGGGAACGCCGCGCAACCGCATCCGCGGGTAGCGCGCGGCGCCGCAATCGCGCATGAGCGCGGGCATGAATCGCAATGCGCCTTATGCCCTCCGCCTGGTCTCGATCGTGTGGCGGCGGCGCGGTGCGCGGCAGGCCGGGATGCAGCTCGGCCGGTTGCGGCGGCGGCTGGCGACGGGAGTCGGCGCGGTGCTGCTCGGACTGGTCGCGTTGCTCTTTGCGGGCGCGAGCGACCGCGCGCAGGCGATGTTCGGCGGCTTCGTCGCGCGCTTGCCTTATGCGCCGATCGCTTTGACACCGGCGCTGTTTGCGCTGGTTGTGTGGGTAACGCGCCGCGCCGCGCCCTATGCGCGCGGGTCGGGCATCCCGCAGGTGATCGCCGCGAGCCGCGCGCCCGATACGCCGCCGAGCAACGCGCTCGTCTCGCTGTGGACGGCGTGCGTGAAGCTGGTGCTGACGATCGTGATGCTGCTCGGCGGCGCATCGGTCGGGCGCGAGGGGCCGACGGTGCAGATCAGCGCCGCGATCATGGTCAAGGTCCATCGCTATTTCCGCGTGCCGATCACCTCGGGCGTGCTGATCGCCGGTGGCGCGGCGGGTGTGGCGGCGGCGTTCAACACGCCGCTCGCGGGGGTCGCCTTCGCGATCGAGGAGCTCGCCGCGGCTTACGAACAGCGCGTTGCGGTGCTGGTGATGGGCGCCGTGATGATCGCTGGCCTGGTGAGCCTAGGGATCGCGGGCGATTATGTCTATTTCGGCGTGATGCATGCGACGCTGGGCGTGTCGGCGGTGCTGCTGATCACGCCGGTTGCCGGCGTGCTCGGCGGTGCTGCGGGCGGGTTGTTCTCGCGGCTGGTGCTCGGCTTTGCAGGGGCACGCTGGCGGCCGATCGCGGCGGCGCGGGCGAACCCGATCGTGTTCGCCGCCGGCTGCGGGCTCGTCGTGGCGCTGCTCGGGATCGTGACGGGTGGGGCGACCTGGGGGACGGGCTACGGTGCGACGCGCGCCTTGGTCGAGGGGCATGGCCAGTCGGACTGGTTCGGACCGGCCAAGTTTGTCGCAGCGCTCGCGACGACGCTCAGCGGCGCGCCGGGCGGGATCTTCGCGCCGTCGCTCGCGGTGGGGGCGGGGTTCGGCAATTTGCTGAGCGGACTGTTTGCAGGCCAGCCGGCGGGCGCCGTCGTGCTGCTCGGCATGACCGCCTATTTCGTCGGCGTGGTGCGCGCGCCGCTGACTGCGGTGATCATCGTGATGGAGGCGACCGCCGCGCGCGGGCTGATCCTGCCCTTGTTCGCGACCGCGCTGATCGCCGATGCGGCGAGCACGCTGGTGTGCCGCGAGCGGCTCTATCACGGGCTCGCCAAGCCGTTCGTCGCGCTGGTGGAGGGCAAGGCATGACGCAGCATGATTTCACCGCGCGGATCGCCTGGACGGGGAACCGCGGGACGGGGACCTCTACCTATCGTGGCTATGACCGGACGTGGGACATCGCGACGCCGGGTGGGGCTGTGGTGGCGTGCTCGAACGACCCGCGGCTCGGCGGCGATCCGGCGTTGCCCAATCCCGAGGATCTGCTGCTGGCGAGCTTAGCGGGGTGCCACATGCTGTGGTATCTGCACTTGGCGAGCGTCGCGGGTGTGGTGGTGACGGGTTATGCCGACGATCCGCTCGGCGTGGGCGAGAGCGAGGCCGACGGCACCGGGCGCTTCGTGAAGGCGGTGTTGCGGCCACGGATCGAGGTTGCGGCGGGGAGCGACCTGGGGGTGGCCGATGCGATTCATGCGCGGATCCATGCGCATTGTTTCATTGCGCGGTCGGTGAATTTTCCGGTGGAGATCGCAGCGACCTACGTCGAGATCTGAAGGCGCCGTAATCCTCCCCCGCCAGGGGGAGGTGGCGCCGAAGGCGACGGAGGGGGAGGTCGGCGGTCAGCCCTCAATTCGTCCCCGTCGCTGAAGCGCGGTCGCGAGGATTTGGCGCACGACGTCATCCAAGTTCGTCAACACATCGACAGCCGGATAGCGCAGCACCTGTAATCCCCGCGCAGCCAGCCAAGCGTCGCGCTTGGCATCACGCGCCGATCGATCGCCGCGAGCGTGTGCCTCGCCATCGACCTCGATAATGAGACGCGCGGGCGCACAATAGAAATCGAGAACATAGTCATTCACGGCGTGCTGACGGCGAAAGCGCAGTCCAGCCCCATTCTCACGCAACGCCAGCCAAAGCGCGATCTCGGGCGGCGTCATTTCCTGCCGTAGCCGCTTGGCATTTTGCTTGCCGGTCGCCGATCCTTCGAGCCGCATCGCCGACCGCCCCCTCCGTCACGCTGCGCGTGCCACCTCCCCCTGGCGGGGGAGGATTAAGAGTATGCGCCGACCGATACCGCGTCCAGCGTCAGCGCACCGCCTCGATCACCGCGGCGCGGAGTTCGGGGATGCCGAGGCCGGTCTCGCTCGACGTCACCAGGATTTCCGGATGCGCCGCCGGCCGCTTGCGCGCTTCGACCGCGGTCGCCTCGGTGACCTCGACCAGTTCCGACGCCTTGATCTTGTCGGCCTTGGTGATGACCATGCGGTAGCTCACCGCCGCCTTGTCGAGCATCTCGAGGATGTCGCGATCGACCTCCTTGATGCCGTGGCGCGCGTCGATCAGCACCAGCGCGCGCTTGAGCACGTCGCGCCCGCGCAGGAAATCGTTGACCATGAAGCGCCACTTCTTGACCAGATCCTTCGGCGCCTTGGCATAGCCATAGCCCGGCATGTCGACGAGCCGGAACGCCACGGGCAAGCCGACGTCGAAGAAGTTGAGCTCCTGCGTGCGGCCCGGCGTGTTCGACGTGCGCGCGAGCGAGTTGCGGTTGGTCAGCGCGTTGAGCAGCGACGACTTGCCGACGTTCGAGCGGCCGGCGAAGGCGACTTCGTTGACCGTCGGCTCGGGAATGAACTGGAGCGTCGGGGCGGACTTGAGGAACGCGATCGGCCCGGCGAAGAGTTTCCGTGCGATCTCGATGTCTTCTGGTTCGAAGCTCACGCCTTCACCGCCGGCTCTTTGAGCCCCGGATGCCGCGCGTACAGCAGGCGCTGCTGCGCGACGGTCCACAGGTTCGAGGTGATCCAGTACACCTGCAGCCCGACCGCGAACGGCGCCATCACGAACATCAGCACCCATGGCATGATCGCGAACACCTGCTTCTGCGCCTCGTCCATCGGCGCCGGGTTGAGCTTGAACTGGAAGAACATCGACACGCCGAGCAGCACCGGCACGATGCCGATCGCGAGGAACGGCGGCAGATGGTAGGGCAGATAGCCGAACAGATTGAGGATCGTCGCCGGATCGGGTGCCGACAGATCGTGGATCCAGCCGACGAACGGCTGGTGGCGCATTTCGATCGTCAGCATCAGGACCTTGTAGAGCGAATACATGATCGGGATCTGGATCAGGGTCGGCAGGCAGCCCGCGAGCGGGTTGACCTTCTCTGCCTTGTACAGCGCCATCACTTCCTGCTGCGCGCGCGCCTTGTCGTCCTTATATTTCTCCTGGATCGCCTTCATCTTCGGCTGGATCGCCTTCATCGCCGCCATCGAGGCGAACTGACGCTGCGCGACCGGGAAGATCAGCGTGCGGATCGTGACGGTGAGCAGGATGATCGCGACGCCGAAATTGCCGATCATCCGGAACAGCCAGTCGAGGTACTTGAAGATCGGCTTCTCGAGGATCTCGAACCAGCCCCAGTCGATCGCCTTGCCGAAATGCTGGATGCCTTGGGCGTCCTCATAGCGGTCGAGCGTGTTGGTTTCCTTTGCGCCGGCGAAGAACTTGGCGGTCGAGACGAGCGCCTTGCCCGGCGCGATCACGCGCGGGGCCTGGGTGAAATCGCCCTGGAAGGTGTCGCCATTGGCGGCGTGGAAGCCGGCATGGACCTGCGCCTTGGGATCGGGAATGACGGCGGCGAGGAAGTATTTGTCGCCGAAGCCGAGCCAGCCGCCTTGCGCGTCGAAGAAATTGTCGCCGGCCTTGGCGTTGCTCCCCCAGATGCGGCCCATGAAGGTCGCGTCCTTGCCCTTCAGATTGTCGAAGGTGATGTCGTAGGTCGCGCCTTTGTCGAACACGCCGATCGGGCCGATATGGTTGGTCCAGGTGTCGGCCTCGGTGCCGACGCCCGAGCGCGAGACGAGCGCGTAGGGACGCAGCGCGATCGGCGCCGGACCGGCATTGCCGACGCTCTGGCGCACGGTGAACATGTATTTCGAATCGATCGCGAAGGTCAGCGCGAAGACCTGGCCCTTGCCGTTCGCCCAGCGCAGCGTGACCGGCGTGGTCGGGGTCAGCGCGTCGCCACTCGCGGTGAAGACCGTGTCGCCATTGGGGACGGTGACGCCGTCGCCGTTCCAGCCGAAGCCCGCGAAATAGGCGTCCTTGGTGCCGCGCGGCGACAGCAAGCGGATCGGCGGCGAGTTCTTGTCGATCGTCTGCTTGTACTTGGTCAGCGTCAGATCATCAATCCGTGCGCCCTTGAGGTTGATCGAACCTTGGAGGTCGGCGGTGCGGATCGGCACGCGCGGGCTTTCGCCCTTGACGACCTGCAGATCGCGCACCGCGGCCGCGCCCGTCGCGGCGGGGCCGGTCGGGGTGTTGACGATCTGGCTCTTGCCGTCGACCAGCTTCGTCGCGGGCGGGTTCGCCGCGCGCGGGAAGAAGCGCGCCGACAGGAAATTGCCGCCGAACAGGATGATCGCGGCGAGCACCGCGAACAGGATGAAATTGCGGGTGTCTTGTTTCACGCTAGCGGTATCCGTTCGTCACTCAGGGCACAGGATCGGGTCCGAACCCGCCCCAGGGATGGCATCGCGCGATTCGCTTGGCCGCCAACCACCCACCTTTGATCGCGCCATAGCGGCGAAGCGCGGTGATTGCATAGGCGGAACAGCTTGGCTGGTAACGGCAGGAGGGCGGGAGGACCGCCGAGGGGCCGACTTGCCAGGCGCGGACGAGCAGCACGAGGAGGCGGGTCAGCATGGCAGCGCTCCGTCACCACACCACCACTCGTCACCCCGGCCTTGTGCCGGGGCCCACCACGCGGCTCGCGCAGCCCGTGCGCTTTGGGCGTTGCGCGGGTTTCCGAGTGGGCCCCGGCACAAGGCCGGGGTGACGGCGGTGTGGGAAAAGCTCACCGCGCCACCTTGGCCAGGGCCTTGACCAATTCGGCGCGCAGCACGGCATAATCGCGCTCGATCCCGCCGTTGCGGCCGATCAGCACATGGTCCGCGCCGCGCACGCCCGAATCGGGAAGCACGTCACGCGCCAAAGCACGCAACCGGCGTTTCATCCGGTTGCGCACCACGGCATTGCCGATTTTCTTGGTGATGGTGAAGCCGACACGCATGTCGGGGCTTCCATCGTCGCGCGGCCGTACCTGCAGGACGAACCCCGGCATCGGCGCGCGCTTTCCAGAATTCGCCGCAAGAAAATCGCGGCGAATCCGGAGGTTGCTTAGGCCGACAGCTTCTTGCGACCGCGATTGCGGCGTGCGCGAATCACGTTGCGGCCGCCCGGCGTCGCCATGCGCGAGCGGAACCCGTGGCGGCGTGCGCGCACCAGATTGCTCGGCTGAAAGGTCCGCTTCATCGTTCATTCCCTAAAATTCTGCCCGGGGCACGTCTAAATAGAAAACGGCCGCCACGAGGACGGCCTTTGGTGCGCTGCGCATAATTGCGGGGGGCGCGAAAGTCAACGCGGGCGATCGTTGTTCGGCGGCGCCAGAATCTCGGCGAGGCGCTGGCGAAAGGTCAGCGGTGGTCCATCGGGCGCCAGCTCGCGGTCGCGCGCGCGCCGCCGCGCCGCGCTGGGCCGGCGCAGGCCCATGTCGGCATAATGGCCGAACTTCGGCCAGCGGCGCTTGGCGTCGACGAACAGCCGCTTGGTCCGCTGCGAATTCTGCAGCATCAGCGCGAGCCCCGCGGCGAACACGAAGATCCCGCCCGGCCCCGGAATCGCGCCGACCAGCGGCGAGAGAATCACCAGCACGACGCCGGTCGAGAACCATAAGGTCCGGAGCATGGGGTGACGTTGCGGCTTCATCGACGACCGATGTGGGCAACGACGATCACTAAGACAAGTCGCGCGCCTGCATCACGTATTCGTAACGATCCTAATTCCGTTATACCATCGGGACTTGCTGGGGGGCGGGGGATGGTCGCGAGCGTATCCACGGTGGCGTATCTCGGGCTCGAGGCGCGTGCGGTCGAGGTTCAGGTGCAGTTGATCCCCGGTCTGCCGGGTTTCTACGTGGTCGGCCTCGGCGACAAGGCGGTCGGCGAGAGCCGCGAGCGCGTGCGAGGGGCGATCGCGGCAATGGGGCTCGCGCTGCCGCCCAAGCGGATCGTGGTCAATCTCTCGCCCGCCGATCTGCCCAAGGAAGGCTCGCATTTCGACTTGCCGATCGCGCTCGGTCTGCTCGCCGCGATGGGCGTGGTCGATGCCGAGACGCTCGCCGACTATCTCGTCGTCGGCGAATTGAGCCTCGACGCGCGAATCGCGCCGTCGCCCGGCGTGCTGCTCGCCGCGCTGCACGCGGCTGAGCGCGGGCTCGGGCTGGTCTGCCCGGCGGCGCAGGGCGCGGAAGCGGCGTGGGGCGGGCAGGGGATCGTCGCGGCGCCCGACATCCTGTCGTTGATCAACCATTTCAAGGGCCACGGCCTGCTCGCCACGCCGCAGCCGGGCGCGATCGAAGTGGCGGCGGCGGGACCCGATCTGCGCCAGGTCAAGGGCCAGGAAACCGCCAAGCGCGCGCTCGAGATCGCCGCGGCGGGCGCGCACAATCTGCTGATGGTCGGGCCGCCGGGATCGGGCAAATCGCTGATGGCGTCGTGCCTGCCCGGCATCCTGCCGCCGCTCGACGCGGCCGAGGCGCTCGAAGTGTCGATGGTCGCGAGCGTCGCGGGCACGCTGACCGGCGGACGGCTGACGCGTGCCCGGCCGTATCGCGCGCCGCACCATTCGGCGTCGATGGCGGCGCTGGTCGGCGGCGGGTTGAAGGTCAAGCCGGGCGAGGTCAGCCTCGCGCATCTCGGCGTCTTGTTCCTCGACGAGCTCCCCGAATTCCAGCGCGCGGTGCTCGATTCGCTGCGCCAGCCGCTCGAGACCGGCGAGGTCAGCGTCGCGCGCGCCAATGCGCATGTCACCTTCCCGGCGCGCGTCCAGCTGATCGCGGCGATGAACCCGTGCCGCTGCGGCCATCTCGGCGACGCCGCGCTCGCTTGCTCGCGCGCGCCGCGCTGTGCGGCGGATTATCAGGCGAAGGTGTCGGGCCCGCTGCTCGACCGGATCGATCTGCACGTCGAGGTGCAGGCGGTGAGCGCGGCCGACCTCGTCCTGCCGCCGCCGGCCGAGGGATCCGCCGCGGTCGCGCTGCGCGTCGCGGCGGCGCGCGCGGTGCAGACGGCGCGCTATGCCGGGCATCCGGTGCGCACCAATGCCGAGGTCGACGGCGATCTGCTCGAGGCGGTGGCGACTCCCGACGATCCGGGGCGTGCGCTGCTCGCCCAGGCGTCGGCGGCGCTCAGGCTGTCGGCGCGCGGCTATACGCGCGTGCTGCGCGTCGCGCGGACGATCGCCGATCTCGCCGGGGCCGAGCGCATCGCGCGGCTGCATGTCGCGGAGGCGCTGAGCTATCGGCGCCAGTCGCCGCGCAATTGAAGGACTTGCTCGCGTAACGTTTGGCAGCGACAGTCGCGCCACGCGCACAGCCCGCGCACCAGGGGACAAAAGATGGAATGGATGATCCTGCCGTTGAAGCGCTACGCGCAATTCAATGGGCGTTCGCGTCGCAAGGAATTCTGGATGTGGGTGCTGTTCCAGGTGCTCGTCGGCTTCGCGCTGGGCATCGTCGATGCAGTGCTCGGGCTTGGCGGCCATGCGACCGGCACGACGATCGCCGCGCCGGGCAACGTCGGCGCCTATGGCAATCTGCGCGGCGGTATCCTCAGCAATATCTTTTCGCTCGCGGTGCTGGTGCCCAATATCGCGGTGTCGGTGCGGCGGATGCACGACACGAATCGCAGCGGCTGGTGGATCCTGCTGCCGATGATCCCGCTGGCGATCGCCTTCGCCGCGACGCTGGGCGGCGCCGCGTCGGGCAATTTGGCGGTGACGGCGGTCGGCGGGATCGCGGCGCTCGCCGGGTTCGTCTGCGCGATCCTGGTGCTGGTCTGGTATTGCACCGCGGGGACGATCGGCCCCAACCGCTTCGGCAACGATCCGAAGGCCGACATCCCCGCCGATCTCGCCCGCACCTTCGAATAGGCCCGCAGCCGGCGAGATGACGCTATGCCGCAGCGATCTTAACCTGCTAACCTCGGTTAAGATCGCTCCTCGGCGCGATGGCGCGTGCCCGCCATCGGGGATGGGCTGATCGGGAGACTTCCATGTCGCAATCCGATGACGCCCCAATCCCGCCGGCGGTGCCCGACGGCGAGCCGGACGCTGCGCCGAGCACGCTCGCGCTGCTGCGGCGCCATAGTGGCGCGGTCGCCGGGATCGCGGTCGTGCTCGCCGCCACGGTCGGTGGCTTCGCCTATGTCGGCGGGTTCCTGACGCCCGACCGGCTCGGCGCCGACAAGATCGCCAACGCGCTCGAGGCGACCGGGGGCGGCGCGCATGAAGGCTTCCGTCGCGCGCATGCCAAGGGCATCTGCATCGCCGGGACCTTTACGGGCAGCGTCGCCGCGCGTGGCCTGTCGAGCGCAAGCGTGTTCGACGGCAAGCCCGTGCCCGTCGCGGGCCGCTTCGCCGAGGCGACGCCCGATCCCTATGCCAAGGACCCGATGGTCGGCGTGCGGAGCATGGCGCTGCGGTTGCAGCCCGTCGGTGGCGACGAATGGCGGATGGCGATCAACGATACGCCGGGCCTCCACGTCTCGACTCCGCAAGCGTTCTACGAAAACGCGCTCGCCTCGGTGCCCGATCCCAGGACCGGCAAGCCCGATCCGGCGAAGATCGCGGCGTATCTCGCCAAGCATCCCGAATCGGTCGCCTTCCTCGCACGGATGAAGGCCAAGCCGCTCGCCGCGGGCTTCGCCAATGACAGCTATAACAGCGTCGACGGCTTCCTGTTCGTCGCACCCGACGGGACGCAGCGGCTGGTGCGCTGGACGATGCAGGCCGAGGCGCCGTTCACCACGCTGACGCCGGAAGCGCGCAAGGGGCGCTCGGCGAATTACATGTTCGAGGATCTGCTCGCGCAAGCGCGGACCGGGCCGATGAAATGGCGGCTGGTCGCAACGCTCGCGCAGGCCGGCGATCCCAATCGCGCGGCCGAGGTCTGGCCTGAAAGCCGGCCGAAAGTCGATCTCGGCGAATTGGTGATCGACCATGTCGAGAGCGAAGCGACCGGCAACTGCCGCGACATCAATTTCGATCCGCTGGTGTTGCCGGCCGGCATACTGGCGTCGGACGATCCGATCCCGTTCGCGCGGTCCGCAGTCTACGCCACCTCGTTCCGCCGCCGCACGCGCGAGCATACGCCGCCGAGTGCGGTCGCCAACCAATCCGCGGGGACCCGGCCATGAGCGCTTCGATCGACCGCTTTCCGCTCGCCTCGCGCATCTTGCATTGGGGGATGGCGGTGCTCGTGCTGGCGATGCTGCTGATCGGGATCGGCATGGTGAGCACCACCGGGCCGGACTATTATCGTTTCCTGTCGGTCCACCGTTCGATCGGGATCCTGATCCTGGTGCTGGTCGCGATCCGGCTGATCAACCGCGCGATCAACCCGCCGCCGCCGCTCCCGCGCGATCTGCCGGGCTGGCAGAAGGCGCTCGCGACGCTGTCGCACTGGCTGCTCTATGGGTTGATGATCGTGCTGCCGCTCATCGGCTGGGCGATGCTGTCGGCGGGGGGCTATCCGATCCAGGTGTTCGGCGTGGTGCATCTGCCCGCGATCCTGCCGCATGACGTCGCGCTGTTCGCGGTGTTGCGCACGGCGCATACCGTACTCGCGGTGCTGCTGTTCGCGACCTTCCTCGCGCATTTAGGCGCGGCGCTGTTCCATGGCTGGGTCCGGCGCGACGGGGTGCTCGAAAGCATGGCGTAACCAACCCGTCCCCCCCGGCTTTCGCCAGGGTGACGGGTCGGGGCGTCAGTCGGCGTTGGGGACCGCAGCGTCGGGATGCAGTACGCCCGCGGCGCGCAATTCCTCCCAGAACGCCGCCGGGATCTTCGCCTTCATCGCCGCATGGTCGGCAAGGATGTGGTCGGGGCTTGCGGTCCCGACGATCAGCGCGGAGGCGATGTCGGGCGCGCTGCTGAACTGCAGCGCGGCCGCCACCAGATCCACGCCGTGCCGCTCCGCGACCGCGCGCAGCGTCGCGAGGCGGTCGCGCTTGTCCTGTGGGATCAGCGTATTCTCGGCGCCGTAATTGTAACGCGGCTCACCACCGAGGAAGCCCGCGTTGAGCGCCGAGCCGACAACGAAGCTCACGCCCTTCTCGCGCGCCTTGGGGAAGACGTGCTCGACCGCATTGGCATGGTCGACCAGCGAATATTGGCTGGCGAGCAGATGGATGTCGCTGTCCGCGGTCTCGAGGCAGCGCAGGATCGGCTGCGGGCAGTTGACCCCCATTCCCCAGCCATCGATCACGCCTTCCTCCCGCAGTTTCGTCAGCGCCGGGAAGGCGCCGGCCTCGGCGATCGGCCACACTGTTCCCCAATCGTCGGGCAGCAGCGCATTGTCGGGCGACAGGTCGTGGACGAAGACGATGTCGAGCCGGTCGAGCCCGAGCCGCTGCAGGCTGTCCTCGATCGAGCGTTGCACGCCGTCTGCGGTGTAATCGAAATGCGGGGTGTTGGGGGAGTTGGTGAAGGGGAAGTGCGTTTTCGCCGCATTGTCGCGGCTGGCGCGGAGCAGCTTGCCGACCTTCGACGAGATGATGAATTCGTCGCGCGGTTTGCGCGCCAGGAAGCGGCCGAAGCGGCGCTCGGCGAGGCCGAGACCATACCAGGGCGAGACGTCGAAATAGCGCACGCCCGCATCCCAGGCGGCGGCGAGCGTCGCCTCGGCCTGTTCATCGGTGGCGAACTGGAATTCGTTGCCGATCGCGACGCCGCCGAGGCCGAAAGCGTGGCGGGGACGATAGCGCTGCGTGACCATGACGGACCTTTCTCGGAGAGTGCAGCGCACTAACCCCGCGGATCCGGCAAATATCCCGCACGCCAGCGTGCAACCGCGGCGGCTGGGCTTGAAGCGGGGCGGCGTTGTGGCGCAAGGGCGCGGGACCGCTCTTTTTCTGCCGCAGGTCCGTCATGCATATCGCCGTCGTCGCGCATCTGCGCCATCCGATCGCGCCGCCCTTCATGGGTGGCATGGAGGCGCATTGCCATCAGCTCGTCCAGGGACTGCTGGCGGCGGGCCATGCCGTCACGCTGTTCGCGAGCGGCGACAGCGACCCCGCGCTGCCGCTCGTCGCGGTCACGCCGCAGCATTACGAGGCGAGCTTGCCGTGGGCGCAGTGGCACGGGACCGAGGCGCTGACCGCGTTCCAGGATGCGGCGTTCGGCGCGGCGTGGGAGCAGATCGCGGGCGGCGGGTTCGACGTCGTGCACAACAATGCGATGCACCCCGCGCTCCACGCCTGGGCGCTGCGCGATCGCCAGCCGATGGTGACCTCGCTCCACGTGCCGCCGTTCGCCGGGCTCGCCAATGCGGTCCGCGATCATGCCGCGCCGTGGCTGCGCCAGACGACGACGTCGCGCGCGCATCAGGCGAGCTGGTGGGAGACGCCGCCTGCGACCGCCTCGGTCGTCCATAACGGCATCGACGCGACGCGCTGGCGCTTCCGCGCCGAGGGCAACGGCCGTGCCGTATGGGCGGGGCGGATCACCGACAACAAGGGCACCGGCGTCGCGCTTGAGGCGGCGGCGCTGGCCGGGATCGCGCTCGACGTGGTCGGGCCGATCGACTGTATGGACTATTTCGGTGCGGAGGTCGCGCCGCGGCTCGACGCCGCGCGCGTCTATCACGGCCATGTCGGCGGGGATGCGCTGGTCGAGCTGCTCGGCAACGCCTCGGTGCTGCTCGCCACGCCGATGTGGGACGAGCCGTTCGGGCTGATCGCGGCCGAGGCGATGGCGTGCGGGGTGCCCGTCGCCGCGCTCGACCGCGGGGCGCTGGCCGAAGTGATCGGCGATTGCGGCGTGCTGGCCAGCGATGCCAAATCGCTCGCCGCGGCGATCGCGCCCGCGATGGCGATCCCGCGGTCGCACTGCCGGGCGCGCGTGACCGAAGATTTCTCGGTCGACGCGATGATCCAGGGCTATGAGCGTGCTTATGCCGCGGCGGTGGCCGGGGCGCGCGATTCGAGCAGCTTGAGCACGGTCGCCGTGCTCGCATAAGGCTGGTCCGACTGCTGGCGGGTGAGCGCGAGGTCGTCCTCGGACACCGCGCGCAGCCGGACATGCTCGCCGTCCTGGAGTTTCACCAGGCCCATCAGCGTGAAGGCGCGGAGCCAGTGCTCCATCGTGAAATGCCCCCATTTGTCGCGGAAGCGCGCGGCATTGGCGATCACGCTGTCGACATGGTGGACCGGCGGCATGTGATGCGGGTGATATTGGTGATAGGCGCGCGCGCCGCGGCACCAGTGGATCGGCACGCCCGCCTCCATCACGACACGCCCGAAATCGGTATCCTCGCCGCCATAGCCGACATAGCGCTCGTCGAATCCGCCGATTTTCACGAAGGTCGCGCGGCGCATCGCGAAGTTCAGCGACCAGAAACAGCGGTAATCGCTGCAGTCGCCGAGCGCTTCGGTCGGCGGGCCGGCGCGTTCGGAATGCTTGACGCCGGTTTGCGCGAAGCGGTCGAAGTCCAGGCCGGCGTCGGTGGCGCCTGACGGCAGGTAGAGGACTTCGCCCATCAGCACCGCATCGACGCGGTCGAGCTGCGCGACGTAATCGCCGACGAAGTTCGCCTCGGGGATGCAATCGACATCGAGGAAGATCAGCTGCTCGCCCTGCGCCGCGTTCGCCGCCGCGTTGCGCGCGGTGGCGAGCGGGATGCCGTCGGCGCCGACCATGATTTGGCGCACCGGAAAGCCCGTCTCGGGGAGGACATAGGCCGCCTCCTGCATCACCGCGATGACGAGCTCGTCGGGCTGATGGCGCTGTGCGTTCAACCCATGGACGAGATTGACGAGATGCGCGGCGCGGCCCTTGGCGAGCGTACAGATCGAGACGGTCATGCGAGGCTTTCGAGCTTCAGGGGGGTAGGGGAGAGGTCGATCGTCGGCGCCGCCCAGCTTTGCGTCGCGAGCGTTTCGAGCCAGCGGGCGGTGTCGTGCGCCGCGTGCGCATCGACCAGCGCGTGCTGCCGCGCCGGGTCGAGCGCGCGGGCGTGGTCCCACGCGGCGTGCCAGGCGGTGGCGTGCGACGGCCAATGGTCGAGCGTCGCGGCGGCACCGGCCTCGCCGAGCACACGGGCCTTCCAGATCTGCTCGTCGAAATAGCGCCACTGCGGCACGACGACCCACGGCCGGCCGATCGCCGCGATCATATGGACGGTGGTGTTCCCCGCCGACGACACGACGCGGTCGGCGGCGGCGATGTGGAGCGCGGGCGTATCGACCCAGCCGAGGTGGCGCAGATTGCCCGGCGCGGTCGCGTGCCACTCCGTCTCGACCGCGCCGATCGTCAGCCACAGCGTATCGGGTTCGGCGCGCGCGCCGAGCGTCAGCGGCGTCGCGGGCGTGCCCGTGCCGCCATCGCCCGCGACGACGAGCACGATCTCGGCGTCGAGCGGCAGGCCGAGCCGGACGCGCGCTTCGCGCTTGCCGGGCACCGCCGCGATATCGATGCCAACGCCGGGCGCGTAATGCGTCTTCTCGCGCATCCAGTCGGGGCGGCCGGGCTGTTCGAGGGCCTCCGCATACGGCGCGAGGATGCCGAGCGCGGCTTCATACGCCGCCATGTGGCCAGGATCGTCGCGCGTACCGTGCTGGAGCACGCTGACGCACGGGACCGAGGCGATCCGCGCGAGTTGCGCGAGTTCGGCCGAGACGTCTGTCACGAACAAAGCGGGGCGCGCGCTATCGAACCACTGTGCGATCGTCGCGATCGCGTGCGTGATGCTCGCCCAGCCGACCGGTGCGCAATGCAGCGTCGCCGGCGTGCGGAGATTGGCGAGCGCGGGCGCTTCGTCGCCGGTCGCCTCGAACAGCGAGGGGATCGTGCGCACCTCGACATGGGCCGCGAGCTTGGGGAAGATGTCGCCGCGTGCGCTGAACAGCGTGACCGGCCGCTCGGGCGGCAACGCGTTGACGATCGACGCGGCGCGCTCGGCATGGCCGCGGCCCTGATGGTGGACGAAATAGCCGATCGGACGCGTCATGCCGCGCGCGCCTGCGCATAGGCCTTCATGCCCTCGACCACGCCCGCGGCATGGGGTCGCCGCGCCAGGTAGATCGTCGGGCGGCCGATCAGCGGCGCGAGCTCGGCGCTGTAATTCGCCACCATGATGCCGTTGCGGCAGGCGTCGAGCATGTCGAGATCGTTGCCGCTGTCGCCGGCGGCATAGACGTGATCGGGCGCGATCCCCATCACGCGCCCCGCCCACGCCATCGCCGCACCCTTGCCCGCGCGTGC
Organism: Bordetella parapertussis; assembly: GCA_943367995.1. Taxonomy (GTDB): domain Bacteria; phylum Pseudomonadota; class Alphaproteobacteria; order Sphingomonadales; family Sphingomonadaceae; genus Sphingomonas. The sequence continues at coordinate 427,489 of CALRKL020000004.1, read as the reverse complement.
GGGCAGGATGTCGAGCAGATTGCCATGGCTGTGGATCACGCGCACCGGCAGATCGGCGAGCGCCTGCCGGATCGCGGCGACGACCGCGGGTTCGCTGACGAGATAGCTGCGCTTGTAACGGCGCTGCTCGACCGGCGGCTGCGCTTCCACGCCGCGCAGGCCAGCGACCCGCGCCTCGATGGCGGCGGCGTCCCAGCCGGCCGCGATATGCTCGGCATAGCCGCGATCGGCGACCAGCCGCGCGCCGGCGCGCCAATAGATTTCCGAGCCGACCGAGGTGATCAGCACATCGGGCGCGGGCTGACGCCATTCGGCGAGCAGGCGTTCGGCCTCCTGCAGCGAGCGTCCCGTGGCGACACCGAACGCCAGCGTCGGTTCGCTCGCAAGGAAATCGGCCATGCCGTCGGCGCCGACGCTGCAGCCGGTCAGCGTGTTGTCGATGTCGCACAGCAACAGCCGCTGCGCTTTCGCGCGCGGCGCAGGCGCGGCGTACAAGCCTTGCACGATCTCCACGAAGCGCTTGGCATAGCTCGTCCAGTCGAGCGCGCGCGCGTTGATGCGGCCGGCAGCCGAGGCGCGCGCCCAGGCGATCGGATCGTCGAGCAAAGCGTGGATCGCCCCGGCAAAGGCGGCATGGTCGCGCGGATCGGCGACATGGCCATGGCCGAGCCGCGCGACGATGTCGGCGGGGCCGCCATGCGCCGTCGCGACCACGGGCACGCCGTGGATCGCCGCTTCGGTCAATGTCAGGCCATACGGCTCGGTGAAGGCGGGGTTGACGAACACGCCGCCGGTTTCGCGCGCGAGCGCGTAGAGCGCGGCGATATCGGCCTGGCTGTGGCGCTTGGGGAGCGCGAGCGTGCCGTAGAGATTGTGCGCGTCGAGCCGGTTGAGCAGCCCGGTGATGACTTCGCGCTGTTCGGCCTCGCCCGTTTCGGGACCCTCGCGCAGACCGGCGACGATCACCAGATTGGCTTTCTCGCGCAGCCGCGCGTCGGCGGCGAACAGATCGACCAGTCCGGTCAGGTTCTTCTTGGCGACCGGCCGCGCGATCGCGAGGATCATCGGGAGATCGGGGTTGCGCAGGAACGGCGCGATCAGCGCGCGCGCGGCCGCCAGATCGGCGGTGGAATCGGCGAGGTCGACACTGTCGAGATTGGCGCCGGGCGGCACGCACTGCACCTTGGCGGGGCAAGCCGAGCGGTAACCCATGATCTGCCGCTCGGCCTCGTCGCGCGACGAGGCGATGATCGCGTCGGCCGCGCCGATCGCGCGATCCTCTTCGGCAATGCGCGGCGCAAGGCCGTGGCGCGCGCCTTGCGCCAGCGCCTTGTCGATCGCCAGCGAATGCGCGGTATAGACGAACGGGATACCGAACGCCGCGCGGACCTGATCCGCGACGTCGGCGGCATCGGCGAAATGCGCGTGGATCACGTCGGGCCGGCGCTCGAGGCCCGCGATATGCGCGATCAGCGCGCGGACGAAGGCGGGGCGGTCGGCGGCGTTGGCGTCCTTGCCCAGATAGGCGCGATTGCCGCTGTCGATCCGGCGGATCGCAAAGCCGTCGGTGATCGGCTCGAGCGGGACGGCATAGGCCGATCCCAGCGACGGATCGTCGATCAGCCGCGTGACGATCTCGACGCGATCGACTTGCGGCAATTCGGCCAGCGCGCGCGCCGCGCCGAGCGCATAGGTGATGTGGCCGCCCGTATCCTCGGTAATGCCGAACTCGACCGGCGGCCCCTTCACACATCCGCCGAGGGCGATCGCCATCACAAACACCAACGCGAACCTTTCGAGAACGCCAGCCCGGCTCGGGTGGCGTATATGAACGATTGTTCATCTCGAAACGTTCCGCCGGCGTAGCCGAAACGCGTCGGATTTTTAAGTATTACTATTGCTTTAGATCAAGTTACGGACATTGTCCCGGCGCTGCGCGGAGCTCGTAGGGGATCCGCCCGCGCCGGTCGGGGTCGATGTGGAGATCGCTTGCCGCGGGCGGGAAGGCGCGCTGGTCGCAATCGGCGCGCGGGCAGACGCGGCACGAGCTGCCGATCGGCGTTGCGCTGCTGTCGGTGCGCAGGCCGTCGGCATAGACGAAGGCGGGCGCATAGCGCTCCTCGCAGCCGAGCGCGACGGCGTAGCGGCGTGGGGCGCGCGTGTAGCTGTTCGAGGGTTTGACCAGGCCCTTGGCCATCGAGACGTAGCGCACGCTGTCGGGCGTCTCGGCGAGCTGGACGAGGATGCGATCGGGGATCGCGACCGCTTCGTGCACCACCCAGAGCGGGCAGGCGCCACCGAAGCGTGCGAATTCGAGGCGGGTCGCCGAATGCCGCTTGGTGATGTTGCCCGCCATGTCGACGCGGCAGAAGAACACCGGGATGCCGAGCGCGCCGGGGCGCTGAAGCGTCGAGAGACGGTGGCAGGTCTGCTCGAAGCTCGTGCCGAACTGCAGCCGCAACTGGTCGACATCGTGGCGGCAGTCGCGCGCCGCCTGGCGGAAGGCGAGATAGGGCATCAGCAGCGCGCCCGCGGCGTAATTGGTGATGCCGGCGCCGAGCAGTTGCCTCCCGACATTGGTCTGCGATCCGCGCGCGGCGATGCTCTCGATCAGATCACCGAATTCGAGCCGGGCGAGCTGATAGGCGACCGAGAACAGGATGCTCTCGGCCGGCTGCGACGGATCGACATGGAGCACGCCCGCGGGATCGAACGCGCGGATCGCGCGGTCGCCCTTCGCGATCGGCGCGACGCGCACATGGAAGCGGTCGAGCAGCCGCGCTTCGATCTGCTGGAGCGCGGGTCCGTCGGCGAAATCGGCGGCGATCCGCTCGGCGGCGCGGTCGATCTCGTCGATGTAGTTCTGCTGCGCGTGAAACCAGTCGCGGACTTCCTCCCATGGCAGGCGGCGCGCGCTGCCCTCGGCGCCGACCTGATCGTCGAGCGCGCGCAACTGCGCGAGATTGGCGCGCTGCGTCGCATAGAGCGCGGCGAGGCGGCGCGCGATTAGCGGGTGCTGGCGGATCACGCGCTCGATATCGCTGAGATCACCGACGACGTCGGCGACGCTCGGGTCCGAACAGGCGTCGATCACGTCCGACAGCAGCGTCTCGGTCTCGCTCGGGTCGATCGCCGACCAATCGTGCGGATAATGCGTCGCGAGCGCTGCCAGCACGTTGCCCGTGATCGGCCGGTCGCCGCTTTCGATCTGCGAGAGGTACGACACGGATATGGCGAGCGACTTCGCCATCTCGGCCTGGCTCAGGCCGAGCTGCTTGCGCACCGCGCGAACGCGGTAGCCGTCGAAGGAACGGCGCGATTGGGAGGAGGGCATTGTGAAGTTTCCACACGCATATTTGCAAAACCACATTTGCATAGTGCGCGCGGAGCGGCAAGACGAGCGCGACCTAAGGGAGTGCGCATGTCTTCGACCCTCGCCGAACTGGAACGCAAGCGCGAAGCCGCCCGCATGGGTGGTGGTGAAAAGCGCATCGCCGCGCAACACGCCAAGGGCAAGCTGACCGCACGCGAGCGGCTCACTGTGCTGCTCGACGAAGGATCGTTCGAGGAGCTCGACATGTATGTCGAGCACAATTGCGTCGATTTCGGGATGCAGGATCAGATCATCCCCGGCGACGGCGTCGTCACGGGATCCGGCACGATCAACGGCCGGCTGGTGTTCGTTTTCAGCCAGGATTTTACCGTGTTCGGCGGCTCGCTCAGCGAGCGCCATGCGCAGAAGATCTGCAAGATCATGGACATGGCGCTCAAGGTCGGCGCGCCGGTGATCGGGCTCAACGACAGCGGCGGCGCGCGGATCCAGGAGGGCGTCGCCTCGCTCGGCGGCTATGCCGAGGTGTTCCAGCGCAACGTGCTGGCGAGCGGCGTCGTGCCGCAGATTTCTCTCATCATGGGGCCATGCGCCGGGGGTGCCGTCTATTCCCCGGCGATGACCGACTTCATCTTCATGGTGAAGGATAGCGCCTACATGTTCGTCACCGGCCCAGATGTAGTGAAGACCGTTACAAACGAGATCGTCACGCAGGAGGAACTGGGTGGAGCGGTGACGCATACCACGAAGTCGGGGGTCGCCGACGTGGCCTTCGAGAACGATATCGAGGCGCTGCTTGCGGCCCGCGACTTCGTGGACTTCCTTCCCGCCTCGAACCGCGAGGCGTCGCCCGAACGGCCGTCGTCGGACCCGTGGGACCGGATCGAGCACAGCCTCGACCAGCTCGTGCCGGCGAGCGCCAACCAGCCGTACGACATGCACGAGCTGATCCGCAAAACGGTCGACGAGGGCGATTTCTTCGAGGTCCAGCCGACGCATGCCGGCAACATCATCATCGGTTTCGGGCGGATCGAGGGACGCACCGTCGGCTTCGTCGCGAACCAGCCAATGGTGCTCGCGGGGTGCCTCGACATCAATTCGTCGAAGAAAGCGGCGCGCTTCGTGCGCTTCTGCGACGCGTTCGAGATTCCGATCGTCACCTTCGTCGACGTGCCGGGCTTCCTGCCGGGCACCGCGCAGGAGCTCAACGGCATCATCAAGCACGGCGCCAAGCTGCTGTTCGCTTATGCCGAGGCGACCGTGCCCAAGATCACCGTGATCACGCGCAAGGCGTATGGCGGCGCGTACGACGTGATGGCCTCGAAGCATTTGCGCGGCGACCTCAATTACGCGTGGCCGACCGCCGAGATCGCGGTGATGGGCGCCAAGGGCGCGGTCGAGATCATCTTCCGCGGCCGCTCGCCCGAGGAGATCGCCGCGCAGACCGCGCAGTACGAGGCGCGCTTCGCCAATCCGTTCGTCGCGGCGAGCAAGGGGTTCATCGACGAGGTAATCCAGCCGCACTCGACGCGCCGCCGGATCGCGCTTGGCTTGCGCAAGCTGCGCGGGAAAAGCCTTGAGAACCCGTGGAAGAAGCACGACAACATCCCGCTATGACCGACAAACCGACGCTCGATGCCTGGCAGGCCGCCGCTGCCAAGGAGGTCAAGGGGCGTGACCTGACCTGGCAGACCCCTGAGGGGATCGCGGTCAAGCCGCTCTACACCGCGGCCGATGTCGAGGGGATCGACCCCGGCCTGCCGGGCTTCGCGCCGTTCACGCGCGGGGTGCGCGCATCGATGTATGCCGGCCGTCCGTGGACGATCCGCCAATATGCGGGCTTCTCGACCGCCGAGGCCTCGAACGCCTTCTACCGCCGCAACCTCGCCGCCGGGCAGAAGGGGCTGTCGGTCGCGTTCGATCTGGCGACGCATCGCGGGTATGACAGCGACCATCCGCGCGTCACCGGCGATGTCGGCAAGGCGGGCGTCGCGATCGACACGATCGACGACATGAAGATCCTGTTCGACGGCATTCCGCTCGACAAGATGTCGGTCTCGATGACGATGAACGGCGCGGTGATCCCGATCCTCGCCTTCTTCATCGTCGCCGGCGAGGAGCAGGGGGTGCCGCAAGAACTTCTGGACGGGACCATCCAGAACGACATCCTCAAGGAGTTCATGGTCCGCAACACCTATATCTACCCACCCGAGCCGAGCATGCGGATCATCTCGGACATCATCGCCTACACCTCGGCGCATATGCCCAAGTTCAACTCGATCTCGATCTCCGGCTATCACATGCAGGAAGCCGGCGCGACGCAGCTGCAGGAGCTGGCGTTCACGATCGCCGACGGGCGGGAGTATGCGAAGGCGGCGATGGCATCGGGGCTCGATCTCGATGCGTTTGCCGGGCGGCTGTCGTTCTTCTTCGCGATCGGCATGAACTTCTTCATGGAAGTCGCCAAGCTGCGCGCGGCGCGCAAGCTGTGGCACCGCGTGATGACCGATCTCGGTGCCAAGGACGAGCGCTCGAAGATGCTGCGCACGCATTGCCAGACGTCGGGCGTGTCGCTGACCGAGCAGGATCCGTACAACAACGTGATCCGCACCACGGTCGAGGCGATGGCGGCGATGCTGGGGGGGACGCAGTCGCTCCACACCAACGCGCTCGACGAGGCGATCGCGCTGCCGACCGACTTCTCGGCGAGGATCGCGCGCAACACCCAGATCGTGCTGCAGGAAGAGACGGGGATGACCAAGGTCGTCGATCCGCTCGGCGGCAGCTATTACATCGAGGCCCTCACCGAGGAGCTGGTCGACAAGGCGTGGGAGATCATCCAGCGCGTCGAGGCCGAGGGCGGGATGGCGCAGGCGGTCGCGGCGGGCTGGCCCAAGGCGATGATCGAGGAAGCCTCGGCCGGGCGCGCGGCGCGCGTCGACAAGGGCGAGGACGTCATCGTCGGCGTCAACAAGTACAAGCTCGCCGAGCAGGACCCGATCGACATTCTCGACGTCGATAACGTCGCGGTGCGCGAATCGCAGATCGCGCGGATTGCGCGCTCGAAGGCCGGGCGCGACGAGGCGCAATGCACGGCGGCGCTCGACGCGTTGCGCGAAGGCGCGCTCGGCACGACCAACGTGCTCGCGCTCGCCGTCGAATGTGCCCGCCAGCGTGCGACGCTCGGCGAGATTTCCTCGGCGATGGAGGATGTGTTCGGCCGCTACGATACCGTGCCGACGCCGGTCTCGGGCATTTACGGCGGCGCACACGAATTCGACGCGGCGTGGCAGGGGTTGAAGCAGGGCGTCGTCTCGCTCGAGACGCGCAACGGCCGCAAGCCCCGGATGCTCGTCGCCAAGATGGGCCAGGATGGGCATGACCGTGGCGCGAACCTGGTGTCCTCAGCGTTCGGCGATCTCGGGTTCGACGTGGTGCCGGGGCCGCTGTTCCAGACGCCATCCGAAGCCGCCAAGCTCGCGATTGAGAGCGATGTCGACGTGGTCGGCGCGTCTTCGCTCGCGGCGGGGCACAAGACGTTGATCCCCGAGCTGATCGGCCATCTGCGCGAGGCGGGCCGCGGCGACATCAAGGTGATCGCGGGCGGGGTGATCCCGGCGCAGGATTATCAGGTGCTGCGCGATGCCGGCGTGCAGGGGATTTTCGGACCGGGGACCAATCTGGTTGAGGCCGCGGGCGAAGTATTGCGATTGCTGGGGCATAATATGCCGCCGGTCGAGGAAGATGTGAAATGAACGTGATCACGAAGCACAGCCCCTCCCCTTCAGGGGAGGGGTTGGGGTGGGGCCGTTCAGCGAATGCGGACGCTGGTCTCGGTGAGACGTCCCCCACCCCCATCCCCTCCCCTGAAGGGGAGGGGCGCACTAGGAACGACTGGACCCGCGCCGAAATCGCCGCTTTGTTCGATCTCCCGTTCGACGAACTGATGTTCCGCGCCCAGACCACGCACCGAGCGCATCACGCGGCGGGTCAGGTGCAGCTCTGCACGCTCCTGTCGATCAAGACCGGCGGCTGCCCCGAGGATTGCGGCTATTGCAACCAGTCCGCCTCGGCCGAGACCGAGTTGAAAGCGTCCAAGCTGATGGACGTGCGCGCCGTCCTGCAATCCGCCGCGCAGGCGCGCGACGCGGGGAGCCAGCGCTTCTGCATGGGCGCCGCTTGGCGCAACCCCAAGGACAAGGACATGCCCGCGATCATCGCGATGGTGCAGGGCGTCCGCCAGATGGGGATGGAGACCTGCATGACGCTCGGCATGCTGACGCCCGCCCAGGCCGAACAGCTCGCCGAAGCGGGGCTCGATTACTACAACCACAACATCGACACTTCGCCGGAGAAGTACGCCGAGGTCATCACCACGCGCACCTTCCAGGACCGGCTCGACACGCTCGAGAACGTCCGCGAGGCGGGCATCAACGTCTGCTGCGGCGGGATCGTCGGGATGGGCGAGACGCGCGGCGACCGCGTCGGCTTCGTCCATGCGCTGGCGACGCTGCCGCGCCACCCGGAGAGCGTGCCGGTCAATGCGCTGGTGCCGGTCAAGGGCACCGTGCTCGGCAACATGCTGGCAGATACGCCGCTCGCCGCGATCGACGATATCGAGTTCGTGCGGACGGTCGCGGTCGCGCGGATCACCATGCCGCTGAGCATGGTGCGCCTGTCGGCCGGGCGCGAGAGCATGTCCGAGGCGACGCAGGCGCTGTGCTTCATGGCGGGCGCGAACTCGATCTTCACCGGCGACAAGCTGCTCACCACGGGCAATGCCGGTGACGACAAGGACGCCGCGCTGCTGGCCAAGCTTGGGCTCGTCCCGATGGTTGGGGAAGAACCGATGCGGAAGGAAAAGACGTGCTGCTGATCGCGCTCCTCCTCACCGCCGCCGCGCCGCTGCAGACGCAGGCCGAGATGAACCGCACTGCGGGAACGGGCTATGCGCAGGCCGATGCCGCGATGGCGGCGCAGTGGAAGCGGACCCATGCCTATATGAAGGGCCGCGATGCTCAGGACACGTCGCGCGGCGGCGGCTTCGGCTATGCTGCGGCGCTGCTCGAGAGCCAGCGCGCCTGGCTCAAGTTTCGCGATACGCAGTGCGTGATCGAGGGCGGGCGATATGCCGGCGGCTCCGCGCAGGGCATGACGACGGCGGCGTGCCGGACGAGTTTGACCCGCACACGGACCGCGCAGCTCAAAGCGATGATCTGGTACCAGTGACGACGCGTTCCCCTCCCGCTTGCGGGAAGGGCTAGGGGAGGGGCTGTCCTCCGATCAGGTTGCACCCCTTGCGGACAGGCCCTCCCCCGGCCCCTCCCGCAAGCGGGAGGGGAGTAGAGAATGTTCAAGAAGATCCTCGTCGCCAATCGCGGTGAAATCGCGTGCCGCGTGATGCGCACCGCCAAGAAGATGGGGATCGCGACGGTCGCGGTCTATTCCGACGCCGATGCGCGCAGCCCGCACGTGCTGATGGCCGACGAGAGCGTCCGGCTCGGGCCGCCGCCCGCGGGCGAGAGCTATCTGCTCGCCGACCTCATTTTGCTCGCCGCCAAGGAGACCGGCGCCGACTGCATCCATCCGGGCTACGGCTTCCTGTCCGAGCGCGAGAGCTTCGCGCGCGCCTGCGCCGATGCCGGGATCGCGTTCGTCGGCCCGCCGCCCAAAGCAATCGCCGCGATGGGCGACAAGATCGAATCGAAGAAGCTCGCGCGTGACGCGGGCGTCAACGTCGTGCCGGGCTTCCTCGGCGAGATCGCCGATACCGAGGAAGCGGTGAAGATCGCCAGCGAGATCGGCTATCCGGTGATGATGAAGGCCTCGGCTGGCGGCGGCGGCAAGGGGATGCGGCTGGCCTATTCCGAACAGGACGTGCGCGAGGGCTTCGAGGCGACCAAGCGCGAGGGGCTGGCGTCGTTCGGCGACGACCGCGTGTTCATCGAGAAGTTCATCGAAAGCCCGCGCCACATCGAAATCCAGGTGATGGGCGACCAGCACGGCAATATCGTCTATCTCGGCGAGCGCGAATGCTCGATCCAGCGGCGCCACCAGAAGGTCGTCGAGGAAGCGCCGTCGCCGTTCGTCACGCCCAAGATGCGCAAGGCAATGGGCGAGCAGGCGGTCGCCTTGGCGCGCGCAGTGGGCTATTTCTCGGCCGGCACGGTCGAGCTGATCGTGTCGGGCGCGGATACGACGGGCGAGGGGTTCTATTTCCTCGAGATGAACACCCGGCTGCAGGTCGAGCATCCCGTGACCGAGGCGGTGACCGGTCTCGATCTGGTCGAGCTGATGATCCGCGTCGCGGCGGGCGAGCCGCTGGGGTTCTCGCAGGACGACGTGACGCTCAACGGCTGGGCGATCGAAAACCGCGTGTATGCCGAGGATCCGTATCGCGGCTTCCTGCCGAGCATTGGGCGCTTGGTGCGGTACAACCCGCCCGAGAGCAGCGAGACGCCGTATACGAAACTAAGCCCCTCCCCTTCAGGGGAGGGGTTGGGGTGGGGCCGTGCCGCGAACGCAGGTGCCGGGCTCGGTGAGACCTTCCCCACCCCCAACCCCTCCCCTGAAGGGGAGGGGCTAAAGGAAGCCTACACCCGCGTCGACGACGGCGTGCGCGAGGGCGGCGAGGTCAGCATGTTCTACGACCCGATGATCGCCAAGCTGATCACGTGGGCCCCCACCCGTGAAGAGGCGATCGACCAGCAGATCGCCGCGCTCGACGCGTTCGAGATCGAAGGCCCGGGCAACAATCTGGATTTCCTCTCAGCGCTGATGCAGCACCCGCGCTTCCGCTCGGGCAACATCACGACGGGCTTCATCGCCGAGGAATATCCCGACGGCTTCCACGGCGCCCCCGCCGAGCCCGACCTCATCGAAGCGCTCGCCGCGATCGCCGCCTTCGCCGCGACCGCAGAAGCCGACCGCGCGCGCCGCATCGACGGGCAGCTCGGCAAGCGGCTGCGCCCGCCGTCGGACTGGTCGGTGCGGATCGGCGAAACCGATCACCTCGTCGCCATCTCGACCGACGGGATCACCGTCGACGACGCCGATCTCGACATCGCGCTCGAATATACGCCGGGCGACCGCTATGTCGAAGCCGAGCTCGACGAGACGCCGCTGACGGTCAAGATCGCGCGCACCCGCACCGGCTTCAAGCTCACCACGCGCGGCGCGAGCCATGTCGCGCGCGTGCTGCCGGCGCATGTCGCGCCGTACGCGCAGCACATGATCACCAAGATCCCGCCCGATCTGTCGAAGTTCCTGCTGTGCCCGATGCCGGGGCTGCTGATGCGGCTCGACGTGGCCGCGGGCGACAAGGTCGAGGCCGGTCAGCCGCTCGCCGTCGTGGAAGCCATGAAGATGGAGAACATCCTGCGCGCCGAAAAAGCCGGCACGGTCAAGTCGGTCAATGCCGCGCCGGGCGACAGCCTCGCGGTGGACGCGATCATCCTCGAAATGGAATAGCGCGCAGCTCTGCGCGCTTTCGAGGCAAGCCGACGGGAGCGTGCCAGGCCCAATTGCGGATCGCGGGGTATCGGTCCGCCGACGGATCTTCGGTGGCGTGGTCAAGCTCGACTAGCCTGGCATTGGCTCGTCCGGTCGCGAACCGCGGCCGGACAATCAGCTGCCAGCAGTTTTCGGGGCGCCTGCCGCTCCAACCACGACCCATCGCCGACGTCGGTTTGCCGAGTCGCGCGCTATTGGGTGCGCGAAGCCTTGGTAGTTTTTGCTGCAAGTCGCTGTAAATCTGCGGGTCCGTTCATCTGGCGGAAAGAAACCGTTGCAGAAATGTGACAAAAATCGGGTCGTTCCGGTTTTTTCGGGTGCGGTGCAACATAGATCGCCAAAGCTTGTTAGAGGGCACACCGGGAAACGGGATCGACACCCCGGCACGCCCCCAAAACGTCCGCAAATAAGGTCATTTCAAATGCGTACTCTTAAACTCGCCGCTGCCGCCCTGGCAGTCGTCGTCGCCGCTCCTGCTTTCGCGCAGGACGCCCCCGCCGCAGCGCCGGCCGAAACCGGTCCGACCGCGCCCGACGGCAGCCGCGCATTCGGCATCGAACCCTATGTCGGCGTGATGGGCGGCTGGGAGCAGTTCGACAACGAGCGCAACCATGGCATTCCGCAGGCGCTCAATGCCAACGGTTCGCTGCGCAACAACTATCGCCTCGCCGGCGCGCTCGTTCAGGGCGTCGCAGGCGTCAACGTTCCGCTCGGGCCGGTGTTCGTCGGTGCCGAAGGCAGCGTCGCCAAGGGCGTGTCGGGCAACATCAACTGGGAATATGGCGCGGCAGGCCGCTTCGGCGTGCGCGCTGGCGACAGCGGCATGTTCTACGGCAAGGTCGGCTATCAGTGGGTCGATTTCGACCATTACTCGACCTATTCGACCGGTAACCGCGCCGATAAGAACTATGGCGCGATCACCTACGGGATCGGCACCGAGTTCGGCCCCAAGGACATCGGCCTGAAGGGCATCACCGGCAATGCTGGCTTCCGCATCCGCGCTGAAGTCAACACGTTCGGCAACTTCCACAGCCTGCGGCCGATGATGGGCGTGATCACGCACTTCTAAGCCAAAACTTTTCGGACAGCGCGAGGGGGCGGGGAATGGCGACATTCCCCGCCCTTTTCGTGTCCGGCGCAGATCGCGCTGGGCTCAGAAGTCGCTGTGCAGGCGCACGCCGACCGTCTGCGGGACGATCGGGATGATGTAGGGCCGCTGCCCGCAGCTGCCGCACTCCTGGAAGCGGCCGATCTGACCGCGCGAATCGAACGCGTTCTGCAGGAACAGCTCGACGCTGAAGCGATTGAACTCGGCGCCCAGCGCGAAGTCGGCGGTGGTGAAGGCGGCGAGCCGGCCGAGCAGCGCTGCAGGGTTGTAGACGTCGCCGGTGGGATATTTCGACGCGGTGCGGATGTCCGACGCGGCCGAGCTTTGATACGCCACGACACCCTGGCCATACGCCTTGAAGCTGCCGACCGGCACGGTGTAGCGCGCCGACGCCGTTCCCTTGAAGCGCGGCGTGATCGGCAGATGCGTGCCCGCCGGCGCCGAGACGATGTTGCCGTTGCCGGTATCGGCGCAGGTGTAGGTCGGGTCGTCGATCAGGCAGAGGTTCTTGCGCGTCTTGGCGTCGTTATACGCCCCCGACGCGCTGAGCGACAAACCGCCGAGATTGAGATTGCCGTTGAGCTCGACCCCGCGGACGCGGGCATTGGGGCCGTTGTGGATCTCGGTGAAGCTGTTGGCGCCGAGATAGGAGAATTGGAACTTGTCCCAATCCTCCTGATAGATCGCGCCGTTGATATGCGCCTTGCCGCCGAGCAGCGTGGTCTTCGCCCCGAATTCGTAGTTGGTCAGATAATCGGCGGCATACGGCGCGACATCGGCGCGGCGGTTGATCCCGCCCGGGCGGAAGCCGCGCGACACGGTGCCATAGAGCAAGACGCCGTGCACCGGCTTCCAGCTCAGATTGGCGCGATAGGTCACGCCCTGGCCCGACGCCTTGACCGGCTCCACGCCCACGCCGCCGACATAGGTGCCGAGATTGGTGCACGGGCTCCCGGCGATCGCAGCCGGGGCGAGCGTGGTCGAGGCGCCCGCCGCGACCGCGTCGCGCAGCCGCATGCCCGTCGTGGTGAAGCAGCCGGCAACGCCGGTGCGCGAGCTGCCCGCGCCATTGTACGGCGTGTCGGCATAATTGCCCGACGGATTGCGGCCGAAGCCGAAGAATCCGATCAGCGAATTGTCGTAGATGAACGCGCGCGCGCCCGCGGTGGCGGTGAGCGTCGGCGTGATGTCGAAGCTCGCCTCGCCGAACATCGCATAGTCCTTGTCGACGCGGTGCTGCTGCGTCAGCCACAGAGTGCCGGGGGATCCGTTGACCGACAGCGCGTCGGCGAGCCCGGCGACCTTGTAATCCTGATGGATGTCGTTGCTCTGGCGCTGGTAGAAGGCGCCCGCGACGATTCGGAGGCGATCGCCCGCGGGGCTCGCGACGCGCAGTTCCTGGCTCAGTTTTTTGAAATGGTCGGTCGCGAGCACGTTTTGCAGCGGCGCGACCTGCTTGCCGGCATTGTCCTTGTAATAGAAATAGCCGGCGAGCCCGCCGACCGACGAATAGAGATTGTCATACGCCTCGGCATAATCGGTATAGTCGCTCGACTGCGCCGCCTTGCGGTCGAGATAGGCGCCGGCATAGGTCAGGTCCCAATTGCCGACCTTGCCCTCGATCGTCAGCGCCGCCTGCACATAGCGGTCGCGGCGATATTCGGGCAGGAAATGCTGAAGCTTGAGGTCGCCGACCTTGGGATCGTAGCCATAGGCGCCGTGGCTGCGCGTATCCTGATACATGACGGTCGGCGTCACGGTCCAATTGCTGTCGAGATCGATCTTCAACGCGGCGCGGCCGCCGGCAATCTCGGTGTCGTTATAGTCCTTCTTGACGAACTTGGCGTTGTTGACGGTGATCGCCGCGCCGGTGTTGGGATCGGGCAGGAAGGTCCGCGTCCCCGCGACATTGTCGATGTAGCCGGCATCGCGCTCGTAGAAGCCGACCACGCGCAGCGCGATATCCGGCGACAGCGGGATGTTGAGCATCCCCTCGGCCTTGCCGCCGAAGCCGCCCTTGCTGACGTGATTGCCCTCGATATCGGCGCGGCCGTAGAAATGCGAGAGATCGGGCTTGTTGGTGATGATGCGGACCGTGCCCGCCTCCGACGAGGCGCCGAACAGCGTGCCCTGCGGCCCCGACAGGCTCTCGATCCGCGCGACGTCGTAGATATGCCGCCGACCGTGGTGACCGGCTGCTCGTCGAGATAGACGCCGACCGCGGGGAGCGAGCCCGAATGGTTGCCTTCGCCGCCCGCCGCGATGCCGCGCTGGTAGATCACGATCTGGCCGGGATTGCCGCCGGCATTGGCGGCGGGCTGGAACGACACCGAGGGGAGTTGCTTGGCGTATTGCGCGAAATTGGTGATGTTGAGCTGGTCGAGCGCCTTGGTCGGCAGTGCCTGGACCGCGATCGGCACGCTCTGCAGCGTTTCCGAGCGCTTGGTCGCGGTGACGACGATGTCGCCGCCATCGACGACCGGCTCGGGGGCGGGGGGCGTTTGCGCGGCCGGCGCGGTCTGCGCGAGCGCGGGACTGACGCAGGCGACCGACGATAGCAATGCAGCGACGACGGCGCGGTGCCCGAACAGCGACATCAATTTCCCCCTTAAGATATTGCGGAGAAACTGTTCGCGACTGCGGTATTCGTCAAGCGCACTGCAACATAGCCGCAACAATCCTGCTCAACCGTTGCGGAATTACAACGAGTTTGGCGCCGCGGGATAGCTTTCGAGCGTCGCACCCAGCGCTGCTTTGAGTGGATCGAGCCACGGCTCGAACGGTTTCCACGCATCGGTGCCATCGCGGAAGATCGGGCGGCGGACCTGTTCCGAGCTCGCGGTGCGGACGGCGCGGTCGGTTTCGTGAAAGGCGAGGCACGCCGGCTCGAACGCGAGCCCGCACGCCGCCAACAGCGCGCGCACCGTCGCCTCGGTGTGATCGATCATGTCCTCGTACAGCACACGGTGGACGCGGCCCGGCAGCACGGCATCGACATGCGCCATCAGGCGCACATAATCGCGATAGTAACGCCCCATATCGTCGAGCCCGTAGCTGAAGCCCTGGCCGCGCGCGAAATGCTGTTTGAAGTTCGAGAAGCAGCAGCCGAGCGGATGCCGCCGCGCGTCGATGATCCGCGCCTTGGGCAGGATCGCCTGGATGAAGGGCACGTGCGCCCAGTTGTTGGGGAGCTTGTCGATGAAGAACGGGCGGTCGGTGCGCCGCTGGACGCGGGTGCGTGCGAGATAGGCCTCGCCGGCTTCGCGCAGACGGTCGGGCGACCAGTCGGCGAGGCCCTCGGGATAGTAGGTCTCGCCGCGGGCGAGCGCGGGGATGTCGGGGAGTTCGCTCGTTCCCTCGACCTGGCTGTGGCTCGACAGGATCTGCTCGATGAGGGTCGATCCGGCGCGGGGCATGCCGAGGATGAAGATCGGGTCGGGGGCGGGGCAGCCTTGATCGGCACGCTCGGTGAAGAAGGCGGCGTCGAACGCCGCGATGCTGCGATCGACGAAGCGCGTCGTCTCATCGGCATCATAGGCGAGTTGCGCGCGGCGGCGTGCATTGCCTGCGGCGTAATGTGCGAACGCCGCTTCGGTCTGGCGGCGATCCTCGAACGCCTTGCCGAGTGCGAAGTCGAGGTGGAAGCGGTCTTCGTCCGTGATGCCCCACGCAGCGAGCGCCGCTTCCATCCGCGCGATATCGGCGTCGTCGAAGCGGACCGTCTTGAGATTGGCGAGGCTCCACCACGCTTCGCCGAGACTCGGCAGCAGATCGATCGCGCGGCGATAGGCGGCGATCCCGTCGGCCTGGCGCCCGACGGTCTTGAGCATATGGCCAAAGCTCATCCATACGCGCGGCTGTGCTGGCGCGTCGGCGAGGACGCGTTCGTACAAGGCGATCGCGGCGTCGAAATCGCCGATCCGGCCGAAGGCGGCGGCCTGGAGGTTGGCGTGGCCGGGATTGTCGGGGTCCTCGACCACCACGGTCGCGAGTTCGGCGATCGCCTCCGAGGGCCGGTTGAGGCGATAGAGCACCAGCGCGAGATTGGCGCGCGCCGCGGTAAACGCGGGCGACAGCTCGATCGCGCGGCGCAGCAATGCCTCGGCATCGCGATACCGCCCGATCCGCCCGGCGAGCTCGGCGAGCATCCGCATCGCGGCAACGTCGAACGGATCCTGCTTCAGCTGCTGCTTGAGCAGCGGCTCGGCGTCGGACAGGCGGTTGTCGTGGAGCGCCAGCGCGGCCTCGACCAGGGCGGGCGCGTAACGCGATTGCGGGAGGGGAGGGGATGCCATGCGGTCCCCTGTGTAGCGCCGTGATGCGTCCCCCGGCTAGCGGGGGACGCATTTCATGCCGGCCGTGATCAGAAGGCGGCGGAGAGCGAAACGAGGAATTTGCCCGATGCGATCGACGAGCCGTTCTTGGTCGAGGAGAAATTGGGCAGCAGATAGGCGGCGCGGCGGCGCGAAATGTCGGTGCCGACATACGCGAGGCCGAGCGTGACCGGCTTGAACGTCACGTCGAGCCCGACGAGATAGTCGAGATACTTCCCCGTCGGCGTGACGCTGGTGCCGTTGGGCCCGAGCCCGGGATTGCCCCAGGAATAGCCGAGATGCGCCTTGGCGGTCACCGGCGTGGTCGGGATGCCGGCGCTGACATCGCCCCACAGATAGGTATTGTCCTGGCTCTGCCCGCGGCTCTGCGGGGTGTTCGAGAAATTGCCGAGCGCGCGCTGCTTGGGCGCATAGGCGACGCCGGCGAGCGCGCTGACCGGCCCGAGCGTGGTCGACAGCTTGGCATAGCCTTCGGCGAAATCGGTGAGATCGGCGCCGCCGGGATACATGTACCAGGTCAGCCCGACATCGACCGCGGTCCCGCCGCCGAGGCTGCGCTTGTAGCCGCCGTAGAGGTCGAGCTCCATGTTGGCGCCGCCGAAGGTGCCCCAACCGGCGAGGTTGGACGCCCAGGTGCCGACATAGAGGCCGCTCTTGTGCGTGGCGGAAATGCCGCCCTGGATCGCGGCTGCCTTGTCGCTCTGCGACACGCCGCGGAAACGATAGTCGGACACGATCGCGACCGAGCCGGATACGACGATCGGCGGTGGCGGATCGGTTTCGTCGGCCAGCGCCGGCGTGGCGATGGCGGTCAGCAGTGCTGCCGCGACGGTGGAATAGATCTTCAAAGGAACCCCCTGGAAAGGTCGAACGGGTCCCGCCTGCTGCCCCGACCGCCGCCGCATCTCACCGCTAGCGCTTCTCCAAACGGGAAGCGATGGGGCGGCGATCGGCCGGAACTCCATTTTTGTATGAGCGCCGTGCTGCCGCTTCCTTGCCGGTTCGTGACGAACTGTTGCTCGACAGCGGAGGGCGCAAAAAAGCCCCTCCCCTTTAGGGGAGGGGTTGGGGGGGGGAAGTCAGAACGGCTGGTCTCTGCGAGGCTCGCCCCACCCCCAACCCCTCCCCTGAAGGGGAGGGGCTTTCGCGTGTCGGCTCAGGCAGTCTGCTTGGTCAGCCGTTCGGACGCGCCATAGACTTCGACCTGCCCGCCGGCGGCGCGACGTCGCGCGAGCCAGTCCTTGAGCAGTTCGGCGCAGGTATGATCCGCCGACGACAGCTCGGTCATGTCGAGCCGCATCGGCGCACCCTGCGGCACCGCCTCGAGCGCACCCGACAGCTTGGGCAGCGTCAGGAAGGTCGCCGCGCCGGCGAGATGCACCGTTTCATGCCCGTCATTCTCGACATGCACTACCTTCAGGCGCAGGTTGCGCAGCACCGGGATCAGCTCGAGCAGTGACAGCCCGATCCCGACCAGCACGCCGGTCAGCAGATCCTGCGTCACCACCAGCAGCAGCGTCACTGCCCAGATCACCACCGGCAACGGGCCGTGATCTTTGAACAGATGCTTGGCATGGCTGAAATTGACCAGCCGCCAGCCGGTCAGCACCAGCACCGCGCCGAGCGCCGCCATCGGGATCTCGCGCAGCAGCCACGGCAGCAGCGCGACGAAGCCGAGGATCCACGCACCGTGCAGGATCGTCGAGAGCCGCGTCGTCGCGCCCGCCTGGACGTTGGCCGAACTGCGCACGATCACGCCGGTCATCGGCAAGGCGCCCGCCATGCCGCACAGCAGATTGCCGATGCCCTGCGCGCGCAGTTCCTTGTTGTAATCGGTCCGCACGCCGTCGTGCATCCGGTCGACCGCCGCCGCCGACAGCAGCGTCTCGGCGCTGGCGATGAAGGCGATGGCGAGCGCCGCGCCGATCACGCCGGGATCGAGGAAGCGCGTGAAGATGTCGGCACCCGGCAGCGCGATCGCGCCGGTGATGTTCTGCGGCACCGCGACGCGCGCGATGTCGAGGCCCGAGAGCCACGCGACCAAAGTCGCCGCGACGACGCCGAGCAAGGCGCCCGGCACCAGCCGCAGCGCCTTGGGCCGGAATTTCTCCCAGCCTAGCATCACCGCGAGCGTGAACAGGGCGAGCGCGATCGCGACCTCGGTCGCGCCGATGTCCGACGACAGGCCGAACAGCCGGCTCGGGATCGCGGCGAGGTTCTTGAGGCCGCTCGGCAGCGGCTTTTCGTCGAACATCACGTGGAATTGCCCGACGACGATCAGCACGCCGATGCCGGCCAGCATGCCGTGCACAACTGCTGGCGAGATCGCGCGGAACCAGCCGCCGAGACGGAACACGCCGGCGACGACCTGGATCGCGCCCGCGAGAATCAGGATCGGCCCGAGCGCGGACAGGCCCTGGTCGCGGACGAGCTCGAACACGATCACCGCTAGGCCGGCGGCCGGGCCGCTGACCTGCAGCGGCGAGCCGGCGAACATGCCGACGACCAGACCACCGATGATGCCGGTGATCAGGCCCTTTTCGGGCGGCACGCCCGACGCGATCGCGATGCCCATACAGAGGGGCATCGCGACCAGGAACACGACGATCGAGGCGGTAAGGTCACGCCCCATCACGCTCAGCGTGGGGAGTTTCACTCTGCGGCTTCCAGATATTCGACGTCCGACGCGCGGTGGCGCGCGGCGGCATGCGCGACGGGGAGCGGCTCGTCCGCCGAGATCTGCGCGAAGCGGCCGGTCGACCCGTCGAGCGCATACATCGCGCCGGCGCCGATATCGAAGAACCAGCCGTGCAGCGTGATCTCGCCGCGCGCGATGCCGGCGGCGACCGACGGGTGCGTGCGCAGATGCTGGAGCTGGACGACGACGTTCTCGAGCGCTGCGGCGCGCACGCCTTCCTCGTTGGTCAGCTCGGGATAGCCCTGGCGCACGACGCACTCGGCGGCGTGGCTATGGCGCAGCCAGGCGGCGACGTTGGGCATGCCGTTCAGCATCTCGGGGTTCATCAGCGCCTTCATCGCGCCGCAGTCCGAATGGCCGCAGATGATGATGTCGCGCACGCCGAGCGCCGAGACGGCATATTCGACGGTCGAGGACACGCCGCCCATCTGCGACGACGACGGCGGCACGATGTTGCCCGCGTTGCGGCAGACGAACAGGTCGCCGGGAGCGGCCTGCATGATGTGTTCGGGGACGACGCGCGAATCGGCGCACGAGATCATCAGCGCCTTGGGGCTCTGGCCGTGCTGCGCGAGCTTTGCGTAGAGCGCGCTCTGGTCGGGGAAGACCGCTTTCTCGAAACTGAGGACGCGTCCAATGAGATCGTTCATGACTCTGCTCCTTTGAAGGGCCCGTGGGGGAACGGGGTCACGGATGCAGATAGCCTGCGCCTTTTGCTGCGACGCGGCGGGTGCGTTACGAATGATTGCTCAGCCCTTCGTCACCCCGGCCTTGTGCCGGGGTCCACCGTGCAGCGCGTATTGTGGCTGACAGCGCGCGTGGCGCGGTGGGCCCCGGCACAAGGCCGGGGTGACGAAGGAGGTTACGACATCGCTGGCAGAATGATCTCGGCGCGCAACCCGCCCTCGGGCCGGTTCGACAAAGCGAGCGTCCCCTCATGCTCCGCCACCACGCGCGCGACGATCGAGAGGCCTAGCCCGAGCCCGATCGTGTCGCGCGCCCGCGCGGTGTCGAGCCGGACGAACGGCTCGAGCACGCTTGCAAGCGACGCCGCTGGGATGCCGGGTCCGTCATCCTCGATGCGGATCACAACGCTGTCGCCCTCGCGCAGCAACGTCACATAGACGCGCTCGCCATAATGCAGCGCGTTCTCGACGAGATTGACGATCGCGCGCTTGAGCGTGACGGGGCGCACCGCGAGCTCGAGATGGTCGGGCCCGGTGTAGCGCGCATCTCGCCCGCGATCGCTGGCATCGTCGCACACCGTCTCGCACAGCACCGCGAGGTCGATCGCGACGCGCGGCTCGCTCTCGCCCTCGCCGCCGAGATAGGCGAGCAAGGAGGCGACCATCGCGTCCATTTCGAGCACGTCGGCCTCGACCGCGTCGCGCAACGCCTCGTCGGAAATCGCATCGGCGCGCATCCGCAGCCGCGCGAGCGGGGTGCGCAGATCGTGGCCGACCGCGGCGAGCGCCTGCGTCCGATCGGCGATCAGCTGATAGATCCGCGCGTGCATCCGGTTGAACGCGCCGATCACGCGGCGCACTTCGCTCGGCCCCGCTTCGGGCACCGCCTCGTCGCGGTCGCTTCCGCTGCCGACCGCGTCGGCGGCGAGCGCGAGCCGGCGCAGCGGGAGCAGCGTGCGGCGGATGAACAGCCCGCCCATCAAGAGCAGTGCGCCCGCCGGGATCATCGCGAGGAGGATGCGTTCGCTCGACAGATTGGCCTGGTGGATCGGCTGGCGCGTGTGGAAGTGCATCCAGCTGCCGTCGGCGAGCGTCACGCCGCCCGCGGTCACCGCATTGCGCCCTGGCGAAGCAAGATTAAGCCGCAGATCGGCATGCGCGAGGTCGGGCTCCCAGCCGATCACCTGGCGGTACATCCGGTCGAGCGAGGGCGCGAGCGGCGGCGGCGGCGCAAGCGCTGGCGCCCAGTGGATCTCGTAGCGGCTCGTCGTGAGCTCGCGCGCGAGCTGCGGGCGCGCCGCCGGCGCCTGCTCCTCGAGCAGTTTGCGTGCGATGACGAGATGTTCGGCGAGTCGCCGCGCTTCGTCGTCGCGCACCGAGAACTGGCTCGCGCGTTCGTAGAGCACCGTCGACACGCCGAATTCGAGGATCATCGCGAGCAACAGGATCGCGAAGATCTGGCCGATCAGACCGGCCGGGCCGTGGAGGTGCCGGCGCAGCGTCGCGCTCAATCGCGCGTCACGGGCGCGCTGAACATATAGCCGATGCCGCGCACCGTCGCGATCGGGGCATCGACCCCGGTGCTCGACAGTTTGCGCCGCAACCGGCTGACGAGCACGTCGATGCTGCGGTCCGAACTGTCGCCGAGCCGCGTACGCGACAGCTCGATCAGCCGCTCGCGCGCGATCACGCGGCCGCTATGGTCGCACAGCGTGACGAGCAGGTCGAACTCGGCGCCGGTCAGATCGACCAAGGCGCCGGTCGGCGACAGCAGTTCGCGGCGCGGCAGATTGACCGTCCATCCGTCGAACCGCAGCATGCCATTGTCGCGCGGCGTCGCCTGACGTTCGACCCCGCCGCGCCGCAGCACCGCGCGGACGCGCGCGAGCAGTTCGCGCGTGCCGAACGGTTTGGCGATATAATCGTCGGCGCCGAGCTCGAGCCCGACGACGCGGTCGGTCTCCGATCCCTTGGCCGAGACGAAGATGATCGGCACGTCGCTCTTCTGGCGGATCGCGCGGCACAGATCGATTCCGCTGGTGCCCGGCAGCATGATGTCGAGCAGTACGAGGTCGACCGGTCCCTGGTCGATCGCCAGCCACATTTCGGGCGCGGTCGAGGCGGGGCGGACGGTGTAGCCGTTTTCCTGCAGCGCGCGCGTCGTCAGCGTGCGCAGATGCGGATCGTCCTCGACCAGGACGATGGTCGGCATGAGCGGGGTGGGGTCGGTCACTGGCATTGCTGCAGTGAGGTAGGGGAGGGCGCCATAGCGGTCAAACCCGGCGTAACCGCGAAGCGCGCCGGAAACATTTTGTCATGCCGCCGAACGCCGCGAGCAAATTAGCGCGCGTATCTGGGTGGCATCATCCCTTCGAGGAGCTACCCCATGTTTCGCACGATTTTCGCTACCGCCCTGATCGCCCCCGCTTTGATCGCTACCGCATCGCCGGCGCTCGCCAACCGCCTGGCGCACAGCCCGCAGCAGGTCAGCGACGCGCTCAAGCAAGGCTGCACCGTCCAGCACGTCCACACCCCGTCGGGCAAGACCGTACAGTCGCCTGCGCTGGTGCGCTGCGACAATCGCAGTGCGATCGCGGCCGCCAAGACCGCGCCTGCGGCCAAGACGGTGCTCGCCGCCGCCAACTGATGTCGGCGGGCCTGCCGTCGCGCAGGCCCGTCGCATGCCATCGAACACTTGCATAGACGAGTGCCACCGGCAGAGGATGCAGCGCCGCTCGGGCGCGCTCAGCGCCCGAGCCGGGTGATCGTCTCGTCGAGCCGCGCCACCGGCAGGCCGAGCTTGCGGACGATCATCACATTGTCCGCGACCATGCCGCCCGGCCGTAACGCGAGAAACTGCTCGGCCCGCAGCCCGCCTTTCATCGCGAAGCGCAGGTGCAGCACATTGCCCTCGACACGCCCATCGACCGGGCCGACGGCGTCGCTGAGCGTGCCGGTATAGCGATCCGCGCCCGCCGGATGCAGCACCCACTCGCGCCGCGCGACAGGCTTGCCCTGCCGCTGCACGGTCTGATCGAGGACGATCCCGCCATCGTCGGTGACGCGACCCTTGCCTTCGACCAGCGTGGTGTCCGGCCGGTGCAAGGCGATCTTGAGAACACCCTTCCCCTCGCTTGGACCGGCAAAGAAGGCGACCGCGTCGAAGTGCGGTGCCGGCGCGCTGGTGACACGCGGCATCGACACGCACGCGGCGACACCGAGACCGGCGATCAGCACGCCCGTCGCCGTCGTCCCGGTCCGCGCCATGCGCTGGGGAAAGGTCATCCGCATTGCTGTCTCATCGCAGCGCAGGACTGGATGTCCGCGCCGCTCCGCTGGCGACAACGGACGAAGCGCCGATTGGCTGTCTAAATTCTAGTTCAGTCGCGCGGTCGGGCGGCAGACGAGCGACACCGCGCTGCCCCGATCGGCGAAGACCAGACCGAAGCCGTGCAGATCGGCGATCGCCTTGACCAGGCTCAAGCCGAGTCCGGCGCCCGCGCAATCGTGCCGTCCGCGATAGAAACGCTGCGTGACGAGCGAGCGCTCGGCCGGCGCGACGCCCGTGCCGTCATCGGCGACGGTGATCACCGCGGTGTCGCCCTCGGTGCCCAGCGCGACGCGTACCGTGCCGCCCGGGGGGCCGAACTTCATCGCATTGTCGATCAGGTTCGACACCGCCTCGATCAGCAAGCTCGCATCGCCCTCGACCGCGGGCGCGGGCGCGATGTCGCACCGCAGGACGATCCCGCGATCCTCGGCGGTCGGCGCGTGCAGCTCGCACGCATCGCCGACCAGCTGCGCGAGGTCGATCGTCGCGAAACGGCTGCGCCGCGCATGATCCTCGAGCTCGCGGACGCGCAGCAGCGCGGCGACGATGCCGAGCAGCGTGTCGATCTCGGCCAGCGCCGCCTCGGCGACCTGTGCGAACGCGGCGCGATCCCCGGCGTCGCGCAAGCCGCGCTCGATCCGCGCGCGCAGCCGGGTGAGCGGGGTGCGCAACTGGTGCGCGATGTCGTCGCCGATGACGCGGACGTCGGACACCAGCACCTGCAACCGGTCTAGCATCGTATTGATATGCGCGCACAGCAGCTCGAAACTGTCGGGCCGCGCGCCGACCGCGAGCCGCACGTCGAGATCGCCCGCAACGATCGCTTCGGTCAGTTGCCGCACGCTGTCGACCTGGCGCGCGGCGCGCCGGCCCGCGATCAACCCGACGCCGAGCGCGAGCAGCAGGCCAAGCGCGAGCCCGATCATCAGCGATCGCTCGACGACGCGCAGCGCCTCCTCGGCTTCGTCGAGGTCGACGCCGGTGAGCAGCAGATCGCCGTCGGGCATGCGGCAGACGGCGAGCCGCGCGACGTCGCGATCCTTTCCGGGAAGCTGTGTCGGCACCAGCGTCGCGACGCTCGAGGCGCGGCCGACGACCACCCCCGGCGGGATCGCGGCGACATTGCCGTCGAGCAGCCGCCCGCTCCGGTCGAACAAAGCGAGGAACCGGTCGCGGTGAATGTCCTCGGCGATCATCCGGCGCAGCGCCGCGTGCCGATCGGCATCGTGCAGCGCGCCGACCGTCCGGCAATCGGTTTGGAAGGCGGCCTCGGCGGTATGGCGGTGGCTGTTCGAGGCGAGCAGCCAGAACAGCCCCGACAGCACCACCGACTGGACCATCAGCAACAGCGCGATCGCGCCGCCCCAGCGCCATGTCGCGCGGACGCGGGGATCAGCCAGGAACATCGAAGATATACCCTTGGCCGCGGACGTTGCGGATCAGTTGCGGCTCGCCCTCGGCATCGACCTTGCGCCGCAGCCGGCCGATATGGACGTCGACGACATTGCTGTTGGGCTCGAACGTATAGCCCCACACATCCTGCAGCAGCATCGAGCGCGTCACGATCCGCCCCGGGCGGCGCACGAGATAGTCGAGCAGCTTCAGCTCGCGCGGCAGCAGGTCGAGCGCGCGCCCGGCGCGCGTCGCGACGCCAGCGAGCAGATCGAGATCGAGCGGCCCGGCGATCAGCCGCGTGTCGCGCGTCTCGTTGGGGCGGCGCAACAGCGCTTCGACCCGCGCGATCAGCTCGACCAAGGCGAACGGCTTGGGCAGATAGTCGTCGCCCCCGGCGCGCAGCCCGCGCACGCGGTCATCGAGGCTGCCGAGCGCGCTGAGCACGAGCGCGGGGGTGCGGCGGCCGATCCGGCGCAGCTCGGCGATGAGTTCGAGCCCGTCGTCATCGGGCAATTGCCGGTCGACGATCAGCAGGTCGATCGCCTCCTCCTGCGCCGCGGCGAGCCCCTCGGACACGAGCAGCCGGTGCGTCACTGCATAGCCGTTCGCCACCAGTTCGAGCGTGATCTCGGTGGCGGTGCCGATATCGTCTTCGAGGAGCAGGATGCGCGTCACGCGTCCCTGTTCGGCGGCGCGGGCGGGCGGCGTCAACTGAATTGCGGTTCAGAGTCGGCGCGCAACGGGACCGCGGGAACGGAGCGGCGCGCAAAGGGTCTTACGAGCGACCGCGCGACGCGGTACGGCCGGACCGGGCGATCGCGCACCGTGACCGACAGAGTGAAAGGGCGTTCGATGACCAGGCTCGAAGCAACCGCGCAGGAGCGCCACGACAAGCTGCACGACCGCGCGCATGGCGAAACGCACTATGTCACCCGGATCGGCTGGCTGCGCGCCGCCGTGCTCGGCGCGAACGACGGCTTGCTGTCGACCTCGAGCCTGATGGTCGGCGTCGCGGCGGCGGCGGCGGGATCGTCGCAGATCATCCTCACCGGCGTCGCGGGCATCGTCGCGGGCGCGATGTCGATGGCGGCGGGCGAATATGTCTCGGTCAGCTCGCAGGCCGATTCGGAAAAGGCCGATATCGAACGCGAGCGGCTCGAGCTCGAGGCCAATCCCGATCACGAACATCGCGAGCTGACCGCGATCTATATGAAGCGCGGGCTGCCCAAGGCGCTCGCCGCGGAAGTGGTGACGGCGTTGACCGCGCACGACGCGCTCGAGGCGCATACGCGCGACGAGCTCGGCATCACCGATACCTCGACCGCCAACCCGCTCCAGGCGGCGTTTGCTTCGGCGGCGTGCTTCCTGGCCGGCGGGCTGCCGCCGCTGCTGACCGCGCTGCTGGTGCCGGCCAGCGCGGTCCTGTGGGGAATCGCGATCGTCGCGGTGCTGACGCTCGCCGTGCTCGGCGCCGCCGGTGCGCGCACCGGCGGCGCGCCGGTCTTGCCGGGGGTGATCCGGGTTGTCTTGTGGGGATCGATCGCGATGGCGGTCACCGCCGGCGTCGGACACGTGTTCCACACCACGGTCGGATAACCGCCGTTTCGTGAAACACGGGAGGCGGCTCAGGCCCCCGTGACGTGCGCCGCGACAAGTTCGGCATGCGCCGCATCGAACTTGGCGCGGAACGCGGGGGTCGCAAGCAACTGGCTCGCGACGAGCGTGCCGAGCGCGTGGCTCGCGTCGAGGTCGCTCGCGAAGTGCACGCCGCACAGTTCGCGGCTCATCGCATAATCGGCGGCGCGATCGAAGATCGCGGCCGATCGGCCCGTGATCAGCCGTGCCAGCACGAAGCCGGTCGAATAGCCGAGAATGGCGTGGCCGCTCGGATAGGAGGTGGCGGGCTTGCCGGTCGTCTTCTTGGCGCAGTTCGGCAGCGTCGGGTCGACGCCGTAGGGCCGGGTGCGATGGAAATAGGCCTTGCTCAGGCTGACCGCCGCCTCGGCCTCTTCTTGCACGTCGCGCAGCAGCGCCCAGGTCAGCGGGTATTTCTCGAGATCTACGCCGAGCGTACGGTCGAACAGCGCCGGCGTCTCGTTGCCGTCGTCGAGCCTGGCGCGGGCAAGCCGTTCGGCCGGCGCCGCGGCGATCAGCGTGCGCAGCTGCGCGAGTTCGCTCTGCTCCTGCACAGATCCCGGTGCGGGCGGCGCGGGGAGGACCGCGCTCGGCGCGAAATCGGGCGCCGAAAGATAGTGGAAGGCGTGCGGGGCGGCCATTCCGGCCGACCCGATCATCCCCAGCGCCAGTGCCGCCAGCGCCGAACCCAGAAGCTTGTGCATTGTCTTGTCCTCGGTCGAAACGATCAGAACTTGATCCGGGCCGAAGCCAGGAACGAGCGCGGCGGGAGGTAATTGAACTGGTCGAGCTGGCCATAGCCGCTCTGATACGCAACGCCGTTGATCGTCGTCGTCGGCGCGCCCGTCGCGCTGTTCGAGATCGCGGTCACCGCGCGGCTGTTGAACACGTTGTTGACCGTGACACCGAGCCGCAACCCGCCCTTGAATTCCTGGCTGATCGCGAATTCGCCGATGCTGTACGGCCGGATGCGATACAGGCGGTAGCCGGGGCTGCCATTATATTCGCTGGCATATTGCGGGCCGGTGAACTTCTGGTCGAACGACAGGCGGAAGCCTTCGCGGCGATAGATGAAGCCGCCCGCCGCGGTCGAGAAGGGCGCCTTGGCGATCTGTTCGCCGCTCGTCACGCTGTGCGCGTAATTGTACGAGCCGTTGCCGAACAGGGTCAGCCCGCGCACCGGCATGTAGCTGAGCGAGCCTTCCACGCCCTTGTAGCGGACCTTGCCGATGTTGACGAGCAAGGTCTGGTCGCATCCGGTCGTCGTGCAATTGCCGATCTTGTTGTCGATGTTGATGATGTAGCCGTCGACATCGACCGAAACCTTGTTGCCGTGCCACACGCTGCCGACCTGGTAATTGGTCGAGGTCTGCGGCTTGAGTGCGTCGAGCGCGGTCGAGAGCGTGCCCGAGGCCGAGTAGAAGCTCGACAGATCGGGGACGTACATCCCTTGCGCGTACTGGCCGTAGAACGACCAGTTGCTCGTCGGCATATAGTTGATCGTCGCGAACGGCAGCGTCTTGGTCCAGGTCTGGCTGGTGTCGAGCGGCAGGCGCGTCTTCTGGTTTACGGGTGCGGCGATGCCGCGCTCGAAATGGACGTACTTCACGCCGGGCGTGATCGACAGGCCTTCGACCGGGTGGAACTCGAACTCGCCGAACAGCTGATACTGGTTCCAGTTCGAATGCTGGACGTAGGAGAGATTGGCCTGCGAGATCGGCGGGAGTGCGTTCTGCGCGGCGGTGCCGTTGCCGTTGTTGAACTTCTCGTTGTAGCTGAAGGTGTTGGTCGTGCGATCGAGGTCGATCAGATGGCGGTCGGTCACGGCATGTTCGTACCAGCCGCCGACGCGGATCTTGCCGAGCGCGAAGTCGTAATTGACCTGACCGATATAACCGAACACGCGATATTTGTTGAGCTTGTTATAGCCCAGGATGTCGGTCGCGGGACCCGCCACCGCCTTGTAGGGCGACGCTGCCGTGCCCGCCCCGCTGAACCCAGACACGACCGAACCGGTGTTCCCCGACAGCGTGTTGTTGGTGTAGCCGTACATATAGCCGCGATTGTCGAGCGAGAAGCCCGAGCCGAGGTCGCTCTGCAGGCGGACATAGGAGAAATCGGTGGTCTTGTCGGTGCGGTTGTACTTCCAATAATCCTGCTGCGCCGGATTGTTGCCGAGCGCGTAATTGCGGCCGTACACGCCGACGTTCGACGTCACCGCGCAATCGTTGCCGGTCAGCTGCGTGAGCGGCTGGCCATCGCTGCCGAGCGCGGTCGTGCCGTTGGCGCCGACGCGCGCGCTGCCGCAGGTCGCGCCCTTGAGCACGTCGGACTGGTAATAATGGTTGCGGTTCCACGTGCTCATGATCGTCAGCGTGTTGTGGCTGCCGATCGGCGCGACGATCTTGCCGTAGAGGTTCTTGGAGCCGACCGGCGAATAGGTCAGCGCGCCGTCGGACTGGAGATACTGCCCCGTCAGCACGATCCGCGCGCCACCGAGCTTTTCGATGCTGCCCGACTGATATTCGGCGCGGCCGATGAAGGTGTTCCAGTTGCCGACGATGCCCTCGACCTGCGCGCTTTGCTGCTCGGTCGCGGCGCGCGAGTACATGTTGATGTTGCCGCCATAGGTCGCCTGGCCGAGCTGGCTGGCATTGCCGGGGCCGCGATCGACGACGATCGTCTCGATCGTGTTCGACGGGAAGAACGACGTCGAATGGTGCGTCGGATTGTTGGTGTCGGCGAAGGGAATCGAATCGTAGGTGACGTTGTATTCGCCGTCCTGGAAGCCGCGGATCGTCGCCTTGGTCTCGCCGAGACCATAGCCGTTGCCCGCGCCCGAGATCGACACGCTCGGGGTCAGCGCGATCAGTTCGTTGAAATCGGCCGTAGCGGTGGTGTTGGCGATGTAGTCGCGGCTGACCGCGGCTTGTGGCTGCGTCGTCGTCAGCGAAACGGTGATCGGCGCGCTCTGCGCGGTCTTCGATCCGGTGACGATGATGTCGGAGGAGGTCAGCGACTGCTTGTCGTTCGCCTGCCCCGCGCTGTTCGCGCTGGTCGAGGTCTGCTCGCTACCCGGCGTCGCTTGCGCGGCAGGCGCGGGCGCTGCGGCGGGCGCAGTCGCGTCGTTCGCCATTGCGGTGGCGGGCAGGGTTACGGACAAGGCCACCCCGGCGAGCAGGGTCTGTCGGAAAGTCGCGCGCATCGAAAAATCCCCAATAAGATCGGCCAGACGCTACAGGCGCTTGTTGCGCTTCTGCCGGGCCGCCCGCTGGCGAACCCCGGCTGCATCCCCGCTGGCTGACCCCGCCTCTAGGCCGGAGCGGTTACGTTGGTGTGGCGGTTCGATGGCCCACCCAAGTCGCTATCCTAAATTCGAGTTAATGCAGGGCCGCTCACGCTGCGGCGAGCGTCGCCACGCACCCCGGCGCCGCATCGCCGATCCGCAGTTCGAGCCGATGCACCTGTGCGATCGCCGAAACCAGCGCGAGGCCGAGGCCGTTGCCCGGCTGGCTGCGACTCGCCTCGACGCGGTGGAAGCGCGCGCAGACCTTGTCGCGCTCGCCCGGCGGGATGCCGGGGCCGTTGTCGGCGACGGTCAGCACCGGCCCCGCCGCGAGCCCGATGACGATCTCGCCGCCCGGCGGCGTATATTTGATCGCATTGTCGACGAGATTGCCGACCGCCTCGAACAGCAGATCGGCATCGCCCTCGAACGCCACCGCGGCGGACATCTCGCGGCGGATGCTGACACCGCGCTCGATCGCGGCGACTTCGTGGAAATCGGTCGCGTCGGTCACCACCTGCGCGAGGTCGAGCATGCGGAAACCCTCGCGCCGCGCGCCCTCGTTGATTTCGGAGATGCGCAGCAGCGCGTTGAACATCGCGATCATCCCGCTGACTTCCTCGACCGCGTCGCTGATCGCCGCCGCCATCGCCGGCTGGCTCGCGCTCGCGGTATCGGCCTGGCGCAGATGTGCGAGCAGCCGGGTCAGCGGGGTGCGCATGTCGTGTGCGATATTGTCGCCGGCCGCCTTCACCTCGAGCATCAGCCGTTGCACCTCGTCGAGCATGCGGTTGACCTCGCAGGTGAGGTCGTCGAGCTCGTCGCGACGCGGCGACGGCGGCAGCCGTGCGTCGAGCCGCCCCGCCATGATCGCGTGCAGCGAATGAGTCAGCTGGCGGATCCGCCGTTCCTGCGAGACCGCGAGCAGCACCGAACCCGACAGGCCGAGCACGAGCAACGCGAGTCCGCCCCACACGATCGCCGACACCATTTCGGCGGCGAAGGCGCGCGATTCCCGCAGGTCCTGCGCGACGAGAAAGCGATCCCCCGTATCGAGCCGCACCGTCATCGCGCGCAGTTCGACCGCGCCGCGCGGCGTTTCGCTCTTCACGTCGAAGGGCAACCCGTCGGGATAGGCGCTGGGCAGCACGCGTGGCGCGCCTGCAAGCAAATGCCCGGCCGGGTCGAACAGGCCGAACGGACGCAGATGATGGACGTCCGAGCGGTTATGCCGCGCGACCCGCTCGATCGCCCCAGCGCGATCGGTCGTCGGTTTCATCCGCACGATCTCACGCGCGAGCCATTCGTCGGTCTGCGCGTTGAAATGCGCGACCGCGCGGTCATGGACGAAGCCGAGCAGGCTCGTCGCCGCCGCGCCGAACAGCAGCAGGAAGAGGATCGCGACGCGGAGGCTCGAGCTGCGCCGCCAGCGTTTAAGCGCCGCGAAAGACATAGCCGGTCCCCCTGACGGTCTCGATCAGCGGCGGCAGGTCGGCGCGCTCGATCTTGCGCCGCAGCCGCGTGACATGGACGTCGATGACGTTGGTGCGCTGATCGTAGCGATACCCCCACACATCCTCGAAGATCATCGCGCGGCTGACCGGGCGGTCGTGATGCCGCACGAGATATTCGAGCAATTGCAGCTCGCGCGCCTGCAGGCCGACACGCGCGCCGTCGATCCACGCCTCGCGCGCGAGCAGGTCGATCCGCACGCGGCCATGCTCGAGGCTGATCGACGAGCTCTCCGCCACGCGCCGGCGGATCAGCGCCATCACGCGCGCCGCGAGTTCGAGCGGCTCGAACGGCTTGGCGAGATAATCGTCGCCGCCAGCGCGCAGGCCGCGCACGCGCTCCTCCAATGCCGAGAGCGCGCTGAGGATCAGCACCGGCGTGCGGATGCCGGCCTTGCGCAGCATGTCGAGCACGCCGACGCCGTCGATCCCGCCGGGGAGCATCCGGTCGAGCACGATCGCGTCGAAATCCTCGTCCTTCGCCTGAAGGAAAGCGGCGGCGCCGTCCTGCACCGTCGTCACGCGCAAGCCCTCGTCGACGAGGATCGCACAGATCGCCTCCGCCGATTTGGGATCGTCCTCGACCACCAGGACCGTCGCCACCGTGCTTACCTTGGACAGAGAAAGACCCGCCATCCGCCGCAAATGTGAAACCTCCGTGACAGTCGGTCTGCCGAGCATGGCTGGGCGATCGCCCATGCCCGCGATGGATCGCTTTGCAGCGTCGGGCGTCTTGACCAGACCGACAGCGCGCGCTTGCCGCGAGCGCGCCGACACCGTCGAACCCCATAAAGGAATTCCGCATGGCTGCTTCCGAAACCCCCGTCTGGTTCGTCACCGGCTGTTCGACCGGCTTCGGTCGCGAACTCGCGCAGCAGGTGCTCGCGCGCGGCTGGCGGCTCGTCGCGACCGCGCGCGATGTCGCGCGCGTGGCCGATCTGGCGGAGGGCGCCGAGGACCGCGTGCTTGCGCTGGCGCTCGATATGGCCGATGCCGGGCAGATCGCGGCGGCGGTCAAGGCCGCGACCGAGCGCTTCGGTGCGATCGACGTGCTCGTCAACAATGCCGGCTATGGCTATCAGGCGTCGATCGAGGAGGGCGAGGATGCCGAGATCCGCGCGCAGTTCGAGGCCAACGTCTTCGGCCTGTTCGCGCTGACCCGCGCGGTGTTGCCGGGGATGCGCGCGCGCAAGTCGGGCCATGTCATCAATCTCAGCTCGGTCGCCGGGTTCGCGGGCTTCCCTGGTTCGGGCTATTACGCTGCGACCAAACACGCGGTCGAAGGCTTCTCCGATGCGCTCCGCGCCGAGGGCGCGCCGATCGGTATCAAGGTGACCTGCGTCGAGCCGGGGCCGTTCCGCACCGATTGGGCGGGGCGCTCGCTCAAGCAGACACCGGTTGCGATCGCGGCCTACGCCGAGACCGCGGGTAAGCGGCTCGCCGGAACGTCCGAGGGCAGCGGCACGCAGGCGGGTGATCCCGCGCGCGCCGCGACCGCGATGATCACGCTCACCGAGCAGGCCGATCCGCCGCGCCATCTCGTGCTCGGCAAATGGGGCTATGACGCGGTGACCAAGAAGTTGCGCGAAACGCTCGCCGAGATCGAGGCGGGGGAGGCGACGAGCATCGGGACCGATTTTCCAAGCTGATCGCCCCGACTTTGGGCGCTGCGAAGAAACCGCTTGCGGTTGACGCAGCGTCAAGCGGCATACCGTCGCCATGCCCGATCTTTCCGCCACGCTCGACATCAGCGACGTCGCCCGCCGCACCGGCCTGACGACGCGCGCGCTGCGCTTCTACGAGGCGCGCGGGTTGGTGCGGCCACTCCGCGCGGCGTCGGGGCGGCGTTTCTACGGCCCGGCCGAGCTCGAGCGCGTGCACCAGATCGTGACGCTCAAGCGCGCCGGGCTGACGCTCGCGCAGATCGAGCGCTTCACCCGCGACGGGCCGGTGTCGCTCGCGCGGATCGTCGCGGCGCAACTCGCTGCGCTCTCGGCGCAAGCCGACGACATTGCCGCGGCGCGTGCGCTGCTGCTCACCGTCCAGTCCCGCATCGAGCGTAGCGAGCCCATCGATGTCGCGACCTTCTGCTCGCTGATCCAGCACGGAGATCGCGTGATGACGCACGATAAATGGGATCTGGTGACCGACCGTTTCTTCACGCTCGAGGAAAAAGCGGCGTTCGCCGAGACGGGGCGCCGGATGCCCCCCGAATACGATCCGTCGGCTTATGCCGCGCAGTGGGCCGAGCTCGGCGGGCGGATCAAGGCGGCGCTGCCGCTCGCACCTGAGAGCGGCGCGGCGCAGGCCTTTCTCGACGAGTGGAAAGCGTTGCTCGCGCCGTTCGAGGCGGTGGCGACCCCCGCGATGAAGGCGGGGGTGAACGCGATGTACCAGCGCATGGACGAATGGCAGCACGAGGCCGATCCCGGCTTCGATGCGGTGGTGTTCGGCTTCATCAAGCAGGCGATGGCGGCGCGCAAGGCGGCGGCCGTCTGAGGCGCCCGCGTTTACTCCTAACCGTCACCCCGGCCTCGTGCCGGGGGCCACCGTGCCGCGCGTCCTGCACCTGCAGTTTCCGTGTCCCGGTGGACCCCGGGACGAGCCCGGGGTGACGAATGGGGGGAGGCGGCGGGCGCTAACGCCGTCAGCGCCCCGCGAGCTTCGCGCTGAACGCCGCCAGCGTGCACAGCCCCACGACACCGCGCGCCGCACAGCCCGCGATCGGCAGCACCGCGCGATACGGCGCGCGTGCGGTCCCGGCGCGCAGCTCGGCGAGCGACTGCGCGCGGTAGACCGCGCGCACGTAATGCTGTCCGCGCGCGTCGCTCAACCGCTCGAGCACGATCGCGCCGCCGGGGACGGGATCGTCGGCGGCGATGCCCGGTACGCGCCAATGCAGGTCGAGCAGTCCGGCGAGGTTCGCGACCTGCGTATCGTGCGCCGCGATCATCGCGATCGTGGGCGCGGCCGGCCCGTCGTCGGACAGCCAGCCGACGATCCGCGGACTCAGCCCCGCCATGTTGCGCGCCGCGATATAGGGCGGGCGCGCGAGCAGGCGGAATTCGAGCGCGTGGAATGCGCCGAGATCGGTGACATCGGCGGCGGTCGCGCGGCCCCAGCCGACATCTGCGGCGGGTTTGCCCTCGGCATATTCGAGCAGCAGGATCTGCGCCGCGGTTGACGCGCGATCGAGCGCGCCGCCGAGCTTGGGGCGCGTCGCCGCGGTGGCGGGGGTCAGCGTCGAGGGCTCGCGCGCGACGCCGCACTGCGTCTTCGCCGGGCCACACAGGATGCGATCGAGCCGCGCGAGCAGCGGGGACACGCTCCGCTCGACCGAAGCGATCCCACCGGGGCCGACCGCCGCATCGACCGCCGCCGCAGCGCGCGCGGCGTCGAGCGGGGCATGGCCGTCGGCGATCTGGTTGAACAGCGGATCGGCCTCGTCCTGCGGGCGATGCTCGATCGCGATCGCGCAGTCGGGGGCGAGGCCCTTGGCATAGCTCTGCGCGGTGGCGATCGTGCGCTGGTCGCTATCGGCGAGCAAGGCGACGCGCGTCGGGCATGCACTCGCCGCGATCAGCCCCGCCGCGACGAAGCCCGCCCGGTCGGCCTCCGCTACCGCCGTCACCGCGGCGGCGCCGTGCGGCGTGAGCCAGCCAGGCGCGACCGGCCAGCTCGGCCAAGCGTCGGCGGCGACGCCTTTCGGCATCGGCTGCGCCTTGGTCGGCGGGCGGATGCCGTGGCGCATCAGCAGCACGACGCGGTCGAGCTTGAGGCCGGCCGAGGGAGAATCGGCGGCGGCGGCGCCGTTGGCCATCGTCGCCAGCATCAGCGCCAAAGCCGTCGCCCGCAGGGGGATCATCATCGGTCGGTCTCCTCGCCCAGCCTCTTGCCCGGCGAATGTGACAGCCGTGTGCCGATCGCGCGGCTCAGCCGGCGCGCGCCGCCAGCCGCGCCGCGGCCTTCTCCTCCTCGGTCCACACCTTGCGCTCGCGCACCTGGACCTGCTTGACCTGCTTGACCGGGCCGCCGCCGAGCACCGGCGCGCGCTTGGTCGAGTGGCGCGCGACTTCGCAATGCCACGGGTGATCGAGCTCGACCGTCAGCGGGCGGCCGATCTCGCGTTCGACATCGTGCAGCCAGGCGCGCTGCTCGGCATCGCACAGCGTGATCGCAAAGCCGCTGCGCCCGGCGCGCCCGGTGCGGCCGATGCGGTGGACATAGCTTTCGGGCAGACTCGGCAAATCGTGATTGAAGACGTGCGTCACCGTGTCGACATCGATCCCGCGCGCGGCGATGTCGGTCGCGACCAGCACCTGCACGTCGCCCGCGCGAAACGCATCGAGCGCGCGCTCGCGCTGGCCTTGCGACTTGTTGCCGTGCAGCGCCTCGGCGGTGATGCCCGCCTCGCTGATGAAGGCGCAGACTTCGTTGGCGATGTTCTTCTGCAGCGTGAACACCACCGCCTGGCCGATCTCGGGCGTGCGCAGCAATTCGAGCA
Organism: Bordetella parapertussis; assembly: GCA_943367995.1. Classification (GTDB taxonomy): domain Bacteria; phylum Pseudomonadota; class Alphaproteobacteria; order Sphingomonadales; family Sphingomonadaceae; genus Sphingomonas. The sequence continues at coordinate 392,158 of CALRKL020000004.1, read as the reverse complement.
AAGCGGCCTTCTTGTGCGCGGCATCGAGGAACATCACCGATTGCGCGATGCGGTCGACCGTCGTCGAGGGCGGGGCGATCTCGACATGCGCTGGATCGCGCAGCAGGCTTTCGGCGAGCGCGGTGATCGCCTTGGGCATCGTCGCCGAGAACAGCAGCGTGTGCCGGTCCTTCGGCAAGGTCGCGACGAGGCGCTCGATCGGCTTGGCGAAGCCCATGTCGAGCATCTGGTCGGCTTCGTCGAGCACCAGCGCCTCGAGCGCCGACAGGTCGCACAGGCCCTGTTCGATCAGGTCGAGCAAGCGGCCCGGCGCGGCGACGATGATGTCGACCCCGGCGTCGAGCGCATTGACCTGGTGGAACTGGCTGACGCCGCCGAAGATCGTCGCCACGCGCAGCGGCATATGGCGCCCGAAGCTCTCGAACCCAGCGGCGATCTGCGACACCAGTTCGCGCGTCGGCGCCAGCACCAGCACGCGCGCGCCATGCTTGGGGGCGGGGCGGGGATCGGCGGCGACGCGATGCAGCAGCGGCAGCGCGAAGGCGGCGGTCTTGCCGGTGCCGGTCTGCGCCATGCCGAGCATGTCGCGGCCTTCGAGCAGCAGCGGGATCGACTGCGCCTGGATCGGCGTCGGCGTGACATAGCCCTGCTCGTCGAGCGCGCGCAGCAGGCGCGGCGCCAGGGCAAGATCGGCGAAAGTCTGGGTCATGGTCACGCGGCGCCTCCAGCGCTGAGCAAAGGCTGCGCCGGATCGGGCTAGCGTAGGTCGCGCGGGCTGGTAGGTTTTATGCTGCACTGCGTCAATGCGAGAAAGCGGTGCGGACGCTGCACCACGGAAAAAGGGCCCGCGTCGCCGCGAGCCCTCTTCCTTACCCTGCGCTCCAAGCGCTGGGTGATCAGTCGCGGTCGCCCGTCAGGAAGGCCGGTGCGAACTCGGGCGCGGGGCCGTCGTCGTTGCCGCCAGCCGCCCGCTCGGGGCGTGCACCGCCGCTGCCGCCATCGCGACGCGGGCCGCGGCCACCGTCGCCGTCACGGCGCGGACCGCGATCGCCACGGCCTTCGCCGCCACGATTGCCGCCGCCGTCGCCGCGCGGACCACGACCACCGTCGCCATCACGACGCGGCGGACGCGCGCCACGGTCGCCGCCTTCGCGCGGCTCACGGGCAGGGCGCGTGTCTTCGAGCTCGGCACCGGTCTCCTGGTCGACGACGCGCATCGACAGGCGAACCTTGCCGCGCGGGTCGATCTCGAGGACCTTGACCTTCACCTCTTGACCCTCGGAAAGGACGTCCGAGACCTTCTCGACGCGCTCGTTCTTGATTTCGGACACGTGGACGAGACCGTCCTTGCCGCCCATGAAGTTCACGAACGCCCCGAAGTCCACCAGGTTGACGACCTTGCCGTCATAGACCTTGCCGACTTCGGCCTCTTCCACGATGCCCTTGATCCACTTGATCGCGGCTTCGATCTGCGCGGTGTCGGACGACGACACCTTGATCACGCCCTCGTCGTCGATGTCGACCTTGGCGCCGGTCGTCGCGACGATCTCGCGAATGACCTTGCCGCCCGTACCGATCACGTCACGGATCTTGGTCTTGTCGATCGTGAAGGTCTCGATGCGTGGTGCGTGCGCCGAGAGTTCCTCACGCGTGTGGTCGAGCGCACGCGCCATTTCGCCGAGGATGTGCGCACGGCCTTCCTTGGCCTGCGCCAGAGCGACACGCATGATCTCTTCGGTGATGCCGGCGATCTTGATGTCCATCTGCATCGTGGTGATGCCGGCTTCGGTGCCTGCGACCTTGAAGTCCATGTCGCCGAGGTGATCCTCGTCGCCGAGGATGTCCGAGAGGACTGCAAAGTCCTTGCCCTCGAGGATCAGGCCCATCGCGATGCCCGAGACCGGCCGCTTGAGCGGAACGCCCGCGTCCATCATCGACAGCGAACCGCCGCAGACCGTCGCCATCGACGACGAGCCGTTCGACTCGGTGATGTCCGACAGAACGCGGATCGTGTACGGGAACTCTTCCTTCGACGGCAGCACCGGGTGCAGCGCGCGCCAGGCGAGCTTGCCGTGCCCGACTTCACGACGGCCCGGCGCACCGAACCGGCCGACTTCACCGACCGAGTAGGGCGGGAAGTTGTAGTGCAGCATGAAGTTCTCGTACGACAGGCCGGTCAGGCCGTCGATCATCTGCTCGGCGTCCTTGGTGCCGAGCGTGGTGGTGCAGATCGACTGCGTCTCGCCACGCGTGAACAGTGCCGAACCGTGTGCGCGCGGCAGGAAGTGCACCATCGCCTCGATCGGACGGATCTGCGTGGTGGTACGACCGTCGATGCGCGTGCCGTCCTTGAGGATCGCACCGCGGACGATCTCGCCCTCGAGCTTCTTGACGAGCTTGCCGGCAGCCATCTGGTCCTGCGGCGCGGCATCGGCGAAGGCTTCGCGAGCCTTGGCGCGGACTTCGTACAGCAGGTGCGAGCGCTGACCCTTGTCGGTCACCTTGTAGGCAGCGGCAATGTCCTTGCCGACGAGCTTGCGCAGCTTGTCCTTGGCGGCGGTGAGATCGGCCTGGGCGGCCATTTCCCACGGATCCTTGGCAGCCTGCTCAGCGAGATCGATGATCAGGTTGGCGGCTTCGCGGCATGCCTTGTGCGCGAACTGGACGGCGCCGAGCATGACCTCTTCCGAAAGCTCCTTGGCTTCGGATTCGACCATCATCACGGCCTGGCCGGTTGCGGCGACGACGAGGTCGAGCTCGCCCGACTTGGTCTGCTCGACGGTCGGGTTGAGGATGTACTCGCCATCGATATAGCCGACGCGCGCTGCGCCGATCGGGCCCATGAACGGCACGCCCGAGATGGTGAGGGCAGCCGATGCAGCGACCATCGCGAGCACGTCGGGCTCGTTCTCGCCGTCGTACGACAGGACCTGGCAGATCACGTTGATCTCGTTGTAGAACCCTTCGGGGAACAACGGGCGGATCGGGCGGTCGATCAGGCGGCTGGTCAGCGTTTCCTTTTCGGTAGCACCACGCTCACGCTTGAAGAAGCCACCGGGGATGCGGCCGGCTGCGCTGTACTTTTCCTGGTAATGGACGGTCAGCGGGAAGAAGTCCTGGCCTTCCTTGACGCCCTTGGCGGCGGTCACGGCGCAGAGCACCACGGTCTCGCCGAGCGTCGCCATCACGGCGCCGTCTGCCTGGCGCGCGACGCGGCCGGTTTCCAGCGTCAGCGTCTTGCCACCCCATTGGGTGGTTACGGTCTTGGTATCGAACATATCGTTTCCTTCAACACCACTGGCCGGATGCCAGTGGGGCCTATGTGCGGACTAGCCGGTCCGCGCGGTTCAGAGCCTTTCGTGGCTCCCGGCCAAACCGCCGAATTGCGGAATGGCGAAAGGGGTTAGATGTAGAAACGGCGCCCGAGGGCGCCGTTCCGTGACGTTTCAAGTTACTTGCGCAACCCGAGCTTCGCGATGAGGGCGGTATACCGCGCCCCGTCCTTGTGGCGGAGATAGTCGAGCAGCGTGCGCCGCTTGTTGACCATCATCAGCAGCCCGCGGCGCGAATGGTTGTCCTTCTTGTGGCCCTTGAAGTGCTCGGTCAGGTTGCGGATGCGCTCGGTGAGGATCGCGACCTGGACTTCGGGGCTGCCGGTGTCGCCTTCGACGCGGCCATGTTCCTTGACGAGCGCGTCCTTGCGCTCTGCAGTGATCGTCATGTTGCTTCCTTCGACATCATTCAGAGATTGAAGCCACGGACGACGCGGACCTCGCGGTCCTGGACTTCCACCAGCGCTACCGGAATTTCTTCCAAGGTCGCGAAGTAGGAGCCATCGTCTGCGGCAATCCCGATCAGCACCCGCCCCTGACGGAGCAGCCCTGCCTGATCGGGGGAGAGGGAAAGAGCCGGGATGTCGTCCAGCCCCGCCCTCAACGGCAGGAGTTTGTCTTCAAGGGCGCGCGCCTGCCCGAGTTCGGCCAGTTTGTCCAGCGATATCGCGTTTTCGAGGGTGAAGGGACCGGCCTTGGTGCGGCGGAGCATGGTGACGTGGCCGACGGTTCCGAGCGCGAGCGCGATGTCGCGCGCGAGGCTGCGGATGTAGGTGCCCTTGGAGACGTGCGCGGTGAGGGTGACTTCCCTAACCTCGTCACCCCGGGCTTGACCCGGGGTCCCGCTATTTTCAAGCGCTTCGACGAAGCGGGACCCCGGGTCAAGGCCGGGGTGACGGACTAAAGCATGGATCGTCACCGATCGGCTCGCCAGCACGACCGCCTCGCCAGCGCGCGCCAGATCATAAGCGCGCTCGCCATCCACCTTAAGCGCCGAATAGATCGGCGGCACCTGCTCGATCGGCCCGGTGAAGCGCGGCAACACAGTCTCGACCTGCGCCAGCGTCGGCCGCACCGCGCTCTCCGCAATCACCTGCCCCTCAAGATCGAGCGTGTCGGTCTCGCGCCCGAAGGTCACGGTAAAATCATACACCTTGTCGCTGTCGAGCATCCGCCCGGCGAGCTTGGTCGCTTCGCCGAGCGCGATCGGCAGCACGCCGGTGGCGAGCGGGTCGAGCGTCCCGCCATGCCCGACCTTGATGCCGCGCTTGCTGACATCATGGCCCGATGCACGCAGCGCGCGCTTCACCGCAGCGACGGCTTGCGTCGAACCCAGCCCGAGCGGCTTGTCGAGGATCAGCCAGCCATGCACGCCGCTCACACCCCGCCGAGCTGCGCGATCCGCAGGAAGAAATCGGCGACGGCATTGGCGATCGGTCCGATCACGCGGCGGATGATGTCGAATTGCGGGCTGATCATCGGCAGGACGAACAGCAGGATCAGCAGCAGCGGCAGCCCGAAGCGCGCGAGCTTGGCATATTGCCGCGCCGCCGCGCGCGGCAGCAGGCCCTGCACGACATGGCCGCCATCGAACGGCGGCAGCGGGATCAGGTTGAAGACGCCGAGGAACACGTTGATCAGCAGAAAACTGTAGAGCACGTCGAACGCGAAGCCGGTTGCGGTATGCGGCGCGCCTTCGGCCGGAACGCCGCCCGCCAGCCCGACAAACGCCGCCAGCCCCAGCGCGGTCAGCGTCGCGAGCACGAAGTTGGTCGCCGGCCCCGCCAGCGCCACCAGCACCATATCGCGCCGCGGGTTGCGCATCTGCGACGCGACCACCGGCACGGGCTTTGCCCAGCCGAAGATCGGCGCATGCGCGATCGCGAGGATCATCGGCAGCACCACCGTCCCGATCGGGTCGACATGTTTGATCGGATTGAGCGTCAGCCGCCCCATCCGCTCGGCGGTATGATCGCCGAAGATCCGCGCGACATAGCCGTGCGCGACCTCGTGGAACACGATCGCGATCACGAGCGGGATGAGCCACACCGCGATGGTGTAGGGCAGGTCGGGGTCGGTCATTCGAAGAATCCGTTCGGGTCAGGCGGCGGAGAGCGCTTCGCTGAAATGGCGACGGCACAGCGCAATGTACAGATCGTTGCCGCCAATCTCGGTCTGCGCGCCCGCCGCGACGGCGTGCCCCGCCGCATCGACGCGCAGGTTCATCGTCGCCTTGCGCCCGCACCAGCAGACCGACTTGAGTTCGATCAGCGAGTCGGCGATCGCCAGCAGCCGCGCCGAGCCCTCGAACAGCGCGCCGAGGAAATCGGTGCGCAAACCATAGGCGAGCACGGGAATGCCGTGAAAATCGGCAAGCGTGGCGAGTTGATCGACTTGCCCCGCGGTCAGGAATTGCGCCTCGTCGACCAATACGCAGGCCGGCGGCGCCTCGCCTTCACGCGTGACGACCGCGATGAGATCGGTATCGCGGTCGAACGCGATCGCATCGGCGGCGAGCCCGATCCGCGAGGTGATCGTCCCCGGCGCAAAGCGATTGTCGATCGCGGCGGTCAGCAGCACGGTGCGCATGCCGCGCTCGCGATAATTGAAGTCGGCCTGCAGCAGGTTGGTCGATTTTCCCGCATTCATCGAGGCGTAGTAGAAATAGAGCTTGGCCATCAGCGGATCGTGATGGCGGGCACCGGCGAGGCCGCTCCTGCGTCATGCGCGATAGCGGCATCGAAGGTCGCGAACCCCGTCGCCCCCGCCGCGTCGGCTTGCACGATGTGGATCATGTCGGCGAAATCGGCGCCAGCGAGCAGCCGATCCAATGCCCAGCGAACACCATTGAGATGTTCGAACACCAGATTGGCTACATCGGTCAGCGCGTCGAGCGCAGCCGCAATTTGCAGCGGCGTTCGCTTGTAGAAGCTCCGCAGCACCCACTCGCACTCCAGCGTTACGGTCAATGGTACGAGAATCGGTTCCGCCTCGATCAACGCGCGCGCCTGTGCTTCCTGGATCCGATCGTCACCCACGATCAGCCGGAGGACAACGTTCGCGTCAAGCGCGTTCACGGACGGCCACGCTCGGCAAACATGCGATCGACGGCGTCGTTCATCTGCTCCAGCGTTGCTGGCGGTCCCTCGTAACGCGGCACCCGTCTGCGAAACTCTTCGAAGCTGATTTTGGGGCGGGCCGTTTCCGCAAGCGGGGCCTCGAGGACGATCTGCCGGCCTACCCGCGTCATGTGCAGCGTCGATCCGACATCGAGACCGAGCGCATCGCGCACGTCCTTCGGGATGACGACTTGCCCCTTCGAGGAGAGTTTGAGATCGATGCCCATGTCCGGTAAGATGCGTCTTACCGCTATGCCTGTCAATCTTCAGACCCCAAGTCCTGCGCCACCTTCGGGTCGCGGAGCAACTTGTCGATGTGGCTGCCTTCGTCGAAGCTCTCGTCGGCGAGGAACTTGAGCTTGGCGGCGTATTTCATATGGACGCGTGCGGCGACCTCGCGCTGCAAATAGGCGGTGTTGGTGCGCAGCGCCTTCAGCACGGCTTCCTCGTCACGGCCGAGCAACGGCTTCATGAACACCGTCGCGTGGCGCAGATCGGGCGACATGCGGACTTCGGTGATCGTCACCGGATGCTTGGCGAGCGTCTCGTCATGCACGTCGCCGCGCGCGAGGATGTCGCTGAGCGTGTGGCGCATCTGCTCGCCGACGCGGAGCAGGCGGACGTTGCGGGATTCGGGGGTATCGGCTGGGCGCATCTTCTTCTTCCTCCCTCTCCCCTCCGGGGAGTGACGGGTCGAACCGTCCCCCGGACGGTTCGCGACCGTGCGGGGCACGGTCGCCCCATCACTGGCCGGGGAGAGGGTCTGTGTGCAGCGCGAGCGTCGCTCACAGCCCCTCTCCCGACTTCGCTTTGCTCGTCTGCCCTCTCCCCGGAGGGGAGAGGGAGATGTGCTTACAGCGTGCGTTCGCGCAGTTCGACTTCGAACGTTTCGAGGAAGTCGCCCGCCTTGATGTCGACGAAGTTCGACGTGAAGGTCACGCCGCACTCGAGACCTGCGCGCACTTCGGCCACGTCGTCCTTGAAGCGCCGCAGCGAGGCGATCTCGCCCTGGTAGATGATGACATCCGCCCGGGTGATACGCGCCTTGAGGCTTTTACGGATATTACCCTCGGTGACGAGCAGACCCGCCGCCTTGCCGTGCTTGCCCGCCGAGAAGACCTCGCGGATTTCGGCGCGGCCGACGACCGTTTCGAACGCTTCCGGACCGAGCTCGCCCGCCATGCCGGCGCGGATCTCGTCGGTGAGGTCGTAGATCACGTCGTAGTACTTGAACGCGACCTTGTGACGCTCGGCGATCTCGCGGGCCTTGGCGTTCGGACGAACGTTGAAGCCGATGATCGGCGCGCCACTGGCACCCGCCAGCGTCACGTCGCTCTCGGTGATGCCACCGACGCCCGAATGCAGCACGCGCGCCTTGATGAGATCGGTCGAGATCTTGTTGATCGCGCCGACGATGGCCTCGACCGACCCTTGCGTGTCGGCCTTGACCACCAGCGGATATTCGATCGCCTGCTTTTCCTTGAGCGCGCTGAACATCGACTCGAGGCTCGCCGGACCACCGCCGGTGCGCTTCGAAGTGATGACGCTCTGGCGATACTCGGCAACTTCACGCGCACGCGCTTCGTTCTCGACGACCGACAGCGGATCGCCCGCACGCGGGACACCCGAGAGACCGAGGACCTCGACCGGCATCGACGGGCCGGCTTCCTTGATCTGCATGCCCTTGTCGTTGGTCATCGCGCGGACCTTGCCGCTCTCGGCGCCGACGACGAAGATGTCGCCGACCTTGAGCGTGCCACGGTTGACGAGCACCGTCGCGACCGGACCACGGCCCTTGTCGAGCTTGGCTTCGATCACGGTGCCTTCGGCCGCGCGGTTCGGGTTGGCCTTCAGTTCGAGCAGTTCGGCCTGGAGCTGGATCTTCTCGATCAGTTCGTCGAGTCCGGTCTTCTTGAGCGCCGAGACTTCGACGTCCTGGACGTCGCCCGACATCTCCTCGACCACGACTTCATACTGCAGCAGGGCCTCGCGGACCTTCTGCGGATTGGCGTCGTGCTTGTCGACCTTGTTGATCGCGACGATCATCGGGACGCCGGCAGCCTTGGTGTGGTTGATCGCCTCGACGGTCTGCGGCTTGATCGCGTCGTCGGCCGCGACGACGAGCACGACGATGTCGGTCACGTTGGCGCCGCGCTGGCGCATCTCGGTGAAGGCTTCGTGGCCCGGCGTGTCGAGGAAGGTGACCTTCGACTTGTCCTTCAGCGTGACCTGATAGGCGCCGATATGCTGGGTAATGCCACCGGCCTCACCGCGCACCACGTCGGTGCCGCGCAAAGCGTCGAGCAGCGAGGTCTTGCCGTGATCGACATGGCCCATGATCGTGACGACCGGCGGACGCGGCAGCAGCGTGTCCTCGGGATCGGCATCCGTCTCGATCGCGATGTCGATGTCCGAATCGCTGACGCGGACGATGTTGTGGCCGAATTCGGTCACCAGCAGTTCGGCGGTATCCTGGTCGATCGTCTGCGTCATCGTGACGGGCGAGCCCATCTTGAACAGCATCTTGACGAGGTCGGCGCCCTTCTCGGCCATGCGGTTGGCGAGTTCCTGGACGGTGATCGCTTCCGGCACGACGACGTCGCGGACTTGCTTGGCCTGCACTTCGCGCGGGCCACCCATGCGGCGATGTTCCTTTTCGCGCGCACGCTTGAGCGCGGCGAGCGAACGGGCGCGAGCGCCGTCGCCGCCGTCGAGCGCACGGTTGACGGTCAGCTTGCCGCCGCGACGCTCGTCGCCCTTGCGGTCGCGCTGGCCGGGACGCGCGGGTTCGTTCGGCGAAACCGGCGCGGCAACACCGATCGCGGGACGCTTGGCGGCGCCGGCAGCACCCGTGGCGGGCGCAGCGGCGGTTGCCGGCGTCGGCTCGGGCGCCGGGGCAGGGGGTGCCGGACGCGGACGCTCGGGACGCGGTACGGGCGTGAACAGGCGCGGCGCAGGCATCGACGGATCGCGCTCGAGGCTCAGCGGGCGTGGCGCCGGGGCGGGCGGTGCGGCTGGCGCGGGAGCAGGGGCCGGCGTGGCAGCGACGGGCGCGGGTGCCGCCGGAGCAGCAACCGGGGCAGCCTCCGCAGGGGCGGGCGCGGGTGCGGCTTCGACGGCGGGGGTCGGCGCGGCAGCGGGCTCGGCAGCCTCGGCGACCGGAGCGGCGACCGGCTCGGGCGCCGGCTGCGGCGCGGGATCGGGCGCGGCGGGACTGTCGGGCGCATCGCCGGCGCGGCGATTCTCTTCGGCGCGACGACGCTCTTCGGCCTGAGCCTCGATCCGCAGCCGCTCTTCACGACGGCGAGTCTCTTCGAGCGCGTTCATCCGCGCTTCGTCGGCTTCGCGCAGCAGCTTGGCCTGAAGCTCCTGGCGCGAGAGCAAGGAGTTGCCGGGCGCCACGGGCGGGGGCGGCGGCGGGGCGACCGGACGCGGCGCGGCAACGGGCGCCGGGGCCGGAGCGGCCTGCTCGACGGGTGCCGCGGCCGGCGCGCCGCCTGGCCCGAGCACGCGACGGCGCTTCACTTCGACCTGGACGGTATTCTGCCGTCCATGGCTGAAGCTCTGCTTGACCTGGCCGGTCTCGATCGTGCGCTTCAGCCCGAGCGGCTGACGCATTCCGAGTTTCGGCTTTTCGTTGTCGGTATCGCTCACTCAAATTCCTCGCATGTGTCGTCGTCAGCCGCAGCAGGGATGCCACTTCCCGCCGGGTTGGATATGTGCGCCGATGCGCCTTGCGACGGTGTTTCGCAAGCCACGAGGGCGGATTCGGGGCCGATGAAATGCAGCCAGCGGTTGAGCGTTTCGCCCACCCGCTTTGCCGCATCGCGTTCTGTCAGGCCGATATGTACCACATTCTGCCGACCTAGCGCCACGGCCAATATGGTGCGTGACACCGGCAGTGCCAACCCCCTGAGCGCGCTGCCCTCTTCATCGTTGCCGATGCGCCACGCCTGGTCGAGCTTGCGGTTGCCGTCGGTGCCGGCGTCGGAGGCGTGGAGCAGCATGGTGAGCTTGCCCGAGCGCGCCGCGGTCTCGATCTTGTCCGAGCCGGTGAGCAGATGGCCGGTGCGGGCTTCGAGGCCGAGTCGGTCGAGAACTGCGCGTTCGAGTGCGGTGGCGATCATCTGCGGCAGGTCGTCGGGGATGATGACAGGGCCGGTCTTGAACGCGCGGGCGAGGGCGCCCTTGAGCTTGCCCTTGGCGATCGCGGTCTCGAGCTCGGCGCGGGTTACGCCGATCCAGGCGCCACGGCCGGGGGCCTTGGCGCGGACATCGGGGAGGACGTGGCCGTCGGGCGACAGCGCGAGTCGCACGAGCGCTTCGCGCGGCGCGCGTTCGCCGAGCAGGATGCAACGGCGGATCGCGCCGGTGGGGTCGTCGATGCCGTCTACCACGGTCGAGTCGGTCGCGGTGGTCATGAAAGCCCCTCCCCTTCAGGGGAGGGGTTGGGGGTGGGGCCGTGTCTCGCAGAGAGCGCGGCTCCAGGCACAGCCCCACCCCAACCCCTCCCCTGAAGGGGAGGGGCTAAGGTCGCGCCCGATGCTGGCTGAAGCGCTAAGGCCTCATCGTGAGGGAACCGCATGCGCGTCCTCCCTCTTAGGGGCATCACGGTCGGCGAGCAAAATCCCGCCCGCGCCGTAATTCTCGAGGCTCACTTCTTCGATCACGATCTGCACCGCAGCCGGGTTCTTGCCCAGCCGCTCGACGAGCGACCGGGTGACATCGGCGACCACGGCAGATTTCTGCTCCTTGGTCGCGCTGCCCGAAATGCGGATGCTGACGAACGGCATCAGGCTTCGCTCTCCTCCGACGCAGTCGCCGCCTCTGCCGGCTCTTCGTCGAACCAGTGCGCGCGCGCGGCCATGATGATCTCGTTGCCCTGTGCTTCGCTCAGGCCATATTCGCCGAGCACGCCACCCTTGTCCTCGGGGCGCTTGTTGGCGTCGGCGCCCTCGGCGCGGCGGCGCTGTTCCTGGCGCTTCTTCTGGATCAGTTCGTCGGTCGCCAGATCGGCGAGATCGTCGAGCGTCTTGATCCCGGCCTTGCCGAGCGTAACGAGCATCGCCTCGTTGAGATGCGGCAGCTCGGCGAGCGCGTCCTCGACGCCCATCGCGCGGCGTTCCTCGCGGTTCGCACCTTCGCGACGCTCGAGCGCCTCGGCCGCGCGGCTCTGCAGCTCGGCGGCGAGATCGTCGTCGAAGCCTTCGATCGAGGCGATTTCCTCGACCTCGACATAGGCGACTTCCTCGAGCGCGCCGAAGCCCTCGGCGACGAGCAGCTGCGCGAGCGTCTCATCGACGTCGAGCTCGGTCTGGAACATCTCGGTGCGCTCGGCGAATTCCTTCTGGCGCTTCTCGCTCGCATCCTGCTCGGTGAGGATGTCGATCGCCTTGCCGGTCAGCTGCGACGCAAGCCGCACGTTCTGGCCACGACGACCGATCGCGAGCGACAGCTGGTCGTCGGGGACGACGACTTCGATGCGATCCTCTTCCTCGTCGATCACGACGCGGCTGACCGAGGCCGGCTGCAGCGCGTTGACGACGAAGGTCGCGGTGTCGGGCGACCAGGGGATGATGTCGATCTTCTCGCCCTGCATTTCCTGGACGACCGCCTGGACGCGGCTGCCCTTCATGCCGACGCACGCACCGACCGGATCGATCGACGAGTCATGCGAGATGACGCCGATCTTCGCGCGCGAACCCGGGTCGCGCGCAGCGGCCTTGATCTCGATGATGCCGTCGTAGATTTCCGGCACTTCCTGCGCGAACAGCTTCTTCATGAAGTCGGGGTGCGCGCGGCTGAGGAAGATCTGCGGCCCGCGGTTCTCGCGGCGGACGTTGAGGATCAGCGAGCGGATGCGATCGTTGACGCGGACGACTTCGCGCGGGATCTGCTGGTCGCGACGGATCACGCCCTCGGCGCGGCCCAGGTCGACGACGACGTGGCCGAACTCGACGCGCTTGACGACGCCGGTGATGATCTCGCCCATCCGGTCCTTGAACTCTTCGTGCTGGCGCTCGCGCTCGGCGTCGCGGACCTTCTGGAAGATGACCTGCTTGGCGGCCTGCGCGGCGATGCGGCCGAATTCGATCGGAGGCAGCGGATCGACGATGTAATCGCCGACGACCGAGTCCTTCTGGAGCTTCTGCGCTTCCTTGAGGTTCACCTGCTTGAAGTAATCGTCGACCGCCTCGACCACTTCGACGACGCGCCACAAGCGCAGGTCACCGGTGTTGGGATCGAGCTTTGCGCGAATGTCGTTCTCGGCGCCGTAGCGCGCCTTGGCGGCGCGCTGGATCGCGTCTTCCATCGCCTCGATGACGATGCCCTTGTCGATCATCTTCTCGGTGGCGACGGCGTTCGCAATGGCGATCAGCTCGGCGCGGTTGGCGGTAACGCCGGAAGTTCCTGCGGTGGCCATCACTTGTGTCCTTCGTCTTCAATGCCCTCGGGCAGCGCTTCGTCTTCGATTTCTTGTTCTTCGACGCCCTCAAGCGAAAGCGGGCGAGTCGCCGCGATCAGCGCGTCGGTCAGCACCAGCTTGGCGGTGCCGACCTGGTCGAACCCGATTTCCATCTCGCCATGCTTGGCGAGATAGATGGTGATGCGATCGCCCTCGACGCCTTTCAGCAGCCCGGTGAGCACCTTGCGTCCCTCGATCGGGCTGCTGAGCACGATACGCGCCTCGTGCCCCGTCCAGTCGGCGAAATCCTTGAGCCGCGTCAGCGGACGGTCGATCCCGGGCGACGACACTTCGAGACGATATTCGTCGGTGATCGGGTCGCGGCCCTCGGCCTCGAGCGTGTCGAGCACGTCGGAGATGCGGCGCGACAGCTCGGCGCAATCCTCGATCGTCAGCTGGCGCGTGTCGGGGCGCTCGGCCATCACCTGGAGCGTGAGGTCGCCCTTGCCGCCGAACAGCTTCACGCGCACCAGATCGAAGCCGAGCGCGGCGGCTTCGGGGGCGATCAGCGGGGTCAGGTCGGGCGTTTCGGCCAATGGAAATCCTCGAGTCGGTAGGGCAAAGCTCTTTGGCGCCGGAACCGGGGGGCTCTAGCCTCTTCACCTGACGATGTAGAGAGTGAGGGCGATATAGGCGCAAGCGAGGGGGCTGGCAAGCCGTTGTCGCGAGCGCGTCACCCCGGACCTGTTCCGGGGTCCACGGTCCCGCGCACACCACCGCCTGCCGTCTGTGCGGCACGGTGGACCCCGGAACAAGTCCGGGGTGACGGCGGTTTTCGAGACACTCACAGGAGAGCTCCATGTCGTCGTCGTCCCGCACGCCTTTCGTTGCTCTGGTGCTGGCCGCGACGGCCTGCTCCGCGCAGCCGCAGCAGTCGAACGCTACGGCGCCCACTGCAGCGGGCACGCCCGAAGCGAAGCCGAGCCGCGCGCCGGTCACGACGCTGCCCGACGATGCACCCGACGCGACCGTGCGCAACGTGCCTGCCACGACCGGCCGCGCGAACCGCACCGCGACCAAGCCGCCTTTCGCACGACAAACGCTCGCGACCTTCAGCGATCCGTTCGCGATTGCCTTCCTGCCCGACGGCAGCGCGCTCGTCACCGAGAAGGCGGGCAAGATCAAGCTGCGCCGCGCCGACGGGTCGATCGCCGAGATCACCGGCGTGCCGAAGGTGCTCAACGACAATCAGGGCGGCCTGCTCGACATCGCGCCAGCGCCCGATTTCGCCAAGAGCAAGCTGGTCTATATCAGTTACTCCGAGCCGCGGCCGGGCGGCAGCAGCCTGGCGCTCGCGCGCGGGTTGTTCACCGGGACCGCGCTGGTCAATCTGCAGGTGCTGTGGCGCGCGGGGTCGGACGGCGTCGGCGGGCAGTTCGGCGCCAACATCGCCTTCGCGCCCGACGGCAAGTCGCTCTATCTGTCGTCGGGCGAGCGGCAGCGCTTCACCCCGGCACAGGACCCCGATCAGGCGCTCGGCAAGATCCTGCACCTCACGCTCGACGGCAAGCCCGCGCCGGGCAATCCGACGGCGGCGGCGGGCGGGGTGCGCGGCGAGACGTGGAGCAGCGGGCATCGCAACCCTTACGGCCTGGTGTTCGCGCCCGACGGTCGGCTGTGGGAGGTCGAGATGGGGCCGAAGGGCGGCGACGAACTCAATCTGATCCTGCCGGGCAAGAATTATGGCTGGCCGATCGTGTCGAACGGCGACAATTACAGCGGCAAGCCGATCCCCGATCATCCCAGCCGCCCCGATCTCGAAGCGCCCAAATTGTGGTGGAACCCGTCGATCTCGCCGGGCGGGATGGCCTATTATTCGGGGGCGATGTTCCCGGCGTATCGCGGATCGTTGCTGATTGGCGCGCTCTCGGGCGAATCGCTGATTCGGGTCGCGATCGCTGGGGATAGCGCCAAGGTCGCCGACCAATGGGACATGGGCGCGCGTATCCGCGACGTGGCACAGGCGCCAGATGGGGCGATCTGGGTGCTTCAGGACGACGGTAAGTTGGTGCGGCTGACGCGCAAGCCATAACCCCCCTTCGTCACCCCGGCCTTGTGCCGGGGCCCACCGTGCCGCACTCGCTCGGTCGATCCTCTCGCGTCCCGGTGGACCCCGGCACGAGGCCGGGGTGACGGGTAGTGGGTGATTACCCCCGCGTGAGCAGATAGTTCATCCGCGCCGCGGCGATCGGCTTCGCGGAGTCATCCTGCCACGCCGTCGCCTCGACATTGGCGACCCGCCCGCCCAGCCGCGTCACGACACCGCGCGCGAACGTGGATTTCTCGCGCCCGCCGCGCATGTAATCGACCGTGACGTTGATCGGCTTGATCTGCCCGCCGCCATCCTCTGCCAGCGCATATTGCAGCGCGACGATCGCGGCCATTTCGAGCATCCCGCCGATCGCCCCGCCGTGGAGATAGCCCGGCCGCCCGAGCAGGCTGGTCGCGCTCGGCATCGTCAGCAGCGTCGGGTCATCGCCCCCAGCGACGGTGATCCCCAGCAACGTGGCATAAGGCGGCAGCATCAGGCGGCATCCGTGAACATGAAGGTGCCCGCGACATGCGCGAGCGGATCGGCCGGATCGCCGTCATGCGCCTGGCCGCGCACGAACGAGATCGAGCGCGTGATGCGATAGCATTCGCCGCGCCCGTACACCGTCTTCCCCGGCGTCGCGGGGCGCAGATAATCGATCCGCAAGTCGAGCGTCGCATGCGGGCGGAAGCTGCCAAGCTTGGTCCACACGGCAAGACTCGTCGCCATGTCCATCATCGTCAGGATCGGCCCCGAGGCGAGCACGCCGCTCGCCGAGTCGCCGATCAGGTCGGTCTGATAGGGGAGTTGCAGCTCGACCCAGTCGGGCCCGTGCGCGTGATAGCTCAGCTTGAGCAGGCCGCCATGCCCGCCGACACCAAGTCGGCTGAAACGCTGCGGGTCGAAGGTGGAAGACGGGTCGGATGGCATGATGCCGGCGATGTATCGCAATGCCGCATCGGCGCAAGCGCCGAGACCCGGGCAGGCCGCTTGCGGAGCCCGACGGGCCGGTATAGCTTCGCGTTGCAAAAGAAAACGAAACGGCCCGCAAGCGGCTGTTCTGGAGGGCCTGAAATGTCGCATCCGAGCGTGCATGCGCGGACCGATCCCGGCAAACCCGCGCTGATCGTCGCCGAAACCGGCGAGCGCGTCAGCTTCGCGGAGCTCGACGCGCGGTCGAACCGCGCGGCGCATCTGTTCCGCGCGAAGGGCCTGCAGGCGGGGGATACGATCGCGCTGTGCCTCGAGAACAGTCCGGCCTTTTACGACATCGCCTGGGGGGCGCAGCGGGCGGGCCTGTTCTTCGTCTGCATCTCGACCAAGCTGACCGCGCCCGAGATCGAGTACATCCTCGAGGATTCGGGCGCGCGACTGGTCATCGTCTCGGCCAGCCTTGCCGGGGTGACCGCCGGATTCGGTCTCGAACTCGCGCGCTTCTCGGTCGGCGGACCGGCCGCAGGCTGGGCCGCATGGGAGGACGCGGTCGCCGCGCTGCCGGACACGCCGATCGCCGACGAGCGCGCCGGGATCGACATGCTCTATTCGTCGGGAACGACCGGCCGCCCCAAGGGCGTGCGCGTCGCGCTGCCCGCGGATCCCGATATCGCCGCGGGCACCGTGCTCGAGATGCTCGCGCGCGGGCTGTACGGGCTTGGCCCCGACAGCCTCTATCTCAGCCCCGCGCCGCTCTATCACGCGGCACCGCTGCGCTGGTCGATGACGGTGCAAAGGCTCGGCGGCACCGTCGTGATGATGGAGCATTTCGACCCCGAAGCCGCGCTCGCCGCGATCGAACGCTATCACGTCAACGCCAGCCAATGGGTGCCGACGCATTTCGTGCGGATGCTCAAGCTCGATCCGACGACGCGTGCGCGCCACGATCTGTCGAGCCTCAAGGTCGCGATCCACGCCGCCGCGCCGTGCCCGATCCCGGTCAAGCAAGCGATGATCGACTGGTGGGGCCCGGTGCTCTACGAATATTATGCCGGGTCCGAGGGGAACGGCCTGACGACGATCGCCTCGCCCGAATGGCTGGCGCACAAGGGGTCGGTCGGCAAGGCGGCGTATGGCGTGCTCCATATCTGCGGCGAGGACGGCGCCGAGCTGCCGCCGGGCGAGCAGGGGCTGGTCTATTTCGAGGGCGGCACGCCGTTCGAATACCATAACGATCCGGCCAAGACGGCGGAGGCGCGCAACGCGCATGGCTGGACGACGCTCGGCGATATCGGGCGGATCGATGGCGACGGCTATCTTTACCTCACCGACCGCAAGAGCTTCATGATCATCTCGGGCGGGGTGAACATCTATCCGCAGGAGATCGAGAACCGGCTGATCACGCATCCGCGCGTCGCCGATGTCGCGGTGATCGGCGCGCCATGCCCCGAAATGGGCGAGCGCGTCGTCGCGGTGGTCCAGCCGGTCGACATGGCCGAGGCGGGGCCGGCGTTCGCCTCCGAGCTCACCGCCTGGTGCCGCGCCGAGCTGTCCGGAGTGAAGACGCCGCGCCAGATCGATTTTGCGGCGGAATTGCCGCGCCACGCGACGGGCAAATTGTACAAGCGCTTGCTGCGGGACCAGTATTGGGCCGAGACCGGCGCGCAGAGCGTGTGACGCCGATGGAGAGACTGATGAACGACCGCGTATCGACCACCATCACCGACCATATCGCCGACGTCCGGCTGACGCGCGCCGACAAGATGAACGCGATCGACCCGGCGATGTTCGAGGGCATCGGCGCGGCGATCGACGCGCTGCACCCGCGCAAGGACGTGCGCTGCGTCGTGCTGTCGGGCGAGGGCCGCGCCTTCTGCGCCGGGCTCGACATGACGAGCATGGCGGGCGGCGGCTCTGGCCTGTCGCGCGACGACCGCAACGACCAGGGCGCGATCCTGCCCCAGCACGTCACCTGGGGGTGGCGCAATCTGCCGATGCCGGTGATCGCCGCGGTGCACGGCGTGGCGTTCGGCGGCGGCTTCCAGATCATGTCGGGCGCCGACATCCGCATCGCCGCGCCCGACACGCGCTTTGCCATTCGGGAGAGCTATTGGGGGCTGGTGCCCGATATGGCGGGCTTCCCGATCTGGCGCGGGCTGGTGCGCGACGATGTGCTGCGCGAGCTCGTCTATACCTCGCGCGAGTTCGATGCCGCGGAAGCGCTGCACCACGGCTTCATCACGCGCATCGCCGAGGATCCGCACGCCGCGGCGCTCGCGCTGGCGCACGACATCGCCGCCAAGAGCCCCAACGCGATCCGCGGCGCCAAGCGGCTGTGCAACATGGCGTTCGACGCCGATCCGCGTGCGATGCTCGCGGCCGAGACCGACGAACAGGTCAAGGTGATCGGCCAGCCGCCGATGATGGAACAGGTCGCGGCGAACATCCAGAAGCGCCCGGCGCGGTTCGGGGATGCGGACTGAGCGGGGCTGCCGCTCGTCGCCTTGCCTTCACGGTCCGCCGCCCGCCGTCTGCCGTCTGCCGTCTGCCGTCTGCCAGGTGCCGCGACCCCGCCTCCCTTCGTCACCCCGGCCTTGTGCCGGGGTCCACCGTGCCGCGTATCCTGCGGCTTGCAGTGCGTGGTCACGGTGGGCCCCGGCACAAGGCCGGGGTGACGGTGGTGGTGAGTGACGAGGCCCGGCGAGGCCCGGCGCGACCCAGCGCGACCTGTCGCCTTTCGAAGGACCGCGGTGCCCCGCGGCATGGGCGAGGTGACGGGAAGTGGCCTTTAAGCACCGCCCCCTTTGCGCCATAGCCATCCCGATGCAGCGCCGGCTCACCCTGTTCCTTCAATCCACCGTCGGCCGCACGCTCTCGACCTTCTTCACCCCCGGCCCGCGGATGATCGACGAGCTCGAATGCGTCACCTCGGTCGCGCTCGCCATCCTGCTCGCGCACACGATCGGTGCACACAGCGTTGCGTGGGCGGCGTTCACCGGGTTCGTGCTGATGCGCGGTCATGTCGCGCAGACGCTGTTGCGCGGGTTGCTGCGCATCGTCGGGACCGCGGTCGGGGCGGGGGCGGCGTTGCTGATCGTGCCCTATGCGGTGCACTCGCTGCCCGCGGCGTCGCTCGCCGCGGCGGTGATGGGGGCGATCGGGCTGTATGGCATGCTCACCGCCAAGCGCGCTTATGCCTGGCTGCTGCTCGGACTGACCTTCGAGATGATCCTGCTCGACAAGCTCGAGAACCCCGCGCTCGACACGCTCGACTTCGCGCAGACGCGGCTGCTCGAAGTGCTCGCGGGTACGGCGGCGTGTGTTGCGGTCAGCCTGATCTCGACGCTGACGGTGCGGCGGCGCTGGCCGGCGCCGCCCGCGGTCCCGGCGCAGCGGATCGGCTGGCATCCCGATGCTGCGCGCCATGCCGCGCAGGCCGGTGTCACGCTTGCGCTGCTGCCGCCGCTTCACGCGCTGTTCGGCATCCCGCAACTGGCGCAGGCGGGCGTCACGGTGATGGCGGTGATGATCGTGCCGGTGGCGGGGTTGGGCCGCAGCGGGCTGGCGCCGGTCAGCCAGCGGCTGTGGCATCGCACGCTCGGATGCATCGGTGGCGGCGCGCTGGCGGCGGCGGTGCTGTTCGTCGCGCACGGGTCGGCGCCGGTGCTGATCGCGGGGACGTGCCTCGGCGTCGCGATCGGGCGGCATATCGAGAATGCCGGCGGGCGCGTGCCCTATCTCGGGCTGCAATTCACGCTGGCGATCCTGGTGACGCTGGTGCCCGACAGCTATGCCGACGTGGCGATCCGTCCCGCGCTCGAGCGGCTGACGAGCATCTTCATCGGCATGGCATTGATCGAGCCGGTGCTGCTCGTCTGGCATTTCGCGCAGCGGCGGATGCCCGCCGCCGGATCATAGCCGCAAGCGGTTGGCCTCGAGCCCGGCGCGGAACTCCTCGGGCAGCGCGGTGAGCCCACCGCTCGCGCTCATCACGAGCACGACGTCGCACGTCGCGATGCACGCGCCGTTCTGGAAGGCGGCGGAGAGAATGCTCCAGCTGCGGTTGCCGATCCCGCCGATCCCGCTGGCGATCTCGACATCGTCGGGGAAATAGCCCTCGCCAAGATAGTTGATCTCGACCCGCGCGACGAGCCAGCGATGGCCGGCCCAGCCGTGCAGCTTGATCGCCTGGTTGAAGCGCACGCGTCCGCTCTCGAACAAAGCCGCCATCGCGACATTGTTGATATGGCCGAGCACGTCGAGATCCTGGAAGCGCGTCTGGATCGTGACGGTGTAGGGGTAGGTGGCGGGGTCGAGACGGGTAGGGTCGGGACGGGGCATGCAAATCTCCAAAAGCCCCTCCTCTTCAGGGGAGGGGTTGGGGTGGGGCCGTGCCGCGAATTCGACGACTCGGTCTCGGTGAGACCCCGCCCCACCCCCGACCCCTCCCCTGAAGGGGAGGGGAGTTAAGGTCAGCGTGGCGCCATGCGGATCGCGCCGTCGAGGCGCACGTCCTCGCCGTTGAAATAGCTGTTCTCGAGCATCGTCAGCGCAAGATGCGCATATTCTGCGGGGATGCCGAGCCGCTTGGGGAAGGGCACGCTCGCCGCCAGATTGTCCTTCACCGCTTGCGGGGCACCCTGCATCAGCGGGGTCTCGAAGATGCCGGGCAGGATCGTGTTGATGCGGATGCCTTCGCCCATCAGGTCGCGCGCGATCGGCAGCGTCATGCCGACGACGCCGCCTTTCGACGCGGAATAGGCCGCCTGGCCGATCTGGCCATCCTCGGCAGCGACGCTCGCGGTCATCACGATCGCGCCGCGCTCGCCGTCCTCGCCCGGCGTCAGCGTCAGCATCCCGGCGGCCGATTTGGCGACGCAGCGGAAGGTGCCGATCAGGTTGATCTGGATGAGCCAGTCGAACGCTGCGAGCGGGAAATGCTTGATGCTGCCGTCTTCCTTCGAGCGGCTCGCGGTCTTGACCGCATTACCGGTGCCGGCGCAGCAGACGAGCACCGCTTCCTGGCCGTGCGCCGCGCGCGCCTTGGCGAAGCCGGCGTCGACCGATTCGTCCGAGGTCACGTTCACTTCGCAGAAGATGCCGCCGATCTCGGCGGCGAGCGCTTCGCCTTTCTCGGCCTGCAGATCGAAGATCGCGACCTTGACGCCCTTCGCGGCGAGCGCGCGTGCGGTGGCCGCGCCGAGGCCGGATGCGCCGCCGGTGACGACCGCGGCGGTGGTGGTGTCGAGTTGCATGAAATGTCCCTCCCATTCGTCACCCCGGCCTTGTGCCGGGGTCCACTGACCCGCGCTGAGGCGGTACGTAAATCTTCGATGTCGGAGCCGATGGCACCGTGGACCCCGGCACAAGGCCGGGGTGACGGCTCTGGCTACACCCGTTCGATGATCGTGACGTTGGCAACGCCGCCGCCTTCGCACATCGTCTGCAGGCCGTAGCGCCCGCCCGATTTCTGCAAAGCATGGACCAAGGTCGCCATCAACTTCGTCCCTGAAGCCCCGAGCGGATGCCCGAGCGCGATCGCCCCGCCATTGACGTTGAGCTTGGCCGGATCGCCGCCGGTATGCTTCAGCCAGGCGAGCGGCACCGGCGCGAACGCCTCGTTGACCTCGTACAGGTCGATCTCTTCGATCTTCATCCCCGACCGTTGCAACGCGCGGTCGGTCGCGAACAGCGGCTCCTCGAGCATGATCACCGGGTCGCCGCCGGTCACCGTCAGATTGACGATCCGCGCGATCGGCGTGAGGTTGTGCGCCTTGAGCGCCGCCACGCTGACGATCATCACCGCGCTCGCGCCGTCGCAGATCTGGCTGGCGTTGGCGGCGCTGATGCTGCCGCCCTCCTGGAGCAATTTGACCGAGCCGATGCTCTCGAGCGTCGCGCCATAGCGGATGCCCTCGTCGATGCTGTGCTGGACGATCCCCTCGGGCGTCTCGATCTCGAGCGCGACGATCTCGTCGGCAAAGTCGCCGCGCTCGGTCGCCGCCTGCGCGCGGCGGTGGCTTTCGAGCGCGAAGGCGTCGAGCATCGCGCGGTCGAAGCCGTGCTTCTTGACGATCATCTCCGCGCCCATGAACTGGCTGAACATGATGCCCGGATATTTTTCCTCGAGCCGCGGCGACTTGTAGTTGCCCAGGCCCTCTTTCATGAACAGCGTCGCGGTGGTGCCCATCGGGACGCGCGTCATGCTCTCGACCCCCGCCGCGATCACCACGTCCTGCGTCCCCGACATCACCGCTTGCGCCGCGAATTGCAGCGCCTGTTGCGACGATCCGCACTGCCGATCGATCGAGACGGCGGGGACGCTGTCGGGCAGGTTCTTGGCGGCGAGCACGGCGTTGCGGCCGACCTGGCCCGCCTGCTGCCCGCCCTGCATGACGCAGCCCATGATCACGTCGTCGACCGCGGCACCGTCGATCCCGGTGCGCTCGACGATCGCATCGAGGACGGAGGCCGCCATATCGACCGGATGCCAGCCGGCGAGCTTGCCGCCGCGCTTGCCGCCGGCGGTGCGGACGGCGTCTACGATATAGGCTTCAGCCATGCTCGACTCTCCATAATCGGTTTCTCTTTGCAACCTCTATTGCCGTAATCCAGCCGCTTGGGCAAGGTGGAACGGCGTACCCGATGATCGAAAGGCCAGACCTATGGACGTCAGCGAAGCGATTGTGGCGCGTCGATCGGTGCGGGGATTTCTGAGCGACCCGGTCGATCCGGCGGTGCTGCACGGCATCGTCACCAAGGCCGCGCGCGCAGCGACCGGCGGCAATCTCCAGCCGTGGCATGTCGACCTGATGACCGGTGCGTCGCTCGATACGCTCAAGGCGAATATCGCCGCAAAGCTGTGGCGCGGCGAGAGCGAGACGCCGGCCTATGACATCTATCCCAAGCACCTCGTCGCGCCGTATCGCGACCGGCGCTTCGCGGTGGGCGAGGCGATGTATCGCGAAATCGGCATCCCGCGCGAGGACAAGGCGGCGCGGCGGCTGTGGTTCGCCCGCAACTTCCAGTTCTTCGGCGCGCCCGCCGCTTTGTTCTGCAGCGTCGACCGGGCGATGGGGCCGCCGCAATGGGCCGATCTCGGCATGTACCTGCAGAATGTCATGCTGCTCGCGGTCGAGGCGGGGCTGGCAACGTGCGCGCAGGAATGCTGGGCGATGTATCCCGAGACCGTGGGGGCGGCGATCGCGCTGCCGGCGGAACGGATGCTGTTCTGCGGGATGGCGATCGGGATGGAAGATACGACAGAGCCCGCGAACCGCTTGCGCAGTGCACGGGCTCCGGAAGCGGAGTGGCTGACGCTGCATCCCTAAACTCCCTCTCCCTTCGGGAGAGGGAAGGGGCCCGCTCGGCGTAGCCGAGTGGGAAGGGTGAGGGTCGATGGTGTTCTCCACCTTCGACCCTCACCCGACCTCGCTGCGCTCGGCCACCCTCTCCCAAAGGGAGAGGGATTAAGAAATCAGCCCGCGGCTGGCGAACGACGGCCACCGCCGCCGCCTGCACCCGGACGACCACCGGCACCGCCGGGACGACCGCCACCGGGACGGCCCTGGCCGCCGGGGCGACCCTGACCACCGGGACGACCACCGCCGGCCGGACGACCAGCGCCCATCGGACGACCAGCGCCTTCGGGGCGTGCGCCCTGCGGACGGCCGGCACCCGCCGGACGATCGCCGGTCGGACGTGCCGCGTGCGTCGCCTTGGGCGGCGCACGGTGACGGCCCGAATCGTCGCGCCGCTCGAACGTGTCCGAACCCGCCGGACGCGCCGCCTTGATCCGCGCCGCCTCGGCGGTGAAGCCCTCGGGGAGCTGCATCATCTCGGGCTTGACCTTGGTCAGCTTCTCGATGTCGCGCAGGTACGTCCGCTCATCATCCGCCACGAAGCTGATCGCGGTGCCCGATGCGCCGGCGCGTGCGGTACGGCCGATGCGGTGGACATATTGCTCGGGAACGTTCGGCAGCTCGAAGTTGAAGACATGCGAAACGCCCGAAACGTCGATCCCGCGTGCCGCGATGTCGGTCGCGACGAGAACCTTGGCCTTGCCCGACTTGAACTCGGCGAGCGCGCGTTCGCGCTGCGGCTGGCTCTTGTTGCCGTGGATCGCATTCGAATCGACACCGTTCGCCGCGAGCAGCTTCACGACGCGGTCGGCGCCATGCTTGGTGCGCGTGAAGACCAATGCGCGCTCGACCTTCTCGTCGCGCAGCAGGATCGTCAACAGCGCCTGCTTCTCGCCCTGGTTGAGGAAGGTGACGAACTGGTCGACGCGCTCGGCCGTGCTCGACGTCGGCGCGACCTTGACGGTCTGCGGATCGTTGAGGAACTGGTTGGCGAGCTCGCGGATCGCGTTCGGCATCGTCGCCGAGAAGAACAGCGTCTGGCGCTGCTTGGGCAGCATGCGGACGATCTTGCGCAGCGCGTGGATGAACCCAAGGTCGAGCATCTGGTCGGCTTCGTCGAGCACGAGGATCTCGAGCATCGCAAGGCTGACGAAGCGCTGCTCGATCAGGTCGAGCAAACGGCCCGGCGTGGCGACGAGGATATCGACGCCGCGCGCCATGTCCTGGCGGTTCTTGTTGATGCTGGTGCCGCCGAACACGGTCGCGACCGACATCTTCGAGAATTTGCCATATTCGCGCGCGCTCTCGGCGATCTGGCTGGCGAGTTCGCGCGTCGGCGCGAGCACGAGCATGCGGCAATGCGTTGGCAGGACGCGCTTTTCTTCGTTTACCAGGCGCTGGATCGACGGGAGCACGAACGCCGCGGTCTTGCCGGTGCCGGTCTGCGCGATGCCGAGCAGGTCGTGGCCCTCGAGCAGGATCGGGATCGACTTCTGCTGGATCGGGGTCGGGGTGGTATAGCCTTTGGCTTCGAGCGCGCGGACGAGCGGCTCGGCGAGGCCGAGTTGGGCGAAAGTCATGGGTATTTTAGTCCATTGCATAGGCCATGGACGCGCGTCGTCGACGCGCGAATGGCGGGGGGAGAGGTGACACCCCGCGTGAAAAGGGAGGTCCGTTGTGACAACGACCGAGGCGGAGCCGGACCTATGAAGGACCCATCACGCTGCATGACGCTTCGATGGGGCAGCAGATAGCGATCGAACCGCGAAAAGTCAATCGAGGATCTGCCGCAGCGCAGCGGGTCCGTTTCGGTCGAATTTCGGTCCGGCCAAAGTCATGAACAAGTCGGTTTCGGTTCAATCGATTACGCGGTATAAAGATCCGACTCGGACCAAGTACGGTGCGCTGCGAGATCCTGTCCAGCGTCGTGATGAACTGCATGTATCGCAGCATCCTCTTTCAGATCCTTTGCCCAGCGCGTGCTGGAACAGCGATTTCGGAGACCGTGCAATGGCGACCTTGCCGAAAAATTGGACCGCGACTGCGCTCGAACTGACTGGACATTTCGAAGACGATGGCGAGCCCTGGTCGGCGGTGTCGGGCAATTTCGACGGAATGGGGGTTTCGCTCGGCGTCCTCCAATGGAATTTCGGGCAAGGGTCGCTCCAGCCGATGGTCATCGCGGCGGGCAGGCCCGCGGTCGATGCGACGATGCCGACGATCGGCGCAGCCTTTTGGCAAGCGGCGCATGCCGGTCCGTCGGGGTGGCTTCCGATCGTCGCGGGCTGGCACACCGGGACGGCGCTCAAGTCCGTCGCGCGGCAGGAGTTGCGCGCCTTTACCGGATCGCCGGCGTTCGTCGCGCAGCAGGTCGCAGCCAGCGAGCAGACCGCCCAGACCGCGTTCAAATTCGCCGAGGATTGGGCGACGTCCGATCCCGCGTTCGGCGCCGTCAGCAAGGCGCTGTTCTGCTGGTTCTTCGATCTCACGACGCAGAACGGCACTTTGAAGGGGATCGGCTTCGCGCAGCTCGATACGTTCCGCAAAAGCCTGTCGCATCCGCGTGATTTCGTCTGCGACCGGCTCGCGGGCCAACCCTTGTCGGTTGCGGGCGCGAAGGACGCGCATCGCAACGCCGAGCTGTGGCGGAGCGCGGGAACCGCGCGCGGCGACGACCTGCTGCTGCTCAGCTATCTGCGCTCGCTGAAATCGACTCCGCAATGGCAGACCGACGTGCTCAACCGCAAAGGCACGGTCGCGCAAGGAGTCGGCTGGGTGCACGGAACGCG
This sequence comes from Bordetella parapertussis, assembly GCA_943367995.1. Classification (GTDB taxonomy): domain Bacteria; phylum Pseudomonadota; class Alphaproteobacteria; order Sphingomonadales; family Sphingomonadaceae; genus Sphingomonas. The sequence goes on along the minus strand of CALRKL020000004.1, from coordinate 366,126 downwards.
GCACGACCTCACCGCGCTCCTGCACGACTGACGCGCGCGCCGCCTAGCGCTGATACGCCTTGGGCAGTACGCCTTCCTGCGGCACCCTGTAGCGCTCGCGGAGCGCATCCTGGCGGGTGCGCAGCGGTTGCTTGACGCCGTCGATATAGACTGCCGCCACGGCCGTGCCGAGCTCGAGCGGATCGCCGTCCCAGATCACCACGTCGCCGCGGCGGCCGGCGCGCAGCGAGCCGATCTCGTCGCCCATGCCGATCGCCTCGGCCGGGGCCGAGCTGATCGCGGCGAAGGCGGCGTTCCAGTCGAGTCCGGTCGCGCCCGGCACCCTGGTCAGCGCGACGAGGTTGCCGGCATATTGCTTCTCGAGCCGCGCCTGGCGCGCCTCGTCGTCGTTGATCGTCCCGATCCCGACGAGCACGCCGGCCGCCTTCATCCGCCCGACGTTCGACTGCGTCGCGGCGAGCTGGTCGAAGCTCTCGGGGAGGTCGTGGAGCGCCGAGGCGATCACCGGCACGCGCGCGGCGGCGATCTGCTGCGCGACGAGCCAGCCTTCGCCCGCGCCGACGAAGACGAGCTTCAATGCGGGATATTCGCGCTTGAGATCGAGGAGGGCAAGCATGTCGGCGGCGCGCTCGACATGGACGAGCAACGGCATCCGGCCTTCGGCGACGGGCACCAGCGCGGCGGCGTCGGCGCGGGTCAGCAGCGCGTTCTTGCCCTGGTCGGGATAATGGCCCGGATCGCGCGCATAGTCGCGTGCCTGCGCGATCGCGTTGCGGAAGGCGATCAGCGCGGCGGGGCGGCTGCCACCCGCGGCGCGGCCGCCGGTCTCGCCATATTCCATGAACTGGAAGGCGCGCGCGCGGGTGACGGGCGCGCGGTCGGCGCCGAGATCGATCACCGCGCCCATCCCGGCGAAGATCGACCCGGCAATGTCGGGCGCGACGATCGCGCGCGTGATCCCCTCGGCACGATTGAGCGGGATCGACGAGGTGCTCGGGTTGACCGCGGGGGCCACGTCGATCGCGGCGTGGAACGGGCTGGTGCGCGCGCCCGCGTCGTTGGTTTCGTCGACGCCGTCGACCTCGACGATCCCCATCCGCGTGAAGCCCGCGACGATCCCCGGCGTGACCCAGCGCCCGCCGGCATCGACCGTGGCGGTGCCCGCCGGCACTGCGACCGAGCGGCCCGCCGCGACGACGCGCCCGTCGCGCACGATCACCGTGCCGCCGTCGATCGGCGCCGAGCCGTCGCCGATGACGAGCTTGGCGTTGGTGATCGCGACCGACTGTGCGGCGGCGGGCGCAGCGAGGAAGGCGGCGCTGAGGAGCAGGAAGCGCTTCACTTGGTATCTCCCGCACCGGGCTGGCCGAGTTCGAAATCGGAAACGGGGCGGCGTGTCGGATCGTTCGCGTCGTAGAGCAGCGCGCCGTCGATCCACACCTTCTCGGGGCGCGTATAGACGCTGAACGGATTGCCGTTCCACAGCACGAGATCGGCCATCTTGCCGGGCTTGAGGCTGCCGGTCTTGTCGGCGATGCCGAGCGCCTTGGCGGGGTTGTAGGTCAGCCATTCCCACGCGACCGCATCCGAAATGTCGATCCCGGCATGGCGGCCGGCGGCGAGCGCCTTGGCGACTTCCTGGTTCAGCCGCTGGATGCCGTTGGGATCGTCCGAATGGATCATCGCGCACGCGCCGTTTGCTTGCAGCAAAGCGAGATTTTCGCTGATCGCGTCGTACGACTCCATCTTGAAGCCCCACCAGTCGGACCACACCGCCGCGCAGGTGCCGTTTTCCTTCAACAGATCGGCGATCTTGTACGCCTCGACCGCATGGTGGAACGCGCTGACGTGGTAGCCGAACTCCTTCGCCATATCCATGACGATCGCCATTTCATCGGCGCGGTAGCAATGGTTCTGGACGAGGATCTCGCCGCCCAGCACGCCCGCGAGCGTATCCATCGCGATGTCGCGACCGGGAGGATCGCCGCCGTCCTTCTCGTATTTGTCCCATTTGCGCTTGTACTCGACCGCCTTCGCCCAGGTCTGGCGATCGACTGCGATATTGCCCATCCGCGTCGAGGGTTCGCGCCCCTTGCTGCCATAGACGCGCTTGGGATTCTCGCCGCACGCCATCTTGAGGCCGTAGGGCGCGCCGGGGAATTTCATCCCCTGTTCGGTGCGAGCATAGACGTTCTTGATGACGACCGAGCGGCCGCCCATCAGATTGGCCGAGCCGGGCAGGATCTGCAGCGTGGTGACGCCGCCATTGACGAGCGCGCGGCTGAAGCCGGGGTCCTGCGGCCAGACGCTGTGCTCGGCCCAGACTTCGGGGGTGGTCGGGCTGGTCGCTTCGTTTCCGTCCGAATTGGCCTCGACCGCGGGCGAGGGATAGTCGCCGAGATGGCTGTGGATATCGATGATGCCGGGGGTCAGCGTCTTGCCGGTGCCGTCGATCACGCTCGCGCCAGGCGGCGCGGCGATGGTCTGGCCGACGCGCACGATCTTGCCGTCGGCGAACAGCGCCGACCCATCGTCGATCCGTGCGCCTTCGCCATCGAAGATCGTGACATGCGTGACGAGCGTCGGGGTGCCGGGATAGGGCTTGTAGGTCGACGGGAAGGGATCGTGCGAATAGCCTTTGCCGGCGCCCGGGCCCTTGCTTGGCTTGGCCGAGGCACTCGCCGGATGCTGGCCATCGCTCGCGCACCCCGCGAGCAAGGCGACGACCGCCACCATGGTCCAACCGAAAGACTTCATGCGACCCCCTTATCGCGCGGTTCGCGCTTTATGAGCCAAGTCATCCGGGACCCGCGCTGCGCTGTCAATTGCGCCGCGCGCCACGCGCATTTTTCGAGCGCGACTAGGCAGCCGTGCAGCACGGGATTAAGGGCGCGACGCGGCCTGCAGATACGATTGGGCAGCAGATCGAGGGTGGATGTTTCACGTCGCGTATGACCGCCAAGCTAATTGCCTGAATTTGCGCGTCGCGGGATTTTGGAAGCCCGAAGACGTCACCGAGCTTGCCCGCGAAGTCGGGCTCAAGGCGCTCGCCGCCAAGGCGATTCGCGGCGATTTCAACGCCTGCGTCGAATCGTTCGATTTCCCGGTGCAGGCGATGGACGTCGCCGATCTGCTGTCGGAGATCATGCGCGGCGGCATGGCGATAACGACCGGGCGCGCCGCGGTCGTCGTCGGCAGCCAGCTCAACAAGGCGCAGGCCGAACGGACGCTGGTGCATCCGCGGGTTCGCGTTTTCACGACGATGGAGGCGGCGCGCGCGTGGCTGGCCGAAGCCGAGTGAGCCTCGCGCGCGGACGACGGCGCGTTAGACCTCGTCGCGATATTTGATTTCGAGGAAGCGCCCGCGCGTTTCGAGCGAATCGAGATCGCCTTGCGCGATCTGCGCCGACATCTCGCCGATCTCGCTGTCGATCAGCCGCAGCGCGTCGGCGAGCTGCGCGTCGGGGCTCTTGCCGTTGCGCGCAACGCCGCGCAGCGGGGGCGGGACCTTGGCATAGCCCTTGAGCAATTCGGGCAATTGCTCACCGATCAGCTTGCGCACCTCGATCGCCGCGGGTTCGCCTTCGTCGAGGCTCGCGAGTTGCGGTGACAGCGTTTCGAGCCGCACGCCGATCCCGTCGACCAGCGTCTGCGCGGGCGCGGGGAGCAGCTTGCGTTGCGTGTCGAGCCATTGCTCGGTCTTGGCGGGGAGCGCTTTCAACGGAACCTGCGTCAATTGCTCGACGCGCACCGGAGGCGTCAGCGTTGCGAACAGCAGGAACGCCGTCACCGCGATCAGCAGCAGGCCGACGAGCATTGCCCCGCCCATGCCGATCGGCACGAACCAGCCGATCGCGATCGCCGCGATAATGATCGCCAGATCTGCCGTGCCCGCCAGCGCGAGACGCCGCGCGAGGCTCACCCCCTGCCGGCGCCGTGCGCTGCGCGCCTGGCGGTCGGCGCGGGTGCGGTCGAGCAATTCCCCGGCGCGGGCGATCTGGCGGTCGACGTCGGTCATGGCCTCACAGCGCCTCCAGCTTGAACGTGTCGCTCGCCGCGCCCTTATTCTCGATCGCACCCTGCGCGCGGGCGATATAGCCCTTCGACTTCTCGACTTCGTTCGACAGTGTGCCGACCGTGCTCTTCATCGAATCGAGCGCCTTGAGCTTGAACGCGTCGATCGCGTCCATCGTATCATAGATGTTCTGGAATGCGCGCTGGAGCGTCTCGACCGGGATCGTCGCCGCGGCGGCCTGTTCGTGGATCGTCGCGGTCTGTGACTTGAGCAACTTGCCGGTCGCATCGATGATGTTGGCGGTGGTGGTGTTGAGGGCGGTGATCTGGTCGAGCACGAGCTTCTGGTTGGCGAGCGCCTGCGCCACCGTCACCGCGGTGCGCAGCGCCGAGACGGTCGTGGTCGAGGCGCGATCGACGCCCTTCACCAGCTCGACATTGTTCTTCTTGACCAGATCGAGCGCGAGATAGCCCTGCACCGTCACCGCCATCTGCGTCAGCAGGTCCTGCGTGCGCTGGCGGACGTAGAACAATGCGCTCTCGCGCAGCGCCTTGGCCTTGGCGGGGTCGCTATGGTCGAGCTCGTTGGCCTTGTCCTCGATCCGGGCGTCCATCTCCTTCGACAGCACGATCATCTGTTCGAGCCGGCCCATCGCGCCCCACAGATTGGCGCGCTCGGTGTCGATCGCGGCATTGTCCATCAGCAGCTCGTCCTTGCCGCGCGCGAGCGTCTTGAGGATCGCCGAGATGTGCGATTGCGAGGAGCGGTACTTGTCGAAATAGGTGTTGATCCCGCCGCCGAACACCTTGCTCAGCATGCCGCGGCCCGACAGCAATTTGCCGTTGACCGACGGATCGAGCTTTTCGATCGTGCGGCGCAATTCGGTCAGGTCGGCGCCGACGCCGCTTTCGCCGTCCATCGCCTTGACCGGGCGATCGAGGAAGCGGTTCGACTGGTCGGCGGCGGCGCGGATTTCCTTCTGGCCCATCGCCGCGATCTGATCGACCCGGCGGCCGAACTCGGGGCTGTTGACGTCCTGCGCGACGAGATCGTCGACGAAGCCGGCGACCTTGCTCTGCAATTGCGTGCGCACCGCGTCGTCGACCGGCACCAGGCCGATCGCCTTTTCGGGCGCGACCACAGGCACGGGGTCGGGCGGGGTGAGGACCAGCGCGGTCGCGTCGGTATCGGCAGCGGTCGCCATCTTTTCCCTCCAGGCTATGTGCACCCTAAATGACGGGGATCGCGTCGCGGTTCAAGTGTGTCATGATAGTAATACGCATTCCGTCACACAAGTTTCACGGAAATGACGCGAGCGCGACGCGCCCAGCCGATACCGCGCCGCAGCAGATAAGAAGAAAACAGGGGTTCACAGATGCAACGTTCCGTCTCGTTCGGGCTTGCCGGGCTTTTGCTCGGCTGCACTTCCACCGCAGCGCTCGCGCAGGCGACGGTCCAGCCGAGCGAACCCGCGGAGGGCGGCGACATCGTCGTCACGGCACAGAAGCGCGAGCAGAAGATCCAGGACGTGCCGATCACCGTCACCGCGGTGACCGGCGCCAAGATGCGCGAACTCGGCGTCAATTCGCTCGCCGAAGTGGCGATGTACATCCCGGGCCTGCGCATCCAGGAGCAGAGCGACAACAATCCCGGCTTCGTGATCCGCGGCATCACCTCGGATAGCGGCTCGGCGCAGCAAGGCGCGCGCGTGTCGCTTTACTATAACGGCGTCGACATTTCGCGCACGCGAGGGGCCTATCAGGACCTGTACGACATGGAGCGGATCGAAGTGGTCAAGGGGCCGCAGGCGACGCTGTTCGGGACGGCATCGGCGGTCGGCGCGGTTAACCTCATTTCGGCGCAGCCGCATGCCGGGACGTCGGCGGGGCTCGAAGCCTCCTACGGCAATTACAACCGCGGGCAGGTGTCGGGCTTCGTCAATGTCGGCAACGACACGCTGTCGGGGCGTCTGGCGTTCGCGTACAAATATCATGACGGCTTCGTCCGCAACATCGCGGGCGACGCCAGCGTGCCCAACCAGAACCAGGGCAAGATCAAGCAGGACGATCTCAACGGGCAGGACCAGCGCGGCATCCGCGGCTCGCTGCGCTGGGCGCCGACCGATGCGATCACGGCGAGCCTGGTGCTGACCTATGACGGCCAGCGCAACCCCGGCACCGCGTTCCGCTCGCGCGCTTTGGCGCCGACCGGCGGCAATGGCGGCGACTACAGCTATGCCGAACTGTCGGGCTCGCCGTACAGCGCCTCGGTGCTCGGCGCGGCCAAGCTCGGGCTCAAGCGCGACGTGTACGACGCGAACCTGACGCTGACCTGGGAACTGTCGCCGGGCGTGACCTTCACGACGGTCAACGGCTATCGCAAGTTCAACAGCAACGAAGTGTTCGATGCCGATGGCGGCCCGGCCTGGTATCTCGAATTCGCCGAGGATGCGCGCGGCGACCAGTGGAGCCATGAAGGCCGCTTCAACTTCTCGGGCGACAAATATCGCGCCTCGTTCGGCTGGAACGGCTTCTTCGAGAACAACCTCCAGCGCGTGCCGTTCTCGACCGAGGAGGGGACGTATCTCGGCTGCTCGGTCGCGGCGGCCTATGCCGCGGTGCGCGCGGCGCTCGCCGCCAACGGCGTGTCGGGCTGCGTCGCGGCGAACGGCACCGTGACGGCGGCCAACGCCACGCGCGTGCTGACGCGCGGCGCGGCGACCGCGATCCCGTACAGCTCGGTGTTCACCAATTACGGCACCAACGACACTTATTCGGTGTTCGCCGACGGCACCTACATCCCGACGCCGCGGCTCGAACTGACCGCGGGCGCGCGCCTGCTGATCGAGCAGCGCAAGTCGGGCTACAGCTCGGTCCAGCCCAATTCGGTGATCCTCGCCTCGCTCGGGGTGAAGAGCAGCCTGCTCGGCACCGCGAGCACCGGCGGCGCGATCTTCACCGCGCAGCGCAGCTTCACCGCGATCCTGCCGCGCTTCAACGCGCTCTACCGCGTGACCGACTCCATCAATCTCTATGCGACGATCAGCAAGGGCCGCCGCTCGCCGGTGGTGCAGCTCGCCGCGGCGGCGGCGGGCGGGACGGTCGTGCCGAGCCTGCAGATCGTCCCCGACGAAGTCGTGTGGAACTATGAAGGCGGCATCAAGGGCAAGGTCGGGCCGTTCACCGGGTCGCTCGGCATATTCTATCAGGACTATAACGGCTTCCAGGTGTCGGTCACCAACAACGGCGTCACCACCACGCAGAGCGCCGGCAAGGCGTCGAACCCCGGCGTCGAGTTCGAGGGCAACCTCAAGCTCGGCCGCTTCCTGCAGGTGTTCGGCAATTTCGCCTATGTCGACGGCAAGATCGCCAACAACGCGACCTATGGCGCCTATGCCGGCGACCAGTTCCGGCTCCAGCCGAAATACAGCGCCTCGGGCGGCGCGACGCTCCGCGTGCCGGCGGGCGACCTGACCTTCTACGCCACGCCGTCGGCGACGTATCAGAGCAAGGAATATTTCGAGCTGCCGAACTCCGAGGCGATCAGCCAGGGCGGCTATACGCTCGTCAACGTCCGTGCCGGCGTCGAGCTGGCGCAGGGGCAATACCGGATCGGCGGCTTCGCGCGTAACGCGTTCGACAAGAAGTATCTGATCGACGCGGGCAACACCGGCGGCGGCTTCGGCATCCCGACCTACATCCGCGGCGAGCCGCGCGTGTACGGCGTGGAAGTCGCGGGCAAGTTCTGATCGGTCCGGCCGGCGCCGCGCTGGCGGCGCCGGCCGGGGCGCAACGGCGCTTAGGCTTGGCGGTGGCCGAGCGCCGCCATGTCACGCCGTCTCGATCAGCCGCTCCGCCTGCGCGCGCGCCTCGGGGGTGATCGTCGCGCCCGACAGCATCCGCGCGATCTCCTCGCGGCGCTGGTCGATGTCGAGCGCGGTCACGCCGGTGCGCGTGACCACGCCGTCGTGCCGCTTGGCGATCAGCAGATGATGCCCGCCGCGCGCCGCGACCTGTGGGCTGTGCGTCACGACGAGCAATTGCGTGGCGGTCGCGAGCCGGGCGAGCCGCTCGCCGATCGCACTCGCCACCGCACCACCGACGCCGCGGTCGATCTCGTCGAAGATCATCGTCGCGGCGCCGCCCTGCTCGGCGAGCGCGACCTTCAGCGCGAGAATGAAGCGCGACAGTTCGCCGCCCGACGCGATCTTGACGAGCGGTGCGAACGGCGCGCCGGGGTTGGTCGAGATCTCGAACTCGACCCGGTCCTTGCCCGCCGCCGACCAGGCCTCGGGCGGGGCGGGCGCGACGACCGTACGGAAGCGCGCCGCGTCGAGCTTGAGCGGCACGAGCTCGCCCTTCACTGCCGCATCGAGCTGCAGCGCGGCGGCGGTGCGCGCTTTGGTCAGCGCGGCGGCGGCGCTGTCATAGGCGGCGCGCGCCTTGCCGAGCTTCGCCTCGAGCGCGGCGAGACCTTCCTCGCCCGCCTCGAGCGCGGCGAGCTTGGCCTCGAGCTCCTCCGCCAGACCGGCGAGTTCGTCGGGCTGGACGCGGTGCTTGCGCGCCATCGCGCGCAGTTCGAACAGGCGCGTCTCATCGTCTTCGAGGCTCGCGGGATCGAACCACAGATCGGACTTCGCCTCGCGCAGCCGCTCCTCGGCGACTGCCCCCTCGATCACCGCGCGGTCGACCGCGGCGAGCGCATCGGCGAGCGCGGCATGGTCCTCCGCGATCCGTTCGAGCACGCGCGCCGCCTGGCGGAGTTGCGCGAGCCCGCCGTCAGAGCCCTCGAGCCAATTCTCGATCGCGAGCAGATCTTCGGCGATCTTTTCCGAGCGCTGCATCGTGCGGCGGCGATCGGCGAGCGCTTCCTCTTCGCCGGGCTCGGGCGCGAGCGCGCGGAGTTCACCGACGGCATGTTCGAGCCATTCGCGATCGCGCGCCGCGGTGTCGATCGTCGCGCGCGCTTCCGCGAGCGCCGCCTCGGCGTCGCGCAGCGCGCGGTAGCTGGTCGCGGTCGATCCCGCCGCGACGCGCCCGAACGCGTCGAGCAGGGCGCGGTGGCCGCGCGCGTTGAGCAGTCCGCGATCGTCGTGCTGGCCGTGGATCTCGACGAGATACGGCGCGAGTTCGCGCAACAGGCCGGCCGAGGCGGGCTGGTCGTTGACGAAGGCGCGACTGCCGCCATCGGCCTTGACGATGCGGCGGATCATCAGCGGCTCGCCGGGATCGAGCTCGAGCCCGTTCTCGCCGAGCACCGCCATGATCGGGCCGTCGGCGTCGGGCGTATCGAAGGTGGCGGTGACGATCGCCTGCGTCGCGCCCTGCCGCACCAGCCCGGCCTCGCCGCGTGCGCCGAGCGCCAGCCCGAGCGCGTCGAGCAGGATCGATTTGCCCGCACCGGTCTCGCCGGTCAGCACGCCGAGACCCTGCCCGAAGTGAAGGTCCAGCGCCTCGATCAGCACGACGTCGCGAATGGCCAGGGAGATCAGCATGGGGTCACCTTACCCTTTAGCCGAGTTGACCGCGTTCCGGTAACGTTCTTTTTGCGCGCCCGGGCGTCGGTGCGGCTCAGTTCGGGTTCGGATTGCCCGGATTGGTGCCCGAACCGCCGCCGATCGGCGCGGCCGCACTGGTGTCGCGCTTGATATCGTTGCTCTTGCCCGGGATCGAATCGACCAATTTGGTCCGGTCGGGGACGATCAACTGGCCCGGCGCGATCGCCGCGACGGCGACCGGGGGATGCTCGTTGCTCAGCTTGTAGGCGCGCTCGTACCATTGCGTGCCGGGATAGTTGGCGCCGAGCACCGCGGCCGACTTGCGCGCTTCGTCGGGCACGCCGAGCGCGAGATAGGTCTCGGTCAGCCGCATCAGCGCCTCGGGCACGTGCGTCGTCGTCTGATATTCCTCGACGACCTTGCGGAAGCGGCCGTTGGCGGCGAGCCACTGCCCGCGCACTTCGTAGAAGCGTCCGATTTCCATTTCCTTGCCGGCGAGATGGTCGCGAACCAGATCGACCTTCAGCCGCGCATCGGCGGCGTAGCGCGAATTGGGATAGCGGCGCATCAGTTCGCCAAGCGCATCGAGCGCCTGCTGCGTGATCTTCTGGTCGCGCGTGACGTCGCTGATCTGCTCGTAATAGCCGAGCGCGACCAGATAATAGGCATACGGCGCGTCGCGATTGCCGGGATGGACCGTCAGGAAGCGCTGCGCCGACTGGATCGAGGCGGTGTAGTCATGCGCCAGATAGTAACTGAATGCGCTCATCAGCTGGGCGCGGCGCGCCCATACCGAATAGGGATGCTGCCGTTCGACTTCGTCGAACAAGGCCGCTGCGATCTTGTAGTTGCGCTGGTCGAGCTGCTTGCGCGCGGCCGTATAGAGCGTGCCGACGTCGCGTGCGACATAGGGAATGTCGCCCTTCGTCTTGTTGCGAGCGCACCCCGTGGTGGTGAGCGCGGTCGCGGCGATCAGACCGATCGCGAGGCTGCGGAAAAAGGGCGAGCGGGGCAGGGGGGTGCGCATTGACGCCCGCCTTAGCGCAACCGCGGATGCGCGAACAATCCTTTTAACGCGCAAGGATCGCTTGGACGCGACGATGCGTTGGCGGTATCAAGGTCCGACAGGAGAAACAGTACCGTGACTGCCACTTTGCTCGCCACCAAACGCGTCGAAAAGCCCTGGGGCCGCCACACGCTATGGCCCGGATTCGCCGATCCTGCGCCCGGCGGCGCCAAGATCGGCGAAGTGTGGTTCCAGACGCCGCACGCCGGCGAGCCCGAATTGCTGATCAAATATCTCTTCACCAGCGAGAAATTGTCGGTTCAAGTGCATCCGAACGACGCCGACGCGCAGGCTGCCGGTTATCCGCGCGGCAAGGACGAGGCGTGGCTGATCCTCGCCGCAGAGCCCGATTCGACGATCGCGATCGGCACGCTCGAGCCGATGACGCACGAGGAGCTGCGTGCGGCCTCGCTCGACGGCTCGATCGAGCATCTGCTCGACTGGAAGCCGGTCAAAGCGGGCGAGTTCTATTACAACAAGGCCGGGACGATTCACGCGATCGGCGCCGGGATCACGACGATCGAGGTCCAGCAGAATGTCGATCTGACGTATCGGCTGTACGATTATGGCAGCGATCGCGAGCTGCACCTCGACGCCGGCGTCAAGGTGTCGGATCCGGTGCCGTTCGTCCCGCTGCCGACTCCGCCGTCCGACGGGAAGGATCACACGATCCTGTCCGAAGGTCCGAAGTTCGTCACCGAGCGCTTTGCCGGCGGCCACCGCGTGATCGACCTGCCCGCGGGCGTGCCGGGCTGGTTCGTGCCGGTCGCGGGTGCGGGCACGGTCGACGGCGTCGCGTTCAAGGCGGGCGAATGCCTGCTGCTCGACGGCCGCTGCGAGATTTCGGCCGATGTCGGGAGCGACCTGCTGCTCGCCTATCCCGGCGACAAGCGGATTTGACCGGGCACGTCTCCCCTCTCGGTATCGGGAGGGGAGAAGACCTTTACACTCTCGTGCTAGCGCTGCGGACATGCTCCGCGTCCTGACCCTCTCGACCCTGTTTCCCGACGCGACGCGTCCCAATTTCGGGGTGTTCGTCGAGCGCCAGACATTGGGATTGGCGGCGCACCGCGGTGTCGATCTGCGGCTGGTCGCACCGCTCGGCGTGCCGCCATGGCCGCTGTCGCGGCATCCGCATTATGCCGGCCTTGTCGGGCTTTCCGCGCGCGAGGCGTGGAAGGGTCTGCCGAGCTACCGCCCGCGCTTCCCGATCGTGCCGGGGACGGCGGGACGGTTTCACGCGCATGCGCTGGTCGGGCGGCTGATCCCGCTGCTCACCGAAATCCGCCGCGACTTCGCCTTCGACGTGATCGACGCCGAATTCTTCTTCCCCGACGGCCCTGCCGCGGTCGCGCTGGGCCGGCACTTCGGCGTGCCGGTGTCGATCAAGGCGCGCGGCGCCGATATCCACCATTGGGGCACGGCGCGCGCGACGGGCGCGCAGGTCGTCGCGGCGGGGCAGGCCGCCGATGGCGTGCTCGCGGTATCGGCGGCGATGCGCGCCGACATGATCGCGCTCGGCATTCCGGGTGAGCGAATCCGCGTCCATCATACCGGCGTCGACCTCGACCGCTTCGCGCCGCACGACCGCGCTGCGGGCAAGGCGCTGTACGGGATCACGGGACCGCTGATCGTGTCGGTCGGCGCGCTGATCCCGCGCAAGGGGCATGCGGTGGTGATCGACGCGCTCGCCGCGCTTCCCGGCGCTTCGCTGCTGATCGCGGGCGAGGGACCCGAGCGGTCGGCGCTCGAGGCCCGGATCGCGGCGCTCGGTCTGGCGAATCGGGTGCGCCTGCTCGGCGCCGTCGCGCATGGCGAAGTGCCCGGCCTGTTCGCGGCAGCCGATGTGATGGCGCTGGCCTCGGCGTCGGAGGGCCTGGCGAACGCTTGGGTCGAGGCGCTGGCGTGCGGCACGCCGATCGTCATCACCGCGGCGGGCGGCGCGGGCGAGGTCGTCACTGACCGTGCTTATGGCCGGATCGCCGATCGGAACCCAGGCGCCTTTGCCGCGGCGATCGCCGACCTGCTCGCCGATCCGCCCTTGCCGGAAGCCGTGCGCGCTGGCGCCGCCCGCTTCACCTGGGCGGCGAACATCGCCGCCTTGTACGATCACCTCTCCGGCCTGGTCTCACTGCGCCGCTGAGATCGGCTGCTTGCCCGCCCAGACCTTGGCCTGCGCGTCGCTGAGTTCGACCAGATTGCCCATCGCGACGGGCATGTCGATCAGGTGCAGACCCCATTCCTTGAGCGTCCGCCCGCCGACGACGACATCGCCGACGATCGTCTGGGTGCGCTTGTCGCTCGGCTTGGCGTTGACGCTCACCGCGAGATAGCTGAACTTGCCACTCGTCGTGCAGGCGGCGCTGATCAGGCCGGGCACCTTGACGAACGGTGTCGTCACCGCCGCGCCGTCTCTGGTCCAGGGCCCGATCGGCGCGCTCCCGAGCCCGGCGCCGCGCGCGCCGAGATAGGCGTCGGTCACCGCCGCGCCACCGCCGAGCGCCGCCGGATTGACGCACGCCGCGACCATCCCGGGCTGCGGCACGACGCCGAAGCGGCTGTTCTCGGGCGGCGGCGAGTCGGCGCGGAAGCTGACATAGCTGACGACGCAGCCGACATCCTTCGCATTGTGGCACAGCGGGGTCGACTTGAAGTCGCCGCCGACATCCTTGCCCGCCGGCACCGCGACATTGGTGCCGGGGATCAGCACCGAGATGATCAGTTTCTGCTCGGGCGTGCCCTCGATCGCTTCGGCGACGAGCTGCTTGAGGATGCCCGAACCCTGGCTGTGGCCGATCAGCACGACGCCGCGCCCGTGATTGTCATAGGCGAGATATTCGTCCCATGCCGCCTTCACGTCGCGATACGCCATGGCGCGGTCGGCAACGACGGGCTTGCCTTGGAGCAACGCCTGCAAGGCGGTCAGCGTGACCTGGCGGTAGAGCGGCGCGAACACCCGGCAATGTTCGGCGAAGCGCCCTGCCTGGAAGGCGGCGACGCTGTTCTCCTCGGGGCCGGCGATCATGTCGCTATTCGGGGTCGGGTCGAGCGAGACGGTCGGATAGACGTAGAAGCAATCGAACTTGGGGTTTGTCGTCGGCGAGAACTTTTCGGTGCTGCGCGAGCCATCGGCCCTGATGATCGTCGCGTCCTGATTGGCGTCGCACGCGTCGACCTTGCCGGGACGGCACAGCCAAGTCTCGGGTTTGCCGTAATCGGGCGTGGCGGCCGCGGCCGGTGTCGCCTGCGCGTTCGCCGCGACCGGCGCGGCGAGCAGACTCAAGCCCAGCACGATCGATTTCATGACATGTCTCCCCCGTTTTCTTTGGCGGAGAGGATAGCGCCGCAGCGCGCGGCTTCAAAGGGGATACAGCGCGCCCACGACCCAGCGCGTCTCACCGCGCAGCACCGCCCAGGCGCGCGCGGCCGCGCGGCTGTCCATTGCCTCGACGCCGATGCCGCGCGCCTCGCACGCGCGCACGAAGCTGGGGGGCGGGCGCTGCATCGTCGCGCCGGTGCCGAGCAGCAGGAACTCGGGGCGCGGCTCGATCGTGAGCAGCGGCCCGAGCGCCTCGACGCTCAGCGTCTCGATCGGCGGCGGCGCCCATTCCTCCGACCCGTCGGGCCAGATCCGCAGCGCGCGGTAGACGCCGACGAACTCGCCCGCCTCGACCTTGAAACCGCCGCGCGAAAAGGCGGTGATCACCGGCCCGACGCCGCGCTCGCGCTCGACCTGCATCAGCGCGCCTTGGGGCTACCGGCAGTCGCGGCGGGGACGTCTTCGATCCTGGGATCGGGGCGCAGGCCGAGCGTGATCAGTAGCGACGACGACACGTAGATCGACGAATAGGTGCCGACGAAGATGCCGAGGATCATCGCCGCGGTGAAGCCGCGCAGCACGTGGCCGCCGAAGATCAGCAGCGCGAACAAAGCGAGCAGGATCGTCAGCGAGGTCATCACGGTGCGCGGCAGCGTCTCGTTGACCGAAAGATCGACGATGCTCGACATGTCCATCTTGCGATAGCGGCGCATGTTCTCGCGGATGCGGTCGTCGATGACGATCTTGTCGTTGATCGAATAACCGATGATCGTGAGCACCGCGGCGACGATGTTGAGGTCGAACTCGAACTGCGTCAGCGCGAAGAAGCCGAGCGTCATCAGCACGTCGTGGACGATCGCGACGACGGTCGAGACGCCGAACTGCCATTCGAAGCGGAAGATCGCGAACAGGCCGATCCCGAGCACGGCGAGCACGACGGCAAGGATGCCGTTCCAGATCAGCTCACCCGAAACCTTGCCGCCGACCGCATCCTGCTTGGAGAATTTGGCGTCAGGGAAATCCCTGACAACTGCGGCCTGCACCATGGCGACGACGCGATCGGTCGCGCCCTTGTCCTGGCTCTTGGGAGGCGGCAGCTTGATCGACACGATCTTCCCGTCATTGCCGACGGTCTGCAGACGGACTTCGCCCAAGTTGAGCCGATCGATCGTCGTGCGCAGCTTGTCGGTCGACGGCGGCGTCGAGAATTTCTCCTCGATCATCAAGCCGCCACGGAAATCGACGCCGAGGTTCAGCCCCTTGGCGAAAACGAGGCCGATCGCGGCGAGCGACAGCAGCATGGTCAGCCCGAACGCCCATTTGCGGAGCGACACGAAGGGCAGGTTGGTATTGTCGGGAACGAGTTTCAGCAGGCGCATAAGGACCTCGTCGCCCCGGCGAAGGCCGGGGCCGCTGTGGGGCGGGCGTTGCGCGAACAACATGGCGGCCCCGGCCTGCGCCGGGGTGACGGAAGAGGGCTCATATGTGGATCTCGGTCGGGCGATTCTTGCGAATCCACAGCACGACCAGCATCCGCGTGAAGGTCACCGAGGTGAACACCGACGTGACGATGCCGATCAGCAGCACGACGGCGAAGCCCTTGACCGGGCCCGAGCCGAGCATCAGCATGATGAGGCCCGAAATGGCGTGCGTCGCGTTGGCCTCGAAGATCGTGCGGCTCGCTTCCTTGTAGCCGAGCTCGACCGACTGGATCACGCTGCGGCCACGCCGGCGTTCCTCGCGGATCCGCTCGTTGATCAGCACGTTGGCATCAACCGCGGTGCCGATCGTCAGCACGAAGCCCGCGATCCCCGGCAGCGTCAGCGTGCCGTTGAGCAAGGCGAGCATCCCCATGATGACGATGACGTTGATGACCACCGCATAGTCGGCATAGAAACCGAAGCGGCCATAGGTCGCGATCATGAACAGGATAACGAGCACGACCGCGATCGCCGAGGCGAGGATGCCGGCGTGGATTGAGTCTGCACCAAGATCGGCGCCGACGCTGCGCTCCTCGACGACCTTCAGGCTGACCGGAAGCTTGCCCGAACTCAGCGCGATGGCGAGGTTGTTGGCCGATTCGACGGTGAACGAACCCTCGATATAGCCCGAACCGCCGAGGATCGGCGTGTTGATGCGCGGCGCGGAAATCACCTTGTCGTCGACGATCACCGCGAAGCGCTTGCCGGTCTGCTCCTGCGTGATGCGTGCGAACTTCTTGCCGCCTTCGCTGTTGAAGCCGAAATTGACGATCGGCTCGTTGCTGTCCTGCTTGAAGCCCTGGCTCGCGGTGAGCAGCTGGTCGCCGGTGAGGATCGCCTGGCGCTTGACGAGGATCTGCGCACCCGGGCCGGCTTCGGCGTAGGGCAGGACCTGGCTGCCCGCAGGCACGATGCCGCCGGGGACATACGGCGTATCGTCGACCATCTTGAATTCGAGCTTGGCGGTCTTGCCGAGCAATTCGCGGAGCGCCTTTGGATCCTTCAGATTCGGGACCTGCACGACGATGCGGTCGTTCCCCTGGCGGACGATCGTCGGCTCCTTGGTGCCGAGCTTGTCGATGCGCGCGCGCACCACGTCGGTCGCGGTCGCCATCGCGGTATTGATCGCCGCGCTGATGCCCGCCTGCGTCGGCGTCATCACGACGCGCGACGAATCGACGACCTGCAAATCCCAGTCGCGCTGGCCGGTATAGCCGACGCCGCCGGTCAGCTTGTTGAGCCGCTCGCGTGCCGCGTCGAGCTGAGTCACGTCGCGCAGCAGGAAGCTCAATTTGCCGCCGTCGGTCGCGATGTCGCCGATCGAGATCGGCGGACCCTTGGCCATTTCGGTGACGATCTGCTCGCGCATCGCCTCGAGCCGGCTCTTGACCAACTCGTCGGTGTCGGCCTCGATCAGCATGTAGCTGCCGCCGACCAGATCGAGCCCGAGATTGACCTTGGGGTGCGGGAAGGCGCCCCATTTCGACGTGACCGAATCGGGCAGGAAACTCGGGATCGCCAGCGCCATCAGGCAGGCGAGGAACCCGAGGATCGAGACGACCTTCCAGCGCGGGAAATCGAGCATCGGATCAGTCGTTCGCGGGCTTGGAGCCGAGCGGCGTCACGTCGGCGAGCGTCGACTTGACGACGCGGATCTTGATCGACGGGGCGATCTCGACCTCGACCGTCGCATCCTCGACCTTGGTCACCTTGCCGAGCACGCCGCCCGCCGTGACGACCGAATCGCCCTTCTTGACCGCGCCGATCGTCGCTGCCTGGTCGCGCGCGCGCTTCTGCTGCGGGCGCAGGATCAGGAAGTAGAACACGACGAACACGAGCAGCAACGGCGCGAACTGGATGATCATCGCAAGGAAACCATCGGGGCCGGCGGCGGCGCCGGCGGTCTGGGCAAAGGCTGGGGTGGCGAACATGGGCTACCTTGGTAAGACTGGACCCGGCTGCTGTGCGGCATACGGGATCGCGCACTCTTTCGGGCACGCTACAAGCTCGGCGCGCTATCAGGTACGATGCTTTGGTGCAACGCTCTCGCGTGTGCGAGCGGTACGCGCTGCCCGAAGCGCGCGCTGCAGCGGTCGATGCACCCGGTGCGACGCGATGGGTTGATCGCCCTGCGAAAGACCGTACCATCCCGGTCCTTCCCGTTGCGTAGCGAAGGCCTTGATGAAGCATCGCATATTGTCAGCCCTGCTGTTGCTCGCCACTCCCGGCATCGCCTGCGCCGAGAGCGGCCGCGAGACGCTGATCCAGACCGCCTTCGTCGTCCGCGACCGTGACGCCGCGCTGGCGCAGCTCGCCAGCGTCGAGGCCTCCTCGGCCGCAGCGCTGGCCAAGGCGCCCGGCGATAGCGAGGCCTTATTGTCGCGCGCGATGGCGACGAGCTATCGCGCCAAGCTGACGCACAGCCGCAGCGACGCCTTGTCGGCCAAGGTCCAGTTCGAAGCGCTGGTGGCGAAGAACCCGCGCGACGCCGAGGCGCTCGCCGCGCTCGGCGCATGGCATCTGAGCGCGGTCAAGGCGCTCGGCGCGCTGGTCGCGCGCGGCGGGCTCGGCGCGCGCAAGGCCGCTGGGCTCGCGGCGATCGACCGCGCGCTCGCGGTCGGCGGCGACCGCGCATTGTTCCCCGGGATCGCCGGGCTGCTGCGGCTGGCGATCGACCCGAGCGATCCGCGCGGCGCCACGCTGATCGCGCAGGCAGCGCACGCCTCGACCATGACGACGGTCGATCGCCTGGTGCAACGCCGGGCGGCGCAGCTCGAACTGGTGCTCAAGGGCGGGAACACCAAGCTGATCCAGGCGCTCGCCAATCGCCTGCTCCCGCTCGGCCAGTTCGGCTGAACGATCCCTCGGCCGCCGAAGTCGCTTGCATCGGAACGCATGTCGGCTTAGACGCGCCCCCCTCGGTCGGGGCGTAGCGCAGCCTGGTAGCGCATCACACTGGGGGTGTGGGGGTCGCAGGTTCGAATCCTGTCGCCCCGACCAGAGACTTCCCCCCTCACGGTCGTGCTAGCTGGGGCCGCGACGGCCCGGCGCGCGGAAGGACCGATGGCATGACGTCGCTCCCGACCGCCTTGCAGCTGACCGAGCGCACCGGATTGTCCGACGATATCGCCTATCTGCGCGCCGCCTATCCCGCGCAGCAGTGGCGCGCGCATCGCAATTATGGCGACCTCACCGCGTTCTGGCTGCAAGTCCATGCCAGCCTGCGCGCCGAGGCGCAGCGCGTCGCGCAGACCACGCGCGACTTCCGCGAGCGGGACGAGCGGCCTTCGGGTGAGGCGTTCCAGCGCGCGTTCGTCCCAAGGTTCAACCATTTCCTGCAACACCTCACCGCGCATCACGGGATCGAAGACCAGGCCTATTTCCCGAGATTCCGGGCGCTCGATCCGCGCATGGCGTCAGCGTTCGACGTGCTCGAGAGCGATCACGAAATCATCCATGCGAGCCTCGACGCTACGCTCGGCGACGCCCGGACGCTGCTGCGCGCGGTGAGCGACCTCGGTGACCCACGCGCCGCGCTCGATCGCTACGCCGAGACGAGCGAGCGCCTGTTCGGACTGCTCGGACGGCATCTCGCCGACGAGGAGGACATCGTCGTGCCCGCGATGCTCGAACATGGCGAGCGCCGCGTCAGCTGATCCAGGGCGCTAGGGGATCGTTAACCAGCGCTGCGCTAGCATTGGCCATGACGACGCTTACCCTGTCGGATAGTCCGATTTCCCGAATCGAGGAAGTGCGCCGCCTGGCGGTGCTCGATAGTCTCGAGATTCTCGATACGCCGCCCGAGGCGGAATTCGATACGATCATCGCCTGTGCGCAACGCCTGCTCGGCACCAAGATCGCCTTGCTGACGTTGGTCGGCGAGGAGCGCCAATGGTTCAAGGCGAAGCACGGGATGGATCCGCGTGAAACGCCCCGCACGCAATCCTTTTGCGCGCATGCGATCCGCGGCGACGGGCTGTTCGTCGTCCCCGACGCCACGCTCGATCCGCGGTTCGCCGACAATCCGCTGGTGCGCAGGGAGCCCCGGATCCGCTTCTATGCGGGCGTGCCGATTCGCGCGGCCGACCCGGCGGATCCCGACACCGCCTACCCGATGGGCACCGTGTGCGTCATCGACGATCACCCCCGCACCCTCAGCGCCGATGAAGCGGCGTTGCTCGCCGATCTCGGGCGGCTCGCCGAATCGCTGCTCCATGCGCGCGGCGCGGCCTTGCAGGCGCAACGCCTGGCCTCCGAACGCGGCATGGCATTGCAGCGGCTCGACATCACGCACCGGCAATTCCGGCAAGCCGAACGCATGGCGAATATCGGGTCGTGGCGCTTGACGCTCGACGACAATCGCACCGAATGGTCGGATCAGATCTACGCGATCCACGGGCTGGCGCAGGGGGTGAAGCCCGGCCTCGACCAAGCGCTCGCTTTCTATCCGCCGAGCGCGCGGAGCCAGGTTGCCGACGCGCTGGCGCGCACGATCGAGACCGGCGATCCGTTCTCGGTCGAAACCGATTTCGTGACGGCGCAGGGCGCGGTGCGGCGGATCCGCTCGATCGGCGAACTCGAGCTTCGCGACGGCAGACCGGTCGCGGTGATCGGGGTGATGCAGGACATCACCGTTTGGTATCGGATGGAGCAGCAATTGCGCCACACCGCGCGGCGCGACGATCTGACCGGCCTCGCCAATCGCGCCTATTTCAACGAGATGATCGACGAAGCGCTGGTGACCGCGCGATGCCAAGGCACGCCGCTTGCGCTCGCGCTGATCGACCTCGACCATTTCAAGGCGGTCAACGACACGCAAGGCCATCTCGTCGGCGATGCCGTGCTGCGGACCGTGTCCGCCCGGCTCGGCGCCGACTATCTGGCCGGAACCTTCGCCGCGCGGCTCGGCGGGGACGAGTTCGTTCTGCTGATCCCGCACGAGGCCGCGGTCGAGGATGTGAGCGGGCTGCTCGCGCGGCTATCGGACGATCTGCGCCGGGTGGCGTGCTTCGACGACGGCGCGCTGGTGGTATCGGCGACGATCGGTGCCGCATGGCTCAACAGCGACGTGCACGATCGCAGCGATCTGCTCCACCGCGCCGACCTCGCGCTCTACGAAGCCAAGCGCACGCGCCGCGGGTCGATCCAGTTCTACCGCGACCGCGTCGGCCACGGCGCGGGATAGCCCTCGCTGCCGGTGTCGCAAGCTGGCGGGTGTCGTGTGCGATTGCGTCGCGTCGAGCGATCCGCGATGAAGCGGCGATGATGGCTATTGGCAAGCGCGCGCCGTCGCGCGAGAACGACTGAACGATGGCGAAGAAGCGCTACCTGACCGCGACGCTGTCCGACGGCTATGTCAAGACGATCGGGCCGACGGCCACCGCCTTCACGCATTATTGGCGGATCGTCGCGGTGCTCGCCAATGGCAAGAGCGAAGTGTTCTGGGGGCACACCAAGTCGCTCGCCGAGGCCAAGCGCAAAAAATCGGCGCTTGCCGAAGCCGCCGCGCAACGCGGCTGGACGCGGCATGTCTTCGAGATTGCCGAACTCGTCGAGTCATAGCCTGGCATGCGTCTGCCCGGGCGGACGGCGCCCGCCGGTCGCGCCGCCTCGACCCGACCCGGACAGGCCCGGGAGCGCCCGTGCAGGCGCTCCCGTTGCCGATCAGAAATTGACCCCGACATAGGCCAGCACGCTCGAACCGCGACCGAAGCGCGATGCATAGCCGTGGCGGTAGAGGCCGCCGACATTATTGTTGGTGATGTCGGTATCGACATAGGTCACGCCGACCTTGAACGGACCGCCCACCGCTTCGGCCGTCGCCGACCAGTCGAGATAGTTGCGGTCGTTCGGGTTGAGATTGGCAAGGCCGAGCGAGCCGTCGGTATAGCCGACATGGCCCTTGAGCGTGATCGGCGTCTTGGGTACCGCGACCGAGGCTTCACCATAGACGTAGATATTGTCGTCTTTGTTGTTCGCGGTGAAATCGAGGCCCTTCTGGCCCCCCCAGGCGTAATTGCCGCCGACCTTGGTCGAGACAGGGCCGAGCGTGTAGCTGAGCGAGGCATAGGGTTCGAAGAAGTCGGTATTGCGAACGACCGCCTTGTCGTGGCTCGGATAATAATAATAGAGCAGCCCGGCATCGACCGTCAGGCCGTTGAAGGTCTTGGTATAGCCGCCGTAGAGATCGACTTCGGCATCGCCATAGCCGTTGAGCAACGGGGTCTTGCCGCTACCGTCGATCGTCGAGGCCCAGGTGCCGATATAGAAACCGACCGAGCTGTTGATGTTGATCGTGCCCTGGACGGCGCCCTCGCCATTGGTCTGCGTCAGGCCGCGGAAGCGATAGTCGCTGATCAGCGTCGCGCCGCCGGTGATCTTGAACGGCTTGTCGGGCGCGGCTGGCGCGGCGGCGGGGGCATCCTTGGCGTCGGGGGTCGTGGTGGTCGGGACATCCTGCGCAAAGGCGGGTGTGGCGGAGGCGGCGAGCAAGAGCGCGCCGAGCGTGGTTGTGGAGAAGCGCATCGTTTCCCTTTCGAAAATGCGACTGTCCCCGCCTGCTTTGCCGGTGCGGCGTCTGTCGGAGGCGCAAGGTCTCCCGCGCTGCTAAAGCGGCAAGGTCTTTCATTGCCGAGCTACGCCGCAGCGCACAACTCAATTTTAGCGGCGCGCGGCGGATAGCGGGGGATTGTGACTGTTGCGCAACAGTGCTGTGTCAAATCATTGCCGGGCGAAGCGGGCCAGTCCGGCCGCGAGATCGGCGATCAGGTCGGCGGGATCTTCGAGCCCGATCTGCAGCCGCACGATCGGACCGGCGTCGCTGCGCTGCGTCACGCTGCGATGGCGCTGCGGATCGACCGGCAGCGCAAGGCTTTCAAACCCGCCCCAGCTATAGCCGATGCCGAAATGCGCGAGCCCGTCGATCAGCCGCGCGCGATCGGCTTCGCCGCCGCCATCGAGGACGAACGAGAACAGCCCCGACGATCCCTTGAAGTCGCGCCGGAAGATGTCGTGGCCCGGGCAACTCGGGAGGGCAGGGTGGAGCACGCTTGCCACCTCGGGCTGCTGCGCTAGCCAGTGCGCGATCTCTAGCGCGCTCGCCTGGTGCTGCCGAAGCCGGATCGCCATCGTCCGCAGCCCGCGGCTGGCGAGCCAGCTGTCGTCGGGGCTGGCGATCTGGCCGAGCTGGAAACTCGTGTCGCGCAGCCGCGCGAAATGCCCCGGCGCGGCGGTGACCGAGCCGAGCATCACGTCGCTATGGCCGACGATATATTTGGTGCAGGCAAGGATCGTCAGGTCGACGCCGTGCGCGATCGCGGGGAAGAACAGCGGCGTCGCCCAAGTATTGTCGAGCAGCGTGGTGATGCCGCGCGCCTTGGCGACCGCGACGATCGCGGGCACGTCCTGCACCTCGAAGGTCAGGCTGCCGGGGCTTTCGAGCAGGATCGCGCGCGTGGCGTCGCTGATCAGCTCGGCGATGCCCGCGCCGATCAGCGGATCGTAGAAGCGCGTCTTCACGCCCATCCGCTTGAGCAGGCCCATGCCCATCGCGCGGGTCGGGTCATAGGCCGAGTCGGGGATCAGCAGCTCGTCGCCGGGCGACAGCACCGAGAGCAAGGCCGCCGCGATCGCCGCGACGCCCGAGGGGTAGAGGAAGGTGCCCTCGGCGCCGGGCTCGAGCTCGGTCAGCGCATCGGCCAGGCTCCACTGCGTCGGCGTGCCCTTGCGGCCGTAGAACAGCCGGTGATGCGTATCGCGCCCGCCGGCTTCGCGCAGCTCGGCGACCGAATCGTAGAGGATCGTCGAGGCGCGCCAGACAGGGGTGTTGACGATCCCCTGCGTCCATTCCTTGCGGCGTCCGGCGGTGACGACGCGCGTGGAGTCGCCTTTTGGGGTGTCGGAGTCTCTGGTCATGTCAATTTCCCGCCGTCACCCCGGCCTCGTGCCGGGGTCCACCGTGGTCCGCGACCACCATTCGCACCTCGTGCGACAGCGTGGACCCCGGAACAAGTCCGGGGTGACGTGGGATCGTGTTTACGCCGCGCCCATCGCCTTCGGCGTCGTGCGGTCCGCGCCCCATTCCGACCAGCTGCCGTCATAGACCGCCGCCGAATTGCCGAGCAGATGCGCGCCGAACGCGAGCGCCGAGGCGGTGATCCCCGAGCCGCAGGTCGTGACGAGCGGCTTGGCAAGGTCGATGCCGGCGCCCTCGAACGCCGCCTTCAGCGCATCGCCGGTCTTCCACGTACCGTCTTCGTTGAAGAGCTGGCCGACCGGCAGGTTCTTCGAGCCCGGAATATGGCCGGCATGCGTCGCCGGGCGCGGATCGGGTTCCTCGCCGGTGAAGCGCGCGGCTGAGCGCGCGTCGAGCACCTGCTCGGCATGGCTGTCGACATTGGCCTTCATCTGCGCGAGCGTCCGCACGCCCGTGTCGTCGGCCCAGACGGTGAAGTGGCGGTGGCGCAGCTGCTCCTTGCCGCTCGCGGTTTCGCGGCCCTCGGCCTGCCATTTGGCGAGCCCGCCGTCGAGGATCGCCACGTCGTGCGCGCCGAAGGTGCGCAGCATGAACCAGGCGCGCGCCGCGGTGTGATAGGGCGAATTGTCGTAGAGCACGATGCGGCTGCCGTCGCCGAGCCCGAGCGACTGCATCCGGCTGGCGAACTTCTCGGGGGCCGGGAGCATCGAGGGCAGATCGCTGCTGGTGTCGGCGATTTCGGCGAGGTCCATGAACACTGCGCCTGGAATGTGCGCAGCCTCATATTCGGCGGCCGGGTCGCGATCCCCGAAGCCCGCGAAATAGGTCGCATCGACGATCCTCAGGTCGTTCGCGCCAAGCTCGTTTGCGAGCCATTCGGTTGTCACCAGCGAATCCATCGGTCGTCTCCTGTGTTGTTTTTTACAACCTAACCGCCCGTTCGCGGATCGTCGAGACGCTCAAGCGCCCGCGCGGGATGACGGCGGCGAAACGCGTCCCTATATCCCGACGCATGACCCCTACGCATCTCGGCCAAGCCAGCACCCTTCCCACCTCGCCCGAGGCGGCGATACTCGATTACGTCCCCAATCCGCGGCCCGATCGCCTCTACCTGGTGCGGTTCGCCGTGCCTGAGTTCACCTCGCTCTGCCCGGTCACCGCGCAGCCCGACTTCGCGCATCTCGTGATCGATTACGCACCTGCAGCAACGATCGTCGAATCGAAGTCGCTCAAGCTGTTCCTCGGCGCGTTCCGCAATCATCAGGCGTTCCACGAGGATTGCACCGTCGGCATCGGGGAACGGCTGTTCACCGAAATGCAGCCGAAATGGCTGCGAATCGGCGGCTATTGGTATCCGCGCGGCGGCATCCCGATCGACGTCTTCTGGCAGTCTGGCGCCCCGCCCGAGGGATTGTGGCTGCCGGGGCAGGACGTGCCGGGATACCGTGGACGCGGCTGAGCGTCGGATGCGTTCATCTCACCGCAAGGTTGATACGGATCAGTGGATTCATTCTGTTGCAATGCAACATTGCTGCAACCATATTGAAACTTGGCCGTTCGGGAGAGGCAACTCGAGGGTATAAACCCCGGCAAAAAACAGGAATTGCGATCATGGTGCAGCTGGCGGATGTGGTGAGCGCGATCGACCATGTGGCTTTGGTCGGTAACTTCCTGCCGCGCAAATGTGGTCTTGCAACCTACACGACCGACACCTTCACCGCGCTGAAGAGCCGGTTTCCCGATCTCAAGATCGACGTCTATGCGATGGACGATCACCCCGGCCGCTACGAGTATCCGCCCGAAGTGACGCGCAGCATCCCCGAGCAGGACCGGATGCAATATCTCGAGGCCGCGCGCGAGATCGAAGCGAGCGGCGCGCAGGCGCTGTGGCTCCAGCACGAATATGGCATCTATGGCGGACCGGCGGGCGAGCATATCCTCGCATTGCTCGACCGCGTCTCGATGCCCGTCATCGTCACGCTCCACACGATCCTCGAAAAGCCCAATCCCGATCAGCGCCGCGTGATGGAAGGCCTGTTGCGTCGCGCGTCGCGCGTCGTCGTGATGGCCGAGCGCGGTCGCGAAATTCTCGAGCGCGTCTACGGCGCGAGCGGACGGTCGATCGTGATGATCCCGCACGGCGTTCCCGATCGCGAGTTCGTCGATCCCAACACGCTCAAGGCGCGCTTCGGCTGGGAAGGGCGCGACGTCGTCCTGACCTTCGGCCTGCTCGCGCCCGGCAAGGGCATCGAGGTGATGATCAACGCGCTGCCCGCAATCGTCGAGCAGAACCCCAACGTGCTCTACGCCGTACTCGGTGCGACGCACCCCAATCTGGTCGCGCACGAAGGCGAGAAGTATCGCGACAAGTTGAAGGCGCTGGCGCTCGATAACGGCGTCGGCCGCAACATCGAGTTCATCGATGCGTTCCTCGAGCATGACGAGCTCATCGACTATCTGCAGGCGGCGGATATCTATGCCACGCCGTATCTCAATCCGGCGCAAATCACGTCGGGGACGCTGTCCTACGCCGTTGGCGTCGGCAAGGCGGTCGTCTCGACCCCCTATGTCCATGCCACCGAGATCCTCGCCGACGGTCATGGCGTGCTTGTCGATTTCGGCGACTCCGCCGCTTTCGCCCGCGAGATCAACGCGCTGCTCGGCAGCGAGCGCAACCGGATCAAGCTGTCGGAGCGCGCCTATGCGCGCGGCCGGACGATGATCTGGCCGCGGCTCGCCGAAGTCGCGATGCGCGAGATCGGGCAGATGGTGGCGGCCAAGCCGCTGCGTCTGCCGAGCAGCACAGCGGCGCTGACGCCGCTCGCGCCCGATTTCGCCGCGGTCGAACGGATGAGCGATTCGACCGGCATGCTGCAGCATTCGATCTTCTCGATCCCCGATCGCCGCCACGGCTATTGCATTGACGACAATGCGCGCGCGCTGATGCTGGTCAGCCAGATGGGCGACCTCGACGACGTCCAGCGCGACAAGTGGATGACGATCTACGCCTCGTTCCTGCAATATGCCTGGAACCCCGAGGCGCGCCGCTTCCGCAATTTCATGAACTTCGATCGCACCTGGTGCGAGGATTTCGGGTCGGAGGATTCGAACGGCCGGACCTTGTGGGCGTTCGGCGTGACCGCACGCGATGCGCAGATGGACAAGCACCGCATGTGGGCGGCGTCGATGTTCGACATGACGGCGTCGCTGGCGCTCGAACTCGGGTCGCCGCGCGCGCATGGCTTTGCGATGCTCGGCGCCGCGGCGATGCTCGAGGTGGTGCCGACGCATTCGCTCGCGCTGACGATCCTCAACCGCTTCGGCGACGAGCTCGTCGGCTTACTCAAAGACGCGCGCCGCCCGCAATGGGAATGGTTCGAGATCGTGCTCGCCTACGATAACGCGCGTCTGCCCGAGGCACTGCTGCGCGCCGGGATTGCGCTCAAGCGCGACGACATGATCCAGTGCGGGCTGAAGACGCTCGAATGGATCGTCGCCAAGCAGACCTCGCCCGACGGTCGCTTCCGCGCCGTCGGCAGCGAGAGCTTCGGGCGCGCTTATGCCGAGCCGCTGCAGTTCGACCAGCAGCCGCTCGAGGCGCAGGCGACGATCGACGCGTGCAGCGCGGCGTTCGACGCTTCGCAGGATCTGCGCTGGGTCGAGGAAGCCAACCGCGCCTATCGCTGGTATCTCGGGCAGAACGATCTCGACCTGCCGCTTGCCACCGCGCAGGACGGCGGCTGCTTCGACGGCCTGATGCCGACCGGGCTCAACCGCAATCAGGGCGCCGAGTCGATTTTGGCGCTGCAATTGGCCGGTTGCACCATTTCCGGGCTGGCAAAGCGGGCGCAAAGCGTGGCAGGACCAAATCGCGCCGTCGCGTAGCCTCGCTCGCGACGCCGCCAAGGCGTTACGCGAGGCGATATTGTGATCGAGCTATTTGAACACCCATTGCGACTTCACGCCGACCCGTCGCGGGTCGTCGTGCGGCCGTTCCACCTTGCCTGGAGCGGCAATGGTGGCAATCGCACCGAGCGGATCGTCAACGCCGTGATGGCGCTCGACGCGGCCGAGACCCGCGCCGAGCTCGAGCTCGTGCTCAAGGATTTCGAGGCGCGGCATTGGCAGACGCGGCGTGTCTTCATGACGCGCTACGACGAGATCGAGAACATGCTCGGGCTCGACGGCAGCGAAATCGGCGACGAGAAGCGCCAGCTGATCGGCGCCTATTTCTGCCACGAATATAGCTACGCCGCCGCCGCGCTGATGAACCCCAGTGCGGTGCCGCATTTCGACCAGTCGGGCATGCCCGCGGGCTCGCAGCGGATCCTGATGAGCCTGCGCGCGGTGGGCGAGGGCCATATCTCCTCGGTCGCCTTCCGCGAGGGCATCATCACCGACGGCAACCAGTTGAAGCTCGCGCCCGAGCCGCCCTTCGCGACCGCGACCGATGCGGTCGGGCTCGACGAGGAAGAGCTGCCCGAGGGGCCGATCACGGTCTATCGCCATCGCGATTCGACGCTGTCGGGCACGGTGATCTTCCCGATCACCGCGGCGCAGTCGAAGGGGCTCGAGGATCTCCGCCTCGTCCAGTTCCAGCATGACGATGGCAGCTTCGAATGGCTTGGCACCTATACCGCGTATAACGGCTCGACGATCCAGTCCGAGCTGATGCGGACGCGCGATTTCCGCGCGTTCGATCTGGTGCCGATGACGGGCTCGGCCTCGCGCAACAAGGGCATGGGGCTGTTCCCGCGCAAGGTGAACGGCCAGTATATGATGATCGGCCGGCAAGACGGCGAGAATCTGTACCTGATCAAGTCCGACACGCTGACGCATTGGGACGAGGGCGTGAAGCTGCTCGGCCCGCTGTTCCCGTGGGAGCTGGTGCAGATCGGCAATTGCGGGCCGCCGATCGAGCTCGACGAGGGCTGGCTGCTGCTGACGCACGGTGTGGGTGCGATGCGCAAATATGCGATCGGCGCGGTTCTGCTCGACAAGACCAATCCGGGCAAGGTGATCGGCCGCACGCGCGAGCCGATCCTCGCCGCGGCGAACCAGGACCGCGAGGGCTATGTGCCCAACGTCGTCTATACCTGCGGCGCGATCCGGCATGGCGACACGCTGTTCGTGCCGTACGGCGTGGCGGACAGCTCGGTCGCGTTCGCGTTCATCGACATCAAGACGCTGCTCGAGGCGATGGCCTAAACTCCCTCTCCCTTCGGGAGAGGAGTGTCGGGTCGTCCATGCCGCCGGCATGGACTGAACAGCGCGGGGCGCTGTTCACCCGACACTGGGCCCGTGGGGCGAAGCCCAGTGGGAAGGGTGAGGGCGGTCACCTTACCAGCGGGGACTGCCCTCACCCGGCCTCGCTGCGCTCGGCCACCAGCATCGGGTAAACAGCGCCCCGCCCTGTTTAGGTCATGCCGGGGGCATGACCGACCCGATGCTCCCGAAGGGAGAGGGATTGTCAGCGCGTTGCCGCCACGGCGCGGCGATACAGCACCGCCGCGATCGCGAAGAACAGCAGCGTCCCGCCGATCAGCGCCTCGGTTTCATGCCCCGACATCAGCTTGAGCGGTGCATCGCTGCCGCTCAGCCAGACGATCAGCGCGAACACCACGCCCCACAGGCTCTCGCCGACGATCATGCCCGTCGCGGTGAGCGTCCCCATCCGCTCGGCGACCTCGGGATTGGCGCTGCGCCGCGCCCAGCGATCATAGAACCAGCCGAGCACCGAACCGACGACGGTCGGCAGAATCACCGACATCGGCAGATAGATGCCGAGCGCGACGCCGAGCGGGGGCAGGCGCAACAGCCGGAGCTTGCCGAGCAACTCGTCGAGCGCGATCAGCACCACGCCCGCCGCGACACCATAGCCAAGCATCGTCCAATTGGCGTCGCCCGACAGCACGCCCTTGGCGAGCGCCGAGATCAGCCCGGCCTGCGGCGCGGCGAGCGCGTTCGGCCCGGCGCCGGGCACGCCGACGAAGCCCATCCCGCTGTTGAGCACGTTGAGCACCGGCGGGATGATCAGCGAGCCGAACACCACGCCGATGACGAGCGCGACCTGCTGCTTCCACGGCGTCGCGCCGACGAGCTGGCCGGTCTTGAGATCCTGCAGGTTGTCGTTCGAGATCGTCGCGACGCCGAACACGATGCCCGTGACGATCAGCGCATAGGCGATCAGCGCGCGCGTCGTGTCGGCGCCGGGATGCTGCCCGAACAGCCCGACCAGCATCAACGACGATCCGATCACTGCGAGGATGCCGATCCCCGACACCGGCGAGTTCGACGCGCCGATCAGCCCCGCCATATAGCCGCACACCGCCGCGATCATCAGCCCGGCGACGAGCACGAACACGAGCGCGCCCGCGATCAGCAGGACCGCCGAACCGACCAGCGCGCCGCCTGCGATCACGTCCCACAACAGCCAGGCGATCGGCAGCAGCGTCAGCAAAGCGACGAGCGCCACCCACACGATCGGCAGATCGCGCTCCTCGAGCGCGAGCGTCTCGCCCTTGCCGCGCGCCGCGCTGGCGGCGAGCGCCGAGCGCACCCCGCCGATCACCGGGCCAGCGATCTTGACCAGCGTCCAGATCGCCGAAATGCCGATCACGCCCGCACCGAAGAAGCGCACGTCGCCCTTCCACACGGTGTTGACCCAGGCGGCGATGTCGCCGGGGGCCGGGTGCGCCGCGGTGAGGATCGGCACGAGCACGAACCAGCCGATCACCAGCCCGAGCGCCATCGCCGCGCCGACCGAAATGCCGACGAGATGCCCGACGCCGATCAGCGCGAACGACAGGCTGCCCGAGATCCCCGTTGCGCCGGCACCGACGCGGAAGCTCGTCGCCGCCGTGTCGGTGACGATCTTGGTCTGCGTGAAGATCGCGAAGGCCGCCGAGGCGATGCTGTTCCAGATCAGCACGAGCAGCCCCTGGCGCGCCTCGCCTTCGCCCTCGCGCGTTCCCGCGCCGACCTGGAGCACTTCGGCGGCGGCGACGCCCTCGGGATAGGGCAGGTCGGTATCGACGACGAGCGCGCGGCGTAACGGCACCGAGAACATCACGCCGAGGATGCCGCCCGTCATCGTGATCGCGGCGGTCTGGACATAGGGGAAATCCTGCCACCAGCCGATCATCACCAGCCCGGGGAGCACGAAGATGATCGCCGCGAGCGTTCCCGCCGCGCTCGCCACCGTCTGGACGATGTTGTTCTCGAGGATCGACGACCCCTTGAACAGTTTGAGGATCGCCATCGAGATCACCGCGGCGGGGATCGAGGTGGCGAAGGTCAGCCCGACCTTCAGCCCGAGATAGACGTTGGCGGCGGTGAACAGCAGCGTGATCACGCCGCCGAGCAGCACGCCGCGCAGCGTGAGTTCGGCGATCGGGGCGGGGCGGGGGTCGGTCATTCCCTCTTCTGGCACAGCCTGCGTCCTGCGCGACAGGATTTTGTTAGCGTGGCCTCACGGGGACGGTCATCGGGAATCGCGTGCTGGATATTTTAAGCATGCTTATTATAGCGGAGCGGATGCAAGACTCGATTGCTTTCATGATCAGCGACGTTTCGCGCCAGATGCGCCGCCGCTTCGACGAGCGCGCGCGCTCGATCGGCGTGACGCGGACGCAGTGGCGCGTGCTCAAATGCCTGCAGCGCGGCGAGGGGATCAACCAGGGCGCGCTCGCCGAAACGCTCGAGGTCGAGCCGATCACGGCGTGCCGGATGATCGACCGGCTCGCCGAAGCCGGGCTGGTCGAGCGTCGCCGCGACCCCAGCGACCGGCGGGCCTGGCAGATCTACCTGACCGAGCGCGCGCGCCCGCTGCTCGACGATCTCGGGCACCTCGCCGACGAAATGCTGGCGAGCGCGCTGGCGGGGATTTCGGACGAGGACCAGGCGCGGGTGGTGGCGACGATGCAGCAGATCCGCGCCAACCTGTGCGATGCCCAATCGACCAAGGACGCGGCGACCGGCTGAGCGACCGGCCGCCCGCGCTTTTTCCGTTGCGCAGGCGTCACTTCTGGCGGAGCCGTGCGTTGGGGGCGTCATGCGCAAACTGTGGTTCATCACCAATATCAAATCGGGCACCGCCACCCCCGCCAAGGCCGATGCGATCGCCGCTGTGTTCGCCGAGCATGGGCTGACGCTCGTCGGGCGCACCGCCTTTCCGAACGATGCCTTGCCGACCCCCGAATCGCTCGATGCGGCCGGCGTCGATACCGCCGTCCTGTTCGCCGGCGACGGGACGATCAACGCGGCCGTCGCGGGGCTGGCGGAATGGCGCGGCGCGGTGCTGATCCTGCCCGGGGGCACGATGAACATGCTCGCGAAACTGCTCCACGGCTCGACCGACCCGGCGGCGATCGTCGCCGCGGCGATCGCGCGTGGGCGCACGATCGCGCTTCCCGTCGTCGATCTGCCCGAGCATCGCGCGCTCGTCGGGCTGATCCTCGGGCCGGCCGCCAACTGGGTGCGTGCGCGCGAACTGGTGCGCGCGGGGCGCGTGCGCGGGCTGTTCCGCGCGCTGCGGCATGCCTGGCGGCGGACCTTCGGGCGCGGCATCCGGCTCGACGGCGTCCCCGGGCTGCAGCATGGCGCGCAAGCGGTGTTCGTTCGCGCCGAGCCGGGGCGGCTCGACGTGGCCGCGATCGACGCGCGCGATTTCCGCGCGCTGACCCGGCTCGGCTGGGAATGGGTGACGGGCGATTGGGTCGCGGCGTCCGAAGTGACGCAATGCCATGCCGACGCCTTCCGCACGCGCGGCGACAAGCCCGCGCTCGCTTTGGTCGACGGCGAACCCGTGATGCTCGAACCGGGCAGCACGATTCGCATCGGCACGACGCGTGAGATGTTCATCAGCACCAAGCAGGAGGCGTGATGCGCCTGTTCCATGTCAGCGACGTCCATTTCGGGCGCGAGGATGCCGCCGCAGTCGCCTGGTTCGGCGCGCTGGTCAGCGCCGAGCGGCCCGATGCCGTGATCATGACGGGCGACCTGACGATGCGCGCGCGGCGGCGCGAGTTTGCGGCCGGGCTCGAATGGCTGCAGGGGCTCGGCGTCCCCGTCACCGTCGAGGTCGGCAATCACGATCTGCCCTATTTCAACCCGATCGACCGCTTCTTCCGGCCCTATCGGCGGATGACCAAGATCGAGCGGATGGTCGAACAGCCGCTCGATCTGCCCGGCGTCGCGATCGTACCGCTGGTGACGACCGCGCGCGCGCAGTGGCGGCTCAATTGGTCGAAGGGCAAGGTCAGCCGCGGCGCGCTCGATCGCACGCTCGCCTTGCTGGCCGAGGTGCCCGACGGGAAGCTGGCGTTCATCGCCTGCCATCACCCATTGGTCGAGCCCGCGACGCGGGCCTCGGCGCAGACGCATAACGGCGCGGAAGCGCTCGAGGCGCTGGCGGCGGCGGGCGCGGATGCGGTGCTGACGGGGCATGTCCACGACCCGTTCGACATCGCGCATGACGTCGGCGGCAAGGTGGTGCGGATGATCGGCGCCGGCACGCTATCCGAGCGCACGCGCACGACTCCGCCGTCGTTCAACGAGATCCGCGTCGCCGACGGCCGTTTCGACGTGCTCCTGCGGACGATGACGCCCGCGCCCGACCGTCCGCTCGAGCGCGAACGCGCGCGCTGACGCCTCAGCCGTCGGCGGGGCGGGCCGGGAAGCGCACGGCGACGCATGCGCCGCCATCGTTCCGCGTCTCGACAGCGCCGTCGAGGCTGCGCGACAGCGTCCGGATGAGCTGCACGCCGAGGCTGGCCGAGGCGCGGTTGGTGGCGTCGAACCCGGGCGGCAGGCCCTTGCCGAAATCGCGCACCGTCACGACGATGGAGTCGCCCTCCGCCCCGGCCGAAACCGACACGCGACCACCGGCTTCATCATAAGCGTGCTTCGCCGCGTTGGTGACGAGTTCGGTGATCAACAGGCCGACCGCGACCGCCTGGTCGGCGTGGAGCGATACCGTGTCGGCGCTGCACTCGACCCTGATATTGGGCAATTGCCCCGAAAGACTGGCGCACAGATCGTCGAGCAAGGCAGAAATCTCGATGCGGCCAGTGTCCTGCCGCCACAATTGGTCGTGCGTCCGCGCGATCGCGATGACGTGTCCCGAGGCTTCGTTCAAAGCGCTCGTCACTTCTGGCAGCGGATTGCTGCGCGATTGCAGGTGGAGGATGCTCGACAACATCGTGAGGCTGTTCTTGACGCGGTGGCTCGCCTCGCGGACGAGCACCTTCTGATAGTCGAGCGCCTCGGCGAGGCGGCGCTCATAGTCCTGCCGGTCCATCGCGACGCCGAGCAAATTGGCGAAGCCTTGCAGGAACGCGATGTCGGCGGCTTCGAACTGGCCCGCGCTCGGGCTGTCGACCTCGAGCACGCCCCACGGGCCGGCAGTGGTCGAGATCAGCACGTTGATCGCGCGACGGACGCCGTGTTCGACCATGATCAGCGGCGTGCGGAAGCGTTCCTCGCCTTCGAGATGGTTCGAGATCACGGGCGTACCGTTCTGGAAGGCGAAGCCTGCCGGGGACTTCTCGTCGGCCGCGAGGCTGACCTTGCCGATCACCCCGGCGCGCCAGCCGACACCGGCGCGGAACAGCAGATCGCCCGGGCCCGGGCGATATTCGAGTACCTTGCACAGGCCGGTCTGCATCCCTTCGGCCGCCATCGCCGCGGCCTTGGCGAGCAATGCCTCATTGTCGCGGCACTCGAGCGCGAACAGGCCGAAATCGGACAGGATCGCTTGCTGCTGCAGGCGGTAGCCGAGCAGCGACCCGGCGCCGACCTGCTCGATCGCCGCCGTGAAGGACGTTGCTTCGTCGGCCGCACCCTCGGTCGTCTCGACGACGTCGTCGGACGCTCCGTCGAGCAAGGCGGTCTGGCCGGCGGCCGGTGTGCAATCGTCGGTCAAGCCTGACATCCCCTTGGTTCCTTTTGTTCCGGTTATGTCAGTGCAGACGCGCCGCAATGCAAGATCGCGCGGGGGCGTCCGCCAGAACCGAAAAAGGCGGCCCGTTGCCGGACCGCCCTTTCGCGTACCACAGTTTTGAAAGCTTAGCGCTTCGAGAACTGGAAGCTACGACGGGCCTTCGCCTTGCCGTACTTCTTACGCTCGACCGTGCGGCTGTCGCGGGTCAGGAAGCCTGCCGCCTTGACCGGCGCACGCAGCACCGGCTCGAAGCGAGTCAGCGCCTGGCTGATGCCATGCTTGACCGCGCCGGCCTGGCCCGAAAGGCCACCGCCCTTGACGGTGCAGACGACGTCATAGGCGCCGTCACGCTCGGTCACGCCGAACGGCTGGTTGATGACAAGGCGCAGCGTCGGACGTGCGAAATACACTTCCTGGTCGCGGCCGTTGATCGTGATCTTGCCGGTGCCGGGCTTGATCCACACGCGAGCGACGGCATCCTTGCGGCGGCCGGTCGCATAGGCGCGGCCATACTGGTCGAGGATCTGCTCGCGCAGCGGCATCGGCTCGTGCGTCGGCGCGGCGGGGGCAGCGACGTAATCTTCACCCGTGGCAGGCGCGGTCGTGGCAGCGGCCGGAGCGGCTGCGGGGGCCGGCGTGTTGGTCAGGCCGGCGAGATCGGCGAGGGACTGGCGGTTGTCGGACATCAGTTGCCCACCTTGTTCTTGCGGTTCATGCTGCCGATGTCGAGGACTTCGGGGTTCTGCGCTTCGTGCGGATGCTCGGTACCGGCGAAGACGCGCAGGTTGCGCAGCTGGGCGCGACCCAGCGGCCCGCGCGGAATCATCCGCTCGATCGCCTTTTCGATGATCCGCTCGGGGAAACGACCCTCGAGGATCTTGCCGGCCGCGACGCCCTTGATGCCGCCGGCATAGCCGGTGTGGCGGTAGTAGATCTTGTCCTTGAGCTTGTTGCCCGTGAACCGCACCTTGTCCGCGTTGATGATGATGACATTGTCACCGCAATCGACGTGCGGGGTGAAGCTCGGCTTATGCTTGCCGCGCAGGATGTTCGCGATGATCGACGCCATACGGCCGACGACCAGACCGTCGGCATCGACGATGATCCATTTCTTCTCCACCTCATGCGGCAATGCCGGCTTGGTGGTCTTCATCAGCGCCTTCATGGGGCTTGTGACCTTTACATGCTAAAATGACGGATGCCGCCCCAGCGGGACGGCATCGTTGGACGCGCTATTGCTGCGGGGACGCGGCAAAGTCAAGCAAAGTGCGGCTTTGCTGACGGGTAACTGGATACCGGTGGGCTTTCGCGCGTCAGATCGAGCGGCGGCCGACCGCATGGGCCGCGGCGGCGGCGGCGACCACCAGCAGCGCGGCATTGGCCTGGTGCGCGACCGCGACGCCGATCTCGACGCCGCTGAGCAACGTGGTGATGCCGAGCACGATCTGCGCACAGACCAGGCCGATCAGCACCAGCCCCGTGCGTGGCGCCCCGGCGCGGCGCGCGCGCGCGGCGAGCATCATCACGCCGAAGGCGACCGCGAAGGCGAGCCAGCGATGCACGAACTGCACGACGATCGGATTGTCGAACAGGTTGCGCCACAGCGGATCGGTGAACGGCGTCGCCATCGGGAAGATCGCGTCGCCCATCAGCGGCCAGCTCGCAAAGGCGTAGCCGGCGCGCAGGCCTGCGGTGAGCGCGCCGAACAGGATCTGCGCGAACAGCAGCGCAACCGCGATTGCCGGGACAAGGCGCAGCCGGGCAGGGCGCGCCAGCCGGTTGCCGGCGAGCGCGCGCAGGTCGAGCGCGGTCCACACCATGCCGGCGAGCGTGAACAGAGCGGTGAGCAGATGCGTCGCGAGCCAGCCCGGCGCGACCTCGGTCCGTCCGCTCAGCCCCGAACGCACCATCAGCCAACCGAACGTGCCCTGGAGCGCGATCAGCGCGAACAATGCGACGAGGCGCACCAGATACCCGCGCGGAATCCGCCGCCGCACCGCAAACCAGACGAGCGGTACGAGAAAGGCGAGGCCGATCACGCGGCCGAGCATGCGGTGGAGATATTCCCAGAAGAAGATCGCCTTGAATCCGGCGAGCGTCATGCCCTGGTTGAAGGCCTCATATTGCGGGATCGTGCGGTAATTGGCGAATTCGGCCTGCCACTGCGCGTCGGTCAGCGGTGGGATCGAACCGCTGAGCGGTTTCCACTGCGTGATCGACAGTCCCGATTCGGTCAGCCGCGTGATTCCGCCGATCACCACGATCGCGACGATCAGTGCGGCCACGACGAACAGCCAGGTGGACAGCGCCCGCGGACGGACGGTGGAGGGGAGCGAGGACGCCTGGAGCATCGTGAAAGCCTACGCCCTTGCTGGCGGCGCGTCGATTGGACAAACTGCCGCGGTCCACTCTTTTCAGTCGGCGGCGGCGGCGGCGTCAGCGTGATGACGATCCAGCACATGCCGACGCCCGACGGCATGGGCCGAGTAGTCGCAGCGTTCCGCCCACCTCGCGGATAGCCCCGGTAACGCGCAGCCACAAAAATCGCCGATGATATGTTGTAACCTGACCGCCGACATGCCACATGGCGAGCAACATGACGACTCTCGCACACACCCCCGCGATCCGCTGGATCGAACAGCGGTTCGACACGATGGCGATCGGCCTGTCGGGGCTGTGCATGGTGCATTGCATCGCGAGCTCGGTATTCATCGCGCTCGCCTCGACCGCTGGCGGGCTGTTGCTCAACCCGCTGTTCCACGAGATCGGGCTGACGATCGCGATCGGCTTCGGCGTGTTCGCGCTCGGGCGCGGGATCTTCACGCATGGCTATATGATGCCCGCCGTGGTCGGTTCGGCCGGGCTCGGCACGATGGCGGGCGCGATCTCCTTGCCGCATGACGGATCGGGGATGGAGACGGTGTGGACGCTGATCGGCGTCGCCACGCTCGCGCTCGGCCACGACCTCAACCGCCGCGCAGCCAACTGACCCTCCCGAGTCGCGCCGTTGCGGGGAGGGCCCGCACCGCCTATCTCAACGGCATGGCCACGCATCATCATACCGAGCCGCAAGGCGCCGATCTCGCGCTTGCGGCGCAGTCCACGCTCGAGCGTTCGGGCGAGCAATGGACGACGATGCGCGCCAACATCTTCCGCGCGCTTGCCGGGTTCGACAAGCCGGCTTCGGCCTATGACATCGCCGAGGCGGTCTCCAAGGCCGAAGGGCGCCGCGTCGCCGCCAACAGCGTGTACCGCATTCTTGATCTGTTCGTCGGCGCCAACCTCGCGCGGCGGGTGGAAAGCTCGAACGCGTACATCGCCAATGCACACCCCGATTGCCTCCACGACTGCATCTTCCTCGTCTGCGACAGCTGCGGGCAGACGACGCATCTCGACGACGACCGGATCACCAAGGGCGTCCGCTCGGCTGCCGAGGCCGCGGGCTTCTCGCCGGTGCGCCCGGTGATCGAAGTGCGCGGCAAATGCGCCGACTGCGGCTGAATCGCGCCTAGATCAGGTCCTTGCCCATCCGTACGCCCGGCACCGGCGTACCGCGATCGGCCATCTTGGCGACGCGCTCGATCTCGTGATAGCCCGCCGCGCGGTACAGCGGTTCGCCCGACAGCGTCGCCATCAGCTCGACCCGCCGGAAACCGGCGGCGCGCGCCGCTTCCTCGCACAGCGTAAGCACCAGGCGCCCGATACCGCGGCGCACGCAGCCGGGATCGGTGTACATCGCACGAATCCGCCCCGGCTCGGTCGCGGGATCGAGCGTCCGCGCGTCCCGCGGCGCCGCGCCGGCGGTGCCGCCATAGAGCGTCGCGCGGTAGCTCCATCCGCCGCAGCCGGCGAGCTGGCCGTCCTGCTCGACCACGAAATAGGTGCGGTCGGCGATCAATTGCGTGTCGAGTCCCATGCTCAGCCGGCTCGCCGCGATCTCGTCGGGCGAAAGAAAATTATGCTGTAACGCGTCGATCGCACGCTCCATCAGCGCGGCGATCGCCGGGATGTCGGCCTCGGTGGCAAGGCGATGGCTGAGCGCGGTCATGGCGTTTCCCCCGGTACGATCGGGGCGATGTGATGCCGCGCAGCACCGCGCGTCAAGAATGTCCGCGCGGCGATCGAGGTAATCGACACGCGGATTGCACCGCGCTAAGCAGGCCGGATGGTCGATATTCTCCAAACGCCGCTGCTCGACACGGTGAACATTCCCGCCGAACTCCGGACGCTTGCTCCCACCCAGCTCCGCCAGCTTGCCGACGAGCTCCGCCAGGAGACGATTGCAGCCGTCGGCGTGACCGGTGGCCACCTCGGTTCAGGGCTCGGCGTCGTTGAGCTCACCGTCGCGATCCATTACGTGTTCGATACCCCCAACGACAAGCTCGTCTGGGACGTCGGGCATCAATGCTATCCGCACAAGATTCTCACCGGCCGCCGCGAGCGGATCCGCACGCTGCGCATGGGCGGGGGGCTCAGCGGCTTCACCAAGCGCAGCGAGAGCGAGTATGACCCGTTCGGCGCCGCGCACAGCTCGACCTCGATTTCGGCGGCCCTGGGCTTCGCGGTCGCCAACAAGATCGCCGACAAGCCCGGCAAGGGCATTGCGGTGATCGGCGACGGCGCGATGTCGGCAGGCATGGCGTACGAGGCGATGAACAACGCCGCCCAGGCCGGCAACCGCCTGATCGTCATCCTCAACGACAACGACATGTCGATCGCGCCGCCGGTCGGCGGGCTTTCGGCCTATCTCTCGCGCATCGTGTCGAGCCGCGAGTTCCTCGGTTTCCGCGACCTCGCGCGCAAGCTCGCCAAGCGGCTGCCCAAGCCGATCGCCGACGGCATGCGCAAGACCGAGGAATTCGCGCGCGGCATGGCGATGGGCGGCACCTTGTTCGAAGAACTCGGCTTCTATTATGTCGGGCCGATCGACGGGCATAACCTCGACCAGCTCATCCCGGTGCTCGAGAATGTCCGCGATGCCGAGGAGGGCCCGATCCTCGTCCATGTCGTGACCAAGAAGGGCAAGGGCTATGCCCCGGCCGAGGCCGCGGCGGACAAATATCACGGCGTGCAGAAGTTCGACGTCATCTCGGGCGTGCAGACCAAGGCGCCCCCCGGGCCGCCGCAATATCAGAACGTGTTCGGCGCGCAGCTCAGCAAGGAGGCCGAGACCGACCCGCGGATCTGCGCGATCACCGCGGCGATGCCGTCGGGCACCGGGCTCGACGCCTTCGCCAAGGCGCATCCCGAGCGCTTTTTCGACGTCGGCATCGCCGAGCAGCATGCCGTCACCTTCGCGGCGGGCCTCGCCGCGCAGGGGATGCGGCCGTTCTGCGCGATCTATTCGACCTTCCTCCAGCGCGCCTATGACCAGGTCGTCCACGACGTCTGCATCCAGAATTTGCCGGTGCGCTTCGCGATCGACCGCGCCGGGCTCGTTGGCGCCGACGGCGCGACGCATGCCGGGTCGTTCGATCTCGCCTATCTTGCCACGCTGCCCAACATGGTGGTGATGGCGCCGGCCGACGAGGCCGAGCTGGTGCATATGACGCACACCGCGATTCTGCATGATAGCGGGCCGATCGCGGTGCGCTATCCGCGTGGCAACGGCACCGGGGTCGAGCTTCCCGCGGTTGCCGAGGCGCTCGAGATCGGCAAGGGGCGGATCGTGCGGCAGGGGCACAAGGTCGCGATCCTGTCGCTCGGCACGCGACTCGGCGAGGCGTTGCGCGCCGCCGAGGCGCTCGAGGCCAGGGGTCTGTCGACCACCGTCGCCGATCTGCGCTTCGCCAAGCCGCTCGACGAGGATCTGATCCGCAAGCTGCTGACGACGCACGAAGTCGCGGTGACGATCGAGGAAGGCGCCGTCGGCGGGCTCGGCGCGCATGTGCTGACCTTCGCCAGCGACGCCGGGCTGATCGACGCCGGACTCAAGCTGCGCACGATGCGGCTGCCCGATTTGTTCCAGGATCAGGACAAGCCCGAGCTGCAATATGCCCAGGCCGGGCTCGACGCCGATGCGATCGTCGAGACCGTGCTCAAGGCGCTGCGCCACAATTCGGGCGGCGTGGTCGAGGGCGCGCGCGCGTAAGCGGCGGTGGCAGGGGAGGCGCTGCCGCCCCTGCTCGCGCGCACTCGGTCCTATCGCGCGACCGCGATATCGACCGATTTCGCGGCGATCTTCACCGTCACCGGCGTCTCGGCGAGCACTTCGCCGTCGATCGAGATCCGCATGCACGGCGTGGTGTCGACGCGGAACTCGCAGCCGCGGAATTCCTCGGTATGCGCGTGGCGATCGCGCAGCCGGAAGAACTTCATGTACCAATCGGCGGCGAGCCGGCGGCGGCTGCGCCCGACCACCGCCTGGATGACGATCTCGCCGCTCGCCACGTCGGCGCTCTCCGACAGCTCGACCCCGCCATGATAGCGCCCGTTGAGGATGCGCACCTCGGTCGACCACAGGCGGTGCTCGCGCGTGCCGTCGTCGATCGTCAGCCGGAAGGCGCGGAAGCGGATCGAGCAACGCAGCGCCCATAACAGATAGCCGACGCGCCCGAGATAGCGCTTCAGCGCATGCGGCACCGTCTCGCCGATCATCGCGGCGAGGCCGATCGCCGCGCCGTTGACGAAATAATCCTGGTCGATCATCCCGAGATCGACGCGCCGCCGCGTGCCGTTCGCAATCGCAGCGACCGCGCCGTCGAGATCGAGCGGTAGCTCGAGCGTGCGCGCGAAACTGTTGGCGGTGCCGAGCGGCAGGATC
Organism: Bordetella parapertussis; assembly: GCA_943367995.1. GTDB lineage: Bacteria > Pseudomonadota > Alphaproteobacteria > Sphingomonadales > Sphingomonadaceae > Sphingomonas. The sequence goes on along the minus strand of CALRKL020000004.1, from coordinate 325,068 downwards.
GCGAAGACGCAGTCGGAGCCGACCAGCTCGTCGATCGTCCCCGACAGCGTGCCGTCGCCACCGCCGACGATCACCATCGGCGCACCGTCCGCGATCGCCGCGCGCACCGTTTCGGCAAGCTTGTCCGGATCCTCGACCGCGTGCGCCGCGAGCAGCGTCATCCCCGCCGCCGCGAGCTTGGCGCGCGCCTCGACGAACAGGTCGCGGCCGCTGCGCGAGCGCGCGTTGACGATCAGCACCGCTTCGCGCGGGAGGGGAGTCGTTGCCATATCGTCACAACTCGCGGGCGGGCGAATTGGATGCGCGGCGATTCGCGATGCGTTGCGTGGGGTGGGACGGGCGCGCGGGTCGCCGTCGCGCGCCATGCGACGCGATCGCGCTGGCCAAGGCGCGCGATCCGCGGCACGGGGGAGCGACTCCGCGCGAAAGGGCTCCGCATGTGCTTCTCGGCCACCGCCAGTTTTACCGCCTCCGCCGTGCTCGGCGTGGTCGGCGTGGCGACGCTGCGGCATGTCCGCGAGCCGCGCGCCTTGCTGTTCGCGTGCGTGCCGCTGCTGTTCGCGGTGCACCAGTTTTCCGAAGGGATGGTGTGGCTCGCGCTCGAGGGGCGGCTCGGGGCGACGGCGGTCGACCATAGCGTGTTCCTCTTCACGCTTTATGCGATCGGGATCCTGCCGCTGCTGATGCCGGTCGCGGTGGTGCTGATGGAGCCGCCGGGGTGGCGGCGGCGCGTGATCCTGGCGCTGTGCGGCGTGGGGGCGGTGGTGTTCGCGTGGGACATGACCGGCCTCGTCGTCGCGCCGACCTGCGCGGTGATCGAGCAGCATTCGATCACCTATACCAACCCGATCACCAGCCAGATGTGGGTGTCTTTGCTCTACATCCTCGCGACGTGCGGGGCGCTGCTGCTGTCGACGCACCGCGTGGTGCGGGGCTATGGGGTGTTGAACGTGATTGGGCTAACGATCGTGCATCTGGTCAAGGGCTATGCGTTCGCGTCGGTCTGGTGCTTCTATGCTGCGGTGCTGAGCGTGGTGCTGTATCGGCAGTTCAACCGGCAGGACATCGATGTGGCGACGCCTAACGGGACGAGCGCGCCGCGGCGGCCGTTTGTGCTGTCGTGGTTGCGGGGGTGAGGAGCGTAATCATCCTCGATACGTCGCTAAATCGCTTAAAATTGATGACGAATAATCGCTAGGTTACGCGGGAGGTCGAAGGTAGCATTTCCTCTCGACCCCCTTGGCGACATCGTCAGCTAACGCGAGGATTACGTTCCAAACGGCTTCTTCCAAAACAAATAAGTCTGCGTCAGAGACCGGAACATTTTTCCCGTGCGCGATATCATTCCGACGAGACACTAAAGACTTGAGTGTTAGCCGATTAGTCGAGATATATGATGCGGAAAGCGCAAGTGCTTCGCAACCCTCTTCAAAAACCTGTGGCCAGAGGTTAGATGTCTGCAATGCTTTGTAAGAATGAGGTCCGGCAGCGGAAAGATTGCTTACATATCTTTGTGTCGTTTCTACAAACTGAGCTGCAGGGCATCCTCTCAAATCATTTATTTGGGAGGAGGTAAAATTGGCGATTAAAGGGTTTTTTAGTTCAGCTAACGTGATTGTGTCGGCGGCCGCCCGTATGAGGAATTCTTCCCATGCGAACTTCGTAAACCCCTCATAGTGCGCGTATAAAAGCGCCAAATATGCGCGACGTAAGGTTCGACCACGAGGTGTGGATTCCGGCGACTGGATATAAGTCGTCTTGAGGATAGCTAGTTCGTCCTGGCGCCAAGAAATATCTTCAAGAAGGCTATCCTCAATCCTTAACATAACTACGAAGCTACCGCTTCTTTGACGATTTCGATCCGCCGAGCCAATTTTGGCCGGGAATTTGCACCCGGACCGGTTTGTGCGCGAAAATCATCTGATTCGAGAGCGGCTACAACGTTTTTGAAAACTCGAGACTTATCCAGGTTTTCCAAGTTGGCAATGTTTTCAAATATGCCCATTGAAACTGCTTCAAAATAGGCAGGTGCGAGTGCACCGATCGGCTTCCCGTCACGATATTTAACGAAGGCCGATGTTCCGAATGTCTCTGCGATGAATTTGAAAACAGTAGTAAACTGTTCTGTCTCACCTTTTCGATCGAAATGCGCACCGTCAAGCAAAATAGACTCAAGGTATTTATCGAGCCAATCTCGAACACTTCCTCGAAATATCGGGCGTCCGTTTTTCAATGCGAAATAACGAACAACTAGTTCTTCATCGCCCTTTTGTTCCCGATCGGTGTCCGACAAGGTAGCGGTTGAAGCTTTGAAAGCGTCGTCTCCCGCAAGTGATTGCATGTAGCCGTAAAAGTCTGCGCCCCCTTCAAGCATTCGTAAAGAGCAATTTCTAATTTCTTGTGAAGATAGAATAGACCCACCTGTATTGAGGCGCTTGAACATTTCGTACTTAAGAAAACCCTTGCTCTGCTTCTTAATAATCACAGCGCGGATGGGAGAGCGCTTCAAGCGGAGGCGCAAGCTAAGGTCTAGATCGTCAAATTTATTTCCGTTTAACGCCGGAATGATGTCGCATCCATCTAGGACTAGCGGGTCGAGTCCGACCAGCGTGTGGTCCAAAAATTGAAGCATCGAGCTGACCCTTTGCAGGCCATCAATCAGTTCGAGAACCCCTGACTGATTTTCGATAAGAAATATTTGTGGAAGCGGAAGCCCTAGTAAGACAGACTCCACCAAGCGCGATCTTTGATCTTCAGACCACCTAAAGAGGCGCTGATAATCGGGGTCGATTACCAGCTCCTTTTGCGAATGAAGACTGGCGATCTCGCCAAAGCTGAGGTCAAGCGCGTCGAAGCGCACTTCACCAATCTTATCGTCGATGGCCTGTTCTAATGACATAATTTATTCCGCCGCCACGCCAGCCCGCGAGAACATATCCCCCGCCTCGCCAGCATCCTCATTCGCCACCGGAACCCCGACGCCCGCCTTCGCCTTCTGGCGCTTGTCGAACCCGTCCCACACTTCGTTCCAATTCCCGCGCGTCGCCGCCTTCGAATATTCGGTCGCGCGCTGTTCGAAGAAGTTGGCGTGCTCGACGCCGTTGAGCATCGGCGCGAGCCAGGGGAGGGGGTGTTCGTCGATCATGTAGATCGGCTTCATCCCCAGCTGCCCCAGCCGCCAGTCGGCGATGTAGCGGATGTACTTCTTGATCTCCTTGGGGGTCATGCCGTTGACCGGGCCCATCTCGAACGCGAGATCGATGAAATTGTCCTCGAGCCGGACGGTGTGCTGGCACATGTCGGCAATGTCGTCGCGCACCGACTTGGTCATGCAGTTGCGCTCGGCGCAGAAGGCGTGGAACAGCTTGATGATGCCCTCGCAATGGAGGCTCTCGTCGCGGATCGACCAGGTGACGATCTGCCCCATGCCCTTCATCTTGTTGAAGCGCGGGAAGTTCATCAGCATCGCGAAGCTGGCGAAGAGCTGCAGCCCCTCGGTGAAGCCGCCGAACATCGCGAGCGTCTTGGCGATGTCCTCGTCGGTGTCGACGCCGAAGGTCTGCAGGTAATCGTGCTTGTCCTTCATCTCGCTATATTCGAGGAAGGCGCCGTATTCGCTTTCGGGCATGCCGATCGTGTCGAGCAGATGGCTGTAGGCGGCGATGTGGACCGTCTCCATGTTGCTGAACGCGGCCAGCATCATCTTGATCTCGGTCGGCTTGAAGATGCGGCCGTATTTCTCGTGATAGCAATCCTGCACCTCGACGTCCGCCTGGGTGAAGAAGCGGAAGATCTGCGTCAGCAGGTTGCGTTCGTGGTCGCTGAGCTTCTGCGCCCAGTCGCGGCAATCCTCGCCCAAGGGCACTTCCTCGGGCATCCAGTGGATCTGCTGCTGGCGCTTCCAGAAATCGAACGCCCAGGGGTATTCGAACGGCTTGTACTGCTTGCGGGCTTCGGTGAGGGACATTGCGGGTACTCCGGACTGTGTTCTGGAAATCGGGTTAAAACTGGGACTGCACCGGCTGCGGCGGCCGCGACGAGGCGTGCGCGCCGGGTGAGGCTTGATGACTCCCCTCCCTGAAAGGGAGGGGCTGGGGGTGGGTCGGCCCGTGGCGGACGTGACGTTCGACAACAGGCCGACCCACCCCTCGGTCCCCTCCCTTCCAGGGAGGGGAGGCGTTTATCGGGCGTTGCGCCTCGGCGACGGCGCCGCAGGGACGGATCGCACCGCTCATGCCGCCACGCTCCAGCGCCACATCGCGCTCGCCGACATCATCAGCACGATGCCGAGCGACAGCGCCATGATGCCGATCATGCGGAAGGCATAGACCTTGCCCGGCGCGCTCGGCCGCGCGAGCGATAGCAGGAGGCCCGCGCCGATCACGCTGAACACCGCCGCGACCGCGTACATGATCCCGATCGACAGGCTCATCGCCGCACCGTGCGCGTGACATAGACGGTGCGCGTGCGGTGCGAGCCGACGCCCAGGAAGACGATGCCGATGAAGAAGCCGAAATCGTACCAGCCGCCCTGGTTGGGGACGGCGTAGACCGCGACATCGGGCACGAACAGCGACAGCACCCAGGCGACTGGGAAGATGAAGCCGTGCCACACGCCAAGGATGAAGCCCGGCGACTCGGCGCCGTGCTGCACCGCGCTAGACACCTGATGCGCGCATGCGGCGAGCAGCAGCGGGGCGGCGAGCAGGGCGTTGCGAAGGCGTAACAATCGGATCATAGGATCTCCCGTGCATCCAATGCACCGACGGCGCGTTGGGGGCTCGCAATCATAGCACAGGAGCTACCATCATGGTCGACGCATCGCAGATCCAGGAACATGCCGAAGTCATCGGCGCAGACGGCGTCCATGTCGGCACGGTCGATCACGTCGAGGGCGGCCGCATCAAGCTGACCAAGAAGGATTCGGGCGCGCAGGTCAACGAGGGTTCGGGGAGCCATGAAGGGCATCACCATTACATCTCGCTCGGCCTGGTCGCCGATGTCGAGGACGGCAAGGTGCGCTTGAGCGCCAACGCCGACGTGGCGGTGACGTTCGAAGAAGAGAAATGATCCCGCCTCCCTCTCCCCTTGTGGGAGAGGGAAGGGGCCCGCGCCGCAGGCGTGGGAAGGGTGAGGGGGCCGCTCAGTCACTGAGTGGCCCCTTTGCACATGTCCGGCAGATGCTCGGCGATCACCGCGATCACGCCGTCGATGTTCGCCATCACATCGGTGTTCCAGAAACGCAGCACGCGGTAGCCCTCGTCTTCGATGAAGCGCGTGCGCGCCTCGTCCGAGGTCGCGGTCTGCGCGTGGGTGGCGCCGTCGATCTCGATCACCAGCCGTGCGGCGTGCGAGCAGAAATCGGCGTGATACGGGCCGAGCGGCACCTGGAAGCGGAACTTCGCTGCCGGGAAGGCCGAGCGGAGGACGCGGCGCATGTGCTTTTCAGGCTCGGTGGCGTTGCGGCGGAGGTCGCGCGAGCGGAACGGGGTTAGCGCGGGGAGCAACTGGCGCTTGGTCAGACCGTCGGCATTCCCCCTCACCCTTCCCACGCCCTGCGGGCGCGGGCCCCTTCCCTCTCCCACAAGGGGAGAGGGAGATTGCGGCTCTTCTCCCTCTGCCCTTGTGGGAGAGGGAGGGAGGCCCGCAGGGCCGGAAGGGTGTGTTAGGCGGTCCACCTCACTGGCACGCCAAACACTCGTCGTAATCGGTCGTCTCGAACTCGTATTGCGGCTTCTCGATCGTGTTGTCGTTCTCGACCCCGCCGGCGAACCCAGCACGCTGGATGCTCTTCGAGCGCAGATAGTACAGCGACTTCACGCCCAGCTCCCACGCGCGGAAGTGGAGCATCAGCAGGTCCCACTTCTCGACATCGGCCGGGATGAACAGGTTGAGGCTGGTCGACTGGTCGATGAACGGCGTGCGATCGGCCTGCAATTCGATCAGCCAGCGCTGGTCGATCTCGAAGCTCGTCTTGTAGCAATCCTTCTCCTCGGTGCTGAGGAAGTCGAGGTGCTGGACCGAGCCGCCCTGCTCGAGGATCGAGTTCCAGATCGCGTCCGAATTCTTCGACTTCTCGATCAGCAATTTCTCGAGATACGGATTCTTGATCGAGAACGAGCCCGACAGCGTCTTGTGGGTGTAGATGTTCGCCGGGATCGGCTCGATGCACGCCGAGGTGCCGCCGCAGATGATCGAGATGGAAGCGGTCGGCGCGATCGCCATCTTGCAGCTGAAGCGCTCCATCACGCCCATGTCGGCGGCGTCGGGGCAGGGGCCGCGCTCGGTCGCGAGGTGCATCGAGGCCTCGTCGACCTGGCCCTTGATGTGGCGGAACATACGCAGGTTCCACGACTTGGCCATCGCGCCCTCGAACGGCAGGCCGCGCGCCTGGAGGAAGGAATGGAAGCCCATCACGCCCAAGCCGACCGAACGCTCGCGCATCGCCGAGTAAGCGGCGCGCTCCATGCCGGGTTCGGCGCGGTCGATGAAGTCCTGCAGGACGTTGTCGAGGAAACGCATCACGTCCTCGATGAAACCCTTTTCGTCCTTCCATTGGTCCCACGTCTCGAGGTTGAGCGACGACAGGCAGCAGACCGCGGTGCGCTCGTTACCGAGATGGTCCTTGCCGGTCGGCAGCGTGATTTCCGAGCACAGGTTCGAGGTCGAGACCTTGAGCCCGAGATCGCGGTGATGCTTGGGCATGCCCTTGTTCACATGATCGGCGAAGACGATGTACGGCTCGCCGGTGGCGAGGCGCGTCTCGACCAGCTTCTGGAACAGACCGCGCGCATCGACCGTCGCGCGGACCGAGCCGTCCTTCGGGCTCGTCAAATTCCATTCCCCGCCAGCGCGCACCGCTTCCATGAAGGCGTCGGTGATCAGCACGCCGTGATGGAGGTTGAGCGCCTTGCGGTTGAAATCGCCGCTCGGCTTACGGATCTCGAGGAATTCCTCGATCTCGGGGTGCGAGATGTCGAGATAGCAGGCCGCCGACCCGCGCCGCAGCGAGCCTTGCGAGATCGCGAGCGTCAGCGAATCCATCACGCGGACGAACGGGATGATGCCCGAGGTCTTGCCGTTGAGGCCGACCGGCTCGCCGATGCCGCGGACGTTGCCCCAATAGGTGCCGATCCCGCCGCCGCGCGACGCCAGCCAGACATTCTCGTTCCAGGTGTCGACGATGCCGCCGAGGCTGTCGGGCACCGAGTTGAGGAAGCACGAGATCGGCAGGCCGCGCCCGGTGCCGCCGTTCGACAGGATCGGCGTTGCGGGCATGAACCACAGCTTCGAGATATAACCATACAGCCGCTCGGCATGGCCCGCGTCATCGGCATAGGCCGAGGCGACACGGACGAACAGGTCCTGAAAGGTCTCGCCCGGGAGCAAATAGCGATCCTTGAGCGTGTCCTTGCCGAAATCGGTCAGCAGCGCGTCGCGCGAATGATCGACCTCGACCGGATAGAGCTGGACGTGGATCTCCTTCGAATCGCTGCGCGCGGAGAGCTTGCGGTCAGCCGTGCCCTTCCCGTCGTCGGAGGGTGCCGCAGCGGCGGCGAGCGCCTCGATCATATCGGTGGCCATGTCGGTACTCACTTCCCCGGTATCCCGAAAATCCATGTTTCGTGTCCCTGCAAACGCGTTCAAACCTGTGTCGACCGGGACCGCCTGTGTTCCCGATCCGTTCGAATCGGGAAGCGAGCTCCCAGCATAGCATTCCGTGGGCGAACGCGAGAACAAAAACAGACCATCCTGCGCTACATTCGCAGGCCAGATCATTACCGCAATATAAGGTCGCGGTATCAAATTCACTAGCGCTTGGGTTCGCCCCCGAACTCAACCCCTACAGATTGTGCCGGATCGCGTCGCGACACAAGACGGTAAATGACAGATTGGGGACTCGGTTCGTCGCTATTCCGCGACGCTTGGCGGAGCCCCGACAAAGGTCGTCGCACGCGACGCGCGGTCAAAGCTCGCTTCGCTCAAACGCAAGGGATCGAACAGGGAACGTGACATTTTTTTCACGGCTCGATCGAAAGCGCCGCCGGCAGCGTCACGATCGCATCGAGACCCCCAACGGCGGCGGTATCGAGCGCCAGCGTGCCGCCGTAGAGCGTCGCGAGTTCCTGCGCGATCGACAGGCCAAAGCCGTGCCCGTCGCCGCGTTCGTCGAGCCGCTGGCCGGCGGCGAGCGCCGCCGCGCGCGCCGTCGCGGCGATTCCCGGGCCGTCGTCGGCGATGCTCAGCCGAATGAAGCGCGCGTCGCCGGCGGGCGCGGCGTGGAGCGCGATTCGCGTCGCGGCGAAGCGCCAGGCATTGTCGAGCAGATTGCCGATCAGTTCGTCGAGATCCTGCCGGTCGACCGCGACCTTCAGCGCGGGGTCGATCGTCGCGTGCGCGGTGACGCCGCGCTCGGCGTGGATCCGCGAGAGCGCGCTCGTCAGGTCGGCGACGACGGGGGCGAGCGGCGTTGCGAAGCGCAGGCCGCTGCCCGGCGTCGCGGCGCGGGCGCGGCCGAGATGGTGGCGCACCGCCTGATCGATCCGCGCGACTTGCGCGGCGAGCGTGCCGTCTGGGTCATGCGCGGGCAAAGCGAGCGCGAGCGTGGCGAGCGGGGTCTTGAGGCCATGCGCGAGGTTGGCGACATGCCCGCGCGCATTGGCGAGCGCGGCGGCATTTTCGGCGAGCAAAGCGTTGATCTCGTGCGCGAGCGGGGCGAGCTCGGTCGGCTGATCCTCGGGCAACGTGCGCGCGGTGCCGGCGCGGATCGCGGCGAGGCCGGTGCGCATCGTCTTCAAGGGGCGCAGGCCGATGCGCAACTGGACGAGCGTCGCCGCTGCGAGCGCTACGCCGAGCAACACCAGCGCGCCGAGCAGCGGCGCCATCGCGGCGCGCAGCGGCCGATCGACGATCGCGCGCGGCGCCGACGCGGTGATGCGGACCGTGCCGGCGGGGGTGGCGAGCGTCAGGCTGCGCGCATGGCGCATGCCGTCGTGTCCGCGCCAGTCGAGCGCCTGGGCGCGGTCGCCGCGGTCGGGCGGGCCCCGGCCGCGGTCGTGTGGCCCGTCGGGCGGGGGCGGGCCGAACCGCGCCGCCGGGGGTGCCGCGGGCGGGGGCAAGGACGGCCGGGGCGGGGCGCGCGTCGCATCGAGCTCAGGTGCGGCGGGCGAGGTGATCGTGCGGCCGGGGGCGTCGATCCGCCAGCCCCAACCGCCCGCCGCATCGTCATACGGCGCGGCGAGCACGAGGCGGGCGCGGTCGATCGTGCCGTCGGGGCGGACGGCTTGCTCGAGCACTGCGATCTGCGCGTCGAGCCGGTCGTCGAGCCCGCGCATCACGAAGCGATCGAGCACCGCGCCGATCGTCACCGCGGCAAAGGCGAGCGCGGCGAGCGTGGCGATGAGCGCGGTGACGAGCAGGCGGCCGTAGAGCGAGCGGGGGAGGAGGGTCATTAAAGCCCCTCCCCTTTAGGAGCGTCGGGTAAACCGCGCCCCGCGCGGTTTAGGTCAGGCTGCGAGCCTGACCGACCCGACGCTGGGTTGGGGTGGGGCCGAAACGGGCGACACGCTCGGTGAGACACGGCCCCACCCCCATCCCCTCCCCTGAAGGGGAGGGGGGACGCTTCGCCCATGCGCGGCGCGATTGTCGTCAGCCGCGACGTCACCCCTCCACCATCCGATAGCCGCGCCCGCGGACGGTCTCGATCGCCGCGGCGCCGATCTTCTTGCGCAGCCGCCCGATGATCACTTCGAGCGAGTTCGAATCGGGGTCCGAATCGCCTTCATAAACATGATCGAGCAGATACAGCCGCTCGACCACCACGCCCTTGCGCAGCATCAGCGCCGAGAGCACGCGCCATTCGAGCGCGGTGAGCCGCAGCGGGAGGCCATCGAGCTCGACTTGGCCGGTCTGCGAATCGAACGCGACGCGCCCGCACACGATCCGCGCCGCGGCATTGCCCGTCGCGCGACGCACCAAGGCGCGGAGCCGCATCACCAGCTCCTCGACGCGGAACGGCTTGGTCAGATAGTCGTCGGCGCCGGCGCGAAACCCCGCGACCTTTTCCGACCAGCCGTCGCGCGCGGTGAGGATCAGCACGGGCAGCGCGCGCCCGGCGGCGCGCCATTCCTCGAGCACGGTGATCCCCGATTTGATCGGCAGCCCGAGATCGAGCACCGCCGCGTCGTAACCGCCGGTATCGCCGAGATGCGCGCCATCCTCGCCATTGGCGGCGACATCGACCGCGAAATGCTCGGCGCGCAGCGCCTTGGCGATTCCCTCGGCGAGCGCGGTGTCGTCCTCGACCAATAAAATCCGCATATCCTCAGTCCTCTGCACCGCGCGCTAGGCGGACTGCCTAAACCGAGACTGAACCGACAAGTTCAGCGCGGTGTCGGGACGCTCCCGTAGAAAGCGGTCATCAACCCAGCAGGAGTGACATGATGACCGACCAAATCGAAGGCCCCCGGGCCCATTACGATACCGTGGCGGACGACCGCCCACGCCGCAAGCTGCCGGTGCGCACCGCGATCGTCGGCGCCGCGCTGTTGGCGCTCGGCATCGGCGGCGGCGCGACGATCGCACAGATGACCGGCCCCTCGGTCGAGATGGCGCCGCTCAACCCGGTGGCGATCCGCTCGCTGACCGACAATGGCAGCGTGATCAGCGTGCGCGGCCGCGTTGCCGAGACCTATGGGCCGATGTTCGTGCTGACCGATGGCAGCGGGCGCGCGCTGGTCGATCTCGGGCGGCAGGGGGACGGCTCCGGGCTCGTCAGCGCGGGGCAGGCGGTGACCGTCCAGGGCCATTATGGCCGCGGGATGATCCATGCCTCGTTCCTCGTCGCGGCCGACGGCAAGGTCGTCGCGTTGCGGCCGATGGGACCGCCGCATCACGGTCCCGGTGGACCCGGTGGTCGGGGTGGACCCGACGGCCCCGACGGCCCGCGCCACGGTCCGCGGGGACCCGGAGCCGGACCCGATGACGGTCCCGGCGCGAACGACGCTCCGCCGCCGCCACCGCCGCCCGCAATGGGTACGACCGCACCGACCCAGGCCCCAGCCCCCGCTGCCGCTCCGGCGGCAGCCCCGGCGAACCGCGCGGGCTGAGGCGTCGGCTCCCCTCCCTGAAAGGGAGGGGCTGGGGGTGGGTCGGCCCGCAGTCGGACCAACCGTTCCCATTGAGAGTAACCCACCCCTCGATCCCCTCCCTTCCAGGGAGGGGAGGTGAAGGATAAGCGTCGCTTCCACCGAGCGGCGGCGCTCGGCAGGTGGGCCTCCCACCCCGGGAGGGAGGCTTTATCCTGCCTTGCGCACCGGAGCGGTGGCGGCGGTGGTCAGGCGTTCGAGGTTGAAATTCTCCGCGAAGGCGAGACCGGCCTTGCCATCGGCTGCCCAGCGCAGCGTGGCGGGGAACATCTGGTCGTCGAGCAGCTCGATCAACACTTCGAGCTCGCCCGCCCCGGCCTCGACATCGATCCCGTCGATCATCGCCCCCGTCGTCGAGAGGTTGCGGATCCGCACCTCGCCGACGACGTCGCCCGCCTGGATGCGTGCGGTGCGCAGCATCGCGGTGCGCGGGCTGCGGCTGATGCGGTAGCCGCTGGCGACCGCACGGCCCGCGCCCGCGGCGAGCTGCTCGAGCACGTCGGCCGCGCGCGCCGGCTTGCCATAGACATAGCCCTGGATGTGGCTGCAGCCGAGCTCGCGGATCAGCGCGATCTCGTCGTGATTCTCGACGCCCTCGGCGGTCGTCTCCATGCCGAGCGTCTCGGCGAGGCTGACGATCGCCTTGATGATCGCGGCGTTGCGGTTGCCCGCGATCGCCGCGCCGCGCACGAAGCTCTGGTCGATCTTGATCTTGTCGAACGGCGCCTTCTTCAAATAGCCGAGCGACGAATAGCCCGTCCCGAAATCATCGAGCGCGAGCCGCACGCCGCAGCCCTTGAGCGTCTTGAACATCTGCTCGGTCGCGGCGTTCTCGTCGACGAACACGCCCTCGGTGATCTCGAGCTCGAGCCGATCGGGCGCGATCCCCGATTTGGCGAGCGCCGACGTGACGACCGTCGGCAGCGCGGGGTTGGCGAACTGGATCGGCGAGACATTGACCGCGACGCGCACGTCGTGCGGCCAGGCCGCCGCGTCGAGAGAGGCGGTGCGCAACACCCATTCGCCGATCGATTCGATCAGCCCGCAATCCTCGGCGACGGGGACGAAGTCGCTCGGGCTGATCAGCCCGCGCGTCGGATGTTCCCAGCGCAGCAGCGCTTCATAGCCGACGATCCGCTCGGTCTTGGTGCTGACCACGGGCTGGTACGCGACGAAGAACTGGTTGGCGGCAAGCGCATCGCGCAGATCGTCCTCGAGCTGCTTGCGGCTCTGCGCGCCGGCGAGCATTTCGGGGCGGAAGAAGCGGTGGATGCCGCGCCCGTCGCCCTTGGCGGCATAGAGCGCGAGATCGGCGTTGCGGACGAGCGTTTCGGCGTCATGCCCGTCCTCGGGCGCGATCGCGACGCCGATCGAGCAGCCGATGCCGATCGCCGAGCCGTCGATCGTATAGGGTTGCGACAGGTCGAAGATCACCCGCCGCGCGAGATCGCCGAGCTGGCCTCGATCGGTCTCGTTGGGCAGGATCACCTGGAATTCGTCGCCGCCCAGGCGCCCGACCAGCCCGTCGCCGCCGATCGCGCGTTGCAGCCGCTGCGCAACTTGCTTCAAAAGCGCGTCGCCGGTCTGGTGGCCGAGCGTGTCGTTGACCGCCTTGAAGCGGTCGAGGTCGAGCAGGAACAGCGCGCTGGCGTGGTGTGCGAAGCTGTTCGCGCTGAGCGTCTGCTCAAGTGACAGTCGCAACCGCTGGCGATTGGCGAGCCCGGTCAGCCCGTCGAACAGCGCGAGTCGCGTGATTTCGGCATCGGCGCGGCGGCTCTCGGTCAAGTCGCTCCCGCTGCCGACGAAGCCGAGGAACTGGCCGGCCTGATCGGTGATCGGCCGTCCCGAGATCGACCACCAGCGTTCGAGCTTGGCGCGGCTCGCCGGGCGGACCGAATAATTCGAAAAGGCGGTGCGCGCGGCGAGGTGGAAGCCGAGCGTGCGCTCGGTCTCGGGCGAGGCGCTGTCCATGCGGAACACCGCGGGCAGCGGCTGGCCGAGCGCGGGCGCATCGGGCGCGTCGAGCTCGGCGGCGACCTTGTCCGAGAGATAGCTGAGGCAGCCCTCGGCATCGGTGCGCCAGAACCAGCCGTTCGAATGGCCCTCGAATTCGTCGACCAGCAACCGCGCGAGTCGATCGCGCGTGTCGCGCTCGGGGCGCGGTGTGGTCGGGCGTCGGCGGACCGCGAGCAGGGCAAAGGCGGCGCCACCCGCCCCGACGGCGAAGGCGAGGAACAGCGCAAGGAGCATCAGAAGAGACATTGGCGTCTGTATAGCGCGCGATCCTTTCCAAAATGCTCGCATCGGCCGCAAACTGCAAAGGGTCGGGCGGGCCGCTCCGCGGACGGCTTGGCGCGCGGCGGTCATGGCTTTAAGGCCGCGGCCACAGGAGTAGCCCCATGACCACCATCATCCGCGAAGCCGATCTGATCGAGAGCGTCGCCGACGCGCTGCAATTCATCTCTTTCTACCACCCGATGGATTATATCCGCGCGCTGGGCGAAGCGTATGACGCCGAGCAGGGCCCCGCCGCCAAGGACGCGATCGCGCAGATCCTGACGAATTCGCGGATGTGCGCCGAGGGGCATCGCCCGATCTGCCAGGACACCGGCATCGTCAACGTGTTCGTCAAATGGGGCATGGACTGCCGCTTCGACGACACCAGCCGCTCGCTGCAAGAGATCGTCGACCAGGGCGTCCGGCTTGCCTATCTCAACCCCGAGAACAAGCTGCGCGCCTCGGTGCTGGCGGACCCCGCCTTCACGCGGCGCAACACCAAGGACAATACGCCGTGCGTGCTCCACGTCGAGATGGTGCCGGGGGCGAAGGTCTCGGTCGATGTCGCGGCCAAGGGCGGCGGCAGCGAGAACAAGTCGAAGTTCAAGATGATGAACCCGTCCGATTCGATCGTCGACTGGGTGCTCGAGATGCTGCCGCAGATGGGCGCGGGGTGGTGCCCGCCGGGGATGCTCGGCATCGGCATCGGCGGCACCGCCGAGCATTGCGTGCTGCTGGCGAAGCAAGCGCTGATGGAGCCGATCGACATGGGGCCGCTCAAGGCGCGCGGGCCCAAGACCGACATCGAGGCGCTGCGGATCGAGATCTTCGACAAGGTCAATGCGCTCGGCATCGGCGCGCAGGGGCTGGGCGGGCTGTCGACGATCCTCGACGTCAAGATCCTCGACGCGCCGTGCCATGCCGCGGGCAAGCCGGTGGCGATGATCCCCAATTGCGCGGCGACGCGCCATGCGCATTTCGTGCTCGATGGCTCGGGCCCGTCGTTCCTCGAAGCGCCGAAATTGGATGAGTGGCCCAAGGTCGACTGGAAGCCCGACAGCGCGGCGATCCGCGTCGATCTCGACACGCTGACGCCCGAGACGGTGCAGGGCTGGAAGCAGGGCGACCGGCTGCTGCTCAACGGCAAGATGCTCACCGGCCGCGACGCCGCGCACAAGCGGATCAAGGACATGCTCGATGCGGGCGAGCCGCTGCCGGTCGAGTTCAAGGGCCGCGTGATCTATTATGTCGGGCCGGTCGATCCGGTCGGCGACGAGGTGGTGGGTCCGGCGGGGCCGACGACGGCGACGCGGATGGACAAGTTCACGCGGATGATGCTCGACCAGGGGCTGCTCGCGATGGTCGGCAAGGCCGAGCGCGGGCCCGATGCGACCAAGGCGATCGCCGAAGGGCGGAGCGCCTATCTGATGGCGGTCGGCGGGGCGGCCTATCTCGTCGCGCGCGCGATCAAGGGATCGAAGGTCGTCGGGTTCGAAGATCTCGGGATGGAGGCGATCTACGAATTCGAGGTCGAGGATTTCCCGGTGACGGTCGCGGTCGATTCGACCGGCGCGAACGTCCACCAGCTCGCGCCGCTGGTCTGGAAGGAGAAGATCGCGCGCGAGGGATTGCTGGGCTGAGGGCTATCGGAACACCCCCGTGTCATGCGACGACCGGTGACAGGCTGCGCCAGGATCGCAGGAGATCGTCACATGACACGCTTGGCCAAGCTCTATCGGAAGATGCTCGACCGACGCGGGCTCTCCTTTGCGGAATTCTGTCGGCTGCTCGAAGCATTTGGGTACGTCCATGTGCGAACCAGTGGCAGTCATCTGGCCTATCGCCATGCCGTCATTGGCGACACGCGGATCGTTCAGCCGCGTGGGAAAAGCGCCAAGCCCTATCAAGTCGAACAGTTCCTCGATATCATCGAAGCCTATGGCCTTACGCTGAGCGACTGAAATGATCCCGCACTATCACATCAACCTTTTCTGGTCCGACGAGGACGGTTGCTGGATTGCCGACGTGCCCGATCTGCGCGGTTGCAGCGCGCATGGCGAGACACCGGCGGGGGCTGCGCAGGAAGCCCAGGTCGCGGTTGCGCTGTGGCTCGAGGTAGCGCGGGAGCATGGCGATCCGGTCCCCGAGCCGCGTTATAGCCCTGCTATTTACGCCTATCGTGCTGCGTAAGGTCGAAGGTCGCTTCGCGCGCTCGTCGCTTCGATCGTGATCGCCTCGCCCTTATGGCTTCCCGCCGCGCTGATCGGCGGGGCGTTGCAGGCGTGGCGGACCGCCGTGCAGCGGCGCGTGTCGCACACGCTGTCGGTCAACGCCGCCGGGTTGGTGCGCTATCTCTACGGCCTGCCGGTCGCGGTGCTGCTGCTCGTCGGGTATCACCATTTCATGGCGCCGGCCCCGCTTCCCGCGCTCGGCGCCTGGTTCCTGCCGTTCTGCCTCGGCGGCGGCCTCGCGCAGATCGTCGCCACCAATTTGTTGCTGATGGCGTTCGGCGAGCGCAATTTCGTCGTCGGAACAGCCTATTCCAAGACGGAGGCGGTGCAGAGCGCCCTGCTGTCGGTGCTGCTGCTCGGTGATCATCTCAGCGCCTCGACCTGGGCCGGCATCGGTTTCGGCGTAGCGGGCGTCATGGTGTTGTCGACGGGTGGCAAGCGGATGTCGCCGCTCGCGTTCCTCCGCGCGCTCGGGCAGCCGGCGGCGCGCTATGGGATCGCCGCGGGCTTCGCCTTCGCGCTGACGACGATCGGCATTCGCGCCGCGACGCAGGAAGTGCGTACGCCCGATCATATCCGCGCCGCGCTGATCGTGCTCGCGGTGACGGTGGCGGGGCAGACCGTGCTGCAGGGCGCCTATGTCTGTCTGCGCGAGCGCGACCAGGTTGCGCGCGTTTTCTCCGAGTGGCGCGTTGCCGGACAGGTCGGGCTGATGTCGTCGGTCGCCTCGGCGTGCTGGTTCACCGGCTTCGCCGCGGCGCCAGTCGCGTTGGTGCGGATCGTCGGGCAGATCGAGGTCGCCTTCACGATGGCGTTTGCGCATTTCTATCTCGGCGAGACGACCAGCCGGAGTGAAATCGCGGGGCTGGTGCTGGTCGCAATCGGAGTCGTGCTCGCCTTGGTCGGCAGCCTGTGACGATGTCTGCATCGCCTGCGATCGCAGCGGCATGGGTACGGTTGCGTAACGAGTTTTGCTTGGGGGCGGCGCCGGACGATGCTAAGCGGGGCGCCGGGGGGACCGGACGTGGCAGCATCGGTGGTACCGGCAGGATATGAGGCTTCGCTCGATCGCGCGGGGCTCGCGCTCACTGCGGGGGGCGCGGTCGGGGGGCTGTTCGCCGCGGGCCTGGTGACGGTCGGCAGCGGGCTCGACCCGTTTCCGATGCTGATCGGCTTCCTGGTCGGCGCGGTGATTACCGTGATGGCGGTGGTCGCGATCGGCGGCCCGGTCTGGCTTTTGTGCCATGCGCTCGACCGCCGCGGACCGTGGAGCGCGGTCAGCGTCGGAGCGCTGGCCGGTTTCGCGTTGTTCCTCGGTGGGCAGACTTATGGTTTCGGCATTTTCGGGATGCCGCCCGGGGACTCGCCGACCGTGCTGTATCGCTGGACGAGCGCGATCGCGACCAGCCTTGTGCTGGCGTTGCTCTCGGCGCTGATCGGCTGGACGATGTGGCGCGTCGCATATCGGCGCATCGGCTAGAGGGGCGATAAACCCACGCCGTCATCCGGGCCTTGTGCCAAGGTCCGCCGTCCCACCGACCCCGCGGGTGCAGATTTGCGGCACGGTGGACCCCGGTGTGACGGGCAGGGCAGGGGGGAACGTCGATCCCGGCCAAGGGGTCGCCCCTCGGCCGCGATCGGTCCGCCCGCTTACGGCTTGGCGGCGGGGGCGACCGGCGCGGCGCCGGCGGCGGGCGCGTCGGGCGGGGTGATGTCGCCGGGCTTGCAATCGCCGCTGCGCGTCGAGGTGATGTGCATCTGCATCGTGCCCTCCTTGGCGCCGCCGACGGCATAGCCTTCGGTCTGCATCGTCATGTCCTGCTTGGTCGCGCTGTTGCTGCCATCGATCGTCATCTTGACCATCCCGCCGGTCGGTTGCTTGCAGGTCGCGGCGACGTGGAT
This sequence comes from Bordetella parapertussis, assembly GCA_943367995.1. GTDB lineage: Bacteria > Pseudomonadota > Alphaproteobacteria > Sphingomonadales > Sphingomonadaceae > Sphingomonas. Next base: position 307,512 of record CALRKL020000004.1, on the reverse strand, counting down.
CGTGCCGCCCGACACGTCCTTCTTGTCGAAGCTGCAATTCTGCCCGCGCGACGCCATCTGCTCCATCGCCTTGCCGAAATCTTCCTTGGCGGCGGCGGCGGGCGTGAGGCAGACCGACGTGCCAGCCATCGAATCGAACATCTTCTGCATCTGCACCTTGGTCTCGGGCGTCGCGCCGCGACCTTCGAGCTTGAGGATCTCGATCTTCTGCGACCAGCTGCCGGCCAGGCGCTTGACCGGGCCCGAGGGCGAACAGGCGGCGAGCGCGAGCGTGGGCAAGGCGAGCAGCGTCGCCAGAGTGCGGAACGTCATGGAAGATCTCCCCGAAGGCGCGGACCGGTGTCGGCGCGCGTTGTCTGTTGCACCGTTCCTTCCCATATTGCGGTCATATGGCAATCCAGATTCGCACCAGCCTCGACGAGCCCGAAACCGGGCAGAGCTTCATCCCGCATCGCCCGGCGCGTCCGCCCAAGGCCGAAGGGGGCAAGCGCTTCACGCTCGCCTCCGAATATACCGCTGCGGGCGACCAGCCGACCGCGATCGCCGAACTCGTCGCGCAGACGCAGGCGGGGGAGCGCGACCAGGTGCTGCTCGGCGTCACTGGCTCGGGCAAGACCTTCACCATGGCCAAGGTGATCGAGGCGGTGCAGCGTCCGGCGCTGATCCTTGCGCCGAACAAGATCCTGGCGGCGCAGCTGTACGGGGAAATGAAGGCGTTTTTCCCCGAGAACGCGGTCGAATATTTCGTGTCCTACTACGATTACTATCAGCCCGAGGCGTATGTCGCGCGGTCGGACACCTATATCGAGAAGGAAAGCTCGACCAACGAGGCGATCGACCGGATGCGGCATTCCGCAACGCGCTCGCTGTTGGAACGCGACGATGTGATCATCGTGGCGTCGGTGTCGTGCCTGTACGGTATCGGCTCGGTCGAGACCTATTCGGCGATGATCTTCGACCTCAAGAAGGGGCAGAGCGTCGACCAGCGCGAGATCGTGCGCAAGCTCGTCGCGCTGCAGTACAAGCGCAACGACGCCGCCTTCCAGCGCGGCAATTTCCGCGTGCGCGGCGACAATCTCGAACTCTTCCCGTCGCATTACGACGACACCGCGTGGCGGATCTCGTTCTTCGGCGACGAGATCGAGGAGATCGTCGAGTTCGATCCGCTGACGGGGAAGAAGATCGCGAGCCTCAATTCGGTGCGCGTCTATGCCAATTCGCACTACGTGACCCCAGGGCCGACGCTCAAACAGGCGATGGAGGCGATCAAGTTCGAGCTCGCCGAGCGGCTCAAGGAGTTGGTGCCCGAGGGCAAGCTGCTCGAGGCGCAACGCTTGGAGCAGCGCACGAACTTCGATCTCGAGATGATCGCCGCGACGGGCTCGTGCGCTGGGATCGAGAATTATTCGCGCTTCCTCACCGGCCGGATGCCGGGCGAGCCGCCGCCCACTTTGTTCGAATATCTGCCCGAGAATGCGCTGCTGTTCGTCGACGAGAGTCACGTGACCGTCGGGCAGATCAACGGCATGTCGCGCGGCGATCACCGACGCAAACTGACGCTCGCGGAATATGGCTTCCGCCTGCCGTCGGCGATCGACAACCGTCCCTTACGCTTCAACGAATGGGACGCGATGCGTCCGCAGACGACCTATGTCTCGGCGACGCCGGGCGCGTGGGAGATGGAGCAGACCGGCGGCGTGTTCGCCGAGCAGGTGATCCGCCCGACCGGGCTGATCGACCCGCCGATCGAGATCAAGCCGGTCGAGGAGCAGGTGCAGGATCTGATCGTCGAGGCGCGCAAGACCGCCGAGCTTGGCTATCGCACGCTGGTGACGACGCTGACCAAGCGGATGGCGGAGGATCTGACCGAGTTCATGCACGAGGCGGGCCTGCGCGTCCGCTACATGCACAGCGACGTCGAGACGCTCGAGCGTATCGAGCTGATCCGCGATCTGCGGCTCGGCGTGTACGACGTGCTGATCGGCATCAACCTGCTGCGCGAGGGGCTCGATATTCCCGAATGCGGGCTGGTCGCGATCTTGGACGCCGACAAGGAGGGCTTTTTGCGTTCCGAAACGTCGCTGATCCAGACGATCGGCCGCGCGGCGCGCAACGTCGACGGGCGCGTGATCCTCTATGCCGATCGCATCACCGGCTCGATGGAGCGCGCGATGAACGAGACCGGGCGGCGCCGCGAGAAGCAGCTGGCGTACAATGCCGAGCACGGCATTACGCCTACGACGATCCGCCGCAACATCGGCGACATCATCCAGGACGTGTCGCAGCGCGACCAGGTGACGATCGAAATCGACGAGGACCGGCCGCACATGGTCGGGCACAACCTGCGCGCATATATCGAGGATCTCGAGAAGCAGATGCGGACGGCGGCGGCGGACCTCGAGTTCGAGACGGCTGGGCGTCTGCGTGACGAGATCCGACAGTTGGAGCAGGAAGAGCTCGGGCTGCCGGTCGATCAGCAGAAGGCGCCGGTGATGGGGCGTTCTAACGAGGGCAAGCCGGGAACGCGCAAGACGCGCTATGGCAAGAGCCAGAAGATCCGGGCGGGGATGGCGGGGAGTTCGCGGCGGGCGCGGTGATGTATTACCGCCGTAAACGGCGGGGATTCAATCTCTAGGGTCGATCGGGCATATTAGGTTTACGCTCCGAGACGAGATGAGGTTGGATCGATGACACGTACCTCAAAGCTATATCAGTGGATTGTTGCGAACCCTCGCGCCGCTGTCTCCTTCCGCGATTTTGAGCGCTTGCTCATCGCGTTCGGGTTCAAGCTCGACCGGATTAGAGGCAGTCATCGAAGCTATGAGCATCCCTCAGTGCTACGTCCGCTGAGCATACAGCCCAGGGGGAATATGGCCAAGCCCTACCAAATCGATCAGTTTCTTGTTATGGTACGCGAGTTCGGCCTAACGATGGACGAGTGATGGAACCGCGGTATCATATCAACCTGTTTTGGTCAGACACTGACGACTCTTGGATCGCAGACGTGCCGGATCTGAGATCATGCTCAGCGTTTGGCGACACCCCTGAAGAGGCTTTGGCGGAAGCACGGATCGCGATCCAAGGATGGATCGAAACTGCCATTGCGCATGACATGGTCGTTCCCGAAGCGCGGTACCGCCCGGCGGCATGAGATGGCGCATGTCCACAAAGGCCAACTGACCTCTTCGCCGCAATGGTGGCGCCATCTCCGCGACGATAAGCGTACATTCTGGAAAGCGGAGCGCAAGGCGCAACGGTTCGAAGCGAAAGCGCGCGCAACCGAGGGTTCTGAGTCTTAACCCAGCGACAGATCCTCGCCCGCCACATCGTAATATTTCGAAACCCGGTCGGCATAGGCCTGGTCGAACTCCGGCGCATTCGCCGCCCAGCTCGGGCCGCCCTCGAGCACGCGGCGGTCGATCGTCACGACATAGGTGTCGTTGACCGGATCGAACGCGAGCAGCGAGAAGGGGATCGGGTAGTACGCCTTGCCCATCCCGAGGAACCCGCCGATCGACAGCACGGCATAGACCGCGCGCCCGGTGCGCTTGTTGACCATCAGCGAGAACAATGTCCCGATCTTGTCGCCGTCGCGGCTGCGGATCGGCATCGTGTCGGCTTTGTTCGACTGGAGCAGCAACTGGGTCGGTTCGGTCTGGGCCATGGATCTCATCCTTCGTGTCGCGAGCGTAACGGCGCGTGGGGCGCGTCGGTTCCGTAGCCGATCAACGATTGCACCCTACCTGCGGGTTCCCAACGCGCGTTGCGCCTGTGTCGCGCGAGCGGGCGCGGATTTGCCACGGGTGTCGGCGCTGGCGGTTGAGCGGGGCGGGCGCATGCCGCATAGACCCGTCATGTCCTCGCAATCCGCTCGCTTCGCCGTGGTCGCCACGCTCCTCGCCCTTGCCGCCTGTGTCGGCGCCCCGCCGCCGCCGCGAGCGGTCGCCCCGCCAGTGGCCGCGCCGCGACCGACCGCGCCGCCGCCGCCCGTCCCGCAAGCCGCCGACTGGCGCGACTGGCCGGTGACGCCGGGCGACTGGAGCTATCGGATCGACGGCCGCGGTTCGATCGCTCTGTTCGGCACGCCGGGCACCGACGCGCTGCTGACGCTGCGCTGCGACCACCAGACCAACATGATCTATCTCTCGCGCCAGGGGCAGGCGGGGACGCCGCTGACGCTGCGCACCTCGAGCCTCGCGCGCAGCCTGACGGTCCAGTCAACCGGCGCCGCGCCCGCTTATGTCGCGGCGGCGCTGTCCCCGCGCGACGGCCTGCTCGATGCGATGGCGTTCAGTCGCGGGCGCTTCATCGTCGAACAAAATGGCATGCCGACGCTGGTGGTTCCGGCCTGGGCCGAAGTGGGCCGCGTCACCGAGGATTGCCGTCGCTGATCGGGCGCGAAGGAAGCGAATATTTGCGCTTCGGGCAGGCGGAGGAGAATCGTCGAAACATGGCGATATTACAAGACTTGTTTCGCCTAAAAATATGATTCAAACACGAGTCGTGACCAGGCCTGGTCACGCTGTCTTAACTAGCGAAAGGAGGTGATCCGATGTCTCATGGTTCAGCAATGGGGTCGGTTCAGTTCGTTCGGAGGACGCACCGCTAGGCCTTTAAGGCTAGTCCTGCGACACTGGGGCGGGGGGTATTCTCCCCCAATCAACGCCACCAAGCGTCGAGGCTTTGCGGTACGCATGGTCCTCCAAGCTGGAGCTTCCGGCCGCTGACCATGTCAGGAGGTTGCCGATGTCCTTGATCAGGGCATCGGCAGCCTCTTTTCATATGCGCCGCCCGCCCGAGCGGCGCGCGAGATTCGCCGGGTGGGGGTGCGAGCCCGCTTGCAGCGCGATGGTCGCTATCGCATGATCCTGAAAAGGCGTGGACCGATCCGTGCCGCTTCCAGGGGGCATCCATCATGCGCGTTCTCGTCCTGTCCTTGCTGTCGTCGGTTCTGGGGGGCGTTCCGGCTGCGGCACAGACCCAACCCGCGATCGAGGAGAAATCGATCGAACAGCTGCACGCGATGATGGCGGGCGGCACGAGCAGCGCGGCGATCACCCAGGCCTATCTCGCGCGGATCGCGGCGATGGATCGCACCGGGCCGACGCTGCGCGCGGTGATCGCCACCAACCCCGATGCGATCGCCGAGGCGCGCGCGAGCGATGCGCGGCGGAAGGCGGGCAAGCCGCTCGGACCGCTCGACGGCGTGCCGGTGCTGATCAAGGACAATATCGAGACCAGGGATCCGATCGCGACGACCGCGGGGAGCCTCGCGCTCAAGGACAACATCACGCGCCGCGACGCGCCGCTGGTGGCGAGTCTCCGCCGGCAGGGCGCGGTGATCATCGGCAAGACCAACCTGTCCGAATGGGCGAACATCCGCTCGACGCATTCGATGAGCGGGTGGAGCGCGGTCGGCGGGCTGGTGCGGAACCCCTATGCGCTCGACCGCACCTCGTGCGGCTCGTCGAGCGGATCGGGCGCGGCGGTGGCGGCGAGCTTCGCCGCGGTCGCGGTCGGGACCGAGACCGATGGCTCGGTGGTATGCCCATCGGCGATGAACGGGCTGGTCGGGCTGAAGCCGACGCTCGGCATGATCAGCCGGACGCATGTCGTCCCGATCAGCCATAGCCAGGATACGCCCGGACCGATGGCGCGCAGCGTCCGCGATGCGGCGTTGCTGTTCAACGGGATGATCGGCGTCGATCCGGCCGATTCGGCGACCAGAGGCACGGCCAAATATGCGCATGATTTCGCCGCGCCGCTCGCCACGGCGTCGCTCGCCGGGGTGCGGATCGCGGTACTGCATCCCGACATGCCCGAGCTGCTCAAGGTGAAATATGCCGCCGCGCTGGCGGTGCTCAAGGCGCAGGGCGCGGTGCTCGTCGATGTCACGCCACCCAAGCTCGAGGGGATCGGCGATGCCGAATCGCTGGTGCTGCACACCGAGCTCAAGGCCGATCTCAACAGCTATCTGGCGACCACGCCGCAGGCGGTGAAGACACGCACGCTCGCCGACGTGATCGCCTTCGATCGCGCCGAGGCGGCGCGCGAAATGCCGTTCTTCCAGCAGGAGACTTTCGAAGCGGCCGAACAGACGCGGGGCCTCGCCGATGCCGAATATCTCGGCGCGCGCGCGAAATCGCTGCGGCTGGCGGGCAAGGAGGGGATCGACGCTATGCTCGCCACCGCCAATGCAACGCTGATCGTCGCGCCGACTTACGGGATGCCGTGGCTGTCCGACACGGTGTCGGGCGACGGCGGCGAGGGGCCGAGCGCCGCCGGGCTGCCGGCGGTGGCGGGTTATCCGCATCTCACCGTGCCGATGGGGCTGGTGCGCGGCGTGCCGGTCGGGCTGTCGTTCATCGCCACCGCCTGGGGCGACCAGCGCGTGCTGAATGCGGGCTATGTCTACGAGCAGGCGGCGCATGCGCGCGTCGCGCCGGGCTATGCGGCGACGAACGATGCCGGGCCCGGGTTGGATGGGACGCGCTGACCTTGCTCCCGTCCCTGAAAGGGAGGGGCTGGGGGTGGGTCGGCCTAGGGCAGGCGTCCGGCCGAACAACGGGCCGACCCACCCCCGACCCCTCCCTTCCAGGGACGGGAGGCGCGCTTCCAAAGGGCGGCGCGCCCTTCGCGGCTCAGCGTTCGAGCAGTTCGTCGCGGACGTGGATCGCCGAGAGCGAGATCCGCACCTCGATCAGGAAGCCGACCAGCGACGAGATCAACAGGCCCATCGCGAGGATGAAGATCACCGCGACGACGGTGCCGATGTGCAGCTTGAACAGGCTGGCGACGAACAGCAAGGCGACCACGATGCACGTCAGCGCGGCGCTCGACACTGCGAGCACGAGCGAACGGTTGATCACCGTCATCCGCCGGTCGAGCAGGCGCAATTCCCAGACATGGCGGTCATGCTCGGGGCCGCTCGACAGCGGATGCCATTCCTCGACGACGCGCGCACGATCGACGACGCGCGCCAGCCGCCCGGCGAGCACGTTGAGCAACTGCCCGATCGCGGCGAGCATGAAGATCGGCGAGAGCGACAGCTGGATCGTCTGCGCGATCGTCGAGACGGCGGGATAGGGGTTCATCGCGGCCCCTTTTGGAATGCGACCGGCGCGGGCGCAAGGCGTTGGCCATACATTGGTAACCCCGCAGGGCTAGAGTCGCCGTGATGACCAAGCCGATGCTGCTCTCGGAATTCACCCGGCTACCGTCGCCGACGCGCGCGAGCGTGGGCGCTGGCCTGTCGGGGGCGATCGACCTCGTCGCCGAGGCGGCGGCGCCGAGTCACGCTTTCCTGCGCTACGCCTGGTATGCGGCGGCGCTTGCCGCTTACGGTGGCGCGGCGCGGACGATCCTTGTCGAGGAGGATGACGTCCCGGTGATCGCGCTGCCGTTCGTGCGCGTTGGTCCGGCGTTCGCGCGGCTGGCAAGCGTGCCGGGCAGCTACTGGCCGTTCCGCAGCGTCCCGATCCACCGCCATGCCGATGTCCCCGCACTCGATGCGTTGCTCGATACGCTGGCGCGCAGCGTCAACGCTTTGCGGATCGGCCCGGTGGTCGATGGCGATCCGGCGCTCGCCGCGCTGCTCCCGCGCGCGAGCGCGAAGGGGTGGGCGGTGCTCGACCGTTTCGTCGCGAACAGCTTCGTGCTTGACCTGCAGCAACCCGATTGGCCGCGCGGATCGACGCTGCGCAAGAACCGCTTTCACGAAAAGCATCTCGCCGAGCATGGCGCACTCGACTGGCGCTTCGTCGGAGCGGGGGAGTGGGACGCGACCTTCGACCGGCTCGCCGCGGTCGAACAGCGCAGCTGGATCGCGGCCAAGACCGATGGGCGCGACGCCAAGTTCACGCGCGACGGCCACGGCGCCTTCTGGCGCGAGGTGGCGCGCGATCCGCTGCTCGCCGCGATGCTGTCGGCGGCGGTGCTGAGTATCGACGGCGAGCCGGCGGCGTTTTCGTTCGATCTCGATGCCGGGCCGACGCGCTATGCGATCGCCAACAGCTATGATCCGGCGTTCGCCAAGCATTCGCCGGGCAAGCTGCTGTCCTACCGCAATCTGGCGCGGGCGCGGGCGGCGGGGTTGCGCAGGGTCGATTGGGGTGCCGGGGACAGCGGCTACAAGGCGACGCTCGGCGCGGAGCGGGGGCCTGCGCTGCGCGACTGGGTGTTGGTGCGGCCCGGGGTGCCGGCGTTTGTCGGGGCGATGCTCAAGGGGCGCTGGGCGGCGAGCGGGAATACTGCGCCCTAGCGTTGGGGAGTGCAGCGGAGCCAAGCGCGGACCGCGGCGTTTAGACGCGCATGGATGAGATCGAACGCGTTCGTACGGAAATGGAAGCCGCGGCCGAGGCGCTCGATTTCGAGCAGGCGCGGCGGTTGCGCGACCGGCTTGCGCTGTTGCGCGGTGGCGCGAGCGCGGAGGATGCCGAGCGCGCCGAGACGGTCGGTCTGACCCGCCAGCAGCCCGGCGCGATGGGGCTGGGCACGAGCCAGCAGCGGATGACGCCGCCGCCGGGCTGGAAGAAGCCGGTCAAGCCCGATCCGATGACCAAGGGGCGCTCGCGCAAGCGGTAAATTAGCGCGCCCTCATCACCCCGGCCTTGTGCCGGGGCCCACCGTGGCGCGCGTATTGCATTTGCGGCGCGCGCTTCCCGGTGGCCCCCGGCACGAGGCCGGGGTGACGGGGGGAGTTACACCGGCGGCAGGTGATCGAGCAGCTTGTCCACCGTAATCGGATAGTCCCGCACGCGGATCCCGGTCGCGTTGAACACCGCATTGCCGATCGCGCCGCCGCAGCCCGAGATACCGAGCTCGCCGATCCCCTTGGCGTGGATCGGATTGGCGAACTGGTCGCGCTCTTCGAGGAAATGCACCTCGATCTGCGGCACGTCGGCATTCACCGGCACGTGATATTCGCCGAGATCGTGGTTCACGAGCTTGCCGTTGCGCGGGTCGTGGACGAGGTCCTCGGTCAGCGCCGCGCCGATGCCGAAGGTCATCCCGCCGAGGCATTGCGAGCGCGCGGTCTTGGCATTGAGGATGCGACCTGCCGAGAACACGCCGAGCATGCGGCGGACGCGGACTTCGCCGGTAGTCGCGTTGACGCCGACCTCGACGAAATGCGCGCCATAGCTCGACTGTTTGCGCTCCTTCTCCATCTTGCCCGGTGCGATCGAGCCGATCGCCTCGATCCCGTCGCCAACGAGCGAGCCAAGCGCGACCTGGCGGTTGTCGGCGATCGCCTGGCCGTCCTTGAGCGTCAATGCCTCGGGGTCGCAGCCCATCGCCTTGGCGAGCTTTTCACGCAGCATCTCGCACGCGAGATAGACCGCCGAGCCGCTCGAACCGGCACCCCACGATCCGCCCGAACCCGCCGCGTCGGGCAGATTGGTATCGCCGAGCTGTACGCTGACCTGATCGAGCGGAAGCCCGAGCAGTTCGCCGGCGATCTGGCCGAGGATCGTGTAGCTGCCAGTGCCGATGTCGGTCATCGCCGAGCTGACGGTCGCGCGACCATTCGCGTCGATCGCGACCTTGGCCGAGGATTCCATCAGCATGTTGGTGCGCACCGCAGCCGCCACGCCCATGCCGATCATCCATTCGCCATCGCGCACCTGGCCGGGCGTCGCGTTGCGCTTCGACCAGCCAAACTTCTCGGCGCCTTCCTCAAGGCAGCGGACCAGCTGGCGCGTCGAGAAGGGGATCTTCTCCTCGGGGTCCTCGCTCGGCTCGTTCTGCTTCCAGAAGTCGATCGGATCGACTCCCAGCTTGTGGCACAGTTCGTCGAGTGCGGCCTCGGTCGCCATCATGCCGACCGCCTCGCCCGGCGCGCGCATCGAGCCCGACAGCAGCCAGTCGAGCTCGACCAGATCATGGTTGATCAGCCGGTTCTCGCCCGAATAAGCGAAATGCGTGCCGATGCCGGTCGGCTCGAAAAAGCCCTCGCCGGGGAGGTTGCTCGTCAGCGTCTCGTGACCGACGCCGGTGAGCTTGCCGTCGCCATCGACCGAAAAGCGCACGCGCTGCTCGGTGTTCGAGCGGCGCACGGTGGTCTCGAACACCTGCGGGCGCGTCATCACGGCTTTGACTGGACGACCGAGCTGCTTGGCGGCCACCGCGGCGGCGACCGATTCGGGCGCGATGCCGAGCTTCGAGCCGAACCCGCCGCCGATATAATGCGCGATGATCCGGACCTTCTTGTCGCTGACGCCGAGCGACTTGGCGAGCTGGGTCTTGTCCGAGGTCGGCATCTGGTACGAGCCGTACAGCGTCAGCGCGCCATCCTCGTCCCACACCGCGATCGAGGCGTGCGGCTCCATCGCCGAGCTGTTCTGGCTCGGTGTGGTGTAGGTCACGTCGACCGAGGTCGCGGCCTCTTCCATCGCCTTGTCGACATTGCCCTGCTTGAAGTGTGCCGGGATGTTGTTGAACGGCGGCTTCTTGGTTTCGCCCTTATGCTCGTCGAAGTCGAAGCGGCCCTCGGCCTCTTCATATTCGACCTTGATGCGGATGCCGGCGTCGCGCGCGGCTTCATAGCTTTCGGCGAGCACGATCGCGACGATCTCGCCGAAATAGTGGACGTCCTGCACGCCCTGCGTCGGGGCGCTGGTTTCGCCGCCCTGCTGCGAGTTCTGCAGGAAGGTCTTGAAGTCGGTGACGACGTCGATCACGCCGGGGATCGCGCGGACGCTGTCGGCATCGACCTTGGTAACCTTGCCGCGTCCGAACTTGGTTCCGACGAGATAGCCGTAGGCGAGGTTGGGGATCTGATATTCGGCCGAATAGGTCGCCTGGCCGGTGACCTTCAGCGGGCCTTCCTTGCGGTCGAGCGGGCGGCCGATGATCCCCTGGCTGGCGCTGTCGAGCAGGCTGGCGGGGACGGGCTTGTCCATCTTGAGGCTGTTGGTGTTGCTCATGCGGTCAACTCACGCAGGCACGCGATCAGCGTGCGTTTCATCAGCGGGATCTTGAAGTCGTTCGACCCGAAGCCCTGGGCATCGGCGAGCAGGATGTCCGCCGCCGCCGCGAAAACCTCGTCGGACGGCGCCTTGCCGACCAACGCTGCCTCGACGCGGCTATCGCGCCACGGCATCGGCCCGAGCCCGCCGAAAGCGAGCTGTGCTGTCGCGATCGTGCCATTCTCGACCGAGACGAGTCCAGCGACCGAGACGAGCGCGAACGCGTAGGACGCACGGTCGCGGACCTTGCGGTAGAGCTGCTTGCCGGCGGCCGGGGCGGGCAGTTCGACATGCGTGATCAGTTCGCCGGCTTCGAGCACGGTCTCGATCTCTGGCGTGTCACCGGGGAGACGATAGAAATCGTGGATGCTGATCCGGCGGCGATCCCCGCCCGGCGTGAGCGTGATGATCGTCGCATCGAGCGCGCGCATTGCGACGGGCATGTCGCCGGGGTGCGTCGCGATGCACGACTCGCTGGTGCCGAGGATCGCGAGGATGCGGTTATAGCCCTCGCGCGCCGAGCAGCCGCTGCCGGGGGCGCGCTTGTTGCACGCCATTGCGGGGTCGTAGAAATAATAGCAGCGCGTCCGCTGGAGCAGGTTGCCCCCGGTCGTCGCCTTGTTGCGCAGCTGCCCCGAGGCGCCCGCGAGCAAGGCGCGGCTCAGCACTTCGTATTTCTCGCGCACGCGGCTGTCGGCAGCGAGATCGCTATTGGGGACGAGTGCGCCGATCAGCAGGCCACCGTTGTCGGTGTCCTCGATCTTGGCGAGATCGAGCCGGCTGATGTCGACGAGCTTGTCGGGGGTCTCGACCTGCAGCTTCATCAGGTCGAGCAGGTTGGTGCCGCCCGCGATGAAGCGCGTGCCCGCACCGACGAAGCCGACGGCTTCCTCGGCGCTCGCGGGCTTTTCGTAGGTAAAGGTCTTCATGCCTTGGCCTCCGCCACGTCGCGGATCGCGTCGACGATGTTGGGGTAGGCGGCGCAGCGGCAGAGATTGCCGCTCATCCGCTCGGAGATTTCGCCGTCGTTGAACTCGACGTCGCCGAGCGAGGCGCTGACATGGCTCGGCCAGCCCTTCTTGACCTCGTCGAGCATGCCGACCGCCGAGCAGATCTGCCCCGGCGTGCAATAGCCGCACTGATAGCCGTCATGCTTGACGAACGCGGCTTGCAGCGGGTGGAGATCCTCGGGCGTGCCGAGGCCCTCGATCGTGGTGATCTCGTCATCCTGGTGCATCACCGCGAGCGACAGGCAGCTGTTGATGCGCCGGCCGTTGACCAAAACGGTACATGCGCCGCACTGGCCGTGGTCGCAGCCCTTTTTCGAGCCGGTCAGCCCGAGATGTTCGCGCAGCAGATCGAGCAGCGACGTTCGAATGTCGGGTTCGGCGGTATAGGCCGTCCCATTGATGGTGAAATGCATATAAGACCCCTGCGGTTCGGCAGGATTAACGCGTGTTTCAGAAATCGGGTCCGCGCAGGTCGAGATAATGGGCGCCGGTCGTCGTGCCGGTGCATCGCGCGACCGCGACGCGACCAGCGGTCGTGCGGGCAGAGTCGGATCGCGGGCTTAGCGGCGTTGCGGCCAATGCATGCGGATCCGCCAGACGATGCCGCTCGTGTGCGTCACGCCGCCGCAGCGCGCCTGATCGAACAGCTTGGCATAGCTCAGGTCGTGGACCGGTTTGGACGGAGCGGTGCGCTCATGCGCACGCGCTGCATCGAGCGCGGCCTGACAGGCCTGCGCGCTTGCGAAGCTTGCGTCGAGCAAAGCGGCTGCGCTGTGCGCCGTCCACGGCTTGGGTGCGGCCGGCGCGGGCGAAAGCGTCGCGCCCGCCATTGCAAGGGTTAGCGCCGCGATCATTTGCCGAACCGTACCGTCGCCGCCGAAGCGAGCTCGGTCGGCGATTGCGCGCATGATCGCAGCGCCGCCATCCCCCCGACCGCATCGAGCCGCACATGCGCTTCGTGCCGGAGCGCGGCCGTGTCGATCGGCCAGCCGATCGGGGCGGTCTTGCCGCTTCCGGGGAAGACGACATACGCGATCCGTCCGTCGGGCAACCCCATGCCAGTGCGCGGGTTGGGGGCCTCGACGCCGAGTGCGTGCCAGAATGCGACCGATGCTTCGCCGAGCCGCTCGACCGGACCTTCGTCAGCGATCACGAACGGCGTCGTCTGACCGGTATCGAGGTTCGTCGCCCAGCCGATATCACCCATCTCGCCCATCCCGTCGGTGCGATAGATCGGCGCGGGCAGGACGATATACGGGATCGACGCCGCATCGACATAGCTCGCGGTGCTGGCAGGACCCGCGAAATCGGTGTTACGCAGCGAGGTCATCGATACGAAATAGCCCTTATAGGGTCCGTCGTGCTGGATCGCGGGCCGGGTCGGATCTGCCGGATCGGCGACGAGCACGGTCTGCCACCACGATCCGTCGGGATAGCCCGCGGCCGCCAGGCAATCGATGCCGCGGCCCGTGTCGGGGCAGGCGTTGGGCATGTCGGCAGGATGATAGGCGTTAGGCGCCCCGTCGGCATCGACCAGCTTATGGTCAGTCGTGAAATAATAGGCCGCGCGGTCGGCGCTGAACGTGATCGGCACACCCATGTAATCGAAGCCTGCGGTCGGGCAGGTTTCGCGCGCGACCGCGCCGGACGTCGAAAAGAGGCAACAGACGATGGCGCTCGCGATGAGCCGCCGGAACTTGGACACGGTCGGAGATTCCCTCGGGAGCTGGAAAGATCTTCGTCGAACGTAGCGCGGCAGCGACGGTTCCGCGCAGCCCGTGCGACGAGCGTCGCGCGCGACCAAGCGAACCAGGCACCGCGCGAATCCCGGGCGGCGCGGGACCCGTTCCCGCCGTACCGGCGTCAATCCCGTCGACCGGGGTCGCGATGGTCGTGTCGAGCGGCGCCACCCGTCTCCAAAGCTGCGATTCTGGCGCGTCGGCGACGGCTCGGCCGGAGCAACGCGGAGACGAGACGGGCCGCACGTGAGGGTCACGCCGTCCTGATCGAGCGCCGTCACGCTGTCCGTGCGTCCGGCCTCCCGGGTGGTCGTGTCGGCCCGAGCGGTGCCCTCCGCCAGCCGGCTGCGCGGCTAGACCCTGACGTAGCGAAAGTACCACACCTCGCGCCCCTGGCGGCGCGCCTTGCGCTCGTAGCGCGTCTCGGGCCAGTCGTCGGGACGCGTCAGGAAATCGGCGGGCGTCCGTGCGCTCCACACGAAATCGCGGCGTTGGTTCAGCACCATCATCGCCCAGCGACAATAGGTCGGATCATCGGTGCCCAGCCGGAACTCGGCGCCGGGCGCGAGCTTGGCGGCGATCAGGTCGAGCGGGCCGTGATTGACCATCCGCCGCTTCGCGTGGCGCGCTTTGCGCCACGGATCGGGGTGGAGCAGATAGACGCGCGACAGCGACGCGTCGGGCAGTCGCTCGAGCACGTCGAGCGCATCGCCCATGTGGAGCCGGACATTGTCGAGGCTCTCGTCGCGGACATGGGCGAGCGCGCCGACGACGCCGTTGAGGAACGGCTCGCAGCCGATGAACCCCGTTTCGCGCCGCGCCAGCGCCTGGCCCGCGAGATGCTCGCCCGCGCCAAAGCCAATCTCGACCTCGAGCGGGCAGGGCTTGCCGAACAGCGTGGCGGCATCGAGCGGCCCGTCTTCGGGCACGCTGATTTCTGGGAGCAGGCGTTCGACCAGATCGGCTTGGCCCAAACGGAGCTTGTGCCCCTGGCGGCGGCCATAGAGGCGGCGGGTCGTCATCGGATCGGTCATCCGCGCAGCCTCTAGCGGGCGCTGGCTCCGGAGCAAAGTCCCGTTGCGGTCGTTACACCAGTTCAACGAACGGGCGGATACGATGGCGGACACCAACCAGGAACAGACCGATGGCGGCGACGTCGAGGAACTGAAGGCCGCGAATGCGCGCGAACTCCACCGCGCCGTGCGCGAGGAAGGGCAGGAAGAGCTCGAGCGGCCGATCACCTCGCTCTTCTGGTCGGGGCTGGCCGGGGGCTTGGCGATCAACGCGTCGCTGATTGCCGAGGCGGCGATCGCCGCGCACACCGCGCCTTCGCCGGCGCGGCCGTTGCTGATCGCGATCGGCTATCCGATCGGCTTCCTCATGGTAATCCTCGGCCGGATGCAATTGTTCACCGAAAGCACGGTGACCGCAATGCTGCCGCTGGTCAGCAATCCCTCGTGGCTCGCGCTGGGGCGAACGGTTCGCCTGTGGGGCGTCGTGCTCGGCGGCAATCTGCTCGGCACCGCGCTCGTCGCGCTGGCGTTCGCGACGCTCGATATCGGTGATCCGGCGATGCGGGGCGCGATGCTCGAAGTGTCGATGAAGATTACCGAGCATGGTGCGCTGGACACTTTCCTCAATGCGGTACCGGCCGGCTTCCTGATCGCGATCGTCGCCTGGACCTTGCCCAATGCGCGCGAACAGGCGTTCCTGGTGGTGTTCGGCATCGTCTATGTCGTCGCGGTCGGCGGCTTCAGCCATTCGGTGGTCGGATCGAGCGAGACCTTCCTTTTGCTTTTCTCGGGCAAGATCGGCGGCGGGCAGGCGCTGGCGTTCCTCGTGCCCGCGGTGCTCGGCAATCTGTTCGGTGGCGCGGGCCTGTTCGCGGTGCTGGCGCATGCGCAGGTGCAGGAAGAAGGCGCCTGAGCGTGGAGCCAATCGCGCGAGCGCGGCGTTGCAACACGACAGACGGGGAAAGATGCAGATGACCAAGCTCGCCAAGGCCGCGCGGAAGATCGCCCGCGCCGATCGTAAGGCGACGCACCGCGCCGCCGCGCATCGCGACGAACCGGCGGTCAAACTCGCCGGCACGGTGAGCGAGGTCGCCGATCAGCCGCCGCTGGTGCTGCTCGGGATCGGGACGATCGTCGTCGGCGCGGTGCTGCGCCGCCCGACGGTGCTCCGCAACGGCATCCGCATCCTCGCGAGCGAAGTGCTCGCGACGGCGATCAAGAACGGGCTGAAGCGCTCGATCGATCGTACCCGCCCCGAAGAGGCGATCGAATCGGGCGAACATCGCTTCGAGCCGGGGACAAGCGACGATCATGCGCAAACCTCGTTTCCGTCGGGGCACAGCGCGGGGGCGGTCGCGGTCGCCGGCGCGATCGCGCAGGATCTGCCCGCAGCGATCGCACCCGCCTATGCGGCGGCCGCGGGCGTGGCGGCGGTGCAGATGCCGCGCGGCAAGCATTATATCCTCGACACCGTCGCCGGGGCGGCGATCGGCTTCGTCGCGCAGAAAGCGACGAGCGCGATCATCCGGGCGGCCGAGCCCGCAATCGTCCGCCTCTTCAAACGCGCGCGCTGAACGTGTCGCTCCTGGCGTCAGTCTGGAATGCTTAAAGTCTCCTTCATCGCATTTCCTAAGCGCCCGTAAAACCGCGTGAAATATCAAGGAGTTTCAATCGGCATTAAACGGGGGCGTTCTGGTGAAGCTGACTTTCTGGGCGAGCCTTGCGCTCGCGACCTGCCTTCCGTCGATCGCGGCGGCGCAATATAGCGTGCAATGGGCGGCGCCTGCCCCAGCGGGTGGTGCGTCGGCCTATTTCCCGATGGGGATGCCGCTGCACCTGACGACGCGGACCGAGCTCAACACCAACGATGCGCGGTCGGGCGAACGCTTCTATCTCGAGGTCGCCGAACCCCTGGTCTATCGCGGTCAGGTCGTCGTGCCCGTCGGATCGATCGCGGTCGGCGAAGTGATGCGCTCCGAGCGCAGCGGGAATTTCGGCAAGCGCGGCGAACTCGAGGTTCGGCTCGATTATGTCGAGACGCCGTCGGGTCCGGTCCGGATCTCGGGCCGTTCGGCGCGCCAGGGGCTCGATCAGGGCGTGCTGGCGATCGGCGGCGCGTTGTTCGTGTCGTGGCCGATGATGTTCATTCACGGCACCAGCGGGCGGCTTCCGGCCGACTCCCCGATCATCGCCTACCTTGCCGACGATCTGCACTTCCGCGTGCAGCCCGGGTCGGCGCAGGCGCAGCAAGGCGCGTCCGATGCGCCGCCGCGCGTGCTGCCGGCGCGATTCGATCCGTCGGTCTTCTCGTCCAACCGGCCGTAACGAACGAGCCGAGCGCGGCACACGGCCGCGCTCGGCGTGCGCTCAGGCCGCGACGGCGCTCTTGAGCGCGTCGACCAGGTCGGTCTTTTCCCAGGTGAAGCCATCGGCATCGGGCTCGCGCCCGAAATGGCCGTAGGCGGCAGTGCGCTTGTAGATCGGCGCATTGAGCTTGAGATGCTCGCGAATGCCCTTGGGGGTCAGCCGCACCAGCGTCGGCAGCACTTCCTCGATCTTGGCTTCGGGAACGGTGCCCGTGCCGTGCAGGTCGACATAGAGCGACAGCGGCTCGGCGATGCCGATCGCGTAGGACAGCTGGATCGTGCAGCGCCGCGCGAGGCCCGCGGCGACGACGTTCTTCGCCATGTAGCGCGCGACATAGGCGGCCGAGCGATCGACCTTGGTCGGATCCTTGCCCGAGAAGGCGCCACCGCCGTGCGGCGACGCGCCGCCGTAGGTGTCGACGATGATCTTGCGGCCGGTGACGCCAGCGTCGCCGTCGGGCCCGCCGATTTCGAACGCGCCCGTCGGGTTGATGTAGATCGCGGTCTTGTCGCTGATGAAGCCGTCGGGAAGAACGTCGTGCATCACGCCGCTGACATAGGCGCGCAGTTCTTCGTACAGCGCCGGATTGGCGTTGTCGCCCTGCAGGCAATAGCCCGCCTTGTGCTGCGTCGAGACGACGAGCGCGGTCGCGCGGACCGGGACTTCGTTCTCATATTCGAGCGTGACCTGGCTCTTGGCGTCGGGCTCGAGGAAGGGCGCGGCGCCCGAGTGGCGATCGGCGGCCATCCGCTCGAGCAACTTGTGGCTGTAATAGAGCGTCGCGGGCATCAGGCCCGGGGTCTCGTCGGTCGCGTAGCCGAACATGATGCCCTGGTCGCCGGCGCCTTCGTCCTTGTTCGCGCCCTCGTCGACGCCCATCGCGATCTCCGCCGACTGGCCGTGGAGGTTGTTCTGGAAGACGAACTTGTCCCAGTGGAAGCCCGACTGCTCGTAGCCGATCTCGCGCACGGTGTTGCGCACCGCGGCTTCGATCTCGGCGAGCGCGCCCTCGGCCCATTCGCCGTTCTCATACACGCCCTTGCAGCGGATTTCGCCCGCGAGGACGACGAGGTTGGTGGTGGTCAGCGTCTCGCACGCGATGCGCGCATAGGGGTCCTTGCCGAGGAACAGGTCGACGATCGTGTCGCTGATCTGGTCGGCGACCTTGTCGGGATGCCCTTCCGAGACCGACTCGGAGGTGAAGAGAAAATTGGAACGCATGCGTGAGATCCTCATGTTGAGGAGAGCTTCGGCCGTTGCCATGCCCGATATAAAGCTTTCCTTATATGTCGCCCTATCGTGCCCGGCGGCGCAATGCAAATCCCGAAAATGCGAGGATGATCCCGATCAATAACGCCATTACGTTACCGGCGCGGGCGAACAGCGTCTGGGGCGCGGCGCGGGGAATCGGCAGTTCGATCGCGCCTGCGGTGTCGGCTGCGATCGACGCCAGCACGCGGCCTTGCGCATCGATGATCGCGGAAATACCGGTCGGCGTCGCGCGGATCACCGGCAGGCCCTCCTCGATCGCGCGCATCCGGGCTTGCGCGAGATGTTCGGCCTGGCCCCAATAGCCGTACCAGCTGTCGTTCGACGGCTGGAACAGCAAGGCGGGGCGGTGCCCGGCCTGCACCACCTCGCCCGAGAAGATGATCTCGTAGCACAGCTGGAAGCCGACGCGGCCGAAGGCGGGCAGGTCGAGCCCGTCGGGACCGTGGCCCGGCGCGAAATCGAACTCGCCGGGAACGAGCCGCGACAGGCCGATCGCCGACATCAACGGGCGCGCGGGGAGATATTCGCCCCATGGCACGAGGTGGGCCTTGTCGTAGCGGCCAAGGATGCGGGCCTTGGCGTCGATCGCGAAGATCGAATTGGTGGCGCTGGTGACGGAGCCCGCTGCGTCGAAGTTGAGCGCGTTGCCGCCCGTCAGCACGACGTCGCGCGGGCCGAGCAGGGCGGCGATCCGTTGGCGCACGGTTGCCGGAGTTTCGGCGTAATATCGGAACGGATAGCCGCTTTCGGGCAGATAGCGCAGCGCGCCCTCGGGCCAGACGATCAGCCGCGGGGCGGGGCCGGGTGTCCCGCTCAACCGGGCGAGCGCCTGCAGATTGGTTTCGGCATAATCGTCGCGCGGGCGCTGTTCGTCGGCGGCGTCGGGTTGGACGACGCGGATGCGCGGGGCGGCGGGATCGGCCTCCGCCCGCGTGACCGGGGCGTCGATGCCGTTCAACGCGAGCAAGCCGATCACGAGCGCAACGCCGGCGAAGGGCGCGAAGCGGCGCCGGAGCAGCAGCAGGACGGCGCCCGCGACCAGCACCGTCAGGCCTGACAGCGCGTAGGTCCCGATCCACTGCGCCGAGCGCGCGACCCCGATCAGCGGCAGCCAGATTTCGGACAGCGGGTTCCACGGATAGCCCGTCAGCAGCGTGCCGCGCAGATATTCGGTGGCGATCCAGGCCGCCGCGAAGATCAGTACATAGCTCGCATCGATCGCCGGGCGCCGCAGCTTCCACGCGACCGTCGCGGCGAGCATCGGAAAGATCGCGAGATAGAGCGACAGCAATATTGGCGCGACCGATCCGAGCGCGTGCGGCATCGCATCCTGATAGCTGAACGCCTTGGCGATCCAGTTATTGCCGATCGCGAAATGCGCAAAGCCGAACAACCAGCCGCGCCACAGCGCCGCCTTGCGGGTCGGCGCCTGGTGGACGAGCAGCATCCATGCGGCAAGGCAGCCGAGCGTCACGGGCCACAGCCCGAGCGGCGCAAAGCCGACCGCGGCGATTCCGCCGAGCAGGAACGAGAAGAGCGCGGGGCGTTGGGTCATTGCGTGCGGCTATCGCGGGATCGGCGCAGCAACGCAACGCCAGCCTTCGATCCTCCTTCGCGAAGCGGGGGAGGGGGACCATGAGCATTCAGCGAATGGTGGAGGGGGCCTCGCCACAAGCGGTGCGCTGATGGCGAGCCCCTTCCCCCCATTTTGCCGGGAGAGGCAAAATGGTCCCCCTCCCCCCGCCGGGGAGGATTTGATAGGGCGCTTCCATGACACGCCCGTTCCACCTCGCTTTCCCCGTCCACGATCTCGCTGCGGCGCGCGCCTTCTACGGTGGGACGCTCGGTTGTACCGAGGGGCGCAGCTCCGACGCATGGATCGATTTCGACCTCTACGGCCACCAGATCGTCGCGCATCTCGACCCGGCCGCGAAGCCGGTCGCGGTCTCGAACCCCGTCGACGGGCACGACGTTCCAGTCCCGCATTTCGGCGTCGTGCTGACGATGCCCGACTGGCAGGCGCTCGCTGATCGGCTCACCGCGGCCGGCACGCGCTTCGGGATCGCGCCGCATCTGCGCTTCGTCGGGCAGCCGGGCGAGCAGGCGACGATGTTCTTTTATGACCCCTCGGGCAACGCGCTCGAGTTCAAGGCGTTTGCCGATGACGCGATGATCTTCGCGACATGAAGGATGTTTAGATGAGCGACCCGATCACCCTCGAAATTCCGCACCAGCTCGGCCTGGCGGGCGCCCGCGCGCGTATCGAGGGCGGGGTCGGCAAGATCGTCGAGATGGTGCCTGGCGCGACCGCGGTCGATCATCGCTGGGAGGGCGACACGATGCATTTCACCGTCACCGCGCTCGGCCAGCGCGTCGCGAGCCGGCTGACGGTGGCGCAGGACAAGGTGCGCGCCGAGATCGATCTGCCGATCTTCCTCCGCCTCTTCGCCGACAAGATCCGCGCGAAGCTGGCGAAGGAAGCGCCCAAGATGCTGGAGTAGCCGTCATGCCGGACTTGATCCGGCATCCAGGCGACCGGCGGGGTATGGGCAGACGGGCAGCGTCTCGCCTGGACCCCGGATCAAGTCCGGGGTGACGAGCGCCTTACCGCGCGCTGACCCGCCAGATCGTGTTGCCGACATCGTCCGCGACCAGCAGCGCGCCGGCCTGGTCGGTGATTACCCCGACCGGCCGCCCCTGCGCTTCGCCCTTGGCGTTGAGGAACCCGGTCAGCACGTCGACCGGCTTGCTGCCCTTGACCGGGAAGCCGTTGGCACCGAACGGCACGAACGCGACCTTGTAGCCCGACACCGGCACGCGGTTCCACGAGCCATGCTCGCCGACGAACGCGCCGTTGGCGAACTTGCCGCCGAGCTTGGCGTCCGCCGCGAAGGTCAGGCCGAGCGCGGCGACGTGCGGGCCCATCGCGTAATCTGGGTGCTTGGAGTACTCCTGCAGCGCGGGGTTTTCGGGCTTCACGCGAGCGTCGGGATAGCCGCCCCAATAATACCAGGGCCAGCCGAAATTGTCGCCGAGCCCGACGCGCGTGATGTAATCGGGGACAATGTCCGAGCCGAGCATGTCGCGCTCGTTGACCGCGACCCACAAAGCGCCCGATTTGGGCTCGAACGCCATGCCCTGCGGGTTGCGAAGCCCTGCGCCGAACACGCGGAAATTCTTCGCCTTGGGATCGACCTGGAGGATGTTGGCGCGGTATTTCTCGGCGTCGAGGCCATTGTCGGCGATGTTGCTCGACGACCCGACGCCGACATAGAGCAGCCCGTCGGGCCCGGCGAGCAGGGTGCGCGCCCAGTGATTGCCGCCGCCGACGAGCGGGATGACCTTTTCGGGCTTGGCGGTGATCTTGGTCTGGCCGGGGGTGAAGGGTACGCGGACCAGCGCATCGGTGTCGGCGATGTAGAGCTGGCCGTCGAGCAGCGCCATGCCGGTCGGCGAGTTGAGCCCGGAGATCAGCACGGTGCGCGTCTCGGCCACGCCGTCGCCATTGGTGTCGCGGAGCAGCGTGATGCGGTTGGGCGAAGCGACGCCGGCGCCGCCCTTGGTCATCAGATAGCCCATTACGACGTCGGCGACGCCGTTGGTCGCGCGCGGCGGCGAGTTGGTCTCGGCGACGAGCACGTCGCCATTGGGCAGCCGGTAGAGCCAGCGTGGATGATCGAGCCCGGTGGCGAAGGCGGCGACCTTGAGCCCGGCCGCCGCGATGGGGGTCGCGCCGTTCTTCCAGCCGATCGCATCGGCGACCTTGATCGTCGGAATGGTCTGTTCGCGCGGGGCGGAGATGGTCGGGCGGTCGCCCTCGACCGCACTTGCCGAGAGCTGGGCGGGCTCGGGCTGGAACATCCACCAGAGAAGCCCGATCGCGACCAGGACGACGATCGCGAGGATGATGAGGATATGTTTGCGCATGGACGGGAAATAGGCGGCGCAGCCGGGCAGGGGAAGCGCGTTCTCAAGAAAGAAAGCCCCTCCCCTTCAGGGGAGGGGTTGGGGTGGGGAAGTCACGACCGCTGGTCTCTGCGAGACATCCCCCACCCCCAACCCCTCCCCTAAAGGGGAGGGGCTAAGTGTGTGCCGTCAGGCGACGGCGGGCTCGCCGCGGACATGGCCCGAGGCCAGGTCGAAACGGTCGGCGCTCATCACCTTGACCCACGCCTTGACGAAGTCCTTCACGAACTTGTCGCCGGCATCGGCCGAGGCATAGACCTCGGCCAGCGCACGGAGCTGCGAGTTGGCGCCGAACACCAGGTCGGTGCGCGAGGCGGTCCACTTCTCCTCGCCGGTCTCGCGCAGCGTGCCGAGATACTCCTCGTCGCTGTCGTCGCTGATCTGCTTCCACGCGGTCTGCATGTCGAGCAGGTTGACGAAGAAGTCGTTGGTCAGCTGGCCCTTGCGGTCGGTGAACACGCCATGCTTCTCGGCCTTGGGGTGGTTGGCGCCGATGACGCGCAGGCCACCGACCAGCACCGCCATCTCGGGCGAGCTGAGACCCAGCAACTGCGACCGGTCGACCAGCAATTCCTCGGTCGGAACGCTGAACTTGACCGAGAGATAGTTGCGGAAGCCATCGGCCTTTGGCTCGAGCACGTCGAAGCTTGCAGCATCGGTCTGCTCGGCCGAGGCGTCGGTGCGGCCCGGCATGAACGGCACTTCGATCGCATGGCCCGCAGCCTTGGCGGCAGCCTCGACACCGACCGAACCGCCAAGCACGATCAGATCGGCGATCGACACCTTCTTCGCGCCCTTGCCGTCGAATTCGGCCTTGAGGCCTTCGTAGACGCCCAGCACCTTCGCAAGCTGCTCAGGCTGGTTGACCTCCCAATCCTTCTGCGGCGCGAGCCGGATGCGCGCACCGTTGGCGCCGCCGCGATGGTCCGAATAGCGATAGGTCGAGGCCGAGGCCCAGGCCGTCGTCACCAGTTCGGCCACCGAAAGCCCAGAATTGGCGATCGCCTGCTTGAGGCCGGGGACGTCGCTCTCGTCGATCTGCGGATAATCGGCCTTGGGGATCGGATCCTGCCAGATCAGGTCTTCGGCCGGAACGTCGGGGCCGAGATAGCGGACCTTGGGCCCCATGTCGCGATGCGTCAGCTTGAACCAGGCGCGCGCGAAGGCGTCGGCGAACGCCGCCGGGTCCTTCTGGAAGCGCTTGCTGATCTCGAGATAGGCCGGGTCCTTCTTGAGCGCCATGTCGGCGGTCGTCATCATCGTCGGGACCTTGACGCCGGGGGTGTGGGCCTTGGGGGCGAGCGTCTCCTCGGGATTGCCGACCGGCTGCCACTGGTGCGCGCCTGCCGGGCTCTTCACGAGCTCGTATTCGTGGTCGAGCAGCATGTCCCAATAGGTCTGGTCCCAGGTGATCGGCGTCGGCGTCCAGGCGCCTTCGATCCCCGAAGTGATCGTGTCGTCGCCGATCCCGCTGCCATGCGTCGAGATCCAGCCGAGGCCCTGCGTCGCGATGTCCGCGCCTTCGGGCTCGACCCCGACGAGCGAGGCGTCACCAGCGCCGTGCGCCTTGCCGAAGGTGTGGCCGCCGGCGGTGAGCGCGACGGTTTCCTCGTCGTTCATGCCCATCCGCGCGAAGGTCTCACGCAAGTCGCGCGCCGAGCCCAGCGGGTTGGGGCAGCCGCCCGGGCCTTCGGGGTTGACGTAGATCAGGCCCATCTGGATCGCGGCGAGCGGGTTCTCGAGCGCACGGCCCGATTCCTCCTCGATGCGGGTGGTGCCGAGCCACTCCTCCTCGGTCCCCCAATAGATGTCCTTCATCGGCTCGAACACGTCCTCGCGTCCGCCGCCGAAGCCGAAGATCGGGCCGCCCATCGATTCGATCGCGACGTTGCCGGCCATGATGAACAGATCGGCCCAGCTCAGCTGCTTGCCGTATTTCGACTTGATCGGCCACAGCAGGCGGCGCGCCTTGTCGAGGTTGCCGTTGTCCGGCCAGCTATTGAGCGGCGCGAAGCGCTGCGAGCCCGACGACGAGCCGCCGCGCCCGTCACCGGTGCGATAGGTGCCGGCCGAGTGCCACGCCATGCGGATGA
Source organism: Bordetella parapertussis (assembly GCA_943367995.1). GTDB lineage: Bacteria > Pseudomonadota > Alphaproteobacteria > Sphingomonadales > Sphingomonadaceae > Sphingomonas. Next base: position 283,085 of record CALRKL020000004.1, on the reverse strand, counting down.
AGAACGGGCCGTAATGCCCGTAATCCGCGGGCCACCACGGCTGGCTGTCGGTCATCAGCGCGGTCAGGTCGCGCTTCACCGCGGCGTAGTCGAGCGTGTTGAAGGCTTCGGCATAGTCGAAGTCGTCGCCCATCGGGTTGGCCGAAAGGCCGTGTTGCTGCAGGATTTCGAGGCTGAGCTGGTTGGGCCACCAATCGCGATTGGTGCGGCCGAGCAGCGAGCGGAGCGCGGCGGGCTCCTTGCTCGGGTCGCTCAGGGGGCTGCCTGAGGTAATGGCGTCCATGATTCTCTCCATGTCGAGGCTTGTGATCTCAAGCCAGGAGAATGCCATGGACGCCTAGATCGAGGAAATGCATTAAACCGCAGAGAGTGATCGACCGGGTGATTTTCGCGGTTGGCCGTTAGAAGCGGATCGGAAGGCCGAGCATCAGCTGGCTCGCCTGATTGTCGACATGCTTGAAATCGACTCGAACACCTGCGCGACGGCTGAGGCGATATTCGGCGCCGCCGCCGACGATGAAGCTGCTGCCCCATTGGTAGACACCCGAAAAGCCCGGGTTGAAGTCGATCCGATACCGGTTTCCGCCGTAACCGCCGGTGCCGTAGAGCAGCAGGCGGGGGGTCGCGAGATAGCCGGCGCGGACGCTCAGCCGATAGCCGTAACGCGGGTGTTGCTCGAAGAAGCGCACCCCGCTCGGCAACCGCGCGACATCGCGGCCGCCGCCGAGGTTGACGCCAATCTCGCCACCGATGCGGATCTGCTCGGCGATCGCGACGTCATAGCCAGCGAAGGCGCCGGCGCTGGGGCCGACGGCGCGGTAGTAGCGGCTGATGGACTGTCCGCTCTGGAGATCGATCAGGTTGAAATAATCATGGTCCTCGCGCGCGCCCGCCTCGATGCCGGCGAGCGCCCCGGTGAAGGGGCGCTCCTCGGCGTGCGCGGCGCTTGCAGACAGGATGGCGACGACGATGGACGAAACGATTCGGCAGATCATGACGGTTCCCCTTTCGCTACGATAGCGAAACGAGATTTGCCTTTATCGCCTGAACGTTACGTGACCGAAACGGCCATAAGCGATTACCCTTGCTCGGGTTCGGGCTTGGGCGGATGCAATCGCAGGCCAAGAACCCGGCGCGTATCGGCAGCGGTCACTTCGAGCGTCCAGCCGCTGTCGTGGACGATGCACTCGCCGACTTGCGGGACATGCCCCGCGAGCACCGCGGCGAGCCCGCCGATCGTGTCGATATCGCCATCGACCTCGGCGAGCCGCGGGTCGATCGTCTCGCCGACATCCTCGAGTTCGGCGCGCGCATCGGCTTCCCAGGCGCCGCCGTCGAGCGGCACGAGCAGCGCTTCGGGCGCGTCGTCATGCTCGTCCTCGATGTCGCCGACGATTTCCTCGATCAGATCCTCGATCGTGACCAAGCCTTCGGTGCCGAAATATTCGTCGAGCACGATCGCGAGATGGACGCGCTTCTGCCGCATGTCGGCGAGCAGATCGAGCGCGCCGCGCGACATCGGGACGTAGAGCGGCTCGCGGATCAGCTGGGCGATGCTCGGCGGATGGGGTGCGCCCGTTGCGAGGATCGCGAACACGTCCTTGATATGGACCATGCCGATGATCGTATCGAGCTTCTCGCGATAGACCGGCAGCCGGCTGTGGCCGGCCTCGGCGAACAAGGCGACGAGGTTGGCGAAGCTGGTGCGCTCCTCGACCGCGACGATATCGGCGCGCGGCACGCCGACGTCGCCGGCATCGCGCTCGCCGAAATGGAGCAGGTTGCGCACCATCGTGCGCTCGAGCGGGGAAAGGTCGCCCTTGGCGTCGGGCGCAGGATCATCCTCATGCGCGTCGATCGCTTCCTCGAGCGTGGCGCGGAGCGATTCGTCGCCGGTGTGACCCGATATCCAGCTGCGGAAGCTCCGCCAGATGCTGGTTTCCGCGTGCTGGGCACCGCCGAGATGGCTGGCGGTGCCGGTCGTACTTTGGCCGTCGGGCATGGCGGTCGTTCAGTCCTCTTCGATCAGATAGGGATCGGCAAGGCCGAGGCTCTTGAGTGCGTCGATCTCGATCGCCTCCATCGCCTCGGCCTCCATGCCGACCATGTGATCATAGCCTAGCAAATGCAGCGTGCCATGCACGATTAAATGCGTTGCGTGATCTTCGAGGCTGACGCCTTTTTCCATCGCCTCGCGCGCACAGGTTTCGTGCGCGAGGACGATGTCGCCGAGCAGGACCTCGCCATCGTCGCTGTTCTGGCCGATCGTGTCGAGCAGGTCGGCCTGGACCATCGGGAAGGACAGCACGTTGGTCGGCTTGTCCTTCTGGCGGTATTGCGCGTTGAGCACCTGCACCTCGGCGTCGGTGGCGAGGCGGATCGAGATCTCGACCGTGGCCGGACCGGTGACGAGCTCGCCATGCGGCGTTCGCGACAGCGCGGCGGTGGCGGCGCGGGTGGCGAGCGCTTCCCAGTCGTGGTCGGGCCAGACGTCTTCGTGGGAGAGAGCGATTTCAAGCATCAGGCGAGGTCCGTCTCTGCAAAGTCATTGCCCTTGTACAGGAGCGTGGCGTTATTGGTTTTGGCACAAGCATAGGCGAAACAGTCGCCCATGTTGAGCTTGGCGGGATGGCCGCTGTTGCGCCCATAGATCTGGTAAGCATCAAGGGCGGCGATGAGTTCCGGCGATCCGACATCGACCAGGCGCAAGGCCAGTAACTCGGCGGATTTCTCAACCAACGCGCGTGCTTCCGGCACCGATAAGCTGCCGCGCTTGCGCACCGCGCTCACGGTTTCCCAGCACGACATCGCAGACCAGAGCGAATCGGCTTGCGCGAGCACGGTCTGACGGAAGCGATCGCGCTCCGGTTCGTTGGTGATCATGGCGACGAGCGCGGAGGCATCGACGAACAGGGTCAATCCGGGTCCTCGCCCCACATCTCGTCGAAGAACGCCTTCTCAGCATCTGCGCTGGTCGTTGGCGGAAAGGTGTGGCTGGCCCACAACGCATCCAATTTCTCGCGCGCCGACATTTGCGGCGCGGCGCGGTCGAGTTCGGCCTCTCGCGCAGCGGCGAGTTCGCGGACCAGCGCCGTCTTGGTAAGGCCCGACCGTTCGGCGACGCGAGTTACCAAGGCAGCGGTTTCTTCATCCTTGATGTAGAGCGATGCCATCTTCCGTCTCCGGGGATATCCGTGCTTTATAGGTCAGGATATCCCGCCGTTCAACTAACTCGCGCCTTCGTACGCCTCGACGATGCGGCCGACGATCGGGTGCCGCACCACGTCGCCCGATCCAAAGCGGCAGATCGACAGGCCTTCGACCCCTTCGAGCCGCCCGACGGCGTCGTTCAACCCGGATGCATTCATCCCGCCGGGCAGATCGGTCTGCTTGGGATCGCCACACACCACCATCCGGCTGTTCTCGCCGAAGCGGGTGAGGAACATCTTCATCTGCGCGGGCGTGGTGTTCTGCGCCTCGTCGAGGATGATGAACGCGTCCGCGAGCGTACGCCCGCGCATGAAGGCGATCGGCGCGATCTCGATCTCGCCGCTGGCGATGCGGCGCTCGACCTGCTCGGCGGGGAGGCAGTCGTTGAGCGCGTCGTAGAGCGGGCGGAGATAGGGATCGACCTTTTCCTTCATGTCGCCGGGAAGGAAGCCGAGCTTCTCGCCCGCCTCGACCGCGGGGCGCGACAGGATGAGGCGCTGGACGCTGCCGGTGATGAGCTGCGCGACGGCTTGCGCGACCGCGATATAGGTCTTGCCGGTGCCCGCTGGCCCGAGCGCGAAGATGATGTCGTTGTTGAGGAGCTGGCGCATGTAATGCGCCTGCGCGATCGTGCGCGGGACGATCGTCTTCTTGCGCGTGCGGATCATGATCTGCGGGACGGCGCCGCCGCCGGAGTCGGCCTGGATGATCCCGGCGAGCGTCGGCTCGCTCGACATCGCGATCACCGCGTCGATCAGCCCGGTATCGACGATCTCGCCGCGCACGATCCGATTATACAGTCCGTGCAGCACGTCGCGCGCCTGCGCTACGGCTTCCGCACTCCCCTCAAGCCCGACCTTGTTGCCGCGCGCTGTGATGTAGACGCCGAGTTTGTTTTCCAAGGCGAGCAGGTTCTGGTCGAATTCACCGAACAGCTGCGCCATCAATTGGGGACGATCGAACACGAGTTCGGTGCGGCTGCGATCACCGGATTGCGCGGGGACGGGCTTGCGGCTCATGCGGTTCCTTAACGTCGGAGGGTGAGCGAAAGGTAGGGGGCGCGGCGCGGATAGATAGGTGGCGAGCGGAATATTCCGACGCGGCGCGGGGCGGCGCGGGGGCGGCGCGCGCGGATCAGCGGCGCAGGCCGATCCGTTCGAGCACGATGCGACCGCCCGACAGCAGGATCATGCCGACGCCTGCCGCGATATAGACCCACAAGGCCGCCGGATTGCGCTTCCACTGCGGCGGCACGAGCTCGGTCGGGGCGGGTTTGGGCATGGCTCGCGTTTTGCGCTTTTTGTTTTGCGGTGTCGAGGGCTTCTGCGCCTCCCCTTCTGACTTCTCCCCTCCCTGAAAGGGAGGGGCTGGGGGTGGGTCGGCCGAGGGCGGGCGTCCGGTCTGACAACGGGCCGACCCACCCCCGACCCCTCCCTCTCAGGGAGGGGAGGCGTTAGAGCGAGCGTTGCCCCAGCATCGAATTGGCGCCCGCTTCCGCCAGCGTCACCTCGACCAGGTCGCCGATCGCCGCGTCGCTCACCAGATGGACCGATTGCAGCCACGGGCTCTTGCCGATCAGCTGGCCGGGCAGCTTGCCGGTGCGTTCCATCAGCACCTGACACGTCCGCCCGACGGTCGCCGCGTTGAACGCCGCCTGGTCGCGGTTGAGCGCCGCCTGCAGGCGCTGGAGACGGTCGTCCATCACCGCCTCCGGCACCTGATCGCCCATCGTCGCCGCGGGGGTGCCGGGGCGCGGGCTGTATTTGAAGCTGTAGGCCTGGGCGTAGCCGACCGCATCGACCAGACTCAGCGTTTCCAGGAAATCGGCTTCGGTCTCGCCGGGAAAGCCGACGATGAAATCGCCCGACAGCGCGATGTCGGGCCGGCTCGCGCGCACCCGCTCGAGCAACCGCAGATACGAATCGCGCGTATGGCTGCGGTTCATCGCCTTGAGGATGCGGTCGCTGCCGGCCTGCACCGGCAGATGCAGGAACGGCATCAGCTTTTCGACCTGCGCGTGCGCGTTGATCAGCCCCTGCGTCATGTCGTTGGGGTGGCTGGTGGTGTAGCGGATCCGCGCGAGGCCGGGGATCGCATCGAGCGCCGCGATCAGATCGTGCAAGCCGCGCTGGCCATCGGTCCAGGCGTTGACGTTCTGCCCGAGCAGCGTGAGCTCGCGCGCGCCGGCATCGACCAATGCCTTGGCTTCGTCGACGATCTGCCCCCAGCCGCGCGAGACCTCGCCGCCGCGCGTATACGGCACCACGCAATAGGTGCAGAATTTGTCGCAGCCTTCCTGCACCGTGAGGAACGCGCTCGGCGGCACGCGGCGGCGCGCGGGGAGGTGGCCGAACTTGAGGTCGACCGGCATGTCGGTATCGAGCGCCGCCTCGCCGCGCGCGGCCTGCGCCACCAGCGCGGGGAGGTTGTGATAGGCCTGCGGGCCGACGACGACATCGACCTTGGCGCGGCGCACGATTTCGGCGCCCTCGGCTTGCGCGACGCAGCCGGCGACCGCGATCATCGGCGTGCGGCCCTGCTTGCCGGCATCCTTGCGCAGCCGGCCGATGTCCGAATAGACCTTCTCGGTCGCACGCTCGCGGATGTGGCAGGTGTTGAGCACGACGAGGTCGGCGTCCTTGGGATCGACTTGCGTCAGTCCCTGTGCGGCCATCAGCTCGCCCATGCGGTCGCCGTCATAGACGTTCATCTGGCAGCCGAACGATTTTACGGCGTACGTCTTGGGGGCGGTCTTGGGGGCGGTGCTGGCGTCTGACATGATCGGCGGCGCTATAGGCGCAAAAGCGGCGGGGCAGAACCCCTGCTAGGCGGTCGGCGCAGGGCGCTCGAGTCCGGCGGCGAGCACGCCGGGGAGCGTGTCGCCCTTGCCGGCCCAGGCGTCGTGCCCGATGAACGGCGGGACCGGCCCGCACATCACCACCGACAGCGCCGCCTCGATCCGGCGCTTGCTCTCCGCCGCGATCAGTTTGCGGCCCGGGAAATCGCGCGGATAGAAGGGCTCGAGGAAGTGCACCGCGACGCGAAACCGGTCCTTGCGCGCGAGCAGCCGCATCGCATTGGCCTTGCCGGTCTCGTCGCCGATCCAAGCGATGTCGGCGCCGACCGGGCCGTAATCGAGCAATACGGGCTGCACCATCACGCCGGGCGGCGGCGGCTCGAGCACCTTGAGCATCGGCGTCTTGAACGGCAGCAGCGAGCGGCCGTCGGTGGTCGTGCCCTCGGGGAACACCGTCACCGACCAATTCTCCGCCAGCGTCTCACGCAGCGCGTTGATCTGCTCGGCGACCCCGAGGCGATCCTCGCGCGCGACGAATACGGTGCGGTTGAGCGTCGCGAGCCAGCCGACCACCGGCGCCTCGCGGATTTCGGCCTTGGCGACGAAGGCGGTGCCGCTTGCCCCGGCGATCGCGAGGATGTCGATCCAGCTGACGTGATTCGCGACATAGAAGACGTCGCGCTTGAGCGGCACGCCGACGACACGCACGCGCGCGCCGCAGATCCGCGCCGCGGTGCCGAGGAACAGTCGCGGCCACGGTGAGGAGAGCCGCACCGTCCGCCACAGATAATGCAGCGGAATGGCGAGCAGCAGCGTCACCGCGAGCAAGCTCACGCGTGTCCATAGCCGAACCCAGCCGAGCCAACTGATCGGGGGCGGGCGGCCGGCCGCCGCCTCGGCCCGCGCGGAGGCGCGGGCCGCAGCCGCTTCAGCCCTTGCGGTCAAGGACGACGCCGTACAGTTCCATGCGGTGATCGACCAGCCGGAAGCCGAGCCGTTCGGCGATCGCCTTCTGCAGCTGCTCGAGCTCGGGATCGACGAATTCGATCACCTTGCCGGTCTCGACGTCGATCAGATGGTCGTGATGCGCTTCGGGCGCGGGCTCGTAGCGCGAGCGGCCGTCGCCGAAATCGTGACGGTCGAGGATGCCGGCTTCCTCGAACAGGCGAACGGTGCGGTACACCGTCGCGATCGAGATGCCCGGATCGATCGCCGAGGCGCGCTCATAGACCTTCTCGACATCGGGATGGTCTTCGGCATCGGACAGCACGCGCGCGATGACACGACGCTGGTCGGTGATGCGCAGGCCTTTTTCGGCGCAGAGGGCTTCGAGATCGATGTGACGCGGCATGCGGTCGATGTAGGCGCTTCGGGATTGTTGCGAAAGAGGATAGTGAGTCGCAACAAGCTCGATATGCTGGCGCTGCGGGCCCCTCCCCCGCCATGGGGAGGGGCGGCGTCCTGGCTTAGCGCGCGGCGACCTTGCGGCGCTTGGTGCCGAGGCCGATCTTCTTTGCCAGCGTACGACGCTGCTCGGCATAATTCGGCGCGACCATCGGGTAATCGGCGGGAAGGTTCCACTTCGCGCGATATTGCTCCGGAGTCATTTGATAATGCGTCATAAGATGACGCTTGAGCATCTTGAGCTTCTTGCCGTCTTCGAGACAGACAATGAAGTCGGGCTTGATCGAGGATCGTACCGAAACGGCCGGTTCCTGCTTGATCGTTTCGACAGGGGCCGGGCCACCAAGGCCCGTCAGCGCACCATGAACATTTGCGATGAGCACCGGAAGGTCCGAGACCGCCACGCTATTGTTGCTGACATGGGCTGCAACGATGTCGGCGGTTAGCGTTATCAACGTCTCCTGCAGTTCGTCCATTACGTCCATAATAATCCTTTCACCAACGCACAGGGCGGCTACGACATCCCGCCTGACCGCGGCCTATCGGCGCTCCAATCTCGCGACGCAAGCGCGAATAAGAGAATGACAAAAGAGTTAGACTAGTGTTCGGCGGTATGTCAGCGCGTCGAAAGTCTGTCCGCCATGACCGCGATAGTAATTGCCGCGCCGGCCAACCATCATAAAGCCTTCGGAACGATACAATTTAATCGCATCGTTGTCGTCGCGGACCTCGAGATGAACGCTGGTTGCGCCCCGCGATCGGGCATCGCCAAGAACCGCGCGTAGCAATGCGGCGGCAATGCCACGACGCCGCAAGTGCGGTGTCGTCGCGAGCAACAACAGTTCTGCTTCGTCGACGACGCATCGCGACAAAGCGAATCCGGCGGGCTCGTCGTTCAGTTCGGCGATCGTCAGCCATACGCCGGGCATCGCCAGCAGACCGAGCACTTGATTATGCGTCCACGCCTCGCCGAACCGGGAATCGAACGCCGCCTGCATGATGCGGTCGACGCTCGCCAGGTCTGCGACACCGCCGCTGCGCAAGGTGATGCCGATCGTCGCGCTCATGCAGCGGGAGCGAGCGGCTTGGCGTCGGGCGCGCGGCCATAGATCGGGGTGGGCGGGAGCGCCGTCCAGTGCGGCGGCAGCAGGATCGCGTCGGCCGCGTCGGGCAGGCGGTCGTCGCCGCGCACCGCAGGATCGAGCGCCGTCAGGAACCGTACCCCGGTGCCGACCGCACTCCGCCCGGCGAGCAGGTCGAGCGCCGCCTCGGGGCGGAGCGATACGAAAGGACCGGTCGCTCGAAAGGGCATCGCGAAGCCTTGCATGAAGACTTCGCCATGCCCGCCTTCGAGAATGACCGCAAGATCGCCGATCACGTCCCCGGCAAAAGCGGCGGCGGCCAGCAGGGTGAGCGAGGAATAGCCCGTAAGCCGCGCGCCCCAGCCGAGCGCGAGGCCGCGCGCGGCGGCGATTCCGACTCGAATTCCGGTGAAGCTGCCGGGACCGCAATCGACCAGGATCGCATCGGCGCGGCCGCCGCCCGGCAAGTCAGCGATCATCGGGATCAGCCGCTCGGCATGGCCGCGCCCGACGACTTCGTGCGCGCGGGCAAGGACGGTACCGGTGTCGATCAGCGCCACCGAGCAGGCAGCGGTGGCGGTTTCGATGACGAGCGTGCGCGACAAGGCGTCAGGCGAGCGTGTTGAACTTTTCGAACGCCGGGCGGGGCAGGCGGCCGAAAATCGTCGCGGGATCGCCGTGGCCGAGCGTCGCGATGAAGTTGCTGGTCACGGTCGGCGTATCGGCGAAGAAGGCGGCATCGACCGCCGTCTTGTCGAACCCCGACATCGGGCCGGTATCGAAACCGAGCGCGCGCGCCGCGATCAGGAAATACGCGCCCTGCAGCGTCGAATTGCGGAACGCGGACTCGGCGCGGCCTTCCGCGCTCGCGAACCACGGCCGCGCATCGACATGCGGGAACAGTTCGGGGAGGTGATGGTGGAAGTCGCGGTCCATCGCGATGATCACCGTGACCGGCGCCTTGCGCACCTTGTCGGCGTTCGAATCCGAGCAGCAGGCAGCAAGCTTTTCCTTCGCTGCATCGCTGGTGCACCACACGAAGCGCGCGGGAAGCTGGTTGGTCGCGGTCGGGCCCCATTTCATCAGGTCCCAGATCGCGTGCAGGTCTTCGGTCGTGACCGGTTGATCGGTGTAGCCGTTAAAGCTGCGGGCGTTGCGGAAGATCTGGTCGAGCGCCGCGTCGTCGATCGCCGCCATCCTCAGACAGCCCGCACTTCGGTGACTTCGGGAACGTAATATTTGAGCAATTGCTCGATGCCGTTCTTGAGCGTCGCGCTTGACGACGGGCAGCCGGCGCACGCGCCCTGCATCGCAAGGAACACCTTGCCCTTGTCGAAGCCGCGATAGACGATGTCGCCACCATCATTGGCGACCGCCGGGCGAATGCGCGTTTCGATCAGATCCTTGATCTGCGAGACGATGTCGGCGTCGGCAGGATCGTCGTTGAACGTATCCTCGGCCGGCACCGCGATCCCGCCGGCATTGCCCGGCTTGAACAGCGGCATGTTGGCGCTGAAATGATCGAGCAGCAGGCCGAGCACGTCGGGCTTGAGCGCAGACCAATCGGTTCCCGCCGCGGCGGTGACCGAGACGAAGTCGCGTCCGAAGAACACACCGGTGACATCGCCCAGACCGAACAGCGCGTCGGCGAGCGGGGAGGCCTCGGCTTCCTCAGGCGTGACGAAATCGCGGGTGCCCGCTTCCATCACGACGCGGTTGGGCAGGAACTTGAGGGTCGCCGGGTTGGGCGTTGTTTCGGTCTCGATCAACATGCCTGCCATGTGGCGCGCGCGTGCGGCTGGTGCAAGGGTCGATGTGGAAACGCTGGGGTGCTGGCGGTCGCCGCATTCCGCCGCTATCTAGCGGCAATGATCTCGCCCTCGCGTATGACGCGCTTCGCCTTTGCTTCCCTCCTGGTCCTGGCTGCCGTGCCGCAGGTCGTCGCCCAGACCGCCCCTGCGCAGCCCGCGCTGCGCACCGCCAATGCGCCGGTCGACCCGCAGAGCGCGATCGCGAGCCGCGACGCCTGGCTCTACAAGGGCAGCGACATCACGCCCGATCCGGCATGGCATTTCGGGACGCTCAAGAACGGGCTGCGCTACGCGGTGCGCAAGAACGGCGTGCCGCCCGGCCAGATCTCGATGCGCGTGCGGATCGACGCGGGCTCGCTCTACGAGACCGATCCCGAGCGCGGCTTTGCGCATCTGATCGAGCATCTCTCGTTCCGCGGGTCGCAATATGTCCCCGACGGCGAGGCCAAGCGCATCTGGCAGCGGATGGGGACGACCTTCGGCTCGGACACCAATGCGCAGACCACGCCGACGCAGACCGTCTACAAGCTCGATTTGCCGAGCGCGACCGAGGCGGGGATCGACGAGAGCCTCAAGATCCTGTCGGGCATGGTCTCCAACCCCAACATCACCCCGACCGCGCTCAACGCCGAGCGGCCCGCCGTGCTCGCCGAGCAGCGCGAGCAGCCGGGGCCGCAGGTGCGCGTGATCGACGCGCTCAACGCGACCTTCTTCGCCGGGCAGCCGCTCGCCGACCGCTCGCCGATCGGCCACGTCAAGGAGCTCGAGGCGGCGACGGCCGAGACCGTCCGCACCTTCCACGATCGCTGGTATCGCCCCGAGCGCACGCTCGTCGTGATCGCGGGCGATTTCGATCCCGCCAAGCTCGAGGCGATGGTCGCGAAGAATTTCGGTGGGTGGAAGGGCGTCGGCCCCAATCCCGCCGATCCCGATTTCGGCCAGCCCGACCCCAAGCAGACCACCACCAAGGCGGTGGTCGAACCGGGCATCCCGACGCGGATCGAAGTCGCGATCGTGCGGCCGTGGCATTACAATGACGATACGGTCGTCTTCAACCAGAAGCGGCTCGCCGATTTCATCGCGCTCGCGGTGATCAACCGTCGGCTCGAGACGCGCGCGCGCTCGGGCGGCAGCTACATCGCCGCCGCCGTCCGGCTCGACGATCCGTCGCGTTCGGCCAATGGGACCTTCATCACGATCCTGCCGGTCGGCTCGGCCTGGGACCCAGCGCTGAAGGACGTCCGCGCGGTGATCGCCGACGCGCAGGCGTCGCCGCCGACCAAAGCCGAGATCGAGCGCGAGCTCGCCGAGCAGCGCGTGTCGTTCAGGACGCAGGTCGACACCTATCGCGCCGAGGCGGGCTCGAAGGAGGCCGACGACATGGTCCAGGCGCTCGATATCCGCGAGACGACGACCTCGCCCGCGGTGATCCAGGGCGTGTTCGAGGATGCCGAGAAGAAGGGTTTCTTCACCCCAGACAAGATCCTCGCCGCGACCAAGCGGCTGTTCCAGGGCACCGCGACGCGCGCGCTGATCTCGACCCCGACCGCCGAGCCGGGAATCGAGACGACGCTCGCCAATGCGCTCAAGGTCGACGTCAAGGGCCTGGCGGGCAAGCGCGTGCGCCAGGGCAATGTGACCTTCGCAAGCCTGCCCAAGCTCGGGCCGCCCGCCACGATCCTCTCGAACACGCCGATCAAGGAGTTCGAGATGCAGGAGTATAACCTGTCGAACGGCGTGCGCGTGCTGGTCTATCCGACGACCTCGGAGGATAGCCGCGTCTATGTCCGTGTGCGCTTCGGCGCCGGGTATAACGCGCTGCCGTCGAACAAGGAGACGCCGGCCTGGGCGGCCGATCTCGCGCTCACCGCGGGCGGCATCGGCAAGCTCAACCAGGGCGATCTCGACGCGCTGACCTCGGGGCGGCGGATCGGGCTCGATTTCGGGATCGACGAGGATGCCTTCACCTACAACGCGCTGACCTCGCCGACCGATCTCGACGACCAGCTGAAGCTGATCGCCGCGGCGCTGACGGCGCCGGCCTGGGATCCGGCGCCGGTGCTGCGCGCGCGCGCGGTGGCGGTGTCGTCCTATGCCGGGTCGAACGCCTCGCCGACGGGCGTGCTGTCGCGCGATCTCGATCGCCTGCTGCGCGACGGCGACCCGCGCTGGGGGACGCCGAGCCTCAAGGCGATCGAGGCGACGACGCCCGCCGCGTTCCGCGCGCTGTGGGAGCCGTTGCTCAAGACCGGGCCGATCGAGGTGATGGTGTTCGGCGACGTCAAGGCCGACGCCGCGATCGCCGCGGTGCAGAAGACGCTCGGCGCGCTGCCGCCGCGCACGCCCGCGACCGCGCTGACCCCGCCGCCGCATTTCCCGGCGCACGATACGACCCCCGTCACGCTGGCGCATGACGGCCCCGCCAATCAGGCCGCAGCGGTGATCGCCTGGCCGACCGGGGGCGGCGTCGCGGGCTTGAGCGAAGCGCGGCGGCTCGAGGTGCTGGCGGCGATCTTCACCGACCGGCTGTTCGACCGGCTGCGCAGCCAGGCCGGCGCGAGCTACAGCCCCAACGTGTCGAGCGACTGGCCGACCGGCTTCGCGAGCGGCGGCAAGCTCGCCGCGATCGGCCAGGTCGCGCCCGAGAACATTCCGCTGTTCTTCAAGCTCTCGCGCGAAATCGCGGCCGAGCTGGTGTCGACGCCGATCGACGCCGACGAACTCAAGCGGACGATCGGGCCGATGCAGCAGTCGATCCAGCGGCAGTCGACCGGCAACCAGTTCTGGATGAACCAGCTCGACGGCGCGACCTATGATCCGGCGCGGATCAACGCGCTGATGCATCTCTATTCGGATATCTCGAACATCACTGCGGCGCAGCTGCAGGAGACGGCGGCGAAATATCTGCGGCCCGATCGGGATTGGACGCTGCAAGTCGTGCCGAAGGCGGGCGAGGTCAAGAAATAGACGCGCTTATTGCGAAAGGTCGCAACTGGCTTGACTCGATTGACCCCCGGACGGGGTGTTTACAAAGGCGATCGTTTCCGTTTCTGTACGAATACAGTGATTTATTTCCGGCAATGTCAAAGAGCTTGCCAGTTCATAGCATAAGAGCCCGTTTGTAGGACAGGACCCTTTCGAATGGCGACGGCGGGCGATCCGTCCGCCGTCGCAGGATCGGCCGCGTTGGGATGATGCGCCAACCGTTGGCGCAATAGCCCGGCGGGTCCTGCGGCGGTCCGGGCCGCCCAGTCGCTCCGCGGCGGAAACGCGCCGCTCGGTGTATGGCATGAATACTGCACCTCGAGCTCCGAGCGCATCGATCCCGATGGGCGCGACAGGAGCATCGTCATGCCGAACCAGACCTTCCGCCTTGCCCTTACTTTCGCCATGGTCGCCCCGCTTGTGGCGGGTGGCGCTGTCGCCGCACAACCGTATGCGCCGTCCCCCGGCGCGCCGGTTGGCCAGATCCGGGTTTCGATCGATGCCAGCGACGGTTTCGCGACCCGTCTCGTGTGCCTTACGCCAAGCAAGTACGGCACGGCGCTGGTACCCAGGGAGACGGTGCCGCGGCGGATCTGCCTGTCCGAGCGCGAGTGGGCGGCCCGCCATGTGCGCTTCGCTGAGGATTGATCGGGGTCTTTCGTGTCGTCCGTTGGCGGAGGAAATGACAATCCTCCCCCGCCAGGGGGAGGTGGCGCCGAAGGCGACGGAGGGGGCGGTCGGCGGGAGTTCTCAAGCGGCTACGCCGTTCGAGCGCAGTAGCGATGATCCGGCGCGCAATGTCGTCCTGATTCCGAAGCACATCACTCGCGGGATAGCGCAGCACCTCTACGCCCCGCGCCATCAGCCAGGCGTCGCGCCCTGCATCGCGAGCGGGACGATCGCCACAAGCGCCTCCCCTCCCTGAAAGGGAGGGGGCGGGGGTGGGTCGGCCCGTGGTCGGGCGGAACGTTCCCACGGAGAGCAACCCACCCCCAGCCCCTCCCTTCCAGGGAGGGGAGGACGAACGACATGCGCCTCGCCATCGATCTCGATAGCGAGGCGGGCGGGCGCGCAAAGGAAATCCAGGACGTACGGGCCGGCGGCATGCTGCTTACGAAAGCGCAACGCGGCGTCGCTCTTACGGAGAGACCGCCAGAGAGCGATCTCGGGCGGGGTCATTTCGCGGCGCAGTCGCCTCGCATTGTGCTTGCTGTCGGGTGACCCCTCCAGGCGCATCGCTGACCTCCCCCTCCGGCGCCTTCGGCGCCACCGCCCCCTGTCGGGGGAGGAGAATAGGGCGGGGTCTCGGGAACGTCGCCAACCTCGGTTCGGCTCACCCCTTGTACAACGCTTCCAGCCGCGCCCCGTACACCGCCTTCAACTGATCCGGTGCGGATCAACGCGCTGATGCATCTCTATTCGGGTCTCTCAAACATCACCGCGGTGCAGTTGCAGGAGACGGCGGCGAAGTATCTGCGACCGGATTGGGATTGGACGCTGCAGGTAGTGCCCGCGAGCGCAGCGAAGAAATAGCGCACACTATTGCGTGCTCGCAGGCTCCCGTGGGGCCTGCGGCACGTCGATCGCGCGAAGCGCATAGCGTCCGGGCGGCAGCATCAGAGCGACGGTTTCGCCGCGCCGGATCGCCACCCGATCGAGCGGAACCGAGGCGTCGGCTTCGCCTACCGGTCGGGCCTCGATCACCCGCCATCCAGCTTTCGGATACAGCTCGCGAGGAATGCGAACGGCCCGATCGCCCGAGCGGATCCGCCAGGCGGGGCGCCGCGTCACGAAGCGCGCATCGGGATGGTCGACCACCAGATCGAACGTGCCGGGGGGCTGTTTCGGAGGCAATGTCGCGAGCCGGATCGTATTCCCACCGCCGCGACACGTCGTCTGCGAGATTGTCAGCGGGTCGATCCCGGTAATCGTCTTGAGGCGTGCCGCCATCCACCGCTCGCCATCGGCGGTGGGCACTTCGGCGGCATGCGAATAGCCGACGTGAATGAGCATCTTCGCCTTAGGATGATCATGAAGGTAACGCGCCAATGTGCTGGCCTGCGCTTCCTCGCGGAGCGCGGTGCGCTGCTTTTGTGGCATGTCGGCGGATGGTGGCGTGGGGATGGGCTCGTAGGCGAGCAGATGGTAGCCAAGCGCTTTGGCGGTTCGCCCCAACCTCCCGAACCCTGCCTCGGACAGATAGTGTCCGTCGCTATCCTCGAAATACGGCAGGTCGGGATGGGTGCGATAAGCCGGAAGATAGATCGTCGGCGTATCGGGCATCGTTGGCGCGAGCGTTTCGAGCGCAAGCGTATCGTATCCGAGGGGCCGCAGTCGCTGCGCGAGCCTAGCGCTGAAACCGCGATATTCCGATCGGGTATGGCTCTCGTTGACAATAACGATCGACGTGCGGCGCGCGCGGCTGACGATTTCCGCCAAGACGTCGGGTGCTCCCGCAAGCGGCGCGCAGTGGGTCGTGCGATACTCGTCGCTTGCCGCGGCGATCAAATCCTCGCGTCCGAACAGGCTTAGCGTCTGGCTAACGAGATCGGGGTCGAGCGGGCCATCGGCGTCGATCAGCGAAAGCTCGGCGATCTTATTCGCCATCGCCCGCGACGCTGGCACGACCGCAAAGGGCTTCAGGAGGACGACTCGCTTTTCGGTCGATGCGTGTCGGGCGGGAGCGGAGGCCGCCGGGAAACTCGCCAGTGCCAAACCACCGACGAGCGGCAGGAGATACGCGGAGCGGCTAATCGACAGTATCGCAGCGTATCGCAGCATGCGCTCGCCTGCCAGTACGCGCGGAGCGGCGGGCACCATTGACCTCACCCCTTGTACAACGCCTCCAGCCGTGCCCCGTACACCGCCTTCAGCACATGCCGGCGGATCTTCAAGCTCGGCGTCAGCTGCTCGTTCTCGATCGCGAACGGCGCATCCGCCAGCACGAAGCGGCGGATCCGCTCGGTCACCGCGAGCTCCTTGTTCACGCGCTCGACCGCATTCCCGAGAGCGGTGCGATATTCGCTATTCTCCGCCAGCCGCGCGAAATTGCACGCGTCGCCCTCGCGCGCGCACCATTGCTGGGTCCATTCGGCGTCGGGGACGATCACCGCGACCATGTACGGCCGCCGGTCGCCGAACAGCATCGCCTGCGCGATCTCGGGCTGGAGCGTCAGCATCCCCTCGACCTTCTGCGGCGCGACGTTCTCGCCCTTGTCGTTGACGATGATGTCCTTCTTGCGGTCGGTGATCCGGATCCGGCCCTGCGGATCGATCACGCCGATGTCGCCGGTGTGGAGCCAGCCGTTTTGCAGCACGCGCGCGGTCTCGGCGGGGTTGCGCCAATAGCCGTGCATGACGAGCTCGCCGCGCACCAGGATCTCGCCATCCTCGGCGATGCGCACCTCGGTATCGGGCAGCGGCGGGCCGACCGTGTCCATCTTGAGCCCGACCTTGGGGCGGTTGCACGAGATCACCGGCGCGGTCTCGGTCTGGCCATAGCCTTGCAGCACGGTCAGCCCGACCGCTTCGAAGAAGGTGCCGACCTCGGGCGTGAGCGGCGCGCCGCCCGACACCAACGCCTTGATCCGGCCGCCAAAGCGCTGCTGGATCTTCGGCCGCAAGGTCGCGCCGAGCAGCCAGTCCATCGGCTTGTCGAGCAGGCCGGCCTTGCCCGCGGCCTTCTTGCCGCCGAGGCTTTGCGCGCGGGCGAGCAGATAGGCGGAGAGCTTGCCCTGCTTCTCGACCGCCTTCGAGATGCGCGTGCGCAGCAGTTCGAACAGCCGCGGCACGACGATCATCATCGTCGGGCGCACCTCCTCGATATTGGCGGCGAGCTTGTCGAGGCCTTCGCTGTAATAGATCTGCGCGCCGAGCCCGATCGGGAAATATTGCCCGCCGGTATGTTCGTACGCATGGCTGAGCGGGAGGAAGGAGAGGAAGATCTCGTCGTCCCAGCCGAAATCCTCCGAGATGATCGTGCAGCAGCCCTGGACGTTGTGGAGGATCGCGCCGTGGTGCTGCATCACGCCGCGCGGGGATCCGCCGGTGCCGCTGGTGTAGATCAGGCAGGCGGTGTCGGCGCGCGTCGCGGTTGAGACGATGCTCGACGGTTCGGCCGCATGGGCGGCGAGCAGCGCGTCCCACTGATGGAATTCGAGCGCGCCCGACTGGTTGGCGCGCAGGTCCTCGATGCCGATGACGATCTGCGCGGTGCTCGCGCGGATTGCGGCGGGGAGCAGCGTCTTGGCGAGCTTGGCGGTCGAGACGATCACCGCCTTGGCGCCCGAATTCTCGAGGATGTGGATATGGTCGCGTTCGGTGTTGGTGGTGTAGGTCGGCACGGTGATGCACCCCGCCGCCATGATCGCGAGATCGGCGATGCAGAATTCGGGGCGGTTCTCGCTCACCAGCATCACGCGGTCGCCGGGTTCGAGCCCGATCGCTTTCAGCGCGGCGGCGATGCTCGCGACCTGGCGCGCGGTCTCGCTCCAGCTGCGCGACACCCAGCGCGTGCCGGCCTTGTGCCAGAGGAACGGCGCGTCGCGCTTCTCGGCGGCACGCGCGAGGAACATCGTGACGAGGTTGGGGAAATGTTCGAGGCGGCGGACGTCTGACATTCACTCTCTCCCGGGGAGGGCGCGCCGTGTTCGGCTGCGGGGTAGCGATTTACTCGGCGGGGCGGGGCAGGGCGCCCGCGCGGACGATTTGCGTGGTCTGCCCGTCCTCGCGCACCGCGACGCCTTCGCTGCGCGGATCGGCGGCGCCGACCCAGGCGTTGCCGACGCGCTCGATCGCATTGGCTTTTAGACCCAATGGCGCGATCTGGATATGCTCGCCGAGTGCCTCGAGCGCGGGGACCATCGCATCGAGCTGTGTCCCCTTTTCGGCGACCGCATCGAGCTTGGGCGCGTAGAGCAGCCCCAGCGCGATCGCGTCCTGCGCGCTGAGCTTCCAGTCGAGCACGCCGACCAGCGCCTTGGCGACCTGCGCGATGATCGTCGATCCGCCCGCCGCGCCGAGCGCGATGCGGACCTTGCCGTCGGGGCCGTAGACGATCGTCGGCGCCATCGAGCTGCGCGGGCGCTTGCCGCCTTCGACGCGGTTGGCGACGAGATAGCCGTCTTTCGCGGGGACGAAGTCGAAATCGGTGAGTTCGTTGTTGAGCATCACGCCGTCGACCGAGAGCCCTGAGCCGAAATAGCTTTCGATCGTGGTGGTGACCTCGGCGACGTTGCCCTTTTTGTCGACCGCGACGAGGTCGCTCGTGCCGGGGACGTCGGCATTGGGGGCGAGCGTGCGCTGCGGGGCGCCGGGCGGGGTGCCTGCGGCGATGCTCGTCATGCCGTGCTCGGGCGAGATCAGCGCCGAGCGCTTGGCGAGATAGGCGGGGTCGAGCAGGCCCTTGATCGGGATGCTGACATGGTCGGGATCGCCGAGATAGAGGTCGCGATCGGCATAAGCCAAGCGTTCGGATTCGGCGAAGAGGTGCCAGGCGACGGGCGAATCCTTGCCGAGCCCGGCCATGTCGAAGCGCTCGAGTTGCTTGAGGATCATCTGCACCGCGATCCCGCCCGACGAGGGCGGACCCATGCTGCAGACCTTGTAGACGCGGTAGCGGGTGCAGACCGGGGGGCGCTCCTTGGCCCGGTAGCCGGCGAGGTCGGCGAGCGTCATCTTCGACGGGTTTTGCGCCGCGGTGTTGACCGTGGTGACGATCTTCTGCGCGACCGCGCCGGTGTAGAATGCGTCCGGGCCGGTCTTCGCGATCGCGCCGAACAATGCGGCCTGCGCCGGGTTCTTGAGCAGCGTGCCGACCGGCAGCGGCTTTCCGTCGGCGCCGAGGAACAGCGCGCGGGCGGCGGGGTCGATATGCCGTCCGAAATTGACCAGCCCGTTGTGCAGCCGCGGGCTGACGGCGAAACCGTCCTGCGCGAGCGTGATCGCAGGGCCGAACAGCGTCGCCCAGGGCAGCTTGCCGAAGCGCTGGTGCGCCAGCGCCATCATGCGGAGGTTGCCCGGCACGCCGACGCTGCGCCCGCCGGGGATCGCCGAAAAGACCGGGAGCGGCTTGCCGTCGGCGCCGTAGAACCATTTCGCGTCGGCCGCTGCGGGGGCGGCTTCGCGCCCGTCGAACCCGGCGAGCGCGTTGGTCGCAGCGTCGTGGTGGAGCATGAAGCTGCCGCCGCCGATCCCGCTATTCTGCGGCTCGACGACGTTGAGCACGAGCATCGTGGCGATCGCGGCGTCGGTCGCGCTGCCGCCCTGGCGCAGGATTTCGGCGCCTGCCGCCGCGGCGCGCGGGTCGGCCGCGCTGACCATGCCGAGCGCTGGGGGCGGGGTGGGGGCTGGGCGCCGGGCCTCCGCGGTGGCGGGCGCGATCAGCAGGAGCAGCGAAGCAACAAGCGGTCTGGTCATGATTCGACCCTAGCGCGCTGCGCCGCACAGGCAAGAACGCGATCGCCGGCGCGGTCAGCCGATCTGCGCGCCGACCGCCTCGCCGACGCTGGCGAAGCCGTCGCGTTCGAGCCGCTTCGCCAGCCCGCGCAGGATGCGCTGCGCGAGCCCCGGACCGTGATAGACCAAAGCCGTGTAGAGCTGGACGAGGCTCGCCCCGGCGCGGATGCGGGCATAGGCTTCGTCGGCGCTGTCGATCCCGCCCGCCGAGACGAGCGGCATCGCGCCGCCGGTCGCGCTGCGGAAATCGGCGAGGCGCGCGCGCGCTAGGCTCGCCAGCGGCGCGCCCGACAGGCCGCCCGTTTCGCCCGCGTGCGCCGAGCGCAGCGCGGGGCGCGAGATCGTGGTGTTGCTGACGATCAGCGCGTCGACGTGATGCGCCGACGCGGCGCGCGCGATGAAATCAATCGCCGAAGGATCCAGATCGGGTGCGACTTTGAGGAACAGCCGCGGCCGCTCGACCGGTGCGCGGCGCGCCTCGTCGGCGGCGGCGAGCAGGTCGAGCAATTCGTTGCCGTGCTGCAGGTCGCGCAGGCCCGGCGTGTTGGGCGAGCTGATGTTGACGGTGACGTAATCGGCGACGCGCGCCGCCGCAGCGACGCCGTGCGCATAATCGGCGACGCGGTCGGGCGCGTCCTTGTTGGCGCCGACATTGACGCCGAGCACGCCGCGCCGCTTCGCCGCCACCGCGCGCGGCAGGGCGGCGGCGATGCCGCCATTGTTGAACCCCATGCGGTTGATCACCGCTTTGTCCTCGACCAGCCGGAACAGCCGCTGCTTGGGATTGCCCGCTTGCGGCAGCGGGGTCAGCGTGCCGATCTCGACGCTGCCGAAGCCGAGCGCGAAGAAGCCGTCGATCGCGCTGCCATTCTTGTCGACCCCGGCGGCAAGCCCGAGCGGATTGGCGAAATCGAGCCCGGCGACCGTGGTGCGCAGGCGCGCCGGTCCCTGGTCCAGCCCGACGCCGACGCGACTCGCCCCGGCCAGGAGTTTAAGCGTCAGCTCGTGCGCGCGTTCGGCATCGAGCGCGAAGAGCGCGGGGCGGAGCAGGGGGAACAGCATGGTGGCGTGATGACAGCGCAGCGCGCGTGCGTCAAAGCCCGAGCGAACGCGATTAAAATACCATCGGCAGCTGCCGCGCGCCACGTCTTGGCGAGTCTATCCAATACAAATCAAGATATTTCGTCGTATCGGGAATTGCGACCCAGAAAGCGTCGAGTTGGCGCTTTCTCCCTCGGGCTGGTCGGTTCTCCGTCCAGCCCACTTTTCTTTACGGGGCGAACGCGTTACGCTATCCGCCAAGTAAAGGGGTGGGCGCGATCGTGGGGGACATTCGGCTAGACTATGCCGTGCCGGTGGCGGATCTCGCCGACTATGTCACTCTGTTTTACGACTTTTACGCGGATGTCGCGATGTTCGACGATGTCGAACGGGCCGATAACGCCCAGATCCGCTTTCGGCTGCTGCCCGGGCGCGCGCACTATCGCTTTCCCGACGGCAGCGCGCAGGATTCGCCCGATTTCCATGTGATCGGGCCGACCAGTGGCGCGGTGCATATCCATGCCGAGGGGCCGATCGCGGTGTTCGGCATGGGCCTCACGCCGGTCGGCTGGGCGGCGATGATCGGTGCCGATGCCTCGACCCTGCTCAACCGCGTGATCGATGCGACCAGCCTGTTCGGCGCAGGACGGTTGCAGGTCGCCGCCGCGGCTTTGCGCAAGGCGCAGGGGATCACCGCACGCGCTGCAGTCGGCGAGGGGCTGGTGCGCGATCTCGTGCGCAGCGCCGAAAATCATTGCATCAATGGCGCGATGGGGTTCGTGCGCGCGGTCGACGCGTGGCTCGCCGCGAGCCCGTCGCCCGACATGGAGGATCTGCTGGTCGCGACCGGACTGTCGCGCCGGCAGGTCGAGCGCAAATGCAACGCGCTCTACGGCACCCCGCCCAAATTGCTGGCGCGCAAATACCGCGCGTTGCGCGCCGCGGTCGCTTTGGTCGCAGCCGAGGAAAGCGTCGGCGACGCGGTCGACCGCGGCTTTTACGACCAGTCGCACATGATCCGCGAGATCAAGCAGTTCACCGGCCTGACCCCGGGCCAGATCCGCGCCAATCCCGGCGTCCTGCCGCAATTGACGATCACGCATCGCACCGCGCTCGACGGGATCGTCAGCCCGCTGATCAGCCGGACGTAAACGCGCGCCGCCCCGGCGATCCGGGGTTGACCCAGACTGCCGAGACGCCCATTTGCAATCCGATCGAATTGATCCGATTGGAGCCGATGCGTCTTTCCAGCCTTGCCGACTATGC
This sequence comes from Bordetella parapertussis, assembly GCA_943367995.1. Lineage (GTDB taxonomy): Bacteria > Pseudomonadota > Alphaproteobacteria > Sphingomonadales > Sphingomonadaceae > Sphingomonas. The sequence goes on along the minus strand of CALRKL020000004.1, from coordinate 261,033 downwards.
CGTCGTGATGATGTCCGCCGCCGCGCGGCATTGCGGCAGCGTGGGCCGGCTCAATGCGACGATGCTCGCCGAGGAGACGGGGCTGCCGCTGCCGACGGTGCAGAAGCTCGTCAGCCGGCTGTCGGCGGGCGGGCTGATCGAGAGCACGCGCGGCACCGGCGGCGGTTTCCGCCTGTCGCGGCCGGCGGCGGCGATCAGCCTCGCCGACATCATCGAGGCGATCGAGGGACCGATCGCGCTCACCACTTGCGTCGACGAGGGCCGCCATGATTGCGCGCTCGAGGGCGATTGCCGGGTCAAGCCGCATTGGGGCGTCGTCAACGGCGCGGTCCGCGGGGCGCTCGACGGCGTTTCGCTGGCGAGCCTGTCGAGGATCCCGGCATGAGTGTCCAGCCGCGCGCAGCGCATTCTCCGCATCTTCTTCGCGCCTTCGCGTCTTTGCGTGAACCAACTTTTTTCACGCGAAGACGCGAAGACGCAAAGAGTTTTAGAGGCCGCTTCGCGGTAAAGTTTGAGAGCCGCACAGCGGCTGAGTTTGAGAGCCGCTCCGCGGCAAGGACTGCATGATGGCCACCAAGAACGCCGAAGCCTATGAAGCCGTCAGCAAGACGTACGAATGGGGTTTCCATTCGGACATCGAGCAGGACTTCGCGCCGAAGGGGCTGTCCGAGGACACCGTCCGCTTCATCTCGGCCAAGAAGGGCGAGCCTGCCTGGATGCTCGACTGGCGGCTCAAGGCGTTTCGCCTGTGGCTGACGATGGAGGCGCCCGACTGGGCCAAGCTCCAGATGGACCCGATCGACTATCAGGACGCCTATTATTACGCGGAGCCTAAGGTGAAGCCCAAGCTCGGCTCGCTCGATGAGGTCGATCCCGAGATCCTGCGCGTCTATGAAAAGCTCGGCATCCCGATCGAGGAGCAGAAGATCCTTGCCGGCGTCGAGGAGCTCGATGCCGAGGGCCAGCCCAAGCGCCGCGTCGCGGTCGATGCGGTGTTCGACAGCGTCTCGGTCGCGACCACCTTCCGCAAGGAGCTCGAGGCCGCGGGCGTGATCTTCCGCTCGATCTCCGAGGCGATCAAGGAATATCCCGAGCTGGTGCGCAAGTGGCTCGGCAAGGTCGTGCCGCAGCACGACAATTATTTCGCGACGCTCAACTGCGCGGTCTTCAGCGACGGGACCTTCGTCTACATCCCCGAGGGCGTGCGCTGCCCTATGGAGCTGTCGACCTATTTCCGCATCAATGCCGAGAATACCGGCCAGTTCGAACGCACTTTGATCGTCGCCGACAAGGGATCGTACGTCTCGTATCTCGAGGGCTGCACCGCGCCGATGCGCGACGAGAACCAGCTGCATGCGGCGGTGGTCGAGCTCGTCGCGCTCGACGATGCCGAGATCAAATACTCCACCGTGCAGAACTGGTATCCCGGCGACGAGAACGGCAAGGGCGGGATATACAATTTCGTCACGAAGCGCGCGCTGTGCCAGGGTAAGAATTCGAAGGTGTCGTGGACGCAGGTCGAGACCGGCAGCGCGATCACCTGGAAATATCCGTCGTGCGTGCTCGCGGGCGAGAACAGCGTCGGCGAATTCTATTCGGTCGCGGTGACCAACAATCGCCAGCAGGCTGATACCGGCACCAAGATGATCCATCTCGGCAAGGGCTCGCGCTCGACGATCGTGTCGAAGGGGATTTCGGCGGGGCGTTCGGACAATACCTATCGTGGGCTGGTGCGTGTCGCGCCGACCGCAGAGGGCGTGCGCAACTTCACGCAGTGCGATTCGCTGCTGCTCGGCGACCAGTGCGGCGCGCATACCGTGCCGTATATCGAGGTGCGCAACCCGTCGGCGCAGATCGAGCATGAGGCGACCACCTCGAAGATTTCCGACGACCAGATGTTCTACGCGATGCAGCGCGGGCTCGATTCCGAGGCGGCGGTGGCGTTGATCGTCAACGGGTTTGCCAAGGAAGTGCTGCAGCAGCTGCCGATGGAGTTTGCGGTCGAGGCGCAGAAGTTGCTGGGGATTTCGCTCGAGGGTAGCGTGGGATGAAACACGCGATACGCTCTTAACCGGACGGGAGTGCAAGCTCATGTCGATGTCGCAGGTGCTCAGGCTCAAGCCGGCTTTCAACGACGAACAAGCGCAGGCGCTCGCTGGCTTGTTTGATGAGGAAACGGCCAGCAAACGCGACCTGATCGACCTGAAATCGGACGTGGAGAAGTTCAAGATCGAGATCAAAGCCGAGGTCGAAAAGCTGGGACTTGAAGTTCAGCGCGATCTCAAAGCCACCGAAGCGCGCTTGGTGACCTGGGTGGTCGGACAAGGCGCAGCGACGATTGGCATCCTCTTCGCGCTGCTACATTTTTTTGGGAAATAACGTGCTGAACATTACCGACCTCCACGCCGAAATCGACGGCAAGGAAATCCTTAAGGGCCTCTCGCTCAGCGTCAATGCGGGCGAGGTCCATGCGATCATGGGGCCGAACGGCGCGGGCAAGTCGACGCTCGGCTATGTGCTCGGCGGGCGGCCCGGTTACGAGGTCACCGCGGGCTCGGTCGAGTTCGACGGGAAGGACCTGCTCGAGATGGCGCCGCACGAGCGCGCCGCTGCCGGCCTGTTCCTCGGCTTCCAATATCCGGTCGAGATCCCCGGCGTGTCGAACGTGCAGTTCCTGCGCGAGGCTTTGAACGCACAACGCCGCGGGCGCGACGAGAAGCCGCTGTCGGGCGCCGAATTCCTTAAGCTCGCGCGCGAGCAGGCCGCCGCGCTGTCGATGGATGCCGAGATGCTCAAGCGTCCGGTCAATGTCGGCTTCTCTGGCGGCGAGAAGAAGCGCAACGAGATGGTGCAGATGGGCATCGTCAACCCAAAGCTCGCGATCCTCGACGAGACCGACAGCGGGCTCGACATCGACGCGCTGCGGATCGTGGGGGACGGGATCAACCGGATCATGCGCGCACCCGACAAGGCGGTGATCCTGATCACGCATTACGAGCGGCTGCTCGGCTATGTCGCGCCCGATTTCGTGCATGTGCTGTCGGCCGGGCGGATCATTCGCTCGGGCGGGCCCGAGCTTGCGGCGGAGCTCGAGCGCGACGGCTATGCGGGGGTGGTCGCGTGAGCGCGCGCAACCTACTCCCCTCCCTGAAAGGGAGGGGAGGCAGTGAGCGTGGCGCTCCCAACCCGCCGCGATGAATCGTGGCGCTATTCCGACCTCGAGGCCGTTGCCTCGGTCTGGCCGATCCCGGCCGCCGAGGTCATCGACGTCCCCGCCGGCACGCACGTATCGCGCGTCATCGTGCAGGACGTCGCGGCCGACGCCGTGGCGATCCGCGATTACCGCGTGATCCTGCGCGCGGGTGCGACTGCGACCTTCCATGTACTCAACGTCGGCGGGCAGCTCGGCCGCGTGACGATCGACGTCACCTGCCATGAGGGTTCGCACTTCGAGCTCGGCGGCGCGATGCTCGGCGGCGGCGACCAGACGCTCGAGATCGTTACCGTGCTCAACCATATCGAGCCCAACGCCACCTCGAACCAAATGGTGCGCTCGGTGCTCGGCGGGCGCGCGACGGGGTCGTATCTCGGCAAGGTCGCGGTCGCGCGGCATGCGCAGAAGACCGATGCGTCGCAGTCGGTCAAGGCGATGCTGCTCAGCCGCACCGCCACCGCCAATGCGAAGCCCGAGCTCGAGATTTTCGCCGACGATGTGAAGTGCGCGCATGGCGCGACGGTCGGCGAGTTGGACGCGAATGCGCTGTTCTATCTGGCGTCGCGCGGGATCGCGCCGGCGCAGGCCAAGGCGATGTTGCTGCGGGCGTTCATCGGGTCGGTGTTCGAGGGGATCGAAGACGCGGGCGAGCGCGAGCGTGTCGAAGCCGCGGCGCAGGCTGCGCTGGAGCGGATGCTGTGAGCGCGCGCAACCTGCTCCCCTCCCTGAAAGGGAGGGGTAGGGGGTGGGTCGGCCCGTTTGTCGGGCCGACCTCTCACCTCGGGCCGACCCACCCCCAACCCCTCCCTTTCAGGGAGGGGAGGCAATGAGCGTGGGGACCCCAACCCAGACCCGGCCGCTCGACCATGTCGCCGATTTCCCTGCCATCCCGCAGGGCTGGGCGTATCTCGACACCGCCGCCACCGCGCAGAAGCCGCAGGAAGTGATCGACGCGATCACCCGCGCCTATGATACCGACTACGCCACGGTGCATCGCGGCGTGTACCAGCGCTCGGCCGACATGACGCTCGCCTATGAGGCGGCGCGGCGGAAGGTGGCCAAGTTCATCAGCGCGGGCTCCGAAAACGAGATCGTCTTCGTCCGCGGCGCGACCGAGGGAATCAACCTCGTCGCGCACAGCTGGGCGGGGACGCAGCTCAAGGCCGGCGACCGCATCCTGCTCTCGACGCTCGAGCATCACAGCAACATTGTGCCGTGGCAGATGGTCGCCGAGCGGATCGGCGCACAGATCGACGTGATCCCGCTGACCGAAGACCACCGCATCGACCTCGACGCGATGGCGGCGATGATCACCCCGCAGCACAAGCTCGTCGCGCTGGCGCATGTCTCGAACGTGCTCGGCTCGGTGCTCGACGGACGCCGCGCGGCGGACATCGCGCATTCGGTCGGGGCGAAGATCCTGCTCGATGGCTGCCAGTCGGTCCCGCGGATGACGGTCGACATGGCCGCGCTCGATTGCGATTTCTACGTCTTCTCGGGGCACAAGCTCTACGGCCCGACCGGCATCGGCGTGCTGTGGGCGCGGCCCGACCTGCTCGAGGCGATGCCGCCGTATCAGGGCGGCGGGTCGATGATCGACAAGGTCAGCTTCACGGGCACGACCTATGCGCCGCCGCCGGGCCGGTTCGAGGCGGGGACGCCGCATATCGTCGGCGTGCTCGGGCTCGCCGCGGGGATCGACTATGTCACGCGGATCGGGCTCGACCGGATCCACGCGCACGAGACCGCGCTGGTGCAGATGACGCGCGACGCGTTGTCGCGGATCAATTCGCTGACGCTGTTCGGCCCCGAGGATTCCGCCGGAATCGTCAGTTTCAGCATCGCGGGGGTGCATCCGCACGACGTCGGCACCATCTTGGACGAAGCCAAGGTCGCGGTGCGTGCGGGCCATCACTGCGCGCAGCCGCTGATGGAGGCATTGGGCGTCGATGCCACCGCGCGGGCGAGCTTCGGCGTGTACAACAGCGCCGCGGATGTCGAAGCGCTGGTGCGCGGGATCGAACGAGTAACGAGGATTTTCGGATGAGCGACCGGATCGAAATTCAGGAGGTCGGCGCCGTCGAGCAGCCGCCGCGCGCGCGTGTCGAGGACGTCGCGGTCGAGGGTGGCGAGCGCAAGCGCGACTATCTCGAGGGCTTCCTTTCGCAGAAGCCCGTCGGGGAGGTGGCCGGCGAGCCGGGCGGGGCGCTGTACGAAGGCGTCGTTTCGGCGCTCAAGGAAATTTACGATCCAGAGATCCCGGTCAATATCTACGATCTCGGGCTGATCTACGGTGTCGAGGTGACCGAGGCCGGCCACGCCGTGGTGACGATGACGCTGACCACGCCGCATTGCCCGGTCGCCGAATCGATGCCGATGGAAGTCGAACTGCGCGTCGGCGCGGTGCCGGGGGTCGGGTCGGCCGAGGTCAACCTGGTGTGGGACCCGGCCTGGGACCCGGCCAAGATGTCGGACGATGCCAAGCTCGAACTGGGTATGCTGTAATCATCCCCCTCCCGCTTGCGGGAGGGGCTAGGGGAGGGCCTGTCCAACGGCGCGCCGTCCAAGCACCGACAGTCCCTCCCCCAACCCCTCCCGCAAGCGGGAGGGGAGAAGAAGGAAGACACCAATGACCACTGCCACCCGCGTTCGCCCCGCTGCGCTAATCCTCACGCCCACCGCCGAGGCGCGCATCGCCGCGTTGATGGCCAAGGCGCCCGCGGATGCGATCGGCGTCAAGTTGTCGACCCCGCGGCGTGGCTGTTCGGGGCTGGCCTATTCGGTCGATTACGTCACCGAGGCCAAGCCGTTCGACGAACGCATCGATACGCCCGGCGGCACGCTGTTCGTCGATGGCGGGTCGATCCTCTATCTGATCGGCTCGACGATGAACTGGGTCGAGGACGATTTCGCGGCGGGTTTCGTGTTCGTGAACCCCAACGCCAAGGGTGCCTGCGGGTGCGGGGAAAGCTTTACCGTCTGAGCCGCGCACTGGCCTGAGCGGGCATTTGCGTCCACAGGCGCCGCATGACGAACCCCAATTACGACACGATCATCCTCGGCGCCGGCGCGGCCGGGCTGATGTGCGCCTTCACCGCCGGGCAGCGCGGGCGGCGCGTGCTGCTGCTCGATCATGCCGAAGCGATCGGCAAGAAGATCCTGATCTCGGGCGGCGGGCGGTGCAACTTCACCAATCTGCACACCGCCGCCGATCGCTACATCTCGGCCAACCCGCATTTCGCCAAGTCGGCGCTCGGGCGCTACACCGCGCAGGATTTCCTGGCGCTGGTCGAGGCGCACGGGATCGCGTGGCACGAAAAGACGCTCGGGCAATTGTTCTGCGATGGGTCTGCCAAGCAGATCGTCGCCTTGTTGCAGGACGAGTGCGACAAGGGCGGGGTGGAGATCGCGCTGGGCGGGGCGATCCGCGATATCGAGCATTCTGACGGGCAGTACCGCGTCAGCTTCGGCGACCGCACCGCGAGCGCGCCTTCGCTCGTCATCGCCACAGGCGGCCCGTCGATCCCGCAGATGGGCGCGACCGGCTTCGCCTATGATCTCGCGCGGCGGTTCGGGCTGAAAGTGGTCGAGCCGCGCCCGGCGCTCGTGCCGCTGACGCTCGGTGGGGACGAAACGCTGTTCCGCTCGCTCTCGGGTGTGGCGGCGGAGGTGGTCGCCAAGGCGGGCAAGACCAAGTTCCGCGAGGCGGCGCTGTTCACGCACAAGGGGCTGAGCGGGCCGGCGATCCTGCAGGTCTCGTCCTACTGGCGGCACGGCGAGCCGCTCGGGATCGATTTCCTCCCCGAGCTCAAGCCCGGCTGGCTGGTCGGGGTGAAGCACGCCCGGCCGCGCGTGTCGCTGGCGTCGGTGCTGTCGAACCATTTGCCGGGGCGGCTGGCGGAGACGCTGGCCGACCGGCTCGGGATCGAGGGCGAGCTCGGCGCGGCGACCGACAAGGTGGTGGAAGCGGCGGCGCGGCAATTGGCGGATTGGCGATTCAGCCCCAACGGGACCGAAGGCTTCGCCAAGGCCGAGGTGACCGCGGGCGGCATCTCGACGGCGGAATTGTCATCGCAGACGATGGAAGCGCGGAAGGTGCCGGGGCTGTATGCGATCGGCGAGGCGGTCGATGTGACGGGCTGGCTCGGCGGCTACAATTTCCAATGGGCCTGGGCGAGTGGCTGGGCCGCGGGGCAGGTGGTCTAGCGCCGCCCTTCTTCCTCCCCTCCCTGGAAGGGAGGGGCTGGGGGTGGGTTGCTCTCCGTATTGTGGGGCGCCAAACTCTTGTGATGTCGCGAGTCTCGCCCGAGATGACCAGACGCGCTCGCGCGCTGCGGAGCAACGCAACCGACGCCGAACGCCGGGTTTGGCTGCGGATACGATCGTATCGCCCGCGCTTCACCCGGCAGCTCGTTGTTGGCCGCTACATCATCGACATGGCCTGTCGCGAAGCGAAGCTGGCGATCGAGCTCGACGGTGGTCAGCACGCCGACTCGCCTTACGATGAGGAGCGAACTGCCCACCTGGAAAGCCTCGGCTGGACGGTGCTCCGCTTCTGGAATTCCGACGTCATCGCAAATCCGGATGGGGTCGCCGAAGCGATCCTGGCCGAGGTCGGCCGCCGCCTCGGGCCGACCCACCCCCAGCCCCTCCCTTCCAGGGAGGGGAGGAAGAAGGGGGGAGTAAGCGTGGTTTAGCGGGATATCCCGACCCCCCGTGCTTTTCCCGCGCACCCGTGCTAAGGGCCCTTTTTGGCGCGCGACCTCGCCGCCCCCATATTCGGAATACCATGCCCTTCACACACCTCCCCACGCTTCTCGCCGAAGCGCTTTCCGCCCGTGGCTATGAAGCCCCGACCCCCGTCCAGGCCGCCGTCATCCAGCCCGAGGCCGAAGGCCGCGACGTCATCGTCTCGGCGCAGACCGGGTCGGGCAAGACCGTCGCGTTCGGCCTCGCCATCGCGCCGCAGCTGCTGACCGAAGACGGCCTACTCCCGCCGCCGCGCGCACCGCTCGCGCTCGCGATCGCGCCGACGCGCGAACTCGCGCTGCAGGTCAGCCGCGAGCTCGAATGGCTCTATGGCAAGGCCGGCGCGCGCATCTCGACCTGCGTTGGCGGGATGGACGCGTCGCGCGAGCGCCGCAGCCTCGCGCACGGCACGCATATCGTCGTCGGCACGCCGGGCCGGCTGCGCGACCATATCGAGCGCGGCGCGCTCGATCTGTCGAACCTCAAGGCGGTCATCCTCGACGAAGCCGACGAGATGCTCGACATGGGCTTCCGCGAGGACCTCGAGCTGATCCTCGATGCGTCGCCGTCCGAGCGCCGTACGCTGCTGTTCTCGGCGACGATGCCCAAGTCGATCGTCGCGCTCGCCAAGCGCTACCAGAAGGATGCGCTGCGCATTTCGACCGTCGGCGAGGATCGCGGGCATGGCGACATCGAATATCAGGCGGTGACCGTTGCCCCCGCCGATATCGAGAATGCCGTGGTCAATCTGCTCCGCCTCCATGAGGCCGAGACCGCGATGCTGTTCTGCGCGACGCGCGACAATGTCCGCCATCTTCACGCCGGGCTGATCGAGCGCGGCTTCGCTGCGGTCGCGCTGTCGGGCGAGCATAGCCAGAACGAGCGCAACGCCGCAATGCAGGCGCTGCGCGATAAACGTGCAAGGGTCTGCGTCGCGACCGACGTCGCCGCGCGCGGGATCGATCTGCCGTCGCTGTCGCTCGTCATTCACGTCGAGCTGCCGCGCGATGCCGAGACGATGCAGCATCGCTCGGGCCGCACCGGTCGCGCGGGCAAGAAGGGCACCGCGATCCTGATCGTGCCGTATCAGCGCAAGCGCCGCGTCGAGATGATGCTGCGCGGCGCACGGATCGCGGTCGAGTGGATGAACGCGCCGACCGTCGACGACATCCGCAAGGCCGACAAGTCGCGGTTGATGACGATGCTGATGGAAGACGTCGAAGTCGACGAGGACGATCGCACGCTCGCGCAGCAGCTGCTCGAGAAGAAGAGCCCCGAGGATATCGCCGCCGCTCTGGTCCGCAGCTATCGCGCGCGGATGCCCGCGCCCGAGGAAATGATCGAGGCGGGCGGGTCGTCGCCGCGCGAGGCGGGCAAGGAGCATCACCGCGAGGGCTTCGACGATATCGTCTGGTTCCGCATGGACATCGGCCGTCGCCAGAATGCCGATCCGCGCTGGATCCTGCCGCTGATCTGCCGTCGCGGGCACATCACCAAGAACGAAGTCGGCGCGATCCGCATCGCTGCCAACGAGACGATGTTCCAGGTGCCGAGCGGCATCGCGGGCAAGTTCATGGCGGCGGTGAAGCGCACTGCCGGCGAGGAAGCCGAAGGCGGCGTGCAGTTCGAGCAGGTCCAAGGTGGCCCGGTCGAGGCTGAGCGCAGCCCGCGGCGGGCGAACGGGCCGGCGCCGGTGCGGCACCAGCCGCGGCCGACGTTGCGTCCGGGTGGGCCGAACAAGCGGCCGCAGCGGTAAACTTCAATCCTCCCCGGTACGGGGAGGGGGACCGTTCGCTTCTTCAGCGAATGGTGGAGGGGGAGTGCCGCAAGCGTTCCGCCTGTGGCGGCCCCCCTCCACCATTTTGCCGGAAGGGGCAAAATGGTCCCCCTCCCCGTGCCGGGGAGGATTTGAAGTTGCGGGGATTCCCCGCTAACGCGCACGCATGAACGCACCCCTCCCCAAGCCATGGGTCATGGCCATCGCCCCCTACGTGCCCGGTCGCTCGACGAGCGAGGGCGGGGCGCCCGTCATCAAGCTCTCGTCGAACGAGAACCCGCTCGGCACCAGCCCGCAGGCGGTCGAGGCTTTCGCTCGTCACGCCGTCGATCTCGCGCGCTATCCCGATGCCGGCGCGGCGCTGCTGCGCGAGGCGATCGCCGCGCATCACGATCTCGACCCCGCGCGCGTGATATACGGCACCGGCTCGGACGAAGTGCTCCACCTCATCGCCGGCGCCTATGCCGGGCCGGGCGACGAGATCATCCAGGTCCGCTACGGCTTCGCGGTCTACGAGATCGCCACGCGCCGCGTCGGCGCGACGCTCGTCACCGCCGACGATCGCGATTACGCGACCGACGTCGATGCCATTCTTGCCGCGGTTACCGATCGCACGCGCGTCGTGTTCGTCGCCAACCCCAACAATCCGACCGGCACCTTCACGCGCAAGGAAGAGATCGCGCGCCTCCACGCCGGGCTTCCGGCGCAGGTGATGCTGGTGCTCGACCAGGCCTATGCCGAATATCTCGCGCCCGAGGACGATGACGGCGGACTCGACCTCGCGCGCACTGCGCCCAACGTCATCATCACGCGCACCTTCTCGAAGATCCACGGCCTCGCTGCCGAGCGGATCGGCTGGGGCTATGGCTCCGAGGAGGCGATCTCCGCGATGCACCGCATCCGCGCGCCGTTCTGCTGCACCACTGCCGGCCAGGAAGCGGCGATCGCCGCGCTCGGCGCGGCCGATTTCATCACCGCCTCGCGCGAGCACAACCGCGTGTGGCGGGCGTGGTTCGCGCAGGAGATGGGCAAGCTCGGCAATGCCGGGCTGCGCGTGATCCCGAGCGAAGCGAACTTCCTGCTCGTGCTGTTCGAAGGCGCCGTCACCGCCGAGACCGCCTACAAGGCGCTGCTCAGCCGCGGCTATATCGTGCGCTGGCTGCCGGGGCAGGGGCTCGGCAACGGGCTGCGCATGACGATCGGCACCGAGGCCGAGACGCGTGGCCTCGCCGAGGCGCTGCGCGAGATCGTCGCGGGGTGATCAAGGCGCTCGCCTTCGACGTGTTCGGGACCGTCGTCGATTGGCGGACGAGCATTGCGCGCGAGGCGACGGCGGTGTTCGCGAAGATCGGACGCGACGATATCGACGCGGCGCGTTTCGCCGACGCGTGGCGCGGGCTGTACCAGCCGGCGATGGAGGAATGCCGTTCCGGGCGCCGGCCGTACACCCGGCTCGACCTGCTCAACCGCGAGACGCTCGACACGCTCCTCGCGCGGCGCGAAATCGCGCTCGACGAGGCGACGCGCGCCGAGCTCGCGCTGGCGTGGCGGCGGCTCGATCCGTGGCCCGATGCGGTCGTCGGGCTGACGCGGCTGAAGGCAGGGTTCCCGATCGTCACGCTGTCGAACGGCAATGTCGCGCTGATGCTCGCGCTCGCGCGGTTCGGCGGATTGCCGTGGGACGCGATCCTCGGCGCCGAGGCGACCAAGGTCTACAAGCCGCTGCCGCAGGCCTATCTCGGTACCGCCGACATATTGGGGATCGCGCCGGGCGAGCTGTGTCTGGTCGCGGCGCATCACAGCGATCTCGCCGCCGCGCGCACGTGCGGGCTGGCGACGGCGTATGTCGATCGCCCGCTGGAATTCGATGGCGCGCCCCGGCCCGACCGCGATGCGGCGCAGGATTGGGATTACGCCGCCGACTCGCTGACGGGATTGGCGGACCTGCTGATCGCTTGAACCGGGCTCAGCCGGCCGCCAGCATTTCCTTGAGCGCGACATCGGCGTTTGCCAGCAGGGCAGGGTCGATCTCGGCGCGCGCCATCACCAGCGCGCGGCCCTGGACGTAATCGCGCGTGGCATTGACGCAGTCGAGTGCGATCACCTTGCCCGCCTTGAGGTAGACCAGCGAGAAGCGCCGCGTCGCGACATCGCCGCGGAGCACCGCCGTATCGTAGCCGGTCGAGAGTCCGACGGTCTGCAGCTTCAGATCATATTGGTTCGACCAGAACCACGGCACCGCGTCATAAGGCTGCGGATCGCCGGTCAGCGCGCGCGCGACGGTGCTGGCCTGATCGTTGGCGTTCTGCACCGATTCGAGCCGGATCGTCGCGCCGTCGGCATAGCGATTGGGATGCGCCGCACAGTCGCCGATCGCGAACACGTCGGGCAGCGAGGTGCGGCACAGCGCATCGACGCTCACGCCGTTGCCGCCCGCAGCTCCGGCGTCGAGCAAGGGCGCGACCGCGGGGACGATCCCGATCCCGACGATCACCAGGCTGCCCGCGAGCACGGTGCCATCGCCAAGCCGCACTCCCGTCGCGGCGCCGTCGTGCCCCTCAATGCCGACGACCGTGACGCCGGTGCGCAGATCGACGCCGTGCGCGCGATGCTCGGCCTCGTAGAAGCGCGACAGCGCTTCGCCCGCGACGCGCGCGAGCACGCGCGGGGCGGCCTCGAGCACGGTGACATGCTTGCCGAGCTTGGTCAGCACCGCCGCCGCCTCGAGCCCGATATAGCCGCCGCCGATCACGATGACGCGCTCGACCGCGGGCAGCTCGGCGATCATCCGGTCGACATCGGCGCGGCTGCGTACGCCGTGGACGCCGCGCAGATCGTGCCCCGCGCAGGCCAGGCGTCGCGGCGCGCCGCCCGTCGCCCAGACCAGCGTGGCATAGCCGATTGTCGCGCCGTCGGCGGTGGTCACGCGATGCGCCGTCGGATCGACCGACACCACCGTCCGGCCCGGCAGCAGCGTGACCGCGCGCTCGCTCCAGAAAGCGGCGGGGCGGATCAGGATGCGCTCGAACGGCTTGTCGCCGGCGAGATAGTCCTTCGACAGCGGGGGACGTTCGTAGGGAAGTTCGGGCTCGTCGCCGAGCAACGCGATCGTTCCCGCGAACCCGCGCTGGCGCAAGGCGATCGCGGCTTGCGCGCCGCCATGTCCGGCACCGACGATCAGCACGTCGAACCCAAGCACAGTTTCGCTCATTCTTGCCCTGTTTGCTGAAATCGATGGCGCAACGGTGCGGGGAATGCGGGCGCGTGTCCAGTGCCGGCAGCGCTCAGGCTCCAGCGCTGCATGCGATCATCGCCGGGCGGGGCGGGGTGGCGCGGCACGAAGTTCAGGCCGCAGAATACGATCGCAGCGCCGCTCATGACCGTGCCGACCCACCCGATCGCGCCGAACACCGTGCCCCAGACGTGCAGCGACAGCGCGAAGCCCAAGGCGAGGCACGCCCAGCCGAGCGCGCGCAAGCCGATCGCGCGACGCCTCGGGCAGGGACGCCTGAAGCGCTTGCCGTGATGCTGGTCGGTCGCCAGCCCGAACAGCAGGAAGGCCAGCGCCGATGCTAGAAAGGGCAGCGCGGTCATGCCGCCGCCCGGTTGCGCGCGCGGCGCTTGGCGGGGCTATGGCGGGCGACGCGGCGCGCGATCGCGGCATAGCCGACGCCGAGTGCGAGCAGCGTCAGATCGACTCCGGCAAGCGTGGCGTCGCCCGATGCGATCGTCGCGGGCAATCCGCGCTCGGTCGCGACCATGTCGAACAGCGGCAGCGCGAGCAGCAGCGCGGCGGTGAGGCCGAGTTGCTCGACCCAGGCGCGGCGCGGCCGGCGGAGGAAGGCGTGGAGCAGCAGCGCGCCCCATAGCACGAACATCGCATCGACCTCGGCGTCGGCGCGCGCCGGCAGCGTGAGCGGGAGCAGCCGATTGGCCCAGAGGAAGCCGACCATCGCCGCCGGGAACCCCGCGACGAAGCCGATGTTGAGCCGCTCGACCAGCCTGAAGCCCAGATGCGGGCGGTCGGGATCGGGGAGTTTTTCGCGGCGCTTGACGCTCCACAGCACGAGTCCGCTCGCGACCATCACCGATCCGCCGATCCCGCACAGGAAATAGACCCAGCGGATCGCGGCATCGGCGAAGCGCCCGGCGTGGAGCCCGATCATCGCGCCCGCGGTCATCGCCGCGGCGCCGGGCGGCGGGGAGGCCCAGAGCAGACGTCCGCTCGCGCCGTCATAGGTCAGTCGTGGCGTCAGGCTCGACAGCGCGCCCTTCGTGCTCTGCGACAACAGGATGCGCGCCGCGGCGTCGCCGGGCGCGGTCACGCTGATCACGTCGACCGGCGCGTCGAGCCGCCGCTCGCCGTCGCGCAGCACCGCGACGAGATCGACCAGCGGCGCGGTGCGGTCGGCGCGCGGGGCGCTCGGCGCTTCGGGATAGAGCAGGCGGCCGAAGCTGCCCGGCGCCTCGTAATTGGCGATCGCCGCCCACGGCATCAGCAGCGTCATCAGCGTGACGAGCCCGGTATAGGTGATCATCAGGTGGAAGGGCAGGCCGAGCACCGCGACGGCGTTATGCCCGTCGAGCCACGAGCGCTGTCCCCGGCCGCCGCGGAAGGTGAAGAAATCTCGGAAAATCTTCTTGTGCGTCACGATCCCGCTGAGGATCGCGACGAGCATGAACATCGCGCAGATCCCGACGATCCAGCGCGACACGTAATAGGGCACGTAATAGAGGTCGAAATGGAAGCGGTAGAAGAAGTCGCCGCCGCGCGTCGCGCGCGCGACGACCTTGGCGCCGGTGCCGTCGATCAGCGCGCTGGTCTCGCCGCGCGCGGCGGGGGCGCTGGCGCCGGGCACCCAGAAGACGCTGCCGCTCGCCGATCGCTGGCTCGGCACGGTGATGAACCAGCTCGCGGCATTCGGCGCCTCACGCGCGAGCAAGGCCTGCGCGCCGCGGACGACGCGCGCGGGGCTTTCGATGCGCGGCAGCTCGGGCTGCGCCCAGCGGTTGAGCGCTTCGCGCCAATACGCGGCGGTGCCCGTCACGAAGACGATGAACAGCACCCAGCCGACGAGCAGCCCCGACCAGGTGTGAAGCGTCGCCTGGCTTTGCCGAAAGCCGCGCTTCACGCGCGCCCCGTCAGCGCGATCGAGCCGAACGCGATCGCCGCCGCCACGCCGCCCGCCAACAGCGTCGTCGACGCCGCGCGCCAGCCGGTCCGCGCGGCGAACGCCCACATCGCGGTGAACGCGCACAGCGCGAAGGCGACGAGCGTCGCGGCGAAGGTCGCCTCGCTCGGTCCGCCCGGCAGGATCCGCGCCAGCGCCATCGCCCACAGGCTCGCCATCGCATAGCCGCCGGGCATGGCGACCAGGATGCGCAGCGCGGTGTCGGCGCGGTGGCGCCAGAGGCGGCGGTGGCGGATCGTGGCGTGGGTCATCGGGCCTTAGAAGCGATAGGCGATCGTGCCCTGGACGGTGCGGCGGTTGCCGTACCAGCACCAGGCATAATCGAGATAGCAGGTGGTGACGTACTTCTTGTCGAACAGGTTGGCGGCGTTGACCCCGAGCGACACGCCCTGGAAGCGCGGCGCGATCGTCCCGAGATCGAAGCGCACCAGCGCATCGACCAGCGTGAAGCCCGGCGTACTCCGGCGCGCGGCGCCGCCGGCATAGATGCTGTCGACATGCCGCACCGCGCCGCCGATCGCGAAGCCCTGCCACTTGCCGGCGCGCGGCGCCCATTCGAGATTGCCCGACACGCCGCCGCGCCCGACGCCCATGATTCCCTTGCCGATATTGGCGGGGTCGGCATCGGCGATCGTGCGCACCTTCTGGCGGCTATAGGCGAGCTTGGCGTTGAAGCCGTAGGGCAGCGGCGCGCTCGCCTCGACCTCGACCCCGCTCGAGCGGACCTTGCCGCTCTGCGTCGAGACGTTGGTCAACGGGTTGGTGGTGATGAGGTTGGTCTGGTCGATCTGGAACCACGCGCCGGTGACGAGGATCTGCGTGCCGGGCACGGTATATTTCGCGCCGGCTTCGATCTGCTTGCCCTCGCTTGGCTTGGCGACGGTGATCACGCCGTTGGGTTGGGTCAGCGTGCCGTTGGGCTCGAACGAGGTCGAATAGCTGACATACGGCGCGAGCCCGAACGGCAGCGTGTAGAGCGCGCCCGCGCGATAGGTGAACTTTTGCGAGTCCTGCGACGCGGTGTTGGGACCGGTGCGCACCGACGCCCAATCCTGCCGGCCGCTCAGCAGCACGCGCAACGCGCCGTACGACAGCTCGTCCTGCGCATAGACGCCCGCCTGGTTCGAGCGCGGCTTGTTGTCGTTGACGCCGAAATTGTCGGGCACGGTTTCGGGGCTCTGCGGCACGACCATCGTGCCATAGACCGGCGCATAGCCGTTGAGCGGCGTCGCCGAACCGAAGGCGTTGACCGAGCGCGCGTTGCCGGTCTGGTAATCGACGCCGAACAGCACGTCGTGCTTCACCGCGCCGGTGGCGAAACGCCCATGGACCTGATTGTCGAACACCCACGAGTCGCTGCGCTCGCGCGTCGCATAGGAGGCGCGATTATAGAGCGTCGAATTGGGGTTGGCGGCATCGACCAGCGAGCCCGATGCATAGACGATGCCGAGGCGGGAGGTGCCGTGCTGGTAGCGGCCCGAGGCGCGGATGTTCCAGTCGGGGTTGATCTCGTGCGTCAGGATATAGGTCGCGGCGACCTGCTCGCGCTTGAAGTAATTGCCGGGCTCGCCGAAGTCGGTCGAGGTCGACAGCTTGCCGTTGGGGTTGGCGAGGAAGGTGCCCGATGCCGGGAACACGCCGTAGCTGCCGTTCTGCGGATCGTTCGAATAGGCGCCGAGCAGCGTCAGCTTGGTCGCGTGATCGAGGGTGAAAGTCAGCGCGCCCGAGACCGTCTGGCGCTCGCGCGCGCTGAAAGTCTGCTGCGTGCGCGCGCCGTTGACGCTGCCGTTGATGCGCCACAGTACCGAATCGCCGATCTTGCCGCCGACATCGGCATCGGCGCGGTACAGGTCGTAGCTGCCGTAGGTACCCGAGACGGCGCCGTACAAGGCCTTGTCGAGCGGCAGCTTGCTCGAGAGGGCAACGAGGCCGCCCGGGCCCGACTGGCCGTAGAGCACAGAGGCGGGGCCCTTGATCACTTCGATCCGGTCGAGCCGCGAGACGTCGATCTGAGGCTCGAGATAGCTCGCCCCGCCGATCAGCTTGAGCCCGTCGAGGAATTGCGGCGCGTCGAAGCCGCGCAGCTTGAACTGGTCATAGACTTCGGCGCTCGATCCGCGCTGCTCGGTGGTGACGCCGGCGACGAAGCGCAGCGCCTGGTTGAGGTTGGCGAGACCGAGGTCGGCAATGTCGGCGGCGCTGATCACGCTGATCGATTGCGGCGTCTCGGCGATCGGCGCCGAGCCCTTGGTGCCCGCGGTCGCCTCGCTGCGCGGACGCGCGCCGGTGACCACGATCGATGTCTCGTCGTCCGCTTTGTCCTGCGCCATCGCCGGGGCGGCATAGACGGCGGAGTTCAGCAGCATGGCGGAGATGACGAAACGCTTCATTCGTAGGACCCTTTGATGACGTAGGGGCCTAGTGGCGTATTTGCGAACGCTTATCAATAGCGTTATCAAAAAGCGGATCAGACTGTCTCGCTCGCCTCGCCGATGGCGCCGTAGATCGCGCCGAGGCCGTCATCGTCGATGCAATAAGGCGGCATGACGTAGACGGTGTTGCCGAGCGGACGGAGCAACAGGTCGCGCGCCTTGAAGAAAGCGAGCAGGCGCGGGCCGAGGCCGTCGAGATAGGTGCCGGTCGCATTCGCCAGTTCGAACGCCGCGATCGTGCCACAAACGCGAGCGTTGTGGATGGTCGGCAGCCGGCTCAGGCGTGCAGCCCACGCCGCCTGCCTCTGTGCGAGGTTGGCGATGCGTTCGCGCACCGGCTCGGTCCGCCAGATTTCGAGATTGGCGTTGGCCGCCGCGCAGGCGATCGGGTTGGCGGTGTAGCTCGACGAGTGGAAAAACATGCGCGAACGATCCGCCGAAAAATGCGCCTGGAAAATCTCGGCGGTCGCCATCGTCACCGCGAGCGGCATGGCGCCGCCGGTCAGGCCCTTCGACAGGCACAGGATGTCGGGCACGACGTCCGCCTGTTCGCACGCCAGCAGCGTGCCGGTGCGGCCCCAGGCGGTCATCACCTCGTCGGCGATGAACAGCACGCCGTGGCGCGCGCAGATCGCGCGCATCTCGGCGAGCACGTGCGGGGGATAGAACAGCATCCCGCCCGCGCCGAGCACGAGCGGCTCGACTATGAACGCGGCGGGACCTGCGCGGCACGCCTGCTCGAGCGCGTCGAGCGTCACTTGCTCCCTTCCCGCGGCGGGGTAAGGGATCGTGCCGACGTCGAACAGCAGCGGCGCATAGGCCTGGTTGTAGACCCCGCGCGCGCCGATCGACATCGCGCCGATCGTGTCGCCGTGATAGCTGTGCTCCATCACGAGGATGCGGCTGCGCGGTTCGCCGCGATTGGCGAAGAACCCGAGCGCCATCTTGAGCGCGACCTCGACTGCGGTCGAGCCCGAATCCGAGAAGAACACGTGTTCGAGCGCGGGCGGCATGATCTCGACCAAGCCCTGCGCGAGGGTTTCGGCGGGTTCGTGCGTCCAGCCGGCGAAGATGATCTGGTCCATACGGCCCGCCTGGTCGGCGATCGCCGCCATGATCGCGGGGTGGCAATGGCCGTGCGTCGTCACCCACCACGACGAGATCGCATCGATGATCCGCCGCCCGTCCTCGGTATAGAGGAACGCGCCGTCGGTGCGCGTGACGCGCGGGATCGACTCGCCGAGCCCGTGCTGGGTGAAGGGGTGCCAGACGGGCGAGCTCATCGGAAATCCTCGATCGAGAAATGCGCGGCGAAGGCGGCGGCGAGGCTCGTGCGGTCGAGCGTCGGCAGGATCGGCAGGCGGCCGAGGCGACGCACCTGGCCGATCCGCGCGATCGTCGCCTCGCTGTCCTCGACCGGGTCGCCGATGAAGGCGACGCCGAGGATCGGCACGCCGCGCGCGCGCAGCGCCTCGATCGACAGCAGGCTGTGGTTGATCGTGCCGAGCGCGGTGCGCGCGACCAGCACCACGGGGTAGCCCCAGCGCGCGAAGATGTCGGCGTAGACCGTCGTGTCGGTGACGGGTACGAGCGCGCCGCCCGCGCCCTCGATCACCAACGCGCCATCGTGCGGCGGTGGGACGAGCGCGTCGGCGTCGATCGTCACGCCGTCGATCCGTGCGGCGAGGTGCGGCGAGCAGGGGGTGACGAGCCGATACGCCTCGGGGAGGATGTGGCTGGCAGGCAGCCCGCTGAGCGTCGCGACGTGCGCGGCATCGCTGCCGTCGTCGAGCCCGGCCTGGACCGGCTTCCAATAGGCCGCGCCGAGCGCGCCCGCGAGCGCGGCCGCGAACACCGTCTTGCCGATGTCGGTGTCGGTGCCGGTGACGACGATGCGCGGGATCATGACAGTGTCTCCAAAGCGGCGGCAAGGCGGTCGATATCGGCGAAATCCACGTTGAGCGTGATCGAGATGCGCAGCCGCGAGCTGCCCGGTGGCACCGTCGGCGGACGGATACCCCGCACGTCGAAGCCCGCGCGCTGGAGTCCGTTCGCCAGCGCCATCGTCGCTTGCGCATCGCCGACGATCAGCGGCAGGATCTGCGAGCCCGTGACGCTCGCCCCGAGCGGGCCGAGCACGGTTTCGGCATGGGCGATCAGCGCGCGCAGGCGCGTCCGCCGCTCGGGCTCGTCGGCGAGGATGCGCAGGCCTTCGCGCACCGCACTCGCCATCAGCGGGGAGGGGGCGGTCGAGAAGATGAAGCCGCGGCCGCGATTGACCAGGAAATCGCGGACGACCGCTGGCCCGCACACCAAGGCGCCCTCGCTGCCGAGCGCCTTGCCGCAGGTGCGCATCGTGACGACATCGTCGCGGCCCTCGAGCGCCGCCGCCAGCCCGCGGCCGTTGGGGCCGAACACGCCGGTGGCATGCGCCTCGTCGATCAGCAACACGCCGTCGTGCCGCGCGGCGACGCTCGCGAGCGCGTCGAGCGGGGCGCGGTCGCCGTCCATGCTGTAGAGGCTCTCGACCGCGATCCACGGCGTGCCGGTGCCGCCGGCGCGACGCCAGGTGGCGATCGCCTCGTCGAACGCCTGTGCGTCGTTATGCGCGACACCTTGCGCCGGCGCGCGGGCGAGCCGCATTCCGTCATGCGCGCTCGCGTGAATCAGCGCGTCGTGGACGATCAGGTCGCCGGTCTGCGGCAGCGTGGCGAACAGCGCGGCGTTGGCGGCGAACCCGCTCGAGAAATAGAGCGCTGCCGCGCTCCCGAAAAAGGCGGCGGCTTCGGCTTCGAGCGCTGCGTGTTCGGGATCGTTGCCGCGCAGCAGCCGCGATCCGCCCGAGCCGATCGGCACATCGCGCGCCAGCGCCGCCGCGACCGCTTCGCGCAGCCGCGGCGACGCGGCGAGGCCGAGATAATCGTTCGAGGCGAAATCGAGTCCGGTGCGGGGGGTGAGGCTGCGGTGGCGGTGGGTCTGCCCGAGCGATTCGAGGTCGCGGGCGTGGGCGGCAAGTACGGACATCGCGCACGCCCTAACGCGGTTGGCGGCGTTTCGCGATGGGGTTGCGCTTTTGGGGCGGGGTTCACCCCGGCCACCCGCGCTCCCCCCGTCATCCCCGCGAAAGCGGGGATCCCGCTTCTGGCCCGCGGTGCGCAGAAGAAGCGGGACCCTCGCTTTCGCGAGGGTGACGGGGGGTATGGCGGTCCGGGCAGCGGGATCCCCGCTTTCGCGGGGATGACGGAGGGGGCGGGGATGACGAAGCGGGCGGGGATGACGGATGGGGCGAGGATGACGGAGGGGGCGGGAATTGCGGAGGGCGGGGGGCGGTCAGGAAAAGCCGACGACCGCGTGCGGGACGTACGGTTCTTCGAGCCGCGCGATCTCGGCCTCGGTCAGCCCGATCTCGAGCGCCGCCAGCGCATCGTCGAGATGCGCGACCTTCGACGCGCCGACGATCGGCGCCGACACCTCGGGCTTCGCCAGCACCCAGGCGAGCGCGATCTGCGCGCGCGGCACGCCGCGTTCCGTGGCGATCTCCGCGACCCGCTCGACCACGCGGCGGTCGGCGTCGGCGGTGTGGCTGTACAAAGTCGCGCCGAATTGATCGGTCTGCGAGCGCTCGGTCGCCTCGTCCCAGTCGCGCGTCAGCCGTCCGCGCGCGAGCGGGCTCCACGGGATCACGCCGATCCCTTCCGCCGCGCAGAGCGGCAGCATCTCGCGCTCTTCCTCGCGGTAGAGCAGGTTGAGATAATCCTGCATCGTCGCAAAGCGCGTCCAGCCATTGGCTTCGGACGTGTGGAGCATCGTCGCGAACTGCCACGCGAACATCGACGAAGCGCCGATATAGCGCGCCTTGCCCGCCTTGACGACGTCGTGCAGCGCCTCGAGCGTCTCCTCGATCGCGACTTCGGGGTCGAAGCGGTGGATCTGGTAGAGATCGACATAATCGGTGCCGAGCCGCGTCAGGCTGGCGTCGATCTCGGTCAGGATCGCCTTGCGGCTGAGCCCCGCGCCGTTCGGGCCGGGGCGCATCCGGCCGTGCACCTTGGTCGCGATGACGACCTCCTCGCGGCGCGTGAAGTCCTTCAGCGCGCGCCCGACGATCTCCTCCGACGTGCCGTCCGAATAGACGTTGGCGGTATCGAAGAAATTGATGCCCGATTCGACCGCCTTTTGCAGGATCGGCCGACTCGTCGCCTCGTCGAGCGTCCAGGCGTGGGTGCCGCGGTCGGGCAGGCCGAAGGTCATGCAGCCGAGACACAGGCGCGAAACGTCGAGCCCCGTCGAGCCGAGCTTGATATAGTCCATGTGCGAAATTCCCTCGTGATCCGTCGTCGCCTCAACGTATCACGCGCACGCGCGCTCCGCTTATTTCTTCGGCGTGACCCACACCGAGACCGGCACGACGAACTTGCCGGGCGCGGGCTTGCCGACATCGACGCGGTCGGCGGTGACGAGCTCGCCCGAGGTCAGCGTGAAGGACGCCCAGGGCTTGGGCATGCGGCCGAACACCATCTTCTGGATGGGCTCGCCGGTGGCGGAATTCATGATCGTTGCGGTGACACTCATGGCGCTGCCGATAGCGAGCGCGCCGCGCGCCTGTCCAGCGCCGTGCGACGAGACGGCACTTTTCCGGTCAAGCGACGTTCAGTTGCAACGGCTAAGCCGTGTTCAGTCCCAGGGTAGATGCCCGTTGTTGAGAAGCGTCCCGCCATGCAGACCGAACGACCGTGACAGAGAGCGCCGCCGCCACGACCGGAATTCCCGCGCGCGACCGCACGGTTGACGAGACACCGGCGCGCCGCCGTTGGCGGATCGTCCGCAACGTCTTGCTCGGCATCGTCGGGGTCCTCTTCGCGATCTGGCTGGTGCTCTATATCACCAAGGGCCGCTTCCTGAAGCCGACCTTCGAACGCGTCGTCGGGTCGCTGACGCACCGCACCGTCAAGGTCGGCGGCGATTTCCAGCTGTTCTTCGATCCGTTCCAGATCAAGTTCCTCGCCGAAGGCCTGACGATCTCGAACCCGTCCTGGGCGAGCAAGCCCAACCTGTTCGAGGCGAAGAAGATCGATACGCGGATCGCGCCGCTGTCGCTGCTGTTCGGCAAGCGCCGGCTCTATTTCCTCGATCTCGCCGACGGCGCGGTCGACCTCGAATGGAGCCCCGATCACAGCACCAACAGCTGGACCTTCAGCCAGACCAAGGGCGGCAAGCCGCTCGCCTTCCCGACGATCGACCGTGCGACGCTCGCCGGCACGACGCTGCGCTATCGCGATACGCGGATGCGGCTGCTCGCCGATCTGGACTTCGCGACGATCAAGTCGACCGACGCCAAGATCGGCGACAAGGTCGATTTCAGCGGCAAGGGCGTGGTGCGCGATACGCCGTTCACGGTGACCGGCGCGCTGCTGTCGCCCGATCAGACCGTCGCGCGCGGCGCGAACAAGCTGACCATGACCGCGCACGCCGCGCACAACGTGATCGACGTGGCGGGCACGCTGCCGAGCCTCGCCGAGATCGAGAAGGTCCCGCTCGACGTCACCGCGCGCGGGCGCAACATGGCGGAACTGCTCCACATCATCGGCGTCACGATCCCGCAATCGCGCGCCTATGTCCTCAAGGCGCAGCTGGTGAAGACC
Organism: Bordetella parapertussis; assembly: GCA_943367995.1. GTDB lineage: Bacteria > Pseudomonadota > Alphaproteobacteria > Sphingomonadales > Sphingomonadaceae > Sphingomonas. The sequence continues at coordinate 238,027 of CALRKL020000004.1, read as the reverse complement.
GGCACCACCTACGCTTTCACGCAGCTGCGCGGCCGCTTCGGCGCGAGCGATCTGGCGGGGCGCTTCACGGTCGAGAATATCGCGCCGCGGATCCATATCGCCGCGACGCTGGCGAGCAGGAACGTCGACATCATCGATATGGCGCCGTTCATCGGCTACAATCCCGATCTCGTCGCCGCTAAGGGCGTTCAGGCGGCTGCCGCGGCGACGGGTGCCGCGCCTGCGCGGCTGCTGCCCGATGCCTCGCTCGATATCGAAGCGCTCCACGCGTTCGATGCCGATCTCAAATGGACCGTCGGCGTCGTGCGGTCGAAGAACGTGCCGGTCTCGAACATCGACCTGACGCTCGCGCTGAAGGACAGCGTGCTCAAGCTCTCGCCGCTGACCTTTTCGATGGCGCGCGGCAATGTCGCGTCGGACATCGTGCTCGACACGCGGCGGCGGCCGACCAAGGCGAGCTACGACATCCGCCTCGCCTCGACGCCGATGGGGCGGCTGCTCGCCGGCTTCGGCGTCGCCGAGGCGGGCACGACCGGGACGATCAAGGGGCGGCTGCAGCTCGTCGGCAGCGGCGACAGCCTGCATGATTCGCTCGCCAATGCGAACGGGCGGATCGCCTTCGTGATGCCGGCCGGCAGCTTCTGGACGCGCAACGTGCAGTTGAGCGAGCTCGACATCGGCACCTTCGTCCAGAAGATGTTCCAGGACAAATTGAAGGAGCCGGTGCGGATCAATTGCGGGCTGGTCGCCTTCACCGTCCGCCGCGGCGCGGCGGCGGCGGATCCGATCCTGATCGACACCAGCAAAAACGTCATCGCGGCGACGGGCGGGTTCAGCTTCGGGACCGAGGCGCTCGATCTCGCGTTCCGCGCCGACGGCAAGAAGTTCAGCCTGCTCTCGGCGCAGTCACCGGTCGGGCTCAACGGCCATTTCGCCAAGCCGGGGATTTCGGTGATCAGCCCCGATCTGATCGGTCGCGCGGGCACCGGGCTCGGGCTTGCGCTGCTCGCCACGCCGCCGGCGGCTTTGCTTGCGTTCATCGACGTGGGCGACGCCAAGGCCGCGGCGTGCGCGCCGATCCTCGCGGCCAAGCCCGCCGCGGCGCAGCGCACGACCAAGGGCAAGCCGCGCGACGATGTCGGGAATGGCACGCCCGAGAAGGGCGCCGGCAAGCGAAAGAAGTTCCTGGGGATTTTCTGAGGGCAAGGGCGTGGCGAAGTTGGGACCGCGCTCTCGCCACCGCTGAGATCGGGGTTTCGCCGAGCCGAGTCGGAACGCGCGTCGCCGCAGCGAAAGCTGGGGTCGCCATCGGGCGGGGGTAGCGCTCGACACTCGGGAGACCCCAGCGTTCGCTGGGGTGACGCACGGTGGTGGTGGCGCGGGCGTCACGCCGCATGACCGCAGAAGGCGGTCGGACTTCCTTACCGCGCCTGGCGCAGCCGCTTCGCATTCCCCGTCGCGGCCTTGTGTACGGGGGCGACCACGTCGCGGCCCATCTTGGCGCTCGTCTCGAGCGCGGTCAGCGCGTGCATGCTCGATCGCTCGGATAGCGCCGCCAGCTCAAACAGCGTCGGCGGGCGGCCGCGCAGCCACATCGCGCCGAGTTCTTGCGCCTGCGCCACATAGCCCGCCTGCAGCGCGATCAGCGCTTGCATCCCGGCCGTTCCCGATGCGGAGAACGCCGCGAGCTTCTCGGGCACCATCCGCCCGAGTTCGGCATAATCGCCGCTGAGCGGCGAGCGCATCGCCTCGCCGATCGTGTTGGTGCGCGAGGCGATCACCGCGTGCGAGGCGGTGGCGGTTTCGCTCAGCCGTTCGCCGGTCGCACCGACCGACCCCCATGCCGACATGACACGCGTCCAATAGGCAAAGGGGTCGATCATGTGGTGCATCCCGATAAAGGGCCGCGGCCCTCGCGGTTAGGCGAGGGTGCGGAGGTTAGGCTCGCGCGCGTAGAAGCGCTTGGCCGCGGCGGCGATGAAGGCCTTGTCGAGACCCGTCACGCCTTCATCGGCCTCGACGCCCGCCTTGTCGAGCAAAGGCTTCGCCGCGTCGCTCGCGCCGACCGCCTTGAGGTGCCCGAACGCGTCCATCACCCACTGGACGGCAGCGCCTTCCTTGAGCAACGCCGCGGTGCCGTCCTTCGACAGCACGACCGCCGCCGCGTCGAACAGCTGCGACGGCGAACCGGCGAGCTGGCCGTCGGCCTTCTTCATCGATCCGTCGGACAGCTTGGCGCCGCCGACCTTGGGCGCGACGAGGAAGGGCTTCGCCTTCGCCGCCTTGATCGCCGCGACCAGCGTGTCGAGCTCGCCCGCATCGGTGCCGTCCGCAATCAGCACGCCGACGGTGCGCCCTTCGAGCGTCGCCTTCATGTTCTTGTGGATCGACAGCGCGTCGGACGGCTTCATGTCGACCGGCTCGCGCGCCGCCTCGGCCTTGTCGGGCAGCGGAATGCCGAGCCCGTCTGCGACGCGCTTGGCGAACACCTCGTCGACGTTGCGCAGGTTCGCCACCATCCGCGGCGGGACCTGGTCGAGTGTCCCGACCTTCGACAGCTCGAATACGAACGACGAGGCGATATGCGCCTGCTCGCTCTCGGTCTGCGAGTTGAGGAACAGCCGTGCCTGGCTGTAGTGATCGCTGAACGTCTCCGAACGGATGCGGAGCTTGTCGCCGGTTTCGTTGGGGCCGGTCGCGGCATTGACCGTCGCGAAGCCCTTCGGGCTTTCGCGCGGGCCGCCTTCCTCACCGTGCGCGCCGAGGCTGTTGGGCTCGTAATTCGCCCGGCCCTTGGGCACCTGGGTCTGCATCATCCCGTCGCGCTGGAAGTTGCCGAACGGGCAGCGCGGCGCGTTGATCGGGATCTGGTGGAAGTTGGTCGTCCCCAGTCGCGACTTCTGCGTGTCGAGATACGAGAACAGCCGGCCCTGCAGCAGCGGATCGTTCGAGAAATCGATCCCCGGCACGATGTTGGTCGGCAGGAACGCGACCTGCTCGGTTTCCGCAAAGAAGTTGTCGACGTTGCGGTCGAGCACCATCCGGCCGATGATCCGCACGGGAATGTCGTCCTCGGGGATCAGCTTGGTCGAATCGAGCACGTCATAGGGCTGCGCGTCGGCAAAGGCCTGGTCGAACACCTGGATGCCGAGCTCCCATTCGGGGAAGTTGCCGGTGTCGATCGCCTCGAACAGGTCGCGGCGGTGATAGTCGTTGTCGGCCGCCTGGAGCTTCAATGCCTCGTCCCAGATCGTCGACTGGATGCCGAGCTTGGGCTTCCAGTGGAACTTGACGAAGCTCGCCTTGCCCTCGGCGTTGACCAGCTTGAAGGTGTGGATGCCGAAGCCTTCCATCATCCTGAGCGAGCGCGGCAGTGTGCGGTCGGACATCGCCCAGAACAGCATGTGCGTCGCTTCGGGAGTGAGCGAGGCCCAGTCCCAGAAGGTGTCGTGCGCGCTGCCGGCCTGCGGATAGCCGCGATCGGCCTCCATCTTCACCGCGTGGATCAGGTCGGGGAATTTGATCGCATCCTGGATGAAGAACACTGGGATGTTGTTGCCGACCAGATCCCAATTGCCTTCGCGCGTGTACAGCTTGACCGCAAAACCGCGCACGTCGCGCGGGGTGTCGACCGAGCCCGATCCGCCGGCGACGGTCGAGAAGCGGACGAACACTTCGGTCTTCTCGCCCTTGGTGAACACCGCCGCCTTGGACAGGTCGGAGATATCGTCGGTCGCCTCGAAATAGCCGTGCGCGCCCGAGCCGCGCGCGTGGACGATGCGCTCGGGGATGCGCTCATGATCGAAATGGAAGATCTTCTCGCGCAGCACGAAATCCTCGAGCAGCGTCGGCCCACGCTCGCCCGAGCGCAGGCTGTTCTGATTGTCGGAAATTGGCACGCCGTGATTGGTCGTCAGCACGGGCTCGCCATCGGCCGCCTGCTGGTGCGTTTCGCCCGCATTGCCGCGGGTCGTTTCGGGGGTGGTGGCCATCTTGTGTCTCCGGGGATAAGTGTACAGCGCGGTCGCCAAGTGCAGCAGACGCCGAAGGATCACGAAGCCACGCCACCCAATAACGATCGGCCCCGCGATTCTTTCCGCCGATCACGCGCGAATTTTAACCCGTAATCCAAACACTTCAGCGACCGACCTGATCTTGCAGGCGCTGCGCGAGATCGCGTGCGCGCGCACCCTGCGCGACGGCGCTGGCGAGCAAGGGGGCGACCGTCTCGACCGGATCGCCGCGATCGATCGCGATCTGCATCGCGGCCAGCAGGTTGGTGAGCGCAGCGAGCGGCTGCGCCAGGTCGTGCGCCGCAGCCGCCAGCCGCGCGTCGCGCCGCGGCGCGCTCATTGGACCAGCCCGGCGGTGAAGGCGATGCGCAGTGCGTCGGGCAGCGACTGGACGTGGAGCTTGGTCATCAAATGCGCGCGATAGACTTCGACGGTGCGCGGGCTGATCGCCAGCTCGTGCGCGATCACCTTGTTGACCTTGCCCGCGATCAACCCGTGCAGGACGTCGATTTCGCGCGGCGCGAGCCGCGCGATCTGTTCCTGCGCGGCGGCGGTGCGCGCCGCATCCTCGGCGTCGCGGCCCAGCCGATCGAACGCGCGATCGACCGTCTCGAGTAGCGTCCGCCAATCATACGGCTTTTCGAGGAAATCGATCGCGCCGCGCTTCATCGCCTCGACCGCGACGGTGATATTGCCATGGCCGGTGACGACCACGCCAAGAAACGGCAGCGCTTCGCGACGGATCGCGGTCAGGACGTCGAGCCCCGAGATTCCCGGCATGCAGAGGTCGAGCAGGATGATCCCAGCGCCACATTGCGGCGTGGCATCGAGAAAGGCGTCGCCCGAGCGAAAGCTCTCGACCTGGAAATCGCCGCGCACCGTCAGCAGCGTCTGCAGCGATTCGCGGACCGCGTCGTCGTCATCGACGATATAGAGTCGCTTCGGCATAGATCCTCTCTCCTGGGTCCTCGCACGGCGCTGCCGCATCCCCCGGGCTCGGCCGCCCGTGCGTCACAAGCCGTTCTGGAAAGAACAGGTCGAACCGCGTTCCGGCGCCGGGGCTGCTGTCGACCGCGACCGATCCGCCGTGGAGCTGGACGATCCGGCGGACGATCGCCAGCCCGATCCCGGTCGCTTCGTCGTTCGGCTTGGTGCTGAAGAACGGCTCGAATGCGTGGTCGAGCAGCGCCGGATCCATGCCCGCGCCATCGTCGGCGACGAACAGTCCGACCGATGCGGTGCCGGTGCCGCCGGCGTCGGCGATCATCGTGCCGATCGTGATCGTGCCGGCGCGCGCGCCGATCGCCTCGGCCGCGTTGACCGTCAGGTTGAGGATCACCTGGTAGAGTTGCCGCTGGTTGCCGGCGATCTCGGGAACCGGAACGACCGCGTCGCGGATCGTGATGTGCGCGGGAATGCGCGCGCGCAGCAGCGGCAGCGCGCCGCGCACCAGCTCGGCGAGCCGGATCGTCTCGAACGCCGGCCGATCGTCGCGCGCATAGGCCAGCATGTCGCGCGCCAGATCGCGGGCGCGCTGCGCCGCGTCGATGATCAATTCGACGCTGCGCCGGTCCGCTGGATCGACGATCGAATCGAACAGCAGCGGCGCGAGGATGCTCACCGGCACCAGCGTATTGTTGAGATCGTGCGCGACGCCCCCCGACAGCAGGGCGAGCGATTCGAGCTTTTGCGCGTTGCGCAGCCGTGCGCGCAGATCGACGCGATCGCGATCGTTCCGGTTATAGTGCGAGCGATCATGCAGCAGCCCGGTCAGTCGCGTCGGCAGACCGCGATCGTCTTCAGCCGGCAGCCAGCACAGGTCGATCGCGTCGCACGCGTCGTTCTCGGGGTGCGGTTCGATCGCGTCCGCGGCGGACGGCGCGGCTGTACGGGCTGCGGCGAGGCTCGCAGCGACCACCGCCTGCTGCTCGGGGGCGATGCGAGTTGCGACGAAATCTTCCCAAGCGAGCGGCGCCGCCGCGCGACCCTGGGCCGGATCGACGCCGACAACCGACGAGACCGTCATGCTGGCGAGATCGAGGTCGATGCAGGCCGAGTGCGTCAGCTGCAGCAGCGCGTCGCGCTGGCGTGTAATCCGCGCGTGCGCCGCTTCGGCGCGCTGCAGCCGATCGACCAACTGGCCGGCAAGCAGGATCACGCCGATCGCGACCCCGAGCAGCGCCAGTTCGGTCGCGCGAGATGTCGCCCCGTGCCACGACACCGCACATCCGAACACCGCCAGGCCGATCGAAACGCGCACGAACAGCCTGGTGATGGCCCGCTGCGCGACGCACGCACCGCATGCCACCACCAGCGCATAGCCAAAGCGCAGCTCGCCCGTGCGCGGTGCGAGCAGGTCGGCGACCATGATCGCGAGCGCCAACAGCATCGGCAGCCACACGATCGGCCGGTCGATGAGCCCGTCGGCGCTCCGCACGGCATGGCCGAACAGTCCGAGCGCGAGCAGCAGCAGGCCCATCGCACCCGGCACCATAGCGCCCGACGGCACGGCGCCGATGGCGCCGGGAAGCGCCCCCCGCATCATCGCGGCGAGCGCTTGCGCCGCGCATGCCGTGGCGAGCGCCACCACCAGCGCGACGCCGATGTCGCGCGGCGTGCCGCGCGCGCCGAGCCCGAGCGCGAGGCAGACCAGGCCGAAGACGATCTGCGGCCCGGCCAGGTCGCGCCCGCCATAGGCCAGGAGGCCGCTCGCGGTCACCAGCGCGCTGCGATCCTGCGCGGTCAGCACGCCCAGGCCGAGGACGATCGCGGCGGCGAGCGCGGCCAGGCGGGGCCGCTCGCGCAAGAAGAGCAACAGCGTCAGCGCGCAGGCGGCAAGTGCAACGGCAGCCTCGACCTCGACAGGATGGATGATCCGCAAGAGATGCGTTCGATTTGGCGCGACGCCGACCGACATGGCAAGCATCGCGAGGGCCACGCCGAGCGCGCCGAACGCTGCGACGGCAGAAAAGCTTCCAAGATCTTGCCCCCGCATGTCGGTTTCGACCATGCGAGAGGCGTTTCGCGGACTCATTTGTCTTCATTAGCAAATGGATTGCGCCCAAACATAGGACCGCCGCGACTTCGCTGAACAAGCTTACTAATCCATTATAGAAATTGCCTAGGCCGACAGCAAAGCGTGTCGGGTGGGACGGGTATCGCGATCGATCGCGGGGCTCGCGATGGATTTCCCGCCGCGGCGCCGCTAGGCCGCGGAGACGGCGCACGTAGCGAGGGCCAAGCCGCTGGACAGACCGAACACGCACGCCGACCTGATCGATGCCAAGCGAATGCTCGGTCGCGACCCCGTGGTCGCGGCCGATCGCGCGCGGCGCGCGCTGGTGCGCGACCCAGCGTCGGCCGAAGCCCGTTTCCTGCTCGGTGCGGCGCTGCGCCGCACCGGCCGGCATGACGCGGCGCGCGATGCGCTGGAGCCGCTCGCCCATGCCCAGCCGAACGCGTGGGGCGTGCAATATGAGCTCGGCATGGCGCTTGCCGGGACCGGCGCGGTCGCGGCGGCGGTCACGGCGCTGACGCGCGCGACGCACGCCAATCCGCGCTCGTCGCTGGCGTGGCATGCGCTCGGCGACCAATTGCTGCTGCTCGGGCGCAGCGCCGAGGCGAACGCGGCGCAGGCGCGAAGGGTGCCGGGCGGCGTCGGCGACCGCGCGCTCGGCGACCTTGCCACGCTGTTCTTCGAGCACGGCGATCCCGCGACGCGCGCGGCGCTGCAGGCGCGTTTCGGGATCGACCTCAACGATATCGGCGCGGTGCGGCTGCTCGCCGATATCGGCTTGCGGCAGGGACGCTTCGCCGCGGTCGCCGAGCTGTTGGCGCAGGTCTGCGGCATGGCGCCCGATTTCGCCCCGGCCCGGTTCGCTTATGCGATCGCGCTGCACCGCGTGGAACGCGCGGAAGCGGCGCTCGCGGCGATCACCGTCGCGCTGCGGGCGCATCCCGACCTGCCGCCCTTCCTCGCGCTCGCGGCGTCGATCCATCTGCAGCTCGGCGACGCCGCGGCGGCGATCCGCGTCTATGAAATGCTGGTCGCCGCGACCCCCGACGATGCCGAGGCGTGGCACGCGTTCGGGCATGCGCTGCGCGCAGTCGGTCGACAGGCGGAGGCTGTCGCGGCCTATCGCCGCGCGATCGCGCTCAAGCCGGGGTTCGGCGAGGCCTATTGGAGCCTGGCCAATCTCAAAACCGTGCGCTTCGATCCCGCCGAGGTGGCGCGGATGCGCGCGCTTCCGGCGGCGGCAACGGCCGATCCGGCCGACCGCGCCTATCTCGATTTCGCGCTTGGCAAGGCGCTCGAGGATGCCGGCCGATATGGCGAGTCCTTCGACCATTATGCCCGCGGCAACGCGGCGCGCGCCGCGCTCGAGCCGCACGATGCGAAGGCGTTCCACGATTTCGTCGCGAGGTCGATCACGGCGTTCGACGCGGCGCTGTTTGAGCGCAACCGCACGGCGGGCTGTCCGGAATCGGGGCCGATCTTCGTGCTCGGCATGCCGCGCTCGGGCTCGACGCTGGTCGAGCAGATCCTGGCAAGCCACAGCGCGGTGGACGGCGCGTCCGAACTGCCCGACATCACCGCGCTCGCGCGCGATCTCGCGCAGCGTTACCCGGTGTATCCGGCCGCGATCAGCCGGGTTCCGCACGCCGATTTCGCCGCGCTCGGCGCCGACTATCTCACGCGCACCGCGGTCCATCGCGCGGACAAGGCGTGGCTGGTCGACAAGTTTCCCGGCAATTTCCTGCACACCGGGCTGATCCACCTGATGCTGCCGAACGCGCGGATCATCGATATCCGGCGCGATCCGATGGCGTGCTGCTTCTCGCTGTTCAAACAGGCGTTCGCGCGGGGCCAGGCATATAGCTACGACCTTGCCGACCTCGGCGCCTATTACCGCGATTACGTCGCGCTGATGGCGCATTTCGATGCGGTCCTGCCCGGGCGCGTCCACCGCATCGCCTATGAATCGCTGATCGACGCGCCCGAGCGCGAGGTTCGCCGCCTGCTCGACTATTGCGGCCTGCCGTTCGAGCCGCAGTGCCTGCGCTTCTTCGAGACCGGGCGGACGGTGCGCACGCCGAGCTCGGAGCAGGTCCGTCGCCCGATCTTTCGCGATGGCCTCGACCAGTGGCGCCATTTCGAGCCGTGGCTGCTCCCGCTGCGCAAAGCGCTCGGAGCGCTTGCAAAGCCACGCTCCGATCGGCATTGATGCCGAAATTGGATGACCCTATCCGATTATTGATCTTTCTGGTTTGTCCGAATCGAGAAAGCGTCTTCAAACGGGGGATCAGCTACAGCCGCGAGAGTATGAGCCCGTGAGGCTTTTGCACGGTGGCTGGCGTGATGGGGCAGCCTGGTTGCAAAGGGGGAATTCGTGCTGAAATTTTCTGTCGATCACGCGGATACAGCGCGTCCTGCGCGGATCGCGCGGCTGATGGCGTCGGGCGCCGCGCTCGCGCTGGTCGTGCCCGGGATCGCTTTCGCCGCGCCCGACGCTACGCCGCCGGTCGGCGGCGCAGCCGCGGCGCAAGCGCCCGCCGACGCCCCGCCCAAGAGCGACGAACTGGGCGACATCGTCGTCACCGCCACGCGCTCGGGCGCGCAGTCGCTGCAGAAGGTGCCGATCGCGGTGTCGGTGGTGAACGTCGACCAGATCACCAAATCGGGGCAGGGCAATCTGTCCGATCTCGCCAAATTCACGCCCTCGCTCGTCATCACCGAGGGCGCACCGGGGTTCAACAAGTTCAACCTGCGCGGCCTTGCGACGGGCGGGTACGTCACCTCGGATACGTCGGATCGCCCGCTCGTCGCGGTCTATCTCGACGACACGCCGATCTCGGTGCAGGGCCAGACGCCCGACCTCAAGGTCTACGATCTCGACCGCGTCGAAGTGCTGCGCGGGCCGCAGGGCACGCTGTTCGGCGCGGGCTCGATGGCGGGCACGGTGCGCTTCGTCACCGCCAAGCCCGACGTGAAGAGCTTCTTCGGCACCGCCGAGGCGAGCGGCTCGACCACCGAACATGGTGCGGGGAGCTACAATGTCCGCGGCATGGTCAACATCCCGCTGATCAAGGACGAGCTGGCGGTCCGCGGCAACATCTTCGTCGGCGACGATGGCGGCTTCATCGACAATATCGGCCAGCACCGCGTCGACAACGCCAACAGCAACCGCTCGACCCAGGGCCGCGTCGCGGTGCGCTGGACGCCGACCGACAAGCTCATCGTCGATGGCAGCTTCACCTATGAGAACAGCCGCGCCAAGGGGCTCAACACCGGGCTCGATGGCCTCAAGCCGTATCAATACGAAAGCAACGGTGCCGAAGGCACGCGCGACCTGTTCAAGCTCTATACCGGCGGCGTGGATTACGACGCGGGCTTCGCCAATCTGGTGGTGACGGCGGCCTATACCGACCGCAAGATCGGCTTCAACGCGAGCCCCGATCCGCAGATCGGCTATTATTTCGCCAATTACTACGCGCCTTATACCGGCGCCGGCAAATATCCGCTCTATGCCCCGCCTGCGAGCTACAATCACGCGGTCACCAGCCTGATCCCGGCCGAGAACTATACGATCAACCAGAACCTCAACGATTTCATGGCCGAGGCGCGGCTGGTGTCGACGAATGACGGGCCGATCAAATGGACCGTCGGTGCGTTCTACGAGAAGCAGAACCGCCACCTTGTTCAGGACATCCCGGTCGCCGGGTTCGACACGCTATCGTATCAGAACGCCGCGTTCGGCCCGTTCGCGACGCCGAGCGGCCTGTACGATTCGAAGACCGTCGATGGCGCGTTCAGCTCGAACGACATCTTCTCGGGGCTGCAGGACGTCCACGAACATCAGTTCGCGGCCTATGCCGACGGGACGTGGCACGTCACCGACCGGCTCGATCTGACCGCGGGCCTGCGCTATTTCGACTTCAAGGAGAGCTATTATCTCTATGAAGGCGGCGCGTTCGGCGTGCTGCTCGGCAAGGATGCGCAGGGGCGCACCACCGGCATCACCCAGTCGATCCGCTCGACGCTCAAATCGAACGGGGTCAATCCGCGCGTCAACGTCTCGTACAAGCTCGACGACAATGTGTTGGTCTATGCCGAGGCCGCCAAGGGGTTCCGCTATGGCGGCGCGAACCAGCCGGTGCCGCTCGGCACCGCAGGCCTCGCCGGGCGCTGCACCTCGCAGCTCAATGCCTATGGCTATAGCGCCGCGCCGAACACCTTCGGCCCCGACAAATTGTGGAACTACACGATCGGCGAAAAAGCCAAGTTCGCGGGCGGGCGTGTGACGCTCAACGCCAGCGCCTATTATATCGACTGGTCCGACGTGCAGACGCGGCTGCGGCTCAACTGCTCGTATTTCTTCACCGACAACAAGGGCAAGATCGCGAGCAAGGGCATCGAGCTCGAGGCGGCGGTCAAGGCGACCCCGACGATCACGCTCAACGGCAGCTTCTCGTTCAACGATTCGAGCGCACGCGGCGACATCCCGACGGTCGGCGCGTTCGACGGCGACCGCACGCCGTACTCGCCGCAGGTGACCGCTTCGGCGGGGGCGTTCTACGACACCGATCTCGGGCGCGGATCGCTGCATCTGCAGGCGACGTATAAATACATCTCGTCGCAGCAGACGACGTTCAACAATTTCTCGACCACGCTCGACCCGACCACCAAGAAGCTGATCGTCGACAAGGCGAGCAACGGCGGGCTCAGCCAGACCTACGCGGTGATCCCCGAGAGCCACAATGCGAGCGCGTCTATCGCCTATGACATCGGCAATTACGAGTTCGGCATCTTCGGCAACAATCTGTTCGACGGCGTCAAGGTGATCGATATCCAGCGCGCGACCTATTACGCGATCTACCAGGCGGGCTCGCGCGTCACCTATGCGCGGCCGCGCACGATCGGGGTGCGGGCTAAGGTGAAGTTCTGATCACCCCACGTCACCCCGGCACAAGGCCGGGGTGACGGTGGTGGCGCGTGACCGCCGCCTTTCGCGCTCGCCTCAGGCGGTAACGGCGCTCCCCTGGATCCGCGCATCGTCGGCGGCATAGGTCCGCACGCTCGTCCAGTAATGATAGGCCGCCCAGAAGCCGGTCAGCGACAGCGCCAGCAACGCATAGCGCAGCGATTCCGCATTGCTGCCGAGCCGCCCGGCGAGCGTATCGCTCAACCAGCCGACCGCGGTCGGCGCGATGATCAGATTGGCGACATTGGCGGTGAGCAAGCTGATCGCCATGCCTTGCGCGCGCATGTTGGCGGGCATGAAGTTGAGCAGCAGCGCCATCGTCGGGCCGACATAGAGATAGATCGCCGGCACCACGATCCACAGCATCGCGGTCGCAAGGCCGAGCGAATGCGTCCAGTAGATGACGAACGACGGGATCGTCGACAGCGCGACGATCGCGGCGAGCGCATAGGCGATCCGCTTCGGATCCTGCATCTGTGGCAGCGCGAGGATCGCACCCGTCGCGATCGTCGCCGCGGTTCCGGCCCAGAAATAGATCGTGCCGAGCCGCGCCCCGGCCTCGGCGGTCGACAGGCCATAGGCGCGCTCGAAATAGGTCTGCGTCCAGAACAGCAGACCCCAGCCCCACAGGCAGATCACCGTGCCCGCCGCATTGATGTGCCACGCCGAGCGCTGCGACCACAGGAATTTGCACGTGTCGCGGAAGGTCGCGCTGCGGACCTTCGCTTCGCTGATCCGCTCGAAACGGCCGCGCACCGGTTCGCGGACGGTGAGCAGGATGAGCAGCCCGAACACCACGCCCGGAACGCCGAGCGCGATGAAGGCCGCGCGCCAGCTATGGAAATGCTCGACGATCGCACCTGCGACGCTCGACCCGAGCCACGCGCCCAGCGGCAGCCCGAGCGCATAGATCGTCAGGGCAAACGCGCGCCGCTTGCGCGGAAAGGTGTCGGCGACGATCGAGGTCGAGGGCGGGGTGCCGCCCGCCTCGCCGACGCCGACCGCGATGCGGGCGAGCAGAAACTGCCCGTAATTCTGCGTGAGCCCGAGCACGGCGGTCGCCGCCGACCACAGGATGATCGCCGCGGCGACGATGTTGCGGCGGTTGGCGCGGTCGGCGAGCCGCGCGATCGGCAGCCCGACGAAGATGTAGAAGAAGGCGAGCGACACGCCGGTCAGCCAGGCGACACCCGAATCCGACAGCCCGAATTCCTTGCGGATCGGCTCGAGCACGGTCGAGACGACGTATCGGTCGGCGATATTGAGCGCATAGACCAGCCCGAGCACGAGCACGACATACCAGCGCGCCGATTCGAGCCGCGGTGTGGTTCCCATCATTCGTCGTCACGCCCCCAGATGCTTTGCCGTCCCGCCCCGCTGGCGCGGATTACGAGCCGACCTGCCTAGCGGCCGAACGCCTGCGCAGAAAGGCCTAGCATGATCGGGCGATGCGGCAGGCGATGCCGCAGGCGCGCGCCGCGGCGCGCCGGGGCGTTGCATCGCGGCGGAAAACGCGCTTGGTAGGCTCGCCAAACCGTGCCGCACCGAGCGTTCAGGAGTCCGCCATTTCCAGCCCATCCCCGGTCAATCGGCGCTGGCTTCCGCTCAATGCGCTGCGCGCGTTCGATGCGGTCGGGCAGCGGCTGAGCTTCACCGCCGGCGCGCAGGCGCTCGACGTGTCGCAAAGCGCGGTGAGCCGGCACGTCATCAGCCTCGAAAAGCTGCTCGGCCACAAACTGTTCGATCGATCGGGGCAGGGGCTGGCGTTGACCGCGGCGGGCGCCACGCTGCTGCCCGAGGTCGGCAAGGCGTTCGACCGGCTCGAGCAGACGATGAACGCGATCAGCGCCAACCCCGATACGAGCCGCCCGATCCGCCTCCACATCCCGCCGAGCCTGTTGCAACAAGTCGTGATGCCGATGATCCAGGCGTTCCACGCCGAGCATCCCGCGATCCGGATCGACATTTCGAGCTCGCCCGCGGTCGGCCTGCCGAGCGGCGAGACCGACATGGCGATCGTGTTCGATCGGCCCAATATCGACGACCGCGTGACCGACCTGCTGTGGATGGTGCGCGTCGCGCCGGTCTGTTCGCCGCAGGTCGCCGAGCGCAACGCGGGCAAGTCGCTCGAGCAGTTCCTCGCCGACAATCCGTTGCTGCACGTCAAGCTCGAGGGGCAGCCGCGCGGGCTGTTGTGGAGCACGTTCGCGCGGCAGTGCCGGATCGAGCTCGATGTCGAACGCGGGCTGGCGTTCGACGCCAATGCGCTCGCGGTCGGCTATGCGATGCATTCCGACGGAGTCGCGCTGGCGGACATCGACATGTTCGCCCCCGAAATCGCCGCCGGTCGGCTCGTCGTGCCGTACGACACGGTGATCAACGACGGCTTTGGCTATTACCTCAAGCTGCGCGCCGACGATCTCGCCGATCCGACGATCAGCCTGGTGCGCAGCTGGCTGATCGCGCAATTCGCCGCGCGCCCGGGGGCGCCCGTCGCGGCCGGGTGAGGGCTCGCGAAAAGGGGCATCGCGCTCGCGCGCCGATCGGCTATCAAGCCGCATGGATATGATCGCTACGCCGCCCGCGCACCACACCGACCCCGCCACCATCGCCGTGCTCGAGACGATCGAGACGCGGTTGCGCTGGCTCTCCTCCTGGACGATCCACAACGCCAACCATCTGCGCGAGAGTCGCGACGGGTTGAAGGTCGGCGGGCATCAGGCGAGCTGCGCGTCGATCACCGCGATCATGACCGCGCTCTATTTCGGCGCGCTGCGGCCGAACGACAAGGTCGCGGTCAAGCCGCATGCCGGGCCGGTGCTGCACGCGATCCACTACATGCTCGGCCAGCAGAGCCAGGACGCGCTCGAGCGCTATCGCGGGATGGGCGGGGCGCAGAGCTATCCGAGCCGCACCAAGGACGCGATCCCCGTCGATTTCTCGACCGGCTCGGTCGGGTTGGGCGTGGCGATCACCGCGTTTGCCTCGCTGATCCAGGACTATCTGATCGCGCATGGCGAGATGGCCGAGGTCGATGCCGGCCGGATGATCGCGCTGATGGGCGATGCCGAGCTCGACGAGGGCAATATCTACGAATGCCTGATCGAGGCGTACAAGCACGACATCCGCAACTGCTGGTGGATCGTCGACTACAACCGCCAGTCGCTCGACAGCACGACGGCGGACCGCATGTTCCGCCGCTTCGACGATATCTTCGAGACCTGCGGCTGGCGCGTCGAGACATTGAAGCACGGCAAGCAGCAGCGCGAGGTGTTCGCGCAAGCCGGGGGGCAGGCGATCGCCGACTGGATCGACGCTTGCCCGAATGCCGAATTCGCGGCGCTGACCTATCAGGGTGGGGCGGCATGGCGCGCCCGGTTGAACGCCGATCTGGCAGGGCAGGCCGAAACGCTCGCGTTGATTGCGGCGCAGGACGATGCTGCGCTCGCGGCACTGATGACCAATCTCGGCGGGCATTGCATTGCGACGCTGCTCGAGGCGTTCGCGCGCTGCGACGATGACGTGCCGACGCTGTTCATCGCGTATACCGTCAAGGGGTACGGGCTGCCGTTCGCTGGCCACAAGGACAACCATTCGGGGCTGATGAACCCCGGCCAGATCGAGCAGCTGCGCGGCGATCTCGGCATCGCCGAGGGCGACGAATGGGCGCCGTATGGCGGGCTCGGCGACAATGCCGCGGCGTCGGCGCGCGCGGTGGTCGAGGCGAGCGCACTGGCGAAGGCGCAGAAGGTGCCAGCGGCCGCCGCGGTGCCGGTGCCCGAGCGGTTGCCGGTGCCCGACGGCGTCGAGCTGTCGACCCAGGCGGCGTTCGGGCGGATCTTGCTCGATCTCGCCAAATCGGGGCATCCGCTGGCCGACCGGATCGTGACGACGTCACCCGACGTCACCGTTTCGACCAATCTCGGCGCGTTCGTCAACCAGCGCGGGCTGTTCCGCCGGCAGGAGTTGAAGGACGTCTTCTCCGCAGCGCGCATCCCGACCGCGCAGAAATGGGCGGGGCACGGCGCGGGCCAGCATATCGAACTCGGGATTGCCGAGAACAATCTCTTCCTGATGCTCGCGGCGCTCGGGCTGGCCGCGCCGCTGTTCGGCACGCGGCTGATGCCGATCGGCACGGTCTACGATCCGTTCATCGCGCGCGGCCTCGATGCGCTCAACTACGCCTGTTACCAGGATGCGCGCTTCCTGCTGGTGGCGACGCCGTCGGGGCTGACGCTCGGGCCGGAGGGCGGGGCGCATCAATCGATCAACTCGCCGCTGATCGGGATCGGCCAGCCCGGGCTCACCTATTTCGAGCCGGCCTTTGCCGACGAACTCGCGCTGATCATGCGCTGGGGCTTCGCGCATATGCAGGCGGAGGATGGCGGGTCGGTCTATCTGCGCCTGACGACGCGCACGATTCCGCAGATCGCGCGCGAGGACGATGGCTGGCAGGCCGATGCGCTACGCGGCGGCTATTGGCTCAAGCGGCCAAGCGGCGCGGCCGACATCGCGATCGTCTTCACCGGCGCGGTGACGCCCGAAGTGCTCGCGGCGGCCGATCTGCTGGCCGAGGATATTCCGGGGCTCGGGCTGCTGATGGTGACCTCGCCCGATCTGCTGCATCGCGGCTGGTCGGCGCGCCACGCCGGGCGCTGGACCGGCACGGCGGCAGCGAGCCACGCCGATGCTTTGCTCGCCGAACTCGCGCCCGACGCCAAGCTCGTCACGATCATCGACGGCGCGCCTTCGACGCTGTCGTGGCTGGGCGGCGTCCGCGGGATGCGCGTCAGCCCGCTCGGCACCGATCGCTTCGGGCAGACGGGCGATCTGCCCGATCTGTTCCGCGCGTACCGCCTCGACGCCGAAGCGATCGTCGATGCGGTAGCCGAGCTGTGTCTCGGGCCGGTGGATTAGCGGCGGCGACTGGGGTAGCTGGCGGTGATGCGCGAGATCAATTTCGACGGGCTGGTAGGGCCAAGCCACAATTATGCCGGGCTGTCGTTCGGCAACATCGCCTCGGCGAGCAATGCCGGCGCGGTGGCGTCGCCGCGCGCCGCGGCGCTGCAGGGTATCGCCAAGATGCGCCACATGCTGGCGCTGGGGCTGCCGCAAGGGCTGTTGCTGCCGCACGACCGGCCCGATGCGGCCTGGCTGCGCCAGCTCGGTTTCGCCGGTGACGACGACGCGGTGCTCGCCGCGGCATGGCGCGCGGAGCCGGGACTGGTGCGCAACGTGATGGCGGCGTCGGCGATGTGGACCGCGAACGCCGGGACGGTCTCGCCGGCGCCCGATACCGGCGACGGGCGCTGCCATATCTCGGTCGCGAACCTTTCGACGATGCTGCATCGCAGCCTCGAGGCGCCGCAGACCGCCCGGCAATTGCACCTGGCGTTCGGCGACACGCGGCACTTCGTCGTCCATGACGCGCTCCCCGCGCCGCTCGGCGACGAGGGCGCGGCGAATTTCATGCGGCTTGCGCCGAACCACGGCGCGCGCGGGATCGAATTGTTCGTCTATGGCGTGCAGCGCGACGGCGGCTTCCCCGCGCGTCAACGCCGCGAGGCCAGCGCGGCGGTCGCGCGGCGGCACGGCCTTGATCCCGCCGACACGCTGCTCGTGCAGCAGAGCGCCGCCGCGATCGCCGCGGGGGCGTTCCACAACGATGTCGTGGCGGTCGCGAACGAAACCGTCCTGTTCACCCACGAACAGGCGTTCGAGGACCCGGCGGCGGTCTATGGCTTCATCCGTAGTCGGCTGCCCGAGGCGGTCATCCTCGAAGTGCCCGCTGCCGAGGTTTCGCTCGAGGCGGCGATTCGATCGTATCTGTTCAACTCGCAACTTGTCACCTTGCCCGACGGCGGGATGGCGCTGATCGTGCCGGGCGAATGCCGCGAAGTGCCCGCGGTATGGGCGTGGCTCCAGGCCATGCTCGCGGGCAACGGGCCGATCCGCTCGGTCGAGGTGCTCGATCTGCGCGAATCGATGCGCAACGGCGGCGGCCCGGCGTGCCTGCGCTTGCGCGTCGCGGTCGACGATGCGGCCTATGCCGCGATCGACTCGCGCTTCCTGCTCGATCCGGCGCGCTGCGACTTGCTCGCCGAGCTGGTCGAACGGCATTGGCCCGAACGGATCGCGCCCGACGATCTCGGCGAACCTGCGCTATGGCGGCAGTGTCGCACGGCGCGCGCGGCGCTCCTCGCTGGCCTCGGGTTCGGACCGGGCGAGCTTTGAGCCTCGTTCAGCGGCTGCGTCCAGCGGCCCCGTTTGTGCTGCTCGTGCTGCTCGCGCTTGCGCTCCGCGCGCCCGATTTCGGCAACCCGATCATCCATAGCGACGAGCAATATTATCTGCTCGTCGGCAGCCGGATGTGGCACGGTGCGCTGCCCTATATCGACCTGTGGGACCGCAAGCCGATCGGGCTGTTCCTGCTCTATGCCGCGGCGCGACTGCTGCCGGGCGACGGGATCGTCGCCTATCAGGCGGTGGCGCTGGTCTTCGCGGTGCTGACCGCCTGGGCGATCGGCCGCGCCGCCCGGCTGGCGGGCGCGAACCCGGCGGGCGCGCTGATCGCGGGCGCCGCCTATCTGGTGTGGCTGCCGCTGCTCAGCGGGCGCGCCGGGCAGTCGCCGGTGTTCTTCAACCTGTTCATGGCGGTGGGCGCGATCCTGCTGTTGCGCCTGCCCGGTCTGGCGCGGCGCGGCGACCGCCGCGCGATCCTGTGGAGCGGGGCGGGGGCGTGCCTGCTGGCGGGGCTGGCGATCCAGACCAAATATACCCCCGCCGTCGAGGGGGCGCTGTTCGGCCTGGCGCATCTCTATTATCTGCGGCGCGCGGGGGGGAAGCGCGGCGCGCTCGTGGCGTCGGGGCTGCTGTGGCTCGGACTGGGGCTGGTCCCGACGCTGGCGGCGATCGGCTTCTATTGGCAGCTCGGACCCGCGGCTTTCCGCGCCTTCTGGTACGATAATTTCAGCTCGATCTTCGCGCGCGGGCATTACAGCTACCCGATCGACCTGACGCTGCGCCGGCTCGCCGGAATCAGCGCGCAGCTCCTCTTGCCGGTGCTGTGCGCCGTCGCCGCGGCGCGACGCGACTGGCGGCGCGAAGAGCTCCGCCTCGGGGTGATATGGCTCGGCGCCGCGCTGGTGCCGTTCGTGCTGCTCGGCGTGTTCTTCGATCATTACGCGCTGCCCTTGCTGCCGGCGCTGCTGACGCTCGCCGCGATAACCTTCGGGCGGCATCGGCGGATCGCGCTGGCGATCGTCGCCGCAGGGCTGACGGTGTTCGCGGTCGAGGCGGCGATCCGTCCCGACGACGCGCCGGGCGTTCGTGCACTCGCGCGCGTGGTAAAGGCCAATAGCGGGGGCGAATGTCCTTATGTTTTTATCGGCGACGCGATCGTCTATCACCTCGCCGACGCCTGTATCCCGACCGCGTACGCCTTCCCCTCGACGCTTGCTTATGCACCCGAGCAGGGCGCGACCGGGATCGACGAGGCGGCCGAAGTCCGCCGCATCCTGGCGCAGCGTCCGCCGGTGATCGTCAGCGCCAGCCGTCCGCTCGCGCAGTGGAACCGGCCGAGCCACGCGGCGGTCGAAAGCGCGCTCGCCCGCGCCTATCGCCCGGTGTTCAGCACCCCGCGCGGCGACTATCGCGCGATCGTCTATCTCCGCCGCGATCGGCCTGTGCGCCACTGATCGCACGCGCGACGCAAAAAAAAGTTCCCGAATTCAACTTTTCTCGTCCGGTTTTCCGGCGGCGGTATCGTTTCGTTAACGAGGAGATCTCGTTTGCCGATGCCGACCGCGAACCAATTGACGGGTCTTGCCACCCGTATCGCGTCCGGCGTCGCGTGCGGCTGGCCGGGGGGCGGCCGCACCATCGCGAACCGAGCGCGGGCCAGTTCGGCGAACCGCGCTCTCTCCGCTGTCTTCTAATCCCGTCTGACTGACGCCTACAGGAACCGGCCATGTTGCTTCAATCGCAATACTATCCCGAGTGGCAAGCTCCGGGGAAGCGCCCCGCCGCGACCGCCTTGCCGCGCTGGAGCGTGCTAATCCCGTTTTTCAACGAACGCGATTTCCTCGACGGCACGCTCGCCAGCCTTGCCGCGCAGGACGTGCCGTTCGAGCTGATCCTGATCGACAACGGCTCGACCGACGGCAGCGGTGCAGTCGCCGCGGCGACGTGCCGCCGGCTCGGGCTCGCCTTCACACTGCTGGTTGAGCGCCGGCCGGGCAAGGTCAACGCGCTGCAGACCGGCGTCCAGCGCACCCGCACGCGCTTCGTCGCGACGTGCGATGCCGACACGCTGTATCCGGTCGACTATCTGCGTCAGGCCGAACGCCTGCTCGAAACCGGCGCAGTCGCTGGCGGCGCCTATTTCGTCACGCCCGACGCGACGCCAGCGGACCATGCCAATGCCGCCAAGCGCATCGCGCGCGCGGCGCGGCTGCTGCCCGCGCAATGCCATACCGGCGGGGCGGGGCAGGTGTTCCGCACCGACGTGCTGCGCCGCGCCGGGCAGTTCGATGCGCTGCGCTGGGGCTATGTGCTCGAGGATCACGAGATCATGCACCGCATGGCGAAATTCGGGCGGCTGGCATACGGCCCCGGCCTGTGGTGCGCGCCGTCGCCGCGCCCGCGCGATCGCGAATCGATCCGCTGGACGCTCGGCGAGCGGATCTTGTACCACACGACGCCCAAGCCCGCGCGCGACTGGTTCTTCTACCAATTTCTCGCGCGGCGCCTCGCCGCGCGGCGGCTGTCGAGCGACCGCATTCGCGAACGCCCGTTCTACGCCGAGCCCGATCTGCAGAAAGCGGCCTAACCGCGCGTCGATACGGGACAATTGCGTGTCACGGGGCTTGCGAGTGGGCGCGTTCGGCGCTCTACGCTGCGCCATGGACCACACCCTGGCGATTCTGTGAGCGAAGGCGGCCTCAAGGCCGTGTTTCTGGCGGAGCAGCCGATGCTGCTGCGTCTGCTCGTCGCCCGGCTCGGCAATCGCGCCGATGCCGAGGACGCGCTGCAGGACATGTGGATCAAGCTCGACCAGCTTCCGACGAGCCAGCCGGTGGCGCAGCCAGCGGCCTATCTCTATCGCATGGCGGCGAACCACGCGTCCGACCGGCGGATCGCCGCGACGCGTTCGGGCGCGCGCGATACCGCCTGGCTCGAAGTCCAGCCCGCCGCCGACGAACAGCCGACGGTCGAGCGCCATTTGCTCGATCGCGAACGGCTCGTGCGGCTCGAACGCGCGCTCGCGGCGATGCCCGAGCGGATGAGCACGGCGCTGCGGTTGTACCGGCTCGAGGACGTGCCGCAAAAGGAGATCGCCGCACGCCTCGGCATGACGCTGAGCGGGGTCGAAAAGCTGTTGCGAAGAGCGGTGAAAGAAATACAGGCGTATAAAACCGCGAGTGAGGCGGATTCCGAGCACCCACATCGTCTATCGAGCGAAGGGGAATCGAATCGTGATCGCTGAAGCAGCGCACATCGTCGATCGCGCCATCGACTGGCAGCTACGCCAAGCGGATATGGACGAGCAGGAGTGGCATGCCTTTGTGGCGTGGCTCGAGGAAGACCCCGCGCATGCGCGCGCGTTCGACGCGGTCATGCTCGATCTTGAGGTGCTCGCCGATCGGCCAGAATTGTACCCGGCGGCCGCCATCGAAACCCCATACGAGCCGCCGGTCGTCGCGATGCCGCGACGCCGCGTCTGGGCCTGGGCGGGCGGCGGCGTGGCCGTGGCCGCGGCGGCGTGCGTCGCGCTGATGCTCGTACCGCTCGGCGGTAGCGGCAGCGCCGCGCCTTACGCGATCGAGACCAAGCCCGGACAACGCCAGGACATCGCGCTCAACGACGGCACGCGGATCGAACTCAACGGCGCGAGCCGGCTGCTGCTCGATCACGCCAATTCGCGCGTCGCGACGCTCGAATCGGGCGAGGCGACCTTCCATGTCCATCATGACGCGGGTGCGCCCTTCACGGTGCGATCGGGCGCGCAGGTCGTGCAGGACGTCGGCACCGTGTTCAACGTCGAGCGCGACGGGAAGCGGCTCGCCGTGCAGGTCGCCGAGGGTTCGGTGCTGCTCCAGCCGCAGCGCGAAGCGGTCGCGCTGCGCGCGGGCGCGGCGGCGACGGTCGAGGAGGATGCCGGCAGCATCGTCGTCTCCAAGGTCGATGCCGCCAAGGTCGGCGCATGGCGCAGCGGCGCGATCGCCTTTGCCGGCGAGCCGTTCGGACGCGTCGCGGGCGCGGTGCTGCGGCTCGACGGTGTCTCGCTCACGATCGACTCGAGCTTGTCGCAGCGTCCCTTTAGCGGCATGGTCCGCCTGACGGGGACGGCTGCGCGGGATGTCCCGCATCTGGCCGCATTGGTTGGGGCTGAGTGGCATCACGATGGCGAGCGGTGGTTTATCTCGCCTCGGTAAGACGCTGCGCACCGCCGCACCGATTGCGATCGTCCTGTCCGCCGCGCTCCCGACGATGGCGGGTGCGCAAGGCGTAACGGTTTCGATCGCCGCCGAGCCGCTCGATCGCGCATTGACCACGCTCGCGCAGCAGAGCGGGTTCGACATCATCAGTACCGAACCGGGACTCGCGCGGATCCGCGCGCGCGCCGTGCGCGGGCAGATGCCGCCGCGCGAGGCATTGCGCCGCTTGCTCGACGGAACCGGGTATCGCGCCATCGCGATCGATGCGCGCAGCTATCGCATCGTCCGCGCGCCCGTCATGGCCGCGCCGCCACGCCCGCGCCCGCCAGCGCGCAGGCGCGTGGTCGAACCCGAAAATACCGGCGACATCGTCGTCACCGCGAGCAAGCAGGGCTCGACGCTGCTGCGCTTCCCCGGCAGCGCGCTGCTGATCGGCGGCTTCGCGCCGGGCTCGTTGGCGGCGCGGTCGGTGACGATGGACGACGTCGCGCGCGATACGCCGGTGCTGCAGAACACCGAGCTCGGCGAGGGGCGCAACAAGATCTTCATCCGCGGGATCGCCGACAGCAGCTTCAACGGTCCGACGCAATCGACCGCGAGCCTCTATTTCGACGAAGTCCCGCTGGGCTTCGCCGGCCCCGAACCGAGCCTCAACCTCTACGACATGAAGAGCGTCGAGGTGCTCGAGGGGCCGCAGGGCACGCTCTATGGTTCGGGCGCGATCGGCGGGATCATCCATCTCGAGCCCAACCCGACCGATCTCGCCAAGGTGCATGCCGCGCTCAGCGGCGGCGTGACCGCGACGCAGGGCGGCGAGGCGGGCTATGACACGGCGGGGATGATCAACCTGCCGATCCTGACCGATCGCGTCGGCTTGCGGATCGTCGGCTATAGCGAGCGCGACGGCGGCTATGTCACCGATTCGATGCGGCGGCTGGGCAATATCAACCGGACCGATCGGCTCGGCGGCCGCGCCAGCCTGCTGATCGCGCCCGGCGATGGCTGGACCGTCGAGCTCGGGGCGCTCGGTCAGAAGATCGACGCGACCGACGCGCAATATGCCGAGACGATGAGCGGTCCGCTCGAACGCCGCTCGGTGCTCGCGCAGCCGTACAGCAGCCATATCAAGCTCGCGCGCGGCGTGGTGCGCAAGCATTGGGACAGCGGGCTCGATCTGGTTTCGGCGACGGGCTATGTCGATTTGCGCACGTTCGACACGTTCGACGCCTCGCGCGCGATCGGCGCGACCGGGCCGACCGTCTACACCACCGAGCAGAGCGACAAATTGTTCGTTCAGGAAGCCCGCCTGTCGCGCGCGGTGCCGGGCAAGATCGGCTGGCTGGTCGGACTCGCCTTTCTCGAGGATCGCGACGTCCAGGCGCGCACGCTCGGCGTTCCCAACCAGCCGCGCGACATCATCGGCGTGAGCAACCGTACCGACAGTTTCTCGGTGTTCGGCGAGGCGAACTGGCCGGTGACCGAGCGGCTGACGCTGACCGGTGGCGCACGCGTGACCGGCGCGCGGACCGATGGCGAGCCCTCGGTCGCGCCGCGCAGCAACAGCTTCGTCAAGGGGCGCGCGACGCGGCGGATCGATCCGACGCTGGCCGCGTCGTGGCTCATCGGACCGCGGCTGGCGCTGTTCGCGCGGGTGCAGTCAGGGTATCGCACCGGCGGATTGGCGGTCGCGACCGGGATAGGACGCGTGCAGGACTTCGGTTCGGACTCGATAACGGTGGTCGAATCGGGCCTGCGCAAGCAACGCACCGGCGCGACCGGGCTCGAACTGACGGTCGCCGCTTCCTATGCGCGCTGGCGCGACATCCAGGCCGACCTCTATACGCGGCGCGGGCAGCCCTACACCGCCAATATCGGCAATGCCGACATCATCGGGCTCGAGGCGACCGGCGACTGGGTGCCGGTGCGCGGGTTGCACGCCAATTTCGCGTTTCTCTACACGCACAACGTCGTCGACGGGCCGCTCGCGCAATCCTCGACTAAGGCCAATCGGCGCTTGCCCGAGACGCCCGCGTTCGCGGGGAATGCCGGACTGACCTATCGCTGGAGTTTGCGCGACGGCTCGACGCTGAGCGTCGGGACGTCGGGGCGCTATGTCGGGCGCTCGGTGCTGGGGACGGGGGATTTTCTCGATGTCAGCCAGGGCAAATATGCCGTGCTCGACGCCGATATCGCGTGGCACTGGCGCAAGGTCGACGTGACGCTCGCGGGGGACAATCTCATGAATGCGAGCGCCAACCGCTTCTCGCTGGGCAATCCGCTGATCCTCGCCTCGCGCCAGCAAACGACCCCGCTGCGCCCGCGCAACATCCGGCTCGGCGTGTCGGTCGCCTGGTAGGCGGCTCAGTGCGCGCCCGGGCGATAGCGCCGCTCGACATGGCCGGCGAGATCGTCGGGATAGAAATAGACCGGCCGTAAGGAACCGCTGGCGTAGCGCGTCGCCTGATCGCCGAAGTGCGGCGAAGCGGGGTCGCCGCTCTCGCCGCCTGCGGTTACCGCCCAAGCGCGCAGCTTGGGGCCGAACTCGACCACCGCGACGAAGCTGTTGCCGCTCGATCCGTAGAGCTTAATCGTATTGGGATAGAATTTGGCGCCGAACGAGGCGAGGCTGCCCCATTGCGCCGAGGCGAACGGGACGGGGATGCTCGGGCGGGCGTCGTCGAAATGCGGCGCGATTCGATCGTCGAGCCGCTGGAAGCGGTTGATCCGGCCCCAGCCGACGCGCCAGTCGCCGAAGTCGCGCGTCAGTTGGTCTACGGCTCCTACCAACGCGTCGAGCTTGGCGGTGTCGGAGACGCGCGTCGCGATATAGCGGGGCACGTTGATCTGCTCGGCCTGGACGAAGCTGCCGACGTCGCGCCACATCTGCCCGGCCCATAGCACGCCGAGCGTGGTCGCGACCGACTCGGCGCCCCAACGATCGTCCCAGTTCCGCAGGATTTCGATCGGCGCGGCAAGCCTGGCGCGCCGGGGATCGCTCGCGGGAAGCGCGTCGAAAGCCTTGACCAGCGGCGGGATCAGCGTCGCGAAGGCGGGCATATAGCTGTCGTACGCGGCGGCGATCAGCCGTTCGGGCGTGAAGTCGTGCCGCCCGGTGAGCAGTAGGTCGGCATGCACGCCGCGCTGATTCTCGCCGACCATGTCCATGTAGCGCGGATAGTCCTTCGCCTTGGGGCTGTCGGCGCCGGCGGCGCTCCACGGCCAGTCATTGGTGTTGCGCGCCCAGCCGACGTTCGGGTTGATCGCATTGGGCAGGCTGGCGATCGTGTGGAGCCCGTGCCAGTCGGTCGCCGGATCGGCGCCGTCGACCGGCTTGGTGTAATCGAACCGGTCGTTGCGCAGCGGCACGAATTGCGGGTGGAGATAGGCGATCTCGCCCTTGGCGTCGGCGAACAGCGTGTCGTTCGACGAATTCGCCTTGCGCTCGGCGACCTGCATGTAGCTGGCGAGATCGTGCGCCTTGGTGCGCAGCCAGCTTTGCTCGAGCGCGGGGACGGGCTTCCACATCAGCGCCTGCGCGATCCATTTGCCGCCATGCTCGGCGACGATCGGGCCATGATGCGAGGCGAAAGTGGTGAAGCTGCGCGCCGCCGTCGTGCCGTCGGGCTTGCGATACGACAGCGTCACCACAGCGGTGCGGAGCGGGCGCATCGTCTTGCCGTAGCGGTACGAGGCGGTCGCGCCCGACCGCGCGATCTCTTCGGCGAAGCTGTCGACATTGTCGACGCCCGACGAGGTGTGCATCCACCCGGCCTGCTCGTTGAAGCCCTGGTAGATGAAGAACTGCCCCCAGGTCGACGCACCATAGGCGTTCAACCCTTCGTCGCTCGTCATCTGCAGTTCGGAGCGGAAGTAGAAGCTGGTGTGCGGGTTGATCAGCAGCAGCGCGTGGCCGGCGACGGTGTTCTTCGGCGCGATCGCGATGCCGTTCGATCCGCGCGGCTCGCGGGGGAGAGGGCCGGTGTCCTCCGACGCGATCGTGATCGGCCGCCCGCCGTAGAACGAGGCGAGGTCGGACAACGAGATCCGCTCGATATCGCCGCCGATGCTGCCTTCGGTGAACGACAGCGCCATCCATGGCTCGAAGCGGGTGAGCACCTTGGGATGCACCTGCGGGTGTGTCGCGAGATAATAGTTCAAGCCGTCGGCCCAGGCGGTCATCAGTTTTTGCAGATAGGCCGGGCTGTCGCGGTACTGCGCCTTGAGTGCGACCGGATCGACATAGAGCCGCTGGCGCAAATCGGCCCAGATCGCGGATTCGCCCTCGGCCTCGGCAGTGCGGCCGAGCGCGGTCAGGTAATTCGCCTCGATCCGGCCGAAATCGTCCTCGGCCTGCGCATAGATCGCGCCGAACACAGCATCGGCGTCGCTGCGCCCGGCGACGTGCGCGATTCCCCAGGTGTCGCGCGTGATCGTGACGCGGCTCGCCTCGGCGCGCCAGCGCGCTTGTTCGGTGGCGGGCGGGGCAGCGGCGGCGGCGCTCGCGAACAAGGCTGCAAGAGCGAACAGGTTGCGCGGGCGGCGGGCGAGTCTATCCATGGGCGCCACGCTATCGGGCATCGCTCGCGGCGACAATTGTTCGTGGGAGCCGCACCGATGAAATGGCCGATCGCCGCAATCCTCCTCGCTCCGCTCGCGCTCGGCGGTGCGGCCCCCGAGCCGGCCGCGCCGCATACCCTGCTGATCCGGCCGGCGGCGGTGTTCGACGGCGTCGAGCCGCTCGCGCATCCCGGCTGGCAAGTGCTGGTGACCGGCGATCGCATCGCCGCGGTCGGCCCGTCGCTCGCGGTGCCCGCCGGGACCGCGACGATCGACCTGCCCGGCGACACGCTGATGCCCGGCATGATCGAGGGCCACGGCCACCTCTTCCTCCACCCGTATAACGAGACGAGCTGGGACGATCAGGTGCTCCACGAGCCGCTCGCGCTGCGCACCGCGCGCGCGGTCGCGCAGGCGGCGGCGACGCTGCGCGCGGGCTTCACCACCGAGCGCGATCTCGGCACCGAAGGCGCGGGCTATGCCGATGTCGGACTGCGCCAGGCGATCGCGCAGGGGATCGTTCCCGGCCCGCGGCTGCTCGTCGCGACGCGCGCGATCGTCGCCAAGGGCGCCTATGGCCCCAAGGGGTTCGAGCCCGGCCTCGTCATCCCGCAGGGCGCCGAGGAGGCGAGCGGGGTCGACGAGGTGGTGCGCGTCGTCCGTTCGCAGATCGCGGCGGGCGCCGACGTGGTAAAACTCTATGGCGACTATCGCTGGGGACCGGGCGAACCGAGCCGCCCGACCTTCTCGCTCGCCGAGATGACCGCGGCGGTCGATGCGGCGCACGATGCCGGCCGCATCGTCGCGGTCCACACCGCGACCCCCGAGGGGATGCGCCGCGCGATCGCCGCCGGCGCCGACACGATCGAGCATGGCTATGGCGGCACGCCCGAGATCTTCCGGGCGATGGCGACGCGGCACATCGCCTTGTGCCCGACGCTCGCCGCCGCCGACGCCGTGGCGCGCTATCGCGGCTGGGGCGGCGGCGATCCGGCGCCCGAAGCGGTCGCGCAGAGCCGCGCGTCGTTCGCGCTGGCGCGCGCGGCGGGCGTGCCGATCTGCATGGGCGGCGATGTCGGCGTTTTCGCGCATGGCGAGAATGCGCGCGAAATGGTGTTGATGGCAGCGGCGGGAATGCCGGTCGCGCAAGTGTTGATCGCCGCGACTTCGGGCAATGCCCGGGCGTTTCACTTGATCGATCGCGGGACGGTCAAGGCCGGGCTGCTTGCGGACTTGGTGGCAGTTAGGGGTGATCCGACCAAGACGGTCGATGCAGTGCGTCACGTCTCCTGGGTCATGAAAAACGGTGGTATCGTAAAGCTGCAAGCGGACACTACACCAATTGGTCTATAGTGCTTTTACTACATATATTACAATATTGTGGCAAGAACGATGCCAAATGTTTCGCGCGCGCCTCTTGCATTGCAGCATAGACCGTCGCAGGTAGATGCGAGATTCGCGGCACCGCGCGCGTTCGCGGATTGCCCGGACAAGGGTGGATGGTCGCCGGCCAGGGTCTTGGGGACAGGGACATGATGACGCTTACGAGCTCGGTTCGCTCGCTTTTGACCGTGGCCAGCCTCGTCGCGCTCGCTGCGTGCGCGAAGACCGCGCCGCCGCCGCCACCCAAGCCGCAGGTGACCGTCGCGGTTCCGCTGCAGCGCGACGTCGTCGATTGGGACGAATATGTCGGCCGCTTCGAGGCGATCCAGGATGTCGAGCTGCGCCCGCGCGTGTCGGGCACGATCGACAAGGTGCTGTTCACCAACGGGCAGCGCGTCCGCGCCGGCCAACCGTTGTTCACGATCGATCCGCGCCCCTATGCCGCGACGCTCGCCCAGGCGCGCGCGCAGGTCGCCAAGGCGCAGGCCGCGCTGACCAACGCGCGCTCCGAGCTCGCCCGCGCCGACAAATTGCTGGCCGCGCAGGCGATCAGCAAGGAAGAATATGAGACCAAGCTCGCGACGGTGCGCAGCGCGCAGGCCGATCTCGGCGCGGCCAACGCCAATGTCACCACGGCGCAGCTCAACCTCGGCTTCACCACGGTGCGCTCGCCGATCACCGGGATCGTCTCGGATCGCCGCGTCAGCATGGGCAATTACGCGACCGACGCGACCACCGTGCTGACCCGCGTCGTCTCGACCGACCCGATCTGGTTCTCGTTCGACGGCGCCGAGAGCTTCTATCTGAAGTATCTGCGCCAGGCGAAGGCCGGCGAACGCGGTTCGTCGCGCACCACGCCCAACCCGGTCGAGGTGCAGCTCGCCGACGAGACCGGCTTCCGCTGGCATGGCCGCATGCAGTTCGTCGACAATGCGGTCGATCCCAATTCGGGCACGATCCGCGCGCATGCGGTGATCGCCAACCCCGACGGTTTCCTCACGCCGGGCCTGTTCGGCCGTGCGCGGCTGCTCGGCTCGGGCACCTATCATGCGATGCTCGTCCCCGACGAGGCGATCCTCACCGATCAGACGCGCCGGATCGTCTATGTCGTCGGCAAGGACGGCAAGGCGGTCCAGCGCCCGGTCGACACCGGCCCGCTGGTCGAGGGGTTGCGCGTCGTCAAGACCGGCCTCGCGCCGACCGAACATGTCGTGATCACCGGAATCACCAATCTCCAGCCGGGGACGCCGGTCGGCGCCAAGCTGGTGACGATGCAGCCGCGCGCGGCGAACACCGCGCCGAGCTCGCAGCCCGACACCGCGCCGCCCGCATCCGACGCGACCGCGAAGTAGCGCCTGCGATGAAATTCCCCCATTTCTTCATCGAGCGCCCGATCTTCGCCGCCGTCATGTCGGTGCTGATCGTGATCTTCGGGATCGTCGCCTATCCGACGCTGCCGATCGCGCAATATCCCGAGATCGCGCCGCCGACCGTCGTCGTCACCGCGAGCTATCCCGGCGCGACCGCCGAGACGCTCGCCGAGACCGTCGCCGCGCCGCTCGAGGAATCGATCAACGGCGTCGAGAACATGATCTACATGTCCTCGTCGAACACCGGCGACGGCCAGATCTCGATCACCGTGACTTTCAAGCAGGGGGTCAATGTCGATCAGGCGCAGGTGCTGGTGCAGAACCGCGTCTCGACCGCCGAGCCGCGGCTGCCCGACCAGGTCCGCCAGATCGGCGTGACGGTGCTCAAGAATTCGCCCGACATCCTGCTGGTGATCGCGCTGACCTCGACCGACGGATCGCTGTCGGATCAATATATCTCGAACTATGCGACGACGCAGATCATCGATCGCATCTCGCGCATTCCCGGCGTCGGCGGGGTCCGCTCGTTCGGCGGGCGCGATTACAACATGCGCGTGTGGATCGATCCCGATCTCGCCGCGTCGCGCAACCTGACGGTCGACGAGATCGTCACGCAGATCCGCGCGCAGAACGCGCAGGTCGCGGTCGGGTCGGTCGGGGCGCCGCCGTTCAACAAGGGCGGCGCGGCGTTCCAGCTCGGCATTCAGGCGCAGGGCCGCCTGTCGTCGCCCGAGCAATTCGGCCAGATCGTGATCAAGCGCGACGACCAGGGACGGCTGACCCGGCTGCGCGACGTCGCGCGGATCGAACTCGGCGCGCAGGATTACACGATCAACGCGCGATTGAGCGGCAAGCCGATGACCGCGCTCGGCATCACGCAGCTGCCGGGCTCGAACGCGCTGACCACGGCGGAGGCGGTGCAGAAGGAGATCGCCGAGGCCTCCAAGAGCTTCCCGCCGGGAATGAAATATTCGATCCCCTACAATCCGACCGACTATATCGCCGACTCGATCAACGCGGTCTATCACACGCTCGGCGAGGCGGTGGTGCTCGTCGCGCTCGTCGTGCTGCTGTTCCTGCAGAGCTGGCGCGCGTCGATCATCCCGATCGTCGCGATCCCCGTCTCGCTGATCGGCAGCCTCGCGGTGCTCGCGGGCTTCGGCTTCAGCCTCAACAACCTCTCGCTGTTCGGCATGGTGCTGGCGATCGGCATCGTCGTCGACGACGCGATCGTCGTGGTCGAGAATGTCGAGCGGCTCATGGAGGAAAAGGGCCTCAGTCCACGCGAGGCCGCGCACGAAACGATGGACGAAGTGTCGGGCGCACTGATCGCGATCGCGCTGGTGCTCGCCGGCGTGTTCATCCCGACGAGCTTCATTCCCGGCATTTCGGGGCAATTCTATCAGCAGTTCGCCCTCACGATCGTCGCCGCGACGATCATCTCGGCGTTCGTGTCGCTGACGCTGTCGCCCGCGCTCGCCGCTTTGGTGCTCAAGCCGAAGGAGCATGACGCGGCGCCCAAGCCCGGTGTCCGCGGGCTGCCGGGGCGCTTCGCGCGCGGGTTCAACCATGGGTTCGAAAGCCTGGCGCGCCGCTTCGGCAAATATACCGCGCGGGCGGTGCGCTCGTTGCTGCTCGTCGGTATCGTCTATCTCTGCTTGATCGGTCTGGCCGGCTGGCGCTTCTCGGTCACGCCGGGCGGGTTCATCCCGGCGCAGGACCAGGGCTATCTGATCGGCGTGATCCAGATGCCGCCGGGCACCTCGCTCGAACGCACCACTGAGGTGATGGAGCGCGCCTCGAAGATCGCGCTCGCCAATCCCGGTGCCGAGGGCACCGTGGCATTCTCGGGCCTGGACGGCGCAACCTTCTCGACCGCGCCGAATGCGGCGGCGATGTTCATCCCGCTCAAGGCGTTCGGCCAGCGCGGCAAGGCCGATGTGATCGCGAACGAACTGCGCAAGGCCTTTGCCGGGATCACCGACGGCAACATCCTCGTCGTCCCGCCGCCGCCGGTCCGCGGGATCGGCACCGGCGGCGGCTTCAAGATGCTGATCGAGGACCGCACCAACCTCGGCTATAAGGCGCTCGAAGGCGCGGCCTTCGCGATGATGATGAAGGCCAACCAGACGCCCGGTCTGGTGAGCACCTTCACCACCTTCAACACGCGCACGCCGCGCCTCTTCGCCGATATCGACCGCGAGCGCGCCGAACAATTGGGCGTGCCCGTCGCCAACGTCTTCTCGACGCTCGGCACCTATCTCGGTTCGACCTATATCAACGATTTCAACTATATCGGCCGCACCTACCGCGTGACGGCGCAGGCCGACGCGCCGTATCGCGATCAGGTGTCCGACGTCGGCCATCTGCGGACGCGCTCGGCGGCGGGCAATATGGTGCCGCTCGACGCGGTGATGACGCTCAAGAACGACGCCGGGCCGTACCGCGTCGTGCGCTACAACCTCTATCCCGCGGCGGAGCTGCAGGGCGACACCGCGCGCGGCTATTCCTCGGGCCAGTCGCTCGCCTCGATGGCGAAGCTCGCCGCCGAGACGCTACCCAAGGGCATGAGCTTCGAATGGACCGAGCTCGCCTTCCAGCAGCAGCAGGCGGGCAACACCGCGGCGATCGCGTTCGGGCTGGCGGTGCTGTTCGTCTTCCTGCTGCTCGCAGCGAATTACGAGAGCCTGGTGCTGCCGCTCGCGGTGATCCTGATCGTGCCGATGTGCCTGCTCGCGGCGATCGTCGGGGTGAACATCTTCGGCGGCGACAACAACATCCTGACGCAAATCGGCTTGGTCGTGCTGATCGGGCTTGCCGCCAAGAACGCGATCCTGATCGTCGAATTCGCGCGGCAGAACGAGCTGGCGGGGATGGAGATGCACGACGCCGCGATCCATGCCGCCGAGCAGCGGCTGCGCCCGATCGTGATGACCTCGATCGCGTTTATCCTCGGCGTGCTGCCGCTGGTGATCGGCTCGGGGCCGGGCGCCGAGATGCGGCAGGCTTTGGGCGTCGCGGTGTTCTTCGGGATGATCGGCGTGACGACCTTCGGCTTGCTGTTCACGCCGACCTTCTATGTCATCAGCCGGACGCTCGGCGATTGGGTCTCCTCCAAGATCCCGCGCCGCAAGGAACGGCCGCAACGCCCGCTTCCCGCGCCCGAGGAGACGCCGGCATGAAGCGCATCCTGACCGTCCTTCCCGCGCTCGCTCTGTCGGCGTGCGTCGTGGGGCCGAACTATACCAAGCCGAGCACGCCGGTCCCGGCCGCCGGCGGCAGCTTCGCCGAGGCGGGCAAGAGCGCGGCGATCACCCCCACGCCGCTGCCCGATCATTGGTGGCGGCTTTACAACGATCCGGTCGTCGACCGGCTCGTCGCCGATGCGCTGGCGCACAACACCGATGTCCGCGTCTCGGCCGCCAATCTCGAACGCGCGCGCGCGGTGCTCGACGAGCAGCGCGGGGCGCGGCTGCCGACGACCGATCTCAGCGGACAATATACGCGCGGACAGGCCAACCTCGCGAGCGCCGGCGTCGGCGGCGTGACGACGGGCGGCACGACCGGCGGGACGGCGGGCGCGGCGACGCAGCAGACCTTCCGCTACAACAGCTTCAAGCTCGGCTTCGATGCCTCGTACGAGGTCGATCTGTTCGGCGGGATCACGCGCGCGATCGAAGCCGCGCGCGGCGATGTCGCTGCCGCGCAGGCGCAGCTCGACGCATCGCGCGTGTCAGTCGCCGCCGAGACCGCGCGCGCTTATGCCACCGCGTGCAGCAACGCAGCGCAGCGCTCGGTCGCGATCGAGACGGTGGGCTTGCAGCAGCGCACCTTCGCGCTCACCAACACGCTGTTTGACGCGGGGCGGGGCACGCGCCGCGACGTCGAGCGCGCCGACGTGCTGCTCGCGCAGACGCAGGCGACGATCCCCGGCTTCGAGGCCGAGCGCCGCGCGTCGCTCTATGCGCTGGCGGTGCTGACCGGCCTGCCGCCCGAGCAGATCGATGCCGCGGCCGACGCCTGCAAGGCGCCGCCGCGCGTCACCTCGGTGCTGCCGATCGGCGACGGCGCCGCGCTGATCGCGCGCCGCCCCGACGTTCGTGCGGCCGAGCGCACGCTCGCTGCCGACACCGCGCGGATCGGCATCGCGGTCGCCGATCTGTATCCCAAGATCCAGCTGCTCGGCGCGATCGGGCTCAACGCGACGCGCGGCAGCCAGCTGTTCAAGGGCAGCGCGGTGACCTATTCGGCCGGCCCGCTGATCTCGTGGAGCTTCCCCAACCAGACGATCGCGCGCGCCCGCATCCGTGAGGCGCGGGCCGGGGCCGATGCGAGTCTCGCGACCTTCGATGGCCGTGTGCTGACCGCGTTGCAGGAAGTCGAGCAGGCGCTCGCGCGCTATGCCGGCGAGCTCGATCGCAATGCCGCGCTGCGCCGCGCCGAGGCGTCGAGCAGCGCCGCTGCCAAGCTGTCGCAATTGCGCTTCGATTATGGCGCCGACAGCTTCCTGCTGCTGATCGAGGCCGAGCGCGACCGGGCGAGTGCGCGTGCCGCGCTGGCGCAATCCGATGCCGCGGTGTCCGACGCGCAGATCAGCTTGTTCAAGGCGCTCGGTGGTGGATGGGAAGACGCGCCCGCACCGGTGCGGCGCGAGCCGGTGGTGAGCACGCAGTGAGCGGTATTCGCAGCGCGCTGTTCATGCCGGCATCGAACATGCGCGCGATCGTCAAGGCGCGCGGGCTCGAGTGCGACGCGGTGATCCTCGATCTCGAGGATTCGGTCGCGCCCGAGCAGAAGGCGGCGGCGCGCGATCAGGCGATCGTCGCGGCGGCCGAGGGCGGGTTCGGCGCGCGCCGGCTGGTGCTGCGGGTCAACGGGCTCGATACCGAGTGGGGCGAGGCGGATCTTGCCGCCGCGGCCGATGCGGGTTTCGACGCGGTGTTGCTGCCCAAGGTGTCGGTGCCGGGCGACCTCGCGCTGGCGCGCGCGCAGCTGGGCGGCGTGCCGCTCTGGGCGATGATCGAGACGTGTGCGGCGATGCTCGCTTTGCCGGCGATCGTCGCGGCGCCGGGGCTGGAATGTGTGGTGGCAGGCACCAACGATCTCGCCAAGGAGATGCGCTGCACGCCGGGTGCCGACCGGCTGCCGCTGCTGCCGCATCTGACCGCGATCGTCACCGCGGCACGCGCGCACGGCTTGATTGCGCTCGATGGGGTGTCGAACGTGCTCGCCGACACGCCCGAGTTGGCGGCGGAATGCGCGCAGGGCGCGGCGTTCGGGTTCGACGGCAAGACGCTGATCCACCCCGCGCAGATTGCCCCCGCCAACCGGGCGTTTGCGCCGTCGGCCGCGCGCGTCGCGTGGGCGCAAGCGGTGATCGCGGCGTTCGCGCTGCCGGAGAATGCGGCGAAGGGCGCGATCCGCGTCGAGGGCGAGATGGTCGAGCGGCTGCATCTCGAAGAGGCAGAACGCATCGTCGCCTTACAATAGTAGGGCGCTCACCCGCCCCCACCGTCACCCCGGGCTCGTCCCGGGGTCCACCGTGCCGCACATGCTGCGCGCGAAGTGCGCGTATCGCGGTGGACCCCGGGACGAGCCCGGGGTGACGGGTGCATAGCGGCGTTACCCCAGCACCCGCCCGGCAACCGCGTCGAGCTTCGCCAGCACCGCCGGATCGCGCGCTTCGGGCGCGGTGATCAGCGCATAATCAAGCACGGTGTCGAGCGGCGAGGGGGTCCGCTCGGCCGGCAGCGCTGCCACCAACGCCGCGACGGTCTGCCGCGCGACGGCGCCGTTCGCGCCCATCTGCTTGATCACTTCGTGCACCTCGACGAAAGCCGCTTCCTCGCGCCAGCAGTCGTAATCGGTCACCATCCCGATCAGCGCGTAGGGGAGTTCGGCCTCGCGTGCGAGCTTGGCCTCGGGCATCGCGGTCATGCCGATCACGTCGGCGCCCCATTGGCGGTACATCAGGCTTTCGGCGCGGCTCGAGAATTGCGGCCCCTCCATCGCGAGATAGGTCGCGTCCTTGGCGACCGTGCCGCCCGCGGCATGGACCGCCTCGGCGGCGAAGGCGGAGAGCCGCGGGCAGACCGGCTCGGCCATCGAGACGTGCGCCACCATGCCGGTGCCGAAGAAGCTCGATTCGCGCGCCACGGTCCGGTCGATGAACTGATCGACGATGACGAAATGCCCCGGCGGCAATTCCTCGCGCAGCGACCCGATCGACGAGATCGCGATGATATCGGTGCACCCGCTGCGCTTGAGCGCGTCGATATTGGCGCGGGCGTTGAGCTCGGACGGGCTGATCCGATGCCCGCGGCCGTGGCGCGGGAGGAACACCAGATCGACATCGCCGATCGACCCGAACAGCAATTCGTCCGACGGCGGCCCCCAGGGGGTATCGACGCGGCGCCACTCCGGTTTCTCGAGCGCATCGATCGCGTACAGGCCCGAGCCGCCGATGATGCCGAGTGTCCACTTGCTGCTCATGCGGGAGTCTCCGTCCAGTGATCGAGCCAGGCCTGTGCCTGTTTCGCTTCGCCGACCGCATGCGCGCTGACCGCGCCGCGCGACGCCAGGAAGCGCGCATGCAAGGCAAACGGCTCGAGCGACAATTGGTCGCGCAAGGCGTCGACGCTTTCGCCGAGCTCGGTCAGTTCCGCGACGGTCGGAGCCGCCTTGGCGAGCTGCGCCTTGTCCTTGCCGTGCCCGAACAGCCGCAACTGCCCCGCGGCGGTGCGCTGCAACGCGTCGCGCAGCAGCGTGTGATATTCGGTCTCGGCCTCGATCCGCCGGTCGTCGAGCCGGGCGAGGCGGTCTGCCTTGGCCATCGTCAAATCACCTTCATGTCGCTCTGATAGTGGTACCAGGCGAAGATCGCGGCCGCGCCGCGATGCGGGCGCCATGTTTCGGCCAGTTCGCGCGTCAGTTTCTCGCTTGGCCGCGCCTCGTGCCCGAGGATGCGTCCGACCTCGATCTGCACCGCAAGATCGCCCGCCGGCCAGATGTCGAGCCGCCCCTCGGCGAACAGCAGGTAGATCTCCGCCGACCAGCGCCCGATCCCCTTGACCGCGACGAGCTTGGCAATCGCTTCCTCGTCGTCTTCGGGCAGATTCGCCAGGTCGAGCTCGCCGCTCGTCACCAGCGCGGCGAGGCTGCGCGCATAGCCCGCCTTCTGGCGCGACAGGCCGGCCTCGCGCAATTGCTCGTCGCTCGCGCGGGTGACGTTGCCCGGGTCGTCGAGGTCGCCGATGATGCCCTCGAGCTTGTGCCACACCGATTGCGCCGCCTTGGTGCTGACCTGCTGGCCGATGATCGTGCGCAGCAGCGTGGCATAGCCGCGCGGCGATATCCGCGGTTCGGGATAACCGACGCGCGCGAGCGCCGCCGCGATCGCGGGTTCGCGGATTGCGAGTTCGTCCATCGCGGTCTTCAACTGGTCGGCGTTCAGGCCCATACGGTGATCCCTTGATCAGCGCCGCGTCTGGCGGCATGG
This sequence comes from Bordetella parapertussis, assembly GCA_943367995.1. Lineage (GTDB taxonomy): Bacteria > Pseudomonadota > Alphaproteobacteria > Sphingomonadales > Sphingomonadaceae > Sphingomonas. Next base: position 200,785 of record CALRKL020000004.1, on the reverse strand, counting down.
CGGTGGAAATTCGCTATCGCAAAGGACCCTTCATGCCCAAGCTTATCGTCGTGACCCGTGAGGGCGAGGAGCGCGAAATCGACGGTGAAGTCGGTCTTTCGGTGATGGAAGTGATTCGCGACGCCGGGATCGACGAGATTCTGGCGCTGTGCGGCGGCTGCTGCTCGTGCGCGACGTGCCATGTCCATGTCGACCCGGATTTTGCCGACAAACTCCCCAAGATGAGCGCGGACGAGGACGATCTGCTCGATTCGTCGGCCGATCGCACTGCGACGTCGCGCCTGTCGTGCCAGCTGCCGATGACCGATGCGCTCGACGGGCTCAAGGTCACGATCGCCGCGGAGGACTGAACGCCCCCCCGTCATCCCCGCGAAAGCGGGGATCCCGCTGCCTTGCCCCGTGGGTAGCAGGAGAAGCGGGACCCTCGCTTTCGCGAGGGTGACGGGGTAGCCGTGGCGCGTTACCGCGTCGCTACCGCATACAGTGCGATCGCTGCCGCTGACCGATGCGCTCGACGGGCTCAAGGTCACGATCGCCGCGGAGGACTGAGCCCTACCCGTCATCCCCGCGAAAGCGGGGATCCCGCTGCCTGGCCCCGCAGGCAGCAGAAGAAGCGGGACCCTCGCTTTCGCGAGGGTGACGGGGTGGCGGCAGCGCGTTACCGCGTCGCGACCGCGTACAGCGCGATCGCCGCGGCGTTCGACACGTTGAGGCTCTCGATCTTGTCCGAGATCGGCAGCTTGGCGAGCTCGTCGCAATGCGACGCGGTGTTCTGCCGCATCCCTTCGCCCTCGGCGCCGAGCACCAGCGCGATGCGCTGCGTCCCCATCGCCTTGGCCAGCGTCTGGTCCGAATCGCCGGTCAGGCCGATCCGCCAGAACCCGGCCTCGGCAATCTCCTCCAGCGCGCGCGCCAGATTGGTGACGCGGACCCACGGCACGAGCTCGAGCGCGCCCGAGGCCGAGCGCGCGATCGTCCCCGATTCGGGCGGCGCGTTGCGATCGGGCGTGACGATGCCGAGCGCGTCGAACGCCGCCGCCGAGCGCAGGATCGCGCCGACATTGTGCGGATCGGTCACGCCGTCGAGAATCAGCAGCGGACGCTGATCGCCTTCGCCCTGCTGGAGCAGATCGGCGAGCCACATGTCCTCGAGCGGATCGACCTCGATCACCAGCCCCTGGTGCGGCGCGTCGCCGGGCACGAGGCGCGCGAGATCGGTCGCCTGCGCGTAGACGATCGGGATCGCCGGATCGAAGTCGATATTGGCGATCGCCTCGCGCGTCGCCCAAATCTTGCGCACGATGCGCTCGGGGTTGTCGAGCGCGGCGATGACGGCGTGGCGCCCCCAGAAGCGCGGGCGTCCGGCGGGGGCTTTCGACGGGCGGTGTCCGCGACGGGCGGCCATCAGGCGATCCCGCCGGCGGAGAGAGGGGAAACAGGAACCATTGCGAAAACCTTCGATCGACACAGCGAATAGCCCCGCACGGGTATGCGCCGCGGGGCTCGCGTGCAAGCCTTGCGCCTTTCTGCGCTATCGCGGTTGACAGGGGCTGATGCGGTCGGCATTGGCACGCCTCGCTTTTCGAAGCGCACCTGGGGACAGGTGGCCGAGTGGTTAAAGGCAGCAGACTGTAAATCTGCCGGAGTTTCTCCTACGTAGGTTCGAACCCTACCCTGTCCACCATATGTTCTTCCGGAACCTTCCGGGAACGTCCAAAATCGTCTAGATCGCCCTGAGACGCCGGTACCCCGGCAGTCCGGTGCTGTCCGACGTTATCCGGCTCAAGCGCACCGATTCGGGGGTAGTGGCGGGGTATCGGAACCACTTCCCTCGAATCGATACTCCCAAACGCGGGAGGACGAGCGATGTTGACGGACGCGCAGGGGCACAAGGCGAAGGGATGGAGAAGCCATATAAGCTCACCGATTCGGGCGGGCTGTTCCTCCTGGTCTCGACCACCGGCCACCGATCGTGGCGCCCCAAATATCGCCTTGCCCAAAAGGAAAAGCTGCCCACCCTGGGCACCTATCCCGACGTGTCACTCGTCGAGGCGCGCGAGGCGCGCGAGGATGCGAAGCGATCGCTACGGGACGGGCGCGATCCGGGCGTCGAGAAGAAGCGGGCGGCGGCAGCGCGCGCGCTGAGCGCCGACAATACCTTCAAGGCCTGCGCGCGCTCTTGGTACGCGCTGAACGAACCGCGCTGGGGCAAGGTGCACGCGAAAAACGTGATCGACAGCCTGGAGGAGGATCTTTTCTGCGACCCTGATCGGCAAATCGCTCATATTCTCGGTCCCCGACCGTATCGGTGCCCGAGCACCACGATATAGATGCCAACGGCGCCAGAGAGCGCGTAGAGCAGCATCCAGAACAGCACGCTGTCTGTTGCAAAGATGCATCGCGCGTTAAACCCGATGATCACGATAGCCGTCGCGAAGCATGCCAGGCCCATTGGGTCGCCATAGCGCACGCCACGAGCTTTCGCCGCGGCCCAAGCGCCGCGCGACATGAAGCCGGCCGCGAGTGCCCAAATCGTTATGTCGACCAGCCGGAACACAGTCACTCTATTCTCCCTTGGCCCTTCGCAGTGCCTCTAGAAAACTGAAAAGCTTGATCGTACCATCGGTTAGGATGCACTCACATGCGGTCGTCACCTTTGATCAGACAGACCGCATTGCTTGTATTTGCCCGTCTCAGGGTCGATTGAGGATGTTTAAAAATGTCTAATGACTTTAAACGGACGAGCTCAGGCATTAGTTGGAAGAGTTCCAAGTCATTCGAATTAGGCGGAGAAATTTTCTCTCTCGGTTATAGCCAGGGGATTTCGGAGCTATCGCTTGATAGAGAAGACTGGGTTATTCTCAAGGAGCGTAGCTTTTTGATCCGCTATGTCGCGATCGGGAAAGCTGATCACATCCTAGAGTTAGGCCTTTTTCAAGGTGGGTCGTTCGTCTTTTTAGATCGCCTTTTTAAACCCAAGAAGATTGCCGCGGTTGAAATGGTGCAAAGGGAAAACCCTAGGCTTGAGAGATACGTTCAAGATAATAGTGATCGTGCTCGAATATTTTGCCCTGTTTCGCAAGACGATGCCTCAGCGTTAGAAAAGATCGCGATCGAACATTTTGGCGGATCGCTGGATCTCGTAATTGATGATGCATCCCACTGGTATGAGCAAACCAAGTCATCTTTTTTAACTCTGTATCCGTTTGTCAAGCCAGGTGGCACGTATATCATTGAAGACTGGGGGTGGAGTTTTCACCAGGAATTCCAAAGCCAAGAGGCACCTTGGAGGGATCAACGCTCGCTTGCGAACCTCATATTCGAAATTGTGGAGGAGGTCGGGACGGGAGGGCATATCGCTGATATTACAGTGACTCGAGATATGGTTCTAATACGAAAACCCAACCGAGCGATTTACGGCGGACTGTTAAGCGGATCAGCTAGGCGCGGTCGATCATTTACCGATCTATAATCATCGAATTCGGCTATATTGCTCGATCGATTTATATCCTGATAATCTAGCTGTTTATTGATAGTAATAAAGGTATCGAATGTGTATTCGAGCGGCTGCTTTCCCATGGAGATGATTAAAACATGAATGTCCGGCCGGAAAACCCGGCGTCCCGGCGACGAACCCATCCTGACCAAATGTCAGCAGCGCGCCGAACACCTTCGCGAGGCGCAGCCGCGCGGACCATATAGCACCGCGTGCCGGGCTGCGATCTGTCACCGACGCCGCTGAGCCGCGCCTGGGATCGGGGCCGAGACCCTGTGGTCTCGCTGAGTTTTCAGGGTCCTCCCGACGCGGCAAGAAGAGGGGCGTCAGCCGGGGGTGACGGCGCCGCTTCGCCGCGCTATCCGCGCCTGCATGAAGCATGCACTCCCCGTCACCCGCGAGGCCGATTTCTCCGCCTGGTATCAGTCCGTCATTTCGGAAGCCGACCTCGCCGAGGAATCGGGCGTGCGCGGCTGCATGGTGATCCGGCCGTGGGGCTATGGCATCTGGGAGCGCATCCAGCGCTTGCTCGATGATCGGATCAAGGCGACCGGCCACGAGAATTGCTATTTCCCGCTGTTCATCCCGCTCTCCTATTTCGAGAAGGAAGCGGACCACGTCGAGGGCTTCGCCAAGGAAATGGCGGTCGTCACGCATCACCGGCTGGTGAGCGACGGCAAGGGCGGGCTGATGCCCGATCCGACCGCCAAGCTCGAGGAGCCGCTCGTCGTGCGCCCGACCTCGGAGACGGTGATCGGCGCGGCGTTCGCGCGCTGGGTGCAGTCGTGGCGTGATCTGCCGGTGCTGATCAACCAATGGGCCAATGTCGTCCGCTGGGAGATGCGCACGCGGATGTTCCTGCGCACCAGCGAATTCCTCTGGCAGGAAGGGCACACCGCGCACGCCACGGCCGAAGAGGCGCGCGAAGAGACGCTCAAGATGCTCGAAGTCTATCGCGCGTTCGCCGAGGATTGCCTCGCGCTGCCGGTGGTGGCGGGCGAGAAGCCCGAGAACGAGCGCTTCCCCGGCGCCGTCGCGACCTACAGCATCGAGGCGATGATGCAGGACGGCAAGGCGCTCCAGGCGGGCACTTCGCACTTCCTCGGCACCAATTTCGCGGCTGCGCAGGACATCAAGTTCCAAAATTCCGAAGGCGTGTTCGAACTCGCCAACACGACGAGCTGGGGCGTGTCGACGCGGATGATCGGCGGCGTGATCATGGTGCATGGCGACGACGACGGCCTGCGCGTGCCGCCGCGGATCGCGCCGTGGCAGGTGGTGATCGTGCCGATGCTGCGCGAAGGACCCGAGGATGCGGCGGTCGTCGACTATTGCAAGGCATTGCAGGCCGAGCTGGCCGGGCAAACGGCGCTCGGCGAGCCGGTGCGGGCGCTGCTCGACCTCAAGTTCGGCAAGGCCGCGACCAAGCGCTGGGGCTGGGTCAAGAAGGGCGCGCCGATCGTGATCGAAGTCGGCGGGCGCGACGTCGCGGGCGGCAACGTCTCGGTGATCCGCCGCGACCGGCTCTACCGCGAGGACGGCAAGCTCGACAGCGCGGTCGTCGCCAAGGGCGATTTCGTCGCTGCGGTCTCGGCGACGCTGAGCGAGATCCAGGCATCGCTCCACAGCGAGGCGCGTGCGCGGCTGGAGGCCAGCGTCGTTCCGGGTGCCGATTTCGCAGCACTCGAGACGCATTTCGCCGAGGGCGTCAAGAACCCCGGCTGGCTCGAAGTGCAATGGTCGAAGCCGACCGGCGAAGCGCTCGACGGCGTCGTGGAGCGGCTCAAGAAGCTCAAGCTCACCATCCGCAACGCGCCGATGGCGCAGCGCGCGATCGATGGCGTCTGCGTGTTCACCGGCGCGCCCGCGGTCGAGCGCGTGTTGATCGGGCGCTCGTACTGAGGTTTCAGCGGAATCAAAGGGTATGATCCGGTTCCCCTGCCTTCGCCGGGGAACCGCACCCTATCGAGTCTAAAGCTTGTCGAACGAAGCCCCGACATGCGCCTCGCCGCGGGCCTCGGCGAGCTTGACCTGGCGGTGGCGCTCGGCGGCCGAGGCGCGCTTGGTTGCGTCGATCGTCTCGGCACAGGCCGGGCAGGCGACGCCTTCCTCATAGAGCGGCGAGTTGCGGTCCTCCGGACTGACCGGCATCCGACAGCCGCGGCATAAGGCATGCGTGCCGGGCGCCAGCCCGTGGCCGACCGCGACGCGCTCGTCGAAGACGAAGCATTCGCCCTGCCAGCGGCTTTCGGTCGCGGGGACTTCCTCGAGATATTTGAGGATGCCGCCGTCGAGGTGATAGACGTCCTCCAGCCCCTCGGCCTTGAGGAAGGCGGTCGATTTCTCGCAGCGGATGCCGCCGGTGCAGAACATCGCGATCTTCTTCCCCTCGAGCTCGGCGCGGTGTGCGCGCGCCCAGGCGGGGAAGTCGCTGAAGCTTGCGGTCTCCGGGTCGATCGCGCCGGCGAAGGTGCCGACTTTCACTTCGTACGCGTTGCGCGTGTCGATCACCACCGTGTCGGGCGAGTCGATCAGCGCGTTCCAGTCGGCGGGTTTGACATAGGTGCCGACGCTAGCGAGCGGGTCGATGTCGGGTTCGCCCATCGTCACGATCTCGCGCTTCAGGCGGACCTTGAGGCGGTGGAACGGCATCGTGTCGGCGCTGCTGTATTTAGGGGCGAGCTCGGCGCAGTCGGGCAGGGTGCGGATATGCGCGACGACCGCGGCGATGCCGGCTTGCGGGCCGGCGATCGTGCCGTTGATGCCTTCGTTCGCCAGGAGCAGCGTGCCGCGCACGGCGTTCTCGGCGCAGAGATCGAGCAGCGGCTGGCGGAGCGCTGCCGGGTCGGGGAAGCGCGCGAAGCGGTAGAGCGCGGCGACGGTGATGGGGGAGGGGGCAGTCATGGCACGGCCGCCTTAGAGGATTCGCGCGAAGGGTAAAATACACCCCCCAACGCCGTCACCCCGGCCCTGTGCCGGGGCCCACCTCTCCACAAACGCTGTCGCGGATGCTGCGCGGTGGACCCCGGCACGAGGCCGGGGTGACGGAAGGTGAGGCGGGCGGCGCGCTGACGCCGCCTGCCCCCGAGTTACGCCGCCTTCAACGACTCCATATCGATGACGAAGCGATACTTGACGTCGCTCTTCACCATCCGGTCATAGGCGGTGTCGATGTTCTGGATGTCGATCATCTCGATATCCGCGGTCAGGCCGTGCTCCACGCAGAAATCGAGCATTTCCTGCGTCTCCTGGATCCCGCCGATCAGCGAGCCCGCGATCGAGCGACGCTTGAACACCATCGCGCCGACGCTCGGCGAGGGGTGCGGCGTCTCAGGAACGCCGACCAGCGTCATCGTGCCGTCGCGCTTGAGCAGGTTGAGGAACGGGTCGAGATCGTGGGCAGCCGCGACGGTGTTGAGGATGAAGTCGAAGCTGTTGGCGTGTTCGGCCATCGCCGCTTCGTCCTTCGACACGATCAGGTCGGTCGCGCCGAGCCGCTTGGCGTCCTCGCGCTTGTTGGGCGAGGTGCTGAAGACATAGACGTCGGCGCCCATCGCCTTGGCGATCTTGACGCCCATATGGCCGAGGCCGCCGAGACCGACGACGCCGACCTTCTGCCCCGGACCGACCTTCCAATGGTGCAGCGGCGAATAGGTGGTGATGCCGGCACACAGCAGCGGCGCGACCGCTGCGAGATCGGCTTCGTCATGCCCGACCTTGAGCACGAAGTCCTGCTTCACGACGATATGGTCGGAATAGCCGCCCTTGGTATAACCGCCGCCCGAGCGTGCGTCAGGTGCGTCATAGGTGCCGACGAAGCCGGTCGTCTCGCAATATTGCTCCTCGCCGTCGGTGCACGACGGGCAATGGCCGCAGCTGTCGACCATGCAACCGACGCCGGCGAGGTCACCGACCGCGAACTTGGTGACGTCGCTGCCGACCGCCGAGACGCGGCCGACGATCTCATGGCCCGGGACGCACGGATAGTTGACCGAACCCCATTCGCCGCGCGCAGTGTGGAGATCCGAATGGCAGACCCCGCAGAACAGGATGTCGATCGCGACGTCGTCGGCGAGCAGGTCGCGCCGCTCGAATGAGAAGGGCGCGAAGGGCGCGTCGGCGGATGGCGCCGCGAAGGCGTGGGCGGTGGTGGTCATGGGGGTACCTCGGCTCTGGAGACGGAATGTCGAGGCACCCCAGATCGGGTTGTGTACCGCCCGTTACAAGGCGTTTTGCTGCGGTGCGGCAGAAAAGAGCGCGTTCCACCGCTCGGCGAAAATGGCGGTCGCCTCGTCCGATAAATGCAGCCCCATCTTGCTCCGTCGCTTGAGCACGTCGTCGGGCGTGCGCGCCCATTCATGGTCGTGCAGCCAGCGCGCCTCGATCTCGCTGATCCCGCCGCCGAGATCGGCGCCGAGGTCTTCGATGCGCTTCACGTCTTTGAGCATCTCGGCGAGCATCGAGCCATAGGCATGCGCCATCCGCTCCGACCGCGCATCGCCGAGAAACGGCCAGGTCGCGCGCACGCTGGCGAGGAACGTCGCGAAATCGGCGATCGCTCCGCCGGGGAAAATGCGCGCGCGCGTCACCGGGTGCGCGGTGAAGCCCATCGGCGCGGCGAGCTTGCTCATCGCCTCTTCGGCGAGATGGCGCGCCGTGGTGATCTTGCCGCCGAAGATCGACAGCAGCGGCGGGCCACTGGTGTCGAGCTCGAGCACGTAATCGCGCGTCACCGCCTTCGCCTCGCTCGCGCCGTCGTCATAGAGCGGGCGCACGCCCGACCAGGTCGAGGTGACGTCGGCGGGGGTGATCTGCTGCGTGAAGTGCAAATTGGCGGCGGCGCAGAGATAGGCGATCTCGTCGTCGTCGATCTTGGCGTCCTCGGGGGCATCGACCGGAACGTCGGTGGTGCCGATCTCGGTAAATTCGTCCTGATAGGGGATGGCGAAGACGATGCGGCGGTCGGGCTGCTGCAGGATATAGGCGTGTTCGCCTTCGAACAGCTTGGGCACGACGATATGGCTGCCCTTGACCAGCCGCACGCCCGAGGCGGCGTTGACGCCGAGCTTGAGCAGCATCTGATGGACCCACGGCCCGGCGGCATTGACCATCGCGCGGGCGCTCACCGTGGTGCCGTCCGAGAGCGCGGCCCGCCACACGCCATCCTCGCGCCGCGCCGATTCGACCGCGGTGCCGACGCGGACGTCGGCGCCGTTGGCGGCGGCGTCGATCGCGTTGAGCACGGTCAGCCGCGCATCGTCGACGAAAGCGTCGGAATAGACGAAGCCCGTTGCCGCGCCTTTCAGCGGCGCGAGATAGGCGGTGTCGCTCTTGCGCAGCCCGCGCGAGCGCGCGAGCGTCATCTTGCCGCCGAGGAAATCGTAGAGATACAGCCCCAGCCGCACCATCCACCACGGCCGCACCGCATTGGTCTGCGGCAGGACGAAGCGCATCGGGTGGATGATGTGCGGCGCCGCCTTGACCAGCCGCTCGCGCTCGCGCAGCGCTTCGGCGACGAGTTTGAACTCGTAATATTCGAGATAGCGCAGGCCGCCGTGGATCAGCTTGGTCGAGGCCGACGAGGTATGCGCGGCAAGATCGTCGCGTTCGACGAGCAGGACCTTGAGGCCGAGCAGACTGGCTTCGCGCGCGATCGCGCAGCCGTTGATCCCGCCGCCGATGACGAGCAGGTCATAGGGCAGGTCATAGGGTTTCGATGTCATGCAACTGGCCTTACCAGCTTGAATGCGGGATCGGAAGCGGGGAGATCGCCCCGAGCCGGAGTTGACCTAGACCGAGTCGCATTGTATGCGCACCCCCGCTCGACCGGAGTTCGCTCCGGGACAGTGCTTGAACATTGCTGGATGCATTCCAGGGCCCGGGGGCGGTTTCGCTTTCAATGGCCCTTTTTGTATTCCCCGAATTGTTCTGGGGGGGCGTGATGGCTCCAGCAAAGTAACCAACAATCCAAGGTGAAGAGATTCAATGCCGACGATCAACCAGCTGGTCCGCAAGGGCCGCGATCCGCAGAAGGCCAAGTCCAAGGTCCCTGCAATGGAGCAGAACCCGCAGAAGCGCGGCGTTTGCACCCGCGTCTACACGACGACCCCGAAGAAGCCGAACTCCGCACTGCGCAAGGTGGCCAAGGTCCGCCTGACCAACAGCCGCGAAGTCATCAGCTACATCCCGGGTGAAGGCCACAATCTGCAGGAGCATTCGGTCGTGCTGATCCGCGGCGGTCGCGTTCGCGATCTTCCCGGCGTGCGCTACCACGTCCTGCGCGGTGTGCTCGATACACAGGGTGTCAAGGATCGTCGTCAGTCGCGTTCCAAGTACGGCGCCAAGCGTCCGAAGTAAGCCGGTCGGCTCACATAGCCGATCATTTTATGGCTGAAGTTTAGAAGGAAATTGAAATGGCACGTCGTCGTCGCCCAGAAAAGCGTATCATCCTCCCCGATCCTAAGTACGGTGATGAGGTCCTCTCGAAGTTCATGAACTCGGTTATGCTCGACGGTAAGAAGTCGGTCGCGGAACTGATCGTGTACGGCGCGATGGAAACCGTCGAAGCCCGTGCGAAGAAGGATCCCGTCGCGGTGTTCCACGACGCGCTCACCAACGTGAAGCCCGGCATCGAAGTCCGCAGCCGCCGTGTCGGTGGTGCGACCTACCAGGTCCCGGTCGAAGTGCGTCCCGAGCGCGCTCAGGCGCTGGCGATTCGCTGGTTGATCGCCGCTGCCCGCGCACGTAGCGAGAACACCATGTCGGCGCGCCTTTCGGGCGAGCTGATGGATGCGGCCAACAACCGCGGCAATGCGGTCAAGAAGCGCGAAGACACGCACCGCATGGCCGAAGCCAACCGCGCCTTCTCGCATTATCGCTGGTAACAGCTATATAGGGCCCTGAAAGGACGGCGGCATGGCGTCGAAGCTTGATACGTACCAGCTTGATCTCGAAGAGCAGCTCGTTCGCATCCGGCGCCAGGCCGAAGAGAGCGAGAAATTCTCCGCCGAGACGCGCAAGCTGCTTGCGGAGAGCAAAGCGATCTCGCTCGCGACCGTCTTTCAGGGCTTCATAGCCATTGCGGCCTTGATGGGCGCAGGGGCTGCGATCGCCAAATTGTTCTTCCCCTGAGCGGACTCCGCTCGACACCTTTATCTAGCTAAGGACACCGTCATGGCCCGCAGCCATCCGCTCGAACGCTATCGCAACATCGGCATCATGGCGCACATCGACGCCGGCAAGACGACGACGACCGAGCGCATCCTCTATTACACCGGCAAGTCCTACAAGATCGGCGAAGTGCATGAAGGCACCGCGACGATGGATTGGATGGAGCAGGAGCAGGAGCGCGGGATCACGATCACCTCGGCTGCGACGACCTGCAAGTGGCGCGCCAGCGAAGGCAAGGGCGAAGAGCATCTGATCAACATCATCGACACCCCGGGCCACGTCGACTTCACGATCGAAGTCGAGCGTTCGCTCCGCGTGCTCGATGGCGCGGTCGCCTGCTTCGACGGCGTTGCCGGCGTCGAGCCGCAGTCCGAGACCGTCTGGCGCCAGGCTGAAAAGTACAAAGTGCCGCGGATGTGCTTCGTCAACAAGCTCGACCGCACCGGTGCCGATTTCTATTTCTGCGTCCAGTCGATCATCGATCGCCTCGGTGCGCGCCCGGCCGTGCTGTATCTCCCGATCGGCATGGAAGGCGACTTCAAGGGTCTCGTCGACCTGGTCGAGAACCGCGCGATCATCTGGCTTGAAGAGAGCCTCGGCGCGAAGTTCGAATATGGCGAGATCCCCGCTGATCTCGCCGAGAAGGCAGCGAAGTATCGCAGCGACCTGATCGAAATGGCCGTCGAGCAGGACGACGCGCTGATGGAGGCGTATCTCGAGGGCAACGAGCCGTCGACCGCCGACCTGAAGAAGCTGATCCGCAAGGGCACGCTCAACTTCTCGTTCGTGCCGGTCGTTTGCGGTTCGGCGTTCAAGAACAAGGGCGTTCAGCCGTTGCTCGACGCCGTCGTCGACTATCTGCCGTCGCCGCTCGACGTCCCCGCCATTCAGGGCCTCAAGCTCGACGGCGTGACGCCCGACGAGCGTCCTTCGTCGGACGAGGCGCCGTTCTCGGCGCTCGCGTTCAAGATCATGAACGATCCGTTCGTCGGCACGCTGACCTTCGCGCGCATCTATTCGGGCAAGCTCGAGACCGCGTCGCAGGTCACCAACTCGGTCAAGGACAAGAAGGAAAAAGTCGGTCGCATGCTGCTGATGCATGCGAACGAGCGCGAGGACATCCAGGTGGCTTATGCCGGCGACATCGTCGCTCTGGCGGGCCTCAAGGACACCACGACGGGCGACACGCTCTGCGCAATGAACGCTCCGATCATCCTCGAGCGGATGGAATTCCCCGAGCCCGTGATCGAGCTCTCGGTCGAGCCCAAGACCAAGGCCGACCAGGAGAAGATGGGCGTCGCGCTCAATCGTCTCGCCCGCGAAGATCCGTCGTTCCGCGTTTCGTCGGACGCCGAGTCGGGCCAGACCATCATCAAGGGCATGGGCGAGCTCCATCTCGAGATCCTGGTCGACCGCATGAAGCGCGAGTTCAAGGTCGAGGCAAACGTCGGCGCGCCGCAGGTTGCGTACCGTGAATATCTCGGCAAGCCGGTCGACGTCGACTACACGCACAAGAAGCAGTCGGGTGGTACCGGCCAGTTCGGTCGCGTGAAGGTCAAGGTAACGCCGGGCGAGCGCGGTTCGGGCATCGTCTTCAAGGACGAGATCAAGGGCGGTAACATTCCGAAGGAATATATCCCGGCGATCGAAAAGGGTTTCCGCGAGACGGCGGCGACGGGCTCGCTGGTTGGCTTCCCGATCATCGATTTCGAGATCCTCGTTTATGACGGCGCCTACCATGACGTCGACTCGTCGGCGCTGGCGTTCGAAATCTGTGCGCGTGGCGCGATGCGTGAAGTCGCGCAGAAGGCCGGCATCAAGCTGCTCGAGCCGATCATGAAGGTCGAAGTCGTGACCCCGGAAGATTATCTGGGCGACGTCATCGGCGACATGAACAGCCGTCGTGGCCAGATCCAGGGCACCGATACGCGCGGCAACGCGCAGTCGGTCGACGCGATGGTCCCGCTGGCGAACATGTTCGGCTATGTGAACGCGCTGCGCTCGTTCACCCAGGGCCGCGCGAACTACTCGATGCAGTTCTCGCATTATGAAGAAGTCCCGGCGAACGTCGCGGACGAGGTCAAGGCGAAGCTGGCGTAATTGCAAGCCCTGGCTCCCGGTTGGGCGCTAGGGCTAGCGTATCCCGAAATAGGTCGCTATGGGCCCGCGTTCGCGTGGAGCTCTGAAGGCCGCGAGCGAATCAATAAGGTAGGAAATCATGGCGAAAGCAAAGTTCGAGCGGAACAAGCCGCATCTCAACATCGGCACGATCGGCCATGTCGATCATGGCAAGACGTCGCTCACGGCTGCGATCACCAAGGTGCTCGCCGAGACCGGTGGCGCCACCTTCACCAGCTATGCCAACATCGACAAGGCTCCCGAAGAGCGCGAGCGCGGCATCACTATCTCGACCGCACACGTCGAGTATGAGACGACCGCACGTCACTACGCGCACGTCGATTGCCCGGGCCACGCCGATTACGTGAAGAACATGATCACCGGCGCAGCCCAGATGGACGGCGCGATCCTCGTCGTTTCGGCGACCGACGGCCCGATGCCGCAGACCCGCGAGCACATCCTGCTCGCACGCCAGGTCGGCGTGCCGACGATGGTCGTGTTCATGAACAAGGTCGATCTCGTCGACGACGAGGAAATCCTCGAGCTGGTCGAGATGGAAATCCGCGAGCTTCTCTCGAAGTACGATTTCGACGGCGACAACATCCCCGTCATCCGCGGTTCGGCTGTTGCAGCGCTTAACGACACCACGCCTGAGATCGGCCATGACGCCGTCCTCAAGCTGATGCAGGCTGTCGACGAATATCTGCCGCAGCCCGAGCGTCCGCTCGACAAGCCGTTCATGATGCCGATCGAGGACGTCTTCTCGATCTCGGGTCGTGGTACGGTCGTCACCGGCCGTGTCGAGACCGGCATCGTCAAGGTTGGCGAGGAAGTCGAGATCGTCGGCATCAACGACACGCGCAAGACCACGGTCACGGGCGTCGAAATGTTCCGCAAGCTGCTCGACTCGGGCCAGGCTGGCGACAACATCGGCGCGCTGATCCGCGGCGTTGGTCGTGAAGAAGTCGAGCGTGGCCAGGTTCTCTGCAAGCCCGGCTCGATCAAGCCGCACACGGCGTTCTCGTCGGAAGTCTACGTGCTGTCGAAGGACGAGGGTGGCCGTCACACGCCGTTCTTCGCCAACTACCGCCCGCAGTTCTACTTCCGCACGACCGACGTCACCGGCACCGTCGAGCTGCCCGAGGGCACCGAAATGGTCATGCCTGGCGACAACATCGCGCTCGGCGTCAAGCTGATCGCACCGATCGCCATGGACGTCGGCCAGCGCTTCACGATCCGCGAAGGCGGCCGTACCGTTGGTTCGGGCATCGTCTCGGGCATTTCGGCCTAAATTTTCTAGCAATAGAAAAAAGTGCAGCCCGCGCCTCGATGAGAGGCGCGGGCTGTTGCTTTTTGTAGGAGGGGCCTGTAGTGCCCCGCCTCCAGTTTTGGTTTTAATCAGTAGAGGCGGCCGTCCAGCCGTCATCCCCGGCGCGAGATGCCGGGATGACGAGGAAGCGAGTTGCCCCGCTCTTTCGCATCGGTAGGGACTATGGACAGCAATATCCGCATTCGTCTGAAGGCATTCGATCATCGCGTGCTCGACCAGGCTACCGGCGACATCGCCGACACCGCCCGCCGCACCGGCGCGCTCATCCGTGGCCCCATTCCGTTGCCGACGCGCATCGAGAAGTTCACCGTGAACCGCGGCCCGCACATCGACAAGAAGTCGCGTGAGCAGTTCGAGGTCCGTACCTACAAGCGCATGCTCGACATCGTTCAGCCGACCCCGCAGACGGTCGATGCGCTGATGAAGCTCGACCTCGCCGCAGGCGTTGACGTCGAGATCAAGCTCGCGTAATAGCGCGCCTCCACGAGATTCGGTGACGCCTTCGGGTGTCGCCAGATAGACGGGATACCGCCGGACCCCTTTAATAAAAGTGTGGTCCGGGTCTGCGTCCCCCGACACGCTCCACCGCCAACGCGGGGAGCACCAGCCCGGGTCGGGGCCGCAGTATAAAATAGAGTTAGGGCTGAGTACGCACCCTTCGGAATGGTCCGTGGGGTGCCTCTGCATTGTATGGAGCATTGATCATGCGCACTGGCGTGATCGCGAAAAAGATGGGGATGACCCGCTGGTTCCAGGACGACGGGCGCCATGTGCCCGTGACCGTTCTGGCACTGGAAAATCTGCAAGTTGTGGCCGTTCGCGAGGCCGATCGAGATGGGTATGTTGCAGTCCAGCTGGGCGCAGGTACCGCAAAAGCAAAGAATGTCGCCAAGCCGCAGCGCGGCCACTTCGGCAAGGCCGAAGTCGAGCCCAAGGCGAAGCTGGCTGAGTTCCGCGTGAGCGATGATGCCGTGCTCGAAGTCGGCGCGACCATCTCCGCCGATCATTATGTTTCCGGCCAGATCGTCGATATCCAGGGCGTGACCCAGGGTAAGGGCTTCCAGGGCGGCATGAAGCGTTGGGGCTTCGGCGGTCTGCGCGCGACCCACGGCGTTTCGGTCTCGCACCGTTCGCTCGGTTCGACCGGTCAGCGCCAGGATCCGGGCAAGGTCTTCAAGAACAAGAAGATGGCCGGGCACATGGGCGACAAGAACCGCACCCAGCAGAACCTCGAAATCGTCTCGACCGACGTCGAGCGTGGCCTCATCTTCGTCAAGGGTTCGGTCCCTGGCTCGAAGGGCGGCTGGTTGCTAGTCAAGGATTCGGTCAAGGTCGCGCGTCACGCCGATGCGCCGTACCCCGCCGGCCTCCGCCAGGTTGCCAACACCAACGACACCGCTCCCGCCGAGACGCCTGCTGACGTCGCGACCGTGGACGCGACCGACGGCCAGGAGGGCTGATCATGAAGGTTACATCTCAGTCTTTCGACGGCGCAGCCGGCACGGAAGTCGAACTCAACGACGAGGTCTTCGGTCTCGATCCGCGCGCCGACATCCTGCACCGCGTCGTCACCTGGCAGCTCGAGAAGCGCCGTGCGACCGCAAGCGGCACGCGTGAGCGTTCCGACGTTGCGCGTACGGGCAAGAAGTTCGGTCGCCAGAAGGGCGGCGGTACGGCTCGTCACGGCGATCGCCGCGCTCCGATCTTCGTCGGTGGTGGTAAGGCGCACGGTCAGCGGACCCGCGACTTCAACCCTGGCCTGAACAAGAAGATCCGCGCACTCGGTCTCAAGATGGCGCTGTCGACGCATGCGCAGGCGGGTACGCTGGTCGTCATGGACAGTCTGGGCGTTGCCGAGAACAAGACCAAGACGCTGATCGCGGATTGGGCCAAGCTCGGCACCGGCAAGACCGCGCTCGTCATCGACGGCGACATGGTCGACACGAGCTTCGCACTGGCTGCGGGCAACCTGCACACGATCAACGTGATGCCGGCGGCTGGCGCCAATGTGTACGATATCCTGAAGCACGACACGCTGGTCCTGACCCGCGCTGCCGTCGAAATGCTGGAGGCGCGCTTCAATGGCTAAGCCAAAAACCGGGATCGACGCGCGTCATTATGACGTGATCGTTGCTCCGCACATCACCGAAAAGGCGACCTTGCTCTCCGAGCATAACGCTGTCGTGTTCAAGGTCACCAACGACGCGACCAAGCCGCAGATCAAGGCTGCAGTGGAAGCGCTGTTCGACGTGACCGTTCTGGGGGTCAACACGATCGTCCAGAAGGGCAAGACCAAGAAGTGGAAGGGCGCGCCCTACACCCGCTCCGACATCAAGAAGGCGATCGTGACGTTGAAGGACGGCCAGTCCATCGACGTGACGACGGGGATCTGATCCGATGGCACTGAAGCATTATAACCCGACGAGCCCGGCACGCCGCGGGCTCATCCTCGTCGACCGGTCGGCACTGCACAAGGGCGGCCCCGTCAAGGCGCTGACCGAAGGCAAGCGCAAGACCGGTGGCCGTAACAACAAGGGCCACATCACGTCGCGCGGCATCGCCGGCGGTCACAAACAGCGTTATCGCATCATCGATTTCAAGCGCCGTAACTGGGGCGTCGATGGCGTGGTCGAGCGGATCGAATATGATCCCAACCGCACCGCGTTCATCGCGCTGATCAATTATGGTCAGACCGCCGATGGCAAGGAAAACGTTGCCTACATCATCGCGCCGCAGCGCTTGGCCGTCGGTGACAAGGTCATCGCGGACAAGAAGACCGACGTGAAGCCGGGCAACGCGATGGAACTGGGCCAGATGCCGGTCGGCACGATCGTCCACAACGTCGAGATGAAGCCCGGCAAGGGCGGTCAGATCGCACGTTCGGCAGGCACGTACGTGCAGGTCGTCGGTCGCGACAAGGGCATGGTCATGGTCCGCCTCAACTCGGGCGAGCAGCGTTACCTCCACGCGAACTGCATGGCCACGGTCGGCGCCGTGTCGAACCCCGACAACGGCAACACCAACCTCGCCAAGGCAGGCCGCAGCCGCTGGTTGGGCATCCGCCCGCTGACGCGTGGTGTCGCCAAGAACCCGGTCGACCATCCGCACGGCGGTGGTGAAGGCCGTACCTCGGGTGGCCGTCATCCGGTTACGCCATGGGGCAAGCCGACCAAGGGTGCGCGCACCCGTCACAATAAGTCGACGGATAAGATGATCATCCGTTCGCGTCATTCGACGAAGAGGAAGGGCTAAGATGGCTCGCTCAGTCTGGAAGGGTCCCTTCGTGGACCTCCACCTGCTCAAGAAGGCAGAAACCGCGCAGGAAACCAATGCGCGCGGTGCGATCAAGACCTGGTCGCGTCGCTCGACGATCCTGCCGCAGTTCGTGGGCCTCACGTTCAGCGTCTATAACGGCCGCAAGTTCGTGCCGGTCTCGGTCAACGAGGACATGGTGGGCATGAAGCTCGGCGAGTTCGCGCCCACTCGGTATTTCCCCGGCCACGCCGCGGACAAGAAGGGCAAGCGCTAATGTCTAAGGCGAAATCCCCCCGCAAGGTCGGCGAGAAGGAAGCCCTCTCGGTCGGCACGCAGATCCGTGGTTCGGCGCAGAAGCTCGGCCTGGTTGCAGCACTCATCCGCAACAAGCCGGTTGGCCAGGCGATGAACATCCTGCAATTCTCGACCAAGGGCATGGCAATCGAAGCGCGCAAGGTGCTGGCCTCGGCCATCGCCAACGCCGAGAACAACCATAACCTCGACGTCGACTCGCTCGTCGTCTCGGAAGCCTCGGTCGGCAAGTCGATCGTCATGAAGCGGTTCGCCACGCGCGGCCGCGGCAAGTCGACCCGCATCCTCAAGCCCTTCAGCCGCCTGCGCATCGTCGTTCGCGAAATGGAAGAAGAAGCGTAATGGGTCAGAAATCGAACCCCATCGGTCTGCGCCTGCAGATCAACCGCACCTGGGACAGCCGCTGGTATGCCGAGGGCGCCGATTACGGTCGTCTTCTGCTCGAAGATCTCAAGATGCGTGCGTTCATCATGAAGACGCTGCCGCAGGCAGCGATCTCCAAGGTGGTGATCGACCGTCCGGCCAAGCTGTGCCGCGTCTCGATCTTCGCAGCACGCCCCGGCGTGATCATCGGCAAGAAGGGCGCAGACATTGAAAAGCTGCGCCGCCTGCTCGGCAAGATGACCACGTCCGACGTGAGCCTCAACATCGTCGAAATCCGCAAGCCGGAAGTCGATTCGAAGCTCGTCGCACAGGGCATTGCCGATCAGCTCGAGCGTCGTATCGCTTTCCGTCGCGCGATGAAGCGTGCGGTCCAGTCGGCGATGCGTCTCGGCGCCGAGGGCATCCGGATCAACTGCGGCGGCCGTCTCGGCGGTGCTGAAATCGCGCGTTCGGAATGGTATCGCGAAGGTCGCGTTCCGCTCCACACGCTGCGCGCCAACGTCGATTATGCCGAAGCGACTGCACACACCGCCTACGGCGTGTGCGGCGTGAAGGTCTGGATCTTCAAGGGCGAAATCCTGGGTCATGACCCGATGGCGACCGACCGGCTGATGATGGAAGCACAGACTTCCGGCGTCCGGCCTGATCCGCGCCGCTAAGGAATAGATCATGCTGCAACCGAAAAAGACCAAGTTTCGCAAGGCCTTCAAGGGCCGCATCCATGGCGACGCCAAGTCCGGCACGACCCTCAACTTCGGCTCGTACGGGCTGAAGGCGATGGAGCCGGACCGGATCACCGCACGCCAGATCGAAGCGGCTCGCCGCGCGATCACGCGTCACATCAAGCGCCAGGGGCGTTTGTGGATCCGCGTTTTCCCGGATCTTCCCGTCTCGGGCAAGCCTGCCGAAGTCCGCATGGGTAAGGGCAAGGGTTCGCCGGAATATTGGGCCGCTCGCGTAAAGCCGGGCCGCATCCTGTTCGAACTCGATGGCGTTCCGGGTGACATCGCCGCTATGGCGTTCAGCCGCGCAGCGATGAAGCTGCCGATCAAGGTGAAGGTCGTTGCCCGTCTCGGCGACACCTCGCATCTGGGAGTTGCATAAGATGGCAAAGCTCGACACGCGTCGTTCCGACCTGGTCGCCAAGACCGAAGACCAGCTGGGCGAAGAGCTCGGCAATTTGAAGCGTGAGGCGTTCAACCTCCGTTTCCAGGCGGCGACCAACCAGCTCGAAAAGCCGAGCCGGGTGAAGGAAGTCCGTCGCGACATCGCTCGCATCAAGACCCTGCAGTCGACGCGTTCGCGCGACGCTGCGGCAAAGTAAGGATTTAGACATGCCAAAGCGCGTGCTGACGGGGCTGATCGTCTCCGACAAGGGCGACAAGACGGTGGTCGTGAACGTGGAGCGCAAGGTCAAGCACGCGCTCTACGGCAAGATCATCCGTCGTACGAAGAAGTATCATGCCCATGATGAGGGCAATGAGTTCAAGCAGGGCGAAACTGTGCGGATCGAAGAGACCGCACCGATCTCCAAGCTGAAGACCTGGAAGGTGATCGATCGGGTTAACACCCATGCGACGCCGGAGCGGGTCGACGTCGACGCCTGACACCTCCGTCGCGGTACCCCGGTGCGAGCCGGGGCCGCATGGAAAGGGTCAGGCAATAGTCGTGCTACCCCGGTCTTGGGGTGACGACTGAGTTTAGGCGGCACCGGTCGGAATCGGTGCCTGGAATGAGAAGGAAGCGGATCCAATGATCCAGATGCAATCCAATCTCGAGGTCGCTGACAACAGCGGCGCGAAGCGGGTTATGTGCATCAAGGTGCTTGGGGGTTCCAAGCGTCGTGTTGCAGGCGTGGGCGACATCATCGTCGTCAGCGTCAAGGAAGCTGCCCCCCGTGGCCGCGTGAAGAAGGGCGACGTGCACCGTGCCGTCATCGTGCGTACGGCGAAGGACATTCGCCGGGCCGATGGCACCGTGATCCGCTTCGATTCGAACGCAGCCGTGCTGGTCAACAAGAACGAAGAGCCGATCGGCACACGTATCTTTGGCCCAGTGGTGCGCGAGCTCCGCGGCAAGAAGCACATGAAGATCATCTCGCTCGCACCGGAGGTGCTGTAAAATGGCCGCCGCTAAGATCAAGAAGGGCGATCGCGTCATCGTCCTGTCGGGCCGCGACAAGGGCAAGACCGGCGAAGTGACGACCTCGTTCCCGAAGGACGGCAAGGTCATCGTTTCGGGCGTCAATGTCGCCGTGCGCCACACCAAGCCGAGCCAGGGCGACCCCGAGGGTGGCCTGAAGCGTTCGGAAGCACCGATGCACATTTCCAAGGTTGCGCATGTGACCGCCGACGGCAAGCCGACGCGCGTTCGCTTCGAGACCCAGGACGGCAAGAAGGTCCGCGTTGCGGTCAAGACCGGGGAGAAGATCAGTGGCTGATGCTGCAACCAAGCCCCGGATGAAGGGCATGTACGACGACAAGATCGTCGCTGCGATGACCGAGAAGTTCGGCTACAAGAACGCGATGGAAGTTCCGCGCATCGACAAGATCGTCCTGAACATGGGCGTTGGCGAAGCGACGCAGGACAAGAAGAAGGTCGACCAGGCAGCCCAGGAAATGGAGCTGATCGCCGGCCAGAAGCCCGTCGTGACCAAGGCCAAGAAGTCGATCGCTCAGTTCAAGCTGCGCGAAGGCATGCCGATCGGCGTGAAGGTCACCCTTCGCCGCGAGCGCATGTACGAATTCCTCGACCGTTTCATCACGATCGCGCTCCCGCGCGTTCGCGATTTCCGCGGGCTCAACCCCAAGTCGTTCGACGGACGCGGCAACTATGCCTGCGGCCTGAAGGAACAGCTGGTGTTCCCGGAAATCAGCTACGACCGGATCGACAAGATCCGCGGCATGGACGTGATCGTCACGACCACGGCACGGACCGACGACGAAGCGCGCGAGCTGCTCCGCCTGTTCGGCTTCCCGTTCCCGCCGGAAGTCACTGAAGACGCGACCGAAAAGAAGGCGGCATAAGATGGCGAAGGTAAGTTCTGTCAACAAGAACGAGCGTCGCAAGATGCTCGTCAAGAAGTACGCGCCTAAGTATGCGGCGCTCAAGGCAATCGCTGGCGACAATTCGCTCAGCGACGGCGAGCGGATCGAAGCCCGTCTGAAGATGGCCGAGATTCCCCGCAACGGGAACCCGACGCGCATCCGCAATCGCTGCGAGCTGACGGGTCGTCCGCGCGCTTATTATCGCAAGTTCCGCCTCTGCCGTATTCAGCTGCGCGATCTGGCCAACAAGGGCCTGATCCCGGGCGTTACGAAGTCGAGCTGGTAAGGATCAACAGATGGCATTGACCGATCCCCTGGGTGATATGCTCACCCGCATCCGCAACGGCCAGCGCGCGCGCAAGGACTCCGTCCTGACGCCGGGCTCCAAGCTGCGGGCCCGCGTTCTCGACGTTCTCCAGCGCGAAGGCTACATCCGTGGCTATAGCGAAGAGCAGATGGGCCCTGCGGCCGGCATCCGCATCGAGCTGAAGTATTTCGAGGGCCAGCCTGCGATCAAGCACGTTGCCCGCGTTTCGAAGCCTGGCCGTCGCGTCTATTCGGCTTCGACCGAACTGCCGCGCGTCATGAACGGCCTCGGCATCACCATCGTCTCGACGCCTCGCGGTGTTCTGTCCGACGCCGAAGCGCGCGAACAGAATGTCGGCGGCGAAGTCCTCGCGGAGGTGTTCTGATATGAGCCGCATCGGTAAAAAGCCGGTCGCGATCCCCAGCGGCGTGACCGCGACGATCGAAGGCCAGCAGCTCACCGTGAAGGGGCCGAAGGGCACCCTCGCGATGCCGCTGCGCGAAGAGATCAGCTATGTGCTCGAAGAGGGTGGCGTTTCGGTCAACCCCGCAAACGAGACCAAGCGCGCTCGCGCGTTCTGGGGCATGCAGCGGACGCTCGTGCAGAACCTGATCACCGGCGTGTCGGACGGCTTCACCAAGAAGCTGCTGATCAACGGCGTTGGCTATCGTGCTGCGGCGCAGGGCAAGAACCTGAACCTCAAGCTTGGCTACAGCCACGACGTCAACATCGACGTGCCGGAGGGGATCGAAGTCAAGACCCCCGACAACACGACGATCGAGATCTCGGGTTCGGACAAGCAGAAGGTCGGCCAGCTGGCAGCTGAAATCCGTCGTTGGCGCAAGCCCGAGCCTTACAAGGGCAAGGGCATCAAGTACGACGGCGAGTTCATCTTCCGCAAGGAAGGGAAGAAGAAGTAATGTCGACCAAGGGTATGTCTCTCTTCGAGAAGCGGCGCCGCCGCAACCGCACCGCGCTTCGTGCACGGGGTTCGGGCCGTCCGCGGCTGTCGATCCACCGCTCGGGCCGCCACATCTATGCGCAGATCATCGACGACGCCAAGGGCGTGACGATCGCTGCCGCTTCGACGCTGGAAAAGGACGTGCGCGACACGTCTGGCGCCAACCTCGACGCAGCGACCGGTGTCGGCACGCGCATCGCGGAAGCCTGCAAGGCTGCTGGCGTGACGCAGGTCGTGTTCGATCGCGGTGGCTTCCTGTTCCACGGCCGGGTCAAGGCGCTGGCGACTGCCGCGCGTGAAGCCGGATTGGAGTTCTAATTATGGCTGACGACAACATTCCGAACGAAATCGCAGCGTCGCCCGACGGCGCACCGGTTCCGCAGCAGGAAGCGCCGCGCGGTCGCGGTGGTCCTGGCGGCAACCGTGGCGGCCCTGGCGGCGGTCGTGGTCCTGGCGGCGGTGCGAACCGTGGCGGCCGTGACAACCGTGGCGGTCGCGACAATCGCGGTCGTGGCGGCCCTGGCGCCGACGATGGCGGCGAAGAGCTGATCGAGAAGCTGGTTCACATCAACCGCGTCTCGAAGACGGTCAAGGGCGGCAAGCGCTTCGGCTTTGCAGCACTCGTCGTCGTCGGTGACGGCAAGGGCCGGGTCGGCTTCGGTCATGGCAAGGCGCGCGAAGTGCCCGAAGCCATTTCGAAGGCGACGGCTGCTGCCAAGAAGGCAATGGTCCGCGTTCCGTTGAAGGACGGCCGCACGCTGCATCATGACGGCAACGGTCACTTCGGTGCCGGTCTCGTCACGCTGCGCTCGGCGCCGGCGGGTACGGGCATCATCGCTGGTGGTCCGATGCGCGCCGTGTTCGAGTCGCTCGGCGTCGCCGACGTCGTGACCAAGTCGGTCGGCACGTCGAACCCCTACAACATGATCCGGGCAACCTTCGAGGCGCTGACCTCGCAGGTTTCGCCGAAGTCGGTTGCACAGCGTCGCGGCAAGAAGATTGCCGACCTGCTGGGCCGTGGTGGATCCGAGACTGCCGAGGCCGATGCGGCCGCGGTTGTGGAGTAAGCGACATGGCAACCATCAAGATCACGCAGACCGGTTCGCCGATCCGCCGCGAAGCCGACCAGCGCGCAACGCTGATCGGCCTCGGCCTCAACAAGATGCACAAGACGCGTGAGCTCGAGGATACCCCCGAAGTCCGGGGCATGATCCGCAAGGTCGCGCATATGGTGAAGATCGAGGCGTAAGCCGAAATCTCCCTCTCCCGCTTCGCGGGAGAGGGTGGCCGAGCGCAAGCGAGGTCGGGAGAGGGCAGTAACGCGGACGTCAGTTCGTGTCTCAGCCCCTCTCCCCGACCCTCTCCCCACAGGGGAGAGGGAGAAGAAGTAGACAAACGCGGGGCAGGGGGCTAACGGCCCCCTTCTCCATTTTATCAGCGCGACAAAAGCGAAAGCGAGTGCACTCATGAAACTCAATGAAATCCGCGACAATCAGGGCGCGCGTAAATCCAAGATGCGCGTCGGACGCGGCATCGGTTCGGGCAAGGGCAAGACTGCCGGTCGTGGCCAGAAGGGCCAGAAGAGCCGTGAAGGCGTCTCGATCGCAGGCTTCGAGGGCGGGCAGATGCCGCTTCACATGCGTCTGCCGAAGCGTGGCTTCAACAACATCTTCGCCAAGGACTATGCCGAGGTGAACTTGGGGGCGATCCAGGCTGCGGTCGACGCCGGCAAGATCGAAGCAGGCGCGACGCTCGACCATGACGCACTCAAGGCCGCTGGCCTGGCGCGTGGCGGCAAGGACGGCGTCCGTCTGCTGGCCAAGGGCGAGATGACGGCTGTGCTCAGCTTCACCGTCGCCGGCGCGTCGAAGGGCGCGATCGAGGCAGTCGAGAAGCTCGGCGGCAAGGTCGACGTGATCCACGTCGTGCCGGCGGCCGAAAAGGCTGCCGCCAAGAAGGGCGTCAAGTATCGCGAGCGCAAGGCGCACAAGGAATCGTTCAAGGCCTGAACGCTTCGGGCCTGAACGCTTCGGGCCTGAGTTTCCCGAGCCGACACCCACCCCCGTCTTTCCCGCGAAAGCGGGAATCCCGCTTCTTCTTCTGCGGACGGTAGAAGCAGAAGCGGGACCCCCGCTTTCGCGGGGGTGACGGCGGGGAGGGCACGCCGGCGACGGGAAATATAACCGCAAGGTTAGACAAGCCCGTTCGGGCCCCTATATGAGCGGCGGGGGGCGGTAACGCTTTCCGCCGTTTTTTGTTTCCTGACACCTGAGTTACCGGGACGATACGCAGCATGGCATCCGCAGCCGACCAGATGGCTTCCAGCATCAGCCTGTCGAAATTCGCACAGGCGACCGACCTCAAGAAGCGGCTGTGGTTCACCATCGGCGCGCTGATCGTGTTCCGCCTGCTCAGCTACGTGCCGCTGCCGGGAATCGACCCGACCGCGCTGACCGAGCTCGCGAATCGCACCAGCGGCGGCGTGCTCGATTTCTTCAACGCCTTCTCGGGCGGCTCGCTCAAGCGCGCCAGCCTGATCGCGCTCGGCGTCACCCCTTACATCACCGCCTCGATCGTGGTGCAGCTCGCGACCTCGCTGTCGCCGACGCTCGCCGCCATCAAGAAGGAAGGCGAGAGCGGGCGCAAGAAGCTTAACCAGTACACGCGTTACGGCACCGTCGCGCTGACCATCATCCAGGGCTATTTCCTCACGCTCGGCTTCGAGAGCCAGGGCGTGGTGGTCGATCCCGGCTTCATGTTCGTCGCGGGCTCGATCGTCAGCCTCGTCGGCGGGACGATGTTCCTGATGTGGATCGGCGAGCAGATCACCGCCCGCGGGATCGGCAACGGCATGTCGCTGATCATCATGGCGGGCATCGTCGCCAACCTGCCGACGACGCTCTACAACCTCGCCCAAGGTGGCCGCGCGGGCAACCTCAACGGCTTCACGATCGTCGCGATCGCGGTCGCCGTCGCCGGCCTGATCCTGTTCATCTGCTTCATGGAACGCGCGCAGCGTCGCATCCTGATCCAATATCCCAAGCGCCAGACGCAGCGCGGCATGCAGTCCGACCGCAGCCATCTGCCGCTCAAGATCAACACCGCGGGCGTCATCCCGCCGATCTTCGCCTCGTCGTTGCTGCTGATGCCGCTGACGGTGATGCAGCTCGCCGGCAAGCAGGCGCCGGGCGCCAAGGAAACCTGGTATGGCGACCTCGTCATCACGCTCAACCAGTACCTCCAGCACGGCAGCCTGGTGTACATGCTGCTCTACGGCGCCGGCATCGTGTTCTTCTCGTTCTTCTACACCGCCGTGGTGTTCAACCCGGAAGAGACCGCCGACAATCTCAAGCGGCACGGCGGCTTCATCCCCGGCATCCGCCCGGGCAAGAACACCGAAAATTATTTCGATTACGTGCTGACGCGCATCACCGTGATCGGCGCGGGCTATCTCGCGATCATCTGCCTGTTGCCCGAATATCTCGTGTCGGCGCTGGCGATCCCGTTCTACCTCGGTGGCACTAGCCTCCTGATCGTGGTCAACGTAACGATGGATACGGTGACGCAGATCCAGAGCCATTTGCTCGCGCATCAATATGGCGATCTGATCAAGAAGGCGAAGCTGAAGGGCGGGCGTCTGCGCTGAGCGCGACGCCGCCGCAGAGCGGGTCGAAGAGGGGATTGTGGCGTGAATATCATTCTGTTGGGGCCTCCGGGCGCGGGTAAGGGCACCCAGGCGAGCCACCTCGAGTCGACGCGCGGCATGATCCAGCTCTCGACCGGCGACATGCTGCGCGCCGCGGTCAAGTCGGGCAGCCCGGTCGGCCTGCAGGCGAAAGCCGTGATGGAGGCGGGCGAGCTCGTCTCCGACGCGATCGTCTCGGGGATCATCGACGAGAAGCTCGCTTCGCTCGATCCCGCGCAGGGCGTGATCTTCGACGGCTATCCGCGCACCGCGGCGCAAGCCGAACAGCTCGACACGATCCTCGCCGGCCGCGGCCGCGCGCTCGACACGGTGATCGAGCTCGAGGTCGACGAGGACAAGCTCGTCGAGCGGATCGTCGGGCGCTACACCTGCGCGGTCTGCGGCGCGGGCTATCACGACCATTTCAAGCAGCCCAAGGTCGCGGGCACGTGCGACGTCTGCGGCAGCCACGAGTTCAAGCGTCGTCCCGACGACAATGAGGAAACCGTGCGCACGCGCATGGCCGAATATCGCGCCAAGACCGAGCCGATCATCCCGATCTATCAGGCGCGCGGCCTGCTCGCGCGCGTCGACGGCATGGGCGAGATCGCTGCGGTGACCGCGGCGATCGAAGCGATCCTCGACGCCGCCTGATAGCGCGTTTAGGCTGCGCCGCGATGCAGGCGGAGGCTGAGGCGATGCGGTTCGGGGCGATGGTCGTTGCGGCGGGGCTGGCGGCATGTACGGTGCCGGCGGCGGCCGAAGTCGTCCATGCCACACCGGCGGGTTTCGATATCAAGCAGGTCGTGACGATCGACGCGCCGATCGCGCAGGCCTGGTCGGCACTGGTGCGGCCGCAGCTATGGTGGGATCACGACCACACCTATTCCGACGACAGCGCGAACCTCTATCTCGACCCGCAAGCGACCGGCTGCTTCTGCGAGCGTATCCCCAAGACCAAGGGATCGGTCGAGCACGCGCACATCCTCTATATCCAGCCGCCGCAGATGCTGCGCATGGTCGGGTCGCTCGGCCCGTTGCAAGCCGAGGCGGTGACGGGCACGCTGACCTTCACGCTCGTCTCCGAGACCGCCAAGACGACGCGGATCACGCTGGATTATGTCGTCGGCGGCTATGTCCGCGCTGGCGCGGACAGCCTTGCCCCGAAGGTCGACGAAGTCCTCGCGGCGCAGGTGGCGGGGCTGAAGCGCGTCGCGGAAGCCGCGCCGAGCGACGCCGCGACCACGCGCTAGCGGCGCGGAAGCGCCGGTCGCCCCGGGGCTCGGCCTATCCCGGCCTGATGCACGCGAAATGACGCTTTCGTCATATCTCTGTCACCGCCGTGGCTGCCGCTGCGCCGCATAAGGTGGGGCAACGCCGAGTGCATGCGGCGGAAACGCTTCACGAGATCGACACTCGCACTCCCGGGAGTGTCGTTGGCTGGCGGAAGGCTTGCTTTCCGCCAGCCTCATTTCATTCTAGGCACGAGGAAACCGCCCGGAATGCCACCCATGACCCGCAAGATTCTGATCGTCGAAGACGATTCCTCGACCGCCGCTTACCTCGCCAAGGGGCTGGGGGAGGCGGGCTATGTCGTGCAGACCTGCGGCGATGGCCGCGACGGGCTGTTCCTGGCGAGCGAAGGCATCTTCGACTTGATCGTTGCCGACCGCATGTTGCCGGGGCTCAACGGGCTCGCGATGCTCGGCGCGATCCGCGCTGCGGGGGTTGCGACGCCGGCGCTGATTCTGTCCGCGCTCGGCACGGTCGACGACCGGATCGACGGGCTCAACGCTGGCGCGGACGATTATCTCGTCAAACCCTTTTCCTTCGCCGAACTCACCGCGCGAATCGATGCGATCTTCCGCCGCGTCGATCGCGGCGGAACCGAGGGGCAGCCGACCAAGCTGTCGGTCGGCGACCTCGAGATCGACCTGCTCGCGCGCACCGTCGTCCGGCAGGGCCGTGCGATCGCGCTCGGCGCGCGCGAATTCAATCTGCTCGAATATCTCGCGCGGCACGCCGGGCAGGTGGTGACGCGCACGATGATGCTCGAGAAGATCTGGAACTATCATTTCGATCCGGGATCGAACGTGGTCGACGTCCATATCGGGCGGTTGCGGCGCAAGCTCGAGGAGGGCTTCGCCGCGCCGATCCTGCATACCGTGCGCGGCGCGGGGTATCGGCTGTCGGTCGAGCCTTGATCCGGCTTTCGGTCACCGCGCGGATCGCGTTGCTCGCGATCGGGCTGGCGCTGATCTCGAACCTGGTGCTGGTCGGCTTCGTCTGGAAGCTCGTTCATGACGATGCGATCGATGCCGTTCGGCGCGACACGATCGAGGAGTCGGACGCGCTGGTCGCGGTCTATCGCACCGGCGGCTTGGCGGCGCTGGGGCGCGCGATCGAGGATGCGCAGGCGCCGAGCGACCCGACGCGTATCGTGACGGTGGTCGCCCCAGACGGGCGACGACTGGCGCAGGTTGGGCCCGCGATCGGTCAGGTCGGGCGCCCCCCCGCGATCGGCTTCCATATCGGTCAAGTCGGGGATGCGGCGCCATGGTCCGAGCGCGAGGCGGGCTATGCCGTGCGGCAGATCGGGCCCAATCGCTTGCTCAGCGGACATCTGCTCGACGATTGGGAGGCCGAGCAACGCGGCATCGAACGCGCGCTGGCTGCGGCGACGCTGCTGTCGATGGCGCTGGGCGTCGGCGGCGGGCTGGTCGTCACGCGCTATGTCGGGCAGCGGCTCAACCGCGTGACCGACGTGATCGAGGGCGTCGCCGAGGGCGATCTGTCGCGCCGCGTGCCCAATGCGGCGAGCGGCGGGGATGCGTTCGACCGGCTCGCGCTGCGGCTAAACGCGATGCTCGACAAGACCGAGCGGCTGATGACCGAATTGCGGATCGTCACCGACGGCCTCGCGCACGACCTGCGCTCGCCGCTCGCGCGGCTGCGCGCCAAGGCCGAGGCGGCGGTGCTGCAGGCCGACCCGGCGCAGCGCGAGGCGGCGATGGGCGGGCTGTTGATCGAGACCGATCTGGTGATGCGGATGCTCTCGACGATGATCGAGATCACCCGCGCCGAATCGGTGCCGCGCGACCGGCTCGCGCCGATCGACCCCGCCGCGCTGATGGAGGAGATCGCCGAACTCTATGCACCGGTGGTCGAGGATGCGGGGATGCGCTTCGAGGCGGTGATCGCGGGGCATCCGCCGCGCATCGTGCTCCACCGCGAACTGCTGACGCAGGCGCTCGCCAATCTGATCGACAATGCACTTCGCCATGCCGGGGCGGGCGGGGCGATCACCCTGCGGTTGGCGATCGTCGCCGGCGAGGCGCGCTTCCAGGTCGAGGATCGCGGTCCTGGCATCGCCGAAGCCGACCGCGCGCAGGCGCTGCGCCGCTTCGGCCGGCTCGACAGCGCGCGGAGCTTACCCGGGGCTGGGCTGGGGATGGCGCTGGTCGAGGCGGTCGCGCGGTTGCACGACGGGCGGATCGAACTGAGCGACAATGCGCCGGGGTTGGTGGCGGCGATCGTGGTGCCGGCGACGTTGTAGATTTGCGCTGAAAAGCGTAAGGTTACTGTATGAATGTCCTGGCCCACGTGATCCCGGAGCATCTGATCGAACCCCGCAAGCTGCTGCTCCGCGTGGAGGACTTTATCGTGCTTCAGGAGAGCGGGGCGCTCGACGCGTTCGCGAAGTCCGAGTTGATTGACGGAGACATCTACACCGTGAACGCGATCTATCGACCGCACGCGGGTATTCTGGCGGATCTTAATGCCGATCTCGTCTACGCGGTGCGCGCGTCGGGGCTCGCCCTCAAGGTCTATACGCCCGTCTCGACCAAGCTGGACGACCACAATCTGCCAGAGCCGGATCTGGTGATCGCGACGATCGAACCGGAACAGTTTGTGTCGGGGCGATCCGTTCGGCTCGCCGTCGAGGTGTCCGCGAGTTCGCTCGAGTTCGATCTCGGCAAGAAAGCGGAGCTTTACGCGCGAAGCGCTATTCCCGAATATTGGGTCGTCGACGTGACGGGTCGACGGATCCTTCAGATGACAGTGCCGACCGACGGGACTTATAGCGTCGTCGGCGAGGTCGGTTTCGGTGAGCGCATAACCTCGATCACTCTCCCTCAGATCGGGATCGACACCACCGCGCTCGCTTGACACCGACCGACTCGGTCGTTAACGCGCCTCTATTCCGAAACACCGGTCTCCGGCGGCGCTGTTTGCGTGCGCCGGTGTCGTGCGTTACGGTATTCAACGCGTCGAGATGGGATCTGCAGCCATGCGGTCCCGTGGAGCAGGAGAAAAAGTTCATGGCACGTATCGCCGGGGTCAACATCCCGACCAACAAGCGCGTCGTTATCGCGCTCACCTACATTCACGGCATTGGCAACACCAAGGCCAAGGAAATCGTCACCAAGCTGAACATCCCGATGACGGCGCGTGTGCAGGACCTGACCGATCAGGAAGTGCTCCACATCCGTGAGGCGATCGACGCCGATTACACTGTCGAAGGCGATCTGCGTCGCCAGGTCGCGATGAACATCAAGCGTCTGATGGATCTCGCCTGCTATCGTGGCCTGCGCCATCGCAAGGGCCTGCCGGTTCGTGGCCAGCGCACGCATACCAATGCGCGCACCCGCAAGGGCAAGGCTAAGCCGATCGCCGGCAAGAAGAAGTGAGCTTGAGCCGCGGGTAACCGCGGCTCGCTCCTCGTTCAGGATTTAGGATTTCAAAATGGCACGTGAACCACAGCGCATTAAGCGGCGCGAGCGCAAGAACATCACCTCGGGCGTCGCCCATGTGAACGCAAGCTTCAACAACACCATGATCACGATCACCGATGCCCAGGGCAACGCGATCTCGTGGTCGTCGGCCGGCGCAATGGGCTTCAAGGGCTCGCGCAAGTCGACTCCGTACGCAGCGCAGGTCGCTGCCGAAGACGCCGGCAAGAAGGCTGCCGAGCACGGCGTCCGCACGCTCGAAGTCGAAGTGAAGGGCCCGGGTTCGGGCCGTGAGTCGGCGCTTCGCGCGCTGCAGGCGGTCGGTTTCCAGATCACTTCGATCCGCGACGTGACCTCGATCCCGCACAACGGCGTGCGCCCGTCGAAGCGTCGTCGCGTCTGATTTCTCTCGGGCGTGCGCGGTTGATCGCGCTGCACGCCCGGGATTCGTAATTGGCCGGCATTGCGCCGTGTCGGCCCAAAACCAAGGGATAGCCTATGTCCGTCAATGCAAAGAACTGGCAGGAACTGAAGAAGCCGTCCGGCCTCGAGAAGAAGTCCGGTGATGGCAAGCGCAAGGCAACCTTCGTCGCCGAGCCGCTCGAGCGTGGTTTCGGCCTGACGCTCGGCAACGCGCTGCGCCGCGTTCTGCTGTCGTCGCTGCAGGGGGCAGCGGTCACCTCGATCAAGATCGAGAACGTGCTGCACGAATTCTCGTCGCTCGCCGGCGTGCGCGAAGACGTGACCGACATCGTGCTCAACGTGAAGCAGATCGCCTTGCGCATGCAGGGCGAGGGGCCCAAGCGCCTCCAGCTCTCGGCAACCGGTCCGGGCGAAGTCAAGGCGGGCGACATCGCGGTGTCGGGCGACATCGAAGTGATGAACCCCAACCTCGTGCTGTGCCACCTCGATGAGGGCGCGACGCTCAACATGGAATTTACCGCTGACGTCGGCAAGGGCTATGTCGCTGCCGTCGCCAACCGTCCGGCCGATGCGCCGATCGGCCTGATTCCGGTCGACGCGCTGTATTCGCCGGTCAAGCAGGTGAGCTACAAGGTCGAGAACACCCGCGTCGGGCAGGAGCTCGATTACGACAAGCTCACGCTGACGATCGAGACCGACGGCACGATCACGCCTGAGGACGCTGTCGGTTATGCCGGTCGCATCCTGCAGGACCAGCTCGCTTTGTTCGTCCACTTCGACGATTCGTCGGTGACGCGTTCGGCGCCGATCGGTCACGCTGCTCCGGCGGCTGCGGCAGGCGAAGCGTCGGGCGACACGCAGCAGATCAACCGCTATTTGCTCAAGAAGGTCGACGAGCTCGAGCTTTCGGTGCGCAGCGCCAACTGCCTCAAGAACGACAACATCATCTATATCGGCGATTTGGTCCAGAAGACCGAAGCCGAGATGCTGCGCACGCCGAACTTCGGCCGCAAGTCGCTCAACGAGATCAAGGAAGTGCTGTCTTCGATGGGGCTCCGCCTCGGGATGGAAATCCCAGGCTGGCCGCCCGAGAACATCGAAGAGATGGCGAAGAAGCTCGAACAGGAAATCATGGGGTAATCGGTTCGGGCCGGGGTTTTCTCGGCTCGACACGATCCCTTCGCTGTCATCCCCGCGAAAGCGGGGATCGCGCTTCGTTCGAGGCGGGAGGCAGCGGGACCCCCGCTTTCGCGGGGGTGACGGAATATGGTGGGCCACCGTCCCCACCTGGTCTGGGGTACCTCGCACGGCCCCCTAACGAACGAAGGAAGTCACCATGCGTCATCGCGTAGGCGGTCGTAAACTGCAGCGTACCTCGGCACATCGCATTGCGTTGTTCCGCAACATGTCCGCTGCCCTCATCAAGCACGAGCAGATCACCACCACCGTCGCCAAGGCGAAGGAACTGCGCCCGTACATCGAGAAGCTGATCACGCTCGCCAAGAAGGGTGGTCTCAGCAACCGCCGCCTGGCGCACGCCCGGCTGCTCGACGACGCGCAGCTGATCAAGCTGTTCGACGTTCTCGCGACGCGCTATGCCGATCGCAACGGCGGCTACACCCGCGTGATCAAGGCCGGTATCCGCATGTCGGACGCTTCGCCGATGGCCGTCATCGAATTCGTCGACCGCGACGTGAGCGCTAAGGGTCAGGATTCGGGCCCGGTAATCATCGACGGCGAGTATGACGAGGCCGCATAAGCCTTAACCGCTTTGCAGGTTGAGAAAGGAGTCGCGCTCGGTAGAGTGCGGCTCCTTTTTCGCGTTTGGAGCCCTACATGCGCTTGACCCTGCCGCTGATCGCTCTCGTTCTCGCGGCTCCCGCGCAATTACAGGCCCAAAGCATGAAATATCCCGAGACCCGCCGCGTCCCCCAGGTCGACGAACAGTTCGGCGTCAAGGTCGCCGATCCGTATCGCTGGCTCGAAAACGACGTGCGCACCGATGCCGAGGTGGCGAAGTGGGTGGCCGATGAAAATGCGGTTACCAACGCGTATCTCGCGACGCTGCCCGGCCGAGACATCTTTGCGGCGCGGCTCAAGCAGCTGCTCAATTACGAGCGCTTCGGCGTGCCGGTGAAGAAGGGCGGGCGCTATTTCTACACGCGCAATGCCGGGCTGCAGAACCAGGCGGTGCTGTATGTGCGCGACAGTGTGGACGGCGAGGGCCGCGTGCTGGTCGATCCCAACACCTGGTCGAAGGACGGCGCGACCGCGCTCGCCGAATGGACGCCGTCGGAGGATGGCCACAAGCTGCTCTATGCGGTGCAGGACGGCGGCACCGACTGGCGCACCGTCAAGGTGCTCGACGTCGCAACCAGCGCGACGAGCGACCAGATCGACTGGGTGAAGTTCTCGAGCCTGTCCTGGGCGAAGGATGGGTCGGGCTTCTATTACTCGCGCTTCGCCGCTCCCGCCGAGGGCGTCAAATTCCAGGCGCTCAACGAGAACCAGCAGGTCTATTTCCACAAGCTCGGCACGCCGCAAAGCGCCGACCCGCTGATCTATGCGACCCCCGACCGGCCCAAGCTGGGCCATGGTGCGATCGTGACCGACGACGGCAAATGGCTCGTCATCACGACGCACGAGGGCACCGACAATCGCTACGAGATCACCGTGATCGATCTCACCGCGCCCAAGCCCGCCCCGCGCACGATCTTCAAGGGGCTGCAGAACCAGTGGACCTTCGCCGGCAATGTCGGCGGGAATTTCTACTGGCTGACCAACAAGGATGCGCCACGGCTGCGGATCGTCGCGACCAACCTCTATGCGCGCTCGGCCGAGGTGCCCGAGCATGAGGTCGTGCCGCAGGGCAAGGACGTGCTCGACGGTGCGTCGATCGTCGGCGGCAAGCTGCTGCTCTCCTATCTCGCCGATGTGAAGAGCGAGGTCCGCCGCTACACGCTCGACGGCAAGCCCGATGGCGTCGTGCCGCTGCCGGGGATCGGCGATGTCGGCGGCTTCGGCGGCGACCCCGACGACCCCGAGACCTTCTACGCCTTTACCAGCTTCGCCACGCCGACGACGATCTATCGCTACGATGTGAGCACCGGCAAGGCGACGCCATGGGCCGCGCCGAAAGTCGCGTTCGATCCGTCGCGCTACGGCGTCGAGCAGCGCTTCTATGCCTCGAAGGACGGCACCAAGGTCCCGATGTTCGTCGTCAAGCGCAAGGACGTGACGGGGCCTGCGCCGACGCTGCTCTATGCCTATGGCGGTTTCAACATCTCCGTCACGCCGGCCTTCTCGGCGACGCGGATCGCGTGGCTCGAGCAGGGCGGGGTGCTCGCGGTCGCCAACATTCGTGGTGGCGGCGAATATGGCAAGCCGTGGCATGACGGCGGCCGGCTCGCCAACAAGCAGAACGTGTTCGACGATTTCATCGCGGCGGGCGAGTATCTCAAGGCGCAGCATATCACCGGGGCGGACCAGTTGGTCATCCAGGGTGGGTCGAACGGCGGCCTGCTGGTCGGCGCGGTCACCAACCAGCGGCCCGACCTGTTCGCCGCGGCGCTGCCGGCGGTGGGGGTGATGGACATGCTACGCTTCGACCGCTTCACCGCGGGGCGCTATTGGGTCGACGATTATGGCTATCCGTCGAAAGAAGCCGATTTCAAGACGCTCTATGCCTATTCGCCGTACCACAATATCCGGCCGGGCAAGCCGTATCCGGCGATCCTCGCCGAGACCGCGGATACCGACGATCGCGTCGTGCCGGGGCATACCTTCAAATACACCGCGGCGTTGCAGGCGGCCGATCTCGGGCCGAAGCCGCGGCTGGTGCGAATCGAGACGCGCGCGGGACATGGTTCTGGCAAGCCGACCGACAAGGTGATCGCCGAGACCGCCGATGCGTGGGCGTTCGCGGCGAAGTGGACGGGGATGGTGGTGAAGCCGGTAGAGTAGTTTTCTTCTTAGCCCCTCTCCTTTAGGGGAGGGGTTGGGGTGGGGAAGTGCTGGGTGACAGCTGTGCCCGTTACAGCCCCACCCCCAGCCCCTCCCCTGAAGGGGAGGGGAGCTCGGTCGCGCCCGCGTCCTCGCGCCACACCAGCAACTGGTGCCCGTCATGCACTCCGACCACTCGCACCCCCGTGCCCGCCGCCAGCTCTAGCGGCACATCGAACGGATAGAATTGCGCGCCCCAATGCGATTTCGCATCGGGGCCAGGCCGGTTCTCATAATCGACCACGTCGTCGAGCTGCAGCCGGATCCACTGCACGATCCCGCCGACCGGCCCGCCCTGCGCGACGAGCGTCGCCGCGCCGTGATGCGGTTCGCGCGCCGCTGCGCCGGTGAAGTCGAACGACAGCAACGCCGCCGGATCGCTCTGCAGCGTCAGCGTCGCATCGCTCACCGCGACGTTGCGCGGCACTTGCGTCAGCGCGTTGAAGCCGCCGAGATCGAACCCCGACACCATCGTCATCCGGTGGTCCTCGGCGGCCGACCAGCTGCCAAGCGCGATCATCACGTCGCCGCCCGCCGGGATCATCTGCCCGCCGGGCGCGAGCAGCCGCGTCGCGGCATCGGCGAGCGTCTTGAGCACGCCTTCGGCGAGCAGATTGTTCGAGACGATCTCCGAGACGATCACGTCGGCACGGCCTTCGAGGTCGGATTCCATGTCGAGCTCGGTCGAATTTCCCGTCACCACGCGCACGCGGTCGGCAAAGCCGTTGGTCGCGACGATCTGGCGCGCCATGTCGGCGATCGCGGGATTTTCCTCACACGCCACGACGCGCCCGGCACCGGCGCGCGCCGCCATCATCGAGAGCAGACCGCTTCCCGCGCCGATGTCGAGCACGTGCGTGCCCGGCGTCACGGCACGGCGGATCGCGGCGTCGAACGCGGCGTTGCGCGGTTCGTCGCGCAGCATGTTGAAATGCCAGCGCGGCACACTCTGGCCGATCAGCTGCTGCGTGCGCGCCGCCACTTCGACATCGTCGGGCTCGTGCGTGCGCGCCTGCATCGCCAGCGGGTAGACGCGCCCACGCAGGCCGATCTTGGCGGCGAGCCCGGCGAGTCCCGCGAGCTTGCGCCCGTCCTGTCCGGCGGCGGCGACCATCGGCTCGAATCCGGCGCGCGCCGCGGCTTTTAAATAGGTGTCGGTCATTTCGCCCCCAAAACTCTTCCCCCACGGCGCGCATCTGCTATCTGGCGGCATGACCCATCCGACAGACTCGATCCTCATCGTCGATTTCGGCAGCCAGGTAACGCAATTGATCGCGCGACGCGTGCGGGAAGCCGGCGTCTACAGCGAGATCGCCCCGTTCACCACCGCAGAAGCGGCCTTCGCGCGAATGGCGCCGAAGGGCGTGATCCTGTCGGGCAGCCCGGCCTCGGTGCTCGACGAGGGATCCCCGCGGATTCCGCAGGCGATTCTCGACAGCGGCGTGCCGATCATGGGGATCTGCTACGGCCAGCAAGTGCTGATGCAGCAGCTCGGCGGCAACGTCACGCTCGGCGAGAGCGGCGAGTTCGGCCATGCCGTGATCGAGGTGACCGACGACTGCGTGCTGTTCGACGGCGTGTGGAACAAGGGCGAGAACCACACCGTGTGGATGAGCCACGGCGACAAGGTCAGCGCGCTCGCCCCCGGCTTCCGCCCGGTCGCGGTCAGCCCCGGCTCGCCGATCGCGGTCGTCGCCGACGACGCCCGCAAATATTACGCGACGCAGTTCCACATGGAGGTCGCGCACACCCCCGA
This sequence comes from Bordetella parapertussis, assembly GCA_943367995.1. Taxonomy (GTDB): domain Bacteria; phylum Pseudomonadota; class Alphaproteobacteria; order Sphingomonadales; family Sphingomonadaceae; genus Sphingomonas. The sequence continues at coordinate 163,806 of CALRKL020000004.1, read as the reverse complement.
CGGCGCCAAGCTGATCGCCAATTTCGCGCGCCACGTCTGTGGCCTCACCGGCGACTGGACGATGGCCGAATTCCGCGCCGCCAAGGTCGCCGAGATCCGTGCACAGGTCGGCAGCGGTCGCGTGATCTGCGGCCTGTCGGGCGGCGTCGACTCGGCGGTCGCGGCGGTGCTAATCCACGAGGCGATCGGCGAGCAGCTCACCTGCGTGTTCGTCGACCACGGCCTGATGCGCACCGGCGAGGCCGAGCAGGTCGTCAGCCTGTTCCGGGAACACTACAATATCCCGCTCGTCCATGTGAACGCCGAGGAGACCTTCCTCGCCGGGCTCGCAGGGCAAACCGACCCCGAGAAGAAGCGCAAGTTCATCGGCGGGGCGTTCATCGACCTGTTCGAGGAAGAAGCGCGCAAGGTCGGCGGCGCCGATTTCCTCGCGCAGGGGACGCTCTACCCAGACGTGATCGAGAGCGTCAGCTTCACCGGCGGTCCGTCGGTGACGATCAAGAGCCACCACAATGTCGGTGGCCTGCCCGAGCGGATGAATATGCAGCTGGTCGAACCGCTGCGGGAGCTGTTCAAGGACGAAGTCCGCGCGCTCGGTATCGAGCTCGGCCTCCCGCAGGCGTTCGTTGGCCGGCATCCCTTCCCGGGGCCTGGCCTCGCCATTCGCATCCCGGGCGAAGTGACCAAGGAACGCTGCGACATCCTGCGCAAGGCCGATTCGATCTATCTCGAGGAGATCCGCGCGGCGGGGTTGTACGACACGATCTGGCAGGCGTTCGCAGTCCTGCTGCCGGTGCGCAGCGTCGGCGTGATGGGCGACGGGCGGACCTACGACAATGTGCTCGCGCTGCGCGCGGTCACCTCGACCGACGGCATGACCGCCGAGGCGTTCCAGTTCCCCGGTGATTTCCTGCCGCGCGTCGCGACGCGGATCGTCAACGAGGTCAAGGGCATCAACCGCGTGACCTACGACTATACGAGCAAGCCCCCCGGTACGATCGAGTGGGAATGATCGGCGCGCTCGACGGCCGGGTCGGGCCACGCCCGAGCGGGCGCGTGAATCGCCCGGCGGTATCGCTTCGTGACAGCGCCCGAACTCTGCCGTAGCTGGTGTCGGTGGGACATTGGCGCGCCTTTCTCGTAAGCCACGCTCGGCTGGCGCTCGCGCTCGTCGCGCTCGCCTTGATGGCAAAGGCGGTCGTCCCGTCGGGCTTCATGCTGTCCCCGGTCAACGGAGCGGTCGCGATCGTGCTGTGTTCGGGACAGGGCCCCGAAATGGCGGGCATGGCGATGGCCAAGCCAGGCGATTCGCACGGGCAGCACCCTGCCGACGGCAAAGTGCTGGATCATCCGTGCGCCTTTTCGAGCCTTTCCATGGCCGCCGCCATGGGGGCCGACATCGCGTTGCTCGCGCTGGCGCTGGTCTATGTGCTGGCGCGGGGCGTTCTGCCCCGCCTTCCCCGCCCATGGCGTGGGCCGGCGCGATTGCGACCGCCGCTGCGCGCGCCGCCACTGAGCGCCTGATCCCGCTCGCGCGTCCGCGTTCCGACGGCCGCCGCTGCACCGCGCCGATACCCCTTACGCTGCGATCGAGGCGGTTGCGCCGATGATCGGCTGATCGCTGTGCGCTGCGCATAGCCGGTCGTGCATGGGCTGCGCGGGCGAGGCGGTGCCGCAATGCCGCATGCGTGGGTCGGGGGCCCTCGGCACCACCGCAAAGCGGCGGCACGAGCCGGGGGCGGGACGCTCGTCAGACCAATCCAGGGAGATACAGGTGCGCAATCGTGCCATCATCGTGCCCGCCGCATCGCTGCTCGCGATCGCGGCGAGCGCCGCCGCGCCGGCGGCGGCGCAGGACCACGCCGCCACCGCCGCGCCGGACGACATTCTCGTCACCGCGCAACGCCGCTCGGCGACGATCGAGAATGCGCCGGCGTCGAAGGCATCGATCGACGCCGCGACGATCGCGACGACGATCAACGCGCGCAACGTCGAGGATACGCTCAAATATCTGCCGAGCCTCGTCGTGCGCAAACGCCATATCGGCGACAGTCAGGCGCCGCTTGCGACGCGCACCGCGGGGCTGGGCGCCAGCGCGCGCAGCCTGATCTATGCCGACGGCGCGATCCTCTCGGCGCTGGTCGGTAACAACAACACGTCGGCGAGCCCGCGCTGGAACCTCGTCTCGACCGAGGAGATCGCGCGGATCGACGTGCTCTACGGGCCGTTCTCGGCGGCGTATCCGGGCAATGCGATCGGCGCGGTGGTCAATATCACGACGCGGCTGCCCGACCGGTTCGAGGGGACTTTGGTCGCGGGCACGACGATCCAGCAGTTCGACCTGTACGGTACGCACCGCACGCTGCCGGCCTATCAGCTCGGCGGCACGCTCGGCGACCGGTTCGGCCCGCTCGCGCTGTTCGCCAGTGCCGATCATGTCGACAGCCGCAGCCAGCCGATCGGCTTCGCCAGCGCGACCGCGACGAAAAGCGCGTCCGGCACGGCGACCAGCGGCGGCTATGACGATCTCAACCGCACCGGCGGCGCGATCCGCGTCGTCGGCGCGACCGCGTTCGAGCATCAAGTGCAGGATCGCTTCAAGCTCAAGGCCGCGCTCGATCTCTCGGCGGCGCTGCGCCTGACCTATGTCGGCAGCCTGTTCCGCAACACGACCGATGCGACCGTCGAGAGCTATCTCACCGACACCGCGACCGGGCTGCCCTTCTATGCGGGCACGGCGATCAATGCCGGCCAGACCTATACGCTGGGCCCGAGCGCGTTTGCGGGCAGCGTCTATCACACCGAGCAGCGCCAATGGTCACACAGCCTCGCGCTCAACGGCAGCGGCAGTCGGTTCGACTGGCGAGTGATCGGCACGCTTTACGATGTCGTCAAGGACCAGCAGCGCATCGCCAACACCGCGTTGCCCGCCGCGCAGGCGGGCGGGGCGGGCTTCATCACCGATCTCGGCGGGACCGGCTGGAGGACGCTCGACGCCAAGGGCGCGTGGCGCTCCGACGCGGCGGCGACGCATACGGTCGGTTTCGGCGCGCATGCCGATTGGTACGAACTCGACAGCAATCGTTATAATACAAGCGACTGGGTGCGCGGGGCGGAGGGTACGCTCAACCTGCAGGGCAGCGGCAAGACGCGTACCTATGCGGTTTGGGCGCAGGATGCCTGGCGCCTGACGTCGCCGCTGACGCTGACGCTCGGCGGGCGCTACGAATGGTGGCGCGCGTATGACGGGGTCAACTATTCGCAGGTGCCGGTGGTCGGCCCGGTCCATCAGCCGCGGCTCAGCAGCGCCAAATTCTCGCCCAAGGCGGCGCTGGCCTATGCGATCGATCCGCATGTCACCGCGCGGCTATCGTTCGGTCAGGCGTGGCGCTTCCCGACCGTCGGCGAACTGTATCAGATCGTCACGACGCCGGTCGCCGCGGTGCCCAACCCCAATCTGCGACCAGAACGCGCGCGGTCGCTCGAATTGGCGCTCGAGCAGCATGATGCGCATGGCACGATCCGCGTGTCGCTGTTCGACGAGATCATCAGGGACGCGCTGATCTCGCAGACCGGCCCGCTCGCGGTGACGCCGGTGCAAGTCGGGACCTATGTCCAGAACGTCGATGAAACGCGCGCACGCGGCGTCGAGCTGGCGGTGACGCGCAGCAACCTTATCCACCGCGTCGATGTCTCGGGCAGCGTGACCTATGCCGATGTGGTCACCAGCAAGGATGCGGTCTTCCCCGCCGCGATCGGCAAGCTGCTGCCGAGCGTGCCGCGCTGGAAGGCGAGCGCGGTAGCGACGTGGCGCCCGGTCGACGCCGTCGCGCTGACCGCGGCGGCGCGCTATGCCAGCCGCAATTACGGGTCGCTCGACAATAGCGATATGGTCGGCAACACCTATCAGGGCTTCTACAAATATTTCGTAATCGATCTGCGCGCGCAATTCCGCGTGGCCGAGCATATGGAGTTCGGCATCGGGGTCGATAACGTCAACAACGACCGATACTTCCTCTTCCACCCGTTCCCGCAACGCAGCGTCGCGGCCGACGTCAAGGTGACCTTCTGATGTCCGCCAATGCGACACGATCCACCACCGCGCAGGGGGCCGGGCCGTCGCTCTATCGCTGGGTCTGGCGGTGGCATTTCTATGCCGGGCTGTTCGCGCTGCCCTTCATCCTGATCCTGTCGGTCACCGGATCGATCTATCTGTTCAAGCCGCAGGTCGAGCGCTGGGAGGAGCGGGCGTTTCTCGATCTGGGAACGCACGGTGCGGTGTCGCCCGAACGGCAGGTCGCCGCTGCGCTCGCGGCCAATCCGGGGATGCGCTTCAACCACTATCGCTTGCCGCGCGCGGCAGGCGATGCGGCGATGATCCAGCTGCTGCGCGGCGACGGCAAGCCGCGCGAAATCTACGTCTCGCCGCAAGGCGCCGTCCTTGGCAGCCTCGACCCCGAAACGCGGATCGAAGCGGTCGTTGCGCGCATCCACGGCTCGCTGCTGATCGGCACGATCGGCGACCGGCTGGTCGAGCTCGCGGCGAGCTGGACGATCGTGCTGATCCTTTCGGGCCTGTATCTATGGTGGCCGCGCCCGTTTGCGCTCGCCGGGACGGTCTGGCCGCGGCTCCGGCTGCGCGGGCGGCCGTTGCTCAAGGACCTCCACCGCGTCACCGGCTTCTGGATCGCGGGGCTCGTACTGGTGATGCTCGCCAGCGGCCTGCCCTGGGCGGGGGCGTGGGGCGGCGCGGCCAAATGGGTGCGATCCGAATTTGGGCTGGTCAAAGGCCAGCAGGATTGGAAGATCGGCGCCGGTGGCGGCCATGCCGGGCATCACGGCGCGATGGCGGGCATGCCGATGCCCCCCATGGGGACGCCCGCCGGTCTGCCGCTTTCGGTGTTCGTCGCGAAGGCCGCGGCCGAGCATATGGCGTTTCCCGTGCTGGTGTTGCCGCCGCACGCGCAACAGAAGTTCGGGCCTCCGACCGGGACTGTGTGGACGATTAAGTCAGAGGCGCAGAACCGCTGGCTCGACCGGCGGGTGACCTATGATCCCGCGACCGGCGCCGAAACCGGCCGTTCGGGCTTTGCCGACCAGCATGTGCTCGACCGGATCGTCAATACCGGGGTCGCGTGGCACGAGGGGCAATTGTTCGGCGTGGCGAACCAGCTGATCGGCGTCGCGACCGCGGCGGGGTTGGTCGCGATCAGCGTGCTCGGCGTGCTGCTGTGGCTCAAGCGGCGGCCGCGCGGGACGTTCGGCGCGCCTGCGGTGGTCGCGCGGAAAGCCTCGCGCGGGCTGATCGTGCTGCTCGTCGGGCTCGCGTTGCTGCTGCCGCTCTTCGGGCTCTCGCTGATCGGGATCGCGATGATTGATCGGCTCGTGGCCCTGTGGCGCTCGACGGGCAGGGTGCGAACCGCGTGACGAACCGGCTTACCGCGGCGTTTGCGCCACGCTAAGGCGAAGCTTCAAGAGCGCGGTGACGCCCAGGGGATGACATTTGGCCAGTTTGTTTCGCAAGAAGATCATCCTCCACGGCGACGACCAGCCGGTCGAGCAGCGCATGGCGCGCACCTTGTCGTGGCCGCATCTCGTCGCCTTGGGTGTCGGGGCGATCGTCGGCACCGGAATCCTGACGCTCATCGGTGTCGGGGCGGACCGCGCCGGCCCCGCGGTATTGCTGAGCTTCGCGATCGCGGGCGCGATCTGCGCGTGCGCGGCGCTGTGCTATGCCGAGATGGCGACGATGATCCCCGCCTCGGGCAGCGCCTACACCTATAGCTATGCGGTGCTCGGCGAGGTGATTGCCTGGGTCGTCGGGTGGAGCCTGATCCTCGAATATTCGCTCGTCGTGTCGACCGTCGCGGTCGGCTGGTCGGGTTATGCGGTCGGCTTTCTGCATGGGCTCGGGATCGACCTGCCCGGTTGGGCGACGCACGGGCCGAGCATCGGCGGCGCGTTCGGGATCAACCTGCCGGCGGTGTTCATCATCGCCGTCGTCGCGGGCCTGCTGACGCTCGGCACGCGCGAGAGCGCGCGGATCAATACCGTGCTCGTGCTGGTCAAGATCGTCACGCTCGCCTTGTTCGTCGCGGTTGCGTTGCCGCATTTCGATCCGGCGAACCTGCATCCGTTCGCGCCCTATGGCTATGGCAGCGTCGCGGGCGATGGCGGGGTGAAGTACGGCGTGATGGGCGCGGCCGCGATCATCTTCTTTGCCTTTTACGGCTTCGACGCGATATCGACCGCTGCCGAGGAGACGCGCAACCCCGAGCGCGATCTGGCGATCGGCATCATCGGGTCGATGGTCGCGTGTACCGCGATCTACATGATCGTCGCCGCAGTCGCGGTCGGCGCGGTGCATTTCTCGGTGTTCGGCAAGAGCAGCGAGCCGCTCGCGCTGATCCTGCGCCAGATCGGGCAGGGCGGCGTCGCGACGATCGTCGCTGCAGCCGCCGCGATCGCGCTGCCGACGGTATTGCTCGGCTTTCTCTACGGGCAAAGCCGGATCTTCCTGGTGATGGCGCGCGACGGGTTCCTGCCGCCCGCGCTCGCCCGCCTTTCGACGCGGGGCACGCCGGCGCGGATCACGTTGGTGACGGCGGTGTTCGTCAGCGTGATCGCCGCGCTGACGCCGCTCGACGTGATCGCCAGCCTCGCCAATGCGGGCACGCTGTGCGCGTTCGTCGCGGTGGCGGCGTGCGTGCTGGTGCTACGGCGACGCGATCCGTCGGCGCGGCGGCCGTTTCGTACACCGCTCGTCTGGCTGGTCGCGCCGCTAGCGATCCTCGGCTGCGTCTATCTGTTCACCAGCCTGCAGGTCGTGACACAGGCATCGTTCCTCGCGTGGAACGCAATCGGGCTGGCGGTGTACTTCGCATACGGCCGTGCGCGGGCGACGATCGCGCACTAACGCGGACTGGTCAGCGCCCGGCGGCGCGCATATGCCGCCACCAAAGGGAGCGTCCAATATGTCCGCGAGCAAGCAAGGCGGCTCGAACTTCGTCATCTTCGCGGCGCTCGCCGCCAATCTCGGGATTGCGGTCGCGAAGTTCGTCGCCGCGGCGATCAGCGGGTCTTCGTCGATGTTGACCGAAGGCTTCCACTCGGTGGTCGACAGTTTCAACCAGGTGCTGCTGCTCTATGGCCAGCACCGCGGCAAGCGCCCGCCCGACGAGGCGCATCCGTTCGGCTATGGCCGCGAGCTGTATTTCTGGAGCTTCGTCGTCGCGATCCTGATCTTCGGGGTCGGCGCGGGCGTCTCGATCTACGAAGGCTGGGAGCATTTCAAGCATCCCGAGCCGCTGCGCGACCCGCTGATCAATTACATCGTGCTCGGCGTGTCGTTCGCGCTCGAGGGCGGATCGTGGTTCTTCGCGATCCGCGAATTCGCCGCCGCCAATCGCGGGACGAACTGGTGGAAGGCGGTGCGTCAATCGAAGGACCCGGCGGGCTTTATCGTGCTGTTCGAAGATTCGGCGGCGCTCGGCGGGCTGATCGTCGCCGCGGTCGGCGTGTTCGCGAGCCAGTTCTATGGCGATCCGCGGATCGACGGGATTGCGTCGATCCTGATCGGCGTATTGCTCGGCGTCGTCGCGGCGTTGCTCGCGCGCGAGGCCAAGGGGCTGCTGATCGGCGAGGGTGCCGATCCCGAGATCGTCGCCAAGGTCCATGCGATCATCGATCGCCGGCCCGATATCACCGCGGTCAACCATGTCCGCTCGATCCACACCGCGCCCGAAAGCATCTTCCTCGCGATCAGCGCCGATTTCCGCGATTCGCTGACGATGGGCGAGGCCGAACTGCTGGTCGAGGAGATCGAGACCGAGCTGAAGGCGGCCGAGCCCAAACTGTCGTCGATCTATATCCGGCCCGAGCGCAAGGAGGATGCCGCGCGCCTTCCGGCAGCGCCGCGCTGAGGTCAGCGCGGCGCGGGGACGATCTCGACCACGTCGAGCAGCGATTCGAAGCGCGGGCGCGGCAGCACCAGGCGCCAGCGCTTGTCGCCGATCCGCTCGACATAGCCGGCGAGATCGCGATTGGCGTCTTGTCCGTAATTGAGCGGGCGCGTCTCGTCGCCGATCACCATCGTGCCGAGGAACACCGCGCGCGACGCCGTTTCGGGGAACAGGATGCCGATCGGGCGCTGCGGCCCCGACACCTTGTACATCGTCGAAACCGCGCCTTCGCGCGTGACGCGGCAAGCGACCTCGGGATAGGTCGTGACGTTGCGCATCGCCGTGCCGTTGGCGCCGAGCTTGATGACGCGGCAGAGATATGTGCCGGGCGGCGGCGTCGCGGACGGCAAGGCGCGGTCGGGATCGAACAGCAACGGGTCGGCGGCGATCGTGGAAGCCCCGGGGCTCGCCGAAACCTTGGCGAGCGCGTCCATCCACGCCTGCCGCCAGCCGCGCAGCCGGTCGCGATCGGCCGGCGTGGCGACGCGGCGCCAATCGGTGGTGTCGCTCGACACGCCGATCAGCGAGCGTGGTTCGATACGAACCTCGACCGTCTTGTGCGCCTCGGCACCACATCTGCCGAACAGGGCAAACGGGACAGCGCACAGCGTAGACCCCAGAACGCGGGCAAATCTCTTCAAAACGATGTGACTTTCGTTGCGACCAGGAGTTCGGTCACAACTAACCACGGCGGCGCTAGGTTGCCAAGCTGGCGCCGCCGACTGCGAAAAGGGCCTCAGGCGGCGGTCCAGCCGCCGTCGACCGAGAGGTTGGCGCCGGTGATCGACTTCGCCTCGTCGCGGCACAGGAACAATGCGAGCGCGGCGACCTGATCGACCGTAACGAATTCCTTGGTCGGCTGCGCCGCAAGCAGGACGTCGTTCATCACCTGCTCCTTGGTCATGCCGCGCGCCTTCATCGTGTCGGGGATCTGCGCCTCGACCAACGGCGTCCAGACATAGCCCGGCGAGATGCAATTGACGGTGATGCCATCGGTCGCGGTTTCGAGCGCGATCGTCTTGGTCAGGCCGGCCAGGCCGTGTTTGGCCATGACATAGGCCGATTTGTTGGGGCTCGCGACGAGGCTGTGCGCCGAGGCGGTCGAGATGATGCGGCCCCATTTCTTGGCCTTCATCAGCGGGACGGCGGCCTGCATCATGTACCAGGCCGAGTTGAGGTTGATCTTGATGATCGCCTCGAACTTGTCGGCGGGAAAGTCTTCGATTTTCGCAACGTGCTGGATGCCGGCATTGTTGACGATGATGTCGGGCCCGCCGAGCTCGGCGTGGCAGCGCGCGACCATCGCGGCGATCTCCTCGGGCTTGGTCATGTCGGCGGCGTCGTACAGCGCCTTGGCGCCGCTCGCCGCTTCGAGCTTGGCGCGCTCGGTCTCGATCGCGTCGGCGTCGCCGAAGCCGTTGATCACGACGCTCGCGCCCTCGGCGGCGAACAGCTTGGCATATTCGAGCCCGATGCCCGAGGTCGAGCCGGTGACGATGGCGGTCTTGCCCTTGAGGAACATGTGAATCTCCGTGTCGGTCAGGGAAATGGCGTGCGGTGGACGGTGAGGTCGAACGCGGCGCTCTTGCCGGTCTCGATATTCTCGGCGACGAGCTGGGCATGGGCCATCGTCTCGGCGACGGCTTCCTGCCCCGCCTCCCAATGCTCGCGCATCGTCCGCGCGGAGAATTCGAAGTCGCGGCTGCCGCCCTCCCAGGCATTGGCGCGGTAGATCAGATGGACGAGGTTGACCGGATCCTCGTTCGACCGGTTGCGCAGCGCGACGACATCGGGGTCGTCGGCGAGCTCGGGCGGGAGCTTGGCGAGCACTTTGCGCGCCAGTTCGCGGTCCTTTCGGATCTTCATCACTTGGTCGGACACTTGCCGCGTCCGGCTCGAGAAGCGGATCTCCTTCTCGCGCGCCATCACGTCCATGATCGTGCGTGGGCGTTCGGTCGCGGCGGAGAAGAGATCGACCTGGAAGGCGAGCAGCGCGCCCTCCTGATGGTCGAGCACGTGCGTCAGCGGCGTGTTCGAGACGAGGCCGCCATCCCACCACAGCCGCCCGTCGATCTCGACCGGCGGCAGGCCGGGCGGCAGCGCGCCCGACGCCATGATGTGGCGCGCGTCGATCTTGGTTTCGGTCGTGTCGAAATAGCTGAAATTGCCGCTCTCGACATCGACCGCGCCGACCGAGAGGCGGACCGGGCCGTGGTTGAGCAGGTCCCAGTCGACCAGCGTGTCGAGCAGGTCCTTGAGCGGCGCGGTGTCGTAGAAGCTCATCGCCCCAGGCGTGCCGGGGACCGCGAACATGGGCGAGACGAGCCGCGGCTTGAAGAAGCCCGGCACGCCCGCGGCGAGCACGAAGCCCGCCGACCATTCGTGTATGAATTCGCGGATCCGGTCGTCAGGGAATATCGGGAAGCTCGGCAAGGCCGAGGTGACCGTGTCCCAGAAGATGTTGAGCCGCTCGACGCGGCGTTCGGGCGGATTGCCCGCGACGATCGCGGCGTTGATCGCGCCGATAGAGATTCCCGCGACCCAGTCGATCTCGATCCCGCTTGCCGCCAGGCCCTCGATCACGCCCGCCTGATAGCTGCCCAGCGCGCCGCCGCCCTGCAGCACGAGCGCGACGCAATCGGGCAGCGGGAGCGCCTTCGCGCGACGTTTCGGCCGGGTCGGAGCTGCATCTGCCATGCGCCCGACATGCGCGTCTTGCCGGAGCGGATCAACGACAGTTTGATGAAAGCCGCGTCATCTCGCGATCGAGCGGATTGCAGCCGCGACTTGCAACATGCGGGCGCGCGAAGCATTCAGCACGGAGCGGCAACGACCCCGGGACTGATCCAATGCGCCTCGACGATTTCGACCCCAACATCAACGTCGAGGACCAGCGCGGTCAGGGCGGCAGCGGTTTCGGCGGCTTTGGCGGCGGCGGTGGCGGGGGCGGCTTGCTGCTCGGCCTGCTGCCGATGGTGTTCAGCCGGTTCGGTTGCGGCGGCGTCGCCATTCTGCTTGCGGTGCTGTTCTTCTTCGGCGGCGGGATGGGCATGCTCGGCGGCGGCGGGACGAGCCAGCGTTCGGCGCCGACCGAGCAGGTCGGCCAGCCGAGTTCGGGCAAGGGCGCGGCCGCGAGCTGCACCGTGGACGCGGCGAGCAAGGTCGCGTGCAACGCCTTCAGCTCGGCCGACAAGACCTGGGCGTCGCTCTTCCAGCGCGAGGGCAAGACCTTCCAGCCGCCCAAGCTCGTCTTCTACGGCGGCAGCGGCCGCTCGGGCTGTGGTGCTGCGCAGAGCGCGATGGGGCCGTTTTATTGCCCGCGCGACCAAGGCGTGTATCTCGACACGAGCTTCTTCGACGAACTCGCCAACCGCTTCGGCGCGAAGGGCGATTTCGCGCAGGACTATGTCGTCGCGCACGAATTCGGCCATCATATCCAGAATTTGCTCGGCACGTCGGACAAGGTCGCGTCGATCCAGCAGCGCGGCAGCGAAGTCGAGGGCAACCAGGCTTCGGTCAAGCTCGAGCTCCAGGCGGATTGCTATGCCGGTGTGTGGGCGGCGCAGAACAAGGACCGGCTCGATCCGGGCGATCTCGAGGAAGGCATGACCGCGGCCAAGGCGATCGGCGACGATACGCTCCAGCAGCAGTCGCAGGGCCGTGTCGTGCCCGACAGCTTCACCCACGGCACCTCGGCACAGCGCATGGCATGGCTCCGCAAGGGCATGGACAGCGGTGACCCGGCGCAGTGCGACACTTTCTCGGGCGCGCTGTAAGGCTTCAGACACAAAAAGCCCCTCTCCCGGTGGGAGAGGGGCTGAGGCTTCGCGCGGAGAAAGGGGGGTGTCTTCCGTCCGCGCGGCATCGTCGCGGTCGGCCCCGCTCGCAACGGAGCGGGGCACTTCGCGTCAATAGCTCCGGGTGGTCCGGTCGAGGCCCGACATGCTGCCCTGGGTGCCGGTCTGTGCGGCGCCCTGCGTGCCCGAGGTCGAGTCGTCCTTGTGCGAGCCGTCCTCGTTGAAGAACGCCTGATTGCGCTCCTCGTCGCGCCAATGCGCCTTGGCGTCTTCGGCGGTCTTCGAGATTGTCACCTTGTCGGCAACCGACTCGAGCCAGCGCGACGGGATCGAGTGGTGCCGGCCGCCGGCATCGGCGTCGTTCTTTGTCAGGATGATGCGGTCGCCGCGCACCTTGTCGACCGTGCCGACATGCGCGCCGTCCGAACCGACGACCTCCATATGCTCGGTGACCTGCGCGAGCGAGCCGCGCTGCGTCTGGCGCTGGGTGCGCCACGTGCCGAATTCGCTGTCGAACTTGCTGCGGTTTTCCTGGCGATATTCGTGATAGTCGCGGTCGAGCGCATCGATCTGCGAGCGGCGCCAGTCGCTGTAATGATCGTCGCTCGGATGGCCATAACGCTGCTCGTCATAACGCGCATCGAGGTCGCGGCGGCGATTGGCTTCGTCGTCGCCGAACCACGAGCGGACCTCGTCGCCGGCGCGGTCGAAAAAGCCGCGCTCGTTATAGTCATAGCCTTGCGGCTGGCGACCATAATCCTGCTGGCCGCGATTGGGCTGACGATCTTGCTGGCCGCGGCCTGGCTGGAAGCGGTCGTTATTGGCGCCGCGATACATGTCGGGGCGTCCATAGTCGCGCGCGCCGTAGCGATCGCTCTGTCCACCGCCCTGGCCGTAGCCCGACTGAGCGTAACCGCCCTGGCCGTAGCTGCGCTGACCATAATCCTGGCGTTGATAGCCGCCCTGATCGCCATAGCCGCGGTCGGACCGCGACCCGCCGTCGCGCTGCTGGTCGTCGGCATAGCGGTCGCGCTGGCCGAATTCGTCATAGGCGCCCCACGGCTGCGATTCGTGGCTGCCATAGCTGCCGCGGTCCGAGCGGTAGGTATCGCGATTGCCGGAATCCCGTCCATAGTCGTCGCGCTGGTTGCGATCGTCATATCCACCCGAAGCGTTACGGGGATAGCGTTCATAAGCCATGATATCGTCCTCCTGAGACGGTGACGCCGCGCCGCATGAGCTGCTCGTGTCGACGGGGCTGGGGGGTAAAGCGCAGGAGATCGCCAACCGTTCCTGCCCGCGCTTGCGCGCCGTCGCAGCGCGCAAGCGCTTCGTCGCAAGGAAATTTCGGGTCGCGGGAGCGGGCGGTTGCATCGCCCGAAAACCGTCGCTAAGGCGGCATTCCGCCCAGACGATGGGCCGGGCGTGGTGCGGGGCTGTAGCTCAGATGGGAGAGCGCTGCAATCGCACTGCAGAGGCCAGCGGTTCGATTCCGCTCAGCTCCACCACGCCGCTTGCCCGATCTCGCTGCTGCCAAAGGATCGCACGGACCCTATCGGCCGCCCATCCATTCAGGCACGATGCGCGCCATGTCCCCCGCCGATCGCCTGACCCGCCCGCTCAAGGGCCTGATCATCGGCCAGGTGCGTGCGCTGTTCAACGATGCGGCGCGCGGCGAGAAGCCCGTCCAGCGTAGCCCGGACGCCCTGTTCCCGCCGGACTCGGTCGCGTGGCGCGTGCACGGCGACGTGACGACGATGCTCGTCGGTGGGATCGCCGCGCTGCTGCTGCAGATGCTCCATCCCAAGGTGCTCGCCGGAGTGTGGGACCATTCGGGCTTCCGCGACGACATGCAGGGGCGGCTGCGGCGGACCGCGCGGTTCATCGCCGTCACCACCTTCGGCGATCCCGACGCCGCGCGCGCGATGATCGCGCGGGTGCGCCAGATCCACGATCATATCGGCGGCACGCTGCCCGATGGCACGCCGTATCGCGCCGGCGACCCGGCGCTGCTCGCCTGGGTGCATGTCTGCGAGGTGCTGAGCTTTCTCGACGGGTGGATCCGCTATGGCGAGCCGATGATGTCGCGCGCGGACCAGGACCGCTACGTCGCCGAGATGGCGCGGATCGCCGAGCCGCTTGGGGTCGATCCGGTGCCGCACAGCCGCGCCGAGGCCGAGGCGATCATGGCGGCGATGCGGCCCGAGCTCGTCGTCGATGCGCGGACGCGCGACGTCGCGAGCGTGCTGCTCGACCAGCCGGCGCCGTCGCTCGCGGCGGGGCCGTTCGCGACGATCACCTTGCAGGCGGGGGTCGATTTGCTCCCCGGCTGGGCGCGGACGATGCATGGCCTTACGCAGCCGAGCCTCGGCCTCCCGTTGCTGCGGGCCGGCACCTTCGGCGTCGCGAGCACGCTACGCTGGGCGTTCCGCGGATGAGCGCGCCGATCCCGGCGGCGACCCTGGTGCTGTTCCGCGAAACCGGCGGCGGTGCGCCCGAATTGCTGTTCGTCGAGCGATCGCGCGCGATGGTGTTCGCCGGTGGGGCTTTGGTCTTTCCCGGCGGGCGGGTCGACCCGGGCGATCACGCGCTCGCGCTCGAGTTCGCCGGCGATCCCGACGATCTCGCGGCGCGTATCGCCGCGATCCGCGAGACGATCGAGGAAGTCGGCATTGCGGTCGGGCTTTCCGCGATGTCGGGGGAGACGCTGCAGCGGCTGCGGGCGGCGCTGCACGACGGTGTCGCGCTCGGCGCGGCGTTGCGCGACCTGGCGCTGACGCTCGATCCCACGGCGCTGGTCGCGTTTGCGCGGTGGCTGCCGGCGCATGCGGCGAGCCGGATCTTCGACACGCGCTTTTATCTCGCGCGGCTGCCGGAGGATTCGGCCGCGGCGGTGGTCGATGCGACCGAGAACGTCCGGACTTTCTGGGCGACCGCGCAGTCCGTGCTCGACGACGCCGATGCCGGCCGCGCGACGATCATCTTCCCGACCCGCCGCAATCTCGAGCGATTGGCGCAATTCGCGCATTTCGCGGCGGCGGTGGCCGACGCGCACGCACATCCGATCCGAACCGTGACGCCGTGGGCGGAAACCCGCGACGGGTGCGAGCACCTCTGCATTCCAGGCGATCTCGGCTATCCGGTGACCGCCGAGCCGATGATCGCGGCGGTGCGCGGCTAGCCTCCGAGGTCAGTTCGGCAGCGCGGTCGTTTCGACCTTCTCGACCCATTTGGGATAGAAGGCCGGCTGGCGGTTCGACCAGCCGGAAGCGGTCGCCGCCGCTTCGCTGATCGACTGGAGCAGTTTGCGCCGCAAATCGGGATGCAGATGCGGCAACGCGGCGGCCGAGCAGAACGCGGCGGGAAGCCATGGCCGTACTTCGGCGCCGATCAGCCGCTCATAGAGAAAGCGATAGGCCGCGAAGGTGGTCAGTCTCCCTTGTCCCAGGTCGAACGCAGTCATCGTCGTCAGCGGGGTGAGGAACGGTTCGATCGCATCGAGCCCGGTATCGTCGGGAATGGTCGCGCGGATCGCGGGGAGGCGGGTGTAGAGCCGGGCCTGTGCGCGGATGCTCGCGGTCTCGACGCCGTCGCGCGACCAGCGGCCGATCGCGTCGTCGCGGTCGAGCCCGATATCGAGCGAGCGCCGGACATAGCGTTGCGTCGCCGAGGCGAAGGTCGCGAACTCCTTCATTTCCGAAAGGGTCATCGCGCCGTTGGCTGGTTTCATTCGAGAGCCCATTCCATCACCCCACTATCCAGTGCAGTCCGGCGATGGTGCGCCCCAAGGCCTTTCGCCATGGTTAACGCCGCGCCGCCCGCGATCACCAAGCGACCACGTTTCTTGATGCAACGCAACATAGCGGATGAAGGAATTTTGGCGGACGACCGATAATTCTGCCGAGTGCGGCGATCGCGCAACATCTGCGCGATCGCCGCACTCGCGTCCGGTCAGGGTTTTGGGCGCGCCGCCTCGGCCTCGGCATCGTATCCCGACGAGCGCGGCGGCTCGTCATTTCCGCCCGGTTGTGTGTTCGAGGGTGGGTCGGACGCGTCCATCGACTCGTCGAGCGCATTGTCGAGCGCGGCGTCGGGGCTCGCCGGATCGCGCTCGAGCCGCTTGGCGATCGATTCATCCTGGCCCGCATTCTGGCGCGGATGGTGGATCTGCGCGTTTTCCTCGGGGCTGCCGGGCGCGACCGACAGACTGTCGAGCGCCTTTTGATCAACCAGCTTGGTATCTTCGGTCATCGTCGCTCTCCTGAATAGCAGAAAGGTTCAACACCCGAGGGGGTTGTGCTGTTCCGTCAGGGAAGTTTCGTCACCGCAACATTTTGCCAGCTGAGCGTCGCGGTGCCGAACACCGTCATGAAGGCGATGTCGGTCGCATCGCGCCCGACCGCGACGCGCGCGAGATCTGCGCACGACGCCATCCCGGTCGGGTCGATCAGATGCCAGCCGCCGCCGATCCACAGCTCGGCGACCGCATGGAAATCGGGCGGATCGACACCCGGCGCATAGGCCGAGACGCAGCGCGCCGGGATCCCCCCGGCGCGGGCGAGCGCCACCAGCAAATGCGCATAATCGCGACACACGCCGCGCCGTTCGGCGAAGGTCATCATCGCGGTGGTCGTGCCGGTCGACGTTCCGCACGCATAGGTGAGATGGTCGGCGACCCACTGCGTCAGCGCGACCGCGAGCGCCCCCGCGGCGAGCCCCGCAAACTCTTGGTGGACGAAGCCCTCGAGCCGATCGGATTCGCAGTAGCGGCTCGGCAGGAGATAGGGGATCGTCTCGGGCGGCATCAGCCGGATCGGCGTGTCGCGCAGCGTGGCGAGATCGACCGGGGTGCGCACGATCTCGACGATCGCGCGATATTCGGCGCGCAGCGGGCCGGTGCCACGCGCCCAGCAGCGCTGCCCGATGCCATCTTCGCCGGGAACGGCGCGGAGCGGAAAGTCGGAATAGATGCGCAGATCCTGCAGCTCGAGCCGTTGATCGGGCAACTTCGCGGCTTCGATAAGCAGCAGCACGTCGGCCGCGTCATCGATCGTATAATCGAGCGTCACATCGATCCCGAGCCGCATGCTGGTCTTTCTAGCGCAAAAGAAAGGGCCCGGCGGAGCGGTCCGCCGGGCCCTGGAACTCGGTAGCCCTGATACGCTTAGTTGCGGTTGCCGAACAAGCGCAGGATGAACAGGAACATGTTGATGAAGTCGAGATACAGGCTGAGCGCCGACATGATCGTCACGCGCTGCTCGTCCGACGTGCCGGCGACCTGCGCATAGAGGCTCTTGGTGCGCTGCGTATCATAGGCGGTGAGGCCCGCGAACAGCAGCACGCCGACCAGGCTGATCACGAAGCCGAGCGGCCCCGAATGCAGGAACAGGTTGAGCAGGCTCGCGACGAACAGGCCGACCACACCCATGATCAGGAAGGTGCCGAACGCCGAGAGATCCCGCTTGGTGGTGTAGCCGTACAGGCTCAGCGCGGCGAACGAAGCAGCGGTCGCGAAAAACGCCTGCGCGATCGCGACGGGCGAATAGACCAGGAAGATCGTCGAGAGCGACAGACCCATCGCCACCGCGAAGCCCCAGAACATCGCCTGCAGCGTGCCATTCGTCATCCGCGCCTGGCCGAAGCTCATGCCGAAGACGAAAGCGAGCGGGGCGAAGGAAATCACCCATTTGAGAATGCCCGGGCCCATGAACACCTGCGCCGCGGCGCCACTGGCGACGAAGCCCAGCGCGACGATGCCCGTCAGGAGGACGGCCGACGCCATGTAATTGTACACCGATAGCATATAGCGCCGCAGACCCGCGTCGTACGCGTCGGTGCGCGTGGTCCCGGCCGTCTGGAATGCCGAAGCATTCGAACGGGGATCAGACCAGTTTGCCATTGCGAAAAGCTCCTAATGACCGGCCAAGTGCCGGATAGCTGCAATATCGGCCTTAGTCGGGGCCATTTCAAGCGAATCCACCGAACGTGCCGACAGGACGCGCGGCCTAGCAGCACTTTGTTACAAACGCCGCTCCCGCCTGTGCGCGCACGGCTCGGCGCGAGACGCCCACGCACCCGGCGAAAATCGCTTTCGTATTTCGGGTATGGTCTGCTAGGCCGGTCGACAGAGCAGAAACTGCCGAGAGGAACGAGTGATGGCGACCCTTCCAGGCTCCGCGCCGACGCGCGCGCCGGCCTATGCCTGGTACGTGCTCGGCATCCTTTTTCTTGTCTATGTGCTGAATTTCGTCGATCGGCAGATCATCTCGATCCTCGCCGAGGACATCAAGCGCGACCTTCATTTGAAGGACGAGGATCTCGGCTTTCTGTACGGCACCGCCTTCGGGGTGTTCTATTCGTTGTTCGGGATTCCGCTCGGGCGGCTGGCCGACAATTGGCACCGCGTCCGCTTGATGACGGTGGGGCTCGCTTTATGGTCGGCGATGACGGCGTTTTCGGGGATGGCGCGCAGCGGCGGGATGCTGGCGACCGCCCGGATCGGCGTCGGGATCGGCGAGGCGACCGCCAGTCCCTCGGCCTATTCGCTGATCTCCGACTATTTCCCGAAGCGGCTGCGCGCGACCGCGCTCGCGATCTATTCCTCGGGCCTCTATGTCGGCGGCGGGCTGTCGCTCGGCATTGGCGGGCTGATCGTCCAGCGCGGGAACCATGCCTATCCGGATGGCGGCCCGTTCGGGCTGCACGGCTGGCAGGCGGCGTTCATGATCGTCGGCGTGCCGGGGCTGGCGCTCGCGCTGGTGATCGCGACGCTGCGCGAGCCGATCCGCGGCGCGGTCGAGAACCTGCCCGAGCCGACCGCGCACCCGGCGCCGTTCAAGGAATTCCTCGCCGAGCTCGTCACGATCCTGCCGCCGCTGACGCTGATCGGCGCGGCGATGGGTGGGGGCAGGGCGCTGCTCGTCAATCTGCTCGGGCTCGGCGTGGTCGTCGCCGGGGTCGCGACGCTGCTCGCCTTCGGCGAACCCTGGCCGCAATGGGTCGCGATCGGGATCGGCGTCTATGCGGTGTTCTCCTGGGCGTGTGCGCTCAAACGCCGCGATCCGCCGACCTTCCGCCTGATCGTCGGCAATCCCGCATTCCTATGTGTCGTCGTCGCCTATGGGCTCAACGCCTTTGTCAGCTATGCGGTGAGCTTCTGGGCGTCGCCGTATGTGCTGCGCACGCTCCACGAGGCGCCGGCGCTGGCCGGGTTGATGGTCGGGTCGAGCGGTGCGCTCGGCGGCTTTCTCGGCGTGACGCTCGGCGGTATCGCCGCCGACCGCCTGCGGCGGCGCAATCCCGCAGGGCGGCTGCTCGTCGTCCTGTTCGGCGCGACCGTGCCGCTGCCGTTCGTGATCCTGGCGTTCACCGCCACCTCGACGCTGGTCTTCTACCCTGCGGTGTTCCTCGCGGGGATCTGCGCGAGCACCGCGCTCGGCGCGGCGGGCGCTACGATGCAGGACCTCGTCCTGCCGCGGATGCGCGGTACGGCGACCGGCACCTTCTTCATCGGCACGACGCTGCTCGGCCTCGCTATGGGGCCGTATCTCGCCGGGCGCATCTCGACGCTGTCGGGAAGCCTGTCGACCGGCGTGCTGTCGCTGCTGCTCACCGCGCCGATCACGATCGCGGCGGGGATCGCCGCGTACAAGCTCGTCCCGCGCGCCGAGGCCAATCGCGAGGCCTGGGCGCGCGCGGCGGGCGAGCCGATCTGACCGATCAGCTCGCGGCGAACACGCCGCAGGCGATCCGCGATCCGCTGTTGCCCGACGGATCGGTCATCAGGTCGTCGGCCTTGTCGTGAATGACGATCGCCGCGCCGTCGGTGTCGAGCAGCCCGGCCATCGTCGCGCCGGGCAGCACCGCGCCGATCGTCCCGCGGCCGTTGGCGCCGACGATCAGATTGGGCATGTCGCCCTCATGCGGGCCTTGCGGGTTCATCGAGCCGTGCTTGGCGCCGAGCGGATTCCAATGGCCGCCCGCGCTCGCGAAATCGGGCGCGTCGCAGCGCCCGACGGTGTGGATGTGCGCGCCATGCGTGCCCGGCGGCAGGCCGCGCAGGTCGAGCGTCACGCGCAGCCCGCCGGTCACTTCGGTCGCGGTCGCGCGCCCAAGCTCGGCGCCGTCGGCGGTGCGCAGCATCGCAACGGCGTGCCCGCCCTTTGCGAGCGGCGCGCCGGTCGCGGCGGGTTGGACGGTGTTGCAGCCTGCCAGGGCCAACAGGGTCGTCGTCGCGATCATCACCTTGCGCATGGGATCCTCCTTGTTGCTGGCCTGCTTGCTGCGCGCGAACGCGCCGCCGTGCAACCGCGCAGCACGCGGCCCACGAAAAAGGCCCGCGCGACGGGAGTCGCGCGGGCCATCAACGATCGGATGAGCGCTTAGTTCGCGGCGCTCGTCCGAATGTTGCCGTTGATGCCGTTCGGGAAGAACCCGCCGCCGACCAGCGCCGACTTCGACAGATAGACGATGTTGAGCACTTGGCCCGTGGTCCGGCTGTAGGCGATCCCGTTGCCATCGGTCGGTACGATGTTCGACTGCGATGCATCAGGGCCGGCGATGCCCTGATCGTCGTCGCTCGCGCCGTCGAGGCTGTCGCGCGCGTCGCTGATCTTGCCCGCCGCGGTGACGATCGACGGCGTCGCCAGACCCTTGGCATAGAGCACCGTGCGGACGAGGCCGGCATGGTACGCTTCGGCCGCGAGGATGCCGGCGGCCGCCTCGAGATAGGTCTTGTTGGTGATCAGCGGCGATGCGCCCTTATAGGCCGACACGCCGACGTCTTCGAAGATGAAGGCGCCGAGCAGGAAGTTGATGTCGTTGGCATAAGGATCGAACGTGCCGGCGGTGTTGTCGATCGCGCCGCTCGCATTGGTCGCGATCCCGGCAGCGCGCGCCGCCATCGTGAAGGCGCCGGTTGCGCCGCCGTCGATGTTGATCGCGGGCTGTGCCACCGCCGCCGACCCGAGCGCCGAGCGCAGGAAGTTGACGTGCGCGGCTTCGTCCGCCGCGATCTCGCGCGCATATTGCGCGACGACGGGATCGCTGAAGGTCACCTGGCGCCCGCCGGTGACGGCGCCCTGCGTACCCGTACCCGTCAGCGCGGCGGCCGGAAGGCCCTGGCCGTACACCGCGTTCACGTAGAATTGCGCCTCGAGATATTCGAGGTTCAACGCGAAGTTGAGCACGTCGAGATCGGTCTGCTGGCTTGCCGAGGTCGTCGGGGTCGGCGTCGGGGTAGGGGTCGGACTGGAGGAATTGCCGTCGTTGCAGGCGGCGAGCAGCGAGAGCCCGCCGGCCGCGATCGAAGCGGTTGCGGCGGTGCGCATGAACTGGCGGCGCTCCTGGCGACGGCGGTCGCCGGCCTCGAGGACCTGCGTAAGAATGGTCTGATCGGTCATGTCGATATCTCCCCAAATGGGAACGGCGCGGCTTAGTTCGCGGCGCTCGTCTTGATGTTGCCATTCACGCCGGCGGGGAAGAACCCACCCATCGTGACCGAAGCGTTGTTCAGGTAAACGATGTTGAGCACCTGGCCCGTCGTCCGGCTGAAGGCGATGCCGTTGCTGTCGAGCGGCACGATGTTCGACGCCGAGACGCCGTTGATCGTCGTCGGCGAGATGCCCTGATCGAGGTCGCTCGACCCATCGAGCGAGTCGCGCGCGTTCGAGATCGCATCGGCCGAGGTCCGCAGCGTCGGGGTCTGAACGCCGCGCGAATAGAGCGCGGTGCGCACCAAAGCGGCGTGATAGGCCTCGACCGCGAGGATGCCGGCGGCGGCCTCGAGATAGGTCTTGTTGGTGATCAGCGGCGAAGCGCCCTTGTACGCGGTCACGCCGACGTCCTCGAAGATGAAGGCGCCGAGCAGGAAGCTGTTGTCGTCGGCATATGGGTCGAAGACGCTGGTCTGCGCGGTGCCGGCGGCGGCGGAGGGGATCAGACCCGCGGCGCGGGCTGCCGTGCTGAACGCGCCGGTCGGCGAGACACCGATGTCGATCGTCGGCTGGGCGACGGCCGAAGCGCCGAGCGCCGTGCGCAGGAAGGTCACGTGCGTGACTTCGTCCGCGGCGATTTCCTTGGCGTAGGCGGCGACGAGCGGGTCGGTGAAGACGACCTTGCGGCCGCCGGTTGCAGCGCCCTGCGTGCCGGTGCCGGTGAGCACCGACGGCGACAGGCCGACGCCGGTGACCGCAACGCTGTAGAACTGCGCCTCGAGATATTCGAGGTTGAGCGCGAAGTTCAGCACGTCGGCGTCGGTCGGCGTCGTCGGATCGGCTGCCGAGGCCCGGCTGCCCATCGACAGGGCGCCGATCCCGGCGCCCGCGACGGCGGCGGCGCCAAAGGCGGTCTTGAAGAAATCGCGGCGTTCGTTGCGGCGTTCGACACGCCGATCCAGAACGTCGATCATCTGCTTGCTTGTATCGTCGGTCATCGGTTCAGACCTCCCCTGGTGATGGTTAATCGCTCAAACCCCGATCGCGGATTTGGTTCCGGATCGGACCTGGTTCGGCAACGGCACCGCTTCGCCTACACACGACATGATCCTTGCCGCAGCGGGACTGCTTCGGCTCGGCATGTCGCGACAGGTACGAGGAGGGCGCCGCTTGGGACGCACCGCTTATAAACAAATATGGCAGTAAATTTCGGACGCTGCGTCCGAGCCGCCGGCTGGCTACAGCCCGATCTTGCGCGCGCGGTCGACGACCCTCGGTTCGAGGCTCAGCGCGAGCGCGCGGTCGCGCTCGGACTCCTGCGGCTTGCCGCTTTTCGCTTCGACGAGACTGCGCATATAGAGCGTCCAGGCGTTCTTCGGGGCGATCACCAGCGCGGCGTCATAATCGGCCAGCGCCTGGCGGAATTCGCCGCGGCGCAGCCGGATCAGCCCGCGGCTGTCGAGAAAGGCCGGGTTCTTGGGCTCGATGCGAAGCGCGGCGTTGCAATCGGACAGCGCCTTGTCGGGATCGCGCCCGAGCAGCCCGCGCGCCCAGCAGCGTCCGTTGAGCGCGCCCGCCCGCGCGCTGTCTTCGGGATGGCTGGCGAGCCACAGATCGTAATTGGTGATCGCCGCCTCGGGCAGGTCGAGCCGGTCGTAGAGGCTCGCCACGGCAAGCCATCGTTCCGACGAGGGCGCGAGCGCGTGGTCGGCGACCTTGACGTCGTCGAGCGCCTCGGCCGGGGCAATGCCCGCCACGGTCAGCCGCGCGCGCGCGATCCGCGCGTCGGGATCGCCGGGCGCGAGCCGGATCGATTCGGTGAGATCGCCGAGCGCCGCGTCGCGCTGGCGGTTGGCGAGCCGCGCCATCGCGCGCTGATAGAAATAGCGCCCCTCGCTCGGCGCGAGCGTGCACGCCTTGGTGAAATCGAGCAGCGCCTCGGTGATGTGATGGTTCGAAAACGACACCGCGCCGCGCCGGCTATAGTCCTCGGCAGTGCTCGGCTCGGGGGCGGTGTTGGACAGGTCGAGCGCCTTGCCGTCGGCCGATACCGCGCCCTTCGGCGTCAGGTTGAACACCGGGCCGCCCTCGTAGGTGATGAAGAGCGCGCGATTGGCGTTCGACACGAACAGGCGGTGCGTCAGGAAGAAATCGGCGCCGACCAGCATGTCGATATCGTCCATCCCGATTTCGGAAATGGTGAGGCGCGGGTGGCGGATCGCCTCGCCGCCGATATCGATCGAGTCGAACGGCGCGAGCCAGGCGGGCACCTGGCGCGCGCCGAGCCCACGCATGACTCCGGCTCGGATCACGCCGGGCGACTGCGGCGTCACGCCCGCACGCTTGGCGGCGGCGGGCGATACCGTCGAGACTTGCGCGCCGCTGTCGAACATCGCGCGGATCTTGACCCCGTTGAGCAGGATCGTGCCGATCGTGTGCGGCTTCCACGGTCCTGCCGGGGCCGGCGCGAGCGGCACCATGGTATAGGGTTTGTCGCCGGCCCAATAGGCGAGCGAGGATTTCGCGCAGCCCGTCGTCTTCATGATCCGCACGGCGCTATGCGGAAAATCATATTCGACGTCGGCGAGCCCGAGGATGTTCTGGCCGAGCAGCCCGGCGGTCCCGGTGTCGCTGCCCGCGACGACGAAATCGACCTTGGGAAGCGCGATCCCGCCGAGCGAGAAATCCTTGGCGGTGATGAAGTCCGCCGACGAATCCCCGCCGATCCCGCGGACGTGGAAATAGCTCGGCAGCGGCAGGACGCGTTCGCCGAATTCGGCGGCGTTGGCGTGCGAGATCGTGCTGTAGAAGGCGCCGCTGTCGAGGATGAAGCGCGCCTCCTTGGCGCCGAATTTGGCGAGCACCATCGGCGAACGGCCGTTCATCGTCACGGGGAGCTCGAGCATCTTGGCGATCTGGCACCCCGGCCGCGTTCCCGCGATCGCCGGCAGCGGTGCGAGCAGCGCTGCCACACTCAGGATCAGGCGCAGTGGTCGCATCGATGGCCCCCTCGTATCGCAGTCTCGAGCGCTTCCTCCGGACGAAATCGACCGTCGGCGCACCGTCAGGCCGTCGTGCGGCCCGAGCCGAGCGTACCGTGCCAGACGCTTTGAAGAATAGTGAAAAAAAGCTCATCGGCGGAAGAATGGCCGTAACGCGCCCGCGTGTCGCCGCCATGCCCTTCCCCAAGCGGCACCTCGCTGCTATCGGCCTCCCGACTCTCGCATTCGCATAGTCGGTCGCGCCCGCGCGGAACGTTTCCGTTTCGCCTCCCCGCCGCGGCCAGACGCAAAGGGAAGGACCCTGCTTATGACCGCCATCGGCCAGGATACACTCGGTACGCGCACCACGCTCGACGTGGGCGGCACGTCGTACGACTATTACAGCCTCGCCACCGCCGCCGAGAAACTGGGCGACATCAGCCGCCTGCCTTTCTCGATGAAGGTGCTGCTCGAGAATCTGCTGCGCTTCGAGGACGGCAAGACCGTCACCACCGAGGATCTCCAGGCGATCATCGACTGGCAGCAGGAGCGCAAGTCCGACCGCGAAGTCCAGTATCGCCCCGCGCGCGTGCTGATGCAGGATTTCACCGGCGTCCCCTGCGTCGTCGATCTCGCCGCGATGCGCGATGCGATCACCAAGCTCGGTGGCGATGCCGCCAAGATCAACCCGCTGGTGCCGGTCCATCTCGTGATCGATCACTCGGTGATGGTCGACGAATTCGGCACGCCCAAGGCGTTCGAGGATAACGTCGAGCTCGAATATCAGCGCAACAACGAGCGCTACGAGTTCCTCAAGTGGGGCTCGAAGGCGCTCGACAATTTCAAGGTCGTGCCCCCCGGCACCGGCATCTGCCACCAGGTCAATCTCGAGAACCTCGCCCAGACGGTGTGGTCCTCGGTCGCGCCCGACGGCAAGACTATCGCGTACCCCGACACCTGCGTCGGCACCGACAGCCACACGACGATGGTCAACGGCCTCGGCGTGCTCGGCTGGGGCGTCGGCGGTATCGAGGCGGAAGCCGCGATGCTCGGCCAGCCCGTCTCGATGCTGATCCCCGAAGTCGTCGGCTTCAAGCTCCACGGCAGCCTCGCCGAGGGCATCACCGCGACCGATCTCGTGCTCACCGTCACGCAGATGCTGCGCGCCAAGGGCGTGGTCGGCCGCTTCGTCGAGTTCTATGGTCCGGGCCTCGACGCGCTTTCGCTCGCCGATCGCGCGACGATCGCCAACATGGCGCCCGAATATGGCGCGACGTGCGGCTTCTTCCCGATCGACGACGCGACGCTCACCTATCTGCGCCTTACCGGCCGCAGCGAAGAGAACATCGCGCTCGTCGAGGCCTATGCCAAGGCACAGGGCATGTGGCGTCTGGCCGATGCGCCCGATCCCGTGTTCACCGACACGCTCGAGCTCGACATGGCGAACGTCGTGCCGTCGCTCGCCGGCCCGAAGCGCCCACAGGACAAGGTCATCCTCACCGAGGTCGACGACACGTTCAACGCCGATCTCGCCAAGGTCTATCATCACGCCACCGCCAAGCGCGTCGCGGTCGAAGGCCATGACCATGACATTGGCGACGGCGACGTGGTGATCGCCGCGATCACCAGCTGCACCAACACCTCGAACCCGTCGGTGCTGGTCGCCGCTGGGCTCGTCGCGCGGAAAGCCAATGCATACGGCCTCAAGCCCAAGCCGTGGGTCAAGACCTCGCTGGCGCCGGGCTCGCAAGTCGTCACCGACTATCTCGACAAGGCCGGGCTCAGCGAAGACCTCAACGCGGTCGGCTTCAACCTCGTCGGTTATGGCTGCACCACCTGCATCGGCAATTCGGGCCCGCTCGCGCCCGCCATCTCGGCGGCGATCAACGGCAACGACATCGTCGCCGCCTCGGTCCTGTCGGGCAACCGCAACTTCGAGGGCCGCGTGTCGCCCGACGTGCGCGCCAACTTCCTCGCCTCGCCGCCGCTCGTCGTCGCCTATGCGCTCAAGGGCACGGTGACCGAGGACTTCACCACCACCCCGATCGGTCAGGCGACCGACGGCAGCGACGTCTACCTCAAGGACATCTGGCCTTCGAACGCCGAAGTCCGTGAGGTGATGGACGCGAACATCGATCGCGGCATGTTCCAGTCGCGCTACGCCAGCGTGTTCCTCGGCGACACCAAGTGGCAGGCGATCGCGATCGAAGGGTCGGACACCTATGCCTGGCCGCCGGCATCGACCTACATCGCCAACCCGCCGTACTTCGACGGCATGTCGATGACCCCGGCGCCGGTGCAGGACATCATCGAGGCGCGTCCGCTTGCAATCCTCGGCGATTCGATCACCACCGACCACATCTCGCCGGCCGGCTCGATCAAGGCCGACAGCCCCGCAGGCGCATGGCTGATGGAGCGGCAGGTCGCGCGCGCAGACTTCAACTCGTATGGCGCGCGGCGCGGCAATGACAACGTCATGGTCCGCGGCACCTTCGCCAATATCCGCATCAAGAACGAGATGGTCCCCGGCGTCGAGGGCGGCATGTCCTCGTACAAGGGCGAGACGATGCCGATCTATGACGCGGCGATGCGTTTCAAGGCCGACGGCGTTCCGCTGATCGTCATCGCGGGCAAGGAATATGGCACCGGCTCGTCGCGCGACTGGGCGGCGAAGGGCACCAACCTGCTTGGCGTGCGCGTCGTCATCACCGAGAGCTTCGAGCGGATCCATCGCTCGAACCTGGTCGGCATGGGCGTGCTGCCGCTGCAGTTCGCCGAAGGTGTGGATCGCAAGACGCTCAAGCTCGACGGGTCGGAGAGCTTCACGATCATGAAGGTCTCGGACATCCGTCCGCGTCAGGATGTCGAGGTCACGATGACCCGCGCCGACGGTACGGTCGAGACGTTCCTGACGCGCTGCCGGATCGATACCGTCAACGAGCTCGAATATTTCCTCAACGGCGGGATCCTGCAGTACGTGCTGCGCAAGCTCGCCGCCTGATTTTCGCTGAGGGTTGAAGGAGGGACGGGCGGCGCTGGCGCCCGTCCCTTTTTTGTGTCTGGGCCATGGTCGCGGTGCAGGCAAAAAAGCCCTTCCCCTTTAGGGGAGGGGTTGGGGGTGGGGCTGTGCCTCGCAGAGAGCCAGCGCCCATTACGGCCCCACCCCAACCCCTCCCCTGAAGGGGAGGGGCTTTTCAAAACAGGAAATGCCCGCCACACACGAAGCGTGACGGGCATCCTTTCCTCCCCAGGAAACTCTCAAAGCCATTCAAACTGCGGCGCTTTTTGCAAGGCTGCTCGCCAGTCGTTGCGCCAATAGGGGCGATCGCGCGGATCCGACCAGCGGGATTCTGCGGGGTGATCGGTAAAGGCGTGACCAATCCAGACGTCGATCAGCGTGATCTTGTAAAAATGTGACAGATCGAGGCATGGTGCGCTCGGCGACTCGCAGCGAGCGCGTAGCAGTTCCGAGGACGTGTCATGGCCGATCGCAAACTTTTCGCCGGCCACGCCATCCGCCGCTTGCGCCGCCAGGCGGGGCTGACCCAGGCGGCGATGGCCGAGGTGCTGACGATCTCGCCGAGCTATCTCAACCTGGTCGAGAAGAACCAGCGCCCGCTTTCTGGTTCGCTGATCGTCAAGCTCGCCGAGAGCTTCGACTTCGATCCGCGCGCACTTGCCGCGGGCGAGCCGGGCGGGGGCGAGGCCGCGCTGCGGCGGCGGCTCGCCGATCCGATGTTCGCCGATCTCGAGATCGACCGCAACGAGCTCGAGGAATGGCTCGCCGGCGCACCCGGCGGCGCGGAGGCCTTTGCGCGCGCGTTCGACCGGATCGGCGCGGGCAGCGCGGCGGCGCCCGGCGCGCTGGACTCGGTCGGCGAGGTGCGCCGCGAGATCGAACGCTGGCGCGGCTATTTCTCCGATCTCGACACGATCGCCGAGAAACTGGCGGACGAGCTGCGGCTTGGGGCCGGCGATCTCTATGGCGCGATCTCGGAGCGGTTGCGCGTGAAGCACCAACTCACCATCCGCGTGCTGCCGGTCGACGTGATGCCCGATCTGCTGCGCCGCACCGATCTGCATGCGCGGCAATTGCAGGTGTCCGAGATCCTCGACCCCGCCTCGCGCACCTTCGCCGTGGCCTATCAGCTTGCCGAAATCGAGGCGCGCAGCGAGATCGAGGGACTGGTCAAGGGCGCGGGCTTCACCGACCGCGCTGCCGAACGGCTCTATCGCCGCCATCTCGCCAGCTATTTCGCCGCCGCGGTGATGATGCCTTACGCGCGCTTCCTGCGCGCGTGCGAGGCGACGGGCTATGACATCGAACTGCTCCAGCGCCGCTTCGGCGCGGGGTTCGAACAAGTCGCGCACCGGCTGACGACGCTGCAGCGCGTCGGTGCGCGGGGGCTGCCGTTCTTCTTCGTGCGGATCGACCGGGCAGGGCAGGCGTCGAAGCGTTTTTCGGGGGCGAGCGCGTCGCCCTTGGCGGAGGCTGACGGGCGCTGCCCGTTATGGCAGATCCATGCCGCGTTCGATCGGCCGGGCAAGCTCGTCGTGCAGCTGGTCGAGCTCGAAGACGGCGCGCGCTGGCTGACGCTCGCGCGTACCGTCGCGCCGCAGGGGCGCCGCTTCGGGACGGTTGCGGCCGAATTCGTCGTCGGGCTGGGTGTGGCGGCCGAGCACGCCGGTGCGCTGGCGATCGCGCGCGGCGTAGACTTGAAGGGAGAAGCGATGCCGATCGGCCTGGGCTGCCGCGCCTGCGGGCGGGGACATTGTCCGCAACGCTCGTTGCCGCCGACGGGGCGCGCGCTGGTGCTCAACGATCGCGAGCGCGGCGTGAGCGCGTTCACCTTCGGCGGGGATTGAACGCGGGATTTGCCGCCCGTCACGCCAGCGGTTAGACTGTGCGGGCAACCGGAGTGAGATCGATGAACACGCAGCCGACTGCCTGACCATCCCGCCGCGACTGCGCGGCCTGCTCATTCCTGGAATTTTCGCGTGAAACGATTGGAAGACAAACTGTGCGTCGTGACCGGCGCAGGGCGCGGCATCGGCGCGGCGATCGCACGCGCGTTCTGTGCCGAAGGCGCGCGCGTCGTGGTGACCGATACGAATGGCGCCAGCGCGCGGGCGCTTGCCGTCGAGCTCGATCAGGCGTGGTTCGCGCTCGACGTCGCGCGCGAGGAGGATTGGGCGCGGTTCGCGGCGGCGTGGCCGGCGATCGACGTGCTGGTCAACAATGCCGGCGTCACCGGGTTCGAGGACGGCGTCGTGGCGCATGATCCCGAACATGCCGCGCTCGAGGATTGGCGGGCGGTGCACCGCGTCAATCTCGACGGCACGTTTCTCGGTTGTCGCTATGCGATCGGTGCGATGCGGGCGAAGGGTGCGGGGTCGATCATCAATATCTCCTCGCGATCGGGGATGATCGGGATCCCCGCCGCGGCCGCCTATGCCGCGTCGAAGGCGGCGATCCGCAACCACAGCAAGACCGTGGCGCTTTATTGCGCGCAACAGGGGCTCGGGGTCCGCTGCAACTCGATCCACCCCGCCGCAATCCGCACGCCGATGTGGGATCCGATGCTGGGCGACGGGCCGGACCGTTCGGAGCGTGCGGCGGCGCTGGTCGCCGATACGCCGCTGCGTCGCTTCGGCGAGCCCGAGGAGGTCGCCGCGCTCGCGGTGCTGCTGGCGAGCGACGAGGCGCGCTACATGACGGGGACCGAGCTCACGATCGATGGCGGCATCCTTGCAGGGTCAGCGGCGAGCCCCGATCGCTCAAGTCCGACCGAGAGAGTGTAGGATTTACAATATCACATCACGATAGTGACGGGTTTGACAGGATAACCCGGTTGTTCGCCGTTTAATCGCTATCTCAAATGTCAATTCATGTACCTATCTCGCCATACACACAGCGCGAGGGGCACCCCCATGACCTACCAGACCGACATCGCCCAGACCAAGAGCCTGATTCAGCGCTACAACGGCACGTGGGACGGCATCGACGCCGAGAGCGTCGCGCGGATGCGCGTGCAGAACCGGTTCCAGAGCGGGCTCGACATCGCGCGCTACACCGCGGCGATCATGCGCCGCGACATGGCGGCGTATGACGCCGACCCGTCGGCCTACACCCAGTCGCTCGGCTGCTGGCACGGCTTCATCGGCCAGCAGAAGATGATCAGCATCAAGAAGCATTTCGGCTCGACCGAGCGCCGCTATCTCTACCTCTCGGGCTGGATGATCGCCGCGCTGCGCTCCGAATTCGGCCCGCTGCCCGACCAGTCGATGCACGAGAAGACCAGCGTGCCCGCTTTGATCGAGGAGCTCTACACCTTCCTGCGCCAGGCCGATGCGCGCGAACTCGGGATGATGTTCCGCGATCTCGATGCGGCACGGGCGAGCGGCAACGCGATCGAGGAGCAGCGCCTGCTCAACGCGATCGACGGCTATCAGACGCATGTCGTGCCGATCATCGCCGATATCGACGCGGGCTTCGGCAATGCCGAGGCGACCTATCTGCTCGCCAAGAAGATGATCGAGGCGGGCGCCTGCGCGCTGCAGATCGAGAATCAGGTCTCGGACGAGAAGCAGTGCGGCCATCAGGACGGCAAGGTCACCGTGCCGCACGAGGACTTCCTCGCAAAGGTGCGGGCATGCCGGTACGCCTTCCTCGAACTCGGCGTCGAGGACGGGATCATCGTCACGCGCACCGACTCGCTCGGCGCGGGGCTGACCAAGCAGATCGCGGTGTCGAAGGAGCCGGGCGATCTCGGCGACCAGTACAATTCGTACCTCGATTGCGAGGAGATCGACCCCGCGACCGCGCGCAACGGCGACGTCATCCTCAACCGCGACGGCAAGCTGCTGCGCCCGAAGCGGCTCGCCTCGAACCTGTTCCAGTTCCGCGCCGGCACCGGCGAGGACCGCTGCGTGATGGACTGCATCGCGTCGCTGCAGAACGGCGCCGACCTGCTGTGGATCGAGACCGAGAAGCCGCATATCGAGCAGATCGCGGGAATGGTCGACCGGGTGCGCGCGGTCATCCCCAACGCCAAGCTCGTCTACAACAATTCGCCGAGCTTCAA
The DNA here is from genome assembly GCA_943367995.1 of Bordetella parapertussis. Lineage (GTDB taxonomy): Bacteria > Pseudomonadota > Alphaproteobacteria > Sphingomonadales > Sphingomonadaceae > Sphingomonas. Next base: position 132,548 of record CALRKL020000004.1, on the reverse strand, counting down.
CTGGACGCTTAACTTCCGCCAGCAGGTGTACGATGCCTGGGCGGGCGAGGGGAAGGACGTCTCGGCGTATGACCGCGCGCGGCTGATGTCGGTCGACTATGACGGCACCGAACTCGGCGACGAGGCCGACGAGCGGATCCGCACCTTCCAGAAGGACGCCGCGGCGCGCGCCGGGATCTTCCATCATTTGATCACGCTGCCGACCTATCACACCGCGGCCTTGTCGACCGACAATCTCGCCAAGGAATATTTCGGCGACGCCGGGATGCTCGGCTATGTGAAGGGCGTCCAGCGCAAGGAAATCCGCGAGGGGATCGCGTGTGTGAAGCACCAGAACATGTCGGGCTCGGACATTGGCGACGACCACAAGGAGTATTTCGCGGGCGAGGCGGCGCTCAAGGCCGGCGGCGCGCACAATACGATGAACCAGTTCGCGGCGTGACGCCCGCCGCGGGAGCTGCCGTGTAGCAAGAAGCGACATTGGCCATTCTCAACGTTCGGGCCGATCCGGAACCAACGCCATCCGTCGCGGCTTATGTCGCGATGGATGCTGCGTTTCCGGCCTTCGCGGCTCTCCTTTCGCGCATCCGCGCCCGATGGCGGATCTATTTGACCTATTTCTGGCGGCACGGCCGCTGGCCCGAGCTCGATACGCCGACGACCTTCACCGAGCTCGTCCAGGCGCGCAAACTCGCCGGGGCCGATCGCGAGATGATGCGCATGGCCGACAAGCTTGTCGCCAAGCGGCTCGTTTCGGACCTGCTCGGCGCGGACTGGGTCATTCCGACACTGTGGCATGGCGCCGTCCTGCCCGACGCTCCGGTCTGGCCGACTCCCTTCGTGGTCAAGGCGCGCCACGGCTGCAACCAGACCGCATTCGTCTTCGATCACAGCGCCGACTGGGCGGCGGTGCGTCGGCGCGCCGCGCGCTGGATGCGATCGGCCTATGGCTATTGGCTCGACGAAGATCTCTATGCCGGCATCCCGCGCGGCATCATCGTCGAACCGTTCGTCGGCGCACCGCCGACGCTGCCGATCGATTACAAATTCTACGTGTTCGGCGGACGCGTCGGCTATGTCCAGGTGCATCTCGGACGCGGCGGACGGCATCGCTGGATCCTGCTCGACCGGCAGTGGCGCCGCGTCTCCGCGCCGAGCCCCGATCCCGACCCGGTCCGCCCCATGACGCTGCCGCGGATGATCGCAGCGGCCGAGCGGCTGGGGGCGGGGCGCGATTTCGTCCGCGTCGATCTGTACGAGATCGACGGGCGGCCGATGTTCGGCGAGCTGACCTTCTATCCCGGCTCGGGGCTCGATCGGTTCGATCCGGTCGCGCTCGACGCCACGCTCGGCGCGGCGTGGCTGCTTGCCAAGGCAGCGCTCGCCGAGCCGATGCGCGTCGCGGCGTAGGGCGCGGTCAGGCGCCCGCGGTGGAGAGCCGGTCGAGCTGATGCTGGGTCAGTGCCAAGTCGATCGAACCGAGCAATTCCTCGACCTGCGCGACGCTCGTCGCCGAGGCGATCGGCGCGGTGACGCCCGGCTGTTCGGCGAGCCATTTCAGCGCGATCTGAGCAAGGCTGGCACCCGTTTCCGCGGCGACCTGGTCCATCGCGGCGAGCACCGCAGGGCCCGTGTCGTCGAGGAACGCCTGCATCCGCCCGCCGCGCACGCTCTTCCCGAAATCGTCGGCGCTGCGATATTTGCCGGTCAGGAAGCCCGAGGCGAGGCCGTAATAGGGCACGACGCCGATATTATGCTCGACGCAATAATCCTGGAGCTGGCCCTCGAACTTGTGGCGGCTGACGAGGTTATATTCGGGCTGGAGCACATGGTAGTGCGGCAGGCCGTGCGCTTTGGCGGCGTCGTTCGCCGATTTGAGCCGCGCAGCGTGGAAGTTCGAGGCGCCGAGCGCGCGGATCTTGCCGGCGTCGATCAATTTGCCGAACGCGGCGAGTGCATCTTCCTGCGCGACCGCGTCGTCGTCCTGGTGCGCGAAGTACAGGTCGATCGTTTCCACGCCGAGCCGCTGGAGCGACGCGTCGCACGCTGCGGCGATCCGCGCGGGCGCAAGCTTCTCGCCGCCCTCGCCGGGCAGCATGCCGACCTTGGTCGCGATCTGCACCTGGTCGCGCTTGCCCGATTGTTTGAGCCAGGCGCCGATCACGCTCTCGGATTCGCCGCCCTTATGCCCGGGAACCCAGGCCGAATAGACGTCGGCGGTGTCGATCATCGTGCCGCCGCCGCCGACAAAGGCGTCGAGCACGGCGAAGCTCGTCGCTTCATCGGCGGTCCAGCCAAAGACGTTGCCGCCGAGCACGAGCGGCGCGATGTGCAGGTCGGTGGCGCCGAGGCGGCGCGTCGTGGGGCTATCGGGCGTGGTCATTGCGGCTGGTCCTCATTGCCGGGTGCGTCGGCATCGACGAGCTCGGCGGCGTTGGTGTCGGCGGAATTGGCGTCGAGCGAGGCGGCGGCTTCGTCGAGCGCCTTGTCCTCGCCCGGCGGTGCACCGGTCGAGGACGCTCCGCCCGAACAGGCGGCAAGCAGCAGCAACACGGCCGAAAACGCGCCGCGCTGAAGGGCTGTGCGCATCAGTTGCGGATGTCGTTGCCGAAGTCGGAAATCGCCGCCCCGGCGCGATCGGCGGCGCGATCGGCCTTGTCAGAGAGTCGGTCGGCCTTGTTGCCGAGCACGGCACCGGCATTGTCGATCCGCGTCTCGGCGGCGCCCAGCGCGGCGTCGGTATCGTCGACCGCCTTGGCGCTGGTGGCGTTGGCATCGGCGGCGACGCTGTTGGCGGCTTCGCTGATGTCGTTCTGCGCCTTGGGGCTGCACGCCGCGAGGCCGATCGCGGCGATCACGGTGAGCGGCAGAAGGATACGGGTCTTGATCATGGTCGGTCCTTGGCTCCCGGAAGGTGGTAGCACGCTAGAGGATGGGGTCGGGCGCTTCAACTCCGGCCGCGCGATGTTGTGCCGCGCCGATCGCGGATTATCCGCGTTCGATCCGCGTTGACCGCATATAAAGATATCTTTATATGTAATCGCACAATGACCATCGCCCTCGATATCTTCCGCGCGCTCGCCGATGCGACGCGGCTCCGCATCGTCGCCTTGCTGCGCACGATGGAGCTGTCGGTCGGGGAGTTGGCACAGGTGCTCGGACAGAGCCAGCCGCGCGTCTCGCGGCATGTGAAGATCCTGTGCGACGCCGGGCTGGCGGAGCGCCGCAAGGAGGGCAGCTGGGTGTTCGTCGCGCTCGGCAGCGGCGCGACGGTCGGGCCGATCGCGACCGCACTCGATGCGTGGGGGGAGATCGAGCCCGACCATTGGGCGGTCGCCGACGCGGCGCGGCTGGCGGCGGTGCGTGCCGATCGCGCCGCCTCGGCGGCGAGCTGGTTCGAGGCCAATGCCGGACAATGGGACGCGATCCGCTCGCTGCATATCGCCGAGAGCGAGGTCGAGGCGGCGATGTCGACGGTGCTGGGCGATGCGCCGATCGGGCAGCTGATCGACATCGGCACGGGCACCGGCCGCATGCTCGAACTGTTCGGCGGGCGCGCGGGGCAAGCGCTCGGGATCGACCGAAGCTCGGAAATGCTGCGTCTGGCGCGTGCGAAACTGTCCGAGCGCGGGCTCGCCAATGCCGAACTGCGCCAGGCCGATCTCTATGCCTTGCCGCTCGGCGACGAGGCCGCCGATCTCGCGATCATCCATCATGTGCTGCACTTCGCGCAGCAGCCCGGCGCGGCGATCGCCGAAGCGGCACGCGTGCTCGAGCCCGGCGGGCGGCTGCTGATCGCCGATTTCGCGGCGCATGACCGCGAGGATCTGCGCATCAAGGATGCGCATGCCAGACTTGGCTTCACCGACGAGCAGATGGCGACGTGGTTCGCCGCGGGGGGGCTGGCGCCGGCGCGGATCGAGACGCTCGAGGGTGGGGAATTGACGGTCAAATTGTGGCTCGCCCGCAAGGTCGGCCAGCGCGTATCGGAGGTGAAGGCGGCATGACGGTTTCGGTAGCGCAGATGCAGGAAGCGCGGCTCGCGCTCGCGACGCCGCTGTTCGCGGATCTGGCGGGCGACGCGCGGGTGAGCTTCGAGTTCTTCCCGCCCAAGACCGAGAAGATGGAAGAGACGCTGTGGGAATCGGTGCAGACGCTCGCGCCGCTCGGCCCACGCTTCGTCTCGGTCACCTATGGCGCGGGCGGCACGACGCGCGAGCGCACGCACGCGACGGTCGCGCGGATCGCGCGCGAGACCGATATTCCGGCGGCGGCGCATCTCACCTGCGTCGATGCGACGCGCGAGGAGATCGATGCGGTCGCCGACGAATATTGGCAGGCGGGGGTGCGCCACATCGTCGCGCTGCGCGGCGATTCGCCGGTCGCCGGGCAGAAGTTCGTCTCGCCGGTCGGCGGCTATGAGAATGCCGCCGCCTTGGTCGCGGGGCTGCGCAAGCTGCACCCGTTCGAGATTTCGGTGTCGGCCTATCCCGAATGCCATCCGGATTCGGCGAGCGAAGCCGCCGATCTCGACAATCTCAAGCGCAAGCTCGATGCCGGTGCGACGCGCGCGATCACGCAATTCTTCCATGAGGCGGAGACCTTCTTCCGTTTCCGCGACGCCGCCGCCAAGGCCGGGATCGACGCCGAGATCGTGCCGGGCATCATGCCGGTGATGAACTTCGGTGCAGTCCAGCGGATGTCGGCGATGTGCGGCACGGTGGTGCCGCCGTGGATGGGGACTTTGTTCGACGGGCTCGACGACCGGCCCGCGGCGCGGCAATTGGTGTCGGCGACGATCGCCGCCGAGCTGTGCCGGCGGCTCTATGCGGGCGGGGTGCGCGATTTCCATTTCTATACGCTCAACCGTGCCGAGCTGAGCTATGCGATCTGCCATCTGCTCGGCATCCGCGCGCAGCCGGCGCTGGTCGCGGCGCAAGCGGCGTAACGGATTTCACCCCTCCCCTTCAGGGGAGGGGCAGGGGGTGGGGGATGTCTCACCGAGCGGTCGGCTTGCCGGACTTCTCCACCCCCAAACCCCTCCACTGAAGGGGAGGGGCTTAGAAGGAAAAGACCATGACCACCCGCCAGACCTTCCTCGCCGAAGCCGCCAAGCGCATCCTGATCACCGACGGCGCGTTCGGCACCGAGATCCAGAACTGGAAGCTGTCCGAGGCCGATTACGCCGGGACGCTCGGCCTCGCCAAGGACCAGAAGGGCAATAACGACATCCTCGCGCTGACCAAGCCCGAGGTGCCAGAGGCGATCCACCGCGCCTATTTCGAAGCGGGCGCCGATATCGCCGAGACCAACACCTTCTCGGCCAACCGCATCAGCCAGGCCGATTACGCCGCCGAACATCTCGTGCGCGAGATCAACGTCGAGAGCGCCAGGCTCGCGCGCCGGTTGGCCGACGAGTTCCAGGCCAAGGACGGCCGCCCGCGCTTCGTCGCGGGCGCGGTCGGGCCGACCAACAAGACGCTGTCGCTCAGCCCCGACGTCAACGATCCGGGCTTCCGCGAGATCGACTTCGATTATCTGAAGGAAGTGTACCGCGAGCAGGTCGATGCGCTGATCGAGGGCGGGGCCGATTTCATCCTGATCGAGACGGTGTTCGATACCTTGAACGCCAAGGCCGGGATCATGGCGGTGCTCGAGGCGTCGGCCGATCTCGGGCGCGACGTGCCGATCATGTTGTCGATGACGCTGACCGATCTCTCGGGGCGTAACTTGTCGGGGCATACCGTGGAGGCGTTCTGGCACGCGGTGCGGCATGCCAAGCCGGTGACGATCGGGCTCAACTGCTCGTTCGGCGCCGAGCAGCTGCGGCCGCATGTGCGCACGCTGTCGGACATCTGCGACACGCTGATCATGGTCTATCCGAACGCTGGGCTGCCCAACGAGCTCGGCGAATATGACGAGCAGCCCTCGACCACCGCAGGCCTGGTGCGCGAATGGGCGGCGAACGCGCAGGTCAACGTGCTCGGTGGCTGCTGCGGATCGACCCCGGCGCATATCGCGGCGATTGCCAAGGCGGTCGGCGAGCTCACCCCGCGCGCGCTGCCGGCGCCGCCGGTGGTGACGCGGCTTGCGGGGCTCGAGCCGATGACGATGGCGGCTTAGCTCCCCTCCCGCTTGCGGGAGGGGCTGGGGGAGGGCAGTGCCTCCCGCGCTCGCTCTCGATTTGCTACGTCCCCTCCCCCCGACCCCTCCCGCAAGCGGGAGGGGGGAAGAAGAACCGAAGATGACCATCTCCACCGCCCAGTTCGTCAACATCGGTGAGCGCACCAACGTCACCGGATCGGCGCGCTTCAAGAAGCTCATCATGGCGGGCGATTACCCCGCCGCGGTCGAAGTCGCGCGCCAGCAGGTCGAGAGCGGCGCGCAGGTGCTCGACGTCAACATGGACGAAGGCCTGCTCGACGCCGAGTTCGCGATGACGACCTTCCTCAAGCTGATCGCCGCCGAGCCCGACATCGCGCGCATCCCGTTCATGGTCGACAGCTCGAAATGGTCGGTGATCGAGGCGGGGCTGAAGTGCGTCTCGGGCAAGCCGATCGTCAATTCGATCAGCATGAAGGAAGGCGAGGACCAGTTCCTCGCCCAGGCGCGCAAAGTGATGAACTACGGCGCCGCGGTCGTCGTGATGGCATTCGACACCGTCGGCCAGGCCGACACGCGTGCGCGCAAACTCGAGATCTGCGGGCGTGCGTACGACCTGCTGATGGGCATCGGCTTTCCCCCTGAGGACATCATCTTCGATCCCAACATCTTCGCGGTCGCGACGGGGATCGAGGAGCACAACAATTACGCGGTCGACTTCATCGAGGCGTGCCGCGACATCAAGGCGCGCTGCCCGCACGCGCATATCTCGGGCGGGCTGTCGAACCTGTCGTTCAGCTTCCGCGGCAACGAGCCGGTGCGCCGCGCGATGCACTCGGTGTTCCTCTATTACGCGATCCCCGCCGGGCTCGACATGGCGATCGTCAATGCCGGCCAGCTCGACATCTACGATCAGATCGACCCCAAGCTGCGCAAGGCGTGCGAGGACGTCATCCTCAACACCGACGAGGGCGCGACCGAGCGCCTGATCGCGATGGCCGAGAGCTTCAAGGGCACCGATGCGGTGGCCGAGAAGGCCGCCGCCGAATGGCGCGGCCTGCCGGTGACCAAGCGGCTCGAATATGCGCTGGTCAAGGGCATCGACGCGCATGTCGTCGACGATACCGAGGAGTGCCGCCAGCAGTTCGCGCGGCCGATCGAGGTGATCGAGGGGCCATTGATGGACGGGATGAACGTCGTCGGCGACCTGTTCGGATCGGGCAAGATGTTCCTGCCGCAGGTGGTCAAGAGCGCGCGCGTGATGAAGAAGGCGGTCGCGCATCTGCTGCCCTTCATCGAGGCGGCGAAGGAGCCCGGCGCGCGCGGCAAGGGCAAGATCATCATGGCGACCGTCAAGGGCGACGTTCACGACATCGGCAAGAACATCGTCGGCGTCGTGCTCCAGTGCAACGGCTTTGACGTGGTCGACATGGGCGTGATGGTGCCGTGGTCGGACATCCTGAAGTCGGCCAAGGAGAATGACGCCGACATGATCGGCCTGTCCGGGCTGATCACGCCGTCGCTCGACGAGATGGTGACCGTCGCCGAGGAGATGAAGCGCGCCGGGATGACGATGCCGCTGCTGATCGGTGGTGCTACGACGTCGAAGGTGCACACCGCGCTGCGGATCGCGCCGGCGTATGATGGGCCGGTCGTACATGTGCTCGACGCGAGCCGCGCGGTGGGTGTGGCGTCGACCTTGGTCAGCGACACGATCCGCGACGATTTCGTTCAGAAGACCGCCGACGAATATGAAGCGGTGCGGATCGCGCGTGCGAACAAGGGGCAGAGCGAGCTCATCCCGATCGAGGCGGCGCGCGCCAATGCGTTTCCGGCCGACATGGCGTTGAAGCCGGAGGCGCCCGCGCAGCCGGGCGTGCACGTGTTCGAGGATTGGGACTTGGCCGATCTGCGCGAGCTGATCGACTGGACGCCGTTTTTCCGCGCGTGGGAGCTGGCGGGGAACTACCCGGCGATCCTGACCGACGCGGTGGTGGGGGAGAGCGCGACGTCGCTGTTCGCCGATGCACAGAAGATGCTCGACCAGATCATCGCCGAGAAATGGCTGACGGCGAAGGGCGTGGCGGGGCTGTGGCCATGCCGGCGTGAGGGGGACGATGTGGTCATTTCTTCTTCTCCCTCTCCCCCGGAGGGGGAGAGGGAGAAGTCAGAATGCCGTTCCTGCGGCAGCAGATCGCCAAGCGCGAGGGGCGCGCGAACATGTGCCTCGCCGATTTCATCGATCCGGCAGGCGACTGGATCGGCGGCTTCGCGGTCACCGCAGGCCACGGCATCGACGCGCATCTCGCGCGCTTCAAGGCGGATAACGACGACTATTCGGACATTCTGCTCAAAGCGCTCGCCGATCGCCTCGCCGAGGCCTTCGCCGAGCGTCTCCACCAGCATGTCCGCACCACGCTATGGGGCTATGCCGAAGGCGAGCAGCTCACCAACGAGGCGCTGATCCGCGAGCAGTATCGCGGCATCCGCCCGGCGCCGGGCTATCCCGCCTGCCCCGATCACAGCGAGAAGCCGATGCTGTTCGAGCTGCTCGGCGCGAGCGCGGCGACCGGCATCACGCTGACCGAGAGCTTCGCGATGCTGCCGACCGCGGCGGTATCGGGCTTCTATTTCGGTCACCCGCAGGCGGAGTATTTCGGCGTGGCGCGCGTGGGCCCGGACCAGCTCGAGGAGTATGCGGAGCGTCGCGGGGTCGATCTGGCGACCGCAACGCGCTGGCTTCGTCCCAATCTGGACTGACCCCGCGTCATGCCGGACTTGATCCGGCATCCATGCGAGCCATCGGCCGTCTCGCCTGGACCCCGGATCAAGTCCGGGGTGACGGCGGGCGGTTAACCCTCAATTAGCCTTCCCTCCCAGCCTCCCTGCGGGCATCGTTGCGCGCAAAGGAGCCAGCCTCATGCGTCGCATTCTACCCCTGCTCGCCATCGCGATCGCCGCCCCTGCCGCGGCGCAGCAGCGCGCGCCCTTCACGATCGAGGGCACGGGGCAAGGCTTCCAGACGATCGACGAGGCGGTGCAGTCGATCCGCATGGGCACCGCGACGATCCTGATCGCGCCCGGCATCTATCATCAGTGCACGATCCAGTCGGGCGGGCACATCACCTTCAAGGCGGTGACGCCGGGCACCGCGATCTTCGAGGGTACGGCGTGCGAGGACAAAGCGGCATTCGTGCTGCGCGGGCAGGGCTCGGTGGTCGACGGCATCGTCTTCCGCAAGATCGCGGTCGGCGACGGCAATGGCGCGGGGATCCGCAGCGAGGTCGGCGATCTCGTCGTGCGCAATTCGATGTTCCTCGACAATCAGGAGGGCATTCTCGGCGGCATCGCCAATGGCCAGAAAATCGTCATCGACCATTCGACCTTCGCGGGCCTCGGCCAATGCGACATCACGCCGAGCTGCTCGCACAGCATCTATCTCGCCAATCTCGGATCGGTGACCGTCACCAATTCGCGCTTCGAGCGCGGCACCGGCGGGCATTACGTCAAGCTACGCACCCCGCACGTCACGATCACCGACAACAGCTTCGACGATACCAAGGGCAGTAAGACCAATTACATGATCGACCTGTCGCAAGGCGCGACCGGGCTGATCGCGCGCAACACCTTCGTGCAGGGCGCGCACAAGGAAAATCACAGCGGGCTGATCGTCGTCTCGGCCGAGGCCAAGACCTATAGCGCGGCGGGCCTGCGGATCGAGGATAACGACGCGAGCCTCGCACCGGGGGCGCCGACCAATCCGGCGTTCATCGCCAATATGAGCGGGGATCAGCTCGCGATCGGGACGAACCGGCTTGGGGCTGGGATCCGGTCTTACGAGGTGCGCTAAATCTCCCTCTCCCATAGGGAGAGGGAAGGGGCCCGCTCGGCGTAGCCGAGTGGGAAGGGTGAGGGCAACACACCGTACCAGCGTGGACTGCCCTCACCCGACCTCGCTGCGCTCGGCCACCCTCTCCCGATGGGAGACGGATTTTTTGTTACCGGCAGGGCGCTCCGCTGGCGTTCAGGTCCAGGCACCGCCCATCCATCTTCGGCGCGGTCAGCGGCAGCGCGATCTGGTGCGCGAGCGTTGGCGCGATATCGACCGTCTCGACGCTGCCGGCGTGTTCGAACCCGGTCATCCCCTTGCGCCAGAACAGGATCGGCACGCGGCGGTCGTAATCGTATGGGCTGCCATGCGTCGCGACAAAGCCCTTGGTCGGATCGGGGATCGGCGTGACGCGCGGCTTGAGGAACACGATTAGCTCGCCCGAACGGCCGGTCTTGTACGACGCGCGCGCGCGCTCGATCAGGCTCCATTTTTCGGGCGGGCCCTTGGGGCTCGGCGTGGCGAGGATCTGCGCCTGGGTGAACACTTCGGCCACCTGCGGTGCAGCCTTGTAATAGGCGATCGCCGCGGCCTCGACCGCCTTGTGCTGCGCGGGCGTCAGTTCCCGGGCGATGTAGACGTCGCCATTGGGGATGTCGCCGAACAGCACGGGCTTGGCGATGCCGAGCTTCGCCGCAATCTCTTTCCCCGCGATCATCGGGGCGAGCATCACCTTCGCGCGCTGTGCGGCGGGGAGCCCGGCGTCGATCTCGCGCTCGGGAATGTCGTTGCCGCCATGGTCGGCGGTCAACACGACTTCATAATCGACCCCGGTCGAATCGAGCACCTTGAAGAACGAGCCGAGCGTCGCGTCGAGCTGCTGGAGCTGGATGCACATTTCGGCGCCTTCGGTGCCATAGGTGTGGCCGATATAGTCGGTCGCCGAGGCGCCGACGTCGATGATGTCGGTGGTCGGCCCTTGCCCGAGCTTCATGTCCTGGACGAGCCCCGCTGCCAGCGCGACGATCGCGCCGTCGAACGCGGGCGAGGCGCGGAAGGCGGAGACGCTGCCCGCGGCGCGCTCGAAATGGCCCGCGCCGACGGTCTTGCCGGCACCGATCGGGACCGCTCGGTCATGCGGCTTGCAAACGTCCGGCACGTCGAGCGCGGCCTGCGGAGCGGCGATGTTGGCGGCAGTCGCGGCATTGGCGCGCGCGACGACCGCAGGTGTAACGCGGCCGGCGTAACTGACGAACGCCTTGCCGTTCCACCACCAGAGCTCGTCGACGTTATGGCCGCCCATCATCACCGCGGCGCGATCCTTGCCCGCGACCGAGACGACGCGGATCGCCGGATTGGCCGCCTTCATCCGCTCGCCGAGCGTGGGGACGAGCAGATGCTTGTCCGACACGGTATAGTCTGCATCGTGGCGCGAGCCGGGGACGGTTTCGTCCTCGGCGCAATACACCACCTTGTCCTCGCGCGCGACGCCGAGGTCGGTCCAGCTGTTGGCGATGATGCCGGTATGTTCGGGGCGGAAGCCGGTCAGGATCGTCGAATGGCCGGGGCAGGTCTCGGTCGCGGCGTGGCTCTGATAGCCGCTCGGGAAGACACCGCCCTGCTGCAGCCGCGCGAAGCCGCCGGTGAAGGACTTGCGATATTCGCCGAACAGGTCGGCGGAGAATTGATCGACCGAGATCACCACGATCAGCTTCGGCGCGGTCGCCGGCGGGGTGAACGGCGCGGCCTGCTTGGCCGAGAGCGGTGCGCCGAGCAGCGCGAGCGCCATCGCGAAAAGGGAAGCCTGTCGTTTCATCTCGTGTCTCCGCCACTGCTACTTGACCGCTCGCGCGCTATGGCCTTGGTGCGCGGCAGCTACAAGGATGTGCGAATGCGCTGGTTTCGTTTCTGCGTGATGACGGTCTTGGCGGCGCTGGCGGGAAGCGCCGCGCACGCCGATGCCGGGCCGCTGGCCGGCGGGGCGCATCATCTGGCGATTACGCTGGTCGCGGAAAGCGCCCGGCCCAAGCCCGGATCGGACGTCACGCTCGCGCTCGCGACGGTGCCCGAGCCGGGCTGGCACGGCTATTGGGAGAATCCGGGCGATGCAGGTTTCCCCGCCAAGCTCGACTGGACGCTTCCGAAAGGCGTGACCGCGAGCGAGCCGGTCTATCCCGTGCCGGGGCGGCTCGTCGTCGCCGACCTGATGAACTATGTGTTCGAAAAGCCCTATGCGCCGCTGGTCACGCTCAAGGTGCCGGCGTGGCTCGCCGCCGGGACTGCGCTGCCGATCAAGCTGCACACCACCTATCTGGTCTGCTCGGCGACGGTCTGCGTGCCCGAAGCGGCCGATCTTTCGCTTTCGCTGACCGTCGGCGACGGCGCGATCGCACCCGACATGCAGGCGCGCTTCGACGCATGGCGCCGCGCCGTGCCCAAGCCGCTCGATGCCAAGGGCATCTTCCAGACAAGCGACGGTCGCATCCGCATCGCCATCCCCTACCCGGCGGGCGCAGCGCCGAAGGATGCCTATTTCTATCCGGTCACGACCGGGCTGCTCGATTACAACGCGCCACAGACCGTGACGCAGGATGGCGACCGGCTGGTGGTCGAGACCAAGGCCGGCGCGACCGGCGGGGCAGGGCCGCTGGTCGGCGTGCTGCAGATCGGCGCGCAGCAGGGGCTGCGTGTGACGGCCAATGCCGGGACCGTCGCCGCGACGACGTCGGCGTCGACCGGGCCCGCGGGCGGCGTGCTGACCGCGACGCTGATCGCCTTTGCCGGCGCAATGCTCGGCGGGTTGATCCTCAACATCATGCCGTGCGTCTTCCCGATCCTCAGCCTCAAGGCGCTCAGTCTCGCGCGTGGCCATCTCGACGAGGGGGCGGCGCGCCGCGAGGCGCTGGCGTATACGGGCGGCGTCGTTGCGGTGTGCGTCGGTTTGGGCGCGGCGATCCTCGCGCTGCGCGCCGGCGGCACCGCGGTCGGCTGGGCGTTCCAGCTGCAGGATCCGCGCGCGATCGTCGTGTTGCTGCTGCTGACGGTCGCGCTGTCGCTCAACCTCGGCGGGCTGTTCGAGATCCCGACGCCGCAATTCGTCAATCGCTCGGGCGGCGCGGGCGGCGCGTTCGCCACCGGCGCGCTCGCGGCATTCATCGCGACGCCGTGCACCGGGCCGTTCATGGGCGCGGCGCTCGGCGCGGCGCTGGTGCTGCCGTGGCCCGCGGCGCTCGCGGTGTTTGCGGGGCTGGGGCTGGGGCTCGCGATCCCGTTCCTGTTGCTCGGCTTCGTGCCGGCGTTGCGCAAGCGGCTGCCCAAGCCCGGCGCGTGGATGGAGACCTTCCGCCACATCCTGTCGGTGCCGATGTGGCTGACCGCGCTGGCGCTCGCCTGGGTGCTCGGGCGGCAGGCGGGAGTGAACGGGCTGACGCTCGGGCTCGGCGCGGCGCTGTTCGCGGGCTTTGCCTTGTGGATCGGCGGTCGCCGTCAGGCGCGCGGGCTGGCGTTCGGCTGGGGGGCGCTGATCGCGCTGCTGATCGTGACCGTCGGCGGCGCGGCGCTCGTCTCGCGCGCACCCGCCCAGACGGCGGTCGCCGAGGCGGGCAGCGAGCCGTTCACCGAGGCGCGGCTCGACGCGCTGCGCAAGGCGGGGCGGCCGGTGTTCGTCTATTTCACCGCCGACTGGTGCCTGACCTGCAAGGTCAACGAAAAGGCCGCGATCGAGACCGACGCGACGCGCAAGAGCTTTGCCGACCACAAGGTCGCGGTATTGCTCGGCGACTGGACCAACGGCGATGCCGCGATGGGACGTTTCATCGAGGCGCATAACCGCGCCGGCGTTCCGCTGTACCTCTATTACGCGCCCGGCGCGGCGGAACCGCGGGTCCTGCCGCAAGTGCTGACTCCGGGGATCCTCGCGGCGCTATGATCGCGCGCCTCCTTGCCTGCGTCGCCGTCCTGTTCCTCGCGGTCGCCCCGGCGAGCGCGCAGAACCCGCCCGACTGGTCGCAGCCGATCGCGCCGTTCCATATCGCGGGGCCGGTCTGGTATGTCGGGACCGAGGGGCTCGGCGTCTATGCGGTGGTGACGCGCGACGGCACGATCCTCGTCAGCGGGCCGCTCGCGCAGAGTGCGCGGCAGGTCGAGCGCAGTCTGGCGACGATCGGCGTGCGTCCCAACCAGATCAAATGGATCCTCAATTCGCACGCGCATTTCGATCATGCCGCAGCCTTCGCCGAACTGCGCCGCTGGAGTGGCGCCAAGCTCGTCGCCTCCGCGGGCGACGCCCCGGCGCTGCGCCGTGGGCGGCACGAGGCGGATAACGCGAACGGCCATACCCGCTTCGCACCGGTCGCGGTCGACCGGATCGTGCGCGACGGCGAGCAGGTGCGAGTGGGGGACGTCGCGCTCACCGCGGTGCTGACCCCGGGGCATACGCCGGGCTGCACCAGCTGGTCGATTCCCGTGGTCGAACGCGGGCGGCACGTGGATGTGCTGTTCCTGTGCAGCCTGACGGTGGCGGGCAATCGCCTGATCGGCAATCGCGCCTATCCCGGGATCGTCGCCGATTATCGCCGCAGCTTCGATCGCCTGGCGACGCTGTCTGCCGACATCGTCCTGCCGATGCATCCCGATCTGGTCGATGTCCTCGGTCGGGCGAAGCGCCGCGACGCAGGGGAGGCCGACGCGTTCGTCGATCGTACGCTGCTGCCGAAGCTGGTTGCGGATGCGCGCCGTGATTTCGCCCGTGCCTTGGCGCTCGAAGCGAAGCGCTAGGCCGCGGATTTCTTTTTGACGGCGCTTGTGCGGCGCAACAATCCATCGCAGCATGGAACCCGACATAGATGTGGGGGCTTTACCATCTCGATGGGGACACGACCGGCGTTTGACGAAATCATGGGGCGGGCGGGGTCGACGACCCCGCGGGAAGCCCTGGCCGCGCTCGGCGCCTGGATCGAGACCACCCCAGACTCCGAACTGCGCCGCCGCCAGCAATCGGCGGAGGCGACCTTTCGCCAATTGGGCATCACCTTCGCGGTCTATGGCGAAAGCGATGCGAGCGAGCGGATCATTCCGTTCGACATCGTGCCGCGGATCTTCCTCGCCGACGAATGGGAGCGGCTGTCGGTCGGCCTCGTCCAGCGCGTCGAGGCGATCAACGCCTTCCTCCACGACATTTACGGCGAGCGCCGGATCCTCGCCGAAGGCGTGCTGCCGCCCGATTTGATCTTCGGCAATCCGCAGTTCCGCCCCGAAATCGCCGGCATCCGCCCGCCGCACGACATTTGGGCGCATATCTGCGGGATCGACTTGGTGCGCACCGGGCCCGACGATTTCTTCGTGCTCGAGGACAATGCGCGGACCCCGTCGGGGGTGAGCTACATGCTCGAGAACCGCGAGGCGATGCTGCGGCTGTGCCCCGAACTGTTCCGCGAATTCCATGTCGCGGCGGTCGATTCCTATCCCGATCGTTTGCTCGAGACGATGAAGTCGGTCGCGCCGCTCGGCGTCGCCGCGCCGGTGTGCGTCGTGCTGACGCCGGGGCATTACAATTCGGCCTATTACGAGCACAGCTTCCTCGCGGACTCGATGGGGATCGAACTGGTCGAGGCGGCCGACCTCGTCGTCGACGACGACGTGGTATGGATGCGCACGATCGCGGGCCGGGTGAAGGTCGACGTGATCTATCGCCGGATCGACGACGATTATCTCGACCCGCTGGTCTTCCGGCCGGACTCGATGCTCGGCGTGCCGGGGCTGATCGCGGCGTATGCGGCCGGCAACGTCGCGTTGCTCAACGCGCCCGGCAACGGCATCGCCGACGACAAGGCGATCTATTCGTACATGCCCGAGATCGTGAAATTCTATTCGGGCGGCGATGCCAAGCTGCCCAATGTCGAGACGTGGCGCTGTCGCGAGCCGCAGGCGCTCAAATACGTGCTCGACAAGCTTCCCGAACTGGTCGTGAAACTGGTCGATGGATCGGGCGGCTATGGCATGCTCGTCGGCCCGACCGCGACCAAGGCCGAGATCGAGAGCTTCCGCGCCGCGCTCATCGCCGAGCCGCATCGCTATATCGCGCAGCCGACGCTCGCGCTGTCGACCGTGCCGACGCTCGCCACCGCAGGGCTCGCGCCGCGCCATGTCGATTTCCGGCCGTTCGTGCTGACGGGCTCGAAGGGCGTGCAGGTCGTCCCCGGCGGGCTGACCCGCGTCGCGCTGAAAGAGGGCTCGCTGGTGGTCAATTCCTCGCAGGGCGGGGGGACCAAGGACAGTTTCGTGCTGATGGACAATGGTGCGAAGCCCGCCCCGACGGTGCCGCTCCAGTCGCAATCGCAGACGCAGGAGCAGGTGTCGTGAGGGGTGGGCTGCAATCCTCCCCGGAACGGGGAGGGGGACCATTTTGCCTCTTCCGGCAAAATGGTGGAGGGGCGCGCCGCGAGCGCTCCGTTCGTTGCCCGCCCCCTCCACCACCAGCCTGAAGAAGGCTGGCGGGCCCCCTCCCCGTGCCGGGGAGGATCTGAAATGCTGAGCCGCACCGCATCCTCGCTCTACTGGCTCGGCCGCTATGTCGAGCGGACCGATTTCATCGCGCGTCTCGTCGAGGCGACCGTCCGGCTCGACGTGCTCTCGCCGCGCCCGGCGGGCGAGGCGGCCTGGGCGTCGGCATTGGCGGTGACCGAGACCGACACCGCCTTCGCCGCGACCGGCCAGAGCATCTCGCAAAATCCGGTCGCGCGCTTCCTCACGGTCGACACCAGCCATCCCGGCTCGATCGTCCGCGCGCTCGACATGGCGCGCAACAATGCGCGCGCAGTGCGCACCGCGCTGACCAAGGAAGCGTGGACCGCGATCAACAGCGCCTGGCTGATCTTCGACAATCGTTCGAGCCCCGGCGGCGCGATGGCGACGCTCAATCTGGTCGAGGCGGTCAAGGCCGAGACGCGCGGCTTCGAGGGCGCGGTGCATCGCATGCTGCGCAACCAGACGACATGGTTCATCCGCCTCGGCCAGGCGATCGAGCGCGCCGACAACACCGCGCGGCTGCTCGACGTCAAATATCACATCCTGCTGCCCAAGGGCGAAGCGGTCGGCGGCGTGGTCGATCGCGACCAATGGACGACGATCCTGCAGACCGTGTCGGCGGTGACCGCCTATCGCTGGCTCTATTCTGAAGGCCTCAAGCCCGCCAATGTGATCGACCTGCTGATCGCGCGCGCCGAGCTGCCGCGCAGCCTCGCCGCCTCGGTCGAGGAAGCGGTCGAGATCCTCAACCTGCTCGCCAAGCGAACCGGCCTGCACGGCGAGGCCGACCGCATGGCGCGCACCCGCCACCAGCGGCTGTCGCGCACGCGATCGGGCGAGGTGATCGCGCAGGGGCTGCACCAATATCTGCAGGGCTTCATCGCCGAGAACGACAATCTCCACATGGCGGTCGGTCGCCAGTTCAAGTTCAGCTGATGCGGCTCGCGATCGATCACCGCACGACGTATCGCTTCACCAGCCCGCAGGCGCGGCTCACCCAATTGCTCCGATTGACCCCCGAAGACACGCACGACCAGTCGGTCGCGGGGTGGCACCTCCACGTCGATTGCGACGCGCGGCTGCGCTACGGGCGCGACGGCTTCGGCAATCGCACGACGATGCTCTATGTCGAGGGGCCGATCGACAGTATCGAGATCCATGTCTCGGGCGAGGTGCTGACCAATCGCTCGCACGGCATCGTCCATGGCGGGCACGAGCCGCTGCCGCCCGAACTATTTTTGCGCGAGACGCCGCTGACCAAATCCAGCGCCGAGATCGCCGACTTCGCGAACGCGATCAGCGAAACCGATCCCGTCGCGCGACTCCACGCCCTCAATCTTGCGATCCATCGCCGCTTCGCTTTGTGTCGCGGGCGGCCGGTCGCCGGGCGGACGGCGATCGAGGCGTTCGCGGAAGGAGCGGTCAGTTCGCGCGATCTGGCGCAGGTGTTCGTCAGCGCGGCGCGCTCGCTCGGCGTTCCGGCACGCTATGTCTCCGGCTACAGCCCGGCGTGCATCGACGTTGAGGATGGCCGCCCCGCGCCGCACGGCTGGGCCGAGGCGCATGTCGCGGGGCTTGGCTGGGTCGCGTTCGACCCATGCACCGGGCTGTGCGCCGACGAAGCCTATGCGCGCGTCGCGGTCGCGCTCGATTCCGCCGGCGCCGCGCCGGTGGCGGGGTCGCGGCTCGGCGAGGGCGACGAAGTTCTCGACGTCGATCTCCACGTCGATCGCGCGGCGGGGCAGTAAGCCGGCGCGCGGATCAGCGCGTCGTCACCAATTGCTCGGCCATGATCGCGTATTTCTCGGCCGGCGGCGAATAGACCGCATCCTCGTCGACCAGCACGCTCCAGCCCTGCGGCCCGAGCACTTCGATCGGGCGATAGCGGATCTTGTACGCCATCCGCGGCGAGCCCTTCACCCAATAGCCGAGATAGACATAAGGGAGGCCGGCGGCGCGGGCGCGCAGGATATGGTCCATGATGATGAAATTGCCGAGCCCGGGCCGCGCGACGCTGTCGGCATCGAAGAAGCTGTAGATCATCGACAGGCCGTCGGCATGCTGGTCGGTCAGGCATGCGCCGATCAGTCTGCCGCGTTCGCCATGCCGCGAGGGTTCGCGATATTCGATGATCAGGCTGTTGACGGGGGAATGCTCGACCATGTCGGCATAATCGCCCTCGTCCATCTCGGCCATGCCGCCGCCTGGGTGGCGCGATGCGAGATAGCGGCGCAGCAACTGGAATTGCTCGTCGGTCGCCCAGGGGCGGCAGGCGGCGACTTCGAGGTCGTCGTTGCGGCGGAGCTGCTTGCGCTGCGTCGCATTGGCCTGGAATTCGGACGCGACGACGCGGACCGAAACGCAGGCGGTGCAGCCCGAACAGCTCGGGCGATACGCGACCGACTGGCTGCGGCGGAACCCGATCCGGCCGAGCGCATCGTTAAGGTCGCTCGCTTGCTCGCCGCGCAACTCGGTAAACACCTTCCGCTCCTGACGGCCGGGCAGATACGGGCAGGGCGACGGGCTGGTGACGAAGAATCGTGGAAAGCGGAATGGCGCTGTCACCGCATGGTGTCCCTTGAAATGGCGCGTCTCGCTGCCCCCCGCGGCCAGATCACGACACCGTTATGAATCGTCCGTAACGTGATGAAAAGTGGCTTTACCAACATTGGTGGTTAATGCCGAATTTGCTGAATCGATTCAGCGCCCTGGCAATAAAATGCACCGATCCGGGCCCCGGCGATAGAGTCGCGGGACTCGGTTGGCCGCACGCCAGATTCGTTTCGTCACGCGAGTTCGACGGTGCTCACTTCATAGCCGCCGGCGCGCAGTGCGGCGATCAGCCGGTCGAGATGTGCGCGGTCGCGCGTCTCGCATTCGACATCGGTGATCAGCCCCTTGGCGGGGAGCGTGGTGAAGACGCGCTGATGGTAGATCTCGATGATGTTGACGCGTTCGGCATCGAAGATCCGCGCGACGTTGAACAGCGCGCCGGGCTGATCCTGCAGACGGATCCGCAACCGCGCGAGCCGCCCCGAGCGCGCGAGATCGCGCAGCAGCACGTTGGCGAGCAGCCGCGTGTCGATATTGCCGCCGCACAAAACGACGCCGACGGTCTTGCCGGCGAAGCGCTCGGGATGCTGGAGCAGCGCCGCGAGGCCGGCCGCGCCCGCGCCCTCGACGACGGTCTTTTCGATCTGCAGCAACAGGCTGACCGCGCGTTCGAGGCTGCGCTCGCTGACGAGCACGATGTCGTCGACCAGCGCCTTGACCATGCCCGAAGTGATCCCGCCCGGCTCCTTGACCGCGATGCCCTCGGCGAGCGTATCGCCCGCGCACGGCATTGCGGTGCCGTTGATGCGGTTGAACATCGACGGGAACAGTTCGGCCTCGACGCCGACGACTTCGATCGGATGGTCCGCCGCCGCGGCGACCACCGCCATGCCCGAGATCAGCCCGCCACCACCGATCGGGGTGAGGAAGGTGTCGATGCTCGGCACGTCCTCCAGCATCTCGATCGCGCAGGTGCCCTGGCCGGCGATCACGCGGACGTCGTCGAACGGATGGACGAAAGTCAGCCCGCGCTCGGCCTCGAGCTCGCGGGCATGGGCGTACGCAGCGTCGAACGTGTCGCCGAACAGCACGACGGTCGCGCCGTGGCCCTCGGTCTGCGTCACCTTCACGGTGGGCGTGTTGGTCGGCATCACGATCGTCGCGGGGATGCCGAGCCGGTTGGCGTGATAGGCGAGGCCCTGCGCGTGGTTGCCGGCCGACGCCGCGATCACGCCGCTCGTGCCCGCGGGCAGCTGCAGCAGCGTGTTGAGCGCGCCGCGCTCCTTGTACGCCGCGGTGAATTGCAGGTTTTCGAACTTGAGATAGACCGTCGCGCCGGTCAGCTCGGACAGCGTCTTGCTGATGAAGGTCGGGGTCCGCACGATCTGGTCGGCGATCCGGGCGTGAGCCGCCTGGACATCGGCGAGGGTGACGGGGAGGGTTTCGGGCGCGGGGCGGGGATGAGTAGCCATGCCGCCGCCTAGACCATCTGGCGCGACGAAGGAACATTGCTTATCGCATTGCGCATGCAGACCAAGTCCTTCGCCCGTCGCGCCGCATTCGTCCTTGCGGCGCTTTCGCTCCCGACCGCTGTCTTTGCCGATGGGTTGATCGACAATGTCACCGGCATCACGCTCGACAAGGACGGCAAGGTGCTGCGCTTCACCGGCCTGCTCGTCTCGCCCGAGGGCAAGGTCGTCAAGCTGCTCGCCGACAGCGAGAAGCGCCCGGTCAAATTGGACTGGCGCGCCGACGAACATGGCAAGGTATTGCTCCCCGGCTTCATCGACGCGCACGGGCATGTGATGGAACTCGGCTTCCGCGCGCTCGAGCTCGATCTGTCGGGCACCAAGTCGCTCGACGAGGCCAAGGCGCGGATCGCCGCCTATGGCGCCGCGAACCCCGAGAAGAAGTGGATCATCGGCGGGGGCTGGAACCAGGAGGTGTGGGCGCTCGGCCGTTTTCCGACCGCCGCCGATCTCGATGCAGTGGTGAGCGACCGCCCGGTCTGGCTCGCGCGGGCCGACGGGCACGCGAGCTGGGGCAACAGCGCCGCGCTGAAGGCCGCAGGCATCACGCCGAAGTCGGTGTCGCCCGCCGGCGGGCGGATCGAGAAGACCGGCACGTTGCCAAGCGGCGTGTTCGTCGATGCGGCGCAGGCGCTGGTCGAGAAGGTCGTGCCGCAGCCGCAGCCCAAGGAGCGCGACGTCGCCTTCCTCAAGGCGCAGGACATCCTGATGTCGTACGGCATCACCGCCACCGCCGACATGGGCACCACCATGGACGACTGGCTGGCGTATCGCCGCACCGGCGACGCGGGCAATCTGCGCGTGCGGATCATGAGCTATGGCATGGGGGTCGATACCGCGGTGCGGATCGGTGGCGCCGGGCCGACGCCGTGGCTGTATGGCGACCGGCTGCGGATGGGCGGGGTCAAGCTCTACGCCGACGGCGCGCTCGGCTCGCGCGGCGCATGGCTCAAGAAGCCGTATAGCGATGCGCCGGGCCAGTCGGGGGCGGGGTTCATGTCCGACGACGTGATCCGCAACTATATGAGCCGCGCCGCGCTCGACCATTATCAGGTCGCGGTCCACGCGATCGGCGACCGCGCCAATGCCGAGGTGCTATCGGCGATCGAGGACATGGCCGATACCTATAAGGGCGATCGCCGCTGGCGGATCGAACATGCGCAGATCGTCGATCCGGTCGATCTGCCGCGCTTCGGCAAGAACGGCATCATCGCCTCGATGCAGCCGACGCACCAGACGAGCGATCGTACGATGGCCGAGGCGCGGCTCGGGCCGGATCGGCTGGTCGGCGCCTATGCGTGGAATTCGATGCTGAAGACCGGCGCGACGCTCGCCTTCGGGTCGGACTATCCGGTCGAGAAGCCCGATCCGTTCGCGGGCTGGGCCGCCGCCTTCACGCGGCAGGATGCCGACGGGCAGCCGTTCGGCGGCTGGCGCCCGGAGGAGCGCATTACGCGCGAGCAGGCGTGGTGGGCGTTCACCGGGGCGGCCGCCTATGCCGGGTTCGCCGAGGACAAGTTCGGCCGCCTGGGTGTCGGGCAGCGCGCCGACTTCATCATCGTCGATCGCGACCCGCTGCTCGCCTCGCCGACCGAACTGCGCGCGACCAAGGTCGAGCAGACCTGGATCGGCGGCGCGAAGGCGTGGAGCCGCAAGTAACAAAAAGGCCGCGACGTCCCCCGATGTCGCGGCCTGGCTCCCGCCGAAGCGGGAGCGGTAAATCTGCGAACCCTTAGGCGACGGCGGCCGCGGAGTTCATCATCTCGTCGGCCTCACGCAGCACATAGCCGCGACCCCATACGGTCTCGATGTAATTCTCGCCTTCGCAGGCGAGCGACAGCTTCTTGCGCAGCTTGCAGATGAAGACGTCGATGATCTTGAGCTCGGGCTCGTCCATCCCGCCGTACAAATGGTTGAGGAACATTTCCTTGGTCAGCGTGGTGCCCTTGCGCAGGCTGAGCAGCTCGAGCATCGCATATTCCTTGCCGGTCAGATGGACGCGGCTGCCATCGACTTCGACCGTCTTGGCGTCGAGATTGACCGCGAGCTTGCCGGTGCGGATGACCGACTGGCTATGGCCCTTCGAGCGGCGCACGACGGCGTGGATGCGCGCGGTGAGCTCTTCGCGGTGGAACGGCTTGGTGACGTAATCGTCGGCGCCGAAGCCGAAGCTGCGCACCTTGCTGTCCATCTCGTTGATCCCCGACAGGATCAGCACCGGCGTCTGGACGCGCGCGACGCGGAGCTTTTTCAACACGTCATAGCCGTGCATGTCGGGCAGATTGAGGTCGAGCAGGATGATGTCGTAATCGTACAGCTTGCCGAGATCCAAGCCTTCCTCGCCGAGGTCGGTCTTGTAGACGTTGAAGCCTTCGGCCGTCAGCATGAGCTCGATCGCCTTCGCGGTCGTCGGCTCGTCCTCGATCAACAATACGCGCATCTGGGCGGTCCCCGTTTCTTGTCCGACGATCGGTGCTCCCAGCGGCCCGACTTGCCTGACACAAACCATTAACCTGATCAGTGATGAAGGCAAAAGGTTAATTTCGCATTAATCGGCGTGAATCCGCGAGTCGCGTGGTGATTCGGGCGTGTCGGTGAGGTCCTCGCCGAGCACCTCGCGCAGATACAGGCTGCGCACGAGCGAGAAACCGACGACGAGCAACCCGGCCGAAAAGAACAGGCCGAACAGGCCGAACACGAAGCCGATCGCGATGATCGCGAACACCGTGATGGCGGGCGGGATGTCGATCACGCGGCTTTGCACATAGGGGGTTACGAAATTGGTCTGGATCACGCGGACGATCGCATAGGTGATCAGCGTGCCGATCAGCGGCGTCGTCCCTGCAGTCGCGGCAAGGCCGAGCGCGGGCAGCATCGCCGCGGTCGGGCCGACATAGGGAATGAATTCGCTAAGGCCCGCGAGCAGCCCGAGCGCCCAGGCCGAGGGCACGCCGGCGATCCACAGGCCGGTGCCGACGAGCAGCCCCATCGAGGTCATCCCGATCAGCTCGGCGCGCAGCCACAGCCGCAGCGTCGTCCCGACATCGCTCAGCGCGTCCTCGAACGCGGGGCGAACCGAGGGCGGCACGAGCAGCAGCGCGCCGCGCTGATAGATTTCGGGATCGGCGGAGAAGAACAGCGCGCCGACGAGCAACAGGATGCAGTTGAGCAACAGTTCGCCGCTGCCGCTCAGCAGCCCCCCGATATCGCGTGCGACGCGCGAACCCGCGAACGCCGCCTTGACCGCCTCGACGATCTTGGCGCCGACCGGGGATTGCGACATCCAGCTCGACAGCTGATCGAGCAAATGCGGCAATTGCGATACGAGTTGGTTGATCTGCTGCGCGAATTCGACGCCGAACAGCCAGCCGAGAAAGCCGATCACGGAAAGCACCGTCGTCACCGCGAGCGGCATCGTCGCCCGCTTGGGGACCCATTTGCCGTACAGCTCGGCGATCGCGCGGATCGCGACCGCGCCGAGCATCGAGCCGAACGCGAGGATCAGCAGATTGCCCGCGCGCCACACCGCCGCGGTCAGCGCCACGATCAGGATGACGATCAGGACACGGCGGATGAACCGAGCATCGTCGGCATCGGGGGCTAAGCGCTTCACGCCTTCGGAACGCAGGGGTTGCGGACTTTCTCCGTCAGGAATTCCATCAGCGCCTCGACCCGCGCGGGGCGTAGCGCGCTCGGCGGCGTCATCAGATGCAGCGCGATCGGCGGGCCGTGCCAGTCGACGAGCACCACCTCGAGCGTTCCCGCCGCAATGTCCGGACCGACGATGAAATCGGGCAGCAGGCCGATGCCGAGCCCGGCGCGCAAGGCAGGAAGCAGCGCGTCGCCGCTGTTCGACGACAGCGGGCCACTCGGGCGCACCGCCGCCTCGGCGCCGTCGGGGCCGAAGAAGCGCCACGGTCCGGTGACGTTGGTATAGCCGAAACAGGCATGCTCGCCGAGTTGCGCGGGGTGGGTCGGCCGGCCGTGCTTCGCGAAATAGGCCGGCGAGCCGACGATATGGATGGCGATCGGCCCGAGCCGGCGCGCGCGCAGCGAACTGTCGGGCAAATCGGCGATGCGCAGCGCGATATCGAACCCCTCGGCGACGATGTCGACCTTGGCATCGGACAGGATCAGCTCGATCTCGATGCCGGGATGAAGCAGCAGGAACTCGGCAATGAGCGGCGCGACGACCGCGAGCCCCAGCGTCATCGGCGCGCTCAGCCGGACCAGCCCGGTCGGCGTTGTTGCGGCATCGTGCGCGGCTTCCTCGGCGGCGACAGCCTCGGCGAGGATCCGCGCGGCGTGCTCCGCAAGGCCCTTGCCCGTCTCGGTCAGGGTGAGGCGGCGCGAGGTGCGGTGGAACAGCGATTGGCCGAGATGTGCCTCGAGCCGGGTCACCGCCTTGGAGACGGTCGCCTTCGACACGCCGATCGAATCGGCGGCGCCGCTGAACGAGCGGTGTTCGACGACGCTGGCGAAGATCGCCCAGGCTTCGAGATCGGGAAGACGCATTCTCAACCAGCTCCACGCAATGCGTTCTCTTACGTGGCGAAACGATCGGTTTCCAGTGTTTCCATTTACCGCGCAATCCGAATGCCTATCTTGCTGCCAACGCAATGCCTTCGGGAGATCCACGATGATCGAGAAACGTTCGTTCGAAAGCCTCGGCCATGCCGAGCATGGCTGGCTCAATGCGCGCCACCATTTTTCCTTCGCCAATTATTACGAGCCCGCGCGGATGGGCTGGGGCGCGATCCGCGTGTGGAACGACGACGAGATCGCCGCCAACAGCGGCTTCCCGCCGCATCCGCATCGCGACATGGAAATCGTCACCTATGTCCGCAAGGGCGCGATCACCCACAAGGATTCGCTGGGCAACGAAGGTCGCACCGGGGCGGGCGACGTCCAGGTGATGAGCGCCGGGACCGGCGTGCGCCACGCCGAATACAATCTCGAACCCGAGCAGACGACGATCTTCCAGATCTGGATCGAGCCGAGCCGCAAGGGCGGATCGCCGAGTTGG
Source organism: Bordetella parapertussis (assembly GCA_943367995.1). GTDB lineage: Bacteria > Pseudomonadota > Alphaproteobacteria > Sphingomonadales > Sphingomonadaceae > Sphingomonas. The sequence goes on along the minus strand of CALRKL020000004.1, from coordinate 106,984 downwards.
GGCGCCAAGCCGTTCCCGAAGGACGATCGTTCGGGCCAGTTCGTGACGCTGGCGAGCGGTTTCGCCGAGGATACCGACGCGCTCCCGATCCGCGCCGAGGCCCGCGTATTGGCCGCGCTGGTGCGTGCGGGCGAGACGATCACGCATGAGGTCGGGCCTGGGCGGCATGCCTATCTGGTGCCGGCGACGGGGTCGGTCGAGATCGACGGCCAGACCTTCAAGGCGCGCGATGGCGCCGCGATGGACGGCGGCCAGACGGTGACGATCACCGCGCTCGAAGACGCCGAACTGGTGCTCGTCGACAGCGAATAACCGCGTATCCCCCTCCGCTTGCGGGAGGGGTTAGGGGTGGGGCGTGCAGCAAGCGCAAACCTCTCCCTTTCAGACTTCCCACCCCCAGCCCCTCCCGCAAGCGGGAGGGGAGCTAGTAGAAGAAGGACCGCACCCATGACCAAAGTTCTCGTGCTCTATTACTCGTCCTACGGCCATATCGAGCAGATGGCCGACGCCGTCGCCGAGGGCGCGCGCGCCGGTGGTGCCGAGGTCGACATCCGTCGCGTCGCCGAAACCGCGCCGCAGGCCGTGATCGAAGCCGCGCACTTCAAGACCGACACCGCGCACGAAGTGATCGAGAGCCCCGACGCGCTCGCCGACTATGACGCGATCATCGTCGGTGCGCCGACGCGTTTCGGCCGGATGCCGAGCCAGATGGCGTCGTTCTGGGATACCACCGGTGGCCTGTGGTTCGGCGGCAAGCTGATCGGCAAGGTCGGCGGCGCGTTCACCTCGACCGCGAGCCAGCATGGCGGCCAGGAGACGACGCTGTTCTCGATCATCACCAACCTGCTGCATCACGGCATGACGATCGTCGGCCTCGATTACGGCTTCAAGGGCATGACCGGCGTGCAGGAAGTGCTCGGCGGATCGCCTTACGGCGCGACGACGATCGCCGATGGCGATGGCAGCCGCCAGCCGCACGCCGAAGAGCTCGCGGCCGCGCGCTATCAGGGCAAGCGGATCGCCGAGACCGCCGCCAAGCTCAGCGCCTGAACCATCTGCGCCCCCGCCGTTCGATCGGAGCGATCACCGGCGGGGGCAGCAATTGCGGTAGCACGACGGGCGGCGGCACGCTCGGCGGCTTGAGCCACAGGTCCGAAATGTCGGTCACCCGCGGGCTGCCCGGATAGGTCGCGCGCGCGCGGGCGAAAGCCAGCCGCGCGCGCGCCGCGCCCGTCACGTTGACGTTCGCCCCGACCCAGCGCCAGTGCCACGGCTCCCAGGTGACGCCCTGCGCATTGCCCATCGGGAAGGACAATTCGAAGCCGAATTCGGGCGCATGGCTGATCAGCCAGCGCCCTGCCGGCGATGTCGCCATGCACGGATCGACATCGGCGCAGCCCGGCGACGGGCGGATCCCGAAATCGATCGCATAGCCCGTGGCGTGTTCGCTATAGCCCGGCGGGCCGACCGAGCGCGCGCGCATCGCCGGATCGCCGCATTTGCCGGGCCGACCATGGTGGCAGAACACCGCGCGCTGATGCGCGATCGCGCGGAAGCAGGAGATCCCGCGCAGCGTCGCGCCGACGCCGGGGGTCAGCGTGGCGGCGGTGAGCATCCGGGCGAGATCGGGCGCGGCGTCGCGGTGCACCAGGCACGCTTGCCCGACCCCGAAACCGGCGGGCGCCGCGACCAATTCGGTGTGCGCGACTTCGGGATAGGGGAGATGGCCGAGCATCCGGCCGTCGGCCATCGGCGCCGGTAGATCGCCGGGATAGACGCCCGCCGGGACACCCGTCTGCGCGAGGCCGGGAGAGGCCGCCCACAGCCCCGCCGCGATCCAGATCGCCCAAGTTCCGCTGCGTCGCACGGCCTCGGCTCTGGCATGTCGGCGCTTGCGGTGGCAAGGGGGTGGCATGCTGGCCAATCATGTTCTTTTCCTCGACGGCGAGGCGCTCGTCATCGACAAGCCCGCCGGGCTTCCGGTCGACCGTCCACGCGACGGATCGCTCTCTTTAGAAAACCATCTCGACGGGCTGACCTTCGCCTTCAAGCGCTGGCCAGTGCCGGTGCATCGGCTCGATCGCGACACGTCGGGTTGCCTGCTGCTCTCCCGCAACCCCAAGGCGCATGCGCGGCTGCAACAGGCGTTCGAGCAGGGGCTGGTGCGCAAGCGCTACCTCGCCGTGCTCGAGGGCGTGGTCGAGGGCGAAAGTGGGCTGATCGATCTCGCGCTCGCCAAGGTCAGCACCGAAGAGACCGGCTGGCGGATGGTCGGCGATCCGCTCGGTGCCAAGGGCAGCAAGGCGTCGCGCACCGCGTGGCGCGTGCTGTCGATCAAGGACGGGCGCAGCTTCGTCGAGTTCATTCCCGAGACCGGCCGTACCCACCAGATCCGCGTCCATGCCGCCGAGGCGCTCGGCGCGGCGGTGGTCGGCGATCCGATCTATGGCAACGGCACCAAGGCGAACGGCGCCGCGACGCTGCTCCACGCCGCCGAACTGACCGTGCCGCGCGCCGGCAAGGAGCCGATCGTCGCGAAAGCGCCGCTCCCCGAGCGCTTCATCGCGGCGGGTTTCAGCGAGGCCGACGCGGCGCCGCAGGAATAGCGCTTTCCTCGAACGACCCGACCGACTAGACCGCCCGCTCCCCGGGGGGCCGCTGATGCGCGGCTGAGAGGTGGGCTGCAGCCCACGACCCGCTGAACCTGATCCGGTTGATACCGGCGTAGGGAGGGCTGGCGGCTGAATTCCGTTGTCCTCCCGTGTAGGAGTGACGACGGACGATGACGCCCAGGCTTTCAAGGATCGACAGTGTCGGTGTCGCGCGCGGTGCGCTTGGCGCCGCGCTGCTGTCGGCGGTGGTGTGCGCGACCCCGGCGCTCGCCGCGCCCGACCCAGCGCCCGCCAAGGACCAGCCAAGCGATATCGTCGTCACCGGCCATCCCGACCCCGAGGGTCTGCTCCCCGATCAGCACGCGCCGAAAGCGCAGAGCGCGATCTCGGCGGACTTCATCACCAAGCAGGCGCCGACGCTCAACGCCTTTCAATTGGTCGGCCTGCTGCCCGGCGCGAACGTCTCGTCGAGCGATCCGTACGGCCTGTCGACGAGCTCGAGCCTGACGCTGCGCGGGCTCGGGCAGGACGAGATCGGCGTGCTGATGGAAGGCGCGCCGCAGAACGACATCGGCTATTATTACGCCTACCCCGCGCAGTTCGCCGACGCCGAGAACCTCAAGCAGATCACGCTCGCGCAAGGCACGGTCGATATCGATTCGCCGACGGTCGGCGGGGCGGGGGGGCTGCTGTCGCTGTCGCTCGACGATCCCAAGGCGAAGCCGCAGGCGCTCGTAAACCTCTCGCTCGGATCGTATGCGGCGCGGCGCGCCTTCGTGCGGGTCGACAGCGGCACGATCGGCCAGACCGGGCTCAAGGCGTTCCTGTCCTATTCGAACATCCGCGCCGACAATTGGCGTGGGGCGGGGTACGACACGCGCCAGCATGTCGACGCCAAGCTGCTGAACGAGTGGGGCAACGGCAATCGCGCCAGCCTCTCGGTATCGTTCAACGACGCCAATTCCTCGACCTACCCCAGCCCGACGCTCGCCGAGTGGAAGGCCGATGGCCGCGGGTTCAATTACGACCGCAGCTACAGCGCCGGAAACACCAATTACTGGCGGCTGTATCGCGCGCCGTTCCGCAACGTCTATGTCGCGGCGCCGCTGCATCTGGTGTTGAGCGACCGGCTGACGCTCGACACGACGAGCTATCTCCAGTTCGGCTATGGCAATTCGCCCTATGGCACGCAGCTTTCGACCACCGGCAATTTCCTCGGCACCGAGGCGCTGGCGCCGGTCGCGCTGCCCGGCGCGGTCGATGGCACGGCGACGGTGCTCGGCGATTTCACCGGCGACCAGGTCCGCGGCGGCAGCGTCGGCAAGCTGACGCTGAGCGCGGGTGCGCACCGCATCAGCGCAGGGCTGTGGTTCGATTACGGCACCGACCGCGTGCTGCAGAGCTATGGCGCGGTGCGCGCCGACGGGCATCCGGTCGATGCTTGGGGCTATCAGGAGCAGGCGATCCGCACCGCCGACGGCCGCTTGCTGGCGTATGAGAATGAGCGCACCGTCACGGTGACCAAGGGCTTCTTCGTCGCCGACAGCGTCACGCTGACGCCGCGCCTCAGCGTCGATCTCGGGTTCAAGGGCGTCGATGTCCTGCATAACGGGCGCAATTACCTGCCCGGGCCGCAATCGGCGGTGCGCTTCGACAGCTTTGCAGCGCTCCCCCGCGCGGCGGTGCATTATCAGCTCGACGATCGCCAGCAGCTGTTCGCCAACATCACCACCAACTTCCGCGCGCCCGATGAATATACGCTCTACAACGGCTATGACGGCGGCGCGCTGACCAAGACCGGCACGACCGCGCTCAAGAACGAATATTCGGTCTCGCAGGAGCTCGGCTATCGTTATATCGGCCCGAGCCTGTCGGCGTCGGTCACCGCCTTCCATTACCATTTCCGCAATCGCCAGCTCGGCACGCTGATCGATCTCGGCGGCGCGCAGATCAATTCGACGCTCAACGCCGGCAGCCAGACCTCGTACGGCGTCGATGGCGAGATCGACTATCGCCCCGCCGCCGGGGTGAGCCTCTATCTGTCGGGCGAATATCTCCACGCGCGGCTCGACGACGATCTGCAGGTCGGCGGCGATTTCCTGCCGACGCGCGGCAAGCGCGCGGTGTCGAGCCCGGATTTCCAGCTCGGGCTCGGCGGGACGTATGACGACGGGCATCTGTTCGGCAGCGGCGCGCTGAAATATGTCGCGCGGCAATATGCCACCTTCGTCAACGACGAGAGCATTCCCGGCTATGCGACGCTCGATCTGTCGATCGGCGTGCATCTCGCCGACTGGCTCGACGGCAAGCGCACCGATTTGCGGCTCAATGCGATCAACGTGGCCGATCCGCATGTCCTGTCGGGGGTCGCCGCGGTGACCACCAACGCGCAGGACACGCTCGGGCGCGGCGGCAGCGTGATCGCCGGGGCTGCGCCGAGCTATTATGTCGGCAGCGGCCGGGCGGTCATCGCCACGCTCTCGCGCGTGTTCTGAGCGGATGGCCGCGACCGCCCCGCATCTCGTCCACGGCATGGGCACGACGCTCGAGGCGCCGACCTGGCCGGCGATCACGCACACCGACGCTGCCGCGGCGCTCGCGCGGTTTCCCACGGCGGGGCGGCTCGAAGCGCTCGAATGGCATTCGCCGCGGCCCTTTTCCGCCGCGGCGCGCGTGCGCACGTCGCGCGGCGTGTTCGTCCTCAAGCGCCACCATCCAGATTTGCGCACGCCCGCCGGGCTGGCGGAGGAGCACGCCTTCCTCGCGCATCTCGCCGCGACGGGAGCACCGGTGCCTGAGGTGATGCTGACCGACGCGGGGACGGGCGCGGTCGCGGTTGGCGGCTGGACCTACGAGCTGCACCGCCACGGCGCCGGGCTCGATCTGTATCGCGATCGCCTTTCGTGGACGCCGTTCTTTTCCCCCGGCCAAGCTCGCGCGGCGGGCGCAGCGCTCGCCCGCCTGCATGCGGCAGCCCGCGGCTTCGCGGCGCCCGCGCGCGCGGTCCAGCCCTTGGTCGCGAGCTTCACCATCCTCCCGAGCGAGGATCCGCTCGCGGCGACCGCGGCCTATGTCGCCGCGCGGCCCGCGCTTGCGGCGTTTCTCGCAGATCGCGCATGGCGCCCGGCGCTGGCCCGGCTGTTCGCTGCCCTCGGGGAGGGACTTCCCGCGCGCCTTGCCGGGCGGCCGGGGCTGTGGACGCACAATGACTGGCATCCGTCGAACCTGTTGTGGAGCGCGGAGGGCGCGGTCGAAACCGTGTTCGATTTCGGGCTCGCCGACCGCACCTGCGCGGTGCACGATATCGCGACGGCGATCGAGCGGACCGCGATCGACTGGCTCGAGCTCGGGCAGGGCGCGGACGCGAAGATCGGCCATCCCGAAACGGCGCGCGCGCTGCTGCAGGGGTACGCCTCGGTCACGCCGCTCGACGACGCCGACGTCGCGGCCGTGGTCGCGCTGCTCCCGCTCGTCCATCTCGAATTCGCGCTCTCCGAAATCGACTATTTCGCGGGCGTCGTCGGCGACGCCGACCAGGCGGCGGTGGCGTGGGAGCAGTATCTGCTCGGCCATGCCGATTGGTTCATCGCGCCCGCCGGTCAGGCCTTCCTGAAGGGTATCGACCTCGAGGACCGCGGCTGATGTCCGCGCTCGAGATCGCCGCCGTCGTCACCAGCTTCCTCGCGATCTGGCTCACCGCCGCGCGGCGGATGCTGTGCTGGCCGATCAACCTCTTGGCCTGCGCGCTCTACTTCAAGCTGTTCTTCGACGTCCGGCTCTATGCCGACATGGTGCTGCAGGCGCTGTTCGGCATCGGTATCGTCTATGGCTGGATCGTCTGGGCGCGCGGCAAGGAGGATCGCGGCGAAGTCGTGGTCGAACCGCTCGCGGCGTTCCCCGCGCTGGTCGCGCTGGCGCTGGGCGCGATCGGCGCGGTGGCGATCGGCTGGGGGACGAGTCGGTATACCGACGCGGCATTGCCGTGGATCGATTCCGCGCTCAGCAGCTTCAGCCTCGTCGCGCAATATTGGACCGCGCGGCGGCATCGCGCGAGCTGGCTGCTGTGGATCGCGGTGGACGTGATCTATGTCGGGATGTTCGTCTTCAAGGGGCTGATGCTCACCGCCGGTCTCTACGCCGCGATGATCGTTCTGGCGATCTTCGGCTATCGCCGCTGGCGGCGCGCGCCGCAGCCCTAGCCCCACCTAGCATCCCACTTGGTACTTCTTGGTCAGGGCGTAGCGCAAAGATACCAGGAACCAGGCACCGACTTCGCCGTTATATGGGTCCGATCCGAACCCAATTCGGGGATGTGCGCTATGGGCTCGCTTGCTCTTCGTCGCGTCCCGAATGGGGGATCCCCTTTCGCACGAGGAGTCAGACGATGAACAAGGACGAATTCCAGGGCGGCGCGCGCTATGTCGGCGGCAAGATCGAAAAGGCCGTCGGCGACACCGTCAGCAGCCGCGACTGGCAGGTCGACGGCGTCGTCGATCAGGTCGCGGGCGGCGCGCAGAACCTGTACGGCCGCGCCAAGTCGGCGATCGGCGACGTCGTCGACGGCGCGCCCGAACTCGCCGAGAAGATTGGCAGCGATGCGCGCGCCGCCGGTGACCGTGCGCTCGACGCAGCAAAGCGCGGCGCACGCACGGCGCAGGATTCGGCGAAGCAGGCGCCCGTGCTCTGGGCGCTCGGCGCGGCGGCGCTCGGTTACGGGCTCGCCTGGCTGGTTCACGGGCAGCGCGACTGAGCGCGCGTGACCGTGGTCCCGGCCCTCAAGTCGCTGCGCGACTCCGCCGATCTGCGCCATCTGCGCCAGATCATCGCGGGGCTCGACGAAGGCGTCATCCTGGTCGATCCCGACCAATCGATCCTGTGGGCCAATGAAGCGGCGCTCGGGATGCACGGGGTCGATTCGGTCGAGGCGCTCGGGGCCACAGTCGACGAATATCGCGACCGTTTCCAGCTGCGCTACCGCAACAACCACCGCCTGAAGGGCGCCGATTATCCGATCGAGCGCGTCGTCGCGGGCGAGGCCTTTTCCGAGGTCGTGGTCGAAGTCGCGGTGGCGGGCGAGGAAGACCCGCGCTGGGTGCACCAGGTGCGCAGCCTGGTGCTGACCAATGCCGCGGACGAGCCCGAATGCCTCGTGCTGGTGATCCAGGACGTGTCGGCGCGGTTCGAGGCGGAGGATCGCTTCGAACAGTCGTTCAACGCCAATCCGGCGCCGGCGATCATCTGTCGGCTGAGCGACCTCCGGTACGTCAAGGTCAACCAGGGTTTTGTCGACATGACCGGGCATGATCGCGCCGCGATCCTTGCGCGCACTGTCTACGACATCGACGTGCTCGAACGCGGCGAGCAGCGCGAGCTCGGCAAGGAACGGCTCGCCGAGGGGCGCACGATTCCGCAGATGGAGGCCGAGCTCAGCCTGCCGCACGGCGGGACCAAGCTCGTCATCGTCGCCGGCCAGCCGATCGACATGGGCGAGCAGCCGTGCATGCTGTTCACCTTCGCCGACCTCGAGCCGCGGCGGAAGGCGGAGATGGCGTTGCGCCAGAGCGAGGAGCGCTTCACGCGGACCTTCTCGCTCGCGCCGGTCGCGCTGGCGATCGGTGCGCTCGAAGGGCATCGCCTCTGCGACGTCAACGAAGCGTTTACTGCGCTGACCGGTTACGAGGCGGAGGAGATCATCGGGCGCCCGCTCGGCGAAGTCGCCTTGTGGGAGACGCCTGCCCTGCAGGATGCGCTCGAGACTGAGATCGAGGCGGGCCACGCGCTGCGCGACCGCGAGGTCCGCCTCCGGCTCAAGGACGGCGCGATCATCGATGCGATCGTCTCGACCGAGCCGATCCTGCTCCGCGATGAGGCGTGCGTGCTGTGGGCGATGCGCGACATCACCACGCGCAAGGCATCCGAGCGCGAGCTGGTCGGGGCGATCGAGGCGGTGATGAAGGATACGAGCTGGCTCAGCCGCTCGATCATGGAGAAGCTCGCGCGGATCCGCGCGCCCGAGGCCGAACCGAGCGGGGTCGGGCTCGACCAGCTGACGCACCGCGAACGCGAGGTGCTGGCGCTGATCTGCCGCGGGCTCGATGACAAGTCGATCGCGCGGACGCTCGATCTGTCGGGCAACACCGTGCGCAACCATGTCGCGCGGATCTACGCCAAGATCGGCGTCAATCGCCGCAACGCGGCGGCGGCATGGGCGCGCGCGCGCGGGTTCGACGGCGATTCGATGCCCGCGTCCGCGCCCGAACGGGAGATAGCGGCATGACGCAGCACACCGACAAGGCGCGCGCCCGGCAAGCCAAGGGCTCGGTCAAGGAAGCGATCGGTAAGATCATCGGCGACGTCGATGTCGAACGGCAAGGGCGGCGCGAGAGCACCGCCGGCGCCGAACAGGCCCGGGGCGAGAGCCCCGCACAGAAGGACGGTGACGACTGACGCCGCACCGGCACTATTTCCATCAACAGGAGTGACTATGGCTACCAATCTCAATCCCGGCTTCGTGCCGGTCGAAGACACGCGTCTGGTGAAGACCCACGCGCGCATTTCCTGGGGCGCGATCTTCGCCGGCGTGGTGCTGGCGATCGCAATCCAGCTCGTGCTCGGCATTCTCGGGACGGGCATCGGCATGAGCCTCGTCAATCCGGTCGAGGGCACGACGCCCGGCGCGACCGGGTTCGGCATCGGCGCGGGCCTGTACTGGATCGTCACGACGGTGATCGCGCTCGGCGCGGGTGGCTATGCCGCAGCGCGCGTCGCCGGCGTGCATGATCGGTTCGACGGGCTGGTCCACGGCCTCGTCGTGTGGGGCGTGACGCTGATCCTGACGCTGTATCTGCTGACCTCGGCGGTCGGTGGCATCATCGGCGGCGCGTTCCGCACCGTCGGCGCGGTCGCGGGTGCGGCCGGGAGCGGGATCGGTGCCGCAGCGCCGAAGGTCGCCGATGTCGCCGGGATCGATACCAGCGACGTGCGCAACGAAGCCGCCGCCTATCTCGCGACGACGCCATCCGACCCGGCGCAGATGACGCCCGAACAGGCGCAGAAGGAAATCGCAATGCAGCTTCCCGCGCTCGCGCGTGGCGGCCAGCAGGGCGCGCAGGCCGAGAGCCGGATCGTCGACGTCGTCGCTGCGCAGCGCAAGGTCAGCCGTCCCGAGGCGCAGGCCGAAGTGACGCGCGCCAAGGCGCAGTTCGTTAAGACCAAGAACGACACGATCGCCACCGCCAAGTCGGCGACCGACACCGCGGCGGGCGTTGCCGCCGGGACGTCGTTCCTGATGGTGATCGCACTGCTGATCGGCGCGGGTGCCGCCAGCTTCGGCGCGACCGCCGCGACGCGCCGTCGCTACTGAGCCCGTTACAGCGCCGCCCGGAGATCGGGCGGCGCTGTTTCCTTCGCGTATCCGCTGGGCGGCGTCGGCTGTCCGCGACGGGACAGCGATAGGCGGCCTTATGGGTCCGCCCCCACCCGATCCTGCGGGCGCCGTTCAGCGCTGCAGATTGATCGACCAGCGCGCGACCCGTGCCGATACGCCCTTTCAGCTCGGCTGTGGGCGGCACTATCGCGACCTCGCGTCGCGCCGCTTCGAGCGCGCCCGTCGCCGGACAGGAACGCGACGCGGCCGTCATCCTGGAATGCCCGCCTCATCTGCTCACGTCGGCGGACGAAAGCCGTCCGAGCGTACGATAGGAGCTGCGCCAGGGCGCGCCCGCTCACCACAGAAGGCGCAACGATAGCGCTATCATGAGGACAGTTTACCAGTCAAAGATGCCCGAATATACGCGCGTTGGTCGGCATACGGTCTCGATCATAGCGCGACGCCTATCGGGAGAAGATTGATCATGAAGCTTCGTGTCGCCGCCATGCCCTTGCTGTTCGTTGCCACTGCGACGTCCGCGCAAGTCGCCGCGCCGCCGCCCCCGGCCAAGGTCGCGCCGGTCGCCGGAACGCCGGTGCTGCCGGCCTGGACCACGCCCGCGATCCGTGGCGCCTGGAACGACGCGACGCTCGATCCCGACGCGCGCGCTACGGCGCTGGTGTCGGCGATGACGCGCGACGAGAAGCTGACGATGGTGTTCGGCTATTTCGGCACCGATTTCCCCGTCTCGCTGTACCACGCCCCGCCCGAGGCGCATGCCGGCTCGGCCGGCTATGTTCCCGCGATCGCGCGGCTCGGCGTTCCGGCGCAGCACCAGACCGACGCCGGCGTCGGCGTCGCGACGCAGGGCGGCGCGGCGGTGAAGCGCGAGCGCACCGCATTGCCGTCGAACCTCGCAATCGCGGCGAGCTGGGATGTCGCGGTCGCGCATGCCGGTGGCGCGATGATCGGCGACGAGGCGCGGCGGTCGGGCTTCAACGTCATGCTCGCAGGCGGGGTCGATCTGCTGCGCGAGCCGCGCAACGGGCGCAATTTCGAATATGGCGGCGAGGACCCGTTGCTCGCGGGCACGATCGTCGCCGAGCAGGTGCGCGGCATCCAGTCGAACCATGTCATCTCGACGATCAAGCATTACGCCTTCAACGACCAGGAAACCGACCGCAACACCGGCAATTCGCTGATCGAGCACAGCGCCGCGCGCGTGTCCGACCTGCTCGCCTTCCAGCTGGCGATCGAGCGCGCCGATCCGGGCTCGATCATGTGTTCGTACAACCGTGTCGACGGAACGCACGCGTGCGAGAATAGCTGGCTGCTGACCGACGTGCTGCGCGGCGACTGGGGCTTCACGGGCTATGTGATGAGCGACTGGGGCGCGACGCACAGCACCGTCGCCGCCGCGAATTCGGGGCTCGACCAGGATTCGGGCTTTCCGTTCGACACGCAGCCGTTCTTCGGCGCACCGCTGCGCGCGGCACTCGACAGCGGTGCGGTGACGCCGGCGCGGCTCGACCTGATGACGCACCGCATCGCGCGCGCGATGTTCGCGCACGGGGTGTTCGAGCATCCCGTCAGCGAGCAGCCGATCGATTATGCGGCGCATGCGACGGTGACACGCAGCGCGGCCGAGGCGGGTGCCGTGCTGCTCAAGAACGAGCGCGACCTGTTACCGCTGGCGGCGCGCGCGAAGCGGATCGTCGTGATCGGCGGCCACGCCGACAAGGGCGTGCTCGCGGGCGGCGGATCGTCGCTCGTCTATCCGGTCGGCGGCAATGCTGTGCCGGACTTGTTGCCGAAGACCTGGCCCGGCCCGATCATGTATTACCCCTCGTCGCCGCTTGACGAGATCAAGCGCCATGCGCCGGGGGCGGAGGTCGCCTTCGCCGATGGCAGCGACCCTGCGGCCGCCGCCGCGCTCGCGAAAAGCGCCGATGTCGTGATCGTGTTCGCAACGCAGTGGCAGGGCGAATCGTTCGACGTGCCGATGGCGCTCGACGGTGCGCAGGATGCGCTGATCGACGCGGTCGGCACGGCCAATCCCAGGACCGTCGTCGTGCTCGAGACCGGCAGCCAGGTGGCGATGCCGTGGCTCGGCCGCGTCGGCGCGGTGCTCGAGGCGTGGTATCCCGGCACCGCGGGGGGCGCGGCGATCGCCAATCTGCTGTTCGGCACGACCAACCCGTCGGGCCGCTTGCCGATGACCTTTGCCAAGAGCGTCGACCAGCTCCCCGATCCGGCCGCGCCGCATGCCGGCGACGTCGTCTACAAGGAGGGCGCGACGGTCGGCTACAAATGGTTCGACGCCAAGGCGATCACGCCGCTCTTCGCCTTCGGCCACGGCCTGTCCTATACGCGCTTCGCGGCCGACGGCCTGACCGCGACCGCTGCGAACGGCGCGCTGACCGCGCGCTTCACCGTGCGCAACACCGGCGCGCGCGCGGGTGCGACGGTGCCGCAAATCTATGTCGCGCCGGTCGCGGGCGGGTGGGAAGCGCCCAAGCGGCTGGGCGGCTTCACCAAGGTCGCGCTCGCGCCGGGGGGGCGGCAGACCGTGTCGGTGTCGGTCGATCCGCGGCTGCTCGCGACGTGGGACGAGGCTGGCCACCAGTGGAAGGTTGCTGCTGGGCGCTACAAGGTGATGCTCGCGGATTCGGCGACCGACATTCGCCAGACGGTGACGGTCAGCGTGCCGGCGCGGACGATGCCGGCGACGTGGCGCGCGCGGTAGGGTTCGACTGACCCGTCACCCGGATACGAGGCCGGGGTGACGGTGGAGAGCTGGGCGGATCACCGCGAGGGTGATCCGCCCAGCCCGACCGCCTCACAGCCGCTCGTCGCTCGGCACCAATTGCTCGGCGATGCTGTTCGCCGCGGCGACCACCATCGCCGCCACCGCGTCCGCGCTGTGTACGGTTTCGCGCCGTTCGAGATAGGGGACGGTGAGCGCCGCCGCCGCTGCGCCGCCGCGCATGATCGGCGCGGAAATGTCGGTCACGCTGGCGACCAGCGCGCTCTGCGTCAGCTCGACCTGACGCGTGCGGACGGCATCGGCGCGTTCGCGGAACACGCGCAGCGCCTCCTTGCCGAGCGCGGGCGCGAACAGCGTTTCCCAGCGCCGGCGGACTTCGTCGGGCTGGAAGGCATAGAGCACCACCCCGGACGCGGTACTCGCGATCGGCCGGCGATACCCGACGCGCACCGAAAAGCCGAGCTGCTCGCCCGATTCGACGCGCGCGACGACGACCATCTCGCCACGGCTGTGAAAGGCGAGGTGGCACGATTCGCGCGAATCCTGCACCAATTTGCGCATCACCGGCAACGCCAGCTCGACCAGGTTGCGCGTCCGCGGCTGGCGCATGCCGAGCGCGAAGAGCCGGTCGGTGAGGCGATAGCCCTCCGACCCGACGTCCTGATCGATATAGCCGCGGAATTGCAGCACCTGCACCATCCGGTGCAGCTCGCCGCGCGACCGGTCGAGCTGCTCGGAGATCGCGGCGAGCGACAGCGCGTCGCTCGCATCGGCGAGCAGTTCGAGGATATCGAGCCCTTTCTCAAGCGCTGGCGCCCGATAGCGGCGGTCGTCCTCTTCCTGATCGTCCATCATATCCCCCCCTTTTGCCGCGGGCGTCTCTCGCGCGTTGCGGCGGACTCATAGAATGCGGCGTCGAAGCCGCACAAGCGCCGCCTCAGCGGCCGATCACCGTGACCAACGCCACGGCATCCTGTCCCCCCGGCAGCTTGCCCGATGCGGTCAGCCGGCCACTGGCGTCGTCCCAGCGCAGCACCGTGCCCGCGCCGCCCTTGCGATAGGCGTTGCTCACCCCGTCATCGTCATACAGCGTGAAGCTGGTCGAGCGGCCGGGATAGACGCGGATGCTCTCGATCGCCTGACGCGTCGCGGTGCTCGGCACCTGTACCCCCATCGGCACGATCGAGCCGGCGCGGACGAACAGCGGGATCTTGTCGATCGGCGCTGCCGCAGTGACCGTTTGGCCGCCGGGATGGCGATCGTTGGTCCAGTAATCGTACCAGTCGGCGCCGGCCGGCAGATAGACCGAGCGGCTGATCGCGCCCTGCTCGGTTACCGGCGCGACGAGGAAAGCGGGGCCGAACATATATTCGTCGCCCATGTCGGCGACCTTGGGGTCGTTCGGGAAATCCATGAACAGCCCGCGCATGAACGGCGCACCGGTCGTGTAGGTCTGGTGGCCCATCGCATAGAGATAAGGGATCAGCGCATAACGCAGCTTGAGATACTGCGCGAGCACCGGCTCGGCCGCCTTGCCATAGTCCCAGATCGCGGTGGCGGGGCGCTGGCCGTGGATGCGCAGCGTCGGGGTGAAGGTGTTGTACTGGAACCAGCGGACGAACAGCTCGGGATAATCGGCATAGCTCGGCGCCATCGCAGTCGCGCCGGCCGGATCGAGCAACACGGAATGCTCGGCCTTGGGGCCCGCCGGATATTGCCACCCACCGGTGTCGCTGCTCCAATAGGCCATGCCCGATGCGGTGAAGTTGAGCCCGGTCGGCACCTGCCGCTTGAGCGCCTCCCAGGTCGATTGCACGTCGGACGACCAGAACAGACAGCCGTTGCGCTGCGCGCCGAGATAGGCCGCGCGGCACAGGATCAGGTTGCGGAAATCGGGCCGGTCGTTGGCCGAGCCATCGGCGACGCTGGCGGTGTGCACCAGCGGGAAGAGGTTGTGATAGCGATCGCCCGAACCGATCGCATATTGGTGGCCGTCGGGCACCAGATCGGGTTCGGTCTCGTCGAGCCAGAACCAGTCGAAGCCCTGCGAGGCGATATTGTCGCGGATCTTGCCCCAGAACCAGCCGCGCGCATCGGGGTTGGTGCTGTCGAGCAGCGCGCCTGCACGGTCCGAGCGGATCGGCAGACCGTCGACGACGCTGCCGTCCGCGTCATGCAGCAGCCACCCCTTGGCGGCGAGCATGTCGAAATAGCGCGATTCCTTCTCGAAGCGCGGCCACACGCTGACGATGCTGCGCATGCCGAGCCCCTTCAGCTTGGCGTTCATGCCCGCGGGATCGGGGAAATAGCTGCGGTCGATGTCGAGCTGCCCCATCCGGCTCCAGTAGAACCAGTCGAGCACCATCACGTCGAGCGGATAGCCGCGGCTGCGATAGCCTTCCGCCACCCCGAGCAGTTCGGCCTGCGTCTCGTAGCGCGCCTTGCTCTGGATGAGGCCGAACGCGGCCTTGGGCGGGAGCGGGGTCTTGCCGGTCAGCTTGGCATAGCCGGCATAGAGCTCGTCGGTGGTGGCGCCGATGATGACGAAGAACGACACGCGCTCGCCGACGTCGGATTGCCAGTGCGTGCTGTTGTGCAGCCCGGGCGACACCGTCGTCGCCGACGGATTGTCCCACACGATGCCATAGCCCTTGTTGGTGACCATGAACGGCACGCAGACCGTCTCGCCCGCCGGCGCATCGTAATTGTGCCGGCAGTCGATCGTGCGGCCGCGCAGGTCGAGTCTGCCCTCCTGGTTCTGGCCGAGCCCGTAATAATGCTCGTCGAGCGGGGCGGCGAAGCTCGCGCCGACCTTGAAGGTCTTTTCGCCCGCGACGGTGTGCGGCGCCATCTCCCAGCCGTTCATCTGCGTGATGAGGTGGCCGTCGGCGCCCTTCACGCTGACCGACACCGGCGGCAGCGACGGCGCGAAATAGCGCTCCATCTGCGACGGCGCCTTGGGCCAGGGCTGGGCGTTGACCGTCAGCGACAGCGCCGACGAGGTGAAGACGTCGCCGCTGGCATCATTGCTGTGGGTCCAGCCGGCGGCATCGGGCTTGGCGTTGGGGCCGGGGCCGGGGGGCGCATCGGCGAGATCGCGGTCGATCGCGATCGTCACGCGGACGATGTTGGGGGCATAGGGTTCGATCGAGACGTGGCTGCCGTTGCGATCGAGCGAGCCGAGCGGCGCGGCCTGCGCTGCGACGGCTGGGACGAGTGCGAAAGCCGCTGCGCCAGCCCATTTTGCAAGCGCGCGTCTGCGTGCCGATACCATTGCCATGTCGCTGATCCTCACCTTCGATGCCGGCGGTTGACGCACTTGCGCTTGCCGGGCAGTGCGTTCACCTATGAGTATTCGTTTCACTGGCGCAAGTGAGAATGTCGTTCCATTGCGCCATTACGGCGCGGCTTGCGACAGGTCGGCGGCGAACACAATCGCTCCGATGGTCGCATATGCCGCGCGCTTCACGATCGCTACGCGCGTTGTGCCGGGAGAGGATTCACGATGAAGACCATGCCGCTATTCTTGTCGGCGCTCGCGCTCGGCACCACGCCGCTGGCAGCGCAATCGCGCGACGTTCCGCACATCGCGACCCGTGACGGCCATCACGCGCTGATCGTCGACGGCGCGCCCTTCCTGATGCTCAGCGCGCAGGTCAACAATTCGAGCAATTACCCCGCGGCCTTGCCTGCGGTCTGGCCGATGCTCGACCGGCTCCACGCCAATACGGTCGAGGTGCCGATCGCCTGGCAGCAGCTCGAGCCGCGCGAAGGCCAGTTCGATTTCAGCTTCGTCCAGACGCTGCTCGATCAGGCGCGCGCGCACGACAAGCGGCTCGTCCTGTTGTGGTTCGGCGCGTACAAGAATAGCGGCCCGAACTACACGCCCGACTGGGTCAAGCAGGACAACCGCCGCTTCCCGCGGATGAAGACGCGCGACGGGAGCGACCATTACGTCCTCTCGCCCAACGCCGCCACTACGCTCGAGGCCGACAAGCGCGCGTTCGTGCAGCTGATCACCTATCTGCGCGATCACGACCAGCAGAATACGACGATCCTCGTCCAGGTCGAAAACGAGACCGGCAGCTATCGCAGCCCGCGCGATTACGGCCCCGCCGCCGAGACGCTGTTCCAGCAGCAGGTTCCCGCCGCGCTCGGCAAGCGCGGCACCTGGACGCAAGTCTACGGCGCGCAGGCCGACCGCGCCTTCAACAGCTGGTACACCGCAGCCTATTGCAACGCGCTCGCGGTGGCGGGCAAGGCGATCAAGCCGCTGCCGATGTACGTCAACGCCGCGCTCGCCAATCCCTTCAAGGTTCCCGCCCCCGCCGACGTCGCGAGCGGCGGCCCGCAGCAGGACATGCTCGACATCTGGAAGGCTGCCGCGCCCGCGATCGATTTCGCCGCGCCCGATATCTACGACCGCAAGAGCGCCAACGTCTTCGCCTTCCTCGACGCCTATCGCCGGCCCGACAATGCGCTGGCGGTGCCCGAGATCGGCAATGCCGCCGAATATGCGCGCTTCTTCTGGGCGGCGATCGGACGCGGCGCGATCGGCTTTGCGCCGTTCGGCATGGATGCGACGGGCTATTCCAACTATCCGCTCGGCGCCAAGGCGCTCGACGCGCCCACGCTCGACGCCTTCGCCAAACCGTATGAACTGTTCGCCGGAATGCAGCGCGACTGGGCCAAGATCGCGTTCGAACACCCGATGTGGGGCACCGCCAAGGGTGATGACGGCGCGCCGCAAACGACCATGCTTGGCCAGTGGAAGATCACCGCGAGCTATGGCGAGTGGCAGTTCGGGCATCAAACCGATACCTGGATCACATCCGAGCCGACCCCGTGGGGCAAGGAGAGCGTCGGTGGCGCGGTCGTCGCCCAGCTTTCGCCGACCGAGTATCTCGTCGCGGGCGACCATGTCCGCATCGAATTCAGCCCCACCACGGGCGCGCCGAAGAATGCGCTGATGCTGCGTGTGGAAGAGGGGCGATTGGTGCGCGGCGCGTTCGTCGTCGAGCGCGTGTGGAATGGCGATCAGACTGATTCCGGGCTCAATTTCGTCGATCATCCGGTGTTGTTGCGGGTTACGATGGGACGATACGACTGAACGGCTCGACGCGCCCAAAGGGCGCTTCGCCGCAGTCAGGGCGTTCGGTGTGACCGGCGGCGCGGACCGCGTCACGCCACGGGCTATCGCAACAATCTCCCCATAAGATAATGATAAAGCATCTTTTTTACTCTGCGGCATACCGCGGTGTCCTCGCCGACGATGATAGCGCTATCCTTTTATGTCGGACTGTTCACATATGAAACCCATGAGCACCCATCCACATTTCAGTTGACCCGATCTGGGGACGGGCGTAGCTCGCCGCGATCGAGAGACCTCCCCAGAACTTCGGTTGAAGCGAGGGTGGCTTACAGGGAGAGGCAAGGCGCCGATGACGGCCGCATCCTTTCCGAGACAATTCTTGAACCTCGCCCTGGCGGGGTGATGCGCTTTGGAAGGAATATGAATGTCTGCTGTTGATGCCGTCCGCCGCCTGGGGATGACCAAGGCGCTGTTGCTCGGCGCGTCGGCCTTGCCGTTCGTCGCGCTCGCCGCCCCCGCCATGGCGCAGACCACGCCGCCCGCCGCGACCACGCCCGGCACCGCGGCCCCCTCCGGTGACCAATCGACCCCGGCTGCACCAGCCGCCACGCCCGATGCCGGGGCTCCGGCCGCCGCCGCGGCGGGCGAAGACATCGTCGTCACCGGCGTGCGCGCGAGCCTCCAGTCGGCGCAGAACATCAAGCGCAATTCGGATCAGGTGGTCGATTCGATCGTCGCCGAAGACATCGGCAAGCTGCCCGACCGCAACATCGCCGAAGCGCTGCAGCGCATTTCGGGTATCCAGATCGCGCGCAACTATGGCGAGGGCAGCTCGGTCGCGATCCGCGGGCTGACGCAAGTCCGCACCGAACTCAACGGCCGCGACATCTTCACCGCGAGCGGCCAGAGCAACGCCTTGAGCCTCGAGGACGTGCCCTCCGAGCTGCTCGCCGGGATCGACGTGTACAAGAACCCGTCGGCCGATCTGATCGAGGATCAGCTCAGCGGCACGATCAATTTCCGCACGCGCAAGCCGTTCGATTTCAACGGTTTCAAGATCTCGGGCTCGCTGAGCAACAGCTATTACGACTTGGTCAAGACGAGCAAGCCCGCCGCCTCGCTGCTGATCAGCGATCGCTGGCACACCGGCATCGGCGAGATCGGCGTGCTCGTCAGCGCATCCTACCAGAAGACCGCGTTCCGTCAGGACACGATCTCGACCGAGCCGTTCTACACGCTCAACCCCAACGATCCCGATCCCGCCAAGGCCGCCGCCTCGGCCGCCGCGCTCGCCACGCTCGGCCGCACCGGCCAGACGACGACGGTGCCGCAGGGCGCCGGCATCGGCGAAGTCTATGGCGATCGCCGCCGCTTCGGGCTCGACGCATCGGTCCAGTGGCGCCCGACCGACACGCTGGAGATCACCGGCGAGGTGTTCCGCAACGACTATAAGTTCCGCTTCGACGACTATAGCTATTTCGCCGAGCCGAACGGCGTCACGCAGACGCCGACGCCCGGCGCGGCGTTCACCTATGCTGCGAACGGCGACGTCCAGAGCGGCAGCTTCTCGAACATCCAGGCCGCGGCCAACACCAGCCTCGAGACGCGGCACTCGGTTACCACCGATTACTCGCTCAACGCCAAATGGAAGCCCACTCCCAATCTGACGATCACCGCCGACGGGCAGTTCGTCGATTCGAAGACCGACGACGTGCGTTCGATCATCGGTCTGAACGGGCTCGGCGACGGTACGCTGGTGCAGAACCTGTCGGGCAGCATCCCCTCGTTCCAGATCACCACGCCCGAGGGCATCACCAACCAGGCGAGCTACAACCGCGGCTTCTATCTCGACGATCTGAACACGTCGCACGGCAAGGACAAGACCGCGCGGCTCGACGGCGAATACCGGTTCGACGGCGGATTCCTGAAGTCGATCCGGGCGGGCTTCCGCTTCGCCGATCGTACCAACGTCTATAGCGACACGGGCTATCGCTACACCGGCCTCGCGACCGCGCCGACCGATACCGAGGTGGTCAGCCTGGCCGATTTCTACCACGGCGACGCCAGCCTGTTCGGCGACGCGCGCTTCTTTTCGCGCAACACCACGCTGAGCTATGACGCGACGCGCGCCGAGCTCGGCATCGGCGGTCCGGCGACCTATGCGCCGAGCGGCACCAACACCGAATCGCAAAAGACCTACACCGGCTCGATCACCGCCTTCTTCAAGGCCGATCGTCTGCCCGTGCCGATCGACGGCAATATCGGCGTGCGCGTCGTCAACACGCAGGTCGCGGTCTCGGGCTATTATCAGCAATACGATCTGATCACCGGCCCCAACGGCGTGCAGAGCACGTCGCCGACGCCGACCGTGGTGCTCGCCAACAACACGCAGAACTACACGTCGGTCCTGCCGAGCCTGAACCTGCGCGCGCATCTGACCGAGAAGCTGCAGCTGCGGCTGGCGGCGTCGAAGAACATCTCGCGTCCGACCTTCGACCAGCTCAACCCCGCGCTGACGATCACCGAGCCGGGCACCGCGCAGATCAATCAGGAACACGACACGTCGGGCGGCAACCCGTTCCTGAAGCCGATGAAGTCGAACAATTTCGACGCCTCGCTCGAATGGTATTTTTCGCGCACCGGGTCGCTCACCGTCGCGGGTTTCTACAAGGACATTTCGGACTATATCCAGACCGGCCTGTCGACGCGGCGGATCACCTTCTCGGACGGCGTCTCGGCGAATTACAACGTGACTTCGGTCAGCAACGTGACCAACGCCAAGGTCAAGGGCACCGAGGTCGCCTATCAGCAGTTCTTCGACTTCCTGCCGGGCGATCTGAAGGGCCTGGGGGTGCAGGCGAACTTCACCTATGTCGATTCATCGGCACCGAGCCCTGCGACGAGCGGCCCGGTCCAGCAGCTGCCGCTGATCGGCCTCTCCAAGTATAATTACAATATCATCGGCATCTACGAGCGCGGCATCATCTCGGCACGCGCGGCGTACAATTGGCGCAGCGAGTATCTCGTCACGACGTCGGGCAACGGCACGGGCAATCTGCCGGTGTTCCAGAAGCCGTCGGGGCAGTTCGACGCGTCGATCACCGCCAACATCACGCCGCATTTGTCGCTGACGCTCAACGGCGTCAACCTGACCAACACGGTGCGATCGACCTATTACGGCATCACGACGCGGCCGCGCGACGCGATCATGAGCGATCGTCAGATCACGGGGATGGCGCGCATCACGTTCTAAGCGCTACCGTCCTGTACCGGATCGCGTGTTCGCGCGTTGACGGTCTCGATCGCATCCCCCGGGAGCCTATATGGTCGAAACCGTCGCCGGCGGCTGCCACTGCGGCCGCGTCCGCTACAGCGTCGAAATCGCGAATGACGACGCGTATCTGTGTCACTGCCGGATGTGCCAGCGGTCCACTGGCGGCGTGTCGATCGCCTTCAAGAGCGTCGCGATCGCCGATGTCCGGTGGGAGCGCGAGCCCGATCGCTACCAAAGCTCGCCGATCGCGCTGCGCGGCTTTTGTGCTGTTTGCGGGACGCCGCTGACCTTCGAGTTCGTCGAGCCGAGCGGGAAGATGGACCTGACCGTCGGCAGCTTCGACGATCCGTCACGCTTCCGTCCGACGCACCATTTCTCGCCCGAGACTTGGCACGCGGCATGGCTCGACACTAAGGACCTGCCGACGACGCGGGTGGCGGACAATCCTTCCACCGCCGATCGATGGATGCAAGCGCTTGGCAAACTCCCCGACTGAACCGCAATTCTTCGACAGTTTCGACGGCGCGCGCCTGGCGTGGCGCGAGCTGGGGGAGGGGCGCCCGGTCGTGCTGATCCACGGCTTCTTCTCGAACGCGACGATCAACTGGATCAAATACGGCCACGCGGCGCGGATCGCCGCGGCCGGTTTCCGCGTGATCATGCCCGACCTGCGCGCGCATGGCGACAGCGCCAAGCCGCACGACGCCGCGTCCTATCCGCCCGACGTGCTGATGCGTGACGGCTTCGCGCTGATCGACCATCTCGGGCTCACCGATTACGATCTCGCCGGCTATTCGCTCGGCGGGCGCACCACGATGCGGATGCTCGCCAATGGCGCGACGCCGCGGCGCGCGGTGCTGTCCGGGATGGGGCTCGAGGGGATTCTCCACACCGCGGGCCGCGGGCATTATTTCCACACCGTGCTGACCAATCTCGGCAGTTTCGCGCGCGGCAGCAGCGAGTGGCTGACCGAGGCGTTCCTCAAGACCACCGGCGGTGATCCGGTCGCCTTGCTGCGGATCCTCGACACTTTCGTCGATACCCCGGCCGAAGCGATCGCGGCGATCGCGACGCCGACGCTCGTGCTCACCGGCGTCGATGACGACGACAACGGCTCGGGGGAAGCGCTCGCCGCGGCGATGGCACATGCGACCTTCCAGTCGATTCCGGGCAATCACATGAGCGCGGTGCTCAAGCCCGAGCTCGGTGCGGCGATCGCCGCGTTTCTCGCGGCTTGACCCGGCGCGTGGTGCGGCACAGATTGCCGCATCACGCATTGGGGGCCCTCATGATCCGTACCGGTATTTCTTCGCTCGCGCTCGTCCTCGCGCTGGCGACCAGCCCGGCGCTCGCCGCGACCGCGCCGGCGCCTGCCGCCGCCGCCGCGACGCCGACCACCACCGAGGCCGACGCCTTCGTCGCGCGCGCCGAGAAGGAGCTCGCCGATTTCTCGACCCCGGCGCAGCAGGCGGCGTGGATCAACGCGACCTATATCACCGACGATACCGACGCGATCGCCGCCAAGTTCGGCGCCGAGGGCACCGAGATGCAGGTCCGCCTCGCGCTCGAGGCAGCGAAATATGCGAGCGTTCCCGGTCTGTCGTTCGACACCAAGCGCAAGATCGATCTGCTCCGCAACGGCCTTACGCTGCCCGCGCCGACCACGCCTGGCGCCGCCTCCGAGCTGTCGACGATCGTGACCAAGCTCGGCTCCGATTACGGCAAGGGCAAGGGCACGCTCGACGGCAAGGCGATCAACGGCAGCGACATCGAGGCGGCGATGGGCACGGTGCGCGATCCGGCCAAATCGAAGGAGATGTGGGTCAGCTGGCACGACCAGGTCGGCGCGCCGATGCGCAAGGATTTCGCGCGCGAGGTCGTCATCGCCAACCAGGGCGCGAAGGGGCTCGGTTATGCCGATGTCGGCGCGCTGTGGCGCTCGGGCTACGACATGACGCCCGAACAGTTCGCCACGACCACCGATACGTTGTGGAAGCAGGTCGAGCCGCTCTACAAGGCGCTCCACACTTATGTTCGCTGGAAGCTCAACGCCAAATATGGCGATGCGGTGCAGCCCAAGACCGGCCCGATCCGCGCCGATCTGCTCGGCAATATGTGGGCGCAGGAATGGGGCAACATCTATGACGTCGTCGCACCCGCGGGGGCGGGCGATGTCGGGTACGACGTCGGCGACCTGCTTCGCGCCAAGCGCTACGATCCGATCAAGATGTTCAAGACCGGCGAAGGCTTCTACTCCTCGCTCGGCTTCAAGCCGCTGCCCGACACGTTCTGGACGCGCTCGCAGATCGTCAAGCCGGCCGATCGCGAGGTCGTCTGCCATGCCTCGGCGTGGGACGTCGACAGCGTCGCCGACGTGCGCATCAAGATGTGCACCAAGGTCAATGGCGACGACTTCGTCACGATCCACCACGAGATGGGCCACAATTACTATCAGCGCGCCTACAACACGCAGCCGTTCCTCTACCGCAACGGCGCGAACGACGGCTTCCACGAGGCGATCGGCGATTTCGTCGCGCTGTCGATCACGCCCGATTATCTGGTCAAGATCGGCCTGCTCGATCCTGCCAAGGTGCCGAGCCCCGACAAGGATATCGGCCTGCTGCTCAAGCAGGCGATGGACAAGGTCGCCTTCCTGCCGTTCGGCTTGCTGGTCGACAAATGGCGCTGGGGCGTGTTCTCGGGCGCGACGCCTGCGGGCCAGTATGAAAAGAGCTGGAACGACCTGCGACTGAAGTATCAGGGCATCGTCCCCCCGGTCGCGCGCGACGAGACGCGCTTCGATCCGGGCGCGAAATACCATGTCGCGGCGAGCGTGCCCTATGCGCGCTACTTCCTCGCGCGGCTGTATCAGTTCCAATTCTACCAGGCGGCGTGCAAGCAATCGGGCTGGACCGGGCCGCTGCATCGCTGCTCGTTCTACGGCAACAAGGCGGTCGGCGCGAAGCTCGACGCGATGCTCGCACTAGGCCAGTCGAAGCCGTGGCCCGAGGCGCTGCAGGCGTTCACCGGCAGCCGCGAGCTATCGGGGCAGGCGATGGTCGACTATTTCGCGCCGCTCAAGGCGTGGTTGGACAAACAGAACCAGGGGAAACCAAGCGGATGGTAGCGTCTATCGTTATGGCGGCCCTGCTGTCGGCGGGCGTCGTCGGGGGTGCCGGTGCGCCGGTAACCGTCGAGATCGTCGCCTCGGGGCATGTCGAGACGCCGGCCGATCGATTTCGCGTCTCGGGCGAAGTCCTCGCCTGCGCCGCGACGCAGCCGGAGGCGGACGCCGCATTGGCACGCAAGGTCGCCTCGATCGAGTCAGCGATGCGGGGCATCGGCGTCAGCAGGGGGCAGGCGCTCGAACGGCCTTCGCTCGCCGGAATGATGGCGACGATCACCACGCGCGGCACGCGCAACTGCAACACCGTCGACCTCAAGGACTTTATGGCGAAGCCGGGTGCGCCGCCGTCGAAGGACACGCCGGTCGAGCGGATCGGTGCGAGTGCCCCCGTGGCGTTCGACGCGCCGAGCCGGGCGGTGGCGACACGGGCGCTCGCCCTCCTGAAAGCCGCCGATGCGAAACCGGCCGACAAGCCCGTCGCCTTGCTGGTGGACGACACCCCCGCGCGCCGAGCCGCAAAGCAGCAAGCCTTGGCGAAGGCCAGGGTCGAAGCTGCGGCGTACGCCGCGTCGCTGGGATCGGGCACCCCTACGCTCACCCGGATCAGCGAGAAGCAGGATTGGAACTCGACCGATTTTGCCGGACAAATGGTCCGGATGATCGGGCTGGTCGCGACAAACTCAGGCGATACCGTCGCGACCGATGTCACGTTGACGGTCGAGTTCAGGCTCGGGGCGACGTAATCGCGTCGGGATCGGTCGTTTCGGTGACCGATCCCGTTCCAAGCTCACTCGGGGATCGTGCCCTCATCGGCGATCCCCGCTTCGAATGACGCGCTAGAATCGCTGCCATCGGCCTGGTGCGCGTGTTCGCCGGGGTTGAGCTTGGCGTCGCGGGGCGTGCTGCCGCGGAGCGCGAAGAGCGCGGCGGTGGCGGCGGCGCCGATCGCCGCGATCCCGCCGACGACGCCCGCCTTGCCCCAACGGCTGCCGGCCTTTGCGCGCGGCGTTGCGGCGTCGGCTTTCTTGGCCGGCGCTTTGCGTGTGGTCTTGGGCGTGCTCGCCGTCGCGCGGGTCGAGGTGGTCGGACGCGGCTTGGCCGGCTTGCGCGGCGCTGGGGTCTTGGGCGTCGTCGGCTTTGCCGCGCTATCGGCGGCAGGCTTTGCGGTCGATGTCTTGCGTGGCGTCGCGGCCTTCGGCTTGGACGGCGTCGTTGCCTTGGCGGGCGTTGCGGACGCGTCGGCCGCCGGGCGCTTGGACTCGGTATCGGTCGGCTTTTTCGGCGGCGTTGCCATAAAGAACTCCTGGTTCGTTGAGCTTGCGTAACGCACGAAGCCGCAAGGGTTTCCCCCCGGCGATCGACTCACCGGAACGGCGGCTCGTTGAACGCGCGCAGCTTGCGGCTGTGGAGCTTCTTGCCCTCGCGGCGCAATTCCTCGCACGCCTCGATGCCGATCCGCATATGCTCGCTGATCGCGCGCTCGTAGAAGCGGTTGGCCTGGCCCGGCAGCTTGAGTTCGCCGTGCAGCGGCTTGTCCGAAACGCACAGCAACGTCCCATAGGGCACGCGGAAGCGATAGCCCTGCGCCGCGATCGTCGCCGATTCCATGTCGATCCCCACCGCGCGGCTGAGCGAGAAGCGCAAGGCGCTGCGCGAATATTGCAGCTCCCAATTGCGGTCGTCGGTGGTGACGATCGTGCCGGTGCGCAGCCGCCGCTTGAGCTCTTCCCCGCTCTGCCCCGAAATCGTCTCGGCCGCGCGCGCGAGCGCGAGCTGCACCTCGGCGATCGCAGGAACGGGGATCGCGGGGGGCAGCACGTCGTCGAGAACGTGATCGTCGCGCAGATAGGCGTGCGCGAGGACATAGTCGCCGATCCGCTGGCTCGGCCTGAGGCCGCCGCAATGGCCGATCATCAGCCACGCCTCGGGGCGCAGCACCGCGAGATGGTCGCAGATCGTCTTGGCGTTCGACGGGCCGACGCCGATATTGACCAGCGTGATGCCGGTCCCGTCATCGGCCATCAGGTGATAGGCCGGCATCTGGTGCCGGCGCCACGCGCTGGTATCGGCGAGCGCCGCCTCGACATCGTCGCCCGCGCGCAGCAGCACGCCGCCCGCGCCCGAAACGCCGGTATAGCGCGAGGGCGTGCCGTCGGCAGCGGGGCTCAGCTGGCCGAACGCCCAGCGGACGAATTCGTCGACATAACGGTGGTAGTTGGTAAACAGCACGTAGCGCTGGACATGCTCGGGCGGCGTGCCGGTATAGTGCCGCAGCCGCGCGAGCGAGAAATCTGTGCGCAGTCCGTCGAACAAGGCGAGCGGCCGCGCGCCGTCACTGACTTCGTAAAGCCCGTCGGCGATCTCGTCGCCGATATGCGCGAGCTCGGTCGCCGGGAAATGTCGCGCCAGTTCGACCGCGGAGACCTGATCGAGGCTCAGCGCATGGCCGGGGTCGATGACATAGGGGAAGGGGATTTCCTGCCGCCCCGGCACCGCCTCGACGGTGACGTCGTAATCCTCGATCAGCAAGGTCAGCTGCTCGGTCAGATAATCGGCGAAGATGGCGGGCTTGGTCACGCTGATCGCGTAATCGCCCTCGCTGACCAGCCGACCGAACGAGCGCATAGGGGTCGGCCGGTCGTCGCTGCCGCGATAGTGCAGATGGATTTCGGGGTAGGCGAAGCTGCCGTCGTGGCGCATCCCGGGGGCCGGGCGCTCGCCTGTCGCCAGATAGGCGGTCAAGGCGCTCTGCAATCGCTCGACCGAAGCGCGATAGAGGCGGTCGAGTTCGGCGACGATATCGGATGCGTGCGTCATCCCAGCGGGCTAATGCCGGAAGGTGACGCTGGCAAGTCGCCGGCCAACGCCGCCATTCCGGCCAGGGCCGGAATGGCGTGCGACGTCAGGCCTTGTCGGCGCTTGCGGTTTCGTCGTCCTTGGCGAGCAGCTTGCTCGCCCCGAACGCCGCGCCGGCAATCGCCGCCGCTGCGCCCGCCGCGATTCCGGCGGCGGCGAGCGGGTTGGCCTTGGCGGCATCGACCGTCGCGGTGAACGCCTCGGATACGGCGTCCTTGGCTTGCTCGAACAAACCCTCGGCCTGCTCGATAATCGTTTCGGTCGTGCTGGCGGCGGACTTGCTCGGATCGCTGTGCTTGTCGCTCATCGTACTGCCCCTCTTTCCAATGGACTCACTCTTAGCAACTCGTTGACACCGGCCAAGTTCCCGCCCGCGAAACGATGTAGCGCCGCAAACGGTCGCTTGGTCGCGGGTCGCGTCAGAGCTCGCTCAGCAGATGCTCGGCGGACGACACTTCGAACGCACCGGGCGCCTCGACATTGAGCTGCTCGACCACGCCGTCGTTGACCAGCATCGAATAGCGCTGGCTGCGCTCGCCCATGCCGAACTTCGACCCGTCGAAGGTCAGACCGACCGCCTTGGCGAAATCGGCATTGCCGTCAGCGAGCATCACGATGTCGCCGGCGTCGCTCGCCTTGCCCCAGGCGTTCATCACGAAGGCGTCGTTGACCGAGGTAAAGGCGACCGCGTCGACGCCCTTCGCCTTGAGCTCGGCGGCCTTGTCGACGAAGCCGGGCAGATGGCGCGCCGAGCAGGTCGGCGTGAAGGCGCCGGGGACCGCGACGAGCGCGACCTTGCGGCCCTTGAAGAACTCGTCCGAGCTGATCTGATCGGGGCCATCGGTCGTGGCCTTGGTGAGGGTGACGCTCGGGATACGGTCGCCGACGCTGATCGTCATGGGAATCTCTCCTGTTGGGACGCCCGACGAGGTGCGGGCGGCGCGCCGTACGTCGTGCAGCCGCTCGCGAATTTCAAGCGTGGCGAGCGGCGCGCCGCGGTTCTATGGTGGCGGGATGGACCAAGCGACCTTTCTCACCGGCCAGTTCCTGCTCGCCATGCCCGGAATCGGCGACTCGCGCTTCGACCATGCCGTGATCGCGATGTGCGCGCACGACGAGGAGGGGGCGCTCGGCATCGGCGTGGGGACGACGATCGCGGGGCTCGGGCTGCACGCGGTGCTCGAACAGCTCGAGATCGATCCCGGCGTCGCCCCCGATGCGCCGGTCCATCTTGGCGGGCCGGTCGAACCGCGGCGCGGGTTCGTGCTCCACACCCTCGATTGGGCGGGGCAGGATACGATCGAAGTGAATGGCGCGGCTGGCGCGCTATGGGGTTTGTCGGGGACGATCGACGTGCTCAAGGCGATCGCCGAGGGGCGCGGGCCGGCGCGCTGGCTCGTCGCGCTCGGCTATGCCGGCTGGGGCGAGGGCCAGCTCGATGGCGAGATGACGCGTCACGGCTGGTTCAACGTCGAGGCCACCCCCGATCTCCTATACGACATCGCGACCGACGCCCGCTGGGAGGCGGGCTTTGCCGCGGCCGGGATCGATCCGCGCCTGCTGGTGGGCGAAGCCGGGCGGGCCTGAGACGGTTTTCCCAACTTCCGGGCGAGACATAAAGATATCTTTATATTTGATCCGGAGGCGATTTGCGGGTAGGGGCGGCGGCATCACACAACCGGAGATAGCCCCGTGGCCACCGTTCTCGACCGCCCGACCGACAAAGCCGGCGACTATGTCGTCGCCGACATCACGCTTGCCGATTTCGGTCGCAAGGAAATCAACATCGCCGAGACCGAGATGCCCGGCCTGATGGCGCTGCGCGAGGAATTTGCCGCATCGCAGCCGCTCAAGGGCGCGCGCATCACCGGTTCGCTCCACATGACGATCCAGACCGCGGTGCTGATCGAGACGCTCACCGCGCTCGGCGCCGACGTCCGCTGGGCGACCTGCAACATCTTCTCGACGCAGGACCATGCCGCTGCTGCGATCGCCGCGACCGGCGTGCCGGTGTTCGCGATCAAGGGCGAGAGCCTGGCCGATTATTGGGACTATGTCGGCGACATCTTCAACTGGGGCGCGGTCGAAGGCGGCGCTGACGGCGCGACGACCGCCAACATCATCCTCGACGATGGCGGCGACGCGACGATGTTCGCATTGTGGGGCGCCAAGCTCGAAGCCGGCCACACGATGGGCGAGCCCGAGAATGACGAGGAAGTCGAATTCCAGCGCGCATTGAAGGCGTTCGTCGCCAAATATCCGGGCTACCTGACCGAGACCGTCAAGAACTTGAAGGGCGTTTCGGAAGAGACCACGACGGGCGTCCATCGCCTGTACGAGATCGCCAAGAAGGGCGAGCTTCCTTTCCCGGCGATCAACGTCAACGATTCGGTGACGAAGTCGAAGTTCGACAATCTCTACGGCTGCAAGGAATCGCTGGTCGATGCGATCCGTCGCGCGACCGACGTCATGCTCGCCGGCAAGGTTGCGGTCGTCGCCGGCTTCGGTGACGTCGGCAAGGGTTCGGCCCAGTCGCTCCGCAACGGCGGCGCGCGCGTGATGGTCACCGAAGTCGATCCGATCTGCGCGCTGCAGGCGGCGATGGAGGGCTTCGAAGTCGTCACGATGGAAGAGGCCGTGACCCGCGCCGACATCTTCTGCACCGCAACCGGCAATGCCGACGTCATCACCGCCGATCACATGAAGGCGATGAAGCCGATGTCGATCGTCTGCAACATCGGCCATTTCGACTCGGAGATCCAGATCGCCGCGCTGTCGAACTATGAGTGGGACGAAGTGAAGCCGGGTACCGACCTGGTGAAGTTCCCCGACGGCAAGCAGATCATCATCCTCGCCAAGGGCCGCCTGGTGAACCTCGGCTGCGCGACGGGCCATCCCTCGTTCGTGATGTCGGCCTCGTTCACCAACCAGACGCTCGCGCAGATCGAGCTGTGGACCAAGGGCGAGAACTACAAGAACGAAGTGTACGTCCTGCCGAAGCATCTCGACGAGAAGGTCGCCGCGCTCCACCTCGAAAAGCTCGGCGTGAAGCTGTCGCAGCTGACCCCGAAGCAGGCCGGCTATATCGGTGTTCCGGTCGAGGGTCCGTTCAAGCCCGACCACTACCGCTACTAAGGACGCGGCGCCCATCGGCGCCGCTCCAATAAAAAAGCCGCATCCGCTTGAGAGCGGGTGCGGCTTTTTCGTATGCGGGACCGGGTCCCGGCCGCGCTGGGCGCGACCGGGGGCGGGATCATTTGGGCGTGACGATGCTCGGCCCGAGATGCGCGATCACCTCATGCGCGTCGAAGGCGCGGATGTTGTTGGCAGGCTTGGGGCCCTTGCCGATCACGATCTCGGCATTGGCTTCGTATTTGTCGATCGTGTTGACGTCGATCCCGCGGTCGAAGAAGGGGTCGCCGAAATACGGGTCCCAGCTGCGCCAGCCGAAGCCGCGGCCGCGATAGCGCCAGCTCGGCCCCCAATAGCCGCCGCCGAAGCCGCCATAGCCGAACCCACCATAACCCCCGAGGCCAGGGGTCGTGTAGGTCCGCGTCTGCTTGTCGACATCGCGCCCGGCGAAGACGAAATAGTCGCCTCCGTTTTGAACCGTCAGTTCGGCTGCACGATACAGCAGATATTTCTCGACCGTGTCGCGCGAAGTGTAGCTGTTGCCCGAGAAGCTGACCATGAAGCGGTTCGCCTCGATCTGGCGGTCGCTATAGCCCGAGCGTTCGAAGCCATGCCCGACCGCGGGCTGATAGGTCGATTCGGTCGCGCACGCCGAGGTCAACAGGGTGACGGCGCCAAGCGCGACCGCCAGGGATTTTCTGAACGTTGGGGAAGCTATCGGCATTTCGATCTCCAGAGGCGGTCCAGTGCGGCGAACCGTGCCGTGCGGGCCATGAAGCGCAGAACGATCGAGGGGACGCAAGGCTCCGGCGAATCTTCTGGTCGCGATGGCGATAGGCGATTGGACATGAACGAAATCTGACAGCGGGATGAACCGGCGAAATTCGTCTGGTCGATGCGACGAACCGTTTTGTCGCAGGCGCCGAAGGTCCGAGGCGGTTCTTTTGCCGCGGCGTCGTCCTGTCTTCGAGGACGATTGCATGGCGGGGGCGCCGTGTGCTTGGCTCGGGGGGACACGCCATGCGAAATGCGTACGGAGTATCGTTGGCCATGCTGAGCGTGGCGCTGCCGATGGCGGCGTACGCCGCGCCGGCGGATCCGCTCGCGGCAGCACCGCCGGCGGCGACCCAGCGGCTGCTCCCGGTCGAGGCAAAACTCGCACCCGATTTCCGCGTGCGTACCGACCTGCTCACCACATCGTCCAGTCTCAACCCGCTCGGTGATCCGACCGGGCCGATGCAGCATCGCTTCGCCAGCTCGATGATCGATTATTACCCGCTCGGCGGCAGCGGTCTGCGGCTGTCCGCCGGGATGCGCTTCTTCCAGGTCGCCAATTTCCTCAAGGACGCCGAGAAGGCGACGGCAGGCTTGCTCTACAATCCGCGTCTGCCCGGCAGCGGCACCGCGGTGCGCACCGGCTTCAACCGGCACACGCCGGCGGCGACGATCGGCTATACCAGCACCTTCAAGAATGCGCTGTTCGGCCTCGAGGTCGGCAGCCTGATCGGCAACGCCAACGCCAATCTGCCGCGCGCGATGGACCGGCTGAGCAACCGCTCGCGCGGGGGGATGAATCCGATCGCCAATGTCGTGTTCGGCCTGCGTTTCTGAAGCGCAAAATCGCACTTATGGGACTCACAATGCAGAAGACGATCCTAAGCGGCGTGCTCGCTGCCAGCAGCGTGCTTCTCGCGCTCCCGAGCGCAGCGCAGGCCGGCGGGGTGATGGGCACCGACGCGGCGCATTGCACATCGGGCAGGGGCCCCGCGATCCAGGTCAACGTGCTCGACCTCAAGGACCGGCGTGGCCAGCTCAAGCTCGAGCTCTATCCCGCGACCGAGGCCGATTTCATGCGCTCCGACACCGACCTGCTCGCCGAGGGCAAGGTGTTCCGCCGCGTGACGATCGACGCGCCCGTCGCGGGTCAGGTCGCGATGTGCATCCGCGTGCCGCATCCCGGTCGCTACGCGCTGCTGTTCCTGCATTCGCGCCGCGCGCAGGACAAGTTCGATGTCTGGCAGGACGGCGTCGGCTTGCGCAGCAACACGCGCATCGGCCGTGCGCGGCCCTCGGTCAACGCTGCGGCGGTCGAGGTCGGCAACGGCGTCGCAGTGCTCGATATCGAGACGCAATATCTGCGTGGTCTGGGCGGATTTGCCCCGCTGCGATAAAAGGTGCGAGCGGGCCTTGCGCGTGAGCGAATCCCGCTGCTATAGGCACGCCACCGAAGTGTTCCCCGATAGCTCAGCGGTAGAGTAGGTGACTGTTAATCACTTGGTCGTTGGTTCGAATCCAACTCGGGGAGCCAATTTGCTGGATCATCGCTGATCAGGACGCCTCTCCCTTCTTGCTTCGGCAAGGAAAGCGAGGGACTTACTGGATCATGGCGGATCATCGCAGAACACCAAAGCGCTGGAATGTGGGGGCACTGTGGGGGCACCCAGGTTTCGCCCCATGCTGACAGATCTGCGCTGTCGCTCGGCCAAGAAGGCCGACAAGCCGTACAAGCTGGCGGACGACCGCGGCCTCTATCTCTACATACTGACCAGCGGTTCGAAGTCCTGGCGCATGAAGTATCGCTTCGGCGAGAAGGAAAAGCGCCTGACCTTCGGGCTTTATCCGGAGGTATCGCTAGCGGAGGCACGCGATCGGCGCGACGAGGCGCGACGCTTGCTCCGCGACGGGATCGATCCGGATGTTCATCAGAAGCAACGAAAAGCGGAGCGGCACGTCGATTCGCTGAACACGCTCGAGATCGTCGCTCGCCGCTGGCACAAGCAGCAGGCTGCGCACTGGGGCAAGCGCTACGCGCAACAGGTGCTCGATCGCTTCGAGAACGACGTGTTCCCGACGCTGGGCGCGTTGCCGGTGAAGTCGATTACGGTGCCCCTCATTCTGGGGGCACTGAAGGCGATCCAGGCGCGGGGGGCGGTGGAGACGGCACACCGGGTGCGACAGCACCTTTCGGATATATTCCAGACGGCGATCGCCGATGGGGTCGCCACGGCCGATCCCGCGCTCGGCGTGCGCAAGGCTCTGCAGAAGGTGAGCTACGGCAAGCGGCCGGCGTTGCTCGAGGTCCCCGCCGCGCGTGTCCTGGTCAGCAAGATCGAGGCGCAATCGGCATATTCGGTGACCAAGCTGGCGTCGCGCCTTTTGGCGCTAACGGCCGCGCGGCCGAGCGTTGTGCGGCTAGCGGCCCCGGCCGAGTTCGAGCAGCTGGACGGGCCCGAGCCGATCTGGCGCGTGCCGGCGGAAAAGATGAAGCTCACAGCCGCGCAGAAGCGCGACGTGAGGCTCGAGTTCGTTATCCCGCTGTCGCGCCAGGCGGTCGACGTCGTGAAGGTTGCGATGGCCGCACATGGCAATCGCGAGCTGCTCTTTCCGAGCATCTCAAAGGCGAAGGCGCCGCTCAGCGATTCGACGCTCAGCGCTCTATATCGGGAAGCTGGTTACGCGGGCCGGCATGTCCCCCATGGCTGGCGCGCGACATTCTCGACGGTGATGAACGCGCTGGCCGCGATCGAGACGCGGATGGGGGACAGGGAGGTCATCGACCTGATGCTCGCGCACATCCAGGGCGGCGTCGAGCCGATCTACAATCGCTACGCGTACATGCCGCGCCGGCGCGAGCTCGCGCAGGAGTGGGCGGATCTGCTCATGAAGAACGCGCCACCGGCCGAAGCGCTTCTCGAGAACGACCGAGGCACGTCACCCCGCCAGCAGCGGCGCAACCGCGCGGCCTGACAGGCGGTGCGCGATGAGCGCGACCGCAACTGCAGGCCGCGATCTCACGCCAGCCGATATCGCACGCCAGACGCGCCAGCTGATCAAGGGCTTCGGGGGGCGCCTCGGCGGCCGTGAACGCGGTCCAGACCAGGGCGAGGGCAAGCGTGTTCCGCGTCGCCACAGCTATGACGTCGACGACGCGCGGGCGAAGCCTTGGGCGAAGATTGGGGACGGCTCTGTCGCGGCCGGGCTCGCACATCGCGAGGCGCTGCTGCAGACCGCTAAGGAGCGGTATCGGCAGGACTGGAAGGATCTCCCCGCGCGGGCGGTGCGCGAGGCGCGCGAGCGGCATGACGCGCTTGCGGCGGAGCTGGACGCGCTGGGCGGCGTGGGCGCGCCGCCGATCGGCCGCATGGCGGTCGTCCGCCAAGAGCTGATCAAGGTCGAGGCGATGCTCGAGCGCGCGGCGCAGCGCTTGCGCCGGGTCGATCTGACCATCCTGCAGGCGATGCTCGAGATGGTCGAATTTCGAACGGGACGGCTGTTCCCTGCGCTCGAGACGATCGCAAGCGCGGCCGGGTGCCACCGCAACAGCGTGAACGGCGCGATCCGGCGGCTGAAGGCACATGGCATGATCGATTGGGTTCGCCGCAGCCTTAAGACCTCGAACGAGGGCGAGTTCGCGCCGCAGCGTGAGCAGACGTCCAACGCCTATTTCTTCGACCACCAACGCCAGATGCCGCCGCGCACCTGGCAGCGCTATCTGCAGATCCTGGTCAGCAAGCTCAGGAGGATGGGCCGGGTGCCGGCGGAGGTCGCGGATCCTGCAACGGCCTTCGATGCCCTCACGCCCCGCCAGTTGGCCGTGCTTGGCATCTCCCCGCTCGCTTCAAACGCGAGTCCATGAATTGTGCTCTATCCTGCATCCAGAGATTAAGATGAAAAGGAGTGCCTTCGGCACGCGTTAATTTGAAGCCCGACCCGGCCGAAAGGCCCCGACAAATTCCACCACCATCGCCAAGACGCGGCGGTGGACCGATCGGCTTTGGCCGATCGGGTGCTGCCCGGGGGGCGCACGGCATTTTCTGTGCCACTTCGCCGCGGGCGTTACCCGAGCGGCGCGGGCGCGAAAGCGTCGGAAATGGGCGCGATCAGCGCCCCCCATTCCTCGAGAAGCGCGCGGCGCGCGGCGAGATGTTCCGCCCGATTATACGCGCGCTCGACCTTGGTCATACCCTTCGGCGCGTGTCCGAGCGTCCGGTCGATATCCGCGCGATCGGTCGGCCGCCGCTCATTCATCACGGTCGAGAAGCTGGCGCGCCAGCCATGCGGCACATGCCGACCGCCGAAGCCGGCGCGAACATACAGATCCCCGATCGCGCCGGCGCCGATTGGCGCACCCTTCCCGCGGCCGGGGAATACCAGCGCCGCAGGATCGGCCGCGCCGCCAGCGATCGCGCGCGCGGCGCGCAGCGTGCCCGCGGCGCGCGGCGACAACGGCACGAGGTGATCATTCGCCGAATCGAGCTTGCGCGCCGCCCCGAGCTTCATGCGCCCGGCCGGAATGCGCCACGTGGGTGTGCGGCCGTCGAGATCCTCGACCTCGCACCAGCGCATGCCGCGGAGCGCCGCCAGGCGCACCGCCGTCAGCGCGAGGAAGAGCGACGCGAGCCGCAGCAGCGGCGCGGCGTCGAGCGCGGCCACCGCGCCGACCAGTTCGCGGATCTCGGCGATATCGACCAGCGCCGCCTGGCGCCCGCCGGCGGGCGCTGCCGCAAGCGCTTCCCGCACGTCGGCGGGATTGGCGATCGACGTCCAGCCTTTCGCTCGAGCGAATTCGAACACCGCCTCGATACGCTGGCGCAGCCGGCGAGCAGTCTCGATTGCGCCGCGCGCCTCCACGCGCTCGAGCAGCTGCAGCACGGCCGGTCGCGTGATCGCGTCGAGCCCAGCCGCGCCGATCGCCGGGAAGACATTGCGCTCGAGCGCTTCGATGACGTCGCCGGCGTGGACGGGCGACCAGCCATCGGTGCGGTGAGCATGCCAGGCGCGCGCCGCTTCCTCAAAAGTCGTCACCTTGATCGCGCGCGGCCGCGGATCCTCGCCGCGTGCGCGGCGCTCAAGCGCCGCATCCCGCTGGGCCCGGGCGTCGACCAGCGTGATCGCGCCGAAGGTGAGTGTCTGCTCGCGGCCGGCCTGGTCGCGATACCGCATTCGGAACGACTTGGTGCCGGTTGGTGCGACGTGAAGGTAGAGGCCTTGGCCATCAGCCATTTTATATGGGCGCGGCTTCGGCCGCGCGGCTTTCACCGCGACGTTGGTCAGCATGCTTTTCTCTCAATGTGAGCTAAGGTCTGTGACAAAGGAGGTGAGAGGTATGCCAAGCGCAAAGATGCGAGACGGAATGGCGACAGCTCGAGATGTGACCGAGCGCTTGGCGCTATCTCTGCCGCACCGCGTCGACTTGCAGGGGCCAGCTCAGCGGTTTGTCACCGCCGGGTTGCTGCACATGATTCGGGCGGGTCTTATCTGGCGTATGGAGGAAGTCTCTCGTCGCGCAGTGGCTGCGCTCGAGGAACGTGACCTAGTGGTTGGCGCGATCCTATCGCGAGCAGCCATGGAAACGGTGGCCCTGGCGATGCACGTCCACCATCAAGTCTCAACAGCGCTCGATGCGGACGCGTCCGGCGATCTGAAGCAGAAACTGACCGGCATCTGGGTCGGATCTAAAGCGTGGCCTGAAAATCCGGGAGCGGTGAATATTCTCACATGCATCGACCGGGTCGAACGAAATATCCCGGGTTTCCGAAAGAGCTATGATTCGTTGAGCGAGGCAGCACACCCGAATTGGGCAGGGGTTTCCGGTGCCTACTCCACGATAGATCAGCCGCGTCTGATGGTATCGCTGGATCGCGAGGGTAGAAACCCGGCCAATCGGTTGTCAACGGCATTGCAGCCTTTGGCCGGTTCATTGGAGCTCTTCGAATCTTATTACAATTTGCTAGGTGATCAGATTGGACTGGTGGCAGACCTGTGCGCCCGCGAGCAGAGCGAGCGTGTAACGGTCGTCTGACTGGATCCAGCCACCATTTGCAGCCGATTCTTGTTGCAGCAGAGGTTTTCATGTTTTCGAGCCATTGGCCAACCCACGTCCAATTCGCAATTAAGGTACTGCTCTTTTTCGTCGGCATCGCAGCCGCCTTTGTGGCGTGGCGCGCTTCATATCTTTGGCTGATAGCGAGTAAGGTTGAGATTGAGGATGTCGTCCCGCGAACAGAGATCTCGTACGAAGATAGCCCCGCGCTCGGAATTCTTGAGGCGATAGTTGCCACCAATGCGGTGAGGGCTGCTTACGAAACCTCCTCCGCGATAAATGCCCGCGCCGCGCGCTGGACCTCAGGCGCCGCGGTCATTTCTGGTATCTTGGCAGTGCTTAGCGCAGTTTGATCGACGGCAGAGGGACCTTCGCCGATCAAGTCGGAGGCACCCTCCGCCCCGGTCATCAGGACGTGCGGAAAACCGCGACTTTCAGCATCGAGAGTAGGTGCGATACCCGCTCTCGACGCTGCGATACCCACACCGTCACCGCTTCAATCCCGGGTTCATGATGTAGATCGGGATGAGGCGCTTGCCCAAAAGGGCAAACGGCTGCGGTCGATTGGCGATCGGCACGCCGATCGTCGAGATGTCCTTCGATCCGCATCGGCAGCTGAACAACTTCGTCTCGACTGGCAAAGACGTACGCACGCCGCGCGCCTTGAAGAAGGCATCGACCTCGAAACCCTGGAACACCGCCACGCGCCCACAGCCGCCGCACACGACGCCGAGGTCGAGATCGAATGCGCTGTAGTCGCCGACCGCTTTTGGAACCTTCGTGCCCATGCCGACCGCGATGCACGGTGGCAGCGCGATTCGGCAAGAACATTATGGGAACACGGTTAGCGGTTCTGGATGATGAGCTCGGTCACTCTCTTGCCGCGCCCTGCTGCCGCAGATGACAGTGACCAGGTCGTCTCGACCTCGGCGATCGCGAAGCGAGCGAAAGCATCGCGAATGAACGGCGTGTCGTTGATCGAGAGGATGAAACGGCCGCTGATGCGAGCGAGTTGCTCTGCCATCGCGAGATACTGCTCCCGGCCAAAGTCGATGCCGTAGCCGGTCGTCTCGTCATACGGCGGATCGAGAAAGAACAGCGTGGTCGCGCTGTCGTAGCGCCGAATGACGTCCGCATAGTCGAGCTGCTCGATCGTCACCGGCGCAAGCCGATCGCGCAATAGCTTGAGCTCGGCGCGCAGGCTGGCGAGATTGAAGCGTGAGCTCGTGCGGCGATCGACTCCGAAAGTACGACCGACGACGCAACCGCCGAACGCGAGGCGTTGCAGGTACAGGAACCGCACCGCGCGCTCGATATCAGTGAGCAGTCGCGGATCGATCGAGCGCTGACGCTCAAATTCCGCTCGGCTGGCGATCAGCCAGCGCAACTCGCTGACGAACGCCTCATAATGGCGTCTCACAACGCGGAACAGGTTCGCGACGTCACCGGACAGGTCGTTGATCACTTCGACCGGCGCCGCGGCGTGCCGGCGAAGAAAGACGCCGCCCATTCCGACGAAGGGTTCGACATAGGTCCGATGCGGCGTCTCGGCGATTATGGCGGTGAGGCGCTTGGCGAGGTTGCGCTTGCCTCCAAGATAGGGCGCGGGTGGTCGAGCAACGGTGCACGCATTCATTCAGGCTTCGTCCTTTGGGGAAAGAAGCACGTCGGCTACGCGCGCTGGTGATCGCCGATCGAGAGATCGGCGTGGCCTGGCCGACGGTGTCGACAGCAGGATTACGGGAGCGGCTCGGCCGCGAATTCAATGAGGGTCCTGCGCGACCAAATCCCCGGTCCGGACCGGGTGGTTAGCCGCGCAGGGCCACAGGGAACTACGCCCTGCATATTCCCCCGAAGGGTCTTCTATTTTGCAGGCCACCCGGCGAACCGGTGCCTGCGGCCTGACCGCGCGCGCGCGGGCCACTCCTAACGGCTAAGTTCAGAGCAGCGCGAGTGGTATGCCATGACGGCTGCACCGCGTCGAGGGGCGCCTCGGCCGACTATTTTCCGGGGCAATCGCCGGACGTGCGGCCGGTTGACCAAATGGCAATCAGGCAGCGCCGCTCCTGCTTCACGCTCGCCGCATGCGTGTTGGCCTTGGCGACGTCGCCAAGTGCTACACCGAGGAGTGCGCTCATCGCCTGCAGATAACCTTGATCGATCTGGACCATCACGCCGGTCTCGGGATGACCCAGCGGCTTGAGGTGGAAGGACTCGACGAACTCAGGGTTGAGCATCGGCAGCGTCGGCCTGTCCATTCGCGCGTTCGACGAGGGCGTCGACGGATGCAGACAGGCTGCGAGTGTCAACGCGAGCGGGAGGATCGCCAGCTGGCGCGGCAGGTACGGCAATCGCATCGTTCATGTCCTTGAGTTTGGCGCGCACAAGATCGGTGGTTGCGACGTCTACGCGAGCCATGCGGCTGCCGATCGCATCGGTGGTCGTCTGAGCTTTCTTGGTGTCGGCAGTCGATTCGGCGATGGTCTTCGCGTGGGCTTTGACGTCGCGCTTCTCGATCTTCTCCGCGCCATTGGTCTCGCCCGCCTTCTCGCCGTGGAAATAGACGACCAGAAGCAGGATCAGCGCTGCAAGGATCGCCCATACCCACCAGGGCAGGTTCTTGAAGAAGGTGAGAGCGGCGGTTGCCCAGCCGCCGAGCAGCAGCCTGAAGGCTTCGAAGCCAACCGGAATCACGGCTTCACCGTCGCGACAGCATCGGGGGTGCGCGCATCACCCGCAATCGTGGTGAGCTGCTGCGCACGCTCGCGCGTCTTGATCTGCCCGGCAACGATCGGCCAGACGATCGCGCCGACCGAGCCGAGCAGGATCCCTGCGTCGTTGCCGATCCAGCCCTTGCCGATCGCGAAAGCCATGACAGGCGGCGCGATTTGGCGGACGGCCGCCCAGAGCTGATCGGGCAGCGGCGAACTGTTGACGGCGATCGGCGGCATCGTGTCGTCGGTCATTTCGGAAGATCCTTCATGCAAAGGGCGCGCTCGGCGGCGCGACGGTTGGCGAGCCCGGCGACGACGCGGCCGCCGGCCTTGTTCCACATCAGGAAAGCGTCGCAGGCGGCAGCCCATTGGCGCGTGTCGAAGCGGCGATCGACGGTCGAGCCGCAATAGGCTTTGACGCCGATATTATACGCGAGGCTGGTTGCGGCAGCCCATTGGCTGTCGTGCCCGCGAAGCATGGGCGAGCACGCCGCGACCTGCTGCGCGAAACCAGCGAGCCGCGTGTCGAGCTTCACCGCGCAGCCGGCCGGCGTCTCCTTCGGCGACGTAGCGGTGACCCCAAGCGTCTCGCCGTCGCACTGCGTCCAGACGCCGACGATATCGCGATAGGGGACCAGATGCTGCTGTCCGCCGCTCTCCCAGCCTGACACCAAGGGCGAGAGGATGGCGGCGCAGGTGAGGCCGACTACCGCGGCCAGGGCGCCGACGGCAGGTCTGGTCGGCGCGCGCGCAGGGGCGGGCGCCGGGGAGGGCGGTTGCGACATTCGATTTCTCCAGGGAAGGAGGTTTTAGGGGGTGGGCGACTGATCGTTCGCGCGGTCATATGTCGCTGCAGTCGCGGTGATGCCGCGGGAGAGCGCGTCCTGTTCGAGAGCGTCCTCGGCGTAGCGAAGCAGATCGTCGATCGCTGGGTTTGGATCGGGGACTGGGAACGCCTGTCTGAGCGCGCCCTCGAACATCTCCGTCTGCACGTGCCGGCGGAGCGACAGAGTGCGCTCGATCGGGCTGACGAATAGCGCGATCATTCCGAAGAATACGAGGATTTCTCCAACCCCGGTCATGGTGCCTTGTCCTTTTCAGGTGTGAGCAGGGATAGCGTCGTCTCGATCCGGATCGTGCGGCCATCGATCGCGTTGAGCTTGTCGCTGTTGGCCTGCTGATCCTTATCGCGCTGATCCTCGCGCGCCTTGAGATCGATCACCTGCTTTTCGACCGTGGTGAGCCGTTCGCTCGCGCCTCCGGTGACCGCGGCGGCTCCCATAAGGATCGCGGCCGCGCTGATAACCGGGATGAACTCGTACCACGAAGCGCGCGGCGCAGATTGGCGGTCGACCAGGCGGGGATTAGCCACGGCCACCACGCCTCTCCAATGGATGAAACGCGCGATTACGCATTCGGCAGATCCTTTATTTATTCGCGCGGAGCTCGGAGAGCTATCGGTCAGCAGTGCGTGACGATGCCGTTCGTCACCACCAGAGAGGCGAGCGTGACGGTCCCAGCTGCACAGGAAACACCCGCCGTGGCGCCCACTTGATAGCCCGACGCGCTGATACCGGCCGACGTTACCGCAAACGGGTGCGAGGATCCGTTCGACGTGTAGATATCCAGCGTACCGTCCCCCAGGATCATCTGGCTGAGTGCCGACCCGCTGGCGTTGCTGAAGACGCGCCAGACCGGGACGGCAGTGGCCGTGTACCAGCTGAAACCATAGCCGGAGGGCATGGCGATGGCGGGCGCATACCCCCCCACCGACCTCAGCACGCCATCCCCGAACACAATCCCCGCTCTGGCTATTCCGAGATTGGGGATGATCGCGATCGCGGCGCCACAGTCCTTGGTCACCGTGATACCATCGCCGCAATCGACGCGCAGGGCGTTCGTGAAACCGCTGACGTTGTAATTGTAGGGGTCGCCAAATTCGGGCGTTCCCGGTCCATTGTTGATCAGGCTGATCTCGCGTCCAAACGTTCCGCGCGGGACCGCAGTCGGCTCGACATAGGCGGCATCGTAGCCCGCCCAGACGACGTCGCTCTGCGTGGTGTTGTCAGAAAGGACCGTGCTGATGGCGCCGATGACGTTCTGGTTCGCCCCGTGGTTGTCGCTCGAGCGCGCCGCGAACACGCCACCGTAATTGCCTGTCGTGGAGATCGAGTAGACCTGGGCATGCCCAGTGGAATCGACACCCGAGATGTAGCTGTTCAGCCAGGTCACATTGTCCTTCGCCGCGGCGCCGAACAGGCCGAACTTCGCCCCGATCGTGTTGGCTAAAACGTTCGATGTCGCGTCGTACTTGGCGGCGCCGGAACCGCCGATATTGGTGGGGTATATGGACGCCCCGATCGCCAACGTCGGCGTGGGGCCTTTCGAGGCGAGAGAGACCGGCGGTGCAGCGCTATCCGTCGGATCGCCAATGCTCTGCGACCGGAACGTCGCTTTTCCGGTGATGCCGTTGATCGAATAGGTCCCGCCGGCAGGCTCGCCACTCGAAACCGTGGACGTCGTCGATCCAACGCCCCCGTTTTTACCGAACTTCGGACCACTCTGCGCTTCCAGGGGCTGGGCAAACGCGACAGCCGCGAGGACCGCAAGGATGAGAAACTTAGGCAAATTTCAGCACTCCAGCGGAGAGGTAGGGGCCCGAGGACGGGATCGCATCGCCATTCGATTCGTCGGGCAGGCTCGCGAGCAGGGCATCGATCGCCGTCGGTAACAATGTTGCGACTAGGGTCGGCATCGCCGCAGTCAGCGTGGCCAGCAGCGTGTCGCTGAGCAAGCCGACCGGGATCTGGACAGTTCCCCCGGCGTCGCCAAGCAGTGCGTCGTCTGCCTTGAGGGTGCGATCGGGCGTCGGGTAGGATTTAATTGTCGCCATGACGCGCCCCTGTTCTAGAAGGTGATCGCTGCAACCGCGTCCGCATCGGAGGCGGAATGCACTGCGTTGACCTTGGCCATCAGGTCCATCAGGCTCGGTGACGTCGGCGCGGCGAGCGCGCCCTGCAGCCGCTCGAGATCGACAAAGGTGAACGGCATCACCGGGGAGTTTCCGGCATCGATCCAGACGTTGGCCGTCCAGTCCGCCTCACCCTGCGATACCGCGAGATCGACCATCGCCTTGTGGGTGGCGTCGCGGGCAAAGCGCACCGTCGCGCCGGCTTCCGTGTTGAAGCTGAGCGGCGCGGACACGGCGGCCTGATACTCGGTGTTCAGGTCGCCGATCTTGCCGGACTTCACCTGGTCAAGCGACAGTGGTGCGGGCGGGTTGATCAGGATGGCGCCGTCGGCAACCGACACCGTCGATCCCGGGGTAGCAGAGCAAAATTCGAGAAAAACCCCGCGACTGGTTTCGACCGCGTCGGCCGGGATCGTTCCATCGGGATAGGCGATGTCGTCCGGATAGAAACAGCCCGTGGATGCAGCGAATTTCATGGAATTATCCTTTGTTGCCGATGGCGAACCAGTAGGCGCCGGTCGTGCCGGGCGAGGCCGAGGGGACCGCGATCTGACCTTGGGTCTGGCTGATCGGCGCCGCGCCCATGCCGACGGCATTGGAGCCCAACGCGAGTGAGGTCCCAGGCGTCGCGATCATGATGAACGGGTTGCCCGGGAAGGCGACCGTGAAATTCATCGTGTTGATCGCCTGATTGGTCAGCGAGGGCAGGAAGCCCCACTGCAGGATGAACCCGAAGACCTGCATATACCCGAGCGCCGCTTCCGCGCCGGTGAAGGCCGACATCGGCGCGAACAATGCTCGCATCGCGGCGAGCACCTGGCTGCGGCTCGTCTTCGAACCGGCGATCCCGGCAGCGAGCAAGACGGTCATCAGCTCTTCCTGGATCATGTTCATGAAGTCGGCCGGCAGAACGGTCGCGGGGATGCCGTCAACCACATCGCCATCAGTAAAATACCCTGGTGCACCAGAAGCAGCCGGCGCCGGAAGGGCCGGGACGGCCGAGGATACGTCAATTCTGTACATCGGGATCTCCGGATCAGAGCAATAGGATTGTGTGCGCCGGCGCGATCCTGCGGAGCTCGCAGAAGAGAGCTTCGAGCCCTGCCGCAGTCGAGGTGAGGCGATCGCCCATGCGGCCTTCGCCCGTCCGAAAAGCGGCGTTCTCGGTGCCGGTCGCACCCGAGATGACCTTCACCCTCCACCCGAATGCCCAGCCTGGGCTATTGAGCGGGCTGCCCACTCTCGAGCGACCGGTGCGGAATGGGGAGAAGGTGGATATCTCGATGACGAAGCCGAGCTGCGCGGCGAAATCGATAAAACGCTGTGCGGATTGTCCGCCGCCATCTGCGATCCGGGACACCACCTGCGCGCGCCGCTGCAGCAGCGTTGGGTTAGCGCCGAGGCATGGGTCGGGCAGCCCGAGCGACGCCTCCCATTCGCCGAGCAGGTTGGTCGTCGTACCCGGGAACGCATCGACGAGCAGCTGGACGGCCGCCGCATCTACCCGCTCCATCGCTGGCGCGAAGCATGCGACACCCTGGGCTTGCGTGCTTCCGGCGTCGCGGGGCCACACCCGACCGCGCGGCAGCAGCTTCATGAGCGCTGCTGCATAGTCCGTCGCCGAAAAGCGCGCACCCATCAGGCGAACACCGTCGAGCCGGCGATAGCCAGATATCCCGGCGACGACGCGACGTTGCCGGCTGCGCCGGGCGTGACGGTCCCGTTGGACGCGGCGACTGCGGTGATTACGAATCCAGCGGCCGCCGGGATCGCGGCGATCGCGGCCTCGATGACCGACAGCTGCGTCATGCCCCCGGCGGTCCCATCGGCTAGGACGACGCCGCCCGGGCTGGAATTGAGATTGATCGCCGCCGCGATCGCGGCGCGAACTGCCGTCTTTGTCGCATCGGACGCCGCAGCGAGGCCCGAAATCGTGAGACTGATGACATTCTGGCCAGGCGCAACGGCGTAGACCTGCGCGGTGACCGGCTGGACTCCATAGATGGCATCGGCGACGATCAGCTGATCACCGGTCGCGGGACTGTCACGGGTCTCAAGCGTGGCGACGCCATTGGTGCCTTGCGGAAACCCGCCATAAGCGG
Source organism: Bordetella parapertussis (assembly GCA_943367995.1). GTDB lineage: Bacteria > Pseudomonadota > Alphaproteobacteria > Sphingomonadales > Sphingomonadaceae > Sphingomonas. The sequence continues at coordinate 62,145 of CALRKL020000004.1, read as the reverse complement.
CCTCGGCGACGTCCATCATGAAATAGACGATCACCGTGCCCGCGCCCATACCGTTGCGGCGCACCCAGGCGCGTGTAACGGCGCCGACCGAGGTCGCCCAGTCGACATAATCCGGCTGCGCGCCGCCTTGGGGAGGGGATGCGTATTTCGCGAGCACGCGCGTGCGGTACGCCTCGATGTCCTCTATCTCCGCCCCGCCCGCGGTGCCGGTCAGCGTCGCGGCCGATGCGTTCACGCCCGAAATGGCTTGCGATAGCGTCATCGAGGTGCCCGCTGCGGCATTGCCAGCCGATCCGGCCACGGCGGCAGTCACCCCGATGTTTGCGAAGCCGTCGGCGATCGTGACCGTGGCGTCTGTCGTGAACGCGACCCCGTCGGAGCGGGTCAGCGCCGCGCCCGCCTGGATGACGGTCCCGTCGGTCCCCGTGAAGGTGACCGTGCCTCGAGCCGATGATGCCGCCTTGATGCCGACGCCTTTCAGCGCACCCCATGCGATGAGAAATTCGCCAGTCGCGGTGAATGGCGTGGCTTGCTTCGCGATCCAGTCGAGATAGCCGTAAAGGCCGCTCGCCGCCTTCGCGAGCGCCTTGCCGAGGACGCGCATATTGGAGAAGCGCAACAGGCCGGTCGAGGCCTTCAGTCCGACGGTGATGTCGCCGAGCACCTGGTCGATCAATTGCGTGAGGGGAGGCCGCGAAAAGGGCATCAGCGCGCATCCTTCCATGCCCAGTCGGCACGCACGGATTGAACCGTGCCGTTATTCCGGGTGATGTTGATGGTCGCCGCCAGAAAGCCGGGGCGGTCCCAGGAGGCGGCGACCGAAATCGACGCGGCGATCTGATCGTCGACGAGCCACTGCAGCGCGGCCGCGAGATAGGTCTCGGCTTTGACCCGCACCTCTTCGGTCTGCTTAGACCGGGAGAGCAGCCAGATCTTGCTGCCGATCCCGACTTCTTCGCCCAAGTCGCCCCACCAACCGCGCGGATCGTTGCTGCCGTCGGGGATGATGTCGTCGGAATCGGCCTGCGCATCGGTGAACAAGCTGATCAGGACAGCCGTGAAAAGGTCATCGCCGGCCTGCAGGTCGCTGACGCCGCTGAATAGGCCGTCGTGCAGGCTGAAGCCCGAATCGTCGATCACCGGTTGTCCGGCGTCGTCCGTGATCGTGCCGTCCGCGGCGAGCTGCAGATACCAGTCGCCGATCCCCAGCGAGGGGCTCCAGATTGTTGCGATGTCGGCCATGCGATCAGGCCGGACTATCGCTGGCGCCGGTCGGGCTGCCGAGGGCGGTCACGGGATGCTTGTGGGCGTCGTATTTGTCGCGCAGCGTGTTGAGGCTGACGCGCTCGCCGTCTGCGCGGCTGACGATGTCGCCGGTGCATTCAAGCGTTGGCGCCTCGACGCGGACCTTGTCGCTCGCCACGACCGTGACCGTGGTCGCGTTCCGAACCATCACATCGCCGCCATCAGCGTCGATCTCGATCACCCCATCCTTGATCCAGACGTAGGCGCCCAAGGTGCCTTCGGCTTTCGCGCGGTAGAGCATCGAATCCCCCGCCGCGAGGCCGCGCGGCCGCGACTTCTGGTGGTTCGTGCCAATGGCGATCGTCTGCGAGCGATCACCGCCGAGCGCCGCGAGCATCGCATCGCTATCGGCGGGCGGCGAGCTCGCGAAGCCGAACTGCTTGAAGTGGCGGATCTTGTCGAGCACCCGCCGACCATCCGGAAAATTGCCCTCATCGATCTGGAGAAGCTGAAACTCATCGCTATCGTCGACCAGCTTCAGGACGCCGACCCGGAGAACGTTGAGCAGCCGATGCATCATCGAACGATCTCCACGATATTCACCGGCTGGAGGCTGATCGGCTCAGGCACGAAGGCGTCTTTCGGCATGGCAACGATATCGGCGTGGGTGCCGTCGTTGCCGCGGCGAAAGGTCACCTCGGCGATGATCAGCGGGGTCTTGTCCGGTAGGCCTGGGAGGCTCACCGGCAGCAACGTGTTGGGCATGAAGAGCGCGCCCTTCGAATCACGCCAGCTGTCGACGGTTGCGGTCGCGATCGTCGCGCGCCCAGCGCGCCGCGCAGCCTCCCATTTCGCCTTTTGAGCTGTGAGCTCTTGCGCGTTTACCGCCTGCTCTAGGGTCATATAGAGCCGGCGGTGTCGGGGCACGTTGGGATCGAGTGCGGTGAAGAACGGCTGCGTGATACCGGCGATATCCGCCTGGGTTTCCTGCGTGAGCAGCATGCAAACGATCTCGCTGTACCGCTGGTCCATCGAAAGCATGACGCCCCATTCCTCGACGTTCCCGCCATAGGCGACGCCGCTCCCGGCCTGCTTCGTGCCGACCGCCGCCAGCAGCAGCACCCCGGTCGCATCTTCATAGGCAAGCAGTCCGGCGTTGCGCGCGACGCGCTGGATGATCTCGGCGGCGGTCTCGCCATAGGTCACCGCGAACTGCGGCACGATCGGACCTGCGTCCGCCCCGTTCGCGAGCTTGACCTCGATCCCATACGGCGCGGCCAGCTTCTTCGCGATGTCGAGCGCATTGCAGTTCGAGATCTGCCCGCCCGGCCACTCGGCGGAGCAGTCGACCAGGTCCTGCGTCTTGCCGCGGCCGGAGACGCGCAACGTGTGGGTTTCGCCGCTGCCGCCATTTCCTGCGCGATCGACGTATCCTGTCACGACCAGGTCGCTGCCCAGCTTGACCGTGCAGGCGTCGCCGGGGCGGACGATGAGCGCGCTTTTGGTCGCCGGGTCGCGCGATGACAGCGCGATGTCGAACGACGAAGGGAACCCCTCGGCGCGCAAGGTGACGGACAGGTGTTCCCAGCCTGCGATATCGCGGCCGTTGGCGGAGAGGACGAGGTCGTCGCTCACGCGGCCAATGCCCGAAACTCATTCGGGCAGAACAGCGGGTGGATGGGATCGATCTCGCCGAGCAGCTGGTCGGCGCGGCTCGGGTCACGGTAGAGCCGCTGCGCAAGCACGACGTCGGGCAGCGCCTCGGCAACGGTGAAATCCTTCATCGGGGCGAGCTCGGCGCCGCGCGCGCGCAGATCCTCGGTCAGCGCAGTCAGCAAGCCGTTCAGCGCGTCGAAGCTCGCGTCGTCGCCGACGTCCGCCGCGGCGATCGCCACGGCTTCGATCACATCGGCGACCCGCGCCAGCAGCGACGCCGCATCATCGTAGCTCGCAGGCTGATACGAGCCACATGCGCGGCCGAGCGCAAAGCAAGCCGAACGCTGGAAGACGCGAACCAGCGCAGCGCCGCCGACCGTGCCGGCGGTGACGTCCGCCGGCGGGTTCCGAATGAGGCTGATGAGCAGGCGCACAGCATCGGCCGGATTCGAACATGCCGAGAGCAGCGCGTTGATCAGATCATTCACGGCGTCGGCCAGGGTCGAAAAATCAGAATCGGCGGCGAGGTCACTGGCGGCGGTGCTTACGCGCGCTGCCGCGGCCTCGATGCTGACGCGCTGCTGCGACGCGGCCGAGATCAACGCGGGGATCGAGGAATCTGCGGCGTATGGGCTCGCCGCGCTGTCAGACAGCCCGGCATTGGCCCCGGCCGAGAACCGGCCGAAGTCTCCGGGGAGTTGCGCGGCGAGGTGAACAAGCGACGTCGCATCGGCGCCGGCGGTGACGACAGACGCCGCATATTGCGCGCTGGTTGACGCGGCAGCCGCTTTGCCGCCGAGTGCCTTCGACACGATGCTCGCCACTGCGACGAGGTCCGTCGCGATCGTGACGATACCCGCGAGCTTCGACAGCAGCTTCGAGCCCGAGACCAGCAGAGATGGAAAGCTTTGCTTGCCGCTCTCAACGAACTCGATGTCGATCGTCGACATGCGGCCAGCCCCGAGATCCTGCCCGATGCTATACGGACCGACCGAAACATTAAGGATGCCCAGTGTCGGATGGGTGAGTGTGCCGGATCCCTTTTTCTCCAGCGCCGCAATGAGCAAGAGGCGTTGGACCTGTACGGGCAATCCAGGGGTTCTGACTGTGCCGGTGGCAACAAAGCCCCGGAACCGATATTTGCGTGCCGCACGGCCCATATCTTCGGCCCAAGGCTCTTCCCTGCCCGGGTATTGGTGGACTGCGAGCCTTCTACCACCCGATAGCTCGTCGTTTGTCACGACGAACGGGACGCCGCGGAAGGTCGCCGGAAGAAGGCCATTGTTCGGGAGGTCGACCATCTATCTGAACCTCCTTGGCTTGTGTTAGTTGGTACGGCGCTACTGCAGAAAAGGTAATGTCTGGAATGTTCGCAGTTCTAATGGCCGCCGCGTTTGCCGCGTCATGGACGAGCTACGCCAACGTTCGCTTTGGCTATACTGCATGTTATCCAAGTAGGTGGCGGGCCGGGCCGGTCTCCGGAAACGGGGATGGCCGAGAAATCTACGGGCCGTCGGGCGGAGTTCTTGCTGTTTGGGGGGAGCATAACCCAGATGGAGATACCCCGGCTGCCGAAGCTGATCGTCAGGCGCGGGGCACCGGGGGGGAAGGAGGCCGAATTACTTACCGCGCATCGAAATCGAATTGGGCGGTAGCGTCAGGCGTTTCATCGAAAACGATTTTTTATGCCCGCGTGATTCGGCGCGACGATGATTTGCTTGTGATGCGGATCACTTACCCAAATCTCGCATCGAAGCAGTACACCCCGATTGTCACCAAGATTTCACGTTGTTTCTCAGCGGGCTCTGCGCCCTTTTAACCTCCGTGGACTGGCTGGTAACCCGTTTCCATAGCGTGACTGACTGCGGGCGAATTTGAACGACCCGCCTTCACAGTCACTCGATCACCCGCGCGGCCGCCATGCAGATGAACGTCGACCTTTACCGGGATTTCGGAGTTCTTGCCGTTATCAAAGTCGGTGAAATGCCCACGACTGATCACTGATTTTAGCTTGCTCGCGTACCGCGTGTCGGTCGCGTAGGTGCCTTGAAGAGCATCGGCATAATCGCTGACCGTCGTCGCCGATCGAGCGCGTGCGTACCGCCGCCCATGTTCCAAAAGCTTAGCGTGTTCATCAAAAGCTTCATCATATGAAGTGAATTTGCGAAAACGCGCGTTCACATAATACGATCTACCGTCTCGCGTCTCCTCGCGCGTCCGCGCGAGAACGTAAGGCTCTCCTGCGCGCGCCTTGATCCCGAACGGATTGAAACTGCCGGGTGGCATATGCTTTCCAAAGCTGCTCTCCAAGCCAGCTTGTCCCAAACTGATTGAGGCAGGAACACCATGGTTACGTTCGGCTAATTGGGCAGCCGCAACGAACTGACGAGTTACGCTAATAGTGCTGCTGCCTGAAGCCCTTTCTATGCGCCCGGCCGCGCGCTCCATCGTATTTGCCGCGCGCTCATTCGTTCGCGAACTGCCGATCATCGAACGAGCACTGGATATGACCGCAGTTCCCACCGTATCGACGCCGTCGGCAAGCAATTCCTTGCCGCTGTTCGTCGCGCGCTCGAGCATCTGGGCACCGATCGTGTCGCGGCGCGCGAGCTTCTTGCCCTTGGCGATGCCTTCGTCGCTGATAACCGGACCGCGCGCGCTCGCGTCGGCCATATCGGACGACAGCGCCTTGCCGCCCTGGGTGAAGGCGGGGAGGGCGCCCTGCGGGATACCGAGGATCCGCGCCGCGGTGCGCCGCCCGGACGAATTCTGCCGCGCGAGCGCATCAGCGATCTGCGGCATCATCGCATCAACATCGACCGTCCCGTCGCTCTTGGTTTTCAGCGCGACGCCCATTTTCGACAGCAGCGCGACCGCGTCGTTGTTCCGCCCGTAGCGAGCGTCGTTGAGCGTCTGCGAGAGCCCGCCAACGGCGCCCGCCGCCGTCTCTCGGCTGACGCCGGCGCGCTCGGCCGCGATGGTGAACTCCTGGAACGCCTTGGTCCCGACACCAATGATCTCGGCGGTACGCCCGATCGATGCGGCGCCCTTCGCCCAGCCGTCGGCGAGCTTGAAAGCGCCATACGCAGCAGCTGCCAGAACGCCGATCGTCCCCGCGGCTGCCACACCGACGGCACCGAACGTGCCCTCGAGCACCCCGCCCGCTGCGGAGGCCTCGCCGAGGCCAGAACCAACCGCCGAAGCTGCCTGCCGGATTCCGCCGAGGCGATCGGCAAGGCCGCCGGTGATCGACCGACCGCCGAGCGCTCGAGACGCGGCTTTCTCCACCTCACCGAACGTGCGCACCATGCGCCGCCCGGAGGTGCCGATGGTGCGCTCGCGCTGCTCGGCGCTCTTCCGATCGGCCGCATTTGCATTCTTCTGGATCTGGCCGAGCGTCTTCTCGGCGGACTTCTTGCCCCTCGCCGTCTTGTCGGACGCGGTGATGTCGATCCCGAAGGTGGCTTGTGCTGCCATGTCAGGCCCTCGCTATTCGCCGAAGCCGCCCCAGTCCCACCAGTCGTTTATCGTCGACCAGGGATGCGCGAGGATCTCGGGGGGGAGTTTGCTGAACGCCTGCGAGAGGACGATCAGCCGTTGGCGCCAGTCGAGGGGGCGTCGAGCAAAAAACTTCCGAGGTACTTCGATGCGATGCGGAGATCTCGCGCGCCAATCATCTTGACTGCCGGCTCGGGAAGTCCGGAGACGAGGGCAATGATTTTCACGTCGGCAGCCCAGAGTTCCAGGCTGTCGATTGCCATCATCTGCGCGCCCGTGGGCTCGCGCAAGGTCATGGTGGTGAAGGTCTCACCCAGCGTCACCGGCTTGCGCAGGGTGATGACGAGCTCGTCGGGAATATCGGTCATGTCCGCTCCTATGCCGCGATGACGTCGGGGCCGTCGAACTCGATCGAGAACGAGCCGTCTTCGGTGTTCACCTCGACCGGGTCACCGCTGCGCCACATGTTCCGGCCAACGATCGACTTGCCATTGGCAGGGGTCAGCACGACCGTCGCGTTGGTCGCGCGGTTCAGCGCGTCGATGTCGACGTTGGACCCGTCGCGCCCCTTCCAGCTGATCTTGCCCTCCATCGGCATCGCGGAATAGCCTTCGACGCCGCTCTGCCCCTTGAGGGTCTCGCGATGCTCCGAGCTGAGCCGATAGGTGCCTTCGCCGACGATGGTGAAGGACTGGCCGTCGATCGTGACCGACGCGGTGCCGGCAATGCGATTGGGGTCTGCCATGATGGCGGTCTCCTTAATGTGGGAATTACTGGAGGCGGAACTGCAGCAGCACGGCGAAGGTGCGCAGTTGGTCGATCAGCACCGCGGGCAGGAGCACGTTGACCCGGTTCGGGTTGGTCGCGTCCTTCTCGACGACCAGGCCGGCCGCGAATGCCGCAGCCTGCTGCACCATTCCTTGCCCCTCGAGGTCGCGGTACAGCGCGATGATGTCGGCGCGGATCGTGGATGGCATGACGACGTTCGAATTCGGCATGACGCGCGTTCCATCGGCGGCCAGCTTCACGCGGGCATATTTCGTCGAGACCATCGACGACAGCGCGCGCAGGACGAAGACGATGAGGAACAGCGTCTCGATCTGGAGATAGCTGTTGTCCGCCTGGCCCGTCGTGTTGGTGACATAGGTCGTGATCATGTTCTCGATCACGACATTGCCTGCGGCGTCGACCGTCCAGGTCGAGCAGCCGCCGTAGAGCAGCGTGTTGTTGCGGGTCTGCAGGTTCCAGCGGTCCTCGAGCTTCGGCGGCAGGATCCCCGGTACTGCCAGCGTCTGCAGGGGGACGCCGGGATCTGCGCGCAGGCTGACCGCGGCGACGCCGGCGAAGGCTGCCGCCCACTTCCACGGCGGGGTGGGGGATTCCGCGAACGGCACGCAGGTGATGTGCTGGTTGTTCAGCGCCGTCGCGAACGCAGCGACCGTGCCGGCGGTGCCGCGTTTCGCAACGAAGCAATGGCCGTAGACCTGCGCGCTCCACGCCCAGCGCCCCGTGGTATCGCTGAGCAGCGATGCGATCGCAGCGAGCGAGACGGTGTCTGTGAGCGAGCAAACGATGAAGTCGAACGACATGTCGAGCAGGTTCGACAGCGCGGTCGTCAGGACCGGATTGCCCGCGCCGCCCGTCATCGCGACGATCGTGGCGCCGAGCCCGGCCGGAAGGCTCTCACCCGCCGCCGCGCCGCGATAGGCAAGGCGCACGTCGATATCATTGCCGCACTCGCCCGCGTTGCGCGCGGTGAGGTTGACCTTCGCTGGCACGGTACCGTCGATGGCCGCGATCACGGGCAGACCTGCCGTGGCATTGATCGCCGCGACGGCGGTGGTGGCGACCTGCGCTGCACTTTGACCACTCGCGATGATCGGCGCGACCAGGCGGCCGGCGACGTAGAGGGGGAGGGTGCCCAGCGCCGTGGTCGGCCCGGTGAAGGTGATCGAGCCGACCGCCGTGGTCGCGGCGCCGTCATCGACGACGGGAAGCACCCACATCTCGCCATTCGGATCGCGGTCGCGATATGCGTCGATCATGCCCGCGAGGATCGAGCCCTGGCCTGCAGCGGCGCGGCCGTCCGATGCCGACCCGCAAGATACGGGCACGTTCGCGGCATAGGTGCCCGACGCCAGCTTCTGCCCGATGAGCAGCGCGCGCTGCGCGATCGCGGCGGTGTTCGCCTTCGAATTGTCGATCTCGGCATAAAAGAGCGGGACGCGCAGGTTCGATGGGATATTCTTGAACGGGACCATGCTCAGGCCTCCTTGTCGGGCGCGCTGAGCGCGGGTGAGGATTTCATTGCCTCGGGCGCGGCCTGGTCGTCAGCGACCGCGACGTCGCCGTCCGCGATCATCCGCGACCAGGTCAGATCGAGCGGATCGACATCGATCCCGACTTCATCGACCGGCCGACGCGTCGCGGGGTCGCGCACCAATCGATCGGGAACGGCGACGATACGCACGGTGTTAATGCCCATGTCGGACTCCTCAGGAGAGATCGGCGATGACGCCGGTTGGCGGATAGGCAGGCCATGCTGCGGCGACCTCGGTGAGGTCCGTCGTCAGAGGCTGCGCGAAATCTTCGGGGCCTTGGTAGAACTCGAGCGCGATATCGGTCTGGATACCCGCGAGGTGGGTTTCGCTGTCCGAGTTGTAGGAGAGTTGGCTGTCGACCGAGGCAAACTGCTGGACGCCAGCGTTCCACAGGGCGGGGTTGCCGATCACCGCGACTTCGACTTGCCGCGCGAGGCGCCAGAGCGCTGCCGCCGCCGCCGTCGCGCCCGCGTCGTTCTCCTGTGCAACCTCGGACACTTCGCCGATGATCCGGAGAGTCGCGGTGACCGTGAACGAAGGCCCGCCGCCGTGGCCCAGGGACTGCTTCACCTCACGCACAATGCGCGGTTTGAGGCGCGGATACTGATCGTTCTGGGTGGGCCAATCGCCGGGCGAAATCACCCGATTGCTTGCGTCGGTCGCGCCTGGCGCGCTCAGGATCTCGACGACGATCGCGAGCAAGCCCGTAGAGGTGACGGTCACGGTGTCGTCAGCATGAGGATCAACCTCGCATGGCCGTGGCCGTCGAGCCGGACATCCTTCACGATGAAATGTGCAGCCGCCGACGGGATGTAGACCTTGTCGTTTTGCGCGGGCTCCCGCGGAAAGAGCGAGATCCGCACTCCCAGGCACGGCTTGCGCGCGCTATTTTCCGTGTCCTCCCCCTCGAGCGTCACATCCGCATAGGCGCGATCGAACACCGCATCTGCGAGTGGGAACCCGGGAAGCCCGCGGGGGGTGTAGAAGGGCAGTGCCGACGGCTGGGACGGGTCACCTTCGCCGAATATCGCCATATTCGGTCCCAAGAGGACGTCGTCCCAGTCGATCGACACGGATCAGGCGCCCTGTCGGCCGGTGCGCAGCGTCTCGGGGCGCTTGCAGATAAAGAGCGGATATTCGTACGCCTCCATGCGCCAGAACGAATTGCGGTCGCGATCGAAGATCGGGACGACGTAGCGTTCCTTGCCCGGCGTGTTGATCCACTCGAAGCTTTCGCCCGGTGCCATCGCCTTCTCGAACACGCCCGGTGCGCCCTTCGGGAAGAACTTCACCTTGTCGTCGGGCACCTTGATGTCGGTATTGTTATCCGACCCGCGATAGTTGACCCATTCGACGCCGCCGAACGGGAAATGGCCGAACGCGCCGCCCTGGCGCAGCTCGGAGGCGTCCGACCAGTTCTTGTACGTCTTTTCGACGTCGACATGCGTCGTGAACTTGTCGAAGAACGAGTCGCCGCAGAGACCGACGACGGACGTCGACGTGGTGAACGCGCCCTGTGCCGAACGCGCCATGTCACGGGACATCTGGTTGATCTTCGGGCGTAGCGAATATTCGATATTCGCATCGAGATTGAAGGCGATTTCCGCCGCCGGCGCGAACTCGAACTCGTCGAACCAGTTGTACCAGACGCTGCCGTCGGCATCGAGCAGGAAGCCCTGCACGGCGGCGAGCATCTGGAATTCCTCGGTGTAATCGAGGTGCGTCAGGATGCCCGTGGGTCCCGCGAGGCGGCGCGCGACCTCGGTTTGCACCTGCATGAGCACAGATTCTTCGCCGAATTCGCGCACGTTCTGCAGCTCGTGGCTGTGGATCGTATCGCCCTTGAAGATCCGCGGCACGTCGAAATAGCGCATCTTGCGACGCTCGGTCGTGCGCTCGGAGTTGGTCGACTCGCCGCGCTGGCTCATCGGCACGATGCTGAGGATCCCATTGCGCTCCTCGACGGCGAGCGCCGTGGTGCGGATCGGGTTGGGCGTGAAGAGCCCCATGTCGCTGAGGGTTTGCGGGAGGTGCGGAACCCGCTCGACCTGGCTGGTCAGAGCGACTTCGGAGAACGCGTCATTACGGAAGATGTTGATCATGCTCATGGGTGGGCTCCATCGATGAGGCTGCGCTGGCGATGGAGCGCAACCGGACCCGACCGGCGCGGCCGAAGCCGCCCGGGTCAGGCGAATGTTGAAAGGAAGGGCAGGCGGCGCCGGGGGCGCCCCCTGCGGGTCAGACGCTGCGGATGCCGAGCTTGAAGAGCTGGGCGAGCGCGGTCGCCTGCTGCGACTGCGTGGTGACGTTGGCGCCCCACATCAGTTCGGCGGCCTGGACCTTCATCGGCCCGGTGGTGTTGAGCACCGCGCGGCGATCGGCCGCGGTCGCATCACGATAGCTGCTCCACAGGATCGCGGTTGCGTACTGCAAGCCGGTCACCGAGGTGGGATCGTACGGCAGATACTTCACCGCCCCGGTGACCGAGATGGTGAAGCTGTCCCCGGACGCGAAGTCGGTCGCGCCATCGGCCAGCGTGAAGCTGAGGCCGCCGGTCGCGAACGGCGTGGCGACGTTGCCGTGGCCGACCTCGATGCCATCCGGACCTTCGACGATGAAGGTGCCGGCATTGGTGTTCGGCTCGACGAAGATCAGCTTGTAGTCGCCGACCTTCGCCAGCGCGGAAACGGCGATCGCGCCCATGGCACCATTGCCGACGTTGGTGCCGAACGGCGCCGCGACGGCCGCGCCGCCGGTCAGCTGCGACGCCAGCACCAGGCCGGTGATGCAAATGCCGGCGCCCGCGGCGATGATGCCACGATCGCGGGTCAGCATGCCGTCGGACGGATCCCAGACGACATATCCGCCTTCGCGGCGATTTTCGGTAAGAACGGGATTGGAGGGAACGCCCATGGTCGGGCTCCTTTCTGAAACGAGGGAATCGAGACCGAAGAGGAGCTCCGGCCGGGGCTGAGGGGTTAGCGGGTCGGGACGCCGGCCTTCGCGAAGGCCGAACCCCAGCTGGAGTCGATCGCCTTCTTGCCGGACGGCAGGGCCGCATCGCCGCCGAGCGCCACGTTGCGGCTCGAGCGGTCATTGCGGGCGTGGCGGTTGCCACGATCGTCGTCTTCATCGCGATCGGGGCGGGCTGCTGCCTGCCCCTTCAGAACCGACACAGCCTCGCGGCGCGGCATGCGGGTTTCGCAGGCGAGCGACACCGCGAGCGGAAGATTGCTCGCCGCATGCTTGCTCGAGAGGATGTGCGTGATCCGCGCCTGCTCGCGGCGACGTGCCGATGCGGCCGAGCTGCGCCCGTGCATCTCTTTCTCGTCATCATCGTCGTCGTCATCATCGTCATCCGATGCCTTCGAGCGCTTGCCCTTGGGCTGATCGTCATCATCGTCATCGTCCGACGCCTTCGAGCGCTTGCCCTTGGGCTGATCGTCGTCATCGTCGTCGTCCGACGCCTTCGAGCCCTTGCCCTTGGGCTGATCGTCGTCGCCTTGATCATCCGAAGCCCGCGAGCGCTTGCCTTTGGTCTGGCCATCGTCATCGTCGTCGTCCGACGCCTTCGAACGCTTGCCCTTGGCCTGGTCGTCCTGCTGATCATCGTCGGCCGCGCCGCGCGTCTTCCGGCTGAAGCCTGCGAGATGCGCGAAACGGCTCGCGCCGGCCATCAAATTGCTGGTGTTCATGGTGTCACTCCTGGTGGCGGAAAGCCTGGAACCGGGCCCGGGCGGCCCGGCGGTTCAGTCGAGCTGCTTGAGCAGCGCCCGGAAGGCTTCGTCCGGTGCGGCGACCGCGTCGGCGAACCCGATGTCGACGCCTTTGGCGCCGAGGAAGGTGCCCGCCTGGGTGGCGGTGACGTCCTTCACGGCCATGCCGCGGTTGCGCGCGACGGTGGTATCGAACAGCTTGCCGACGGCGTTGACGTCGGCCTGGAGGCGGGCAAGCGCATCATCGGAAAGGTCGAACAGCTCGCTGCCCTCGCCCTTGAAGGCCCCCTTGGTGACCAAGGTCGGCAGGATCCCGGTGTTCTTCAGCCAGCCGGCGATGCTCAGGTGCTGGTAGATCACGCCGACGGAGCCGGTGCCGCCCGTGCGCGGCACCCAGAGCCGACCGGGATCGACGGCCGAGACCAGGCCATAGGCAGCGGAATATGCGCTTTCGCCCAAGATTGCGGCGATCGGCTTTGTTCCGCGCGCGCGGTAGATCATGTCGACGAGGTCGAAGCAGCCCGCGACTTCCCCGCCAGGGCTATCGACGTCGAACACGATCGCATCGATCTGCGGATCTGCGAGGGCCTGCAGGAACTGCAGGCGGATGCGGTCGTAGCCCGACAGCCCGATCATATCGCCGTAGCGCCAAAGCCAGCCGATCCGCTGGATGAGCACGCCGCGGATCGGGATGATCGCGACGCCGCAGACGACGTCGTAGGGCCGCTGACGATCGTCGCCGGCTTCGTCTGCAATACCAAAGGCCGCACTGCCGTCGCCGGCCTGGATGCCGCTGGTCGCGCGCGCCAGCAGCTCCATCGTCAATGCCGATGCGGCAGGGAGCAGCGCAGTCGTGGTGTTGAACAGGCGGGTGATTAGGTGACGGGGAACCGCGGTCACTTGCGCTTGCCCTTCGGCGTCGCCGCTTCCGCTGCGTCGGGCTCGACCGGCGTGATCTCGCCAGAAATCGAGGCCACGATGTCAGCGGCCGCTGCCTCGCTATAGGGGCTTCCGGCGGAGACCCTCGGGGGCATGCATCGCGTCTCGATCTCAGCCGGCGTATCGACGACGCGCAGGCTGTCGCCGCCGATCAAGCGGATGGCAGTGCCGCCCGGCGCTTCGTCGAGGAAGGCGATCGCCGCGACGGCGAGGCGCAGCGCGCGCTCACCGCCATGGCGGGTGACGTCGATGAACATCAGGGCTGCTCCGCTTGCTGCGCCTGCGCGACCTGCGTGGCGGTATATTCGTTGCCGAACCATTCCGGTCGGGGCAGGCCGAGATCCTGCATGCGATGGTATTCGATCGCGCGCTGCTCGAGGTTCTCTTCCCAATCCATGCCCTGCTTCGCGCACTCGTCCTCCATTGTGGAAAGACCGGCATCGAGACCAAGCACGACACCTTGGCGCTCGGCGACGGGATCGACCCAGCCGCGCGCCGCGCCGAGCCAGCGACCGCGCGAATAGGCGGTCCGCATTTCGAGATAGGACGGGGCGTTGCGGGGCAGGGGGAGCTCGTTCCGCTCGAAGGGCTCTTCGAGCCAGGTTGCGAGCACCGGGGTGGCGGTGTTCTGATCGAACTCGGAGCAGCGCCGGCGCGACGTCTTTTCGGATTTGACGATACCGGCGCGCGCGGACGACCAGCTCGAGTCCGAATAGTCGTTGTGCACTTCCTCGCCCGACACGCCGAGCGCGACGGAAACGGCGCGCAGCATCTCGTGCGCGAACGGCTTGATGTCGGTCTGCCCACCGCCGGGCGCGACCGAGTGGATCTCTTCGCCCGGCGCGAGCGTGGACATCCGCGCGCCCTTGACCGCAACGTCACGGTCGGCGTGGAAGTCCGACCGCATGTCCTGGTACCAGCCGAACGCCTTTTCCTCGTCGTCCTCGCTGTCGAGGCCGGCGCGCACCATCTCCATGTCGTAGGGCGAGGTGATGTAGAGACCGAAGGCGGCCGCGACGTTCTCGGCCTCGAGCTTCACGCCGTAGAGCTGCGAGAGCATCTTCAGCTTGCCGATGACCGGCGCGAAGACGGTCATGCCGCGGTTCTGTGCGAACCGGTCGGGGTCATAATCGTGGTAGACGCGACGCCACCCGTCGGGATCCTCGCGCTCGACGCGATCCCATTCCATGCTCTCGACCGCGTTATACCAGTCGTACTGATGGGCGCGGCGAATGTGATACGCGACGGCGACCTGGTCGTCATCGAGCTCCACGCCGCCGCGCATGTAGCGCGTGTCGGGGCCCATGTTCACGTTGGACAGGCGATCGGGATCCACGCCCTGGAAACAGGTCGCATAGGTGGCGGCGCCGCGGCCGATGCGGTCCGGCCGCCACTGCGCGATGAGCAGCGATTCGCCATCGACCAGCTTGTGACCGAGCGCGAGCCGGAACTGCTGCGATACGGTCATGCCGCGGCTGACGTCGTTATAGTGGCCGAGATCCTCGGAGTAGCTCCGCCACTTCGCTTCCAGCACCGCGCGATATTCGTTGGCCCAGACGGCGTCGAAGCCCTTCGCGTGCAGCCGAAGCGCGCGATAGTCGGGCTTGGAGACGAAACGATATGAGGCGCCGATCGTGGAATCGAGGATCCCGGCGATCGCGCCGTTCGCCCACGGATCGTTGCGGCGCAGATCGCGCGCCTTTGCAGCAATCCGGTCGCGGTAGAGGTTGATCTCGGAATCGGGTGAGCGGACCGAGGGGAACCAGTCACTCTGGTCGCGCGAGTCGAAGTTGACCGCGTCGTACGGGAAGAAATTGCCTGCAGCGCCGCCGCCGAGAGATCCCCGCATGCGGCCGCCGCCGCGCTGCGCGTTCTGGCGGATCTGCGCGATCACAGCCGAGGGGATCGGCTGACCGCGATTATCGATTAGCGCTGGAGGTTGCGCCATTAGAACCGAAACCCGATCGCCCGGCGGGGCGACGCGATGATGCCAAGTTGGGCCTGCAGCTGGCGAATGACCATCGAGAGCTGGTCGAGGTTGGCCGTGGTGTACTTCACTGTCTTGCTGCCGTCGCCCTGCGCATAGCCGGCGCTTTCGACCTTCCGGCCGCTCGAGATGTCGAGATAGTCCTGCTGCATCTGCGCCAGGCGCTGGCGCAGAACGGTGGTGTCCATACCGGCGAGAAGGCTCTTGCTGGGATCATATCGGCCCATAGTCAGTCCTTCATGCGAGGCGGCGGCCGGCGCCGGTGCGGCCGCCGGCGCGGTGCGCGGTCTTCTTTGCCGCTGGCGGCGAGGCGGCGATCGGCGCCGTCGGCGTCTGGTCGGGCGGCAGATCCGGCAAGTTGCCGCCGCCGCCCGGGGCGGGCGGGGTAGGGGTGGGCTCGATCGTCATGCTGGCGCCGACCTTTTCCGCTTCGCGATTGAGCTTGAAGCCGCGCTGGAGCATTCCGTGGAGGGCGCCGTACGCGTAGACCCGGCAATCGCTCGCCTCGTTGGCGCGACCGGCGGGAAGCTCCCACACGCGAAATTTCTGCCCGCCCAATTCCTTGAGCACGATCGTTTCCGACGTCAGCTGGGCGAAGTAATTGACGTCGCGGTCGGTCGAGAAGTGCATGTAGCCCGGGCCGTGGTTCGGCCTGCTCAGATACGATCGGACAACATCCTTCGCGGCATTGACGCCCAGGATGATCGGGCGAAACGTCTTCTTCGATCGCGCCGACGGCCGCTTGGTCGGCCAGATCGGGTTGCGTTGTCCGGTCCGCGCGCTCTCGCCCTTGATCGCCCAGATGAAGCGGCCGAGCCGCGCCTTCGAGAAATCGTAGACCGACTGCGTATGGTGACCGCCCGAGTCATGGCAGGCGGCCGAGATCTTGAAGGCGCGGCCGTCGGCCCGGTACCAGGTGCGCTGCAGGAAGGCATCGAGCTGCGCTTGTGTCTTCGGATCGTCGAACTCGCCGTCGATCACCTCGTACGCGACCGACCAGCTTTCCTCGTCCCGGCCCCAACCGACAATCTCGACCTCGACACGATAATCCTGCGTGTCGATGCCCGCGGTCAGCACGGCGACACCGTCGGGGATCTCCGCAGCCCAATTCTCACGCCGCGCGAGCAGGGAGTCAGGGTCGAGGATCTTGCCGGTGTTTTTCTTATACGTCAGCGCGAGCTGCGTATTGTGGAAGGTGAGCTTCCCATCCTCGTCGACGGCAGCGAGCCATTTCGCCGCCATCTTGGGCGGGGAGTCGTTCGCCCACGGGCTGTAGAGCTTGCCGGCCTGAAAGCCGGCGTGCTCGTTTGGCACCGCCCACACGCCGCAGTGGCGGCATTTCGCGCGATAGACCTCGTGCCGGCGCGAGAACCACCAGTCCCAGACGATCTCGACGGCATCAGCGTCGAACGTGGCCCAGGCCGCGGCATAGGCATCGAGCGGGTGCTGCAGCTCGTCACAGCATTCGAACGCCCGCGTCTGATGCCAGCGGATCGTCCCGAGCGCTCGCTGGCGCTGGCCTTCCGACCAGGGCTTGCTGCATCTCTCGCAGTAGATCCGCGCCGTCTCCGGGCGGTGGGTCTTGCCGTCCTTTCCCTTGCTCCAGGTGACGTGTTTGAAAAAGTCCAGGAACTGCCGGTGATCGCACAAAGGGCAGCATACCGATGCCCGGCGCTGGTCCGACTGTCCGAAGCTCGCTTCGATCTTACTCTCGCCCGTGATCGTCGGCGAGCAGACCCGGATGCTGAGCGAATTCGATTCGAAGGTGGCGAGACGTTCGTCGCCGATATCGATCGGGTTGCCTTCCTTGATCGGAAGGTACTTGTCGACCTCGTCGTACATGACGACCCGGATCGGCCGACGCGCCAAATTGTCCGGGCTGCCGGCGCCGACGATACCGAGGAAGCCGCCGGGAAAGGCCTTGTAATCGACGGTGTCGCCGGCATCGCGCGTCTTCGAGGATCCGACCAGGCCGCGAAGCACTGGCGTCGCCTTGATGTACGGGGCGATGCGCTCCTTCGAAAATTGCAGGGCCGCCGCGTCCTTCGGCTGCACGATGAGCATCGGGCAGGGGTCGAGGTGGATGTGAAAGCCGGTGACGTTCTCGATCAGCGTCGTCTTGAGCAGCTGCGTTGCCACCATGGCGGAGATCTTGCGCACCCCCGGCTCGGTCACGGCGAGCATGGGCCCGCGCGCTATCTCGACGCGCGCGGTGCGATATTTCCCCGAGGTGCTGCCAGCCTCCTTGGCGAGCACCCGCTTTTTGTCGGCCCATTCCGGAACGCTGACCCGGGGCGGCGGCGACCATCCGCGCCGCGCCGCGCGCTGCAGTCGTTCAGTCTTCGTCGGTACCGCTGAAATCGACGTCTGGTTCGCCGAGCTCGTCGAGCTGCTGATGGACATAGGGCCTTAGCGCCTCCACCAGCTTCGGACCGTCGATATCGAGATCCGCGGCGAGCAGAGGGCCGAAGCGCCCGGGCCAATTCAGCCAGGCGTCTCGCGATGCGCGACGATCGTCGAAGAGGACTTTCTCGGCCGTATCCATCTCGACCAGTCGCCCGGCCTCTTTCTGCGCCACCAGCAGGTGCTTCAGCGCGAGGGCATTCTCCTTGATCGCAGAGGCCTCGACCTTGCTTCGGAATTGCCCGGCGAGCAGCTGCTCGATGAAGCCGCCGGCGATCGTCGGATCGATCGCGCCATGCTCGAGCGCAGCGTTGAAATCCTCGACCACCTCGTCAACCGCGGCGGCGACATCGCGCGCAACCTTGCTCCGGTTGCGGGGGGCGGTTGCGGGGGCTGGTTGTGCCTCTGCCGCCTCTGCCTTGAAACGGCCGAGGCCGGCGTCGCGCATCCGCTGATTGGACTGCTCGACGTCGACAAGTTCGCCGCTAAATACCAGCGCGCCCTTGGTTTTCCACTTCGTGGCCGCTTGCCGCGAAGCGCTGTGCGACTTCGCGAAGGCGGTGAGCGAGAGTAACGTCATCGTCCCCTACCCCCGCAACCGGTTGCCCCCCGCAACCAACTTTTTGATGTCGCAGCTGGGGGAGTCATGCGGTGCGCAATTACCCTCGATGCAGAAGGGGCCCGGAAGGACCCCAAAAGACCCCGGGGGGGGGCTACGGGCCGGCGGCGGCTGCGCGGCGGGCGGCGCGGGCCCGGCCGCGCTGGCGGCGTGCCGCGCGGCGGCCGAGGCGGCTGGTCTCCCAAAGCCCGATCGCGGAATCGACCAGCGTCGAGATCCAGCGTGAACTCGGGAACGGGTACGTCGTGTCCCAGCCGATCACCTCGAACTCGACGCGATCGGTCGCGATATCGATGCCGGCGACGAGGTGTTGAGACGCGTCCTTCGTCGATCTCATTCGAAGAAGTGCATCGACGCGCATCTCGTTCGCATGGTGCGAAGAAACCATGCCTGCTCGCTTGAGAGCGAACGAAGCGTCGTACTCCAGATCTGGATCGATGTACCCGGGGCGGCTGGCATATGCATCCGCACGATGCATCTCGCGGCAGCCGAGCGAATGCCTTACCGCATCACCCCCAGCGCCGACGATGATGAGGACCGGCTCACCCATCCTCGTTTGCATCCCGGTCAGGGCTGGGCCGATCACAATCGCCCTCGATCAGCGGACCTCCATGGTACGGCGCCAGTTTTCCGGGGCGCGGCGCGCCCGGTTCCCGCGGCATCAAATGAACGCGCTCCGCGCCCCATCCCCCCGAGACCGCTTGCACGTAGACTGAGCGGCCACAGATCCATGCGATCGAGTCGATGATGTTCACGATGAACCAGGGGATCATGATGCCTCCATGTAACGCGAGGGTGGGCGATGGCACGGAGTCGAACCCTGCTAGCGTCCCGCGACGGTGTCGCGCAGCTTGCCATCCATCATCGCCGCAGCAACTTAGGCGGGACGTTCGATCAGTTCGACATCATCAGCACAGAAGAAAACTTTGTCGCCAGGCTGCCAGATTATCTCTGATAGATGGAGATCGACGCTCTCGTAAGGGACGTCCGAAACGATGCAGACAGTGTGCACCAGGTCGGGCTTTAAATCTCCACGCCAGTTTGCAGCAGTCACACGATGGCGATCGCCGTTGCCACGCTGCACTATATCGCCAACCCGGATGTCTGCGCTGCCGCCACTCATCTGCTCGCCATACATCGTTAGCGCGCAGTCGCGAAAGCCCGCTGAAGCGCGGCATCGAACTCGCGTGCGGCGTTCGCTTTCAAGTAAGCGGCGGCGCGACCGAAGAAGTCGAGCCGCTTAGGCACCGGCGTTGTGTCCTCGAACTGGATCAGCAGCTTCAGTCCGGTGCGTGCCTTGGTGCCCTTGCTACCGTCGCGGCGTACGCCGCGCACCGGCCGTTGCCACACGCCGTTGATGACCTTCCCGCCGCGCGTCGTCACCTTGCCGATGAAGACCCCCGGCTTGCCCTTCAGCGAGGCCAGCTTGCCCTTGGTCAGATTGCCGTACTGGTTGAGCGATACGGCGCGCGGCGCAAGCATGCCGCGCTTCGTGCCTAGCGATCTATCGCCGCCAACGACATACGGCTCGAGATACGCCGCCTGAATATCCTTCGCGGCGACGCGCGCGATCGGCTTTGATTTGGTCGCGACCTCGATCCGATACGCATTCTCGGTGAACGGCGTCGGCGATTTGAAAGTCTTGTCGACCTCGTTTCGCTCGACGCCGGCGACGCCCTTGGCCAGCGCGTTGAGCGCCAGCGAATTTGCGAACGGCACCTGTTTCGCGCTGAGCGCGATGAACGCGCGCTGCAGCGGCTTGAGGTCCGCCCGGATATCGATCCTCACGCCGCGGCGAGGTCGATCGTCACCGCGCGCCACTGCGCGTCCGGCGCGGGGCGTTCATAAAAACGGACATACGTTCGCGAGCCGATAACGCGGATCGATTCGCGGATCGCTTCCATCGCGCGCAGCCAGCGCTCGTCGGAAATCTCGACGCGCAACAGCATGAACAGCTCCGCGCGATTGATCTGGCCTTCCTTGTCGACCTGGAAGACGCGGTTGACGAGCGAGCGCAGCTCCACGCGGCCGCCGGCGGCCCATTCGGTTAGGCACTCGTCGATCAGCGCTTTCGCCGCCTGCAGCTCGGGCCCGAACTCGAGAAGATCCGAGACCTGGACCTGGACTTTCTGGCAGCCGTCGAACGACATCAACGTGATGTTGCCCTTTTTGCCGCCGAGCGTTGCGCCGTAATGCTGCGCGATCAGCGCCTGCAGCGCCGACACGCGCTCGAACACGTCCACCTTGAACGCCGCGATCTGTGCCGACACGTCGCGGGCCTGGCCGAGAATGCCGCGGACGGTCTCGTCCATCAGCAGATCGGCCGCCTTTACCGCGGTGAGCGGTACAAGGCTGCCTTTCGCGTCGCGCAGATAGAGCGAGCCCGCGACATCGATCGACGCGGGGTGCTTCGCGGATTCGCTATCGGGTGTGTCGGTCGAGATCATCAGATCACTTCCCTTCCGGCATGCCCGGTTTGCGATACGCCGCGCGCAAGGCCACTTGCTTGGAGCGATGATCGAAACGATCGAAGCCAAACACATTGGTGGCGGCGTCTATCGACGCGCGCCTGATTTCGTCCGGCAGTGCGCGCATTTGCTGCGCACGAATCGTCACTGATGGTTCGACGTCCATGCTCGCCTCCCCGGGATGGCGGAGAACCCCTCCGCCTCGGTCATAATGAGCGGCGGAAAAGCGCCGGTTTGGCGCTGCGCGGAGGGGTAGATGCCCGGGCGATACCCACCCGCTGGAAGGAATTCTGCGCCGGTCAGGCGCGCGCCCGTTGCGCCGGCGAGCCCGCGAGCGCCGCCGGCGCCGCGGCGCGCAGCGCGTCGAGCTCGGCGAGCTCGCGATCGACCTCGGCCAGCCAACGTCGGCTGACGATCGCATGGTCGCCCTGATCGCTCACAGTCGCCGAACGGCGAAGGGATGTGCGATCGATCGCCATCAGAACCATGCTCCTGTGCCATGCCGGCCGAGGCAACGCGTGCCCGGCGCGGTCTCGCCGCGGAACACCGCGCGGAGCCCGATGGAGATCTGCTCGGCCTCGTCGCAATTTTTCTCGAACGCGCGATGCGATCGGGTACCCAGCCGCACGTCGCGGATCAGCACGTCGAGACGCGCGCTCAGGCGCTCGAGTTGATCGGCGGGGGGATCGTGCGGCTGGGCCATTGAAGCCTCCAGATGCAGAAAGCCCGCCTACGCTGGGGGAGCGCGGCGGGCTTTTGACACAGTGGTTGCGGGGTCGATTTGGCCGGTTGCGTGGCCGTTTCCTAGTGTCGCATTTGTAACGCTCGCGATTTTTCGTCGATTGCGCGCCTTGCCGCGTCGATCGTGTTTGGGTGACCGATGACGGTGTCACCAAACGCATAGAGCTTGGGGTCAGGGATCTCGACGTACTGGATGCGCTGCGCCTTTCCCTGCTTTCGGCGGCGCGCTGCGCGCCCGGGCGAGCGAACCTGAGACCAGTCCTCTACGGTGATCGTCAGGGAGGCGGAGCAGCGCAGCGTCAGCGCGCCGAACAAGGGGAACTGGATCATCCGAGGATCCCCGCATGGGCCGCTGCGAGCGTGGCCGGGTCGATCTCTTTGCACACCCCGCCAAGGATTCGGGGCCACAGGTCGAGCGCATCGATGAGCAGCTGCTTGGCGCGGCGATTGTGCATGCCGTAGCGCCGGGCGACCACGGTGAAGCCGACGGCGTCGCCGACGATCATGTCCAGAACCGCGTTGAGCGGGCCGCGCACCTCGGCGCGCCAGCGCGTATAGGCGACCTCGCGCCGCACCTGGCCAAGCCGCTCGAAGAAGGTGCCGTCGCCGCTGCGGCTCTGGTCGACGCGCGCCTCCAGGCTGGCGCTGCTGACCGTTACGTCTTGGGCGATGTGCTCGGCGATCGCCGCGATCTCCTCGGCCGAGGCGAGTTGTTCGCCGTCGATGCCGCCTGACAGGCACAGGCGTGCGAGGGCGCCCTGCTGCGTTCGGGCGTTGTGCTCGTGCGTCTGTGGCGTGCCTTGGTTCTTGTGCGACCACTTCTCGCGCAGCGCGACCGCGCTCTCGATCTCCGGATCCAGCTCGAGCGGCACCTCGCGCAGCTGCGGCTTGCGCCGGCCCGCGCGCTTTCCGACCATGCGCTTCACCTTCGGCCGCGGCGCGCCCAGCACGAGCAGCTCGAAGCGCTGCCTCTCGCGTTGAACGGCATTGCCCGCGCCGGTGTCGAAGGAAGGCCCCGGTGTATCCGGCAAGCGCTCGAGCGCGCGCAGCGCGGATAGACGGATGGCCTCAGCCTGTGCGGCTTGCTCGCTGATCATGGATGTCCCCCAATTCGACCTCGGGGATATGATCGAGTTCCGGGATGAGCGGCAGTGTCGGATTTGTAACGGGAAGCGCGAGCGGCCCGAGCAAATTCATGGCGCTCAGGTCAATCCTCCAGCCGATCCGTCGAAGTTGCCGTAGCGCGTCGACTTCGCTCAGCTGCTCGGAGGGGTCGGGAAGCGCAATGGAACGGCGCTGGCCGGGCACGCGGACGATATCGCCGTCGTCGGTGAGCTGGCGAACGGCATGATAGACCCGTTCGCGATTGGTGTTCAGCCCGGCCGCGATTTCGCCGTAGCTGGGAGAACAGCCGTGATCGGCGAAATATTGCTTGATGAACGACAGGACGAGCGCCTTGCGGTTCACCATCGTCGCTGACAGGCGGAATGCAGATACCATCGACGTCGTTCGGTCCCGGCCCCTGCGACAGAACATAGGGAGAAAGTCGGGGCGGCGCCAGAGCGTGCGTAGTACACGACGGGCCGGGCTCGCGGCGGTAGCGAGTTTCCGAAAACTTACGCGCTATGCGGATGCGTGCGGCATGAAGCGGATCAAGAGGCCGATAACCGCAACTGCGATGAGCAGAAGGCTGCCGAGGGTCGCAAACATCCATGGCTTGGTCGGTAAATGACGGACGTTTTCTTTCAGCGTCGCCACGTCCACGCGTATATCGCCGACGTCCTTCGTAAGCTGATCGAGGTTTTTCTCGAGGCGGATAACGCGCTCTTCCATGCCGCCTGATGTGCCACCCCCGTCGCCGCCTTTCAAGCGCTCCGCCACAGCGCGCTGACGTTCCTCAAACTGTCGGAAATTTGCAGGAGTCACGAGCATTATGGTGTCATTCCGGTCGGGCAACTTCACTCTCCCCGCGCCAGGTGTCGATCAGCTTCCGCATCACCTCTAAGACATTCGATGCGTAATCGACCGATCTTTCAGCAGCCTCACGCATCTGTTCTTCGCTTGCCCCCCCAATAATCTTCGCGTCGGTCATGGCCTGCCCAAGCAGCGCGATTTGGATGTTTTGAAGCACCCAGATGAGCTCGCCGCGGGTCACCGGCTTGTCCATCATAGTTCCCCATGACGGCTCAACCGTAAGGTCCTCGCCTCCGAGATCAGAGCCGGACATCGGAACTTCGTCTTGTAGTTTGGACGGCCTGTAAGCCGCCTGAGCGCTTCCGAAACATATCCCTTAGCTCCCGCTTATCTCCGAAGATTGCATCGCTCGTCATCACTCGGCAAACGCGCGAAAGTTCGCGATGTGAGCCTGAGCGCCGATCCGGCCGACGCAGACAATCCCGGTCACCGCATCTCCCTTGTCGAAGATCCTGCAATGACCCCCTGTCGCCGGCGTTGGCTTGCCAGGGGTAAGGTAGATCCGACGGACCGACATTGCGCCGTCATCGCCGATGGGGCCGGCGAAGCCTACGGGCCCGCTGCCGCCCTTGACTGCAAACTGGACTAGAACGCCATCCTGACCGGAGGGAGATATGATCGCGCTGTCGCAAGGGATGCGAATCTCGCCCGGCCCTGTCGGACCCAGTTTTGCCGGATAGGTGCATGCGCCATCGAGAACGGAAACACCGTCTCCCGCGATAGGCGGAAGTGAGAGAAGTGAAACGGCTGAAGCAAGCATCATCGGCAGCAAGAGCATCAGCGCAGTCCCCCCGAGATGTCCCAGTCAATTGCATGATCTGCATCAACTATTGGTAGCTGAAAATTTAGTGCCAACGCAGCATGTTGGGGTGCCTGGGAACAGAAGCCGAGGTAGCCCCGGCGACTGGGCGCGAAGGGGACGAAATTGCTAAGCCGTATAGTCCGCACATCGCCCGCGTGCGAACACGCGTGCGCACGCTGCGAAGTTTCATGTTCAGTCATCACCGCGGTTCGCGATCGGCGCTGGCGAGAGTTGCAGCAGCTGCTGCTCTCGCCGGCGGGGGATCGTCCGCAATCGTATGGAGCGGACCTTGAAGCTGCGACAACCCGGTGGGCAACAGCTCGGCAAGCTCACGAGCAAGCGCGTCCACGGGAACGGTCAAATCGATCGCGCGAAGCAGGCCCTCGAACATTTGTGCCAATGCACGTTCCGGCGGGAGAACCACTCCCATCATGATCACAGTCGGCCCGGGCGGCGGCGGCGGTACCGCGCCGGCGTCTGGGTCGTCCGTCTCACCGACTAGGTAAGCGACCGACGTCTGGAGAACGCTGGCGATGCGACTCAGATGAGGCGACCATCGATACGGACGGTTGATCAGTCCGTTCAATGTGCTTTGCGGAAGACCCGCAGCACGCGCGAGCTTTGCTTGGCTCGGGATGTTTACCGCTTTTCTGCGCTCCTCGATCCGCTCGCCCAATGTCATGATCGCATCCTATCGGCGAACCGATAGAATAATACGCGCGCATGCCGTTGACACATCTATCGGTATGCCGATAGATGTCGGTTATGGGAATCGAAGCGAACCTCAAAACCCCGCTCGCGCAAGCCGTCCGCACGGTCGGTTCGCAGTCGGCATACGGGCGCCTTGTGGGGCGGAGCCAAGCCTCGATTTATGAGCGCCTTCGCGACGGCAAGCCGGTTGACGCAGAGGATGTCCTGCTCGTCGAGCGCGAAACCGGCATCGCGAAAGAGGTTCTCCGCCCGGACATCTATCCGGACGAATCGGACCGTGCGCCGCACCGCCTTGACCACGCCGCGCGCGGCGCGTCGCCGATCGACGATCTGGCGCCCGCACGATGATCGCAACATTCCTTTCCCCTTTCGGCCGCCAGCAGACCGGCCGGATCACCTGCGGCCCAAGCCCAATCTCGGGGGTTTTGGTATTCCTCACCGCCGCAGGTGCGCATCGTCTGCCTGTTCCGCTTACCGTTGCGAGGCGTCGGTCGTCATTTGCGATCGGCGCCTCGTTTTCTCAGGCGCGTGGCTATCCCCATTCTCTCGGCCGCCATCCGGGCGGCGAGCGTCGGCAGCAGGGGCGCCCCTGCCTGCTGCCGGCGTCCTTCCTTTCGGGTGCGCCGCGATGACCAAGGTCCGGGCACCCCTCACATTCGATAACGCGCTCGCGCGGATCGCCGGCCTGATCGGTTGGGCCGAGATGGCCCACGTCGTCGGCCAGGCCGAGTCGACCGTACGCAATTGGGGCAACCCCGACACCGGGCAGCACGCGACGATCAGCGCCGCGATGAAGCTCGACGTCGCGTTCCAGGCGGCCGGCGGCGACGGCGCGCCTATCCATGAGACCTATTCGCTCTTGCTCGAACAGTCGCGCGCCGAACGGTTCGCCGACCAGATCGAGCTCGGCCGCCGCACCTGCATCGTCATGAAAGAGGTCGGCGACGCTGAAGAGGCGCTCGTCCGCGCTTCGATGCCGGGCGCGACCGACGCGGATCGCGTCAGCGCGCTTCGCGAGGTCGAGGAAGGCATCGCGTCGCTGACATCGACCTTGCCGTTGCTCCAGGGGGAATCGCCATGATCTCGATCGACCGCTCCGGCTAACGCCGGGCCCGCTGCCGCCAACACCTCCGCCCGATCCCCAACCCGCTGACGATGGTCATCGCGGGACGGAAAACCTGTTGCCTGGAAACCCGCATGAGCAACCGCGCCGCCCTCATCACAATCATGACCGATCTCGACGCGATCGAGGGACGCCTCCGGGCAGTCGGCGCTGCGACGCCGTCCGTTCAGTCGGCCTCCCAGATCTACGCGGCGCGCGATTGTATGGTCCGGGCAAAGCTGCGGCTCGCGGCATCCCTGGCAACGATCGACCCCGTTATCGATCTACCGAGCAACGGCGCGCAGGTGCACCAGCACCGCGCCGGAGCAATGTCGTGACGGCGCGCATCACACCCGGCGCGTATCTGAAGATGCGGCGGCAAGCGCAGGGGTTCTCCATCGAGGACGCCGCCGCGCGGATCTGGACCGAGCCGCATCTTTCCGAGCTCATGCGGATCCTCTGGATCAAGCAGATCGAAGCCGATGTGATGCCGGCGACGTTTCGGACGATCGTCGCGTTGCGCCAGATCTTCCGGTTCGACCTTACCGTGTTGGCGCAGCTCGAGGCGATCGCGCAGGGTGTGGACATTCCGCACCCGCCGCTCTGCAGGATCTGCGCCTGCAGCGAGCGCGACCCATGTTTCGAGGCCGATGGCTCGGGTTGCTGGTGGGTCCTCGACGACCTCCTCTGCAATGTCTGCGCCGGCAAGATCGATGCACCGGCTGCGGAAAGCGTGCCGGCGTGAGCGGCGACCGCCCATCCAACCGCCGCGATCGGCGCATCGCGCGCGCGCTCATCGGCATCGACATTGCGATCACGCTGCTCGGCATCTTCGTCAGCCTGCGCCTGCTCAACCGACCTTCCTTGGCGATGGCGGCCCTTTGGGTCGCCCTGTTCGTCGCCGCCATCGCGTTCGCCATCATCCAGCGGGAGACGCAACGATGAAGCCTGCCCAATCCGTCCATATTCGCCCGGACATCGTGCATCCGCTCGACTGCCCGCATGCCTGCTGCAATCCGCGCCGCGCGCTGCTCGAGCGCCTCGCGCGGCGCGCCGCCGCGCAGTTCGCCGCCGGCATGGCGATCGGCGCCATGATCGTCGCGGCCACCGGCAATCTGGGAGCGGCGCTGCGCGCGCTGTTCGGCCTGTGAGGCATGACGCGCCGGGCTCCAGCATGGCGTGGCACCGGTTCACGGGCGCATTCGCGAACAGCGTGCCAGCCCATGGATCGGGGAATGCGCCGACGGTCGGCGCCGCATGGCACCGCTGTGCCTGCTGCGGCCGAGATTTCCTCATGGTCGCGGCGGTCGCGGAAGACGGTCGCGAGGTGAATGTCGCGCTTCCCGCCATCGAGGCCGTCGAATTCGTCGAGCAGGCACTCGCGCTGGTCGCGGGGATGGGGCGCGGCTGCACCAAGGAATCGGTGCAGTGAGCGACATCATCGCTGCCGACCAGCTGCGCCTGCTCATCGAGCGGATCGAGCGCCTCGAGGAGGAAAAGAAGGGCATCGCTGACGACATCAAGGATGTCTACGGCGAGGCGAAATCGACCGGGTTCGACGTCAAGACGATCCGGGCGATCGTGCGCCTGCGCAAGATGGAGAAGCACCACCGCGACGAAGCGGAGGCGATCCTCGAGACGTACAAATCTGCGCTGGGGATGGACTGATGGCGATGAACCCTTCGCTCCGCCCGCCGTTGCCTGTCGCGCTCACGAAGGCAGAGGCGCTCGAATACGCCGCGCGAGTGCTCGACGATATGGCATTTGGAATCTCCATGTCGGAGATCGCTATCAGCGGTTTGTCCAAGCTTGAGCACACGGTCTCTACGTCGCTTTCCGGTGAGATTCGCGCGCTCCTCGATGACACGAAAAAGAGCTTGGTCGATCCGAAGCTGCAAATCGCTGCGGCGCAGGCTGGCGCTAGAGCCATTCGTGAGCTTGCGTTGGAAGAACGCATCTTTGCGGCGCGCGCTAGTGCGGGCGCGGGCGTGTCATGAGCGACGGCACCAAGATCGAGTGGACCGACGCCACGCTTAACGTCGTGAGCGGATGCACGGTCATCTCCCCGGGCTGCACCAACTGTTACGCGATGCGGGCCGGTGCGCGGGGCCTGCCCCGCCACCCAAGCAATGGGCTGACGCAGCCGAGCAAGGCGGGCCATGTCTGGACCGGGGAGGTGAGGTTCAACGAAGTCGCGCTGCTGCTGCCGCTAAGCTGGCGACGGCCACGGCGGATTTTCTGGAACGCGCACGGCGACCTGTTCCACGAAAACGTACCCGACGAGTGGATCGACAAGGTGTTCGCCGGCTGTGCGCTGACCCCGCAGCACTCGCACCAGATCCTGACGAAACGCTCGGCGCGAATGAGGGAATATTGTGCGGCAAGATCCACCCAAGCTCGGGTCCTCGACGCGATGGATACCTTGCTGGCCCGTGGTTCTTCGGCATGGCCTGGTTGGCCGCTTCCGAACGTATGGGCAGGCGTTTCAGTCGAAGACCAAGCGCGTCGCGAGCGGGTGCTCGATCTAGCGCAGACGCCCGCAGCGATCCGCTTCACCAGCGGCGAACCTCTGCTTGAGGGTATCACGCTGACCGATATCCCGCTGAACGGCGGCGCCGACGAGCATGGCATCGAATGGCTCTTCAACGCGCTGACCGGCGAGCAATATTTTATCGGTGACGACGGCTTCAACTATGGCGGCGATGGCCCGCCGATGTCGCCGCTCGATTGGGTCATCGTCGGCGGCGAGAGCGGGCCCGGCGCGCGACCGATGCATCCGGACTGGGCGATCGCGCTACGCGATGATTGCAAACGCGCCGGCGTGCCGTTCCTGTTCAAGCAGTGGGGAGACTGGGCGCCGGTTTCAGATATCGCGGAAGACGTCATCGACGCGTGCTACGCGCCTGCGCCCGCTCGCGATCCTGAGGGAAGACGCCACTGCAAGGTAAGTCAGTGCGTCCTGCACCGGGATGGCTCTCGCTTCGACGGTCGCTCGATGTACGAGTTCGGAGCATTTCATTCCGGCACGTCCGCGATGACCATGATGGAGATCGGCAAGCGCAAAGCGGGCCGGCTGCTTCGTGGCGACCAGCATGATGCGATGCCGGCATGACGTGCGACCATGTCACCCTTCCAGGCGGCACCCGAGCGATCATCTGCTCATCGCGAAAGCGCGAACGCTGCGCGTGTGGTCGACCGGCCACGCTGCTTTGCGATTGGAAGGTGCCCGCCAAAAAGAGCGGCACATGCGACACCCCGATCTGCGACCGCTGCACATGCAAACCGGCCGACGGCAAGGATTTGTGCCCGACGCACCGCGAGGCTTGGGACCGCCTCCGCGCCGCGCGCGCCGCGGCCCGCGGTGAAATCTCATGCGGGGCGGCCTGATGCGACGGCGCGGTATTCACCCCATGCTGACGCGCCCGGTCGCGACAGACCCTCGCTCGGCGGCTGGCGTGGATCGTGTTCGCGCGAAGCGCGAGCGGGGACGTCATTGCGCCGAGGTCTACTATGGCATTGAGCCGATTGGGCGACCGCGGCCATGATCCGCGCCGCCACCCGCGCGACCGCGACCAGCCGCGACGTGATCGCTGGCTGCTTCGTCTGCCACGGCAGCGATGCGCATTGGCGCGGCGGATCTGCCCAAGGCACCGCCGCGCGTCATCACGACGCGACCGGTCACGTCACCTGGTGCGATGTCGCACTGTCCGTTCGGTACGGGGTGAAGGCGCACGACGCGCGCCAGATCGACATCGAGGACGCCATCTCCAGCCCATTGGGCGGGCCGGCATCGCTGCCAGCCCGCCACCTGCATTCCGACGCGCCGGCAGTTCCCGCTGCCGGCGTGAGCACCCGTAGCCGCCCAGGTCGGAAAGAGGCTCGCGGCACCAAGACACTGGCACCGGAGACACCCGCCCCATGAATGAAATGTCCGTTTTTGCAAAGCCCCGCGCGCGCCGCGCGGCGAAGCCCGCCGCTGCAGAGATCGTCGCGCCCGAGACGATCGTCGCGGCGATCGCAGGCAGCATCGTCCCGTCCGCGCCGCAGCCCATCGTGCTCGGCCGCCTGCGCCGCGCGCCAGAGAACGTGCGCCACAAGCGCATGGATGAGGACGTCCAGGCGCTCGCCGACGACATCGCCGCGCATGGACTGCTGACCTCGCTGATCGGCTACATGAGCGATTGGCCGGAGGACCAGGCCAAGGTCTATATCGTCGGCGGCGGGCGTCGCCTGCAGGCGCTGCAGGAACTCGTGCTCCGCGGCGCGATCGGCGACGACTTTCCGGTCCCCGTCCTGATCCGCGACCAGGACGATGCGATCGAGCTGTCGCTTTCCGAGAACCTCGGTCACCGCACCATGTCGCCCGTCGACGAGTGCTTCGGCTTCAAGGCGCTGATGGACCGCGGCAACACCTCGCCGACCGAACTCGCCAAGCGATTCGGCTATAGCGAGCGCGTCGTGCGGCAGCGACTGCGCCTGGCCGAGCTCGCGCCGGCGATCATCGATGCACTCGCCGAACGCGCGATCACGCTCGACGCGGCGATGGCCTATGCGACGACGCAGGATACGGTCGCTCAGGCAGAGGTGTTCAAGCGGCAGTCGAAGACACCGTACCGCCCCCATGACCCCGAGCGGATCCGCTGGGACCTCCGCGCGAAAACGATCAAGTCGTCGCACGCGCTCTATCTGTTCGTCGGCGCCGAAGCGTACGAGCGCCGCGGCGGCCGCTACGAGGACGACCTATTCGCCGAGCAGGGCACCGAGCGCACCTTGGTCGACACCGCCGCGCTCGAGACGCTCGCGCACGAGCATATCGACTTCCAGATGGTCGGCCGCCTGGCTGAAATGGCGGCCGCGTTCGAATGCGAGACCGTCGTCGGCTTCGTTAAGCTGCCGGATCTGATCTACCCGACCTACGGGCTCGATCCGAAGGCGCCCCCCGGCCTCGCCTGGGTTGCGCATCAGTATGACGGCGGCGCGGCGGCGCGCATGTGGAAGACCGCGCGCAACAATCGCATACCCGTCCATCTGCTCGTCGGCATCGATGCCAAGGGCGAGCTGGTCGCATATGCCAAGGGCTTCTTCGTCCCCAAGGATCAGAAGGAGGCCGTCCAGCCAACCGTCGCAGCACCGACGCCAGCGCCGGCGATGTCGCCCGAGGATTACGCCGCCGCGCGCCGCGAGCAGGAAATCCGGCTTCTCGCATTCCGCAAGGCGGTAGGGCTGTTCGCGGGTACGCCATTCGAGGGGCGGGCCTATTGGCCGCGCGCTGGCTGGAGCGTCAACGCGATCGAGAAGACGCCGGAGGGGCATCCTGCGATGCCCGAGAACGGCAAGCTCGTCGCGGTGCAGATCTACGTCACCGAGGCGCAGATGGAAGAGCACCTGCAGGAAGCCGCCGACGAGCATGCGGCAGCCGAGCTCGCGCGCGCAGCCGCGGCGATCGCGGCGGAGGAGGCCGCCTCCGAAAACGCAGCGGCGCTCGAGGCGCGTGCGGCGATGCTCGAGGCGATGGACCCGCCGGCAGTGGTGGTGATCGACGGCGAGCCATGGGCGCGGGACGACGTGGGCGCCTATTCGGTGATCGGCGAAGAGAGCGAGAGCTACGTCGACACCTGGCTCGGTCTGCTTGCGAACTTCGACACAGCCGACGTCGACGCGACCTATGCGGCGCGCGACGAATTTGACGCTGCTATGGACGCGGCAGCGGCACGCACGATTTCCGAGGTGACGGAATGAACGCCGTAACCGCTCATCTTGCACCGAGCAAAGGCGTGCACGCTCACGGGCGCAAGCTTTCCGAACAACAGATCGTCGTAATGGCGGAGCTCCGCGAGAAGGGTTGGAGCCTGCGGCGGATCGCGAACTATTTCGCGGCCCGGGGTACGATCATCAGCGAGTCCGCGCTTGGCTGGCAATGCCTTCGTGTGGGCGCAGACCTGCCGCCGAAGCGCCGGGGGCGGAACTTCACGCCCAAGCCGATCGTGCGCAACGGGCATCCGGTTATTCCGTTCACGCCCGAAGAAGATGAGAGGTTGCTCGCGCTAGAGGCAACGGGCGCCACTCATTCGCAGATCGCCCGCCAGCTCGGGCGCCGTCAGAACAGCGTCCGCGGACGTCTCATGACCCTCGCACGTGCCGATGCTCGCCGCGAACAGGTGCTGCAATGAGCGCGGCTCAGAAACCGGGGGGGGGGGTACGGCTCGCCCAGAGGTCGGCAACCGTCCATCGAATGGGTGCCGATCACCGAGCTCGAGATCGACGATTCCTACCAGCGTTCGATCGAGACGGAGGCTTCGAAAAAGCTCATCCGCATGATCGCGTCCGAGTGGGATTGGGACGTGTTTGACGTGCTCAAGGTCTCGCGCCGGCCCGACGATCGCCTGTTCGTCATCGATGGCCAGCATCGCCGCGCCGCGGCGCAACAGCGCGGCGATATTCCTCAGCTGCCGTGCGTGCTGAAGCGCTGCGCCGGACCGGCAGAGGAAGCACGCATCTTCATCGCGTCGAACCGCGGACGCAAACGCATGAGCAGGATCGATGACTTCCGCGCGGCGCTCGGCGCCGGCGACATCGACGCGATCGCGATCGAGCGCCTGGTCGACGCAGCAGGCCTGAAGATCGCTCGGCATGAGCAGTCAGCGCATGTCGCCCCTGGCGAGCTTCTGATCGTTTCGTCGCTTCGCACGATGCTGACCAAGCACGGTGAGAACGCGCTCGGCGAGGCGCTGACGCTCTTCGGCGAAGCGTTCCCGGATGAGGTTCTGGTCGCGCCGGCTGCGATGTTGGGCGCGATTATGGCGTTGCTGGCGCACGAGCGGCCTGCAGTCGATCCTGATCGTCTGTTTCGGACGCTGCTGACCGGCACAACCCAACAATGGTCGGAGTGGGCCCAGATCAAATTCCAACCAGGCGGACAGAGCAAGATCATCGCGCTGCGCGACCTCATCCGGAAGCGCTATGCGACCCAGGCGGTGGCGGCATGACCGCGTTCGGATTTACCGCGGAGCGGATGGCCGCCCTTCGCGCGCTGTCGGATCGTATCAACGGGCAGCATGCACCGCCCCCGATCACAGATCCGGTGCTCGTCAACGATCACGGCCATGTGTTGCTCCCAGTTCCCGGGGCGCACGACGCGCATATGTGGGCCTATTTGCACCTCGGCCTGACGCTTCAGTGGGCGCCCGTTCCGGAACGCGGGGGATTGCTGATCGAATTCCGCGGTGGGTCCCCGGACGGTGAACTCGATCGAGATTCGGCCGCGGTCTTCCTGACACTTCGAGGCTTGGGCGACCTGATCGCCGATCTGCAGGCTATCAGGTCGCAGATCGGGGCAGGGCTATGAGCGTTTCATCCTACCTCGAGACGCACGTCGCCATTGTGGGCACGACCGGCGCCGGCAAGACGGTGACCGGCAAAGGCTATGTCGAGCAGCTGCTCGCCGATGGTCGCCAGGTCATCGTGATTGATCCGACCGGAGCGTGGTGGGGCATGCGATCCAACGCCGCCGGCGATGGTCCCGGTCTCCATATCGCGGTGTTCGGCGGGCTCCACGGTAACGCGCCGCTCGAGGCGGACGATGGTTTTCGCCTAGCCGAGCTGCTCATAGAGCAGCGCGTCCCGGCGATCATCGACCTGAGCGAGTTTGACGAAGAAGAGCAGCGGGAGTTTGCCCTCGCGTTCATCAGCCGCTTGCGGACCAAGCCTATCGGCAACCTCCACCTCGTCATCGATGAGGCCGACGAGATCGCGCCGGAGCTCGTCCCGGATAGCGATGCGTTCAAGCTCAAGCGCGCGCTCGCGTGGATCGCAAAACGCGGCCGCATCCGCGGTTTCGTGCTCACGATCATCACACAACGGCCGGCCGATATCGCCAAGTCAGTGCTCGCGCTCGCCCAGACGATGGTCATCCACCGGCTGATCGCGCCGCAGGATCAAGCGCCGATCGATCGCTATCTCAAGAGCCATGCGGCGGCGAACGTGCGCAAGGACGTGATGGGATCGCTCGCGGGGCTGGGCCGCGGCGAGCGCTGGATCTACAGCCCGGTCGAGGCCGTGCTCGAGCGCGGCCTATCACCCGCGCTGGCGACCTTCGACAGCTCAGCCGCACCAGTGCCCGGGCAGGAGGCCAGCGAGCCAAAGGCGCTTGCCGACGTTGATTTCGTCGCGCTGGCCGAAGCGCTAGCCGCGACCCGCCCTGCATCCGACCCCGTCGCTGCCGCCGACGTGCGTGAGCCCGGCGCGTGGGATGCGCTCGTCTCGCGGGTCGCGGCGATCGAGACCGCGATCGCGCCCGCCAATAGGCATTCTGGTGATGCAAATATGCATGCCGAGACCTTGCCGTCCGAAGGGGCGGCTCCGAGCCGACTGGATGACCTCGGCTCCGTCCAAGACGGTCGTACTAAATGTCCACGGACGGGCCCCGATGCACCCCGGGTAATAGGGTCGCTGCGAACGTCGGCGGTAACAGACGTGACAGCCGGAGAGACGGTAAGTTCGCGTCCCGCGATCCGGGGGGCTGCTGCGCTGCAGGTCCTAGCCTCAATCACCGACCGTGGCGCGCCATCTGTCACCGAGGAGCAATGGGCGTTCCTTGCCGGGTTCGCGCGCAAAGGCGGGACTTGGTCGACCTACCGAGCTTCCCTGCGCGCGGCGGGCTTGGTCGAAGAACGTGCTGGGCGTTGGGGCATTACCCCAGCAGGCGATCTCGCAACTCGGCACTGGGACGCATTGGCGCTGTGCATTGGGCCTGATCTTGTCCGTCGGTGGGCTGCGAAGCAGCCTTCGACCGGGCGGCTTGCCGAAGTGCTGCTGGCTCGTTGGCCGCGGCTGATGACGCGTGACGAGCTGGCCGCCGAGTCCAGCCTCACAGCAAGCGCGGGGACTTTCTCCACGTACCTCAGCCGGTTGCGGAGCCGCGGCATGATCGAACTGCAGGGCAAGCAGATCCGGCTCAATCCAGCACTGATGGAGTGGCAGTAATGGGCGACACCCAAGAAACCGAAGCCGCACCGATGCGCGCAAATGTGATGCAGGTAATACAGGCCGATCGCGATCGATTGGCAGACCATCTAAATCCCGATGGGTCGTCTGAAGAGCCAGGCGATTGGGTGCATTCTGTGCGTCATGGTTTAGCCGATGACTATTCGCTCTTGCACTTGCTTGCCGCACACCGCCTTGCCCACACCGCCCGCCCCGACGCCGGGGATGAGGTCGAGCGCTTCTGGCTGATCATCCGCGAGCCCGGCATGGTCCCTGATCGCAAGGGGCCGTTCAAGATCATCGATACCGCCAAGGTGCTTCGCGAATTCATGGCAGCGAACCCAAACGCGTTCATCGACTATCTGACAGTAACGCCGGATGGCGAGCCTTACGTCGACCATGGTCCACAGGTTCTGCAAATGTCCGACGGCCGCTCGATGTCGGTCGGTCGCAAGCACAACGAGCGCGTGAAGGCCGCCGCACTCGCCGCCATGGATGAGTGTTCTTGCGGCTGTAAGGGTGATCCGTTCATCTGCATTGAAAGCGACGGCACCGATCGGCCTCCACATATACGCCAATGGCCGCCGCTGCTGCTCACGCCTGCGCTTCGGTATATCCTTGGCATGATGTGCTTCCAGCTTGCTGCGCCCGCTCACCTTTTCCAGAAGGTTGGCGAGTTCAGCGGCGCCGAGGGCATGACGCTCCGAAAGCGCGCCGAAGACGAGCAGGCGTTCATGCTTCACAAGCTCGTCGGCTTCTGGTTTGCGCATGGCGAGGATTGGGGGCCGCATGCTTCTGCCGATCTGACCCGCGCGAAAGCTGCCGCCGCTGACCTCTCGCGGACGGAGGTCAACAATGGCTGATCTCCATCAAGTCAGAGATTCGATCGGAGGTCTGCTGACCCAGATCGCTATGCACTTCAAAGGTAACCCGAAGATCACGCTTCTCGTGCGCCATCCCGAGCTGGAGGCCGAGGGCAAGGATGCTGATTTCGTGATGACCGACGATACGTTGGATCAAGCGATCGAAGCGTTACTTCGCCGCGCCGTCGCCGTGCCACGCAACTGGGGAGTATCCTCATGAGCGAGCACTCGGGCCGCATCCTGGCTGTGAAAGAAGTCGCCGCCGAGATCGGGCTTAGCAAGGCCACGATCAATCGTCTCCACCGTGCAGGCAATTTCCCGCGGAAGGTCATCTTGAGCGCGAATCGGACCGGCTGGTTCGAAAGCGACATCCAGGCCTGGAAAAAAAGTCGGCCGGAAGTCGAAATTCCGAACTGATTTTGTGGCCCGATTGGGGTCACCGGCGGGGGCACCGCCCTCACGCCACCAACAAAACAACGCGTAAAGACAAGGGGTAAGCGATGCGTTCCAACACCAACTCGGGGAGCCATTTTCCGCAGTATCGTCGTCTAGCGCTGCATCAGCGCCGACCCCTGCGACATCAAGCCGCAAACTGTTCCATCGTGATGCGATCGTCGAGCGCGTGCTCGGGGTCGAACAGCAATGTCAGCTCGCGCGTGCGGTCGATCGCGATCTCGACACAGGCGACATCACGGATCTCGCGTTGATCGGCGACCGCGCTCACCGGGCGCTTCGCCGGCTCGAGCACGCGCAGCGTGATCCGCGCCTTGTCGGGCAAGATCGCGCCGCGCCAGCGCCGCGGGCGGAACGGGCTGATCGGGGTCAGCGCCAGCATGTTCGAGCCGAGCGGCAGGATCGGCCCCTGCGCCGACAGATTATACGCGGTCGACCCGGCCGGCGTGGCGACCAGGATGCCGTCGCACGCCAGTTCGGGCAGCACGATACGGTCGTTGACGGTGACTTCGAGCTTGGCGGTCTGGCGCGTCTCGCGCAGCAGCGAGACCTCGTTGATCGCCGGCAGCGCGAAGCTCTCGCCGCCCATCGTCGTCGCGGTCATCGCGAGCGGAACGACCTTGAACGGCTTGACCCGCTCGAGCCGCGCGTCGAGCCCGTGCTGGCGCCACTCGTTCATCAGGAAACCGACCGTGCCGAGGTTCATGCCGAACACCGGGACCACGGGCTTGCGCCGCTCGAGCATCGCGTGGAGCGTCTGCAGCATGAACCCGTCGCCGCCGAGCGCGACGATCAGCTCGGCATCCTCGACCGGGACCCACTCATGCGCGTCGGCGAGCAGCGCCGCGGCTTCCTGCGCCACATGGGTCGGCGAGGCGACCAATGCGCGGCGCACCCCGGCCATGTTGGCGGTCGTCGTCATACCGCGATCCCGTCGCTACGGCGCACCCGTGTCGCCATGGTCCGCGACATGGCGCGCGGAGCGCCAGCCTTGCAATCGGAACGGTCGGCAAGGGCGGGTGCGCGCGTCATCTCGGCTTGAGCTAGGGCTTCGCGCCGGACGTCACAAGGGATTGTGGCGTCAACACCCTCTTCTTTAACGGAAGGGGCCGCATTAGGGTCGTTGCATGACCGTTCCGCAAAAGGCCCCCTTGTTCATCCTGTCGTTCCGGCAGCGCGACGAACTGGCATCCTTGGCGGCGGGGGCCGGGTGGCAAGTGGTGGCGGCGCGCCGGGCGGGCGGGGCCGAGCGGCGCTTCCTGTCGAGCGGCGCCGCAGTGGCGGTGATCGATGCGCGCGGCGCGCCCAGCGACGGGGTCGCGGCGGCGCGGACGATCAGCGGCGCGGTCGAGGCGAATGGCGGGGCGTTGCTCGCCTTGGTGTCGCGCGGTGAAACCGCGACGATTGCCACGCTGTACGACGCCGGGGCGACGCATTTCCTCGCGAGCCCGTTCAACGAGGGCGAATTCCTCCAGGCGGTGCGCTTCGCCGCGCGGCATGCCGAGCGGATGGCGCGCGAATGGGCGGCAGGGCCGGTCTTCGCGCCGCTCGGCTGGCGCTATGATCTGATCAGCCGGACGCTGGTGCTGACCCCGGGGCTGGCGGCGTTGCTCGCGATCGAGGACGAGCCGAGCGTCCGCGCGATGCTGCGGCGGCTCGACCGCGCCGATCGTTCGGCAGCGGCGGCGGCGTTGCGCCGCATCTCCGCTGCGCGGCCGGCGACGGCATTCGCGCATGATTCGGACCTGACCACGGTGGGGCGCGTCGTGCAGCATCTCCAGCTCGACGATGAAGGCGGGCGGATCGACGCGGTGGTCGAGCCGCTCGGCAGCGCGCCCGAGCCCGCCGCCGAGCTGCGTGAGTCGCTCGCCGGCGCGCGCGACGCCGGCAGCGCGCGACGCTGGCTGACACGGCGGCTGGCGGACGAGGCGGGGGCGCCGCTGCACGCGTTGCTGATCGCGCTCAATCGCTTCGACATGGTCAACACCGCTTATGGTCGCGCGACGGGCGACGCGTTGCTCGGCAGTGCGCAGAAGCGGATCGAGGACGTGGTGCGCGAGATGCTCGGGCGCGACGCGCTGATCGTGCGGCTGAGCGGATCGACCTTCCTCGTTGCCGCGCGCAGCATTCGCCCGCGGATCGACCTGGCGGTCGAACGGATCGCCAGCGATCTGGCACGTCCGTTCGTGACGGGCGATTCGATTGCGGTGCTCGGGTGTCGCATCGGGCTCGCCGCGGCGGTGCCCGAGGATAGCGCGGCCAGCCTGCTGCGCCGCGTCAGCGAAGCGCTCGCCGATGCGCGCGAATCGGATACCGCGACGATGCGCGTCGCCGATGCCGCGGGCGGCGAAGCGCCGATCGACCGGCTTGCGGTCGAATTGAACCATGCGCTCGAACGCGGCGAGATCGGCGTGCTGTATCAGCCGCAGGTTTCGGTCTCGACCGGTACGATCGTCGGAGTCGAGGCGCTCGCGCGGTGGGAGCATGGCGTGCTCGGGACGATCGGCGCCGAGACGCTGTTCGCCGCGGCGGCGCGCGCCGACCTCGAGATCGGACTGTCGGACCATATCCAGAAGATCGTGCTCGCGCAGGCGGCGGCATGGCCCGAGGCGCTGTCGCGGCTGCGCTTGTCGCTCAACCTGACCGCGGCCGACATCGCGCGGCCGGGCTTTGCTGATCTGTTCCTCGACCGGGTCGATGCGAGCGGCTTTCCGCGATCGCGACTCACGCTCGAGATTACCGAGAGCGGACTGATCGAGGATCTCGGCATCGCCTCGACGTTGCTGTCGGTTTTGCGCGGGGCAGGGTGCCGGATCGCGATCGATGATTTCGGGACGGGCTATTCGTCGCTGGCGTACCTAAAGGCGCTGCCGCTCGATTATCTCAAGATCGACAAGAAGCTGGCACAGGACATTACCGGCTCGGCGCGCGACCGGATCGTGGTGCGCGGCGTGATCGACATGGCGCGCTCGCTCGGGCTGACGGTGATCGCCGAGGGGGTCGAGACCGACGCGCAGTTGCAGGCGCTGGCGGCCGAGGGGTGCCAGATCTATCAGGGGTTTCTGTGCGCCGAACCGATCTTGGTCGAGGCGCTGGTGGCGTTGGTCGCGAGTTGAGGAGAGGCCATTATGTGGAAGATGTTGGCTCTTGTGTTGTGCGTCGCCAGCCCGGTCACAGCGCGCGCGCAATCGGATCCGCCACCCCCTGAGCCTTGGGCGAACATTGCCAAAGCCGGCGTGGAAGGCGCGATGGACAACAGTGCGGTTGCGTGGAACAACGGAGATCTGACGCGCTTCATGGCGATCTATTCGGACGCGCCCGACACGAGCTTCGTGACCAAAACCGGGGTGATCCGCGGCAAGGCGGCGATGATCGAGCGGTATCGCACGAGATACAATTTCGCCGACGCCGGCAAGCGTGGCGTACTGACTTTTGCCACGCTCGACTTCCGGCTGCTCGACCCCGACCACGCCCTTTATATCGGTCGCTACGCCTTGCGAGCGGCAAACGGGAAGGTGCAGTCGGGGATAACGTCGCTTGTGTTCCACCATCAGCCGAGCGGCGGTTGGCGGATCATCGCCGACCATAGTTCGTGATGAACCGCCCGGCCGCTCGATCCTTCACGGAGCAATGCGCGCCCCGTCCCGTCACCCAAGTGAAAGCTGGGGTGTCAAGCGGCTGACGCGGCACCCTAGAACCACGAGACCCCAGCTTGCGCTGGGGTGACGGGGGCGTGTTCTCAAATCGATGACCGGCGCGCGAGGCGGCGTTGGCTGGAGACGGCGAAGCCGCGCTACCCCGCCGCCTTCGCCAGCCCCTTCGAAAGCTGCAGCGCGCCGTGCAGCCGCGCCTTGGGGTCGCCCCAGGTGCGCGTCACCACCAGCTTGCTGTCGGGCCGCAACCGCGCCACGCCGTCGAGCTTGGCGACCCAGGCGAGCAGGCCCTCGACGTTCGGCGGTTTGTCGTTGAAGAAGCTGACGAGCGCGCCCTTGGGGCCGACGTCCATCTTGGCGACGCAGGCCTTCTTCGCGTTCAGCTTGATCTCGATGATGCGGATGAGGTTCTCGGTCGGCGCAGGGAGCTTGCCGAAGCGGTCGATCAGCTCGGCGGCGAACGCCTCGACCTGGTTCTGGTCCTCGAGATCGTTGAGGCGGCGGTACAGGCCCATGCGCAAGTCGAGATCGGGGACATACTCTTCCGGAATGAGGATCGGCGCATCGACCGTGATCTGCGGCGAGAAGTCCTTCGGGCGCAGCCGCTGGCCACCGGCCTTGGCGTCCATGATCGCTTCCTCCAGCATCGACTGGTAGAGTTC
Source organism: Bordetella parapertussis (assembly GCA_943367995.1). Classification (GTDB taxonomy): domain Bacteria; phylum Pseudomonadota; class Alphaproteobacteria; order Sphingomonadales; family Sphingomonadaceae; genus Sphingomonas. The sequence continues at coordinate 21,350 of CALRKL020000004.1, read as the reverse complement.
GAAGCCGACTTCCTTGATGTGCCCCGATTGCTCGTCGCCGAGCAGATTGCCCGCGCCGCGCTGGTCGAGATCGTGGCTGGCGAGCTGGAAGCCCGCACCGAGCGTATCGAGATCGCTCAGCACCTTGAGCCGCTTCTCGGCGGTCTGGCTGAGCGTGCGGTTCTCGGGCGTGGTGAGATAGGCATAGGCACGCGTCTTGGCGCGCCCGACGCGGCCGCGCAGCTGATAGAGCTGGGCGAGGCCGAAGCGGTCCGCGCGGTGGATGATCATCGTGTTGGCGCTCGGGATGTCGAGCCCGCTCTCGACGATCGTGGTCGAGATCAGCACTTCGAACTTCTTGTCGTAGAAGGCCGACATCCGTTCCTCGACCTCGCTCGGCGCCATCTGGCCGTGCGCGACGACGTAGCGCACCTCGGGGACGGACTCGCGCATGAACGCCTCGATCTCGGGCAGATCGGCGATGCGCGGCGTGACGAAGAAGCTCTGCCCACCGCGATAATGTTCGCGGAGCAGCGCCTCGCGCAGCACGACCGGATCCCACGGCATGATGTAGGTGCGCACCGCGAGGCGATCGACCGGCGGGGTCTGGATCACCGACAGCTCGCGGATGCCCGACATCGCCATCTGCAGCGTGCGCGGGATCGGCGTGGCGGTGAGGGTGAGGACGTGGACGTCGGTCTTGAGGCCCTTCAGCCGCTCCTTGTGCGTCACGCCGAAACGCTGTTCCTCGTCGACGATGACGAGGCCGAGCCGCTTGAAGTCGATTCCCTTGGCGAGGATCGCGTGCGTGCCGACGACGACGTCGATCGTGCCGTCGGCGAGGCCCGCCTTGGTCGCCTTGGCCTCGGCGCCGGGGACGAGCCGCGACAGTCGGCCGACGTTGAGCGGAAAGCCCTCGAAGCGCGCGGTGAAATTGTTGAAATGCTGGCGGGCGAGCAGGGTGGTCGGGCAGACCACCGCGACCTGCAGCCCGGCCATCGCCGCGGCGAACGCACCACGCAAAGCGACCTCGGTCTTGCCGAAGCCGACATCGCCGACCACCAAGCGGTCCATCGGCGTGCCCTTGAGCAGATCGCCCATCACGTCCTCGATCGCGCGGTCCTGGTCGTCGGTTTCCTCGTACGGGAAGCGGTCGACGAAGGCGGCATAGCCGCTGTCGCGGTCGATCGTCTCGGCGGGGCGCAGTGCGCGCTCGGCGGCGGTGGCGATGAGTTCGCCCGCGATTTCGCGGATCCGCTCCTTCATCTTCGACTTGCGGCGCTGCCATGCTTCGCCGCCGAGACGGTCGAGGCTCGCACCCTCGCTGTCCGAACCGTAGCGGCTGAGGACTTCGAGATTCTCGACGGGGACGAACAGCTTGTCGCCGCCGGCGTAGGTCAGCGCGACGCAGTCGTGCGGCGCCTGGCCGACGGGGATCGAGGTCAGGCCCTCGTAGCGGCCGATACCGTGGTCGGCATGGACGACGAGATCGCCCGGCGTGAGCATCGCCAGCTCGGCGAGGAAGGCGTCGGCCGATTTCTTGCGCTTGGCGCGGCGGACGAGGCGGTCGCCGAGCATGTCCTGCTCGGTGAGCAGCGCGACTTGGGGACTTGAGAAGCCATGGTCGAGCGGCAGGATAATGAGCGCGACCGTCGCCCCAATTCCTCCCCTCCCTGAAAGGGAGGGGCTGGGGGTGGGTCGGCCCGTAGGAGAAGCGGTGCCCGTTGCAGAGCGACCCACCCCCAACCCCTCCCTTCCAGGGAGGGGAGAGGATGCGCCAAGCGCCTCCTGCCAGGTATCGACCAGCTTGAGGTTGTCGGCCCCGTGGTCCTTGAGCAACCCCGCCAGCCGCTCGCGAGCACCCGCCGAATAGCTCGCCAGCACCGCTTTCCGCCCATCGCGCTCGAGCGTGCGCAGATGGTGCACCACCGCTTCATACACGTTCGCACCATTCGCCCGCTCCGCGCCGAAATCCCGCGGGCCATCGACGCCGAAGTCGAGCACGCTCGCGCTTTCGGGCTCATGGAACGCCGTGATGCGGTGCGCCGGCGCTTCGTCCAGCCGCGCCGCGAAATCCTTCGCCGTCAGGTACAACGCATCGACCGGCAGCGGGCGATAGCTCCCTGGATCGCTGACCTGCGCCTTCACCCGGTTGGCGTGGTAATCGGTGATCGCCTCGAACCGCTGCTCGGCCGCCGCGACAGACCCAGCATCGCGCAGGATCACCGCATCGTCGCCGAGATGGTCGAACAGCGTCGTGAGCTTGTCCTCGAACAGCGGGAGCCAATGCTCCATCCCCGCGAGCCGCCGTCCTTCCGAGATCGCCTGATAGAGCGGATCGCCCGTCGCGGTCGCGCCGAAGCGCTCGCGATAGCGGGCGCGGAAGCGCTTGATGCTGTCCTCGTCGATCAGCGTTTCCGAGGCCGGAAGCAGGATGAAGCCGTCGACGCGACCCGTCGTACGCTGATCGGCGGGGTCGAAGGTGCGGACGCTCTCGATCTCGTCGCCGAAGAAATCGAGCCGCAGCGCATGCTCCTCGCCGCTCGGGAACAGATCGACCAAGCCGCCACGCACCGCGAATTCGCCCGAGTCCGCCACGGTCTCGACGCGGACATAGCCGTTCGCCTGCAACTGCGCAGCAAGCTTGTCGCGGCCGATCCGCTCCTTCGGCGCGAGCTTGGCGACGAGCTGGCGGATGCGGAACGGCGTCAGCGTGCGCTGCGCCACCGCGTTGACCGTGGTGAGCAGCAGCTGCGGGCCCTTGGGAGGCTGCTGCAGCCGGTGAAGCGTCGCCATGCGCTCGGCCATCACGCGGAGCGTGGGCGAGGCGCGGTCGTAGGGGAGGCAGTCCCACGCCGGGAAGGTGAGGATTTCGAGCTCGGGCGCGAAGGTCTGCGCAGTCGCGGCGATCGCGCGCATCGCGGCTTCGTCGGGTGCGACGAACACCGCGCGCGATTTGGCGGCGCGCGCGAGGTCGGCGAGCAGCCATGGCTCGAACCCGGTAGGCACGCCGGCGAGCGTGAGCGGGGTCTTGGCGGTGAGGATTGTGTTCAGGTCGGGCATCGAATTCCAATTCCCTCTCCCCTCCGGGGAGAGGGCAAGCGAGCGAAGCGAAGCGCGGGAGAGGGGCTGTCATCGAAGGGCGGTTCGCGGTCCGGCCCCTCTCCCCGACCCTCTCCCCGGAGGGGAGAGGGAGGTTCTTACTCCGCGATCGGCACGTAATTGAGCGTCTGCAACGCCTCGAGGATCGACCCGCGATAGCGCTCCGGGCAGGTATCGGTCCCGATCGCCCACGCCATGATATCGACGTCCTGCTCCTCGAGCAGTTCCTCGACCAGCGTGATCTCGGCATCGTCCCAACCCGCCGAGCGCGCATCGAAGAAGCCGCCGATCAGCAGATCGGCTTCCTTGGTGCCGCGGTGCCAGGCACGGAAGCGCAGGCGTTTGAGGCGGGTTTCGCGGTCCATGCTCGTCCAAACACAAATGCCCGGCACCGACCGACAGCGGAACGCTGGCGGCGGAAGCCGGGTGGGGGTAGAGGACCCAGATAGTCATGCGACCCGATATCCTCAATCCATTGTTCGCCGAAGTCACGGCGCTGAAGGGCGTGGGCCCGACGCTCGCCAAGCCGCTCGAGCGGCTTGGGCTCGAACGCGTCGTCGACGTCGCCTTCCATCTGCCGACCGGCTGGGTCGATCGCCTCGCGCGCGAGGAGCTCGACATGGCCGATGCGGGGCGGGTGATCGCGATCACGCTGACCGCGCAATCGTACCGCTCGAGCGCGGGGCGCGGGCCGACGCGGGTCCATGCGGCCGATGCGCTCGGCAATGTCGTCAGCCTCGTCTATTTCGGCGGCAATTCCGGCTGGGCGAAGAAATTGCTGCCGGTCGGCGAGCCGCGGCGCGTTTCGGGCAAGCTCGAAATGTACGGGCAGGACCTGCAGATGGTCCATCCCGACTATGTCCTCCCGCTCGAGGAAGCCGGCGACACGCCCGAGCGCGAGGCGATCTATCCGCTGTCGGAGGGGATGACCTCGAAACGGCTCGGCCAGCTCGCCGCGCAGGCGATCGAGCGTGCGCCCGCTCTGCCTGAATGGATCGAGCCGGGGCTGCTCGCGAAGCAGCAATGGCCCGCCTGGCGCGAGGCGCTCGCGCGGATCCATGCCGATCCGTCCGACGCGACCGCGCGCGAGCGGCTGGCGTATGACGAGATCTTCGCCAACCAGCTTGCCCTGATGCTGGTGCGCCAATCGTCGCGCGCGCGGCGGGGACGGGCGCTGGCGGGGACGGGCAAGCTGCGCGACGCGCTGCGGCTGCCGTATGACCTGACTGGCGCGCAGGCGCGCACCGTGCGCGAGATCGAGGGTGACCTCGCCCAGCCGCAACCGATGTTGAGGCTGCTCCAGGGCGATGTCGGCTCGGGCAAGACGCTCGTCGCGACGCTGGCGATGCTCGTCGCGGTCGAGGCCGGCGCGCAGGCGGCGTTGCTCGCGCCGACCGAGATCCTCGCGCGGCAGCATTACGAATCGCTGCGCCGCACCCTCGCCGGGCTCCCGGTCGAGGTGGCGGTGCTGACCGGGCGCGACAAGGGGAAGGTGCGCGAGGCGACGCTGATGGCGCTCGCTGCAGGCACGATCGACATATTGATCGGCACGCACGCGATCTTCCAGGAGGCGGTCGGCTACAAGGATCTCGGCCTCGTCGTGGTCGACGAGCAGCATCGCTTCGGCGTCGCCCAGCGGATGATGCTCCAAGCCAAGGCCAAGGCCGCGCCGCATTTGCTGGCGATGACCGCAACGCCGATCCCGCGCACGCTGACGCTCGCCAATTATGGCGAGATGGACGTCAGCCAGCTCGACGAGATGCCCCCCGGCCGCCAGCCGATCGAGACCCGCGTCATTTCCGAGGACCGGCTCGCCGATGTCGTCGATGCGCTCGGCCGGCATCTGTCGGACGAGGGGCAAGCGTATTGGGTCTGCCCGCTGGTCGAGGAAAGCGAGAAGAGCGACATGGCCGCCGCCGAGGCGCGCGCCGAGACGCTGCGCGCGCGCTTCGGCGACCGCGTCGGGCTGGTCCACGGCAGGATGAAGCCCGCCGAGAAGGACGCCGTGATGAGCGCGTTCGCCGCCGGGCAACTCGGCGTGCTCGTCGCCACCACCGTCATCGAGGTCGGCGTCGACGTGCCCAATGCGACGCTGATCGTGATCGAACATGCCGACCGCTTCGGCCTCGCGCAGCTCCACCAGCTCCGCGGGCGCGTCGGGCGCGGGTCGGGCAAGTCGAACTGCCTGCTGATCCGCGGTGGGTCGCTCAGCGAAACCTCGCGCGCGCGGCTCGCGCTGATGCGCGAGACGACCGACGGCTTCCGCATCGCCGAAGAGGATCTGCGCTTGCGCGGCGCGGGCGAGCTGCTCGGCACCAGGCAATCGGGCGAGGCCGGCTTCCGCCTCGCGACGCCCGACATGCTGATGAGCCTGCTCCCGGTCGCGACCGACGACGCGCGGCTGCTGATCGACCGCGACGGCGGGCTCGAGGGCGCGCGCGGACAGGCGGCGCGGACCGCGCTCTATCTGTTCGAACGCGACGCCGGGGTGGCGCTGCTACGGTCGGGCTAACCGTGTCGCGCGCTACTTAGCCTTGAGCAGCGCCGCGAGCAGTTCGTAATATTCGGCCAGCGGGATCGGCGCATCGAGCTCGCATCCGATCCGCCCCCCGAGCGACCACCGTATCTCGGCGATCACCACGCCGACGACCGGCAGCGTGATATGGAGCCGCTCGCCGACCGCATAGCTCAGCTCGCTGCGCGCCATCAGCCCCGCGGCGGAGAGATTGACGATCAACAGCGAGAGCTGCCGCGCGTCGGGGCCGAATGCCCGTGCGCGGTAATGGACTTCGTCGCGGGCCAGCGCCCGGCTATCGACTGGCAGTAATTGCAACGCCTTACCCATACCAAACCCCCTTTGGTAGCCTGGACGCTACGGGCTCGGGTATGAAGCTGGGCGGAACGAACGGCGTTAACCGCGGATTACCCGTGTCGCCCGATGCTTAGGCGCGAACCAGCAGCCCGTGGTTCTTCTTGCCCGCCGCGATCCGCACCGGTTCGCTGCCGACGCTGACGATCATCGCTTCGTCGCTGACCTTGTCGGCGCCCACGCGCGCGCCGCCACCCTTGATGAGCCGCTTCGCCTCGCCCTTCGACGTCGCGAAACCGAGCCCGATCAGCGCGTCGACGATGCCGATATCGCCATCGACCGCGAACGTCGGAAGCGACCCGCCCGCGGCGCCCTCCTCGAAGGTGCGCCGCGCGGTTTCGGCCGAATCGATCGCCGCCGCTTCGCCGCGGCACATGCTGGTCGCGGCGTTGGCGAGCACGATCTTGGCGGCGTTGATCTCCGCCCCCTCGAGCGCCTCGAGCCGCGCGATCTCGTCGAGCGGCAGGTCGGTGAACAGCCGCAGGAAGCGCCCGACGTCGCGGTCGTCGGTGTTGCGCCAGAATTGCCAGTAATCGTAATGCGGCAACTGGTCCTCGTGGAGCCACACCGCGCCCGACATGGTCTTGCCCATCTTGCCGCCGTCGGCCGTCGTGATCAGCGGGGTGGTGATGCCGAACACCTCGGTGCCGTCCATCCGGCGCGACAGCTCGATCCCGTTGACGATATTGCCCCATTGATCCGACCCGCCCATCTGCAGCCGGCACCCGGCGCGACGCGACAGCTCGAGGAAGTCATAGGCCTGCAGGATCATGTAGTTGAATTCGAGGAACGACAGCGATTGCTCGCGGTCGAGCCGAAGCTTGACCGAATCGAAGCCGAGCATCCGGTTGACCGAGAAATGCTGGCCGACATCGCGCAGGAACGGGATGTATTCGAGCTTGTCGAGCCATTCGGCATTGTCGAGCATGATCGCATCCGACGGGCCCCCTTCTTCCCCTTCAGGCGCGAAGGTCAGGAAGCGTTCGAAGATCCGGCGGATCGAGGCGACGTTGTGCGCAATCCCGTCATGGTCGAGCAGCTTGCGCGCCTCGTCCTTGAAGCTCGGATCGCCGATCTTGCCGGTGCCGCCGCCCATCAGCACGATCGGCTTGTGCCCCGCCTGCTGGAGGCGGCGCAGCAGCATGATCTGCACCAGGCTGCCGACATGCAGCGACGGCGCGGTCGGATCGAAGCCGATATAGCCGGGCACGATCTCCTTGGCCGCAAGCGCATCGAGCGCCGCCGCGTCGGTGGTCTGGTGGATGTAGCCGCGGTCCGAGAGGAGGCGGAGGAGGTCGGACGTGTGCTCGGTCATGATGCGGCCCGACTTAGCAATGCTCGGTCGCGCCGTCACCCCAGTGCAATCGAGCCCTGCGTCGCTCTATGGGGCGAAAGGATCCATCCCCCGCTTGAGCAGCATCCGCGCACCCGATACGGTGAGCAAATCCCTTGCGGGCGGAGCGCCGGCCGCGGGGAAGCGAAGACGCACGTACGGGAGATTTCGGCGATGCCCATCGAACGTCCGCGTCGCGGGAGCTGGTCGCGGCGTGGCGTGCTGAGCGGTGGCCTCGCGATGCTGGCGCTGCCGCCGGGGGTCGCCATGGCGGAAGATCGTCCGGTGGCGCTGCCGATCGCACTCGGGCCGATGCGGATCGAGGTCGGCGTCCTGGTCAACGGCCATGGCCCGTATCTTTTCGTGCTCGACAGCGGCGGTCAGCCGGGATTGATCGACGCGGCGCTGGCGCGCGAGCTGCATCTCGCGTCGCAGGCGACGATGACCTTCACGATCGCGCGCGAGGCGCGTCGCGTGCCGGTCTATGATGTCGAGCTGGCGGTGGGGGGCGTGTTTCGCCAGCCGCATGCCTCGCTGGTCGGCACCGACGTGATCACCTTCGGCGCGGGCGCGCGCGGATCGCTCTCGGCCGGGTTCCTGACCCATGGCGCGAGCCAGCTGCTGTTCGGCGAATCGCGCTGGCTGCTCTGGCCCGGCGCGTTGCCCGACATGCCCGGCTATGCGCGGTTGCGGCATGCGATCCGCCGCTCTGCCCTGCGGGGCGCATCCGACCTGTTGCTCGCGCCGGTTTCGATCAACGGGACCGAGATCGAGCTCGGTTATGACACCGGCGCGCCATCGCGGCTCATCCTGTCGCCCGCCGCGGCGAAGCGGGTCCGCCTGCTCGACGGACGCCCGGATTGTCCGACCGGCAAGGATAGCCGGCTCTATCGCGCGGGGCCGGTGCGGATCGCGGGCATCGACCTGTATCAGCCGTTGGTAACGGTCCATCCGGTCAATTATGGCGCGACGATGTTCGACAACGGTCTCGTCGGCCTGGGCCTGCTCCGCCTGCTCGACCTGGCGACCGATCCGGCGGCGGGGGACCTGCTGGTGCGGCGCAATGCGCTCGTCGCGCCGCCCGAACGCTATTCGCTGTCGGGAATCTGGTTCGATCGTCGCGGGACCGGCGCGGTGGTCGCGGCGGTCGGGCATGGCAGCCCGGCCCAGGCCGCCGGGATCGTCCCCGGCGATGCCGTGCTCGATCTTTCGTTCGAAGGTGCGATTCGCCGCTTCGCCGGGCCAGAAGGCAGCACCGTGACGGCGACGCTCGAGCGTGCAGGCGTGCGGCGCGATGTCGCCGTCGGGTTACGATCCTATCTGGTCGATCATCCCGTCGCGTGACGCCGAGGCGCCGACCGTCGCGCCCAGCCCACGCCCCGGAATGTGCGAGGACGCAGGCGCGAGCCCACGTCCGCTCGGTTCAGATCCCCGGCAATTGCCGCTGCGGGTCAACCGGGGTGCGCCCCTTGCGCATCTCGAAATGGACTTCGGGCCGGCTCGCCGACCCCGAATCGCCCGACAGCGCGATCGTCTGCCCGCGCTTGACCGCCTGACCGCGTCGCACCAGCAACTGGCTGGCATTGGCATAGACCGTCGTCCAGCTCGACCCGTGCTTGACGATCACCAGTCCGCCGAGCGTCGGCACCCCGCTGCCGGCATAGGCGACGACGCCATCGGCCGAGGCGAGGATCGGCGTGCCGAGCGGCACGGCGATGTTGACGCCGTTGAACTTCTCGCCCGACGCGCCGGGGCCGAAGCGCGTGATGATCTGGCCATGGACCGGCCAGGCGAAGCCGCTGGTGAGCTGCGCCGGCTCGGCGAGCGCCTGTGTCGGCGCGAGCACGCGGCGCGGCGACGCGGTGGGTTGCACCGGGCGCTGGTTCGCGGCGAGCGCGGGCTCGCTGCCGGTCAGGATGTCATCGATATCGAGCGTGAACGCTTTCGCGCGCTCGGCCGCGGAACTGCCGCCCGCGGTGCCCGGGATCAGCACGCGCATCCCGACGCGCAAGGTATAGGGCGCGGTGAGATCGTTGGCGGCGATGATCCGCGACCAGTCGACGCCATACGCGCGCGCGATCGCGATCCCGGTCTGGCCGGCACGGACGAGATGATAGCGGCCACCCGGGATCGTCAGCCGCTGCCCGGCGCGAACCAGAAAGGGTGGCGGGAGCTGGTTGGCGCGTGCGATCGCCTCGGACCCGCTGCCCGAGCGATCGGCGATCGCGCGCAGCGTGTCGCCGGGGCGGACGAGATAGGTCGTCGTATCGATCGTCGCGGCGTCGGCCGCGACCGGGCGCGCCTGCCATGCCGGGAGCGGCGCGGGAAGGGCGGAGACGCGTTCGTCGATGCGATGCGGCTCGTAGCGCTCGGGCTGCTCGTCGCGCTGCGGCGGGGCGTCGTCGCGCCGATTCCCACGCGCGTCGCGCGGCGGCGGATAGTCGCGATCGCGAGCCGGGCGATAGCCGCTGTCGGGCCGGTCGGGATTGGGAATGCAGGCGCTCAGCGTCGTCAGCAGCAATGTTGCCGCCAGGCCGATTTCGCTGCGACGCCCCATGCTCATCCCCCGATCCTGCCCACCCCTAGGCGTATAGACCACCCAGCATAGCGAGCGATGCGTGATGTGTCAGGTCGAGATGCAGCGGGGTGACGGCGATATACCCGTCGGCCACGGCCTCGAGATCGGTCGCATGCGCCGGCGTCTCGACCGTGCCCGCCAGCGCGAACCAGTGATACTCATAGCCGCGCGGATCGCGATTGGTGACGATCTGCAGCCGGCCGTAATCGCGCAGGCCCTGCTGCGCGATCCGCACGCCTTTCACCGCATTCGCGGCGACGGCCGGGAAGTTGATGTTGACGAGCGTGCGCGGGGCGAGCGGGGCGTCGAGCAACGGGCGCAGCACGCGCTCGCCCCAGGCGGCGGCGCTGTCGAACGGGACGGCGTCGCCCATCCCGCGCTTTTCATAGACCTGGCTCAGCGCGATCGAGCGGACCCCGGCGAGCGCGCCCTCCATCGCCGCCGAGACGGTGCCCGAATAGGTTACGTCCTCGGCGAGGTTGGCGCCGCGGTTGACGCCCGACAGGATCAGATCGGGCTTGTGATCCGCCATGATCTTGGCGAGCGCCATCATCACCGCGTCGGTCGGCGTGCCGGCGACGGCGAAGCGCTTCTCGCCATGCTGGCGGACGCGGATCGGGCGGGTGAGCGTCAGCGAATGGCCGGCGCCCGATTGCTCCTCGGCGGGTGCGACGACCCAGACGTCGTCCGACAGCGTCGCTGCGATCGCTTCGAGCACCTTGAGGCCGGGGGCGTGGTAGCCGTCGTCGTTGGTGAGCAGGATGCGCATCTTCTGCCTTTCGTGATGCCGCCGCGCCGTCATGCCGGACTTGGTCCGGCATCCATGCGAGCGCCTCGTTGCGAGCGTTCGCTCCACAAGCCAGCGGCACGCATGGCCCCCGGATCACGTCCGGGGTGGCGGTAGTCAGCGCGCGGGTTCGAGCCGATCGAGCCCGGCGAGGTAGGGCTTGAGGACGTCGGGAATGGCAACTCCACCGTCTTCCTGCTGGTAATTCTCCAGCACCGCGACGAGCGTCCGCCCGACCGCGAGCCCCGAGCCGTTGAGCGTATGGACGAAGCGTGTCGCCTTCTCGCCTTCGGGGCGATAGCGCGTGTTCATCCGGCGCGCCTGGAAATCGGTGCAGGTCGAACAGCTCGAAATCTCGCGATACTGGCCCTGGCCGGGCAGCCAAACTTCGAGATCATAGGTCCGCGCGGCGGTGAAGCCCATGTCGCCGGTGCACAGTTTCATCCGCCGGAAGGGCAGGCCGAGCGCGGTGAGGATGCCTTCGGCGCACGCCGTCATCCGCTCATGCTCGGCTTCGGACGCATCGGGCGTGACGATCGAGACCATCTCGGCCTTCTCGAACTGGTGCTGGCGGATGAACCCGCGTGTATCGCGCCCGGCCGACCCCGCCTCGGAGCGGAAGCACGGCGTGAGCGCGGTGAAGCGCAGCGGGAGTTCGCTTTCGCTCAGGATCTTTTCGCGCACGATGTTGGTGAGGCTCACCTCGGCGGTCGGGATCAGCCAGCGGCCGTCGGTGGTCTTGAACAGATCCTCGGCGAATTTGGGGAGCTGCCCGGTGCCGAACACCGCCTCGTCGCGCACCAGCAACGGCGGCACGACGATCTCATAGCCATGATCGTTCGACAGCGTATCGAGCATGAACTGCCCGAGCGCACGGTGCAGCCGCGCCGCCGCGCCGCGCACCAGTGTGAAGCGCGCGCCCGACATCGCCGCGCCGGTCTCGAAATCGAGCCCGAGCGCGGGGCCGAACACGTCATGTTCGCGCGGGGTGAAGGCGAAATCGCCGGGCGTACCGTGCGTCGCCTCAAGCTGGTTCCCGGCTTCGTCCTCGCCCTCGGGAACGTCGGCGAGCGGCAGATTGGGGATGGCGGCGAGCTGCCCAAGCAACTGCTCGCCCAACGCCTTCTCCTCTGCCTCGACCGCGGGCATCCGCTCCTTCAGCGCGGCGACCTCGGCCATCAGGCTGGCCGCCGTCGCGTCGTCCTTCTTGGCCTTGGCCGCGCCGATCGCCTTCGAGGCTTCGTTGCGCCGCGCTTGCCCCGTCTGCGCCTCAGTGATCAGCGCGCGACGGCGCTCGTCGAGCGCGACCAGCTCGGCGGCAACGGGCGACAGCCCGCGTCGCTCAAGCGCGGCATCGAAGGCGGTGGGGTTTTCGCGGATCGAGCGGATATCATGCATGGTCGCAGGCTATGCCCAGCCCGTCGCACGCGCGCAACCCGCGCGGTGCGCGGGGCGTTCTCTCGCATACCACCAATCATAAGAGGCGAACGCCCATGCAGATTTCCCACAATGCCGTCGTCCTCGTCGCCGATGGCCGCAAGTCGCTGTTCCTGCGCAACGAGGGCGATGCGACGCATCCCAATCTCGTCGTCGAACGCGCGGTCGAGCAGATCAACCCGAGCGACGGCGAGCAGAAGACCGACCATGCCGGGCGATCGTCGTCGAGCGTCGGCGGCGGGCAGAATTCGATGCAGGAGGTCGATTTTCACCAGCAGGAGAAGGATCGCTTCGCGGTCGATACCGCCGACATGCTCAAGCGTCGCGCGCTCGCCAACGACTTCGACTCGCTGATCGTGGTCGCGCCGCCGCAGACGCTCGGCGAACTGCGCAAACATTATCACAGCGAAGTCAGCGCCCGGCTGAGCGGCGAGCTCGACAAGGACCTGACGAGCCATCCGATCGACCAGATCGAAAAGGTGCTTCAGGCCGCCTGAACGAAAACGGGCTCCGGCGAGGATCGCGGGAGCCCGTCTTGCACATCCGGAGCCCCGCTCAGGCGGCGATCGCGGTCCGCTTGCTGAAGCGCTTGCGCGCGACCAGGGCCGCCGCCGCCGCACCGAACAGCAGGACCATCGGCGGCGCCGGAACCGGCGCCGGCGGGTCGTCCGGGTGGTGCGGGCCGCACCCTGCGCCGCAACTCGAACTGCCATAGCTGCTGCTGCCCCAGCTGCTCGAATTCCAGCCATGGCTGCTCGAGCCGTAGCTGCTCGAACTGGCCGACGACGTGCTCGTGCTCGATCCGTTCGACGAGCTCGCCGAGGAGACGTTGCCGCTCGACGACGTCGAGGAGGAGGTCGAGCTCGACGACGCCGAGGAAACGTTGCCGCTCGACGAGGTCGAGGACGACACGTCGCCGCTCGACCCGCCCGAAGCCGAGGAGACGTTTCCGCTCGACCCGCCCGACGACGAGGTGCTCGACACCGTCGCGCCGCCCGTGCTGGTCGAGGACCCGCCGCTGCCGCCCGACGACGACGTGCTGCTGACCTCGCCGCTCGAGGTCGACGAGCCGCCGGTCGACGTGCTGGTCGAGGACCCGCCCGACGAAACGTTGACGGTCGTGCCGCTGCTGCCGGTCGAGGTCGACGAGATCGAGATGTTGCCGCCGCCACCGCCGCCACCACCGCCGAAGAACCCGCCCGCGAAAAAGCCGCCGCCGCCGAAACCGCCGCCGATCACCGCCGGGACGGCGCCGCCGCCGCCACCGCTGAACCCGTTGAAAGCGGGCGGCAGCGGGATCGGCGCGCCCTGCGTCGTCACCACCACGACCTGCGGTGGCGTGGCGGTGTGCGTCGTCGTGACGACTCGGCGGACGCGGCGCACCGAAGCCACCGCGGTCTTGCGCACGACTCGCTTGGTTTTGTGGACGTACGCGGCGCGCGCGCGTGACGAATCTGCAACATGAACGGCGCCGCCGCCGACAATCGCGCCGCCGCAAGCGCAGGCACACAGTTTCGCCAAGGCCATCCGCACCGACATATCGCCACTCTCTCTTTACCGTAAAATCAACGATCTATGGCGCTTTACGGTACTTTTCGCCATTTCGTGCTAGCAGGTAAGGGCCAACAAACCGTTAAGTTCAAGCGCGTTACCTTCCTTGCGCAGCATAATCCACGTTTTTGTCGCATTCGCAAAGGTTGATTGTGGGTTAACGTTTCGTCTTGGGACAGGGACGTGACGGATCGCTCCAGCGGTCGCGCGCCGACGGCCCGAACGGTCGATTGCAGCGGAACGGAAGAAGATCGCATCGGATTGCTTGTGGAGCTTCAAGGGCATGGCTATAGGCCCGCACGACGTGAGTTGACCCGGGGGCGGACCCGCAATGCACTCGGCATCGCGCGGTCGTGGGAGAAGATGGGATGGCGACGGTCTTGAATCGACACGATGACTCCGACAAATTCGCATTGCCGCCGGTTGGCGGCGACGACGGCTATCGGCCGAGCGCGGACGAAGAATTCATGAACTCGCGGCAGCAGGCGTATTTCCGCGCCAAGCTACAGGGGTGGAAGGACTCGATCCTGCGCGAGGCGGCGGGAACGCTGTCGCAGCTTCAGGTCGACACGCTGCGCGAGGCCGATCTTACCGATCGCGCCTCGAGCGAGACCGACTGGTCGATCGAGCTGCGGACGCGCGATCGCCAGCGAAAGCTGATCTCGAAGATCGAAGCCGCGATGCGACGGATCGACGAGGGCGAATATGGCTATTGCGAAGTGACCGGCGAGCCGATCTCGCTTGCCAGGCTCGAGGCGCGGCCGATCGCGACGATGACGGTCGAGGCGCAGGAACGCCACGAGCGCCACGAAAAGATCTCGCGCGAGGAGTGATCTTCGCGATCCGTTAAGCGGTTTGATACCAGTGCGCGGCTATCACGATCGTAACGGAGGCCGTAAGATTCAGGCGATGGATCAATATTCGCAAGATCCCCAAAGCGCCCCCGATGAGGATGGCGCGCACAATCGTCAGGACTCGCGCGACAGCCTGTTCCTGATGGCGGATTTCCGCGTGGTCGGCGCGAGCGACGTCCAGCCGGTGCGGATCCGCAATCTGTCGGCGGGTGGCTTGATGGCCGAGCTGCCGGGCGGGCTCGCGCAGGGCCTGCCCGTCGAATTCGACGTGCGCGGGATCGGCCGGGTCGCGGGGCAAGTCGCCTGGTCGGCCGCCGGGCGGATCGGCGTGGCGTTCGACCAGCAGATCGATCCGCTGCTGGCGCGCAAGCCGGTGGGGCAGGGTGCGCAGACGCCGACCTATACCAAACCGATCTTCCACCGTCCGCGGAGCTGAACGCATCGATCGCGCGCGTGTTAGCCGCGGCCGACGATGGGCGGCGAGGCACGGGATGACCGCGACCGCAGAGCGGACCCGGGCGCGCCGCGCCCGGGTCGCGTCATCCTAAATCTGTGCCAATTCCTGCTTGATCTTGAGCTTCTGCTTCTTGAGCGCCGCCAGCGTCGTGGCATCGGGCAGCGGACGCTGCGCTTCGGTGGCGATCTGCCGATCGAGGATTGCATGCTTGGCCGTCAGGGCCGTGTGATGCGCGGTCTGCATGGATGCGTACCTCCGTCATGTGCTGCTTGGGGTAGGAAGTACACCATGACCGCGCGGCTTTGTCTCCCCCGATTCGCAGCCTCCGCGACGCGCGCACCGAATCGCGCGACCGGTCGATTTTATCCGGACCAGGCGTTCGCGATTTGCTAAGAGGCGGCAATCGAGCGGGGACCGAATGGACGACAGCCTTATCGCAAAGCGCCTCGAAGTGTTACGCGTCGAACATCGCGATCTCGATTCGGCGATCGGCGCGCTGATCGGCAGCGGTTCCGCCGATCAGCTCCAGCTCGCGCGCTTCAAGAAGCGCAAACTGCGGCTGCGCGACGAGATTTCGATGCTCGAGGATCAGCTGATTCCCGACATCATCGCGTGATGCGGCAATGCGCGGCGGACGTTCCGCTTTGGGACACGCCGTGGGCGATTCGCGCCCGAGCGGCTACCCTCGCGCGCCGGATTATGGGAGGGTCGGACATGCGGGAACATTGGCACGACTTTCGAATGCAGCGACGCGTGATCGACACACTGTATATTGATGCGATGGTATTGGCGGACGAGGCCCGCAGCTATTTCGACGAGGGCGGTCGCGCCGATCGCGAGGCGCTCGACCCGATGGCGCGTGTCGCCTTTTCGTGCGAATCGCTCAAGGTGACGACCCGCTTGATGCACGTCATCGCCTGGCTGCTGACGCAGCGCGCGGTCGAGGCGGGGGAGATGGCGCCGTGCGATGCGCTCGATCCGTCGCGCCGGCTGGGAACGGCGCCGTCGAGCGACGCGGCGGCGCTGGCGGTGATGCCGCAATCGGCCCATGCGCTGATCGCGGCGAGCGTGGAATTGCACCGGCGCGTCGCCAGGCTCGACGCGGCGCGTGCGGCGCATGGGCCCGATCTCGAAAGCCCGGTGCGCTCGCTCCAGCAGCGCCTGTCGATGGCATTCTAGCGAGAAGCGGTCTCAGCCGCTTTGCCCGCCCCCCCCTTCGGATCGAACCGAGTTGGGGGGCACGGGGGCGGACTGGCAATGCTCGGCCCAGCGGCGACCCCCGAGGCGGAGGGGCGCCAAGCCGCTCAGAGCTTGAGCCGCTGCCGCGCCGCGCGATATTGCGCCTCGAAGCGATCGACCATCGCCGCGACCGGTTCGACCCGGTCGATCACGCCGATCCCCTGGCCCGAGCCCCAGATCTCCTTCCATGCCTTGGGCTTGGCGCCGTTGCCGGTGCCGAAATCCATCGTCTTGAGGTCGCCCTCGGGCAGATGATCGGGGTCCATCCCTGCCGCGACGATCGACGCGCGCAGATAGTTGCCGTGTACGCCGGTGAAGAGGTTGGAGTAGACGATGTCGGATGCCTTGCCCTCGACGATACCCTGTTTGTACGCGGCCTCGGCATTGGCTTCGGTCGAGGCGATGAAGGGCGAGCCGATATAGGCGAAGTCGGCGCCCATCGCCTGCGCGGCGAGCACGGCGTCGCCGGTCGCGATCGAGCCCGACAGCGCGAGCGGCCCGTCGAACCACTGGCGGATTTCCTGGATGATCGCGAACGGCGACAGCCGGCCGGCATGTCCGCCGGCGCCCGCCGCGACCGCGATCAGCCCGTCGGCGCCCTTCTCGATCGCCTTGCGCGCGAAGCGGTCGTCGATCACGTCGTGCAGCGTGATCCCGCCCCAGCCGTGCACCGCGGTGTTGAGATCCTCGCGCGCGCCGAGCGACGTGATGACGATCGGCACCTGCCATTTGGCGCAGGTCGCCAGATCCGACTCGAGTCGCTCGTTCGAGCGATGAACGATCTGGTTGACCGCGAAGGGTGCCGCCGGGCGCTCGGGATGAGCGCGATTGTGCGCCGCCAGTTCCTCGGTGATGCGGTGCAGCCACTCGTCGAGCATCGCCTGCGGCCGCGCGTTGAGCGCGGGGAAGGATCCGACGATCCCCGCCTTGCACTGCGCGATCACCAGATCGGGACCCGAGATGATGAAGAGCGGCGAGCCGATGACCGGGAGCCGCAGCGAGGAGAGAAGGGGCGGGGTGCTCATGTCCGTTTCATAGCGCAACCGAAAGGACTGTCCAGCGGCCTCGATTTGCCACGGCGCGAGAAAGCCTTATGGCGCGATTGTGTCGTTTGTTACCGGAGTAACCACGTGAAGCTTACCCTCGCCGCCGCCTTGTTGCTCGGAACCGCGACTCCGGCCTTCGCCGTCGGGCAATTGCCCGGCGGGATCGCACCGACCTCCTACGACATCACGATCCGCCCCGACGCCAAGGCGATGACCTTTTCGGGCGAGGAGACGGTCAGCATCGCGGTCGCCAAGCCGACCCGCAGCGTCGTGCTCAACGCCGCCGACCTCAAGATTTCGCGCGCGATGGTCGATGGCGCGGCGGTGCCCTTCACGATCGACACGACCAAGCAGCAGCTGACGCTGACGCTCCCGACCGCGCTTTCGGCGGGGCAGCACCGCGTCCAGTTCGCCTGGACGGGCACGATCAACACATCCGCCGCAGGGCTGTTCGCGATCGATTACAGCAATCAGGACGGATCGTCGTCGCGGATGCTGGTGACGCAGTTCGAAGCGCCCGACGCGCGCCGCTTCGCGCCGATGTGGGACGAGCCCGCTTACAAGGCGACCTTCAAGCTCAGCACCGTCGCGCCGGGCGACCAGACCGCCTTCTCGAACATGCCCGTCACCAGCGTGACCAAGCAAAGCGACGGCACCAAGCTCTATCATTTCGCCGAGACGCCGAAGATGTCGAGCTATCTGCTCTTCCTCGGCATGGGCGACGTCGAGCGCAAGACGGTGATGGCCGGCAAGACCGAGATCGGCGTGATCACGCGCCGCGGCGTCGTCGACCAGGGCGATTACGCGCTCGAATCGGCCAAGCGCTTGCTCACCTACTACAACGACTATTTCGGTCAGCCCTATCCGCTGCCCAAGCTCGACATGATCGCGGGGCCCGGCTCGAGCCAGTTCTTCGGCGCGATGGAGAATTGGGGCGCGATCTTCTATTTTGAGCCCGAATTGCTCTACGACAAGAAGCGCGCGACGCAGAGCGGCAAGCAGCGCATCTACACCGTGGTCGCGCACGAGATGGCGCACCAATGGTTCGGCGATCTCGTCACGATGAACTGGTGGGACGATCTCTGGCTCAACGAAGGCTTCGCCTCGTGGATGGAGAACAAGTCGAGCGTCGATCTCAACCCCGATTGGTTCGCCGGCGCGACCGCGGTGGCGCAGGATCGCGAAGGCGCGCTGCAGGTCGATGCGACCGCCGCGACGCACCCGATCATCCGCCATGTCGAAACCGTCGACCAGATCGGCGAGGCGTTCGACGGGATCACCTATTCGAAGGGCCAGGCGGTCATCGGCATGATGGAGTCGACGCTCGGCCCCGACGTGTTCCGCGACGGCATCCGCCGTTACATGGCGAAGTACAAATATTCGAACACCGCGACCGACCAGCTATGGGCCGAACTGTCGGCCGCTGCCGGGCATTCGATCTTGGATATCGCGCACGATTTCACGCTGCAGCCGGGCGTCCCGCTGATTACGATGACCGGCGCGCGCTGCGTTGCCGGCAAGACGCAGGTGACGCTAACGCAAGGCCGCTTCGGCTATGACGCGACCGCCAAGCAGCCGCTCGACTGGCATGTCCCGCTCACACTCGGCGTCGTCGGGCAGCCGGTGACGCGCACGACGGTCCGCGGCGCCAAGCCGATGACGGTCAGCGTGGCGGGCTGCGGCACGATCGTGCTCAACCGCGATAAGGGCAGCTACGCGCGCGTCCTGTACAGCCAGGCCGGCCATGACGCGATCGTGCGCGATTTCGGCACGCTCGCGCTGACCGACCAGCTCGGCACGCTCGGCGACGATTTCGCGCTCGCCAAGGGCGGCAACCAGAAGCTCGACCGCTATTTCGCCGATGTGGCTGTAGTCGGGCCGGACGCGAACCCGCTGCTGTGGCAGACGATCGCGGGCCAATTGTCCGATCTCGAGGGGCGTCTTCCCAAGGGCGCCGCCAAGGATGCGATGCGCGCGCGGATCCGCGCGACGCTCGCGCCGGTGATGACGCGCGTCGGCTTCACCGCCGCGCGCGACGAATCGCCGCTGGTGGCGACGTTGCGCGAGACGCTGATCGCGGTGCTAGGCCATCGCGGCGATCCCGCGATCGCCGCCAAGGCGCGGAGCTATGTCGCGGCGCTGGCGACCAACCCCGAGGCGATCCCGGCGGCGATCCGCCAGCCGATCCTCGGCACCTACGCCACCAACGCGACGCCCGCCGAATGGGACGCGTTGCTCAAGCTGACGCTCGCCGAGAAGAACCCGGTGGTGAAGAACGGCTATGTCCGCTTGCTGGGCGCGACCGAGAACGATGCGCTCGCGCAGCGTGCGCTCGATCTGCTGACCACCGATCGCTTCACCGCGCCGCAAAAAGCCGGCCTGCTCAAGGCGGTCGCGGGCAACCATCCAGACATGGCGTTCGATTTCGCGCTCGCGCATCTGCCGCTGGTCAACACGCTGGTCGAGACGAGCACGCGCGCCGGCTTCGTCGCGAGCCTCGGCGCGGGGTCGGACGATCCCGCGATGCCGGGCAAGATCACCGCCTTCGCCGCCGCCAATCTGCCGCCTGCCGCCCGCGGCGGCGCCAAGGCGATCGTCGCATCGATGGCGGCGCGGCAAATGGTCAATGCCCGCATCCGCGGTGATATCGCTGCCTGGGCGATGGCTGCGAAGTAAGACACGCTGTGGCGCCGTCCCCCGGCGATCATCGTCGGGGGAGGGGGCTCAGTCGACCCGCTTGAGTCCGGCGGCGTATTTGCGGCCATTGGCGACATAATGTTCGGCGGAGACGCGCAGCATCGCTTGCGCCGTATCGTCGAGCGAGCGCACCGCACGCGCAGGGGAGCCGACGATCAGGCTGCCCGGCGGGAAGATCTTGCCTTCTGTAACGAGCGCGCCCGCGCCGACGATCGAGCCTTCGCCGATCTCCGCGCGGTTGAGCACGATCGCCCCCATGCCGATCAGCACGCGGTCGCCGATCGTACAGCCATGCAGGATCGCATGGTGCCCGATCGTGCAGTCCGCACCGATCGTCAGCGGCGCACCGGGGTCGGAATGGCACATCGCGCCTTCCTGGATATTGCTGCGCGCGCCCACGATCATTGGCGTATTGTCGCCGCGCACCACCGCGCCGAACCAGACGCTCACCTCGTCGCCGAGCCGCACGTCGCCGATCAGCTCGGCGCTCGGCGCGATCCAGGTCGCTTCGCCCAGCGTCGGGCGGAGTCCGTCGATTTCATAAAGCGGCATGGCGATCCTCATCTTGTGTCGCGGCATCGTGCGCAGCGATCCGCGGGATCGGCAAGCCGCACGCGAATTCTTGCGCTTGGTTCCGCACCTTGATCGGGGTCAAGTCGAGATAAAGATTCGGTTTTTCCCGGACCTGGGGGCGGTTGCGTGTCGTTTGAGTGCCATTGCAAGCGAGAGGAAGACAGCATGGCCATCAAATTCGCCGGGACGATCAACGCGCTCAATCGCGGGATCGATTCGACCAAGCCCGACAAGGGCGCCGACATGATCGAGGATTGGGAAGCCGCGTTGGCCGAGATCGATACCCCCGGTGCGAAGGGCATCCTTCGCGATCTCGGGTCGCTGCGCAAGCAGCTCGAGCGCGAGGCGCCCGACGCCGAGCGCGTCCATGCGCTGCTCCATCGCCTCGGTACAGCGACCAGCCGGATCGCCGAAAAGGCCGAGACCAATCAGGAGAAGCTCAAGACGCTGGGCGAGGCACTGACCGAATCGGGCGAGGACATGCCCGACGAGGAAGAGGATGTCGCAGCGGCGGCCGCGCCGAAGCGGGGTCGCGCCAAGGCCTGAGGCATAAGCTCGAGCCGATAAGGCAAGCGAAGGGGCGTGCGACCATCGGTCGAACGCCCTTTTTGCTGCCGTAAACCCATGCGGCGCGACGGAGCCGAATCGCGCGGCGCGCGTTTTGGAGCGCTCGCGAGCGCGTCGCGACCCATAAAACCCGAGGATTTCTGCGGGTTTGACGCGGTATTGAAAGAAAAGTGCAAAAAAGGGTTTGACCGAATCAGGAGTGCCGCCTAGAGGGGTGTCACCGCAGCGACGGACCACACGGTTCGCTTCTGCAGTCACCAAATTGTCGGCGCTAAGGGGCT
>CALRKL020000003.1:0-791856 GCA_943367995.1 Bordetella parapertussis | reverse complement strand
CCTTGTGCCGGGGTCCACCGAGCCGCGTCTCCTGCGCGCGCAGACCGCGGAGCGCGGTGGACCCCGGCACAAGGCCGGGGTGACGACAGTGTATGGTTTGCACGACGGTCCGGCCATCCGAACACGAAAGAGCCGCGCCCGACACTGTCGAACGCGGCCCTGTCACGCGCGAATGCCGCGAGCGTTACGCTCCGGCAGGCGCCGGATTGCCGAACGGCCCGCCACCCTTGGGCCGGCGTGTCTTGGGGATCGAGGTTCCCGCGCCCGGCACGATCGACACCTTGGCATCGGCATCGTCGCGGCCGATATCCCCGTCGAAGGCGAGCCGCTTGATTTCGTCGCCGGTCAGCGTCTCATATTCGAGCAGCGCGCCCGCGATGCGGTGGAGCTGATCGATATGCTCGGTCAGGATCTCGCGCGCCTGCGCCAGACCGCCATCGACCAGCTTGCGGATCTCGCTGTCGATCATCAGCGCGGTCTCGTTCGACATGTTCTGGCGCTGCGTCTGCGAGTAGCCGAGGAAGGTCTCGCCCTGCTGCTCTTCATATTGCAGCGGGCCGAGCGCGTCCGACATGCCCCATTGCGAGACCATCGCGCGGGCGAGCTTGGTCGCCTGCTTGATATCGCCCGAAGCGCCGCTCGACACCTTGTCATAGCCGAAGATCAGCTCTTCCGCCACGCGGCCACCCATCACGGTCGCGAGATCGGCATACATCTTGTCGCGGTGATACGAGTAATTGTCGCGCTCGGGCATCGACACGACCATGCCCAAGGCGCCACCGCGCGGGATGATCGTCGCCTTGTGGATCGGGTCCGATGCCGGCGTGTGGACGCGGACCAGCGCGTGGCCGGCCTCGTGATACGCCGTCATCCGCTTCTCGTCGGTGGTCATCACCAGCGAGCGCCATTCGGTGCCCATGATGACGCGGTCCTTGGCGGTCTCGAACTGCGCCATGGCCACCAGCCGCTTGCCGAGCCGCGCCGCCATCAGCGCCGCCTCGTTGACGAGGTTGGCGAGATCGGCGCCCGACATCCCCGGGGTGCCGCGCGCGAGCGTGCGCGCATCGACGTCGGGCGCGAGCGGCACCTTCTTCATGTGCACTTCGAGGATCTTCACGCGGCCCTCGATATCGGGCAGCGGCACCGTCACGCGGCGATCGAAACGGCCCGGACGCAGCAGCGCGGGATCGAGCACGTCGGGGCGGTTTGTCGCCGCGACGATGATGATGCCCTCGGAGGCTTCGAACCCGTCCATCTCGACCAGCAGCTGGTTGAGCGTCTGCTCGCGCTCGTCATTGCCGTTGCCGAGGCCCGCACCACGGTGACGGCCGACCGCGTCGATTTCGTCGATGAAGACGATGCACGGCGCCGACTTCTTGGCTTCGGCAAACATATCGCGCACGCGGCTCGCGCCGACGCCGACGAACATCTCGACGAAGTCCGAGCCCGAAATCGTGAAGAACGGCACGCCGGCCTCGCCTGCGATCGCGCGGGCAAGCAGCGTCTTGCCGGTGCCGGGCGAGCCGACCAGCAGCGCGCCCTTGGGAATCTTGCCGCCGAGGCGGGCGAACTTGGTCGGGTCCTTGAGGAACTCGACGATCTCCTGCAGCTCCTCGCGCGCTTCGTCGATGCCGGCGACGTCGTTGAAGGTCACGCGGCCTTCCTTCTGCGTCAGCATCTTCGCGCGGCTCTTGCCGAAGCCCATCGCGCCCGAGCCCGAATTCTTCTGCATCTGGCGTAGCACGAAATAGCCGAGGCCGAGGAACAGGAAGAAGGGCAGCGAATTGACCAGCAGCACCTGCCAGATCGGCGCGCCCTCTTCGGGCTTGGCGGTGATCGTGACGTTCTTCTCGCGCAAGCGATCGGTCAGCCGCGGGTCCTGCGGGGCGTAGGTACGGAACTTGCTGTTGTCGGTCAGCGTGCCGGTGACGACTTCGCCGGCGATGTTGACGTCCTTCACCTGCCCGTTCTGGACGCGGTCGAGGAACTGCGAATAGGCGATCCCGTTGACGTTGGGGCCGACCGAACGATTGTCGATCAGCGTGACGAACAAGGCCAGCGCGACGAGGATGCCGACCCAGATCAGCAGCGATTTCATCCAGGGGTTGGGCCCGCCAGAGTCGCCGCCGGGCTGCTTGTCATTGTCGTTCATGGGCACGGGATACCTTTCGAGACCCATAAGATAAGCACAGCGCGATTAATGGCAATGCAACGAGCCCCGCAATCGTCGATCAAATCGTCGATCAGTGTGAGCGACGCGGCGGTTGTGGCGCGAAATTCCAGACGGTGTCGCGCACCGTGACGAGGATTCCGGCGTGAGTCGCGGATTTGCCAGCTTCGAGCGCATCGAGCAGCGGTTCGATGTTAGCCGAGTCGGTGAAGGCCGGCGTGGTGATGGCGTGCGCCGCGCGGACGGCGTGGATCGCGCGTCGGGCAAGGCGGCGGCGGAGTTCGCGGGGTAGGTCGGCCATGTCGAGGCAGACCGCGCCGCACCCCTCCCCCATCATGCCGGACTCGTTCGGGCATCCACCGTGCCGCACGTCCTGCGGGTGTTGGTCGAGGATGGGGGTGGGCCCCGGCTCGAGGCCGGGGTGACGGTCGGGGGTGGGGCGACGGCGGGTCTGCCATAGCCAGTCTTCGACCTCGCGGATCGTCGCGTCGGCTTCGGCGGCGTGACGGGCGGCACTCGCGAACTGCACCGGATCGAGCCACGGCGTGTCGCGGAGCAGCGCCCGAAAGCGGGTGCGCTCGTAATGCGGGTCGGCGTTGCTCGGATCATCGACGTAGGGCAGCGCCTGCCGCTGCGCAAACGCGCGCAGCTCGGCGACCCGCCAGCCGAGGAGCGGCCGGACCAGCGCGATCGCGCCGCCTTGCTGGCGCGCACGAATGCCGCCGAGCCCGGCGACCCCTGCCCCGCGCCCCGCGCGCATCAGGAAGGTCTCGGCCTGATCGTCGGCATGGTGCGCGGTCGCGAGGCACGCCGCACCCATCGTCTCCGCCCAGTCGAACAGCAACGCATACCGCCGATCGCGCGCGCGTCCCTGCACCGCGCTGGTGCCGATCGCCTCGTCCACGATCAACGTCGAATGCGGAATGCCGTGCGCCGCGCACCACGCGCCCACCATCCGTGCCTCGTCGGCGGCGGCAATGCGCAGGCGGTGATCGACCGTCGCAGCGACGACTTGCCCGGGATAGGCCGCAGCGGCGAGCGCGAGCAGGGCCATGCTGTCGGGACCGCCCGAGACCGCCAATGCGAGCAAGTCAGTCGGCGCCACCGCGATCAGCCGCGCGAAATCGTGGCGGAACCGCGCGACCAGCGCCGGATCGACCGGCACCTGGTCGGGCGGCGTCATCTCACGAGCAGTTGGAAGCGGCACGGCCCTTGGCGACGCCCGCCTTCATCCGCGCATCGGCATCGACCTTGGCGCCATAGCTGCGCTGGAGCTCGGTATAGACCTTGCAGACCTGCGACGCCGGCTTGTCGAGCTTCACCAGCGCCTGCGCGAGATAATAGAGGCTCTCGGGCGCGCGATCGCCATCGGGCCATTTTTTGTAATTGTCGTAAAAAGCGAGGCTCGCGCGCGACGGCTGGCCGTCCTCGAGATACGATCGACCGAGCAAATTCTGCGCATAGCTCGCGCGCTTATGCGTCGGGAATTTGCTCGTCACCGTGGTGAACTGCGCCTCGGCCTCGGGATAGAGGTGCGCGGCCCACAGGCGATAGCCGTAGAGATAGGTGTCCTCGGCGACGTCGCCCGAATCCGGCCGTTCGACCGCGGCGACCTGTGCGGCGCGCGCTGGATCCTTGGTGCTGACCACCGGCGGCGGCGTCACGCTGCCCTTGGCAGGGGTCGCGCGGGACGTGGTGGCGGCCCGATCGGTCGAGCGATCGACGGGACGATCCGCGGGCCGGTCGCTACCGCGATCGGACGCCGGGCGCGGCGAAACCGGGCGGTCGAAGCTGCCGCCGTCGTCGCTCGGCGCGGGCGCCGGCGCGGCAGCGGCGGCCGCTGCGGCATTGGCCTCGAGCGTCTTCAGCCGACCCTCGAGCCCTTGCAGCCGGTGCTGGTTGGTCTCGGTCTGCGCGGTGAGCATGCGCAACTGGTTCTCGAGCGAATCGACGCGCGCGGTCAGATCGGCGACCGGGCTGGTCGGCGATCCCGACAGCACCGCGTCGGGATCGGCGGGGCGATTGTCGGGCTGGATGTATTGGCCGCCGCTGCCGCCCGGGAACACCTTGCGCTGGACGGCACGCATCTCGCCCTCGAGCCGGTCGACGCGCCCCTCGATCGCACGGCCGCCGCCGTTGCTCTGGGCGTGCGCCGGCGCTGTGCCGAGCATCGTTCCCGCGAGCAGGAGAGCGGTCATTAGATGGTTACGCATTCGTACACCCCCCGGTGCTGGTGAAGCGGGTACCATAGCCGACAATGTCCTATCGCCGCCAGCGCTAAGGGGCGGACGTCGCGGCGGCGGCCGGTGCGGCCGGTTCGGGCGCGACCGCGGCGGGCGCCGCGATGTTGAGCGGGCCGGCCGCCGGCTCTGACGTCGTCGCCCGAGTCCGCGTCGATCGCGTCTCCTCGTGCCGCGCGGTAGCGCCGGGCGCCGCTGTCACCGCAGCAGCGGGGGTGCCGCGTGCGGTCAGCGATGCGGCGTCGAGCGGCACGTCCTTGATCGCGCGCTTGCCGTCGCCGAGCGGCGCGACCGCGGTGCCGCCGACGGTGACCTGCAATTTGTCGGGGCGCCCGACATTGATCATCGGGCCGACCGCATCGGCGGGGACGGTATAGCTCTCGCCCGGCTTCATCGTGCCGAGATGCAGCGTGGTGTTGGCCTTGTCATAGATGCGCAGCCAGACGTCGTCGGAGGCGGTGAGCACCACCGCGCCGGTCGGCGCGGCCGGCTTGGGCGCGGCAGCGGGCGCCTCCTGCAGCGTCGTGCCGGCCACGCTGCTCGGGGCGGGCGCGGGCTCGCCATCGCCGCGGAACAGCGACGTGCCGTAGAACAGGCCGGCGCCGATCAGCACGACGACCGCGATCAGCAAGGTCGTGATCGCCAGGCCGCGCGGCGGGACGCGCGACGGCTCGTCGATCTCATAGGCTTCGTACTGCGTGCGCCGGGCGCTCGGCTGGTCGCTCGCGCCGCGGACCTCGCGCGCGATCGCGACTTCGTCGACGCCGACCGCGCGGGCATAGGCCTTGGCGAACCCGACCGAATAGGTGATCGACGGCAGCGCGGCGTAATTACCCGTCTCGATCGCCTCGAGCTGGCGCACCGGGATCCGCGTCCGTGCGGCAACCTCGGCGAGCGACAGCCCCTGTGCCTCGCGCGCCTCGCGCAGCGTGTCCCCCGCGGTCTTGGGGAACAGCTTTGGCTCGTCGGCCGGGATCGGTTCGGTCATCACTTCCTCCGGCAAGGCGTGTGCGGCCCCGTATCTCCCTTGCCCAGCGGCTGTCTCACAAAGGGGGCGCGACAAGTCAACGCCTTGTCACGCCGCCCGCCGTGCTATCACGCCAGTTCGACACCGTTTTCGTTCGCCCAGCCGAGCAGCGCACCGCGCATGTCGCGCGGCGGAGTCTTGAGCAGATCGGCGAGAAACGCGGCGAGTGCAGCACGGTCGAGCGAGCGCACCATCGCCTTGATCGGCCCGACGGCAGCGGGCGTGATCGACAGGCGCTCGATCCCGAGCCCGATCAGCGCCATCGCTTCCAACGGACGCCCGCCCATTTCCCCGCACACGGTGAGTTGCACCCCCGCGGCGCGCGTCGGCGCGACGAGTTTGGCGAGGAAGCGCAGGATGGCGCCGCTCAGCCAGTCATAGCGCTCGGCGAGTTTGGGATTGGCGCGGTCGGCGGCGAACAGGAACTGCGTCAGGTCGTTGGTGCCGACCGACAGGAAGGAAATGTTGGGCAGCAGCAGGTCGAGCTGTTCGGCCAGCGCGGGCACTTCGAGCATCGCGCCATAGCGGATCTCGCTCGGCATCTTCTTGCCGCGCGCGATCAGCCATTCGCGCTGCGCCTCGAACAGCGCGCGCGCCTCGTCGAACTCCCACGGCTCGCTGACCATCGGGAACATCACGCTGAGCGTCCGCCCCGCCGCCGCCTCGAGCAGCGCGCGCGCCTGGACCTTCATCAACCCGCCGCGCTCGAGCGCGAGCCGGATCGCGCGCCAGCCCATCGCCGGGTTCTCCTCGTCGGCGTCTTCCTTGTTGAGATAGGGCAACGCCTTGTCGCCGCCGATATCGACGGTGCGGAAGATCACCGGGCGGTCGCCGGCGGCATCGAGCACATCGCGATAGAGCTTCTGCTGGCGCTCGCGCGAGGGCAGCGTGGCCGAGACGAGGAACTGGAATTCGGTGCGGAACAGCCCGATCCCGTCGGCGCCGGTGACATCGAGCGCGGCGACATCGTCACGCAGGCCCGCATTGACCATCACGGTGAGGCGATGCCCGTCCTTGGTGACGGGCGCCTCGGTCTTGAGCGCGGCGAACACCGCGCGGCGCTTCTGGCGCAGGTTGAGCGCGGTATCGAACGCCTCTTCCATCGCGGACGACGGCCGCGCGAAGACATTGCCCGCGGTGACATCGAGCAGCAGCAGGTCGCCCTCGCCGATCAGCCGCCGCACGTCGCGGACGCGGCCGAGCACGGGCACGCCCATCGCGCGCGCGACGATCGTGACGTGCGCGGTGAGCGAGCCCTCCTCGAGCAGCACGCCCTTCAGCCGCCGCCGGTCATATTCGAGCAACTCTGCGGGGCCGAGGTTGCGAGCGATCAGAATGGTGTCCTGCCGCAGCCCCATCTGTGCCGCCGTGCCCATCTGTCCCGAGACGATGCGGAGCAGCCGGTTCGACAGATCCTCGAGATCGTGCATCCGGTCGGCGAGCAACGGATCGTCGATCTGTCGCATCCGCATCCGCGTGCGCTGCTGGACACGTTCGATCGCGGCCTCCGCCGTCAGCCCCGAATCGATCGCCTCGTTGATCCGCCGCGCCCAGCCCTCGTCATAGGCGAACATCTTGTAGGTCTCGAGCACCTCCTCATGCTCTCCGCCGACGCCGAATTCGGCTTGCGCGGCGATCCGCTCGATCTGCTCGCGCATCTTGTCGAACGCGGCATAGACGCGGTGGCGCTCGGCCTCGGTATCCTCGGCGACGGTATGTTCGACATGGACGCGCGGCTGGTGGAACACGGCATAGCCGCTCGCCATCCCCTCGACGAGCTTCAACCCCATGATCCGCATCGGCGCGGTCGATTGCGGGCGCAGGTTCGAGGCGCCGCTGGCATCGACCAGTTCGGCATTGGAGATCAGCTCGGACAGCACCATCGCGACGGTCTGCAGCGCCTCGATCTCGACCTCGTCATAGCGGCGCGGGTCGACATGCTGGACCGACAGCACGCCGATCGCGCGCTCGCGCCGGATGATCGGCACGCCGGCGAAGCTGCGGAACTTCTCCTCCCCCGTCTCGGGGTTCTGGACGAAGTCGGGATGGCTCGACGCTTCGTCGAGGTTGAGGATCTCGGCCTGCTGCGCGATCGTGCCGACCAACCCCTCGCCGAGCGCCAATTTGGTGACGTGGACCGCCTCCTGCGCCAGCCCGCGCGTCGCGAAAAGTTCGAGCACGCCTTCGCGCAGCAGGTAGATCGAGCACACTTCGCTCGCCATGCCTTCGCCGACGATCCCGACCACGGCGTTGAGCTTGGCCTGCGGCGCGGTGCGCGAGGCCATCACGTCGTGGAGACGAACGAGGATTTCGCGGGCGGAGGCGGCAGCAGTCATGTCGGCGGGGCTAACAGATTGTTGCGGGGCTTGGCTATCGTGCGGCGCACAAGATTTGCTTCTTCGTTCCTCCCCTCCCCTTCCGGGGAGGGGCCGGGGGTGGGGACGTGCCTCGCAGAGACCTGGCGCCGATTACTTCCCCACCCCAACCCCTCCCCTGAAGGGGAGGGGCTCTTTGAGGTCAGCTATCGAACAGACTCTCCTGCGCGCCCTCGGGCGGGGTGAGGCCAAGATGCTTCCACCCGCCCGCATTCAGGCACCGCCCGC
Organism: Bordetella parapertussis; assembly: GCA_943367995.1. Classification (GTDB taxonomy): domain Bacteria; phylum Pseudomonadota; class Alphaproteobacteria; order Sphingomonadales; family Sphingomonadaceae; genus Sphingomonas. The sequence continues at coordinate 783,816 of CALRKL020000003.1, read as the reverse complement.
GCGCGGTCCGCGCGATCAGGCCGAGCTGGATGAGATACGGCTCGATCACTTCCTCGACCGTGTCGCGCGGCTCGGACAGGCCGGCCGCCAGCGTCTCGACCCCGACTGGGCCGCCGCGATAGATATCGGCGATCATCATCAGATAGCGCCGGTCCATCGCATCGAGCCCGAGCCGATCGACCTCGAGCCGGTTGAGCGCTGCATCGGCGGCCTTCGCATCGACCAGCTCGTGTCCCGCGGCATGCGCGAAATCGCGCACCCGGCGCAGCAGCCGCCCGGCGATCCGCGGAGTGCCCCGCGAGCGGCGCGCGACCTCGGTCGCGCCGTCGGGCGACAGCGGCAAGTCGAGCAGCCAGGCGGCGCGCGACACGACCTTTTCGAGCTCCTCGATAGTGTAGAAGCTGAGCCGCACCGGGATACCGAAGCGATCGCGGAGCGGCGTGGTGAGCAGCCCCTGCCGCGTCGTCGCGCCGATCAACGTGAAGCGCGGCAGGTCGATCCGCACCGAACGCGCCGACGGCCCCTCGCCGATCATCAGATCGAGCGCGCGATCCTCCATCGCGGGATACAGCACTTCCTCGACCGCGGGCTGGAGCCGGTGGATTTCGTCGATGAAGAGAACGTCGCCATCCTCGAGATTGGTGAGCAGCGCGGCGAGATCGCCCGACTTGGCGATCACCGGCCCCGAGGTGGCGCGGAACCCCACCCCCATCTCGCGCGCGACGATCTGCGCGAGCGTGGTCTTGCCGAGCCCCGGCGGGCCGAAGAACAGCACATGGTCGAGCGCATCGCCGCGCGCCTTGGCGGCGGCGATGAACACGCGCAGATTCTCGCGCGCGGCCTTCTGCCCGACGAAATCGTCGAGCGATTTCGGGCGCAGCGCGGCGTCGACGTCTTCGGGCGTGCGCGCGGGAGAGAGGAGAGGCTTGTCGGTCATGCTGTCCAAATCGTTCGATAGCCTTGCGCGCCGAGCTGGTCGATCCGCCAGAAGCGATCCTTGAGATAGTCGAGCACCGGATCGGGCACCGGGCCGGCTTTCAGGATCGAAACCGTGTCGGGATCATCGAGATAGGCGCGCGCGATGATCCCCGACTCTTCGAATCGATAGATCAGATGGTTGTAGGTCTGCTCAATCCCCCCTTCGTCGTCGCGGATGAGCTCGCGGATATGCTCGATTGTGGGCGGCGCTCCTCGAAAGTGCCCAGCCCCGGGCGCAAGGTCCGGCGCGCTCACGACGTCATGAAATCCGTGAAGTCGCTCCAATGCTCGACCTTGAACGCGCGGATGTCGCGAACGCAGATCGGAAACCACGAAAGGGCTTTCAGCGCATTCATCGCCTGCGTTACGTTGACCAAGCCGTCAGACTGCGAAACGTAGACGCTGCCTTGCACACGAACGAAACCATAGCGGTTGAGCACAACGCCGACGTCGGCATAGGCTTGGCTGACACCCTTTGGATGGGTCGAGCGGGTCTGGTGCAGCAGGAGGTCGAAACCGATCGCGAACATCACGCGTCGGCCGGATCATCGAGAATGTCGCTGAGCAGGTAATCCACCTCCTCGCCGCTTTCGAGCAGATGAATGCGCATCTGCGCTTCCCCCGACGGCGACGGCGCTGCCGGGCCGACAACCTCATAGGGCGGGCCTGCCGGCCCGAACCGCCGCAGCGAACCGATCACCGTGCCGATATCGACCATGCCAGCCTCCGTCGTCCGTGCGGTCGCCATGCTACTTCGCCGCCTTGCGCAGCGCCAGCCGCACCAGCGCGTCGAGCGTCGCGCCCGGCCCCAATTCCTCCTCCGCCGCGGCCACCGCGCCGCTCGCCTCGGCCGGGCGGAAGCCGAGGTTGAGCAGCGCCGACACCGCATCCGCCCCCGCCCCGACCGGCGCGATCGACGACGCGGCATGGCCGAGCTCGACCCCGCCGATCTTGTCCTTCAACTCGCGCACGATGCGTTCGGCGAGCTTTGGGCCAACGCCGTTCGAGCGCGCCACCATCGCCTTGTCTTGGCTCGCGATCGCGCGCGCGAGATCGGTCGGTTCGAGCGCCGAGAGGATCGCCAGCGCGACGCGTGCGCCGACCCCCTGCACGCCGGTGAGCAAGCGAAACCAGTCGCGCTCGGCCGCGCTCGAAAAGCCGACGAGGCGGATGAAGTCCTCCGCCACGAGCATTTCGGTGTGGAGCATCACCGCCTCGCCGACCGGGCCGATGCTCGCAAGCGTTCGGCTCGACGCGCCGACGAGATAGCCGACGCCGCCGACGTCGATCACGGCGTGGTCGAGTCCCGTCGCATCGAGGCGGCCTTTGAGATGGGCGATCATGCGCGGTACGTAACAGGAACGGGCGGTCGCGGGAAAGCGAAATCAGGGGATCCGGCGCGCGCTCGCGATATGATGCGCGTGGCAGATCGCCACGGCGAGTGCGTCGGCGGCATCGGCGCCGTCGATCTTGACGCCGGGGAGCAGCACCGAGACCATCGCATGGACCTGCGCCTTCTCTGCGCCGCCGGTGCCGACCACCGCTTTCTTGACGAGCCGCGCGGCATATTCGCCGACCTCGAGACCCGCGCGCGCGCCCGCGCACAGCACGACGCCGCGCGCCTGGCCGAGCTTGAGCGTCGATTGCGGGTTGGAATTGACGAACACTTCCTCGACCGCGCAGCCGTCGGGCGCATGGTCTATGATCAGCGCGCTGAGCATCGCGTCGAGATGCGCGAGCCGGCGCGGGAGCGTCGCCGTGGTATCGGTCTTGAGCTTGCCGTTGGCGACGTGGCTGAGCCGATTGCCCTCGGCGCGGATCAGCCCCCAGCCGGTGGTGCCGAGGCCTGGGTCGAGGCCGAGGATCAGCATTGCGCTGCGAGAACGAGATTCACGCGAAGGCGCGAAGGCACGAAGAGAAGAAGGTTTGTTCGCGCAGAGGCGCGGAGGCGCGGAGAAGATGGCGTGCGGGCTACGGCCCCCCCGTCACCCCGGGCTCGTCCCGGGGTCCACCGGGGTCCGGGTGCATCACGCGCAGCACGTGCGGCACAGTGGATGCCGGGACGAGCCCGGCATGACGAGGGGGAGATGGTGCCCGATCCCGAGCGCACCATCTCCGCGCCTCCGCGCCTCCGCGCGAACAAACCTTCTTCTCCGCTTCGCGCCTTCGCGCCTTCGCGTGAACCCCAGATCACCCAAGCTTCTCGAGGATCGCGTCGGACACTTCGTAATTGCCCCACACGGTCTGCACGTCGTCGTCATCGTCGAGTGTATCGATCAGCTTGAACAGCGTCGCCGCATCATCCTCGCCGACCTCGACCATCGTCTGCGGCCGCCAGGCAAGCTTGGCGCCCTCGGGCTCGCCGAGCACCGGGGTCAAGGCCGTCACGACCTCGTGCAGCGTCTCGTTCGAGGTCCAGATCTCATGACCCTCCTCGCTCGACTGAACGTCCTCGGCGCCCGCTTCCAAAGCCGCCTCGAACACCTTCTCGGCATCCCCCGCCGACGCCGGATAGGAAATCAGCCCCATCCGGTCGAACGCATGGCTGACCGAGCCGGAAGCGCCCATGTTGCCGCCGTTCTTCGCCATGCCGGTGCGCACGTTGGTCGCGGTGCGGTTGCGATTGTCGGTGAGCGCCTCGATGATCAGCGAGACACCGCCGGGACCGAAGCCCTCATAGCGGATTTCCTCGTAATTCTCGGTGTCGCCCTTCGACGCCTTGTCGACCGCGCGCTGGATATTGTCCTTGGGCATCGACTGCGCCTTGGCGGCATTGATCGCCATGCGCAGCCGCGGGTTCATGTCGGGATCGGGCAGGCCCATCTTCGCCGCGACGGTGATTTCGCGGCTGAGCTTCGAGAACATGCCCGAGCGCTTCTTATCCTGCGCGCCCTTGCGGTACATGATGTTCTTGTATTTGGAATGGCCTGCCATTGGATCTCTCTCAAACTACAGTGTCGTCACCCCGGACCAAGCCGGGGTCCATGTCCGACCTTGGGCCGATCGCATGGATGCTGAAACGAGTTCAGCATGACGGGTCGGCTTAGTCGAGCCCGAGCGCCTGCTTGTAGGTCTCGAGCAGCGCCTCGGCCTCCTCGCGGTGATGCTTCTCCATCTTGCGCAGGCGCACGATCGAGCGGATCGTCTTGACGTCGAAGCCGGTCGACTTGGCCTCGCCGTACACGTCCTTGATGTCGTCGGCGATGCCCTTCTTTTCCTCTTCGAGGCGCTCGATGCGCTCGATGAGAAGGCGTAGCTGGTCGGCGGCGATGATGTCGCTCACGGTAAATCCCCCGGGGTTTGAATCAGTGAAAGGCGCGCGCTTTAGGCCAGCCGCGCGCCGCCGTCACGCATTCTTCGCCACGCTCTGCCGCATCCGCTCGAGCTGCTCGGGCGTCGCGTCGCCCTGATGCTCGGCCTTCCACTGCGCATAGGGCATGCCGTAGACGACCTCGCGCGCCTGTTCCTTCGACAGCGTGCCGTCGGCCTCCTCGACCCAGTCCGACAGGCAATTGCGGCAGAAGCCGGCGAGGCCCATCAGGTCGATATTCTCGGCGTCGCTGCGGTGGCGCAGATGGCGCACCAGCCGCCGAAACGCCGCCGCCGCTACGGCATCGTCCAGTCCATCCAAATCGCGCATCTGTTGCCTCCACGGTTGATCGTGGCGAGATAGGAGGTAGAGCAGCAGCCGTACAGCCTCCCCACGGCAAGGACCTCCCCATGATCAAGACCATCGCCCCGCGTGCGCGCAAGGTACGCATCCTCGCGACGCTCGGCCCCGCCAGCAGCAGCCCCGAAATGATCGCCGCTTTGTTCGAAGCCGGCGCCGACGCGTTCCGCGTCAACATGAGCCACGGCGACCAGCAATCGAAGATCGCCGTTATCCAGGCGATCCGCGCGCTCGAGAAGACCTATCAGCGCCCGACGACGATCCTCGCCGACCTGCAGGGGCCCAAGCTCCGCGTCGGCAAGTTCGAAGGCGGCAAGATCGAGCTCGTCAAGGGCCAGACCTTCACGCTCGACCGCGACACCACGCCCGGCGACACCACCCGCGTCGAGCTGCCGCACCGCGAGATCTTCGAGGCGATCGAGCCCGGCGCGCGCCTGCTGCTCGACGACGGCAAGCTCGTGCTGCGCGTCACCGACCACACCGACACGACGATCGTCACCGAGGTCGTGGTCGGTGGCGCGCTGTCGAACAGCAAGGGGCTGAACGTCCCCGACGTCGTGCTGCCGATGGCGGCGCTGACCGAGAAGGACCGCAGCGATCTCGCCTTCGCGGTCGACCAGGGCGTCGACTGGATCGCTTTGTCGTTCGTCCAGCGCCCCGAGGATCTCGCCGAGGCGCGCAAGCTGATCGGCGGCAAGGCGTCGCTGCTCGCCAAGATCGAAAAGCCGCAGGCGATCCAGCGGCTCGAGGAGATCGTCGAGATGTGCGACGGCGTGATGGTCGCGCGTGGCGACCTCGGCGTCGAGATGCCGCCCGAGAGCGTGCCGCCGCTGCAGAAGCGCATCATCGAAGTGTCGCGCCGCCTCGGCCGCCCGGTGGTGGTCGCGACGCAGATGCTCGAATCGATGATCACCTCGCCCTCGCCGACCCGCGCCGAAGTGTCCGACGTCGCGACCGCGATCTATGACGGTGCCGATGCGATCATGCTCTCGGCCGAGAGTGCGGCCGGCGCATGGCCGACCGAATCGGTCGCGATGATGAACGCGATCGGCGAAGCGGTCGAAAAGGATCCGACGCATGGCGACCGGATCCACTTCACCGTGATCCGCTCGGACCCGACCACTGCCGATGCGCTGGCGGAAGCCGCCAAGAATATCGCGCAGACGGTCGATGCCGCGGCGATCATCTGCTTCACCGCCTCGGGCTCGACTGCCCGCCGCGTCGCGCGCGAGCGGCCCGGCGTGCCGCTGATGATCCTGACCCCGAACGCCGAGACCGCGCGCCGTGCAGGCCTGCTGTGGGGCGCCTATGCGATCCTGACCAAGGACGTCGATTCGTTCGAGGAGATGGTTGCCAAGGCCAAGCGCATGGCGCTGCGCCACAACCTCGCCAAGGCGGGTGACCGCATCATCCTGATCGCGGGCGTGCCGTTCAGGACGCCGGGGTCGACCAACGTGCTGCATGTCGTGCGGGTCAGTGGCGATGAGTTGAAGGGGTATGCGGGCTAGGGTCGCGCTGACCGCTAAACCTAACCGTCACCCCGGGCTTGTCCCGGGGTCCACCGGGATGCCCCTCCTGCCGCCCGAGCGCGCGCGGCACGGTGGGGCCCCGGCACAAGGCCGGGGTGAAGACGGCTTATGCCGGAAGTGTGGGCAGCGCGGGCGCGGCGAGAATACCGTATCCCGCTAAATCCGCGCGCAGCGTCGCGGCATCGGTGAAGAGGACCCCGCCCATTCCAACGCTCTGCGCGCCCGCGACATTGTCCGCGCGGTCATCGACGAACACCGTGTCCTCGGCGCGCAGGCCGAACCGCTCGAGCGCGAGGCGATAGATCGCCGGATCGGGCTTGGTCAGCAATTCGTCACCCGACACGACGATGTCGTCGAAGCGATCGAACACGTCAGCCTCGCGGTCGCGGAACGACGGCCAGAACTCGCCCGAGAAATTGGTGATCGCGTACAGCGGCACGCCCGCGTCCGCGAGGTCGTCGACCAGCGCGCGCATCCCCGGCAACATCCCGCCGAGCTGCTCGCCGAAGCGCGGCCCCCAGGCGGCGATCAGCGCGGCATGCTCGGGATGCGCGGCGGCGAGCTCGGCCGAGGTCTCGGCGAACGGACGGCCAGCATCGTGCTGGAAATGCCATTCCTTGGTCGCGACATCGCGCAGGAATGCATCGAGCGCCCGATCGTCACCGATCAGGCGCTCATAGAGGAATCTGGGATTCCAATCGTACAAGACGTTGCCGACGTCGAAGACGACGGCCCGCGCCACGTCGCTCAGCCCTGGCGGGCCTTGAAGCGGCGGTTGGTCTTGTTGATGATGTAGGTCCGCCCACGACGACGGATCACGCGGTTATCGCGGTGACGGCCCTTGAGCGACTTCAGGGAATTGCGGATCTTCATGATCGATTCGCTTTGCATAATCTGGAATGTGGAAAAGAGCGGCTGCGCATATGGTCGCCTCCCCTTCAAGTCAAGCGCGACCGCGCCGATAAGCCTCGCTATAGCGACGGAACCCGGAGCCCGGGTCCAGGCGTTACACCCCTGCAACGACTGTGATGACAAGGACAAGAGTATGAAGCTGGCTTTGGGAATGGCGATTGCCGCGGCAGCGAGCCTGAGCGCCTGCGCGACGACGACGACGAGTGGCCCGGTCGAGGTGACGCGCTTCCATCTCGGGTCGGTCGCGGCGCCGCTCGAAACCGGAACGCTCGCGGTCGAGCCCGCGCCCGGCGGCGGCCCCGCGAGCCTCGAGTTCAAGACCTACGCCGCAGCCGTCCAGACCGAGGCGCTGGCGCATGGCTTCACCGTCCCCAAGACCGACCCCGATGCGCAATATCTCGCGGTCGTCGGCTTCACCCGCACGACGCGCCCGGCAGCGCCGCGCAGCGGTGGCAGCGGCGTGAGCATCGGGCTCGGCGGTGGCGGCTATAGCGGCGGCGGGTATCGCGGCGGTGGTGGCGGCGTCGGCCTCGGCGGCGGCATCTCCTTCCCGATCGGCAAGCAGAAGTACCGCACCATGGTGCTGACCGACCTAACGGTGCAGATCCGCCGCCGCCGCGACGCGACGGTGATCTGGGAAGGCCATGCGCAGACCTTCTCGCCGGGCGAGGCGCCCGCCGCGCAGGCGAACGCCGCCGCAGCCAAATTGTCGCACGCGCTGTTCCTGGACTTCCCTGGAGAATCGGGTCGCACTATTACGGTGCGATGAGCATCACCATCAATGCCGCTTTCGATAGCGGAAACATCGACGTGGTCGCCATCCAGGGCGACCGCGTCGATCTCGCCATCCGGCTCGATCATCTGTCGGACTTCTTCCAGTGGTTCCACTTCCGCGTCGCCGGCGCGAAAGGGCGGACGCTGACCTTGCGGATCACCAACGCCGCGCAATCGGCCTATCCGTTCGGCTGGCCGGGCTACAAGGTGCGCGCGAGCACCGATCGCCTTGCGTGGCGGATGATCCCGACGCGCTATGTCGATGGTGCGCTCGAATTCGAGTGGAGCGGCGACAGCGAGCTCGTCTGGTTCGCCTATTTCGAACCCTATACGATCGAACGCCACGACGCGCTTGTCGCACGGATCGCGCTCCAGCCGGGCGTGACGCATCGCGAGCTCGGCCAGTCGCTCGACGGGCGTGCGATCGATTGCCTCGACGTGGGGACCGGCCCCAAGCACGTCTGGCTCTACGCGCGCCAGCATCCCGGCGAGAGCATGGCCGAATGGTGGATGGAAGGCGCGCTCGAATGGCTGACCGACGCCACCAACCCGGTGGCGCGCGCGTTGCGCGAAAAGGCGGCCTTCCACTGCGTGCCCAACATGAACCCCGACGGGTCGTTCCGCGGGCATCTGCGCACCAACGCGGCGGGAGTGAACCTCAACCGCGAATGGCACACGCCGACCCTCGAGAAGAGCCCCGAAGTGCTGTGCGTGCGCGATGCGATGGATACGACCGGCGTCGCCTTCGCGATCGACGTGCATGGCGACGAGGCGATCGCGGCGAATTTCTTCGCCGGGTTCGAGGGCATCCCGTCCTGGACCGACGCGCTCGGCGCCAAATATACCGAGTTCGGCCAGCGGCTCGCGGCGCATTCGCCCGATTTCCAGACCGCGCGCGGCTATGACAAGGCGGCCCCCGGCAAGGCCAATTTGTCGATGTCGACCAACCAGCTCGCCGAGCGGTTCGGCGCGGTGTCGATGACGCTCGAAATGCCGTTCAAGGATCATGATCCCAACCCCGACGCCGAGTTCGGCTGGTCGGGCGCGCGCTCGAAGACGCTGGCGCATGCCTGCCTCGAAGTGCTTGCCGACATGATCGACGCGATCTAGGTCCCCTCGCAAAGGAGACCCAGATGCCCACCCTCGTCCTGATCCGCCACGGCCAATCGGCCTGGAACCTCGAGAACCGCTTCACCGGCTGGTGGGATGTCGATCTGACCGACAAGGGCGTCGAAGAAGCGCGCGCCGCCGGACGGCTGATGGCGGAGAAGGGGCTCGATTTCGACCTCTGCTTCACCTCGCTCCAGACGCGCGCAATCAAAACGCTCAACCTCGCGCTCGAGGAGATGCGGCGGCTGTGGCTGCCGGTCGAGAAGGACTGGCGGCTCAACGAGCGGCATTATGGCGGGCTCACCGGGCTCGACAAGGCCGAGACCGCCTCCAAGCACGGCGCCGAGCAAGTCCATATCTGGCGTCGCAGCTTCGACATCCCGCCGCCGCCGCTGGAGGCGGGAAGCGAATACGATCTCTCGAAGGATCGCCGTTACGCCGGGATCGCCATTCCCGACACCGAGAGCCTCAAGGATACGATCGCGCGCGTCCTGCCATATTGGGGGGGGCGGATCGCGCCCGCTTTGCGCGATGGTCAGCGCGTCGTCATTTCGGCGCACGGCAATTCGCTACGGGCCTTGGTCAAGCATCTGTCGGGGATTCCCGATGACGAGATCACCACACTCGAAATCCCGACCGGGCAGCCGATCGTCTATGAGCTCGACGAGTCACTGGCGGCGACCGACCGCTACTATCTGAGCGAGCGCTAAGCGCTAAGCGCCTCCCCGGACCGAGGAGGGAACCACCCGCTTTCTCCAGGGGGGTGGTGGAGGGGGCGAAAGAGCGCGTAGCGTTCGTTGCTCCCTCCACCGTTCGCCGAAGGCGCACCGTCCCCTCCCCCGGTTCCCGGGGGAGGATCGGCGACTTACTGGCCCGTCGTCACCGTCGTCGTCGTCTTCTCGCTGACGCGCGCCGGGGCAGCGCGACGCGTCGTGGCCTTGCGGACGACGTGCTTGGTCGTTGCGGCATGCACGACCGGCGCTGCGGTCTTGGTCGTCTCGGTCGTCACGGTCGTGGTCGGCGCTGGCGCCTGGACGACGACCGGCGGGGCCGACCGCGCGGCGGCGGCGTCGGCAGCGGCCGATGCGGCGGCCTGCTCGGCGGCATTGGCGCGGGCGTTGGCAGCAGCGGCATCGGCCTGCGCATCCGCGGCGACGTTGCGGGCGTTGTTGGTCGCGGCGCGGGCGGCGTCATTGTGCGCGCGCTGCGCCTGGCCGAGCGCGGTGTCGGCGAGCTGCGACGCACGGTGCGCGTCGTCGATCGCTTCGGCCTTCTTGCCCGCTGCGAGATGCTCTTCGGCAGCGCGCAGCTGCGCCTGGGCGTCGGCCTGGAGACGCGGCGTCTCGGCGGTCGCGCCGATCTTGGCCGATGCGTCGATCTTGGCGCGCGCTTCGGCGATCGCCTGCTCGGCGCGGTCGTGCTTGCCCTCGGCGAAGGCGGGGGCGGAGAAAGCGAGCACGCTCGCGAGCGCGACGGACGAAAGGGTCGAAAAACGGGTCATGGCGTGTATCCGCAATAGCTATCTAGGATCACGGTAACCCGCACCGCGCCAAACAAGTTCCGCTTGCGATATGACGGCGGGAACGGTTGCCCTGCGCCAGCCCGCTCGCTAGTCCGGCACGATGGCACAGAGCGCGTCCCCCCTTGTCGGCATCATCATGGGCAGCACGTCCGATTGGGAGACGATGCATCACGCCGCCGATCTGCTGAACGAGCTTGGCGTGGCGCACGAGACCAAGGTCGTCTCGGCGCACCGCACGCCGCAGCGGCTCTACGATTATGCGACGAGTGCGGCCGAGCGTGGATTGCAGGTGGTGATCGCGGGCGCGGGCGGCGCGGCGCATCTGCCGGGGATGGCCGCGGCGATGACGCATCTGCCGGTGCTCGGCGTACCGGTCGAGAGCAAGACGATGAAGGGCCTCGATAGCCTCTATTCGATCGTCCAGATGCCCGCCGGGATCCCCGTCGGGACGCTCGCGATCGGCAAGGCTGGGGCGAAGAACGCGGCGTTGCTGGCGGCGGCGATTCTCGCGCTGTCGGACGCGGATTTGAGCGCGCGGCTGCAGGCGTGGCGCGCGGCGCAGACCGACGGCGTTGCGATTAGCCCGGAATGACGGGCTGTTCCCGCCTTTCTCCCCTCCCTGAAAGGGAGGGGTTGGGGGTGGGTCGGCCTAAGGCGGGCGTCCGGCCGAACAACGGGCCCACCCACCCCCGGCCCCTCCCTTCCAGGGAGGGGAGACCCGCTCCCACGACCTCCCCTTACCCGACGGACCCACGCGCATGACCCCCCTCCCCCCCGGCTCGACGATCGGCATCCTCGGCGGCGGGCAGCTCGGGCGGATGCTCGCGGTCGCCGCGGCGCAGCTCGGCTATCACACGCGCATCCTCGCCCCCGACGAGGAAGCCGTCGCCGCGCAGACCGCCTCGAGCTATACCCGCGCCGATTATCACAGCCACATCGTGCTCGACGAATTCGCCGCCGCGGCCGACGTCGTCACCTATGAGTTCGAGAATATCGCGCTCGCGCCGGTGACCTATCTCGCCGGCAAGGTGCCGGTCCATCCAGCGCCTGCAGCACTCGGCATCGCGCAGGATCGCGCGGTCGAAAAGGCGTTCGTAGCGGAGATCGGCGGGCGGACCGCGCCCTGGAGCAAGGTCGAGAGCCGCGCCGAGCTAGAAGCGGCGCTCGCGGCGATCGGCACGCCCGCGATCCTCAAGACGCTGCGGATGGGCTATGACGGCAAGGGCCAGGTCCGCATCACCGCGCCCGACCAGCTCGACGCCGCATGGGACGCGATCGGGCAGCGCCCGGCGATCCTCGAGGGCTTCGTAACCTTCACCCACGAATTCTCGATCCTGCTGGTGCGCCGCGGCGACGGGCAGATGGTGAGCTATCCGCCGCCGTGGAACCAGCACGAAGACGGCATCCTCGCGACCTCGACGCTCCCCGCCCCGCCCGAGATCGCGGCGCAATGGGGCGAAGCGGCGGCGCTGGCCGGGCGGATCGCCGACCGGCTCGATTATGTCGGCGTGCTGGCGTGCGAATTCTTCGCCGGCGCCGACGGGCCGGTGTTCAACGAAATGGCGCCGCGCGTCCACAATTCGGGCCATTGGACGATCGAGGGCGCAGTCTGCTCGCAATTCGAGAACCATATCCGCGCGATCTGTCGCCTGCCGCTCGGCGACACCGCGCTGACCGCGCCCACTGTCGCGATGGAGAATCTGATCGGCGACGACGCCGATCGCTGGGCCGAGATCCTGGCGGAACCGGGCGCACATCTCCACCTCTACGGGAAGGGCGAGAGCCGGCCGGGGCGCAAGATGGGCCATGTAACCCGGTTGGCGCGGTAATCCCTTCTCCCTCTCCCCGCTTGCGGGGAGAGGGCAAGCGAGGCGAAGCCGAAGCGAGGGAGAGGGGCGATCGCGGGCGCAACGCTTGCGGCACGCCCCCTCTCCCCGACCCTCTCCCCGCAAGCGGGGAGAGGGAGATCAGGGGACGACCGGCAGCGCGATATAGCTTTGGTCGGGCCCGCTCACCGTCACCTGCTGCGTCGCCTTCACGTAATCCGCCGGCTTGGCGTAGAAGATGTTGGGCACGAAGCTCTGCGGGTTGCGATCATAGAGCGGGAACCAGCTCGACTGGACCTGCACCATGATGCGATGCCCCGGCAGGAACACATGGTTCGCCTGCGGCAGCGCCCAGCTATACGCCAGCGGCACGCCGGGTTTTAGCGCGACGGCATGGTCGAGCCCCTCGCGGTAGCGTCCACGAAAAATGTCCATGCCGATCGCAAGCTGATAGCCGCCCATCTTGGGGTCGCTCGGCACCTGGTCGGGATAGACGTCGATCAGCTTGACCACCCAGTCGCTGTCGGTCCCGCTCGTCGCTGCGGTGAGGTGGACGACCGGCTGCCCGGCGATCGTCACCGGCTGCGTCAACACCGCGCCGGTGAAGGTCAGCACGTCGGGGCGGCTCGACACGATCCGCTGGTCGCCGACCAGCCACGCCTTCCAGTGATTGTCGTCATAGCTCACCGGCCGCACCGGACGCGGCACGAAGGTCACGGGATGCGCCGGGTCCGACACGTAATCGGCGGTCTGCGGTGGCCCGCTCGCGGGTGCGAAGCCGACCGCGTCGCCGGGCTGGAGGAACAGCTTGGTCATCGCCGGCGTCGCCGACCAGGCGGACAAGCGCTGCCACTGGTTGGTCCCGCTCTGGAAGGCGGTGACGGGCGCGACGTCCATCGGCGTGCCCTTGAGGTAATGCGCGAGGAACGGCGCGAGCACGTTGCGACGCCACCATTTCGCGGTGTCCTGATCCCATTGGATGTCGCCGAGCGCCTTGCCGTCGTCGATCTGCTGGCCGTGATACCACGGGCCCATCGTCAGATAGACCATGTTCCCGGCAATATCCTTGGGCTTCAGCGCGCGATACACTGCGGTCGCGCCGTAGATATCCTCCTGGTCCCACAGGCCATGGACGAGCATCACCGGCACCTTGAGCGGCTGGCGCGCGAGCACCTGGTCCATCGCCTGCGCCTGCCAGAAGCTGTCATACGCCGGGTGCGCCGCGATCTTGCGCCAGAAGCCGATCTGGTCGAGACCGTGCGCCGTGGCGAGCGCGCCAGTCGAGCCCGCGCGTATCACCGCGTCATAGTCGTCATACGTCGTGCGCGCATAAGGCGACGAATTGTCGCGCGTCGCGATCTGCTCCCAGATGTAATCGATCCCGACGCGGAACGCGCCGTTGTGGAACCAGTCGTCGCCGCGCCAGCCATCGACCATCGGGTTCTCGGGCACCGCGACCACCAGCGCAGGATGCGGGTTGATCAGCGGCATCAGCGACAGGAAGCCGTCGTACGAAATGCCGAGGATGCCGACCTTCCTGTTCGACTCGGGCAGATGTTTCACCAGCCAGTCGATCGTGTCGTAGGTGTCGGTCGAATCGTCGGTGTGCGTCGGATTGAGCGCGGTGTCGTGGAGCGGCGGGTTCATCATCGCGATACCCTGCGAGCCATATTTGCCGCGGACGTCCTGGACGACGCGGATATAGCCGCCGTCGACGATCACGTCGGTGGCGTTGTCGTAGCCGGTGAGGCTCGTCGCGAGATCGGCGTTGTTGCCGCCCTTCCCGGTCATCCCGTCGGCGTTGTACGGCGTGCGGGTCATCAGGATGCCGGCGTCGTGCGCGCCCTTCGGGATCAGGATGACGGTGTGGAGCTTGACGCCGTCGCGCATCGGGATCTCGACGATGCGCCGCTCGTAATTGAAGCCTGCGGTTGGCGGTACGAGCTTGGCGGGGCGCTCGTCATAGGATTGCGCGTGTGCGGCGAGTGGCAAGACCGCCAATGCTGCGCTCAATAACCAACGTGCCTTCATGCCCCGCTCCCCAGCTCTTCGCTCCGGCCACACGCATGACGCCCCTCACCGTCATCCCCGCGAAAGCGGGGATCCCGCTGCCTGGCCCCGCCGCCCGAAGAAGAAGCGGGACCCTCGCTTTCGCGAGGGTGACGGGAATGAGTCGATTGGAGCCTCATGCTGCCGGAGCCCACCGGACCGCAGCCCCGACGCGCGAAGTGTGCGGCACGGTGAGCCCCGGCACAAGACCTGGGTGGCGCGCGCGCGATACAAAAACGGCCCGCGCTCCGATCGGAGCGCAGGCCGTCTTCATCGCTCGAACGAACGGCGTTACGCCGCGCGCGTACCCGTCATCGGGAAGCTGCCGAACGCGCCCGCGCCGACCGTGCCGGTGAGCGTGTCGCCCTCGGCGGTCGCCTTGCAGTCGAGCGTCATCGGCATCGGCACGACGATCGACATCTTCCAGCTGATCGTGTCACCCTCGACCGTGCCGTCGGTGATCTCGACCGAACCCATCGCGCCGTTCTGCGAACCGGTCCAGCTATTGCCGTCGGTCTTGACCGTCAGCGTCGCCTTCTGGTCGCCGAGCGGCGACTTGACGACCGTATCCCACGTCCCATCAACTGCAGCCATGATGTGTCTCCTGACAATAATTTCTAGCGCACATCCGCCACGGACGCCGCCGGAATCACCTCCACCGGCAACCCGATGCTGTCAAGCTGGCCACGGACCTTCGCCGCATCGCCGACGACGATCCACACGAAGCGTTTCGGGTCGAGCGCCGCGCGTGCCGCAGCGTCAAGCTGGCCTGCGGTGAACGCCCGATATTTTTGCGGCAGCGTCGCGTAATAATCGTCGGGCCGGCGATACAGGTCGTTCTGCTGGAGCGCGCCGAGCACCGCGCCCGACGTCTCGAAATTGCCCGGCAGCGAGCTGATCGCATCGGTGATGGTCCGCTCGAACTCTTCGGGCGTGATCCCCTTGTTGGTCAGGAAGTCGGCAAAGTCGCTGCGCAGCGACGTGATCGACTCGCCGGTCTTGTCCGCCTGGACGCCGGTGCCGAGCAGATACGGCGTGTCGAATTGCGCGCGGCGGAAGCCGCCGTTGACGCCGTACGACCAATGCCGCGCCTCGCGCAGGTCCATGTTGACGCGCGACAGGAAATCGCCGCCGAGCGAATCGTTCGCGGTTTCCACCGGCAGCAGGTCATCGGTGCCGACAAGGCTGGTCGGCGCGCCGGCGAGGATGAACGATTGCGGCGAATCGGGCCGGTCGACCAACACGATCTTGGGCGTCGACGGCGCACTCTTGACGCTGAAATCCTTGACGCCCGCCGTCCCGGTCGGCGTCCAATCGCCGAAGCGCGCATCGAACGCCGCCTTCACCTCGGCCAGCGGACGATCGCTGACGACGAAGATCTTCGCCTTGTCCGGCCGGATCCAGGCCTGCTGGAAGGCGACCAGATCGTCGCGCGTCAGCGCCGCGACCGCCTTGGCGTCGCCGCTGCCGAGCCCCTTGGCGTACGGATAGGCCGCGCCATAGACGAGCTTGGGATAGACGCGCGACGCGAGCCCCTGCGGGCTCGTCAGCTCGGCCGCGATCCGCGACAGCTGCTGGTTCTTGAGCCGCGCGACCTCGGCCGGATCGAACTTCGGGTGCCGCACGATATCGGCGAGCAATTCGGTCGACGCCGCGAGATTGGCGCTCGGCGTGAACATGCCGACGATCGTGCGATCGGCCGCCGAGCCGCTGGTGATGCTCGCGCCGAGCCGCTCCTTGGCCTCGGCGATCGCGATCGAATCGCGCGTCAGCGTGCCTTCGTCGAGCATGTCGAGCGTCAGCGCCTGCGTGCCGAGCTTGCCCGGAACGTCGGCCGCCACGCCCGCGTCGAAGCTGATCGACGCCTGGGTGATCGGCACCGCGTTGCGATAGGCATAGACCAGCTCGATGCCGTTCCTGAGCTTGGCGTGCTCGACCTTCGGGAAGACCAGGCTCGACAGCGTGCCGACCGGCGGCAGGCTCCCACGCGTGCCCTTGAACGGTGTCTCGGGCGCGGCGGCGACCTTCGCCGGCGGGGTCGCCTCGACATAGGCCTCGCGCGCGCCGGGGACGACGGTCAACGCATAGACCGGGCGTGACAGCCATTTGGCGCTCGCCGCCTTGACCCGCGCCGGCGTCTCGGCGGCGAGTTCCGCAAGCTGTTTCTTGTAGAAACCCGCATCGTTCGAATAGAGCGCGCCCTCGGCGAGCGCGACCGCCTTGCCGCCGAAGCCGCCGGTCGATTCGAGCCCGGCGATCCGCGCCGCCGCATCGCGCGTCGCGACGCGCTGAACCTCGTCGGCGGTCGGGCCGTTGGCGATCAGCTCGGCGATGATCTCGTCGAGCCGCTTGGCGACCAGCGCGGGATCGATCCCGGGGCGAACGTCGGCGCTGACGACGAACATCCCGACCTGGGCGAAGCTCTCATTGTTCGCCGAGACGCGCACCGCGAGCTTTTCCTTGCGCACCAGCGCATTGTCGAGCCGGCTGCTCGAAAGCCCGCCGAGCGCGCCCGCCGCCACGTCGAGCGCGACCGAGTCGGGGTCGTTGAGGCCGGGCACCGCCCACATCCGGTAGATTCGCGTATTGGCGACGCGGTCCTTCATGACTTCGCTCTTGGGCGCGGCGAGCGTCGGCACCGCGGCGGCGGGGACGACGCTTTCCGGGCCCTTGGGGATCGCTCCGAAATACTTCGTCACCAGCGTCTTGGCGGTGGCGAGATCGACATCGCCCGACAGCACCAGCACCGCGTTGTTCGGCCCGTAATGCCCGCGGAACCAGTTCTTCACATCCTCGACGCTCGCCGAATCGAGATCGGCCATCGCGCCGATCGTGGTGTGGCCGTAGGGGTGCGTCGACGGGAACAGCGTCTCGGTCTGCTTGTACTGGACGAGGCCGTAAGGCTGGTTGTCGCCCTGACGCTTCTCGTTCTGGACGACGCCGCGCTGCTCGTCGACGACCGCGGGCGTGATCGCGCCGAGGAGGTAGCCCATCCGGTCGCTCTCGAGGAACAAGGCGCGGTCGAGCGCTGCGACCGGCACGGTCTCGAAATAGTTGGTGCGGTCGAAATAGGTCGTGCCGTTGAGATCGGTCGCGCCCATTTCCTTGGTGTAGGTGAAATAGTCCTTCGGCGCGTTCTCGCTGCCGTTGAACATCAGATGCTCGAACAGATGCGCGAAGCCGGTCTTGCCCTTGGGCTCGAACTTCGAGCCGACATTGTACCACACCGACACCGCGACGACGGGCGCCTTGCGATCGGTGTTGACGATGACGCGCAGGCCGTTGGGCAGGCGGAATTCGCTATAGGGGATGTCGACCTGGCGGACGAGCTGCGCGACGGGAACGGGCTTGGGCGCGGTCTGCGCGAAGGCCGGCGTGACGAAGGTTGCGAGCGCTACACCAGAGAGCGCGAGCAGCTTGACGGTCATGGAAATCCCCCGGGAATAGCGTCTTTTTATAGGACTGTGCTGCGAAGCTATAGCAGCGGCGGGACGGTAGCAATCGGTCCCCCGTCTGTTTTTCGAGGGACGATGGCACCTCTTCCTCCCCTCCCTGGAAGGGAGGGGAGTAAGTAGGGAGCAGTCAGGGCCGATACACCCGCTCCACATTCCTCCGCAGATCGTCGCGCCAGAACAGCACCGGCTTGAACTTGTGCGCCGCGAACAACGGCGCCTGGTCGGCATAATGCGGCGAGTCCGGCCGCGTCGTCGCCGCGCCGTACGGCTGGATCGACTGCGACGCGACCCGCCCTGCTTTGTCCCACGCCATCATCATCACGAAGCTGTCGCCATGCTTGACGACGAGCCGCCCGTCATCGGCCTCGTCCCAGGTCGAGGCCGCCCGCAGCACGTCGGGCGCGCCGTCGAGCGGCAGATCGACGCTGCCATGCCGCAACCGCAGCAGCGTGCCGAGCGGCGGATCGAGCGTGGCGAAATGCGTCTGAAGATACGCCGCGGCCTTGGCCAACGCATCGCGCGGGTCGAGTTCGGGGCGGCGCTGATAATGCCATTTCTGCCCGGTCCGCAGCAGGATCGCGGCGAGCGCCTGCCCGCTGTGATGCCCGTCGAAATCCCAGTTCCAGCCGCGCAGCAAGGCGAGCGCCTTCCCCAGTTGCGCATCCCCCTTGGGATCGATGCGCGCAATGTCGCCATACCATTTCGCCGCCCAGCTCAGTCGGCTGACCCCGGTGTCGAACTTGATCCGCAACAGGTCGTCGGCCGAGATCGACGGGTCCGCCCCGAGCAGTTCGACCGCCCGCGTGCCGCGGTTGGTCGTATCGGTCTCGATCCCGAGCAACGGCGAGTAATCGCCCGGCTTCATCTCCGACCCCTGCCCCGCCGCCTGGAACGGCGTGTTGTTGGCGTTGGCGAGATAGCCCGACGCCGGGTTCACGTTGCGCGGCACCTGCGCGAACGGCACCGTCCCCGGCGCGAGATCGCGCGACGTGTCGCCGCGCAGGACGTGGCGGTAATCGAACCCCGGCTTCCGGTTGGGGAAGCTCGCGTTATAGAAATAGGCGATATTCCCGGCGGCATCGCCGTAGAGAAAGTTGGTCGCCGGCACGCCCTGGATCGCCAGCGCCTTCTGCCACTCGCCGAAATCGCGCGCGCGCGTCAGGCGGTAATATTCCTCCACCATGCGGAGCTGGTCGGCACCGGCATAGCGGATCGCGAAGGCGCCGCTCTTGTTAACGATCACCGGCCCCTGCACCGCGCGATAGACCGTCTTCGGGATCGGCAGCACGAACGGCCCGAAGCGCACCTTGAGCCAGACGCGGCGCGCCTCGAGCGGAAGCCATTTGCCGTCGAAGCGATACTCCGTCCCCGCGGCGTTGCGCACCAGCTTGTAGACGTCGGTCAGATCGGGGCGGTTGACGGTGTTGGTCCAGCCGAGATGTTCGTTATGCCCGAGGACCGGGACCGGCACGCCCGGGAAGGTCGCCCCCGAGAAATGCCAGCCGGTGCCCGATTGCACGCTGAGCTCGTACCACGCGACCGGCCCGCTCCACGGCTGATGCGAATTCGAGATCACGCGCGTGAAGCCGTCGGCCGAGCGCTTCGGCGCGACGACGAACGCGTTCGAGCCGTTGGGCATCGCCTCGCCGGTCGCGGGCAGCGCGGTCGGATCGGGGCTGTCGGGCACGGCGCCCGCGGTCTCGGCCGGGAGCGGCTTGTCGCCCGACAGCGCGCCGAGCGTCTGGTCGAGCCCGAAGAAGAACGGCGTTCGCAGCACGAACCCGGTCGCGATGTCCTCGCCATTCGCCGGGAACAGCCGCGCCAGCCGCACCTCGCCCGGATGGCGGCGCGCATAGGCGTTGAGCCCGCTCGCATAGGCGTCGAGCAGCGCACGGACATCGCCCGGTTGCTTGGCGTAATCGCGGTGTGCGGTCTCGCGCGCGCCGAGCAAGGCAAGCGTGTAATCGACCTTGGCGCCATCCGCGCCGGTCATCGCGCCGAGCCGCCCGCGCGCCATCGCCACGGCCTCCTGCAGCGTCGCGAAATCGTCCTCGGCATGCGCATAGGCGACGCCATATGCGACATCGGGATCGGTCTTGCCGAAGATGTGCGGCACGCCGAAGCGGTCGCGCGCAATCACGCTATCATAATGCTGGGCTGGCGGCGGCGCGACGCGCGATGCCGCGAACGGCTCCCACACCATCAGGCCGACCGCGCCGATTCCCAACAATCCCGCGAAACCCGCCCCGATCTTGCGCAGCATGCAATCCCCCCGTCGGCTCTGGTCCCGGCCGATTGTCGCGCTATCTTGGCGAGTTGTGCGGATTTGTCACGCAATCCGTATAGCACCGTCTTGTGTTGCATATTTACAACACCATATCGGCGCAAACGCAAATCACGAGGGTGGCGAATGAATATCGAAAAATTTACCGATCGCGCCAAGGGCTTCCTCCAGTCGGCACAGACGGTGGCGATCCGGATGAGCCATCAGCGGATCGCGCCCGAGCATATCCTGAAGGCGCTGCTCGAGGATGAGCAGGGCATGGCGTCGGGGCTCATCACCGCGGCTGGCGGCGACCCAAAGCGCGCCGTGAGCGAGACCGATCTCGCTTTGTCGAAGATCCCCGCGGTGTCGGGCAGCGGCGCGCAACAGACGCCCGGGTTCGATAACGACGCCGTCCGCGTGCTCGACCAGGCCGAGCAGATCGCGGCCAAGTCGGGCGACAGCTTCGTCACCGTCGAGCGGCTGCTCGTCGCGCTGGCGCTGTCGCTCAACACCGCGGCGGGCAAGGCGCTCAAGACCGCCGGCGTCACGCCCGAGGCGCTCAACACCGCGATCGAGCAGGTGCGCAACGGCCGCGTCGCCGACAGCGCGGGCGCCGAGGACAAGTTCGACGCGCTGAAGAAGTTCGCGCGCGACCTCACCCAGGCAGCGCGTGACGGCAAGCTCGATCCGGTGATCGGGCGCGACGAAGAAATTCGACGCACGATCCAGATCCTCGCGCGCCGCACCAAGAACAATCCGGTGCTGATCGGCGAACCCGGCGTCGGCAAGACCGCGATCGCCGAGGGGCTCGCGCTGCGCATCGCCAATGGCGACGTTCCCGATACGCTCAAGGACCGCAAGCTGATGTCGCTCGACATGGGCTCGCTGATCGCCGGCGCGAAATATCGCGGCGAGTTCGAGGAACGCCTCAAGGGCGTGCTCGACGAGGTGAAGGCGGCGGAGGGCGACATCGTGCTGTTCATCGACGAGATGCATCAGCTGATCGGCGCGGGGAAATCCGAAGGCGCGATGGATGCGGGGAATCTCTTGAAGCCCGCACTCGCGCGTGGCGAGCTGCATTGCGTCGGCGCGACCACGCTCGACGAGTATCGCAAATATGTCGAGAAGGACGCCGCGCTCCAGCGCCGCTTCCAGCCGGTGTTCGTCGGCGAGCCGACCGTGCCAGACACGATCTCGATCCTGCGTGGG
This sequence comes from Bordetella parapertussis, assembly GCA_943367995.1. GTDB lineage: Bacteria > Pseudomonadota > Alphaproteobacteria > Sphingomonadales > Sphingomonadaceae > Sphingomonas. The sequence continues at coordinate 762,516 of CALRKL020000003.1, read as the reverse complement.
CTCAAGGAGAAGTACGAGCTCCACCACGGCGTGCGCATCACCGATGCGGCGATCGTCGCGGCGGCGACCTTGTCAAACCGCTACATCACCGACCGCTTCCTCCCCGACAAGGCGATCGATCTGATGGACGAGGCGGCGAGCCGCATCCGCATGGAGGTCGAGAGCAAGCCCGAGGAGATCGAAATCCTCGACCGGCGGATCATCCAGCTCAAGATCGAGCGCGAAGCGTTGAAGCGCGAGAGCGACGAAGCGTCACGCGACCGGCTGGTCAAACTCGACGGCGAGCTCGCCAATCTCGAGCAGCAGTCGAGCGAGCTGACCACGCGCTGGCAGGGCGAGAAGGACAAGATCTCGGCCGAGGCCAAGCTCAAGGAACAGATCGACGCCGCGCGGCTCGAGCTCGAGCAGGCACAGCGCGCCGGCGATCTGGCGAAGGCCGGCGAGCTGTCCTACGGGCGCATTCCAGACCTCCAGCGCCAGCTCGATGCCGCAGCGGGCGCGACGAAGGGCGCGATGCTGCGCGAGGAGGTCACGGCCGAGGACATCGCCGGCGTCGTCGCGCGCTGGACCGGCATCCCGGTCGAGCGGATGCTTGAAGGCGAGCGCGACAAGCTACTCCAGATGGAAGCGACGATCGGCAAGCGCGTGATCGGCCAGCAGAACGCGATCCGCGCGGTCTCGACCGCGGTGCGACGCGCGCGCGCGGGGTTGCAGGACCCAAACCGGCCGCTGGGCTCGTTCCTGTTCCTCGGGCCAACCGGCGTCGGCAAGACCGAGCTGACCAAGGCGCTCGCCGAATTCCTGTTCGACGATCCGACCGCGATGGTCCGCATCGACATGAGCGAGTTCATGGAGAAGCATGCCGTCGCCCGCCTGATCGGCGCGCCGCCGGGCTATGTCGGTTACGAGGAAGGCGGCGTTCTCACCGAAGCGGTTCGTCGGCGGCCGTATCAGGTCGTGCTGTTCGACGAGGTCGAGAAGGCGCATGGCGACGTCTTCAACATCCTGTTGCAGGTGCTCGACGACGGGCGGCTGACCGACGGCCAGGGCCGCACGGTCGACTTCACCAACACGATCATCGTGCTGACGTCGAACCTCGGCAGCCAGGTGCTGACGACGCTCGGCGAAGGCGAGGATGTCGCGAGCGTCGAGCCGCAGGTGATGGAGATCGTCCGCGCACACTTCCGCCCGGAATTCCTCAACCGGCTCGACGAGATCGTGCTGTTCCACCGGCTCGGCCAGGCGGAAATGGCGCCGATCGTCGATATCCAGGTCCAGCGCATCGCGACACTGCTGGCGGAACGTAAGGTCGAGCTCGAGCTCACCGATGCCGCACGCCTGTGGCTCGGACGGGTCGGCTACGATCCGGTGTACGGCGCGCGGCCGTTGAAACGTGCGGTGCAGCGCTATCTGCAGGACCCGCTCGCCGACCTGATCCTGCGCGGCAGCGTGAAGGACGGCGCGACGGTGCGCGTCGACGAGGGCGACGGGAAGCTCGAGCTCGCGGTCGAATAAGCCGCCCGCCATTCCCGAACCGACAAAAAAAAGGGGCGACCGCGAGGCCGCCCCTTTTTTTCTGTCGCTGCGCGCGATCTTACAGCTTGAACTTCGCGCCCGCCAGGAAGCGGCGGCCATAAATGCCCTCGCCGGCCTGGACCGGGTTGTACAGATACGCGCCGTAGGTGACCGGATCGATCCCGGGCAGACGGTCGAACAGGTTCTGCACGTTGACGTAGAAGGTGAGCTTCTTGTTGACGTCGATGCTCGTGTTCATGTCGAACGTGATGTAGCTCTTCAGGCGGCAACCGCTGTAGCTCGCGAGCCCGCAATCGCCGTAGGTGCTGACCGTCTGGCCATTGACGACCTTGGTCGAGCCTTCCTGATCCTGCGCCGAGAAATCATACCCCGACGAGTAGTTGACGGTGCCGGTCAGCGAGACCGGGCCCTTCTGGAAGGTGTTCTGCCAGTTGCCATGCCAGCGGAACGTGCCCGACCCGGCGGTCAGATTGTAGTTGCCGATCGTGTCGACATAGTTTTCCTTGTGGCCATCCGGGAAGGTCGTGCTCAGCTCGATCTGCATCGTCGCATCGAGGTTGCTCGTCCAGGTGATGCCGTGGAAGGTGACGCGGCTGTTAATGCCGAAGTCGATGCCCGACGACTGGACCGTGTTGGCATTGACCAGCGCCGACGTGACATAGAGCACGCGCGGCAGCGCATTGGGATGCGCGGGATCGGCCGCGTCGGTCGTGATCTGGAACCCCGCGGGGATCGCCTGGCCCGAATAATAGGCCGACAGGGCGTCGCCCGCGGTCAGCGAGGTGATCGCGTTGGTCTTCTTGATGTTGAAGTAATCGACCGTGAACGAGACGTTGCGGATCGGCTCGAACACGATGCCGCCGGTGAAGCTGCGCGACCGCTCAGGCTTCAGGTTCGGCGAAGCGAGCGTCGTCGCGCCATAGCTGCCCGAGCGAAGATAGGTCGGGCAAGCGGTGCTGAAGTTCGCGGTGGTGCAGCCATAGGATGCGAGATACGCGTCGTTGAAGATCGCGGCATTGTTGTTGACATAGCCGGTGGTCGGCAGCGCGTTGGCCTCCGCAAAGCTCGGAATGCGGAAACCGCGCGACCAGGTGCCGCGGATCGTCAGCTGCTTGATCGGCGTCAGCTTGAAGCCGAGCTTCGGCGAGAAGGCGCCCTGCCCGGTCGAATAGTGATCGTAACGACCCGATGCGTTCAGCAGCAGCTGATCGAAGATCGGTGCGTTGATTTCGCCGAAGGCCGAGCTGACGGTGCGGTGGCCATTTGTCCCGAACGCGTTGATCGTGAAGTAGCGCTGCGTCGGGCCATTGATGTCCGAATTGGCGCTCGGCGAGTCGACCGCTTCATAATAGACCGATCCACCGGCCGCGATCTGCAGCGGACCACCGGGCAACTGGAACAGGTTATGGCTGACGCTCGCCTGCGCCTGGTACAGATCCGAGGTCGAGTCGGTCGTGTTGGTCGGCTCGAGATAGTTCATCACGGCCTTGGTGTTCGCCGCGGGATTGACGAAATTGTACGAGCCGTCGGCGATCACGTCGAGCAGATGCTGGATGTAGACATAGCCGTTCTGCGTCCGGCGCAGGTCGGTGTGCATGCCGGTGAAGTCGACGCGATAGTCCCAATCGCCGAACACCGTGCCGTGGACACCGGCCGCCGCACGGAACACGCGGTAGCGCGTGGCGTCGCTGGTCACCGAGTTCGGCAGGCCGCCGATGATCTGCGCGGTCTGGCCCTGGGCGGCATAGGGATTGTTGGGGTTGAGCGTGCCGTTCGCCGCCGTGCAATTCACGCGCGCGGCGCAAACGAAGACCGGGAGCGTCAGCGCGCCCGAGCCTGCCGCATAGGCAGCCGAGTTGCCGCGAGTCGAGAATGGCTGGTTGTAGATGCCGGCCGGCGCGTTGGCGTAGATCGCCGACGGGCTTCCCGTATAGTTGGTGTTGGTCTGCAGGAAGTTGAACTCGGCATAGCCTTCCGAGGTGCCGCCGAGCTTGGCGGTGAACTTCGCCGAACCGCCGAACCGCTCGATGTTCGGTGCGACGACGCCATACTGGTTGGTCTGATCCTGCGCGCAGATCGTCGAGGGGGTGATGCCCGTCGGATCGGTCGAACCGGCGACCGGGCTGCCGTTCGCGCAGCCGTTGCTCAGCAGCGAATATTGCGTGCCGCCGGTGGGACGAACATAGGTGTTCGCGCCGGCCGTGGTCGTGCCGAAATTGCTCGCGCTGATGATGTTGTTCGGGCCACCGACGCCGGTCTGGTTGTCCGAGTTGAACGGCGCGCGCAGGTCGCTGTTGCGGACTTCGCCGCTGTGATAATAGAAGCCGCTGATATAGGCGTTATAGCCGTCGCGATCGAGATTGCCGTGGCCCGCGGTCAGCGAGAGGCGCTGGCTCGGCGCGGTGCCGTCCTCCGAAATGCCGGCTTCGGCGCGGCCCGAAACGCCTTCGATGCTGCGCTTGGTGATGATGTTGACGACGCCCGCGATCGCGTCGGCGCCGTAGCTCGACGATGCGCCGTCCTTGAGCACTTCGATCCGGTCGACGATGTCGTCCGGAATGGTGTTGAGATCGACGAAGTTGCGCGTCGCGTCATCGGCGAGCGGGTAATAGGCGGCGCGCAGGCCGTCGATCAGGACGAGCGTCGAGCTGCTCGACAGGCCGCGCAGCGACACCGCCGATGCGCCGCCGGCGAAAGCGCCGTTCGCGGTGAACGAGTTGGTCAGCGCCGGGCCGTTGTTCGACGAAAGGCGCTGGATGCCTTCCTGGACGGTCTGAATGCCACGCTGGTCGAGGTTCTGCACCGAGAGCGTGGTGACCGGCGACGGCTGCACCGCCTGACGGAACAGCGAACCGGTGACGACGATGTCCTTGCCGCCGTTTTCGTCAGGCGTAGCCGGCGCGGGCGCGGGTGCTGCCGGCGCGGTATCCTGCTGCGGCGCGGGAGCGGCCGCCTGATCCTGGGCAAACGCCGGGACGGCAAGCGAGAGGAGGACGGCGGTCGAGGCGCAGCCGGCGAGCAACCGGGTCTTACGCGCGATAAAATTGGCTTCAGTCACATGCGATTCCTTGCTGAACGCACGCACCGCACTTTCGCGATGCTGCGTAGATGGCAAGTCTCGTAACCGAACATGCGCTCGGCCCCCCGAGACATGTGCAGTGGATGAAGGCACGCTGAACTGCTGTAAAGGCGGCTTGCAGCCGCACAAGTCGGTTTGGTTACGGACTGTCACCGAAAGGCAACAGCCTGTAATCGCACGATAAATCCGATCCGGCCCTAAAAGGGGCGATTTTCCTTTGAAAACCGCCCCTTGGGTTTTTGGCTAGATCAGAACTTGAAGGTCGCCCCGGCACGGAAGCTGCGACCGACGATCCCGGCCATGTGCCAGGTCGGCAGGTAGTTGGCGCCCGAGTAGGATGCCGGCGCCAGCGGAGCCTTCTCGCCGGTGATGTTGCCGACGAACACGCTGAACGTGAAGTCGTCGTTCACCTTGAAGGCGGCGTTGACATCGGCATAGATGAACCGGCGGATGTAGCAGAACTGCTGCCCGGTGCCGTAGAGGTTGCCGCCGGCGCACGAGATGTCGTCGCCTTCGTCAGCCGCAACTTCCTTGATCCGCGACACGTAATAGGTCGTCGCGGTCAGCGCGAAGCGACCGAAGTCGAGCGTGTTCTGCCAGTTGCCGCGTGCGCGCGGCGTGCCTGCGCCCGACGACAGTTCGTAAGGTCCAAGCGTACCGGCATATTTCTGGATCTTGCTGCCGTTGCCCGGATCGAGGTCGTACTGGATCACATAGGTGAAATCGAGCCGGCTGCTGAACTTCACGCCATCGGCGATCGGCACGGTCACATTGGCGCCGAAGTCGAGGCCAGAGCTCTTGATCGAGCCGGCGTTGACGAACGGCACGTTGATGATCAGCACGCGCGGCAGCGCGTTGGGGAACAGCGGATCGGGCGCGTCGACCGCCGAGACGGTGTAGCCCGCGGGCAGCGGGGTCCCCGCGAAATAGTTCGCGCGGGCGATGCCGGCGTCAGGACCGGTCACGATCACGTCGGTCTTCTTGATGTTGTAATAGTCGACCGTGAAACTGACGTTGCGGACCGGCTCGGCGACGATCCCGGCGGTGAAGCTGCGCGACTTCTCAGGCTTCAGATTGGGGTTGCCGGTCGCCCCTGAGCCGAGGCTGTAGGCCTGGGCATAGGGGTTGGTGTTGCCGTTGGTGATGAGCCCACCGTGCGCCAGCTGGAAGCTTGCTGGCGGAGTCACCGTCACGAAGCCGGCATAGCTCGACTGCGGGTTGTTCTCGGCGAAGGTCGGGGCGCGGAAACCGTTCGAATAGGTCCCGCGAATCGCGAGCTGCTTGATCGGGGTCCATTTGGCGCCGATCTTGGGCGAGAAGTGGCTGAAGCCTTCCGAGTAATGATCGTAGCGGCCCGAACCGTTGACCTCGAGCGTGTCGAGGATCGGCGCGTTGACTTCGAAATAGCCGGCATAGACGTCATGCGTACCGAACGCGGCCGAGGTGTTGGCGTACTTCGTCAGGCCCGGGTTGTTGCTGTTGTTGACTTCGGTCTCGTGGCGGAACTGGCCGCCGACGGCGACCTGCAGATTGCCGCCCGGGAGCGCGAACAGGTCCTTGGCGATCGACCCGTCGACCGAGATGAGCGAGGTGTGCGACGGCGTCGTGTAGGTCGGCGCAATCATGTTGCGGACGGCCTGCGTATTCTGCGTCGGGTCGACGAAGTTGTACGCGCCGGTGTTGATCGCCTGCTTCAGCCCGGCGATGTCGAGCACGCCGTGATTCTCGATCGAGAAATTGTCGCGCGCGCCGACCGCGTCGAGCTTCCAGTGATAATCGCCAGCGATGTCGCCGTTGAAGCCGACCGCGCCGCGGAACACTTCGTTGTTGCGCACCGAATAGGTCGGGATATCGCCGAACGCATAATAGATGCGCGCTGCGTTGTTCGCGGGATCGAGCGCACCAGCGGCCGAATACGGGTTGTTCGGGTTCAAGCGGCGGTCGGCCGCGGTCGCGCAGTTGATGCCCGACGAACAGACATAGACCGGCAGGACGATGCCCGGGTTGCTCGACGACTGGGTCGGCGAGGCGCCGTAGGGCTGCGTCTGGCGAATGCCGTTGGGCTGGCGACCGATCGTCACCTGGCTGTGCGAGTAGCTGCCGGTGGCGTAGCCCTCGATCGAGTCGCTCAGGCGCAGGCTGAGCCGGCCAGTGAAGCTGTAGCGCTCCTGCGACGGCTGGATGTCGTTGTAGCGCGTGCCATATTCCTGGCCGTAATCGTGCTTGCAGCCGGTGCCGCCGGCAGCGCCCGCCACGGTGAAGGTGCCGCGCGTGCACTGCGCGGTACCGCCGAGCAGCGTGTAGGTGCCGGTCGCGACGCCGCCGGCGAACGGATTGTTGAGATCGGTCTGCGGCGCGCGACGCACCACGGCGTTGGTCGACTGCGTCGTCAGCGAGCTGTCGCCGGTGTTGTTGTCGAGACCACCGATCGAGCTCAGATCGTTGGTGTTGTACGGGAAGCCGCGCGTCGTCGCGCCGATCGGCTGATCCTTCTGATATTCGGCATTGGCGTAGAAGTTCCAGCCCTTGGCGTCATAGTCGCCATAGCCGGCGGTGAGGTTCGCCCGATAGCGCGCGCCGTCGCCCTGCTCGGTCACGCCGCCCTCGGCCGTGCCGGCAACGCCGGTGAAGTGCTTCTTCATGATGATGTTGACGACGCCGCCGATCGCGTCCGCGCCGTAGCTCGACGATGCGCCGTCCTTGAGCACTTCGACGCGCTCGACCGCGCTGAACGGGATCGAGTTGAGGTCGACATAGGCGTTGTGGCCGTCATCGTTGAGCGGGAAGTTGGTCGAGCGCAGCCCGTCGATCAGCACCAGCGTCGACGAAACGCCGAGGCCGCGCAGCGAGACCGCCGCGCCGCCGGCCGAGAAGCCGTTGGTGAAGCCGGTCGAGATCGAGCCCGCGCCATCGGCCGAGATCGAGCGGACCGCGTCGTTGATGTTGGTGATGCCGGCGCGCGACAGCGTCTCGGTGGTCAGCACGGTGACCGGCGAAGGCGTCTCGGCATTGGTGCGGCGGAAGATCGAGCCGGTAACGACAATGTCCTTGCCCTCTTCGGCCGACTGAGTCGGCGCGGGATCGGCCGGGAGCGGCGTAGCGGTCTGCGCAAAGGCCGAACCGGCCGAAAGCGCCACCAGCAAGGCGACGGGCGCAGCGGTGGATCGAAGACGCGCGAAAGCGCGGGCTTGCATGGACTGCATCGACTAAAATTCCCCAGTAGTGCCGGTGGCACCGTTGCTGTGCGACGGCCTCGGACCCCCCGAGCCGCCGCGATGGCAGGAGACTGTAACGGGCACGCAATATTGTAAAGAGGCCGCGGCGGAACTTTTCGGAGTGTCGCCGCAATGCAACACTATTTCAAAAGATACCGGTTTGACGCCCCAAAGACGGCGTTATCGCTACCCGATCATTCGGATCGCGGCATCGGGCCTGCGACCAGCAGCGGATCGATCTTCGCCTCGCGCCACCTGAGGCTCCAGTGGAGATGCGGTCCGGTCGCGCGGCCCGTCATCCCCGACAGCGCGACCGGCTGCCCGCGGCGAACACGCTCGCCGACGCGCACATCGATCCGCGCGAGATGCAGGAATGCCGTGTTGAGGCCGTTGCCGTGATCGATCATCAGCAGATTGCCCTCGAGCGTGAAAGGGTGGTCCGCGGCCAGAATCACCACGCCATCGGCGGGGCTGAGGATCACCGAGCCTTGCGGCTTGGCGACATCGAGCCCCGAATGGTACGATCCGGCCTCGCCGTTCTTGTAGATCCGCTGCGAGCCGAACAGCGTCGAGATGCGGCCGGTGGTCGGCCACAGAAAGGTCTGCCGCCAGCCTTGCGAATCGGTCTGGATCCGGCGGGCGGCGTTGATCTGCGCAAGCTCGGCCGGACGCAGCCGGTCGAACTCGGGTTGTGGCAGCGGGATCTTGGGGAGCGTCGCGAGCCGCGAAATGTCCCAGCCGCGCGGCGCGATCGTCAGCGTGTCGCGCACGACGCGCCCATCCTCGAGCGTCGCGACCAGGCGCGCGCTCGGGCCGGCGTCGCGGTCGAAGCCGACCAGGAAGCGGCCGTCGCTCGCAACCGGGATCGCTGCGCCGTTGAAGCTCAGCATGCTGGTGCCGGCGGGAGCGATGCCGATGACGATGCCGCCCTGGATCATCGACCCCGCATAGCTGAAGCTCACCGGCAACGGCGCGCGCTGCGGCTGTTGCGTGGCGGGGCGGCGGACGGGGGGCGCGGCGACGCGCTGGACAGTCTCCCGGGGGGCCGGCCGCTCGGACGGCGTCGCGCAACTGCCGAGCGCGATCATCAGAGCGAGGCCGGCGGTCCGGCGCAGGATAGTCGAAACGCCCCCCCGGGCGGTCACGCCGGCGTCATCGCTTCGGTCGCGATCGCCGCGCTGGCATAGGCCTCCTGCTTGGCGACGCTCCAATAGCGCAAATCGTCGAGCGCGATGCGCGTTGCCGTGACCGCGCAGACGACGTGATCGCCGGGCGCGAGCACGCGAAAGCCGTTCGCCATGAAGTGGAGCCGCGCGGGGCGATCGGTATTGGACATCAACATGGCGCGGCTCTTTTAGAGAAGGGTGGGTTGTTCGGGCGGTGGCGCACCATATGCCTTGGCGCCGCTGCGCTCAACCTTGGCGTCGACTTCGCCGTCGCGGAAGTGGAGCGTGACGGTGCCGGCGCTCCGCGCCGCGCTCGCCGATCCGACCACCGCGCCCGACGGCCGCGCCGAGACGAAGGCATAGCCGCGGTCAAGGATCGCGTTGGGCCCGAGCGATTCGACCAGCCGCCACGTCGCGTTCAGCCGGTCGCGGCCACGCTCGAGCTGGCGGTCGAGCGTGGATAGCCGCAAGGCGCCCGCCGAGCGATCGAGCTGCCCGCGCGCGACGACGACGCGGCGCTCAAGCCCGCGGTCGAGGCGCGCGCCGAGATCGTCGGCCTTCTGCCGCTGCGGCCCGAGCAGCGCGTCGCGGCGCGGCAGCACGCGGACCAAGGCATCGAGCCGCTCGCGCCCGCGCTCGGCATAGCGGCGCGCGCATTTCTCGGTGCGGGTGCCGTAGCTGGCGAGCGTCAGGCGCAGATCGGCGAGCACCGGCACCGCCATCTCGGCGGCGGCGGTCGGGGTCGGCGCGCGCAGATCGGCGGCGAAATCGGCGAGCGTGGTGTCGGTCTCGTGGCCGACCGCCGAGATCAGCGGGATGCTGCAAGCCGCTATCGCACGAACGACGACTTCTTCGTTGAACGCCCACAGGTCCTCGATCGACCCGCCGCCGCGCGCGACGATGACGAGGTCGGGCCGGGTCTCGGGCGACATCGCGTCGAACCCGGCGATCGCCCGCGCGACCTCCTCGGCGGCGCCGGCGCCCTGCACCTTTACCGGCCAGACCAGCACATGCGTCGGGCAGCGATCCTCGAGCCGGTGGAGGATATCGCGGATCACCGCGCCGGTCGGCGAGGTCACCACGCCGATCCGGCGCGGCAGGAACGGCAGCGGCTTCTTGGCCGAGGAGGCGAACAGCCCCTCCCCCGCCAGCTTCGCCTTCAATTTCTCGAGCAGCGCCATCAGCGCGCCCTCGCCCGCCAGCTCCATCCGATCGATGACGATCTGATATTTCGAGCGGCCTGGGTAAGTGGTGATCTTGCCGGTTGCGATCACCTCGGCGCCGTCCTGCGGGGTGAAGCCCAATTGCGCGACATTGCCCTTCCAGATCACGCCGTCGATCACCGCGCTGTCGTCCTTGAGGCTGAGATAGGCGTGGCCCGATGACACGCGCTTGTAGCCCGAGATCTCGCCGCGCAGCCGCACGAAGCCGAACTCGCTCTCGACGACGCGCTTGAGCTTTCCGGCGAGTTCCCCGACACTCATCGCCGCGGCGTTGTCGCCGGGAGCGGGCTCGGCTACGAGGCCGCCCAATCCGGCGCCCATCCCCTCGCGCCGCGCAATCTCTAGAAAAGGGTCCGCCATTGAATGTCCTGTTGATCGGCTCGGGGGGTCGCGAACATGCGCTGAGCTGGAAGCTCGCGCAATCGCCGCGCCTGCGTACACTGTTCGCCGCACCCGGCAATCCGGGCATTGCAGCGCATGCGCAGATCGTATCGCTCGAGCTGACCGATCATGGCGCGGTGGTGGCCTTCTGTGCCGACCAGTCGATCGAACTGGTCGTGATCGGCCCCGAGGCGCCGCTGGTCGACGGTCTCGGCGATAGCCTGCGCACAGCCGGCGTCGCGGTGTTCGGGCCGAACAAGGCCGCCGCGCAGCTCGAAGGCTCGAAAGCCTTCACCAAGGCGCTGTGCGACCGCGCCGGCATCCCGACCGCGGGCTACGTCCATGCGACGAGCCGCGCAGAGGCGCGCCATGCGCTCGATCGCTTCGGCGTGCCCGTCGTGGTCAAGGCCGATGGCCTTGCCGCGGGCAAGGGCGTGACCGTCGCGACGACGCGCGAGGAAGCCGAAGCGGCGCTCGCCGATCTGTTCGGCGCGCGCGGCGGCGAAGCCGTGATCGAGGAATTCCTCGAGGGGGAGGAAGCCAGCCTGTTCGTCCTCACCGACGGCAAGGACATATTGAGCTTCGGCTCGGCACAGGACCACAAGCGCGTCGGCGAGGGCGATACCGGCCCCAACACCGGCGGGATGGGCGCGTACAGCCCGGCGCGCGTGCTCACCCCCGAGCTCGAAGCCCGTGCGATCGAAGAGATCGTCAAGCCGACCGTCGCAGCGATGGCGGCGGCGGGAACGCCGTTTTCGGGCGTGCTCTATGCCGGGCTGATGCTGACCGCGGACGGCCCCAAGCTGATCGAATATAACGCCCGCTTCGGCGACCCCGAATGCCAGGTGCTGATGGCGCGGCTCGACGAGGATCTGCTCGAACTGCTGCTATCGGTGGCGAACGGCACGCTCGGCGCGCGCGGACCGGCAAAGTGGGTCGAGCAGACCGCCCTCACCGTCGTGCTCGCGGCGAAGGGTTATCCCGGCACGCCGCAGAGCGGCGGGGCGATCGACGACGTGGCCGAAGCGGAGGAGACCGGCGCTTTGGTCTTCCAGGCGGGAACGCGGCTGGACGGCGCGCAGCTCGTCGCATCGGGCGGGCGCGTGCTCGCGGTGACCGCGCTCGGCGCGACCGTCGCCGCCGCGCAGACCGCCGCCTATCATGCGGTCGACCAGATCGTCTTCCCGAGCGGTTTCTGCCGCCGCGACATCGGCTGGCGCGAGATTGCGCGCGACGCAGGCTGATGTCCTGCGCTAGCCTTCGCGAAATTCAGGAGTAGCGTATGTCTTCCGGTCCGCAGAATCCCAACCAGGCGATCGACGTGATGGTGCCGATCACCGTCTCGCACGTCATCCTGATGATCGTGCTCGCCGCCGCCGCGGTGGCGATCTTGTGGTACGGCACGCTGCTCCATCGCCGCCGCAAGAATGCGGAAAAGCAGGTCGAGGAGAATTTTGCGGTCGCCGAGGAACATGGCGCGACCGCCGCGCCGGGGACCGCCTCGATCGACGGCACGCCGGCGGTTTCGTCCGACGTGCCGGGCGCAGCGGATGGCGCGCGCAAACCTGCCACCGCCGAGGCGCCCGTCCCCGCTCCAGCGCCGATTGAAGCGCGCGTTCCGGCGCCAGAGCCAATTCCCGCTCCGGTCCCCGCTCCAGCTCCAGCGCCCGCTCCTACGCCTATCCCTGCCCCCGCCCCTGTCGCCGCGGCACCGATCGCGAGCGATCTTACACAAATCAAGGGGCTCGGCCCCAAGCTCGCCGCAACGCTTGCCGAGCACGGCATCACGCGCGTCGAGCAGATCGCTGCGCTGACACCCGACGCCGCCGCCGCGCTCGACGCCAAGCTCGGCGTCTTCAAGGGCCGCATGACGCGCGACCGCTGGATCGAGCAGGCCACGCTGCTGAGCGCAGGCGACCGCGCAGGCTATGAAGCGGCGTTCGGGAAGTTGGGCGGGTAACGCTCGGCCCGGTTCTCGCGCCACCGCGACGATGGCGGCGCAGGCCCCGCAGGTAGCCTCCGTCCCCGGCACGGCGGGGGATCTCACGGTGCGATTTGGACTTTTCGGCCTCGTTCGCGTTGTCGGGGCTCCGCAACCGAAGGACGAGGCGAAGCGCAATGGCTGCAGCGGCGAAACAGGACCAGCCCGATCGGCAGCAGCTCCATCGCATTGTCGAGGGCCTGAGCGACGGCGTCATCCTGATCGAGCCCGACGAGCGCATCGTCTGGGCGAACGCCGCCGCGCTCGCGATGCACGGTTGCACGCAGATCGCCGAGCTCGGCGAAACGATCCAGGCCTATCAGCAACGCTTCGAGTTGCGCCTGCGCGATGGCCAGAAACTGCCGGCGAGCGCCTATCCGATGGCCCGGCTGTGCCGCGGCGAATCCTTCGAGGACGTGATCGTCGACGTCCGCCGCACGCACCAGAGCGAGCCCGACTGGGTCCACCGCGAGCGCGGCTTCGTGCTCGATCGCGACGGCAAGCCCGATTGCCTCGTGCTCATCATCGGCGATGCGACCGAAGCGTTCGAGGCCGAGGAACGCTTCGAGAGCATGTTCAACGCCAACCCCGCGCCCGCCCTGATCGTGCGGCTCGCCGATCTGCGTTACGTCCGCGTCAACGAGGGCTTTCTCGAGCTTTCGGGGTGGGAGCGCGACCAGATCGTCGGCCGCTCGATGTACGAGTTCGACATCCTCGCCCAGGCCGCCGAGAAGGACAAGGCGACCGCACGGCTCGCAAAGGGCGATTGCATCCCACAGATGGAGGCCGACCTTCCGCTGCCGAGCGGCGAGGCGAAGCTCGTCCTGCTCGCCGGGCATCCCGCCGAGATGCCCAATAACGAACCCTGCATGATCTTCACCTTCGCCGATCTGGAGCCGCGCCGCCGCGCCGAGCTGGCGCTGCGCCAAAGCGAGGAGCGGTTCGCCACCGCATTCCGCTTCGCGCCGGTGCCGATGGTGCTGACCAGCCTCGACGGGCACCGCATGCTCAACGTCAACCACGCCTTTCTCGCGCTGACCGAATGGGGCCATGACAGCGTCGTCGGGCGCAAGCCGGCCGAGATCGAGCTGTTCGAAAGCGGCGCGACGCGGCGCGAGATCGAGAAGAAGGTCGCCGAAAGCGGCTCGTTCCGCGGCTACGAAGTGCAGATCAAGACGCGCACCGGCGCGCTCGTCACCTGTCTCGCCTCGGCCGAGACGGTGTCGATCAACGGCCAATATTGCATTCTCGCGGCGTTCCAGGACATTAGCGAGCGCAAGCGCACCGAGCTCGATTTGATCGCCGCGATCGAGAGCGCGATGCAGGATTCGAGCTGGCTCAGCCAGAAGATCATGGACCGCCTCGCCGACCTGCGTCGCGGCAACAGCGAAAGCGGAGCCTCGACGCGCGCGGTCGAGCTGACCCCGCGCGAGCGCGAGGTGCTGGCGCTGATCACCCAGGGCAAGGCGGACGATGCCATAGCCTCTACCCTAGCGCTAAAACGCACCACGGTGCGCAACCATGTCGCGCGGCTCTACGCCAAGATCGGCGCGCACAGCCGGGCCGAGGCGATCATCTGGGCGCGCGACCGCGGGCATCAGCTCGGGCTCGATACGCCCAAATAATCATCGAAATGGGTGCCGATGCACCTATCGATCGGGTGCCCGCGCATCTTTGGCGCCCCCGCTCCCATGCCTAATTTCCTATGCGTCCCGGACCATCGTCCGGTGTGAGAGGAGAAATCGCATGTCCATTCTTGCCTGGATCATCCTGGGTCTCGTCGCCGGCTTCATCGGCAGCAAGATCGTCAACAAGTCGGGTGAAGGGGTGCTGCTCGACATCGTGCTCGGCGTCGTCGGCGCGGTCGTCGGCGGCTTCCTGTTCAACCAGTTCGGCGCCGCCGGTGTCACCGGCCTCAACGTCTACAGCCTCGTCGTCGCCGTCATCGGCGCGATCGTCGTGCTGGTGCTCTACCATCTGATCGTGCGCGGCAGCACGCGCTGAACCTTCCCCGACCATCCCCCCACACAACCGGCCGATCCACGGCCGGACACAGGAGCGTATCATGACCCAGACCCTCACAGGCCTGTTCGACCATTACGACGACGCGCGCCGCGCGGTGCAGGATCTCGAAGCCGCGGGCGTCGCGCATCGCGACATCAGCATCGTCGGCCATGACACGCGCAAGGCTGCTGGTGACGTCGCCGACCCGGCTGCGCAGGATGCCGGCGCCGGCGCCGGTATCGGTGCGGCGGTCGGCGGTGTCGGCGGCTTGCTCGCCGGGCTCGGCCTGCTCGCCATTCCCGGGATCGGCCCGGTCGTCGCGGCCGGCTGGCTCGCCGCGACTGCAGCCGGTGCTGCGGGCGGCGCCTTGGTCGGCGCGGCAGCGGGCGGGATCGTCGGCGCACTGACGCATGCCGGCGTTCCCGAGGAAGACGCGCACGTCTATGCCGAGGGCATCCGTCGCGGCGGCACGCTCGTCACCGCCAAGGTCGATGCTCCGCTCGAAGCGACCGCGCGCCAGATCCTCAGCGACGATCGCACGGTCAACCTCGGCGAGCGCCGCGAGGCGTATCGCTCGCAGGGCTGGAACCGCTTCGACGACACTGCGCCGGCCTATTCGGACACCGAAATCGCCGCCGAACGCGCCCGCTACGACCGCGTCTGACCCGAACACGAAGGAACCCATCATGCGTATCTCGACCCCAATCCTGCTCGGCGCGGCGCTGCTCGCAGCCCCTGCGCTCGCGCAGACCGCGCCGGCCAAGAACAACACCGCGATCAAGGACGCGCACACCGTCAATGACGGTCGCGCCCAAAGCGGCGCCAACTCGTTCACCCAGGCGCAGGCGCGCGCGCATATCGCCAAGTCGGGCTTCAGCAACGTCTCGGCGCTGACCAAGGACCAGGCCGGCGTGTGGCGCGGCACCGCGCGCAAGGGCGGCCGCTCGGTCCATGTCGGGCTCGACTTCAAGGGCAATGTCTCGACCGGCAACTGACCGACGCACGGCGGCGGCGCGACTGGACGTCGCCCGCCGCCGCTGCCACGGTCGCGCCCGTAACGAGTGGGAACGAGCGATCCGATGAACCTCAAACGCCGCCTGCGCTCGATCGCCTTGTTCCACCAGCTCGGCCCGGGCCTTGTCACCGGCGCCGCCGATGACGACCCGAGCGGCATCGCGACCTATTCGCAGGCCGGCGCGCAATTCGGCTTCGGCCTACTCTGGACGATGCTGCTGACCTACCCGCTGATGTCGGCGGTGCAGTTGATCAGCGCGCATATCGGCCGCGTCACCGGCTGCGGGCTCGCCAAGAACATGGGCGATCTGTTCCCGCGCTGGCTGGTCACCAGCCTGGTCATGCTGCTGTTCGCCGCCAACACCATCAATATCGGCGCCGATATCGCGGCGATGGGCGATGCCGGGCAATTGGTCGTCGGCACCAACGGCCATCTGCTGACGATCGGCTTCGCCTTGCTGTCGCTGCTGCTGCAGCTGTTCATTCCCTATCGGCGCTACGCCAGTTTCCTGAAATGGATCACGCTCAGCCTGCTCGCCTATGTCGCGCTGGTGTTCATGGTGAAGATCGACTGGACGGCCGCCGCGACCGGGCTGGTCGTCCCGCGGATCGAGGGACGCAGTGCGGTCGTCACCGTCGTCGCGATCTTCGGCACGACGATCAGCCCCTATCTCTTTTTCTGGCAGAGCGCGCAGGAGGTCGAGGAAGTCGCGCAATCCGACGACGCCGCGCCGCTCGTCGATGCGCCGTGGCAGGCGCGCCGCGAATTCCGGCGGATGCGGATCGACACGCTCGCCGGCATGGCGATCTCGAATATCGTCGCGCTCGCGATCATCGCCGGCACCGCCGCGACGCTGCATGCGGGCGGTCACACCACGATCGGATCGGCCGCCGATGCCGCCGCCGCGCTGAAGCCCGTCGCGGGTAAGTTCGCCTTCCTGCTGTTCGCGCTCGGGATCATCGGGACGGGGCTGCTCGCGGTGCCGGTGCTCGCCGGCTCGGCTGCCTATGCGATCGGCGAGAGCCGCGGCTGGAAATGCGGGCTCGAACACAAGCCGTGGGAGGCGGTCGGCTTTTACAGCGTGATCGGGATCGCGACCGTGCTCGGGATCGCGCTCGACTGGTCGTCGATCGATCCGATCAAGGCGCTGTTCTGGAGCGCGGTGATCAACGGCGTCGTCGCCGTGCCGATCATGGCGGCGATGATGCTGGTCGCGCGGCGGCGCCGGACGATGGGCAAGTTCACGATCGGCCCGCTGCTCTACGCGCTCGGCTGGATCGCGACCGCGGTGATGGCCGCGGCGGTGGCGGCGATGATCTTCGTCCAATAGGCACGCGCTCTATCGCTCGGTCCCGTGGCCACCTATTTAGGGTCAGAACCTTGGAGCCCCTCACGATGCAGATCACCCGCAGCGGCGACACCGCCTCGGCCGTCGGCCCGGCCGACTATTTCACCGGGCGGGTGCGGATCGACGCGCCGTTCAAGGGCAGCGGCGGCTTGAGCGGCGCGACCGTCACCTTCGAGCCCGGCGCGCGCACCGCCTGGCACACACATCCGCTCGGCCAGACGATTCTGATCACGACCGGGCTCGGTCGCGTGCAGCGCGACGGTGGTCCGGTCGAGCAGGTGCGGCCGGGCGACAGCGTGTTCTTCGAACCCGGCGAGCGGCACTGGCACGGCGCCGCGCCCGATTGCGCGATGAGCCACATCGCGATCGCCGAGGCGCTCGACGGAAAAGTCGTCGACTGGCTGGAGCAGGTCAGCGATGCCGAATATGCGGGAGGCGACTGACCGACCGGGCGATGCATCCGCTGGTCGCGCGGGGCGTTGAGGCGGGCATATGACGATTCTCATTCCGATCCTCGGCGATCAGCTTTCGCATGGTCTCGCTTCGCTCCAATCGGTCGCGAAGGATGGCGCGGTCGTGCTGTTGATGGAGGTCGCCGACGAGACGACCTATGTCCGCCATCACAAGCGCAAGATCGCGCTGATCCTGTCGGCGATGCGGCATTTTGCCGACGAACTGCGCGCCGACGGCTGGACGGTCGATTATGTCGAGCTCGACGACCCGGCCAATAGCGGCAGCTTCACCGGCGAAGTCGCGCGCGCGGTCGAGCGGCATCGTCCCACCTCGATCCGGATCGTCGAATCGGGCGAGTGGCGCGTCAAGACGATAATCGACGGCTGGGCCGATCGCTTCGGCATCGCGGTCGACATCCGCCCCGACGATCGCTTCGTCTGCGGCATCCTCGAATTCCAGACCTGGGCGCAATCGCGCAACGATTTGGTGATGGAATATTTCTACCGCGACATGCGCCGCAAGACCGGCATGCTGATGACCGCCGCGGGCAAACCCGAAGGCGGCCAATGGAATTTCGACGCCGACAATCGCGCCCCGCCGCGCCGCGGGCTGAACTATCCCCAACCGCTGCACTTCGCGCCCGACGCCTGCACGACCGCAGTGATGGAGCTGGTCGCCGCGCGCTTTGCAGGCCATTTCGGGCGGCTCGAACAGTTCGGCCTGCCCGTCACCGCTACACAGGCGCGTGAGGCACTTGCCTACTTCATCCGCACAGCCCTCCCCGATTTCGGCACCTATCAGGACGCGCTCGTGACCGGCCAGGACTGGCTCTACCACAGCTGGCTCAGCCCCGCGCTCAACCTCGGGCTGCTGACCGCGCTCGAAGTCGCGCAGGCCGCCGCCGACGCCTATGCCGCGGGCACCGTCCCGCTCAACGCCGCCGAGGGTTTCATCCGCCAGGTGATCGGCTGGCGCGAATATGTCCGCGGCTATTACTGGCTCGAAATGCCCGACGTCGCGGGCGCCAACGCGCTGGAGGCGACGCGCCCGCTCCCCGATTTCTACTGGACTGGCAAGACCGACATGCTGTGCCTCGCCGAGGCGGTCCGCAACACCCACGACAATGGCTATGCGCATCACATCCAGCGGCTGATGGTGCTCGGCAATTTCGCGATGCTCGCGGGCGTGCGGCCGCAGGACGTCGCCGACTGGTTCCTAGTCGTCTACGCCGATGCCTATGAATGGGTCGAACTGCCCAACGTGATCGGCATGAGCCAACACGCCGATGGCGGCCGGCTGGCGACCAAGCCCTATGCCGGCGGCGGCGCCTATATCAACCGCATGTCGGACCATTGCCGAAGCTGCCGCTACGACGTCAAGCAGAAGACCGGACCCGACGCATGCCCGTTCAACGCGCTTTATTGGGATTTCCTCGTGCGGCACGAGCGGCGCTTTCGGCGCAACCGGCGGATGAGCACGATGTACGCCAATTGGGACCGGATGACGCCCGCAGTGCGCGACGAGTATCGCGCGAGCGCGGCGACGTTTCTCGAAACGCTTGTTCCCGCAGAGCCAGGCTGGGCGCGCTGATGGGATTGCGCGGCGGCGGTCGGCCGCCGCCGTCTGCAGCGCGCCCTCCGGTTAGGCGCTAGTCGCCGCCCTGCACCGTGAGATCATCGGTCGAAACCGCGTCGATGTCTTCGGCGTCGGACTTCCCATCCCCGCTTGCAGCGGGTTCGGGCCGATCGCTCTCGCGCGGCGCGGCGGGACCGCC
The DNA here is from genome assembly GCA_943367995.1 of Bordetella parapertussis. Lineage (GTDB taxonomy): Bacteria > Pseudomonadota > Alphaproteobacteria > Sphingomonadales > Sphingomonadaceae > Sphingomonas. The sequence goes on along the minus strand of CALRKL020000003.1, from coordinate 743,341 downwards.
GGCGGCATCGTCCATCGGCGGCTGTTCGGGCGGAATGATCTGCTCGATAGCGACATCGGTTGCATCCGCGGCTGGCTGGCTACGATCGTCGGACATCATGCTCTCTCCTCAATTGTCCAGGCACCAACGCCCGAACCGACAAGCGGACCCAAATCGGTCTTCGGAGCGCAAGAGTTAAACGGCGCTGACGCCCTCGACGCTAACCACGGCCTCCGCGATCAGCGTCCCGATCAGGCGGACGCGCTTCTCGACGTGATCGACCGGGACGCGCTGGAGGTGGAGCAGATAGTGCCCACCCAGATCGCGGTGGAGCACGAAGGCGCCGCCGTCGCGGGTGAGCGTACCCGTTTCATCGACCGGCTGCGCCGCGAACGCCATCGTGTCAGACCAAAGTCGCCGCCGGTTGCCCGTCGCGCATCGCCATCGCCGAGGCGATCGCGCCGATGCCGCCGATCAGCAGGCTGATCGCGAGCAGCGTTCCCGGCAGAATCAACCCCGACACCGGCAAGGACGACACGATCCACAGCATCAGCACGACGTTGACGACGCCCATCGCGATCAACCAGCCGCGCCCGCGCCGCACCCGCGCGAAGCCCCAATAGAGTTCGAGCAGCCCGCGTGCGCCGAGCCAGATCGCGATCAGGAACGTCAGCGAGATCGCCCCGCTCGCCGGAGCGAACAGCAGGTAGAGGCCGACCAGCAGCGACAGCACGCCGAACAGCAGGTCGTACATCCGCCGCTCGCCGCGATGCCGCGACGCTGCGATCAGCGCGAGTACGCCCGAGGCGGCGACGAACAGGCCGGCGAGGATCGACGCGGTGATCGATGCCGAGACCGGCCAGGCGAAGGCGAGGATCGCGAGCAGGATCTCGCCGATCCCGAACGCCAGGACCCAGACCCAGCCGGAGGTCTCGCCGTGCATGTGCGTGGTGGTCATCGTCGCGTCTCCCTTGAGGTCGGTTGAACGGAACGACAGCGTTACGGTTCCCCCGCGCGGCGGGCTGCGCGAATTTCTACCGAGCCTTCGCTTCGCCGCGCGTTTCGACCGGTCGCGCTGCGCTCTAAGGCTGCGGGTGCGATAAGCCGCGACAGGGGAATCGCGTTGGCCTAGACATTCGCAGGAGAAGTCCAGATGTGCGGGCATACCGTCGCTGCACCCGCGGAGAGCGCCATGATGCCAGTCGAAAACGCCGAAGAGCCAGGCACGCAGCGCCGGCCTGTCGCGCTGCAGTCGCGCCTGGACCGCCGATGACCCCGCCGCAAAAGGCGTTTCTCGGCGAGCTGATCTCCGAAGCGGTCGCGATCTGCATCGTGATGACCTTCGGCCTGTCGGTCGCCGCGATGTACACGCTCTACGATCCGAGCCCCTACAAGACCGCCTATTGGGGCGTGTGCATCACCTGGGGCATCGCGGTCTCGCTGTCGATCTACATCACCGGCGCGGTGTCGGGCACGCACGCCAACCCCGGCGTCACGCTCGCGCTGGCGCTGTACCGCGGCTTTTCGTGGAAGAAGGTGCTGCCCTATTGGGCGGCGCAGCTGGTCGGCGCGTTCGTCGGCGCCGCGATCGTCTATGCGCTGTATTACACCGTGATCGATCACTTCAACCTGACGCAACACCTCACTCGCGCCGAGGGCGGCGCGGCGGGGGTGTTCTTCACCGCGCCGGGGCTCGCGATCACGCCGATGAAGGGCTTCATCGACGAGATCATCCTGACCGCGCTGCTGATCTTCGGCATCTTCGCGATCACCGACGAATTCAACACCATGGCGCCGCAAGCCAATTTCGGCGCGATCGTGATCGGGCTGCTGGTCGCGGTGATTGGCGCCTCGGCGGGCTATCTCGAAGCGTGGGCGATCAACCCCGCGCGCGATCTCGGCCCGCGTTTCTTCGCCTGGCTGATGGGGTGGGACAAGTCCGCCTTCCCCGGCCCCGGCAATTACTGGTGGGTGCCGATCGCGGGGCCGTTCATCGGCGCGGTGATCGGCGGCGGCGCGCAGCATCTGCTGATCCGCCCCTTCCTGCCGCGCAACCGGCCCCCGGCGGGCCCGCAATAATCTAGGAGAGCAATCCGTGAGCGACACCATCATCCTGGCGATCGACCAGGGCACGACCTCGACCCGCAGCATGACCTTCGGCACCGACGGCGTGCCGCGGCAGACCGTACGGCGCGAGTTCGAGCAGCATTACCCCCAGCCCGGCTGGGTCGAGCATGATCCCGAGGACATCTGGCGCGACACGCTCGCGACGATGCAGGCCGCCGCCGAGGCCGATGGCGGCACGATCGCCGGGATCGGCATCACGAACCAGCGCGAGACGGTGGTGGTGTGGGACCGCAAGACCGGCGAGCCGGTCCACAACGCGATCGTCTGGCAGGACCGCCGCACCGCCGCTTTGTGCGCGCAGCTCAAGGCCGACGGCAACGAGCCGCTCGTGCGCGAACGGACCGGGCTGATCCTCGACCCGTATTTCTCGGGCACCAAGCTCAAATGGATCCTCGACGAGGTCGACGGCGTGCGCGCGCGCGCCGAGCGCGGCGAGCTCGCCTTCGGGACGATCGACAGCTTCCTGCTGTGGCGCCTCACCGGCGGCAAGGTCCACGCCACCGACGCGAGCAACGCCTCGCGCACCTTGCTGTTCGACATCCACAAGGGCGCGTGGGACGCCGATCTGCTCAAGCTGCTCGACATCCCCGAAAGCCTGCTGCCCGAGGTCAAGGACAACAGCACGATCTTCGGCGAGACCGCACCCGAGCTGCTCGGCCGCAGCGTGCCGATCGGCGGCATGGCAGGCGACCAGCAGGCCGCGGTCGTCGGCCAGGCGTGTTTCGAGCGCGGCGACGCCAAGTCGACCTATGGCACCGGCTGTTTCGTGCTGCTCAACACCGGCACCGAGGCGGTGACCAGCAAGAACGGGATGCTGACGACGATCGCCTATCAGCTCAACGGCGAGATCACCTATGCGCTCGAGGGATCGATCTTCGTCGCCGGCGCGGCGGTGAAATGGCTGCGCGACGGGCTCGGGCTGATCAACCGCGCCGCCGACACCAACGACATGGCGACCAAGCTCGACGGCAATGACGGCGTCTATATGGTCCCGGCATTCGTCGGCCTGGGCGCGCCGCATTGGGACCCCGCCGCGCGCGCCTCGATCACCGGGCTGACCTTCGCTGCGACGGGCTCGCACATCGCACGCGCCGCGCTCGAATCGGTCGCCTATCAGACTGCCGATCTGATGAACGCGATGGTCGCCGACGGCGCGCGCGACGCGCGACAGATCCGCGTCGACGGCGGGATGGCGGCGAACGACTGGTTCTGCCAGTTCCTCGCCGACGTGCTCGACACCGATGTCGTGCGCCCCGCCAATATCGAGACGACGGCGGCGGGCGCGGCCTTCCTCGCGGGCATGGCGGTCGGCGTCTGGAACGGCCCGGCCGACATCGCCGCGGCGTGGAAGGAAGACCGGATCTTCACCCCCGCGATGAACGATGGGCAGCGCGCGAGCCTGCTCGAGGGATGGCAGGAAGCGCTCGGCCGCACGCGCTCGCAGGCGAAGGCCTGACGCGCGGCGACGTCACTGCGTCCAGCTGTCGGGCACAGGACGCGGCCCGCCGGGGGTCAGCCAGCCGCTGTCGGCGAGCCAGTCGTCGAGCCGATCGGGCCAGTGCGCGAGCGAGACGCGTTCGGAATGCATCGCCACGTTGAACGCATGCCCGGTGTCGGCGAACAAATGCAGTTCCGCCGACACGCCCGCGGTGCGCAATTGCTGGTAGAGCGTGAGCGCCGGTGTCGCGCAGCAGGCGTCGAGCGTGCCCGCGACCAGAAAGGCGGGCGGCGCGCCCTTCACCGCCGTCGCCGGGATGCCGAGCGGTCCGGGATAGACCAGCACCTGGAAATCGGGCCGCGCGCTCTGCCGGTCGACCGCGTCGCCGCCCGGTGACGGCGCGGACGCGGGGTTGTCCGCGACCATCGCGACGAGTTCGCCGCCGGCCGAGAATCCCATGATCCCGATCCGGTGCGGATCGACGCCATAGTCGGCGGCATGCGCCCGCACCCAGCGCACCGCGCGGCGCACGTCGGCGGCGGCGTCGCGCTCGATGCCGTAGGGCGAGCCGGGCTCGCGTGCGAGGCGGTATTTCAGCACGAACGCGCTCACGCCGAAGCGGTTGAGCACGTGGCCCGGGTTGATCCCCTCGTTCTGCCACACCAGCATCCGGTGCCCGCCGCCGGGTATGACGATGATCCCGACGCCATTGGCGTGCGCGGGCGCGGCGCGCAGCACCGTCAGCGACGGCGCGTGGACGTTGCGGATATAGCTGTTCTCGACGATTTCGGGTTCGCGCATGCGCCCCTGCGAGTCCGGCGCACCAGCGGGCCAGAGCGCGACCTGTGGACTCGGCGTCGCGACGGGCAAGGTCTGCGCGCAAAGCGGCGTCGCCGCGATGAGCAATCCGGCGAGCATCGGTGCGCGCTTCATGCGACCTCCAACCAATCGAGCGTCTCGCGGCACAGCGTGGCGGGCGGCCGCGCGGCATCGAGCGTCAGCGCCGGCTCGTCCGCGCCGGGCGGCTCGAGCGTCTCGAGCTGGCTCGTCAGCAAGCTCGCCGGCATATAGTGATGCGGTCGCGTCTCGAGCCGGTGGAGCAGCTCGGCGCGCCCGGTATCGAGCAGCACGAAGCGCGTCGGCGCGCCGATCGCCGCGCTGAGGCGCTCGCGATAGACGCGCCGCAGCGCCGAGCAGGCCACAACGCAAACGCCCTCGCTGTGCACCGCGGCGCCGACCGCGACGCCGAGCCGGTCGAGCCACGGCCAGCGGTCGGCGTCGGTCAAGGCGTGGCCGGCGCGCATCCGCGCGATCGCCGCCGCGTCGTGAAACGCATCGCCCTCGACGAAGCGGCAGCCGAGCGCCGCGGCCAGCACGGTGCCGAAGGTCGACTTGCCGCTGCCGCTCACCCCCATCACGACCAGAGCGAGCGGGCCGGTGACGGCAGGCGCGACGGGTCGCGGGTGGGGATCGTCCGAAGACGCTTCGACTGACACGGCAACAGAGTCCTGCGCAAGACCGCCCGAGCGGCGAACACCACGACCCTGCGGCGCTCCGCCACCGGGGCGCAAGTACGACCATGGTCGTGGATCACCCGCGCGACAAGCAGGGCTATCCAGACGCATCGGGGCGAACCCGGGTGTGGAGGATATGGGCGAATGGCGATGGGACGCAAGCGGGCGGCGTGGCTGGGTGCGACGATGCTCGCGCTGATGCCCGCGATCGCCACGGCCGCGCCGAGCACGTCCTGGCTGACCGCCCGCCCCGACGACCCGCACGCCGTCACGGTGACGCAAGGCGGCGACGGCAAGGCCGACGATACCGCGATCCTGCAGCGCGCGATCGACGCGTCGCGCGCGAAGAGCGGCGACGGCATCGTCTTCCTCCCCTCGGGCCGCTATCGCCTGACGCGGAGCCTGCTCGTGCCGCCGGGCGTGCGGCTGTTCGGCGTCGGGGCGACGCGGCCGGTGCTGGTGCTCGGCGATGCGACGCCGGGGTTCCAGCGCGGCGTGGCGACGCTCGTCGTCTTCACCGGCGGCGACCAATATCAGGTCGGGCGCGTGCCCGTGCCGATCCCGACCTTGGTTCCGCCGAGCGACACCGTCCGCGACGCCAATTCGGCGACCTTCTATTCGGCGATGAGCAACATCGACATCGAGCTTGGCGAGGGCAATCCGGCCGCGGCTGGAGTGCGCTTCCGTGTCGCGCAGCATGCCTTCCTCTCGCACATGGAAATGCGGATCGGATCGGGCTTCGCCGGGATCTACCAGGCCGGCAACGTGATCGAGGACGTGCATTTCATCGGCGGCCGCTACGGCGTGGTGAGCGAGAAGACCTCACCCGCCTGGCAGTTCACCGTGCTCGATTCGCGCTTCGACGGGCAGCGCGACGCCGCGATCCGCGAGCATGAGGCCGATCTCACGCTCGTCAACGTGAGCATCGCCGACACCCCGGTCGGGATCGACATCGACCCCGGCTACAGCGACTCGCTGTGGGGCAGCGACGTCCGCTTCGAGCGCGTGTCGCGTGCGGCGGTCGTCGTCTCGAACGAGCAGAGCGTCTTCACCCAGATCGGCTTCGACACCACGCTCGCCCGCGACACGCCGGTGTTCGCGCGCTTCCGCGAGAGCGGCAAGACGCTCGCCGCACCCGGCGCGGCGTACCGCGTCGCAAGCTTCAGCCATGGGGTGAAGGTGCCCGCGCTCGGCGCGATGGGCCAGATCGCGACGGAGTGGCAGGCGACCGCCCTCCCCGCGCTGCCCGTCCCCGGCGCCACTGCAATCCGCGCGCTGCCCCCGGTGGCGGCGTGGAGCAACGTCCACGCGCTCGGCGTACGCGGCGACGGGACGAGCGACGACAGCGCGGCGCTCCAGCGCGCGATCGACACGCACCGCGTTTTGTATTTCCCGACCGGATTCTACAGCGTGACGCGCACGCTGCACTTGCGCCCCGACAGCGTGCTGATCGGGCTGCACCCTGCGCTCACCCAATTGGTCGTGCCCGACGACACACCGGCCTTCGCCGGGGCGGGCAGCGTCGTGCCGTTGCTCGAAACCGCGCGCGGCGGCGATACGATCGTCTCCGGGCTCGGGCTGTTCACCGGGCGCATCAATCCGCGCGCGAGTGCGCTCATGTGGAAGGCCGGCGCGGCCTCGCAGCTCACCGACGTCAAGATCATGGGTGGCGGCGGCACGCCGACCGCCGACGGCAAGGGCCTCGATTCGCGCGCCGCGCACAGTGGCGATCCGATCGCCGACCGCAGGCTCGACGCGCAATATCCGAGCATCTGGGTGATCGACGGCGGCGGCGGGACCTTCGCCGATATCTGGACGCCAAACAGCTTCGCGCAAGCCGGTTTCTACGTCTCGAACACCGATACGCCGGGGCGCGTCTATCAGCTCTCGAACGAGCATCACGTCCGCAACGAGATCGTGCTCGATCACGTCGCGCACTGGCGCTTCCTCGCGCCGCAGACCGAGCAGGAAGTGCCCGAGGGGATGGACACGGTCTCGCTCGAGATCCGCGATTCGCATGACCTGCTGTTCGCGAATTACCACGCCTATCGCGTGACACGGACCTTCCACCCGGCGGCGACCGCGGTGAAGCTGTTCAACAGTTCGGACATTCGGTTCCGCAACCTCCACACCAATGCCGAGAGCGCGTTCGCGAGCTGTCAGGCGGATGGCTGCGGCACCTATCTGCGCACGAGCAAGTTTCCGTTCGAGAATGCCATCACCGACGTGACGCACGGCCTCACCGTGCGCGAGCGCGAGTTCGCGTCGCTCGACCTGGGCGCGGCGCCAGCGGCGGCGGCACCGGCGACGCTGGGCCATCCGGTCCGCAAGCTCGCCGACGGCTTTTTCTCGGTCTCGGGCGCGGCGACCGACGCCAACGGCGCGCTCTATTTCGTCGAGCATCGCTTCCAGAAGATCTGGCGCTGGAGCGCGGCGCGCGGGCTCGAAGTGGTGCGCGACAATGCGCTCGACCCGGTCAACCTCGCGGTCGCCAAGTCGGGCGACTTGCTCGTGCTCTCCTCGCTCGGCGCACAAGGCACCGTCTACAGCTTCGACCCGCGCGCGCCGAAGGACGGCCAGGTGACGACGATCCCGCCGACACCGGCCGCGCCGCATCCCGGCGCGGCGACGCTGCTACCGGGCAATTGGTGGAACAACGGCGAGTTCCGCGACCAATACGACCCCGCCACCGACCATTTCACCACCCTGCCCGAGATGTTCGCGCGCGACGTCGGCACGCCCAAGCCGATGGAATATGTCGCGCCCGACGGCAGCCTCGTGCTCCCGGCGTTCCGCGTCTGGCAGCAGGGCCCGCCCGATCATGTCGGCTGGCGCTTCTCCGACTCGCTCGACGCCTATGGCTTCGTCGCCGCGCCGCCAGGGCAGCGCGTGTTCGTCACCAACGCGTCGGAGAACCGCACCTATTCGGCGGTCGCCGGCGCGGGCGGCGCGCTGCGCGATCTCAAGCCCTTCGTAGAGCGCGGCGGAGAGAGCGTCGCGACCGACCGCCACGGCCGCGTCTGGATCGCCAACGGGCAAATCTTCGGCTTCGACGCGGCGGGCAAGCCGCTCGGCCGGATCGACGTGCCCGAGCGGCCGATCCAGCTCGTCGTCGGCGGCGCCGATGGCGGCACGCTGTTCATCCTCACGCACCACGCACTCTACGCGGTCGAGATCTGAACCAAGACTTTTCAACACATAAGGGGGAGATGCAGCATGGACCGGATCGCAACCACGTTCGACACACGTCGCGGACGGCGGCGGACGCTCGCCACCGGCGCCGCGCTGATCGCGATCACCGTCGCGGCCCCGGCATGGGCCGGCCAGACCGCGGCGTCGGCGCCGCCCCTCGCCCAATCGCCGCCAGCGGCATCGACCGCGTCCGACGAGGCGGCGCGCGACATCGTCGTCACCGGCTCGCGCATTCGCACCAGCGGCTTCACCGCGCCGACCCCGACCCAGGTGCTCACCGCGGACTCGATCGCCAAGAACGCCGAGCCCAACATCTTTACGACGGTCGCGCAGCTGCCATCGCTGCAGGGCTCGGCCAACACCTCAACCAACGTCAATTCGACCTCGAGCGGGCAGCAGGGGCTGAGCTCCTTCTCGCTGCGCGGGCTCGGCACGATCCGCACGCTGACGCTGCTCGACGGGCAGCGCGTGGTCGGCGCCAACGTCACCGGCGTGCCCGACATCAGCCTGTTCCCGCAATTGCTGATCGAACGCGTCGATGTCGTCACCGGCGGCGCCTCGGCGTCGTACGGCTCGGACGCGGTCGGCGGCGTCGTCAACTTCATCACCAACAAGCATTTCGAGGGCTTCAAGGCCAATGTCTCGGGCGGCGAGACGACCTATGGTGACAATGGCCAATATCTCATCCAGGCGGCGGCGGGGCATCGCTTCGGCCGCTTCCATGTCGAGGTCAGCGGCGAATACGATCATGAGGACGGCATCCCCAGCCCGCGCTTCGGCGAGGCCGGCACCAACGGCCGCGACTGGTATCGCACCAGCACCTTCATCAACCGCGGCGTGACCAACGACGGGTCGCCGCAATATCTCGTGCGCGACCATGCGCAGGCGTACACCTATACCAAATACGGCCTGATCACCGCCGGTCCGCTGCAGGGCACCACGTTCGACGTCAACGGCCAGCCGTTCCCGTTTCAATATGGCGGCGGCACACCGGCTAAGAACACGCCGGCCAATAACGGCGCGGGGACGGTCACCGGCTGCTATCCGTCGGGCGCCTTCTGCCTTGGCGGCGATCTCTCGGGCAATGTCGGGAACGGCACCAGCCTTCAGTCCGCGTTGAAGCGCGCCAACGGCTATGGCCGGATCGGGTTCGACATCGACGACCACAACGAGATTTACGCGAGCGTCAACGTCGCGCGCGTCGATTCGATGAACGTGCCCAACCCCGGCGCGACCAAGACCGGCATCACGCTCCAATGCGGCCTCGCCAACCCCAACGCCAATCCGTTCGTGCCCGCCTCGATCCAGCAGGCCTGCACCAACGCCGGGATCTCGAGCTTCCAGTTCGGCACGTCGAACGGGCAGCTGCCCGCCGACATCACCGTCTATCCGACGCGCCGGCAATATCGCGCGGTGCTCGGCGCCGACGGCCAGATCGGTCTGTTCGGCACCAACTGGAGCTACGACGTCTACGGCGAGCATGGCGAGAATATCACCGACATCCACGTCAAGAACATCACGCTCAACGGGCATTACAATGCCGCGATCCAGGCGATCACGCTCGGCGGCCAGATCGTCTGCGCCGATCCGGTCGCGCGCGCCAATGGCTGCGTGCCCTACAACATCATCGGCGGCGCCGCGCCGAGTGCGGCCTCGCTCGCTTATATCGAGCCGGCGAACGGGCCGTTCCAGCACACCCGCCAGACTCAGGACGTCGTCAGCGCGAGCTTCTCGGGCACGCCGTTCCACTCCTGGGCCGGCCCGGTGTCGGTCGCGGCGGGCGCGGAATATCGCCACGAATTCTACCACGTGCTCGGCGACCCCTATGGCAACGGGGTGACCAGCGAGAGCCCGTACAGCGCCGCCTACCCCGCCGATCCGACCGTCTCGACCAATGGGGCGGCGTGGTACGCCGGCAACTATCACAACGGGCGCGGCGCCTATTCGGTGTATGAGGGCTTTCTCGAGCTCAACGTGCCGTTCGTGGACTCAGCAGCCTTGGGCAAGGCCAACCTCAACCTCGCCGGCCGCGCCACGCATTATTCGACCTCGGGCACGGTCTATAGCTGGAAGATCGGCGGCACCTGGGACACGCCGCTCGACGGCTTGCGCTTCCGTGCGGTCGAATCGCGCGACGTGCGTGCGCCCAACCTCTCCGAACTGTTCGCCGCGCCCGTGTCGGTGACCAACAACAATTTCACCAACCCGTTCACCAATTCGGCGGTGAACATCATCCAGAACACGATCGGCAATGCCGCGCTCAAGCCCGAGATCGCGTACAATACCGAGGTCGGCCTGGTCTATTCGCGGCCGCACTGGCTGCCCGGCTTCTCGGCGTCGGTCGATTATTACCGGATCAAGATCAACGGCGTGATCTCGTCGCTCTCGGCGCAGCAGGAAGTCAATCTGTGCCAGCAGGGCGTGACCTCGCTGTGCAGCACCTTCTCGCTGCCGGCGCCGCCGGCGATCGGCTTCGTCAACGTCCAGTCGTTCAACCTCGCGTCGATCAAGACCAGCGGCTTCGACATCGAGGCGAGCTATCGCCAGAAGGTGCGCAACGCGACGCTTGGCCTGCGCGCGCTCGCGACGCATGTACGCGAGTTCATCACCGATCCCGGCATTCCCGGCACGATCCCGGTCGATACCGCGGGCGTGAACGCGGGCAACACGCCGCATTGGAAGGTGCTGATGATCGAGAGCATCGACACCGACCAGTTCAACTTCTTCCTGCAGCAGCGCTGGTTCTCGGCCGGGACCTACGCCAACACCTATGTCGTGTGTGCGCCCGGCACCTGCCCGGTCTCGACCGCCAACAACCCGACGATCGACAGCAACCGCATGGCCGGCGCGCTCTATGTCGACATCGGCGCGTCGTACAAGATCGGGCCGAAGCTGAGCTTCTACTTCAAGATCGACAATATCGGCGATCGGGCACCGACGGCGTCGCCGCAGACCAACACCGGCGTCGACGTCAACGCCGCGCTCTACGATCTGCTCGGTCGCACCTATCGCGGCGGGGTCCGCTACAATTTCTGAGTGCGGCCTGATCGGTTACGTCCGGGTCAGCACGGCCCGGACGACTTTATGCGTAGCGACAGTGCGTTAGACCGGCGGTAGGACCTTCGTTTATGAAAATCACCGCGCTCGCGCTGCTCGCGTCCACCGTGCTCGCCACCCCCGCGCTCGCCTCGCCATCGGTCTATACGGTCGCGCCAGCCGACCCGCGCGCCGTGACCGTCAAGGGCGTCGGCGACGGTCGCGCCGATGACGGCCCCGCGATCCAGGCGGCGATCGACGCGGCGGCGGCGCGCAGCGACACGCCCGGCCACCCGGCGAGCCTCGCCGGCGGGATCGTGTTCCTGCCCGCGGGCACCTACCGCATCCAGCGTACGCTGTTCCTGTGGCCGGGGGTACGGCTGTTCGGGGTCGGCGCGACGCGCCCGGTGATCCGGCTCGCCGATCATGCCGCGGGCTTCCAGCGCGGAATCGCGACGATGCTGGTGTTCGCCGGCGCGCGGCGCGATCCGGCGCAGCGCGTGCCCATCCCCGTCGTCACCAGCGTGCCGTTCGACCCGCAGATCGCCGATGCCAACCCGGGCACCTTCTATTCCGCGCTGAGCAATGTCGATTTCACGATCGGCGCGGGCAATCCGGCGGCGACCGCGATCCGCTTCCACGCCGCGCAGCACGCCTATCTCGGGCATATCGACTTCCAGATCGGCTCGGGGCTGGCGGGCGTCTATCAGGTCGCCAACCAGGCCGAGGATCTGCATTTCCACGGCGGGCGCTATGGCATCCTGACCGAGAAGCCCTCGCCGGCGTGGCAGTTCACGCTGATCGATTCGAGCTTCGACGGCCAGCGCGACGCCGCGATCCGCGAGCATGAGGCGCAGCTGACGCTGGTCAATACCAGCTTCCGCGACGTGCCGGTCGGGATCGAGATCGACCGTGGCTATGACGACTGGCTGTGGGGCCAGGGGTTACGCTTCGAGCGCGTGCGCAAGGCCGCGGTGGTGATCTCGAACGAAGCGAACGCCTATACCCAGATCGGCTTCGAGAACACGCTGGCGCACGACACGCCGACCTTCGCGCGCTTCCGCGACAGCGGGAAGGTCGTCGCGGGCAAGGGCGCGGCGTACCGCGTCGCGCGGTTCAATCATGGCCTCGCGGTCCCGGCGCTGGGCCAGATGGGGACGACCGCGACCACGTTCGACGCTGCTGCCCTGCCGACCCTGCCGACCTCGACCGCGCCAGCGCTGCGCGCGCTCCCGCCGGTCGCCGAATGGGCCGATGTCCGCGCGCTCGGCGCCAAGGGCGACGATGCGAGCGATGACACGGTGGCAATCCAGCACGCGATCGATACGCATCGCACGGTCTATTTCCCAATCGGGCATTACCGCGTGTCGGGCACGCTGCGCCTCAAGCCCGACACCGTGCTCGTCGGCCTGCATCCCGGCCTCACGCAGATCGTGCTGCCGGATCGTACCGCCGGCTTCCAGGGCGTCGGCGGGCCGCAGGCGCTTATCGAATCCGCCCAGGGCGGCGACGCGATCGTCTCGGGACTCGGCCTCGCGACAGGCGGGACCAACCCGCGCGCGACCGCTTTGCTGTGGCGCGCGGGCGCGACCTCGATGGTCGACGACGTCAAGATCCAGGGCGGCCACGGTACCGACCGCGCCGACGGCACGCGCGTCGATCCGTACAATGCCGACCACAGCGGCGATCCCGACCCCGCGCGGCGCTGGGATTCGCAATATCCGAGCATCTGGGTGACCGATGGCGGCGGCGGCACCTTCTCCAAGCTGTGGAGCCCGAGCACCTATGCGGCCGCGGGCTTCTACGTGTCCGACACCACGACGCCGGGGCACGTCTACCAGCTGTCGAACGAACATCATGTCCGCACCGAGATCGGGCTCGACCGCGTCGCCAATTGGGAATTCCTCGCGCCACAGACCGAGGAGGAAGCTGGCGAGAGCGGCAACGCCGTCTCGTTCGAGATCCGCGAGTCGCGCAACATCCTGATCGCCAACTACCACGCCTATCGCGTGACGCGCTCGATCACACCGGCGCCGACCGCGGTGCGGCTGTACGGCGACAACCAGATCCGTTTCCGCAACGTCCACGTCAACGCCGAGAGCGGCATCGGCTATTGCGACCATGACGCATGCGACACCTATCTGCGTGCCAGCCGCTATCCGTACGAGAATGCGATCCAGGACGTGACGCACGGGCTCGAGCTACGCGAACGCGAGTTCGCCACGCTCGATATCGGCACAACGCCGCCGCCCCCCGCTGCCGCCACCATCGCGGTCGAGAAGCTCGCGGGCGACTTCACCTCTATCTCGGGCGGAGCGGTCGACTCGCACGGCGCGCTCTATTTCATCGACCATCGCAAACAGCGCATCTTCCGCTGGGCGCAGGGAGCGGGCGTGACGCTGGTGCGCGACCAGCCGCTCGACGCGGTCAATCTCGCGGTCGACCGTTCGGACAATTTGCTCGTCCTGTCCTCGGCCGGGGCGCAGGGCACGGTCTACAGCCTCCGCCCCGGCGCACCCGACAGCCAGCTGACGGTGATCGCCCCCACCCCGCGCGCCGAGCATCCTGACGCCGCCACGGTGCTCCCGGTCAATTACTGGAACAACGGCGAATTCCGCGACCAGCTCGATCCCGCCAGCTATCGCTTCACGACGCTCGCCGAGATGTTCGCGCGCGACATGGCGCTCGCCAAGCCGCTGGAATATGTCTCGCCCGACGGCAGCCTTGCGCTGCCCGCCTATCGCACCGTCCAGCAAGGGCCGCCAACGCATCAGGGCTGGCGCTTCTCCGACTCGCTCGACGCCTATGGCTTTACCACCGCCAAGCGCGGGGCGCGCGTGTTCGTCACCAACGAATCCGAAGACCGCACCTATTCGGGCGTGGTCGGCGCGGGCGGCGCCGTCACCGACCTCAGGCCCTTCGCCGAGCGCGGCGGCGAGAGCGTCGCGACCGACGCGCAAGGCCGCGTTTACGTCGCCAATGGGCAGGTGTTCGTCTACGATTCGACCGGACACCCCGCCGGTCGCATCGACGTACCCGAACGCCCGCTGCAATTAGTGTTCGGCGGCGCAGACGGGCGCACGCTCTTCATCCTGACGCACCACACGCTCTACGCGGCGCGACCCTAGCGGGTTACCCGGCGATCCGCAGCGGCACGCGCAGCACGCGGTCGGAGGCGGTCAGGAACAGCGTCTTGCCGCCCTCGCCGAACGCGCAATTGGCGATCGGCCCGCCATTGGCGATCAGGCCGAGCGGCTCGGCTTCTGGCGTGAGGATCATCATCCCGCCCGGCACCGAGCAGACCATCGTCCCGTCGCGTGCGATCTTCATCCCGTCGGGCAGCCCCGGCGCACCGCCTACTTGCAAGGGCTTGGCGTCGAGCCACACGCGCGACGCGATCGGCAGGCCGCGCGCATCGAGATCGTAGACGCGGATCACCGGCGCAGCTTCGTCCGACACCGAGACGTAGAGCCGTCGCTCGTCGGGCGACAGCGCAATGCCGTTGGGGCGCGTCAGCGTGCCGTCGAGCAGCACCGCCTCGCCGCCCGGCGTCCAGCGATAGACGCCGTTATGCGGCTGTTCCTTGATCGGCGACGTGTCGCCGTCGGCGAGCCCGTACGGCGGATCGGTGAAGTAGATCGCCCCGCTGCGCGCAACGTGGAGGTCGTTGGGGCTGTTGAAGCGCTTGCCCTGGTAGCGATCGACCAGCACGCGCCGCCGCTTGGTCGCGAGATCGAAATGGTCGATGCTGCGCCCGCCGCTATTGGCGATCAGCAGCGCGCCGTCGTGCCCGAGCGCGAGCCCGTTCGAGCCGGCCTCGCGCACCAGCTTGGGATCGGTGCCCGCCGCGCCCGACGGCGACAGGAAGGCGCTCGTGCCGCCCGCGCGCGTCCAGCGCCGCATCAGATTGGCAGGCGGATCGGAGAAGAGCAGCCCCGTCCCCGGCACCCACACCGGCCCCTCGGCCCAGCGAATGCCGGTGGCGATCGTCTCGATCACCGCGTCGGGCGCGATGATCCGGTCGAGCTTGGGCGACAGCCGGCGGATCGTCGGCGCGGTTGCCAGCGCGGCGGCGGGCATCGCGACACACGCCGCGCCGAGCGCGAGCAGTTGACGGCGGTCGATCATTTCCGCGCCAGCTTCATGCCGAGCAGGACGAGCTTGCCACCGGTGATGCCGAAATAATGCGGCGTCCCCGCCGGGATCAGCATCACGTCGCCAACGCCAAGCGCCCGAGTCGTGCCGCCCTCGATCCGGCTGCCCTCGACCAGATCGGGTCGCGTGACGTGCGGATCGACCATCCGCCCGCCCGAGATCAGGGTCCCCGCGCCCGCAATGACGATCGTGTATTCGGCATCGTCGGGGTGCACCGCGGGCTTGCCCGGCGCCTTCCAATATTCGAGCGCGGCGACGGTCGCGCCGTCGCGCACCAACGGCGCATAGGCAAAGCCCTGCCCCGGCTTCATACCCGCCGCCATCTTCGCGACCGCGGCCTGGACGTCGGCGGCCGAGGCGAACCCGGTCGGATCGGCTGCCGGCGCTTGCGCGGCAGCGGGCGCGGCGAAAGCGACAGCAGCAATCAATAGCAACCGCTTCATGCCCGTCCATCCAGCCGGATCGTGCGACCCTCGCGCGCCGAGCGGTAGATCGCCTCGACGATGCGCATGTCGCGCAAGCCCTCCTCGCCCGAGACGATCGGCTCGCGCCCGGCGACGATGCAGTCGGCGAGATGGTCGAGCTGCCCCGCGAATTGCGTCGCGCGCGGCCCCGGCGGCGGGGTGAGCTCGCGCTCGCGCCCGTCCTTGCCGGTCCAGATATGGTTGCCGGTGTAGCGCGTCGCCGGCTCGAGCTCGATCCGCCCCTTGTCGCCCATCAGCAGCACATGGTTCTGGTTGGCGCTGTACATCGACTGGCAGCCGGCGATCGCGCCTGAGGGAAATTCGAGCGTCCATTCGATCATGTCCTCGACCTCGCGGAAGCGCGGATCGCTGCGATCGGTCGATTCGCGCGCGGTCACCGCGATCGGCTCCTCGCCGGTCATGTAACGTGCCGCCTGGAGCGAATAGACCCCCATGTCCATCAGCGACCCACCGCCCGACAGCGCGCGCTTCAGCCGCCATTTCGACGGATCGCCCTGCGTGAAGCCATGCTCGGTGCGGACGTAGCGGATCTTGCCGGCAACGCCGCTGCGCGCGAGCCGCATCGCCTCGAGGTTGAACGGCTCGAAATGGCAGCGATAGCCGATCATCAGCTTGCGATCGGCCTTGCGGCACGCGGCGATCATCGCCTCGCACTCCGCGACCGACACCGCCATCGGCTTCTCGCACATCACATGCTTGCCGGCCTTGGCGGCGCGGATCGTGTATTCGGCGTGCATCGCATTGGGCAGGCAGACATAGACGATGTCGATATCGGGATTGTCGCGGATGCTGTCGAACGTGGCGTAGGAATAGACCGCGCTCGCCGGCAGGCCGTGCTCCGCCGCGACGCGCGCGCCCTTCGCGGCGTCGCCGGTGACCACCGCCGCGAGCCGGCTGTTCTGGCAGCGCGCGAATTCGGGGATGATCACGCCCAGGCCGTAGCTCCCGAGCCCGACGATCGCATAGCCGAGCTTGCGCCCGCCCGGCGCGGCGAGCGGCTGCGCGCTGGCCGATCGCAGCAGCATTTCAGGCGCGACCGCGCTGGCAGCGGCCATCAGGAGGAGATTGCGGCGTTCGAAATTCAAGGTCCATCTCCCGGCAGGGTAAGGTTCGGCGACGCCCGATCAGGAGGCGCTGGCGGTTCCGCGCAAGGTTTGCGCGGCGATCGCCACTTGCGTGCGGTTATGGACGTTGAGCTTGCGCATCAGCGCGGTCATGTGCGCCTTGACCGTCGCTTCGGCAATGCCGAGGTCATAGGCGATCTGCTTGTTGAGCAAGCCCGAATGGACGCCGTGCATCACCTTGAGCTGAGTCGGCGTGAGGCGATCGAGCGGTCCGCCCGTCGCGCGGTCGTCGCGCCTGCAATCGTCGCGACTGTCATACTGTCGACCTTCCATGGCACTTTCCTCTTCCCGCCGCGCCAGGACTGCTTGCCTCGCTACGGAATCGCCTGCGCTCGTGGGAGCGCTAACGGATCTGACACTACCGAAATCAGTCGGACAGATTCAAGCGAAAATCGTGTCATGACGGTCTTTTTCGGACGTTTTGTCTGGAAAGCCGCAATAACCTGTCCTACCAATATCGCACATCGTGCATCGACGCGAGATTTGGGGGGTGGCCAGATGGTACGACCGACACAGCGGCGCGTAGCGCGCATATGACCGAGCTCGACATCAGGCTCGTCGTCGCCGCGATCGCCGGGATCGCGCTGTCGATCGTGCTGATCGTCCGCGGCCGGCTGCACCCCTTCGTCGGTCTGTTGTGCGGCGCCTTCGCGGTCGGCCTGCTCGCGGGGCTGCCCGCCGCCGACACCGCCAAGGCCGTGCAGAAGGGCGCGGGCGACATTCTCGGCGGCACCGGGCTCGTCGTCGCGCTCGGCCTGTCGCTCGGCGCGATGCTGCAGCTGTCGAATGGCGCCGCGTCGCTCGCCACCGTGATGCTCCGGCGCACCGGACCGCGCGGCGCGCCTTGGGCGAGCCTCGCGATCGGGCTGCTGATCGGCCTGCCCTTGTTCTTCGAAACCGGGCTGGTGCTGGTGATGCCGATCATCGCCGCGGTCGCCGCCGCGCTGCCGGCGGGGCCCGATCGCGACGAACGGCGGCTGCGGATCATGCTCCCCGCACTCGCCGGCCTGTCGGTGCTGCATGCGCTGGTGCCGCCGCATCCCGGGCCGCTGCTCGCGGTCGAGGCGCTCCACGCCGATCTCGCGCGGACGATGGGCTATGGCGTGCTGATCGGCATCCCGACCGCGATCATCGCCGGGCCGCTGCTCGCGCGCTTCACCGCGCGCGGCGTGACGCTCGGCACCCCGATCATCGAGACGGTCGCGGCGCTGACCGCGACCCCTGCCCTGTGGCGCTCGCTGAGCGTCGTGCTCGCGCCAGTGCTGCTCATCGCGCTCGGACAGGTCACGCTGCTGCTGCCGGGCGCGCAGCTTGGCTGGCTGTCGGCGGTTAGCAATCCGATCGCCGCGCTGCTGATCGCCAACCTCGTCGCGCTCCCGCTGCTGTTCGGCCGGCAGATGTTCGAGCGCGTGCTGCAGGGCGCGATCTGGGCCGAGACGATGAAGCCCGCCGGCGCGATCCTGCTCGCGATCGGCGCGGGCGGCGCGCTGAAGCAAGTGCTCGTCACCGCCGGACTGTCCGATCTGCTCGCGCGCGTCGCGACGCACGGCGCGGTATCGCCGATCCTGCTCGCCTGGCTGGTGGCGGTCGCGGTGCGGCTCGCGACGGGCTCGGCGACCGTCGCGACGATCACCACCGCCGGGATCATGCCCGGGCTCGCCGCCGCCTCGGGCACGCCGCCCGAATGGATCGTGCTGGCGATCGGCGCGGGGTCGCTGTTCTTCAGCCATGTCAACGATCCGGGCTTCTGGCTGGTGCGCGGCTATCTCGGCACCGATACGCCGACCACCTTCCGCACCTGGTCGATCATGGAGACGGTGGTATCGGTCGTCGGGCTGATCCTGGTCTATGCTTGCAGCGTGCTGGTATGAGCGCTTGAGGGAGATGCGATGAGCGAGGAGCGACTGGCCGACCGGGCCTATGCCGGGATCGTCGGGATCATCGACACCGATGCGCTGGCGGTCGGCGATCGGCTGCCGTCGGAGGCGCGGCTCGCCGAGATGTTCGGCATGTCGCGCGCGGTCGTGCGAGAAGCGCTGGTGCGGCTCGCCTCGGACGGCGTGACCGAGGCGCGGCGCGGCGCGGGGTCGTTCGTCAAGAGCCGCCCGTCGGAGCGGCTCGTCGCCTATATGCCGATGGCGGCGCTGTCGGCGACGCTCGGCACCTATGAAGTGCGCTTCGTGCTCGAGGCCGAGGCGGCGCGGCTCGCCGCGGTGCGCCGTTCGACCGCCGAAATGGAGGCGATCGAGGACGCGCTCGCGCGGCTGCGCGCGGCGCTGCTGTCGAGCGCACCGGCGCATGCCGAGGATATGGCGCTCCACCGCGCGATCATCGGCGCCACCGCCAATCCGGCGTTCGAGCTCGCGTTCGAGGCGCTGGTCGGCGAGATCGACCGGATCATGCGCGCCGGGGTCGACATCTCGCGCTCGCGCCCGCCCGAGGTGATCGGCGCGATGATGCGCGAGCACGAGATGATCGTCGATGCGGTGCGCGTGCGCGACGGCGACGGCGCGGCGCTGGCGATGCGCTGGCACCTCTCCGAGGGACGCAAGCGGCTGATGCCATAGCGCCCACGCGATCCGCCGGGTAGGATCGGTTTCGTGCTGCCGACCGGGGCGTGCATAACGCAATCGAAGGCCGTATGGATCGCCGTCTTGGCCATGCGCGCGGAACCTCGCTTGGGGGCGCACGGTCGGCTGGCACAACGTTAAACGATCGGTTCCGGGATGACTGCTCTGCCTCCGACGATGGGATCCCGTTCGTGGCCCCGCCTTTCCCGATGACGGTCGACTTCGCGCACGCGCAACGGGCGATCGTCGCGGTCGGACGCTGGCTCGACGGCAAGGGTTGGGCCCCGGCGACCTCGGGCAACTATTCGGTCCGGCTAGCCGATGGCAGTTTAGCGGTGACGGTGTCGGGTCGCCACAAGGGCCGCCTGACGCCCGACGACGTGATGCGCGTCGATGCCGATGGCGCCGCGCTCGATGGCAAGAAGCCCTCGGCCGAGACCGCGTTGCACCTCGCGCTATACCGCGCATTCCCGGCAGCGGGGGCGGTGCTGCACAGCCATTCGCCCGCCGCGGTCGGGTTCAGCCGCGCGATCCGCGGCGACGGCTATGCGCTGGAAGGGCATGAAATGCTCAAGGCGTTGCCGGGAATCGCGACGCACGAGACCGCGGTCACGCTGCCGATCGTCGAGAACAGCCAGGACATGGCGGCGATCGAGACCGCGATCGCGCCGCGCCTGATGGCGCCCGGCGCGATCCCCGCCTATCTGATCCGCAGCCATGGGCTCTATGGCTGGGGACGCGACATGGCCGAGGCCGAGCGCGTGATCGAGGCGATCGAGTGGATGATCGCGGCCGAACTTGCCGAACGGAGCTTCCGATGAGCCGCTTGCAGATCTTCGCCGACACCGACCCCGCGGCAGCGCTGCTCGACACGCGCGACGCCGCCGTCATCGCCGCGGCGCTTGCCGAGGTCGGCGTGCGGTTCGAGCGCTGGCCGCTCAAGCCGCTCGCCCCCGGCGACGAGGTGCTAGCGGTCTATGCCGAGGAGGTCGATCGCCTGACCGCGGAAGGCGGCTATCGGTCGATCGACGTCGCGACGATCGCGCCCGACCATCCCGAGCGGGAGACGATGCGGGGCACATTCCTGTCCGAACATACGCATGGCGAGGACGAGGTGCGCTTCTTCGTCGACGGCGAAGGGCTGTTCACGCTGCATCACGGCGATCGCGTGTTCAATATGCTGTGCAGCGCCGGGGATCTGATCTCGGTGCCGGCGGGAATGCGGCATTGGTTCGACATGGGCGCGAGCCCGCGCTTCACTGCGATCCGGCTGTTCGTCAATCCCGACGGCTGGATTGCGCGCTTCACCGGCAGCGATATCGCGCAGCGCTTTCCGCGGCTCGCCGCGGCGTGAAGGCGATCCTCACCGATATCGAAGGGACGACGTCGAGCATCGCCTTCGTCGCCGAAACGCTGTTTCCCTATGCCCGTGCGCGGCTCGCCGACTATGTCGCGGCGCATCCGGTGGAGACCGCGCCGATCCTCGCCGAAATCGCCGCGGCCGAGCCCGGCGACCCGATCGCGACCTTGCGCCGCTGGATCGACGAGGATCGCAAGGCGACACCGCTCAAGTTGCTGCAGGGAATGATCTGGGCCGACGGCTATGCCACAGGCGCCTTTAGCGGGCACGTCTATGCCGATGCCGTGGCGGGGCTCCGGCGCTGGCACCAAGCAGGGGTAAAGCTCTACGTCTTCTCCTCGGGCTCGGTCGGCGCGCAGAAGCTGCTGTTCGGGCATAGCGACGCGGGGGATCTGACGCCGCTCTTCACGGGCTATTTCGATACGACGACGGGGCCGAAGCGCGAGGCGGAGTCGTACGCGAAAATCGCCGCGGCGATCGGCGTGGAAGCGGAAGCCGTTCTGTTCCTGTCGGATACGCCGCAAGAGGTCGCCGCGGCGCGCGCGGCGGGGCTGGCGGCGCGGCTGATCGATCGGGCCGGCGCAAGCGGCGATATCGCCAGCTTCGACGAGGTTGCGCTCACGGCTTCGCCCGAACCGGCAGGCCGCTCGCAAGGCAGGGATACGCGATGAAACTCGAAGGCCGCCATCAACGCTCGATCACGCGCACCGCCGACGGCCGGGGCGCGCGCATCCTCGATCAGCGCGAACTACCCTGGACGGTCAAATGGGTGGACTTGCGGAGCGCGCACGACGCCGAGATCGCGATCCGCGAGATGTGGACGCGCGGCGCGCCGCTGATCGGCGCGACCGCCGCCTATGGCTTGGCGATGGCGCTCGCCGAGGACGGATCGGACGCCGCGCTCGACACCGCTTATGCGCGATTGCTCGCCGCGCGCCCGACCGCGGTGAACCTCAAATGGGCGCTTGACACGCTCGTCGCGACGGTCCGCCCGCTTCCCGCCGCCGACCGCGCCGCCGCCGCCTTCGCGCGCGCCGATGCGATCTGCGACGAGGACGTCGCGCTCAACCAGGCGATCGGCGCGCATGGGCTCGACCTGTTTCGCACCCTCCACGCCAAAAACCCCGATCGCCCGCTCAACGTGCTGACGCATTGCAACGCCGGCTGGCTGGCGACGGTCGATTACGGCACCGCGACAGCGCCGATCTATCTCGCGCACGATGCCGGGATCCCGGTCCATGTCTGGGTCGACGAGACCCGCCCGCGCAACCAGGGCGCCTTGCTCACCGCGTTCGAGCTCGCCGGGCACGGCGTGCCGCACACCGTGATCGCCGACAATGCCGGCGGCCATCTGATGATGACCGGCCAGGTCGATGCGGTGATCGTCGGCACCGACCGCGTCACCGCCAATGGCGACGTCTGCAACAAGATCGGCACGTACCTGAAGGCGCTCGCCGCCAAGGACACCGGCGTGCCCTTCTATGTCGCCCTGCCCTACACGACCTTCGACGCCGCGACCGCGACCGGCGCCGATATCCCGATCGAGGAACGCTCGGCCAGCGAGGTGACGCATGTCAGCGGCGAAGGCGGCGCGATCCGCGTGACCGCGTCGGATGCGGCCAACCCGGCGTTCGACGTCACCCCGGCACGGCTGGTGACGGGGTATCTGACCGAGCGGGGCTTGCGCGATACGATTTGACGGCGAAGCGCGGGACGTTGGCGCTTGCGGATAGCCCGATCGATCGCCTAGCCTCGGCCGCTGGATCGAGGGGTGGATATGCCCGGGAACGTCGCCACGGCCCTCGCACTCGCCCTGCTCCAGACGGGGACCGATCCCGCGACCGTCCCCCCGCAGACGCCGCTGCCGTCGGCGACCCGCACCGGCTGCGCGCCCGCCGCCAATGGCGACATCGTGGTGTGCGGCAAGCGCGACATGGAACAGTTCCGCCTCCGCCCGCTGCCCCCGCTGCCCGAGCATGGGTCCGCGCTCACCCGGCCGATGGACGTCAAGATCGGCCCGGTCCACTGGCATGGATTGAGCGCGACGATCGATTTCTGAGCCGTCGCTAGGGCCGCCGCGCCATCCGCTCCAGCGCGGCGTCGAGCGTCGCGTCTTGCTTGGCAAAGCAGAGCCGCACCACGCTGGTCACCGCATCCTCGGCATAGAAGGCCGAAACCGGGATCGAAGCGACGCCGGCGTGCTCGACCAGCCACTCGGCGAAGGCGACGTCGCCGAGCGCTATTCCCGAGGCGGCGAGATCGATCGACAGGAAATAGGTCGCCGCGCTCGGCAGCACGGCATAGCCGAGCTTGGTCAACCCGCCCGCCAGCCGATCGCGCGAGCGCTGGTAGCCGGCGCGCATCTCCGCGAAATAGGACGGGTCCTTGCCCAAGCCGTACGCCACGGCCGCCTGCAGATTGGGCGGCGTCGTGAAGGTCAGGAACTGATGCGCCTTGGCGAGCACCGTCGCGATCGCCGGGGTCGCGCACATCCAGCCGACCTTCCACCCGGTCAGCGAGAAGATCTTGCCGGCCGACCCGATCTTCACGGTGCGCTCGCGCATCCCCGGCAACGCCATCAGCGAGCGATGCCGCGCACCGTCGAACACGACATGCTCCCACACTTCGTCGCAGATCGCGATCGCATCGTGGCGCGTGCAGAAATCGGCGAGCAGCGCGAGCTCGTCGGCGCCGAGCATCGTGCCGGTCGGGTTGAGCGGCGAATTGAGCAGCACCAGCCGCGTGCGGTCGCTCGCCACCGCGGCGAGCGCCGCTGCGGTGACGCGCCACTCGGGCGGCTCGAGCCGCACCAGCCGGGCGACGCCCCCGGCCCGCTGCACCAGCGGCAGATAGGCATCGTAGAGCGGCTGGAACATCACGACTTCGTCGCCCGGCGTGACCAAAGCGAAGATCGCGGCCGCCAGCGCCTCGGTCGCGCCCGAGGTGACGACGACTTCGCTCGCGTCGAGCTCGAGCCGCTGATGGACGCGGTAATGATCGACGATCGCCTGGCGCAACGCCGGCGTGCCGGCCATCGGCGGATATTGGTTCGATTCGGCGACGAGCGCGCGTGCGGCTTCGGCGAGGACGTCTTCGGGACCGCGGCCATCGGGGAAGCCCTGGCCGAGATTGATCGCCCCATTGGCCCGCGCGCGCGCCGACATCGTCTCGAAGATCGTCGTGCCGAGCCCGGCATAAAGGGGGTTCATCGTCGCCTTTCGCTGCGAAAGCTGTGGGGAATGCGCGGGAGTTTGATCGTGTCCCGTCTAGGCCATCGCCGAGCGATTGAACACCGGACGCGCTGCCGACCGTTTAGCCAGCGCGGCGCGTGCCGGCCTGTGGTTGCCGGAGCGCGTCTACGCGCCGCGGCGGAACACCAGCGTCAGATTGTTCGCGGGCATCGCGATCGTCGCATCGAGCACGAACCCGGCGGCGGCTTCCCGCACCGCATCGACCGAGCGGATTCCCCAGCGCGGATCGCGCGCGCGGAGCGACTCGTCGAACTGCAGATTGCTCGGCGCCATCGGCACGTCGTCCCGGAGAAACGGGCTATAGAGGATCAGCGGCGCTCCCGCCGGGAGCAGCCGCGCCGCCCCCGTCATCAAGCCGAGTGTCGCCTCCCACGGGCTGATGTGCACCATGTTGATGCAGAGCACCGCATCGGCGCGATCGACCGGCCACACCGTGGCGGCCGCATCGATCGCGAGCGGCGGGAGGACATTGGCGATCCCGTCGCACCACGCCGCGATCGACACGCGCGCCGCCGGATCGGGGTCGCTCGGCTGCCAGTCGAGCGCGGGGAACTCCCCCGCGTAATAGGCGGCATGCTCGCCCGACCCGCTGGCGATTTCGAGCACCGTTCCCGACAGGGGCAGCACACCGCGCAGCGTGTCGGCGATCGCCATGCGATTGCGCAGCGTCGCCGGCGCATGGCGGCGCGGCTCGACGCCCGCCTCGGCCGGGATCCACGGCTCGCTCAGGCGGGTACGCCTTCGAGCAGGCGTTTGGCGCGCAGATACATTTCAAGCCGCTGCACCGCGAAGATGCCGAGCGACAGCGCCGCCAGCCCGTCGACCAACACGCTTACGTCGAAATGCAGCGCGCGCCCCTCGGTCTGCGCGATCGTCTTGACCGCGATCAGCACGACGATGATCGCCAGCGCCCAGATCGAGCCCTTCTGCATCAGCAGGCCGGTTGCGGGATCGAGATGTATCCGCATCGTCTTGCCGCGCTGCCAGCCGATCGCGCCGCCGATCACCAGCCCGAGCGCCGACACGCCCCAGCCGAGCAGGCTCGGCGGGAAGCGGACGAACAGATAGGCGACGACCACCGCATAGAGCGCCGGCACGATCCACAATTGCTCGACCCTGAGCGGGCGCAGTCGCATCAGGCTCCGTCCGCGGATCGCCAGCACGATGACGAAGACCACCGCCATGATCGCATATTGCTGCCAGCTGGCGTGAACCTGATGCACCTGCATATATTCCCCCCGTTATTCCGCGGCTTGCGCGAGTCCCGGGTCCTTCCATACCAGGATCGGCTTGCGCGCCGCCAGCGTTTCGTCGAGCCGGGCGCGTGGCGCGAAATGCGGCGCCGACTTGAGGCTGACGTCACCCGCCTTCGCCCGCTCGGCGACCGAGCGGAGCGCGACGATGAACTGGTCGAGCGCGGCCTTCGATTCGGTCTCGGTCGGCTCGATCAGCATCGCGCCATGGACGACGAGCGGGAAGTACATCGTCATCGGATGGAAGCCCTCGTCGATCAGTCCCTTGGCGACGTCGATCGTCGAGAAGCCGTCGGCGAGCCCGTTATCCGAGAACAAGGCCTCGTGCATGCAAGGCCCCGAATCACCGAACGGAGCTTCGAGCGTGCTGTCGAGGCTGCGCAGAATGTAGTTGGCGTTGAGCACCGCATCCTCCGACACCTGCCGCAGGCCATCGGCGCCGTGGCTGAGGATATAGGTCAGCGCGCGCGTGAACATCCCCATCTGGCCGTGGAACGCGACCATCCGGCCGAACGCGCCGGCATGATGCTCGCCCGCGGTTTCCTCCTCGACGAGGTGGAAGCCGTCGTCGGTCTTCTCGACGAACGGCAGCGGCGCGAAGGGGCTGAGCGCCTTCGAGAACACCACCGGCCCCGAGCCCGGCCCGCCGCCGCCATGCGGCGTCGAGAAGGTCTTGTGGAGGTTGATGTGCATCGCATCGATGCCGAGATCGCCCGGCCGCACGCGCCCGACGATCGCGTTGAAGTTCGCGCCGTCGCAATAGACGAGCCCGCCCGCCGCATGGACCGCATCCGAGATCACGCGCATGTCGCGCTCGAACAGGCCGCAGGTATTGGGATTGGTGATCATCACGCCCGCCACGTCGGGGCCGAGTCGCGCGATCAGCTTCGCGGTATCGACGCGGCCGTCGGCGGTCGCGGGGATATCCTCGACGCTATAGCCGGCGAACGCCGCGGTCGCGGGGTTGGTGCCGTGCGCGCTCTCGGGGACGAGGATGATCTTGCGGTGTCCCTCGCCGCGCGCCTCGAGGGCGGCGCGGATCGCGAGCACGCCGCACAGCTCGCCATGCGCGCCGGCCTTGGGGCTCATCGCGACCGAGTCCATGCCGGTGAGCGTGACGAGCCAATGCGCGAGCTGCTGGATCACCTCGAGCGCGCCCTGCACGGTCTGCACCGGCGCGAGCGGGTGGATGTCGGCGAAACCGGGGAGTCGCGCCATCTTCTCGTTGAGGCGCGGGTTGTGCTTCATCGTGCACGAGCCGAGCGGGAAGAAGCCGAGGTCGATCCCGTAATTCTGGCGCGACAGGCGGGTGTAGTGGCGGACGGTCTCGGGCTCGGACAGGCCGGGAAGGCCGATCGGCGCGGTGCGGGCGAGATCGCCCAATCTCCCTCTCCCCGCTTGCGGGGAGAGGGTCGGGGAGAGGGGCTGTGCTGCGTTACCAAGCGGGACGCCCGTTGCAGCGTCCCCCTCTCCCCGGCCCTCTCCCCGGAGGGGAGAGGGAGAAGAAGAAGCGAAATCCACACCGGTGGTCGTCGTATCGCCGATCTCGAAGATCAGCGCTTCCTCCAGCATCAGCGCCTTGTTGCCGGTCGTGGTCGGGGCAGCCTTGCCGCCCGAGATCGGCGCTTCGGGGCGCCATCCGCTTGCGTTGATGCTCATGCCAGTACCTCCTGAAGCGCGGCGGCAAGCGTTTCGACGTCCTCCGCGGTGGTCGTCTCGGTGACGGCGACGACGAGCCCGTTCGCCAGCGCATCCTCACCCGGATAGAGCCGCCCGAGCGAAACGCCCGCGAGGATCCCGCGATCGGCGAGCGTCCGCACGATCGGGCGCGCCTCGACCGGCAGCTTGAGCGTGAACTCGTTGAAGAAGCTGGTCGTGACCAGCTCAACACCCGCCACCTGCGACAGCCGCTCGGCCGCCGCCACTGCGCCCGCATGGTTGATCGCCGCGAGCTGGCGCAGGCCAGCTTCGCCGAGCAAGGTCATGTGGATCGAGAAGGCCAGCGCGCACAGCCCGCTGTTGGTGCAGATGTTCGACGTCGCCTTCTCGCGGCGGATATGCTGCTCGCGCGTGCTGAGCGTCAGCACGAAACCGCGGCGGCCATCGGCATCGAGCGTCTCGCCGCACAGCCGGCCCGGCATCTGGCGGACGTACTTTTCCTTGCAGCCGAACAGGCCAACATACGGCCCGCCGAATTGGAGGCCGACGCCGAGCGACTGCCCCTCGCCTACCACGATATCGGCGTCCATCTCGCCCGGCGCCTTGATCGCGCCCAGCGCGACGGGCTCGGTCACGACCGCGATCAGCAGCGCCTTGTTGGCGTGGCACGCATCCGCGAGCGGCTGGAGGTCGGTAATGCGGCCGAGAATGTCGGGATATTGCACCACGACGCACGACGTATCCTTGTCGATCGCCGCGATCAGCGCGTCGATATCGGTGTCCGGTCCAAGCGTCGGCGCCGAAGTTTCGAGCGCGTCGCCAGTGAACTTGGCCATCGTCCTGGCGACCGAAACGTAATGCGGGTGGAGCCCCGACGACAGCAGCGCCTTGCCGCGCTTGGTGATGCGCCGCGCCATGCCGATCGCCTCCCAGCAGGCGGTCGAACCGTCGTACATCGAGGCGTTCGCCACGTCGGTGCCGAGCAGCCGCGCGACCTGCGTCTGGAACTCGAACAGCATCTGCAGCGTGCCCTGCGCGATCTCGGGCTGGTACGGCGTGTAGGCGGTGAGGAACTCGCCGCGCTGGATGAGGTGATCGACCGACGCCGGGACATGATGCTTGTACGCGCCGCAGCCGAGGAAGAAGGGCACCTCCCCCGCGGTGAGGTTTTTCCGCGACAGCGCGGTCATATGGCGTTCGACCGCCATTTCGCTGGCATGCATCGGCAGGCCGTGGATCGGGCCGTCGAGCCGCGCGGCTTCGGGCACGTCGACGAACAGATCGTCGATCGTCGCGACGCCGATCACGCCGAGCATCGCGTCGCGATCGATTTGGGTCAGGGGCAGGTAGCGCATTCACAATCTCCCCCCTCCCGCAAGCGGGAGGGGGGTTAGAAGGCTCAGAGCTTCTCGACGAACGCCGCGTAGGCGATCTCGTCCATCAAGCCGTTCAGTTCGTCCGGATCGGTGAGCGTCAGCTTGAAGAACCAGCCGTCGCCCTCGGGCTCCTCATTGACGAGGCCGGGCGTCTCGGTGAGCGCGGGGTTGCCCTCGATCACCGTGCCCGACACCGGCGAATAGACGTCCGACGCGGCCTTGACCGATTCGACCACGGCGGCTTCGTCGCCCTTGGTCAGTTCCTTGCCCTCTTCGGGGACATCGACGAACACGATGTCGCCGAGCTGGCTCTGCGCATATTCGGAGATACCGACGGTGCCGATATCGCCATCGACATCGACCCACTCATGGTCTTCGGTGAAATAACGGCTCATTTTGGACCTCCTGCACGGACGTAGCGGTGGGGAATGAAAGGCATTGCGGCGACGGTCGCGGTGTGGACCTTCCCGCGCTGCGACAAGGAAACGGTGGTGCCGGGCGTGGCGAGCTCGACCGGCACATAGGCCATAGCGATCGCCGCGCCGACGCTCGGCGCGAAGCCGCCGCTGGTGACGCGGCCGATGTCGGCGCCGCTGCCATCGACGACGGTGGCGCCCTCACGGACCGGCTGGCGGCCGGCGATCAGCAGGCCGACGCGCTTGGTGGCGGCACCGGCGGCGCGCTCGGCGAGGATCGGTGCGGCGCCCATGAAGTCGCCCGCCTCGCGGCGCCGCTTCGACAAGGCAAAGCCGAGATCGGCTTGGACCGGCGTCGTCTCGGGGTCGAGATCATGGCCGTACAGCGGCAACCCCGCCTCGAGCCGGAGCGAATCGCGCGCACCCAAGCCGATCGGCTTGACCTCGGGCTCGGCGATCAGCGCGTCGGCGAGCGCGACGACATGCTCGCCCGGCACCGAAATCTCGAACCCGTCCTCGCCGGTATAGCCCGAGCGGCTGATCCACAGCTTCACACTCCCCTCCCCTTCAGGGGAGGGGCTCGCCGGGTGCCAGTCGAACGCGCCCGCGGTCATGAACACCAGCTGCTCGACGCCCGGCACCAGCCGCGCGAGCGCATCGACCGCCTTGGGCCCCTGCAGCGCGAGCAAAGCCTGCTCCTCGAGATGGTTGATCGCGATGCCGTCGGGGAGATATTCGAGCAGATGCGCGATATCGTCGATCTTGGTCGCGCCGTTGACGACCATGTAGAAGGTCGGCGCGTCGGGATCGGTCGGCGCCGCGTCGAGCGGCGACCAGCCAGCGGGTTCGGCGGGTTCGCCAGCTTCCTCCGCCGCCGCGAACGGGCTTGCGGCGGGCAGATGGGTGACCATCAGATCGTCGAGGATTCCGCCATTCTCGGCGAGCAGCAGCGAGTAACGCTGCTTGCCCTCGCCCAGCCCGGCGATGTCGGCGGGCAGCAGCGCTTCAAGCGCTGCGACGACATCCGCGCCGCCCTCGGCGCGGAAGACGAGCTGGCCCATATGGCTGACGTCGAACAGCCCCGCCGATTCGCGCACCCACAGATGCTCGGCCATGATGCCTTCATACTGGACGGGCATGTGATAGCCGGCGAATTCGACCATCCGCCCGCCCTGCGCGCGATGCCATGCGTCGAGCGGCAGCGTCTGCGCCGGAAATTCAGTTGGGGCGATCTCGTCGGGAATCTCGGTGTCGCTCATGTCGGGCCTTCCGTGCTGGGACTACGGCGCGGCTCGACGCCCCAGCGCCGAATCTCACACCGCCCCCTCTGTCACGGATACCTGAGAGCTTTGACCTGCGTATTGCAGGCTTACCCCTTCGGTGGCCCCGCCAACGCGGCGGGAGCGCTTTCCAGAGTGTCGTTAGCCCGCGCGGTCCGGTTGCCTGAGAGATTCCGGGGCGGTTGCTCCTTCGGCGGCCCGGCTGATCCTTGCAGATCCCCGGACACTCTCCCGCGCGTGCCTATGCGAGTTGCCCCGCATCGACGCAGCCGGTTTGACGCGCTGCAGCAAGCGAGTCAACGCGCCAGATCAGCGCGTCGCGTTATATTTCAGCTGGTCGTCGGTGAGCTGGAAACCGACCAGCGCTTCGAACGTCGCGCGGAGCACCGCCTGGCGCACCTCGGGACGGCTGAGCGGATCGACCGCGGCATCGTCGCCGCCGGCTTTGCGCTTCTCGGTCAGCCGCTTGCGGACGTCGTCGGGGAGCGTCGCCGCCGCGCGCGACACTGTCGCGGTGCCGGTCGCCTGCGTCACGGCGCGCGCCTGACCAGCGTCGAAGTGGAGCACCGCGCGGCCGACGCGCTTGGCGACGACGGCGTTGCCGCCCTGCACCACCGTCACGAAATAGGGCAGCGTGACGTCGCGCGCGCCATCGGTGCGGACGCGGCGTCCCTCGACCGAGAAGGTCACGTTGGTCAGCACGTCGGCGCCGGTATCGTCGCAGGTCGACCGCACGTTGGTGAGCACCGCGGTCAGATCGATCGCGCTCGAGTCGCGACTCGTCGCGGGGTCGAACAGCGTGACGTCGCCGGTATGCGCGGGCACCTCGACGCTCGGGCACGGGCTGCGGACCGCGGTGATCCCGCCGGTCTCGTCAAAGTCGCCGGTGTGCGTGCAGCCCCCGAGCAGCGAAAACGCCGACAGCAGAAGCAATGGAGCGGCGATGGTCGATTTCCGGACTGTCACGGGGGCACGCACCTTATTCATGCAAAAGGAATCCGCTGACCGAGGGAGGATTTTCGGCGCAGATGGCGCGCGCACCATAGGAACCGCCTTCCGTGCGCGCAAGCAATCGCGTAGGCTCATGCCCTGATGGTGACCGCTTCCAAGCCCAGACTCGATTTGATCATCGCCGCCCCGCGCGGCTTTTGTGCCGGGGTCGATCGCGCGATCCAGATCGTCGAGCTGACGATCGCGAAATATGGCGCGCCGGTCTATGTCCGCCACGAGATCGTCCACAACCGCTTCGTCGTCGACATGCTACGCGACAAGGGCGCGGTGTTCGTCGAAGAACTCGACGAGGTGCCCGAAGGCGTGCCCGTCGTCTTCTCGGCGCACGGCGTGCCCAAGGCGGTCCCCGACAAGGCGACCGAACGCGGCCTCGTCTTCCTCGATGCGACGTGCCCGCTCGTCTCGCGCGTCCATCGCCAGGCCGAGCGGCTGGTCGAGGCCGGGCGGCACATCGTGTTCATCGGCCATGCCGGCCATCCCGAGGTCGTCGGCACCTTCGGCCAGGTCCCCGAAGGATCGATGTCGCTGATCGAGACCGTCGCCGACGCCGAGGCCTATATGCCGGCCGATCCCGACCGCCTCGCCTTCCTGACGCAGACCACGCTGTCGATCGACGACACCGCCGCGGTGGTTGCGACGCTCCAGCGGCGCTTCCCGGCGATGCTGTCGCCGCGCGGCGAGGACATTTGCTACGCCACCTCGAATCGGCAGAGCGCGGTCAAGGCGATCGCGCATGCGTGCGACGCGGTGCTGGTGATCGGCGCGCCCAATTCGTCGAATTCGGTGCGGCTGGTCGAAGTCGCCGAACGCGAGGGAACGCCTGCCAGGCTGATCCAGCGCGCGGCCGAGCTCGACTTCGGCTTCCTCGACGGCGTCACGACATTGGGGATCACCGCCGGCGCCTCGGCGCCCGAGCTGCTGGTGCGCGAACTCGTCGATCTGCTCGGCGAGCATTACGCCGTGAGCGAGCAGGAGGTCGAGACCAAGCGCGAGACGATGGTCTTCAAGCTGCCGCGCGAACTCGACGCCGCCGCCTGAGCGATGGCCGTCTACACGCCTGTCTCGGCCGAGCTGCTGGCCGGCTTTCTCGCCCGCTATGACGTCGGCGAGCTCGTCTCGTCGAAGGGGATCGCCGAGGGGGTCGAGAATACCAATTACCTCGTCGACACGACCACCGACCGCTTCATCCTGACGCTCTACGAGAAGCGCGTCGAAGGCGGCGACCTGCCCTATTTCATGGACTTGCTCGATCATCTCGCAGCGCGCGGAAATCCCGTGCCGCCCGCGATCAAGGACCGCGACGGCACCTCGATCCAGACGCTCGAAGGACGGCCCGCCTGCCTGATCCAGTTCCTGCCCGGCGTTTCGGTGACGCACCCGACTCCGGCCCAGGCGTTCGCCGCCGGGCAGGCGATGGGCCGGATGCACGCCGCGCTCGCCGATTTTGCCGCCGTGCGTCCCAATTCGATGGGCGTGGCGACGTGGCGGCCGCTGCTCGAGCGCTGCGGCGCCGATCTCGATTCGATCGCGCCGGGGCTCCACGCCAGCGCCGCCGCGATGCTCGACACGGTGCTGCGCGACTGGCCGAGCGATTTGCCGATCGCGACCATCCACGCCGACCTCTTCCCCGACAACGTGCTGATGCGCGGCGATCAGGTCAGCGGGCTGATCGACTTCTACTTCGCCTGCACCGACATCCGCGCATTCGACGTCGCGATCCTGCACACCGCCTGGTCGTTCGACGCAGACGGGCGCGCGATCGACCGCGGCGTCGGCGATGCGCTGATCGAGGGCTATGACGCGACCTTCGGGCTGTCGGACGCCGAACGCGCGCAGCTCTCCACGCTCGCCAAGGGTGCCTGCCTGCGTTTCTTCCTGTCGCGCGCATGGGACTGGCTCAACACGCCGGCCGATGCGCTGGTGACACGCAAGGACCCGCTGGCCTATCTGCGCCGCTACCAGACCTATGCCACGGACGACCTTTTCCAATGACCGACACTGCCGCTGAGATGACCCGCGTCGAAATCGCCACCGACGGCGCGTGCAAGGGCAATCCCGGTCCGGGCGGCTGGGGTGCACTGATTCGCGCAGGCGGGACCGAGAAGGAACTGTCCGGGGGTGAAAACCCCACCACCAACAACCGCATGGAGCTGATGGCGGCGATCGAGGGGCTCAACGCGCTCAAGCGCCCGTGCCGCGTCACGCTGTCGACCGACAGCCGCTATGTGATGGACGGCCTGACGAAGTGGATCAAGGGCTGGCAGAAGAACGGCTGGAAGACCGCCGCCAAGCAGCCAGTCAAGAATGCCGAGCTGTGGCAGGCGCTGCTCGACGCCGCCAAGCCGCACCGGATCGACTGGGTGTGGGTCAAGGGCCATGCCGGCCATCCCGACAACGAACGCGCCGATCGGTTGGCGAGCGACGCGGCGGTCTTGGCCGGGCGGCGCGGCTAGACCTCTTCGACCAGCGCGCTGGGGCCGTTCTTGAGCACCGACTCGATCGCATTCTTGGCGCCGGCCTTGCTCGAATAGCCTTCGGTCCACCAGATCAGCTCGGCATTGTATTTGAACTTGGCGACATACTCGCCTGCCTTGTTCTGCTCGATCACGAATTTGTGCGCCATGGTCGCTCTCCCGGATGCGGACCGACCATAGCGCGAATCGAGTCGTTACGCCACCGCTACGAAACGATCGGGGGCGTAACGGATCGGATCGATCGCGGCGACGCCTGGATCGGGCGCGCTGCCCAGCACCAGGGCGGCGGCGAGCGCCGCGGCGGCGGGTGCGGTCTGGATGCCGAAACCGCCCTGCCCGGCAAACCAGAAGAAGCCGCGCGATGCGGGGGCGAAACCGTAGACCGGCAAGCGATCGGGTGCGAAGCTGCGCAAGCCCGCCCAGCGCCGCTCGACGCGCGTGATCCGCCAGTCGACGACCTGCTCGAACCGGTCGATCGCGATCGCGACGTCGAGTTCCTCGGGCTGCACATCGCCCGGCACCGTCTCGGTCTCGTCGTGCGGGCTCAGCCACAACCGCCCGCCCGCCTCGGGCTTGAAGTAGAAATTGCCCGAAATGTCGGCAATGTGCGGCAGCGTATCGGGCGCCGCCGGATCGGTCGCGAGCTGGACGACGGTGCGGCGATAGGCGGTGATCCCGATCGGCGCGACGCCCGCCAGGCGCGCCACCTGGTCGGCCCAGGCGCCTGCCGCATTGACGAGGATCGCCGCGCTGACGCGCCCGCCCCCGGTTGCTAGGTCCCAGCGATCGGTATCGCGCGCGGCGCTGTGCAGCGGCGCCGCTACCAACAGCTTTGCGCCCGCGCGTCTTGCCGCGGCGAGATAGTGTGCATGCAGCGCGGCGACGTCGATATAGCTGCTGCTCGCCTCGAGCACGCCGAGGCTCCATTCGGGGTGCAGGCCCGGCACGTGTGCGTGCGGGTCGACGCGCTCGAGCGCGACCCCGCTGCCGGCGAACGCGGCGAGGAACGCATCGATTCGCGGCGCGTCCTCGGCGCGCCCGATGTGCAGCGAGCCGAGATCCTGCAGGAACCCGCCGGTGCGCAACGCCGCGCCGGAAGCGGTGGTCAGCGGCTGGATTCCCGGGCCGCCATAGGTTTCCGACCAGAACGCCGCCGACCGCCCGGTCGCATGATAGCCCGGCAGATCCTCCGCCTCAAGCAGCACCACCGAAGCGTGCGGGGCAAGCGCGGCGGCCAGGCTCGCGCCCGCGATCCCGGCGCCGACGATCGCAATGTCGTAGTGCGTCATCCGCGTGTCCCGGGCGCGCGGGCGGCGAGAAAGCCGTCGATCTCGCCGATCGCGCGATTGCGCACCGCATCGACCTCGCGCAGGATTTCGTGCGCCGCCTCGCTGCCGAAGCGCGCGAGCTGCGCATCGGGAAGCCGTGCGGCGACCCGATACGCCGCCTTGGGTGCGACCAATTTGTCGGCTTCGGGCACGACGAACAGCACCGGCACGGCAAGCGTCTCAAGCCGCGAATCGGTCCGCACCAGTCGGGTCGAGCGGAACGCCTCGGCCACCCAGCGCCAGCTCGGCGGCCCGAGCAGCAGTTCGGGCTTGCTCGACTGCCAGAAGAGCTCGTCTTCGTAGCGATCCTGGTCGTGCGTCAACAGCGCTTGCCGCGTTTCGGTGGTGGCAGGCTTCTCGTTGCCGCGCCAGGCCGGCCGTGCGGCATCGCCGATCCCGCTCAACACACCGGCCAGACGCTCGCCGAGCATCGCGCCGAGCGGGCTGTGCAGGCCGAGCATCGGCGCGACGAGCACCGCCGCATCGGGCTGCGCTGCGCCTTCGACCAGCGCGCGCAGCAGCAGATGCCCGCCCATCGAATGCCCGATCGCGACGTGCGGCCCTGCGCCGCCCTCGGCGATCCAGTCCGCCCAGAAGGCGCGGAAGTCATCGATATAATGCTGGAAATCATCGACGTGGCCGACATGCGCATTCGCCGACAGCCGGCCCGATCCGCCCTGCCCGCGCCAGTCGAACGAGGTGATCGACCAGCCCTGCGCCTGCCAATGCGCGAACGCCTCGAGATATTTCTCGAAGATATCGCCACGCCCCCCCTGGAACAGCATCCGCCCGCGCGCCGGCCCGGCGGCTGGCCAGTCGAAGCGTCGCAGCACCCAGCCATCGGGCGCGGTCCAGCGGGTGATCCGCGCCGCAGCGGGAATCGCGCGGCGATACAGCTGCGGGGAAACCATGGATCATGGTTACGGTTTTGAAAGGCCTGTCGTCTAGGGCTTTCCCGCATGCGTGGGGATACTCTTTCAATCGGTTTGCTGATCGTGTTGGCGCTGCTGCTGGTGTCCGCCGCGGTGCAGGATGCGCGAACGCGCGAGATCGCCAATTGGAAGAACGCTGCGATCGCGCTGCTTGCGCCGCTCTACTGGTGGGCGTGCGGCCTCTCCGCATGGCCCGACATGGCCGCGCAGCTCGGGCTCGCGCTGGTCGTGTTCGCACTGTTCGTCGCGGCGTTCCAGTTCGGCTGGATGGGTGGTGGCGACGTCAAGATGATCGGTGCGCTCGCTCTGTGGTTGCCGCTCGTCGGGTTGGTGTGGATGCTGATCGTGATGTCGCTCGTCGGCGGCGTACTCACCGCGGGGCTCCTGCTCGAGCACCGGCTGCGCCGCCGCACGACGCAAATCGAGATTCCCTATGGCGTCGCGATCGCAATCGCCGCCCTGTTCGCGCTTCGTGAACCGCTTTTTAACCACTTCGGTGTGATTGCTTAACGCGGGCTCAACCGCCCACGTTCGAAAGGTTCGAGATGGATAGTCGCAAGGTCCTATTGCTGGTGGGAGCGTTGATCGTCGCTGCGATCACTGCGTTCATGGCGCGATCGCTGATCGTCGGCAGTTCGGCGCCGCAAGCCAGCGCCGCGGTCGCCCCGGCGATCGACGGGCCCGAGGTGCTCGTCGCGACCAAGGCGCTGCCGGTCGGCACGATCCTCGACGCCACCGCGCTGAAGTATCAGCCGTGGCCGAAGGAATTGGTCGAGAACGCCTATTTCATCCGCAAGAGCGGGTTCGACCAGCGCACGCTGATCGGCACCGTGGTGCGCAACGCGATCACCGCCGGCCAGCCGCTGACGCAGGGCGCGCTGGTCAAGCCGGGCGATCGCGGTTTCCTAGCGGCGGCGCTCGGCCCGGGCATGCGCGCCGTCACCGTCCCGGTCCAGGCGCAGACCAGCGTCGCGGGCTTCGTCTTCCCGGGCGACCGGATCGACCTGATCCTGACGCAGGCCGTCCCCGGCGGCGGCGACGGCCCCCCGCTCAAGGCGGCCGAGACGATCATGCGCAATCTGCGCGTGCTCGCCACCGACCAGCGCACCGACAACAGCGTGGGCGAGGACGGCAAGACCCAGGTCCGCACCTTCTCCAACGTCACGATCGAAGCCACGCCCAAGATCGCCGAGCAGATCGCCGTCGCGCAGACGCTGGGGTCGCTCTCGCTCTCGCTGCGCTCGATCGCCGACAATAACAGCGACCTGGAACAGGCGATCGCCAGCGGCAACGTCAAGATGCCCGAGGATCCCAAGGCCGAAAAGGCGATGCTGACGCGGATCGCGAGC
Source organism: Bordetella parapertussis (assembly GCA_943367995.1). GTDB lineage: Bacteria > Pseudomonadota > Alphaproteobacteria > Sphingomonadales > Sphingomonadaceae > Sphingomonas. Next base: position 706,032 of record CALRKL020000003.1, on the reverse strand, counting down.
GCGCCCTCGGCGGGGAACGGCACGATGGCGACCGGCGCCGACGTCTCGCGCTTCCAGCGCAGCACGGTGCCCGGCAAGGCCGAAGGGTCGAGCGTGGCAGGCGGGGCGCCCGTGCCGGCCACGAACGGCGGCATCCCCGGGGGGGGCGCGGTACGCATCGGACCGATGGTCCATATCGTTCGCGGTAACGCGGTGACCGACGTCGCCGTCGAAGGGAAGAAGTAATGCGCAACCACAGCTTTCTGCACCGCGCCGTGTCGGCGTCGGTCCTGACGGCGCTGATCGCGAGCACGCCGATGGCGGCCCTCGCCGCGCGCGCCAAGCCGGTCCGCAAGGCGAGCGCGCAACGCGCCGCCACCGCGGGCCACGCCGTCACGCATATCGGGATGGCGCCCGCCGGCACCGTGCGCCCGACCACCGAAGTGACGCTGTCGACCGGCCAGGGCGAGCTGATCAACCTGCCCGCCAGCGTCAGCGACGTGTGGATCTCGAATCCCGGCGTCGCCGACGTCTATGTCAGCAACCCGCGCCAGATCCATCTGTTCGGCAAGGATTTCGGCGAATCGACGATCTTCGCGACCAACGCGGGCGGCACGGTGATCTATGCCGCCAACATCCGGGTCAGCCAGAACCTCACCTCGATCGACCGCATGGTGAAGCTCGCCATGCCCGACAGCGACATCCGCGTCACCACAGTCGGGCAGATCGCGGTGCTGACCGGAACCGTCGCCTCGCCCGAAGACAGCGCCGCCGCGCAGCGGCTCGTCACGGGGCTGCTCAACCCCGGCGTGGCGCCGGGCTCCGACACCGGGCTCAAGATCGGCGTGATCAACCGGCTGCGCGCGGCGACGCCGTTGCAGGTCAATCTGCAGGTCCGCGTCGCCGAAGTCAGCCGCAGCTTCGTCAAGAACATCGGCGTCAATCTGACCAACCGCCAGATCGGCAACGGCGCCTTGTTCAACATCGCGCAAGGGCGCCAGGGCACGATCACGACGGTCACCGGGACACCGGGCGACACCACCGTCAACGCCAACGGACTGACGCCCGGCGGGACGCAATACACCTTCCCCGGATCGACCGGCATGGGCACCGCACTCGGCCTCGCTGGCCATGCGCTCGGCATGGATCTGCTCGCATCGCTCGATCTGGGTGAGCGCGACGGCCAGGTCTCGACGCTCGCCAACCCCAATATCACCGTGATCTCGGGCGAAACCGGCTCGTTCCTCGCCGGCGGCGAATTCCCGATCCCGATCTCGCAGGGGCTCGGCGCAGTCTCGGTCGAGTATAAGCAATATGGCGTCAGCCTGTCCTACACCCCGACGGTGCTCGCCGACGGGCGGATCTCGCTCCACGTCCGCCCCGAAGTGTCGCAGCTGTCGTCGCAGGGCGCGGTGACGCTGTCGGGCGTCAGCATCCCGGCGCTGACCACGCGGCGCGCCGAGACGACGGTCGAGCTCGGCTCGGGCCAGAGCATGATGATCGCGGGGCTCTTGTCGAACAACCACAACAACTCGATCGACAAGGCGCCGGCGCTCGGCGACATGCCCGTCGTCGGCGCGCTGTTCCGCTCGAACGCGTTCCAGCGCAACGAGACCGAACTCGTGATCGTGATCACGCCGTATCTGGTCAAGCCGGTCAACGCGGCCGACATCGTCCTGCCGACCGATGGCTATAAGGCGCCGACCGATCTCGGCCGCGTCATCATGGGTCAGCTCGGCGGCGGCACCAACGGCGGCGATCGTCCCAAGCCGACGATGGCGCCGGTCGAGACGCTGCCGTCGGCGTTCGACACCGGCACGCCGGTCGCACCCGCCCGCGCGCCATCGGCGCCGGGCGACCGCTCGCGCAACGATCCGATCCCGGCGCCGCTCCCGCCGGTCCGCGCGCCCAAAAAGGGCGCCACCGCGGCGCCCGGCTTCAGCAACTAATCGTCAGAGGAACAGCATCATGGTCAAGCGCACGCTCCTGATCGCAACCGCCCTCCTCCCCGCCCTGCTCGTGGCGGGGTGCGCCGGAACGCAGAATCGCGGACTCGAATCGGTCCACCAGCCGGTCGTCAGCCGGACCGATTACGCGCTCGATATCGCGACCAGCGGCAGCGAGCTCGCGCCGGGCGAGGAACAGCGCCTCGCCGGCTGGATGACGTCGCTGCACCTCGGTTACGGCGACCGCGTCGCGATCGACGATCCGAGCCCGTATGGCGTCGGTGTCCATGACGCGGTGGCACGGCAGGTCGCGCATTTCGGGTTGCTCGTGTCCGACGACGCGCCGGTGACCAATGCGCCGATCGCGGCCGGCACGATCCGCGTCGTCGTCACCCGCATGAAGGCCCGCGTCCCGGGCTGCCCCGATTACAGCCGCAACAGCTCGACCGATTTCGAGGCGAACACCTCGTCCAACTATGGCTGCTCGAGCAATGCGACGCTGGCCGCGATGATCGCCAATCCGGCGGATCTGGTGCTCGGCCAGGCCGGGTCGGGGGTCGCCGACCAGGTGGCGTCGGCCAAGGCGATCGAAAGCTTCCGCAAGGCCGCGCCGAGCGGATCGGGCGGCGCCGCCATCAAGACCGAAAGCGCCGGGGGCAAATAATGAACGCACCATTCACTCCGGGCCGGACCGGCCTCCGCGACCCCTTCTCGGCCTATGTCTGCGACGAGACCACGGCGGAAACGCTGCGGCCGATCGCCGTCGAGATGGGCTGGGCGCCCGAAAAGGTGAACAAGGGCGGCCTGCGCAACGCAGTCCAATCGCTCTCGGTGTCGGCCTCCCCGCAGATCCTGTTCGTCGATCTGTCGGAGAGCGGCGATCCGCTCAACGACATCAATGCGCTCGCCGAAGTGTGCGAGCCGGGCACGGTCGTGATCGCGGCGGGCCAGGTCAACGACGTCCGGCTGTACCGCGATCTCGTCGTCAGCGGGATCCAGGATTACCTCCTCAAACCGCTCAACCCCGACATGCTGCGCGAGGCATTCACCAACGCGCAGGCGATCCTCAACGCGCCCAAGGCGGTCGAGGCGTCGACCGAGCGGCCGCACATCTCGACCGCCTTCATCGGCGCGCGCGGTGGGGTCGGCGCGTCGAGCCTCGCCACCTCGGTTGCCTGGGTGTTGAGCGAGAAGGGCGCGCGGACCACCGCGCTGCTCGATCTCGACGTGCATTTCGGCACCGGCGCGCTGTCGCTCGATCTCGAGCCGGGCCGCGGCCTGACCGATGCGATCGAGAATCCGAGCCGCATCGACGGACTGTTCATCGAACGCGCGATGGTCAAGTCGAGCGAGCGGCTGTCGGTATTGTCGGCCGAGGCGCCGATCAATTCGCCGATGATGACTGACGGCTCGGCCTTCTACCAGCTCCAGGAGGAAATGCGCGCGGCGTTCGAATGCACCGTGGTCGATTTGCCGCGCGGCATGCTGGTCCAGCATCCGCATCTGATCGCCGACATCCAGGTGGCGGTGATCGTCACCGAGCTGACGCTGGCGGCGGCGCGCGACACGATCCGGTTGCTGTCGTGGATGAAGTCGAACGCGCCGCAGACGCAGGTGGTGATCGTCGCCAACCGTGTCCAGCAGGCCGCGCAGCTTGAGATCAGCCGCAAGGATTTCGAGGGCTCGATCGAGCGCAAGATCGATTACAGCGTGGTGTTCGACCAGAAGCTCGCGGCGCAATCGGCCAAGCTCGGCAAACCCTTTGCCGAGGCGGGTAAGAGCTCGAAGACGATCCTGCCGATCGTCGAGCTGGCGACCAAGTTGATGGCGGTCGGCGACTCGGCCGAGCCGATCGACAGCGTGGGCAAGAAGAAGCCCGCCGCCAAGGGCCCCTCGCTCGTCGGCAAATTCGACTTCAAGGCAATGGTGTCCCGCAAGAAAAAGGCCTGAGCGCCAAGCCGAGGGATGGTTTTTTCGGCGCCGTAAACGCCGTCGTAACGAAGCGGAGCGCTTGATAGGCTCATGGATCTGATGCTTATTCTGTCGCTGGGTGGCGGCGCGCTGATCATGCTGATGCTGGTCGCGCTCGCCTTTGCCGGCCCCTCGCCCGAACGCGCGCGGACGCGGCGCGTGGCCGCGCTGCGCGCGCGCCACAGCGAGTCGGCAAACCCGCTCGGCGATGCACAGATGCGCCGCATCGCGACGATGCAGAACACCAAGATGGATGTCGCCGCGGCGCGCTTCCTGCCGAACCCGGCATTGCTCAAGAAGCGCCTGGCGATGACCGGCAAGAGCTGGACCGTCGGGCAATACGGCCTCGCCACGATCGGCATCGCGCTCGGCGTGACGGTCTTGCTGTCGTTCCTCGGCCTGCCGGTGCTGCTCGCGCTGCTGCTCGGCGTGGTCGTCGGGGCGGGCATCCCGCACTTGGCGGTCGGCTATTTCATCAAGCGCCGCGTCACGCAATTCACCGCCAAATTCCCCGATGCGATCGAGCTGCTCGTGCGCGGCCTGCGCTCGGGCCTGCCGATCACCGAGACGATCGCGGTGGTTGGCGCCGAGGTCGACGGCCCGGTCGGCGTCGAGTTCAAGAGCATCACCGACAAGATGAAGATCGGCCGGACGATGGACGCAGCGCTGCAGGAAACCGCCGACCGGCTCGGCACCCCCGAATTTCAGTTCTTCGTCATCACCATCGCGATCCAGCGCGAGACCGGCGGCAACCTTGCCGAGACGCTCGCCAACCTCGCCAACGTGCTGCGCATGCGCAGCCAGATGAAGCTCAAGATCAAGGCGATGTCGTCCGAATCCAAGGCGTCCGCCTATATCGTCGGCTCGCTGCCGTTCATCGTGTTCGGGATGATCTGGATGATCAACGGGAGCTATATGCAGAATTTCTTCACCGACGAGCGGCTGATGGTCGTCGGCGGCGGCGGGTTGATCTGGATGGGGATCGGCGCCTTCATCATGAGCCGCATGGTCAGTTTCGAGATTTGATGCGATGACCCCGATCGATCACCCCGCCGGCCCTGTCATCATGGGCATCAACGTCTTCACCGTCGCGACCTTCCTCGCCGGGATCGCCGCCTTCATGGTGCTGCTCGCGATTTATGCCGCGACCACCGCGCGCGACCCGATGACCAAGCGCGTCAAGGCGCTCAACGATCGGCGCGAGCAGTTGAAGGCGGGCATCACCGCCTCGACCAAGCGCCGGGCGAAGCTCGTCACCAAGAACGAGACGACCGACCGGATCAAGGCGCTGCTGTCGAGCCTGCAGGTGCTGCAGGACAGCCAGGTCAAGGCGGCGCAGGTCAAGCTGATGCAGGCCGGGATCCGCTCGAAGGAATATGCCGTCGCGGTGATCTTCGGGCGGCTGGTGCTGCCGCTGACCTGGGGCGTGTTCGGCGTCTATGTCGTCTATGGCACGTCGATGTTCGCCGACTGGACGCCGTGGAAGGCGTACGGCCTGGTCGCGGCGAACTTCGTGCTGTCGTACAAGGCGCCCGATCTCTATCTCAACAATATCATCGCGAAGCGCTCGGCGGCGATCCAGAAGGGCTTGCCCGACGCGCTCGACCTGCTCGTCATCTGTGCCGAAGCGGGACTGACCGTCGACGCCGCATTCGGTCGCGTCGCGCGCGAACTCGGCCGCGCCTATCCCGAGCTTGGCGACGAGTTCACGCTCACCGCGATCGAATTGGGTTTCCTGTCGGAGCGCCGCCAGGCATTCGAGAACCTCGCGCAGCGGGTCAAGCTCGACGCGGTCAAGGGCGTCGTCACGACGATGATTCAGACCGAGAAATACGGCACGCCGCTCGCATCGGCGCTTCGCGTGCTGTCGGGCGAGTTCCGCAACGAACGCATGATGCGCGCCGAGGAAAAGGCCGCGCGGCTGCCCGCGATCATGACGATCCCGCTGATCCTGTTCATTCTGCCGACGCTGTTCGTCGTCATTCTCGGCCCGGCGGCCTGCTCGATCTCCGACGCGTTCAAGCATTGAGGGCGCGCAGCAGCGCCCTTGTGCGGGTGCGCGGTTAACGGCATTTTACCACGGGATATCTACGTCCGGGGATAAAGCCATGCTGTTCACCTCATCCGAACAGTTCGTCGTGCTGGCGATCGTCTTGCTCAGCGGTTGGCTGATCGGGTTCGCGAGCGCGCCGAGTGCTGCCAAAGCCAAGCGCCGCGCCCGCGCGCAGGCCGACAGCTTCGCCGCCTATCGCGGCGATGCCGAGGACAAGCTGCGCGCGGCGCAACGGCGCAGCGCCGATCTCACCGACGAACTGGCGACGCTGCGCGCCGATCATGCCGATGCCGAGCAGACGATCGCGCGGCTGCGCGCCGCCGGCGCCAAGCACGGCGATGGCGATGCGGCGGATGCCCCGATCCCGGTCACCGCCCACCCGACCGAGACGCCGCTGACTACGCCTGCCTACGAACTGCCCACCACCCCGCGCGCCTGGCCTGCCGGAACCGCGCGCGACGATCTGACCCGGCTGCACGGGATCGACGGCCTGCTCGCAACGCGCCTGTTCAGCCTCGGCGTGATGCGCTTCGAAGACATCGAAAAGCTCTCGCCCGAGGACGAGATGGCGCTCGAGCAACGCCTTGCGCTGCCGGCGGGCTATATCGCGCGCGAGGAATGGCGCGCGCAAGCGGCCTCGCTGCGTGCGGCGGGCGAGTCCCCGCGAACTGACGGCTTCCGCGCATCGTAAGCCGGTAAGCCCTTCGGGCAGGCCTCCACCACCAGCGTGAACGAGGCTCCCCCCCCGCGAGGGGTGGGCATGCGGGCGCGCGGCGGCAGCCTCAGCCCTGCTTCGCCAGCGCCGCCTGCGCCGCCGCCAATCGCGCGATCGGCACGCGGTACGGCGAGGCCGAGACGTAATCGAGCCCGGTCTCCTCGCAGAACGCGATGCTTGCCGGATCGCCGCCATGCTCGCCGCAGATGCCGAGCTTGATCCCGGGACGTGCCGCCCTGCCCCGTTCGGCCGCCATGCCGATCAGTTGGCCGACACCCTCGACGTCGAGCGAGACGAACGGATCGCGCGCGTAGATCCCGCGCTCGACATAGGTGGTGAGGAAGCGCGCGGCGTCGTCGCGGCTGACGCCCAAGGTGGTCTGCGTCAGATCGTTGGTGCCGAACGAGAAGAACTCGCCGATCTCGGCGATCTCGCCCGCCATCAGGCACGCGCGCGGCAGTTCGATCATCGTGCCGACGAGATATTCGATGCGGCTGCCCTTGTCGGCGAACACGGCTTCCGCCGCCTTGTCGACGACAGCCTTCATCAGCTCGAGCTCGCGCGCGGTGCCGACGAGCGGGATCATCACCTCGGGGATCGGCGCGGCGCCCGATTTGACCGCAACCTCGATCGCCGCCTCGAAGATCGCGCGCGCCTGCATCTCGTAGATTTCGGGATAGGTCACGCCGAGGCGGCAACCGCGATGGCCGAGCATCGGGTTGAACTCGTGGAGCTCGGCGGCACGCCGCTTGAGCACATCGATGTCGATCCCGGCCGACCGCGCGACTTCGGCGAATTCGGCCTCGGCGTGCGGCAGGAATTCGTGGAGCGGCGGGTCGAGCAGGCGGATCGTGACGGGCAGACCCGCCATCACTTCGAACAGCTGGACGAAGTCGCTGCGCTGCTCAGGGAGCAGCTTTTCGAGCGCGGTACGGCGGCCGGCTTCGTCCTCGGCGAGGATCATCTGGCGCACGTCGGTGATGCGCTGCGCATCGAAGAACATATGCTCGGTGCGGCACAGCCCAATGCCCTCGGCGCCGAACTCGCGCGCGACCTTGGCGTCGAGCGGGGTCTCGGCATTGGCGCGGACCTTCAAACGGCGCACGCCGTCGGCCCACACCATCAGCGCGGCGAAATCGCCCGACAGCTCGGGCTGCACGGTCGGGACCTCGCCCGCCATCACTTCGCCGGTCGTGCCGTCGATCGTGACCATGTCGCCTTCGCGGATCTCGCGATCCCCCACCTTCATCACGCCGGCCTTGGCGTCGATCGAGATCGAGCCTGCACCCGACACGCATGGACGGCCCATGCCGCGTGCGACCACCGCTGCGTGGCTCGTCATCCCGCCGCGGGCGGTCAGGATTCCGCGGGCGGCGTGCATGCCGTGAATGTCCTCGGGGCTGGTTTCGGTGCGGATCAGGATCACCGAGTCGCCGGCATTGGCGCGCTTCTCGGCGGTGTCGCTGTCGAACACGGCATGGCCTGAGGCTGCGCCCGGCGAGGCGGGCAAGCCCTTGGTCAGCACGTCGCGCGTGGCCTTGGGGTCGAGCGTCGGGTGGAGCAACTGGTCGAGCGCGGCGGGGTCGATCCGCTGGACGGCTTCCTCGCGCGTGATGAGCCCCTCTTCGGCCATGTCGACCGCGATCTTCAGCGCGGCCTTGGCGGTGCGCTTGCCCGAGCGCGTCTGGAGCATCCACAGCTTGCCCTGCTGCACGGTGAATTCGATGTCCTGCATGTCGCGGTAATGCGTCTCGAGCAGGTCGAACACCTTGGCGAGCTCGGCGAACACGACGGGCATCGCCTCTTCCATCGACAGCGGCTTGGCGCCGGCCGCCTCGCGCGCCGCGGTGGTGAGGTACTGCGGCGTGCGGATGCCGGCGACGACGTCTTCCCCTTGCGCGTTGATCAGGAACTCGCCGTAATAAGCGCGGTCGCCTTTGGCGGGGTCGCGCGTGAAGGCGACGCCGGTCGCCGAGGTGTCGCCCATGTTGCCGAACACCATCGCCTGAATGTTGACCGCGGTGCCCCAGCTTGCGGGGATGTCGTTAAGGCGGCGATAGACCTTCGCACGCTCGGACTGCCACGAGCCGAACACCGCGCCGACTGCGCCCCAGAGCTGATCGTGGACGTCCTGCGGGAAGGGTTTGCCCCACTGCTGCTCGACCAGGCCTTTGTATTCGGCGACCAGCGCGCGCAGGTCGTCGGCGGTGAGGTCGGTGTCGAGGAAATAGCCGCGGTCCTCCTTGGCGATCTCGAGCGCTTCCTCGAACGCGTCATGGTCGAGCTCGAGCACGACGTCGGCATACATCTGGATGAAGCGGCGATAGCTGTCCCATGCGAAGCGCGCGTCTCCGCTCGTGGCGGCAAGTCCCTCGACGGTCTGGTCGTTGAGGCCGAGGTTGAGCACGGTGTCCATCATGCCGGGCATCGAGGCGCGCGCGCCGCTGCGGACCGAGACGAGCAGCGGGTCGGCGGCGTCGCCGAACTTTTTGCCGGTGATCCCCTCGATATGCGCGATGCCGGTGGCGACCTCGTCGCGCAGGCCTTGCCGGAACTGGCCACCTTCGTCGTAATAGACCGCGCAGAAATCGGTCGAGATGGTGAAGCCCGGCGGGACCGGCAGGCCGATCGACGCCATTTCGGCAAGGTTCGCGCCCTTGCCTCCCAGCAGGTTGCGATCGCCCTTGCCCCCGTCCGAAACGCCGCCGCCAAACCGATATACGTACGTCATGGAGTCTTCCTACTTAGTGCCTGGTTTTCGCTGGGGAGGCGTCGGCAAAATCGCAGTGCGGTCAGGTCATCGCGGGGCTAGCCCTCGATCTTGGAGAAGTCGGCGACATTGTGCACCGCAGCACGGACGCGATCAAGCAGCCCGAGCCGTGCCGTGCGCTTGTCGGGTTCGGGGTCGTTGACGATGACGCTTTCGAAGAACGCGTCGATCGGGGCGCGGAGCGTTGCGAGCGCCGCCATTGCGGCTTCGAAATCCTCGCGTGCGATCGCGGCGGAGGCGGCGGGTTCGGCCGAATCGAGTGCGGCGGCGAGCGCCGTCTCGGCGGGTTCGGGCGGGTAGGCCGGCGGGGTTTCTCCTCCCCTCCCTGGAAGGGAGGGGTCGGGGGTGGGTTGGCCCGCGGAGAGCGCATCGGCAGCCACGGGCCGACCCACCCCCAGCCCCTCCCTTCCAGGGAGGGGAGGCGCGGAAAAGCCCTCCTTCTTCAGGATATTCGCCGCACGCTTGTACCCGGCGAGCAAATTCGCCCCATCCTCGGTCCCGACAAACCCCTGCAACGCCCGCACGCGCGCGAGCAGGCGGACGAGATCGTCCTCGCCGCCTAATGCGAACACGGCGTCGATCAGGTCATGCCGGACGCCGGCTTCGCGTTGCTGGACTTTGAGGCGGTCGGCGAAGAAAATCGGGAGGTCGATCAGACCGAAAGTGAACGTCGATTTCCAAAAACCGCCCGGTCCCATCCCCACCAACTGAGGGTCGGGGCGTTCGCCCGTAAAACTCTCCGACCATCGGTAGTTCTCGAAGCTGCTACGATAAGCCGCGTGAACATCTTCAGGAGTGCCATGATCGTGGCTCTCCCAATAAATCACCGCTGCTTTTGAAATGAGCTTCCCAAGACTCACCCTGCAATTAGCCGTTATCGTCGCGATAATACCAAGTGTGCTGCGACGAAGCGCATATGGATCTTTCGATCCAGTTGGGCTCTCTCCCGCCGTAAAAAAGCCGACTAGCGTATCGAGCTTGTCCGCCAAGCTCACCGCCACCGTCACTGGATCGGTGGGCACGTCATCGCCCTGCCCGACCGGCTTGTAGTGATCGCGGATCGCCGCGGCGACTGCCGGGCGCTCGCCTTGGGCTGCGGCGTAATAGCCGCCCATTAGGCCCTGCAGCTCGGGGAATTCGCCGACCATGCCGGTGACGAGATCGGCCTTGCACAGGCGCGCGGCGCGCTCGGCGAGGTCGGCCAAAGTCTCCCTCTCCCCTTCAGGGGAGAGGGTCGGGGAGAGGGGCTGTCCTGCGGTATCGAGCGGGACGCTTGTTGCGGCGTCCCCCTCTCCCCGGCCCTCTCCCCGGAGGGGAGAGGGAGAAGAAATGACGATCCCCTCCTCCACCAGCCAGCGCGCGAGCTTGGCGACGCGGTCGACCTTGTCGGCCACCGTGCCGAGCTTCTCGTGAAACACGATCCGGTCGAGCTTGGCCGCCTGCTCTTCGAGCGGCACCTTGAGATCGGTCTCGTAGAAGAATCTCGCGTCGGACAGCCGCGCCGCGAGCACCTTGCGGTTGCCCTCGACGATCTTCGCGCCGCCATCGGCCGCGTCGATGTTCGCGGTGCAGACGAACGCGTTCGCCAGCGCGCCCGAAGCATCGCGGCACACGAAATACTTCTGGTTCACGCGCGCCGTCAGCTGGATCACCTCGGGCGGCACTTCGAGGAACGCCTCGTCGAAGCGCCCCAGCAGCGGCACCGGCCATTCAGTCAGCCCGGCATTCTCGGTCAGCAGCCCCTCGTCCTGCACCAGCTCGAGCCCGGCCTTGCGCGCGGCCATCGTCGCGCCGAGCGCGATGATCTGGCGGCGTTCGGCCTGGTCGACGATCACATGGCAGGCGCGCAGCTTCTCGACATAGTCGTTCGCGCTGCCGATCGTGATGACGTGCGGATGGTGGAAACGATGCCCCACCGTCGCGGCACCGCTGGTGATGCCGGCGATCTCGCAATCGATCACGGCGTCGCCGAACAGCGCGACGATGCCCTGCAGCGGGCGGACCCAGCGCAGCGATTCCATCGTGGTCGAGCCGGCGCCCCAGCGCATCGCCTTGGGCCAGGGGAAGGCGCGGACGATCGCGGGGATTGCTGCTGCCAGCACGTCGGCGGTGGCGCGGCCGGGCTTGTCGATCACCGCGAACAGCACGCCGTCGCGCTCGACGAGCTCCTCGCGCGTCAGGCCGGTCTTGCGCAGGAAGCCTTCGAGCGCCTGCGGTGGCGCGCTGGTCTTGGGGCCCTTGGTCTCTTCCGACACGGCATCGGTCTGCGCCGGCAGATCGCGCGCGATCAGCACGAGGCGGCGCGGCGTGGCGTAAGTCTGCAGCTCGCCGGGCTGGAGGCCGGCCTTGGCGAGCTCGGCGGTGAAGAGCTTGGCGAGATCCTCGCGCGCGCGATCCTGCATCCGCGCGGGAATTTCTTCGGAGCGCAGCTCCAGCAGAAAGTCCGTCATGCGCGCACCCCGTCAGCGATCGCAACGCAACGGCTTCGCGTCTTCGCGTCTTCGCGTGAAAAAGAAGGTTGGTTCACGCGAAGGCGCGAAGACGCGAAGGGATACCCCTCTGCGTTCTCTGCGCCTCTGCGCGAAAAAAGAAGATGGGTTCGCGCAGAGGCGCGGAGGACGCGGTGCAGAAGAAGCAGGATATTGCCTGCGGCGCTGAACATCACGCGGCGCTCCACGCGGGATACCCCGCCTTCCAGGCCTCTGCGTTCTTGTCCATCCACGCCTGGCAGCTGCCCTTCGCGAGATCGCGCACGCGGCCCATATAGGCCTGGCGCTCGGCGACCGAAATCACCCCGCGCGCCTGGAGCAGGTTGAAGACGTGGCTCGCCTTGATCGCCTGCTCGTAGGCCGGGATCGGCAGCTTGGCGGTGAGGCTGTTCTCGCACTCGGCGACATGCTTGCGGAAGGCGTCGAACAGGCTTTCGGTGTCGGCGACCTCGAAATTCCAGGTCGACATCTCGACCTCATTCTCGTGGAACACGTCGCCATAGCTCACGCCGGCGTCGTTGAACGCCAAGTCGTACACATTGTCGACATTCTGCACGTACATTGCGAGCCGCTCCAGCCCGTAGGTGAGCTCGCCCGCGACGGGCTTCATGTCGAAGCCGCCCATCTGCTGGAAATAGGTGAACTGGGTGACTTCCATCCCGTCGCACCACACTTCCCAGCCTAAGCCCCACGCGCCGAGCGTCGGGCTTTCCCAATCGTCCTCGACGAAGCGGATGTCGTGGACCAGCGGATCGATGCCGATCGCCGCCAGGCTGCCGAGGTACAGCTCCTGCAGGTTCGACGGGCTCGGCTTCAGGATCACCTGATACTGGTAATAATGTTGCAGCCGGTTCGGATTCTCGCCGTAGCGGCCGTCGGTCGGGCGGCGGCACGGCTGGACGAAGGCGGCGTTCCACGGCTTGGGGCCGAGCGCGCGCAGCGTGGTGGCAGTGTGGAACGTCCCCGCCCCCATCTCCATGTCATAGGCCTGGAGGATGAGGCAGCCATGCTGGCTCCAATATTCGTGGAGCTTGAGGATCATGCCCTGGAAGCTGAGGGGTCTGTCGGTCACGCCGCGGGCTTTGGCGCAGGGCGGCGGGAATTTCAACTGCGCGGTGGAAGCGTTCGACGCCGGTCGAGGCGCACGCTTGTCTTTGCGCCTGGGTTGAGATGCGCCAACGCCCCTCCCGTCACCCCAGCGAAAGCTGGGGTCTGTATGAGGCCGGGTCGACGCGCCCCTAGCGGGAAACCCAGCTTTCGCTGGGGTGACGGGGATTGCTGGGTGAGAGCGGTCAGTCTGCACTGACCTTTTGTCAGGGGATCTTGACACTGACACGACTCGCTGTCATTTAGTCATGCGTGGCTGACATAGTGTCAGCCTCGCATGATGGAGGGACCGATGCACAACCATCCAGCAAGCCCAACGTCGCCGCTCGATTGACGATGCGACTCCGATGGAAGCCGATATGAAGAATCGCTTGAAGGTACTTCGCGCCGAACGCGACTGGAGCCAGGCCGAGCTTGGCGGCCGGCTCGGCGTCTCGCGCCAGGCGGTCAACGCGATCGAAACCGGCAAATACGACCCGTCGCTGCCTTTGGCGTTCAAGCTCGCGCGACTGTTCGAGATGCCGATCGAGGAGATTTTCGATGATCAGACCGGAAATACCCATGACGCAGAATGACATCGGCCCCGGCGAAGCGGCCGATCGCGCGCGGTCGCGCCGCACGCTCATCATGTTCGCCGTGCTCGGCCTGGTCGGCGGCGCGGTCGGCTTCACCGCCGCCTTGATCGAGCCGCGCGAAGCATCGCTGACCAGCGGTGGCTCGGTGCCGGCCTGGTTCGCGATCCTGGCCGCGCTGCTGCTGGTCGGCGCGGTGACCGCGGGCAGCATCGTCTATCACCGCACGATGGACGAGCTCCAGCGGCTCGACAATTACTGGGCGGCCACCGTTGGCGCCAATGTGCTGCTGATGGCCTATCCCGTCTGGCTGATCCTGTGGAAGGGCGGGCTCGTCCCCGCCCCCGACGCGATGACGCTGTATCTCGCGGTGCTCGTCTCGACCGGCCTCGCTTATGCCTGGCGCAAGCTGCGCTGATTTCGACCCACGCCTTTTCAGAAGGATCCGACGATGAAGACGTTTGATTTCGGGCAGACGGTGGTGACGCTCGCCGCGCTGCTGCTCGCCGCCAACAGCCCGCCGCAAACCGCCGCGCCTGCGCCCGCCCCTACCCCGGCACCTGCGCCCGTCGCCTCCATTCCCGCCGACCCGGCATTGTGGGTGGTGAAGGACAAGGACACGACGATCTATCTGTTCGGCACGGTCCATGCGCTCAAGCCGAACCTGAGCTGGTTCGATTCGGCAGTGCGCAAGGCGTTCGACGCGAGCGGCCAGCTCGTGCTCGAAATCCCGCTGCCGACGCCCGAACAAGCGCAGAAGGTGATCGGGCCGCTCGCGATGGACCCGACCGGTCCGACGCTGACACAGAAGCTGCCCGAGCAGAGCCGCGCCGCCTATGCCGCCGCGCTCGCCAAGCTCGGCGTTCCCGCCGCCGCGCTCGAGCGCTTCGAGCCGTGGTTCGCGGCGGTGACGATGTCGCAGGTTTCGCTGCAAAAGGCGGGCTACAGCGCCGCCGACGGCGCCGAGATGGCGCTCCACGCCGCCGCCAAGGCCGCGGGCAAGCCGGTCACCGGGCTCGAGACGCTCGAACAGCAGCTCGGCTATTTCCACGATCTGCCACAGGCCGACCAGATCGCCTTCCTGCTCGAGAGCGTGAAGGACATCGACACGTTCGACGCGACGATCAACGCGATGGTCGACAAATGGAAAGCCGGCGACGCCGAGGGCCTGAGCAAGCTGATGAACGAGGATCTGACCGGCCAGAAGAACCTCTACAAGGTGCTGCTCGTCGATCGCAACGCACGCTGGGCGGACTGGATCGACACGCGGCTGAAGACGCCGGGCACGGTGTTCATCGCGGTCGGCGCGGGGCATCTTGCAGGCAAGGACAGCGTGCAGGCGCAGCTCGCCAAGCATCATATCGTCGCGACGCGGATCCGCTATTGAGGCGCGCGGGGCTGGCGCTCGGGCTGGCGCTTACGCTGGCGGGGTGTGGACAGGCGCCGGCGATCCCGGCGCATCCGGCGCTGTGGCGCGTGGCCGACGGCGATACGACGATCTGGCTGTTCGGCTCGATCCACGCCTTGCCGCCGCGCGTCGCCTGGCGGACACCAGCGGTGGCAGGCGCGATCGCGACGGCGGACACGCTGATCCTCGAGGTGCCGCCCGCCGACGACGGCGCGGCGCGCGCGCAATTCCTTGCGCTGGCGGAGCAATCGCGCTTGCCGCCGTTGCTCGACCGGGTGGCCCCGGCTGATCGCGGGGTGCTCGCGCGCGGCATGGCTGCAGCGGGGCAATCGCCGGAAACGCTCGATGGTTTGAAGACCTGGGCGGCGGCGCTGACGATCAGCGCGGGGGCCGGGCATATCGCCGATGCCGACGCGGGCAATGGCGTCGAGGCAGTGCTGACGCGGGCGTTTGCCGGCAAGGCGATCGGCGCGCTGGAAAGCCGCGAGGGGCAATTGCGGATCTTCGACCGCCTCCCCGCCGAGTCGCAGCGGGTGTTGCTGGTACAGGCGGCGCGCGACGCCCTTTCGGCGGCGAAGGGCGACGCCGCGCTGCTCACGGCGTGGGCGGCGGGCGATGCGGCGGGGCTCGCCGCCGATGTCGCGCCATTGCGGCGCGATCCGGCGATGGGGGCGGCGCTGGTGACCGACCGCAACGCGCGCTGGGCGAGCACGATCGTGCGTCGGCTGGCGCGGCCTGGGCGGGTGTTCGTCGCGGTTGGTGCGGGGCATCTGGTCGGGCCCGGATCGGTTGTTGCGATGCTGCAGGCGCGAGGGGTGAAGGTCACGCGGGTGGAGTGAAATCCTTCTCCCTTTGGGAGAAGGTGGCGCGAAGCGCCGGATGAGGGTGGCTGGGTGTTCCGCTTCGCCCCTCACCCCTCCCACGCCTTCGGCGCGGGCCCAGTTTCGGGCGAACAGCACCCCGCGCTGTTCAGGCCATGCGGGGCATGGCCGACCCGGAACTCCTCTCCCAAAGGGAGCGGGAGATTGCGCATATTGCGCTCCGCCCCCCGCTCCCCTATAGCGCCGCGCTTCGGCCAGGGTCATCCCTGGAGGCTTGGCCGGAAACACCACAACCGTATTTCGGAGTAATGCAATGAGCGACCAATTGGAGCTCGCAGCCGAGACGCGCGAACAGGTTGGCAAGGGAGCCTCCCGTTTGCTTCGTCGCGAAGGCCGCGTCCCCGCCGTGATCTACGGCAACAAGCAAGAACCCCTCTCGATCCACGTCGAGGAAAAGGCGCTGATGCGTCTCCTCATGACGGGTCACTTCATGAATTCCGTCGTCATGGTCGACGCCGGTGGCAAGCAGATCCGCACCCTGCCGAAGGACGTCTCGTTCGACGCCGTCACCGATCGTCCGACGCATGTCGACTTCCTGCGCATCGGCGCACACACCACGGTCCACGTCCAGGTTCCGATCGCCTTCACCGATGAAGACGACGCACCCGGCATCGCCAAGGCCGGCGGCGTGCTCAACGTCACGCGCCACGAGCTCGAGCTGGTCTGCGACGCGGCCGACATCCCGACCGAGATCGCGATCTCGCTCGCGGGTCTCGAGGTCGGCGCCTCGATCCATATCTCGGACGTCAAGCTGCCCAAGGGCGTGACCCCGGCGATCACCGACCGCGACTTCGCGATCGCGACGATCGTTCCGCCGACAGTCCCGACCGTCGAGGACGAAGAGCTCGAAGCTGCCGTTGCCGAAGCACAGTCGGCTGAAGCAGAGGCCGAAGCCGCTGCGGATGACGCGGACGAAGGCGACAAGGCCGAGTAAAGCTTACTCCCTCTCCCCTCCGGGGAGAGGGTCGGGGAGAGGGGCGTGCGTGACGCCAGCGTCCGCGTCACGCCCCTTTCCCGCGCTTCGGCTTCGCCTCGCTTGCCCTCTCCCGCAAGCGGGAGAGGGAAAAGTAGAATGCAGATCTGGGTTGGTCTCGGCAATCCCGGCGCGCACTATGCGCTCAACCGGCACAATGTCGGCTTCATGGCGCTCGACACGATCGCCGAGATGCACGGCTTTGGCGCAGTCAAGAAGGCGTTCCAGGGTTGGACGCAGGAAGGCCGCATCCGCGCGCAAAAGATCCTGCTGCTCAAGCCTGCCACCTTCATGAACGAAAGCGGCCGCAGCGTCGGCGAGGCGATGCGCTTCTACAAGCTCGCCGAGGGCGACGTCACCGTCTTCCACGACGAGCTCGACCTCGACCCGTTCCGTGTGAAAGTTAAGACCGGCGGCGGCACCGCGGGGCATAACGGCCTGCGCTCGACCGAGGCGCATATCGGCAACGCCTTCCGCCGCGTCCGCCTCGGCATCGGCCATCCGGGCCATAAAGACAAAGTCAGCCCATACGTGCTCGGCAATTACGCCAAAGCCGAGATGGATTCGCTCGCCGACATGCTCGGCGCCGTCGCCGCCGAGTCACCATGGCTCGCTAGCGGCGACGACGGGCGATTCATGAGCGATGTCGCGCTGCGACTGGGAGACAAGAAGTGACGACGCGCAACCTGTTCGCGACCCCGCTCTACGAGGCCAAGCTCAAGAACGCCGCGCTCGTGGCCGACCTGGAGCGCTCGTGCCACATGTTTGCCGAGGAGGATCGCGCCGGGCGTAGCTGGTCGAAGGCGCATGGCTATCGCGGCTATACCTCCTACGCGTCGCTCAACGATTTGCCGATGCGCGACCCGGCGTTCGGCGATCTGGTCAAGCTGCTCAACAAGCATGTCGCCAAATTCGCCGAGGAATGCGCGTTCGAGCTGGAAGGCGGCAAGCTCAAACTCGACAGCCTGTGGGTCAATGTGATGAAGCCGGGCGGCATGCATGCCGGGCATATCCACCCACACAGCGTGGTTTCGGGAACGGTCTATATCGCGGTCCCGCCCGGCGCGGGCGCGATCAAGTTCGAGGATCCGCGCCTGCCGATGATGATGGCCGCGCCGCGCCGCCGCGACGACGCGATCGAAGCGCTCAAGACCTTCGTTTCGGTCGAGCCGCAGGCGGGCAGCGTATTGCTGTGGGAAAGCTGGCTGCGCCACGAAGTCGCGCCGGGCACCGCCAAGACCGAGCGGGTGAGCATCAGCTTCAACTATCGCTGGTAGCTTGGCGCGCCCCCCCTAACCCGTCACCCCGGGCTCGTCCCGGGGTCCACCGTGATACGAACGCTGCAGCCGCAGTGCGCGCGGCACGGTGGGCCCCGGCACAAGGCCGGGGTGACGGGTTAGGGGGTGGTGCTCAAAACGCGTAGGTCATCACCAGATCCGCCACCGGGTTGCGCGCTGAATGGCTTTCCTCGCGCAGGCCCGGGACGGTCTCGTCGGCATACATCGCGGTCGAGCGGCCGACCATCATGCCGCCCTCGACGCCGATCTTCATGCGGTCGCTGACCGCGGCGTCATACCCCACCATCGCGACGGGCGCGTAACTCTCATAGCCGTCGCGTAGATTCACCGCGCCGACCGGAAGCCGCATCAGCGCAGCCCTGCCCGCCGCCGCGCCCGGTCCGACATCCGATGCACGGTAGCGCATGTGATAGCTCAATCCGACCGACAGCCGCAGCCCGTGATCGCCATGCGCATAGGCGTCCTTCATGCCCGTCCCGCGCGCGTGCAAAGTCTGCTTGAGCGTCGTCACCGCGTTCGCCTGATAGCCGCGCGCCAGCCGGAGATCGTACGACACCGCCGGATCGGCGCCGGCTTGCCCATCGGGGGCCAGCGAAACCAGGCCAGTCGCAACAGCGCCCTGCGAAGGCGCTCCATCGGTAATGGGCTCGACGCGCGCCGCGGGATCCTCGAGTGAAACGACATGCGATTCAAAATTGGCCGCATGGAGCACGCCCGGCGCGATGCCCGACAGCAGGATGACACCATAGCAGCGCAACAGGCTTCGACCGTCCATCGCTTTGACCCCAGCAGGAAACTCCAACGTACGACTCGGTGGGCAACCGGCTCGATGCCGGATCAACAGCCTATGCCTTTCGCGGTTCCCGGCAAGGGGCATGATCGTGCGACAGGCTGGTCTTTCGCGCCGCAAAGCCGTATCGGGCGCGCATCACGCACATCATCGCACACCAAGGAATATCATGGGTTTTCGCTGTGGCATCGTCGGGCTGCCCAATGTCGGCAAGTCCACCCTCTTCAACGCGCTGACGCAGACCGCGGCGGCGCAGGCGGCGAACTATCCGTTCTGCACGATCGAGCCCAACGTCGGCAACGTCGCGGTGCCCGACCCGCGGCTCGACAAGCTCGCCGCGGTGGCGGGCTCGGCCAAGATCATCGAGACGCAATTGGGCTTCGTCGACATCGCCGGCCTGGTGCGCGGCGCGTCGAAGGGCGAGGGTCTGGGCAACCAGTTCCTCGGCAACATCCGCGAGGTCGACGCGATCGTCCATGTGCTGCGCTGCTTCGAGGATGACGACGTCACGCATGTCGAGGGCAAGGTCGATCCGATCGCCGATGCCGAGACGGTCGAGACCGAGCTGATGCTGTCGGATCTCGAGAGCCTCGAGAAGCGCGTCCCCAATCTGCTCAAGAAGGCGACGCAGGGCGACAAGGAGGCCAAGGTCGCCGCCTCGGTGCTCGGGCAGGCGCTCGAGCTGCTGCGCGAGGGCAAGCCTGCGCGGCTGACCGTCCCCAAGGACGAGGACGAGACGCGCGCCTTCAGCCAGGCGCAGTTGCTCACCGCGAAGCCCGTCCTCTACGTCTGCAACGTCGAGGAAGCGAGCGCCGCCAACGGCAACAGCCAGTCGGCGCGCGTGTTCGAAAAGGCCAAGGTCGAGGGCGCCGAGGCGGTCGTCGTCTCCGCCGCGATCGAGGCCGAGATCGCGACGATGGCCGCCGAGGAGCGCGGCGAGTTCCTGGCGGAGCTCGGGCTGACCGAGACCGGCCTAACGCGCGTGATCGTCGCGGGCTATCGGCTGCTCAAGCTGTACACCTTCTTCACCGTCGGCCCCAAGGAAGCGCGCGCCTGGACCGTCCATGCCGGCGCCAAGGCCCCGCAGGCGGCGGGCGAGATCCACACCGATTTCGAGCGCGGCTTCATCCGCGCCGAGACGATCGCCTATGATGACTATGTCGCACTCGGCGGCGAAACCGGTGCGCGCGATGCGGGCAAGCTGCGCCAGGAGGGCAAGGACTATGTCGTGCATGACGGCGACGTGCTGAACTTCCGCTTCAACGTCTGATGACTTCGCCGGTCGCCATCTCCGCGTTCAGCGCCGGGTCCGAGGCGGACGTCGTCGCGCTGATCGTCGGGATCCAGGCCGGTGAATTCGGCATTCCGATCACCGCCGCCGACCAGCCCGACCTTGCCGACATTCCCGGTTTCTACCAGTCGGGCGCGGGCGGGTTCTGGACCGCGGTGGCGGACGGCACGATCGTCGGCACGATCGCGCTGCGCGATTGCGGCGGCGGGTTGGGCGCGTTGCGCAAGATGTTCGTCGCGCCCGCCTGGCGCGGACGCGAGCATGGCGTCGGGGCGGCGTTGCTCTCACACCTCCTGGCGCATGCGCGCGGCGTGGGGCTCGAGACGGTGATGCTCGGCACCACCGCCGCTTTCGTCGGCGCGCACCGCTTCTACGAGAAGAACGGCTTCGTCGAGATTGCCATGGAGGCGTTGCCGTCGTCGTTCCCGCGGATGCCGCTCGACACCAAATTCTATCGGCTGGCGCTCGGCGGCGCGGATTGATTGCCACGCGGGGCGGCGGGTCGTAGAGCGGAACGGTGTTCGCCCGGCTGATCCTTGCGCTGCTCCTGGCAGCCTTCGCCTTCCCGGCGTTCGCGAGCGCGCCGTGCCATGATGCGCCCGCGCCGACGATGGCCGCGATGCATCACGATGGCCGCGCCGCGCCGGTGCGCGAAGATCATGCCACCGTGCCGCATATGTGCATCGGCTGTATCCCGCCGGCGACCCTTGCCACACGCGGCGTGACTGCGCCGCTATCGCCCGACGCGCCACCGCGGCGCATCGTTGCTGCGGCGTTCGATCCGGCTTCGGGGACGCCGCCCGCCCTTCCCCCTCCGCGCTCGAAAGCCTGAACCGCGGGCTGCGTGCCCGCTTGGCTTTTTGCGTTCGGGAGGACCGACAATGACTCGATCGATGAGGATCGCGGGCTGTGCCGTGGCGGCGTTGCTGCCGACGGGCGCGCTCGCGCAGATGATGCCCGGCATGAAGATGGACATGCCGATGCCTGCGAAACCCAAAGCGAAGCCGGCGCAGCACGCGGCGCCGGTGCACAAGCACGGCGCTTCGCCCGCCCAATCTCCGGCGTCCCCCCTGCCTGGTTCCCCGGCGAAGGCCGGGGCCCAGTCGCAGGCGGCTGACGATCATGCGCTGCCCGCTTCAACGACTACCTCCGCGCCTGGGCCCCGGCCTTCGCCGGGGAACCAAGACGGAGCGGCCGCAACCGATCCGCCATCCCAGACCATGCCCGGTATGGCGATGGCACCAGCGCCTTCCAGCGGCGCTGCGCCCATCAAGCACACCGGCCACGACATGGCGGCCATGTCCGGCATGACGATGGGCCCGCCCGACGGCGCCTATTCCGAAGGCTCGGGCACCGCGCGCAATCCCGGCAATGACGGCGCGATGCGTGGGGCGCACTTCATGGCCGGCGACTGGATGCTGATGCTCCACGGCTATGCCTGGGGGGTCTATACCGATCAGGGCGGGCCGCGCGGCGAGAACGAAGCGTTCGTCACCTCGATGGCGATGCTCTCCGCCGCGCGCGATTTCGGCGGCGCACGGCTGCAGCTGCGCTCGATGATGAGCCTCGAGCCGGCGATGGGGGCGAAGGGCTATCCCAATCTCTTCGCCACCGGCGAAACAGCCGACGGCAAGCTCCAGCTGACCGATCGCCAGCATCCGCACGATCTGTTCATGGAGCTCTCGGCGCGGCTCGACGTCGATGCCGGGCTCGGCAGCGTGTTCGTCTATGGCGGTCCCGTCGCCGAGCCCGCGCTCGGACCCTCGGCGTTCATGCATCGCGCCTCGGCGACGTATCAGCCGCTCTCGCCGATCACGCACCATTGGTTCGACAGCACGCATATCAGCTACGGCGTGGTCACCCTCGGCTATGCCGCGCCGCGCTGGCAGCTCGAGGCGTCGGCGTTCCGCGGACGCGAGCCCGACCAGTATCGCTGGAACATCGAGCAGCCAGGGCTCGATTCGTGGAGCGTGCGCGCGACCTGGACGCCTTCGCCCGCCTGGGCGGTGCAGGTCAGCCACGGACGGCTGAAGAGCCCCGAACAGCTCGAGCCCGAGCGCGACGAGGCGCGCACCACCGCGAGCGTGCAATATGCGCAGCACGGCGTCTCGGCGCTGCTCGCCTTCTCGAACAAGCGCCTGCTGCCCGGCCGCACGCTCACGGCGTGGCTGGCCGAGGCGAATTGGGACATCGACCGCCACCACACGCTGTTCGCGCGCGCCGAGGACGTGGCGAATGACGAGCTCTTCCCCGACCCGAGCGACCCGCTGCACGACCGCAAGTTCCGCATCGGCAAGCTCGAGGGCGGCTACGCCTATCGCCTGCCGTTCGTCGGGCCGTTCGATCTCGCGCTCGGCGGATCGGTCGGGGCCTATGCCAAACCGGCCGCGCTCGACGCGGCTTACGGCAGGATGCCGGTAAGCTTCAGCCTGTTCGCCAAGGTGTCGCTGGGGGGATAACGCCACCGCCCCGTCACCCCGGGCTTGTCCCGGGGTCCACCGCGATGCACGAACTGCCGTCGGGGCACGCGCGGCACGGTGGGCCCCGGGACGAGCCCGGGGTGACCGAGAGGCCCAAGGCTAGGCGCGCGCCCCGCCGCCTGTCATAGCGGCGACGCAATCGTGTCGCAGGGGATCGCACATGCGTTGGACCACCCGAATTCTCGCCGCCGCCTTGTGCGCCGCCCTCCAGGCCTGCGTCACCGCGCCGGTTCCCGGACCCCGCCCCACCGCACTCCGCGAGGAAACGCGCGCGCCGGTCACGATCCTCGTCTCGATCGACGGCTTCCGCCCCGATTACCGCAGCCGCGGCGTCACCCCCAATCTCGACGCGCTCGCCGCCAGCGGGATCAGCGCCGCGATGCGGCCGTCCTTCCCGTCCAAGACCTTCCCCAATCACTGGACGCTCGTCACCGGGCTCCGGCCAGACCGCAACGGCATCGTCTCGAACGCAATGGAGGACGTCGCCCGTCCCGACCAGAAATTCACCATGGAGGATTCGAAGGATCCCTTCTGGTGGAACGCCGCCGAGCCGCTCTGGGTCACCGCCGAGCGTGGCGGGGTGCGCAGCGCGACGTTGTTCTGGCCGGGCTCGAACATCGCGTGGGGCGGCACGCTGAAGGGCCACGGCGCGACCAGCGGCGGGGTGCGGCCCGAGGATTGGTGGCCGTTCGACCAGGCGGTGCCGGGCGACCAGCGCGTCGCCGGCGTGATCGACTGGCTGCGGCGTCCCGCGGCGCAGCGCCCGCGCTTCGTCACGCTGTATTTCGACACGGTCGATTCGGCGGGTCATACCTTCGGCCCCGACGCGCCCGAGACGACCGCTGCGGTCCGGCAGGTGGACGGGCAGATCGGCGCACTCGTCGCCGGGCTGCGCGCGCTCGGCCAGCCCGCCAATCTGGTGATCGTCGCCGATCACGGCATGGCGGCGACCGATCCGACGCGCACCATCCCGCTCGACCGCGTCGCCAACCCGGCCGACTATCGCCTGTTCGAAGCGGGGCCGTTCGCGAGCTTCTACCCCGTGGCCGGGCACGAGGCCGCGCTCGAAAAGGCGCTGCTCGGCCATCACGCGCATTACGATTGCTGGCGCAAAAGCGAGATCCCGGCGCGGCTGCACTATGGCACCAACCCGCGCGTCCCGCCGTATTTCTGCCTCGCCGAAACGGGCTGGTCGCTGAACGCGACCGCGCCCAAGCCCGATGCCAAGCCGGGCGGCAATCACGGCTATGACAATGACGCGCCCGCCATGGCGGCGTTGTTCATCGCCAGCGGGCCCGCGATCAAGCCGCTCGGCCGACAGCCGACCTTCGACAATGTCGATGTCGCCCCGCTGCTGCGCGATCTGCTCGGACTGCCGGCGGGAAGCGGGCTCGACGGCGACGACGCGCCGTTCCGTGCGGCGCTGGCGAAGTAGCGCTTGCCTTCGCCGCGGGTGCGCGTGACACTCGCTCGATGCAATATTTCGAAGATATCACGGTCGGGACCAAGGCGGCGTTCGGGCGGTACGAGGTCCGGCACGACGAGGTCGTCGCGTTCGCCAAGGCGTATGATCCGCAGCCGTTTCACTTGTCCGACGCGGCCGCCGCCGAAACACATTTCGGCCGGCTCTCGGCGAGCGGCTGGCATACCTGCGCGATGACGATGGCGATGGTAGTCGAGAATTTAAAGGCGAACGACCAGGCCGGCCTCGGCTCGCCCGGGATCGACGAACTGCGCTGGCTCAAGCCAGTCTATCCCGGCGATACGCTGCGCTGCGAGACCGAAATCCTCGACAAGCGCGCGTCGCAGAGCCGCCCCGAAATGGGCAGCTATCGCAGCCGGATGACGGTGCGCAATCAGGACGATGTCGTGGTGATGACGTTCGTTTCGATCGGCTTGATCAGGACACGGCCCGCCTGAGGCGGGCCGCCGATACCCGCTGGCCAGACGCTTAGCGGTGGCGTTCGCCCCCGCCACGATAGCCGCGCGCGCCGCCGCCGGGCACGCCGCGCCCTGGCCGACCCTGGACGCCGTAATCGCGCCACATCGGGCGCATCTCGCGATGCGCGCCGCGCCAGCCTTGCGAGCGACCCTGCCAATAGCCGCGCTGCTGGTCGTTCCAGCGATGGCGGTAATTGTTGCGATCGTAGACGTAATAGCCCGAGCCGGGATAATAATAGTCGCCATACCAGCCCCAATACGGATCGGCGCGGTAGCCGCCGTAATACGGATCCCAAGCGCTCGCGCCGTAGCCGACATTGACCCCGCCATAGCCGTAATCGTCGACACAGCCCGATAGGCCGCCGACCGAGACGAGAGCTGCGGCGGCGAGCGTGAGTTTCATGATCGACATGGCGCGTTCCTGCTGGACGACGCGCCGGACACGATGCGGGGCGCGGATATCCTTCATCAACCCGGGCCGGCCTGCTTGGTTCCTAAGGCGTGGTCAGTGCCCCGGGAAGGCCATCAGCGAATCGACCGTGATCCCTTCGGCACGGAGCGCGTCGGCGCCGCCGAGATCGGGGAGATCGACGAGGAACTGCGCCTGGTCGACCACCGCGCCGACCTTGCGCAACAGCCGCAGCGCCGCCCGCGCGGTGCCGCCGGTGGCGATCAGATCGTCGACCAGCAGCACGCGCTTGCCGGGCGTGCAGGCGTCGGCATGGATCGCGATCCGGTCGCTGCCATATTCGAGCGCATATTCCTCGGCGATCGTCGCGCCGGGCAATTTGCCGTCCTTGCGGATCAGCAGCACGCCGGCATTGAGCGGCCGGGCGAGCGCTGCGGCGAAGAGGAAGCCGCGCGCCTCGACCCCGGCGACGAGGTCGATCGGGCCAAGCGTGGTGGCCGCCATCCGCGTGATCGCTTGGGCGAAGCCGCGCGGGTCAAGCAGCAAGGTGGTGATGTCGCGGAACTGGATGCCGGGCTTGGGGAAATCCGGGATCGTCCGGATCAGCGCCTTGAGATCGTCATTGTCAGCCATAAGATCCTCGTCGCCCCGGCAAAGGCCGGGGCCGTTATGTCGCGCTGCGAAACGCTTGTCCCGCAAACAACGTAGCGGCCCCGGCCTTCGCCGGGGCGACGTCTATGGCTCAGTGCTTAATGTCGCGCCAGATATTCTGGTACGCGCCGTAGGCCAGCACGCAGAACAGCAGCAGGAAGCCGAGCACCGCGATGCCATAGCCGTGCCGCGCCGGCAGGTTCGGCTCGGCCGCCCAGGTCAGGAACGCCGCGACGTCCTTGGCATTCTGGTCGACGGTCGATTTGGTCCCGTCGAGATAGGTGATCTGCCCGTCCTGCGTCAGCGGGGGTGGCATCGCGAGATTGAGGTTGGCGAAATACGGGTTGTAATAGAGCCCGTCGGGCACCTTCGCGTCGGGGAAATGCTTGAGCAGCGCGGCGGGCTGCGGCTGGTAGCCGGTCAGCAGCGAATAGACATAGGCCGGGCCGTCATGCCGCGCCTTGGTGATCAGCGAGAGGTCTGGCGGGTTGCCGGTGCCGGGATAATAGACCGTCGGGAAATAATCCGCCGGCGTGTTCGGCCGATCGGTGGTGTCGCCCGACTTGGGGTCGAACTGCTTGGCCTTGACCGCCCAGTCCGCCGCGAACTTCTTCACCTGGCCCGCCGAATAACCGAGCTGGGTCAGGTCGCGAAACGCGACGTGCTTGAGCGAATGGCAGTTCGAGCAGACTTCCTTGTAGACCTGCAGACCGCGCTGCAGCTGCCGCTCGTTATACGTGCCGAGCAAGCCGTTCGAGGCGAGCTCGACGTCCTTGGGAGCGCGATGGAACTCCTCGACCGCGGTCGGCGGCGCCGGGTCGGTGATGGCGCTCGACACGGTGCCGAACAGCGCCCAGGCGAGGCAGGCGACGATACCGGCGCCGATGAGGATTGCGATTGCGCGAATCATTGCTCTGAATGCCCCTTATTCGGCCGGAACCGGGCTACCGCTGAGCGCGGTATGAGCCGGACTGGTGCCACCCTTTTTCGCCAGCACCGCCGCGGTGATCGAGCTCGGCAACGGCTGCGGCCGCTCGGCGCGCGAGACGATCGGCAGGATGATCAGGAAGTGCGCGAAATAATAAGCCGCGGTGATCTGCCCGAGCGCGACCTTGAACGGCGAGATCTCCGACCCGCCGACCCAGCCGAGCAGCAGCACGTCGACCACCAGCACCCAGAAGAACAGCCGGTACAGCGGGCGATAGTTGGACGAGCGCACCGGCGAGCTGTCGAGCCATGGCAGGAAGAACAGCAGCAGAATCGAGCCGAACATCGCCAGCACGCCGAGCAGCTTGGCCGGGATGAACAGGAAGTCGGCGGTAAACGACCGCAGGATCGCGTAGAACGGCCAGAAATACCATTCGGGAACGATGTGCGCCGGCGTCTGCAGGGCGTTGGCCGGGATATAGTTATCCGGATGGCCGAGGCTGTTGGGCGCGAAGAACAGGAGCGCGGCGAAGATGAACAGGAACACGCCGAGCCCGAAACCGTCCTTGGCGGTGTAATAGGGATGGAACGGCACGGTGTCCTGCTCGCCCTTGACGTCGACCCCGGTCGGGTTGTTCGAACCCGGAATATGCAGCGCCCAGATGTGCAGGATGATGACGCCCGCGATCACGAACGGCAGCAGATAGTGGAGCGAGAAGAAGCGATTGAGCGCCGCGTCATCGGGCGCGTATCCGCCGAGCAGCCAGATGCGGATCGTGTCGCCGACGACCGGGATCGCCGAGAAGAAGCCGGTGATGACCTGCGCGCCCCAGAAGCTCATCTGCCCCCAGGGGAGGACATAGCCCATGAAGGCGGTCGCCATCATCAGCAGGAAGATCGTGACGCCCAAGAGCCAGATCATCTCGCGCGGCGCCTTGTACGATCCGTAAAAGAGCCCGCGGAAGATGTGGATATAGACCACGACGAAGAACATCGAGGCGCCGTTGGCATGCGCATAGCGCAGGAACCAGCCGCCGTTGACGTCGCGCATGATGTGCTCGACCGAATCGAACGCCACGCCGCCATTGGCGGCATAGTGCATCGCCAGCACGATCCCGGTGACGATCTGGATGGCGAGTGCCGCGCCGGCGAGCACGCCGAAGTTCCAGAAATAGTTGAGGTTGCGCGGCACGGGGTAACCCGCACCGACCGCGCCGTAGACGAGCCGCGGCAGCGGCAGCCGGGAGTCGATCCATTTGGTGAACCCGCTCTTGGGTTCGTAATGCTTGGCCCAGGGAAAACTCATCTCGCTATCCTCAACCCACCACGACCGTCGACGGCGACGTGAATTTGTAATCCGGCACGAACAGGTTCTTCGGCGCCGGGCCCTTCCGGATGCGCGCCGCGGTGTCGTATTGCGAGCCGTGGCACGGGCAGAAATAGCCGCCGAACTGGCCGCGATCCTCGCCCGAGGTGATGCCCTGCGGAATGCAGCCGAGATGCGTGCAGACGCCCAGCGTGATCAGCCAGTTCTTCTTGCCGCGCGTACGCTGCTCGAGCGTCTCGGGGTCGCGCAGCGTCTTGATGTCGACCTTGTCGGCCTCGGCGATTTCGGCGGGCGTGAGGTTGCGGACGAACAGCGGCTGCTTGCGGAACGAGACGACGACGCCCTGCCCGGCCTCGACCTTGGTGAGATCGACTTCGGTGGTGGCGAGCGCGAGCACGTCGGCCGAGGGGTTCATCTGGTTGATCAAGGGCACGACGATGGCGATCGCGCCGACGCCGGCGACCGAGACCGCGGCGATGTTGAGGAAGTCGCGGCGGCGCGGCTCCCCGTCATGGTGCGGTTCCTCGTGCAGGGGAACGTCCAGGGTGTTTCCGCTTGCCATCCACTCGCCCTTGTTCTTCGTCCCGCCGCCTTCGCGCGGACGTTTACTTCGACAGGGCCCCCTGTACGACGGATCCACAGTACGGCCCGAACGACCTCCCTCGACCGGGGAAGCTTGAACGCTCTGTTAGACGGCACGACCAGCTTTTGCCAACAGCATTTTAAGAGTGCTAGCGGGGCGCAATGCGGATCGCTCTCTATCAACCCGACATGGCCGGCAATGTCGGCGCCATCTTCCGGCTCGGCGCGTGCCTCGGCGTGCGCGTCGACGTGATCGAACCGACCGGCTTCACCTGGAGCGAGAAGGCGCTCGCCCGATCGGGGATGGATTATGCCGAAGCGGTCGAGGTGCGGCGGCATGTCGACTGGGATGCGTTCGTCGCGACCGTGACCGGGCGAATCGTGCTGCTCACGACGCGCGGCGGGGTGCGGATCGACGCCGCGGCGTTCGCGCCCGACGACGTGCTGCTGATGGGATCGGAGGGAAGCGGCGTGCCCGACGCGGTGCACGCCCGCGCCGATCTGGCGGTGCGAATCCCGCTGGTGCCCGAGATGCGCTCGCTCAACATCGCGGTCGCCGCGGGGATCGCGCTGAGCGAGGCGCTGCGGCAGACCGGGGGATGGCCCGCGTAACGCTTTCCCCGCACGTGCAAGCAGGGGTTATCCCATCTCGACTTGTGCGCGCTGCCCCGGCTAGACATCTCCGATGCACCTCGACCCCGAACAAACCGCCGCCCGCACCTGGTTCGAGCACCTGCGCGACCAGATCTGCGCCGAATTCGTCGCGATCGAACGCGAGGCCGGCTCCGACGCCGATTTCGACTACACCGCATGGGACCGCACCGACCCGAGCGGCAGCGATGGCGGCGGCGGGGTGCGCGGGGTGATGAAGGGCAAGGTGTTCGAGAAGGTCGGCGTCAACGTCTCGACCGTCGGCGGCGCGTTCGAAGGCGAGTTCGCCAAGTCGATCCACGGCGCGGCCGAAGACCCGAGCTTCTTCGCGACCGGCATCAGCCTGGTCGCGCACATGGCCAATCCGCATGTCCCCGCGGTCCATATGAACACGCGTTTCCTCGTCACGACCAAGCGCTGGTTCGGCGGCGGCGCCGATCTCAACCCGCCGCTGCCCTATGCCGAGGACACCGCCGAATTCCACGCCGCGATGCAGGCCGCGTGCGACCCGCACGGCGCGGACGATTACGAGCGCTACGCGAAATGGGCCGATGACTATTTCTACATCCCGCACCGCAAGGTCCATCGCGGCGTCGGCGGCATTTTCTGCGATCATCTCGAGGGCGATTTCGCCGCCAATTTCGCCTTCATCCAGGATATCGGCCGCGCCTTTCTCGACGTCTATCCGAAAATCGTGCGGCGCCGCATGAACCTGCCCTTCACCCCCGCCGACACCGCACAGATGCTCGAATGGCGCGGGCGCTATGCCGAGTTCAACCTCGTCTACGATCGCGGCACGCTGTTCGGGCTCAAGACCGGCGGCAATATCGACGCGATCCTGATGAGCCTGCCGCCGCTCGCGACCTGGTCGTGACGGCATGGGGCTGACCCCGGTCCGCGACGACGCGGTCGCGGCGATCGTGACCACGCTCGAATTGCGGCAGAAGCCGCCGCTGCGCCCTCTCCCCGCCTCGCGGCTGCGGCTGGTGCGCTGGGAGATGCCGACGCCCGAGCGCTACCGCGCGCTGTTCCGCCGCGTCGGCGCACCGTGGCTGTGGTTCTCGCGGCTGGTGATCGACGAGGCGGCGCTTCTCGCGATCATCCATGATCCCGCGGTCGCGGTCTACGCCGCGGTCGATCCGGCGGGGATCGAGGTCGGCATGGTCGAGCTCGATTTCCGCAAAGCCGGCGCCTGCGAGATCTCCTATTTCGCGCTGATCCCCGAACTCGCCGGCCAGGGCCTCGGCCGCTGGCTAATGGCGGAGACGCTCGCGCGCGCCTGGACCAAAGGGATCGAGCGCGTCTGGCTGCACACCTGCACGCTCGATCATCCGAGCGCGCTCAATTTCTACCGCGCGCAAGGCTTCACCGCGATCGGCCGGACGATCGAGACCTTCCCCGATCCGCGGCTGACCGGCCATCTCCCGCCCGAGACCGCGCCTCAGATTCCGTTGCTGAGCCGCCGATAGAGCGCGATCTCGATCAGGATCGCGGCGAGCGTGGCGACTGTCCGTGCGCCGCCATTGCAGACGTCGAGCACCGCCGCGACGACCGGATTGGCCATCGGCGCGCCATTCAGCGACGCGCCGAGCAGTTCGAACGGCAGCGCCAGCACGTCGCCCGCGATCAGCGGGATGCACGCGAAGGCCATCAACGTCAGCCCATGCCCGCGCGTCAGCGCGAAGCTGCGCCGCCATGCCGCGATCACGCCGAGCGGCCGCTCGGCGACGAACGCAGGGCCGACCGGCAGCAGCCGCCCCTTGAGATACAGGCCGGGGATCAGCAGCAGCGACGCGACGTTGACCGGGAAGGTCACCACCAGCGCCAGCAGGACATAGCGCGGCAGCAGCGGCACCGCCTGGCGCAGCGCGGTCGCGACGTCCGGCCGGTCGCGATCATAGAGCAGGAACAGCGTCAGCGTGCCGAGCAGCGAGGCCAGCGTCAGCGCGAGCACGAGCAGGTCGTTATGCTTCGACCAGAGCGCGACCGCGTCGAGCCACGCCTGCAACGCGACCGGGTCCGAGCTCGACGCGGGCAGCGGCGGAGTTGGATCGACGAACATCACCTGCGCCACCTTGGGCACGAGCAGGAACACGCCGCCGACCCCGATCAACAGGTCGCGATCGCGCTTCGCCATCGCCCATGCATCGCGCAGGACGGCGCCAGCATCGAGCTTCATGAGCGCGCGTCGATCGCCTCGCGGGCGGCGACATAAAGCTTGGCGAGGAACACCACCGCCAGCAGCGAGAACAGCGTCGAAACCGCGGCGACGACGATCTGCGTCAGCACGCTGGCGAGCGTCACCGTCCCATCGGTGCCGAACAGCAGCGCGAACACCGTGCCGAACACGGTCTTGGCCGCGGCGGAGGCGACCCAGGAAACCACGCCGTACAGCAACAACACGCCGATCACCTTCCACGCGATATGCCGCGTCAATTCGAAATTGCGCCGATACACGCCGAGCCCGCGCCGCTCGGCGAGCAGGATCGGGGTGACGAGCACGACGCAGCGCGCATAGGCCCAGAACAGCACGACCGCCAGTACGAGACTGTACAGCGATGCAAAGGCGAGCGCGCCGCCGGTGGCCGGGCTCGGCTGCATCCGCCCGGCGGACAGCGCGGCCATGTCGACTCCGCTCGTCGCGAGCGCGATCGCGACCGGCGAGGCCAGCACGAGCACCGCCGCCAGCGTCACCAAACCGATGCCGATCACCGGCAGGAAGCGGCGATTGGCGGCCTGCAGTGCGGCGCCGCGCGGGATCGCCGGATCGAGCGCGAGCGCGGTGATGACGAGGCCTGTCCAGCTCGTGACGAGCGACAGCAGCAAGACGAGGCCGCCGAGCGTCAGATCGCCGATCCGCCCGCTCGATCCGACCAGCGGCATCAGATTGCCGATCAGGATCAGCGGAACGAACAGCCCGAGCAGCACGATCGGCGCCAGCGCACCGCGGCGATCGCCGAGAAATTCGGTGCTGCGCTCCCAGATGGTGCTCATCGTCACGGTCACGGTGTATCTCCCCCGGCCCTGCGCACGGCCGACCCCGGCTTCGCGCTTAGCGCAACGCCACAGCGCTTGCCAATCACTTGCGTCGGCCGGGTCGCCGGGCCACATCGCAGCGTGTGACCGATATGCACGACGAGATCGAATGGCGCATCGCGCCCGCGCCGATACCCTATGCCGAGGCGCTCGCCGAGATGGAGGCGCGCGCCGTCGCGGTCGCGGAAGGGCGGGCGCGCGAGCTGGTGTGGCTGCTCGAACATCCGCCGGTCTATACCGGCGGCACCAGCGCCGACCCCGCAGAGCTGCTCAATCCGCGCTTTCCGGTGGTGCAGACCGGTCGCGGCGGACGCTACACGTATCACGGGCCGGGGCAGCGGATCGGCTATGTCGTGCTCGATCTCACCAAGCGCGGGCGCGACGTGCGGCGCTTCGTCCACGGGCTCGAAGGCTGGGTGATCGACACGCTCGGCGATCTCGGCATCGCGGCGTTCCGCGCGCCCGGGCGGGTCGGGATCTGGACGATGGTCCCCGGCGCGGGCGGCGGCGCGCCGGCCGAGGCCAAGATCGGCGCGATCGGCGTGCGCGTGCGGCGCTGGGTCACGCTGCACGGCTTCTCGGTCAATCTGTCGCCCGATCTTGCCCATTTCGGCGGGATCGTGCCGTGCGGCCTGCCCGATTTCGCGGTGACCAGCGCGAAAATGCTAGGACGGCCGACCGATTATGCAACTTTCGACGCGGCCTTGGCGTTCCGATTTGCAGCCTTCCTGCAAACTCATTCTATCGGCCAACAAAACTGGGCTTGAGGGTCAGGCGTTTCCGGACTAATGTCCACCACGGTTTGGGTATTAAAGGTCTCGAGGCCAACCAACCATTTATCTAGGGAGCTTTCCAATGCGTGCATTCATTTCCAAGGTCGCTGCTGGTTCGATGATCGCTGTTGCGGCGATCGCGATTTCGGCATGCACCCCGAAGACCGAGACGACGACCACCGACAACACGATGGTCACCGACATGAACTCGACCGACACGATGGGCGCGACGACCAACGACACGATGACGTCGACGGACGCCGCTGGCAACGACGGCATGATGGCGAACGACACCATGATGACGTCGAACACCACGACCACGACCACCAACGCGATGTAATCTTCCCGTTCGGGAACGATTACGACGGAGGGCCGCCCGGGCAACCGGGCGGCCCTTTTCGATTCCGCTTCTGTTCATGCGGCGTCTGCGACCCCGGTGCGGCAGACCGAAGCGAAAAGAGTTGGGTTGCGCGGCAAAAAGCCGTAATCGCAGCATCGTTAACGAGAGGCTTTCAATGACCGTGTTGCGTAAACTGGCTGCGATCACCGCAATCGCGGGCGCCGCCCTCGCCGTTACCCCTGCGTCGGCACAATTCTTTTTCAAACCCCATGATTTCAGCGGCCCGCCGATCCGCGGCGACGAGCCCGGCCTGCCGACGCTGCCCGGCGCGACCGACGAGGAAGTCCGCGCGAACCTGGTGTGGAACATGCGCTCGGCGCTCAACGTCGCGGCGCTGCAATGCCAGTTCGAACCGAGCCTGTTGACGGTCGAGAATTACAACATCTCACTGATCAACCATAAGGACGAGTTCAAGAAGTCGCTCGACATCCTGACGAAATACTTCACTCGCGTGAACAAGGGGCTCAAGCCCGGCCAGGCGGCGATGGACCGCTACGGCACGAAGACCTATTCGGCCTTCACCACCGTCAACGCGCAATTGGGCTTCTGCCAGACCGCCGCAGCGGTTGCGACCGATGCCGCCTACGCCCCGCGCGGCGAGCTGTACAAGGTCGCCGCGCGCGACATGAGCGCGCTGCGCAACGCGCTCATCCCGTTCGGCGAGGAGCGCTTCTCGCGCCGCGTCCGCGTCGACACGCGGGTGTCGTTGCCGCGGCTCGACGATCCCTGCTGGGACAAGAAGGGCATGTGGGTCTCGCGCAAGTGCGGGCAGTTCTCGACGACCTTCCGCTGAAGCGGGCGCGTCGCGGCCTGGCTCAGCGCAGGCCGAGCGACTTGTGCGCCTGCAGCGTCAGTCGCCAGCGTGGGCGCGCCATGACGAGGTCGATCGCGGCGGCGTGATTGGCCTCGGCGGCGCTGCTGTCGAGCGGCTGGACGAGGTGGTGCGCGAAGTCCCAGCGCTCGAGCTCGGCGACGTCGCTGCCCGGCTGCGGCCAGACGAGCTTCAATTCGTCGCCCTGGCGCTGGACGACCTGGCTGCCCGCCTTGGGGCTGATGCACACCCAGTCGATGCCGGGATGCACCGCGATCGTCCCGTTGCTCTCGATCGCGATCTCGAAACCGGCGCCGTGGAGCGTATCGACCAGCGCATCGTCGACTTGTAGCATCGGCTCGCCGCCGGTCAGCACGACGAAGCGATGCGCCGGGTCCGCACCCCAGAAGTCCGCGACCGCCGCGACCAGTTCGGCCGCATCGGCAAATCTCGCGCCACCCGCGCCGTCGGTGCCAACGAAATCGGTGTCGCAGAAGCGGCAGATCGCGCTCGCGCGGTCCTGCTCGCGCCCCGACCACAGATTGCAGCCGGCAAAGCGCACGAACACCGCGCGCCGCCCGGCCTGCACCCCCTCGCCCTGCAGCGTGAGGAACATTTCCTTGACCGCGTACGACATCGCCTCAGACCGCGTAGGCGGTGGGATCGGGCAGACCGGCTTCCTCGAAGCCCTTCTTGCGCAACCGGCAGCTGTCGCACACGCCGCAATGCAAGCCACCCGGTGCCGGATCGTAGCACGACCAGCTGAGCCCCGCGTCGAGCCCGAGCCGCGCCGCTTCGCGCACGATATCGGCCTTGGTCATGTCCTGCAGCGGCGCATGGATGCGGAACGGACTGCCCTCTACGCCCGCCTTGGTGGCGAGCTCGGCAAGGCCTTCGAACGCCGCGATGAATTCGGGGCGACAATCGGGATAGCCCGAATAATCGAGCGCGTTGACGCCGATGAACAGATCGCGCGCGCCCGCCGCTTCGGCCCAGCCGAGCGCGAGGCTGAGGAAGATCGTGTTGCGCGCCGGGACATAGGTCACCGGGATGCCGGGCTGGACGCCGTCCTTGGGCACGTCGATATCAGCGGTCAGCGCCGATCCGCCGAACGCCGCGAGATCGAGCGGGAGCACGACATGGCGTTCGGCGCCGAGCACGTGCGCGACGCGCCGCGCCGAGGCGAGTTCGAGCCGATGCCGCTGGTTATAGTCGACCGACAGCGCGAGCAGGCGATACCCCGCCTCGCGCGCCGACGCCGCGGCGACCATCGAATCGAGCCCGCCCGAGACGAGAACGACGGCGAGGGGCGCAGCGCCTGCAGGCGCCGTCGGAATGGGTTCGTTTGTCATAATGTCTCGCGGGTACCCCCCGCCCTCGCGTTACGCAAGCAGCGCCCGACAGAAAAACGGGCCGCCCTTAGGCGGCCCAGGGGATGCCCATCACTGGGCGGATTGGGAGACAAGCGTGCCGTCACGAAAATTGCACGATGCCGCTCTACCCCCGCGCCGGTAAAAAGTCCTTTAACACGATCAATGCAATCGCACGGTACCGGGCGCGCAATCGCCCGTACGACGCGCCTCATATTGTTCGTCGAACGGCGCGCCGCCGAGAATGCCCTGCGTCTCGAGGTTGAAATTGCGCTGGGTCGCCACCTTGACGTTGGTCTGGCCGTGGCCGGCGCCGGGGCAGACATAGCTTACGGTCGCCTGATTGGCGTCGTTGACGAGCACCGTGTGCTGGCATTGCGCGGTGCCGTGACCGAACTGGAGCAGGGGCCGCGGATCGCCGATGCACAGCGAGCGCGGCGGGGCATCGCCATCGAGCGGCTTGAACTGCCACTGGCCGGGTTCGATCCGCGACAGCGCCGCCAACACCGGCGCCCCCGCCGGCGCCGCGGCCGCGAGCCCGCTCATCATTGCCAGACCCGCCGCCATCGCGCGCGCCACGTTTCGCCGTTGCATCTGTCGATCCCCGTCCGGCGACGCCTGTGCGTGGCCGGCCTGCTTCCGAACCCGTATCTGGGGATACGCCCGTCGTGTTACAATGCGTCTACGTAACGATCTCAGGCGCGGCAGGCACCGGGAATTTGGTCGCGCAAAAGGCGCAATCGACGAAGATCATGCCATTTTCGTCGGCCATCGCCTGCTGCTCGGAGGGCGGAAACTTGCCGAGCACCTGCGCGATGTAATCGGGCGAGCAGCGGCAGCCGCGCGCGAACGCGGTCTCGCCGTGGAGGCGGACTTCCTCCTCCTCGTTGAACAGCCGCCAGACGAGCGTCTCGAGCGGCAGCGCGGGATCGGCGAGCTCGTCCGCCGCCATCGTCCGGCCGAGGATCGCGACATGCTCCCATTCGGGATGGTCGAGCCGCGTATGGAGCCGCTCGCGGCCATCCTCGCCTTCGGGGAGATGCTGGAGCAGCAGCCCGCCCGCGACGCGCTTGCCGTCGGCTGCACGGCCGACACCCACGCGGACCAGCGTCGGGATCTGCTCGGACTGGAGGAAATAATGCTCGGCGGCTTCGCTCAGCGAGCTCCCGTCGAGCGGGACGATGCCCTGATAGCGCTCGCCGGTGGTCGCCTGGTCGAAGGTGATCGCGAGATAGCCTGCGCCGAAGAGAGCGAACAGGCTCGGCTCTTCGGGCCCCGCGGCGAGGCGCTCGGCATCGTATTGGACATAGCCGCGCAGCTCGCCGCCCTTGTAGTCGCACACCAAGAGCGTGACGATGCCGCTTTGCGTTTGCGCCTGCATCGTCAACTGGCCGCCGGCATCCTTGAGCGTCGAGCCGATCAACGCGGCAAGCGTCAACGCCTCAGCCAGCAACGCCTCGATCGCAGGTGGATAAGCGTGCGCGGCGAGGATCGTGTCGAGCACCGGCCCGAGCCGCACGATGCGGCCGCGAGCATGGCGCTGCGGGATGGTGAAGCCGAGCGCGCGGTCGGTGTCGGTGGTGTTGGTCTTTTCCATGGCATCCCCGCAAAAGCGGGGACCCCGCTTCTTCTACTGGCGCTGCAAGGGCAGCGGGATCCCCGCGTTGGCGGGGATGACGGGAGATAAGAGTGCGCGCGTCAGAATCAACTCAACCGATCTGCCCGAAGCACCAGCGCAGCACCGATTTCTGCGCGTGCAGCCGGTTCTCCGCCTCGGGCCAGATCAGCGATTGCGGACCGTCGATCACCTCGGGCGTCACT
The DNA here is from genome assembly GCA_943367995.1 of Bordetella parapertussis. Classification (GTDB taxonomy): domain Bacteria; phylum Pseudomonadota; class Alphaproteobacteria; order Sphingomonadales; family Sphingomonadaceae; genus Sphingomonas. The sequence continues at coordinate 668,610 of CALRKL020000003.1, read as the reverse complement.
TCCTCACCGCGATGCGCGGGGAGGCAGTGGAGGAACACCGCCGCCGGCTTGGCCTGCGCCATCAGCGCGGCGTCGACCTGATACGGCAGCATCGCCTTCAGCTTGGTGTCGGCATGTGCCTGGCCCATCGAGATCCAGGTATCGGTGATGACGACATCGGCGCCTGAGACTGCCTCGGCGGGATCCGACACGACGCGCGCGCGCCCCGAGCCGTGGCTGATCACCGCCTCGTCAGGCTGGAACCCTTGCGGGCACGCCGCGACAACGTCGAACTGCATCAGCCCGGCGGCCTCGACGATCGAGGCGAGCACGTTGTTGCCATCGCCGAGCCAGGCGACCTTGAGACCGGGAAGCGGCTTGCCCGATTCGAGGATCGTCAGCAGGTCGGCCATGATCTGGCACGGATGCGAATCGTCGGTCAGGCCGTTGATCACGGGGATCGTCGCGTAATGCGCCATTTCCTCGAGCTTGGCGTGATCGTCGGTGCGCAGCATGATCGCGTCGCAATAGCCCGACAGCACGCGCGCGGTATCGGCGACGGTCTCGCCGCGGCCGAGCTGCGTGGTGCCCGAATCGAGGATCACCGAGCTGCCGCCCAATTGGCGGATCGCCATGTCGAACGACACGCGCGTGCGGGTCGAGCTCTTTTCGAACACCATCGCGAGCGTATGGCCGGCGAGCGGCGCGTCGGCATCGGGCTTGCCCTTGGGCCAGCCGGCGCGCGCCGCCTTACGGTCGAGCGCATCGGCCAGCATCGCGGCCACGCCGTCAGGGCCGGCATCGGAAAGCGAGAGGAAGTTGGGCATCATGCCTCCCTCTCCCCGCTTGCGGGGAGAGGGCAAGCGAGCGCAGCGAAGCGCGGGAGAGGGGAAGTCATTCGGACGGCAGTGTCAAGCACTGCCCCTCTCCCCGACCCTCTCCCCGCAAGCGGGGAGAGGGAGGCTTTCCGCGCCACGCTCACGCCGCGACCGCCACGGGCGCGAAACTGCGCGCACCGTCGCTCAGCTTCTGGACGAACTCGGCGATATGCGCTTCCTCGATCACCAGCGGCGGCAGCACGCGGACGACATTCTCCCCCGCCGCGACCGTCAGCAAGCCGTGGTGATCGCGCAGATGCGCCACGAAGTCGCGCGCGACCACGGCGTCCTTCAGCTTGATCCCGAACATCAGCCCCTTGCCGCGCAGGCTGTCGAAGATATCGTCGTGATTGGGCATCAACTGCTCGACCGCGCCACGCAACCGGTCCCCCATCGCCGCGACATGATCGAGGAAGCCCGGCTCGAGCATCACGTCGAGGATCGCCTCGCCCGCCGCCATCGCTAGCGGATTGCCGCCATAGGTCGAGCCGTGCGTGCCGAACACCATGCCCTTGGCGGCTTCCTCGGTCGCGAGACACGCGCCGAGCGGGAAACCGCCGGCGATGCCCTTGGCCGAGGAGAGGATGTCGGGGGTGACGCCGTAATGCTCGTACGCCCAGAACTTGCCCGTCCGGCCGTAGCCGCACTGCACCTCGTCGAGCACGAGCAGCAGGCCGTGCTCGTCGCACGCCTTGCGCAACCCCTGCAGGAACTCGGTCGTCGCAGCGGACACCCCGCCCTCGCCCTGGATCGTTTCGACCATGAAGCCCGCGGTCGTATCGTCGATCAGCGCGAGCGCCGCTGCGAGATCGTTGAACGGTGCGTACGCAAAGCCCGGCAGCAGCGGCTCGAAGCCGTCGCGCATCTTGGACTGGTTGGTCGCCGAGATCGCCCCCATCGTGCGCCCGTGAAAGGCGTTGTTGAAGGTGATGAGCGTGGTGCGCTGCGGATTGCCGTTGGAATAGTGATAGCGCCGCGCGGTCTTGATCGCGCATTCGACCGCTTCGGTCCCCGAATTGGTGAAGAACACCGTGTCGGCGAACGAATTCTCGACGATCCGCTGCGCGAGATGCTCGCCCTGCGGGCTGCCATACAGGTTCGACACGTGCATCAGCGTCGCCGCCTGCTTGGCGATCGCCTCGACCAGTTTGGGATGGCCATGGCCGAGCGCGTTGACCGCGATGCCGGCGGCGAAATCGAGATATTGCTCGCCTTGCTCGCCGTACAGATAGCAGCCTTCGCCTCGCACCGGGCGTACGCCGCACCGCGGGTACACAGGCATCAAAGCGGGGGTCGACACGGGCCGTCTCCTGAAAAAGCAAAAGGGCGACCCAACCGGTCGCCCGAAGCCCGTTTTACGGAGATGCCGCCACAAGCGCAACACCGCGCGGCACCCCGCGGGTGATAGGCCCGGACACGGCTATTGCGACGGGCCGACCGGCGCGATCTTCATGCCGTCGTTGAGCTGATCGACTCGCGTCAGCGCGACCCATTCGCCCTTCTGCAGCCCTGCACTCACGCCAATGCCGTCGGGCGTCTGTTCGCCCAGCGTCACCGCGCGCCGCTGCACCCGCGCGCGCGCCAGATCGACGACATAGACCGCCGCCGCGCCGCTATGCGGGCCGAGGATCGCGCTCGGCGGGACCGCGAGCATCGTCGTGCCCGCGCCCTTGGCGACGATCCGCGCGCCGGCGGACTGGCCAGCGGCGAAGCGCGAATCGCGTGGCAAGGTGATTTCGATCGCGGAGGTCGCATCCTTCCCGGGCGTGATCTTCACCACCCGACCGACGACGACGTCATAGGCGAAGGCCGGAAAGCGAACCTGCGCGGTCGCGCCGAGCGTCACGCGCGCCGCGGCATCGGCCGGCAGCGTCGCGATCAGGCTGAAGCCGTTCGGGGCGCCTTTCGCACTCGGCACCGCGCGGCCCGGTATCGCCTCGGCAGCGCGCGCGACGACCTTGCCCGGCCCAGCGACGGTCGCGGCGAAGACGGTGCCGCCGACCTGCGCGATACGGACTTGCGGAGCTTGCGGGGCCTGCGGCGCTTGCGCGGTCGCTGCCTGGCGCGGCTCGGGCTTGCCGCATCCAGCGACCAGCAGGCCCATTCCAATCCCGATCCAGATCCGCATCGCCGACTCCTCTTGGCCGCGCGATACGCGATTCGGATGCGAAAGAAACGCCCCTTAGTTCTTGATCTTCCAGCCCGAGCGCAGCAGCGCGTAGCACAGCGTGCCGAGTGCGACATCGATCGCGAGGATCACCACGCCGCCCACCAGGACCGGCGAATCGGCCGTGCCGAGGAAGCCGTAGCGGAAGCCCGAGATGATATAGAAAAACGGGTTCACATGGCTGAACGCGCGGAAGGCGGGCGCGAGCGTATCGACCGAATAGAAGGTCCCCGACAGCAAAGTCAGCGGGGCGATCACGAAATTCTGCACGGCAGCCGCATGATCGAACTTCTCCGCCCAGATCGAGGTCAGCACGCCGACGAGCGCGAGGAACGCCGCGCCGAGCAGCCCGAACCACAGGATCGCGAGCGGGTGGTGCGGCACAAGGTGGACGCCCGGCCACAGCGCCATCGCGACCGACACCGCGAGCCCGACGCAGATCGCGCGCGTCACCGCGCCACCGACCATCGCGACGAGCAGTTCCGCGGTCGACAGCGGCGGCATCAGGTAATCGACGATCGTCCCCTGGATCTTGCCGACCAGCAGCGAGAAGCTCGCATTCGCAAACGCGTTCTGCAGCATCCCCATCACGATCAGCCCGGGCGCGATGAAATCGGCGAAGGGAACTGCGACCCCGCCGACCATGACGGGGCGCTTTCCGCCGGTCGCGACGGTGAAAATGATCAGAAACAACAGGGTCGTGATCGCCGGCGCCCAGATCGTCTGCAGCTGCACCTTGAAGAAACGGCGCACCTCCTTGATATAGAGCGTTCGAAGACCGCCCCAATTGACATTCCGGATGACCGGAACGCCGGGAGCGTTCATCATGGCACGAATTTCGCCGATTGGGGGCTGGCTGCTCATGGGGGTGTCGCTAAAGACTGCCGCCGCCGCCCGCAACCCCGGCATGACGATTGGGAACATTGAATGAGCTGGACCGACGAACGCATCGATACGCTGCGCAAGCGCTGGGAAGCAGGCCAGACCGCGAGCCAGATCGCCGAGGAACTGGGTGGCGTCAGCCGCAATGCCGTCATCGGCAAGGCGCATCGCCTGGGGCTGCAGTCGCGCCCGTCGCCGGTCAAGCCGAACGAACCTGCGGCCACCGCCGCAGCGCCGGCGCCCGCGCCGGCGGCGCCGCCCAAGGCCGCTGCGGCTCCCGCGCCGGTGCCGAAGCCAGCCCCCCCTGCCCCGCGCCCCGCGGTCGTCGCCGCGCCCCCGGTCGCTGAGGTCGAGGACGAGGAAGAAGAGGAGGTCGCGGTCGAGGCCGATGGCGGCGACGAGGCCGACGCCGCGCCCGTCGTCGTGCGTCCCGCGCCGCCGATCCTGCGTTCGGTCGGCCCCGGCGGCTTCCTGCGTCAAGCGCCAGGCGAGCAGCAGGCGCCGATCACCCCCGCCCCGCCGCGTCGGCTGGTTCCGGCCAAGCCCTCGCCCGAAATGGCGGGCAAGACGACCTTGCTCGATCTCAACGACAAGATCTGCAAATGGCCGATCGGGCACCCGGGCGAGCCCGATTTCCACTTCTGCGGCGACAAGGTGAACCCCGGTTTCCCCTATTGCGTCGGGCATTGCGGCCATGCGTATCAGGCGCAGCTCCCGCGCCGCGATCGTCGCCCCGCGCCGCCGCTGCCGTTCGGCGGCCCGCGCGCGCGCTGATCACGCCCTAGCGGGTACGAAAAAGGGGCACTCGGCGGATGCCGGGCGCCCCTTTTTCTTGCTTCGTCACCCCGGCCCTGTGCGGGCCCCGCCCGGCCGCACGAACGGCCACGGCAGACCAGACGGTCCGGTTGCCCCCGGGACAAGCCCGGGGTGCCGGTCGGCGAATCCTAGAAGCGGAAGTTCGCCGTCGCGCGGACGCTGCTCCAGCGGAACTTCGGATCGTTGCGGCGGAAATCGGTGCCCGAGGTGTTGGGCGCGAGCACGAACGGGTTGGTCGCCGGCGCGGTCCCGCGGGTCACGCGGACGCGGTAATCCTTGTCGTTATACTGGTTGTAGAGATATTCGAGGCCGATCGAGAAGTGGCGACCGAGCTTCTGCTCGATACCACCGCCCGCGACGAAGCCCCACGCGTCATGCTTGCTGCCATTGTCGGCAAAGGCATTGGCGGTGTTGCTGGTGGCGAAGCTCGACTTGGTCTTGGCATAGGCGCCGCCGCCGGTCGCGTAGAACAGCGTCTTGTCGAACGCGTAACCGGCGCGCAGGCGGGCATTGGCGTTGAAATCGATCTTGCGCGTCATCGTGTAGCTCGCGGGCGTGGTGCTGAACGCCGAGACGCTGTCGCGCACTTCGCTCTTGCCGAACTCGCCGATCACACCGAACACGAGATGGCCGTACTGCTTGTCGAAGCCGACGCGGGCCGAATAGCTGATATTGTCCTTGTCGTTGGTGCAGCCGGTCAGCTTGCCGCTGCTCGTCGCGCGCCCGTTGCAGAAGCCGGCGCCGGGCTGCGCCGTGGTCGGGGCAAACGCGTTGGCGCCGGTCGCGGTCGTCACCGATTCGGTGAACGCGCCGTCGAGGTTGCGGTCGAACAGGATCGCCGAGCGCGTGTCGTTGGGCTGCGCGTCGAAGCCGACGGTGCCGCCGACATACAGGCCGTCGAACGGCTTGGGGTCGGCCTCCTGCGCCATGGCGGGGGCGGCGAAGGCGAGGCCGGCCGCGAGCATCGTCGCGGCGGAAAGCAGGGATGTGGTACGCATGAAAACTCCTGAACAGCTGGGTCAGCGCCCGAGAGACGTACGAAGGACCGGTTTGGCCGCATCAACATGAACTTTCTGTCATGTTGATGTTAATATATCACACTGGTTTCGAATGACGCGGCGGTTGGCATCGGCGCCACCGCGGCCCTATAGCAAGGGCATGTCAGAAGACCTGTTCGCCGCGACCCCCAAACATCAGCCGACCGATTACGACGCTTCCTCGATCGAAGTGCTCGAGGGATTGGAACCCGTCCGGCGGCGTCCGGGCATGTATATCGGCGGCACCGACGAGCGCGCCTATCACCACCTCGCCGCCGAAGTGCTCGACAATGCGATGGATGAGGCGGTCGCGGGCCATGCGACGCGGATCGAGATCGAGCTGCATCCCGGCAACAAGCTGGTCATCGTCGACAATGGCCGCGGCATGCCGGTCGACCCGCATCCCAAATTCCCCGGCAAGTCGGCGCTCGAAGTGATCATGTCGATGCTCCATTCGGGCGGCAAGTTCGAGGGCAAGGCCTATGCGACGAGCGGCGGTCTGCACGGCGTCGGCGTCAGCGTGGTCAACGCGCTGTCGAGTGACACGGTGGTCGAAGTCGCGCGCAACCGCGAACTCTACCGCCAGCGCTTCTCGCGCGGCGAGACGCTGGGGCCGCTCGAGCATGTCGGCGCGGCGCCCAACCGGCGCGGCACCTCGGTCAGCTTCGTCCCCGACGAGCAGATCTTCGGGCCCGAGATGCACTTCAAACCCGCGCGGCTGTACCGCCTCGCGCGCTCCAAAGCGTATCTCTTCGCCGGCGTCGAGCTGCGCTGGAAGTGCGCGCCCGAGCTGATCAGCGACGACACGCCGGCCGAGGCGGTGTTCCAGTTCCCCGGCGGCCTCGCCGACCATCTGCGCGAACAGATCGCCGCGAGAGAGTGCGCCACGAGCGACTTCTTCGTCACCCGCCAGGACTTCCCCGGCAGCGCCGGCCGCGTCGAATGCGCGGTCGCCTGGCCGCTGTGGAGCGACGGCTCTTACAGCTGGTATTGCAACACCATCCCGACCCCCGATGGCGGCACGCACGAGGCCGGCCTGAGGAACGCTTTGGTCAAGGGCATCCGCGCGTTCGGGGAGCTCGTCGGGCAGAAGAAGGCCAAGGACATCTCGGCCGAGGATATCATGACCGGGAGCGAGCTGATGCTCTCGGTCTTCATCCGCGAGCCGCAATTCCAGAGCCAGACCAAAGACCGCCTGTCGAGCCCCGAGGCGACGCCGCTCGTCGAGAAAGCGGTGCGCGACCATTTCGACCATTTCCTCAGCGACAATATGGAGCGCGGCAAGGCGCTGCTGACCTATGTCATCGAACGCATGGACGAGCGGCTCGCGCGCAAGGCCGAGCGCGAGGTCAAGCGCAAGACCGCGACCAGCGCGCGCAAGCTCCGCCTCCCCGGCAAGCTCACCGACTGCGCCTCGGCGGGTCCCGAGGGCACCGAGATCTTCATCGTCGAGGGCGATTCGGCCGGCGGCTCGGCCAAGCAGGCGCGTGACCGCAAGACCCAGGCGATCCTGCCGATCCGCGGCAAGATCCTCAACGTCGCCTCTGCGACGATGGCGAAGATCGCGGGCAATTCGGAGATCGCCGATCTGATCCAGGCGCTCGGCTGCGGGACCCGGAAGACCTGCGTCGCCGAGAATCTGCGCTATGAGCGCGTCGTCATCATGACCGACGCCGATGTCGACGGCGCGCATATCGCGACACTGCTGATGACCTTCTTCTTTCAGGAAATGCCCGAGATCGTCCGTGCGGGGCACGTCTACCTCGCGCAGCCGCCGCTCTATCGGCTGACGTCGGGGACCAAGAGCCTGTACGCAATGGACGACGCGCACCGCGAGTTGCTCGAAAAGACCGAGTTCAAGGGCAAGAAGGTCGAGATCGGGCGCTTCAAGGGGCTCGGCGAGATGAACCCGATGCAGCTGCGCGAGACGACGATGGATCCCAAGTCGCGCGCGATGCTGCGCATCACGCTGCCGCAGGAATATGAGGGCCGCGCGGTGACCAAGGATCTGGTCGACCGGCTGATGGGCACCAACCCGGCGCACCGCTTCGCCTTCATCCAGGAAAACGCCGCGCAGCTCGACGAAGCGGCGATCGACGCCTGAGTCTCGCGCCGTACGGCGCTGGTGGTGGCGGCAAAACAGCTTTCGGTTTTCAGCGTGCGGTTGCTTCGATAGCCTTTGCGGCGGGATATCGATGCGGGGGACGCCCAATGATTCGCACCGTCATTGCGCTGGTCTGCCTGCTTGGCCTTTCTGCTCCTGCGATCGCGCAGGCCCCGCCCCCGGCGACGACGGCGAGCGAGCCGCTTCGCGCGCGCGCCGACGCGCTGATCCCCATCCTGGCTGGCGGCGGCGACACCACCGCGAGCTTCGCCCCGACCTTCCTCGTCCAACTGCCCGAGGCGAAGATCCGCGCGGTGGCAAAACAGCTTTCGGACAGTTTCGGCGCTCCGCTCGATATCGCAACGCTCGTTCCCGCCACACCGCAGGCCGCGCGCCTCACCGTACACTATGCGCGCGGAACGGTCGCGATGACGATGACGGTCGAGCCCACCGCGCCCTTTCGCATCATCGGCCTGCTCGTGACCGGCACGACGTCGGGCGAAGCCTCGCTCGACCAGATCAAGGCGAGCTTCGCAACGCTGCCCGGAACCGCCGGCTTCTCGGTCATGCGACTCGGCGACGGCGCGCCGCGCGCGCTATATGGCAGCAAGGTCGATACCGATTTCGCGATCGGCTCGGCGTTCAAGCTCGCAATCCTGTCCGAGGCGATCCGCGCGATCAATGCCGGCGAGCGGCATTGGGACGATCTCGTCACGCTCGACGGGTCGCCGCTGCCGGGCGGGCACTATGCCCAGCAGCCCGCGGGCACCAAGGTCACGCTGCGCGACCTCGCGCAGAAGATGATCTCGATCAGCGACAACAGTGCGACCGACATCTTGCTCGCGGCGCTCGGCCGCGACAAGGTCGAGGCGATGTTGCCGGTGATCGGCTGGCGCCACGCCGCGCGCAACTACCCGTTGCTCGGCACGCTCGACATCTTCAAGCTCAAGGGAACGCCCGGCGGCGCGCTCGGCACGCGCTGGCTGACGCTCGATGAAAAAGGGCGTCGTGCGCTGCTCGCCAAGGAGATCGCCGAGACGCCGCTCAGCGCGATCGATCCCGCGATGTTTCAGCGCGGCGTGCCGGTGATGCTCGATGTCGAATGGTTCGCCAGTCCCGCCGATCTGGTCCGCACGATGGACTGGATCCGCCGCAACACCGCGACCGGCCCCGGTGCCGAAGCGCGCGCGATCCTGGCGACCAATCCCGGCATCGGCCCGGCGCAGGCGGCGCGCTGGGGCTATGTCGGCTATAAGGGGGGCTCCGAGCCCGGCGTGATCGAGATGACGCTGTTGCTGCAATCGAAGACGGGCGCCTGGTACGGTGTCGCGGCGAGCTGGAACAACCCCGCCGCCGCCGTCGCGGACGCCCGCTTCGTAGCATTGGTCAGCCGCGCCGCCGACTTGCTCGCAAGCGGCGAATAAGCCGAAAGAATTCGATCATCTGCGATGATACGCCGCTGGACCGGACCGGGCCGGCGACCTAGTCTTTGTTCCACCGACGCTTGGGGGAAGAGGACGATGGTTCGACGGCAATGGATTGCGTGCATCGCGATCGTCACCGCAGCACCCGCCGTTGCGCAACAGCCCCGCCCCGCCACCACCACCGGCCCCGACATCGTCGTGACCGGCACCTCGCTCAAGGAGGCACAGGCGGCGCTCGAGCGGTGCCTGAAGGCGCATTGCCCGCCCGACCGCGATATCGACGCGACGCTCGCGGTCGCCGAGACGCAGTTCGTCGCGGGCGATTACAAAGCCGCGCGCACGGTGATGCTCAAATCGATCAGCCGCAACCAGCGCTTCGCCAAGGCCTATCCCGTCGCAGTATCCGACCTGCTGCGCGCCAATTCGCGCGTTGCGGTGCATCTCGGCGAAGACGGCGCCTACCGTTCGGGCGCGCTCGACGTCGTCAGCGCGCTCAAGGCCGGTCTCCCGGAAACCGATCAGCGCGTGCTCGCCGCACGAGTCGAATTGGGCGATGCCTTTCTGAAGACCGGGCAACCCGACAGCGCGGTCGATCTGTACCAGAAGGTCGCGCACCAGGCGCACGCTTTGCATCTCGGCCAGCTCGAAGGCTATGCGCTGCTGCGCATCGCCGGGGCCTATACCGCCCTGTCGCGCACCCGCAACGACGCCTATTACGGCGAGGCGATCAAGGCGTGCGACACGGTGCGCGCGCTCACCGATCCAGCCGCGGCGTCGTTTGCCGGCGCCGCCACGCTTCTGAAAGCCAAGCTCGCGGTCAAGAATGGCGATCCGGGTGCGGTCGATGCGCTGGTCGAGACCTATCGCTCGCTCGCACAGGGTTCGACGACGCCGGTGCTGCTCTACGCCCCCCAGATCAAGCAGCCTGAATTGTCGGGCCGCGAATCCGCTGGCGGCGAGACGCTGAACCAGATGCCGGTCGGCGATTTCGATGGGCAATGGGTCGATATCGGCTTCGAGGTCGGGACCGACGGGAAGGTCAGCGATGCCGAGGTGCTCCGCCAGAGCGCGACGCTTTCGGGCATCTGGTTCAAGCCGATCCTAACCGCGATCAGCGGGCGCCGCTACGCGCCGCTGGCGGCCGGAAGCCAGGCGGTCCCGCGGGTCGAGCGCTATACCTATACTGCGGCCTGGAGCCACGTCACCGAATCGCGCATCCGCGTCCGCTCGCCCATTCCCAAGATCGAGATGCTCGATCTGTCGCGCGACGTGCCGCCGTCCCCGGCAAAGCCGGGTTAAACGCGCATCCGCGCCTGGTGGTATTTCGCGCGCACGATGATCCCCGCCAGCATGTGCAGCGCGGCCACGCCGAGCAGGAACAGCGGCAGGATCATCGGCAGCTGTGGCCAATAGCGCGCACGCAGTGCGGCCAGCAGCGCGCCCACGACCGCGAGCGCGACGCCCATCCAGCGGATCGGGCGAGCCACCATGCGCAGCTCGGCCTTGTAGGCGGCGCGCTCTGCCGGATCGTCGAGGTTGGGCGGCGGCGCGTTGGCCGGGTCGTGCGTCATCGTTTGGTCCATTCGTTGGCGAGCAGGCCCCACAGCACGGTATCGCGCACGCCGATATGCGTTTCCCACTCCGCACGGAGCAGCCCGTCGCGCTGGAAGCCGAGTTTGGCGAGCATCGCGTTGGACTGCGCATTGTCGGGATCGGTATCGGCAAAGACGCGGCGCTGCCGCTCGACGTGGAAGAGCTGGTCGAGCACCGCGCCCACCGCTTCGCGCGCGATGCCCGATCCCCAATGCGCGCGGGCAAGCATGTAGCCGATCTCCGACACGTTGGCGCGCTTCTCGCTGACCGACACGAAACCAATTGCGCAGTCGTCATGGGCAAGCGTCATCGCCCAGGCCCGCCACGTCTCGCGGAGTTCCGGCGGCTTGGTGAGCTTTGCCCGCGTCGACTCGACCGAGTCATGCGGTGCGTTTGACCAATAGGTCATCACCTCGGGATCGCCAAAACAGGCAAACAACGCCTCTGCATCATCGGGTGTCCGCTCGCGCAAGCGCAGCCGCGCCGTTTCCAGAACCGAGACCGACCTCATGTCGTCAGCGCGGCGACGAGCGTCTTGACCTTCTTCTGGCGCCATTGCGGTGTCGGCGCGACGAGCCAATAGCCGAGCCGGTAGGCCTTGGCTTCGCCCACTGCGACGACGCGCCCACTCGCAAGATCGGCGGCGGCGAGCAACTCTGGCACTGTCGCGCGCCCGAGCCCCTGCGCCGCGGCATCGAGCGCCAGCCCGGCATCGCCGACGCGTACCAGCGACGGCGTCTCCTCGTCGATGCAGCCGGGCCAGGCGATTCGCGTATCGACCCCGCCGCCGGCGCGCTCGACGGTCACCATTCCGGCCGAGGCGATCGCCTCGCCCTCATGCCCGCCCGGGCCGTCGCCCCAGCGGATCGCGAGATCGAGATTGGCCTCGGTGAAATCGATCGTCTCGTCGGCCGAGATCAGCACGAAGCGGAGTTCGCCATCGCCGCGCGCGATGTCGGCGAGGCGCGGCATCAGCCATTTCTCGGTCAGGTCGCGCGGCGCGGCGATCGTCAGCGACTTGCTCGTCTGGCCGGCCTGCATCGCGCGGACGGCTTCCTCGAACTGGAGGAAACCATGGCGCAGCGGGGCGAGCCCGGCCTCGCCCTCCGGCGTCAGTTCGAGACCCTTGGTGGTGCGGCGGAAGAGCACGACGCCGAGCGTATCCTCGAGCGCGCGGATCTGCTGGCCGACCGCGGCGGGGGTCACCGCGAGCTCGTCGGCGGCGCGGGTGAAGCTCAGGTGACGTGCGGCGGCGTCGAGCACGCGCAGGCCGTTGAGCGGGAGGTGCGTGCGTTTCATGTCTCACTCCCCTCCCGCGAGCGGGAGGGGAGAAAGATGCAGACGCTCACGCCCCCACCGCCGGCGCGAGCAGCGCGAATTTGGGGATGTCGACGTCGAAGCTCGATCCATCCTCGCCGATCATGCGATAGCTACCGAGCATCGACCCGTTCGAGGTCGAAAGCGGACAGCCCGAGACGTAATCGAAGCTCTCGCCCGGCGCGAGCATCGGCTGCTCGCCGATCACCCCCTCGCCCTCGACCGAATGTCGCGCACCGCGGCCGTCGGTGATCACCCAGTGCCGCGTGAGCAGCTGAACGCCCATCGCGCCGACATTCTCGAGGCGGATGTGATACGCCCAGAACCAGCGCCCGCGCGCAGGCTCGGACTGTTCGGGCAGGAAGCTCACCGCGACGCGGACGATCACCCCCCGCGTCTCGGCGACATAGGGGAAGAGCGCCTTCACAGGCCGACCGCGGTCAGCGCCTGATCGAGATCGTCGATCACGTCTCGCGGATCCTCGAGCCCGACATTTAACCGCAGCAGCCCCTCGGTCACGCCCATTTCGAGCCGCTTGTCTTCCGCCACGCCGTAATGCGTGGTCGAGGCGGGGTGCGTCATCAGCGAGCGCGAGTCGCCGATATTGTTCGAGATGTCGACGAGCTGCAGGCCGTCGAGCAGGCCATGCGCCTGTTTGCGATCGGCGACCTCGAACGCGAAGATCGGCCCGCACGCGTCCATCTGCGACATGGCGAGCGCGTGCTGCGGATGGCTGGCGAGCCCCGGGTGCAGCATTCGCGGCACACGCGTTTCGAGGAAGGCGCCGACCTTGAGGCTGTTCTCGCTCTGTCGGCGGATGCGCAGGTCGAGCGTCTCGAGCCCCTTCAATACCACCCAGGCGTTGAACGCGCTGAGCGTCGGGCCGGTGTTGCGCGTGAAGGGCAGCAGCGTGTTGGTGATGAAATCCTCGGTCCCGCACACCGCGCCGGCGAGCACGCGGCCCTGCCCGTCCATCATCTTGGTCGCGCTATAGGCGGTGACGTCGGCGCCGAACTTCATCGGCCGCTGCAGCGCGGGCGTGGCGAAGGCGTTGTCGACCACCGAGGTGATGCCGCGCGCGCGCGCGATGTCGCAGACCGCCTTGAGGTCCACGATGTCCATCGTCGGATTCGCGGGCGTCTCGAAGAAGAACACTTTGGTGTTGGCCTTCGCCGCGTCCGCGAACGCTTGCGGGTCGCGCGCATCGACGACGGTCGTCTCGATCCCGAACTTCGGCAACAGCGTATCGACCAGCCAGCGGCACGACCCGAACGCCGCGCGGCCCGCGACGACATGGTCGCCGGTCTGCAACTGGCAGAGCAGCACCGCGGTCATCGCCGCCATGCCCGTCGTCATCGTGCGGCACGCCTCCGCGCCCTCGAGCAAGGCGATCCGCCCCTCGAGCATCTCGACCGTCGGGTTCTGCAGCCGCGAATAGGTCATGCCCTGCTGCTCGCCGGCGAAGCGCGCGGCGGCATCGGCGGCGCAATCATAGGCATAGCCCGAGGTTAGGAAGATCGCTTCGGACGTCTCCCCGAATTCGCTGCGCGCGGTGCCGCCGCGCACGGCTTGCGTCGCGGGGCGCCATTGGCGCGTGATGCTCTGGTCCTGGCCGGTACGACGTTTCATGCGGCTTGCTTTGCCGGGGCCGGGGGTGGCGCGTCAATGGGGTCGGCGTCTAGGCGCTTGAATGCCGTGCGGTTCGGCTGGATAGAAAGCCGGGTGAGCCTCTCCTCCTCCCCCAAAGTCGCAGCCAGCCCGTATCGCGCCGCGGCGCTGATCGCGCTGCTGGCGCAGGCGCTGTTCAGCTTCCGCCTCACCGTCCCGACCAAGCTGATGTTCGACGAGGTCCATTACGTCCCCGCCGCGCGCACGCTGATCGCGCTGGCGGGGCCGCGCAACATCGAGCATCCGCTGCTCGGCAAGGAGATCATCGCGGGCGGCATCCTGCTGCTCGGCGACAACAGTCTCGGCTGGCGCTTCTTCTCGACGCTCGCGGGGACGGCGACCGTGCTCGGCGTGTTCGCGATTCTGTGGCTGATGCTCGGGCGCGTGCGGCCGGCGGTGGTCGGCGCGCTGCTGACGCTCCTCAATTTCACCGTCTTCGTCCAGGCGCGCATCGCGATGCTCGACGGGTTCATGGCGGCGTTCACGCTGCTCGGGATCGCCAGCCTGTTATGGGCGATGCGCGCCGAGACCGCGCGGGCCGCGTGGAGCCGTTGGATCCTGGGGAGCATAGTGCTCGGCCTCGCCGTCGCGGCGAAGTGGATCGCGGCGCCGTTCGTCGCTTATGCCGCGATCGGCTTTCTGGTCGTACGGCTCGCCGAGGCGCGGCGCACCGCGCGCTCGGTCTATGCCGCGCTCAACGCGCGGCCGGCGCGCGGGCGGCATCGCCACTGGCCGGGGATGGCGGCGATCCCGGCGATCCTGCTGCTCGGCGTGGTGAGCATCGCGACCTATTTCGCGACCTTCGCGCCGGCCTTCTGCTACACGATCGAGCCGCTGACATGGCGCACGCTCCTGCCATTCCAGCTGACGATGTACGGCCAGCAGACGCAGGTGCTGCCGTCGCACACCTACCAGTCGCGCTGGTGGAGCTGGCCGCTGATGCTGCGTCCGATCTGGTATCTCTACGAACGCACCGACGGCGCGCAGCGCGGCGTGCTGATGATCGGCAATCTGGTCGTGCTGTGGGGCGGGCTCGTCGCAGTCGCGGCGTGCCTGTATCGCGGGGTGCGCGCGCGCGAGCTGCGGCTGCTCGCGGCGGCGGGGCTGTGGATCGGCAGCTATGTCGTGTGGATCGTGATCCCCAAGTCGCTCGGCTTCTTCTATTATTACTATCTGCCGAGCATCTTCCTGTGCGTCACGCTCGCGGTCGCGCTCGACCGCTTCCGGCGCGGGCGGCCGTGGGACATGGCGGTGCTCGGCGCGGCGGTGGCCTTGTTCGCGGTGTTCTATCCGATCCTGTCGGCGCTGCCGCTGTGGGGGCCGAAGGCGTTCCGGGTTTGGACGTGGTTGCCTAGCTGGGTGTAGCGAGTGTCGGCGGCGCGACGGTTGGTTGGCTCGATCGCCCCCTGGACGCGATACTATCAGTCGCGATCGTTTCCGTGTTCGCACCAATGCAGCCGCTCAACTCCGACGATTTTGAAGAGCCGACCTGGGGATACCATAACCGCGGACATGGAGGGCAGCGCGCTGTCTGTCCTCGGTCCAGAAGTAGCATCCTACGCCGGGCGGCGGTTGTGGGTGCGCGCAATTCCGATCTCTCGCGGTTCGGCGCGCGCTTGGGCGGCCACGTGAACCGACGGTGGGCCGCCGGCGACCGGGCGAGAAAGCCGCGGGCTGCCCGCGGCCCGGATAGGACATTCGCTCGCGGCTCGACTCGCAAAGGGGCATGGGAATGCGTGCGGCTTGCCAAGGTTCGCCCGAGTGGGCAGTTATGCCAAAACGGGGGATTTATGAAGTTTAACAAGATTGTCGGCGTTGTATCTGCCGTAATGCTGTCGTCGTGTGGTGAGGGAGGGCCGGATGCGACATCGCCGATAGTGACCGCTCCCGCCGCCACTCCAACACCGACCGTCACCCCCACCCCGACTGCCACTCCAACCCCCACGAGTTCGAATGCAGCGACATTGCTGACGCTGTCTCCGGGAACGCAAGTGCAAGGCTTCCAAGGGAGCAACGCTTATTATCGCGATGCGTCGTACACCGTAACATATGCCCAAGACCTGAGCATCGGTGCCGGGTTTCCCGTCTACGTGGGCAGCACTGCGGGGTCTTTCGTCATAACCTCGTCGCAAAGCGTTATCCCATCGGGCGGGTCGGCCTTGGTTTCGCTGCGCGCTGACTACAGCAATCCGGTTCCGGGTTACCTCAAAGCGACCGGACAGGACGGGGCAACGAAGTACACCTATCAGCAATTGGTCATTGGCCCGTCGAATCCGGTTCTGCCACTAACCTATTCGTCGGTTTCGATCGTCCGGGCCTCATATCAGGATACGGCGAGCAACATCACAAAATACGCAGTCTCGCCAGCGGCATGGGGCACGCCCTTCGACTACAGTACCGTAAAGCTCACAGGCTCCGCGACGTACAACGGTGTGGTGCTGGCTCATGCGCGTGGCACAGGTAGCACTCACGTCTATGATATCACGGGCACCGCACAGATTTCCATGAACTACGATTCGACGGCTTTCACGGGCACCATCGCCCTGACCGCTACGGACGACGTAACGGGCGCAACTTTCGGACTCGGGACGATAAACCTACAGAGCAATCCCCCACGAGGGTCGCTGGATTACTTTTATTCGACGACGACTTCCGGGGATTTGTTTCAAGGACGACTGGCAGGCAACTCCGGTCAGGAGTTTATCGCAGGATTTGACGCGCACATTGCCGATCCGCAGACGCCTAACGTCCTTATGAAGATCAGCGGGGCCTTAGCTGCGAGGAAATAGTGCCTATGGTCCGCGAGAGAAGCGTGCAGAATCTCGGAACGTTGCTCCCGAATGAAGCGCCACATCGCGGACACTCATGGAAACGTTCACGTAGGCGCGCGGAGGCATCAGCCGATGCGGCATGCGGCGAAGGATTGGGCACGAAGTGACGGCGATGGCGGTCATTGCCTTGCTTTGTGCTGTCTATTAAAGCGCGAATCGGGAAACCCGCGCCCCGACGCCTGCCGTTAACGTCGACACGACCTAACCCGCCAGACCGTGCCTCGCCACCCCCGACACGACGGCTCCCGACACGACGGCCCCCGACGGACACCACCCGAGCGCGTCGCCCTAATACCGCCCCCACACAAACCGCGACGACAGCGCGTAATTCCACACCGCCGCGACCAGCAGCCCCGCGACCGCCGAATAGGCCCAGGTCCCATGCTCCATCCGGAACAGGAAGAACGCCACGCCGACGTTCGCCGCCGCCCCGACCGAGCAGACCAGGCAGAACGAGATCCACCCGTCGAGCAATGCGCGCGCGCCCTTCAGGCGCCGCTCGCGATAGGTCAGCGCGTTGTTGAGGAAGAAGTTGAACGTCATCGCCAGCACCACCGCGACGACCGTCGCCGAGACGAATGAGACCCCAGCCTTGCGGTACAGCATGTAAAGCACGGCAAGATGCACCAGCGCACCGAGCGCGCCGATGCCGGTGAACATCACGAAGCGCACCGGCACGATCCGCCCGAACAGCCGGTCGTACAGCGCGATCAGGAATTCCATCGCGACGACGTAATCGAGCTTGCTCTCGCCCTCGGTGCGCAGCCGGAAGGTGTAGGGCAATTCGAGGAACTTCAGCGGCCGCGGGCTCGCGGTCATGATGTCGAGCAGGATCTTGAAGCCGATCGCCGAGAGATGCGGGATCAGGTCGCGCGCGATCTGCGTGCGCAGCATGAAGAAGCCGCTCATCGGATCGCTCAGATCAGCCTTCAGCACGCGCCGCGACAGCCTGGTCGCCAGCGCCGACTTCTTGACGCGGTCCTGGTCCCAGTCGCCCGTCCCGCCGCCTGCGACGAAGCGCGAGCCGATCACCACGTCGAGCGCGGGATCGGCCTGCAGCGCGTCGAGCATCGCGGGCAGGATCGTCTCGTCATGCTGCAGATCGCCGTCGATCACCGCGACGACGGGCGCGGCGGTCGCGCACATCCCCTCGATGCACGCCGAGGACAGGCCGCGCCGCCCGAAGCGCTGGATCACGCGGACGCGCGGATCGGTGAGGCCCAGATCGCGCGCCGCCTGCGCGGTGCCGTCGGGGCTGTCGTCGTCGACGAAGATCGCCTCCCACGCGCGCCCGGCCAGCGCCTGGTCGAGTTTGGCGATCAAGAGCGGCACGTTGCGCAGCTCGTTGAACGTCGGGATGACGACCGCGAGCTCGAGGCGCTGGATCATTGCAGCGCGGCCAGCACCGCGTCGCCCATCGCGCTCGTCGTATGGGTACCGCCCAGATCGGGGGTCCGCGCGCCGCTGCCGATCGCTGCGATCACCGCCGCCTCGATCCGCTGCGCCGCGGCTTCGTCCGACAGCGAGTGCCGCAGCAGCATCGCCGCCGACAGGATCGCCGCGCACGGATTGGCCTTGCCCTGCCCGGCGATGTCGGGCGCCGAGCCGTGGATCGGCTCGTACAGCCCGCACGTCCCCGTCCATTCGTTGAGCGAGGCAGACGGGAGCATCCCGATCGAGCCGACGCACATGCTCGCCTGGTCGGACAAGATGTCGCCGAAGAGATTGCCCGTCACCACCACGTCGAACGCGCCGGGATTGCGCACCAGCTGCATCGCGGCATTGTCGACGTACATATGGGTGAGCTTCACCTCGGGATAATCGTGCGCGACCTCGTTGACGATCTCGCGCCACAGCTGCGACGTCTCGAGCACGTTGGCCTTGTCGACCGAGGTCAGGATCTTCTTGCGGCGTGCGGCCATCTCGAACCCGACGCGCGCGATGCGGGCGACCTCGGCCTCGTCGTAGCGCATCATGTCATGGCCCTCGCGCAAGCCCATCTTGGTGTGGCCGCGGCCCTTGTCGCCGAAATAGACGTCGCCGGTGAGTTCGCGGACGATCACCATGTCGATCGCGCGCGCGACTTCGGGGCGCAGGGCCGATGCATCCTCGAGCCCAGGGAACATCGTCGCGGGGCGCAGATTGGCGAACAGGCTCAACGCCTTGCGCAGGCCGAGAATGGCCTGTTCGGGACGCAGCGCGCGCTCGAGCCCGTCCATCTCGGGATCGCCGACCGCGCCGAACAGGATCGCATCGGCGCGGTGCGCGAGTTCGAGCGTCTGCGGCGGGAGCGGATGGCCGAGCGCGCGATACGCCGCGCCGCCGACCAGGCCGGGTTCGAACTGATGGTCGAGGCCGAGCGCGTCGAGCACGCGGCGGGCTTCGTGGGTGACTTCGGGGCCGATGCCGTCGCCGGCGAGGATCGCGATCAGTGCCAAGGTGCAGTTCCCTTCAATGCCTCGCCAATGCCGAGCCGCGGCGCGTCACGCAACCGCCCTTTTCAGCCGATCGACCAGCCGAGCGCGCGCATCGAGCGTCACGGCGCGGCGATCGACCAGGATCGAGCGCGCCAGCGCCTCCCCCGTGAGCGCCAGCGCCGCGAAGATCTCGTCCCAATGCGGCGTCTGCCCGGTGGCCAGCGCAGGCGGCAGCGATTCGCGTTCGAGCCCGTAGCCGAGCTCGGCGAGCAGCAGCAGTTCGTAGCGCGCGAGCGCGAGCGCCCAGCCGCGCGCCGCGGGCGCCGCCTCGATCACCGCGATCGTCGCGTCGAGCGCGGCGTAGAGCCGCGGATAGGGCTGCGCCTCGGGAAGCGCGGCGGCGGTGAGCGTCGTCACCCATTCGAGCGCGAGTGCGGGCAGTGGCTCGGCGAAGAGCGGCGCGCGGCTGGTGACGAGCTCGACCGTCAGGCTGGCGAGCTGATCGTCGGTGCGCGCGCGCCATTCGCCGATCACGCGGTTGGCGGGTTGCAGGATCGGGCGGATCCGCGTCGAGCGCCCGCCGCGGACATAGCCCGCCTGAAGGCCATGCTCGGCGGTCAGCGCGCGGACGATCGCGCCGTGCTCACCATGATGGCGGATCGCGAGGATCAGGGCTTCGACGCGCAGGTGCATCGCGGGGGTTTAGCGCGATGGCGGGATTTCGCCAGGTTTCGCGCGCGATGCGGCGCGGCGGTCATTGATAGCGCAGCGTGTTGCCGAACCCCGTATTGTCCTTGGTCATCTTCGCGAGCTTGCGGAGCTGGGCGCGAACGTGCCGCTCGAAGCGCGTGTCGTCGTTGATCCCGGCCACGCGATACTCGTCCTGGCCGACGAGATCCTTGATGCCTTTGGCGAGCACGGCCTGCGCGTCGGTGCCGGTCCGCGCGAGCAGCGTCTGACAGACCCATTCCTCGGCCGCCGCCTTGTCATAGTCGTCGCGCGCCTCGTAGCCGCGCCGGTCGGCCGCGGCCTGATCGAGCTTGGCGGCCGCGACGCGGCGCTCGAGCCATTTGCGGACCAATGCGCCATCCCAGGGCGTCGCGGGGTCGGTCATGCTGCACTCCGAACGGATTGACCCCCGGCCATAGCAAGCGGGCCAGCAGACGCCAGCCTTGCGCGCACGCCGATCGCCGACGGGCATCACCGCCCTTGTGTTTGCGCCGGCGGGACGGCACCGCTTTTCCGCATGGAGACCGAAGCGACCCTCGAAACACAACTGCTCGGGCCCGTCCTGACGGATCGCGCCTGTGGCGATTGCGTCGCGTGCTGCGTCGAACTCACCGTCGACACGCCCGAGTTCCAGAAACCGGGTGGCACGCCGTGCCGACACCTGACCACGCAAGGGTGCGGCATCCATGCCGAGCGGCCGCATATCTGCCGGACCTGGTTCTGCGCGTGGCGCCGCGTCGCCGCGCTGCCCGATGCCGCGCGGCCGGATCGCTCCGGCCTGCTCGTCTCGCTCAATTTCGAACGCGCGCCGCGCAATTGCTTCGAAGGCGTCGCGATCGTCGTGCGCGCGCTCGCCGGCGCGCAGGCGATCGACAAGGCGATGGCGGCGACCGTCTTCGACGCCCTGTGCGATCAACTCGTGCCCGTCTGGTTCAGCGACGGATCGCAGAAGATGCTGATGCATCCCGACAGCGACGTCGCCGAGCTCGTTCTTTCGGGCGCGCCGGCGCCGGCGCATCTGCACAGCGAAGTGGCCGCCTGGCGCGACCGCTACGGGGTTTTCGCGGAGAACGGATAGACGCCCGCCGCTACCGCCGCACGCGCCGCGCGAGCTGGTCGAGCCCGAGCCGCGCCACCACACTTTTGGCCCACAATGCGCCGCGGTCGAACGCCTTCAGCGCCGCGATCGTGGCGCGGTTGGCGAGCGTCGGGCGCAGCAGCAGCAGGTCGAGGCACGCCACGCTATCGGTCGCGAAGCTGCGTTTGTGCTGGCCGTCGCCCTCGGTGAAGTCGAAGCGCGCAAGGCCGGACTCGGCGTAGAGGTCGCGCAGCGCCGCGAGCATCAGCACGCCGCCGGGCGACAGATCGTTATGCGCCGGGTCGTGGCCGACATGATCGTAGCGCACCGTTCCGCGCGCGATCGGGCAATAGAGATACGCCGCCGGTTCGCCCGCGACATAGAGCAGCCAGGCGCGCACTTGCCCCGCCGCCGCGTGCTCGGCCATGCTGCGAACGAAGGCCGGATCGTCGGGCAAGCCGCCGCCGAGCAGACGCTCCTGGTAGGTCCGCTGCGAAATCCCGCGAGCGATCGCATGGAACTCCGCGAGCTCGGCGGGGGTACGGAAGCGCCGCACGTCGAGCACCCCGCCCGAAAGATCGGTAAGTCGCCGCGTCTTGCGCTTGAGCCCCGAGCGCGTGTTGCCCGACAGTGCCGCTTGATAGGCCGAAAAGCCGATCGTCAGATCGGCATAGTATCGCGGATAGCGCTGGCGGACATAGCCGATCATCCCGCCTGCGCCTCGCAGCAGCGCGTCGACCACGGGAACGGGGAGCGAGGTCACGAGATACCCGTCATCGCCGCCCCCGAGCGGCGGCAGCACCGGCTGTGCACCCGCGACGATCGCGTCGAGCGAGAGCGAAACGCGCACGAGCCGACGCTCGATCGCCCCTAAAGTCCGCGCGCCGATCTGGAAGCGCAGTGGCAGCGGTTCCGCGGCGATCGGCGTCACGCCGCGCGCTCGGCCACCATGTTCGACCATAATTGCTCGGCCTGGCGCCAGCGCGTGCGCAGCGGATCGGGGCCGAGCGGCGCGTCGTTCTGCTCGAGCCGGAGCGCCGGGCGGTCGGCGAAATGCACCGTCGGCATCGTCTCGGCGCGCTCGGCGAGCAGCGCGCAGAGCGCTTCGAAACGGCGGACGTGGACGGTGTTGGGCCGTGTCCCCGAACGGTTGGCGAGTTCGAAGCCGTGGCTGACGATGCTCACCGCGGCATGGCGGTGGAGCTCGGCATGGTCGAGCGCGGCGCGCATCTCGCCGACCGACAGCGCGCAGATCTGGAAGTTGCGCAGCGCGCCGGGGCGTTCCTCGATCACCGTGACCGGCACCTCGATCACGCCATCGCGCAGCAACGGCGCGATGTGGCGCGCGGGCAGATCGATCGCGCTCGGCCAGGGATGCTCGCCGCCATTGTGGCTCGCGTCATAGGCGAAGCCGAGTTCGCCGAGCGCGCGCAGCGTGTCGTCATTGGCGCTGTACGACCCGGCGCGAAACGCGATCGGATGCGGCGCGCCGGTCGCGACGAGTAGATCGGTCGCGCCTGCGATCAACGCGCGTTGCTCGGAAAAGCTGTATTCGGCGAGTTCGAAGCGCGATGCGCTCGCCCCGCCGTCGCCCGACACCGCGCTCGTCCAGTTCGGGTGGAGATGGAGCTGCACCTCCTGCCCCGCCGCCAGGATCTTCTCGACGATCGCGCGCAGCGGCGCGAGCCCGAAGGTCATCGCCGGCATCGGATCGACGAAGAAGCACGCCTTGAGCCCGTGGCGCGCCAGCGTTTCGAGCTTGTAGCTGACGCCGACCCCCGCCGGTTCGAGCGAGCGCGCGAAGATGTCGGCGCTGGCGAGGCCGTCGCTGTGATGTCGCCACATCACTTCGGTGTCGATCGTCAGGAAAACGGGCGTTGTCATCCCGCCCAGCGATAGCGCACCGGGCGTAAAGATTTGGCAAAGTCCGTTTGTTTCATTGTGTTTCCGGGCGCGCTCAGTCCCCGGTCAGGATGCGGTCGACCAATTGCTTGACGGTCGGCACGAAGCCGTTCGAGTAGAACGGGTCACGCTTGAACTGATACGCGCCGTGGCCCGCGAACATCAGATTCTGCTCGACATCGCCGCCATGCGCGATGTCCTGCAGCGTCTTCTGGATGCAGAAGCTGCGCGGATCGGCGAGCCGCCCGGTCGAGTTGGTCTCGGTGTCCGACCAGGACGAGAAGGCGCACTGGCTGAGGCAACCCATGCAATCCGCCTGATCCTTGCGGATCACGCCCTTGTCGGCGGTGGTGACGAAGACGAGCGTGTTGTCGGGCGTCTTGAGCGCATCGGTGAAGCCCTCGCCGAACCACTGCCGCGCGCGCAGCAAATCGTTGCGCGTGACCCAGAAGTTCTTGCCCTTGACGCCGACGTCGAGCTGATAGGTGTGGTCGCCCGCGCTCTGCGTCGAGAAGGCGATCTGGCGCTCCGAACGCTCCTGCAGATGGCGCAGGAACGGGTTGAGCACCGCACTCGAATAGAAACCGGTCGGCGAAAAGCGATGCAGCAGCACCTCGCCTTCCTGGATGTTGGTCAGCCGCGCCTTCCATGCGTCGGGAATCGGGCTTTCCTGCGTCAGCAGCGGGCGCGTGCCGAATTGGAAGGCGATCGTGCCGAGCTCGGGATTGTCGATCCAGTTCGCCCAGTCGCGTAAGTACCACACGCCGCCGGCCATCACGATCGGCACGCTGTCGGCAATGCCGCCCTCGCGCATCGTGTCGCGCAGCGCCTTCACGCGCGGATACGGGTCCTGCGGCATCAATGGGTCTTCGGCGTTCGACAGGCCGTTATGCCCGCCCGCGAGCCACGGATCCTCATAGACCACCGCCGACAGCCAGTCGGCCGCCTTCGAGTATGCGCGCTTCCACAGCGCGCGGAAGGCGCGGCCCGAGCTGACGATCGGGAGATAGCTGACCTCATACGACGCCGCGATCTCGGACAGCTTGTAAGGCATCCCCGCGCCGCAGGTCACGCCCGCGACAAGCCCGCGCGTGCGCTCAAGCACGCCGTGCAGGATCCGCTGCGCGCCGCCCATTTCCCACAGCACGTTGATGTTGATCGCGCCCTTGCCGCCGGCGATGTCGAACGCCTTGCGGACCTGCTGGACCGCGCCTTCGATGGCGTATTCGATCAGCTCTTCGTGGCGCTCGCGCCGCGTCAGCGCCTTGTAGACCTGCGGGATGATCTTGCCGTCGGGGTCATAGCTGTCGGCATTCACCGCCGACACCGTGCCGATGCCGCCCGCCGCCGCCCAGGCGCCCGCGCTCGCATGATTGGTCGCAGCGACGCCCTTGCCGCCCTCGACGAGCGGCCAGACCTCGCGGCCGCCATAGACGATGGGCTTCAAACCAGTGAACAACGTGACGGCCTCCGACTTAACTTACGTTCTGTTATACGCTTTGGACGCCCAATCGGGCAAATCGCTAATCGGCGAACGCTCCAGGGCGTCCGATAACGCTGCCGTAGAGCTGTGCATAGCGCGCGATCATCGTGGCCTCGTCATACTCGGCGACCGCCTTGCGCCGATTGAGCTCACCGAGCCCCTTGCGGCCCTCGGGCGTCGCCTGGGCGAGCGATTCGAGCGCATCGCGGAGCAGCACCTCCTGATCGCGCCGCTCGATGAAACTGCTGTTTTCGGGCGCGACCATCTTGAGCACGTCGCCGACCGGAGTCGAGACGATCGGCAGCCCCGCCGCCATGCCCTCGAGCACGCAGATCGGGAACTGCTCGGACCTGGATGACAGCGCCATGATGTCGAACAGCCCGATATACTCGTGCGGGTTCGGCAGGAAGCCGGGCATGACGAGTTGGTCGGCGACGCCCATCCGCTCGGCGGCGTCGAGGATCGCCTGGCGCTCGGGCCCCTCCCCCACGATCACCAGCCGCGCGCGGCTCGACATGCCGCCGAACGCGCGCACCAGCAGCGGGAGGTTCTTGACCTCGCGCAGACCCGCCAGCGTACCGATCACAAGTTCGCCGGGCTTGCGCTTGAAGCCGGGGATCGCGTTGGGCTTGGGCGGGAGCGCGTAGCGCGCGGTGGCGATACCGTTGGCGATGCGGTGGACGCGCTCGCGCGGCTGCTTCCACGTCTTCAGCGCGATGCCCTCGAGCGTCTCGGACGGGACGACGAGCGCGGCCGCCTTGGTCAGCGCGAAGCGGCGGTAGATGTTGCGCTCGGCCTTGAGGCCCTTCGCCTCGTCGGCGTTGAACCCGTCTTCGTGATGGACCAGCGGCGGCACGCCCTTCGACGACACGCGCCGCGCCATCGCCCCGTCGATCGCGCCCCAATTGTAGGTCAGCACCAGGTCGAAGCGCCGCATATAGGCGGCGATCGCCTCGTAGCGCTTGACCGAGGGCGAGCCGGTCAGCGGCGGCGGGTTCTGCGCGATCTCATAGTCGATGCCCTTCGCGATCGCATCGCGCGCGCCATACTGGCCGGCCATGCTCGACACGATCGTGTGGCGCGCACGGTCGCCGAAAGCGTTCATCAAACGCACCGCGCGCGCCTCCTTGCCGCCGAGCGAGAAGGTCGAATGCAGGTGCAGGATGGTGACGGGCCGGCTCATTGCCGCGCGGCGTTAGCGCGAAATGACAGCGGCGTCATCTGTTGCGAGCGCGGCTGCATATTGGGCGAGTGCCGTGCAAAGCTCCTCGCGCTGTGCGGCGAAAACGGTGGCCGGGTCGATCTGCCCGTCGTTCGCCTCGATCCGCTCGCGCGGCAGCGTCAGTGCGGGCCGCGTATCGAGCGGCTTCATCTTCACGAAGCTACACACTTGCGCGAGTTGCTCGCCACCGCGCCCGCCGCCGTGGCCGCCATAGGTGACGATCAGCGCGGGCTTGCCGGACCATTCGCGGTAGAGATGGTCGATCGCGTTCTTGAGCGGCGCCGGGTAGCCGCCATTATATTGCGGCATGACGAAGACGAAGCCGGGGGCGGCGGCGATCTTGGCGCTCCAGGCGCGGGTGTGGTCATGGCTGTAGTGGCCGGACTGCGGCATGCCGCCTTCGTCGTCCATCGGGAGGGGCCAGTCGGCGAGATCGACGGTTTCGAAGGGGGCGTGGGTGGTTTCGCGGGCGAGCGTGGCGATCCAGGCGGCGATCTTGGGGGAGATGCGTGTCGGGCGGAGGCTGCCGGCGATGACGAGGGTGGGGGAAGTAGGGGTCATCGGATCTTTCTCCTCCCCTCCCGCTTGCGGGAGGGGTTGGGGGAGGGGCGTGCCGCGGGCGCGGCGCGGGAGTTCCAGGTCGTTCCCTCCCCTAGCCCCTCCCGCAAGCGGGAGGGGGAGAGATTTACGCGAACGCGGTCTTTGGAATATGCGTGATGCGGCAGCCGAGATCCGCCTCGCCGCTCGCTACGACATAATGGTCGCCGGCATCCGCGATCCCCGTGGTGAAGACCACATTGTCGAGATACATCAGTTCCCTGATCGGATCGGTCAGCGCCGGATTGGCCTCGAGCAAAGGATCGTGACTGGTCTTCAGCACCACGCTCGGATCGTCGCGGTCGAGCAGCGACCAATAGGTGCGATACACGCCGACCAGCCCCATCGGCTCGACGCCGTGCCACAGCGTCAGCCAGCCCCCACCTTCAATGGCGTCGGTGAGGATCGGCGGCGCGCCGCCGCCCATCCGCGCGGTCGCGATCGTCTTGGCATGCGGGCGGATGCCGGGCTTGTCATACGGCTTCCAGTGCAGCGCGTCGGGCGAACTGGCGAGGTTGATCGACGGTCCCGAGCGCCACTCGCTCCCCGGCGGATAGGCGAAATACAGATCGCCGAGCGGGCGCGTCTGCGCGTAATATTTGTCGCCGATCAGGCCTTCGAAGATCAGCATGTCCTTGTTCTGGTGATCGAGCACGATCCCCTCGAGCTTCCAGTCGAGCGCATCGGCCGAGCTGTACAGCGTGGTCGAATGCCGCTCGGGGCTGACCGAGCACGTCGTCATCAGATAGCGATCGCCGACCTTGCTGATCCGCGCATCCTCGACGCCGTAGCATTGGTAGGATTCGCGCGGCGCGATCGCCTTGTCGTAATGGACCTGCTCGACCTTGGTCCCGTCGGCGTTGAGCTCGACCGGCAGCAGCCACGACAGCGAAGTCAGCGCCATCACCTTCCACCCGCCGCCGCGCATCATGAACTTGCGCGGGTCGGCGGTGTCGACATATTCGAGCGGCCAGGCATCGAGCGCATAACTGTGCTCGGTCCAGCGGATCGCATGGATGTGCTGGTCGCGGATCGGCGTCTTGAGCGCCTCGGCGACCCGCACCATCAGCAACAGATTGCCGTTGGGCAGTCGAGTCATGCCCGGGTTGAACGCGCCGAGCACATAGGTCTCGGCATCGACCTTCCCCGCCAGCGGCGACTGCGACAGATCGACGTCGCGCGGCGAGAAGATCAAGGCGTCATGCGAAAAGGTCATTCACCCTCCTGCGCTCGCGGGGAGATCACGAGCTGTTGGATAACGGTCCGCCGTGGCTGGCTCAGCATGTAATGCACGCCGACCGCAATGTCCTCGGCGCGGAGCGAGGTTTCCTCGTGGATCATCTTGCGTTGCTCCTCGGGGGTGATGTCGGGCAGCTGCATGTTCGATCCGGTCTTGCCCGGCTCGATCAGGCCGACCTTGATCCCCTTGGGACCGAGTTCGCGGCGCAGCGCCTCGGAGAAGGCGGCGATGCCCGCCTTGATCCCGGCATAGACGGTCGAGCTTGGCCCGAGGACATGCGCGCTCATCGAGCCGATCAGGATGATGTCGCCGTGCCCTTCGAGTCTGTCGACCGCGGCGTGCGCGCTGAGCAGATAGGCGGTGAAATCGACCGCGATCGCGTAGCGCAGCTCGGGCTCGCTCATCTGCGTCAGGCCGCCCGCAGCGACCGCGGCGTTGATGACGGCACAGTCCATTCCGCCGAGATAGTCGCTGGCCTGTTTGAAGAAGCTCAGCACGTTCTCGGGATCGGACAGCTCGGTGGTGATGCCGTCGGCCTCGCCGCCGACTTCGCGGATCCGCGCGAGCGCATCGTCGAGATAGTCGGGGTTGCGCCCGCAGATGAACACCTTCGCGCCTTCGGCGGCGAGCAATACGGCGATCGCGCGGCCGATCCCGGTGGTGCCCCCGGTGATGGCGACGCGCTTGCCTTTAAGGCTGGTCACGGCGGTATGCGCGTCGGTAACGGTCTTCATGCAGGGCTCCTGTTGTGCCGTGTGGAGACGCGCCGGGGTGAGCGCGGTTCCGTCTCTTTTCCTCCCCTCCCTGGAAGGGAGGGGTCGGGGGTGGGTCGGCCCGCGGCGGCGGCAGCCCTCTCCCTAGGCCGACCCACCCCCAGCCCCTCCCTTCCAGGGAGGGGAGGAAACTAGATCGCGATCCGAGACAATAATCGATCGATTCCCGCCACCGCGGCGGGTTCGCTCAAGGTCGGCGCATGGCCGACTTGGTCGATCGTGACAAGCTCGCCATGATCGAGCGCCGCGACCATTTTCCCTGCGGTCGCAGCGGAGAGCACGTCCGACGCCGCGCCGCGCACGATCAGCGTGGGCACGTGCTTCAGCACGTCGAGCGCGCGCCACATATCGGGGCCGGCTTCGTTGCCCGGCACGCGGAACGGCTCGGCGATCTTCATGTCGTAATCGAGCACGATCCGGCCCGCGCTGTTGAGCCGGTAGAGCCGCTTGGCCATCGCCAGCCAATCCTCGAGCGTGAAGTGTGGATAGACGTCACTATTGGCCTCGGCGACAGCGCGCGCGGCGTGGAGCCAGGTCGGCCAGGTGTTCGACTTGCCGACATAGCCGCGGATCCGCGACAGCCCCTCGGCCATGATGTCGGGCCCGACATCGTTGAGCAGCACGCCCGCGACGCTCTCATGCGCGGTGCCGGCGAGCAGCATCGTCACGATCCCGCCGAGCGAGGTGCCGAACGCGATATAGCGATCGACGCCGAGTTCGCCGAGCAGCGCCTCGACGTCCTGGACGTAGCTGAGCGGGACATAGCTCATCGGGTCCTTGGCATAGCCGCTCTCGCCACGCCCGCGCAGGTCGATCGCGATCACGCGCCAGGTGGGCGACAGCCGGCGGGCGAGGTCGTCATAATCGCGTGCGTTGCGCGTCAGGCCGGGAAGGCACAGGATCGGCGGGCGCTCGGCGGGGCCGGGATAGTCGCGATAGTGCAGCCGGACGCCGTCCTTCGACCACCAATATCGATTTTCATAAGGCGACATGGTCTGGTCCTGAGCCTGGGGCCAATTTCACGGGGTTGCGTCCGGCGGTCGGCGCCCTCCATATCCACGCATGAGCATCCCCCCGCAAGACTGTCGGCCCGAAACCACGATCCTCGACCTGGGCGACACTTTCTACGATCCGGTCGCCGCCGCCGATTTTCCACAGACCGTCCTGCGCTTCCGCAACGATCGTGCCGCGGCCGAAGTCGGACTCGATGGTCTGGACGACGCCGCGTGGCTGGAGCATTTCGGGCGGTTCGCGCCGCTGCCCGGCAGCCTCGAGCAGCCGCTCGCGCTGCGCTATCACGGCCACCAGTTCCGCAATTACAACCCAGAGATCGGTGACGGCCGCGGCTTCCTGTTCGCGCAGCTGCGCGGGCGGGACGGGCGGCTGATGGACCTCGGCACCAAGGGCTCGGGCACGACCCCATGGAGCCGCTTCGGCGACGGACGCCTCACGCTCAAGGGCGCGATGCGCGAGGTGCTCGCCACCGAGATGCTCGAGGCGCTCGGCGTCAATACCTCGCGGACTTTCTCGCTGATCGAGACCGGCGAAGCGCTCGAGCGCGGCGACGAGCCCTCCCCCACCCGCTCGGCGGTGATGGTGCGGCTCAGCCACGGGCATATCCGCATCGGCACCTTCCAGCGGCTCGCCTATCTGCGCGATGCCGAGGCGATGGAGCGGCTCGTCGGCTATGTGCTGCACAGCCTCTATGGCGAGGAACCGGGCGCTAATGCGGCGGTCCGCCTGCTCGATCTGGTGGTCGATCGCACCGCGACCCTCGCCGCCAGCTACATGGCAGCAGGCTTCGTCCACGGCGTGCTCAACACCGACAACATCAACGTGACCGGCGAGAGTTTCGATTACGGCCCGTGGCGTTTCGCCCCGATTTGGGACCCGGCCTTCACCGCTGCCTATTTCGACCATGCCGGGCTCTACGCGTTCGGCCGCCAGCCCGAGGCGATCCACTGGAACGCGACCCAGCTGGCGATCGCGTTGCGCGCTTTGGTCGAGGCGGAGCCGCTGATCGCGGTGCTCGACACCTTTGCCGAGCGCTATCAGGCCGCGGTTTCGGCGGCGATCCTGTGGCGGCTCGGCGTCGTGCCGCGCGACGCGGGCAGCGATCGCGCGCTGGTCCAGGCGATCGAGCGCGGGTTGCGCACGAGCGGGATGGCGATCGACCGTTTCTATTTCGACGCATTCGGCGGCCTCGTGCCCGACGGCGCGGCGTTCGACGAACTGCGCGCTGCGCTCGAACCCTATGCGCCGCGTAAGGCGCGCGACCATGCCTATTGGCGCGGCGAACCGTGCGCGATGCTGATCGACGAGGTCGAGGCGATCTGGGCGGCGATCGAGCAAAGCGACGATTGGGCGCCGTTTTACGCCAAGATCGCGAGCATACGCGCGATGGGCGAAGCCCTCCGCTAAAAACTCCTCTTCCTCAGGGAGAGGGAGGGGCCCGCCGCGCAGCGGTGGGAGGGTGAGGGTCACCCGGTATCGGGCTCGCCCACCCCCTCGGACCCCCGCCCTTCCCACCGGCTGCGCCGGCGGGCCCTTCCCTCTCCCAACGGTAGAGGGAGAGTAGTGGATTCCCGTTGCGATCTCAGGCAAGGACCGAGTGAATGTCGTCAGAACTCCTCTCCCACGAACCCGCCACCGGCGCCGAGCTCTGGCGCGGCGCGATCGGCGATGTCGACGCCGAAGTCGCCGTCGCGCGCGCGAGTTGGGCCGGCTGGGCCGCCCGACCGCTCGCCTATCGTGTCGAGGCGCTGCGCCGCGTCGCCAATGTCGTCCGCGCGCGCGCCGATGCGTTTGCCGACATCATCGCACGCGAGACCGGCAAGCCGTTGTGGGAAGCGCATACCGAGGTCGACACGGTCATCGCCAAGGTCGATATCTCGGTCACCGCCTATGCCGAACGCACCCCGCAGCGCCGGCTCGAGGCGCAGCTCGGCAGCCGGATGGCGCTGCGCCACAAGCCGCATGGCGTGCTGGCAGTGCTCGGGCCGTATAATTTCCCGGCGCATCTGCCCAACGGCCACATCATCCCGGCGCTGCTCGCGGGTAATGCGGTGGTGTTCAAGCCGTCCGAAAAGACCCCCGCGACGGGCGAATTCCTCGTCGGCTGCTTCCATGCCGGCGGCGTGCCCGAGGGCTGCCTGCGCTTGCTGATCGGCGGTGCCGCCGAAGGCAAGGCGCTCGCCGCGCATGACGGGATCGACGGGCTGCTGTTCACCGGATCGGCGCATACCGGTATCGCGCTCAACCGCGCCTTCGCGACGCGCCCCGAGAAGATCCTCGCGCTCGAAATGGGCGGCAACAATCCGATCATCGTGTGGGACTCGCCCGATCTCCACGCCGCCGCGGTGGTCATCGTCCAATCCGCGTTCACCTCGGCGGGCCAGCGCTGCACCGCCGCGCGCCGGCTGATCGTCGACCAGAAGCTCTACGATCCGCTGATGGACGAAGTGACCAAGCTGATGAAGCGGATCATCGTCGACGAGCCGCACGCCAGCCCCGCCCCCTTCATGGGCCCGGTGATCGACAATGCCAGCGCCGACCTGCTGTCCGAAAGCTTTCTCGAATTGATGATGCGCGGCGGCCGCCCGCTCCAGCATCTCGAACGGCCGATCGCCAACCGCCCGTTCCTGCGCCCCGCGCTGATCGACACGACCGATCTTAACGACCGCCCCGACATCGAGCTGTTCGGGCCGATCCTCCAGGTGATCCGCAAGACCAGCTTCGAGGACGCGATCACCGAGGCGAACAACACGCGCTACGGCCTGTCGGCGTCGCTGCTCAGTCAGGATCCGGCGCTGTACGACCAGTTCTGGGCGAATGCCCGCGCGGGAATCGTCAACTGGAACAAGCCGACCAACGGCGCTTCCTCGAAGGCGCCGTTCGGCGGCATCGGCTGGTCGGGCAACCATCGCCCGAGCGCCTATTATGCGGCGGACTATTGCGCCTATCCTGTGGTATCGAGCGAAGCCGATCAGGCGCGGGCGAGCATCGGGGTGGGGCTGAGGGATGGGTGAGGACGCTTACGGCGTCGATCGGTTGCGCGAGGATCCCGCGGTCACGGCGATTCTGGAGCGGATTTGCGACATTTCGACGATGGGCTTCGCCGCCGTCGCGCGCGTGACCGATAGCCGGTGGATCGCGTGTCAGGTGGTCGACCGGATCGAATTCGGCCTCGAGGCGGGCGACGAGCTCGAGCTCAAGACCACGATCTGCGACGAGATCCGCCAGAGCGGACATGCCGTCATCATCGACACCGTCGCGGGCAATCCCGAATGGCGGACGCATCCGACGCCGGTGCTCTATGGTTTCGAAAGCTATATCTCCTTTCCGATTCGCCTGTCCGACGGCAGCTTCTTCGGAACGCTCTGCGCGATCGACCCGTCGCCGCGGCCGATCGGGACTCCCGCTATCGCCCTGCTGTTCGAACGCTTCGCCGCGGAAATCGGGGCGTTGCTGGGCTGAGCGGCACCTTTGGTCGCAAAGCTATGGAACTGCTGGCGTTGCAATGCTTTGGGCGTCACGTGAAACACGAACCCGTAGCCGATGGCCCCACTCCCCGCGCCCGCAAGCTCAAACTCGAGTCGGACAATTGCCTGGCGATCGCGATCCGCGAACGCGAACCCGAGGTCGCCGCGATGCTGATCGACGAAGCCGCAAAACTCGCGCGGCGCGTCAAGGAGTTGCACGACAAACGCTGATTGCCCATCGGGGCGGTCGGGAAAAGTTTGCCTTCCCCGCGCCAAAGCAAGCTTGAATTGAAGCGCACACAGGTCCAGCCCATCTGACAACGATGGCCACATTGCTCGATCCGACCGCGCGCGGGCGCGTTATCCTCGTTGGCGCGGGGCCTGGCGACCCCGGTTTGCTCACCGTCCGCGCGGTCGCCGCGCTCGGGCAAGCCGATGTCGTCGTACATGACGGGTTGATCGACCCACGCGTGCTCGATCTCGCGCCCGCAACGGCGCAGCGCATCTCGGTCGCCAAGCAGCGCGCGCGCCACACCTTGCCGCAGGAAGCGATCAACGCGCTGATCGTCGCGCATGTGAAGACCGGTGCGATCGTCGTGCGATTGAAGGGCGGCGATCCGTTCATCTTCGGGCGTGGCGGCGAGGAAGTCGAGGCGGTGCGCGCGGCGGGCCTGCCGGTCGAGGTGATCCCGGGTGTCTCGGCGGCGCTCGGCTGCGCGGCGGAGGCGATGCTGCCGCTCACCCACCGCGACCATTCGAGCGCGGTCAGTTTCGTCGCCGGTCAATGCAAGGGGCTCGCCGATCAGGACTGGTCGGGGCTTGCCGGCAAGGGCCGCACGCTCGTCATCTATATGGGCGTCGCGACCGCCGACGATATCGCCGACAAATTGATGCGCGACGGCGTTGCCCCCGAAATGCCCGTCGCGGTGCTCGAGCGTGGCACGCTGGCGGGCGCGCGAGCGATGCGGACGCTGCTGGCCGATCTCGGCCATATGGTGGCGCGCGAGAAAGTGGCGAGCCCGGCGATCATCGTCGTCGGCGAAGTCGTCGAACTGTCGGACGCCGAGGACAAGCTCGGCGCCTGGGCCAGGATTGCGGAGAGCGTTGCGTGAAAGTGTTGACGGGGAACGATCTGCCGAGCGGCGACGTGGTGTGGTGGACCGGCTCGGGCTGGTCACGCCATATCGAGGATGCGAGCGACGTCGGCGACCAGGGCGAGAGCATCGCGCGCGCCGAGGAAGGCGCGCGGCGGGTCAACGTCCCTTATGTGATCGACGCGACGCTAACCCCCGAGGGGCCCCGCCCCGCGCATATCAAGGACCGCGTCCGCGCGCTCGGGCCGACGGTGCGCGCCGATCTGACGTTGAAGCCCGCCGATCCCAATGCTGGCAGTTGGGTGATATGAATTTGATTCACGCGAAGGCGCGAAGGCGCGAAGAAGGGTTCGTTCGCGCAGAGGCGCTGAGGCGCAGAGATGTCGCCCCCGCCGCGCAGCGGCCCTCCCGCAACCGAACCGTGAAACCGGTTTGCGCTTACGCGCAGCCTCCTCGCACGCTTATCCTCTCTGCGCCTCTGCGCCTCTGCGCAAACCAATCTTCTTCCTTCTTCGCGCCTTCGCGCCTTCGCGTGAACCACCCTTCTCCGACCGCCCCCGGAATCGACCATGTATAAATACGACCAATACGATCAGCAGATCGTCGACACGCGCGTCGAGGAGTTCCGCGACCAAGTGAAGCGCCGCCTCGCCGGCCAGATCACCGAGGACCAGTTCAAGCCGCTGCGGCTGATGAACGGCCTGTATCTACAGCTCCACGCCTATATGCTGCGCGTCGCGATCCCCTATGGCACGCTCGACAGTCGCCAGATGCACATGCTCGCGCACATCGCGCGCAAATATGATCGCGGCTACGGCCATTTCACCACGCGGCAGAACCTCCAGTTCAACTGGATCAAGCTCGCCGACGCGCCCGACATTCTCGCCGAGCTCGCGACGGTCGAGATGCATGCGATCCAGACGAGCGGCAATTGCATCCGCAACATCTCGTCCGACCAGTACGCCGGCGCCGCAGCCGACGAAGTGACCGATCCGCGCGTATGGGCCGAGCTGCTGCGCCAGTGGAGCACCTTCCACCCCGAATTCACCTACCTTCCGCGCAAGTTCAAGATCGCGGTGATCGCCGCAGACGAGGACCGCGCCGCGATGCGGCTGCACGACATCGGCATCCAGATGGTCCGCCAGGGCGGCGAGCTCGGCGGCAAGATCTTCGTCGGTGGCGGCATGGGCCGCACCCCGATGATCAGCCACGAGATCCGCGATTTCGTACGGAGCGACGATCTGCTGAGCTATCTCGAGGCGTGCCTGCGCGTCTACAATCGCTACGGCCGGCGCGACAATATCTACAAGGCGCGGATCAAGATCCTGCTCCACGAGATCGGCCCCGACGAGTATCGCCGCCAGGTCGAGGAGGAGTTCGTCGCGGTGAAGGCGCTCGGGCTCGATCCGCCCAAGGCTGAGTTCGACCGGATCACCGCCTTCTTCGCCGATCCGCCCTTCGTCGCCCCGGCGGAGGCCGGGGCCGCTGCGTTCGGGGCAGCCGGCGGGACAAACACCCCAGCGGCCCCGGCCTCCGCCGGGGCGACGGATGATCCGGACTTCCTGCTCTGGGTCGATCAAAACACCGCCGCGCACAAGCAGCCGGGCTATGCGATCGTCACGATCAGCCTCAAGCCGACCGGCGGCATCCCCGGCGATGCGACCGCCGAGCAGATCGACCTGATGGCCGATCTCGCCCAGCGCTACAGCTTCGACGAACTGCGCGTCACGCATGCGCAGAACATCGTCCTGCCGCACGTCCGCAAGGCCGATCTCTACACGATCTGGCAGCAGCTCGACGCGGCCGACCTCGCGCCCGCCAATCTCGACCTGATCAGCGACATCATCGCCTGCCCCGGCCTCGATTATTGCAGCCTCGCCAATGCGCGCTCGATCCCGCTCGCGCAGAAGATCACCGAGCGCTTCGCCGATCCCGCACGCCAGCGCGATATCGGCGAGTTGAAGGTCAAGATCAGCGGCTGCATCAACGCCTGCGGGCATCATCATGCCGGACACATCGGCATTCTCGGCGTCGACAAGAAGGGCGTCGAAAATTACCAGCTCTCGCTCGGCGGATCGGGGGCGGAGGATGTCAGCCTCGCCAAGATCACCGGCCCGGGGTTCGACGAGGACGGCGTGGTCGACGCGGTCGAAAAGGTCACCAATGTCTATCTGGCGCAGCGCGAGGGCGGCGAACGCTTCCTCGATACCTATCGCCGCATCGGCATGGAGCCGTTCAAGGAAGCGCTTTATGGATAAGCCCGTCACCGTCGCCCCGGCGCAGGCCGGGGCCGCTGCGTTGGACGCGCAGGCCCAGCCGCAGGGCGGCCCCGGCCTGCGCCGGGGCGACGCGAGCTTTGACGAGCCTGCCGTCACGCTCGACGCGTTTCTCGATGCGCAGACCAACGCGACCGCGGTGCGGCTCGAGGCGGGCGACGATGCGCGCGCGCTGCTGCCGTATCTCGACCGGATCGCGCTGATCGAGGTGAGCTTTCCGAGCTTCCGCGACGGCCGCGGCTATTCGGCGGCGCGGATTCTCCGCGAAGCCGGGTACACCGGCGAACTGCGCGCGCAGGGCGACGTGCTGGTCGACCAGATGCCGCTGATGCAACGCTGCGGCTTCGACAGTTTCGCGCCCGAGTCGGAGATCGATCCGGCCACGCTCGAGGCTTCGCTCAAGCGCTACGAAAACGTCTATCAGAAGGCCGCCGACGGGCGCGTGCCGATCTGGGCGCTGCGGCATGGCTAGCGCCGCCCGCAAGCTCGACCTGATCGACGTCGCGCCCTTCTCGGCGGCAGATGCCGCGGCGATGGAGGCGCGCTTCGCGGGCGTCGACACGCGCGACATGCTCGGCGCGCTGCTCACCGGCGAGCTCAAGGGCCGCGTCGCGGCGGTCTCGTCGTTCGGCGCCGAGAGCGCGGTCCTGCTCCACCTGATCTCGCAGGTCGACAAGGACATTCCGGTCATCTTCCTCAACACGCAAAAGATTTTCGGCGCGACGCTCGCGTACCGCGACGAGCTGTCGGAAACGCTCGGCTTCACCGATCTGCGCGTGTTCCGGCCCGATCCGCGC
This sequence comes from Bordetella parapertussis, assembly GCA_943367995.1. Lineage (GTDB taxonomy): Bacteria > Pseudomonadota > Alphaproteobacteria > Sphingomonadales > Sphingomonadaceae > Sphingomonas. The sequence continues at coordinate 631,825 of CALRKL020000003.1, read as the reverse complement.
CGCCTTGCAACGAAGGACGCGACGGGCTTGCGCTGGAATTACGATCCCGACGGCTGCTGCGAGATCCGCAAGGTCGAGCCGCTGCGGCGTGCTTTGGCGCCGTTCGACGCGTGGATCTCGGGCCGCAAGGGGTTCCAGGCGGGCACACGCCAGGCGATGCCGCGCTTCGAGGAGGATGAGGGCCGGCTGAAGCTCAACCCGCTCGCGGCGTGGGACAAGGCCAAGCTCGACGCCTATTTCGAAGAGCACAAGCTGCCGCGCCATCCGCTCGAAGCCGAAGGCTATCCCTCGATCGGCTGCGCACCGTGCACGAGCAAGGTGCTGCCGGGCGAAGACCCGCGTGCCGGGCGCTGGCGCGGCTGGGAGAAGGTCGAGTGCGGGATCCATGTGCCCGAGAAGCCGGGCGAAGAGCCGGTTTTCTAGGATTCACGCGAAGACGCGAAGGCGCGAAGAAGGGTTTGTTCGCGCAGAGGCGCAGAGGACGCAGAGAGGCTGCACATCCGGCACGGATATCTCACTCTTCCGTAGGCCGGTTTTACGAAGACCGCTTCGCGGCGAACGCACCGCCTCCGCGTCCTCCGCGCCTCTGCGCGAACCAATCTTCTGCCTTTTCTTCGTGCCTTCGCGCCTTCGCGTGAAATATCCGCTTTACGAAACCCGCTCGAAACTCAGCGTTCGCGCCGCGGTATCCGCCGCCACCAGCCGCACCGAGATCGCCTCGCCCGGCTTGCCCTCGGTCTTGACGCTGGTCAGCACCGCCAGATCGCACAGCTGAATCCGCGCGCCGTGCGAGTCCGCATCCACGATCACCGCGGAGAAAACCTCGCCCTCGCGCCCGTGCAGCACCGCCGTCTCTGCCAGGTCGATCACCGCGCGGTCGATCCGCCCGGCGATCGCGTCGGCGCGCGCCATCACCGGCGGGAGCGTCTCGAACGCCTGCGTCACCGCATCGGGCACCGGCTGCCCGTTGGCGATCGCGAGCGCAGCGCGCACGACATAGCGATCCGCCAGCCGGCGCAACGGTGCGGTCGCATGCGCATAGGTCGCCGCCATCGCCGCATGCCACGGCACGACGCCGTCGCGATACGGCGTGTAGCTCGCTCCGCCGCCGCTGCGCCGCTCGGCGACCATGAAGGCGGCCTGTGCCGGGTCGCCGGCTTTGAGCGCCGCGACGAACTGCGTCAACGACGCTGCGGCGGGCCAGTCGAGCCCGAGCCCCAGCGCGACGTTGCGCAACCGCTGCACCGCGCGATCGTCGGGCCCGGCCATCACGCGGAACAGCCCGGTATGGTGCGCCTGCAACAGCGCAGCGACCGCAAGGTTGGTCGCGAGCGACAGCGCCGCGTTGCGATCCTCCGATTCGAGCCGAGGCTCGAACGCCAGCCGATAGCCGCCCTTCCCGTCGGCGATCACATCCTGCTGCGGCGGATCGACGCGACTCGCGCCGCGCGCATCCTCGGCGGCGGCGATGCGGTTGGCCAGCTCGGCGAAATCGGGCGGCAGATCGGCATCGGTCACGCCGTCATAAGCGAGCTTCGCCCGACTGCGGATGATCGCGCGCTCAGCCACGTCGAGCGTCGGCGTGCCATCGGGCGCAACGCGGACGGTGAAGATCACCGCGGGGCGCGGCCCGCTCGGGAGCAGGCTCGCCGCGCCCTCCGCCAGCACCGGGGGATAGAGACCGGCCTTGCCGTCGGGCAGGTACAGCGTCGTCCCGCGTTTCCACGCCTCGACGTCGATCACCCCGCCATCGTCGACGAACCACGCGACGTCGGCGATCGCATAGTGCAGCAACAGGTCGGCCCCGCTCCGCTCGATCGCGAACGCCTGATCGAGATCGGTCGAGCTCGCCGGGTCGAGCGTGACGAACGGCGTCGCCGTCCGATCGACATGCGCGTTCGGCACGCGCTTGGCGGCCTCCTCCGCCGCGGCGAGCACCGCCGGCGGAAACGACTCGGGCACGCCGAACTGCGTGCGGATCAGCGGCAGGCCAGCGGCCAGCACCGCGTTCGAATCGACGAGCGTCTTCAAGCGCGCAGCCTCAATAGCCGCCGCCACCGCCGACCACGACGTCGCTGAAGCGCGTGATGTGCGGCTCGAACTTGAGCATCACCTTGCCGGTCGAGCCGTGGCGCTGCTTGGCGATGATCAACTCGGCCAGACCATCGACGCGCGAGAGATGCTCGGACCATTGCGCATGCTTGTCCTGCACGCCTGCCGGGCTGTTCGCGCTCGGGATCTCGGGCTGCGCCATGTTGAGATAATAATCCTCGCGATAGACGAACATCACCATGTCGGCGTCCTGCTCGATCGACCCCGATTCGCGCAGATCCGACAGCAACGGGCGCTTGTCCTCGCGCTGCTCGACCGCACGGCTGAGCTGCGACAGCGCCATCACCGGGACGTTGAGATCCTTCGCCACGCCCTTGAGGCCACGGCTGATCTCCGAAATTTCCTGCACGCGCCCGTCGCCCGAACTCTTCGCCGAGCCCGACAGCAGCTGGAGGTAATCGACGATGATCAGCCCGAGCTGGTTGTTATGCCGCCGCTGCAACCGCCGCGCCCGCGTATGGAGCGAGGCGATCGACAAATTGGCGGTGTCGTCGATGAACAGCGGCAAGTTTTCCAGCTCGGCGGCGGTCGTCGCGAGCGCCTGAAACTCATGCCGGCTGATCTTGCCCGAGCGCAGCACGTCCGAATTGATTCGCGCCTGCTCCGACAGCACGCGCCCCGCCAACTGATCGGCCGACATTTCCAGGCTGAAGAACGCGACCTTGGCGCCGAGCGAGCGCTCGGGATCGATCCCGTCGGCCATGTCACGCATCCAGCGCTGCGCCGCGTTGAACGCGATGTTGGTGGCGAGCGAGGTCTTGCCCATGCCCGGACGCCCGGCGAGGATCATCAAGTCGGAACGGTGCATGCCGCCGATCTTGGTGTTGATGCTCTCGATGCCGGTGGTGATGCCCGAGATATGCCCGCCCGAATTGAGCGCCACCTCGGCCATCTTGAGCGTCGTCTTGGCGGCCTGGAGGAAGCTCTTGGTCTGGCTCTCGGTCGCGCCGTCCGAGGCGACCTTGTAGAGTTCCTCCTCGGCCGCCTCGATCTGCGCGCGCGGATTGACCTCTTCCGACGTATCCATCGCGCGATCGACAAGGCCGCGGCCGACCGTCACTAGCGTGCGCAGCATCGCCAGATCGTAGATCTGCTTGGCGAACTGCCGCGCGCCGATCAGCCCCGCGCCCGAGCCGGTGAGCTGCGCGAGATAGGCCGGGCCGCCCAGCTCGCGCATCCCGGCGTCCTGCTCGAACATCGGGCGCAGCGTGACGGGGCTGGCGAGCATGTCGTTGCCGCGCAGCGTCTTGATCGCGCTGAAGATGCGGCCGTGGAGCGGCTCGAAGAAATGTTCTGCGTCGAGTCGGTCGATCAGATCGTCGGCAAGGCGGTTGTCGATCATCATCGCGCCGAGCATCGCGGCCTCGGCCTCGACATTCTGCGGCAGCGAGACGGTTTCGGGAACGGGCGGTGTGGGGAGGAATGCTGTGGCCATGGCGCTGTCATCCCAGACCTGGCGGGTCGGCTCAAGCGAGAACATCCTCCCCTCCCTGGAAGGGAGGGGATTGCGGGGTGGGTCGGTATGGGGAGCGGACCAACGCCGCCGCTGGCCGACCAACCCCCGGCCCCTCCCTTTCAGGGGGGGTAAGAAGGACGGATTGTCCGCAGCCCCCGCCCCGGCTACGGCTGCAACAATGGCCGATCCGCGCATCATTGCCGTGACCCTCGACGAACGCACGATCCTGTGGCGATCGGCCGATATCGAGCAGGAACGCCGCATCGCGATCTTCGACCTGATCGAGGGCAATCACTTCGCGCCGCAAAAGGCCTATCCCGATGGCTATGCCGGCCCCTACCGGATCGCGCTCAGCGTCGAGGAAGGCCGGCTCGGCATCGCGATCCACCGCGAAGACGACAGCCATCTCGAGACCTATGTGCTCGGCATGGGGCGCTTCCGCCGCCCGATCAAAGACTATTTCGCGATCTGCGACAGCTATTACCAGGCGATCCGGAATGCGACACCGGCGCAAATCGAGACGGTGGACATGGCGCGGCGCGGCATCCACAACGAGGCCGCCGAGTTGCTCAAGGAGCGGCTGGAGGGCAAGATCGAGATCGACTTCGACACCGCTCGGCGGTTGTTCACGCTGATTTGCGTACTTCATATCAAGGGCTGAGCGCCCGAACGGGACTATCGTGGTAAAATATCGCCTATGGGGCATTCGGGTCGGGCTGTACGCCACGATCCTGTGCATATTCGTTCTTGCCGCCGTCATCCTCTGGGTGCTCGCGTTGAGCTGGCGGCCGACCGACCGCTTCGCGTTCCAAGGGCTCGACGTGTCCGCCGCCAATGGCGAGATCGACTGGTGGGCGGTCAAGCGTGGCGGCGCCGATTTCGCCTATGTCCGCGCGACCACCGCCGACCAGCGCGACCCGCGCTTCGAGGCGAACTGGGCAGCCGTCGCCGAAACGGGGATGCGTCGCGGCGCGAGCCACGCTTACTCGCTGTGCCGCCTCGCCGCCGACCAGGCCAACGCCTTCAACACGATGGTCGCGCGCGACGACGGCGCGCTGCCCGCCGCAGTCGAGCTCGATTTCAGCGACGATTGCCCATCGCGCCCGACCGCGCCGATCGTGCTCGACGAGCTGCGCCGCTTCGTCACGATGGTCGAATCGCATACCGGCAAGCCGCTGCTGCTCAAGGTCAGCAAGCGCTTCGACGCGGCGTACGGCGTGACGCTGGCGATTGCGCGGCCGGTCTGGGCGATGCAGGATTTCTTCCCGCCCGATTATCCGGCACGGCGCTGGCGGATGTGGCAGGCAAGCGACATGCGGCGCATCGATGGAGTCGATGGGCCGGTACATTGGGACGTAGTGGCACCATGACGATGCAACAGACTCTGATCGCCGCGGCGCGCACGGCGGCGCGCAACGCACACGCGCCCTATTCGCGCTTCGCGGTCGGCGCGGCGGTGCTGCTCGCCGACGGGCGGATCGTGACGGGCGCCAATTTCGAGAATGCGAGCTATGGCCTGTCGCTCTGCGCCGAGACGGTCGCGCTCGCCACGGTAAACAGCGCGGGCGATTTTCGCGACGTGGTCGAGATCGGCGTGATCGGCGGGGCGATGGACGCCGAAGGCCGCCCGACCGGCACCGCGCCGGTCGGCCCGTGCGGCCGCTGTCGCCAGGTGATCAACGAAGCCGCGCAGCTCGGCGGGCGCGATATCGTCGTGTGGTGCGGCGCGGCCGAGGGCGATGCGGTCGAGCGCTATCTGCTGAGCGAATTGCTGCCGCATGCGTTCGGGCCGGCGGATCTCGGGTTGGGACCGAAGGCTTAGGCCTCGACGCCCGGCGCTCGACGCTAAGCCGGTTAAATCCCAACCCTCACCCCGGCCTTGTGCCGGGGTCCACCGACGCGCGCGTCTTGCACGGGCAGCACGCGTATCCCGGTGGACCCCGGGACGAGCCCGGGGTGACGAAGATGATTATCTCGGCGAAATCAAACGCTACGCCCCCTTCGACACCGCCGCGAACAGCGCATCGACCGACCCGCCGTGCGCGCGCAACGCCGCCTCCACCCGTTTGCGGCCGTCGTAATACAGCAACGCCGGCACCGTGCGATGCTGCGCCTTGAGCAATGCCGCATCGCGATCCGACAAGCTCCCGCCGCCCGCCACCAGATCGCAATATCCCTCGCGCAGCCAGGCGGGATAGACGACATCGGCGGCCATGCCGTAGCGCGCGCGGATCAGCCCGTGGGTGCGCTCGTGCGCGATCACGCCCGACAGGCTGCGCTGCCCCGCGATCGCCCCGCCGTTGAACACCACGTCACGCGCGACATCGCTACGGTTGACGACGATCGTCTCGCCGAACCCGCGCGAGAGGGCGAACGTCCCCGACGCCTGCAAAGCGAGCGCCCGCCAGCGCCAGCCGCCCTCGGTAAGAAAGATCCGCCGACCATAACCCGACCCGAAGATCGCGCTCTTCTTCAGCAGCGCGTCGGATTTCGCCAGGAGCTGCGGCATCGTCGCCGGCAGCGCCCGCTCGGAATAGACGACGGTATCGCCGATGATCTGGCGATGCGGAAAGGCCAGCACCTCGGGCGCGAGCGCCACGGTGCCAAACACCAGGCCCGCCAGCAGAAGGCCGCGATTGAGAAGCCTGCGCCACCGTCGCATCGATCGATCTCCCAATGGTGTATTATCATGACAGCACACTGTAGCCCGCGCAATAGCGTCTTGCCCGCCCCCGGATTTCCGGCAACAGGCTGGCGGCACCAACAAGGAGCCTTCACATGTCGATCATGTCCGACCGCTGGATTCGCGAGCAGGCGCTGACCACCGGGATGATCGAGCCGTTCGTCGACGGGCAGAAGCGCGACGGCTGCATCAGCTACGGCCTGTCGTCCTACGGCTACGACGCGCGCGTGTCGGACGAGTTCAAGGTCTTCACCAACATCGACAGCGTGATCGTCGACCCCAAAGATTTCGCGTCGAACAGCTTCGTCGACCGCAAGACCGATTGCTGCATCATCCCGCCCAACAGCTTCGCGCTGGCGCGAACGGTCGAGTATTTCCGGGTTCCGCGCGACGTGCTGGTGATCTGCCTCGGCAAGTCGACCTATGCGCGCTGCGGGATCATCGTCAACGTCACCCCGCTCGAGCCAGGCTGGGAGGGGCATGTCACGCTCGAATTCTCGAACACGACGCCGCTCCCCGCCAAGATCTACGCCAATGAAGGCGCGTGCCAGTTCCTGTTCCTCGAGGGCAACGAGCCGTGCGAGACCAGCTATGCCGACCGCGCGGGCAAATATATGGGGCAGCGCGGAGTGACGTTGCCGCGGTTGTGAGCCGCCCCGCTCACCGCTCCGACAGGAGCGGTTCGGCGGCCGCATAGCGCGCCTGCTCGACGAACGGCACGGCCTCTGTCCGCACGTCGATGCGCTGCCGTTCGATCCTGGCCGCATCGGCCGACGCGCGCCGCCACACCGGCAGCCCGGCACCGTTGGGATCGCCGGCCTTGATGAAATTGGCGAAATAGCCGCTCATCGTCGCCGACACGGCACGATCCTCGGCGGTCCAGAGGTAGCGCGGATTGGCGTCGAGATTGCCGAGCGCATATTCGATTTCGGCACTGTGGACCGCGCCCCATGGCACGGCTGCGCCGGGATCGTCCGACAGCGCGCGCGGGCGGACGCGGGTGAAGAGATAGGAATAGGTCGGCGCCCCGGCCCGGCGCTGCAGATCGAACCACTGCCAGGTCGGCAGCGCGAGGAAGCCGTCGCTGGCGAGCGCGGTCGCCGCTGGCACGACATCGGCATCGGTCGCGGCGGGATAGAGCGCCAGCACCGCCTCCGCGCGCGCGCCATAGCGGCGCGCGACGCCGGCGCGATACGCCGCGACGGTCGCCGCGCCCGGGCCGAAGATCGCCGATCCTGCCGCTTCCTGCGAATTCGACCCGACGAGTAACGGGACCGCCGCCGCCATGCCGTTGGCGAAGGTCGTCTCGGGCGGCTCGGTCAGGAAATAGCCGTCGATCACCGCACCGAATCGCACGTCTTGCCGCGCGCCCTGCGCGGCGAGCAGCGTCTCGGCGGGAAGCGCGCGCAGCGCCGCGAGGGTCGGCGCGTTGAGCGTCGCGGCGAACGCGGCGCCCTGCCGTTCGGCCTCGGCGCGCGGCGACGGCGACAGGCTGCCCATCACCGCGCCGCTCTCGCCGATCGCCCCCGCGATCAGCCCGCGCGTGAGCGGCGACGCCATCAGCGCGCTCACCGACATCGACCCCGCCGATTCGCCGCCGATCGTGATCCGCCGCGGATCCCCGCCAAACGCCGCGATGTTGCGCTTGACCCAGTCGAGCGCCGCCGCCTGATCGAGCAGACCGTAATTGCCCGAGGCATGTTGCGGCGAGCGTGCGGTCAGTTCGGGGTGAGCGAGGAAGCCGAAGACGCCGAGGCGATAATTCAGCGTCACGACGACGATCCCCCGCGCCGCCATGGCTGCGCCGTCGTAGCGCTTTTCCGAACTGTCCCCGGCGACGAAGCCGCCGCCATAGACATAGACCAGCACGGGAAGCTTGGCGCGCTGCGCGCCGGCGGGCGCCCAGACGTTGAGATAGAGGCAATCCTCGCTCGGCCCGGGCGAGCGGAACATCATGTCGGAAAAGAGCGGCTGTTGCATGCAGCGCGGCGCGAATGTGGTGGCCGGTCGGACGCCGCGCCACGCTGCCACGCGCTGCGGCTCGCGCCAGCGCAGGGTGCCGATCGGGGGCGCTGCGAACGGGATGCCGCGAAAGATGCTGATCGGCGCTGCGCCGTCCTCGCGCACGCCCTGCAGCTTCCCGCGCTCGGTGCGAATGACGGGGTCGGTCGCCGCGACCGCCGGAGTAGCGAGGCCGATTGCCGCGATGAACAGCGCCAGTGTCGATCGCATCGTCGTCTCCCCCAAGCCTTGGCCTTACCGGCCGTTCGAGCGCTTAGAGCACGATCGCCGACGGCGCGCCAATCCGCTGGCCGGTTTTTGCATCCAATCCGCGCCTCGGCCGCGAAAAAAAGGCGGCCCCGAAGGACCGCCTGATTGCATTCGAACCGCAGGTATCGACCTTAGAAGTCGTTGCGATACTGTTCGTTGCCGATGAAGCCGAGCTTCGAGACGTTCGACCGCTTGATGATCGCGAGGATCTGGTCGACCTTCTCGTAGCGCGCCGCCGGGTCGGGCTGGAAGTGCAGCTCGGGCTCGGGGTTGAGCTGCGTCGTCTGCACCAGATATTGCTGCAGCGTCGCCGGATCGGTCGCCGCGCCGTTCCACAGCACGACGCCGTCGGGCTGGATCACGATCTTGTTCTTTTGCGGGTCGATCAAGGGCTTGTTCTGGTTCGGGTCGTTGATCGGAAGATCGACCTTCACCGCATGCGTCTGGATCGGGATGGTGATGATGAACATGATGAGCAGCACGAGCATGACGTCGATCAACGGCGTCGTGTTCATGTCCATCATGGGCTCGCCTTCGGCGCCGCCGGTACTCATTGCCATGTCAAATACTCCCCGCGGCTGCGCCGCGTATCAAAAAAGCCGCTTTGGCAACGCTCACGAAGACGGGCCACCCGTGGGGGGCGGTTCCGAAATGAAGCCGACCTTGGCAAAGCCTGCCGACTGCATCGTGTAGATCGCGCCACCGATGCAGCGATACGGAGTCTCGACGTCGCCGCGGATATGCGCCTCGGGCAGGTCCTCGGTCGTCAAGTTTGCGGCACCGCCGGCCTTGTCGACGATTTCCTTGAGCTTGTCGGTCGCCCGCTTGAGCAATTCCTCATGCGAAACGCGGGTCAGTCCCCAATAGACCGCGCACGAGCCGTCGGGCGTCTTGGTGATCGAGAGCGAGACGTTCTCGGGCTTGGTCACCGTCGGGTCGTAACGCACGTCGGGCAGCTTGAGCTTGACCGACTGCACGATCGCCGGAACCGTGATGAGGAAGATGATGAGCAACACCAGCATGACGTCGACGAGCGGCGTCGTATTGATGTCGGACATCGGGGCGTCATCGCCGCCGCCACCTGTACTAATCGCCATGAAAGGCCATCCTATTCGTATCGGTCACACCGCCCGACCAACCCGGGCGGCGAAGGAAGCGGGGCCGCCCGGAGGCGACCCCGTTCGGTAGTCTTAGACGCGCGTCTGAACGCCACCGGCCTGGCCAGCGGTCGTGGTCGTCGCGACGGGCTTGGTCGCAGCAGCCACCGGCGCCTTCTTGCCGGGAGCGAGCGGGCGAACCGCGCCGTTCGAGGCGAGGTAGCCGAGCACGTCGTTCGAGAAGGCCGACAGATGCTCTGCGATGCCCTTGTTGCGGCGCTGCAGGAAGTTGAAGGCGAGCACGGCCGGGACCGCGACGACCAGACCGAAGGCGGTCATGATCAGCGACTCACCGACCGGGCCGGCGACCTTGTCGATCGATGCCTGGCCAGCCTGGCCGATGCCGATCAGCGCGCGGTAAATACCGAGCACGGTACCGAACAGACCGACGAACGGTGCGGTTGCGCCGACCGTCGCGAGGAAGGCGAGACCGCCACCGAGCTGCGAGTTGATCGCGGCTTCCGAACGCGCGAGCGAGCCGTGCAGCCAGTCATGCGCTTCGACCGGGTCGGTCAGGCGAGCATGCTGCTCCTGGGCTTCGATGCCGTCGTCGACGATCTGCTTGTAAGCCGAGTTCTTCTCGAGCTTGGCAGCGCCTTCGCGCAGTGAGTTCGCCGACCAGAAGGTCGCGCGGACGCGACGGCCCTGGTTGATGATCTTCTGCTGCTCGAACAGCTTGGTGAACAGGATGTAGAGCGTGAAGAACAGGAAGATCGTCAGGATCGCAGCCGTCGTCCAGGTGACGGGGCCGCCCTGCTTCATCGCGTTCATGAAGCCGAAATTGTCTGCGGCGTTGGCACCGGCAGTAAGGATGGTGGTGGACATTAGGGGGACTTCCTTCTCGACAAGATGACCATGGGCCCCTTTTCGCGGGGCCGCACGGCTAGGTTGGTTTATTCGGGCAGACGCCACACGACGTTGCGCGACGATGACGACCGGATCGGGTTGCCGCTCTGGTCGAGCGCCGGTGAGTAACGCCCGCGACGGGTGATGTTGGAGCACGCTGCGCGATCGAGCGAAGCGTTGCCGCTGGACGCGGTGACGACGCAGTTTTCAACGCGACCCGCGGTATTGATTTCCCACTTGATCTTGCTGGTGCCCTGCGCCTCCGCGCTCAGCGCGTCGGAAGGATAATCGTCGGTGGTCACCCACTGCGACGGATCGCCCTTGGGGCCGGCCGCCTTGTTGATGACCGGTGCCGGGGGTGCCGCGACCGGAACGGGTGCCGGAGCAGCCGCACGGACGGTGATCGGCGCAGCCGGCGGCGGCGTGACGACCGTGGCGATCGGCGGCGGCGGCGACTGGACGCGCACGATCGGCGGCGGCGACACGACCGGTGGGGTCTGCAGCTGCGGCTGTTCGGGCGGCGGGGGCGGCGGCTTGTCTGGTGGTGGGGGCGGCGGTTCGACGACGTCGAAGGTGTTAAGCTTCTCGGTCACCTTTTTGATGTACTTGAAGGTCAGCCCGTTCACGAAACCCCACGCGAACAGCGCGACAATGACCGAAACGATCACGATCGACACCACGCGGCTGCCACTCGTATTGCGATCAGCGTATGCCATTCAGAAACGAAACTCCTCTATTCCGGCACGACGGTCCAAGCCGATCCGTAACGTCCGCTCGTTATCCGGCCTGTCATGGGCTAGTGTATCCTGGACAGACCACAACCTCTATCGCGCCGAAAACGACGACGCAAACGCTTTGTCTCACGCAACAAACGTACAACCTCCCCGTGGCAGAATTATTTCTGTTTAAAAAGATCGCGACCGGCTAGTCGTTCGCCATGTCCAAGCACCTCAAAATCGCCGTCGCCGCCGCTCTGTTGGGCACGGCCGCAAGCCTTGTCGCGGCGCCGCAAAACCGCGTGAATCCAAGCGATGTTGCGGCCCCGGTCTTACATTATGCCGACTATGCCGACCTCGTGGTCGACGCGCCGGTGATCGTCGATGCGACGGTGCGCAGCCAGCTTCGGCTCAAGCCCGTCGACGCGCCCGACCTCCCGCCGACGATCGCGCGACTTTATGTCGAGGCGGACGTCGGCGCGCTGATTCGCGGCACCAACGCGGTGCCGCCGCGGATCGGCTACACGCTCGACGTCCCGCTCGATGCGCGCGGCCGCGTACCGAGCTATCGAAAGGCGCGCGTCCTGCTGTTCGCGCGCGGCGTGTCGGGCAATGCCGGGCAAGTCCAGCTCGTCCGCCCCGACGGCCAGCGCAGCTGGACCCCGGCGGGCGACGCCCTCACCCGCCGAATCGTCCGCGAAGTGCTCGCGCCCGACGCGCCGCCGACGATCACCGGCGTCGGCAACGCGGTCCATACCGCGGGCGATCTGCCGGGCTCGGGCCAGACGCAGATCTTCCTGACCACCGCCGACAGCCGGCCGATCTCGTTCGACATCGAGCGCAAGCCCGACCAGCCGCCGCACTGGGTGGTCGCATTGAGCGAAGTGGTCGACCAATCCGCGCCGCCACCCGCGCGCGATACCCTCTTATGGTATCGTCTCGCTTGCACGCTGCCGGCGACGCTGCCCGATACGTCGGTCCCGCAAAGCGGCGACGACGCCACGATCGCGCGCGAGGATTATGCGCTGGTGGTGCGCGAACTCGGCGCGTGCGAGCGCGGGGGGCGGCGCTAGAGTTTCCACCATCTCCGTCACCACGGCCTTGTGCCGGGGCCCACCGCTATCCGAACGCTGCCGTCGTAGCATGCGCGGCACGGTGGACCCCGGCACAAAACCGGGGTGACGGGTTAGCGAATCTCGAGCACTTGCCCGGTCGTGGAATGCGCGCCGGCGAGATACTCGGCCGCGGCGACGACGGCGTCGCCATCCGCATCCGGCCCCACATCGAGCGCGCCAAGCCGCGTCTGCGGTGCCAGCTCGACCGCGAGCGGCGCGACCGCGGCGAGCAGCATCGCGCGATCGAGCGCGGCAACCATGCCGTCGATCACCAGCACCACCATCCCCGATTCGCGCGGCGCGGCGCGCACCGCCGCGACCGCATCCGCGCCGTCGGCGAAGACGAGCGCCGCGCGCGTGCCCACCGCCGCCGCTAGCTCGTCCTTCACCGGCGGTTCCGCACCAAGGTGATACCGATCGATTCGCCCGCCTCGGCAATCGCGAGCTTGACGATCGACACTTCGACGCGCGTCACCCGGCTGTCCTGAAGGAACAGCGTCTCGCAAATGTGGTCAGCCACCGCCTCGACCAGTTTGAAATGCACCCCGGCCGGCAGCGCTGTGGTCGCGGCGTGCTTGAGATCGAGGTAATTCTTCGATGCGGTCAGCGGCGTGTCGGGATCGAAGCGATCGGGCACGCTCAGATCGACCGTCAGCGAGATGCGCAGCGGCTGCGGGAGATGCGTCTCCTCCGAATAGATGCCGGTCAGCACCATCACTTCGAGGTCGTGCACGTTGAGCGTCAAGCGGTCGGTCAAATCGATCCCAATCCTGGTCGTATCGCGGCGCGCCATAGCAGATGTCGGCGCTCAGGGAACCTTCGCCCCACGATCGCGCTTGCGTTGGCGCCGATCGGGGGTAAAGCGCGCGGCCCGCGTGCTGCCACGCGGCCGTGAAGGATCAACGCTCGTGATCGAGGTCTTGCCGATTGCCGCCGTCGCCCCCGCCGAAGTCGAGGCCTTGCTCGACCGCGCGTTCGGGACCGACCGCCATGGCCGCACCGCCTATAAGATCCGCGCCGGAATGCGCGCGATCCCCACGCTGAGCTTCGCGACCGTCGAGGACGGCGCGCTGCTCGGTTCGATCCAATGCTGGCCGATCCGCTTTGCGGGTGACGACGGCAGCGAAGGCGCGATGGTGCAGGTCGGTCCGGTCGCGGTGACGCCCGACCGGCAACAGGCTGGGATCGGCCGCCTGCTGACCGCGCATGCGCTCGCCGCGGCCGAGACGCTTGGCATGGCCGATGCGCTCACGCTGATCGGCGATCCCGAATATTACAGTCGTTTCTTCGGCTTCGACGCGGCGCGCACTGCGGGGTGGCGCGTGCCCGGCCCGGTCGAGCGGCACCGCTTGCTCGCGCGCGGGGCGAATGTGCCGGCGGGCGCCGGCGTGCTCGGGCCACGCATCGCCGCTTTGGTCTGACGCAGGCGGCTTTACGCGACGGCGCGGCTGTCCTACCGCCACGCCCATGCCCATGGAGCCCATCCCCGACCTTTCCGCTCTGTCCCTCGCCGACATTGCCCGCCTCGCCGAGGAGCAGAAGCTCCCGCCGGTCGAGCGCTGGAACCCGACGCATTGCGGCGACAGCGAAATGCGCATCGCGCGCGACGGGACGTGGTTCCACCAGGGCTCGCCGATCGGCCGCCAGGCGATGGTGCGGCTGTTCTCGACGATCCTGCGGCGCGAAAGCGATGGCAGCTACGTCCTCGTCACGCCGGTCGAGAAGCTCGATATCGACGTCGAGGACGCGCCGTTCGTCGCGGTCGAGCTCAAGGCCTCGGGCGAGGGCCCGACCGCGATGCTGACCTTCCGGCTCAACACCGGCGATCTCGTCACCGCCGACGCAGACCACCGCTTGCGCTTCGAACCGGGCGAGGACGGCCCCCGCCCCTATCTCCACGTCCGCGGCGGGCTCGATGCCGTCGTCGCGCGCAGCGTGTATTACGAGCTGGCGCAACGCGCGATCGACGGCGGCGACACGCCGCCCGGCGTGTGGAGCGCGGGCGCCTTCTTCGCGCTGGAGCCGGCGGCATGACGCTCGTCGAACGGCTGCGCCAGGCGATGGAGGTCGGCCATGCCGACACCGTGTTGCTGACCGGCGACCATGTCGATGTCGAATCGATCGTGACGCCGCTCGCGCAAGCCGCGGTGCTCGTTCCGGTGACCGACCGCGCCGAGCCCGGGGTGATCCTGACGCGGCGCACCGACACGCTGTCGCGCCATGCCGGGCAGGTCGCGTTCCCCGGGGGTCGCGTCGATGCGGGCGACGCCGATGCGATCGCCGCCGCGCTGCGCGAGGCAGAGGAAGAGATCGCGCTGCCGCGTGACCGCGTGACGATCGTCGGCGAGGCCGACCGCTACCGCACCGTCACCGGCTTCGAGGTGACGCCGGTGATCGGCGTGGTGCCGCCCGACCTGGTCTTCACCCCCGCGGTCGCCGAGGTCGCCGAAGTGTTCGAAGTGCCGCTCGGCTTCCTGCTCGATTCGGGCAACCACACCGAAGCGAGCGTCGAGTGGCAGGGCCGCAACCGGCATTATTACGAGATCCACTGGGACGGCCACCGCATCTGGGGCGCGACCGCCGCGATGATCGTCAATCTGTCGCGCCGGTTGCGATGGAACGGCTGACGCTACCCGGCGCCGACTGGCGCGAGCGGGCGGGATTGCCGGAGCTGTGCGCGGTACTCGGCGCGGCGCAAGGCGAGACGCGATACGTGGGCGGGTCGGTGCGCGACACGCTGCTCGGGATCGATGTCGCCGATGTCGATCTGGCGACGCGCCACGCGCCCGAGGACGTGATCGACCTGCTCGCGCGCGCGCGGATCAAGGCGGTGCCGACCGGGCTCGCGCACGGTACGATCACCGCGGTGCTCGCCGACGGCGCGCCGGTCGAGGTGACGACGCTGCGCCGCGACACCGCGACCGACGGCCGCCATGCGACGGTTGCCTTCACCGACGACTGGCGCGAGGATGCGGCGCGGCGCGATTTCACGATCAACGCGCTCTATGCCGATCCCGCGACAGGCGAGATCTTCGATTATTTCGGCGGCCTCGACGATCTCGCGGCGCGGCGCGTGCGCTTCATCGGCGATCCGTTGCAGCGCATCGCCGAGGATCACTTACGCATCCTGCGCTTCTTCCGCTTCCACGCGCGCTTCGGCGACGCGCCCGATGCGGCGGCGCTCGACGCCTGCAAGCAGCGCGCCAATGATCTGATGGCGCTGTCGCGCGAGCGGATCTCGGCGGAGTTCCTCAAGCTGCTGGTCGCGCCCAATGCCGTCGCGACGCTTGCGCTGATGATCGAACGCGGCATCCTGCGGCCGGTGCTGCCCGAGATCGACGCGACGGGTGTGGCCCGGCTCGCGCGCGTCGCCGCGGTCGAAGCACAAGCCGAGCTGACGCCCGATCCGCTCCGCCGCCTCGCCGCGGTGCTGCCGCGCGACCCGGCGCTCGGCGAGACTGTCGGCGCAAGGCTCAAACTGTCGAACGCGCAGCGCAAGCGCATCGTCTCGGCGCTGACCGATCCGACCGGATCGCCGCATCCTCTCGCCTATCGATTGGGGCGCGACGGTGCGCTCGACCGCTGGGTGCTGACCGTCGAGGAGGAGCCCGACGCGGTGATGGGCGCGCGCGACATCCTGGCGTGGCCGATCCCGAGCTTCCCACTGACCGGCGGCGCGCTGGTCCAGCGCGGGGTTGGCAAGGGCCCCGACGTCGCGCGGCTGCTCAGGCAGATCGAGGATCGCTGGGTCGCGGAGAATTTCCCCGATGCCGCGCGCGCGGACGCGATCGCCGACGAAGCGGTCGCTCAGTGGCGGCTGTCGACCAGCATCGCATAGGCATCCTCGGCCTCGAGCGGCCGCGCGTAGAGATACCCCTGCCCATAGGTGCATCCCAAGGCCGCCAGCGTCTGCGCGAGTTCGTTGGTCTCGATCCCCTCGGCGGTGGTCTTCATGCCGAGCGCTTGCGCGAGCGACAGGATCGCGCGGACGATCGCGATCTTGTCGCGATCGGCGAGCATCCCGCTGACGAAGCTGCGATCGATCTTGAGCACGTCGATCGGCAATTTCTGGAGATAGGCGAGGTTCGAATAGCCGGTACCGAAATCGTCCATCGCGATCGTCGTGCCGAGCCGCTTGAGCGCGTGCATGATTCCCGCGATGCGGTCGGGATCGGTGACCAGCGCGCTTTCGGTCAGTTCGAGCGTGAAGCGCGATCCCTCGAGCCCGTATGCTTTGAGCGCCGCCTCGACGACGGGCGCGATCGTGTCGCGCTGCAGTTGGATTGCCGACAGATTGACCGCGAGCCGCACCCCCGACGTGCCGCCGCAGCGCGCATCCCACTCGGCGAGCGTCGCCGCGGCTTCCTGGATCGCCCAGCGCCCGAGCGGGACGATCAAGCCCGACTCCTCGGCGACCGGGATGAAGTCGCTCGGCGAATGTTCGACCCCGTCCTCGTCGCGCCAGCGCGCGAGCGATTCGAACGCGACGAGCTGCCCGGTCGAGAGATCGCGGATCGGCTGGTAGGTCAACCGCATCTGGCCACGCTCGATCGCGCGGCGCAGCGCGGTCTCCATCCCGAACTGCTCGCGCGCGATGTCGAACGCCTGCGTCTGATAGGCTTCGGTCTTGCCGCTCGCCTTGGAGCGCTTGACCGCGAATTGCGCGTGGCGGATCAATTCCTCGGCGTCTTCGATCCCCGCCGCGCCGAACGAGATGCCGATCGAGCAGGCGACACGAATCTCGAAATCGGAGAGGCGGAACGGCGTCGACAGCGCGCCCTGGATGCGCCGCGCGACGCGCTCGGCATCGCCGACGCCGTCCTCGAGCGTCAGCAGGATGCCGAATTCGTCGCCGCCGGTGCGCGCGAGCACGTCCTGCGCGCGCAAAGCCCCCTTGAGGCGGCGTGCGACGGTGATGAGCAATTCGTCGCCCGCCATCGACCCGAGACAGGCGTTGACGCGGCTGAAGCGATCGAGGTCGATCACCAGGACGGCGTAGCTGTCGCGCGTCGCCGGGTCTTCGAGCAGCAGCTCGAGCCGGTCGCTGAAGCCGGCGCGGTTGGGCAGACCGGTCAGGCTGTCGGTCAGCATTTCGCGGCGCAGATTGTGCTCGGTGCGCAGTTCCGCGGTCTGATCGACCAAGGCGAGCATGCAGCGCTGCAGCGGGTTGCGTTCGAGCCGGGCGAGCGTCGCCTGATAATAATGGCAATCGACCTTGTCGCCGAATTCGACCGAGAACTCGGTGCGCAGCGTATCGCCGAGAATGAAAGCGGAGATCTGCGGCTCGATCTGCGCGACGAGCGAGCGGCGGCGGTCGTTCATCCCCAGCCCGGCGATCTCATAAGCGCGGTTCGCGATCTGAACGACGACCTCGCCCCCCTCGAGCGCGACCATCGCGGCGGGGATCGGCAGGAGATCGATCATACGCGCCGCCATCATCACCGATGTCGGATATGCTTCGAGCGCCACCGCTGGGGCCGGCGGGTCAGGAATCGTCAGCACGGGTTTGGACGTCGGCGCCATTGTCCCGGCGATAGGGACGATTCGTTAAGATCCCCCTTTACTTCCCGGATTTCAGGCTATTGCAATCGAAATCCGAAGTATTGCAAAGGCCTGGACACAGAAGCGGTCAGAAGTGGTTGTCGCGCGGAAAGCCGTTGGGCGGCATCCGCCCCGCTGCGCCACGCGCCGCGCGCCAGGGCGTGAGGTCGGCCTCGGTGCGCGTACGGCCGCTGTCGCCGCCCATCGCCCAGCTCAGCCCCTCGGCGAAGACGAAGGTAATCGCATCCGACAGGCCACCGTCGCGAAAGCGCATCAGCTGCACGCCCTGCCCGCGCGACAATTCGGCAAGTTCGCTCAAGGGGAAGACGAGCAGCCGCCGATTGTCGCCGATCGCCGCGACATAATCGTGGCGCGGGTCGACCGGGCGGACGAGCTTGAGCTTGGCGCCGAGTCGCGGGGTGACGACGGTCTTGCCCTTGCGCGTCTCGGCGACGATGTCGGCGGTGCGGACGAGGAAGCCGCGCCCGTCGGTCGCGGCGACGAGGAGCTTCTCGGCGATGCTCGCGCGGAAGATCTGGACGATGCCGACATCGCCATCGAGGTCGATCATCAACCGCACCGGCTCGCCGAACCCGCGCCCACCGGGCAGCCGGTCGGCCGCGAGCGTGTAGAAGCGGCCGTTCTCGGCGGCGATCATGATCTTGTCGGTGGTCTGCGCGGTGAAGTCGAACGCGGCGGCGTCGCCGTCCTTGAACTTCACGGCGGCCACGCCGGCGGCATCGAGATGCCCCTTCATCGCGCGAATCCAGCCGCGCTGCGACAGGATCACGGTGATCGGCTCGCGCTCGATCATCGCCTCGAGCGGGATATCGCGCGCCGGGGCGGCCTCGGCGACGGTGGTGCGCCGGCGGCCGAGCTTGGTCTCGGGGCCGTAGCGCTCGCGCAGCTTGCCGAAATCCTTCTTGAGCCGCGTGCGCTGCCGCGCCTCGCTGCCGAGCAACGCCTCGAGCCCCGAGCGCTCGTTCTCGAGCCCGTCGCGCTCCTTGCGCAGCTCCATCTCCTCGAGCCGCCGTAAAGACCGCAGCCGCATGTTGAGGATCGCCTCGACCTGCCGGTCATTGAGCTCGAACTCGGCCATCATCACCGGCTTGGGCTCGTCCTCGGTGCGGATGATCTCGATCACGCGGTCGAGGTTGAGATAGGCGACGATATAGCCGTCGAGCAGCTCGATCCGGTCGCGGATCTTGTCGAGCCGGTGCGCGGTGCGGCGCTGGAGCACGATGAACTGGTGCGCGATCCATGCCAGCAGCGCCTGGCGCAGACTCATCACGCGCGGCGTGCGGTCGGCGTCGAGCAGGTTGAGGTTCATGCTGAAGCGGACCTCGAGGTCCGACATCTTGAACAGGCTTTCCATCAGCATGTCCGGCTCGACCGAGCGGCTGCGCGGCTCGATCACGACGCGGATCTCCGAATCCGATTCGTCGCGCACGTCGGCGAGGATCGGCAGCTTCTTGTCGTTGATCAGCGCGGCGATCTGCTCGATCAACTTGCCCTTCTGGACGCCGTACGGGATCTCGGTGACGATCGCGGTCCAGCCGCCGCCCTTCTCCTTCTCGATGCTCCAGCGCGCGCGCAGACGGAAACCGCCGCGGCCGGTGGCATAGGCCTCGGCGATCGCCGCGGGCGAATCGACGACGAGCCCGCCGGTCGGGAAATCGGGGCCCTGGATATGCTGCAGCATCGCGGCGTCGTCGGCCTCGGGCTGGTCGATCAGCATGATCGCCGCGTCGTACAGCTCGGCGACATTGTGCGGCGGGATGTTGGTCGCCATGCCGACCGCGATCCCGGCCGCGCCATTGGCGAGCAGATTGGGGAAGGCGCCGGGGAAGAGCTCGGGCTCCTGCTCTTCGTTATTGTAGGTCGGCTTGTAGTTGACCGCGTCCTCGTCGAGGCCCGCCATCAGATCCATCGCGACCTGCGTCAACCGCGCCTCGGTGTAGCGGAAGGCGGCGGCGCCATCGCCGTCGATATTGCCGAAATTGCCCTGGCCTTCGACCAGCGGGTAGCGGACCGAGAAATCCTGCGCGAGGCGGACCATCGCGTCGTAGACCGACGAATCGCCGTGCGGATGATATTTGCCGATCACCTCGCCGACGACGCGCGCCGATTTCTTGTACGGCGTGCTCGGGTCCATCCGCAGCTGGCGCATCGCCCACAGCAGGCGGCGGTGGACCGGCTTCATCCCGTCGCGCACGTCGGGCAGCGAGCGCGCGGTGATCGTCGAAAGCGCATAGACGAGATAGCGATCGCTCAGCGCGCTATCGAACGGCGCGTCGACGATGGCGTTGAAGGGATCGGTCGTGTCGGTGGGCATCCCCCGGCGATAGCAGCCGCATTCGCCGGTGGCGAGATGCCAGCGCGGGGTTTACACGCAGGGGATGCTGCGTCTTTTCCCGCTCGCCCTGATCGCTGTATCGACAGTCTCGATGTCCCAGACCCCGCCCCGCGCCCCCGTCGCCCCGCCGTCTGCCCCGGCGTCTGCCCCGCTGCTGACCTGGCCCGACTTGCTCAAGCGCCCGAAGCCCGCGCCCGATGCGACGATCGACTACGGCCCGGACGCCTTGCAGAAGGTCGACGTCTGGCGACCCGCGGGCCCCGGCAAGCATCCCGTCGTGGTGATGGTACATGGCGGCTGCTGGACGACGAGCATCGCCGATCGCACGCTGATGAACTGGATCGCCGACGACCTCCGCCGGGACGGCATCGGCGTCTGGAACGTGGAATATCGCGGCGTCGACAGGCCGGGCGGCGGGTATCCGGGCACGTTCACCGATACGGGCGCGGCGGCGGATGCGCTGCGGGCGCATGCCGCGGAATTCGGGTTCGACACGCGGCGGATCGTCGCGGTCGGGCATTCGGCGGGCGGCCATCTCGCCTTGTGGCTTGCCGCGCGTAGCCGGATCGCGCCGACCAGCCCGCTTTACGCGGCGCATCCGCTGAAAATCGCGCATGTCGTCAGCCTGGGCGGGCTGCCCGATCTCGAGGCGACCGCGGCGAGCCCCGACAATGGCTGCGGCGTCGCGGTCGTCGCGCAGCTTGTCGGCACGCCCGGCACGCGGGCGGATGTCTATGCCGACACCTCAGTCCCGCGGCTGCTGCCGCTGCATGTGCCGCAGGATCTCATCAACGGGCGCGAGGACAGGATCATTCCGGTGCGATTCGGAACGGGGTATGTCGCGCAGGCGAGCGACAAGGGCGACAAGGCGTCGCTGCATCTGGTCGAGCGCACGGGCCACGTCGAACTGATCACGCCCGAAAGCGCGGCCTGGGCGCAGGCGAAGGCGCTGATCAAGGCGGGGTTGAAGAAGTGAGCGCCCTACCTTCTCGATTCGCCGCCGCCCGCCGCACCGCGCCTCCCCTCCCTGAAAGGGAGGGGCTGGGGGTGGGTCGGCCTAGGGCAGGCACCACGCGCGACTACGGGCCGACCCACCCCCTACCCCTCGCTTCCAGGGAGGGGAGTCGGTTGCGCGCCACGTCGTACGTTCGGTCGAGACGCGCCGCAGCGCATCGGCGGCACGCTCGCCGCGCTGATCGAGACGGGGCTGGCGTAGTGCGCGGCCAGCCCTGTCCATTCGCCGCCACCCGCCGCACCGCGCCTCCCTTCCAGGGAGGGGGGTCGGTTGCGCTCAGCTGCGCACGGTCCTTCCAGACTACACCCCAACGAGGCGCTCGCATGACGCGCGACGAAGCCCGTGCGCTAGACGCCGCCGACCCGCTCCGCGCCTATCGCGACCGCTTCGCGCTCCCCGAAGGCGTGATCTATCTCGACGGCAATTCGCTCGGCCCGCTCCCGCGCGCGACCGCACCCGCGCTCGCCGACATGGCGCAGCGGCAATGGGGCGAGCGGCTGATCCGCAGCTGGAACGAAGGCTGGATCGACGCGCCGCAGCGCATCGGCGGCAAGATCGCCGCGCTGATCGGCGCCGAGCCCGACGAGGTGATCGTCACCGATTCGACTTCGGTAAACCTGTTCAAACTGCTCGTCGCCGCGCTTCGCCACGCCGCCCCGCGCACGACGATCGTCAGCGAGACGGGCAACTTCCCGACCGATCTCCACATCGCCGAGGGCGCGGCCGGCTGCGTCCCCGGCGCGCGTCTCAACGCTGTCGCGCGCGACGCCCTCCCCGCGGCAATCGACGGCGACACCGCGCTGCTGATGCTCACCCACGTCCACTACAAGACCGCCGAACGCTTCGACATGGCAGCGTGGACCGCCCGCGCGCACGACGCCGGCGCGCTCGCTCTGTGGGACCTCAGCCACAGCGTCGGCGCGATCCCGCTCGACCTGGGCGGCGCGGGCGCCGATCTCGCGATCGGCTGCGGCTACAAATATCTCAACGGCGGCCCCGGCGCGCCCGCCTTCCTGTTCGTCTCGCGCCGGCTGCAGGAGCAGCTCGCCAGTCCGCTGTCGGGCTGGATGGGCCATGCCGCGCCGTTCGACTTCGGCGACGGCTACGCCCCAGCGCCGGGCATCAAGCGCTGGCTCGCGGGAACGCCGCCGATGCTGGCGATGGCCGGGCTCGAGGCCGGGATCGACCTGTGGCGCGACGTCGACCAGCAGCAGGTCGCCGCCAAGAGCGCCGCCTTGTTCGATCTGTTCGCCGGCATCGGCGCCGCGCTCGGGCTCGAATGCGTCTCCCCCGCCGACCCTTCCAAACGCGGCAGCCATATCTCGTTCCGCCACCCGGAGGCCTATGCGGTGTGCCAGGCGCTGATCGCGCGCGGCGTGATCGGCGATTTCCGCGCGCCCGACATCGCGCGCTTCGGACTCACCCCGCTCTACCTCGGCTTCGAGGACGTGGTTCGCGCGGGCGAAATCCTCGACGAGATCCTGGCGAGCGGCGCCTATCGCGACCCCGCCTTCGCGCAGCGCAATGCGGTCACCTGACGCGAGCGCCAAGCTGATTGCACCCCCGTGCGCGTTCCGATATAGCCACGCCTTCCCGCCCCGGCCCGCGATCGCGTTGCCGGGGCCGATCATTTGAGGGTTACCGCGCACATGGCACGCCGCCGCCAGATCTACGAAGGCAAGGCCAAGATCCTCTACGAGGGTCCCGAGCCGGGTACGCTGATCCAATATTTCAAGGACGACGCCACCGCCTTCAACGCCCAGAAAAAGGGCACGATCAGCGGCAAGGGCGTGCTCAACAACCGGATTTCCGAGCACATCTTCACGTTGCTCGGCCTCATCGGCGTGCCGACGCACTTCATCCGCCGCTTGAACATGCGCGAGCAGCTGATCCGCCAGGTCGAGATCATTCCGATCGAAGTCGTCGTGCGCAACGTCGCGGCGGGGTCGATCTCGACTCGTCTCGGGATCGAGGAAGGCACGCAGCTGCCGCGCACGATCATCGAATATTATTACAAGGACGATGCGCTCGGCGATCCGATGATCACCGACGAGCATATCGCCGCGTTCGGCTGGGCGGGCCAGGAGGAGATGCACGACATCGCCGACCTCGCGATCCGCATCAACGATTTCCTGTGCGGGCTGTTCGCCGGGATCGGCATTCGCCTGGTCGACTTCAAGCTCGAATTCGGCCGCGTGTGGGACAACGACTATCCGCGCATCCTGCTCGCCGACGAGATCAGCCCCGATGGCTGCCGCCTGTGGGACATGACCACCAATGAGAAGCTCGACAAGGATCGCTTCCGCCGCGATCTCGGCGGTGAAGTCGAGGCGTATCAGGAAGTCGCGCGCCGTTTGGGCCTGCTGACCGAGGAGACCGACGGCGCGGTGCTCGATCTCGAGCAGCATCGTCTGAACAAGGGCAAGTAAGCTTTGCGCACGCGGGGCGCGCGGGCGGCGTGGCCGTTCGCGGCGCTCGCGCTGGCGTATCTGCTGACGGTGTGGCGCGTGGTCGGGCTTCCCGGCCTGCGCGACCCGGCGCTGCTATACTGGCACGACTGGCAGGATCAGGCGCTGTACGTGCGCTCGGCGAGCGCGTTGGCGGCGGGGAACCTTGATCCCGCGTTGCATTATTACCCTCTGCTCTACCCGCTACTCGGGATGCGGTTCCTGCAGGTCTGGCCGAGCCAGCCGTTCTTCTTCGTCGATTTGGTTTGTTACCTGCTCGCCTTTGCCGGGTTCAGGAGCGTCGCGCGCGCGGTCGGCGTGCCCGGCTGGGGCGCGGCATTGCTGTTCGCGGCGACGACGCTCGCGCAATTCGGCATCGCCAAGCTGTGGATCGAACCCTGGACGACGACGCCCTCGGCGGCGTTGCTGTGGCTCGCGCTCGGCGCGATGGCGCGGCTCTGGGGGGATTCGGGCGCTCGAGTTCCCCGGCGGAGGCCGGGGCTCAGTCGCGCTGCCGCGGCTCACGAAGCGCTGCCCGAGCCTGCGCCCCGCCCGCTCCTGGGCCCCGGCCTTCGCCGGGGCGCGGTAGAAGGGAGAAGCGCCACCGCCACATCACGCTGGCCCGCGAGTATCCTCGGCATCGCGCTCGGCCTGATCCCGTTCGCGCGCCCGGGCGATGCGATCGTCGGCGCGATCGTCGCGCTCTCGGCGGCGGCGGCGCTCTACCGTGCGCGCGATCTGCGCGCGGCGGGGATCGCTGCGGCGAGCTTCGCGATCGCCTTCGGCCTGCTCGCAACGCTCTACATCGCGATCTACGGCGCCGCCCCCAGCCCCTACATGCGCTACTCGGCGCAATACGGCTTCAATTTCGGCTGGCTCGGCTGGAAGGCCTATGTCGTGCTGGTCGATCCGCGCGGCTGGTTCGGCGAGGGCATCGGGTTGCTCGACTATGCGCCGTGGCTGCTGCTCGGCAGCGCCGGGATGATCGCGGCGTGCGGCGCGACGCCGCCCGCGCGCCGCGCGGTGACGCTCGCCGTCGCCGCGGCCGGGCTGGTCTACACCATTGTTATGCTCGCTTATGTCGATCTGCTGCCGACCGGCCTGTGGCGTTTCAACAATCTGCATTATTTCAAATGGGTCCTGCCGCTGTTCGGCCTGTTCGGCGTGCGATTGGTGCTCGATGCGCGCCGCCGCCCCGCGCTGCTCCTCGCCCTGGTCCCGATACTCCTCGCGCTGACGATTCGGCTCGAGCCGGTGCGAGTCGGCGCCGGCGCGCCCGCACGGCTGGTGATCTTCCCTGCCCCCAACGGCGCGGAATGGACCCCGACCTATTTCGCCACCGCCTGGATGGCCGATACGACCGGCGAGCTGCGCAATTCGTTCGACTATCACCAGATCCTCGTCGGCGGGCGCGTCTATGCGGTCGCGCTGCGCCGCCCCTTCACCGGCGACGAGCGCTGGCTCGGCGACGCGCATGCCCGCGCCTTGCTTGCGGGCAAGGACGCCGGCGGCTTCGCGCCGCTCTACCTCACCGGCCCGTGGCCCAAACCCGCGCTCGCGCGCTACGGCGTCGCCACGACGATCGGCCTGCCGCACTGGTTCAGCGGCGCACCAACGGTGCCGAAGGCGAAGTGACGCCGCGCCGCGCTTGCGCGGGAAAGCTTGCGACACGCGCCGCGGGTCGCCATAGGGTGCGCGCTTCCCGACCGCAGCCAGGACAAGCCTCATGAAGCTCCGCATTTTCGTCACGCTGAAGCCCGGCGTGCTCGATCCGCAGGGCCGCGCGATCCACAAGGCGCTCGGCACGCTCGGTTTCGCCGGCGTCAACGACGTCCGCGCGGGCAAATTGATCGAACTCGACGTCGCCGACGACACCACCGACGAGCGCGTCGATGCGATGTGCCGCGAATTGCTCGCCAACACCGTCATCGAAAACTATCGGATCGAGCGCGTATGAAGACCGCGGTCATCGTCTTTCCGGGCTCGAACTGCGACCGCGACATCGCGACTGCGCTCAAGCGTGTCGGCGGCACCAAGCCGACGATGGTGTGGCACGCCGAGACCGAGCTGCCCGACGGCATCGGCCTCGTCGCCGTCCCCGGCGGCTTTTCCTATGGCGACTATCTGCGCTCGGGCGCGATCGGCGCGCGCTCGCCGATCATGCGCGCGGTGAGCGATGCGGCGGCGCGCGGCGTGGCCGTGCTCGGCATCTGCAACGGCTTCCAGATTCTGACCGAAGCGGGCCTGTTGCCGGGCGCGCTGATGCGCAATGCCGGGCTCGATTTCGTCTGCCGCGAAGTGCCGCTGACCGTCGGCACCAGCCAGAGCGTGTTCACCAGCCGCTACGATGCCGGCGAGCAGATCGTCTATCCGGTCGCGCATCACGACGGCAATTACTCGGCCGACGAGGACACGCTCGACCGCCTCGAAGGCGAGGGCCGTGTCGCGTTCCGTTATGCGGAGCCGGTCAACGGATCGGCGCGCGGCATCGCCGGCGTGCTCAGCGCGGCGGGCAACGTGCTCGGCCTGATGCCGCATCCCGAGCGGCGGATCGAGACCGCTGCGCATGGCGGCGATGACGGTCGGCGGATGTTCGAGGGGCTGTTCGAGACTGTCGGGGCCTAAACACACCGGTCGTCACCCCGGCCTTGTGCCGGGGCCCACCGGGATGCGCGTGCTGCGCGCGTCGCGAACGCGGCACGGTGGACCCCGGCACAAGGCCGGGGTGACGGTTTAGGGTGGCCCTGAAACGCCAGCTACACCCGCGCCCGGAACGGCGAGAAGTCGGTCCCGCGGTCGTACACGTCGACGCCCTCGCCGCGCTTGAGGAAGTTCACCACGAGATAGGTGAACGGCGTGAGGATCACCTCCCACGACACCTTGAGCACGAACTGGCTGACCATCACCGCGAGCATCGCCTCGACCGGCCAGTCGGGCGCACCGTAGAAAGCGAGCGGATAGAAGATCAGGCTGTCGAACCCCTGCGCGACGACGGTCGATCCTATCGTCCGCGTCCACAGCATCCGCCCCTCGGTCAGGATCTTAAGCTTGGCGAGCACGAAGCTGTTGGCGAATTCGCCGACCCAGAAGGCGGTCACCGAGGCGAGAATGATGCGTAGCCCCGTCGCCGCGGCCGGATCGACGAAGATCGAGCGGCCGAAAACATATTCGTACGCCGCCTGCCCGTTCCACGCCGCCGCCGGCGGCAGCGCGACGACGATCTGCTCCATCAGCGCCATGAACAGCAACGCGCCGAACCCCGCCCACACGCAGCGCCGCGCGCGCGCATAGCCGTACACTTCGGTCAGGATGTCGCCGATCACATAGCTGACCGGGAAGAACAGGATTCCCGCGCCGAACGGCCACGGCCCGATCCACGGCAAGTCGATCACCGAGCGTTTTCCCGCCCCGACGACGTTCGACAGCAGCAGGATGACGACGAAGGCGACCATCACGAAATCGAAATAGCGGAATTCGCGGCCGCGCGTTTCGGCGGCGGTGATCGTCTTCAACCCGGCCATGTCGTTTCGCCCCCTGATCGATACGAAGCTATGAAGCCGGTTTCGCGAGCATGCAATCCGCGCTAATGGCGAAGCCGGTGCGCGCCCGTAGCTCAGTTGGATAGAGCAAGGAGCTTCTACCTCCTCGGTCGGGGGTTCGACTCCCTCCGGGCGCGCCAACGCTTCCGCTGTCGGGCCGTCGATGCGTCAATCGAAGTCGTAGACGCCGCCCGGTTCCGCCGCAACGAAGCGCGCGGGCACGATTTCGACCGCCGACAACGCCTCGCCCAGTTCCCGCCGCGGCGCATCGCGCGCTTCGTCGGTCAGCTGGAACGTTCCCCAATGGATGCCGAGCGCCCGCCCCGCTCCGACATCCTCGAAGATCCGCACCGCTTCGGCCGGGTCGACATGCTGCTCGGCCATGAACCAGCGCGGCTCGTACGCGCCGATCGGGATCAGCGCCACGTCGGGTGCGCCGAGCCGCTTCCGGATCGCCGGGAAGATCGCGCCGTCGCCATAGCCGGTATCACCGACGAACCACAGCGTGCCAGCCGGCGTCGTCAGGTAATGCCCCGCCCACAGCGCCATGCGCACGTCGGTCGGCCAGCGATTCGCCCAGTGCCGCGCGGGGGTCAGCGTGGTCGCAAAACCGTCCGCGAGTGGCAGTTGCTCCCACCAATCGCCGACGCTGCAGCGCGCGCCGGGAACGCCCGCGCGGACGATCGCGTCGGTGCCGAGCGGCATCGCCATCAACGGCGCGTGCTCGGCGTGGAGCCGCCGCAGCGTGGCCAGGTCGAGATGATCGTAATGGCAATGGCTGAGCAAGACGATGTCGATCGGCGGCAGATCGTCGAACGCGATCCCGGGCGCGGTGACGCGCTTCGGGCCGAGGAAGGAGAACGGGCTCGCCCGCTCGGACCAGACGGGGTCGGTCAGGATGTTGCGGCCCGCCGCCTGGATCAGCAGCGACGCATGCCCGACCATGGTGACGCGCAAGCCCTCGTGCCGCGCGACAGGCTTGGCCGGCACGACGGAAACCTCGGTCGGCCAGCGCGCCGCGCCGTTCGCAAGCTTCCAGCGCAGCACCGCGCCGAGCCCGGCGTCGCTTGCCGGCTGGCCAGGGTTGAAGAAGCGCACGCCGTCGAAATGGTCGCTCGGCGGGCCGGAATAGTAGCGGTTACGCGGCATCAGCATCGCCAAGTTTGCGGTTCAACAGACACGCCACCCCGCCGTCACCCCGGCCTCGTGCCGGGGCCCACCGTGCCGCACGCGCTTCCGCGGCGGCACGCGCATCCCGTTGGACCCCGGAACAGGTCCGGGGTGACGAAGGATAAGGGATCACGCGAATTTGTCCGCCCGACGCCGCCCGACGAGCAGCCCGCGCTCCAACCGACCGCACAACGCCGCGTAATAATCGGTGAGGAAGCCGCGATCGTCGCGGTCGTCGGGCAGGCCAGCCTTGCGCCGGATCGTCGCGGCGACGGTGACGATCGCTTCGTCGGTGCCGTTGCGCAGCACCTCTTCGAGCATCTGCAACTCGTACACGCCGTACAGGCCGAGCGCCGCCTCGCTGAACACGCGCCGCTCGCGCTCGACCGGGAGCGCGAGGTCCGAGCCGAGCTTGCCGCGCACGGTGCGCACCACCCATGTTCCAGCGAGCAGATCGCCGACGCGCAGCCGGTCGCGGTTGAACAAGGGAAAGAACAGGAAAATGCCGCTCCAGCCGAGCGCGAACACCGTCAGCAAGGTGTCGGCCCAGCCATTGGCGATCTGGCCGCCGAGGAAGCTCAGCGGCAGGAACAGCTCGATCTCGCGCATCGCGTTGCGCACGATCACCGCGCCGCCGGTCAGCCGCGCGCCGTCGCGCGCGACGACGCGCAAGCCGAGCAGCCGTTTGCCCGGCGTCGCCCCCGCCCCGCTCAGTTCGAACAGCGCGAACCAGCCGTTGCGCAGCACGAAGAAGCCGAGCAGCCACAGCACCGCGAACGCGCCCTGATGGCTCGACCAGGCGAGATAGGCGATCGCGATCGTCGCGACGACCAGCACCGCGAGGATCGCCAGCACGTCGATCGCGAACGCGGCGGCGCGCTCGCCCGCGCTGCCGAGCTCGATCCGCAGATCGACCCCCTCGGGCGTGACGAAGCTGCGCCGCAGCGACGGCGGCGCCTTGCGCGCGTTACGCCGGGGCGCCATCGCGGCGGCTCCTCGGCAGGTAGAAATAGAGCAGCCAGCCGAGCAACATCGTCAGCCCGATCGCGTAGCGCGCGAGATCGTTCGTCACCGTCTGTCGCCCAATCCCCTCGAGCAGCCCGGCGACGAGCAGCATGACGACC
This sequence comes from Bordetella parapertussis, assembly GCA_943367995.1. Lineage (GTDB taxonomy): Bacteria > Pseudomonadota > Alphaproteobacteria > Sphingomonadales > Sphingomonadaceae > Sphingomonas. Next base: position 602,277 of record CALRKL020000003.1, on the reverse strand, counting down.
GCGCCGCCCATCACGGTCGCCCCGGTCTTGCCCGCCTGCACCGCGGCGTCGTCACGCGTCGCATGGCCGGGAAAGGCGATCGCGGTGCCGATGCGGAACCCCGCCGCGCCCGACAGGATGATCGCGAACAACTCGGTCGTGCCATGGATCAGGATCCAGCCGGTGAACCCGAAGCCGAGCCCCTTGGGCACGAACACCGCCATGAACGCACCGAGCATCAGGCCGTTATACGAGATCAGCAGCGCCGTCGGCACCGCGAAGGCGAACCCCAAAGCGAACGAGAAGATCGCAATCTGCGCATTGTGCGTGAAGAGATAGGCGGCGAAGATCGTCAGCATGTCGTCATGCTTGGCGTAGAGCGTCGCGCGCAGCGTCTCGACCGAGGCGGAAGGATCGCGCCCGCCCGCCATGCTTTCGCCGACGAGGCCGAAGAACCAGCCGGGATCGCCGCGCACAAGCAGATAGCCGACCACCGCCCCGGCGACCGTCAGCAGCAGCGAGACGAGCGTCTCGCGCCACAGCGACCGCACCGCGATGGGCCACGCGCGCACGAAAAAGTCGCACAATTGCCGCACCGCCGAGGTCGGCACGCCGTACAGCTGGAAATAGGCGCGGGTGCAGAGCTGTTCGAGATAGGCCACCAGCGCGCGGTCGAGCGAGGTCTCGCGCGCGATCGACAGCGACGACAAGGCGGTACGGTACAGCACGGGAAGCGCGAGCAGATCGTCGTCGCTCAGCGCCCGGATCGAACGCTTTTCGATCCGCGTGACGAGGCTCTCGAGCCGCTGCCAGTCGGCGTCGTGCGCCGCGCGGAAGCGGCTGGCGTTGAGCGTGGCGGGTTGCGCGGCGAGGAAAGCGGTGGCCATCAGAGCAGGTTCCTGCGTTTCAACGCGACATAGCCCGCGACGAGCTCCTCGCCGACGCGGTCGTGCGCGCTTTCGATCACATGCACGCCAAGATGCTGCAGCCGCGTGAGCACCAGCTTGCGGTCGCGCAGCAAGGCGGCGGCGGTGACGGCGCGCGTCACGTCGTCGGCGGTGACGGGTGCTGCATCGACCAGCCGCTCGACCTCCTCGTCGCGCAGCACGACGACGAGCAGCACATGCCCGTCGAGCAGCCGCGCGGCGGCGCGGACGAGGAAATCGGCCGAGGTCAGATCGGTGAATTCGGTGAACAGCACGATCATCGAACGCCGCGTCAGCTTCGCTGCGAGCGTGGTCAGCGCGAAGCTGTAATTGGTCTCCTCGCCGCTATAGTCGATCGCGGCGGCAAGCCGCTGGAGATTGGCGAAGGCGGGCATCCCCGACACCAGCCCGCTCGCGATGCGCGGGCGCGAATCGAACGCGTGGAGCGCGACGCGGTCGCCGAGCTTCAAGGCGATCCACGCGGTGAGCAGCATCGCCGACACCGCGCGATCGACGCGCGGCAGGCCCGCGACGGGCTCGGACATCTGCCGCCCGGCGTCGACCGCGAAGACGATCTGGTTGTTGCGCTCGCTGCGATACTCCTTGGCATGGAGCTTGGTCTGGCGCGCCGACTGTTTCCAGTCGATCGCGCGGCGGTCCATCCCCGAGCGGAACTCGACCAAAGCGTCGAAGTCGGTGCCGTCGCCGCGGTCGATCTGCGCGAGCAGGCCCGACAGCGCGTGGCGCTGGAAGATCTGTGCGCCGCGGTCGTGGAGCGCGCGGATGTCGGGGAGGATCGGGAGCGTTACGTCGGCGGGCAGGATGCGCTGCTGCCACGCCAGCCCGAAGGCGCCGCGCCAGCGCAGCCAGAGTCTGTCGATCCGCGCGGTGCCGCGCCGCAGCGTGGTCAGCGGCAGCAGCGCCTCGCCGCGGCCGTCGTGCAGCGTGAGCCACAACCGCCCGTCATTCTCGAGCGCGAGCAACGGCCCGCCATCGAGCGCGACCTCTGCGCTGCGCGGTGGATGCGCGCCGGCGATCGCGACGCGGATCGTGGCATCGATGGTGGCGCCGACCGGCGCGGTCGTCGGCAGCGCAAGGCTGGCGGTCGCGGTGCGGCGCGCGCTCAAGGCGTCGTACGCGGTGAGCAGCAACACCGCGATCGGCCAGGCGAGCCCGACATACCAGCGACCGGGGAGCGCAACGGCGATCAGCAATGCCACCGGCGCGCCGGCGGCTGCGGCGAGGACCGCGGTGCGTGTCGGGTAGATCACGGCGCGATCGTCCATTGGCCGCTCGCACGACACACCCCCTCCGTCATCCCCGCGAAAGCGGGGATCCCGCTTCTTCCCGCCGCAGAAGAAGAAGAGGGCGAAGGAGAAGCGGGACCCCCGCTTTCGCGGGGGTGACGGCGGATGGGGGCAGCGCGCAGAATCACCGCGGCGCTTCGATCGTCTCGATGATATGCGTGACGACATCCTCGATCGCGCGCCCGTCGATCTCGGCCGCCGGCGACAGGATCAGCCGGTGCCGCAGCAACGCCGGCGCGAGCGCCTTCACATCGTCGGGAATGACGAAATCGCGCCCGTCGAGCGCCGCCCGCGCACGCGCCGCGCCCGCCAGCATCGCGCCCGCGCGCGGGCTCGCCCCGCTCTCGAGATCGGCGACGTCGCGCGTACCCCGGATCAGCGCGGTGATATAGTCGATCACCTCGTCGGCAAGCCGCACCTGCCCGACCACCGCGATCGCCGCGCCGATGATCCCCGCATCGGCGACCCGCGCGACGCCCCATTCCTCCGGCTCCATCGCATGGCTGTGCGACCCGTGCGCGGCGATGATCCGACGCTCCTCGGCGGCGCTCGGATAATCGACCGTCTGCTTGAAGAGGAAGCGATCGAGCTGCGCCTCGGGCAGCGGGTACACCCCCTGCTGCTCGATCGGATTCTGCGTCGCGACGACCATGAAGCGCTCGCCGAGCGACAGGCTCTCGCCGTCGATCGTCACGGTGCGCTCCTGCATCGCCTCGAGCAACGCCGCCTGCGTCTTGGGCGGGGTGCGGTTGATCTCGTCGGCCAGCAGCAGGTCGGTGAAGATCGGCCCGCGCGTCAGCGTGAAGCTGCTCGTCTGGAAGTTGAACAAGTTCGCGCCGATGATGTCCCCCGGCATCAGATCGGGCGTAAACTGGATCCGCCCGTACTCGAGCCCCGTCACGCGCGCGAAACTGCGTGCGAGCAGCGTCTTGGCGGTCCCCGGCGGGCCCTCGAGCAGCACGTGCCCGCCCGCGAACAAGGCGACGAGCAAGATCTCGACGGTCTGCTCCTGCCCGACCACCGCCTTGCCGATTTCCTCGCGGATCGCGCCGGCGAGCGCCGCCACGTCTTCGACCGTTTCGAATGTCACCGCGTCTTCTCCCATAACCAATGATGCAGCGCTTGCGCCGCCGCGAGCATGTCGCGCGGATCGCGCGAGTCGCGGGCCTGCGCTGCCAATTCGGTGAAACGCTCGCGCCCACGCAGGCCGTCGAGATAGCTGTCGGCCGCCGCGCCCTGCAGCCGCGCAGGTACGCCGAACACGCCGCCCGCCCGCTCGCGCACCAGATCGACATAGCGCGGGCCGAGCCGCCCCTGCCGTCCGGCCTTGCGGACGAGCGCTGCGGCATTGTCGATCAGAGCGGTCTTGCCGAACGCGATCGCGCGCGCGCGGCGCCGCGGCGGGCCGAAGCGCGCGGTCGCCTGGACGCCGGCGAGCAGCACCGCCACCGCGAGCGTCAGCGTCATCGCGAGAAACGGCGGATCGAACAGCAGCTTCAGCGGGCTCGGCGCCGCGCCGAAGCCGTTGAGCGTGACGTCGAAGCCGATCGTCTTGGCGTCGGTCGCATTGAGCCAGTCGAGCAGGTCGAGCGCCGCGCGCGCCTGCGCCGCATCGCGCATGCCGATGTTCGACACGAGATCGGGATCGGCGAGCACATAGAACGGCGCGCCGCCGATCTGGCCGAGCACGACATGCCCGTGCGCATCGGTCAGGATCGGGCGAAGATCCGCGCCGGCGATCGTCTGCACCGGGCGCGGGGCGGCGAAGGCGATGCTGCGCGGCATCCACGACAGCGCGCGCAGCGGCTGCCCGCCGCTGGTGTAGCGCGTGACCTTGAGTTTGTATTGCGGCGCCAGCACGCGCTCGGCGTCGCCGACCGGGCGGAACGCGACGAAGTTCGCCCAGCCGGGATGCGCCCGATCGGCCGCGGTGTCCCATTTCGGCAGGATGACGAGCGTCGTCTTGGCGCCGCGCGCGGCGAGCACCTTGGTCAAGTCGGTCGCGCCCGATTCGGGGGTGAGCACGACGAGGTCCTCGCCTACCAATTGCCGCGGATTGCGGATGATCCGCGGGTTGCGCCCGGTCGCCTCGGCGAGGCGGACGATCCCGCTATAGCCGACCGCGGCGTTCGACAGCGCATGCGCGCCGCCGTTGCGGCCCGAGCGCAGATCGGGCGCGTACGCCCCGAGCACCAGCATCCCGGCAAAGGCGAGGATGCCGACCGCGAGCAGGATCGCCACGGTGCGCACGCTGAACGCGCTGCTACCACCCGCCCCGGCCCCGCCGATCGTCAGGTCGCTCATCCGCGCCACGCCCCCGGCAGCGCGAAATCGCGATAGGCGGCGCGCGCCTGCGTCCAGTCGGCCGCGTCGACAACGCGTCCGCCGAACAGGCTGCGTTCGACCAGCCGCGCGATCCCGGCGAACAGGTCGCGCGCCGATCCGGGAATCGCGGGCGACGCGCTCAATTCGCGGCTTGTCAGCGCCGGGCGGACGAGCTGCGGGCGGCGCCGCGCGATATCGTCGATCGAGCGGCGCAGCAGATGGTGCGCCGCCTCGGCATAGCGTCCCTCGGCGGCGAGCAGATCGGCCTCGCGCAGCCATTCGTGCACCGGCGCGGCGTCGGGCTCCCACGCCGCATCGATCGGCTGCGAAACCGCCGGACGCCGCCGCACGAAGCGCGGCCAGCGCCATTCGCCATGCCGGACTCGGCTGTACACCGCCCAGACGAGCGCGATCGCGACCAGCGCGAGCACGCCCCACAACAGGATCTTGGCATAAGGCCAGTGCGGCAGGCGGTGCGCGATCCACAGCAGGCCCCGCCCGACCGGCTCGAACACCTTGCCGAGCCATTTGCCGAATTGCATCAGCCATTCGGGCGGCTTGGGCGGCGGTGGCGCGCGCTGCAGCGTGAACTGGATCGTCGGATCGGCCTTGAGCGCGGCATGGGCAGCGGCAAAGCGATCGGCGGCGGGCGCCACCTGCGATGTCCCTCCGCTCAACGTGAATCCCCTGCATCGCGACGTCGCGCCGCCGACGAGAGTAAAGCAACGCGACCGCCGCGCAATCTCCAACCACGTCACTGGCACGCTCGCGTGTTGCAGTGCGGCAGCTTAATTCCCAGTTCAGCGCCGGTCGCGCAATCGGGCGATGTTCTGCCGGTTTCATTCCGGCCCCAACTTGGTCTAAAGGGCCGCCATGCAACCTATCTCTTCGCTTCCGCGCTTCGCAAAACTGCTGATCGCAGCGGTGCCCCTGTTCGTGCTGAGCGCTGCGCAGGGATCCAGCGGGCTGCTCCACGTGACGGTCGGCAACGTCCGCGACCATACGGGCCGCGTCCATATCGATCTCTGCACGCAAGCGCAGTATCTCAAGGATTGCCCGATCACGGGCGAAGCGCCCGCGCATCTCGGCGAGACCACCGTCACGCTGAGCGGCCTCAAGCCCGGGCATTATGCCGCGCAGGTGTTCTACGACCAGAATGGCAACAACCGGCTCGATCGCGCGCTGTTCGGCGTGCCCAAGGAAGGGGTCGGTTTCTCGAACGACGCCAAGATCAAGCTCGCGGCCCCGAAATGGGAAGAAGCGATGTTCGACTATGACGGGCAGGAGAAGACGATCCGGCTGAAGCTGCGCTATTTCATGGGGCCGGGCTCGGCCAGCCAGTGATCGCGACCCTGCTCCAGCGGCTCGTCGCGCTCGGCGTGCGCCGCCCGTTCGCGGTGCTCGCTTTGTGCCTGGCTCTGGTCGCGGGCGCGGCGGTCTATGCCGCCGGCCATTTCGCGATGACCACCGATACCGCGGCGCTGATCTCCCCCAAGATCGCGTGGCGGCAGAATGAAAAGGCGGTCGAGACCGCTTTCCCGCAACTCTCCGACGTGCTGCTCGTCGTGGTCGACGGCAAGACCCCCGAACTGGCCGAGGCCGGGGCGGCGAAACTCTCCGCCGCACTGGCCACTGACACGACGCATTTCCGCCGCGTCCAGCGACCCGATGGCGGGACCTATTTCGACCGCGAAGGACTGCTGTTCGGCTCGACCGCCGAGGTCCAGGCCTCGACCAAGGCGCTGATCGATGCGCAGCCGCTGCTCGGCCCGCTCGCGAGCGACCCGTCGTTGCGCGGCATCGCGAGCGCCTTTTCGACGATGCTGACCGGGGTCGAGCGCGGCGACGTGCCGCTGTCGCGGATCGCGCGGCCGATGCGGACGATGGCCGCGGCGCTCGACGCCTCGGCGGCGGGCAAGCCCGCCTATTTCTCGTGGCAGGAGCTGTTCGCCCAGCCGGGATCGGGCGCTACCCCGCCGCGCCGCCGGCTAATCCTCGCGCAGCCCAAGCTCGACTATGGCGCGCTGCAGCCGGGCGAGGACGCCGTCGCCGCGATCGTCGCGCAGGCGAGCAAGCTCGGGCTCGACCCGGCGCACGGCGTCACCGTGCGCACCACCGGCGAAGTCCCGCTGGCGGACGAGGAGTTCGCGACGCTCGAGGAGAATATCGGGTTCGTCGGGCTGGTGATGGCCGCGGCGATGCTGCTCACCCTGTGGTTCGCGACGCGCTCAGTGAAGATCGTCGCGGGGATCGTCGTGACGATCGTCGCGGGGCTCGTGCTGACGACCGCGCTCGGGCTGCTCGCGGTCGGCGCGCTCAACCTGATCTCGGTCGCGTTCATTCCCCTGTTCGTCGGGCTCGGCGTCGATTTCGGCATCCAGATCTCGGTGCGCTTCAACGCCGAGCGGCTCGACGGCGCCGACACCGGTGCCGCGCTCCAGCGCGCCGCGACCGCGCTCGGCGCGCCGCTCGCGCTGGCGGCGGGCGCGGTGTTCCTCGGCTTCGGCGCGTTCCTGCCGACCGATTATATCGGGATCGCCGAGCTCGGCATCATCGCCGGGCTCGGGATGATCGTCGCGCTGGTGGCGAGCGTCACGCTGCTGCCCGCGATGCTGATGCTGCTCAAGCCCGGCGCACCGCGGCGCGAGGTCGGCTTCAAAGAGGCGGCGCCGCTCGACCGCTGGCTGCACTCGCATCGCAAGACGGTGTTGTGGGCGTTCGCCGCGTCGATGGCGGGGAGTATCGCGCTGCTACCGTTCGTCCAGTTCGACTTCAACCCGCTTCACCTGCGCGCCAAGGATGGGCCGGCGATGCTCGCATTGACCGATCTGATGCGCGATCCGTTGCGCACGCCAAACACGATCAACGTGCTTGCGCCGAATGCCGATGCGGCAAAGGCGCTCGCCGCCAAGCTCAGCGCCTTGCCCGAGGTCGCCGAGGCGGTGTCGGTCGATGGCTTCGTGCCCGAGGATCAGCCGGCCAAGCTCGCGGTGGTGCAGGACGCCGCGCTGCTGCTCGATGCGGCGGTCAACCCGTTCGACGTAACGCCGCCGCCGAGCGATGCCGATACGACGACCGCGCTGATGAAGACCGCCGGCGAGCTTCGCGCCGCCGCCACTGCGCATCCCGGCCCCGCCGCGGGCGACGCGCGAGGGCTTGCCAGCGCGTTCGATCGGCTCGCGCGCGCCGCGCCGACGCAACGGGCGAAGGCGACGGCCGTCTTGGTCCCTCCGCTCGGCACGATGCTCGATCAGATCCGCAGCCTGCTCCAGGCCGAGCCGGTCACGCGCGCGACGCTGCCGCCGGAAATCGCCGGCGATTGGGTGTCGAAGGACGGTCGCGCGCTGGTGCAGGTCTTCCCCAAGGGTGACAGCAACGACAACGCCGTGCTGCGCCGCTTCACGCGAGCCGTGCGCGCAGTCGCGCCGACCGCGAGCGGCCTGCCGGTCGCGACGCAGGAGGCGGCGGGAACGGTCGCCTGGGCGTTCGTCGAGGCGGGGATTCTCGCGCTGGCGCTGGTCAGCGGGCTGCTGTTCGTCGTGCTGCGCGACGTCAAGGAAGTCGCCTTCACGCTGGCGCCGGTCGTGCTGTCGGGGTTCCTGACGCTGGGGAGTTGCGTGCTGATCGGCCAGCCGATCAATTTCGCCAACATCATCGCTTTCCCCTTGCTGTTCGGCGTCGGCGTCGCGTTCCACATCTATTTCGTGATGGCATGGCGTGGCGGCGCGACCGACCTGCTGCAATCGAGCCTGGCGCGCGCGGTGCTGTTCAGCGCGCTCGCGACGGGCAGCGCGTTCGGCAGCCTGTGGCTGTCGCACCATCCGGGGACGGCGAGCATGGGCAAGATCCTGATGATCTCGCTCGCCTGGACGCTGGTGTGCGCGCTGATCTTCGAACCCGCGCTGCTCGGGCCCCCGCGGACGAAGAAGGGGTAGCCCTCTTACTCCCCTCCCGCTCGCGGGACGGGCTGTGGGTGGGAGCGATCTGGAACCCCTGCGCACCGCCCGCAGCACGCCCCTCCCCTAACCCCTCCCGCAAGCGGGAGGGGGATTGTGTGAGGCTGGCGGCGCGCTCGATGCGCGACGGCGCTATGGCTGGGAGGCGGCCTGCGCTGGTGCAGCGACCGACGGCGCAGGCTGTACCGGAGCCGCGGGATCGGCCGGGAAATCGTCCGGTGCCGACTTGCTCGTAGGCGGCGTCGATGGGGTCGCCGCGGGCGCAGCCGGATCGGCCGGGAAGTCGCCCGGCTTAACTGCCGGAGCCGCGCCCGCCGGTGCCGCGCCTGCCGGAGCCGCGCCTGCCGGAGCCGCGCCCGCCGGAGCTACGTCCGCCGGCGCAGCTCCCGCCGCCGGATCCTTGAGCGGATCCGCCGCCGGATCGGCCAACGGATCGTCGAGCGCGCTCGCCGCGGCGGCCTTGGCGCCGTGCGTCTCGGCGATGCTCACCGCGCGATCCTGCAGATAGGCCGAGCGCAGCGTCGCATAGGGATCGACCGCGCCACCGAGCAGCGCCTTGAGCGCGCCATCGGCCTCGACGCGCATGTCGAGCCCGGTGAGCACCGCTTCCGACACGCGATATTCGGCGCGGTCGAACGGCGTGCCGATCGTGAAGGCGTAGGTCTGCCCCTGCGCGATGCCCGCGCCGAAATCGCGGAAGTCACTCGGGCCGACCAGCGGCAAGAAGATGTACGGCCCCGGCCCCATGCCGTAATGCCCGAGCGTGTTGCCGAAGCTGTTGTCGTGATGCGGCAAGTTGAATTCGGAGGTCTTCGCGACGTCGAGCACCCCGCCGATCCCGATCGTCGAATTGACGAGGAACCGCCCGACGGTCTTGATCGCGCGCTTGGGCTTCAATTGAAGCACGTCGTTGGCGAACACCAGCGGCTCGCCGACGTTCGAGAAGACATGCCGGATGCCCGTGCGCAGCGGCTTGGGGAACACTGCCTTGTAGACCATCGACAGCGGCCGGAACGCGATCCGGTCGAGGAACTGATGGATCGAGAACATCGTCCGGTTGAAGCCCTCGAGCGGATCGCCCTTGGTCCGGTGATGCTGCGGCCGCGCCGCGGGCACCGCGACCGCGGGGGGCGCCTGGCCGGTCGCGGGACCGACCGCGCCGGGGCGCCCCACACGCGCGACCGGCGCGTCCTGCGCCATCGCCACCGGCGTGGCGAACAGCGCGATCGCCACCGCCACCGCGCTGCTCGTGCCCCCCAGCCGCAAGATCAGCGTCCGCCCTTGGCCGAGAGTTCGTTCAGATGGCTGATCAGCGCCTTGGCCCCGCCCTTGGCGAAGATGCTGGCGAAATCGGCGCGGCGCGTCGCGAGCTGGCTGATCGCATTCTTGTAATAGACGTCGATGATCCGCCACGAGCCGCCGCTCTGGCGCAGGCGATAGCCGATCGGCACCGCATCGCCCTTGGGCGCGGCCAGCGTCGTGCGGACGACCTTGTCGGTGCCGCGCGTTTCGACATTGGGATCGATCTTGAAGCTCTCGCCGCCATAGCTGTCGAAGTTCGCCGCATATTGCGCGACGGTCAGCCGCCGCATCGCCGCGACGAGCGCGGTCTGGTCGGCGGGCGCGACCTTGAGCCAGTCGGCGCCGACCGACAGCCGCGTAATGAGGGGCACGTCGAAAGTCTGATCGACCACCGGTCCGATCCGCGCCGCGCGACCGGCCGTCCCGAGCGTCTTCCCGCCCTTCATGATCGCGAGCAGCCCGTCGTCGAGCGTCTGGATCGGCGCGCGCGCCGGATCACCCGCTTGCGCGGCGAGCGGCGCAGCCAGCACGAGCGCCACGGCGGGCACGATCGAACGCATCGGCAATCGCAGGGAAAACGTCATCGAAAGCTCCTATGGGGGATATTTCCGGAGGACCCGCTCGGGCTGCGCCGGTACCACCGTCTCGTCGCTAGCACAAACGGCTGTAGCGACGATGAACGCGGTTCGCGCCGACGGGTTGCACCGCGTTCGTCCGACCTTCGCCCCGCGTCACCGGCTTTTTTACGTTCCCCTCATGTTGCAACGCGGCTAAGATCTCTATCTGGGAGGCATAGATGACGAATTTGCGCGGATGCTGTAGCGGCATGCGGGCCCGGTTCGGCATTCGAGCGGACGGAAGGAACGGTGTTTGCAGGTCATTCTCGCCAACCCACGCGGTTTTTGCGCGGGCGTCGTACGGGCTATCGAAATCGTCGAGCGGGCGATCGATCGCTACGGCGCGCCGGTCTATGTCCGCCACGAGATCGTCCATAACCGCCACGTCGTCGATACGCTGCGCGCCAAGGGCGCGGTGTTCGTCGAGGAACTGTCCGACGTGCCCGAGGGCGCGATGACGGTGTTCTCGGCGCACGGCGTCGCGCGCTCGGTCGAGGACGAAGCCAAGGCGCGCAAGCTGCCGGTGTTCGACGCGACCTGCCCGCTCGTCACCAAGGTCCATCTCCAGGGACGCCGCTACGCCAAGGACGGCCGCACGCTGGTGATGATCGGCCATGAAGGCCATGCCGAAGTCGTCGGCACGCGCGGCCAGGTCGATGCGCCGGTGCATCTCGTTTCGACCGAGGACGATGTCGCGGCACTCGACCTGCCGAACGATACGCCGATGGCGTACATCACGCAGACCACGCTCAGCGTCGACGATACCAAGAACGTGATCGCGTCGCTCGGCAAGCGCTTCACCAATCTCATCGGCCCCGACGTGTCGGAGATCTGCTACGCGACGCAGAACCGCCAGAGCGCGGTGCGCGATCTGTGCAAGGTCGCCGACCTGATCCTCGTCGTCGGCTCCGAAAACAGCTCGAACTCGTCGCGGCTGCGCGATCTCGGCGCGGACGAGGGCTTGCCGAGCTATCTCGTCGCCGATGGCAGCGCGATCGATCCCGCCTGGTTCGAAGGCGTCGAGCGTGTCGGCCTGACGGCGGGCGCCTCCGCTCCCGACGAACTCGTCGAAAGCGTGATCGCCGCGCTGCGCACGCTCGGCCCGGTCGAGGTGACGCAACTCTCGGGCGTCGTCGAATCGCTCGAATTCGGCCTGCCGCGCGAACTGCGCGACCCCGCCCCTACCAAACGCGCCGCAGTGGGCGCATAGGAACAGCCATGACGCTTCCCCTCGCTCCGCTCGTGCGCATCGGCGCCTATACGCTCAAGAACCAGATCAAGGGCGGGAAGTATCCGCTCGTGCTGATGCTCGAGCCGCTGCTGCGCTGCAATCTCGCCTGCCCCGGCTGCGGCAAGATCGACTATCCCGACGCGATCCTCAACCAGCGCCTGTCGTACGAGCAGTGCATGGAAGCGATCGACGATTGCGGCGCGCCCGCCGTCTCGATCGCGGGTGGCGAGCCTTTGCTCCACCGCGACATGCCGCGCATCGTCGAGGGCTATATCGCGAAGAAGAAGTTCGTGATCTTCTGCACCAACGCGCTGCTGCTCAAGAAGAAGATCGACGACTACAAGCCGTCGCCATATTTCACCTGGTCGATCCATCTCGATGGCGACAAGGGCATGCACGATCACGCCGTCGACCAGGACGGGACGTATGAGATCGCGATCGACGCGATCAAGCTCGCCAAGTCGAAGGGCTTCCGCGTCCAGGTCAATTGCACCGTGTTCGAAGGCGCTTCCGCCGAGCGGCTCGCCGGCTTCTTCGACATCATGGAGGAGCTCGGCGTCGAGATCACCATTTCGCCGGGCTATTCGTACGAGCGCGCCGCCGACCAGGAGCATTTTCTCACGCGGGAACGGACGAAAAACTTCTTCCGCGACGTCTTCTCGCGCGGCGATGGCGCGCGCGCGTGGAGCTTCACCAACTCGCCGCTGTTCCTCGATTTCCTCGCGGGCAACCAGACCTACGAGTGCACGCCGTGGTCGATGCCGCTGCGCACCGTCTTCGGCTGGCAGAAGCCGTGCTACTTGGTCGGCGAGGGCTATGTGCCGACGTTCGCCGAGCTGATGGAAGGCACTGACTGGGATCAGTACGGTGTCGGCAAATATGAAAAGTGCTCGAACTGCATGGTGCATTGCGGCTTCGAGGGCACCGCTGCGGCGGACGCCGTCCGCAACCCGCTCAAGATGTTCACCGTCGGCCGCAAGGGCATCCGCACCGAGGGGCCGATGGCGCCCGACATCGACCTCAGCCATGCGCGCAAGGCCGAGGACGTCCACTCAACGCATGTCGAGGCCGAGCTCGCGAAGATCAAGGCGGCCGATCCCGACGGCTTCAAGCGCACCCAGCGCGCGGCCTAAACTGCGGAACGCCGCACCGGCATCGCGGCCGGTGCGGATCAGCGCGGGGAGCTGTTGCGGCTCCCGCGCGAGCGACCTGAGGATGGCGCCGAGCGCGATGCTGCCGTCGGGGTTCATGCCGACGAGTGCTGCTGGCGGGAGCGCGTGGTCGGCGCTGTCGGAGATGGTGCGCAGGATTGCGAAGGGCAGGCCGTGCCGCGCAGCGACCCGGGCCGCGATGTGCGATTCCATGTCGACGGCGATGGCGCGGGTTTGCGCATAGAGCGCGGCTTTTTCCGCGGCCGAAGCGATGATCGTATCCGCACCGACGATTGTGCCAGAGTGCGCTTCGGGAAGATGGTGCGCGAGCCATCCCATGAGTTCGCGCCCAGCCCCCTCCCCCGTCACCCCGGGCTCGTCCCGGGGTCCACCGGGCCGCGCGTGCTCGGACGGTAGATCTTGCGGCACGGTGGACCCCGGAACAGGTCCGGGGTGACGGCTGTGGTAGAGGGTGCCCGCCACGACATCGCCCGCGCGCAGCGCGGGGTATAGCGCGCCCGCGACACCGCACGACAACACCGCTGTCGCCCCAGCCACCGCCGTCTCGAGCTCGCGCTCCAACCGCGCCGAATCCCCGCCGCCCGCCACGACAACGACACCCGGCCGGGCGATGATCGCCGCCTCGCGGTGCAGCCCGCACGCGACGAGCAGGCTCACATCCCGAACGCCGGCCGGCCCGCATTCGAGCGCTTCAGATTGCGATACCGCGCCACCGCCCACAGCGGGAAATACGCGGGATAGCCATGATAGCGCAGGTAGAAGACGCGCGGGAAACCGCCGCCCGTATACTTCTCCTGCCCCCACAGCCCATCCGCCGCCTGCGTCGCGATCAGATGCCGCACGCCGCGCTCGACCGCGGGATGATCGACCTTCCCCGCCGCCATCAGCGCGAGCAGCGCCCACCCCGTCTGCGACGCGGTCGACGGCGCGGGCGTATAGCCCTTATAATCGAGCGCATAGCTCTCGCAATCCTCGCCCCAGCCGCCGTCGAGGTTCTGGATGTGGAGCAGCCAGTCGGCGCCCTTGCGCACCATCGGATGCCGCGAATCGAGCCCCGCGGCATTGAGCGCGCACAGCACCGACCAGGTGCCGTAGATGTAATTCACCCCCCAACGCCCGAACCAGCTGCCGTCGGCCATCTGCTCCTTTTCGAGGAAGGCGAGCGCCGCCTGCATCCGCGGCGAATCGGTCTCGCCCAGCTGCGCGAGCATCGACACGACGCGCGCCGTCACATCGCTGGTCGGCGGATCGAGCAGCGCGCCGTGATCGGCGAACGGGATGTTGTTGAGGTAATGATAGCTGTTGTCGGCATCGAACGCGCCCCAGCCGCCGTCCTTGCTCTGCAAGCCGACGGTCCACTCGACCCCGCGCGCGATCGCTTCGTCGTACGCGTCTCCCCTCCCCTTCAGGGGAGGGGCTGGGGGTGGGGGCGTGCCTTGTTCAACCAGCGTCAGATCTGAGGCACGACCCCACCCCAACCCAGTGTCGGGTGAAGGATGCCCCGCATCCTTCAGGCCATCCCGGGGGGATGGCCGACCCGACACTCCTGAAGGGAAGGGGCTTAAGGGGGCGCGATCCTTCGCGCGGTCCATCGCCATCACGACGACGGCAGTGTCGTCGAGATCGGGATAATGCGCGTTGTTGTACTGGAACGCCCAGCCGCCGGGGCGGACGTCGGGCTTTTCCTCGGCCCAGTCGCCCTTCACGTCGAGCACCTGCAACGGCTTCAACCAAGCCAGCCCGGCCATCGCCCGCGCCTCGGCGTCGTCGCCGCCCGCCTCGAGCATCGCATGCGCGGCGAGCGCGGTGTCCCACACCGGCGAGACGCACGGCTGGCAATACGCCTCGTCGTCCTTGATCACGAGCAACCGCTCGACCGACTCGCGCGCGACCATCCGCATCGGATCATCCGCCGGGCAGCCGAGGCAATCGAGCATCATCACGCTGTTCGCCATCGCCGGATAGATCGCACCGAGCCCGTCGACGCCGTTCAACCGTTCGGTGACGAAGTCGAGGCACGCCCGAATCGCACGACGCCGCGTGCGCTTCGGCCATAGCGGCTCGCCTGCCTTGAGCACGACGTCGACCCCGTTAAAGAACGCCGTCCAGGCGCGCTTGGTCCCCGCGGCCCGGCTCTCGAGCGGCGCGCGCTTGTGGGTGTAGAGCTCGTCGACCCGAACGCCCGATACGTTGCGTGCCAGCGGCTTTTTCACCGCGAGCACGAGCAGCGGTACGATCACCGTCCGCGCCCAATACGACATCTTCGAGAGATGCACCGGGAACCAGCGCGGCAGCAGGATCAGCTCGACCGGCAGCGTCGGCACCGTCCGCCAGTCGGCACACCCGAACAGCGCCAGCTGGATCCGCGTGAAGACGTTGACCGCGGCCGCGCCGCCCGCCTTGTGGATCGCGGCGCGCGCCTGCACCATGTGCGGCGCATCGACCGGATCGCCGATCATCTTCAGCGCGAAATACGCCTTCACGCTCGCGCTCACGTCGAACGCGCCGCCGTGGAACAGCCCCCAGCCGTGATGGCTCGCCGACTGGATGCGACGCAGATAGTTGCCGATCTTGCGCTCGATCTCGACATCGCGCGGCTCGCCGAGATAGTGCTTCAACAGCACATATTCGGCGGGGATCGTCGCATCGGCCTCGAGCTCGAACACCCAATGCCCGTCGGCGCGCTGCAATGCGCCGAGCGCCGCGGCGGCACGGGTCGCGCTGGCGTCGGCCTCGTTCAGCAGGCTCGCGCGGTCGATCGTCTCGATAGTCATTCCTCGCCTTAGCCGACAGCAGCCGTGCGCGCCAAGCGGGCAGCGGTCTCGCCCGACCGCAACGCCCCCTCGATCGTTGCGGGCAAGCCGGTCTGCGTCCAGTCGCCCGCCAGGAACAGGTTGCGCCAGCGGGTCGCCGCGGCCGGGCGCCGCGCGTCCTGCTCGGGCGTGGCCGCGAAGGTCGCGCGCTTTTCCTTGACGATCTGCCACGGCGGCAGGCTCGCCGGCAGTTTGTGGATCGCCGCGATATCGGCCCAGATCCGCGCGGCAAGCTCGGCGCGGTCGAGCTCGACCAGCGCGTCGGCTGCGCTGATCGTCACCGACAGCCGGTCGGGAAAGGCGAAGATCCACTCCGCGGTGCCGCCGAGCACGCCGAGCATCGGCGCGACGCCGGGCGGCGGGACATAGGCGAAATGCGCGTTGACGATCGCGCGGAAGGCGTCGGGGACGACGAGCCCGGGCACGAGCGCTTCGGCGACCCACGGCGGGACCGCGAGGATCACCGATTCGCCTGGCGCAAGCGGCTCTTCGCCCGCGCCGAAATCGAGCGCGACGACGCGGTCGTCGGCGAATTTCAGCGCGCGCAGCCGCCGCCCGAGCGTCGCCTGCGTCCCCTGCCCCGCGAGCCACGCCAGCGCCGGGTCGACGAACGCCGCCGCCAGCGTCGGCTCGGCGATGCGCGGCCGGCTCGCGCGCCCGCCTCGGCCGAGCGACTCGCGCATCACCGCGGCGGTGAGTCGCGCCGAGCCGTCCGCCGCCGCGGTATTGAGCACCGCGAGCAGGATCGGCTCGATCAATTTGTCCCATACCGCGCCGCGCGGCACGACGCGGTCGGCGACGGTCTGCGCTGGCGTGCCGCCGAGCAAACCCTTCAACCGCAGATAGTCCATCGCGCGCGTCCCCGGCACGCGGCGCCCGTCGCGGAAGATCCACCACGGCAGCCGCCCGTCGTTGACGCGCACCGCCCAGCGCGCGCCGGTCTGGCGGTCGACGAAGGCGAAATCGGCGTGGAGCGGCCCGCTCAGCCGATCGCTCGCGCCGATCGTCGCGAGGTAATCGTTGACCGCGCGATTGCCCGACAGGACGAGGTGATTGCCGTTGTCGATCGTGCGGTCGAGCTGCGGATCGTGATACGAGCGGCAGCGCCCGCCGGCCTGCGCCGCGCCGTCGATCAGCTCGGCGGCGACGCCCGCACGCGCGAGATCGACCGCCGCGCCAAGGCCCGCCATCCCGGCCCCGATGATCCGGACGCGCGCGCTCAACGGAACAGCATCAGCCGCAGCACGGTGAAGATCAAAGCGGGCTTGTTGACCTTGATCCGAGTCCGCGGCGGCGCCCAGCCCTCGGCCTCCATCCGCGTCAGGATCGGCGCGTACACCGCCGCCATCAGCCGCGGCGCGATGAGATGCCCGCGCGGTCGCGCATCGAGGATCGCCTGCGCGGCGGTGAAATGCGTATGCGCCTTGGCCGCGAGCACGCGGCACGCCGCATCGACGCGCGGATCGCCGACGACGGTGATCGGATCGAGCAGCTCGATCCCCGCCCCCAGCAGCGCCTCTTGCGGCAGATAGACGCGCCCGATCGCGGCGTCCTCGTCCACGTCGCGCAAAATGTTGGTGTATTGCAGCGCGAGCCCGAGATGTTGCGCCAGCGCGATGCCGACCGCATCCTCCATCCCGAAGATCTTGACCGACAACCGCCCGACCGCCGAGGCGACGCGGTCGCAATAGAGCGCGAGCTCGGCCATCGACGGCCAGCGGATGTCGCGCTCGACGTCCATCGCCATGCCGTCGATCACCGCGAGGAAATCGGCCTTGTCGAGCGCGAAGCGGCGCACCGCCTCGGCGACCAGCGCCGCCCGACCGGGATCACCGCCGGCATAGAGCGACTCGATATCGGCGCGCCACGCATCGAGCGCGGCGGCGCGCGCGGGCCGGTCACCGACCTCGTCATCGGCGATATCGTCGACTTCGCGGCAGAAGCCGTAGACGGCGTACATCGCCTCGCGCTGCACCTTGGGGAGCACGCGCATGCCGGCATAGAAGGAGCTGCCGGAGACTTGCGCCTGGAGCTGCGCGGGGGTCGCCTTGGGGTTCATCCCCGCCCCTTAACCAGTTG
Source organism: Bordetella parapertussis (assembly GCA_943367995.1). Taxonomy (GTDB): domain Bacteria; phylum Pseudomonadota; class Alphaproteobacteria; order Sphingomonadales; family Sphingomonadaceae; genus Sphingomonas. The sequence goes on along the minus strand of CALRKL020000003.1, from coordinate 584,570 downwards.
CGACGCCGCCGCCAACGCCGCGAGACCGAGCGCCTCATACGGGCGGTGGTGGACGCGCTGCGACAGCGGGTCGCGCGTCTCGAGCCGCCGGTTGAGGCTCGCCGCGAGCCGGTGGATGATCGCGACCTCAACGCCGAGCCGCCGGTCGCGGATCTGGCGGGCGAACCCCGCCGATTGCGCAAGCAGGTCGTCGGTGCGCGCGACCAGATCGCGGATCGTTGCGCGCAAGGCTGGCGTCGCGGCGCGGCGTTCGAGATCGGCGACGCTCGCGCCATGCGCGGCGAGCAGATCGAGCGGCAGATAGACGCGACCGATCGCGCGGTAGTCCTTCGCGCAGTCCTGCGTGTGGTTGATCACCTGCAGCGCCGCGCACAGCGCGTCCGAGGCTGGCCAGGTCGTCTCGCTCTCGCCATGGACGTCGAGCACATAGCGCCCGACCGGCATCGCCGAATAGCGGCAATAGTCGAGCAGCGCCGCCCAATCGGCGCAACGGTCCACGGTGCAATCGCGCTCGAACGCGGTGAGCAGGTCGAGCGCGTGTTGCGGGCTGAGCCGATGCGCCTCCATCGTCTGGCGCAGTGCGAGCGAGGCGGCATCGGCGTCGCGCGTCCCCGCGATCGTCGCGCGCATCGCGCCGAGCAGCGCGAGCTTCTCGTCGGCCGAGACCGCAGGATTGTCGGCCACGTCGTCGGCGGCGCGGGCGAAGCGGTAGAACGCCATCACGGGCGCGCGGTGCTCGGGCTTGAGCAGCACCGAGGCGACGGGGAAATTCTCGTCCTTATGCCCCTTGCCCGAGGCAAGGGCGTCGGCTGTGGTCGCGCTGCTCACGCCGCGAGATCCGCCTGGACGCGGCCCTTCCACAGCCCGCCGCGCCCGCGGACATGCTGCCACGCCGAGAGCAGCGTACAGCCGGCATAGAAAGTCGCGATAGCCGGCAAGAGCAGTCCCCAAAGTGGTGAGCGGCGGTAGAAGCGCAACATCGGCTGGAACGCGAGCGCCATCAGCGCCCACGCGGCGATCGCAGCATATTGCGCGGGGCCGCGCGCGGCAATCGCGAGGATGGGCGGCGCGAGATAGGTCAGCGCGAGGCCGAGCGTGGTTCCTGCCAGCAGCAGCGGCGAGTAATGGAGCTGCGCATAAGCCGAGCGCGAGATCATCGCCGCGACCGAGCCCCAGCTGTCGTAGCGCCGGATGCTCAGCGCCCGGTCGGTCAGCCCGAGCCACACCGCGCCTTGGGTCTTGAGCAAAGCGCCGAACGCGCAATCGTCGATCAGCGCGGCGCGCACCGCGGCGATGCCGCCCGCCGCTTCGAGCGCGCGGCGTTCGACCAGCATGACGCCCCCCGCCGCCGCGCCCAGGCCGCGCCCGCGGCGGTTCACCGTCGCGAAGGGATAGAGCATCTGGAAGAACCAGACGAACGCCGGGATCAGCGCGCGCTCGGCCAGGCTCTCGCAGCGTAGCCGCGCCATCAGCGAGACGAGCACGCGGTCGTCCGCGACCGCGCGCGTGACGAGGCTGCGCAGCGTGTCGGGCGCGTGCGCGATGTCGGCGTCGGTGAGCAGCAGATAGTCTGGCGCGTCGCCGGCGGCGGCGATGCCTTGCGAGACGGCCCACAGCTTGCCGGTCCAGCCGGACGCGAGGGCTGCGCCTTGCACCACGCTCAGCCGTTCGGAGGCGAGCGCGCGCGCGATGTCGGCGGTGCCGTCGCTGCTCGAATCATCGACCAGCACGATGCGGAAATCGCCGGGGTAATCCTGCGCCGTGAGACTCCCGATCGAGCGCGCGATCACCTCGGCCTCGTCACGCGCGGGCACGATCGCCGTGACCGACGGCCAAGCCCCTGCTCCTCCCCTCCCTGAAAGGGAGGGGCTGGGGGTGGGTCGGCCCGTGGCAAGGTCGACGCCCGCATTAGGCCGACCCACCCCCGCCCCAGCATCAGGTCGGTCAGGCCCCCGGCCTGACCTGAACAGCGCGGGGCGCTGTTCACCTGATGCTCTTTCAGGGAGGGGAGGAAGGGTGTCCCGCTCCCTCGTCAGCCAGAACCCGTCGCGCGCGAACACCAGCACCAGCCAGATCGCCAGCGACACCAGCGCCACCGCCAGCACGATCACGCCAGCATCCCCGCCTGCGCGAACCACGCGATCGCCTCGGCCAGCGCTTGCGCGTACGGCCGCGCGCGATAGCCCAGCTCGGCTTCCGCCTTGGCGCTCGAATAATACATGTCGTGCGCCGCCATCCGCAGCGAATCGAGCGTCAGGAACGGGTCCTTGCCCGTCACCCGCGCGACCTGCTCATTGACCCACGCCAATGGGAACAACGGCGCGCGGGGGATCCGCACCGTCGGCGGCTTGCGCCCGACGATCCCGGCCACGCTCGCCAGCATATCGCGCAAGGCGACATCCTGCCCGCCGAGCACATAACGCTCGCCGATCCGCCCCCTTGCCATCGCCGCGATATGCCCGTCGGCGACGTCGTCGACATGGACGAGGTTGAGCCCGCTCTCGACGAACGCCGGCATCCGCCCGCTCGCCGCCTCGACGATGATTCGCCCGGTCGGGGTCGGCCGCGCGTCGCGCGGGCCGATCGGGGTCGAGGGATTGACGATCACCGCGGGCAGGCCCCGCTCGGCGACCATCGCCTCGACCAGCCGCTCGGCGACCACCTTGCTGCGCTTGTACGCGCCGACGGCTTGTTCGGGCGTGGCGGGGCGCGTCTCGTCCGAGGGGCGGCCAGGATCAGGCAGCAAGGTAGCTACGCTGCTGGTATAGACGATCCGCTCGACCTTGGCAGCGAGCGCCGCCTCCATCACCGCCTGCGTGCTCGCGCGGTTGTTGCGGACGATCTCCTCGGGGTCGCGCGCCCAGATGCGGTAATCGGCGGCGACGTGATAGAGCTGGCGCACCCCCGCCATCGCGCGCGCCATCGCCGCGGGATCGCGCGCGTCGCCCTCGACGAGCTCGCCGGGGAAGGCGTGGAGGTTGGTCCGCGCACTGCTCGCGCGCACCAGCCCGCGCACGCGCGCGCCCGACGCCGCCAGCTTGAGCGCGACCGCCGAGCCGACGAAGCCTGAAACCCCGGTTACGAGTATGATGTCTGCGTCCGCCACCGTATCTCCTTGCCGCCGCGCTGTAGAACGCCGCGGCGTCCAGTCAAACCTCCGCGATGCGTCCCGCGGCAATCCGCTATCCGCTATCCTGTGGCTCGCTAATGGCAATCCCCCCCCGCCAGGGGGAGGTGGCGCGTATGCGCCGGAGGGGGAGGCAAGCGGGCGCTCTATACTCGCGCGCCGCGCTTCCGCCCCCTCCGTCAGCCTGCGGCTGCCACCTCCCCCTGGCGGGGGAGGATGAAAGGCCGGACCCTCCACCCCAGCCTCCCACCGCCTCCCGCCGCCGCCCATCACCTTCGGCCGCCCCATCACCGCCCGCCCCCTCCCACCGTCACCCCGGCCTTGTGCCGGGGTCCACCGCGCAGCCCGCGCACCGCAGGACTTCAGGGCGCAGCGTCGTTGCCCGGTGGGCCCCGGCACAAGGCCGGGGTGACGAGGGGGAGTTACCACGACACGCTTTTAACAGTCCCGCCGCCTAGCCCGCCCCGGTCCGGCAGCGTAAGGGCCATCATCGTGCAGCATTTCCCAATTCTCATCGGCGCAGCGCTCGGCTGGCTAACGATTGCGCTCGCCGCGTGCGGGATCAGCTTCCTGCTCGTCTCCGCGCGCACGTTCCGCCGCTTCTTCGCCGCAGCCGTCCCCGCGCCGGCGCGCAACGAAGCCGTCACCTTGCTCAAGCCGCTCTACGGCGCCGAGCCGCGGCTGTTCGACAACCTCGCGACCTTCCTCGCACAGACGCACGACGGCCCCGTTCAGCTCGTCCTCGGCGTGCAGCGCGCCGATGACCCCGCCATCGCTGCGGTCGCCGACCTCAAGGCGGCCTACCCACAAGCCGATATCGACCTCGTCATCGACGCCACCGTCCACGGCGCGAGCGGCAAGCTGTCGAACCTCATCAACATGGACCGCGTGGCGCGCCACCCGATCGTGATCCTCAGCGACAGCGATATCGCGGTCGCGCCCGATTATCTTGCGCAGCTGCTCGCGGCGCTCGATGCGCCCGGCGTCGGAGCCGTCACCTGCCTCTATCACGGGCGCGGCGATGCCGGCTTCTGGTCGCTGATCGCCGCCGCCGGCGTGAGCTATCAGTTCCTGCTCGGCGCGACCTTCGGCGTCGCCAAGCAGCTCGCCACGCCGTGCATGGGCTCGACGATCGCGCTGCGGCGCGAGACGCTTGACGCGATCGGCGGTTTCGCCCGCTTCGCCGACGTGCTCGCCGACGATTATGCGATCGGCGAAAGTGTCCGCGCGTGCGGGCTAACCGTTGCGGTACCGCCGTTCCTCGTCACCCATGCCTGCGACGAAAACAGCGCCGGTGCCGTATGGCGCCACGAGTTGCGCTGGGCGGCCACGGTACGCGATCTGACCTTCTGGCCCTATGTCGGCAGCGTCGTCGGCCTCCCGCTTCCCGTCGCGGTGCTGGCCGCGCTCTATTGGCCCGCCGCCGGGCTCATCCTCGCACTTGCAGCAATTTTCGCGCGCTGGGTGGTTGTGCGAAGCGTCGATGCGGCGGTAGGGAGGCCGGTCGCGTCGTTCGGAATCGCGTTGCTGCATGATTTCGCCGCTTTTGCGGTCTATATCGCCAGCTTCTTCGTCCGGTCGGTTGATTGGCGCGGGGCGACCCTTACAATGAAGCAGGACGGCCGCATCGCAGCGGCCACGGAGCACTGAACGATGTTGCGGACCCTTTTTCTCCAGGCACCTTCCTTCGACGGCTATGACGGCGGCGCCGGCGCGCGCTACCAGATGAAGCGCGAAGTGAAGTCGTTCTGGTACCCGACCTGGCTCGCCCAGCCCGCCGCGATGGTCGAAGGCTCGAAGCTGATCGACGCCCCCGCGCACGACCAGTCGTGGGACGACATCGCGCATGAGATGGACGAGCGCGACCTCGTCATCCTCCACACCTCGACGCCGAGCTTCCGCCAGGACGTCCACACCGCCGAGCTGATCAAGCAGCGCAACCCGCGTATCAAGATCGGCTTCATCGGCGCCAAGGCCGCGGTCGAATCGACCAAGGTGCTCGAGACCTCGACCGCGATCGATTTCGTCGCGCGCAACGAGTTCGATTTCACGATCGTCGATGTCGCGAACGGCATGCCGCTGCGCGAAGTGGAAGGGATCAGCTGGCGCGACGACGACGGCGCGATCATCCACAACAAGGACCGCAAGGTCATCGAGGACATGGACAGCCTCCCCTTCGTCTCGCCGATCTACAAGCGCGATCTGCAGATGGAGAAGTATTTCGGCGGCTACCTGCTCCACCCCTATGTCTCGTTCTACACCGGCCGCGGCTGCAAGAGCCGCTGCACTTTCTGCCTGTGGCCGCAGACCGTCGGCGGGCATAACTACCGCACGCGCTCGATCGGCCATGTGATCGAGGAAGTGAAATACGTGATGGAGGCTTTCCCGCAGAACAAGGAAATCTTCTTCGACGACGACACGCTGACCGACAACCTCCCGCGCGTAGAGGAGCTCGCGATCGAGCTCGGCAAATTGGGCGTGACCTGGTCGTGCAACGCTAAGGCCAACGTGCCGTACAAGACGCTCAAGATCCTCAAGGAGAACGGCCTGCGGCTGCTGCTCGTCGGCTATGAGAGCGGCAACCAGCAGATCCTGCACAACATCAAGAAGGGCCTGCGCGTCGACGTCGCGCGGCAGTTCACCAAGGATTGCCACGAACTCGGCATCGTCATCCACGGCACTTTCATCCTGGGGCTCCCGGGCGAGACCGAAGAGACGATCGAGGAGACGATCAACTACGCCAAGGAGATCGATCCGCACACGATCCAGGTCTCGCTGGCAGCACCCTATCCGGGGACGTTCCTGTACAAGCAGGCGGTCGAGAACAATTGGTTCGACGGTGGCGATCACCTGCTGACCGACGGCGGCACGCAGATCGCGCAGCTGTCCTACCCGCACCTTCCGTCGGCGCTGATCTTCGACAAGGTCGAGGAGTTCTACAAGCGCTTCTACTTCCGCCCGTCGAAGATCTGGGACATCGTCCGCGAGATGCTCACCGACTGGCAGATGATGAAGCGCCGCCTGCGCGAGGGCGTCGAATTCTTCGACTTCCTGCGCCGCCGCAAAGAGCCCGCCTGAGCCGAACCGATGACGACGACGCTTGCCGGAATGACGGTCAACGAGCGGCTCGCCGCGACGGGCCGGGTCGAGCTGTGGGAAGACGCGGTCCGCGCGCGCGACCGCACCGCGATGATCGCGCTGCTGCGCCGCATCGCCGTGCCCAACCCGCAGAACGTCGCCGACGCGGTGCTCGCCGACCCGGTGTTCTACGGCTTCGCGCCGGCGTGAAGACCGCGATCATCACCGCCGACGATTTCGGCGTCTCGATTGAGGTCAACGCCGCCGTCGAGCAGGCGCATCGCGAGGGCGTGCTGACCGTCACCAGCCTGATGGTGACGGGCGCAGGCGCGGCGGATGCCGTCGAGCGCGCGCGGCGGACACCGTCGCTCGGGGTCGGGCTGCACGTCGCGCTCGCCGAGACGCCGCCGGCGCTGCCGCCGGCGCAGATCCCCGATCTGGTCGATGCCAATGGCGCGTTCCGGATCGAGTCGCTTCCGGTCGCGCTGAAACTCGTCGGGCTGAAATCGGTCCGCCGCCAGCTCGAGGCCGAGATCGAAGCGCAATTCGCGTTGTTCGAAGCGACCGGCCTGCCGCTCGATCACGTCAACACGCACAAGCACATGCACATGCACCCGGTGATCGCCGGCGTGCTGCTCGACGTCGGCTTGCGCCACGGCATGACGGCGATGCGCGCGCCGATCGAGGATCGCACGACGTTGGCGAAGGTCGAGCCGGTAAGCGGCGTCGACATCGCCCGGCCCTTCGCCAAGCTCGTCCAGGTCGCGGCGCGCAAGCGTGGCGTGAAAGTCCCCGACCGCGTCTTTGGCCTCGCCTGGTCGGGTGCGATGCATGCCGAGCGGCTGCGCGGCGTGCTCGCGCATCTGCCCGACGGCGTCAGCGAAATCTATCTCCACCCCGCCACCGGCCCCTATCCGCTTTCGGCGCCGGGCTATCAGTATGGAGCCGAATTCGCCGCCTTGCTCGATTCCAAGGCGCGCGCGATCGTTGCCGAGCGTGGTATAACCCTGGCGCGTTTCGCCGATCTGTAACCGGGAGAGACCCGATGAATTTCATCCCCAAATCCATGGCCCCCGCCGGCCCCGCCCCCGGCATCCCCGTCCCGCTCGGCAGCGAGGCGCACAAGACGCTGTTCTGCCGCACGATGCTCGACACGCACGATCCGTATCGCCCCGCGCTGATCGACTGGCCGGTGATCGACGAGGAAACGCGCCAGCGGATCGTCTCGCTGCCGATCTGGGACATCGCGGTCGCGACCGAGGGTCGCGCGGGCATGAACGTCAAGACCTATGGCGAGCAGATCGCCGATCCGCTGCTGCGCGACGCGATCGACATGAACGCGTATGAGGAGAGCCGCCACAAGATCGTGCTCGCCGACATGGTCACCTTCTACGGCATCGAACTCCAGCCCGAGGAAGAGTATAAGCGTCCGCGCGACCCCGAGTTCGCCTTCATGCGGACGGGCTTTTCCGAGTGCATCGACAGCTTTTTCGGCTTCGGCTTGTTCAAGATCGCCAAGGACACCGGCTTCTTCCCCGAGGAACTGGTCGAGACGTTCGAGCCGGTGATGCGCGAGGAAGGGCGGCACATCCTGTTCTTCGTCAACTGGGTCGCGTGGCATCGCCGCACGATGCCGCTGTGGCGCCGCCCGTGGTTCGAGCTCAAGGTGTGGGCGGTGTGGATCGCCTTGATCTGGGAACGGATCGACATGGCCAAGGGCATGGGTGAGGACAACACCAAGGCGCAGGAGAACAATTTCACGCTCAACGGCTCGAAGGAGCTTGGCGTGGAGATCGAATTCCCCGAGTTGGCTGCGATTTGCCTTGCCGAGAACGACCGGCGGCTGTCGGTTTATGACGAGCGGCTGATCCGCCCGAAGTTCGTTCCCGGCGCGATCCGGCTGGTGTTGCGCTTTATGGGAAAGAAGAAAGCTGCCACAGCGGCTTAACTCTTTCGAGGATGGCGATACGTGGCTGGGGTTGAAGGGTTCGCGCAGAGGCGCAGCGGCGCGGAGGGGGTACGCGCGTCGCGAAGCGCCCCCGCGCTTTCCGGCCTGAATGAAAGCGCTTCGCGCGAGGCACGCGCGCCCTCTCTGCGCCTCTGCGCCTCTGCGCGAACCCTCGCCCGGCCAGCCCCTGCGGACCGCACGGCAAACTGCGCCCCCGCCCACACACGCCCGTCACCCCGGCCCCGTGCCGGGGTCCACCGTGCCGCGCCCGCAGCTCGCGCATCCCGGTGGACCCCGGGACAAGCCCGGGGTGACGGCGGGGGGCGGACGCGGTTCGGTCCCCCAATATCGGGCACGCCATGAACCGTTCCGGCCGCATCGGGCTCCTGCTTGCGACGATCGTCGGCTTAGTCGTGGCCGCGGGAACCGTCGGCACCGTCGGCCTCGGGCACGTCCTCGGCGCGATGGGATCGATCGGCTGGATCGGCATGGCGAGTTTCGTCGCCTGGTCGGCGGGCGTGCTCGTCCTGCTCGGTATGGCGTGGCTCGCGGTCGCGACCGACCAGCCGAGCGACCGGCTGTGGCTGTTCGTCTGGGCGCGCACCACGCGCGAGGCGGCGACCGACATCCTGCCCTTCTCGCAGCTCGGCGGCCTCGTCGTCGGCGCGCGCACGCTTGCCGCATTCGGCGTGCCGCAGCCGGTGATCTACGCCTCGATGATCGCCGACATGACGACCGAGATGGCGGCGCAGCTGATCTTCACGCTGGGCGGCGTCGCGGTGCTGCTGATGGTGCTGTCGCACGCGCCCGTTCAGCAAGGGCTCGTCCCGCTCGCGCTCGGCGGGGTCGCGGCGATGGTCGCGCTGATGGCGCTGTTCGTGTTCGCGCAGAAACCGGTGCTGCGACTCGCGGGTTCGCTCGGCGCGCGGATGCTGCCCGGCTCGGTCGCGGCGATGGCGGCGGTGCGCGACCAGCTCGACGCGATCTATCGCGAGCCGAAGCGCGTCCTGCTGGCCTTTGCGTTCAACCTTGCGGCGTGGCTGGCGAGCGCCACCGGCGCGTGGATCGCGTTGCAGTTCATGGGCTCGCACGTCCCGCTCTGGGCAGTGCTGATGATCGAGGCGCTGATCTTCACGCTGCGCAGCGTCGCCTTCGCGATTCCCGGCGCGATCGGCGTGCAGGAGGCGGCCTATGTGCTGCTCGGCCCGCTCGTCGGCCTGCCGCCCGCGACAGCGCTCGCGCTGTCGCTCCTGAAGCGCGCGCGCGACGTGATCATCGCGGTGCCGGCGCTGCTCGCCTGGCAGATCGGCGAGGCGCGGCGCGCCGTCTCGTGAATTGCCCGCCTCGGCGCGCCGCCGTATAGCCGGGGCGATCCTCCGGCCAAGGCGACCTCCGATGCGTTCCCTGTTCCTGCTGTTCGCGCCCGCCCTCGTCGCCGCGCAAACCGCGCCGATGCACGCACCCGAGAGCTGCCCTACCCCCGCCGCGCCGCTTCCGGCCGATCTGGCGGCGTGGAAGACCGGCCCGAGCCTCGCCGCCGCGACCGACCGCGCCACGCTCGTTCGCACGCGGCTGACGGTCGGCCGCCGCAGCGAGCTGATGCTCGCGCCGAGCGACACCGTCCGCTACCCGTTCACGCCGTCCACGCCGGGCGAGCCGACCAGCCTCGGCGGCATGGCGAGTTTTTCGATTTCGCGCGCAGGAACATATCGCGTGCTGCTCGGCACTCCGGCATGGATCGACGTGGTGAAGGGCCGAAAGGCGCAGACCTCCACCGCGCACGCACACGGCGCAGCGTGCAGCGGCATCGCCAAGATGGTCGACTTCAAGCTGATGCCCGGCCGCTACACGCTCCAGATCGCGGGCAGCAAGGCCGCCGCCGCGCCGGTGCTGATCACGCATCGTCCCTGACCGGCGGCAGCGGCGCCGCGCGCAGCAGCGCGTCGAGCTCGGCCATCGCCCCGCTCCCCGCCGATTCGGCGAGCGCCGCCTCCAACGCGCGATAGGCGGCGAGCACCGCCACCCCGGTCGGCGTGAGCGAGGCCCCCCGCCCCGCCCCGCCCCCGGCGACAGTCTCGACCAACCGCTCGACGAAACAGCGGTTCATGCTGTCGACCAGCAGCCAGCTGCGCCGATAGCTCATCCCCATCGCGCGCCCCGCCGCCGAGATCGACCCTTCGCGCGCAATCGCATGGAGGAGATCGGCCTTGCCCGGCCCCATCGCGAGCTCGTCGCCGCAATAGAGTTGGGCCTTGATCTTGAGCTGGCCGATCCGGCTCATTTGCCGATCAGGACGTCGCTCGCCTTGACGATCACGGTCACCGTATCGCCGGCCACCAGGGCGAGATCGGCGATCGCCTCTTCGGTGATGCTCGAGGTGATGACGTTCCCGCCGCCGATATCGACCTTCACTACGGCATTCACCGCGCCGGGGCTGATCGACACGATCGTCCCCCAAATCTGATTGCGTGCGCTGATCTTCATGCTGGTTCTCCGGTAAGGGTGCTGCGATCGTGCCGGGTGTCGCTTTCAAAAGCAAAGCCCGTTAAGCGCGTGTGTATGGCGAAGGCGCACCCGTTCCATTCGATCCACAGCCACGGGCTGATCCGCGTCGGCGCAGCGACCCCGCGCGCGACCGTCGGCGATTGCGCTGCCAATGCCGCGGCGACGATCGCGCTCGCCGAGGACGGCCACGCCAAGGGTGCCGACCTGCTCGTCTTCCCCGAGCTCAACCTCACCTCCTACGCGATCGACGACCTGCATTTGCAAACCGCGCAGCAGCGCGCGACCGAAGCGGCGATCGCCACGGTGGCGCAAGCGACCGCCAAGCTTCGCCCGGTGCTCGTGCTCGGCGCGGCGCTGGCGCGCAACGGCCGACTCTACAATTGCGCAGTGGTGATGGCGCGCGGGCGGATCCTCGGCGTCGTGCCCAAGACCTTCCTGCCCAATTACCGCGAATATTATGAGAAGCGCTGGTTCGCGAGCGGCGCCGGCCTGCCGGTCAGCGACATCACGCTCGCCGGGCAGACCGCCCCGTTCGGCACCGACCTGCTGTTCGCCGCCGACGATCTCGCCGATTTCGTGCTCCACGCCGAGATCTGCGAGGATTATTGGGCGCCGACCCCGCCCTCGACGATGGGCGCGCTCGCCGGCGCGCTGATCTGCTGCAACCTGTCGGCATCGAACATCGTCGTCGGCAAGGCGCGCGAACGCGCGATGCTGTGCGCCTCGCAATCCGCGCGTGCGGTGTGCGCCTATGTCTTCTCCGCCGCGGGTTCGGGCGAGAGCACGACCGATCTCGCCTGGGACGGCCAGGGCATGGTTCACGAACTCGGGGAGATGCTCGCCGAATCGACGCGCTTCGGGCGCGACTCGGAGCTCGTCCTCGCCGATGTCGATGTCGGCCGCATCGCGCAGGAGCGGATGCGCGTCGGCACCTTCAACGATTCGGCGCGGCTCGCGGGCGACCCCGAGACGCGCTTCCGCCGCATCGGCTTCACCCACCAGCCCGACTTCGCCGATATCGGCCTGCTGCGCGAGCAGCGCCGCTTCCCGTTCGTCCCCAACACGCCCGAGAAGCTGGACGAGGATTGCTACGAGGCCTTCAACATCCAGGTCGAAGGCATCCTCAAGCGTTTCGAGGCGGCGCATGCCGAGCGGCTCGTCATCGGCGTGTCGGGCGGGCTCGATTCGACCCACGCGCTGATCGTCGCCGCCAAGGCGATGGACCGGCTCGGCCGCCCGCGCGACCATATCCTGGGTTTCACCATGCCCGGCTTCGCGACCAGCGACGGCACGAAGGACAACGCCTGGGCGCTGATGCGCGCGCTCGGCGTCACCGGCCACGAGATCGACATCCGCCCCGCCGCGCGCCAGATGCTCGGCGACATGGGCCACCCGTTCGCGGATGGCGAACCGACCTACGACGTGACCTTCGAGAACGTCCAGGCGGGCCTGCGCACCGACTACCTCTTCCGCCTCGCCAACCAGCGCGGCGGGCTGGTGGTCGGCACGGGCGACCTGTCCGAGCTCGCGCTCGGTTGGTGCACCTACGGCGTTGGCGACCAGATGAGCCATTACGCGGTCAATGCCGGGGTGCCCAAGACGCTGATCCAGTTCCTGATCCGCTGGTGCATCCGCACGAATCAGTATGACGGCGCGACCGACGCGATCCTAGAGGCGATCCTCGCCACCGAGATTTCGCCCGAGCTGGTGCCCGCGGGCGCTGACGGCGCGATTCAGAGCACCGAGGCGCGAATCGGGCCGTATGCGCTCAACGATTTCTTCCTGCACCACGTCGTGCGCCACGGCATGGCGCCGACGAAGATCGCCTTCCTCGCGCTCCACGCGTGGCGCGACGCGAACGCAGGGCGCTGGCCGCGCGACTTCCCACCCGCGGGCCGAGTCTCCTATGATCTGCCGACAATCGCCGGCTGGCTCGAGAAATTCCTGGTGCGCTTCTTCGCGACGAGCCAGTTCAAGCGCTCGGCGATCCCCAACGGCCCGAAGGTCTCATCAAGCGGCGCGCTTAGCCCGCGTGGGGACTGGCGCGCACCCTCCGATGGAACCGCGCGGGTATGGCTCGAGGAACTGGCGCGCGGGCTTCCGCCGCTCTGATCGCGCGAGGCGGATCATCCCCCCGGACCCTAACGGCGGTCACCCCCAGCGCGGCTTGAGATGCGGCGACGGCAGCAGGCTGGTCGGTCGCGGGATGCTGGGAGGCGGATCGAAGATCCCCTCGGCGAGATACTTGATCGCGTTGACCACGCCCGCATGCGAAAACGGCTTGGCGATCACGCCGTGCGCGCCTGAGAAATCGGCCGGGATCTTCGATACGTTGGCGGTGACGAAGATGATCAACGCGTCGGGCCAGTGCGCGCGGATGTAGCGACACACGTCGAGCCCGTTCGAATTGTGCGCCAGGTGGATGTCGACCAGGGCGAGCTGCGGATTGAGATCGTCGGGGAGCGCCTGCACGTCCTGCAAGCTCGCCGCCTCGGCGAGCACGTGATGCCCGCTGTCTTCGATCATCGCCTCGATATCCATCGCGAGCAGCATCTCGTCCTCGACGATCAGGACTTCCATCACCTTGGTCATGGCTGGCCTCCGGTGCGCGGGAAGGTGATCGTCACGCAGGTGCCGGGCGCGTTGTCGCCCCACGTCGCCTCGGCGCGCGCCTGTCGCGCCAGCCGCGTGATCAGCGCGGTACCGATGCTCCTGCTGCGTTGTGCCGAGGGCATGCCGGGCCCGTCGTCGCAGATCTTGATGATCCCGTGATCGTCTTCGCCCTCGACCACCAGGCTGATCTGCCCCGAGCGGCCGTCGGCAAAGGCGTGCTTGACCGCGTTGGTGAGGATTTCGTTGAGGATCAGCCCCAAAGCGGACGCGTTCGCCGCATCGATGAACAGCGGCTGCGCCTTGATATCGAGGACGATATCGCTCCGGCCGCTCGACCCGACGACGTCGGAGATCAGGCTCTCGGCGAAGCTGCCGATATCGAAGCGGGCGATGTCGGAGGATTGATAGAGCTGGCGGTGCACCACCGCGAGCGCATCGACGCGCTCGAGCATCGAATCGAGCTTCGCGACGATCGACGGATCGTCGATCGTGCGGACCTGCAGGCGGAGCAGCGAACCGATCATCGTCAGGTTGTTCTTCACGCGGTGGTCGACCTCGTGGAGCAAGAGCGTCTTGGCGTCGAGCGCGGCGCGCAGATCGGCGGTGCGGCGCTCGACCTCGCGCTCGACCAGGATCTTCTGGTCGTTGATGATGTTCTGCGCCTCGACCCGGTCGGTCACGTCGAGCTGCGACGCGAAGAAGAACCGCACGACCCCGGCAGCGTCGCGCACCGGCGACAGATACAGCGCGTTCCAGAAGGTCGTGCCGTCCTTGCGATAGTTGAGCAGGTCGACGTCGACCGCGTGCCCCGCGGCTATCGCTTCGCGAATTTCGGCGACCTTGGCGGGATCGGTATCGGGCCCCTGCAGGAAGCGACAGTTGCGCCCGATGATCTCTTCGCGCGCATAGCCCGTCAGCGTCTGAAACGCGACGTTGCAGAACACGATCGGATTGTCGGGCTGCGCCGGGTCGGTGATGACCATCGGCATCCGGGTGGCCCGGACCGCGGCGGCGAACGGATCGCCCCTGCCATGGTCATACTCGAGTACGTCGGTAAGGTGCCAATCGTCGCGTTGTTTCAAAGCTGCCTCCGGCGTACGCCCGGATGGGTTCGCGCCGGAATGTAACGTCGGTTAAGAAAAAGCGTTCCTGATGCTGGCAAGCATCGCCGTCCCCGCTCCGCCCCGGTGGAGGCGCGCGCGCATCACGTTCAACCGGCGCTTACTTGCGGCTCTTCCGCGCGGCGTACCGCGCGTCGCGCGCCGCCTTCTTGTCGATCTCGGCTTGGATCGCGGCCTGCTCGGCATCCTTGATCGCCTGCTCGGCGGCGGCGGCCTTGGCGAGCTTGTCGAGCCGGGCCTGTTCGAGCGCGGCCTTCTTCTCTTCGCGCTTCTTGGCTTCGGCGGCTTCCTTCGCCTCGCGCGCGGCGGCGCGCGCGGCGACGACGGCCGGGTCGACCGGCGGCTTGGCCTTCAACTTCTCGAGGGCGCGCTGCTTGGCGTCGGCCGACAGGGCGGCGCGGTCTTTGAAGGAAGGTTCTTTGTAGGATGCCATGTGGCGGGCTTTAGCCTTGTCTTGCAGATAAGGAAATGGCGGAGAGGGTGGGATTCGAACCCACGGTACCCGTGAGGGCACGCCGCATTTCGAGTGCGGTACATTCGACCACTCTGCCACCTCTCCGCGAGGTCATATGATGCCGTCTGTGAGGGAGACCCACGAAGCGGCACCGGTCGGTGAGCGGGGGCCACTAACGCAGTCGTTCGGGGAGCGCAAGGCTTTGCCGCAGCATTCTCTTGTGCAGCGCGGAACACGCCTTAAGTTAGACCCATGCACCGTACCCCGATCACCTCCCCGCCCTTCTCCGCCGAAATTCCGCTGGCGCCGATCAGCCATGCGCGCTTCGCGATCGGCGACGTCGTGCGCCACCGCATGTTCGATTTCCGCGGCGTGGTGTTCGATGTCGACCCGGTGTTTGCCAATAGCGACGAATGGTATGACGCGATTCCGGAGAACATCCGCCCGCGCAAGGACCAGCCCTTCTACCACCTGCTCGCCGAGAACATGGAGTCGAGCTACGTCGCCTATGTCAGCCAGCAGAACCTGGTGCCCGACGATCTTGACGAGCCGGTCGACCATCCCGCGATCTCGGGGCTGTTCGGCGAATATGAGGACGGGAAATACCCGCTGCGGCGCGAACACCGCCACTGAGATTTGACGCGCACCACCCGCTAACCGTCACCCCGGCCTCGTGCCGGGGTCTACCGTTCCGCGCGGTATGCCGCCGTTGGCGGGCGGTCACGGTGGACCCCGGCACGAGGCCGGGGTGACGGCGGGGGGAGCATCCCCTCGCCCGCTCAATATTTCACGCGGATCCGCGCATACCAGAAGCCGCCGTTGAACCCGAACGGCCCGCCGTTGCGCGGATAGATCTGCCCGTCGGCCGAGCTGCCCGTTATCGGATACAGCACCTGCGACGCCGAGGTCAGCTTGTCGGGCCGCTCGTCGAGGATGTTGGTCCCGCCGACGGTGACGGTATAGTGCTTGGCGAAGGTATAGCTGACATCGAGATCGGTCGTCGCCTTGGCGCCGAAATGCTGGCTGGTGACGCCGTAATCGACCGCGCTCGACCACCAGCTATAATAGTTTTCGCGGAAATTGATGCTGAGCGGACCGCGCGTCCAGTTGGTCGTGAAGATCGCGCGGTGATTCGGCGCGAGATGCTGGACGTCGATGATCTGCGCTGCGCTGATCACCCCGGGATTGAAGCGCCGTACCGTGCTCTTGTTGTAGTTATAGGCGAGCGTGAAGTTCAATTCGGCGCCGCTGAGCTTGGTATGATAGGTGCCGACGACATCGACGCCTTGCGTGCGCGTATCGAAGCCGTTGGTGAAATAGGTCACCGCGCCGCCGACCCCGACCGCCGCCAGCGCGGGCTGCGCCGCGAGATTCGCCGCGGTCACGTTGAAGGTCTGCGAGATGCCGATTCGGTTGTCGACATCGATCCGGTAACCATCGACCGTCAGCGTCAGCGCGCGGACCGGCTTGACGATGAAACCCAGCCCGTAATTGGTCGAGGTCTCGGGCGTCAGCGGCACCGCGCCGTAGAATTTGGAGATCGCGGTGTCGACCGGATAGGTGCCGGTCTGCACCTGGTTGCCGTTGTTGAACGAGGTGGTGAGGATCGAATCGTGCGACTGGCCCGGCGACGGCGCATGGAACCCGCTGCCGACGGTGCCGCGGACCGAGAACGCGTCCGAGATCCGGTAGATCGCATTGAACTTGCCGACGAGCGAGCCGCCGAAGGTGTTGTAATGCTCGTAGCGGCCGGCAACTCCGACGCTCAGCGCCTTGGTGATGTCGGTCTCGATCGCGCCGTATAGCGCATAGCTGCTCTGGCTCCACGACCCCGCCGCCGCCGGGCTGGTGCCGCCATAGCCGCTCGCGCCGGGAGATTGCGACGCGCTGACCGGCGTGGTGCCGTTGAGCGCGCGGCGATAGACGCCGGGCGAGACGAGATCGTACAGCGGTTGCGTGCCATACGGCCCCGCGCCATACGACTGCACGTCGCCCGCGACGAGCTTGTACGTCTCCTTGCGGAATTCGCCGCCCGCCGCGAGCGTCAGCGGGCTCGCCAGGCCGACCTCGAGCGGATAGCTCAGATCGAGATTGGCGTCGGCCTCTTCCTGCGTGATCTTGCCGAACTTGAAGGCGGTCTGCGACTGCGGGCCGTAGGACGCGTTGAGCGACTGGTACATCGACAGGTCGAGCGTGTTGCGGCTGAGCGAGCCCGACAGGTCATAGGTCAGCCCGTTGGCGAACTTCCCCTTATAGCCGAGCGTGCCGTACAGCTCCTCGGTCACGCCGACGAATTGCGGGGTGAAGCCCGCCGGATAGATCGACTTGAAGGTGAAAGTGTTGGTGTCGCGGACGAAGCCGCCCGCGGGGCAGGTCGCGTTGCCGGTCGGGCAGGCGGTCAGATAGATCGGGTTGAACGATCCGTTCGCGCCGAGCGTGCGCGTGACGCCGGCGGTGTCGACCGCGGTGCTCCCGACCGACGGGCGGTAGTTGAAGCTCTCGACCGCGCGGCTGTGCGCGTAATTGACGAAGAGGTAGAGTTTGCTGCTGTCGGTGACGTCGATCGCCGCGTTGACCACGCCTTTATAGCCGTGGGACGGCGACGATCCCCAGATTTGCGCCGGCCCCGGATAGTTGGGGATTTGCGACGCGAGCGCCGGGAAGGCCGCGGCGAAATTGGCGGCGGCGGGGCGAGTCGCGCCGCGACTGGTCTGGCCGTCATCGTCATATTCGCCGGTGACGTTGATGAAGCCGATGTCGCCGATCCCGACGCCGACATTGCCCGCGACCTGGACGCTCTTTCCGTCTCCATTCTCATAATATTGGCCGTAGCGCGCGACCAACTCGAGCCCGGACTTCTCCTTCAGGCCGTAATTGAGCACCCCGCCGATCGCGTCCGAGCCATATTGCGCGGTCGCGCCCTCGCGCAGCACCTGCAGGCTGCCGATCGCCAGCGCCGGAATCGCCGAGATGTCGGCGCCCTGCGACCCGAACGACAGCCCCGAATCGGAGCCGCCATAGACCTGCACCAGCGCCGACCGGTTGTAGCGCTTGCCGTTGAGCATCACGAGGATCTCGTCGCCGGGCAGCCCGCGCAGCGAGGGCGAGCGGACGAAGGTCGAGGCGTCCGAGATCGTGTTCTGCCCGACATAGAAAGACGGGACGATATTCTTGACCGCGTCGAGCATGTTGGCGGCGGGTTGCGCATTGAGTTCGCTCGCGCTGATCACGTCGATCGGCGAGGCCGAATTGGTGAGCGTGCGGTCGGTCCGGCGCGTGCCGATCACGACGATGTCGCTCGGCGGTTCCTGCGGTTCCTGCGGTTCCGCCGCATCGGGTGCGACGCCGGGCGCTGCGGGCGCGGGCGCGGGCGCGGCGATGGGTGCGGCAATGGCAGGCGAAGCGCCCAGGCCGGCAATAAGCGCCAGCGTGGAAATGGACTGTCTGAAAATCACGGCTAATCCCCCAAGGTTCGGTAGGTTTCGGTAACTCGCTCCCGTCGCATGCGCCGTTCCTGTCGAACGGACGCAGTTCCCCCTGCCGCAAAGCTCGGCATTTCCAGATTTTTGCCAAACATCTGACACGCACATCTTATTGCGAGCACAAGAACATCTGTGCCGCTTCCTGCGTTTGGACCCGTCGCGCTGCTGAAGACTCACCGACGACGTACATTCGCCGGAATCATCTTCGCCACATCTGTTCCGAATCGGATTGCGCCACAGGTCGTATGGCGATGCAACATAAAGTTCACGTTCGGCTACGAACGGGCAAAGATTAGGGCGATTGCGGCCCTACTATTGCGTTTGTGCAACGGTTTTGCGATGCAAGCGACGCACCTCGGCGGTTGACAGCGCGCGCCTTCTCGCATAGCTGGCGCTTCTTTCCCGCGCTCGGCGTGCCGTGCGTGGGGCACAGGTATTTTTGAAAGTGATGAGGGCCATGTTCGCAATCGTGCGCACAGGCGGCAAGCAGTATCGCGTTGCCGCCGGAGACAAGATCGTCGTCGAGAAGCTCGACGGCGAAGCTGGGGCGTCGATTACGCTCGGGGACATTCTGCTCGCGGGCGAAGGCTCGGAGATGGCATCGCTCGAGGGCCTGACGGTCACCGCCGAGATCATCGCGCAGGCGAAGGCCGACAAGGTCATCGTCTTCAAGAAGCGTCGTCGCCACAACTATCGTCGCAAGAACGGCCATCGCCAGCGTCACACGATCCTGCGCATCACCGCGATCGGCGACCATAAGGCAGCCGACAAGAAGTCCACCGAAGCAGCCGCGCCCGAAGCGTCGGCCGCTCAGGCGTAAGGAGTAATCCCAGATGGCACATAAGAAAGCAGGCGGCTCTTCGCGCAACGGTCGCGATTCGGCAGGCCGTCGCCTCGGCGTCAAGAAGTTCGGTGGCGAAGCCGTCATTCCGGGCAACATTCTCGTGCGTCAGCGCGGCACCAAATTCTACCCGGGCGTCAATGTCGGCATCGGCAAGGACCACACCCTGTTCGCTCTGACCGAAGGTCGCGTGACCTTCCACCAGGGCAAGCTCGGTCGCAAATTCTGCTCGGTAGAGATGCCGCAAGCGATTGCCGCCGAATAACATCGGGTAACCGGACGGGTTGCCCACCAGGGCGACCCGGGACCGCGCAAGCGGACCGAACAAGGGAGACGGGTCGCCCCGGCTCCCTTTTTTCATGCTCCCTCCCCACCCATTGTCCTTCGTTCGTCACGCAAGACGGGCAAAGGGCGGCGACGAGGAGAGTATCGATGTTCGCTCGGACCCCGAGATTGATGCTGCGGCCCGGCTGGCCGGAGGACGCCCCCGCATTGACGCGCGCGATCGCGCATTACGACGTGGCCTGCATGCTGTCGCGGCTACCCTGGCCGTACACGCAGGCCGACGCCGAGGCGTGGCTCGCGCGTCCGGCGAACGCGGCCGAGGTCAATTGCGTGATCCTCAGCCACGACTATGCCTATCCCGAGCTGGTCGGCGGTATCTCGATTCTGCAACGCGACGCGGATGACGCGCATGAACTCGGCTATTGGCTGACGCCGAGCGCGCGTGGGCGTGGATATGCGACCGAGGCGGGCAAGGCGATGCTCGGTATCGCCCGCCACGCGATGGGGCTGGCGCGGTTGCGCTCGAGCCACTTCGTCGACAACCCCGCCTCGGGCAAGGTGCTGGCGAAGCTGGGCTTCCGTCCGACCGGGGAAGCGATGCTCCACAGCGTCGCCCGCGACGCCGTGGCGCCGTGCGTGACGCTCGACCTGGATTTCGTCGAAGAGGCGCGAAGCTCGGTTTTTAGCCTGGCGGCCTGATACCAACCGTCACCCCGGCCTCGTGCCGGGGTCCACCGTCGTGCAAGAGCATTGGCCGCAGACCGCGCGGCGCGGTGGATGCCGGGACAAGCCCGGCATGACGGGGGTGGGGTCAGGCCGCGACCGCCGCGCGCGGCAGGATTGCAGCGGCGTAATCGCTCTCGGCGAGCGCGATCAGCTTGCGGTCGTCATGGTTCCACGGATGGAAGCCGGGCAGGAAGAACGCGATCCAAGCGCCGAGGATTTTCCGCGCCATGCCGGGCTTGCCAAGCGCGTACCACAGGATGCCGCGATGCGCGCGCCAGCCGGTGATGCCGTCCTGCCGCAGCAGTTCGAGCATGCCCTTGTAACGTCCGGCGAAGAACTTCTGCGTCGTGCCGATCATCACCAGCGCCTTGATCTTCCAGCGCTTGCCGCGGCTCCACGCGCGCGTCGCATGCAGCCAGGTGTCGTAGGCGACGCCCTTATGCTCGATCTCCTCGGCGGCGTGCCAGCGCCACAAGGCCGCGGCCTGCTCGTCCCCGCCCGCAAGGTGGCGCGGATCGGCGATCAGCTCGTGCGCCAGCATCGCGGTGAAATGCTCGAGCGCCATCGTCGCGGCCAGGCTCGCGATCGGCGGACGGCCCTTGGTCAGCGCGAGCGCCTGGTCGATATGCTGATCGAGCAGCTTGGTGTCATAGCCCTGGTCGGTGACATGGCGGTTGAACGCGACATGCTCGCGGGTGTGGATCACTTCCTGCTTGATGAAGGCCTGGATCTCGCCGTGAAGCCGCGGCGGCGTGCCCTCGCGAAAATTGCGGACGCTGTCGACGAAGAACCCCTCGCCCTTCGGAAAGGTCACCGACAAGGCGTTGTAGAAAGCCGTCGCGAACGGATCGTCGTTGAGCCACCACCGCCGCATCTTTACGCCGCGGCCGAAGCGCAAGTCGCGCGGGGTGATGGTGAGATCGGCGGGACTGGTTGCTTTCGCCACGAAAACCTCCAAACAGCAAGAGAACGAGCCCTCGAATTAAGCGTTACTTACATCAGTGTCAATAGTCCGCAAACGTCTCAGTCCCGAAGAATCGCGTGATGCCGCGATCGAAGCCGCCCGCGCGCTGCTGGTCGAACAAGGTCCGCAAGCTGTCACGCTGAAGGCCGTCGCTGCGCGAATCGGGCGGACGCATGCCAATCTGCTGCACCATTTCGGCTCGGCGGCGGATCTGCAGAAGGCGCTGATCACCCACCTCGCCGATACGATCACCGCGCAGATCGGCGCCGCCGCCAAACGCGCACGGGCGGGCGAGCAGGATCCGCGCGTCGTCGTCGACATGACCTTCGACGCCTTCGCGCAAGGCGCGGGCGCGATGGCGAGCTGGATGATCCTGACCGGCAACGAGGATGCGCTCGACCCGATCCTCGAAGCGATTCACCGGCTGGTCGATGATCTCGCCGCCGATCCCGACATGGTCGGCGGCAAGCCGATCCATGAGGAAACGCTGCAACTGGTGCTGATGGCGCTCGGTGATTCGCTGCTCGGCGGACCGATGGCGAAGGCGCTCGGCCTGCCGCTCGGCACGGCGCGCGAGCTCGCGCTTGAACAGCTTATCTCGGCGCGCGTGCAGCTTCCCGCAGCGACTGGCTAAAAATCGCATCTTCGGCTATGCGCCGCCGATGCATTTTCTAGACCAAGCAAAGATCTTCGTCCGGTCGGGCGCGGGTGGCCAGGGCGCCGTCAGCTTCCGCCGCGAAAAGTTCATGGAATATGGCGGCCCCGACGGCGGCAATGGCGGCAAGGGCGGCGACATCATCTTCGAGGCGGTGCCCGGTCTCAACACGCTGATCGACTTCCGCTACACCCAGCATTTCCGCGCGCCGCGTGGGCACGGCGGGTCGGGCTCGAACCGCACCGGCGCGGGCGGGGACGATCTGATCATCCGCGTTCCCGTCGGCACGCAAGTGCTGTCCGAGGACAAGGAAGAGGTGCTCGCCGACTTCACCGTGCCGGGCGAGCGCGTCGTGTTCCTGCGCGGCGGCGATGGTGGGCGCGGCAACGCGACCTATAAGACCTCGACCAACCGCGCGCCGCGCCAGCACGGCACCGGCTGGCCGTATGAAGAGATGTGGATCTGGCTGCGGTTGAAGCTGCTCGCCGACGCGGGCCTTGTCGGGCTGCCGAATGCGGGCAAGTCGACCTTCATCAACGCCGTGACCAACGCGCAGGCCAAGGTTGGCGCCTATCCCTTCACCACCGTGCGCCCGCAATTGGGCGTGGTGAGCCGCCACAATCGCGAATTCGTGATCGCCGACATTCCCGGCCTGATCGAAGGCGCGGCCGATGGCGCGGGGATCGGCGATCGCTTCCTCGGGCATATCGAGCGCTGCAAGGTGCTGCTCCATTTGGTCGATGCGACCGAGGACGACCCTGTGGGTAACTACCGGATCGTCCGTGGAGAACTCGACGCGTACGGCGCGGGGCTTGTGGATAAGCCGCAGGTGATCGGGCTCAACAAGATCGACGCGTTGGAACCGGCCGAGGTCAAGAAGCTCGTCACGAAATTGAAGCGCGCGAGCAAGGCCGACGTGCTGCCGATGTCGGGCGCGGGCGGCACGGGAATCGAGGCGGTGGTCGAGCGGCTGATCGAGGAAATCGGCCCGCCCGAAGGCGCGCCGGCGCGCGACGATGATTCGCCGGGGGAATGGTCGCCGGTTTAGGGGATCGTCCTTGGTGCCGTCCCCGCGAGATGATAGTCTCGCGGGATGCGACACGATCCCGTCTATCGCCCGATCACCGCCGACGAATTCCTCGAAATGGATTTCGGCACCGACAAGCGATTCGAACTGCATCGCGGCGTCATCTACATGATGGCGGGCGGCACCGAGCCGCACGCGTGGGCGCAGTTGAATATCCTGACGTGGCTTCGCACCAGATTGCGCGGCACGCGCTGCCGCCCGTATGGCCCGGACATGGCGATGCGGATCAGCGAGACCGATATTCGCTATCCCGATATCAGCATCTATTGCGATCAGCCGCCGCGCGATGTGCTGACCCAAGCCAGATTGCTCGACAATCCGACGGTCGTGATCGAAATCCTCTCGCCAGCCACCGCGATGTTCGATCAGGGCACGAAGCTCGAGGAATATCGGGCGATACCGAGCATCAGGACGATCGCCTTCGTCGATACGTCGAACGAAATGTGTCGCACGATCGAGCGGACCGACACGGGTTGGTTCGACCAGATGTTTTCGGGCGAACGCGGCATTCCGATCCCGGCGCTCGACCTGACAATCCCCCATGCCGAGATTTTCGCGCACGACTAACGGTGACGCGCGCAGCGCCACGCGCTAACGCAAGCGCGATGTCCGCCTTCTCCCCCGCCTCGGCCCCGCGCTTGATCGTAAAAGTCGGTTCGTCGCTGCTCGTCGCGCCCGACGGCACGGTGCGGCGCGCGTGGCTGGCGAGCCTCGTCGCCGATATTGCCGCGCGTGCCCGCGCCGGGCAGGAGATCGCCGTCGTGTCCTCGGGCGCGATCGCGCTCGGCGCGCGGCGCCTGAAGCTCCCCAAGGGCGGCCGCGCGAGCCTCGAAGACGCGCAGGCCGCCGCCGCGACCGGCCAGATCGCATTGTCGCAGGTCTGGGCGGAACTGCTCGGCGCCGAAGGGCTGACCGCTGCGCAGATGCTCGTCACGCTCGACGATCTCGAGGATCGCAGGCGTTATCTCAATGCCTCGGCGACGCTCGGGCGGCTGCTGTCGCTCGGCGTCGTGCCAGTGATCAACGAGAATGACAGCGTCGCCACCGCCGAGATCCGTTTTGGCGACAATGACCGGCTCGCCGCGCGCGTCGCGCAGGCCGCGGGCGCACAGGGTGTGATCCTGCTTTCGGACATCGACGGGCTGTACGATGCCAACCCCAACACCAATCCGAACGCCACGCTGATCCCCCGCGTCGAGCGGATCGATGCGCGGATCGAGGCGATGGCCGATGGTGGCTCGAACTCGGGAATGGGCTCTGGCGGGATGGTCTCGAAGATCGCCGCCGCGCGGATCGCGACCGCGGCGGGGGCGCATCTGGCGATCGTATCGGGGCATTCCGACCATCCCCTCGCCGCCTATGATGCAACCGCGCGCGGCACGGTGTTCGTCGCCGAGAAAACCGCGCCAGCGCGCAAGGCGTGGCTCGCCGGAGGCCTTACCGCCAAGGGCGAAATCGTGATCGACGCGGGTGCGGTCGCCGCGCTGACCAGCGGCAAGAGCCTGCTCGCCGCTGGCGCGACGACGGTGTCGGGCGGCTTCGCGCGCGGCGATCTGGTCGCCGTGATCGGCCCCGACGGCCGCACGCTGGCGCGGGGCCTGAGCGAATACGACATGGCCGACGCCGCCGCGATCACCGGCAAGCGCAGCGCCGACCATGCCGCGATCCTCGGCTACGCGCCACGCGCGGCGCTGATCCATCGCAATCACATGGCGCTGCTGTGACGCGCACCGCCCTACCCGCTCGCGGCACGAAGGAACCCAATCCATGACCGTCCTCGCCATCACCGGCGGCACCGGCTTCGTCGGGTCGCACGCGATCACGCTCGCGCTCGCCGCGGGGCATGACGTCCGCGCGCTCACCCGCCGCCCGCAACCGCCGCGCGCCGGCGTGACCTGGATCGAAGGCGCGCTCGCCACACATGACGCGCTCGACCGCCTCGTGATGGGGGCGGACGCGGTCGTCCACATCGCAGGCGTCGTCAACGCGCCCGATCGCGCGGGCTTTGCCTCGGGCAACATCGCCGGCACGCAAGCGATGATCGACGCTGCCACGCGCGCCGGCGTGCGCCGCTTCGTCCACGTCTCCTCGATCGCCGGGCGCGAACCGTTGCTGTCCAACTATGGCTGGTCGAAAGCCGAATCGGAACGCGTCCTCGCAGAATCGCTACTCGACTGGGTCGTCGTCCGTCCGCCCGCGATCTACGGCCCGGGCGATATGGAGATGCGCGATCTGTTCCGCATGGCGTCGCGCGGCATTGCATTGCTCCCCCCCGGCGGTCGCGCATCGATAATTGCAGCCGATGATGTCGCCGATCTGCTGATCGTGCTCGCCACGCATGCAACCCAGCGATTGATCATCGAACCCGACGACGGCCGCCCGGGTGGCTGGAGCCACGCCGAAATGGTGCGTGCGATGGGCACGGCTGCCGGACGCCGTAGCGTCATCCCGATCGCCTTGCCCAAGGCCGTGCTGACGCTCGGCGCGAAGCTCGATCACGCATTTCGCGGCACGGGTTCAAAGCTGACTGCCGACCGTGTCGGCTATCTCTCGCATCCCGACTGGGTCGCCGATCCCGCCAAACGCCCCGATCCCGCTTTGTGGCGCCCGAAGGTCGATACCGCGACCGGCTTTGCCGAGACGGTGGCATGGTATCGCGCGAACGGCTTGCTATAGGCGTGCTACAAAGCTGCCGCATTTATGCGGCATCGACGACAAGAGTGATCAAGGACCGACCATGAGCGACCGCCAGGCCATTTACGACACCGTCACGGCACAGATCGAACCCTTCAACAAAAAGGGCGTGACGCTGAGCGACGCGACGACCTTCCAGGGCGATCTCGAATGGGACAGCCTGACGGTCATGGATTTCGTCGCCGCGATCGAGGACGAATTCGACATCATCATCACGATGAACATGCAGGCCGAGATCGAGACCGTCGGCCAGCTCGTCGACGCCGTCGCCAAGCTGAAGGGTTGATCCGATGAGCGATGCCGGCCTCGTCACCGAAAAGCTCCCCGCCGACCCCGTCGCGGTCGCCCCCGAGCACGACCTGATGTCGAAGTTCGACGCGCTGATCGCCGAACGCCAGGCGCTGATCGACACCGGCGTCACCGATCCGTTCGCGATCGTGATGGAGCAGGTGAAGTCGCCGACCGAGGCGGTGATCGCCGGCCGCGACACGATCCTGCTCGGCACCTACAATTATATGGGCATGACCTTCGACGCCGACGTGATCCAGGCTGGCAAGGACGCGCTCGACCAGTTCGGTTCGGGCACCAACGGCAGCCGGATGCTCAACGGCACCTTCCGCGACCATATCGAGGTCGAGGACGCGCTGCGCGATTTCTACGACGTGTCGGGCGCGATCGTCTTTTCGACCGGCTACATGGCCAATCTCGGGATGATCTCGACGCTCGCCGGCAAGGGCGAATATGTCATCCTCGACGCCGACAGCCATGCCTCGATCTATGACGGCTGCAAGCAGGGCAATGCCGAGATCGTCCGCTTCCGCCACAACGACGTCGCCGATCTCGACAAGCGCCTCGGCCGTCTGCCCAAGGACGCCGGCAAGCTCGTCATCCTCGAAGGCGTCTATTCGATGCTCGGCGACATCGCGCCGCTCAAGGAGATGGTCGCGGTCGCCAAGAAGCACGGCGCGATGGTGCTCAGCGACGAAGCGCATTCGATGGGGTTCTACGGCCCCAACGGCCGCGGTGTGTATGAGGATCAGGGCTGCGAAGCCGATGTCGACTTCATCATCGGCACCTTCTCCAAGTCGGTCGGCACGGTCGGCGGCTTCTGCGTATCGAACCACCCCAAGTTCGAGGCGATCCGCCTGGCGTGCCGCCCCTACATCTTCACCGCATCGCTGCCGCCGTCGGTCGTCGCGACCGCGGCGACCTCGATCCGCAAATTGAAGCACGCACACAAGAAGCGCGCCCAGCTCTGGGACAATGCCCGCTCGCTCCACGGTGGCCTCAAGGCGCTCGGCTTCAAGCTCGGGACCGAAAACCCCGACAGCGCGATCATCGCGATCATCCTCGACGATCAGGAACGCGCGGTCGCGATGTGGCAGGCGCTGCTCGACGGCGGACTCTACGTCAACATGGCGCGGCCTCCGGCGACTCCCGCCGGCACCTTCCTGCTGCGCTGCTCGCTCTGCGCCGAACATACCCCGGCCCAGATCGCCAGCGTGCTCAAGATGTTCGAGGCAGCGGGCCGAACCCTGGGCGTGATCGGCTGAAGCGCGCCCTGAGCCTATCAACGAGTCTTGCCATAGGTTAGACTGATCCGATGAGCGGGACAGCGGGCGAAGCGAGCGACGACGACCCGTCACGGTCGATCTGGCGCACCATCACGCTGGTCGTGGTGGCGGCGCTCGGCGTGGTCGTGCTCGTCGCGCTGATCCTGACGCTCGGCGAGGCCAACCGCCAGCGCGACCGCGCGCTCAAGCTGCAGACGCACAGCTATGAGGTCATGATCCTTTCGGCCAACCTGTCGGGGACGATCGCGCGCGCCGAGGCGTCGCTCGGGCGCTACGTCATCAGCGCCGATACCAATCTCGGCCAGACCTATTCGGCCGACTGGCAACTGGCCGGACAGCAGCTCGCCCGGCTCGACCAGATCACGCGTGACAATCGCGAGCAGCAGGCGCTGCTGGTCCCGCTCCGCCGCGCCTTCGATGCGCGCGGCGCCGAGCTGTCGACGATCGCGCTCAACACCTTCTACAAGCGCAACAGCCAGGCGATCCCGCTTTATTACAAGGCGCGCCAGTCGGCCTCGCTGACCGAGATCGACGATCTGCTCGACAAGATCGGCACGCAGGAGCGCGCGCTGCTTGCCAATCGCACCGGCGACGCGATGCGCTCGGTTGCGCGCTCGAGCGGGCTCGCCAGTACGCTGTCGGTGCTCGGGATCCTGCTGCTGGTCGGCGCGGTGGCGCTGGGGTGGCTGACCGTCACCGCGCTTGGCGAGCGCGCCGTCGCGCGCGCCGAAGCCGATGCCGAGCGCGACCGCGCGATCGAGCTCGAGGCGGCGGTGGAACGTGCGTCCGCAGTGCTGCTCGCACAGGAGAGCAAGCTGCGGCAGGTCCAGAAGATGGAGGCGGTCGGGCAGCTCACCGGCGGCATCGCGCACGATTTCAACAATATGCTCGCGGTGGTGCTCGGCGGTCTGGAACTCGCCAAGCGCCAGCTCGGCACCGATCCGATCGCCGCGCAGCGCCACATCGACAATGCCACCGAAGGCGCCAACCGCGCCGCTGCGCTGACGCGGCAGTTGCTCGCTTTTTCGCGCGAGGAGGCATTGCGGACCGAGCCGATCGAGCCGGTCGCGCTGGTCCGCGGCATGTCGGATCTGCTCGATCGCACGCTTGGCGACGGCGTCTCGGTGGTCGTCGATGCCGCCCAGGACGCCGCGTGGCTGGTGCGCTCGGATCGCCACCAGCTCGAGAACGCCGTGCTCAACCTCGCGGTCAATGCGCGCGACGCGATGAACGGACGCGGCAAGCTGACGATTACCGCGGCCGGCGTGACGCTCGCCGAAGGCGCGATCGGCACGTGCCATGCCGGCGACTATGTCGCGTTGAGCGTCGCCGATACCGGCTGCGGGATGAACGCCGACCTGCTCGAACGCGTGTTCGAGCCGTTCTTCACGACCAAGCCCGCCGGCAAGGGCACCGGGCTGGGCTTGAGCCAGGTGTTCGCCTTCGTCCGCCAGGCCGATGGCCAAGTCGGGCTCGAATCGGTCGTCGGCCAGGGGACGGTCGTGACGATGTACCTGCCGCGCCACAACGCCGCCCCGGTCGCCGCGCCGCTCACGCCGGCCATGCCCGACACCCCGGTCGAACAGTCCGCGCTCGACATCCTGGTGGTCGAGGACGATCCGCGCGTGCTGGCGGCGACGATGGGCGCGCTGAGCGAACTCGGGCACCGCCCGGTCGCGTGCGACGATCCGCTCGCCGCGCCGGGCATGCTCGCGCAGGCCGGGCATGTCGACCTGCTCGTCTCCGACGTGCTGATGCCCGGGCAGACCGGCCCCGAAATGGTCGCGGCCCTGCTGCCGCGTCACCCCGCGCTCGCGATCCTGTTCGTCACCGGTTACGCCGGCGAGGCGGGCGGCGAGGCCGAGTTTGGCGGCCACCACGTCCTGCGCAAGCCCTTCACGCTCGTCGCGCTCGAACGCGCCGTCGCCGCCGCGATCGCCGCACGTCCGGCGGCGGCGCTCGATCGCATCGCGGCCGAGTGATTTGGTAGCTGACGCGGCCGCTGCGCCTCGATATAGCCGCGAGATGCGGGTGTTCCCTTCCCTTCGACGCAAAGCCCTTCGCGCCTGCTCATGAAATCCATCGACCGCTATCTCGCGCGATTGATCGCAGTGCCGCTCTTCTCGACGCTGGTCATCTTCGCGATGCTGCTGGTGCTCGACCGCATGTTGCGGCTGTTCGATTTCGTCGCGACCGAGGGCGGGCCGGTCAGCGTGGTGTGGCGGATGCTCGCCAATTTGCTTCCCGAATATTTCGGGCTCGGCATTCCGGTCGGGCTGCTGCTCGGCACGCTGCTCGCCTTCCGCAAGCTCGCCACCTCGTCCGAGCTCGACGTGATGCGCGCGGTCGGGATGAGCTATCCGCGGATGCTGCGCGTGCCCTATATGTACGCGGTCGCGCTGTGCCTGCTGAACTTCGCGATCGTCGGCTTCGTCCAGCCCGACGCGCGCTACAATTACGAGAAGCTGCGCTTCGAGCTGCGCACCGGCGCGCTCGGCGCGTCGATCAAGGTCGGCGAATTTACCCATTTCGGCAACGGCATGACGCTCAGGATCGAGCAGAGCCACGACAATGGCCGCCGCCTGTCGGGCATCTTCCTGCGCAAGGATGACAATAAGGGCGGCTCGATCGCGGTGACCGCCGAGAGCGGCCAGTTCTTCGCGACCGACAATCCCGACGAGATCATCTTCCGCCTGACCAACGGCACGCTGGTGCGCACCGAGGCCAAGGTGGCCACGCCGCGCGTGCTGCGCTTCAGCAGCAACGATTTGCCGATCCCGCTGCCCAAGACCGAGAATTTCCGCGTCCGCGGCGGCGAGAATCTCGAACGCACGCTGCCCGAGCTCGCGCGCATCGGCAGCGACCGCCGCGCCGACAAGGAACTGCGCGATACCAGCCGCGCGGCGTTCCACTTCCGCACCGCCGAAGTGCTGTCGATTCTGCTGCTCCCGCTGCTCGCGCTCGCGCTCGGTATTCCGCCGAAACGCTCGACCTCGGCGCTCGGCGTGTTCCTCGCGATCATCATGATCGTCGCCTATCACAAGGTGAACGAATATGCGCAGGCGGTCGGCGGGCTTGGCAAGATCGATCCGGTGATGGCGATCTGGATCCCGTTCACGGTGTTCGCCGGGCTGACGCTGTGGATGTTCTACACGATCGCCTATGTCCCCGGCGGCCAACCGATCGGCGCGCTCGAGCGCGTTTTCTCCAAGCTCGCGAAATCGGTGCGCAAGCTGCTCCCCGGTCGTCGTGACAAGGTCGCCAAGGCATGATCTCGTTCGAGCTGTTCCCCTCGCGCACCGTGTCGCTCTACATGGGCAAGATGTTCCTGATCCGCACCTTCGCGGTGCTGGCGATGTTCGTGCTCGTGCTCCAGGCGCTCGATCTGCTGAGCGAGAGCGGCCACATCCTCGCCTATGCCGGCAATGGCCAGGCCGAGATCACGCGCTATCTGACGCTGCGCATTCCCGAGATCATCGCGACCTTCCTGCCCTTCTCGGTGCTGCTTGGCACGATCATCACGCTATCGACGCTCAACCAGAACAGCGAAGTCATCGCGCTGAAAGCCTCGGGCCTGTCGGCGCACCAGATCCTCGCGCCCCTGCTCGTCGCGAGCCTCGGCGTCGCGATCATCTCGTTCAGCTTCAACGACCGCATCGTCAGCCGCGCCACCGCGACGCTCAACCAGTGGCAGAAGGTCGATTACGGCCCGATGCCGATCGACCGCGGCGACCGCGCCAATGTCTGGGTCCGCGACGGCGACGATCTCATCCAGGTCGAGCAAGTGCGCGGGCACGGCGACGCCGCCAAGCTCGGCGGGATCACATTGTTCGACCGCGAGGGCGGCAGCCTGATCGCGATCGTCTCGGCCAAGACCGGCGTGCGCGATCCCGGCGGCTGGCGGATCGGCCCGGCGACGCGCTTCGACGTCGCCACTGGCAAGCTCACCCACCTTGCCTCGGTCGTGATCGGCCGCGACGTTCGGCCCGACCAGTTCACGCTCGCATCGGTCGACGCCAACGGCCTGTCGTTCGGCGGGCTGCACGCCGCAATCGCCGATCTCAAGGCCGGCGGGCGCCCGACCAAGGCGCTCGAAGGCGCGATGTGGCACAAATTGTCCGGCCCGCTGTCGTCGATGCTTATGCCGCTGCTCGGTGCGGTCGCGGCGTTCGGGCTGGCGCGCTCGGGCAAGCTGTTCGTCCGCGCGGTGATCGGGATGATGCTCGGTTTCTTCTACTTCGTCGCCGACAATTTCGCGCTGGCGATGGGCAATCTCGGCGCCTATCCGCCATTCCTCGCCGCCTGGGCGCCGTTCCTGCTGTTTCTGATGATCGGCGAAGCGGTGCTGATCCGCACCGAGGAATAGCCTCAGCGCATCGGGTAGAGCGCGCTGCTCGCATCGCGATAGAGCGGCGCGTGGCCCGGCCACAGATCGGTCCGGCCATGCGTGTCGAGCATCCAGACGAAGTCGAACATCCGCGGGGTGAGCATAGCGAGCCGCGCGGTGATCGCCGCGGTCTTCGGCCGCCCGGCGCAATCGAACGCGTCGATCATCTGCGACGGATCGTAGCGCAGCGCATCGGGCACCGGATAGGTGACGCGGAGCAAGGGCGCGCCGACGATCGGCCATTCGGCGTTGACGAAGGCGTCGCGGCGCACGATCGCGAGCGCGGGCAGATGCGGATACGCCGTCTTGCGCCAGCCGGCGTGGCAGCCGTTGGTCAGCACCATCGCCTCGATCCGGCCGCCGCGCGGGACATGATCGAGCGCGGCGAGGTTGGAGCGATATTGCGCATCGAGTGCGTGCCATGACCAGGCGATCGCGCCTATCCGCAGCGCGAACAGCAGCGTCGCGAACAGGGCTACGCGGCTTGCCCCCACCGCGCTCCCGCACCAGCGCAGCGCGAGCGCCGCGACCAGCAGGGCGAGCGGCGCGAGCCGTTCGTCGGCGCCCCAGCTGTTGAACACCGTCGAGGGCATCAGCAGGCACGCCAGCACGAGCAGCACCGCGCCATTGCCGATTCGCCAGTCGACTCGCCATTTTCCGCGCCACGCGAGCAGCACGACGAGCGCGCCGAGCAACAGCACGCTGCCGATATCGAGCAACGGCGATCCGCCGCGCAGCACGACGACCCAGTTCATCAGCTTGCGCTGGAGCAGGTCGGCGCCATAGCCGAACGACGCCCCCGCGCCGCCGCTGCGCCACAGCAGGGTCAGCACGAGCGGCGGCGCCAGCGCCAGCCCATGCAGCGCGGCGTCGCCGAGCGCAGGCAGCAGCGCCCCGCGCCGACGCCACAACCGCTCGAGTTCGAAGCCGATCGCGAACAGGACGAGCACGCCCCATCCCATCGTATGCGCGAGCCACACGACCACCGCC
This sequence comes from Bordetella parapertussis, assembly GCA_943367995.1. Classification (GTDB taxonomy): domain Bacteria; phylum Pseudomonadota; class Alphaproteobacteria; order Sphingomonadales; family Sphingomonadaceae; genus Sphingomonas. The sequence goes on along the minus strand of CALRKL020000003.1, from coordinate 552,039 downwards.
ATCGGCGCGAGCAGCGCGAGATGCACCCACCAGCGACGCTCGCGCAGCGCGATCCAGGCGGCGAACGCGAGCAACGCGAGCGCCTGGGCGAGGCAGAAATTGAGGAAGCCGAACAGCATCGCATTGCCGAACACGAAGCATCCGGCGATCACCGCGCCGGGCCCGACGCGCCCATAAGCCGCGCGTGCGACCGCCGCGATCCCCGCGATCGTCAGCACCGGCAGCAACGCGGCGATGACCCAGGCGGCGCGCTCGACGCCGAGCCACGGGCCGATCCACCAGACGAGCAGATCGACCCCGAGATTGCCGACCAGATGCCAGTCGAACGCGTAGAACCGCTCGAGCAGCGGCGAACGTCCTTGCGCCAGCATCACGTGATAGCGCCCGACATGCCCCGCCCAGTCGGTCATCGACGGGATTCGCGCGGCCGCGAACGGCAGCAGCGCGATCAGCGCCATCGCCCCCAGCCACGGCCCGATGCGCGGCGCGCGCGCCGCGCTAGAGGTCGAGCGCCCAGCCATCGCGCCCCTTCGGATCGATCGGCTTGGTCGGCACATAGCGCGTCCGCCCCGCGGTCAGGCGCAGGATCGTCCAATCGCCGCGGCGATCGGTCTCCGCCAGCGTGCAACCGCAGCCGGCAAACGCCGCGACGACGTCGGCGCGTTGCGTGTCGAGCAAGCCCGCCAGCACGATCGTCGCGCCGGGCGCGGCGATCGCGGCAAGCTCGGGCGCCATCGAGACGAGCGGGCCCGCCAGGATGTTGGCGATCACCAGATCATACGGCGCGCGCGCGGTGATCGTGTCATCGAGCGCACCGTCGGCGACGATCAGCGCGATGCCATGGATCGCGTTGAGCTCGGCATTCTCGCGCGTGACGACGATCGCGCGCGGGTCGATGTCGGTCGCGACGATTTCCGCTGTCGGCCACAAATGTTGCGCGGCGAAAGCGAGCAGCCCGGTTCCCGTGCCGATGTCGATGATTCGCTCAAACGACTGCTCCGCAACGCGATCGAGCATCGCGAGACACCCGGACGTGGTCGCGTGATGCCCGGTGCCGAACGCCTGCCCGGCCTCGATCAGGAAGGCGCGACCGCCGTCGGGGGCGGCGACGGGATGCGCGCTGGTATGGACGACGAAACGCCCCTCGGCGATCGGCTCCAGCCCGTCCTGGCTGAGCGTCACCCAGTCCTCGTCGGCGAGTTCCTCGACCACCGGCGCCATGTCAACGGCACTCGGCGCCAGCGCGCGGATCGCGGTGATCGCCTCGGGGGTCGGCGCGATCTCGAGATAGGCGTCGAGCCGCCAATGCTCGCGATCGTCCTCGACCGTCTCGGTCGTCATCAACACCATGCCCTCGGCGATATCATCGGCGGCATCGATCGCCTCGGCCTCGGCGCGGGTGCAGGGGAGCGTCACTTTCCAGCTGGTCATCGCCTTGTCCTGCCCGCCGCCCTCTTCGGGCGCAAGCGCCCGATTGTCAGGCGCGCCGCCCGCAACGCGACTCCCCTCCCTGAAAGGGAGGGGGTGGGGGTGGGTCGGCCCGTAGGCAGACGTGACGTTCCCATTGAGGCCGACCCACCCCTCGATCCCCTCCCTTCCAGGGAGGGGAGGAAGCCTCGACCTTCCCTCCACGCGGCTATTCGTGGCGGAGCGCGTCGATCGGGTTGAGCGCGGCGGCGCGGCGGGCGGGGAAATAGCCGAAGACGACGCCGATCACCGCCGAAATGCCGAACGCGATCAGGTTGATCTGCGGCACGAACAGGAAGTCGACCTTCATCACCGGCGTCAGGCCCAGGATCGCGAGTTGCGCGACGACGAGCCCGATCAGCCCGCCGAGCATCGACAGCGCGATCGCCTCGACCAGGAACTGCATCAGCACCTCGCTCGCCACCGCGCCGATCGCGAGGCGGATGCCGATCTCGCGCGTGCGCTCGGTGACCGAGACGAGCATGATGTTCATGATCCCGATCCCGCCGACGATCAGGCTGATCGCCGCCACCGCGGTGACGATCCCGGTCAGCAAGGTGGTCGATTGCGTCAGCGTCGCCGAGATCTGCGCGGTATCGAAGATGTTGAAATCGTCGTCCTTGCCGCCGGTGATGTTGCGGCGTTCGCGCAACAGATCCTCGATCGAGGATTGCACCGCCGCGCTCGAATAGGCCTGGTCGACGCCGACCAGCATCAGCTTGAGGTCGGTCGTGCCGGTGAAGCGGCGCTGCACGGTCTTGAGCGGCATGATGATGACATCGTCCTGGTCACCGCCGAAGCCCGCCTGCCCGCGCTTCGACAGCAGGCCGATCACGTCGCACGAAATCCCCGCGATCCGCAGCCGCGTGCCGAGCGGCGAGGCGCCGCGATAGAGATTGTCGTCGACGGTATTGCCGATGATGCAGACCGATTTGCCTGCGGCTTCCTCGATCGGCGTGAAATAGCGGCCTTCGGCGAGCGGCCAGGGCTGGACCTGGAAATAGGCGTTGGTCGTGCCGTTGACCGTGGTCGACCAGTTCGCGCCTTCGTAGATCGCGGTGCCGGTGGTGCCGGCCTGCGCCGCGACCGCGGTGACGCCGGCGATCTGGTCGCGGATCGCGGCGGGGTCGTCGGCCTTGAAGTCGGGCGGCCGCGGCCCGCCGCCGCCGCGGCCGAAGCCCTGGCCGGGGCGCACCTGCAGGATGTTGGTGCCGAGCGCGGCGATCGATTTCTGCACGGCGGCGGTGGTCGCCTGGCCGAGCGTCACCATCGTCACCACCGCCGCGACACCGATGATGATGCCGAGCGTGGTGAGGAACGAACGCAGCTTGTGCCGCGCGATCGAGCGGAGCGCGAGGAGGAGGGTCGTGCCGAACATCAGATTTCTCCCTCTCCCCGGACGGGGAGAGGGTAGCGTAGCTTGGCAGCTTGCTGCCTAGCGAAGCTGGGGAGAGGGGCGATGCGGCCCAACGGGCCGCGCGGTCCTGCGGACCGCATAACCCCTCTCCCAGCTCCGACTAAGGGTCGCTGAAGAAGCGCCCCTAAGTCTGCGCAACCCTCTCCCCTGCGAAAGCAGGGGCGAGGGAGACCATCGCCACCCCTCACGACACCGTCTCCCCAGGCCGATGCCGCGCCTCGACGCGCTCGACCAGCCCGTCCTTGAAATGCACGATGGTATGCGCGAACGCCGCCATGTCGGGTTCGTGCGTCACCATGATCACGGTGATCCCGCTGTCGCGATTGAGCCCCGACAGCAATTCCATGATCTCGACCGAGCGTTCCGAATCGAGGTTGCCGGTCGGTTCGTCCGCCAGCAGCACCGCCGGCGCGGTGACGATCGCCCGCGCGATCGCGACGCGTTGCTGCTGTCCACCCGACAGCTCGGCTGGCGTATGGTCCCACCACTCCGCCAGCCCGACCTTGTCGAGCGCCGCCATCGCCGAAGCGCGCCGCGCCTTCTTGGCGTCGCCGCGATAGAGCAACGGCAGCTCGACATTCTCGAGCGCGGTCGTGCGCGCGAGCAGATTGAACCCCTGGAACACGAAGCCGAGATATTTCCGTCGCAACAGAGCGCGCTGGTCGCGGTCGAGCGTCTCGACATGGACGCCCTTGAACAAAAACGTCCCGCTGGTCGGCACGTCGAGACAGCCGAGGATGTTCATCGTCGTCGACTTGCCCGAGCCCGATGCGCCCATCACCGCGACGAAATCGCCCTGCGCAATGTCGAGATCGATGCCCTTGAGCGCCTGGAACGCGGTCGCGCCTTCGCCATAGGTCTTGATGACCTCGCGCAGCGAGATGATCGGCGCCCCCGCGGCCGGCACATATTGGCCGGCGGCGTGGACGGCGGCATGGACGGGGGGCGCGTTACTGGCCACCGGCCTGCCCGCCCGACCTTTTGCTCTTGCCCGCGCTCGCGCCCGCCGCGAGCTGCCCGGTGATGACCTTGTCGCCGGGCTTGAGGTCGCCGCCGATCACCTCGGTCATCGACCCGTTGGTTTCGCCCGTGGTGATCTGCACCGGCTGCGGCGTGCCCTGCGCATCGGCGACATACACCGTCTGCGACCCGCCGCGCTTGACCGTCTCGCCCTTGCCCGTGCCCGCACCGCCGCGCCGCGGCCGCCCCGGGATCAGCGCCCCGGCAATGCCCTTGTTGGCGCTCGCACCCGTGTCGGCCGGCTTGAAGCGCAGCGCCGCGTTGGGGACGAGCAGGACATTGGTCTTCGCCGTCGTGGTGATGTCGGCGGTCGCGGTCATGCCCGGCCGCAGCTGCAGGTCGGCATTCCCGACGCTCAGCGTCGCGCTGTACGACACGACCTGCCCGGTCGTGCTGGTGGTGGTCGTGGTCGTCGACGAGCTCGATTGCGCCGACAGGTTCGATCCGAGATCGACCCGCGTGATCGTCGCGGGGAAGGTCTTGCCCGGGAAGGCGTCGACGGTGAACACCGCCTGCTGGCCTTCCTTGACCGAGCCGACGTCGGCCTCGTCGATCGCGACCTCGAGCTTCATCCGGCTGAGATCCTCGGCGATGACGAACAGCGTCGGCGTGCTGAACGACGCCGCGACGGTCTGCCCCGGCTCGATCTGGCGCGCGAGGACGACGCCGTTGACCGGCGAGCGCACCACCGTCTTCACGAGCTGCGTCGCGTTCGACGACAGCGTCGCGCGCGCCGAGGCGACGTTCGCCTGCGCTGCCTTCACGTTGGCGATCGCGCGGTTCTTGTCGGCGATCGCCTGGTCCATCTCGGTCTTGGCGGGAACGCGCCCGCCCGACAGCCGGCTGACCTCCTGATAGCGCGCGAGCGTCGCGTTCGATTGCGCAAGCGTCGCCTGGTTCTGCGCGACCGTCGCCACCGCGGCGTCGAGCGCGGCCTGGCTCTGGTTGACCGCATCCTGGAAGCGCGACGGATCGACCAAAGCGAGCGGCTGGCCCTTGGTCACGCGGTCGTTGACGTCGACCACCACCTTGGTGACCAGCCCCGACAGTTCCGAACCGACATCGACCTGGTTGGTCGGCGCGAGCTTGCCCGTCGCCGAGACGCTGACCGCGAGCGCGCCGCGCGCGACGGTCTCGGTTGCGTAATCGGGCTTGGCGGTGCCGGCGAAACAGCTCTTGAGCAGGAGCAGCAGCAACAGCACGCCGACCGCGACCGCGGCCCACTTCGCCCAGCGGCGCCAGGCGGGAACGGTCTTGGCGCCGAGGAAATCGTTGAGGTCGGTGCGCGCGGGATCGGCCATCTATCGTACCTGTGCGGGAGAAGGGAGGACGGTCGGATCGGCGGCACTATCCCAGCCGCCGCCGAGCGCGAGATACAGCTGCACGAGCGCGGTCGCCTGGTCGGACTGCGCCTGGCTGAGCCCGTTGCGCGCAGTGAGCAGGCTCGCCTCCGAGGTGTTGAGCGTGGTGAAATCGGTCAAACCGGCGCGATACTGCGTGCGCGACAGGATCGCGCTGTTGTTCGCGGCATCGAGCGCGATCGCGAACTCGGCCGCTCGGCGCTTGGCGCTGTCGAGCGCGACGACCGCGTTCTCGACATCCTCGAGCCCGCTCAGCACGGTCGACTTGTACGCCGCGAACGATCCTTCGGCCGCCGCCTCGCTCGCGCGGACCTGCGAGCGCAGGCGACCGCCGTTGAAGATCGCCTGCGTCAGCCCGGCGAACACCTGGCCAGCGACGGTCTGGAACAGGTCGCCGATTCGCGCGGCGTCGGTGGATACGCTGCCGCTGATCGTGAGCGCGGGGTAGAGCGCGGCCTTCGCAATGCCGATCTGCGCGGTCGCCGCAGCCAGCGCGCGTTCGGCCGAGCGGACGTCGGGCCGCTGGCGCAGCGTGTCGATCGGGATGCCGATCGCGACCGAGGCGGGGCCGGTCGGGATCGGGCGCACGGCGGCCAATTCGGATTTGAGCGCGCCCGGCGCCTGTCCCGTCAGCACGCCCAATCGCGACACCGCGGCGTTGTAATTCTGCTCGATCGTCGGGATCGTCGCCGCGGTCGAGGCGCGCTGCGAGCGCGCCTGCTCGGCATCGAGCGAGGAAACGAGGCCGGCCTGCACGCGGAAGCCCGCAATCTGGAGGTTGTCGTCCTGCAGCCGCAGCGAATCGCGCGCATTGGCGAGCTGGGCCTGATACAGCCGCGCGAGCATGTAATTGCGTGCGGTCTCGGCCTGGGTCGAGAGGACGACGGTGGCATAGTCATAGCCCGACGCCTGATATTGCGCGCGGCTCGCCTCGACGGTGCGGCGCACCTCGCCGAACAGCCCGACCTGATATTGCACGTCGAGCCCGAGCGAGAGCGTATCGCCCGAGCCGCGCCCGGTGATGACCGTCGCGCCGCCGGGGAGCGTCGTCGTGCCGCCGGCGATGCTTTGCGAGCGGGTGTAGCCCGCCGATCCGCTCAGCGTCGGCAGCAATTGCGCGCGTGATTGGATCAGCGCCTCGCGCGCCTGGCGCAGCCGCGCCACGGCTTGCGCGATGTCGAGGTTGCTGGTCCGCGCGCGCTCGACGATCTGCACGAGCAGCGGGTCGTCGAAGCGCGTCCACCACGCGCCGAGCTCGGCGGCGGGGCGTCCGTCGGCGGGCACCGAATAGGTCTCTGGAACGCCGAGCGCCGCCGGCGTCGCGGGACGGTAATCGGGCCCGACCGTGCACGCTGCCAGCGGTACGGTGAGCGCGAGCAGCAAGGAGAAACGATGACGCATGGTGTCTGTGTGAACTACCACACCATATCGGGTCCATCGATTTATTGTCGCAATCTGTCGCGAAGCGGCCCTATCGCGTTCGATATCTGCGTCGGGCCGCAACCGCGGGTGTCGCTGCCGCGTCAAACGCCCTTGAACACGGGTTTGCGCTTCTGGAGGAAGGCGAGCCCGCCCTCCATCGAATCGCCCGAGCCGCGCGCGCGCCGCTGATTCTCCGCCTCGTGCAGCATCGCCGTCGCGTAATCGCTTTCATACGCACCGCGAATCTGCCGGCGGATCAGCCCCATTGCGAGCGTCGGCCCCGCCGCGAGCCGCTCGGCGAGCGCGAACGCGGCAGCATCGAGCGTTTCGTCGGCGACGACGGTGTGGATCATCCCCCAGTCGAGCGCCTTCGCCGCGGGCACCTTCTCGCCGAGCAGCATCATCTCGCTCGCGCGGGCGCGGCCGATCAGCCGCGGGAGCATCCAGCTCGCGCCGCCATCGGGCACCAGCCCGATATTGACGAACGCCTGGAGGAAATAGGCGGTCTCGCTTGCCACGCAGAAATCGGCGGCGAGCGCGAGGCTGCAGCCGATCCCCGCCGCCGGCCCGCGCACCGCGCTGACCACCGGCACCGCGAGATCGGCGATCGTCGCGATCGTCGGGTTGTAGCTTTCGGTCAGCGCCGCATAGGTCGCATTGCCCGGATCATCGCTGCCGAGCGCGCCGCCACCGACATCGGCGCCCGAGCAGAAGCCGCGCCCCGCGCCTGTGATCAGCACCGCGCGCGCGCCGTCGAGCGCTTCGAGCGCGTGGCGCAACGCGACGAACATTTCGGGCGGCGCGGCATTGAGGCGATCGGGGCGGTCGAGCGTCACCACGAGCACGTCGCCCCGGCGTTCGGATTGGATCATCGATGTCATTGTCGTTCCTGCATCTGCGCCTGTATTCGGCCGCGACGGATCTACCGCGCGCCCGCTTCGCGTGACAGCTTACGCCAAATTCGCGCTTCGTCAGCCCTATAGTGCTCCTCGCCCGTCCAGCGCGCGAGTCCGCATCCCGGTCCGGGAGCCGGCGATATCCCCCCGCCCCTGTGCGTCAGCTTGATTTCACCCGCCACACGCGCTACGCCGCATCCATTCCGAAATTGGAAATCCTCGTCATCGGGCCTTGGCAGGTCCGGGCGGCGGGCCCATGTCCAGATTTCGGCGAAATGAACATGAGTGCACAGACCGTGGCGAAGACGACTCCCCTCGAATTCATCCGACAGGTCCAGGCCGAGACCAAGAAGGTCGTCTGGCCGACCCGGCGCGAGACGATCATGACCGGCGTGATGGTCGTCATCATGACGACGCTGCTCGGCCTGTTCTTCTTCATCGTCGACACGGGGTTCGAGGCGATCGTCCACCTGCTGCTCAGCCTCGCCAAATAATCAGGTACACAACACATGGCACGCTGGTACATCATTCACGCTTATTCGGGTTTCGAGGGCAAGGTCCGCGATTCGATCATGGCCGAGGCGACCCGCATGGGCCTCGAGCAGCTCGTCGAGCAGATCGAAGTCCCGACCGAGACGATCACCGAGGCGCGCCGCGGCAAGAAAATCCTGGTCGAGCGCAAGTTCATGCCGGGCTACGTGCTCGCCAAGCTCAACATGAACGACGACGTCTATCACCTCGTCAAGAACACCCCCAAGGTGACCGGCTTCCTCGGGCCGAACGGCAAGCCGCAGGCGATCCCGGAATCGGAAGCTGCGCGGATGCTCAGCACCAAGGACGAAGCCGCTGCCGCTGCGCCCAAGCAGAAGGTCAAGGTCGACTTCGAGATCGGCGATTCGGTCAAGGTGCTCGACGGCCCGTTCGCGAGCTTCAACGGCATCGTCGAAGAGCTCGATTTCGATCGCAGCCGCGTCAAGGTGTCGGTGTCGATCTTCGGGCGTGCGACGCCGGTCGAGCTCGAGTTCGAGCAGGTCGAACGCAGCAAGTCGTAGTCGCAGGCCGCACGCGGATAGCGCAAGCTATCCGCGAGACGGCCAAGACCGGCCGGCGGGTCGCGGCACGCGAACCCGTCCGACGTAAGACGCGGGATTTACTCCCGCGTCCCTGCCCCAAGGCTCACCCTACCCCCCAACCGTCACCCCGGCCTTGTGCCGGGGCCCACCGGGATACGCGCACCACGACCGCAGCACTCGCGGCACGGTGGACCCCGGCACAAGGCCGGGGTGACGATGGAAGGGTGCCCGACCCCGACTCAATCCTCCAGCAAGTTCAAATGCAGATAGGCCGATTGAAAATCGGCCACCGAGCGCAACCGCACTCCGTCGAGGATCACGATCGTCCGCGCGCGCCGCACGATCAGCCCGTCCTGCTCGAGCAGCTTGAGCATCCGGTTGACATGCACCGGCGTCAGCCCGAGCGCATCGCCGATCTGCTCCTGCGTCATCGGCAGCGTGTCGCTATCGCCGCTCGCCGCATTGACCACTTCGAGCCGCACGGCGCATTCGCACAACAGGTGCGCCAGCCGCATCAACGCGTCGCGCCGCCCGATATTGGCGATCCATTCCCATGCGATCGACCCGTCGACCAGCGTGTCGAGCCAGAAGGCGTGCGCGATCGCCGGATAGGTCGCGGCGATGTCGAGCAACGCCAGGCGCGGCACCCGCGCCATCGTGATCGCGGTCAGCGCCTGGACGCTGTGATCGGCGATCTTGAGCAGCGAATTCTGCAGATCGACGGCGTCGCCCGGCACTTGCAGCGCGATGATCTGGCGCCCGCCGTCACCGACGATCTTCTGGCGATAGGCAAAGCCCTCCAGCAACACGCAGGTGAAATCCGCCCGCTCGCCCTGGCGGACGAGATAGTGGCCCGGCTCGAGCGTCTTGACGGTGAAGGGCAGCCCGAGCAACGCCGCCTCGTCCGCCGCGGCGAACCGACTGCGTCGCTTCAGCTTGACCAGCAAACGCTGGAGTGTGTCTGTCATGGATCGTTCCCGGTACCGGCGGGAGCGCAAAACTCTCAGTCATCGGATGCCGAGAAGCACGATGATGACGCCGCATAACACAGATTGCGTGTCGCGCGGCGCATAAACGTTACGACCCGACATCGCGATGCGCGATCGGATTTGCCTGTCGCCGCGCTTTCGGCTATGCGCCCCGCCTTCCCCGGCACATCGCTGCGGGAATCGCGGGAGGCGGAGCTATGGCCCTGCCGCACGGACCGCTAAACTTGAAAGAGAGTGAGACCGCCACATGGCAAAAAAGATTACCGGCTATATCAAGCTGCAGGTTCCTGCAGGCAAGGCCAACCCCTCCCCGCCGATCGGCCCTGCGCTGGGTCAGCGCGGCGTCAACATCATGGAATTCTGCAAGGCGTTCAACGCATCGACCGGCGACCAGGAAGTCGGCACGCCGCTGCCGACCGTGATCACCGTCTATGCCGACCGTTCGTTCTCGTTCGAGACCAAGACGCCGCCGGCATCGTACCTCATCAAGAAGGCTGCGAACATCAAGTCGGGCTCGAAGGAGCCGGGCAAGGTTTCGGGTGGCAAGATCTCGCGCGCCCAGCTCGCCGACATCGCGACCGCGAAGATGAAGGATCTCAACGCCAACGATCTCGAAGCCGCGACGCGGATCATCGAAGGCAGCGCCCGCGCGATGGGCCTCGAAGTGGTGGAGGGCTGAGCTCATGGCATTCGTAAGCAAGAAGCAGAAGGCCATCACGATCGATCGTGAGAAGCTCCACGGCATCGACGAAGCGATCTCGCTCGCCAAGTCGGGTGCAACCTCGAAGTTCGACGAGACGATCGAAGTCGCGCTCAACCTCGGCGTCGATCCGCGTCACGCCGACCAGATGGTCCGCGGCGTCGTCACGCTGCCCAAGGGCACCGGCAAGACCGTCCGCGTCGGCGTGTTCGCCAAGGGCGCGAAGGCTGACGAGGCGCGTGAGGCCGGCGCCGACGTCGTCGGTGCGGAAGACCTGATGGAGCTCGTCCAGGGTGGCACGATCGATTTCGATCGCTGCATCGCGACCCCGGACATGATGGGCGTCGTCGGTCGTCTCGGCAAGATCCTGGGTCCCAAGGGCCTGATGCCGAACCCGAAGCTCGGCACGGTCACGATGAACGTCGCGGCGGCAGTCCAGGCTGCCAAGGGCGGCCAGATCGAATATCGCGTCGAGAAGGCCGGCATCATCCACTCGGGCATCGGCAAGGCGTCGTTCCCGGCGGAAGACCTGCGCGCGAACTTCGACGCACTGGTCGACGCGGTGGTCAAGGCCAAGCCGACCGGCGCCAAGGGCAAGTATGTCAAGAAGGTCGCCGTCAGCTCGACGATGGGCGCCGGCATCAAGGTCGACGTTGCCGAGGTTTCGGCGGCGTAAGCCTTCCGATACGTTGGGATACGAATTGAGGGCCGGGGGAAACCCCGGCCCTTTTTCTATGTCTAAGCCCCTCCCCTTCAGGTGAGGGGTTGGGGTGGGGCCGTGCCGCGAGTCACACGCCGGCCGTCTCGGTGAGACCTCCCCCACCCCCATCCCCTCCCCTGAAGGGGAGGGGCGCGCATGATTTGGACCCCCGATTTGCAATTCCCCGCCACCTGCCCTACATAAGCCGTGCTACAGTTCGCAAATCGACGGTCTAGGGCGCTTTGCGGCACCATCTTCCTTCTTTCTCTGCTGATTTCGGCAACCAGCCGACGCGGCTTTTCGCGTCGGCCCCCACAAGAAGGATCATGTTATGACCATCGGAACCGTAAAGTTTTTCAACGCCGACAAGGGCTATGGCTTCATCGCGCCTGAAGGCGGCGGCGAAGACGCGTTCGTGCACATCACGGCCGTCGAGCGCGCCGGCATGGCGACGCTCGATAAGGACCAGCGCGTCCAGTACGAGCTCGAGCAGGACAAGCGCGGCAAGATGTCGGCTGTGAACCTGCAGCACGCCTAATCGCGTCTGCGTCTACGAAAAGGGCGGTCCGGCTTTGCCGGGCCGCCCTTTTTGCGTCTGGACGCGGTCGCCCGCCGCACACGGCCCCACCGAATGAGTCGTAAAGCCGCGCCATGCCGCGCGCGACCGGTCGCCAAAGCGCCGCCTGCCGTCGAATTGACCGCGATATGTGGTTTTATTGTTCGTTTGTCACAAAACATCCACTAACCTCCCCTACCGGCGCGTCAGGGAGGCGGTTGCACCGCCGCCGCGACTTCGTTCCATCCAAGGGGGTTCCTTCATGCACCGTTCCACGCGACATTCGTCGCGCGCTGCTCTGCGCGCGCTGTTGATGCTCGGCGCGACGCTTTCGATCGTCGCCGTCGCAACGCCTGCCGCACAGGCGCAGGATTATACCAACATCGCCGCCGCGGGCCGCGTCACGGCGCAGGACGGCGCGCCGATCGCCGACGCCGAAATCAAGATCACCTCGTCGGACAAGGGCGTCAGCCGCGTCGCCAAGACCGATGCGACGGGGGCCTATACGATCCCGCAGCTTTCGCCGGGCAATTACGACGTCAGCATCACCGCCAACGGCTTCGCGATCTATACCGAGCGCAACGTCGCGCTGACCCGCGAGACCGGTGGCGCCAACAGCTACCGCCTCGTCCCCGCGACCCAGGGCGGCGACATCATCGTCACCGGATCGCGCCAGCGCGTCGCCGATTTCCAGGACACGACGGTCGGCAGCACGATCAACCTCGGCTCGCTCACCCAGCGCGTCCCGATCGGCCGCTCGCTGCGTGACGTCATGCTGCTGACGCCGGGCACCGTGCAGGGCTCCTCGCCGTCGAACGGCGGCTTTGCCAACCAGGTCTCGATCGCGGGCGCGGCGTTCACCGAGAACGCCTTCTACGTCAACGGCCTCAACGTCACCGATTTCGTTTCGGGCGGCCAGCCGACCGAAGTGCCGTTCGATTTCTACCAGACGGTCGAGGTCAAGACCGGCGGCGCGCCCGCCGAGTTCGGCCGCGCGACCGGCGGCTATGTCGTCGCCACGACCAAATCGGGCTCGAACGTCTATCATGCCAGCGTCACCGGCGTGAGCGAGCCCGACGCGCTCCGCGCCAGTTCGCCCGCGACGCGCACCACCGATTACGCGCATTCGCGCGCCAGCCGCGCCGAAGCGATCTTCCAGGCGAGCGGGCCGATCATCAAGGATCATCTGTTCTTCTACGGCCTGTACAATTTCCGCGACATCCGTTCGTTCACGCCGGCGAAGAACCAGAACAATTCGACCGGCGTGACCAACACCAGCCCGTTCTGGGGCGGCAAGATCGACGGCTACATCACCGGCGACCATCATTTCGAATTCACCTATTTCGACACGACCAACGACACGCTCAACCGCAGCTACGATTGGGACCGCACGACCAACACGCGCGGAGCGCAGACCGGCGGCACCAATGCGCGCGCGGGCGGCGTCAATTATGTCGGGCGCTACACCGGCACCTTCACGCCGTGGCTGACGCTGTCGGGCGCGTACGGCGTCAACAAGCTGCGCTCGGGCAACCTCCCGCTCGACACGACCAACTCGCAGGTCGTCGACTATCGCGTCGACCCGGCGGGGATCCAGATCGGCGCCAACAAGGTTACCGACGCCTACAGCAAGACCGATGACGAGCGGCAATTCTACCGCGTCGACGCCGATGTGCAGTTCCACCTGCTCGGCGCGCATCACGTCCGCTTCGGGTACGACAACGAAAAGGACACGCAGAGCCAGACCTACCAGACGATCGGCGACGGCGCGTTCAAGATCTACAACGTCACCGCCGATTCGACCGCGCGGATCGGCCTGCCCGTCGGCACGCAATATTACACGACGCGCGTCTATGCGCAGAACGGCACCGCGCGCGTCCGCAACCAGGCCTATTACCTGCAGGACCAATGGTCGCTGTTCGACAACCGCCTGCGGCTCGACCTCGGCGTGCGTAACGACCGCTTCAGCAACCAGGGCGTCAACGGCAAGTCGTTCTTCGAATCGGGCAACCAATGGGCGCCGCGGCTCGGCGCGTCGTTCGATCCGCTGGGCGACGGGCGCACCAAGGTGTTCGGCTCCTATTCGAAATATTATCTGCCGATGGCGGGCGACATCAATCTCAACGTCGCCGGCAGCCTGGTCACCTATACGCGCTACAACGTGTTCAACGGCACCTCGGGCGCGGGCAACCTTCCGGTCGCGGGTGCCGCGATCCTATCGGTGCTCAACACCACCGCCTGCCCCGACACCAAGATCAAGAATTGCGAAGTCTCGGCCGACGGCTCGGCGTTCAACCCGGCGGGGACGATCTCGTCCAACATCCAGCCGCAGTCGGACAATGAGTTCATCATCGGCGCGCAGCATCAGTTCGGCGACCATGTGCGGATCGGCGGTTATTTCACGCATCGCCAGCTCGAAAACGTGATCGAGGACATGTCGATCGACATCGCCGCGCGCAAATATTGCGTGGCGCAAGGGATGGCGGCAGCCGCCTGCCAGTCGACCTTCTCGGGCGGCAACCAGTTCGTCATCGCCAATCCCGGGCGCGACATCACCGTCCAGCTCAACAAGCTGCCCGACGGCTCGACCCCGACGGTGACGCTCAAGGCGGCCGATCTCGGCTATCCCAAGGCGAGCCGCAACTACAACGCGCTGACCTTCACCTTCGATCGCAGCTTCGATCGCAAATGGAGCCTCGCCGCGTCGTACACGCTGTCGTTCAACAAGGGCAATTACGAGGGCGGCGTGCGTTCCGAAAACGGCCAGGCGGCGATCAACCGGACATCGGACTTCGATTCACCCGGCTTCGTCAACGGCGCCTACGGCTATCTGCCGAGCGACCGCCGCCACAGCTTCAAGGCCTATGGCAGCTATCGCCTGTTCGAGTTCCTCGATCTCGGCGGCAATGCGGTGGTCCAGTCGGGCGCGCATTACAGCTGCATCGGCGCCGTGCCGCTCGCGGTCGACGCCTATGCCAACACCTATCACGGCTATGGCTATTATTGTCAGGGCCAGCTGATCCCGCGCGGGACGGCGTTCAACGGCGATTGGCTGACGCAGTTCGACGTCAGCGCGATCGTCCATCTGCCGCTACCGCACAGCGTCGATGCGTCGATTCGGCTCGACGTGTTCAACCTGTTCAACAGCCAGTCGGTCACCTCGTACAACAACTTCGGCGAGCAAGGCGATGGCTCGGTCAATTCCGACTATCGCTCGCCGGCCGCCTATCAGAACCCGCGCACCGTGCGCGTGACAGCGCGCGTCGGCTTCTGATCGCTCCGGCCGGGGCCGCTTCACCAAGCGGCCCCGATTGCAAAACCCCGACGCCCACGGCAAGCAAGCCCGCGCGCGCGAACGATGGAGGACATGATCGAAAAGCGGTCACGACGGCAGCACGAGATCATCACGCGGCTGCGCAGCGGGCGGACCCTGTCGGTCACCGCGCTGGCGAACGACCTTGCCGTGTCGGACGAAACCGTCCGCCGCGAGCTCCGCACGCTCGAGGATCAGGGCGTGATCATCCGCGAGCATGGCGGCGCGCGGATGATGACGCCGGTGCATGAAGGGCCGCTCCACCAGCGGATGGAGGAAAATGCCGACGCCAAGCTGCGCATCGCGCGCGCGGCGGCCGAGCTGGTCGACGACGGCGCGATCGTGTTCATCGATTCGGGCACGACGAGCTGCTTCATCGCGCGGCAATTGGTCGATCGGCGCGCGCTGACCGTGATCACCAATTCGCTGCGCGTGGCGAGCGACCTCGGCGCGATCAACAACAACCGGCTGTTCCTCGCCGGGGGGCAGATGGATTACGACTATCGCGCCTTTTCCGATCATGTCGCGCAGGACTATGTCCGCGGCTTCACGCCGCATCTCGCGATCCTGTCGGTCGGCGGGATCAGCCTCGAGCGCGGGCTGATGGACTTCCATCCGGGCGAGGCGGCGATGAGCCGGATCGCCTATGCGACCTCGCAGCGCGTGCTGCTCGCCGCCGACAGCTCGAAGATCGGCCGCTATGCGCTGATCCAGACCGCGGCGCTGAGCGACGTCGACATCCTCGTCACCGACACCCCGCTCGACGCCGACTATGCCGCCGCCTTCGCCCATGCCGAGGTGGTGATCGCCTGACGCACGCGCAACGCGCGCACCAGCGGCAGGCCGGCGACGAGCACGAGCAGCACGCCGACCCCTGCCACCCCGGCGTGGAGCAGCCAGAAGGCCGGCGCGCCGATCCGTTCGTAATAGACGCCGCTGAACCCGACCCACAGGTTCGCGAAGAAGCCGTGGAGGTAGAACAGCCCCATCCACAGGCCGATCAGCCGGCGCGGTGCGACGCCGGCGAGCAGGCTCAGCCCCGAGGGCCAGATCAGCACGATCGCCGCGTCGATCAGCAGCAGATAGGCGATCGCCCAGGGCAGCGGGACCGGCGCATCGCCCGAGCTGGCGATGGTCAGCACGAGATAGCCCGCGACGCAGCACAGCCCGCCGAGCAGCATCTGCGGCATCGCGTCGATCGCGATGCCGCGGCGCTCGAGGCGGCGCGTCACCCATTGCGACACGACGACCAGCGTGAGCGTGAAGGCGCCGTCGAGTGAGAGCAGCCAGGCGACCGGCATCTTCCAGCCGCCCACCCGCAGATCGGCATGTGCGCGCGCCCAGACGAGGAAGATGTTGTTGACCTGCTCGTACGCCGCGAAACACAGATAGACCGAAGCGAGCGCCACGATCAGCACGCCGGTCTCCGCGGCGCTTGTCGGTGCTCCCGCCGGACGTGCCGTGATCGGCACGGGATCCCCGTCGCGTCCGGTGCGCAGATAGAAGACCAGCCCGATCGCGAGCGCGATCCCCGCCGCGCCGATGCCGTAGGCCGGGCCGGCGAACACCTCGAGCCCGCCGCACACCAGCGGCCCGCAGATCACGCCGGCATTGAGGAACCCGAGATAGGCGGTGTAGGCGCGCCGCCGCTGGCTCTCGTCGTGGAACAACAGCCCGACCTGCGCCGACAGATTGCCCTTGAGCAGCCCGGTGCCGATCGCGAACGGGATCAGCCCGATCAGAAAGCTGCGCTCGCCAAGCATCAGCGTCAGGCCGAGCAGCATCCCCGCCCCGCCGCTCGCCACCATCAGGCGCCGGCTCCCGACGAGATCGCCGAGCAGCCCGCCGAGCGGGATCGACAGATAGATCAGCGCATTGGCATAGCCATAGAGCTGCGAGGCGAGCCCGGTGCGCGACACCGGCCCGAACAGCAGCGCGCTCGCCTCGCCGATCGCCGAGGCGCCGATCACGCGCGCGAGATCGCCCGCGAGGATGTGGTCGACCAGGATCAGCACGAGCAGCGATTTGACGCCGGCCATCGCGAAGCGTTCCCAGAACTCCATCATCGCCAGCGCGAGGAAGCGCGGGTTCAGCAGTCTGCCGTCGTTCGGTATGCCATCGCCCATCGTGCCGATCCTCGCTCGACCCGGGCGCTAGGCGGGCTT
Source organism: Bordetella parapertussis (assembly GCA_943367995.1). Classification (GTDB taxonomy): domain Bacteria; phylum Pseudomonadota; class Alphaproteobacteria; order Sphingomonadales; family Sphingomonadaceae; genus Sphingomonas. The sequence goes on along the minus strand of CALRKL020000003.1, from coordinate 534,960 downwards.
CGCAACACCGTGATGACAGTCGGACGCTTTGCGGCGGTCACACCGGGTGGGGAAAGGCGGCGGCCGGCTCGCTGACGCCGGGCCGGCCGGTCTCGACATGCCCCGCAAGGCGCAGCCGCGCACCGTCGGCGCTGGTCAGCAGCAGATCGTACCAGCGATGCTCGGGCAGCGTGAGCGGATGCGTTTGCTCGGCGGCGAGTACGAACTGCTCCTTGGCTCCCGAATGCGCGCAGTGCAGCGTCAGCGGCGTCGCCGCATCGCGCGCGGCGAGCGTGAGCGTTCCGCCCGTCCCGTCTTCGCGCCATACGAGCGCTGCCGCGATCCGCGCTGCCGAACCGGGCCCGCGATATTCGCGGTAGAAGCCGTTCGGTCCGCGCAAGACCAGCGCGTAGGGCCGGTCGCCCGGCAGCGCCCACGCTTCCTCGAGCCGCGAGCCCGCCGCGACGGTGAAATAGCGCCAGCCCGAGAAGCTGATCTCGTCCTGCACGCCGAACACCACCCCGACCGGCCCGTCATTGACGAAGCGCAGCGTCAGCCCGGCCGCGCTCCACAGCGGTTCGACCGCGAAGCGATACGGCAGCGGTCGCGCGGGCCGCGAGCCCGGCTCCTGAACGGGGAGCGTCTTGGCGGTCGCGATCGCGGGCGCCGGCGCGGTCTGGCATAGGCGTTCGGTCTCGGCGACATAGCCCGCCACCGACGGCAGCGCAGCCAGCCAATCGGTCTCGAGCCGCGCCGCATGCGGCACGTCGAAATCGAAGATCGACGTCAGGTCGCCGCAGATCGCGCGGCGCCACGGCGAGATGTTGGGCTCGGCGACGCCGAAGCGCGTTTCGAGGAAGCGCAGCACCGATGTATGATCGAACAGCTGCGAATTGACCCAGCCGCCGCGCGTCCAGGGCGAGATCACCAGCATCGGCACGCGCGGGCCGAGGCCGACGGGTTCGCCCTGATAGGTCTCGCTCCGCACATCGACCGTGCTCGCGCCATAAACCGGGCTGATCGCCGGGATCGGCGCCGGGACATGATCGAAGAAACCGTCATTCTCGTCATAATTGAGGATGAACACGGTCTTCGCCCAGACCTTGGGATTGGCGGCGAGCGCGGCGACGAGATTGCCGATCAGCGTTTCGCCGAACGGCGCGGGCGCGTCAGGATGCTCGCTCATCTGCATCATCGGCACGATCCACGACACTTGCGGCAGTCGATCGGCCTTCACATCGGCGGCGAAGGCGGCGGTCAGATGGCGCGCCTGCGTCTTCTCGGGGTCGGCCGGGGCGACGCCGTCGATCCAGTCGACATAGGCGCGGCCGCGCTTGTAGCGCGAGGAAGCGCGGTCGAGCTTGCGGAACTCCTTGAAATAGCCGAGCGGATTGTCCGAATAATTGGCGATCTCCTGATAGACCCGCCACGACACGCCGGCATCCTCGAGCCGCCCCGCATAGCTGCGCCACGGCAGCCCGTCGCTCGCATCGTCCTTCGCCATGTCGGCGCCCGGATTGGCGTCGGTGCCGCCGTTGGTGACGCAATACTCGCCCGCGCGCCCGACGCTCAGCCCATTGGTGCCCGAGAAATGATACAGCCGGTTGGGCCCGGTCGGTCCCTGCAGCGAGCAATGATACGAATCGCAGATCGTGAACTGATCGGCCAGCGCGTGATAATACGGGAGATCGGCGCGGGTCAGGTGCGCCATCGTCAGCGCGCCCTTCTGCTCGGCCCACACGTCCCAATTGCGCCAGCGCGCCTGGCTGTCCTTCCAGCTATGGTCGAGCCCGCCGATGCAGCGCGCGCTCGTCGCGGTGTAATCGAGCCGGAACGGCAGTGCGATCTGCCCGCCGTCGCGGTCGGCGCGGCGCTGCGCCCACACCGGCTTGCCGCCCGGCAGCGTGACCGGCCGCGGATCGCCGAACCCGCGCACGCCGCGCAGCGTCCCGAAATAATGATCGAACGAGCGGTTCTCCTGCATCAGGATCACGACATGCTCGATATCCTGGATCGAGCCGCGCTCGCCCGCGCGCAGCCGCGCGACCGCAGGACCGCCAGCGACCGCCGCCGCGCCCGATGCGCCGAGAAGAAACATCCTGCGATCGATCGTCACGCCTGAACCCCGTCGTTCTGAACCATCGTCCGGCTAGCATCGATATGTGGAAGGCCTGTGACATTTCGCCGATTATTGACCGTTTTTTTGCGGTCTGCGATCAAAAAGTCGACGTTACATCGCGATGCCGTGGTTGAGCTGGCGTCGGTCTAAAATCTCGGGCCGCGTCCGGTCAAGGCGCTCCCGCCTATAATAGGCGTGGGGAAAACCGCGCTGGGAGTAACACCGGACATGCTGCATTGGTTCGAAGCCGTCGCGCCGATCCGCCAGAAGATGCTCGTGATAGCATGGTCGTCGGCTGCCATGTGTTTGCTGACCGGCACGGTTGCCGCAATTCTCGGCGGATATGCGGGAATCGTCACGGCGCTCATCGGGGCAGGTCTCTGCTTTGGCCTCGGCATGATGTTCCGGACCAGAATCTGTGATCCCTACGTCAATACCGTGGTCCGTATGGAGGCCCTCGCCGCCGGCGACCTCGCGTCCGAAATCGCCTATACCGATCATCAGGATTGCGTCGGGCGGATGACCAAGGCGATGTTTTCCTTCCGCGACACGGCGCAGCGCCTCGGAGACATACAGGGCAACGTCGTCGCATTGATGAACAAGCATTTGGCGCAGTTGGCAGCCGGCGATCTGACCGCAACCATCGATGAAGCCGTTGCCAGCGAGTATGGCTCCCTCAAACACAATTTCAACGCGGCGGTACATGCGCTCAGCCTGCTGATCGGGCAGGTCGGCGCGGCGACAGCGGCGATAAAGAGCGGCTCCTCGGAAATTGCGGTTGCGTCCGAAGCCCTCGCCCGGCGGACCCACAGCAGCGCCGCCTCCATGGAAGAAGCGACCGCATCGCTGACCTCGATGGATGGGCGCATCAAGGCCTCAGGCAAGGCGACGCGCGATACCGTGGAACGCGTCGACGAGGCGCGCAAGATCGTCAAGACGGGCCATGATCAGGTGACGATGGCGATCGATGCGATGGCCAAAGTGGCGGATTCGGCGAAAGCGATCGACGCGGTGATCGAGGGCCTCGACAAGATCGCGTTCCAGACACGCGTGCTGGCGATGAACGCGGCGGTCGAATCGGGCCACGCCGGCGAGGCCGGACGCGGCTTTGCCGTGGTCGCCGATCTGGTGAGCCAGTTGGCCAGCCGCTCCGAGGAGGAGGCGCGGCGCGCGCGCGAACAGATTTCCGAGACGCAGGAACGGATCATCGCCAGCGTGAAGCAGGTGGAGAACATGAACGGCGCGCTCGATCACATCTCGTCGTCGGTCGCCAGCGTCGAAGAGCTGGTCAATCAAATCGCCGACGACAATGCGACGCAGGCAACGGCTGTCTCGCAAATTCTCGTCGCGATCGGCGATATCGACCAGGCGATCCAGCAGAATGCCGCGATGGTGGAAGAAACCTCGGCCTCCGCCAAGGCGCTGGATGCCGAGATCAGGGGCCTTCAGCAGCACGCCAGCGCCTTCACCGTCGAAGCCGTGGTCGACGCCCCGAAAAGCTTCACGCCGCAGCGGGAACGATCCTTGGTTGCAGCGTAGGCCCCGGCTCGCGGCTACCGCTGATCCGGACCGTCGTCGCTCGCTTTACGAATGCTGGCTTGGCCCCGAGGCCCGGTGTCCCCGATGCGTCGAACGGGAGCGCCCTTCCCGGCTCGTGCGAGTCCCACTCAAGCCGCGCGGCCGACCGCCGAGAAGGCGTCGATACGCGTCGCCCCTCGCCGCGCGCTCGCGCTACGCCCGCCGCAAGCGCATCAAGCGCTGCATGCCGGACTGTTCGATGATGGCAGCCCGAGCTGCCACGAGCGGAACGCGCCGGCCCGAGCCTCAACCACGCCCGTCAGGCGCGGCCGAAGCGCTCGGTACCGGTGCACTGGCGCGCCTTAGATATGGATCGCCTTGCCGCGCACCGCCATCGCGGCTTCCTTGATCGCCTCGCTATGCGTCGGATGCGCATGGCAGGTGTAGGCGATGTCCTCGCTCGTCGCGCCCATCTCCATGCCGAGCGCCGCCTCGGCGATCATCGTGCCCGCGGGCACCGCGATCGCCCAGACGCCGAGCACACGGTCGGACTTGGCATCGGCGATGATTTTCACGAAGCCGTCGGGCTCGTGATTGGTCTTGGCGCGGCTGTTGCCCGCCATCGGGAACTTGCCGACCTTGATCTCGCCGCCGTTCTTGGTCGCCTGCTCGCGCGCGACTTCCTCGGTGAGGCCGACGCCGGCGATCTCGGGCCAGGTGTAGACGACGCTCGGGATCACCGCGTGGTTCACGATGCCGGTCTGGCCGGCGATGTTCTCGGCGACCGCGATGCCCTCGTCCTCGGCCTTGTGCGCGAGCATCGGGCCGGGGATGACGTCGCCGATCGCCCACACGCCGGGGACGCTCGTCTGGAAGCGGTGGTCGGTGTCGATCTGGCCGCGAGCGTTGACCGCGAGACCGGCCTTTTCAAGCGCGAGGCCGTCGGTGTTGGGACGACGCCCGATCGACACGAGCACGCAATCCGCCTCGATCGTCTCGGCCGGGCCGCCGGCCGACGGTTCGACCGTCAGCGTCGCCTTGTCGCCGTTGACCGTCACGCCGGTGACCTTGGTCGAGAGCTTGAATTCGATGCCCTGCTTCTTGAAGATCTTGTTCGATTCCTTGCGGATATCGCCATCGAAGCCGGGCAGGATCTGGTCGAGATATTCGACGCAGGTGACGCGTGCGCCGAGCCGGCGCCACACGCTGCCGAGCTCGAGCCCGATCACGCCGCCGCCGATCACGACCATATGCCCGGGCACCTTGTCGAGCTCGAGCGCGCCGGTCGAATCGACGATGATCTTCTGGTCGACGGTGACGCCGGGGAGCGGGGTGACCGACGAGCCGGTCGCGATCACCACGTCCTTGGCGGTGACGGTCTGCTCGCCGACCTGGACGGTGTGCGCATCGACGAACGCGCCGCGGCCCTTGAGCCAGGTGACCTTGTTCTTCTTGAACAGGAAGGCGATGCCGCCGGTCAGCTGCGTGACGGCGTCGATCCGCTGGGCGTGCATCTGCGGCAAGTCGAGCTCGGGCGTGACCTTGATGCCGAGCTTGGCCATCGTGCCGTTTGCGGCCGCGTCGAAATATTCGGACGCGTGGAGCAGCGCCTTGGAGGGGATACAGCCGACGTTGAGGCAGGTGCCGCCCAGCGTCTCGCGCGATTCGACGCAAGCGGTGCGCAGGCCGAGCTGGGCGGCGCGGATCGCGGCGACATACCCGCCGGGGCCGGAGCCGATGATGAGGACGTCGTAATCATAGTCAGCCATGGTGTGCTCCAGGCGGGAACGATCTTGCGCGATCGGCCGCTTTTGTGATGGTAATTATTTGGCCCGGGGTGATGCCCCGTTCAAGGATAGCGATCAGGCGGTCGGCGGTGTCTGACCAGTCGGGATGCGGCAGTCTGGTCAGCAGGATGGCGCGCGGTGTCGGCAGTCCCTTGTTGAAGGTCCAGTCGCCGAACCCCTTGTCGCCGGTGATGAAGATCAGTTCGCCGATATCGGCGCGGGCGAGAATGTCGGGATCCAGACGGCCCGGCATCGTTTCCTGGATATACTCCACGCCGTAACCTGCCTCGCGCAACCGAACGACGACGCGCCGGTGCACGTTCTGGTCGGCAAGGAGACGCACGCTTCAGGCGGCTTCTTGACGCGCCGAAGCGTCTTCCTTGACCAGCAGATCGAGCGAAAAGGCGACGGCGGCGCGGATATCAGCCTCGGTCAGGCTTGGATATCCGTCGATGATCTCGGCCGGGCTGCCGCCTTCCGCCAGATATTCCAGAATCAGCTCGACCGATATCCGAGTCCCCTTCACGACGGGCTTGCCGCCGAGAATGTCGGGGTTCGAATGGATATGGTCGCGCCAATTCATCGCTGCTTGCCCCTCTTACAGGTCGATCAAAATCCGCGTCGGGTCCTCGATAGCATTTTTCAGCGCGACGAGGAACGTCACTGCCTCACGGCCGTCGATCAGGCGGTGATCGTAGCTGAGCGCCAGATACATCATCGGGCGGATCACGATCTGGCCGTTCACGACGACCGCACGGTCCTCGATGCGGTGCAGGCCGAGCACGGCGGCCTGCGGCGGGTTGATGATCGGGGTCGACATCAGCGAGCCGAACACGCCGCCGTTCGAGATGGTGAAGGTGCCGCCCTTCATCTCGTCCATCTTGAGCGTGCCGTCCTTGGCGCGCTTGCCGAAATCGCCGATCGTCTTCTCGACCTGCGCCACCGACATCTGGTCGGCATCGCGCACCACCGGAACGACGAGCCCGCCCGGCGACGACACCGCGACCGAGATGTCGGCATAATCGTGATAGACGATCTCATCGCCCTCGATCGAGGCGTTGACGCTCGGAATGTCTTTCAGCGCAAGGCACGCGGCCTTCACGAAGAAGCCCATGAAGCCGAGGCGGACGCCGTGCTTCTTCTCGAACAGGTCCTTGTACTTGGCGCGCGCCTCGATGACCGCGGTCATGTCGACGTCGTTGAAGGTGGTCAGCAGCGCTGCCGTGTTCTGCGCTTCCTTGAGGCGCTTGGCGATCGTCTGGCGCAGGCGCGTCATGCGGACGCGCTCTTCCTTGCGGCCGGTCGACTGGGCGACCGAGGCCGAGACCGGCGCGGCGGCGGCGGGCGCCGGGGCCGGTGCGGGCGCAGGCGTCGAGGCGGCGGCGGCGGCGACGTCGTCCTTGGTCAGGCGGCCGTCCTTGCCGGTGCCCTTGACCGTCGCGGGATCGACACCGTGCTCGAGCACCGCGCGGCGGACCGACGGCGAGAGCGCGGCGGGAGTGTCGCGCGGGTCGGACGCGGGGGCCTGCTGGCCGGCGGTCGCGGCGGGCGATGCCTGGGCTTCGGCGGGCGCCGCGGCGGGCGACTGGAGCACGGCGGGCTGCGGAGCGGCGGCGGCGGCAGGGGCGCCCTCGCCGGCATCGATCGTCGCGATCATCGCGCCGACGAGCACGGTATCACCGACCTGCACCGCATGCTGGCCCATCACGCCGGCGACGGGCGACGGGACCTCGACGGAGACCTTGTCGGTCTCAAGGCTGGCGATCGGCTCGTCGACCGCGACCTTGTCGCCGGGCTGCTTGAGCCATTCGCCGAGCGTCGCTTCGGTGATCGATTCACCGAGTACCGGTACTGTGACTTCGGTTGCCATATCAGCCTCTTTTCTCTTCCCCGGCGAAGGCCGGGGCCCAGGTGCGCACCGCTTGCCGATCAAGCGCTACGCGAAATTACGAAGGCCCGGCTGCTCGCGCAGCCGGGGTAACGATCAAACCTTGCGCGTGCGGCGAATTTCCTCGCGAACGCTGTGGCCGAGCGCGTCGGCGACGAGCGCCGCCTGCTCGGTCTGGTGGCGCTTCATCAGGCCCGTCGCCGGCGACGCCGACGCCGCACGGCCGGCATAGCGCGCACGCTGCACCGTGCCGCCCGCTTCGACCAGGCATTCCTCGATGAACGGATCGACGAAGCTCCACGCGCCGTTGTTCTTCGGCTCTTCCTGCGCCCACACCACCGTCTCGAGGTTGGGCATGCGCTTGAGGCGCTCGACCAGCGGCTCGCCCGGGAAGGGATAGAGCTGCTCGACACGGACGATCGACGTGTTGGTGTCACCCGCGGCATCGCGCGCTTCCATCAGGTCGTAGGCGACCTTGCCGGTGCACAGCACGAGGCGCTTCACGTCGGCATCCGCCGGGGCCGAAGGATCGCTCAGCATCCGCTGGAAGTGGCTGTCGCCGATGAAGTCCGCGGTCTTCGACACCGCCAGCTTATGCCGCAGCAGCGACTTGGGCGTGAAGATCACCAGCGGCTTGCGGAACGAGCGGTGCATCTGCCGGCGCAGCAGGTGGAAATAGTTGGCCGGCGTGGTGCAGTTGGCGACCTGGATATTGTCCTGCGCGCAGAGCTGAAGGAAGCGCTCGACGCGGGCGGACGAATGCTCCGGCCCCTGCCCTTCATAGCCGTGCGGCAGCAGCATGACCAAGCCGTTGGCGCGGAGCCACTTTGCCTCGCCGCTTGCGATAAACTGGTCGATCATGATCTGCGCGCCGTTCATGAAGTCGCCGAACTGCGCCTCCCACAGCACCAGCGTCTTCGGATCGGCGAGCGCATAGCCATATTCGAACCCGAGCACGCCATATTCGCTGAGCGGCGAGTCGAGCACTTCGAACCGGCCGTGCTCGACGGTCGAGAGCGGACGATACTTGTGCTCGTCGGTCTGGTCGACCCACACCGCATGGCGCTGCGAGAAGGTGCCGCGACCCGAATCCTGGCCCGACAGGCGGACGCCATAGCCCTCGGAAAGCAGCGAGCCGAAAGCGAGCGCCTCGCCCGTCGCCCAGTCGAAATTCTCGCCGGTCTTGAACATCTGCCGCTTCGCGTCGAGCACGCGGTTGAGCGTCTTGTGGACGGTCAGCCCCTCGGGGATCGTCGTCAGCGTGCGGCCGAGCGAATCGAACAGCTTCTGCTCGATGCTCGTCTCGACGTTGCGACGCGCGCTCTCCGAATCGGCGGGCGAATGCAGCCCCGACCAGCGACCGGCGAACCAGTCGGCCTTGTTGGGCTTGTAAGTCGCGCCAGCCTCGAATTCGCCCTCGAGCAAGGTCGTGAACTGCGTGATGTTGGCGTCGATCCACGCGCGGTCGATCACCTTCTGCTCGATCAGCTTCTGGCCATAGACCTCGCTGACCGGCGGATGCTTGCGAATGATGTCGTACATCAGCGGCTGGGTGAAGCTCGGCTCGTCGCCCTCGTTGTGACCGTTGCGGCGATAGCACCACATGTCGATCACCACGTCGCGGTGGAACTTCTGGCGATACTCGATCGCCATCTTGGTGGCGAAGGTCACCGCCTCGGGATCGTCGCCGTTGACGTGGAAGATCGGCGCCTGGACGCCCTTGGCGACGTCCGACGGGTAAGGCGACGAACGCGCGAACTGCGGCGACGTCGTGAAGCCGACCTGGTTGTTGATGATGAAGTGGACGCAGCCGCCGGTGTTGTAGCCGCGGATGCCCGAAAAGCCGAGGCACTCCCACACGATCCCCTGCCCTGCAAAGGCCGCGTCGCCGTGGATGAGAACGGGGAGCGACGCCTTATGCTCGTCGAGATCGCCCGCGATCGTCTGGATCGCGCGGGTCTTGCCGAGCACGACCGGATCCTCGGCCTCGAGGTGCGACGGGTTGGCGACCAGCGACATATGGACGCTGATGCCGTCGAACTCGCGGTCGGTCGAGGTGCCGAGGTGATACTTCACGTCGCCCGAACCCGCGACATCGTCGGGGTTATCCGAGCCGCCGCCGAATTCGTGGAAGATGATGCGGAAGGGCTTGGCCATCACGTTGGTGAGGACGTTGAGGCGGCCGCGATGCGCCATGCCGAAGACGATCTCGTTGACGCCGAGCGCACCCCCGTACTTGATCACGCTCTCGAGCGCCGGGATCATGCTTTCGCCGCCGTCGAGGCCGAAGCGCTTGGTGCCGACATATTTCTTGCCGCAGAAGCGTTCCCACTGCTCGGCTTCGATCACCTTGTTGAGGATCGCCTTCTTGCCGAGGTCGGTGAACTCGATCGCCTTGTCCTTGCCTTCCATGCGTTCCTGCAGGAAGCGACGCTCCTCGACGTCGGCGATGTGCATATATTCGAGGCCGACATTGCCGCAATAATTCGTGCGCAGCGTGTCGACGAGCTCGCGGATCGTCGCCCATTCGAGCCCCATCGCGCCGCCGAGATAGACCTTGCGGTCGATGTCGGCGTCGGAGAAGCCGTGATATTCGGTCTTGAGATCGTCGGGCATCGCGCGCGTCGACAGGCCGAGCGGATCGAGGTTGGCGGCGAGATGGCCGCGCACGCGGTAGGTGCGGATCAGCATCATCGCGCGGATCGAATCGCTTGCCGCGCGCAGCACTTCTTCCTGCGAGGGCGCGGGTGCGGCGGCGGGCGCTGCGGGAGCGGGCTTGGCGCCGCCACGTGCCGGCTTGGGCGCGGGCTCCATCTGGGTCGGGTCGAGCGCAGACGTCAGGTCGTCGGTCGAGGAGAGCGGCCAGTTCGCCTGCTGCCACGATGCGCCTTCGGTCGAGCCTTCGAGGCCTTCGAACCAGGAGCGCCACGATGGCTCGACGCTGTCGGGCGACGCCTTGAAGCGTGCGTAGAGCGACTCGATGAAGGCGGGGCTTACGCTGCCCGCAACATCCGCGAAATCCTGGCCTTCAATGCCCATATCGAGTCCTCGTCACCCCGGCGCAGGCCGGGGTCGCTGTGTTTGGGGCAACCGCTGCGCAACAGTAACGCAGCGGCCCCGGCCTTCGCCGGGGCGACGCCCGAGATTAACCGTTAAGCACTGCCAGCAAGGTCGTGCCCAGTTCCGAGGGGCTGTCCGCGACGCGGATACCCGCCGCTTCCATCGCCGCGATCTTGTCCTCGGCGCCGCCCTGGCCGCCCGAGACGATCGCACCGGCATGGCCCATGCGACGACCCGGAGGCGCCGTGCGGCCCGCGATGAAGCCGGCCATCGGCTTCGAACGACCACGCTTGGCTTCGTCACGCAGGAACTGCGCGGCTTCCTCTTCGGCCGACCCGCCGATTTCGCCGATCATGATGATCGACTTGGTCTCGTCGTCCGCCAGGAACAGCTCGAGCACGTCGATGAAGTTCGTGCCGTTGACCGGATCGCCACCGATGCCGACCGCAGTCGTCTGACCGAGCCCTGCGTTCGACGTCTGGAACACCGCCTCATAGGTGAGCGTGCCTGAACGGCTGACAACGCCGACCGAACCCTTGCGGAAGATGCTGCCGGGCATGATGCCGATCTTGCACTCGCCGGGCGTGAGCACGCCCGGGCAGTTCGGGCCGATCAGGCGCGACTTCGAACCCGACAGCGCGCGCTTGACGCGGACCATGTCGAGCACCGGAATACCCTCGGTGATCGTGACGATCAGCGGAACCTGCGCGTCGATCGCCTCGAGGATCGAGTCGGCCGCGAAGGGGGGCGGAACGTAGATCACGGACGCGGTCGCGCCGGTCTTGGCGACGGCCTCGGCGACGGTGTCGTACACCGGCAGATCGAGGTGGGTCGTGCCGCCCTTGCCGGGCGTCACGCCGCCAACCATCTGCGTGCCGTATTCCAGCGCCGCCTTGGTGTGGAAGCTGCCGGTCTCACCGGTCATGCCCTGGGTGATGACCTTGGTGTTCTTGTCGACGAGAATGCTCATGCAGCGTTCTTCCTGTTGGGAGAAAGCGGTGGTGCGATCAGCGCACCACCGGCAGAAAAATCAGTTGAGCGACCCGTCGATCGCCTTGCACGCGACCAGCAGTTCCTTGACCGCGTCGACCGAGACCGAGAGGTTGCCCTTGGCTTCGTCGTCGAGCGCGATCTCGACCACCTGCTCGACGCCGCCAGCACCGATCACCACCGGCACGCCGACATAGAGATTGTCGATGCCATACTGGCCGGTGAGGTGCGCCGCCGCCGGCAGGACGCGCTTCTGGTCGTAGAGATAGGCTTCGGCTATCGCGATGCCGCTAGTCGCCGGGGCATAGTAAGCCGAGCCGGTCTTGAGCAGAGCGACGATCTCGCCGCCGCCGCCGCGCGTGCGCTTTACGATCGCATCGATCTTCTCCTGGGTCGAACGGCCCATCGCGATCAGATCGGGGACCGGGATGCCCGAGACGGTCGAATACTGGATCACCGGGACCATCGTGTCGCCATGTCCGCCGAGCACGAAGCTGGTGACGTCCTTGACCGAAACCTCGAATTCCTCGGCGAGGAAGTGGCTGAAGCGTGCCGAGTCGAGCACGCCGGCCATGCCGACCACCATGTGATGCGGCAGCCCCGAGAATTCGCGCAGCGCCCACACCATCGCGTCGAGCGGGTTGGTGATGCAGATGACGAACGCGTCGGGCGCGTTGGCGGCGATGCCCTCGCCGACGGCCTTCATCACCTTCAGGTTGATGCCGAGCAGATCGTCGCGGCTCATGCCGGGCTTGCGCGCGACGCCAGCGGTGACGATGATCACGTCGGCGCCCGCGATGTCCTTGTAATCGTTGGTGCCGGTGACCTTGGCGTCGAAGCCCTCGACCGGCGAGCACTGGCTCAGATCGAGCGCCTTGCCCTGCGGCACGCCTTCGACCACGTCGAACAGCACGACGTCGCCCAGACCCTTGAGCGCCGCGAGGTGCGCGAGCGTGCCACCGATGTTACCGGCGCCGATCAGCGCGATCTTCTTGCGAGCCATCTGGGATCCTTCCGACTATCGCCCGCGCGCGGGCGTGTGATGAGTGCCGCGTACGCGCGGCGGGGCAGATGGCGCGCGGCTTAGGCCGGTTTGCGCCTCGGGGCAACCGTAAAGGCGCACGGGTTAAGACATGGTATTGCGACTAATTCGCAAGTGCAATTGGTCCTGGCGACAGCCTGTATCGTGTCTGAACGCCACAGCGCTCAGTCAGTGCCATGCCCCTGCGCAAGATACTCATCCGAGCGCATTTCTTCGAGGCGACTGATCGTCCGCTCGAATTCGAAGCGGCCATCGCCAGCTTCGTAGAGCTGTGCGGGCTCGGCATCGGCCGCGGCGAGCAGTTTGACCTTATGCTCGTACAGCGCATCGATCAGCGCGACGAAGCGCGCCGCTTCGTTGCGCATGTCGGGGCCGAGCTTGGGGATGCCGACCAGGATCACGGTGTGGAAGCGCCGCGCGATCGCGATATAGTCGGCAGCACCCCTCGCCTCGCCGCACAGCCGCTTGAAGCTGAACACCGCGACGCCCTTGATCGCCTTGGGGACGTGGAGCGTGCGGCCCTGCATGATCAGCTCTTCGGACGGCACGTGCGCACGATCCTCGACCGGAAAATCGGTGAGGCGGAAGAAGTCGCCCGACAGCGTCGCGGTCGCCTGCGGGCCGTTGGGGACGAGCCAGGTATCGACCTGCCCGAGCCGGTCGCGGCGGTAATCGGTCGGGCCGTTGAGCGTGATGACGTCGAGCTTCTCCTCGATCAGCGCGATGAACGGCAGGAAATGCTCGCGGTTGAGCCCGTTCTTGTAGAGATCGGCGGGCGGGCGGTTCGAGGTCGTGACGACGGTCACGCCCTCGTCGAGCAGATGCGTGAACAGCCGCGACAGGATCATCGCGTCGGGGCTGTTGGTCACCATCATCTCGTCGAACGCGAGCAGGCGCGTTTCCTCGGCAAAGGCCTTGGCGAGCGGCGGGATCGGGTCGCCCAGCTCCTTGGCGCGCTCGGCGGCGAGGCGCTGGTGCACTTCCAGCATGAATTCGGCAAAATGGACGCGGCGCTTGCGGCGGATGTCGAGCGAGTCGAAGAACAGGTCCATCAGCATCGACTTGCCGCGCCCGACCCCGCCCCAGATGTAGAGCCCGCGGGGCGGCTCGGGCTTGCGGCCGAGCACGCGCCAGAGAGTGGAGCCGCGCTTGGGGGTGGCCTGGAGCGCGGTCGCGAGATCGGCGAGGCGCTGGGCGGCGGCGGCTTGCTCGGGATCGGGCTTGAGCTCACCCGAGGCCAGGAGGGCGGCGTAGCGTTTAAGGATGTCGGTCATTCTTTTCCCTCTCCCCGCTTGCGGGGAGAGGGCAAGCGAGGCGCAGCCGAAGCGCGGGAGAGGGGCTGTGCTGTGTTACGATGCGCAGCGCTCGTGGCAGACGCCCCCTCTCCCCGGCCCTCTCCCCGGAGGGGAGAGGGAGCAGCAGAAGGCATCAAACGACGCGTTCGACTTCCATCTTCTTGATCTCGGCGATCGCCTTGGCCGGGTTCAGCCCCTTGGGGCAGACGTTCGCGCAGTTCATGATCGTGTGGCAGCGATACAAACGGAACGGATCCTCGAGCTCGTCCAAGCGCTCGCCGGTCATCTCGTCGCGGCTGTCGGCGAGCCAGCGATAGGCTTGCAACAGGATCGCCGGCCCAAGGAACTTGTCGCTGTTCCACCAGTAGCTCGGGCACGCCGTCGAGCAGCACGCGCAGAGGATGCACTCGTACAGGCCGTCGAGCTTCTCGCGCTCGGCGGGCGACTGGAGCCGCTCCTTGCCCGAGGGCGGCGGCGTGACGGTCTGCAGCCACGGCTTGATCGAGCTGTACTGCGCGTAGAAGTGCGTGAAATCGGGGACGAGGTCCTTGATCACTTCCATGTGCGGCAGCGGCGTGATGCGAACTTCGCCCTTCACGTCCTCGATCGCCTTGGTGCAGGCGAGCGTATTGGTGCCGTCGATGTTCATCGCGCACGACCCGCAAATGCCCTCGCGGCACGAGCGGCGGAAGGTGAGCGACGAATCCTGCTCGGACTTCATCTTGATCAGCGCGTCGAGCACCATCGGCCCGCACGAATCGAGATCGACTTCGAACGTGTCGTAATGCGGATTCTCGCCGGCATCGGGATCGTAGCGATAGATTTTGAAATTCTTGACGCGCGATGCCTCGGGCTCGGCTTTGTGCACCGTGCCGGTCTTCTTGATCTTCGAATTGGCGGGGAGAGAGAATTCGGCCATGCCCTCGGGTCCTTTGGCAGATCGCGTGTTGCACTGCGGCTATGCCTTTTGCGGGGGCAGTGCAACCCCGCTATGGCTCATGTCGGCGGGCGATTGGCGAGCACGGCGGCGAGCAGACCGGGGAAGCGCCGCTCGAAATCGGCGCGACGCAGCGTGTTGTGCATCTCGCGTCCGGCCGAGCGCGTCTCGACCAGACCGGCGCCGCGCAGGATCCGCAGATGGTTGGACAGCGTGCTCTTGGGGATCGCGCCGCACGGAACCGTCGCGGTGCAATTCAGCGACGCGGTGCCGTCGAGCGCCGCGACGATCATCAGCCGAACCGGATCGGCAAGCGCGTGCAAGGCGACCGGCAGGCCGACATCGTCGAGATTGGGATGCACGAAACTTGCCACGACCATAAGATAGGCACCTTCCGTCGATTTCATAGTTCGGAATCATTGAACTATAAAAAGGGGTCCCCAGATCTGCCGCAGCCGACAGCGCACACGCCGTGATCGCGGGCACAGGAGCGAACAGCATGGATCTCTCAGGCAAGAAAGCGATCGTCACCGGCGGCTCGCGCGGTATCGGCGCGGCGATCGCCACGCGACTGGCGGCGGACGGCGCCGACGTCGTCATCACCTATGCCGGCAACCACGATGCCGCCGCCGCGACCGTCGCCGCGATCACCGCGCACGGGCGAACCGGCAAGGCGATCCTCGCCGATGCCGCCGATCCCGTCGCGGTCGAGACCGCGATCCAGGAAGCCGCGGCGGCGCTCGGCGGGCTCGACATTCTCGTCCACAATGCCGGCGTCGCGACCTTCGCGCCGATCGACACCGATACCACCGAGAATTACGACCGCACCTTCGGCGTCAACGTCGGCGGCGTGTTCGCCGGCACGCGCGCGGCGATCCCGCTGATCGCCGATGGCGGCCGCATCATCATCGTCGGCAGCGTCTCGGGCGACACGGCCGGCTTCCCCGGCACCGGCGTCTATGCGGGGACCAAGGCGGCGGTGGCGGCGTTCGCCCGCGGCTGGGCGCGCGACCTCGGTCCACGCGGGATCCTGGTCAACGTAATCCAGCCGGGGCCGATCGACACCGACCTCAACCCGGCCGACGGTGAATTCTCGGCCGGAATGCTGCCGATGATCGTGCTCGGCCGCTACGGCCGCCCGGAGGAAGTCGCCTCGGTCGCCTCGTTCCTAGCGAGCGACGAGGCGTCGTACATCACGGGAACGACGATCGACGTCGCCGGCGGCACCTTCATCTGACCGGACCGGGCCCCTTCCGCCGAAGGGGCCCGCCTTGGTGTTCGTTCCCGCAAGCGGAACGCTCAGATCACGTCGAGCACGAGCCCGAGGTCGCGCGCCTGCTCGGCCTCGATATACCAATTGGCCGGCGCCTTTTCGCGCAGTTCCTCGAAATCGACCTGGCTGTCCTTGACGATCGCGCGGAAGCCCTCCTCCTCGATCTCGATCGAATGCTCGACCTCGTGCAGCGCCGCCTTGATCGAAGCGACGACCATCCGCAGCGGGCCATCGAGGTTGAGCTCCTTCGAGATCTTGCGCTCGTGGATCATCAGCCGCGTGTGACGCGTGAGAAAGCGGCGCCCGACGGGGAAGGCCGCCATGAAGGTCGCGCCCGCCGAATAGACCGCGACCTTGCCGAGAAACAGGATTTCGCGCCCGTCATGCTCCTCGAGCAGGCGGATATCGTCGGCCATCGTCCGCGCGACTTCGGGATCACCGCCGAGCGTGGTCAGCGCGATGACGATCGCACCCTCGCGCGGGCAGTTTTCGAGCTGCTGGCGGAAATTGGTGTACATCAGCTGGTCGACCGGGCCCGACAGGCGGATGTGCGGATTGGCGAGCAAGGGGTAGCGGGTGGCGTTCATGCCCGCGCCAACCGGCGAAGGGTGCGCTGGTTCCGCCGCAAGGCCGAATAACCCCGCGCGCGCCTATTTGTCCGCGAACAGCGTGATCGCCGGGCGTCCGACCGGCGCGGTCTCCGCCGTCGGCACGCGCGCGTCGAGCACGCCCAGCCAGCGCGCGGCATCGACGCCGATCTCGATCTGCGGCTCGGACGGCGGCAGGTCGCGCAGCGTTTCCCATTTCGCGATGAGCGAAATCGCCTCGGAATTGGCGTCGCTCAGCGACTGGTGCTTGCGCAGGCCGTGATTGATCAGCGCGTCGCCGAAAAAGGTCCAGTCGCTGTCGGCGCGGCACCCGAACGAGGTGCGCTCGGCCGAGGCGGCGGTGATCACCACGCTGTCGTCGCTGGCAAGCATCGGCACGAACACGCCGGCGTAACACGCGCTGATCATCACCACGCGCCGCTTGAGCCCGAGGCTTTCGAGCATATCGGCCATCCGCACCGGCGAGATCGCGCCATAGCCCTGATCGCCGTCATTATAGACGATGCCGAGCGGCGCGCCGTGACTGGTGGCATAGAGGATCAGGACATCCTCCTTCCTGTCGATCACCTCGGCGATCCGCGCGAGCGCCGCGGCGAGCGTGTCGGGGGCGCCGCGCGGCAGGTCGCTGGGGCGATGCCCGTCGCTGCCGGCGAGCACGATCGTCCGCCCCTCGGCGCCGTACCGCCGCGCGAGCACCCTGCCCGCCTCGCGCGCTTCGCGGCCGAACACGGGGTCGCTGTCGAGCGCGACCGCGACGACATACGCGTCGACCACGCCCGGTCGCTGCGGCGCGAGCGCGGCGAGCGCGGTGTCGAGCCGGCGATGCTCGGCAAGGATCGCCTGCGGCGTGCGATCGCGCTCGATCGCGATGCCGGCGTTCGCCTGGACGGCGACATCCTCTTCGCTTTGGCCGAGCAGCGGGGGCGGCAGCGCGTGGCGGGGCGGGTCATAGGCTTGCGCACAAGCGAGCGCGCCGGCTGAAGCGAGCCAAGCGAGGAGGATCGCCCATGTCATCCGCAGCATGTTCGTTCCCCGAATGCGCACGCGGCCAGTCTGTGCGATGGGATCGGCCTGTCAAGCTGGCGTAACGGCCCGTCGATTGCGATGAAGCGGCATGTTCGAGTTCGCCCCCGTCAAGAGCGCAGCGAACACGATCAAACACCGCCTCGATCTATCGAGGCTTACGCGCGCCGAGCGTGACGGGCTATCGCGGACAGGCGCGACATCGTCCCGGCGGAACGATCGACCAACGCCGCTGGACGGCAACCGCGAGGATGTCGATCATCCGATCGCTTGGGCGGCAGCAACGCGCGCCGCTCCGCCGACGCCGTGGCCGGCCACCCGGCGATACTATCGCGCCAGCACCCGACAGCGCGACCGCACCGTTTCCACCAGCGCATCGAAATCATATTCGCTCGGCAGCATCGAGCAGGCGATGGTGACCTTGCCACGCGGGTGGCGGAGTTCGAGAAAGCGATGCGACCGGATCTGCGTCAGTCGCAGGCCGCTAATCTCGGCATAGCGCACGGTCTCGATGGTCCGGCTGAACCCGCTCTTCGGCGCAGAAATCGCATGCCGGTCGAGAACGACTTGCGCAGCCGGACCGAACGACCGAGCGAGCCCGGCCAAAGCGATGAGCAGTCCGACGGCGCAAGTGCCGGCCACACCCCAGAGAAACACCGTAGCCTCCCCGCGGTCGAGCCGGATCAGGCCATCGATGATCATCCCGCGATCGTTATCGAGCGCGAACTTCGCCATCAGAACCGCCCCGCCGATGCAGAACGCGGCGGCGAGCGCGAGGGGCAGCGTTTTCGGTTGGTAGTCGTACCGAATCGTGTCCACTGCGCGCCCCCCGGTTTCGCTCGGTCAGTAAACGCGCTTCTTCGGCTTGATGTATTCTGCCTCTTCGGTGAGCGTGTAATCGTGGACCGGGCGATAGCCGATCTCGACCTTGCCGCCGACGCCGCCCCAGCCGGTGAAGGTGGCGGTGGTGTGCTTCATCCAGTTCGCGTCGTCGCGATCCGGGTGATCCTCGTTGACGTGCGCGCCGCGCGATTCCTTGCGGTTCTCGGCCGACTGCATCGTCACCATCGCCTGCGCGAGCAGATTGTCGAGCTCGAGCGTCTCGACCAGATCGGTGTTCCAGATCAGCGAGCGATCCTTGACCGCGACGTCGCCGAGCTTGGCATAGGTCGCCTTGATCTGCGCGACGCCCTCGGTCAGCAACTCGTTGTCGCGGAACACCGCGCAGTTCTTCTGCATCGTGCGCTGCATCTCGACGCGGATCTGCGCGGTCGGGATCGTGCCCGTCGCATTGCGGAACTTGTCGAGGCGAGCGAGCGAGAGCTCTTCCGACCCCTTCGGCAGCGGCGTGTGCGGCGTGTTGGGCTTCAGCGTGTCCTTGATGCGCAAGCCGGTCGCGCGGCCGAACACCACGAGATCGATCAGCGAGTTCGAGCCCAGGCGATTGGCGCCGTGCACCGAGACGCACGCCGCCTCACCGACCGCGAACAGGCCGGGCACGACCGCATCGGGGTTGCCGTCCTTCAGATGGACGACCTCGCCGTGATAGTTGGTCGGGATACCGCCCATGTTGTAATGCACCGTCGGCGTGACCGGCAGCGGCTGGCGCGTAAGATCGACGCCGGCGAAGATCTTGCCGGTCTCGGTGATGCCCGGCAGGCGCTCGGCGAGCACCTTCGGGTCGATATGGTCGAGATGGAGCCAGATATGGTCGCCATTCTTGCCGACGCCGCGCCCCTCGCGCATTTCGAGCGCCATCGAGCGCGACACGACGTCGCGCGACGCCAGGTCCTTCGCCGATGGAGCATAGCGCTCCATGAAGCGCTCGCCCTCGGAGTTGGTGAGATAGCCGCCCTCGCCGCGCGCGCCCTCGGTGATGAGCACGCCGGCACCATAGATGCCGGTCGGGTGGAACTGGACGAACTCCATGTCCTGCAGCGGAAGCCCGGCGCGCAGCACCATCGCATTGCCGTCGCCGGTGCAGGTGTGCGCCGAGGTCGCCGAGAAATAGCAGCGGCCATAGCCGCCGGTCGCCAGCACGACATTGTGCGCGCGGAAGCGGTGGATCGAGCCGTCGTCCATGCACAGCGCAATCACGCCGCGGCAGACGCCGTTCTCCATGATCAGGTCGAGCGCGAAATATTCGATGTAGAAGTCGGCGTCGTACTTCAGGCTCTGCTGGTAGAGCGCGTGGAGCATGGCGTGGCCGGTGCGATCGGCGGCAGCGGCGGTGCGCTGGACCGGCGGTCCCTCGCCCATGTTCTGCATGTGGCCGCCGAACGGGCGCTGATAGATCGTCCCGTCCTCGTTGCGGCTGAACGGCACGCCGGCATGCTCGAGCTCATAGACCGCCGCCGGTGCCTCGCGCACCATATATTCGATCGCGTCCTGGTCGCCGAGCCAGTCCGACCCCTTGACGGTGTCGTACATGTGCCACGTCCAATGGTCGGGGCTGTTGTTGCCGAGCGAGGCGGCGATGCCGCCCTGCGCCGCGACCGTGTGCGAGCGCGTCGGGAACACCTTGGTGATGCACGCGGTCTTCAGACCGGTCTCGGCGATGCCCATCGTCGCGCGCAAGCCGGACCCGCCGGCACCCACGACGACCGCGTCATAGGTATGGTCGATGATCTTATAGGCCTCAGGCATGCGGCGCTCCGGGGATGGTGACGGTGAAGGCGACCTTGAGGATCGCGAAAAGGGCGATGGCGCCGCTACCGAAGGTAAAGAAGTTGAGCAGCAGCATCAGCGCGACGCGGCTGGTGCCGTGCTGGTAATCCTCGATCAGCACCTGCAGCCCGAGGCGGAAATGGTAGAACACCGACAGGACGAGCAGCAGCAGCGGAATCGCCGCCCAGGGCGAGCCGAGCCAGGTGTGCACCGTGTCGTAATCATAGCCCGGCAAACGGACGAGCGCGACGAAGAACCAGACCGTCAGGAACAGGTTCGCGCCGGCAGTGACGCGCTGCGCCCACCAGTGGTGCGCGCCTTCCTTGGCGCTGCCGAGACCGCGGACGCGGCCGAGTTCGGTTCCGTTACCCATCTTACTTGACCCCCACGATATAGGCCCAGACGAGCACCGTCGCCACCACCGAGAAGACCATCGTCGCGATCGAGCCGGTCCGGTTGACCTTCAGCTCGTAGCCGGCACCGGCATCGAGGAAGAAATGGCGGATGCCCGTCGCCATGTGCTGGAAGAAGCACAGCGTCATGCCGATCCCGAACAGATAGCCGAGCGCGCCGCCGGCGAACTCGGCGAACACGTGGGTGAAGGTCTGATAGCTCTCGCGCCCGGCCGCGATCGCGGCGAGCCACCACACCAGCACGACCGTGCCGACGGTCGCCATGCCGTCGCCGGTGATGCGGTGGAGTATCGAGACCACCATGTGCGGACCCGGTTTCCAGATCGACAGATGCGGGCTGAGCGGTCGGGCGCGGGGGGTTGGGCTGGCCAAGGCTAGAACGTCCTCGTCATATTGGGTTGCCGCTCTCTTAGTCGGCAAGCCGCGCGATGCAAGGTTTCTGGCATGCCACCGCGATGCGGCGATTGCAGCTGGGCACTTTGCCCCAGGGCTTGCCCACGGCTTACCGGGCGTTAACCAAATGGCGCTAAGCCTCCCAGCTACCGACGGCCTGTAGCGTACAGACCCTGGTCGCGGCAGATACGGAGCTTCGCCTTGAACGCCACTGCAATGCCTGCCCCCGGTACGGTCGCCGCGACCATCGATATCCGGGCGCGCCTGCGCGCCTTCGATTTCGACAATACGCTGGAAACCGCCGCGCGCGAGGTGTGGGGCGTGCTCGAAGCCGACGCCGCCGACATCGCGCTCGCCTTCTGGGCGCAGTGGCGCCGCGCAAGCCCCGGCGAGAAAAGCTGGCAGCCGCACGAAGAAGCCAAGATGGTCGAATTGGGCATCACCTATCTGCGCCACCGCTTCTGCGACGTGTCGGGCCGCGCCTGGATCGAGTCGATGGAGCGCTCGGTCGCTTCGGGCTATGCCTCGGGCGTGTCGACGATGGCGTTGCTGTCGATGACCTGCGCGAGCGACCGCGCCGCGCTCGACATCCTGTTCCGCCGCGTCAAGGGCGACGATCCGCGCCTGCCGATGTTCATCGACACGCTGATGCGCCTGACCGGGCTCGAGGCCGAGATCACCGTCGAAATCTACAACGCCTTCCGCGTCAACAGCGCGCAGGGCGAGCGCGAGCGACTCGCCACCGAATTCCGCGAGCGCATCGCCGCGACGGTCGAGGAGGCGACGCAGGAGTCCGAAGTGCTGCGCGGCCAGTCGGTCCGCACCTCGACTTCGGCGCGCGGCATGCTCGGCAAGACTAGCGAAGTCGCCGCCGCCGCCGAACAATCGGCGATGGCGATGCGCGAAGCGGCGCAGACCGCCGCCGGCCTGATCCGCGCGATCGAGGATGCGCGCACCGAAGTCGAAGCCGCCGCCGAAATCGCGACGCGCGCCTCGACCCAGGCGAGCACCGCGGTCGGCATGTCGGAGACGCTCAGCGATCACGCCAAGTCGATCGAGTCGATCCTCGGCCTCATCCGCGACATCGCCGGTCAGACCAATCTGCTCGCGCTCAACGCGACGATCGAGGCGGCGCGCGCCGGCGATTCGGGCCGCGGCTTCGCGGTCGTCGCGCAGGAAGTGAAGAGCCTCGCCAACCAGACCGCGCGCGCGACCGACGACATCGCCGCCAAGATCGCCGCGATCCAGTCGGCGACGCGCTCGACCGTGGCGACCAACGCCTCGATCAAATCGACCGTCGCCGAGGTGCAGGAAAGCGCCAACCGCATCCGCTACGCGATGGAGGCGCAGGCGCACACCGTCACCGCGATCACCGCCGCGGTCGACGAGACCGCGCTCGCCGCCGATTCGATGTCGACCACCATCACCGCGATCCGCGAGGACACCGAATCGGTCGCCTCGGAGATCGACAGCGTCGGGCGCGGGTTCGATTCGCTCGACCACAAGCTCGGCACCTTGAAGACCCGCGCCAGCGACTTCGTCGCCAAGGTCGCAGCATAATACGGGAGCCGCGACCCACGAAGGTCGCGGCGTACTAGGAACGGGGATCTGAGATGGCCGGAAACGACGCGCCGATGAGCGCGATCCCGGGCGGGTGGAGCGGCGAAGATCGCAGCGCCGCCGCCCGCGTTGCCGATTATAACTGGGATGGCAGCATCGCCGCGTGCGCGGCGGAAATCACCCAGGCGATCGACGGGCACGAGGCCGAGATATCGCGTGCCTTCTGGGAGCATTATCTGTCGCTGCCGGTCACCGCGCATATCCGCGCGCATTTCACGCCGCGCTATCTCGACGCGCGCGTCCAGAACAGCGCGCGCTATACCCGCGTCAAATATGCCGCCCCCTTCGAGGATGGCTGGATGGATCTGGCGACGCGCCACGCCGCCGCCTCGCAAAAGGCCGGCGTCCCGCTGCAGGCGCTGCTCTCCTCGCTCAGCTTCGCGCATAGCCGCACGCTGGTCGCGATCGCCGCGAAGCTCGGCAGCGGTTCGTCGAGGCTGGTGGCGCTGGCCGATTGCGTCCAGCGGCTCGGCCTGGTCGAGGCCGATGTGATGGCATCGTATCTCGGCGCGCACGACGCCGAACGCGCGCGCGACGAACGGCGCAGCCGCTCGGCCGATTTCAGCGCGACGATCGCGACCTCGATCGCGGGCACCGCCGCGCTCGGCAACCGGATCCGTGTCCAGGCGCAAAGTGCGTCACGCGCGGCGCGCGGGATGCTCGGCCAGACCAGCGACGTCGCCAACGCCGCCGAGCAATCGGCGCTGGCGATGCGCGAGGCGGCGCAGACCGCCGCCGGGCTGATCCGCGCGATCGAGGATGCGCGCAGCGAAGTCGAGGTCGCCGCCGAGATCGCCACTCGCGCTGCGGCGCAGGCGAGCACCGCGGTCGGCATGTCGGAAACGCTCAGCGATCACGCCAAGTCGATCGAGTCGATCCTCGGCCTGATCCGCGACATTGCCGGCCAAACCAATCTGCTCGCGCTCAACGCGACGATCGAGGCGGCGCGCGCCGGCGACGCCGGACGTGGGTTCGCGGTCGTCGCGCAAGAGGTCAAAAGCCTCGCCAACCAGACCGCGCGCGCGACCGACGACATCGCCACCAAGATCGCGGCGATCCAGTCGGCGACGCGCTCGACCGTCGAGACCAATGCGTCGATCAAGACGACCGTTGCCGAGGTCACCGAAAGCGCCGAACGGATCCGCTATGCGATGCAGGCGCAGGCGCAGACCGTCACCGCGATCACCGCCGCGGTCGACGAGACCGCGCTCGCCGCCGATTCGATGTCGGGCACGATCACCGCGATCCGGGCAGGCACCGAGCGCGTCGCGGGCGAGATCGACACGCTCGAACGCGAGTTCGGCACGGTCGACGATCGGCTGGGCGAGTTGAAGGGCGCGGCCGACACCTTCTCGGCGAGCGTGGCGGCCTGACCCCCCTCCTCCCCTCCCTGGAAGGGAGGGGCCGGGGGCGGGTCGGCCCGTGGCGGCGTCTGTTCTCTCCTTAGGCCGACCCACCCCCAACCCCTCCCTTTCAGGGAGGGGAGACACGTAGCGCTTGCCGAAACGCCCCGCTAAACATCGGCCATGACCAACATCCTCCTCACCGGTTCGTCGCGCGGCATCGGCGCCGCCACCCTCACCGCGCTCGAAGCCGCCGGCGCGACCGTCGTCGGGCATGGCACCGCCTCGGGCATCCCCGCCGACTTCGCCGACCCCGCCGCGCCGCGCGCTTTGTGGGACGCGGCGCTCGAACGCTGCGACGGGCGGATCGACGTGCTGATCAACAATGCCGGCGTGTTCGAAGCCAATCCGATCGATGCCGCGGATGCGGTGTGGGTCGAACAATGGGAGCGCACGCTCCGGATCAACCTTACCGCCTCCGCCGAACTGTGCCGCTTCGCGGTGCGTCACTGGCAGGAGCGTGGGATCGGCGGGCGGATCGTCAACATCGCCAGCCGCGCGGCGTATCGCGGCGATTCGCCCGCGCACTGGCATTACGCCGCGTCGAAGGCGGGGATGGTGGCGATGACCAAGTCGATCGCGCGCGGCTATGCGCGCGACGGCATCCTCGCCTTCGCGATCTGCCCCGGCTTCACGATGACCGGGATGGCCGAAGACTATCTCGCGAGCCGCGGTGGCGATGCGCTCCTCGCCGACATCCCGCTCGGCCGCGTCGCGGCGCCCGAAGAGGTCGCCGAAGCCGCGCGCTTCCTCGCGCTCAGCGCCCCGCCGTCGATGACCGGCGCGGTGCTCGACGTGAACGGGGCGAGCTACGTGCGCTGAGCGGGCAGCCGCTCGCGACGTCAGCGCAATGCGCGCAACCGCTCGAGGTCTTCGGGGCGGTCGATGTCGAGCAGCTCGGCCTCGGGCGCGATGACGTGGCGTCCGGCGCGAACCATCGTCCGCGCGCCTTCGTCGCCGGCGAGGTCGAGCAGTGCCGCCAACCGGCGCGCGCCGAACAACGCCGGCGGACTCGTCTGCACCCCGTTGCTCGAGGCGACCACCGCATCGGCGCCATCGCCCTCGGTCGCTTCCGCAAGGCGATGGATGTGCGACGCCGTCACGCGCGGCATGTCGGCGAGCGCGATGACCACGCCCGCGCACCCCAGCTCAATCGCGGCGCGCACGCCGAGCTTGACCGAGCCCGCCATGCCGTCGCCGGGATCGGCATTGTGCAGCACGGTGTAGCCCCGGCTCGCGAAATCGAGCGCGGTGTTCGAACAGATCGCGAAACGCGCCTTGAACGCCACGTCCTCGAGCGCGGTGACGACGTGGAAGGCGAGCGGCTTGCCGAGAAAGTCTTGCTGCAACTTGTCGGCGTCGCCGAAGCGTTCGGAACGCCCCGCCGCAAGCAGGATCAGCACACAGTCCTCGATCGCGATCATCTCGGGTCTCCGGCTCGGTAACGGGCGTGTTGCGCCTTCAACGCGCACTCGCACCGCTATGCTCCCCGGCACGCGGTACTTTCCAGGCTTTCGCTGCCCACGCTATCGTCAAACTGTCATCGTCGTACGCCATGCGGGCGACGACCAGGCGGGCAAGAGGAACGATCGCTGATGCTGCATTCGAGCACCGTAAAGACGGCACGGACGATCGCGGCGCTGTGGCTGGCGCTGGCGTCGGCCACGGCGATGGCGCAGACTGCCGCCATGCCCCATCCCGTCGCCGCACAGCCGCTTTCCCCGCCGATCGTCATCGCGCATCGCGGCGCGAGCGGGTTGCGGCCCGAACATACGATCGCCTCCTACACGCTCGCGATCGAGCAGGGCGCCGATTTCATCGAGCCCGACCTCGTGCCGACCAAGGACAATGTGCTGGTCGCGCGCCACGAGAACGACATCACCGGCACGACCAACGTCGCGCAGCATCCCGAATTCGCCGCGCGCAAGACCACCAAGGTGATCGACGGCGAGAGCCACACCGGCTGGTTCACCGAGGATTTCACGCTCGCCGAGCTCAAGACGCTGCGCGCGGTCGAGCGCTTGCCGAAGCTGCGCCCCGCCAACGCCAAATATGACGGCCAGTTCGAGATCCCCACGCTCGCCGAGATCATCACGCTCGCCAAGGCGCATTCGGTCGGCGGGCGCGTCGTCGGCATCTATCCCGAGACCAAGCATCCGAGCTATTTCGCCGGCATCGGCCATCCGACCGACGCCTTGCTCGTCGCGCAACTGAAGGCGGCGGGCTGGGACAGGCCGAGCGACCCGGTGTTCATCCAGTCGTTCGAGGTCGACAACCTCAAGCGCATCCACGCGATGACCCGGCTGCGGCTGATCCAGCTGATGGACGCGAACGGCGGCCCCGCCGACCATGCCGCGCCGAGCTATGCCGCGATGGCGACGCCCGACGGGCTCAAGGCGATCGCGCGCTATGCCTATGGCATCGGCCCCGGCCTCGCGATGATCCAGAATGGCGACGCGCCGCCGACGACGCTCGTCGCCGATGCGCATGCGGCGGGGCTGCGGCTCCATCCCTGGACCTTCCGCGCCGAGAACGTCTTTCTCCCGCCGAGCCTGCAGATCGGCACCGATCCCGCCGCGCACGGCCGGATCGAGGACGCGATGCGGCGCTATCTCGCGCTGGGAATCGACGGGTTCTTTACCGATTTTCCAGGGATTGGCGTAAAGGTGCGCGACGCCCTAAAGGAAAAATGATGAAGTACCGCCCCCTGATCGCCGCCGCCCTGCTCCCGCTGCTTGCCGGAGGCTGCCTCAGGACCGCCGCCAGCATCGCCACCTTCCCGGTCAAGGCGACCAGCAAGGCGGTCGACTGGACGACGACCAGCCAGTCCGAAGCCGATCGCAATTACGGCCGCAAGATGCGCAAGCAGGAAGCGCGCGAAGGCGCGGACCGCCGTCGCTGGGCGCAGGAATGCCGCAAGCAGCAGCGCGCCGATTGCGATCGCTACGACGGGTATCAGGCGGGGCGCTGAGCCCGGAGCCCACTTCGTCACCCCGGCGTTGTGCCGGGGTCCACCGGTCCGCACATCCTGTCATCGTAGCACGCGCGGCACGGTGGGCCCCGGCACAGGGCCGGGGTGACGGTTGCGCGGTTTCGCTCAGACCGGCCGTTTTTCCCCCGCGCCCCCCAGCACCTGCGCCACCGCGAGCAACACCGCCGGCCGCACCTGCACGCCGACATGGCTGCTGCGCACCTCGACCGATCGCTCGTCGGGATCGTGGCAGATCATGCCGTTGACGAGGCCGTCGCTGCGGCTCCAGATCGCGGTGGTCGGCACCGGCGGGGCCTGCGCGACCAGGGCACTGTGCGCGACCACGTGCGGCGCGTCGATCCGGTCGCCGGTGAAGAATTCGAACGCCCGCCAGACATTGGTCGCGCGCGGGCTGCCGGCATACGGCGAACTGATCGTCACCACTTCGCGCACCAGATCTGGCCAGCGATGCGCCGCGAAGCGCGCCATGATCCCGCCGAGGCTGACCCCGACGAGGGTCACCGGCTCGCCGCTCGCCGCGGCGAGCGCCGCGATCCGGTCGTGCAGGCGCGCGGCATCGGTGCCGATCGTGCGCATGCCGAGGTTGCGCCCCAGTCCCCATCCCTCCGCGTGATAGCCGAGCGACACGAGATAGCGTTGCAGGAACAGGCTCGACAGGTCGCTGTTGAACAACCCCGGCAGCAGCAGCACCGGCCGGCCGTCGCCGCGCGGACCTTTGGCCAGCTTTGCGCGCGCGCCGAGCAGCGACGCGAGCCCCCACGCGCCGCGCGGCACTTCGAGCGCGAGCAGCGTCTTGGACGGTGGCTTCACGGCGCGTCTCGCGGCAGCGTTGGTGGCGGCGCGAACCAGCCGAGCACGGTCACCGGGAACGGCGTCCACGCCCCGATCCGTACCCCCGCCGCACGCAAGGCGTCGCCGGTCCAGGCATTGCACGTCTCGATCGCGCTGTAGCGCCCGCGCGCCTGATAAAAGGCATCGTTGCGCCCGTAGCCCACGCGGTGCCACGCCGCCCGACCGACGAAGCTCGCCCGCACGAACGCCGCAAGCCGGCGATATTCCGCCGGCCGCAGCACCACCACGCGCGCATCGTCGGCCGCGGCCGGCATCGCGATATGCTCGACATGCAGCACGGTGCGATCGCTGCCGAGCGCGGCGTGCAATACGGTCAGCGGTTTGACATCGGCCCAGGTCGGCGTCTCGAGATAGAAGGTCCGCTCGCCCCAGCCGATCGCGACATGATCGAAGCCGGCGTAGCGCGGATCGACGAGATCACCGCCGGGCAGCAGATCGCGCCAATCCACCCCCGCCGCCACCTTGGGGAGCACGAGATCGGTATGCACGCCATTGCTTTCGACCAGGATCGGCACGCCGTCGTGCGGCTCGGTCCAGCGCGCGCTGCTCGGCACCGCCCCGCCGACCATGCCCGCCGCGCCGTAAGCCACGAGCACCAGGATCAGCGCGCCAAGCACGGTTCCTGCCCCGCCAAGAATTCGTTTCATCCGTAAGCATTTCCAGACCAGCTATGGCTGTGATAGCGTTTCGCGATGACCGACGATACGCACGTTCTCGACCGCCCCCCGCCCGGCGCCGCCGCCGATTGGACGATTCCGCAGGACTGGGCGCATTTCAGCGCGGAGGAACACCGCGTCTGGGACACCTTGTTCGCACGCCAGGCGAAGCTGCTGCCCGGTCGCGCGTCGGATGCCTATTTGCGCGGGCTAGATGTACTGAAGCTGTCCAAACCGGGCATTCCCGATTTCGAGGAACTGTCCGAGCGGCTGATGCAGCTGACCGGCTGGCAGGTCGTCGCGGTGCCGGGGCTCGTTCCCGACGACGTGTTCTTCGACCATATGGCGAACCGCCGCTTCGTCGCGGGCAATTTCATCCGCCGCGCCGACCAGCTCGACTATCTGCAGGAACCCGA
This sequence comes from Bordetella parapertussis, assembly GCA_943367995.1. Lineage (GTDB taxonomy): Bacteria > Pseudomonadota > Alphaproteobacteria > Sphingomonadales > Sphingomonadaceae > Sphingomonas. The sequence continues at coordinate 506,029 of CALRKL020000003.1, read as the reverse complement.
CGTGTTCCACGATGTGTTCGGGCATGTCCCGATGCTCGCCGACCCGGTCTTCGCCGATTATCTCGCGGCGTACGGCCGCGGCGGCCAGCGGGCGCAAGGTTTGGACGCGCTGAAATATCTCGGGCGGCTGTATTGGTACACGGTCGAGTTCGGCCTCGTCGCCGAACCCGAGGGGCTCCGGCTCTATGGTGCGGGGATCGTGTCGAGCTTCGCCGAAAGCCGCTTCGCGCTCGATGACCCCAGCCCCAACCGCATCGCCTTCGATCTCGAGCGCGTGATGCGCACCGAATATCGGATCGACGATTTCCAGCAGAATTATTTCGTCATCCCGAGCTTCGAGGACTTGCTGCGCGTGACGGTCGAAACCGATTTCGCGCCGCTCTACACCAAGCTCGCCGGAATGGGCGACGTGCCCGTCGCGGAAATCCTGCCCGACGACAGGCTGCTCACCCACGGCACCCAGGCCTATGCGCTGGCCAAGGCGCCGTGAGCCGCGCCGAACGCGAGCGCTGGGCGCTCGCTGAGGAGCAATGGCCGACGCTGCAGGCGTTCATGACCGAGCGCAGCCATATCTTCGGCAGCCTCAAGGCGCTCCATGCCGAGCTCGGCGAGGTCCTGCCGGGCCTGAGCCTCGCGCAGCGCGCGACGATGGCGACCGAATGCCGCGATTTCCTGCAGACATTCAAGGCGCGCTACGACGATCGCGAATTTTTGCGCGACGGGTTCGGGGTGCGCGGCGAACTGCCGATCGACGACCGCGGGCGCGGCCAGCTTGGGCTGAACCGCGCCAAGGTGATCTACGATTCGCTGCTGAGCTCGCTGCGGCGCGAGGATGCGGCATAACAAGGCCTGACGGCGTCGAAGCGCCGTCGCGATCAAATCAGCGTCGCGCGCCCATCGTGCTGCGCACCAGCCGAGACACCAGCCCCGGCAAGCCGCGATAGCTTGCCTTGTGGTACGGCGATTCGGGTGCGAGTGCCGCCGACAGGCGGCGATGCGCCTCGGCCAGGCCGTGATACGGCACGCCCGGGATCAGATGATGCAGCGCGTGATAGCGCAAGCCCACCGGCGCCCACAGCACCGGCAGCACCGCGGGCGGCGGAACATTGACGGTGTCGAGATATTGCGCGGTGACGGTCATCGTCTCGCCCTCGTTTTCCCACAGATGCGCGACCAGCGTCCGCACCTGGTTGAGGACATAGGTGACCGACAGGATCCCGCCGAAGATCAGCGCCTGGTGCAGCGGCAGCACGCCCGTCGCGATCACGCCGATCAGCACGATCGCCCACACGCTGCACGCGATCTCGAGCACCAGCATCTGCCGCGCGACTTCGCCCTCGGGCAGGCGGCGGCGGAACGACGGGTTGATCGACAGCGACGAATAGCGTTCGATCAGCGTGCGGCGCAGCCCCGGCACGACCAGCGACAGCGGGCTCAGCACGCCGAAGCGCACCAGCAAGGCGATCGGCGCGAGCAGCGCGGTGAGGATGAACACCGGCAGCGTCCACGGCTTCATCAGCGCGAGCGGGAGATATTCGGGATCCTCGACCGTGCCGTAACGCGTGCGCGCGTGGTGGAGGTTGTGGACGCCTTCGTACATGAAGCTCGGCACCAGCAGCGGCACACCCGCGATCAGGTTCCAGCCGAGCCGGAAGCCCGGCACCGAGGCATGGCGCATATGCGTGATTTCGTGGATGAAGCTCCCCGCGCGGTACAGCGCCAGGATCGCGACCAAGGCGGCGACGAGCCCGAGGCCGAGCGACCCGGTCGTCATCGCGATCGCGAGACCGGCATAGCCGAGCCCGGCCGAGAGCAGGAAGTCGGTCCAATAGACGGTCGGGCGCGGCGCGTTGAGATCGCGCGTCAGCTCTGCGACGGTGCGCAGCATCGCACGATCGTCGGCAATGCTCGACAGCGGCACGCGCGCCGCCATGACTGGCGCCGCAGCGCGCTCATCAAAGGAAATCGAAGCGTTCATGGAGTGAGCCATTGCAAGAAGATAGTGGCTAGATGGTGGCAAAACAGGGGGGAGCCGAGCGATTGCTTGACAGCGCGCAGCCGTAGCGGAAAGGGCTCGAACGCTCTCCAAGAGGTGAACTGCCCATGGCCACTGCCCCGCTCTCCATCCGGCCGATCGACAGCAAGGCCGATCGCAAGCGCTTCGTCGACCTGCCGTTCCGGCTCTACGCCGATGACCCCAATTGGGTTCCGCCGCTGAAGGGCGAGGCGCTCGGCCTGATCACGCCGGAAAAGAACGGCTGGTTCAGCCATGCGATCGCGCAGCTCTTCCTCGCCGAGCGTGGCGGCAAGGTCGTAGGGCGGATCTCGGCGCATATCGACACGCTCGCGCTGACGATGGACCCGTCGAAGGGCTTCGGCCCGGGTTGCGGGCAATGGGGGCTGTTCGACGCCGAGGACGCGACGATCGCCGCGGCGCTGATCGCCGCCGCCGAAGGCTGGCTGCGCGAGCAGGGCATGACGCGCGCGCTCGGGCCGATCAGCATGTCGATCTGGGAAGAGCCGGGCCTGCTGGTCGAAGGCTTCGATCATCCGCCGACGATCATGATGGGCCACGCCAAGCCCGAATATCGCGGCTGGATCGAGGCGGCGGGCTATCACAAGGTCAAGGAATTGCTGACCTACGATCTCGACATCACCAAGCCCTTCCCGCCCCTCCTCCAGCGCATCATCGCGTCAGGCGAAAAGAACCCGCGGATCCGCATCCGCAACGTCGACAAGAGCAAGTTCGAGGAAGAGGCCGCGATCATCCTCGCGATCCTCAACGACGCCTGGGCGGATAATTGGGGCTTCGTGCCGCTCACCCCGCCCGAGATCAAGGACGTCGGGGTCAAGCTCAAGCCGATCGTGTTCAACGATTTGATCCGCATCGCCGAACTCGACGGCAAGCCGGTCGCGTTCATGATCGACCTTCCCGACCTCAACGAGGTGATCAAGCCGCTCAAGGGCAATCTGCTCCCGTTCGGCTGGGCCAAGATCCTGCTGTGGCTGCGCAAGCCGAAGGTGCGCACCGTGCGCGTGCCGCTGATGGGGGTGGTCAAGGAATTGCAGGCGTCGCGCATGGCGAGCCAGCTCGCCTTCATGCTGATCCAGTACATCAAGGACGCCTCGGTCGAGCATTACGGCGCGACGCGCGGCGAGATCGGCTGGATCCTCGAGGACAATCAGGGAATGCGCTCGATCGCCGATGCGATCCAGTGCACGATCAACAAGCGCTACTGGATCTACGAAAAGACCCTCTAAGCCGGGATGCGTGCCGCGCGCGGCCTGCGCGCGGCACCATCCGGGTCGATCACTGCTGCTTGGCGAGCGGATCGAAATTGTCGTCCGACATCCACGCCGCGCGCGTCTTGCAGGTCTTGTGCGGGATGCGCGAGCCGGTGATTTGGTCGATGATGCAATAGCGCGGCGCCGCCTGGCTCGGCGCGCGCGCGGCCGCTTCGGTCCCCTGCGATGCAAGCGGCGCGGCGGGGCGCACCTCGGCGGCGGCGATGGGCGCGTTCGCGATGCTCAATACACTCGTGGCGAGTAGCAGGAAATTGGTCATGATCAGTCCTCCGCAAAGTTGGCGGGTTCCGCTGGACGGCCCGCAACTGTAGCAGTGCATTAGTCATGCCAAACACCTATAGCATTGATTACAATAGGTATTTTCGAAATCTTTCTGCCGGATGAATGGCCGCAGGTGCCAAGGTCAGGTGGAAATCACCGATTGTCGGCGGCGACGTTCAGCGCAGCGTCGCCCAGGTCGGCGCATGATCGCTGGCCTTCTCGCGCGCGCGATAGTCCTTGTCGACGCCGGCATCGATCAGCCGGTCCGCAGCGATCGGGCTGAGCAGCAGATGGTCGATGCGGAACCCGGCGTCGCGCTGCCAGGCGCCCGCCTGATAGTCCCAGAAGGTCCATACACCACCGCCCGGGTGGCGCGTGCGCAATGCGTCGGTCCAGCCCTGCGCCATCAGCGTGCGGAAGCCGGCGCGGCTCTCGGGCTGCATCAGCGCATCGGTCTGCATCGCGCGGACCGAATAGGTGTCGTCGTCATTGGGAATGACGTTGTAATCGCCCGCCAGCACGACCGGCAGTTCCTCGGCGAGCAGCGCTTGCGCGCGCGCCGCGAGCCGCTCGATCCAGCGCAGCTTATAGTCGAATTTCGGCCCCGGTTGCGGGTTGCCGTTGGGGAGATAGATCGAGGCGACCACCAGACCGTCGATTTCGGCCTCGAGATAGCGGCTATGCTCGTCCTCGGGCTCGCCCGCGAGGCCGCGCTGGCGCTCGACCGGGTCCTGACCCTTGGCGAGGATCGCGACGCCGTTCCAGCTCTTCTGGCCGTGCCACAGCACGCCGTAGCCGGCCGCGCGGATGTCGGCTTCGGGGAAGGTCTCGTCGCTAGTCTTGAGTTCCTGCAGACACACGATATCGGGCTGCTGCTCGGCGAGATATTCGAGCAGGCGCGGCAGCCGCGCCTTGATGCCGTTGATGTTGTAGGTGACGATCTTCACGTGGCGCAGCCCCTTGGTTGGGGGCGGACGTTACACCGAGAAGCTGGAACCGCAACCGCAACCCGATGCCGCCTGCGGGTTGGTCACCTTGAACGCCGCGCCGCCGAGTTCCTCGACATAATCGACCGCGGCGCCGCGCACGAGATCGAGGCTGATCGAATCGACCACGAGCCGCACCCCGTCCTGCTCGGCGACGGCGTCATCGGCGTCGACCGAATCGGCGAAACCGAATTTATACTGGAAACCCGAACAGCCACCGCCATCGACCGACAGGCGCAGGATGGCGGGCTTGCCCTGCTTCCCCGCGATCATCGCGACACGCGCGGCGGCGGACGGGGTCAGGGCGATTTCAGGAGCGAGTGTGGCCATGCGCGAAAGATAGGCGTTGGCGGCCGCAACGGCAACCGGCGCCGGATCAGTCCGCCGCAGCCGGACCGCCGACCGAAACCGGGATGGTGTTGATCGACTTGTCCTGCGCCGCGACGAGATAGTCGGCGGTCTGCAGGAACGGCACCGGATTGACCGCATGCCCGTCAATGCGGACCTCGTAATGCAGATGCGACCCGGTCGAACGCCCGGTCGACCCCATCAGCGCGATCAGCTGCCCGCGATGCACGCGCGTACCCGATTCGACGAGGATCTTGGAGAGATGGCCGTAGCGCGTCTGGATGCCCTTGCCGTGATCGAGCTCGACCATGTTGCCATAACCGCCCGCGCGCTCGGCGCGGTCGACCAGGCCGTCGGCGGTGGCATAGACCGGCGTGCCGATCGGGCCGGGGATATCGACCCCGGCGTGCATCGCCGCGGTGCCGCGGAACGGGTCGGAGCGGATGCCGTAGTTGCTGGTGTAAGCGAGATGCGCGACGGGTTGCGCCGAGGGGATCGCGATGACGCCCTGTTGGAGCGTGTCGAGCTTCTTCCAGGTCATGAACAGCGAGCGGAATTGCGTGTCGGCGCGCAGATCGGCTTCGGTCGCGGCGCTGTCGGCGGCTTCGAACGGACCGCCCATCGCGGGCTGCTTGGCGACGATCCGCGCCGGGTTGAGCCCGAGGCTGCGGACGTGGGCAACGGCCTTGGCGAAGCGCTGATCGACGACATGGCGCGCCTGCACCGCGACGGCGACCTGCTGCTGCTCGACCTTCTTGAGCGGGGCGACGACATCGGCGGCGAGCGCATCGGCCTTGGGGTCGATCGTCGGGGTCGGCTTGGTCAGCGCGGCCATGTCGCCCTTGCCCGAGACGACCGCGACGAGCAGCGCCTGGCGCTGGTCGATCCGTGCGGCATGCGCCTGCGCGGCGGCCTTGATCGTCGCGACGTCGGCCTGCATCTTGCTGACCCGGACGCGTAGCTGCGCGACCTTGGCTTCGGGCGAGAGCGGCGCATCGACGATGCCGCTCATCGCAGCGGCGCCGACCGCCGCCTGCGCCACGCCGTACGCCGAGAAGCACAGCGTGACCCCGGCGACACCAGCCAGCATCGCCTGCGCGCGGCCGCCGAGGCTGAAGCGCTTGAGGTCACGTCCGTCGTGGAAGATGAAATCGCGGGTCTTGAAATAGGCCTTCAGGCGCGACGCCAGTCGCGCACCAGACTCGATCGAAATTCGGTTCATTGGACCCCGGCGATCAATTTGCGTTTGCCGGATAATGCCAGCGCCCGCCCCACTTTCGACCCGCCTGCAACCCCCTGCACGCGGACGCTCAGTGTCTGACCGATCACGCGCCGGTCACGCAAGAGCGCGAAAGGTCCGGCGCGGCCAAGCGGCTGATGGTTACGGCGAACCGTTGAGCCGATCGTAAATATACTGATAGAATCGGCAGATGCGCGGGAACCTTCACGCGATCGCGCGAACCGCCTCGAGCACTTCGGCGACATGGCCGGGCACGCGCACCTTGTGCCACGCGCGCACGAGCACGCCGTTCGTGTCGAACAGGAAGGTCGCGCGTTCGATTCCCAGATAGGTCTTGCCGTACATCTGCTTCTCGACCCACACGCCGAACGCCTCGAGCACGACGGCGTCCTCGTCGCTCGCGAGTGGCACGCTCAGATCGTATTTGGCGATGAACTTCTGGTGCTTGGCGGGCGTGTCGCGCGACACGCCGAGCACATCGGCACCGAGGCCCGCGAAATCGGCCTGGTGCGCGCTGAACTCCTGCGCCTCGCGCGTGCAGCCGCTGGTGTCGTCCTTGGGATAGAAATAGAGGACGAAGATCCGCCCGACGCGGTCGCGCAGATTGGCGCGGCTGCCATCGGGCAGGACGAGGTCGAGGTTCGGCAGCGTATCGCCCACGGTCAGCGTCGTCACGGCGTCGGTTCCTCCACATGCTTGAGCCAGGCCGACACCTCCTGCCGCGTCGTCGCGAGCGAGGCAACCACCGCCGTCCAATCCGCCATGCCGAGCGCGTGCGCGACGAGGTTCTGCGTCGCCGGTCTCGGGTCGCGCGCGTCGGGCGCGACCAGGCGGAGCGTGACGAGCAGGCGCGTCAACAGGTCGTACGCCGGGAGCATCGCCGCGGGGGCGAGCCCGGCGACGACCAGCGCGGCGATCGCGCTGCGCAGATTGGGATCGAGCCCCTGCCCGCTCTGCAGCTGCACCATGTGCACCGCGAATTCGAGGTCGACGAGCCCGCCCGGCAGCAGCTTGGCGTCGAGCGGGCCGATCGGCGGCTTGTGCGCCGCCATGTCGGCGCGCATCTTGGTGCCCTCGGCGACCACGTCGCGCTTCGGGCGCTCGCCGCGCAGCACCGCGCCGATGATCGCCGTCACCTCGGCCGCGGCGGCGGCGCTCCCGAACACGCAGCGCGCGCGGGCGAGCGCCATATGCTCCCACGTCCAGGCGCTCTCGCGCTGGTAGCGCGCGAAGCCGTCGAGCGAGACGCTGAGCGGCCCCTGCGTCCCCGACGGCCGCAAGCGCGTGTCGATTTCGTAGAGCGGCCCCGATGCGGTCGGCACCGACAGCGCGGCGCTGATCCGCTGCGCCAGCCGATTGTAATAGAGCACGGCGCCGAGCGGCTTCGCGCCGTCGGACTCGGCGAGATAGTCGCCGGTGAAGAGATAGATCAGATCGAGATCGGAGGCGTGCGTCAGCGCCCCGCCGCCCATTCGGCCGAGCGCCAGAATGACCAATTCGCTCCCCGGCACGCGGCCATGCGCCGCGGCGAATTCGGCGATCGTCGCCGCGGCGAGCACGCCGATCGCCGCCTCGGCAACGCGCGCATAGCCGGCCGACACCGCGAGCGGATCGGCTACGCCGGCGATGATCTGCGTGCCGAGGGCGAAGCGCTTCTCGCCGACGATCCGGCGGACGTGATCGAGCTGGAGCTGGTAATCGGCCCCGCCGGCCATCTCCTGCGCGAGCGTCGCGATGTCGGCGACCGGATCGAGCGCAGTCGCGTCGATCAGCCCATCGATCAGCTCGGGCCGCCGCGCGAGATCCTCGGCAAGCGTCTCGGCATGGCTCAGGATCAGCCCGAGCAACCGCGCCAGCGCGGGCTGCGCCTCGAGCAAGCGGAAGAAATTGACCGCGCTCGACAGCCGCGCGAGCATCCGGTCGAGCCGCACGATCGCCCCTTGCGGATCGGGCGAACCGCCGAGCGCGGCGATCAGCCCGGGCAGCACCGCCTCGAGCGCGGCGCGCGCGGCGGGGCTGCGCAGCGCGGGATAGCTGCCGCCGCGCCATTGCTCGATCCGCTGCGCGGCCAGCCGGCTTTCGACGAAGCCCGCCGCGACCAATTGCGCGTCGAGCCGGCTGTGCTCGAACGACAAAGCGTCGCCTTCGTCGGGATCGAGCGCGTCATAGCTGCGCGCCGTCGCGGTGATCGCCGGGCGCAGCAGGTCGAGCAACGCCGCGGCATCGGCGAGCCCGTGCAGCTGCGCGACGCCGTCGAGCGCATCGCCGCTCGGGAGGTCGTGGGTCTGGCGATCCTCGACCATCTGGACGCGATGTTCGATCGTGCGCAGCAGCGTGTAGGCGTCGCGCAGTGCGTCGGCTTCGTGCGGCTCGACCCATCCCGCCGCGGCCAGCGCCGCGAGCGCGGCACGCGTATCGGCGACGCGCAGCGCCGGGTCGCGCCCGCCATGAATCAGCTGATGGATCTGCGTGAAGAATTCGACCTCGCGGATCCCGCCGCGCCCGCGCTTGAGATCGAAGCCCGGCCCGAACGCCTGCCCCTGCGCGTAATGATCGCGGATCCGCCGCGAGATCCCGCGAATCTCGCCGATCGCGCCGAAATCGAGCGCACGGCGCCATACGAACGGCTGCACCGCCGCGAGAAACCGCTCGCCCAGCGCGACATCCCCCGCCGCGGCGCGTGCGCGGATGAAGGCGGCGCGCTCCCACGGCAGCGCGAGCGATTCGTAATAAGAGATCGCCGCATCGACCGACAGCGCGATCGGCGTGATCTCGGGCGAAGGACGCAACCGCAGATCGACCCGCAGCACATAGCCGTCGCCGTCGCGCGCCTGCAGGATCTCGACGACGCGCTTGGCGATCCGCACCGCCGCCTCTTCGGGCGCCTCGCGCGCGCGATGCGGCAGCGTCGCCGGGTCGAACAGCAGGATCGGGTCGATATCGGAGGAATAATTGAGCTCGCGACTGCCCTGTTTGCCAAGCGCGATGCCGGTGAAGCCGCGTGGTTCGGCGCCCGGGGTGCGTTCCTCGATCGCGGTCCTGATCGCGGTGTCGAGCGCGCGGTCGGCAAAGTCCGACAAGGCATGCGTCACCGCCGAAAGATCGTCGCGCCCGGCGAGATCCCCGATCGCGACGCGCAGCGCCAGCCGCCGCCGCTCGAGCCGCAACCTGCGCGCCGCTGGCAGCGCCGGGTCGGCGATGCGGAGCGACGCCACCGTCGGCAGCGCCCCGTCCGACAGCACCTGCGCGAGTTCGGGCTCGCGATCGAGCAACAGCGCAAGAAACGGCGAGAACATCCGCGCGCGGTCGACCGCCGCGACAACGTGCTGATCGAAAACGGGGTTTGTCATCATCGCGTTCGTGCTTCGAGCCAGGACACGCGACACATGCCACGCAACCAACGCTGCCGTCGACCGTTGGTGCGATATGTCAATACCACTCGCCTTGACTGGACAAAATATGCCCGCGACGGCGTATGTCGTGGCGGCGCCGCGCCGCTGCGACGCGGTCTCGGCGACGTTGCGCGCGGCTTACACACAGGCCCGCGACGACAATGAGGGCTTCGCCGACCTGATCGCGCAGCTCGACGGGATAGCGCCGACGCAATCCCGTCGCTGAACCGAAGCGCGCGTCGGCTCAGCGCCGTTCGCGGCTCAGTTCATCGACTTCGCCCATGATCGTATCGAGCGCCGACATACCCGGCTCGTTGCTGTGCGTCCGCCGCGAAGCGAGCGAATTATCGTTCATCACTGCTTCGAGCGCGACGCGACCGCGCGCGACGCGGCTCTTGATCGTGCCGACCGCGACGCCGCAAATCTCGGCGGCTTCCTCATAAGCGAAACCGCCGGCGCCGACGAGAATGAGCGCTTCGCGCTGCGGCTGCGGCAAATGGAGCAAGGCGCGCTGCATGTCGCCCAATTCGACATGCTTGTCCTGGCTGGCAGGCGCCGCGAGGATGCGATCGGCGACCAGATCGTCCCACTCGCCCTTGAAGCGCGACCGCCGCATCTGGCTGAGATAGAGGTTGCGCAGGATGATGAAGGTCCAGGCGCGCATGTTGGTGCCGGCCTGGAAGCGCAGCCGCGCCGCCCACGCCTTCATCAGCGTTTCCTGGACGAGATCGTCGGCGAGATCGCGATTGCCCGAGAGCGACCGACCGAAGGCGCGCAGATGCGGAATCACCTGCGCGAGCTGCGCCTTGAACTCGGGGTCGGACAGCGGAACATGCTCCGCCACCACCTCTGGCGCGTCATCTTCATCGTGGTCGATCGCGTCGGTCATGTAATCCTGTCTCGGCTGTGCGAAGCTCAAATGGGGGCGCCGGACGGCAATGTCCAACGTGACCGGCTAAGCGGCTTTAACGTTGAGAAAAAAGAAGCAGCACCGCGAAGATCACGATGATCAGACCCAGCGATATCCCAAGCACATAGCGCGTGACATGGGGGGTCGAACCGGCGCGGGCGTCCTGCTTGCTCAGTTCGATCTGGTCATCTTCGGCCATCCGCGCGCCCCATGTTGGTGTCGTTGTGGTTCCGTATCGTATGGAACCCAACACACGGGGGCGCGGATGGGTTCCCTCAGGCGGCGGGAACCGTCGCCTGGTCGAAGAACAGCGCCTGCGCGATCGCCGCCTTGACGGTCGAGCGCTGGAACGGCTTGGTGATGAGGAAGGTCGGCTCTGGCCGCTCGCCGGTCAGCAGCCGCTCGGGGAAGGCGGTGATGAAGATCACCGGAACCTCGAACTCGGCGAGGATGTCCTTGACCGCGTCGATCCCCGAACTGTCGTCGGCGAGCTGGATGTCGGCGAGCACCAGACCCGGGCGATCTTCCATCGCCAGCGCGACGGCTTCGTCGCGCGTGACGGCAACGCCGGTCACGTCATGGCCGAGATCGCGAACGATCGTCTCGATGTCCATCGCGATGATCGGCTCGTCCTCGATGATCAGCACGCGCGCGCGCGTCTGCTTCTCGATCTCGGCGAGCGCCTCGCTGACCAGCGATTCGACCTCGCTCGTGTCGACGTCGATCAGATAGGCCGCGTCCTCGGGGGTGAAGCCTTCCATGGCGGTGAGCAGCAGCGCCTGACGCGACAGCGGCGTCATCCGCGCAAGCCGCGCCCGCGCGATCGATTCCTGGCCGTCGGCATCGCCGGCGCTCATATTCTCGGGCGTCTCGTCGTAATTGGTCGAGGTCCAGATCGCCTGGAACATCCGGTACAGGCCGAGCCGCGGATCGACTTCGCGCGGGAATTCGTCGGGAGCGGCGACGATCGCCTCGAGCGTCGCCCGGACGTACCGGTCGCCATGCGTCTGGCTCCCGGTCAGCGCGCGACCATAGCGGCGCAGAAAGGGAAGATGGGGGGCAAGCTGCTGTCCTAGCGACATGACTGTCGGGGTCTCCCTGAGGTAATGTGTGGGGACCTTGTGGAAGCGGCCCCCCGGCAATGCAACGCGTTTTCACACCCCAAAAAAGCGGAATTTAAATCACGTCGGGTGCGGAACCAACGAAGCCCTGTTTGGTTTCATGCTGGAACATCGATCGTTGCGATTGTCCCCAAGGCACTCTAAACGCGATCGTTACGATACCACATCAACTCGGCCGGGTCTTCCGGTGTGATCCCAGGGGGACGGCATTGCGTTCGGGCGACGAATCTTCAAAGAAGCCGATTGCGGCGCGCGCGTCCAATCCGGGCGCGAAGGTTCAGAGCAAGGACCGCGATATGGGTGCAGCCCTTCGCACGGTGTATCAGCGCACCGTCGAGGAAATGATTCCGCCCGAGATGCTCGACCTGTTGGGCAAGCTGGACTAGCCTTGCATGAGCGACATCGCTGGCGACACCGCCCCTTCGAGTGAAACCGGGCGGTCCGGTGGCGTGCTGGACCGGATCCCGACGGGCGCCAAGGTCTTCCTGATTCTCGGCATTTGCCTTTTGCCGCTCGCGATCATCGCGTTCTTCGCCACGGTCCGTACCGCGCAACTCGCCGACGACGCGACGCGTGCCCAAATGCAGGTCAACGCGACCGAAAGCGCGCGCAAGCTCGCGATCGAACTGGTCGGCGACATGACCGCCCTTCGCGTATCGCTCAACGCGCTCGAGCTCGACCCGGGCGACGCGCCCAGTTGCGCCCGCGCGCAAGGCGTATTCGCGCCCCAAGCCGCGACCGGTACGCGCTTCGTCATCACCGACGCGAGCGGCCGCGTCATTTGCGGCGAGCCGCTCCCGCGCGGGACCGCGCCGGCCGCGCAAAAGCCCGGCAGCGCTATCGCTGCGCGCCTCATCCCCGGCCAGGGCCTGACGCTGTCGACGACAAGCACGAGCGGACGCACCCGTGCCGCGGCCTTCTTCCCGACACGCGTGCTCGCCGCGACCGCCGCGCCGAGCAACGCGCCGCAGCCGTACGAGGCGCAACTCGTGCTCGACCAGGATTCGCTCGTCCTCCACGCCCTGCCGCCGCGCACCGCGCTCGAGCGCCGCGCAACGATCAACACCGTCATCGGGGTCGGCGCGGTCGTGTTGACGACCGAAGTCCAGAGCGCGCCGATCACCTCGCCCGTTTTGGTCGCCCTGTTGCTGCCGATCATCATGTGGGCCGCCGCCGCCGGGATCAGCTGGTTCGTCGTCGATCGCCTCCTGATCCGTTCGCTCCGCCAGTTACGGACGCGCGTCGCGAATTTCGTGCCCGGCGAGGAAATCGATCCGGCGACGATGCAGACGCTGCCCGCGCAGGAAATCCGCGAACTCGGCGAAACCTTCCGCGCGATCAGCCGCACCGTCGCCGAGCATGAGGCCGGGCTGGCCGAAGGGCTCGTGCGCCAGACCAAATTGACCCGCGAAGTGCATCACCGCGTCAAGAACAACCTCCAGGTGATCTCGAGCCTGATCAACTTCCACGCGCGCGCCGCGCGCAGCATCGAGGCGGCCCAGGCCTATGCGTCGATCCAGCGGCGCGTCGATGCGCTCGCCGTGGTGCACCGCAACCATTTCGCCGAGCTCGAGGAAAATCGCGGCCTGTCGCTGCGCTCGGTGCTCGGCGAGCTCGCCGCAAACATTCGCGCCACCGCGCCCGAGGATGCGCCGATCGCGATCCAGCTCGACATCGCGCCCTATCTGGCGAACCAGGACGTCGCGATCACGATCGCCTTCCTGCTGACCGAGATCGTCGAACTGGCGATGACGGTGAACCCGACTGCCAATCTGCGCATCTCGATCGCGGCGGCCGAGGTTCCCGACCGCGCCGTACTGCGGATCAATTCGCCCGCGCTGGTCGATAACGACCGGATGCGCGCGCTTGTGGCGGAACGCTACGGCCGAGTGATCGAAGGGCTGTCACGCCAGCTGCGCTCCAAGCTTCATTACGATCCGATGGTCGGCGCCTATGAAATCGCGGTCGCGGTGACCGGGCGCGATTGATCGCGCCGCCCGACAAAAAATCGATCGGGCGCGTTTTTTGCGGGAACCGATCGTCGCGAAGGCCGTTCTGATCTTCGGATAGCGAATTTATGCCCCCCCGCTCTCGCTATCCAAGACATGGGCCCGGACGCGCTACCCTCCCCCCCCCGGGTCGCGTTTCCGGGCCCAATTATTTTCAGCCACCGCTCGTCGAATGTCGCGACCGTCCCGTTAGGGTTGCGGAACGATATCTGACATCGATCATTGGAACGTGGAGGCAACCGGCCGACCGCCGGGCCCGGCATCTTTCAGGAGTTACACCATGCGTAAGGTCACCTCGTTCGCCATCCTCGCCGCCGCCCTGCTCGTCGGCGCGTGCAACACCGTCGAGGGCGTTGGCAAGGACGTGAAGTCGGCGGGCGACACCGTCGCCAAGACCGCCGACAGCGCAAAATAAGTCGCGCGCCCAGCGCCTACAGAAAAGGGCTGCTCCCGAACCTCGGGGGCAGCCCTTTTGCTATGCGGGGTTTGCGCGGGTCAGCTCTCGACGAGTTCGGCCGACGCCTGTTTGACGCGCTTGCGCTCAGTGAACCAGATCGCGATCAGCGCCAATTCGTACAACGCCACCAGCGGCACCGCGAGCATGATCATCGAGCCGGCATCCGGCGGGGCCAGCACGAGCGCGAGCGCGAAGCAGCCGACGATCGCGTAGCGGCGTCCGCCGATCAACTGCTTGCGCGTGACGAGCCCGGCGCGTTCGACCAGCATCAGCAGGATCGGCATCAGGAAGGCGAGCCCGAACGCGAACAGGAACTGCATCACGAAATCGAGATAGCTCGCGACCGAGGTCAGCGCTTCCTGCTGGACCCCGCCGAGATTGCCCTGGAAGCTCAGGAAGAAGTGCAGTGCCGAGGGGATCGCGACGAAATAGGCCATGCCCGCGCCGATGACGAACAGCACCGGCGTCGCGAACAGGAAAGGCAGCAGCGCGCGCTTTTCCTTGGTGTAGAGCCCCGGCGAAACGAACGCCCACAGCTGATTGGCGATCACCGGGAAGGCGATCATCAAGGCGGCGAACAGCGCTACCTTGAGCTGGACAAAGAACCCGTCGAACACCCCGACGGTGACGATCCTGGTCTGCCCCGCGAGCAGCAGCGGGTGGACCAGCACGGTGAAGATCTCGCGCGAATAGATATAGGTCGCGATGAACACGACCAGCACCGACACGATGCAGAAGAACAGCCGCTTGCGCAGTTCGATCAGGTGGTCGAGCAGCGGCGCGCGGCTGGCTTCGAGATCGTCGACGGGTGCGTTCACGGATGCGCCTTGGGTTCGGTCTCTGCCACGTGCGGCGCGCCGTCATGCGCGCCGGGGCCGGCGGGTTCGGCAATGACGGGCGGCGCGGTCAGCGCCGGCGTTTCGACCATCATCGGCGGGGCGTCGCCCTCGGTCCCGTCATAGCCGACGTCATGATCGCGCTCGGGATGCCCCGACAGCGCAGCGCGTTGCGACGGTTCGGGCGGATGCTCGCGCATGATGCGCTCATTCTCCGCCGCCCATTTCTTTTCCATTTCCTGAAGCTCAGCCTCACGCACCATCGTGTCGAAGCCCGAGCGGAACTGGTTGGCGACGCCGCGCACCTTGCCGACCCAATGGCCGGCAAAGCGCATCGCCTTGGGCAGGTCCTTGGGTGGAATCACCAGCAAGGCCACGACCCCCAACAGGATCACTTCGGACGAGGCGACGTCGAACATGGCAGCGCTTCGCCGCTGATCAGACTTCGGTGTCGCGGATGCGATTGCCGTCGCGGTCGAACACGGGGTCCGCCGACGCCTTGGCCTCGATCCGGCTCGGTTCGCGTTTCGGCTCGTCGTCCTCGGCCATGCCCTTCTTGAACGACTTGATGCCCTTGGCGACGTCACCCATCATGTTGGAGAAACGGCCGCCGCCCAGGACTAGGATCGCGATCCCGCCGAAGATCAGCCAGTGTACAATACTCAAACCACCCATGATCGATCTCCTAAGGTCATCCCTATCTAGTCGTCCTCGTCGGAAACTTCCACCTCCGCGTCGGAGTCGAGCCGCTCGAACGCGAGATCGACCGGGTCGAGCAGCCCCGCCGCGCGCAGATCGTCGATCCCCGGCAGGTCGCGCCGGCTCGCCAATCCGAAATGCGCGAGGAATTCGGGAGTGGTCGCATAGAGCAGCGGCCGCCCCGGCACCTCGCGCCGCCCGGCGGGCCTGATCCAGCCCGCTTCCATCAATACGTCCAGCGTGCCCTTCGAGATGCCGACGCCGCGAATCGCCTCGATTTCGGCGCGCGTCGTCGGCTCGTGATAGGCGATGATCGCGAGCGTCTCGATCCCGGCGCGGCTGAGTTTGCGCGGTTCCTCGTGCGTGCGGCGGAGCAAATGCGCCATGTCGGGCGCGGTCTGGAAGTGCCAGCGCTCGCCGCGTTTGACGAGCTCGATTCCGCGCCCGGCATAATCGGCCTGGAGCGTGGCGAGCGCGGTGCGGACCTCGGCGCCTTCGAGATGCGTGCGGATCGCGTCGGCGGTCATCGGCTCGGTCGCGGCGAACAGGATTGCTTCGACCGCACGGACGATCGGGTCGGGGGCGTTCACGCCCGCTCTGCCGCGGGCGCGCGGAGGTAGAGCGGCGCGAAGGGCGATTGCTGGCGGAGCTCTGCCCTGCCCTGCTTGGCGAGCTCGAGCGCGGCGACGAAGCTCGAGGCGAGCGCCGACTTGCGGAACACGCCCGTCGCTGCCGGCGGCAGGAAGGTCTCGATCGTCCGCCATTCCAGCGTGATGCCGAGCAGCCGCCCGACGCGTTCGAGCGCGGCCTCGAGCGTCATCACCTCGCGCTGCGCTACGACATGCATGACGAGGCGCGTCCGCGCTGTGATGACGCCGTAGGCGGCGATCAAGTCGTAGATTTCAGCCTGCCAGAGCGCCTTGCGCTGCGTCCGCAGCCCCTCGGGCGCGCCGCGCGAGAAAACGTCGCGGCCAATCCGGTCGCGCGCGACCAAACGCGCGCCGGCCTCGCGCATCGCGCTGAGGCGTTCGAGGCGGAGCTGGAGGCGGAGCGCGAGCTCTTCGGGGTTGGGCTCGACCTCGGGGTCGCGCGGCAGCAGCAGGCCCGATTTGAGGTACGCGAGCCACGCCGCCATCACCAGATAATCCGCCGCCAGCTCGAGCTTGATCGCGCGCGCCTGCTCGACGAAGCGGAGATATTGATCGACCAATGCGAGGATCGAGATCGCCTTGAGATCGACCTTCTGGTTGCGCGCGAGCGCGAGCAGGACGTCGAGCGGGCCTTCCCAGCCGTCGAGGTCGAGCGTGAGGGTTGCTGGGTCTTCGGTCATTGCGGTGAGGGTAGCAAAGACGCTTGCCGAGCGGCAGCCCTTCTAAATCCTCCCCCGGGAACCGGGGGAGGATTTAGGTGAGCGCGAGCAGCGCGTCACGTTTGGCGATCAACGCCGCCATGTCGCCATCACCCCGCGCGCCTGCGATCGTCGCCATAGCGCGGTCGAGCCGTGCGCGCGACACGTCGGATATATCCGCCAGCCGACCGATGACTTCCTCCATCTGCTCCATCTTCCCCCAGCAATCGAGCACCACGTCGCACCCCGCGGCGATCGCGCCCGCCGCCTTGTCGCCAGCGGTGCCCGACAGCGCCTTCATGTCGATATCGTCGGTCATCAACAGCCCGTCGAAGCCAATCCGCCGGCGGATAATTTGCTCGATCACCGTCGGCGAGAGCGTCGCGGGGCGCTCGGGGTCCCATGCCTCGAACACGATGTGCGAGGTCATCCCCATCGGCGCGTCCTTGAGCCGCCTGAACGGCTGGAGATCAATCTCGAGCTCGGCATCCGACGCGGTGACGGTCGGCAGGTGGTAGTGCGAATCCTGCTTCGCGCGGCCATGCCCCGGCATGTGCTTGACCACCCCGACGACGCCACCGCGCTGCAGCCCGTCGAGGATCGCTTTCCCCAGCGCCGCGACGCGCATCGGCTCGGAGCCGAGCGTGCGGATCGACACCGCGTCGGTCGTGTCGGGCTGCGCGACGTCGAGCAGCGGCAGGCAATCCACCGTGATGCCGACTTCGGCGAGCATCAAGCCGATCGCCTCGGCATTGGCGCGCGCCGCCTCGATCGCCGAGATCGGCGCGACGTCGTAGAGGCGGTCGAAGGCCGGCCCGGCAGGAAAGGCGGGCCATTCGGGCGGGCCCATTCGTGCGACCGGGCCGCCCTCCTGGTCGATCAGGATCGGCAGGTCGTCGCGGCCCGACATCTCGCGCAGACTGTCGGTGAGCGCGCGAAGCTGCGCGCGATCCGCGATGTTGCGCTTGAAGAGGATGTAGCCGACCGGTTCGGCAGCGGTGAAAAAGCTGCGCTCGGCGGGGGTAAGGGCGAGGCCTGAGAGGCCGAAGATGACGGGCTTCATGGCGCGGGCTTAGCAACTAGTTGCGTACTAATTAAGCCCCTCCCCTTTAGGGGAGGGCTTGGGGTGGGGCCGTGCCGCGAACAGGGACGGCCGTCTCTGCGAGACCTCCCCCACCCCCATCCCCTCCCCTGAAGGGGAGGGGCGAGAATGGTTCAGCCCCTAGGCACGAAACACGCCTGCCCCGCCGCCGCCAGCTTCGCGCACAGGCTCGACGCCTGTCCCGCGCTGCCGGCGTTGACGCGCAGGCGATAGACCGTCTTGCCGCCGACCTGCGCCGCCTGGACCGACTTGCCGAGCGACGCGAGCTCGGCGTGCTTCTTCGACATCGTCCGCCAATTGGTGTCGGCCTCGGCCTCGCTGCCGAACGAGCCGAGCTGCACCAGCGCCCCGCCCGAAGCCTTCTCGGCCGACGGGATCTTGGCAACCGCCTTGCTCGCGCCGGCCTCGGCCTTGGCGACCGGGGCCTTCTTGCCCGCGACGGGCTTCTCGGGGAGCGCCTTCATGTCGATCGCGGCGTTACCAGTGGCAGCGCCGTTGCTCGTCGCGATCGCGCTGTCGCCCTCGCCCTCGACCTTGAGGCCGCCGGGATCGTCGGGCTTGACCTTGTAATCGCCCTCTTGCGCCGCGATCAGCGCGCCATTGCCATCGCTGCCCTGATGCTGCTTGTAATATTGATAGCCGAAGATCACCGCCGCGACGACGAGCAAAGCCGCCACGATCAGCCCGATGATCCGCACGACCGAGGGGCCGTCGTCATAATCGTCCTCGACCGTTTCGAGCCAGGGAAGGCGATCCTCGTCGCGCATGTCGTATTCGCCTGCCATCAGTTCATCTCCTGGACGGCCTGGACGCCCATGATGCCCAACCCGTTACGGATAATCTGCCCGATTGCATCGGCCAAGAAAAGCCGCGCGCACGTCATCGCCGGATTATCGGGCAAGAGGAAGCGCCGGTCGGGCCGGTCGTTGCCGACGTTCCACAAGGCGTGGAGCGAAGCGGCCAAGTCATAGAGATAAAAGGCGATCCGGTGGGGTTCGCGCGCCGCTGCGGCGGTGTCGACGATCCGCGGGAATTGCGCGGCGAACTTCACCAGCGCGAGGTCCTCCGTGTCAAGTTGGGACAAGTCGATCGAATCGCACACGATTCCCGCCTCGGCGGCGCGGCGGTGGAGCGAGGCGACGCGGGCGTGCGCGTAATTGACGTAGAAGACCGGATTGTCCTTCGACGCCTCGACCACCTTGGCGAAATCGAAGTCCATCTGCGCATCGGCCTTGCGCGTCAGCATGGTGAAGCGGACGACGTCCTTGCCGACTTCGTTGACGACATCGGCAAGCGTGACGAAATTGCCCGCGCGCTTCGACATCTTGATCGGCTCGCCGGCGCGCATCAGGCGCACCATCTGGACGAGCTTGACGTCGAAGCGTGTCTTGCCGCCGGTCAGCGCCTGCACCGCGGCGACGATCCGCTTGACGGTGCCGGCATGGTCGGCGCCCCAGATGTCGATCAGCGCGTCGGCCGACTGCGCCTTCTGGAAATGGTAAGCGAGATCGGCGCCGAAATAGGTCCATTGCCCGTTCGACTTCTTGATCGGGCGATCCTGATCGTCGCCGAACTGGGTCGAGCGGAACAGCGGGAGCACGACCGGCTCCCAATCTTCCAGTTCCTGGCCCTTGGGGGCTTCGAGCACGCCGTCATAGATCAGATCGCGCGAGCGCAATTCGGCCTCGGCCTCCTCGGGCTTGCCCGCCGCCTGGAGCTCGGCTTCGGACGAGAACAGGTCGTGATGGATGCCGAGCAAGGCGAGATCGGCCTTGATCAGCACGAGCATCGCCGCGACCGCCTTGGTCCGGAACAGCACGAGCCATTCCTCCTCGGGCTTGCCGACATAAGCGTCGCCGAATTCGGCGGCGAGCGCCTGGCCGACGGGCACGAGATAGTCACCCGGATACAGCCCCTCGGGGATCTCGACGGTCTCGCCGAGCGCCTCGCGGTAGCGCAGGTACACCGAGCGCGCGAGCACATCGACCTGGCCGCCCGCGTCGTTGACGTAATATTCGCGGATCACCTTGTGCCCGGCGAATTCGAGCAAAGCGGCGAGCGCATCGCCGACGACTGCGCCACGGCAATGCCCCATGTGCATCGGGCCGGTCGGGTTCGCCGAGACATATTCGATGTTGACCGTGGTCCCTGCCCCGCGGGTCGAGCGGCCGTAATCGTCGCCGCCGTCGCGGATCGCCGAGAGTTCGGCGCGCCAGGTGTCGTCGGTCAGGCTCATGTTGATGAAGCCCGGGCCGGCGATCGACACCTTCTCGACCTCGTCGAGACCGGCCAGCTGCGCGACGATCTTCTCGGCGAGCGCACGCGGATTGGTCTGCGCGGGCTTGGCGAGCACCATCGCGGCGTTGGTGGCGAGATCGCCGTGGCTCGTGTCGCGCGGCGGCTCGACCGTGATGTTCGCGCGGCTGAGCCCGGCGGGCAGGTCGCCGCTGGCTTCAAGCGTGTCGAGCACCGCATCGATATGCGCGGCGAAACGGGTGTAGAGGGTCATTGGGGCACGTCCGGTGGTGTCTGCGAGCGCGGCGCATAGCGGATACGGGGGGCGGCTTCAAATCCTGGCGTATGATCCTGCTACGACACGGTTGATCCCGGCCGAAGAGTAAGCGTACGACACGCCATCTCCCTTCCGAAAGGTCGCTTATGCAACGCCACGCCCTTCTGCTTGCCACCGCCGCCGCCGCGATCGCGCTTACGCCGGTCTATGCCCAGCAGAAGGCCGGGGCACCCTCGGCACCCGCCACCGCCGCGCAGACCAGCACGCAGCCCCCCGCCCAGACCCCGCCGGGCGGCGACATCCCCGCCAAATTCTCCCCGCCCGAGGCGCAGAACGATTACGTCAAGCGCGAGGTGATGATCCCGATGCGCGACGGGACCAAGCTCTACACCGTGATCGTCTATGCCAAGGGCCTGACCAACGCGCCGATCGTGCTGACGCGCACGCCCTACAATGCCAAGGGCCGCGCCAACCGCACCGACAGCGCGAGCGAACTCTCGACGCTGCCGCTCGCCGACGAGATGTTCGTGAAAGGCGGCTATATCCGCGTCTATCAGGACATCCGCGGCAAATACGGCTCGGAGGGCGATTATGTCGTCACGCGCCCGGTGATCGGCCCGCTCAACCAGACCAAGGTCGATCACACCACCGACGCATACGACACGATCGACTGGCTGGTGAACAAGGCGAACCTGCCGCAGTCGAACGGCAAGGTCGGGATGATCGGATCGTCCTACGAGGGCTTCACCGTGGTGATGGCGCTGCTCCACCCCCACCCCGCGCTCAAGGTCGCGGCGCCGCAGAGCCCGATGATCGACGGCTGGATGGGCGACGACTGGTTCCATTACGGCGCGTTCCGCCTGCCCAATATCGGCTGGCTCGGCGCGCAGACCGGCTACAAGGGCGCTGGCAAGGCGCCGCCGTCGGGCGGCTATGACGATTACGATAATTTCCGCACCATCTCGGCGGGCGATTGGGCGAAGAAGTCGGGCTACGACCAGCTGCCGTACTGGAACCGGATGGTCCAGCACCCGGCATACGACAGCTTCTGGTCGGGCCAGGCGCTCGATACCCTGCTCGCGGCGAGCCCGTCGAACGTCCCGACGCTGTGGGAACAGGGCCTGTGGGATCACGAGGACATGTGGGGCGGGATCCACAGCTATGAGGCGCTGGTCAAGGCCGGGCACCAGTCGAACAACTATCTGGTGATGGGCCCGTGGCGCCACAGCCAGGTCAATCGCGAGGGACGCACGCTCGGGCCGCTGACGTGGAACGGCGACACCGCGCAGCAATATCGCGAAGACATGGTGCTGCCCTTCTTCAACCAGTATCTGAAGGACGGCCCCGCAGTCACGCTGCCCGCCGCCGCGATCTACAACACCGGCGCGAACCATTGGGACAGCTTCCCGAAATGGCCGCTGTCGTGCGACACCGGCTGCGACACGCCGCTCACTCCGCTCTATCTGCAGGCCGACAAGGGCCTCGGCTTCGAGCGCGCGGCGAGCGGTGGCGACAGCTATGTGTCCGATCCCGCCAACCCCGTCCCCTATCTCCCGCGTCCGATCAATTTCGACGATGGCCGGTGGGGCGACTGGCTGGTGTCCGACCAGCGCTCGGTCGATGGCCGCACCGACGTGATGAGCTATTCGACCCCGGTGCTGACAAAGACCGTCAAGGTCTCGGGCGTGCCCTGGGCCGACATCTTCGCCAAGACGACCGGCAGCGACGGCGACATCGTCGTCAAGCTGATCGACGTCTATCCCGACGAGGTCGCGAGCAACCCCAAGATGGGCGGCTATCAGCTCGCGATCAGCCTCGACATCTTCCGCGGTCGCTATCGCGAGAGCTTCGCCAAGCCGAGTGCGATCCCGGCTGGCAAGACGCAGCAGTATCGCTTCCGTCTGCCAGCGGTGAACCATGAGTTCCTGCCGGGGCACAAGATCATGGTGCAGGTGCAGTCGTCGCTGTTCCCGGTCTATGACCGCAATCCGCAGACCTTCGTGCCGAACATCTTCCTGGCGAAGCCTGCGGATTACAAGAAGGCGACCGTGACGATCGAGCATGGCGCCGCGGGCGCGAGCGCGGTGCTGCTGCCGGTGGTGGCGAAGTAACGCCGCTGCCTTCGCGGGCGGGTATGAGCGCCTGACCCTTACCCGTCACCCCGGCCTCGTGCCGGGGCCCACCGTGCCGCGCGTGCTACGCCGGCAGGATACGCGTCACGGTGGACCCCGGCACGAGGCCGGGGTGACGGTGGGTGTGGGTCCCGGCTCGCTCCTTACACCAGCCCGTCGACCGGCCTCATCCCCTTGCTCAGCGGGAACAGCGCCGCCATCGCACGCGCCGGCTCGACCCCGAAATGCCCCGCCACCGCACCCGCGATAAACGCATCGAGCTGCAGCGTCGGCTTCAGGTCGCGCCCCTCGAACAGCGCCGCCGCTTGCAACCCCGGCCAGTCCGCCAGCACCCGCCCGCCGCGCACCGCGCCGCCGAGCAGCATCGCCGAACTCCCCGTGCCGTGATCGGTCCCGCCGGTGCCATTGACCGCGACGGTCCGCCCGAATTCGGTTGCGACGAGCACCATCGTGTCGCTCCACAAGGGCCCCAACCCCGCCTGCAGCGCCCCGATCATCCCGTCGAGCCCCTTCAACTGCGCCCACAGCCGCTGGCGCTGCTGCGTATGCGTGTCCCAGCCGCCGGTCTCGATCATCGCGATCCGCGCGCCATTGGCGGGCGCGAGCAGCCGCGCGGCGAGCGCGCCCGTCGCGACCGCATTCGCCCCGCCACCCGCCGCGAGGTCGCTGGTCAATTGCCGCGTGCTCATCGCCTCGCTCCACAGGCCGTGGAGCTGGCTGTCGCCCTGATAGAGCATCGCCACGCGCTGCATCAGATCATCCGACGCCTGCGGCAGATTGGAGGGCGCATAGGACGACACTTCGATCTTGCCGCGCAAGGCGAGCGGCACCGTCGCCGACACCGCGATCGCCTTGGCCTGCGTTGGCGGCAAGACCACGAGCAGCCGGTTGAGCCAGCCGTCCTTGACCTGATAGGCATTGAGCCCACCGCTCTCGAGCACGTTCTGCCCGTCGAAATGCGAGCGATCGCGATACGGCGAGGCGACGGCGTGCGCGAACAGCGCCTGCTTCTGGCCATACAGGCCGTGGAGCGCGGCCATGTTCGGATGCAGCGCGAACATGCCGTCGAGCTTGGGCGCGCTCGCGAAATCCGCCGCCAGATCGCCGCGCGCACCGGCAAAGGCGGAGTCGCCGACCGGCGCGACGATCCCCATCCCGTCGGCCGCGCCGCGCTGGATGATGAAGATGAAGCGCTTGTCGGTCTCGGCCTTGGCGAAGGCCATCCGCGGCGAGAGCGCGAGCGCCAGCGCGCCGATCGCGCCAGTGCCGATGAAGGAACGTCGATCGTACATGATCTATCTCCGCATGAATTCGGGGGCGACGAGCAGCAAGGCGAGCGCTTGCGCCGGGCTCTCGCAATTGGCGAGCGCCGTGCTGGTGCCGGGGCTGACCGCGCCGGGCAGGATCTTCGGCGCCAGCGACCGCGCATCGACCGCCGCCGCGCGCGAGGCGAAGCGCTCGGCCGCCTCGACGCGGCGCAATACCGCATCGGGGCCCGCCCAGCTGCCGGCGATATCGTCATAGCCGATCGGCTGCCCGGGCTTCCAAATCGGCTGGCCGAGCTGATTGAGCAGCCCGACCATCGCCTGCGGATCGGCGGTCTTGACGTTCAGCGCGCGCATCGACGAGATCGTCCATTCCCACGGCGTCTTGAACTTGAGCGGCTGCTCGACCCACGCCTCGGGCGAGGCGACCAGCGCGCGATAGACGGTCGGCAGATCGCCGCCCGATTTGAGGAACGCCGCCTGCAGCCGCGCGACCATCGCCGGCGGCGGGGTATCGCCCGCGAAATGCCGCGCGAGCTTGGTCGCGATATGCGCCGCGGTGGCGGGCGAGATCGCAACGTCGGCGAGCACCGCGCGCGCTTGCTCGACCCCGCCGGCGGGATAGGTCTTGCCCATCACCACGCGGTCGCCGGGCTCGTGCAGCGGCGCCGCGAACACGAAATCCCCCGGCAGCCCGTCGGTCCCAGCGGCGCGCGCACCCGGCCCCTGCCCGATCCCGGCGACGGTCCAGCCGGTCATCGCGCGCGCGAACTCGGTGACGTCGGCCTGGCTGTAGCCGGTGCGCACGCCGAGCGTATGCAGCTCGAGAATCTCGCGCGCGAGATTCTCGTTGAGCCCGACCTTACGATTCCCGCGCGCGGCGATCCTTTGTCCGAGCGGCGAATTGGGGCCGACCGACACCGCCTGGTCGAGATAGAGCAGCATCGCCGGATGCTGTTCGACCGCCATCAGCATGTCGTGGAACGAGCCGAGCACATGCGGGCGGATCGCCTCGAATTCGAGCGTGCCGGCCAGCCCGACGACCTGCAATTTGTCGGCGGAGACCGCGAAATGGTTCGCCCAGAAATGGACGAGCCGCTCGACGAACGGCGTGTCGGTGATCAACGCCTGCGTCGCGCGCGCGGCGACCGCCCCGGCATAATCCTCGCGACCCGTCCGCGCTGCGAACTGGCGCGCCTGGCGCATCGCATCGTCGCGCGGTGGCTTGGCGGGGGCGGCCAGCATCGGCGGCGTCATTCCCGGCGGCTGGACCGCTTGCGCGCCGATCTGCAGCCCCGCCGGCGCCGCGCCAGGCATCGGCGCGACCGCCGCCGGCGCGGCGGGCGGCATTCCCGGCCTGCCGCCCTGTTGCAGGCGGAGCGCGCGCTGCTGTCGGAAATAGTCGGCGAGCTCGGCCGAAACCGCCGCGCTGGTCGCCGCCCCGGCGATCGCATCGGGATGTGGATCATAATGCGCAAACTGTCCGGTCAGCCACGCCACCGGGTCGGCCGGAATCGGCTGGTCACCGCGTGCGCCCAAACCGAACCGGTTGAGCGCGATACTCGCCTTCTTCATCACCGCGTCCTTCGCTACGCCATGTGACGATATCGCCGCAAACTGTCGCACAAATATCCCCGCCGCGGCCCTACACGTACGTTTCGTGCAACTGGTCGCGCAGTCTTTGCGCTTGGGCGCATCTTGCAGCGCAATATAATCGCGTCGTCAGCACAAACCATCTTCGGGGAGAGGATGCGGGATCGGCTTTCGAGATTCGAAAGGAACGACCATGCTCAAGACTTTCTTCGCAGCCGCCGCGCTGCTCGCCGCCACGGTTTCGCCCGCCCTCGCCAAGGATGGCAGCAGCCACACCTTCACGCGCGACGGCGAGACCTACACCTACAAGACGATCGACAAGGGCGACCACGTCCTGATCAGCGGCCGCCGCCAGTCGGGCAGCGCGTTCGAGCTGAACGTCCGCGGCGACCAGGTGACGGGCGTTTCGGGTGGCGTCCCGGTTTCGTTCACGGTGCCGAACGCGCAGAGCAAGCTGACCTCGGGTTCGACGGCGATCGCGCTGCGCTGATCCGAGCAGGTCTCTTCAGACACTCTAACCTTCAGCCGTCACCCCGGGCTTGTCCCGGGGTCCACCGGCCCGCGCACGCGTCGATCGCAGTACGCGTGGCGTGGTGGGCCCCGCCACAAGGCCGGGGTGACGGTGGGGGTTGCAGCCGCTCTCCGTCAGAACCCTTCGGGCAGATCGATCGGGCCGACCACCTCGCGATAGCGCGAGACCGCATAATGGTCGGTCATCCCGGCGATGAAATCGGCGACGTGGCGGCTGCGCCAGGGCTCGTCGGCCGGCACGCGCTCCGCCCAATCCCCCGGCATCAAGCCAGGGTCGGCGCGATAGGCGCCGAACAGCCCGGCGACGATCCCCTCCGCCGCGCGCGCCGCCTCGAGCTGGAGCGGATGGTGGTAGAGGTTGGCGTACATGAAGCGTTTCAGCACGCGCTCGTCCTCACGCATCTCGGGCGAGAAACCGACCAGGCAGCGCCCCGCCGCGCGCACATCGGCGGCATCGCCGATCCCCACGAGCCGCGACCGGGTCTCGGCAATCAGATCGTTGACCATCGCGCCGATCTGCGAGCGGATCAGCTCGCCGATCAGCCGCGTCGGCGCGATATCGGGAAAGCGCGCCCGCACCGCGTCCCACCCGCGCGCGACCAACGGGACGCTGAGCAGCTGATCGAGCGTCAGCAGCCCCGCGCGGAGGCCATCGTCGATATCGTGATTGTCATAGGCGATGTCGTCGGCGATCGCCGCGACCTGCGCCTCGAGGCTCGACCAGGCGCGCAGATCGAGCGGGAACGCCGCATCGCATTCGGCCAGCGCCCAGCGCGGCTTTTTGACCGGCCCGTTATGCTTGGCCAGCCCCTCGAGCGTCTCCCACGTCAGATTGAGCCCGTGCCAGCGCGGATAGGGGCTGTCGATCGTCATCAGCGCGCGCAGCGTGTTGCCGTTGTGGTCGAACCCGCCCTGCCCCGCGAGCGCCGCCTCCAGTGCATCCTCGCCGGCGTGGCCGAACGGCGGATGGCCGATGTCGTGCGCCAGCGACAAGGCCTCGGTCAGATCCTCGTTGAGCCCGAGCGTGCGTGCGATCGTCCGCGCGATCTGCGCGACCTCGAGGCTGTGCGTCAGCCGGACGCGGAAATGGTCGCCGTCGGGCGCCATGAACACCTGCGTCTTGTGGCGCAGCCGGCGGAAGCTGATCGAATGGATGATGCGGTCGCGGTCGCGCTGGAAGGCGTCGCGGGGGCCGCGCGCGCCATCGGATTCGCTCCCCTTTTGTTCTTCGTGGAGGCGACCGCGGCTGCGCTCCGGGTGAGAGGCCCAGGGCGCAAGCAGCGTCATCGCGGTCGGTATTCCATCGAACCTAGGGTCATTTGCCGCCGAGCTTGGTGATCTTCTGGCCGGCGTCGCTGACGAAGACGAAGCCCGACTGGCCGTCCTTGGCGATCTTGTTGACGAACGCCTGCGCTTCGTCCTCGGTCTTGAACGGGCCGGTCAGGATGCGGTTGGTCGCGCGCAGCGGCGTCGTCCAGCCGCCGCGACCGGAGAGCTGCTTGTTGCCCGAGCGCAGCTTCGACCATTGCTTGGGCAAGTCGTTCTCGTTCGCGCCGCCCGCGACCTGGACCCAGACGCGCGACGGCTCGAGCAGCTTGGGGTCGTTCTTGCGCTTTTCCTCGGCCGCCTTCTTGGCGTCGGCGAGCTTCTTGTCGGCGGCGGCCTTCTTCGCGTCGGCGACCTTCTTGTCGGCCGCCGCCTTTTTCGTGTCGGCGAGCTTCTTGTCCGCCGCGATTTTCTTTGCCTCGACGAGCGCGGCCTGATCGGCGGCTTTCTTGTCGGCGAGCTTCCTTTCGGCTGCCGCCTTCTTCTCGGCGGCGAGCTCGTCGACGCGGGTCGTGTCGGCAAGCGGCGCCGAAGCGCGCGCGCGCTGGATCGGAATCGGCGTCGCCCTACCCGGGGCTTCGGCCGGTTGTTCGCCGTCGGGCACCTTGATGTCGGAAATGATCGACGCGAGGATCGAATCCTCGGAGCGCACCGGAGTCGCCGTGACGGGCGGTGTCGTGATTACGGGCGACGGCTGCGCCGCGACCAGGGTCGACGTCTCGGCAGCGGCGGCGAGCGTGCCCGTGGCGGCCGATGCCGGTGCGCCGACCGGCGCCTGTGACGTGACCGTTCCCGATGGCGCGCCGGTGAAGGACGGCGTGGCGAGCGGGACGGTGGCGGCGCCGGTGGGCGGCACGCCGAGCGCCGAGGTCAACGGCGCAGCGCTGCGCTCGCCGGCGAGCAGCGGCGTGATCGTCGCGGCCTGGACGACGGGGGACGTCGGCGTGGCGATGACCGGAGCCGGAACCGCCGAGGCTGGCGACGCCGCGCTGCGATAGGGCGTCGCCGTCGGGACGGCGGGCGTCGTCAACGGTACGCTCGGGAGCGCGGCAAGCTGGACCGGGCGCGCCGCGCTCGGCGGCGATGGGGCCGCCGCCGATGATCGCGCCGTGGCCATCTCAGAGGTCGCGGGGTTCGCCGCGAGATTCGCCGCTTGCGCAGCCGTCGTCGGCGGGCGCTGCGGATACCGCTGCGTGGGAAGCGGCTGGACGTACGGCGTCACCGGCGCACGCTGTGTCGGAGCGTAAGGCGTCGGCGCCGGAACGTAGGGCGTCGGCGCCGACGTCGTGCCCGGCACACGCTGGACATAGGTCACGCTCGACGACGGCGCGGTCGTCATCGGCACCGCGCGCGGCGTGTTGGCGGCGAGCGCGACCCGCGGCGTGGTCCCGCCATAAACGGGCGGCGCAGGCAGCGGCTCTGCCGCCACCGCCGGGGGAGGCGTCGCGACAGCCACTTGCACCCGGCCGCGGTTGCGCCGCGCCTCGCGCGCACGCCTGCGCTCTTCGCGCGCGTCGACGACGACCGGCGCCTTCACCACCGCAGCGACTTGCACCGGCGCGGTCGGATCGGGCCCGAGCGCTGCGAGCGGGGGCACCAGGCGCGCGTCGTTGGCGCGATCGAGGCTCGGCCGGACCTCGCCGAAATGCACCGCGAAGGCGCGATCGACCGGGCGCAGGGTCGGCAGGACATCGAAGAACGGCTGCAACCCTTGCGCCATTCCGGTCGGCATCATGCTCGTCGCGATCTTCGTTGCGCCGATTTTGTCGCCCGACATCGCCAGGATGAACGCGCGCGCGCGCCACGCGCCGCGGTCGCTCTTGCGCAGCAGCGTGTCGATCTGCGTCAGCGCGAGCTCGCGCTTGCCCGAAATGCCGAGCGACAGCGCGTAGCGCCGCTGCGTCTCGTCATTCGCGCCGGCGCGCAGGGCCAGGCGATAGTCGCGCTGGGCGCGCTCCTGCTCGCCGATCAGATCATAGGCCAGCCCCCGATCGGCCGCGAAGCTGCGCACATCGGCACCCAACCGCTCCGCCTCGGCGAAATGGCGCAACGCGTCGCCGGGCCGCTCGGCGGAGACGAGCAGGCTGCCCTCGCCCGCCTTGACGCGCGCGTTGCGTGGATCGATCCGCTCGGCCCGCGCGAAGAACGCCGCGGCGGCGGTATCGTCATCGAGCTTCAGCGCGAGTTCGCCGGCGCGCACCAGCGCCTGCAGATCCTGCGGATTGGCGGCGAGCAAGCGGATCTGGCTCGCGAGCAGATCGGCGTCGGACAGCGGCTGCACCGCATAAGGCGACGGTACGCTCGCATAAGGCGAGCTGCCATAAGGCGAAGGATAGCCGGTCTGCGCGCTCGCGGCGGTGGCGAGCGTCAGCGCGGATACGGAGGCGATAAGACGGTCGGCGCGCATGGTCAGTCCTAGAGCGGGTTATGGCGCATGCGGCAAGCGGCCGCCAGCCTGCGCTGCGACCAATCGACATGCCGCGACGGCGAGCGCCCCGGCCGGGTCGCTCGCCATACCCCGCCCGGGGTGCTTACTGGTTGTTCTGCCGATGCAGGAAGCGCGGGATATCGAGCGGGTCCTTGTCGGCGGCGGGTTCCTCGTCGCGCGCGGCGCCGCGCGAGACGCTCGACATGCGCTCGAACAGCGTTCCGCCGAGCTTGACGCGCGGTGCTGGCGCTGCAGGCGTGGGCTCGGGGGCGGCGGCGGGCGCTTCCTCGGCAGCCGGCGCACCCGGCGACAGCCAGCGGCGGCGCGTCGGCGCTTCGGCCGCGGTGTCGTCGGCGGCGGGGGCCGAGGGTGCGGGCGCCGTGTCGTCGAACGTCTTCACGGGCTCGGGCGCAGGCGCCGGCTCGGGTGCCACGACGGTTTCGCTGCCGAGCACCAGTTCGTCATCTTGTGCCGCGACGGGCTCGGGCGCGGGCTCGGCGGTCGGCGCCGCATCGGTCGCGGCGGCCGGAGTCTCGGTCTTCTTGGTGCCCGAGAAGCTGAACGCGCGCGACACCGGCGGGGCTGCCGGGACGGGGCGGGTTTCGGCCTCTATACCGGTCGCGACCACCGAGACGCGGATCTTGCCCTCGAGATCGGGATTGAACGCCGAACCCCAGATGATGTTGGCGTCTTCGTCGACCAGCTCGCGAATGTGGTTCGCGGCTTCGTCGACTTCGAGCAGGCGCATGTCGTCGCCACCGGTGATCGAGACGATGACGCCCTTCGCGCCCTTCATGCTGACGCCGTCGAGCAGCGGGTTGGCGATCGCCTTCGACGCCGCCTCGATCGCGCGATTGTCGCCCTCGGCCTCGCCGGTGCCCATCATCGCCTTGCCCATCTCCTGCATCACCGAACGGACGTCGGCGAAGTCGAGGTTGATGAGGCCGGGCATGACCATTAGGTCGGTGATCCCGCGAACGCCCTGCTGGAGGACCTCGTCGGCCATCTGGAACGCTTCCTTGAACGTCGTGTTCGCATTGGCGACGAGGAACAGGTTCTGGTTGGGGATGACGATCAGCGTATCGACATACTTCTGCAGCTCCTCGATGCCCGCCTCGGCGCTTTTCGCGCGACGCGTGCCTTCGAAGGCGAACGGCTTGGTGACGACGCCGACCGTCAGGATGCCCATGTCGCGCGCCGCCTTGGCGATGACCGGGGCCGCACCGGTGCCGGTGCCGCCGCCCATGCCGGCGGCGATGAAGCACATGTGCGAGCCTTCGAGCATCTTGGTGACCTGCTCGATCGTCTCTTCCGCCGCAGCGCGCCCGATCTCGGGGCGCGAACCGGCGCCGAGCCCTTGCGTGATCTTCGCGCCGAGCTGGATCTTGTGGCTCGCGGTCGATTGCTTGAGCGCCTGCGAGTCGGTGTTGGCGACGAGGAACTCGACCCCCTGCACGTCGGCGCGCATCATGTTGGCGATCGCGTTGCCGCCGGCCCCGCCGACCCCGATCACCGCGATGCGCGGCGTGAGCTCATCGACTTCTGGCGGCAAAAATTCGATGCTCATGTCCGGTCTCCAAACGGCGCCCACACCCCGGCGCTAAACTGATATAGGTGTAGTATTGCACCATCACTGGCGGTCCTTCCAGAGCGAACCGCACAATCCAGTAGCAAATCTTTAATAATTCGCGCGGGCTGCCGCGATCAGGCGGCGGAACAGCGCAAATCCCTTAGGGCGATGCACCAGTTGCTGCTTGCCCGACAGCGCGCGCAGATCGACCGGATCGGCCGCGGCGTAGAAAGCGAGCCCCGCAAGCGTGGCGAAAGCCGGTCCGGCATGCGCCTCGGGCAGAGCGGTCAGCCCGCGCGGGCGGCCGATCCGCACCGAACGGCCGAGCGCCTGCTGCGCATAATCGGCGATGCCCTTGAGCTCCGCCCCGCCGCCGGTCAGCACGACCTGGCGCCCGACCGGGCCTTCGAACTTCAATTCGGCGAGCGCCTTGCCGACTTCGCCGATCAGATGGTCGAGCCGCTGGCGGATCACCGAAATGAGCTGCGCCTTGGTGATGCGCGTGCCGTCATGCGCGTCGTCCTCGGCCGAGATCGGCGCGACGTCGATCACCTCGTGATTGTCGCGTGGGGAAGCGTTGGCCGAGCCGTGGACGCACTTCATCCGCTCGGCCTGCGCGCGGCGCGTGCCGAAGGCGGAAGCGATGTCGTCGGTGATGTCCTGCGCGCCGATCGGGATCGACATCAACCCGACGAGCATCCCGCCGGCGAACAGCGAAACGTTGGTGATGCCCGCGCCCAGCTCGACCAGCGCGACGCCAAGCTCGCGTTCCTCGTCGCTCAGACATGCCATGCCGGTCGCGACAGGCGAAGCGATGATCGACTTCACCTCGAGATGCGCATTCGCAACGCACAGCCCGAGGTTGCGCACCGGCGAGCCATCGGCGGCGACAACATGGATGTGGACGCCGAGCCGGTCGGCATGCAACCCGAGCGGGCGCTTGACGCCGGTCAGACCGTCGAGCGTGTAGAGCGCGGGCTGCGCGTGGAGCACCATCCGCCCCGCCGGATCGATCGAATCCCGCCCCGCCTGCAACAGCGCGTCGATATCGGACTGCTCGACCCGGTGCCCACCCAGCTCGAACTCGATCGAGGCGACGTCGGACACCAGCCCGCCGGCCGAGAAGCTGACCCAGACATTCTCGATATTCATGCCCGCGATCCGCTCGGCCTGCTCGACCGCCTCGCGCACCGCGACCTCGGTCGCGGCGGCGTCGGCGATATAGCCGCGCTTGACGCCGCGGCTCTCGCGCTGGCCGGTGCCGAGCACGATCAGTTCGCCGCCGTCACCCTTCTGCGCGATCATCGCAGAGACCTTGGACGAGCCGATGTCGAGTGCGGTGATGAGACCTTCCGGTGCTGTCTTCGCCATGCTGCTTCCCCTGTTACGCCCGCTTTACGCTATACCTGGCCCGCTGGCCCCGATTGTTTCGCCTCGGTCACGCCCGATTTCGCCGGAGGCGTCGCCTGCCCCGTCACCGGCGTCCCGGCGGGCGTCGTCGCCGAGGGATCGGTGATCGCCTTGTTGTCGACCAGCCCCGGCTTGCGCGCCACCAGCCGCGTCGGATCGCGCATGTCGAAGCCTAACCAGCCCTTGCCGAGCAACGGCTTGACCCCGTCGAGCTGCGCGAAGCGAACCAGCGCTTTGCCCGCCGCCTCGTCGCCCTCGGGCAGCGCGAGCGTCTCGCCGCTCTCGAAGGTCAGCGTCCAGCGGCGATTGCCGACCCAGGTCGCCGCCTTGACCTGCCCGCGCAAAGCGGGCGCGACCTCGAGCAATTGCTTGTACGCCGGCTCCTGCTCATTGGCGTGCGCGCCGATCACCAGCGGCAGATCGGGCATCGCCTCGGGATTGACCGGCTCGAGCCATGTGCCGTTCGCCGAGATCAAGGCGAGTTGGCCCTTGTTCTGCCAGATCGCGCTCGGCGTCCGTTCGATCACGTTGACCAGCAGCGTGTCGGGTAGCCGACGCGAGACATGCGCATCCTCGATCCAGCCGCTGTGCGCGAGCAGGTCCTGGCGGATCTTCTCGAGGCTGACGAGCGGCATCGCCATCGACGGCTGCGTCGCCGCGATCTTGTAGATGACGTTGTGGTCCATCCGCTTGAGACCGGTGATCTGGATGTTGGTGACGCGGAAGCCGGCATCGCCGATCCCCTCGCCGATCGCGCTGCCGATCGCCGCGGGCACGCCGAGATAGGTCGCGCCGACGAGCACCGCCGCGCCGACCGCGCCCATGATCGACCAGGTCGCGATTTTGTGGAGCGTCGCCTCGCTGACCGGGAGCATCGCGATGAGCTTGTCGATCGTCGATGCCTTGGGCGGCTTGCGCCGCTTGGGCTGGACCGGGCGGCGTGCGGTGCCGCGCTTGATCGTGCCGCTGCTCATGGCGCCTTTTCCTTGAGCGCTTCCTCGACGATCGCCTGGACGAGCTGCGGATAGGAGATGCCGCAATGCTTGGCCTGTTCGGGCACCAGGCTGAGCGGCGTCATACCCGGCTGGGTGTTGACCTCGAGCAAGAATAGCCCCTCGACCCCGGCCTCGTCGTCCCAGCGGAAATCGGAGCGCGATGCGCCCTTGCAGCCGAGCAGGCGATGCGCGTCGAGCGCGATCTGCTTGCACGCGGCGGTGATCTCGTCGGGGATGGCGGCAGGGAAGATGTGCTCGGTCTTGCCGTCGGTGTATTTCGATTCGTAATCGTACCAGCCGGTGAGCGGCTTGAGTTCGGTCACGCCGAGCGCTGTGTCGCCGAGCACCGCGGTGGTGAGCTCGCGGCCACGGATATACGGCTCGGCGAGCAGTTCTTCGAACTCGCTCCACGGGCCGGGCGTACTCCGCGCGATCGGGTTGCCGGTATTGCCCTCGGCGGTGACGATCGCCACGCCGACCGACGAGCCTTCGTTGACCGGCTTGAGCACATACGGCCGCGGCAGCGGGTCACCGTCGTACAGCGTCTCCGACTTGACGATCCGCCCGCCCGGCATCGGGATGCCGGCGGGGACGAGCAGCAGCTTGGTGAGCTGCTTGTCGATCGCGATGACCGAGGTGACGAGACCGGAATGGGTGTAGGTCAGCCCCATCAGGTCGAGCATGCCCTGCACCGAGCCGTCCTCGCCGGGCGTACCGTGGAGCGCGTTGAACACCACGTCGGGTTTGGCCTCGGCGAGACGCGCGGCGACGTCATGCCCCATGTCGATCCGCGTCACGCGGTGGCCGAGCGACTCGAGCGCCTCGGCGACGCCCGCGCCCGACATCAGCGAGACTTCGCGCTCGGCCGACCAGCCGCCCATCAGGACGGCTACGTGAAGGGCGTTGCTCACAGCCCGTCGCCCCGGCGCAGGCCGGGGCCGCCCTGCCGTGCTAGGGTACGCCCGAAACCGAGCGGCCCCGGCCTGCGCCGGGGCGACGAAAGAGTCCCGTTCACTGCTCGATTCCCACCCGCTGAATTTCCCACTCCAACGTCACCCCCGACTGCGCCTTCACCCGCGCAATCACTTCCTCACCCAAGGCCTCGATATCGGCGCTCGTCGCCGCGCCGAGGTTGAGCAGGAAGTTGCAATGCTTCTCGCTGACCTGCGCATCGCCACGCCGCAGGCCGCGGCAGCCGGCCGCGTCGATCAGCGCCCAAGCCTTGCGCCCTTCCGGATTCTTAAAGGTCGAACCGCCGGTCTTCGAGCGCAGCGGCTGCGACGCCTCGCGCTCGGCGGCGATGCGGTCCATCTCGGCCTGGATGACTGCCGGGTCCTCGGGATGGCCGCGGAAGGTCGCGCTCACCACGACGGCGCCTGCGGGCAACGTCGAGTGGCGATAGGTGTAGCCGAGCGCACCGACGGCGAGCGTCTGCCGCTCGCCCGAGCGCAGGACGATCTCGCACTCGACGAGCACGTCCTTGGTCTCGCGCCCGTACGCGCCGCCGTTCATCCGCACGAAGCCGCCGACGGTGCCGGGGATCGAGCGCAGGAACTCGACGCCACCGATGCCGGCATCGCGCGCGCTCGACGAGACGAGGATCCCGCTCGCGCCGCCGCCGCAGCGGAGCGTCGTCGCGGCGAGCACCTCGACCTTGGCGAACGGCTTGCCGAGGCGGATCACCACGCCGGGCACGCCGCCGTCGCGGACGATCAGGTTCGAGCCGAGGCCGAGCGGGAGGACGGGGATGCTGGGGTCGAGCGCGGCGAGGAAGGCGCTGAGGTCGGCGACGTCCCTGGGTTCGAACAGCCACTGCGCGGCGCCGCCGGATTTGAACCAGACGAGCGGGGCGAGCGGGGCGGACTCGGTCAGGCGACCTTCTATCCCCCTCCCGCTTGCGGGAGGGGCTAGGGGAGGGAATGACCTGGGAGCCTGCGGAACGTCTCCGACAGGCCCTCCCCCAACCCCTCCCGCAAGCGGGAGGGGGGAAGAAGAAGCGGGAGAAGACAAAGAAGACTCGCTCACGCTCACTTCGCCGCCTCGATACCAGCCGCCAGACCAGCCGCCCACTTCGTGATATCCCCTGCCCCCAGGCACACCACCATGTCCCCCGACTGCACCACCTTCGCCAACGCGCTCGCGAGCTCTTCCGGCCCGGCAATCGTCGCGGCCGAGCGATGCCCACGCCGCTTCAACCCCTCGACCAACGCCTCGGCATCGACGCCCTCAACCGGCGCCTCGCCCGCCGCATACACCGGCGCCACGAACACCATGTCGGCATCGTTGAACGCGCCCTGGAACTCCTCCATTAGATCGCCCAGTCGCGAGAAGCGATGCGGCTGCACCACCGCGATCACGCGATTCTCGACCCCCTCGCGCGCCGCCGACAGCACGGCGCGGATCTCGACCGGGTGATGCCCGTAATCGTCGATGATCGTCACCCCGCCCGTCTCGCCGACCTTGGTGAAGCGCCGCTTTACGCCGCCGAACTTGGCGAACCCCTGCTGGATCGTCGCATCGTCGATCCCGAGCTCGAGCGCGACGCCGATCGCGGCGAGCGCGTTCTGGACGTTGTGCCGGCCCGGCATCGGCATCTCGATCCCTTCGATCGAGCGCGTCGTCCCGTCACGGTGCCGGACGATCACCTCGAAGCGGTTGCCGCCGGGGATCGGCGTGACGTTAACGCCGCGCACGTCGGACTGCGCCGAGAAACCATAGGTCACCACGCGCCGGTCGCGGACGCGCGGGATGATGTTCTGCACTTCGGGATGGTCGAGGCAGAGCAAGGCCGCGCCATAGAAGGGCACATTCTCGACGAACTCGACGAACGCATCCTTGACCGCATCGAACGAGCCATAATGATCGAGATGCTCGGGATCGATGTTGGTGACGACCGCGATCGTCCCGTCGAGCCGCAGGAAGCTGCCGTCGCTCTCGTCGGCCTCGACCACCATCCAGTCGCTCGCGCCCAGGCGTGCGTTCGAGCCGTAGGAATTGATGATCCCGCCATTGATCACGGTCGGATCGACCCCGCCGGCATCGAGCAGCGCCGCGACCATCGAGGTCGTCGTCGTCTTGCCGTGCGTCCCCGCGACCGCGACGGTCGATTTCAGCCGCATCAGCTCGGCCAGCATCTCCGCGCGCCGCACCACCGGGATGCGGCGTTCGAGCGCCGCCTCGACCTCCGGGTTGCCGCGCTTGATGGCGGTCGACGTGACGATCACCGCGGCGTCGCCGAGATTGTCGGCATGGTGCCCGATCAGCACCTTGATCCCCTTGGCGCGCAGGCCCTCGACGACATAGCCCTCGGCTACGTCCGACCCCTGCACCGCATAGCCGAGATTCTTCATCACCTCGGCGATGCCCGACATGCCGATGCCGCCAATGCCGACGAAGTGGATCGTCCCGATATCGGTCGCGACGCCCCTCATGCGAATGCCGCCTTGGCAGGCTGGGGCTTGCCGATCGGCATCGTGCCGAGCGGGTCGGCGAGGCTCTCGACCAGATTGGCGAGGTCGCGCACGGCGTCAGGCCGCCCACACGCCCGCGCACGCCCCGCGGCATTCTGCAGCGCCTCGGGGTCGAGCCCCAATTTCTGCATCTGCTTGGCGAGCTCGACCGGGGTGAAGTGCCGCTGATCGATCGTCCGCGCGCCGCCCGCCTGCGTCATCTCGCGCGCATTGGCGGTCTGATGGTCGTCGGTCGCCGACGGCAGCGGCACGAGGATCGCCGGCCGCCCGGCACAGGTCAGTTCGGCGAGCGTCGAGGCCCCGGCGCGCGCGATCACGAGATGCGCCCAGGCAAGCTGTTCGGGCATGTCGGGCAAATACGTGGCAAGGTCAGCGGCAATCGACAGCTCGGCATATTTGGCGCGGCAGGCCTCGATATCCTCGATCCGCGCCTGGTGGGTGACTTGCAGCCGCCGCCGGAAGGCGACGGGCAGCAGCGAAAGGCCGTCGGGGACGACCTGCGACAGGACGCTGGCGCCCTGGCTGCCGCCGGTGACGAGGACGCGGAAGATGCCGTCCTCCTCGAGCAGCGGATAGGGCTTGGAGCGCAAGGCGAGCACCGCATCGCGCACCGGATTGCCGACGAGATGCGTCTTCGCCTGCAGCTTCGGCTTGAGCCGCGCGACATCGGCGTAGGAGGTGGCGATCGCATCGACCTTGCCCGCAACGAGCCGGTTGACGCGGCCGAGCACGGCGTTCTGCTCGTGCACCGCGGTCGGGATGCCCTGGTTGAACGCGCCGAGCAAAGCCGGCAGCGCGGGGTAGCCGCCAAAGCCGATCACCGCGTCGGGGCGGAAGCTCTTGTACAGCTCGATCGCCATCGCGCGGCCGTTGAGCATCGCGCGTGCCGCCTTCAGATAGCCGATCGGACCACCGGTGAGGCGGCCGGCGGGGAGGATATGCGTCTGGATCCCCTCGAACAGATCGGGGAAGCGCACGCCGCGCTCATCGCTGACGAGCGCGACATAATGCCCGCGCTGGATCAGCTCGGCGGCGAGCGCGGCGGCCGGGACCATGTGCCCGCCGGTGCCCCCTGCCGCCAATACGAAATGCTTTGCCATTATATGCCGCTCCGATGCGCGATATATTTGGATCGCGTAACGAACGGATTGCGCCGGGTAAACGCCAGCAGCAACCCCATCCCGATCGACAAAGCGACGAGCGACGATCCGCCATAGCTGATGAACGGCAGCGTCATCCCCTTCGACGGCGCGAGCCCGGTGTTGACCGCCATCGAGATCAGCGCCTGCACGCCGAACTGCGTCGCCAGGCCGGCGGCGGCGAACAAGCGGAACTCGTCCTGCTCGTCGAGCAACTTGACGAACACGCGCACGACGATCGCGAGGAAGATCAGCGCGATGATCATGCACGCGATCAAGCCGAATTCCTCGCCGATGACCGAGAAGATGTAATCGGTATGCCCCTCGGGCAGCCGGAACTTCATCGCGCCGCCCCCCGGCCCCGTCCCGCGCCAGCCGCCCGCGGTGATCGTGTCGTGCGCGGCGTTGGTCTGGAAATGGTCGGCCGCGCCGATGCCGTCCGCATCGGGAAACAGGAACGCATTGATCCGCGCGCGCGCCGTTCCGTAGAACATGTACGCCGCCGTCAGGCCGAGCGGCACCGCCGCGATCAGCCCGCCGATCACCTTGGGCGAGGTGCCCGAGATCATCAGCAGCGCCATCCATACCGCGCAGAACACCACCGTCTGCCCGAAATCGGGCTGGAGCATCAGCAGCACCGCGACGAGCGCGGTCATTCCCCCGGTGATCGTGACCACCGGCAACGATTCGTCCTGCGCGCGCATCGACAGCACCCAGGCGGCGGTGACGATGAAGAAGGGTTTCAGGAATTCGGACGGCTGGAGCAACGACACGCCGAGGTTGAGCCAGCGCGTCGCGCCATTTTTCTGTACGCCGATCACCGGCACCAGCATCAGCAAAATGAGGCACGCGACGGTCCCGATCAGCGCCATCCGGCGCGCGACCGGCACCGGCAGCATCGACACGACGAGCAGTACCGGCAGCGAAACGCTGACCCAGGCGAGCTGCCACCACAGATAGAAGAGCGGCGGGACGACATGCTTGCCGTCGGAATAGCGCGTCGCCGCCGCCGGCGACGCCGCGCCGACCGCCACCAGCCCGACCGCGACGAGCAGCAGCGTCAGCAGCAGCAGCATCCGGTCAATGTCCCAGAACCACATGCCGAGCGCCGAGCGATCGCCGCGACCGCCACGATGCTTCATGCTCTTCCACAATTTGGGCCTGGGCTCCATGTCGCTCATGCCAGCGCCTCGACGACGCTGCGGAACTGATCGCCGCGATCCTCGAAATCGCGGAACTGGTCGAACGACGCGCAGGCCGGCGAGAGCAACACGGTGTCGCCAGGCTGTGCGTTGGCGGCGGCCTGCGCGACCGCGGTGGCGAGGTCCCCGCTCACCGTGACCGGGAGCTTGCCGTCGAGGATCGCGGCGAAGGGCTGCGCAGCGTCGCCGATCGTATAGGCGTGGACGACATGCCCGAACCACGGCGCGCAGGCGTCGAGATCGTCCGACTTGGCCTTCCCGCCGAGGATCCAGTGGATCCGCGGGAACGCCGCGAGCGCGGGCGCGGTCGATTCGGGGTTGGTCGCCTTGCTGTCGTTGACGAACGCCACGCCGCCCCGGACCGCGACCCGCTCCATCCGATGCGACAGGCCGGCGAAGCTCTCGAGCCCGCGGTCGATGATCGCCTCGGGCACGCCGAGCGCCTGGGCAACCGCGATCGCGGCGAGCGCGTTCTGCGCGTTGTGGGGGCCTTGCAGGCTCGGCCAGCGCGACTGGTCCATGCACACGCCGGGCGCGATCTTGGTGAGATGCTCGCCGCGCGCCGACAGGCTGCGCGCGATCAGCGCCGAAGGGGTGTCGCCGATGCCTATCACCGCAGCGTGCTCCGCAGATTGCATCGCGAACAGCCGCGCCTTGGAGGCGGCATAGCCCTCGAACCCGTCATACCGGTCGAGATGATCGGGGGTGAGGTTGAGCAGCACCGCGACGTCGCAATCGAGCGTATGCGTCAGGTCGATCTGGTAGCTCGACAGTTCGAGCACATAGACGCCGCCCTCGGGCAGCGGGTCCTGTTCGAGGATCGGCAGGCCGATATTGCCGCCCATCAGGCTCGGGATGCCCGCGGTCTGCAGGATATGGTGGACGAGCGCGGTGGTGGTCGACTTGCCATTGGTGCCGGTGATGCCGACGACCTTGTGCGCGGGGAGCGCAGCGCGCGCCTGGGCGAAGAGTTCGATGTCGCCGATGACGGGGATGCCCGCGGCGCGCGCGTGCGCGGCGACGGGATGGCGGTTGAGCGGCACGCCCGGGGACACGACCAACGCGTCGAACCCGGCGAGGTCGATCGCTGCGGGATCGGCAAACGCAACCGTCTCCCTCTCCCCTTCAGGGGAGAGGGTCGGGGAGAGGGGCTGTGCTGCGGTACCGAGCGGTCCGCCTGTTGCAGCGTCCCCCTCTCCCCGGCCCTCTCCCCGGAGGGGAGAGCAAGAAGAGAGCGCGGTGCGCTTCGCCGCATCCGCGTCCCACGCCGTCACCCGCGCGCCACCCGCCAACAGCGCACGCACGCTCGCCGCGCCCGAGCGCGCAAGCCCCAGCACAGCGTAGCTCCTGCCGCGCCAGAGCGGCGAGACGATCACCGGAGTTTCAACGTCGAGAGCCCCGCCAGCGCGAGCACCAGCGCGATGATCCAGAAGCGGATCACGACGGTCGGCTCGCTCCAGCCGAGCTGTTCGAAATGGTGGTGGATCGGCGCCATCTTGAACACGCGCTTGCCCGTGCGCTTGTAGAAGAACACCTGGATGATGACGCTCATCGCCTCGACGACGAACAGCCCGCCGATGATGCCGAGGACGATCTCGTGGTGCGCGACGACCGAAATCGCGCCGAGCGCCCCGCCGAGCGCAAGGCTCCCGGTATCGCCCATGAACACCGCCGCCGGCGGCGCATTGAACCACAAAAAGGCAAGCCCCGCCCCGACGATCGACCCGCAGAAGATCGCCAGGTCGCCCGCGTGCGGCACGTGCGGGATCCCCAGATAATGCGCGAAGTCGGCGCGGCCGACCAGATAGACGATCGCCATGAACGCGACCGAGGCGATGATCACCGGCATCGTCGCCAACCCGTCGAGCCCGTCGGTCAAATTCACCGCGTTGCCGAACGCCACGATCGTGAACGCCGCGAACACGATGTAGAAATAGCCCAGGTCGATCACCGACCCGGTGTAGAACGGCAGATACAGATGCGTCCCGTTCTGATGGACGATCAGCGTCGCCGCGATGCCCGCGATCACGAACTCACCGACCAGCCGCAGCCGGCTCGACACGCCCGCCGTGCTCGCCTTGCGCACCTTGTCGTAATCATCGAGGAACCCGATCGCGCCGAACCCGAGCGTCACGAAGGTGCACGCCCAGACGTACGGGCTCGACAGATCCATCCACAGCAGGATCGAGGCGATCATCGAGGTCAGGATCATCAGCCCGCCCATCGTCGGCGTGCCGCGCTTGGCGAGGTGCGATTGCGGGCCGTCGGCGCGGATCGGCTGCCCCTTGCCCTGGCGCAGCCGCAGCCAGCCGATGAAGCGCGGCCCGATCAGCAGCCCGAGGAACAGCGACGTCGCGACCGCGGCGCCAGTGCGGAAGCTCTGATACCGGATCAGATTGAGCAGCCCGGGGAAGCCGAGATAGTCGGCAATGAGATAGAGCATTAAACTGTCCCGCTCCGCAGGGTGTCCGGTATCCTGCTGCGCAGGTCGGCGACGATTGCCGACAGCCCCACGCCGTTCGATCCCTTGATGAGTACTGCGTCACCGGGCGCCAGCAGCTGGGTCAGCTTGGCGCGCGCCGCGGCGGCGTCGGCGACATGGACGAA
Organism: Bordetella parapertussis; assembly: GCA_943367995.1. Classification (GTDB taxonomy): domain Bacteria; phylum Pseudomonadota; class Alphaproteobacteria; order Sphingomonadales; family Sphingomonadaceae; genus Sphingomonas. The sequence continues at coordinate 463,834 of CALRKL020000003.1, read as the reverse complement.
ATCGCCCTTCCCCTCAAGCGCGTTCGCGAGCGGCACGATCGCTTCACCGACCAGAATACCCGCTTCGACGCCCGCCGTGAGGATCGGCTCGACCAGCGCGGCGTGATAGTCCGCGGAGCGCGCGCCGAGTTCGCGCATCTCGCCGAGCACCACGATCTTGCGCGTCGCGCGCTCCGCGCCGAGCACCGCGAGCGTCGCGCGCATCGACGACGGATTGGCGTTGTAGCTCTCGTCGATCACCAGCGCTTCGCCGTCGCCGACCGGCAGCGCGAAGCGCGCGCCGCGCCCGGCGAGGCCGCCGAGTTCGGCGAGCGCCACCCCCGCCGCCGCGAGATCGGCGCCGACCGCATCGACGGCCGCGAGCAGCGCGAGGCTGTTCGACACCCAGTGCAGCCCGGGCTGGCTGATCGTGAAGCTCAGCTCGCGCTCCCCCACCACCGCGGTGACGAAGGTCGCGCCGCTTGCCAGCCGCATCGATTCGATCGCGCGGACGTCGGCGCCCTTGTCCAGCCCGAACGTCACGGTGCGCGCGGCATACGGCGCGGCGGCGGCGATCAGCCGGTCGCGGTGCGGGCTGTCGTACGGCACGATCGCGACGCCGCCGGGTTCGAGCCCCTGAAAGATTTCGCCCTTGGCGTCGGCGATCGCGGCTTCGTCACGGAAGAAGGCGGTATGCGCCGGGGCGATCGTCGTGACGATCGCGACGTGCGGGCGGACGAGCTGGGTGAGCTGAGCGAGCTCGCCGGCGTGGTTCATGCCCATCTCGAACACGCCGAAGCGGGTGTCGGCAGGCATGCGCGAGAGGCTGAGCGGGACGCCGGTATGGTTGTTGTAGCTCTTGACCGAGCGATGCGCGTGCCCCCGCGCGCCGCGGTCGAGGGCGGCGAAAAGGGCTTCCTTGGTGCCGGTCTTGCCGACCGAGCCGGTGACGCCGATGATTTTTGCAGGCGTGCGGGCACGCGCGGCGCGGGCGAGCGCGTCGAGGGCTGCCGTGGTGTCTGCGACGAGCACGTGCGGGTGATCGGTTGGGTGCGAGACGATCGCGCCGGCTGCGCCTTGGACGAAGGCCTCGGGCAGGAAGCGGTGGCCATCGGTCGCCTCGCCGGTGAGCGCGATGAACAGGTCGCCGGGGCCGACCTCGCGCGAGTCGAAGGTGACGCCGGTGGCTGTGAAGGGTGCAGAGGCGTTGCCGCCGGTGGCGGCGGCGACTTCGGCGGAGGTCCAGAGGCTCGCGCTCACAACTCCCCTCCCGCTTGCGAGTTTTGGGTGAGCAGCGCCCCGCGCTGCTCAGGCTGTGCCGGGGGCACAGCCGACCCAAAACTGGGCTGGGGGAGGGAAGTGACGGACACGGAGAGCGCGCCGCTTGAGGCACGCCCCTCCCCTAGCCCCTCCCGCAAGCGGGAGGGGGATGAGAAGCAGGAGAAGCGAGGGTAAATCACGCCGCCATCTCCCGCGCTACGCTGACATCATCGAACGGCAACACCAGATCGCCGACGATCTGCCCCTGCTCATGCCCCTTGCCCGCGATCAACACGATGTCCTGCGGCCCCGCCGCCGCGATCGCCGCGTCGATCGCCGCGCGCCGCGACCCGATCTCGGTCGCGCCGGGCGCGCCTTCGAGCACCATCGCGCGGATCACCGCCGGATCCTCCGAACGCGGATTGTCGTCGGTGACGATCACCTGATCCGCCATCGCCGCCGCGATCGCGCCCATCGGCGCGCGCTTGCCCTGGTCGCGGTCGCCGCCCGCGCCGATCACGACGATCAGCCGACCCGCCGCATGCGGCTTGAGCGCCGAGATCGCCGCATCGAGCGCATCGGGGGTATGCGCATAATCGACATAGACCGGCGCCCCGCTCTGCGCGATCACCGCACGCTCGAGCCGCCCGCGGACCGGCTGCAGCCGCGCCAGCGCCGACAGCGTCGTCGCGACATCCCCGCCCGCCGCGATCACCAGCCCGGCCGAGACCAGCGCATTCGCCGCCTGATACGCGCCGATCAGCGGCAGATTGATCTTGTAGGTCTTGCCCGCCGCTTCGATCTCGAACCCCTGCCCGAGCAAGGTCGGCACGCGCCCGACGAGCTTGAGCGTCTCGCCCTGCGTCCCGACCGAGATCACCCGGATCCCGCGCGACCGCGCGACCGCGGCGACGCGCGCCGAGGCTGGATCGTCCGCCCACACCACCGCGACGCCATCCTCGACCAGCACTTCGGAGAACAGCCGCAGCTTGGCCTCGAGATATGCCTCCATCGTGCCGTGATAATCGAGATGATCGCGGCTGAGATTGGTGAACGCCGCCGCCGAAACGCGCAGGCCCTCGGTGCGATATTGCGACAAGCCGTGGCTCGACGCCTCGAACGCGACATGGCTCACCCCCTCGCGCGCCAGCCCCGCGACGTTCGACAGGAAGGTCACCACGTCGGGCGTGGTCAGCCCGGTCGAGACGCGGTCATCGCCGGTGGTCACCCCGAGCGTCCCGATCGAGGCGGCATGGAAGCCCGCCATCCGCCACAACTGCCGCACCATCTCGACCGTCGAGGTCTTGCCGTTGGTCCCCGTCACCGCCACCGCAGTTTGCAGGAAGGGCGCGAAGTAGTGCGCGGCGAGTTCCGCGAACTTCCGCCGCGGCTCGGCATCGGCGACGTGCAGCGCGCCCGCGACCACCGCCTCGGGCCGCGCCACCACCGCGATCGCCCCGCCGGCGACCGCAGCGGGCACGAAATCCTCGCCATTGACAACCGCGCCCTGGAACGCACCGAACACCACGCCCGGCGCGACCTTGCGATGGTCGATCGCAAAGCCCGTCACGGTCGTATCCGGGGCGCCGGGAACCAGCGCCGAAAGCTTCATTGCTCTTCTCCGCCGGTCGGGGGCTTGGCGCCCGCGACGAGGCTCAGCATCGGCTGCAGATCGGCGAGATTCACCTCGCGCCGCGTATCGGGCATCACGCCGAGGATCGCCCCCGTGCGTGCGATCACGCGGCCCACCACCGGCGCCGCGTTCCACGCTGCGGTCTTCCAGCCGCCGGTTTCCTTGGTCCCCTGCGGCGAATCGAGCATCGCCAGCACGACGTAGCGCGGCGCATCCATCGGGAAGGCGGCGACGAAGGTGGCGACGTTGCGGTGATGATCGTACCCGCCGTTCGATGCGGCCTCGGCGGTCCCGGTCTTGCCGCCGACGCGGTAGCCCGGCGCGTCGCCCTTGCGCCCGGTGCCGTACAGGCAGACGAGCCGCAGCAGCTGGCGCATCCGCGCGCTGGTCTGCTCGCTCAGCACGCGCCGCCCCGCCGCGGCCTTGCCCGGCGCGACCTTGAGCAACGTCGTCGGCCGCCAGATGCCGCCATTGACCATCGTCGCATAGGCGTTGGCGAGATGCAGCGGCGTCACCGCGATGCCGTGGCCGTACGCCGTCGTCATCACCGTGGTGCGGCCCCAATAGCGCGGCCAGATCGGCCCGGCGCGTTCGCGCAGCTCGATCGACGGCCGCTCGCCGAAGCCCATCGCGGTGAACATCGCCGAAAGCTTGTCCTTGCCGATCTCGTCGGCGATCCGCGCGGTCGCGACGTTCGACGAATAGATCAGCGTCTCGGGGATGTTGAGCCAGCGCTTGGGGTCGCCGCGCTCGTCATGGATCGTGTAGCTGCCGACCTTGAGCGGCGCGGTCGCATCGAAGCGGCGCGCCATCGAGGTGATCGTGCCGGTCTGGATCGCGGTCGCCATCGTGATCGGCTTGAAGGTCGAGCCGAGCTCGTAGACCGACTGGGTGACGTTGTTGCGCAACGCGTCGCTGCTCGTGCCGGTCAGCTTGTTGGGATTGTACACCGGCAGCGACGCCATCGCGATCACTTCGCCGGTGTGGACGTCGAGCACGAGGCCCGTCGCGGCGCGCGCCTGGAACATCACCATCGCGCGGCTGAGTTCGCTCTCCATCGCGCCCTGGACGCGCGCATCGATCGACAGGTCGATCGCGTCGCCGCGCCGCGTCGGATCGGTCAGCCGCTGCTCGAACGCGCGCTCGACCCCGGCGCGACCGAGAATCTTGGGATCGGTGCCAGTCGGCCCGATATAGCCGAGCACGTGCGCCGCCATCGTCGATTGCGGATAGAGCCGCTCGGGCTCGCGCGCGAAGACGATGCCGGGTTCGCCGAGCGCGTGGATCTGGTTCACCATCGCGGGCGAGGCGTGCTTGTCGAGATAGGTGAACTTCGCCTTCATCGTCAGCCGGTCGAGATACCAGGCCGAATCATGCTCGGGCATCAGCCCGGCGAGCCGCCCCGCCAGCTCCTGCCGGTCGCCGAGCACGTCGCCCGGGCGCACGCCGATCGTCCATGCCTCGATCGTGCGTGCGAGCGGCTGGCCGTTGCGGTCGAGGATGTCGCCGCGCACCACCGGATTGATCGCTAGCGTCGCCGCGCCCGCCGGACCGCCGAACAGCCCGAGCAGCGCGATCCGCCCGATCACGAGCAGAAAGCCCGCCGCGATCAGCAGCATCAGCATCATCAGCCGCACATGCGCCACCGCGACCAGCGCATGGCGCTGGTCGTTCGAGCGGCGGGCGGGGACGGGGCGGGCGACCAACGTGCTCATCGAGAGGTCCGTTTTTCGGCGCGCGCGCTGCTGCGCAGGTCACCGATCACGCTGTCGTCGAGCAGGGCGCGATCGAGCAGCGCGACCGCAGCGCGCGGGCGTTCGCGGCTGACCGATGCCATTGCGGTGCGGGCGACGGGCGCGGCGACCGCACGCGACACCGGCGCGGGTGCGACCCGCTGCGCAGGGACAGCGGCGGCGCGCGGTGCAGCCGGCGCGACGGTGGTCGCGACCGCAGGCTGGATCACCGGCTGCTGGCTCATCCCCACGGCAGCGGGAGCGGCGGGAACGAACGATGCCATTTGCGGCGCGGTGCCACGCTGCGTCGGCTCGATCGAGGCCAAAGCGCTCTCATCGGCGACGAACTGGTCCGCCGCCGGGGCGACCAGACCCAGCGTCTCGGCATTCCATTTGTCGAGCTGGGCAAGGTTGGCGCGCGTGTCGAATTCGGTCTCGAGCGCACGGATATCGCGCTTGGCGCGCAGGATCTCGGCGGCGGTCCGGTCGAGCTTCTTGCGCTCGGCGGCGACCTGGAGCGGCACCAGCAGGAAGCCGAGCGCCACTGCGACGCCGGCGAGGAACCAACCGAGACTCTTGCCCGCAAGACCAAGCATTACAAACTTCCTTCTGACCATGCGGCGGCACCGGTCCGTCGTGCCGTCCGCAGCGTTGCCGATCGCGCGCGGGGGTTGCGCGCGATCTCGTCCTCGCTCGCCTTCACCGGGCGACCGACCTCTTCGAAACTGGGGGCGTGCTTCGCCGCGACCTCGGGCAAGTGCCGCGAGCCCGACGGCAGCGACCCCGAACGTTCGCGCAGGAAGCGTTTGACCATGCGATCTTCCAGGCTGTGGAAGGTGACGATCGCGAGCCGCCCACCCGGCGCGAGCACGCGCTCGGCGGCGGCGAGGCCGTCCTCGAGCTCGCCGAGCTCGCGGTTGATGTGGATGCGGATCGCCTGGAAGGTCCGCGTCGCGGGATCCTTCTTGTCGTGCGGCTTGTAGCCGAGCGCTTTGCGCACGATCCGCGCCAGTTCGCCGGTCCGCGCGATCGGGCGGTTGTAGACGATCGCCTGCGCGACGCGGCGCGCGCGCGGCTCCTCGCCGTATTCCTTGATGACGTGGGCGATCTCGGCTTCGTCGGCGGTGTTGAGGAAATCGGCGGCGCTCATGCCTTCCTGGCTCATCCGCATGTCGAGCGGACCGTCGGACTGGAACGAGAAGCCGCGCTCGGCCTGATCGAGCTGCATCGACGACACGCCGATGTCCATCGTCACGCCCTGGACGGGCACGGCGTCGCGCGCCGCGAGCTCGCTGTCGAGCGCGGAGAAGGTCGCGGGAACGAGCGTCAGCGCGCCAGCCGCGGAGTCGACCAGCGCCGCGCCCGCCGCGATGGCATCGGGATCGCGATCGAAGGCGAACACCCGCGCCCCGCGCGCGAGCATGCCCGACGTGTAGCCACCCGCGCCGAAGGTCGCGTCGACATGCGTTTCGCCAGCCGCAATCGCCAACCCGTCGAGCACTTCGTCGAGCAGCACCGGGATATGCGGCGCGTCGTCGTGGATCGCGTCGCTCACAGCGCGATCCCCTTGGTCTTGCAATGATAGCGGCATGCCGCCTGCATCGCGTCGTCGACGCCGACCGCGTCGAGCAGCGTCTTGGGATCCCAGATGTCGATCCAGTCGAACGTGCCCCAGAAGAACGCGTTCTCCGCGATCCGGGCGTAATCGCGCGGGAAGCCGGGCATGATGAAACGCCCCGAGCCGTCGAACGGCACGGCCTCGCCGCTCGCGTTGCGGCGCTTCAGGTTGAAATCGGGCTTGCCGTGCTCGGCGATATGGCGCGCCTGAAGGTCCTCGACCTCGGCCTTGAGGATGCGGACATAGCCGGGATCGTAGGCGCGCAGGCAGGTCTGCTCGGGATGGACGCCGATGATGACGGTGCCGCCGTCCTTGCCGTCGGCGCGCGGGCTGTTGGCGGCGAGCGCCTGGCGGAGCGAAGCAGGAATCGCGACCCGGCCCTTGTCGTCGACAAGACCGAGCCCCTCACCCTGATAATCGCTCCGGTCTTCCACGCTTCCCCCGCACACGGCGGACAAGCCTCTCCCGAGCCGAAAAGCGCAAAGTCGCGAATTTCGGCGCCTGTAGTGTCAGCGCAAGACGCGCAGGCGAGATGAGTCTGTCCCTGTAGCGAACAGGTACCATGGGGCCGTGTGGGGATACAAGGGGAAATCAGGGGATTTCCCGGGAAATGGCGCTAGTCGCTGCGATTTGGCCTCGATGTGTTTCGCCGCATATCAATATGTTCCCGGTGTGTTCGAAGGCCAGGCATGATCGTTCCGCGCCATCCCGCGCGAACCCAGGTTGCGGACCGTCATTTCCCGTAAAATCCCCGGCATGACCGCGATCACCGCGCCGCGGCGTTCTGGCTCGGCAGGTCGGTGGTGTTGCCGTCGGCGGTGGCCGCGCTCGGCGCGACGCCGAGCTCGGCGAGCGGCTCTTTCGGCGCGCTCGGATCAGTCGTGTTGGCGGCGACCATGTTGGCGACGACGTCGGGCCGCGCGCTGCCGATCGCCGCGACCTGCCGATCATGATTGGCGGTCGCGAAGATCGCCGAGGCGAGTCCGATGAGCAGCAAAACGGCGGCGAGACCGATCATGCCGACCTTGGCGCGCTGGCTCGTCTGAGCCGGATCCTGGGCGATGATTTTCATAGGCTGTGGCATAAATGTAACGAGTTAAGACGCGGTTGTCGATCCCGCGATCAATCGTGCCGTAACCAAGGTGGAACGGCCAGCCCCTTCGCCTCCAACCAAACTCGATTATAAAGCGTTGATAGGTAACGAAAACCGGTATCGCACAGGATCGTCGCGACTCGGCTGCCGGGGCCGAGTTGGCGCGCGAGCCGAACCGCGCCGGCGACGTTGATCCCCGACGACAGGCCGAGGCACAGCCCCTCCTCGGCGAGCAGCCGCGTGACCCATTCCATCCCCTCGGCATCGGAAATGCGGAACTGCGTGTCGATCGGCGCGCCTTCGAGATTGGCGGTGATTCGCCCCTGCCCGATCCCTTCGGCGACCGACGAGCCTTCGGACTTCAGTTCGCCATGCGCATAATATTCGTAGAGCGCCGCGCCGTGCGGGTCGCTGAGCGCGATGCAGACCTTTTCGTCTTTGGCCTTGAGCCCCATCCCGACCCCGGCGATCGTCCCGCCCGTCCCCGCCGCGCAGGTGAAACCGTCGATCCGCCCGTCCATCTGCGCCCAGATCTCCTCGGCGGTGCCGGTGATGTGCGCCTTGCGGTTGGCGATATTGTCGAACTGGTTGGCCCACACCGCATTGGGCGTCTCGTCGGCGATCCGGCGCGAGGTGTGGACGAAATGCGCCGGGTTCGAATAGGGCGCCGCCGGCACCAGCACGAGTTCGGCGCCGAGCGCGCGCAGCGTGTCCATCTTCTCGCGGCTCTGCGTCTCGGGCATGACGATGATCGTCTTATAGCCCTTGGCATTGGCGACCAGCGCGAGCCCGATCCCGGTATTGCCCGCAGTCCCCTCGACGAAGGTCCCGCCGGGCGCGATCAGCCCCCGCTCTTCGGCATCCTCGACGATCCCGAGCGCGGCGCGGTCCTTGACCGAGGCGCCGGGGTTGGCGAATTCGCATTTGCCGTAGATTTCGGCGCCGGCGGCTTCGCTCGGCCCCTGCAACAGGACGAGCGGCGTGTTGCCGATGAGCGCGAGCGAGGTGGGCGTGGTGTGCATCGTGCAGACATAGCGCGCCTGCCCGCGCCTGCAATGCGCGCCGGCGCGTCGCCCGACAAATCTGCCCTGCGCCGACTGCGCGCGAACCGCTAAACGCTTGAACCGCGGACCTTGTGCTTTTGCGCCGGGCGGGCGATCCTGCGACCTCGCGCCGACCAGACCGGAGCCGCCGCATGCGCTATTGGATTGCCCTGTTGCTGCTGTTTCCCTCGGTCGCGATGGCGCAGCGTGCCGAACTGCCGGTCCGCGAAGTCGATCTGTCCGACGGAGCGCGCCGCTACGTCGTCACGCTCCTGCTCGACGGCAAGCCCGTCGCGGCGGGGCTCGACACCGGCTCGACCGGGCTCCGCGTGCTGCCACGCGCGTTGAGCGACGACGCCCGTCGCGATTCGGGGCCCGCGGTCCAGTACAGCTACGATTCGGGCACGCGGTTCCGCGGTCAGGCGATCCGTCGGACGCTCGCGATCGGAGACCTCGCGGGGAACGTCCGGCTCCAGCGGATCGACCAAATCGGCTGCCTCCCCGATCGGCCCACCTGCCCCGCGTCGCGGGTCGACGCCGCGCAGTTCGGCATTCAGGGCGATGGCCATCCGGGCGAGGGCTTCGACGCCATATTGGGCATTCGCGTCAAGGCGGATGCGGTCGCGAACCCGTTCGTCCAGCTGGGCGCGCGGCGCTGGATCGTCGAGCTGCCGCGCCCCGGTGAGCGGGCGGGCCGGATCATCCTCAATCCCGACCCGGCCGAGCTGACCGGCTTCACGCAGATCGCGCTCGACCAGGACGACACCATCGCCGCATGCCTGGTCGCCGGCCGGGCGCAGCGCGACATCTGCGAGCGCGCGCTGTTCGACACGGGCGCGCCGGGCCTACGCATCATCGGTGGCGCGCGGGTGGCGCCGTGGCCCGACGGGACGCCCGCGCAGGTGATCCTTGGCGATGGCGCGGCGACCGCAGCGATGGCGGTCGTGATCGGACGGCGCGATCAGGCGAGCGGCATGTTCTACATGCCGAGCGCGCGACCGGGGCCGGCGCGACTGTCGCTGGGACTGGCGCCCTATTTCCACTGGGCGGTGCTCTACGATGCCGACCACGCAGCGATCGGAGTCCGACAGCGCTAGCGCAGCGCCGCCGCAACGGCGCGCGGGCAGTCGAAACGCTCGGGCAGCGCCGCAACCGGCGCGGGCGCGCGCTTGGTCAGCCCCAGCGCCTGCCCGATCGAGCGCCCGAGCACGCGCAGCACTCCGCCCGAACTCGGCTTGTCCTGCGCACCCAGCCCCGCCACCGTGATGCTCGGCGTGCTCAGCGTACCCGCGATGCGGATCGGGTCGGTGATGCGCAGCAGCGCGCGGCTCTTGGTCGCGCCCGCCAGCGTCAGGTCGATCCGCTCGCCGTCGAGCACGATCCGCCCGGTGCCGTTGCCGACCGAGCTGCCGGTATCGATCGCCAGCGGATGCGGGGTGAAGACGCCGTCTGCGCCGCGGAAATCGGCGACGAGGCAGCGCAGCGGGACGGTTTCGCTGGGGCCGCTGATGGCATGCGCGATCGCGCCGCTGAGGCTCTGTCCGAGCACGTCGGCGATCATCCGCCGGACATGCCCCTGCGTCGCGACGATCGCGGCCTTGCCGTCCGCGTGGGCGAGCGCGTCGCGCACCGTCTCGCCCTGCCCACGCAGCACGATATGGCCGCGCACCACGCCGTCAACCATGTCGGGCTTGCCGACCAGCGCGCCGAGCGTCAGCCCGGCGAGCCGCAGGTCGAGCGCGAGCTTGGGCAGCCCGCTGCGATGATCAACTCGCGCCGTGCCGGTCAGCCGGCCGCTCGCCAGCGGCGCGACCAAGTCGCTGATGGTCAGCACGCGATTGTCGAGATTGAGCGTCGCTGCCAGGCTCTGGAACACCGTGCCGCCGTTCGACAGCAGATGATCGGCGGCAAAGCGGATTGTGCCGTCGGTCTTCCACAGCTTCGACAGGTCGATCTTGGTCGGCGGGATCACGCGCGGGCCGATCCGGGCGAGCCGCGCGGCGGATTCGGCGCGGCCCTGGCTGTCGGCGAGATCGTCGAAATCGAAGCGGGAGGCGTGGATCCGCGCGTCGATCATCGTGCGGATGCCGTATTTGTGGACGGTCGCCTGGCCGGTGAAGCGCGAGCGGCCGATCGCCCCGCCGAGGCGATCGACATACCAGTCGCGCCCGTCGTGGCGGATCGTGCCGGTGAGGTCGATCGGCTGCGTGCCGAACAGCCCGGCCTCGATCAGATAGTCGAGGTTCTTGAGCGTCGGCGCCTGTGCGCGGATCGCGGCGGTGAAGTGGCGCGTGTCGAGCACGCCCCGCATCGTCCCCCGCGCTGTGAAATCGAGCGCGGCGGAGGCGAGCTTCGCCACGAACGGATAGGGCGCGGTCGGGTCGATCCCCGCGATCCGCCCGCCGGTCAGCTCGAGCGTCGCCGGCGTATCGCGAAAGCTGCCCGTGGCGGTCAGCCGCAGCCCGTGCGTCGCATCGACGCTCAGCGGCCCGGCGACGATCAGCTGGCGCTTGGCGTCGCGCAGCACGATCTGAGTATGCGTGACGCTGAGATCGGAAAGGCTCGGGCGGCTCGTACCGGTTTGGTCGGGCTTGGAGCCGTCGGGTTTCCAATTGGCGCGGCCGCTCGCATCGCGGACCAACGCGACGCGCGCGCCATCGATCGCGACGCGATCGGGGCGGAAGCGCCCGGTCAGCAGCGCCAGCACCGGCACGCGCGCGCGCGCCGTCGCGACGCGCACGAAATCGCCCGGCCCCGCCCAGCCCGGCTGCGCGATCCGCAGGTCGTGCAGCACCACCACCGGCGTATAGGAAAATACGCTGTCGCGCGTGACCGACCCGATCTCGACCTTGGCATGGAGCGCGGCGGACACGCGGTTCTCGACCAGGCCGCGCACCCAGCCAACCGGGAAGGCGCCGAGCGCGAGCACGAGCAGACCGATCGCGGCGAGCAACGCCGCGCCGATGGCAAGCGCGGGACGGCGCCACCGCTGGTGAGGCTGGGCGGTTTGCGAGAGGGGATGTCGAGGGATCGTCACCCCTCTGAAACCCAGAGCCCCGCGGATTGTTGCAGCACCGACACGGTTGACCGCTCGATCCGCGTCCGAACGACGATCGCGGTGGTCCCGCGTCCGCCGCCCGGACAAAATCGCGCAAGCGCCGGAGCCGACGCCGCCACGGCACGTTTCCGCCCGCGAGGAGACCCGACGCGATGCCGCATGCCAGCCAGATCGTCCTATGCAGCGGGCCCGAATCGCCGCACGCCTTCGACATCATTCCGCTCCAGCCGCGCAACGGCGCGCTCGATGCGGCGTGCCCGGTGTGCAAGGGGCACGGCCAGTGGAACCTCGAGATCGACTTGGTCAGCTTCCGCAGCGTCCGCGCGATCTGCAATCGCTGCCTCGGCGCGGGGTGGATCGAGACCGGCAGCGATCCGCTCGGCGTGCCCGATATCGAGCGCGACGCGGACGGCCATCCGCGCTGGTACACGCGGATCGTGCCGGGCTTGCCGGACGGATCGTAACGCCCCTTCTCGTCCCCGACGGGGCGGAGCCTATGGCGCGGGCTAAGCCATCTTCGTCACCCCGGCCTTGTGCCGGGGTCCACGGTGCGACCAGCGCCGCGGACGTGGCGCGAGCATCCCGGTGGGCCCCGGCACAAGGCCGGGGTGACGGATGGTGTCAGGCTAAGCGATGACCTTGTCGAGCGCGGTGCAGAACGCCTTCATCTCGGCGCTCGAACCGACCGTCACGCGGCTGACCGTCGGCCAGATCGGCCACGACCGGCCGATCTCGACGCTCTGCTTGCGGAACGCGGCCTGCATGTCCTTCGCCTGCTTGGTCTTCCAATCGATCATGAACATATTGGCGTGGGTCGGGAAGACGGTCACGCCGCGGGCCTTGAGATGATCGAGCGTCAGCCCGCGCGCATTCTCCATTTCGGTGCGGCGCGCGGCGATCAGCGGCGCGGCGGTCAGGCTCGCGGTCGCGCAGGCGAGGCTGGTGACCGGCAAGGCGCCCGACTGCATCCCGCCGTCATAGCGCATCATCCTGGTGATATTGGCCGGATTGGTGATGACATAGCCCATCCGCAGCCCGGCCATGCCGAACAGCTTTGAGAAGGTGCGCATCACGATCACGTTGGGATGCTTGACCGCGAGATAGGAAGCGACCGGCACGCCCGCGAAATGCGTATAGGCCTCGTCGATCAGCACCATCGATCCGGCGGGCTTGTTGGCGATCAGCCACTCGATGTCGGCGAGCGGGGTGATCGTGCCGGTCGGATTGTTCGGCGTGCAGATATAATAGAGCCCAGCATCGGGGTTGGCGGCGAGCATCGCCTTGACGTCGTGCGTATACTCGGCGGTCAGCGGCACCGCCTTGACCGGCGCGCCGAGCCACGCAGCGGTCCGCCCGGCGAGCTCAAAGGTCGGGTCGGCGGTGACGAGCCCCTTCGTCGGCGAACAATAGGTCACGACCGCGCGGCACAGCGGGTCGCTCGAGCCGGGCCAGGGCGCGACATGGTCGTAGGGCACGCTCTCGACCGCCATCACCGCCTTGATGAAATCGCCGCGCTCGTCATGCGGGGAATAGCGGTTGCCCATCGCGATCATCGCAGCGGCGGCCTTCTGGCCGGGCGCTAGCGGGCCGGTCCAGCATTCGTTTGCGCCGATGCGGACCTTGGCGGTGGGCGCGGGATCGGGCACGCCGCCCGAGGCGAACGCCGGCCGCCCGACCGACGCGGCGAGCGCGCCGACGCCGAACACCGCGGCGATCCGCGCGAGATCGCGCCGCGCAAAGCCACGGGTGAGGAGATCGTCCTGCGCCTCGGCGCCGAGCGGTGCGGTGGTGATGCTGTCTTCGGTCATTGAATCGGCCCCTGCTGTAAGCGGATATCGATTCCGTCCTGCATGGACTCGTGCGGTCCTTGCCGCGGAGTGTTCCGCAGTTTCGAAACAAAAGCTACAGGCAGCCGAAGAAAAACCGCCCATCCGGTACCCGAGCGAAAGCTGGAGTGACGATCAGCCTGGCATTGACTTTCCCCCGTCACCCGCTAAAGGCCCCCACTCTCCCGTCACGCCTCGGCGCGGCGGGACCGTCCAAGACAGTAGGTGATCGGGATTTGCCCGGTCTTAATTTCCTGCCGAGACGGGGACCAGGATTACAACCGCTCTCGGCCCAGCCGCGACCGGTCTGCCGCCCTCCATCAAACGGGGCGACGCTCCCATTCCCCATCGCTGGACAATTCCGGGTGCACCAGCATCCGGTTTGTAACCGGTCTTGCCGCGCAAGCGGCAAGATCAAACGTGGAGAATGGCATGGATCGCGCTCAAAAGACCGAGCTCGTCGCCGACCTGAACCACAGTTTTGCCGAAGTCGGCGTGGTGGTCGTCACCCGCAACCTCGGCATGACGGTGGCACAGTCGACCAAGCTGCGGAACGCAATGCGGGACGCAGGGGCGAGCTACAAGGTCTCGAAGAACAAGCTTGCCAAGATCGCACTGGCCGACACCGACTACGTCACGTTGGGCGACATGCTCACCGGGCCGGTCGGTCTGGCCACTTCCATCGACCCCGTCGCGGCCGCCAAGGTGGCCGTCGACTTCGCGAAGACGAACGACAAGTTCGAAATCGTGGGTGGTGCGATGGGTGCGACCGTCCTCGACGTAGCAGGCGTACAGGCACTCGCGACGATGCCGTCGCTGGACGAACTGCGCGCGAAGATCGTGGGCCTTCTGGTTGCTCCTGCAACCAAGCTCGCGACGATCGCCCAGGCGCCAGCAGCACAGCTCGCCCGCGTGCTCGCCGCCTATGCGGAAAAGGACACGGCGGACGCCTGATTTCAGGTGCTTCGAGATTTCAAACCCGAACTGATTTTACTGGAGAATACACATGGCAGACCTGAACGCGCTGGTTGACCAGCTTTCCGCCCTGACCGTCATCGAAGCAGCTGATCTCTCGAAGCTGCTCGAAGAGAAGTGGGGCGTCTCGGCCGCTGCTGCTGTTGCAGCGGCGCCTGCTGCTGGCGGCGGCGCTGCGGCACCGGCTGCTGAAGAGCAGACCGAATTCGACGTCATCCTGACCGGCGACGGCGGCAAGAAGATCAACGTCATCAAGGAAGTCCGTGCGATCACCGCGCTCGGCCTGACCGAAGCCAAGACGCTGGTCGAGTCGGCCCCGAAGGCGATCAAGGAAGGCGTGTCGAAGGACGAAGCCGCCAAGATCAAGGCGCAGCTGGAAGCAGCCGGCGCGACCGTCGAGGTCAAGTAAGCTGCAGCGGGAGAGACGCTTTAGCCAAGGCTAAAGCGCACTCCCGCAAGGGCGGCCGGCGTGGGGCTCGCCCCACGTCCGACGTCATGGGCTTCGCCCATGACGGCTCGCCACAAAAAAGGGGCGGCACCGCAAGGTGTCGCCCCTTTTCGTATCCACGGCCGTCTCTTCGCCCCGCCCCGGGGCAGACACCCTATGCCGGCACGGTAAACTCGACCGCGCGCACCGTATCGACCATCCGCGCGCCGCTATCGATGCGGAACGGCGCGAGCTTGCCCCCTGCCCCGCGGTCGATGCCGATGAGATAGGAGCGCGCGGTGCGGCCGCTGCCGTCGGCCCAGCCATAGTCTGCGACGACGGTGAGCACGGGGACGAACATCGCCTTGCCGCCCATCTCGATCACCTCGAGCGACGCCTTGGGGTGGAGCGCCATCCCGCCGAGTTCAACCGCGACACCCGCGGGCAGATCGAACGGCGCGGTAATCGGGCGATCGATCGGCGCGGCGAACACTGCCGCGATCGTCGCGTCCTGCTGCGCCCCTGCGCTCAGTAGGCGGATGTCGAGCCGGATGCCCGTCGCCGCGGCGTCGCCGGTGTTGCGCAGGACGATCTGATATTCGACCGCTGCGCTGAGCAAATTGGTGCCTGCCCGCTTCGGCGTCAGCTCGAACGCGATCACCGCGCGGGCCGCCCCGACCGCGTCGGGGACGATCGGCGCGGGCACGGGTGTCGGCGCGCGGGTTGGAACGGGCTCGGGCGCCGCCGCCATCGCCGGGGCTGCAACCACCGGCTCGGCGCTCGTTGGGACCTCCTCCGCGACGGCGACCTCTTCATAGGCCGGGGTTTCGCGCGCCCCGCGCCGCCGCCACCACAGCGCAAGACCGATCGCGACCGCAAGCGCGAGACCGCCCGCGATGACGGGCCACAGATAGCCGCTGCCGGTCTCGGTCGTTCCCGGAGCCGCCGCGGGCGCGACGCTCGGCTGCGCGACCGGCGCGGGAGTCGCTGTTTGCGGAGGCGCAGTGGTTGGCGTCTCGGACGGAACAGGCAGCGGCGGCGCTGTCGGCGTGGCGCTCGCGGTCGGGCGCGGCGTGGGCGTCCGCTCAGCGGTGGGCGTCGGTCGCGCTGCGGGAGTCGCCCGCGCCGCGGGTGCGGTCCGCGCGGGCGTCGGGTTTGCGCGTGGCGCAGCCGTAGTGCGCGCTGTCGGCGTTACGACCGGTGGCGCGACGGTCTCGGTCTCGACCGGGCGCGGGTTGGTCGTCGGCTCGGGCGACGGCGCGACGCGCGGCGCGGGCCGGTTCGATGGCAGGCTGAACGAGTCGAGACCGGGCAGCGGCTGCGCGGGCACCGTATTTTGCGCGAGCGCTGCGGTGCCGGACGCCATTGCGCTCGCGGCGGCGAGGAGGGATAAGCGGATCAAGCGTTTCACCCGCCCGGCAATAGCGATAAAACCCCCGCTGCCAAGGATTGCTGCGCCGAGCGGTTCGCCGCAGCGCAACCGATCGACCGCGACTGCGTTGACACGCCCCCGCCCCCGACCTATATCGCGTCCTCCACCCCAGCTTTCGGGAAATGATGTGCCGTCGCGCAGTGCATCGATCGGATTGATGGTCGGGGTTTCACGAGACGCATGACAGCTGCTGTTATCCGCATATGCGGACAACACGCGGCTTTTTGTCGTTTCCGATTTGCACGCCCGCCCGGTGGATTCCGGGCCGAATTTCAGGCTTGAGGGCAGACAATCTCCATGGCTACCAACCCCATCGACGGTAACGCGCCCACGCGGCGTGCAGAGAGCGGCACCGCCAAGCGGCGCATCCGCAAGGTGTTCGGCAACATCCACGAAGTCGTGCAGATGCCGAACCTGATCGAGGTTCAGCGCGAATCCTACGAACAGTTCCTCCGCTCCGATCCGTCGATCGGCTATGTCTCGGGTCTCGAGAAGACGCTGCGCAGCGTTTTCCCGATCCGCGATTTCGCCGGCACCGCCGAGCTCGACTTCGTCAATTACGAGCTCGAGCCCCCCAAGTTCGACACCGACGAGTGCCGCCAGCGCGGCATCACCTATGCCGCGCCGATGCGCGTCACGCTGCGCCTGATCGTATTCGAGGTCGATGCCGACACCGATTCGCGCTCGGTCCTCGATATCAAGGAGCAGGACGTCTACATGGGCGACATGCCCCTGATGACGGGCAACGGCACCTTCATCATCAACGGCACCGAGCGTGTCATCGTCTCGCAGATGCACCGTTCGCCGGGCGTGCTGTTCGACCATGACCGCGGCAAGACGCACGCATCGGGCAAGTATCTCTTCGCCGCGCGCGTGATCCCGTATCGCGGTTCGTGGCTCGATTTCGAGTTCGACGCCAAGGACATCGTCAACGTCCGCATCGATCGCAAGCGCAAGCTGCCGGTGACGGCGCTGCTCTACGCGCTCGGCATGACCGGCGAGGAAATCCTCAACCACTTCTACAACCGCGTGACCTTCGTCCGCGGCCAGGGTGGCTGGATCATCCCGTTCCAGGCCGAGAACTGGCGTGGCCAGAAGCCGATGTACGACATCATCGACGCCAAGACCGGCGAAGTGGTGTTCCCCAACGGCCAGAAGATCAGCCCCCGCGCCGCCAACAAGTCGGCCAAGGACGGTCTCACCGACCTGCTGATCCCTACGGAAGAAATCTTCGGTCGCTACAGCGCCTATGATCTCATCAACGAGACCACCGGCCAGATCTACATCGAAGCCGGCGACGAAGTCTCGGCCGAGAATCTCGAACTGCTCGATCAGGCCGGCATCGACCGGATCGAACTGCTCGATATCGATCACATCGCGACCGGCGCCTGGATCCGCAACACGCTCAAGGTCGACAAGGCCGAAGAGCGCGAGCAGGCGCTGTCCGACATCTACCGCGTGATGCGCCCCGGCGAGCCGCCGACGCTCGAGACCGCAGAGTCGCTGTTCAGCGGCCTGTTCTTCGATCCCGACCGCTACGACCTCTCGGCCGTGGGCCGTGTGAAGTTGAACATGCGCCTCGACCTCGATGCGGAAGACACCGTCACCACGCTGAGGACGGAAGATATCCTCGCGGTCATCAAGACGCTGGTCGATCTGAAGGACGGCAAGGGCGACATCGACGATATCGACAACCTCGGTAACCGTCGTGTCCGTTCGGTCGGCGAGCTGCTCGAGAACCAGTACCGCGTCGGCCTGCTCCGCATGGAGCGCGCCGTGAAGGAGCGTATGTCGTCGGTCGACGTGTCGACGGTGATGCCGAACGACCTGATCAACGCCAAGCCCGCGGTTGCCGCGGTCCGCGAATTCTTCGGCTCGTCGCAGCTGTCGCAGTTCATGGATCAGACCAACCCGCTGTCGGAAGTCACCCACAAGCGTCGCGTGTCGGCGCTCGGACCGGGTGGTCTGACGCGTGAGCGCGCCGGCTTCGAAGTCCGCGACGTTCACCCGACGCACTATGGCCGCATCTGCCCGATCGAGACGCCGGAAGGCCCGAACATCGGTCTGATCAACTCGCTCGCGTCGTTCAGCCGCGTCAACAAGTACGGCTTCATCGAAACGCCATACCGCAAGGTCGTCGACCACAAGGTCACCGACGACGTCGTCTATCTGTCGGCGATGGAAGAGGCCAAGCACACGATCGCGCAGGCCAACGCCGAGCTCGATTCGTCGAACGGCTTCGTCGAGGAACTGGTTTCGTCGCGTCAGGCTGGCGAATTCCTGATGGCGATCCCGAACAACATCACGTTGATGGACGTCAGCCCCAAGCAGCTCGTCTCGGTCGCCGCATCGCTTATTCCATTCCTGGAAAACGATGACGCCAACCGCGCGCTGATGGGCTCGAACATGCAGCGTCAGGCCGTGCCGCTCGTCCAGGCTGAGGCGCCGTTCGTCGGCACCGGCATGGAAGAGACCGTCGCGCGCGATTCGGGTGCTGCCATCTCCGCACGGCGTGCGGGCGTGGTCGACCAGGTCGACGCGGCGCGTATCGTCATCCGCGCAACCGGCGAGATCGATGCCGGCCAGTCGGGCGTCGACATCTACACGCTGATGAAGTTCCAGCGCTCGAACCAGAACACCTGCATCAACCAGCGTCCGCTGGTGAAGGTGGGCGACGTGGTGACGGCCGGCGACGTGCTCGCCGACGGTCCCTCGACCGAGTTCGGTGAGCTCGCGCTCGGCCGCAACGCGCTCGTCGCGTTCATGCCGTGGAACGGGTACAACTACGAGGATTCGATCCTCATCTCCGAGCGCATCGTGAAGGACGACGTGTTCACGTCGATCCACATCGAAGAGTTCGAAGTGATGGCGCGCGACACCAAGCTCGGGCCGGAAGACATCACGCGCGACATCCCCAACGTCGGCGAGGAAGCGCTTCGCAACCTCGACGAAGCGGGCATCGTGTACATCGGTGCCGAGGTCGAGCCGGGCGATATTCTTGCGGGCAAGATCACGCCGAAGGGCGAATCGCCGATGACGCCGGAGGAAAAGCTCCTCCGCGCCATCTTCGGTGAAAAGGCGTCGGACGTGCGCGATACGTCGCTGCGCCTGCCGCCGGGCGTTGCTGGTACGGTCGTCGAGGTCCGGGTGTTCAACCGCCACGGCATCGACAAGGACGAGCGCGCGATGGCGATCGAGCGTGAGGAAATCGAGCGCCTGAAGAAGGACTCGGACGACGAGCGCACGATCCTCAACCGCGCGACCTGGTCGCGCCTCAAGGAAATGCTGCTCGGCCAGACCGCGACCGCCGTTCCCAAGAACGGCCCGAAGAAGGGCGTGGTCATCGACCAGGACGTGCTCGACTCGGTCGACCGTCACGAATGGTGGAAGTTCGCTGTCGCCGACGACAAGACCCAGAGCGATCTGGAAGCGGTCAAGGTGCAGTATGACGACGCCGTCAAGGTGATCGTGGACAAGTTCCAGGATCGTCGCGACAAGCTCGAGCGCGGTGACGAGCTGCCGCCGGGCGTGCTCAAGATGGTCAAGGTCTTCGTCGCGGTGAAGCGCAAGCTGCAGCCGGGCGACAAGATGGCCGGCCGTCACGGCAACAAGGGCGTGATCTCGCGGATCCTGCCGGCGGAGGACATGCCGTTCCTCGCCGACGGCACGCCGGTCGACATCGTGCTCAACCCGCTCGGCGTGCCGTCGCGCATGAACGTCGGTCAGATCTTCGAGACGCATCTCGGCTGGGCTGCCCGTAACCTCGGTCAGCAGATCTACACGCAGCTCGAAGAGTGGCGTGAAGCCAACCCCGAACCCGCACCGGGCGACATGCCCGACGCGGTCAAGGCGCGGCTGCTCGAAGTGTACGGCGATCACTACGCCGCGGACATCGAGGCGCGCGATGCGAGCCAGATCATCGAACTCGCGCAGAACCTGCGGACCGGCGTGCCGATGGGCACGCCCGTGTTCGACGGCGCGCGCGAGGCCGATGTGGCCGACATGCTCGAGCTGGCGGGTCTGCACTCGTCGGGTCAGTCGGAACTGTTCGATGGTCGCACCGGCGACATGTTCGATCGGCGCGTGACGGTGGGCATCATCTACATGCTCAAGCTGCACCATCTGGTCGACGACAAGATCCACGCCCGGTCGATCGGGCCGTACTCGCTCGTCACGCAGCAGCCGCTGGGTGGTAAGGCGCAGTTCGGTGGCCAGCGCTTCGGCGAGATGGAGGTCTGGGCGCTCCAGGCCTACGGCGCGGCGTACACCTTGCAGGAAATGCTCACGGTGAAGTCGGACGACGTGGTCGGGCGCACCAAGGTCTATGAGGCGATCGTCAAGGGTGACGACACGTTCGAGGCCGGCATTCCGGAGAGCTTCAACGTGCTCGTCAAGGAAATGCGCTCGCTGGGTCTGAACATCGAGCTCACCACCACCGAGCAGTTCGACACCGACGGCGTCGCGATCGCGGCGGAGTAACACTTCTCCCTCTCCCGCTTGCGGGAGAGGGTCGGGGAGAGGGCAGTGCCTCTCCCCAATCGTTTCCAGCCGGGTGAGACTGCCCCTCTCCCCGACCCTCTCCCCGCAAGCGGGGAGAGGGAGAGAAGGAAGAAACTATGAACGAACTCACAAACTTCGCGAACCCGGTCGTCAAGGCCGAGACCTTCGACCAGATCCAGATCGGCATCGCCAGCCCGGACAAGATCCGCAGCTGGTCGTTCGGCGAGATCAAGAAGCCCGAAACCATCAACTATCGCACGTTCAAGCCCGAGCGTGACGGCCTGTTCTGCGCGCGCATCTTCGGTCCGATCAAGGATTACGAGTGCCTGTGCGGCAAGTACAAGCGCATGAAGTATAAGGGCATCGTCTGCGAGAAGTGCGGCGTCGAGGTCACCGTCTCGAAGGTCCGGCGCGAGCGCATGGGCCATATCGAACTGGCCGCCCCGGTCGCGCACATCTGGTTCCTGAAGTCGCTGCCGTCGCGCATCGGCCTGCTGCTCGACATGCAGTTGAAGCAGCTCGAGCGCGTGCTGTACTTCGAGGCGTATATCGTGATCGAGCCGGGCATCACCCCGCTCGAAAAGTATCAGCTGATGACCGAGGACGAGCTCCTCGACGCGCAGGACGAATATGGCGAAGACGCCTTCTCGGCCGGCATCGGCGCGGAAGCCGTCCGCATCATGCTGCAGGATCTCGATCTCGAGGGCGAGCGCAAGGAGCTCCTCGAAGAGCTCGCGGTCACCAAGTCCGAGCTGAAGCCCAAGAAGATCATCAAGCGGCTGAAGGTCGTCGAGAGCTTCATCGATTCGGGCAACCGCCCCGAGTGGATGATCCTCGAAGTCGTGCCGGTCATTCCGCCCGAGCTGCGTCCGCTGGTGCCGCTCGACGGCGGCCGCTTCGCGACGTCGGATCTGAACGACCTGTATCGCCGCGTGATCAACCGCAATAATCGTCTGAAGCGTTTGATGGAGCTCCGCGCGCCGGACATCATCGTCCGCAACGAGAAGCGCATGCTGCAGGAGGCCGTCGACGCGCTGTTCGATAACGGTCGCCGCGGTCGCACGATCACGGGCGCCAACAAGCGTCCGCTCAAGTCGCTGTCCGACATGCTCAAGGGCAAGCAGGGCCGCTTCCGTCAGAACCTGCTCGGCAAGCGCGTCGATTATTCGGGTCGTTCGGTCATCGTGACCGGTCCGGAACTCAAGCTGCACCAGTGCGGCCTGCCCAAGAAGATGGCGCTCGAGCTGTTCAAGCCGTTCATCTACGCACGTCTCGACGCCAAGGGCCTCAGCATGACGCTGAAGCAGGCGAAGAAGTGGGTCGAGAAGGAGCGCAAGGAAGTCTGGGACATCCTCGACGAGGTGATCCGCGAGCATCCGGTCATGCTCAACCGCGCACCGACGCTTCACCGTCTCGGCATCCAGGCGTTCGAGCCCGTGCTGATCGAGGGCAAGGCGATCCAGCTGCACCCGCTCGTCTGCTCGGCGTTCAACGCCGATTTCGACGGCGATCAGATGGCGGTCCACGTGCCGCTGTCGCTCGAGGCACAGCTCGAAGCGCGCGTGCTGATGATGTCGACCAACAACATCCTCTCGCCCGCCAACGGCAAGCCGATCATCGTACCGTCGCAGGACATGGTGCTGGGTCTGTATTACCTCTCGATGCTCAAGGAGAATGAGCCGGGCCAGGGCATGATGATTTCCGACATGTCGGAAGTCCATCAGGCGCTCGAAGCCGGTGCTGTCACCTTGCACACCAAGATCATCAGCCGCGTTCCGCAGACCGATGAAAAGGGCAACCAGTACCTCAAGCGCTATGAGACCACCCCTGGTCGCATGCTGCTCGGCGAGTGCCTGCCGCAGTCGTCGAAGGTGCCGTTCGACACCGTCAACCGCCTCCTCACCAAGAAGGACGTGGGCGACGTGATCGACGAGGTCTATCGTCACACCGGCCAGAAGGACACGGTGCTGTTCGCCGACGCGATCATGAGCCTCGGCTTCAAGCACGCGTTCAAGGCCGGCATCTCGTTCGGCATGGACGACATGATCATTCCGGACGCCAAGATCGCCCTGGTCGACGAGACCAAGGGTCTGGTGAAGGACTTCGAACAGCAATATCAGGACGGCCTGATCACGCAGCAGGAGAAGTACAACAAGGTGATCGACGCATGGAGCCGTTGCGGCGACCAGGTGGCGAACGCCATGATGGACGAGATCAAGGCGGTTAAGCATTATGAGGACGGCCCCAACAAGGGTCGCGAGAAGCCGATCAACTCGATCTACATGATGGCCCATTCGGGTGCGCGTGGTTCGCAGGCGCAGATCAAGCAGCTCGCCGGCATGCGCGGCCTGATGGCCAAGCCGTCGGGCGAGATCATCGAGACGCCGATCATCTCGAACTTCAAGGAGGGGCTTACCGTCCTCGAATACTTCAACTCGACCCACGGTGCCCGTAAGGGCCTCGCGGATACGGCGTTGAAGACGGCGAACTCGGGCTACCTCACGCGTCGTCTGGTCGACGTGTCGCAGGATTGCGTGATCATGGAGCTCGACTGCGGCACGACCCGCGCGCTGGAAATGCGCGCGATCGTCCAGGGCGGCTCGACGATCGCGTCGCTCGGCGAGCGCATCCTCGGTCGTACGACCGCGGAGGACATCGTCGACAGCAAGACCGGCGAGATCGTCATCCCCTCGGGCACGCTGCTCGACGAGCCGATGATCCTGCAGATCGAGGCGATCGGCACGCAATCGTGCAAGATCCGCTCGCCGCTCGTCTGCGAGACCAAGATCGGCGTGTGCGGCAAGTGCTACGGGCGCGATCTCGCCCGCGGTACGCCGGTCAACATCGGTGAAGCGGTCGGCGTCATCGCCGCCCAGTCGATCGGTGAGCCGGGCACGCAGCTGACGATGCGTACCTTCCACATCGGTGGTGCGGCACAGCTCAACGAGCAGTCGAACCTCGAGGCGCTCTCGGACGGCACGATGGAATATCGCGACCTGCGTACCATCACCGACCAGCGCGGCCGTCGCGTCGTGCTGTCGCGCTCGGGCGAAGTCGCGATCATGGACATCGACGGCCGCGAGCGCGCGGTGCATCGTCTCCCCTACGGCGCGTACGTGCTGTTCGACGACGGGCACATCGTGTCGAAGGGCGATCGTCTGGCCGAGTGGGACCCGTTCACCATGCCGGTGATCACCGAGAATGGCGGCATCGTGAAATATGTCGATCTGATCGAGGGCAAGACGCTCACCGAGCAGGCCGACGAAGCGACCGGCATCTCGCAGCGCGTCGTCACCGAGAATCGCGGCATCGCGTCGAAGAAGGAGGATCTGCGTCCGCGCCTGACCCTGCTCGACGACGCATCGGGTGAAACCGGCCGCTACATGCTGGTTCCCGGCGCAACGCTCTCGGTCGAGGACGGTGCGACGGTCCAGGGCGGCGACGTCCTTGCCCGTGTCAGCCGCGAGAGCGCCAAGACGCGCGACATCACCGGTGGTCTGCCGCGTGTTGCCGAGCTGTTCGAAGCGCGCAAGCCGAAGGAAAATGCGATCATCGCCAAGGTCTCGGGCCGTGTCGTGTTCGGCAAGGACTATAAGGCCAAGCGCAAGATCGGCATTCAGCCCGAGGACGGCAGCGAGGTCGTCGAGTATCTGGTGCCCAAGTCGAAGGTCATCGACGTGCAGGAAGGCGATTACGTCAAGCGCGGCGACAACCTCATCGGTGGTTCGCCCGATCCGCACGACATTCTCGAAGTGCTCGGCATCGAGCCCTTGGCCGAATATCTCGTGTCGGAAATCCAGGAGGTCTATCGTCTCCAGGGCGTGAAGATCAACGACAAGCACATCGAGACGATCGTTCGCCAGATGCTGCAGAAGGTCGAGATCACCGACGGTGGCGACACCACGCTGCTCGCCGGCGAGCAGGTCGATCGCGACGAGATGGACGAGATGAACGCCAAGATCGGCAAGAAGGAGCGTCCGGCGCAGGGCAAGCCGGTCCTGCTCGGCATCACCAAGGCGTCGCTGCAAACGCGCAGCTTCATCTCGGCGGCATCGTTCCAGGAAACGACGCGCGTGCTCACCGAGGCTTCGGTGCAGGGCAAGAAGGACACGCTTACGGGTCTCAAGGAGAACGTGATCGTGGGTCGTCTGATCCCGGCGGGCACGGGTGCGGGCATGAACCGCCTGCGCGTCACCGCCTCGTCGCGCGATGCGGCGATGCGCGTCTCGCAGCGTCGCATGGCCGAAGTCTCGATCGTCGCCCCGAACTCGGCGAAGGAAGAGCATGACGCCGAGCTCGCCCGCTCGACGCGCGATGCCGGCGGCACCGGCGACGATGCGCTCGGCGCGGTCGTGACGAGCGGCACCGGCACCGATGCCGACGCCGGCGAGTATCTGAACAAGGAGTGATCCTTCGGGTTCGGGTTACCGCCTGACGAAAAGAGAGCCGCCGTCCGGGGATGACCTGGGCGGCGGTTTTCGTTTGGGGTCGAGGGGGAGCGTGGGCCGGTACGCGTTGGATAGTAATGGTCAGATGCTGTCGGTTATAACCGTCGCCCCGGCGAAGGCCGGGGCCTCCCGCCTGATGTCCCGCCGCCTGCCGAGCCATCCAGAGGCCCCGGCTTCCGCCAGGGCGACGGCCGAGGCTATGTCTGAATTTGGTGGGAAGCGGAACGGCAGCTAACGAGGTGCCGTGATCCAATGCTATAGTCCCGGCATGAGCGACCCAGCGATGATTCCCCTCGGCTACATGTTGAAGAGCGTCATGTCGCCCGCGCCCGAGTGGATGGGTGCGCCGAAAGTCGAGGCCGTCCACTCGGTCAGCGGCTGCGTATCCTCGGACTTCGGCGACTATATTCCTCTCGGGCGGCATAATGGCTGGTGGATGTTCGACACCCCGGAGGCGGCGCAAAACGCAGCGGAAGGCCTTGGCGTTGAGGTGGGGCCCCTAAAGGCGTTCTTCTAAGAGGCCTTCCACTACCAATACGATGGACAATCCCGCAGTTGGGCTCACTTCGCGCCCGACGACTTCCCTACGAATGTCGTTCCTCCGAGCGCATCGACGTTAAACGGCTTCGACGTCGTGACATTCTTTGCAGGGACATCGCCAGAATGCTCGCCCCTTTCGTGCAACGGGCTGGCATCCTCGCTCGACGTGAACTCACGGTGCTTATTCGACACGCTTGGGGAGGCCCGCATCGCAATTGAGAGCGGCGCGTTCGCCAACGCCGAGCCCGGCCCCTACCGCATTATCGCCGTGCGATCCGTCGAGACATAAGCCTTCTGAACGTCCGGTAGTGGTCGATTTGGGCCGGTCAGCTTTTCCGCCCCCCCGACGCATGTATCGAAAGAAGCCGATACGTTTGACCCACACCCTCCCATCGGATAATCCCGATGGATGCAAACCCCGTCCGCCCTCGCCGCGCTAGCCGCGCTCGCGCACCCCACCCGGCTCGCGGCGTTCCGCTTGCTCGTCGAGCACGAACCCGCCGGCCTCCCGACCGGCGCGCTCGTGGAAGCAAGCGGGCTTACCCAGAGCACCTTCTCCACGCATCTGGCGGTGCTCGCCAAGGCCGGCCTGGTGATCGCCGAGAAACGCGGACGTCAGCAAGTGCAGCGCGCGAGCCTCGACACGCTGCGCGCGCTGATGACCTTTCTCGCCAAGGATTGCTGCGGCGGGCGCGCCGAATTGTGCGCGCCGCTGCTCGCCGACCTGATTTGCTGCTGAAGGACCACCCCATGACCGACATCATCGTCTATCATAACCCCGCCTGCGGTACGTCGCGCAACGTGCTCGCGCTGATCCGCAATGCGGGCGTCGAGCCGCACGTCATCGAGTATCTCAAGACGCCGCCCGCACGCGCGCTGCTCGCCGCGCTGATCGCGCGCGCCGGGATGACGCCGCGCGCGCTGCTGCGCGAGAAGGGCACGCCCTATCACGAGCTCGGCCTCGCCGACGCGAATCTCGACGACGACGCGCTGCTCGACGCGATGATGGCCCATCCGATCCTGATCAACCGGCCGCTGGTGGTGACCCCGCTCGGCGTGAAACTCTGCCGCCCGTCCGAAGCCGTGCTCGACCTGCTGCCGGAGCCCCAGAAGGGCGCCTTCGCCAAGGAGGATGGCGAGCGCGTGATCGACGAGCACGGCCAGCGCGTCGGCGCGCCGTGATCCGCCGCGCCTTGCTCGCGGAAGCGCTCGGCAGCCTGATCCTCTTCGCCACGGTGGTCGGCTCGGGCATCATGGCCGAGCGACTGGCGGGCGGGAACCTCGCCATCGCCTTGCTCGGCAACACGCTCGCGACGGGGGCGATGCTGTTCGTGCTGATCACCATGCTCGGCCCGGTGTCGGGCGCGCACCTCAACCCCGCCGTCACGCTGGTCATGCGGCTGCGCGGGCACGTCAGCACCAAGATCGCGCTCGGCTATGGCGCGGCGCAGATCGTCGGCGGGATCATCGGGGTCTGGCTCGCGCACATCATGTTCGACCTGCCGGTGCTCCAGCTCTCGCACAAAGTTCGGGCCGGCCCCGGCCAATGGACCGCCGAGGCGGTCGCCACCTGCGGGCTGATCCTGACGATCCTCGGAACGGCGCGGATGCGGCCCGCGCAGCTGCCCGCGAGCGTCGCGCTCTACATCACCGCGGCCTATTGGTTCACCGCGTCGACCAGTTTCGCCAACCCTGCGATCACCGTCGCGCGGTCGCTGAGCAACAGCTTCGCGGGCATCGCGCCGTCGAGCGTACCGGGTTTCATCCTGGCGCAATTCGCCGGCGCGTTGGTCGCGCATCTCTGCGCCGATCGGCTCTTTCCCGAAGCAAACGAGGAACCCGCATGACGCGCGTCCGCCCCCTGCCCGATCCCGATCACCTTCCCGCGCTCGACCGCCGCTTCGTCATCGACCGCCCCGCGCTCGGGCTCGGCGCCGACCAGCCGCCGGTCCGCATCCTCTTGCTCTACGGGTCGCTGCGCGCGCGATCCTTCTCGCGTCTCTGCGTCGAGGAGGCCGCGCGCCTGCTCCGCCTGTTCGGCGCCGAGACACGCATCTTCGATCCGTCCGATCTGCCGCTGCCCGACCAGGTCGGCGGCGACGACCACCCCGCGGTCCACGAACTGCGCGCGCTGTCTGTATGGTCCGAAGGCCAGGTCTGGTGCAGTCCCGAGCGGCACGGCCAGATCACCGGGGTGATGAAGACGCAGATCGATCATCTGCCCCTCCAGATGGGCGGGATGCGGCCCACCCAGGGGCGCACGCTCGCGGTGATGCAGGTTTCGGCCGGATCGCAATCGTTCAACAGCGTCAACACGCTGCGCCTGCTCGGGCGCTGGATGCGGATGGTGACGATCCCCAACCAGTCCTCGGTCGCGATGGCCTATAAGGAATTCGGCGACGACGACCGGATGCGGCCATCGAACTATTACGATCGCATCGTCGACGTGATGGAGGAATTGGTGCGCATGACGGTGCTGCTGCGGCCGCATGCCGACCAACTCGTCGATCGCTATTCGGAGCGCAAGGACGCGGGTCGAACAGGATCGCGTGAAAATCCTGCTGCTTCGATCTAGGGCGGTGGCGAGTATCTGAACGAGGTGTGATCTCCGCGTTCGGGTCTGACACCTGACGAAACGAGCCGACGTCCAAGAATGCCCGAGTGGTGGTTCTCTTTTGGGGCATCGCGAAGTCGGCTTTCCGACCCGCTTGGGTCTTCGGCTGTCCTACGTAATCCTTATCCACCCCCTTGCTCGCTGCGCCACGCTCGCGTTAGCTTCCTTCAAAGGGGGCTTCCTATGTTCGGCAAAGTTTTGGTGTTCTTTGGGACGCTCGGTCTATCGGCGATCGCGACAGCCGCCGAACCGACTCCATCGGCGTTGGCGGCAGCGTTCGGCGCACGGGTCGGAGCATCGAGTCCAGCCCTGTCCCCCGACGGCAAATTCCTGGTCTATATCGCCCCAGGCGCGGGACAGCTTACCGTGGCGGTGGTGATGAACCTTGCCGACGGCGCCACCACACCGATCACTTATGCCGACGGCAAACCGCTGAAATTGAAATTCTGCGGCTGGTCGGCGGCGGACCGGCTGGTCTGCCTCTTATCGGGCATTTCAAAGGTCGACGGCACCAAGCTGGCATGGAACCGTCTCGTGGCGGTCGATGCCGACGGCAAGCCCAGTCTCCCGCTGGGCAGCCGGAAATCGAGCTTTACCGTTCGACAGGATGACGGTGAGGTGCTGGACTGGATGGCAGGGGTGGACGGAATCGTCCTGATGTCGCGCGGCAATGGCGCGGAACGCGTCGATACCCGCACCGGCAAGGGTGTACCCGTCAAGCCCGCGGTCGGCACCGGCTGGACCGATGGCAGCGGAACCGTCCGCATCACCGGACTCTACGGCACCGACGCCCACGGCATGCTGAACGGCAAGGCTACCTATTGGTATCGCCTGCGCGGCAGCTCCGAACAGAAGCTGTTCAGCCGCGTCGACGCCAACGATAACGGTCTCTATCCAGTCGCGGTCGATGGCACGCTGAATCTGGCCTATGCCGTCCAGAAGAAGGATGGCCGCCGGGCGCTCTATTCGGTCGCGCTCGACGGAACGATGAAGACCGACCTGATCTATGCCGACCCCACGGTCGACGTCGACAGCGTCGAGACGATTGGCCGCCACGATCGGGTCATCGGACTGCGCTACGTGACCGACAAGACGCATATCGTCTATTTCGACGCCGGCTATCGCGCGCTTGCCCAAAGCCTCGCCAAAGCCCTTCCGAAACTGTCCGATATTGCCTTTGTCAGTGCAAGCGCCGACGAGAAACGCGTGCTGCTGTTCGCCGAAAGCGATATCGATTCCGGCCACTATTTCCTTTTCGACCGCGACACCCGCAAGCTGACCGAAGTCCTCGTGCCACGGGCCGACCTGTCCGGCATGCAGTTGAGCGAGCAGCGCAGCATTACCTACCCGGCGGCAGACGGGACCCTTATTCCGGCCTATCTCACCCTGCCACCTGGCAGCACCGGGCGCCACATCCCCGCGATCGTCATGCCGCATGGCGGCCCCTCCGCGCGCGATGTCTGGGGGTTCGACTGGCTGCCGCAATATTTCGCACAAAAGGGCTATGCAGTGATCCAGCCGCAGTTTCGCGGCTCGACCGGCTTCGGCGAGGATTTCGAAAAAAAGAGCGGATTCATCTCCTGGCCGACCGCCATCGGCGACGTTATCGACGCCGGCCGCTGGATGATCGCGCAGGGTATCGCGGATCCCGATCGGCTCGGCATCTTCGGATGGTCCTATGGCGGCTACGCGGCGCTCCAGGCGAACGTCGTCGATCCGGCGCTGTTCAAGGCGGTGGTCGCGGTGGCGCCGGTCACCGACCTGTACCGGCTCAAGGCGGATGCGGAAAATTTCACCAACGCGCGCCTCGTGGCGAAGCAGGTCGGATCGGGCATACTGCGCGACCAGGGCTCGCCCGACCATTATGCGGAACGGTTCCGTGCGCCCGTGCTGATGTTCCACGGCGATCAAGACATCAACGTCGATATCCTCCAGTCGCGTCTGATGGATGGCGCATTGCGCAGAGCCGGCAAGTCGAGCCGCTTGGTGGTCTATCCCGGACTCGACCACCAGCTCGACGACAGCGCGGCGCGGACCGATCTTCTGACGCAAGCGGACACGTTCTTTGCAAAATCGCTCGGCGGCGTTGGCAAATAGACAGACCGGGACCGGATCGACGCGCTGTCGACTGCATGGCGTCCCCGCCCCGCACGTCACCAAGTCACGGATCTTCGGCTAAAGCGTGATCGCGCCCTTCAGCCCCAACACCACCACCTCGTCGGCGCTGCGCACGCCGCCGGGGTGGTGGATCCACTGCACGTTGGGCTGCAGCTCGAGCCACGGCAGCGGCGTTACGCTGTAATAGACCTCGGCGGCATATTCGGCGTCGCGCACCGGCGTGCCGGGGAGCAGCCGGTCGGCGTCCGCCGCGCGGCCGTTGACGTTGGTCCGCCCGAACGCGACGCCGAGCACGTCGCCCGGCAGCCACGTCGCCAGCCCCTTGTAGAACACGCCGACCACCGCCTGATTGTCGGTCACTGCGGTCGCGCGGTCGGTCTGAGTGAAATTGGCGAACACGCCGAGCCCGTCGAGCGACTTGCCGTCCTTCGACTTGCCGGTGATCTGCTGCTGCACGCTGACATAGCCGCCATAGCGCCCCGAATGTTCGAGCGGGGCGAGCCCGGTGACGACGATCGGGCGGCGGTTGATGTCGAGATAGACGTCGTTGCCGTTGCTGGTCGTGTACCAGCCGCCGACCTTGTACGATCCGACATGGCCGCCGTCGCCGCCATGCGTCCAGCCCGCCTCGAACGGGATCAGCACGCCCGTCGCGCCGTGCCAGCGCGCGACGAAGAAGTTGTTCTTGAGGTTGAGCGGATTGACCTCATAGACGCCCGCCTGGAGGTACACGCCGGGCCGCACGTCGACGTGGAGGCGCGCGCCCCATTGGCCGACCGGCCAGTTTTGCCAGTAATCGCCGACGAGGTTGCCCGGCTGCGCACCGCAGAAGGTGAGGTTCTCGAAATGGCAGGAGAAGACCGCGAAATCCGACCCCGGATTGGTGCGGCCGAGCTTTAATTCGACCGAATCGCCGATCTTCTGCTCGTACCACAATTCGGTGACGCGGACGGTCTGGCCGCGGCCATAGACTTCCTGCACCTGCTGCAGCGTATTGAGCCCGGCGACGTCGGAAAGGTTGTCGCCGCGCCGCCACGTCAGCGTCGCCTGCAGCGTGCCGCCCTCGAGCCCGACGAGCTTGCCCATGTCGACCTTCGCGCCGATGTCGAACTGGCCAGTCTCGGTGATCGCCTGATGCTTGCCGCCGGTCGGGTTATAGGCCGTCTCCGACGCATAGCGCGCCGACACGTCGACGCCGCGTTCGCCGAGCCAGGTGCGGCTGTTGCGCCAGTCACCGAACAGCCCCGGCGGTGCCGCGCTCTGCGTGTCGCCGATCTCCGCACCCGGCGAGGTGTCGCGCGGGTGCAGCATGTGGTTCGGGACGCGGCGCTTGGCCACGGGCGCGGCGGGGCTTGCCGCAGCCTCGGGACTGGCGGCGGGTTCGGTCGCGGGCTTCTTGGTGTCGTTCGCGGTCGGCGCCGCGGGGGCGGTGGGCGGTGCCGCGGGGGCGCCGATATCGACTTGCTGATCCTGCGCCAGCGCACCGGCCGGTGCCAGCAGTGTGGCCAGAGCGCCCGCCGCTGCAGTCGCATAGAGTGCCCGAACCATCATCGCTTTGCCTTACCCGGAACCCGTTCCTGCGGCGTGCGATGCACCGGACACGGCGCGAAGGACAGGATTCATCGCGCCAACCGATACCAAGACGTTGATTTCGATCATCATGTCGCGCTTTTACCACAGGCCCGGGCGCCGCTCGGGCGCCCGGTATGGTCGGCTCAGCGCGCCTGCACGCGCCCGGTCCGCACCAGCTTGCCCCAGCCGACGCTGCGCCCGCGCAACGCCTGGGTGATCGCTTTCAGCACGACGTAATACATGATCTGGCGATAGCCGATGCGCTGCGGGATCAGCAGCCACAGCAAGCGCCACTGCTCGCGCCGTTCGAGCGCGAAGGCGACCGTCGCCGCGAGCAGATCGATCGCGGTAAACACCAGCCAGTAGAGCAGCATCTTGTCGACGTCGTGCTGCGTCTGCGCCCAGCCGTGCGCCTGCACCGCGATATAGGTCATCACGAAGCTGACGAGCAGCGCGAGATCGATGATCGGCGAGATTGCGGCAAAGACGATCTGGAACAGGATCGCCTGCGGCAGACCGACGCGCGCAAGGCCCGCGGGACGGCCGGTCGCCATGACGCTGCCGTGCTTCCACAGGCATTGCAGTGTGCCGAACGCCCAGCGGAAGCGCTGCTTGGCGAGGCCCTTGATACTCTCGGGCGATTCGGTCCAGGCGACCGCGTATTGGTCATAGGTCACAGCCCAGCCCGCCCGCTGGATTGCGATCGTCAGATCCTGGTCCTCGGCGAGCGTGTCGTCGGGATAGCCGCCGACCTGCTGGATCGCCGCCAGCCGCCACGCGCCGACCGCGCCCGGCACCACCGTCATCGCGTTCATCCGCGCCAGCGCGCGCCGCTCGAGATTCTGCGCGGTGATATATTCGACCGCCTGGAACTTGGTGAGCAGATTGACGCGGTTGCCGACCTTGGCGTTGCCGGCGACCGCGCCGATTTTGGGGTCCTCGAACCAGCGCGCGAGCCGCGCGATGGTGGTCGGCTCGAACTGCGTGTCGGCATCGAGCGCGATGACGATCTCGCCCGTCGCCAGCGCGAGCGCGTGGTTGAGCGCGCGCGCCTTGCCGCCATTCTCGAGCGTCAGCAGCCGCACGCGCGGGTCGCCCGCGAACGCCGAGGTGACGACTTCGCTGGTATCGTCGCTCGAGCCGTCGTCGATCACGATCACCTCGATCCGCACGTCGGTCGAGGCGAGCACGCCGCGCACCGCGCGTTCGATCACCAGTTCCTCGTTGAACGCCGGGATCATCACCGTGACGAAGCGCGTCGGGTCGATCGGCGGGAACACCGTCTTGCTCTCGCGCCGCGCCTGGATCAGCGCGAGCAGCGAGAGGATGATCGCGCGCGCAATCCCGATGCTGATCGCAAAGAAGAAGATCCAGCCGAGCGCGATCACCCCGCCGCCGAGCAGCGAGAAGATGAACAGGTCGGTCTCCGCCGCCGCGCGATCGGCCGGCGACAATGTCGGCATCGCGACGTCCTTGGGAATGCCGGCAAGTGTCGACACCGGCACGAAGGTATAGCCCTTGGCGCGCAACTGATCGATGATCTGCGGCAGGGCCGCGACCGTCTCCGAGCGATCACCACCGGCATCGTGGAGCAGCACGATGTTGCGACTGCATTGCGGATCGGGGTTCGACGTGTCGCACTTGCCCTTGGGGTCGGTGACCTCGTCGACCGTCCCGTCGATGATGTTCTGCACCCCCGGGCGCTTCCAGTCGCCCGGATCGACGTGCAGGCCGACCGAGATATACCCTCGGTCCTGCGCCATCAGCGCGGGGTCGATTTCGTCCGCCGTGCTCGGCTCGGCGTCACCGAAATAGGGCGCGCGGAACAGCCGCAGCGTGTGCCCGGTGAACGCCTGGAACAGCCGCTGCGTGGTGTTGAGCTGGAACGTCGTCTCGGACTGCGACGCGCCCGCGAGGTTGGGATGGGTATAAGTGTGGCTGCCGATCTCATGCCCCTCGGCGACCATCCGGTTGATCAGGCTGCGCTGCGTCAGCACGTTCTCGCCGATCACGAAGAAGGTGCCGGGCACCTTCTTCTCTTTCAGGATATCGAGGATCTTTGGCGTCCAATTGGGATCGGGGCCGTCGTCGAAGGTGAGCGCGACGAGCCCCGGCTTGTAGCCGGTCCGCGCGACGACATAAGGCGAGGGCATCGTCTCGAACGCGACATTGCCGATCGCGCCGTCCTTGGTCACCTGCACGCGGCGCACGCCCTTCACCGGGGTGCCGGCGATCTTGAGGATCTCGCCACTGCCGTCGATGTCGACATCGGTGCCCGCGGGAATGTTCTCGATCGTCGAGGCCGCAGGCAAGGTCCGGTGGTTGCGTCCGAAGATCGACCACAGGCCCGGATCCTCCGACCCCAGGCGCCACAGCCCGATCCCGGTCAGCCCGACCTTCTGCAGCCAGCGCATCTGATTATAGGCCGACGCCGCATCGAGCATCCACACGACATGGCGGCTGCCCGATTCCTGGTACGCGAAGCCGCTATTGCCGCTCTGCTTGTCGAAGGTCGGCATCGCGCTCGATTCGCGCGCGGCCTCCCACGCTTCGTCGATCGCGAGCGGTTCGCCGGTGCCGTCGTGCCAATTGTACGCGTAATTGCCGATCGCCACGACGATCTTGTCGCGCGGCACATTGCGCACCGCGCGCGAGACCGATTGCTCGAACCAGCTCTGCGACGCGATCGGGCCGGCCTCGCCGCTGATCTCATGCTCGTCATACGCCATCAGCACGACGCGATCGACGATCTTGGCAAAGGCGCCGATGTTCCAGGCGCCCGCTTCCTCATCGTCCGCCGCGCCGACCGGCACCGCGATGCCGATCACCCAGTTGCGCTTCGCGAAGCGCGCGCGCGTCTCGCGCAGGAACGCCTGATAATCGAGCTGCCCCTTGGGCGACAGCTCCTCGAAATCGAAGAACGCGCCCCCCGCCCCGTTCGCCGCGAGCCACGGCTCGAGCGTATCGAGGAATTTCTTGCGCAGCTTGGGGTCGCGCAGCAGCGCTTCCATCCCCGCCGCGTCCCATTTGCCGCCGATCGCATTCTGGATCATCGGCAGGATCAGCGGGCGCGGGCTGGCGCGGTTGATGATCTCGCGCCCCGCGGTGTCGCGGAAGACGGTGATGTGATGGTTCATCCCCGAGACCGAGACCCAGCCCGGCACCAGCCAGTCGAGCTCGCTGATATTGCGGCGCAGCGACGCGGTCGAGCTTTCGTCCCACGGCACATGGAAGGCGATCGCGAGCGGCTGGTCGACGCCGACGCCACGCGCGGGCGCGCCGAGCAGGCGGGCATAGCTGCTCAGGCGATGCCGCGCGCGGCGCAGCAGCGGCTCGTGCGGCGGCGGCAATTTGGTGTACGCGGCGTGCTCGGCCTCGACCGGCAGCAGCGGCGCGCGCGGCACCGCGCCGATCGAGATCGCGAGCGCGGCCACCGCCATCACGACGAGCAGCACGAACGCCGCGACCGCCATCGCGAACCGCCGGCGCCGGCGCCCCGAGGCATCGTAGAAAACGGGCGCGCGGCTCATGCGATCGGTGTCCTCAAGCAAAACAGATTAGGCTCGCATCGGTGCTTTGGCATGGCGCAATCGCGACGCCAAGGTGACAATCGTTTCATCAAGCACGCCAACGCGGTGCGCCGATGTGTCCTGATGTTACGGAAGGTTACGAAGCGACTGGCCGGAGACGCGCTCACGACCGGATACGGGGCCATCGCTGCAATGGTCGGGGCGATAGGATTCGAACCTACGACCCCTGGACCCCGAGACCAGTGCGCTACCAGACTGCGCCACGCCCCGACACATTGCAGGGCGCAGCGCGTAGACCGCCGCCCCCCGACTATCAAGCGGAAAATCGTGCGGCAGGTGCAAGCGCGGCTCGACGCCCGCGCGATCGCGCTGCTACGCGGACCTCCATGACCGCGCTCGAGATCATCGCCTTCGGGCTCGGCATCGCCAATGTCACGCTCGTCGTGCTGCGCAGCATCTGGAACTATGTCTTCGGGCTGGCGATGGTCGCGCTCTATGCGGTGATCTTCGTCGATGCCAAGCTCTACAGCGATGCGCTGCTGCAAGTGTTCTTCTTCGTCGTGCAGATTTACGGCTGGTGGAACTGGGCGCGCGTGCGCGCCGAAACGGGCGAGATCGCGGTCGGCGTGCTGACGGCGCGCGAGCGTGTGCTGTGGATGCTCGGCTGCGCTGCGGGGGCGGCGGTCTGGGGCTATGGCATGGACCGCTTCACCGATGCCGCCTTCCCGTGGTTCGATGCGACGCTGGCGATCGTCAGCGTCGTCGCCCAGATCCTCCAGTCGCGCCGCAAGCTCGAAAGCTGGTGGCTGTGGATCGCGGTCGATCTCGGTTCGATTGCCTTGTACGCCGCCAAGGGATTGCGGCTGACGATGCTGCTCTACACGATCTTCTTGGTGCTCGCGGTCTGGGGGCTGCTCGACTGGCGTCGCGTCGCGCGGCGGACGGTGCCCGCCGCATGAGCACGATCTGCCTGCACGGCCCCGAAAGCACGGGTAAATCCACGCTGATCCCGCAGCTCGCGGCGCATTTCGACACGATCTTCGTGCCCGAATATGGCCGCACCTTCGCCGAGACGCACGGGACCGATTTCACGATGGCCGATCTGGTCGAGATCGCCCGGACGCACGATGCGCAGACGCGCGCGGCGCTGGCCACCGGGGCCGATCCGCTGTTGCTCGATACCGATCCGCTGATGACCGCGGTGTGGGCCGACATGCTGTTCGGCCGCCGCGATCCGTGGTTCGACGCGTGGCACGGCACCGCCGATTTGTATCTGCTGCTCGATATCGATTTGCCGTGGGTCGACGACGGCACGCGCATGTTCGGCAGCAAGGCCGAGCGCCAGCGCTTCTTCGACCTGTCGCGCGCCGAGCTCGACCGGCGTGGGCTCCGCTATGCGATCGTCGGCGGCCAGGGCCCCGCACGCCTCGCCGCCGCGCTGGCGGCGATCGAGGCGGCGGGGTTGGGTTAGGTCAGCCCTTCGCCTTGAGTGCCTTCACCGCAGCGAGCGTGCCGGTGATGTGGCCGGCGGGCTGCATCTCGGACAGGACATAGGCGATCTTGCCGTTCTTGCCGATCACGTACGACGTGCGGTTGGTCCAGCCCGCCTTTTGCGGCAGCGCGACGTCATAGCCCGAGATCGTCGCCGGGGTCGCCAGACCGACCGGGAATTTGTCGCGGCATTCGACCGAGGAGAATTCCTTGATCCGCTCGGCATTGCCCGCGGTCAGGCCGATCAGCGTCGCGCCCTGCTTGGTGAAATCGTCGGCCGCCTCGGCAAAGGCATGCGCCTCGGCGGTGCAGCCCGAAGTGAAGGCGGCGGGGAAGAAGTAGAGCACGACCGGCCCCTTCTTGAGCGCGGCGGCGAGCGAGAAGGGATAGGCCTTGCCGCCGAGTGCCGCCTCGGTCGAGAAGTTCGGCGCGGTATCGCCGACCTTCAGCGCGGCGCTGGCGGGCGCGGCGGCGAGGAGGGCGGCGGTGGCGGCGGCGATCAGCGGTGCGGCGAACTTCATGGCATCGTCTCCTGGAGTATTGGTCCGTTCTATCCTGTCGCTCGGCGCACCGCCAGCACGATCCGTCCGGCGGGTGTCGGAGGCTCGGCATGTTCGCAGTCAGGCGCGGTCGCGCCGGGCAGCGCGAAGCGGCTTGGCTGCCCGCGTATCGCTAGGGCCGATATGCCGCTTTATACGGTATCGCCGCTACGACCCGATCCGCCGCAGTACCGAACGATTGCGCGCCAACCAGACGTCCTGCTTGTCATCGAGCGGGTTGACCTCTTTCAGCGTGGTCATCGTATCGCCCGCGCGCGTGGTCGTCTCGCGCACCTGCGCGAGCATGTTCCCGTCGATGCGCTGCTCGGTCGTCACGATCGTCCAATGCGCCGCATCGGCGCCCGCGGTGACGCCGGCGATTTTCGTTACGCCCGTATCGGTCGGTCGGCCACGCCGAAAGCTCGCATAAGCGACCGTCGCGGCGGTCGAATCGACCAGCGCGACCGTGGTGATCGTTACCGTTCCGGTCTTGGGTCCGTCATCGAACCGCGCCGTCCGCACCGTGGTGACCCCGTCGGGCTGCGCGACGATCGTTACGGCCATCGGCAATCCTTGCCATGTGTTCGACTGATAGTCGCGATATTGCAATTCTCCCTGCCATTGGCCGGCCGTTTGCGACAGCAACACGGCGGCCTGCCCGTTCGCGGCGTCGCTGGCGGCGGGAAGCGGCTGTGCGATCAGCGCGACGAGCAGTGCGAGATGGCGCACGGATGATCTCCCCTTTGACTGTCCAGCGGCGCTTGCGCCCGCTTTATATCGTCGCGGGTCAGCCCAGTCGCACGGTGTGCCAAGCAGGACACGCGGACGATATCGTGCCGCACCCCTAGCGCGACGGCGCGAGCTTCGAATTGAGCACCCAGCCGACATTGTCGTTCTCGTCGGCGACTTCCCACCACATCCCGTCCTTCTTGCCGGTGGGATAGACGATCGCGCCCGGCGGCAGGCTGCGCACGACCTTGCCCGTCGCGCTCGCCAAGCTGCGCATCGCGACCGGGCCCTGCGTCGTGAAGGTCTTGGCGGGCGCCGCCTCGGCGGCGCCGGTGTCGCCGGGATTGG
Source organism: Bordetella parapertussis (assembly GCA_943367995.1). GTDB lineage: Bacteria > Pseudomonadota > Alphaproteobacteria > Sphingomonadales > Sphingomonadaceae > Sphingomonas. The sequence continues at coordinate 425,328 of CALRKL020000003.1, read as the reverse complement.
TGTAGCCGAGATCGGTGACGAGCTTCGAATAGGCCTGAATGAAGGCGAGCGTCACGATCCGCCCGATATCGGTATTGTCATAGCCGCCGCCGATCACCCCGCCGCCCGCGACGCCACTGAAAACACCGCCGCCGCCACCGAAGCTCAGGCTGTTCTTGGCAGCATAGCCGTCTTCGGTCGCAAGCGTCTCGGTGGTGCGGACGTTGGTGATCGACAGCACGACATTGGCTTCCATCTTCTTGCTGCGCACGCCGCCGACGATGCCGCCGAACGGGCCGCCGATCAGCCCGCCGATCCCCGCCGCGACGCCGCTGCCGCTGGCGTTGCTGTTGGCGCCCTGCACCTCGGCCTGGAGCACGTAATCCGCCGCCTTGATCTGCCCCTGCCCGACATTGGCGCCGCGCTGCAGCCCGAGATCGCCGCCGATGTCGCGCTCGCGCTGCGCCGCCTGCAGCCCGCTGCCGCGATCGACCAGGTTGAAGCAGCCCGAGCGCGCGACGAGCACCTTGAGCAATTTTTGTGGCGGCGCGAGGCTGTACTGCGTCCAGCCGCGCGGATCATCGCCGTCGACGATCGAGATCGTGCCATGCTTGCGCGGGCAGCGCGGCACGTCGTTCATCGTCGCTTCCTGGAGCTTCTGCGTGCCAGACGGTTTTGCGAGACGCTGGGCTTGCGCCTGCATCGGTACGCTCGACACTAACACTACGATCGCCAATCCGGCCGAGAATTTCGCCATGCAGCCCCCGCTGAGAGTCGTTACGGCTGCAATACCGAATTTCACGTGATCGGCATAGCGTGAATGCAGCGATGCGACGGGCTTTGTGTGACGGCGCGCCCGATGCTATGGGCCGCCTTTCCCTTTCCGCAGCACTCATCCGGGCGAATTCGTGACCCCTCTCCAGACCATCCGCAATTTCTCGATCATCGCGCATATCGATCATGGCAAGTCGACGCTCGCCGACCGCCTGATCCAGGCGACCGGCGGCCTCACCGACCGCGAAATGTCCGAGCAAGTCCTCGACAACATGGACATCGAGAAGGAGCGCGGGATCACCATCAAGGCGCAGACGGTGCGCCTGCGCTACACCGCGCATGATGGCGTCGATTATACGCTCAATTTGATGGACACGCCGGGCCATGTCGACTTCGCCTATGAGGTCAGCCGCTCGCTCGCCGCGTGCGAAGGCGCTTTGCTCGTCGTCGACGCGGCGCAGGGTGTGGAAGCGCAGACGCTCGCCAATGTCTATCAGTCGATCGAGCATGATCACGAGATCGTCCCCGTGATCAACAAGATCGATCTCCCCGCCGCCGACGTCGACAAGGTCAAGGCCGAGATCGAGGAAGTGATCGGCCTCGATGCGTCGCAAGCCGTGCTGACCAGCGCCAAGGCCGGGATCGGCATCGCCGAAGTGCTCGAGGCGATCGTCACGCGCATCCCGCCGCCCACGGGCGATGCCGATGCGCCGTTGAAGGCGATGCTCGTCGACAGCTGGTACGACCCGTATCTCGGAGTCGTCATCCTCGTGCGCGTCGTCGCCGGCGTCCTCAAGAAGGGCCAGCAGATCAAGTTCATGCAGGCGGGCACGCTCCACCTGGTCGATCGCGTCGGCTGCTTCCGCCCCAAGATCGAGCAATTGACCGATCTCGGCCCGGGCGAGATCGGCTTCATCACCGCCCAGATCAAGGAAGTCGCGCAGACCCGCGTCGGCGACACGATCACCGACGCCAAGCGCCCCGCCCTGGAGGCGCTGCCGGGCTTCAAGGAAGTCCAGCCGGTCGTCTTCTGCGGCCTCTTCCCGGTCGACGCCGCCGATTTCGAGAAACTGCGCGAGAGCATCTCCAAACTGCGCCTCAACGACGCGAGCTTCTCGTTCGAGATGGAGACCAGCGCGGCCTTGGGCTTCGGCTTCCGCTGCGGCTTCCTGGGGCTGCTCCACCTCGAAATCATCCAGGAGCGCCTGACGCGCGAATACGATCTCGACCTCATCACCACCGCGCCGTCGGTGGTCTATGACATCGAGCTGACGCACGGCGGCGGGACGATCGAACTGCACAACCCCGCCGACATGCCCGATCCCAACAAGATCCTGAGCATTTCCGAGCCGTGGATCCAGGCGGTGATCTATGTCCCAGACGAATATCTCGGCAGCGTGTTGAAACTCTGCCAGGACCGCCGCGGGATCCAGAAGGACCTCACCTATGTCGGCGGCCGCGCGCAGGCGACCTACGAGCTGCCGCTCAACGAAGTCGTGTTCGATTTCTACGACCGGCTGAAGTCGCTGTCGAAGGGCTATGCCAGCTTCGACTATACGCAGATCGGCAAGCGCGAGGGCGACCTCGTCAAGATGAGCATCCTCGTCAACGAGGAGCCGGTCGACGCATTGTCGATGATCGTCCACCGCGGCACCGCCGAGGTGCGCGGGCGCGGCATGGTCGAGCGCTTGAAGGACCTGATCCCGCGCCATCTGTTCAAGATCCCGATCCAGGCGGCGATCGGCGGCAAGGTGATCGCGCGCGAGACGATCAGCGCGATGCGCAAGGACGTCACCGCGAAATGCTATGGCGGCGATGCCAGCCGCAAGCGCAAGCTGCTCGACAAGCAGAAGAAGGGCAAGTTGAAGATGCGCGAATACGGGTCGGTGTCGATCCCGCAGGAGGCGTTCATCGCGGCGCTCAGGATGGGGGAAGAGTGAGGCCCGAGCCCAACGCCGCGATTGCGCAGCAATCGCCGCGTTAGGCGAGGATCAGCCGAACTCCGGCCGGCGGCGCTAGCAGCGCCGTCCGACGACGCGGCTCTGCCGCGGCGCATTCCCCACCCCCGCGCCGCTCAAACCGTCAACACATCAGTTGGGCGAGCAAACTATGGTGAAGGTGCAACGACATTCGAAGCAGGCCTGGCACGTGCAGCGTCGATCGCGATCGGGGCGCGTCCTTCGCGTCGCCATTGCCGCCAGCGTATTGGCCGGCGCGCCGCTCGCCGCGCAGGACGATCGCGCGCGCGACGTCGGGGGCTGGACGCTCGCGCCGAGCGAGGACGGCCGCGGGTGCTTCCTGAACCGCCAATATGACGGCGTCGGCCATACCACGCTGCTACTCGGCCTCGACGTGGATGGCACCAACCGCCTCACCTTGCTCAACGACAATTGGTCGATCGCCCCGCAAGCGCGCGTGAAGCTCGATTTCCGTCTGTCGGGTGGCGGCTATGTCAAACAGGATGCGGTCGGGCTGGCGTCGAACGGCCAGAAAGGCTTCGTGACGACCTTCGACGCGAAATTCCCCACCTATTTCGCCACCTCGACCGCGCTGCAGGTGGCGCGCGGCGCCGTGCCGGTCGAGCAGTTGAACCTGTCGGGCAGCGGCGCCGCCGTCGCGGCGCTGCGGCGCTGCGTGGAGGCGCGTCGGGCGGACGCCAAGCCGGAGCCGGGCAAGACGATGCGCTCCGACGCCATCCCCAAGGACCCGTTCGCGTCGGACCACAAGCGCCGAACCAAGCCATAGCGTCCGCTCGCGCCGCTGGCCGCCCCGGCGGCGTTCGACGCCGATCGCCGCCGCGGCGCGGATCGACGGGCTGCACGCGGCGCAACTCCGCCTATCCGAGTGGGTGCACAGTCCGACACAATCGGATTGTCTCGACGACACGGGCGAGGCTGGTGGGCGCGTCATCAACGATTGGAAGACATACCATGGTCACTTCTGTAGCGAAATTTACTCCCGCGATCGTCCTTCTGGCCGGCGCGATCGGTCTGAGCGGTTGCGCCACCAAGTCCTATGTGCGCGAGCAGATCGCGCCGGTCAGCCAGCGCGTCGACTCGCTCGAGCAGAGATTGCAGCAGACCGACAGCACCGCCAAATCGGCGCTGACCGAAGCGCAGGCCGCGTCGGCGCAGATCCAGGGCACCAATCAGCGCGTCGACCAGCTCACCGGTCGTGTCGACGGCGTCGACCAGCGCCTCACGGTCCAGGAACAGAAGCGCAAGCGTCCGCGCAACTGACCCGATTCGGTCGGCATGCCGATCGGATCATGATCCCACCATCGGTCGTCGCCCCCGGGCGGCGACCGATTCATGTCGAGCACCCCCATTGATGCAAAGCTTTCTGCTGGCGCTGGCTGCGCTGGCGACGACCACGCCGGCCGCCAAGGCCGAGCATCCCAAGCCGCGCGCGACACGTGCGGCGAAGCCGCCGGTCGCCGAGACGGTCATCCTGCCCTCCGAAGCGGAGCTCCGCGTCGCCGCATGGGTCGCCGCATCGGGCGACAATCAAGCGCTTCCTTATGCGATCGTCGACAAAATCGGCGCGGCGCTCTTCCTGTTTGACGGCAAGGGCAAGCCGCTCGGCACGGTTCCGGTGCTGATCGGCGTGGCGGTCGGCGACGACGCCACCCCCGGCGTCGGCAGCAAGAACCTCGCCGAGATCGGTCCGGCCGAGAAGACCACGCCCGCGGGCCGCTTCCTCGCCAAGTTCGGCCTGGCGTTCGGCCGTGAACGCATTCTCTGGGTCGACTATGCGACCTCGGTCGCACTCCACCCGATCCCGCCGCACGCCAACCCCAAGGAGCAGCGCCGCCAGCGGATGCTGTCCCCCTCCCCCGACGACAACCGCATCACCTTCGGCTGCATCAACGTGCCGGCATCGTTCTACGGCAAGGCCCTGCGGCCGGCGTTCCAGCGCAAGGGCGGCTATGTCTATGTCCTGCCCGACACCAAGCCGATCGAAGAGGTCTTCCCGCGCTTGCGCGTCCAGGCGCTGGTCGACGGCAGCACGGGCTGACCGGCCGAGCCGCCCTCGCTCGTCGTGCTCAGGAGCGACCGGTGCAAAGCGATATCGCGGCAAACCCCAGCAGGATCGCGGCGACCCAGAGATCGCTGACCAGCGCTATCGTCGCATTGCGGCCGCGATGATCCGCGCGCATATGCTCGATCCCGGCGACGGCGTAGAAGATCCCCGCCCCGAGCGCGGTCGGCAGCACGAAGCTCGGCATGAGCAACGCGGCGAGACCAACGACACCCCAAGCCGCATTCGCTCCGCCCAATTCGCGCACCAGCACATCAGCGTTGGAGCCGGCGATGCCGAGAATCTCGCGGCTGGTGAAAGCAGGCTGAAGATACTGCCGTAACCCGGCGACGAGCAGCCGTACGCCAACCGCCCAGAAGACGAACCATTTACCGACGAGCAAAAGCCACGGCGCATGGCTCGTGCCGGCATCGATGAGGATCGAGCCGGTCGGCAGCATTAGCATCGTGAGGCCGATGAGCGTCAGATAGGCCATGCGTTTCCCCCGCCGGCCCAGCATATGCGATCTTTGGCCCAGCGCAAAGTGGGGCGGCATCCGCGGCGTCGGACGACTCTCGATCGCGCCGCCGCGCGGGCGTTCAGCCGTCATGACGATATTTGCGGGGCCGGGGCTGAACTCGGGAAGCGCCGGTCGCACCTCGCGCGCGACGCGAGTGCGGTTCTGCATGATACTGCCTCCGGTTGCGGTGGGTGCGCGCAGGGGAGGCGGATCCGGGGCAGGTAGGACAGCGGTTTGCTGATGGTTTGGTCTCGACCGCGAACGCGGGGGGAGTGCCGATGTCGCCATCGCGACGCGCGATTTACTTCGCGGTTACCGATCGTCATGCTACACATTCAAGTCCATAGGGGGACAGGTTTCATGCAACTACGGGCACTTACCGTCACAGCCATGACCGCGGCGATGATCCTGTCGGTTGCCGCCGGCGGCGCGCTGGCGAGCGACACGCAGCCGACCCCGCAAGCGCTGTTCGACGCAGCTCAGGCTGCCTTTGATCGCAGCGATTGGCCCGCCGCTATCTCAGGCTATCGTACGGCGCTGGCCGCATTGAAGCCGAGCTCGGCGGCGATCCCGGTGATCCATGCACGCCTGGCGGGCGCCTTGCAGCGCACTGGACGGCGGGCCGAGGCGGAAACCGAAGCAAAGCTCGCGATCGCGCGCTTCGTGGCGCAGAAGGTCGCCAAGAATGATGATCTCGCATTATCCTATGTGCTCCTGGCGAGCCTCCATCGGGGCGCTGCCGACAACGATCTTGCGATCAGCGAATATCGGAATGCCCTCGCGACGATGACCTCCGATGCTCCGGCGGCCTTGCTGCAGCCGCGCTATGGGCTGGCGATGGCGACGTTGACCGCAAACCCCGATCTGGCGGCGAGCACGCTTGATTCGATCCTCGCAGACGCGCCGGTGTTCGCGTCGATCAGCAAGACCGACCAAGCCAATGTCCTCAGCGCGCGGGCGATGGCCGAACTCAATCGCGGTCAGGCAAAACTCGCGTCGAGCTATATCGAGAAGGCGCTCACGCTCACCGGTCGCACGACAACGAAGATCAATATCGCGCAGGTCCAGATCCGCGGCAATGCGGCGCTGATCTATGCGAAGCTCGGCGACGAGGAAAACGTCCGCCAATATCTCACCTATTCGGGGGCCGGTCATTTGCCCGACGGCAGCTGGCTTTCTGCCGCCGAGAAGGATCTGCCGGTCTGCGACTCGGTCATTGGGCCGAACGACTTCGCGGTGGTCGATTTCACGATCGGCGACGACGGCCGCGCATGGGGTGCCAACACCGTCTATGCCAGTCGCCCGGGACCGGTCGGCGCAGCGTTCGCAACGGCGGTCAACACTTGGCGCTGGCAACCCGATGCGCTCGCCAAGCTCAACGCCTTTTGGCGCGCGTCGGTGCGGCTCGAACTGCGCTGCGTCACGCGCCCGCCCTTGCTCACCCTGAACGATCCGTTCCGCACCGCCACCAGCGACTGGTTGGCGAAATCGGGTTACGACCCTGCACTGGCCAAGGGCGTTTTCGATCCGCATGCGACCGGGGGGGCGCCGGTTCCAGCCGCCTTCGTCGCCTTGTGGAAGGCGGACGGCGATCGCGCGGTGGCCGCCGCCGGCGCCACCCTGAACGCGGCACTGGTCGCCGCGAACGCCCCAATCGACGTGCGCGCCTACGCGATCTACCTCGCCGCGACCCCGCAGGGCGTACGGGGCGCCCGCAGCTATCAGGCAGCGCATGCGCGCAATTTGGCGGCGGCGGTCCAAGCGGTCGATCACATCGCGGGCGCCGACCATGCCCGCGCGTGGCTGCAGGCCGAATATGGCCTCGCGCTCGAAGCCAGCTACGCGCTCGCGCCGGCAAAGACCGCGTTGCAAGCGGTCGCGGCGTTGCCGCTCGGCACGCTTCCGGCAGACGACCCAATTCGGAGCTTGGCGGTGCTGCATCTGGCGTTGATCGACAAGCGCTCCGGAGCCCCAGCCCTTGCGGATCAGCGGCTGACCGATGCGGGGATCGACGCGGAACAATGTTCGCTGCTCGACGTGCGGCCCGTCGCCCGCAATACCGACATTTCGAGTTCGACCTTTCCCGCGGAGGCGCTGCGCTGGCGTTTCGAGGGCACGGTGCGCGAGGCCTTCGATATCGCAGCCGACGGCCGGGTGCAGAATGTCCGCACGGTCCTGTCGTACCCGCCGTTCGTTTTCGGCCCAGCGACCGAACGCGCCGTTGGGCAGTTCCGGTATCTGCCGCCGACGCTTGGCAATCAGGTGCTTGGTTGTGTCGGCCAGACGGTCAACGTGTCGTATCGGCTGCCGAACTAGGGGCGAGCAAAGTGTTGATGAGGGCATCGACTTCGCCTGGCTTCCAAGCCCCCGCCTTGGTCAGGACGAGCTTGCCGGCGGCGTCGATGACGAAGGTTGTCGGCACGGCATTGTTGCGCGGCCGATAGCCGCCGGTGATGCTGGTCGCGACCGGGATCGTCATGCGCGCAGCCTGCTGCGCGAGCCGGAGCTGATCGGGGGCGTGCTCGGCGTTGATCGCGAACATCGCGAGGTGGTTGGGGCCGTGGCGTACGAAGCTGGCGTCGAGGTCGGCCAGCTCGCGCTTGCACGGCACGCACCAGCTCGCCCAGAAATTGAGGACGATCACCCTCCCCTTTAGGGCGCCCGCGCCGACCGCGCCGCCGGCAAGAAGCTGCACCGTGAAATCAGGCGCCGGCGTGGGCGCGGCGCGGGCCGGCGCGACGCCGAATGCCAGCAGCAGCGCCGCGGCACGCAACCGATTTGGTCTCGAAAGCATCGCCTGGGGTTTCGCCATGCGGCGCATCCTAGCGATAAACGTCGCATAACGAAAAGGCCGGACGCTTTCGCGCCCGGCCCAATTGCTTTCACCTGAGGCTGTCGCCTTACGACTGCTTCGCCCGGCTCGCCCGCTTGCGCTCGTTCGCATCGAGGAAGCGCTTGCGCAGCCGGATCGACTTCGGCGTCACTTCGACCATCTCGTCGTCGTCGATATACGCGATCGCCTGCTCGAGCGTCGCGCGCTTCGGGGGCGACAGGCGGACCTGGTCGTCCTTGCCGCCGCTGGCGCGGAAGTTGGTCAGCGCCTTGGTCTTCATTGGGTTGACTTCGAGATCGTCGGGCTTGGCATTCTCGCCGACGATCATGCCCTCGTACAGCGCCTCGCCATGGCCGACGAACAGGATGCCGCGCTCCTCGAGCGGACCCAGCGCATAGTTATTGGCTTCGCCCGAGCCGTTCGAGATCAGCACGCCGTTCTTGCGGCCTTCGATGTTGCCCTTGTGTGGGCCGTACTTCTCGAACAGCCGGTTCATGATGCCAGTGCCGCGCGTGTCCGACAGGAACTCGCCGTGATAGCCGATCATGCCGCGCGACGGGGCGGAGAAGGTGATGCGCGTCTTGCCGCCGGTCGAGGGCCGCATGTCGGTCATCTCGGCCTTGCGCAGGTTCATCTTCTCGACGACCGTGCCCGAATATTCCTCGTCGACGTCGATGATGACGGTCTCGTACGGCTCGGTCTTGTTGCCCTGCTCGTCCTCGCTGAACAGCACGCGCGGGCGGCTGATGCCGAGCTCGAAGCCTTCGCGGCGCATCGTCTCGATCAGCACGCCGAGCTGAAGCTCGCCGCGGCCGGCGACTTCGAAGCTGTCCTTGTCCGAGGCTTCGGTCACCTTGACGGCGACGTTCGACTCGGCCTCGCGGAACAGGCGCTCGCGGATCATGCGGCTCGTCACCTTGGTGCCCTCGCGGCCCGCCATCGGCGAATCGTTGACCGCAAAGCGCATCGACAGCGTGGGCGGATCGATCGGCTGGGCGTGGAGCGGCTCGCTGACGCTGACGTCGGCGATCGTGTCGGCGACGGTCGCGATCGACAGGCCGGCGAGGCTGATGATGTCGCCGGCCTTGGCTTCGTCGACGGGTACGCGGTCGAGCCCGCGGAACGACATGATCTTCGACGCACGGCCGGTCTCGACGATCTTGCCGTCGTTATCGAGCGCGTGGATCGGCTGGTTGAGCTTGACCACGCCCGAGTTGACGCGGCCGGTGAGGATGCGGCCGAGGAACGGATCGCGGTCGAGCAGCGTGACGAGGAAGGTGAAGGGCACGCCGGCGACTTCGACCTTGGGGGCCGGCACGTGCTTCACGATCGTCTCGAACATCGGGATCAGCGTGCCTTCGCGCGCGTCCATGTCGGTCGAGGCATAGCCGTTGCGGCCCGATGCGTAGAGCACCGGGAAATCGAGCTGCTCGTCGTTCGCGTCGAGCGACACGAACAGGTCGAACACTTCGTCGAGCACTTCCTGGATGCGCGCGTCGTTGCGGTCGACCTTGTTGACGACGACGATCGGCTTGAGGCCGAGGGCGAGCGCCTTGCCGGTGACGAACTTGGTCTGCGGCATCGCGCCTTCCGACGAATCGACCAGCAGGACGACGCCGTCGACCATGCTCAGGATCCGCTCGACCTCGCCGCCGAAATCGGCGTGGCCGGGGGTGTCGACGATGTTGATGCGGATGCTCTCGCTCTCGCCCGGCGGGGTCCAGTCGACCGAGGTCGGCTTGGCGAGAATGGTGATGCCGCGCTCTTTTTCGAGATCGTTCGAGTCCATCGCGCGCTCTTCGACGCGCTGGTTGTCGCGGAAGGTACCGGACTGGCGGAACAGCTGATCGACGAGGGTTGTCTTACCATGATCGACGTGTGCGATGATGGCCACATTGCGGAGGCTCATGAATATAGCTCGATGAAGTGAGGAATGGTTGCGTTGGGCCCCTAGCGCAATTGGTGCGTCGCGGAAAGGGGGGCGCGCAAGCGGCGCGCGCCGCTAGCGATCGGGCCGTCGCGTTAGAACGGCATCGTCACCGTGAACAGGATCCGCTTGGCGATCTTGCCGTCGGCCGTCCCGCCCGGTTCGGTATGCAGATTGCCGCGTGCGCCCTTGCCGAGATCGATCCCGATCCCCGGCCCGCCGACCTCGGCATATGTCTCGGGGAGCGGCCGGACGCGATACTGTTCGCCCGCGTCGCGCTTGCCGCACACCACAATGTCGCGCGATGGTTCGGCGCTCGAACATCCGCCCGGGTGCCAGCTCGGCGGCAGATCGACGCGCGCGACCGGCGCGGCCGGAGGATCCGGCGGAACGCTCGTTTGCAGCGCCAGCAGCATCGGCAAGATCATCGCATAGCCCTCCGCCTCGGCCGCCAATGCACCACATAAGGCGCCGCGCGTAAAGGCCGCGACATTTGCACAATACTCTGCTACGACGTCCGCATCGCGCGGTTCCATTTGAGCGACGCGCGACTGAGAGACCCCCTGCGCTCCCGCTTGCATCGCATCGGACGCGCGTTCTGGTTCCTCTGTTCACCCTGTTTCGTCACCCTGCCCGCTGCGGACCCACCGCGCGCGGGTGACACCATGATCGGATGCGCCGGCCGGGGCCGGACGTCGCATCCGTCTTTGATCTCGGCCCCACTCCGGCGCTTTCGCAGGCATGCGCGGCGATCCGGCACTAAGGAATACACTATGGCTATCGGCACCGTTAAGTTCTTCAACGCCGACAAGGGTTACGGTTTCATTGCGCCCGAGGGCGGCGGCGGCGATGCGTTCGTCCATATCAGCGCGGTCGAAGCCGCCGGCATGGCGACGCTCGATCGCGACCAGCGCGTCTCGTACGAGCTCGAAGAGGATCGCCGCGGCAAGGTCTCGGCCGTCCGTCTCGCCCAGGCCTGATGCGTTTCGGGGTGTCGCCAACCGGCGGCACCCCTTTTATTTGGCCCTTCGATGGGCCGGGAGACCTCCGACGAACACCACCGCAATCTTCTATCGCGACCGTGCCCGCCAGGCCGAGTCCGACGCTTCCACCGCCACGCTGGACAATGTCCGCACGCGCTTCCTGCGCGCCGCCAAGGCCTGGGACGAAATGGCCACCCGCGCCGAGAAGACCGCCGAGCGCAAGTCGACCAACGAAGAAGCCAAGCTCGCCGCCGAGATGAACGAGGACGACGATTAGGGTTCGCGCGCTTATTGCGAACGTTCGCAACTGAGTTGACTCGATTGACCCCTAGACGCGGTGTTTGCGAAGGCGATCGTTTCCGTTCGCGGCATGATGCTGTTGTGCGAGTCCGACGATTTCAAAGAGCGGCTTGGTACATATCATGAACGGCATGTGTAGGACAGCGCCGTGTCTGCTATCGACCCATAAGCGGACATCCGCGCTCCATGTTAGGCCGTCGGATATGATGCGGTTCCGAACCTTCGTAGCTATTGTGTCGTTCTCGACAGCCAGTTCGCTCGCTGGCTGTTCGGCGAATGATTCGAGCGGGCAGTTGGAGCAGCGGTCATGCACCGACCATTATTGTGCCGAACTTCGATTTGATCCCGGAGGGGGTGCAGCAACGTCAACGTATTCATGCGTTTACATATCTGCCAAGGGCGGTGCTGATCGCCGTGTGATCTTATCGGGCGATAATATGGATCACTTGTCACTTCACTGGTCGGACGGGCGCACGCTCCAAATCCGATACGCTGACGGCGATATTAGTTCCTTCACAAGCACGTGGAGTGCGTCCAAGTCGTCGGGAATCGTGGGCGGTGATGTCGAAGCTGTGTTGCTAAAAACAAACGGCAGCTGACCACCAATTTTCGCCGTTCAGTCTGGTGTGTCGCGGGCCGCCTTTAAAGGCCAGGCGCCCGTCATCCCCGCGAAGGCGGGGATCCATACTGGCCGACTGCGCCGTACAGAACGGCCGGTGCCAATAGCGTCCCGCCTACGCGGGAATGACGGGCAGGTTGCACGGCATTCCGCCCCGACCGCCGTTGCACAACGGCGGCTCGCCACCCTTGGCAGACGCGCAACTGCATCCTCCCCCGCCAGGGGGAGGTGGCACGCGCAGCGTGACGGAGGGGGCGGTCGGCGGGCGGCTCGGGGGATCGAGAGCCCGCTACGACAAGGGCGATGGGCGAGCTTCGCGCGTCATCGCGAGCGTGCCGCTGAACGCCCCCTCCGTCGCCTTCGGCGCCACCTCCCCCTGGCGGGGGAGGATTTTTGGGGAATGGCTGGCTCGCGACAATTGCGGCCATTCGGTATCTCCACGACCCGCCAAGCTTGATGCCGCCCCCCGCTCTCCGGTAACGCCGAGCGCATGAGCGCTCCCCTCCCCGCCACCGAAACCGAAGCCGCCGTCGAACTCGCGCGGCTGGCGGAGCAGATCGCCTATCATAACGCGCGCTATCACACCGACGACGCGCCCGAGATCAGCGACGCCGCCTTCGATGCGCTCCGCGCGCGCAACACCGCGCTCGAGGCGGCCTTCCCGCAGCTCGTCCGCGCCGATTCGGCAGCGCACCAGGTCGGCGCCGCGCCCGCCGCGCATCTCGCCAAGGTCGCGCATGCGCGCGCGATGACCAGCCTCGACAACGCCTTCACCGACGAGGACGTCGCCGAATTCGTCGCGCGCGTGCGGCGCTTCCTCGCGCTGCCCGACGATGCGCCGGTCGAACTGACCGCCGAGCCGAAAATCGACGGCCTGTCCTGCTCGCTGCGCTACGAGCAGCGCCGGCTCGTCCAGGCGCTGACGCGCGGCGACGGGCAGGTCGGCGAGGACGTCACCGCCAATGTCGCGCACATCAAGGACATCCCGCAAAGCCTCCCCGCCGACGCGCCCGACATTTTCGAGGTGCGCGGCGAAGTCTACATGGCGAAGGCCGATTTCGCCGGCCTCAACGCCCGCCTGCTCGCCGAGGCCGAGGCCGCCGGCAAGGAAGCGCGCCAGTTCGCCAACCCGCGCAACGCCGCCGCCGGGTCGCTGCGCCAGAAGGACGCCGCGGTCACCGCGACGCGGCCGTTGCGCTTCTTCGCCTGGGGCTGGGGCGAGACCAGCGCGCTGCCTGGCGACACGCAGAGCGCCAACATCGAAGCAATCCGCGCCTGGGGCTTTCCGATCGCGAGCGGCTTCGCGCGCGCCGCGACGACCGACGCCGCCCTCGCGGTCTATCGCGGCATCGAACACCAGCGCGCCGACCTCCCGTTCGACATCGACGGCGTCGTCTACAAGCTCGACCGGCTCGACTGGCAGGCGCGGCTCGGCACCGTCGGGCGCACCCCGCGCTGGGCGATCGCGCACAAATTCCCCGCCGAGCGCGCCGAGACCACGCTCGTCGCAATCGACATCCAGGTCGGCCGCACCGGCGCGCTGACCCCGGTTGCGCGGCTCGCGCCGGTCACCGTCGGCGGCGTCGTCGTCACCAATGCGACGCTGCACAATGCCGACGAGATCGAGCGGCTCGGCGCGCGCGTCGGCGACCGCGTCGTGCTGCAGCGCGCGGGCGACGTCATCCCGCAGATCGTCGAGGTCCTCACCCGCGACGAGGAACGCCCCGCCTTCGTCTTTCCGAGCGAATGCCCCGAATGCGGCTCGCTCGCCGAGCGCGGCGAGGGCGAGGTGGTGGTGCGCTGCACCGGCGGGCTGATCTGCCCGGCGCAGCGCGTCGAGCGGCTGATCCATTTCGTCTCGCGCCACGCCTACGACATCAGCGGCCTCGGGCTGGTGCGGATCGAGGAGTTCTTCCGCGACGGGCTGATCGCCTCGCCCGCCGACATCTTCCGCCTCCACGAACACCGCGCGGCGCTGGTGACGCGCGAGCGGATGTCCGAGCTCGTCGTCGACAAGTTGCTCGCCGCGATCGAGCTGCGCCGCGAGATCGGGCTCGATCGCTTCCTGTTCGCGCTCGGCATCCGCCATGTCGGCGAGATTACCGCACGTGACCTCGCGCGACGCTATGTGTCGATGGCGGCGTTTTCCGAGATGATCGAGCGCGTCCTCGCGGTGCGCGAAGCGACGCTGCCCGCGCTCGGCGAGACCGAGGCGAAGTTCGTCGTGCGGCGCGGCCGCGTGCTCGCCGACGCGATCGAGACCGCCGGGATCGGCCCCGAGGTTGCCGACGCGCTGCTCGAATTCTTCGCCGAGCCGCACAATCGCGAAGTCGTCGATGCGCTGCTGCGCGAGGTGACGCCGCGCGACGTCGTTCATCAGACGCGCGAGTCGCCGGTCAGCGGCAAGACCGTGGTGTTCACCGGGAGTCTCGAGACGATGAGTCGCGACGAGGCGAAGGCGCAGGCCGAAGCGCTCGGCGCGCGCGTCGCGGGGTCGGTTTCTGCCAAGACCGACTTGGTCGTCGCCGGCCCCGGCGCAGGCTCGAAGCTGAAAAAGGCTGCCGACCTAGGGGTTAGCGTGATCGACGAAGCGGGCTGGGCGGAAATCGTGGCGGCGGCGTCGTAATATTTCGCTTTGCCGGGAACTTTCCGGGTGATGCCATTTTGCAACGCATTCTGACTGAATCATGAACATGCCAAACAGAAGTGGCTTTGTAACAGAAGAGAAATAATTGTCGCCCAAGGGGTCGGCCAAGCGACGCGACAGTCGCACTATCCGCCGTCAGGTAACAGGGGCTCAACCATGCGACATAATCTTTATCTGGGCGTAGCAATCGCTGCGCTTGCCATTCCGGTTGCCGCCAGCGCGCAGGAAACCAGCGCCAACATCCAGGGCAAGGTCACCAACAATGGCGTCGCCGTACCGGGTGCTACCGTCACCGCCGTGCACGTTCCCTCGGGCACCCGCGCGACCGCGGTCACCGCCGCCGACGGCGCCTTCTCGCTGAACGGCCTGCGCACCGGCGGTCCCTACACCGTGAGCGTCGACCAGGGCGGGTCGCAGGTCACCGACATCTACACCACCGCGGGGCAGACCTTCAGCCTGCCGATCGACATCGCGCCGCCGGCGCAGGGCAACGACATCATCGTCACCGCGTCGCGCGTGAAGGGTGCGGGCTCGGTCGGCTACGGTCCGACGACGATCCTCAACGCGAACGACATCGCCAAGGTCGCCTCGGTCAACCGCGACATCCGCGATCTCATCCGCCGCGACCCGTTCGCGACGCTCGACACCTCGCAGTCGACCGGCCGCCAGATCACCTTCGCCGGCATCAACCCGCGCTTCAACCGCTTCACCGTCGATGGCGTGCCGATCGGCGACAGCTTCGGCCTCAACCCCGACGCGCTCCCCTCGCGCCGCGGTCCGGTCCCGATCGACGCGATCGGTGAATTCCAGACCAAGGTCGCGCCGTACGACATCCGCGAAGGCTTCTTCCAGGGCGGCGTCGTCAACGCCATCCTCAAGTCGGGCACCAACCAGTTCCACGGCATCGGCTTCTTCACCGAGACGACCGACGGCCTGACCGGCTCGCGCCTCAAGCCGTACATCTCGAACCCGACCGGCGTCGCCAACCAGCCCAAGTTCACCAGCAAGGATTTCGGCGCCACGCTGTCGGGCCCGATCATCAAGGACAAATTGTTCTTCATGGTCTCGGCCGAGCGCGTCCGCGCGAACAACCCGTTCAACATCACGCCGAGCACGATCACCCAGGCGCAGTTCGACCAGATCGCCAGCATCGCGCAGACCAAATACGGCGTGAGCGCCGGCGGCAAGCTGACCAGCCAGGACGATAAGGACGATCGCATCGTCGGCCGGATCGACGCCAACATCACCGACGGCCAGCGCCTGTCGCTGACCGGCATCTACACCAAGGATGCGATCAACACGCTCGGCTTCAACAGCGCCACCGCGCAGTCGACGCAGTCGAACGACTACGTCAAGCCGAACCGCGTCTGGGCGGGCGTCGCCCAGCTCAACTCGACCTGGTCGCCGACGATCTCGACCGAAACGCGTATCCTCTACAAGGATTACAAGAGCGGCCAGAACCCGATCCTCGGCAAGTCGGCGCTCGCGCTGGTCTGCACCGCGGCCGGCGCCGCCAATGCGATCACGGTCGGTTCGAACGCCACGTCGTGCACCGACTCGACCGGCACGACCGTTCCCTACCTCGCGATCGGCCCGCTCGGCTCGGCGCAGACCAACGTGCTGCGCACCAAGACCTTCGACGCGCAGGAAGTGATCCGCATCTCGCTCGGCCAGCATAACCTGCGGCTGCTGTACGACTATCAGCACGTCAACAACTACAACCTGTTCATCGGCCAGACCGCGAACCCGGGCAGCACCGGCATCTCGTCGGGTGCGTACGGCGCCTATTACTTCGACTCGATCGCCGCCTTCCAGGCCGGCACCGCGCAGGAGTTCGGCTATGCCAACGCGACGACGGGCAACCCGAACGACGCCGCGGCGCGCTTCAGCTACGCGACGCACACCTTCGGCATCCAGGACGACTGGCGCGTGTCGTCGGCGCTCTCGCTGACCGCGGGCGTGCGCTACGACCTGTTCGCCGGGCATGATCGTCCGCTGCTCAACCAGGCGTTCGTGGTGCGCGAAGGCTTCGCCAACACCTCGTTCCTCAGCGGCCGCGGCCTGCTCCAGCCGCGCGTCGGCTTCGACTATAAGGTCACGCGGACCTTCAACGTGCACGGCGGCGTCGGCATCTTCGGCGGCGGCACGCCCGACGTCTATATCGGCAACAGCTTCTCCTCGAGCGGCGTCCAGCCGGTGCTGACCAGCACCGCCACCAACGCGGCGTTCCTCCAGAACGTCAACCTCAACCAGGTTCCGGCCGGTGCGACGGCGGCGCTGGCGGGCACCCAGAACGCTCCGGTCGCGGCGCTCTCGCCCACCTTCAAGATCCCGTCGCAGTGGCGCGGGTCGTTGACCGCGAGCAACGACTTCAACCTCGGGCCGCTCGGCAACCACTGGATCCTGACCGGCAGCGCGCTGATCTCGAAGACCAAGCAGGCGATCCTGTACCGCGACGGCCGCGCCGTCCCGGTGCTCGGCGCCAATGCGCTGACGCCCGACGGCCGCCAGCGCTATCAGGATCTGACGCCGGCCAGCCAAGGCGGTGCCTCGGGCAACGCCGACACCATCCTCGGCAACACCACGCGCGGCCACGGCTATATCGGCGTCGTCAGCCTCGCCAAGAAGTGGGACTTCGGTCTCGAGGCCTATGGCAGCTTCACCTACCAGGACGTGTGGGATCAGGCAGCGGTGACCTCGTCGATCGCATCGTCGAACTACGGCAACACCGCATATTATGACGCCAACAGCGGTGCGTTCGGCCATTCGAATGACGAGGTGCGCTACTCGTTCCACTACAGCCTGGGGTATCAGCACGCTTTCTACCGCGACTATAAGACGACGATCAGCCTGTTCGGCGAAACCCGCATCGGCTCGCCGTACAGCTACACGATGCAGGACGTCGCCAACGGGACGGGCACGACGCTGGGTCGCAGCGCGGTGTTCGGTACCGCAGGCAATACCAGCCGCTTCCTGTTCTACGTGCCGACCGGGATCAACGATCCCAAGGTCAGCTACGCCGACGCGGCAACCGCGACCCGGATCGATCAGATCATCAACTCGACCGGCCTGAGCAAGTATCGCGGCAAGATCGCGCCGCGGAACGCGTTCAACTCGAAGTGGTTCTCGAAGATCGATCTCCATCTCGAGCAGGAACTGCCGACCTTCGTCGGCAAGTCGCGGATTTCGGTGTTCGCCGACATCGAAAACCTGCCCAATCTGCTCAACCACAAATGGGGCGAGCAGCTGCGCAACTTCTTCCCGTACACCGACGTCGTCACCAAGGTGGCGTGCAAGGCGGCGAACGGGAATGCGTGCGGACAGTATGTCTATTCGGCACCCAACAGCGACTCGTTCCTGGCCGATCAGCTGATCACCGTGAACGGTTCGTCGCTCTACTCGATCCGCCTCGGCGCGCGCTTCAGCTTCTAAGCTTCGCGCGTTTCCACAAAAATCAGGCCGCCGTCCGGAAGGACGGCGGCCTTTTTTGTCACTCGCGACGAGCGGGCAATCAGGCCGGCGCGTCGGCCGCCTTGGCGTAGAGCGACTGGATCGGCCGCGCGAAGACGCGGCCGACCATCGGCTCGAAGAACGCCAAGGGCGCGCTCTCATACGCCGGGTCGAACGCCGCCTGATCGTATTTCTCGCAGAACTCGGCGCACGCCTCGAAATGCGGATGGCCGCGATATTGCTCGCGCAGGTCGCGGTCGCCGCCGATATAGTGAAAGAAATAATAGCCCTGGAACACGCCGTGGGTGTTGGCGATCCAGTGGATCTCCTCCGACACGAACGGGCGCAGCATCGCCGCCCCGATCTCGGGATGGTTGTAGGTGCCGAGCGTGTCGCCGATGTCGTGGAGCAGCGCCATCACGACATAGGCCTCGTCGCGGCCGTCGCGGTGCGCGCGCGTCGCGGTCTGGAGCGAATGTTCGAGCCGATCGACCGGGAAGCCGCCATAATCACCGTCGAGCAGCTTGAGGTGGGTCAGCACGCGGCTCGGGAGCGTCCTGGCGAACTGGCCGAAATGGCCGGCGATGATTCCCCAGTCGGCCTGGGTGCCGTGTTCCATCGCGGTGAACTGCGCGCGGTCGGGCTGGTCGTTCATGGTGTCTCTCTCCTACTTCTTCCTCCCCTCCCTGGAAGGGAGGGGGCGGGGGTGGGTCGGTCCGTTGGAGAGCGGCACACCGCCCCAGGCCGACCCACCCCCAGCCCCTCCCTTCCAGGGAGGGGAGGCGCCGCGTCATTGGGCGGTTGCCGCTTGATACCCCACTTTGCGCATTGCGCCCAGCCGGGCTAAGACCCCGCGCATGCCGCTCTTCACCCGACCAGCGATCTTCTCGCGGCCCTTCTTCGAAGATAAGGGCCGCGCTTTCTGGACCCTGCAGGCCGCCGGCTGGACCGGCTATCTGATCCTGCGCGGCGTCTCGAGCGTATCGAACGCCGCCGACGTGTCGGTGGTGGTGCCGGTCGTGATCGAATCGATCGTCGGCTACAGCATCACGCTGCTGCTCGCGACGGTGTACAATTACTACCGCCGCCAGCCGCGCTTCGCGATGGCGATCCTGACGATCATCACGCTTGCCGCGGCGACGTTGCTCTACGCGGTGCTCGATGCGTTTTCGTTCTCGTTCATCAAGCTGCAGAGCCCCGGGCTCAATATCAGCTTGGTGCTCGGCACGATCTTCCTCAACTTCACCGTGCTCGCCGGCTGGACCGCGCTCTATTTCGGCATCAATTTCTATCTGATCGTCGAGGATCAGATCGACCAGCTCGCCACGCTCGAGAACACCGCCTCTTCGGCGCAGCTCGCGATGCTGCGCTACCAGCTCAACCCGCATTTCCTGTTCAACACGCTCAATTCGATCTCGACGCTGGTGCTGCTGAAGGAAACCGAGCGCGCCAATGCGATGCTCGGGCGGCTGTCGTCGTTCCTGCGCTACACGCTCGCCAACGAACCGACCGCGCACGTCACCGTGCAGCAGGAGTTCGAGACGCTGAAACTCTATCTCGAAATCGAAAAGATGCGCTTCGAGGAGCGGCTCCGGCCGAGCTTCGACGTCGACGCGCGCGTCGCCAAGGCGCGGCTGCCGTCGCTGCTGCTCCAGCCGCTCGTCGAAAACGCGATCAAGTACGCAGTGACCCCCCAGGAAGATGGCGCCGAAATCGCGGTTACGGCGCGGCTCACCGGGGATCGGGTGCAGATCGTCGTATCCGACACCGGCCCCGGCTTGAACGAAACCAAGGCGCGGCAGAGCGTTTCTCCAAGCCAGGCTCTTTCAACCGGGGTTGGCCTTGCCAATATCAGGGAGAGACTGGCCCAGGCTTACGGGCCGGACCATAGATTCGAGACGCGATCGATCCCGGGGGGCGGTTTCGGGGTCGAGATTGAAATCCCGTTCCAGCTCGAGGAACCGAAGAAAGAGTTTGCATGACGATCCGCACCATCCTCGTCGACGACGAAAAACTAGCTACGCAAGGGCTCGCCCTGCGCCTTGCCGCCCATGAAGACGTGGAAATCGTCGATACCTGCATGAACGGTCGCGAGGCGATCCGCGCGATCAAGACGCACAAGCCCGATCTGGTCTTTCTCGACATCCAGATGCCGGGATTCGACGGCTTCTCGGTCGTTCAGGGGCTGATGGAGGTCGAGCCGCCCTTGTTCGTCTTCGTCACCGCCTATTCCGACCATGCCTTGAAGGCGTTCGAGACCGACGCGGTCGATTATCTGATGAAGCCGGTCGAAGAATCGCGCCTCGCCGACACGCTCGACCGCGTGCGCCAGCGGCTGACCGAGAAGCGCGGGGTCGAGGAAGTCGATCGGCTGAAGGAAGTGATCGCCGAGATCGCGCCCGATTCGGTCGAGAACCTCGCCGATGGCGGCGAGCAGGTTTCGGCCAATCGCTTCGAGAAGCTGATCAACATCAAGGATCGTGGGCAGATCTTCCGCGTCGATGTCGACACGATCGAGCGGATCGACGCCGCGGGCGATTACATGTGCATCTACACCGGCGACAACACGCTGATCCTGCGCGAGACGATGAAGGATCTGGAGAAGCGGCTCGATCCGCGCCGCTTCCAGCGCGTGCATCGCTCGACGATCGTCAATCTCGACTTGGTCAAGGAAGTGAAGCCGCACACCAATGGCGAATGCTTCCTGGTGCTGCAGTCGAACGCGCAGGTGAAGGTGTCGCGGAGCTACCGCGACGTGGTCGCGCGGTTCGTGCACTGATTTAACCCCGTCACCCTCGCGAAAGCGAGGGTCCCGCTTCTTCTCCGGCAGGGCAAGAAGCGGGATCCCCGCTTTCGCGGGGATGACGGAAAGGCGGGTCAGCCTGTGCTGGTACCGCGACGTCGTCGCGCGGTTCGTGCACTGATCTAACCCCGTCACCCTCGCGAAAGCGAGGGTCCCGCTTCTTCGTTTCCGGCAGGACAAGAAGCGGGATCCCCGCTTTCGCGGGGATGACGGAAGGGCGGGTCAGCCTGTGTTGGTACCGCGACGTAGTCGCGCGGTTGGTACAGCGACGTCTTACTCCCCTCCCCTTCAGGGGAGGGGCTGGGGGTGGGGGAGGTCTCACCGAGACCAACGACCGCAGTCACTTCCCCACCCCAACCCCTCCCCTAAAGGGGAGGGGCTTTTAGCGCCCAATCAGCCTTCGGTGCTATCGCCGCCTTCGGCCGGCCGCTCGAACCACGCCTCGACCTCGCCCGACAGCTTGAGCGTCAGCGGCTGGCCGTGGCGGTCGACCTTCTTGCCGAGCGCGACGCGGATCCAGCCCTCGGAACGGCTATATTCCTCGACGTCGTGGCGCTGCTGGCCCTTGAAGCGGATGCCGATCCCGCGCGCGAGCGCCGCCTCGTCATAATGCGGGCTGCGCGGGTTGGAGGACAGGCGGTCGGGGGTCTGATCTGTGTCGGTCATGATCCGGGCTCATGACGCAAAATGCTTCCCCACGCCAGACACGAAAACGGCGCGGAACCGAAGTCCCGCGCCGCATCGCATCACACAGTCGCCGGTTTAGCGGCAGACGCGGACGTTGACCGGACGATCGTAATAGCCGTCCCAGCGGCGCTCGATGAAGCAGCGCGGCTCGTAATACGGCTCGGCGTAATAGCCACGATAGTAGCCGCGGTCACGATAGTAACCGCCGTCGTAATAGCCGCGGTCGCGATAATAGCCGCGGTTGCTGTTCGACGCGAGCGCCGCGCCGACCGCGAGCCCGGCAATGCCGGCGACCACCGCGGTGCCGGCGCCGCCACCGCCGCGATAATAGCCGCCATGGCCACGATACCCGCCCCAGCGCTGTGCTTCGGCGGGGGCTGCTGCAGTCAATGCGGTCGCGCCAAGGGCGAGGCCGAGACCGATCTTCTTCATCAGGCTGTTCATCTCGTATCTCCTCATTCCAAGCATTCCCCGTGCATCGCCAAATAACGCATCAGCGGGCTAGCTTGTTGCATGATGTATCCGAGTCGGTCTGAACGTGTCCGGAATGCGCCATTTATGGAGCGTTCACCAAGCCGCCGGGGCGGTGCGCCCCTGCACGGTTGCGCGAGCGCCACGGGCCTGTATCGCCGCGGCTTGGGCCTGTCGGCAGGCCGGGACGACGAGAAGGTTCGAGAGTATGCGGTTTCGACTGGGTTTGATGGCGCTGGCGGTCGCGGGTACGGGCGTGATGGCGGGCGCCTCCCCCGCCGCCGCCCCGCGCGAGCCGGCGATCGTACGGGTGCGCTTCGTCACCGCCGCCGGGCCGATCGTCGTGGCGCTCGACGCGCGGCATGCGCCGGGTACGGTCGCCAATTTCCTCGCTTATGTCGACGACGGGCGCTTCGAAGGCACCAGCTTCTACCGTGCGACGCGGCGCAAGACCGCACCCACTACCGGCTTCGTGCAAGGCGGGATCGGGACCGATTCGCACCGCATGCTCGGCGTCGTCCCGCTCGAGCCGACCAACAAGACCGGCATCAAGCATCTCGACGGGACGCTCTCGATGGCGCGCTATGAACGGAGCGATTCGGGCTCGGGCAATTTCTCGATCATGGTCGGCGCCAACCCGTCGCTCGACGCGCGGCCGGGGTTCGTCGGCTATGCCGCGTTCGGGCGCGTCATCGCCGGGATGGATATCGTCAAGAAGATGCTCGCGCTGCCGACGCTGCCGGGCGGCGACGGCGCATTCAAGGGTCAGATGATGGCGAAACCGGTGACGATCGTGCGCGCCGAGCGGCTCGACGGCGTGGCCAAGCCGACCGGCGGGATGAAGGTCTGGCAGATGCTGCGCGGCGTGAAGCGCTGAACGCAGCGCAGCGGTTTACTCACCCGCGGCGACTGCCCCCCGCGAGCACCGCCGCCTCGCCATCGGCGCGGCCCAGGCTGCCGCGGCTCCACGCGACGAACGCCGATTCTTCCATCGGCGCGGCGATCGCATAGCCCTGCATCACGTCGCAGCCGATGACGCGGAGGATCTCGACCTGCGCCTGCGTCTCGACCCCTTCGGCGACCGCCTCGCAGCCGAGTGCGTGGATCACGCCGACCAGGGCGTGCGCCATCGTCCGCGCGGTGGTGTCATCGGCGACGAGCGCGATCAGGCTGCAGTCGAGCTTGATCCGATCGATCGGCAGCGCGCGCAGCCGCGCGATGTTCGAATAGCCGGTGCCGAAATCGTCGATCGCGATCGTCGCGCCGTCGGCGCGGAGCTGCGCGATCGCCGCGATCACCTCTTCGCTGCACTGCATCGCCAGCGTCTCGCTGATCTCGAGCTCGAGCAGTCGCGCCGGCGCGTGCGCCTTGCGCAACGCGGCGCGCAGGCCGTGGAAGAAGCTGGCATGGTCGATCTGCCGCGGCGAGACATTGACCGCGAGCCGCTGCTCGATCCCGATGCGGCTCCAGCGCGCGATCGTCTCGGCGACCGAATCGACCACCCAGTCGCCGATATCGACGATCATGCCGGTTTCCTCGGCGCAGTCGAGGAAGGTCAGCGGCAAGCGCAGCCCCTCGCGCGGATGCCGCCAGCGCAGGAGCGCCTCGGCGGCGACGATCCGGCCCTGCTCGACGCTGATCTGCGGCTGAAAGACCAAGGCGAATTCGGCGCGGTCGATCGCCTCGCGCAGATCGCCTTCGAGCGTCGCGCGTTCGGCGATTCGCGCGGCGAGTTCGACGCTGAACGGCTCGGCCCGACCGCGCCCGCTGCCCTTGGCGTGGTACATCGCGGCATCGGCGGCGCGCATCAGGTCGGTCAGCGTCACGCCGTGCTGCGGCCGCAGCGCCATGCCGATCGACGCGCCGATGCCGACCTCGGTGCCGCCGAGCTCGAACGGCTCGGCGAGCGCGCGCAGCATGTCGCGCGCAACCTGCGCCGCCTCGGCCGAATCGCGGATCGCAGGCGCGAACATCGTGAACTCGTCTCCCGCGAGGCGACCGATCAGCGGGGGCGGCGCACCGGGGTCGAAGGCGATGCCCTCGGCGACCACCCGCAAACGGTTCGCGACCATCCCCAGCAGCGCGTCGCCACAGGCATGGCCCATCGTATCGTTGACGACCTTGAACCGATCGAGATCGATGAAGAACAAAGCACCCGCGGCCGCGTCCTGCCCCGCCGCGCCGCCGGGCTCGAGCATGCGTTCGCACGTCGCGCGGAAGTTGCTGCGATTGGCCAGCCCGGTGACCGGATCGAACATGGCGAGCCGGTGGACGCTGTCGAGATTGGCGCTCATCTGCGCGAACAGGCCGTGCATCGCGCGCGCCAGTTGCGGCACGGTCTCGCCGATCTCGGCCGGGATCGCGCTGGCGAGATCGCCGTGCGCGGCCTGCGCCAGGCGTTCGATCGCCGCATCGATCGCGCCGGCGGTGCCCGCGACGCTGCGCTCGGCCGACGCCCAGCACATCGCGGCGCAAACCACCGCCGGGATCAGCGCGGAGGCGACGTTATCGAGCTGAATGCCCCCCGCCGACGTGGCGAGCAACGCGAGGAAGAAAGCCACCGCCCCGGCGCAGATCGCAAATACGACCGCGCGACCTTTGAGCGTGACCTCGTTCATTGCGGTGGTGCGCGGCTCCCTGCCCGGCGCGTGCACGGGCTCGGCGATACCGTGCCAGCAAAAGGTTAAGAGTTTTCCGACGCCCGCAAACGTTTGAGCACAATATATAATGCCCCCGCACCGCCATGGCGCGGATGCGCGCCGCGGACCGCCGCGATCGCACCCGCGTGACGCGATCCGGCAAGCCAATCGCCGGTCGCGGCGCGGATCGCACCGCGCGCGTGCGGACGCTCGCTGGTCGGACGCGGCGGCTTGCCGGTGACGAGCAGGATGACGCGGTCGCCCGCGCGGATCGCGGTATCGAGCGCGGCGTCGAGCAGATCATAGGCCGAATGCAGCGTATGGCCGTGGAGATCGATCGTGCGGTCGGGCGAGACGAGGCCGCGGGACAATTGCCGGTCCCAGCTGCCGTCGAGCGTGTTGCTCGGGGGTTTTGGCGGCGCGGCGATCGAGACGCGCTTGCGCCCCGGCGCGGGCATCGCGCCGAGCGTCCCCTTGCCCAAGAGCGCTTCGAACGACGGCACGGGTTTTTCAGGGGGGCGCGCCGGCAGGGCGGGCCTGCGCGCGACGACGGGTGCGATCGGCACGGCCTTCGCCGTCGGCGCGACCGCACGCAAGGGGCGAACCCCCGCCATCACCCGCGCCCAGAGCGCCGCTTCTTCGGGGCGGAGCGGACGCGATCCCATCGCGATCAGCCCGCCGTCGCAGCACCCAGGCGCTGCAGCGTGCCGACCGGGAGCAGCAGGAACGCGGTGCCGCGCGCCGCCATCCCGCCCGCGATCGCCGCCGCGTCGGCGCCGGCGCCCCAGAAGGTGTCGATCCGGTTCGCGCCCTTGATCGCGCCGCCGGTATCCTGCGCGATCCACAGGCGGCTCGCATCGGCACGGTCCATCGACAACAAGACCGGAGCGCCGAGCGGCACGAAATGCGGATCGGCCGCAGCACTCACCCCGCCGACGACCGCGATGCCGAGTGCGCCCAGCGGCGGGCCGGCCATTTCGCGGAAGAAGACGTAGCTCTTATTCTCGCGCATGATCGCGCGGCCTTCCTCGGGATGGTCGTGCAGCCAGCCGGTGATGCCCTGCATCGAGCTCTGCCCCGGCGCGAGCAGACCGCGCTTCTTCATCAAGGCGCCGATACCGGTGTAGTCGCGGCCGTTCTGGCTCTCATAGCCGATCCGCATCACACCGCCATCGGGCAGCCGCAGCCGTCCCGAGCCCTGCACCTGCAGGAAGAACAGGTCGATCGGGTCGGCCGCCCAGGCGATCACCGGCGCGCGGCCGTCGAGCGCGCCCGCTTCGATCGCGGTGCGGTCGTCATAGGGCACGAAGCTCTTGCCGTTGACCCGGCCACGGATCTTCTTGCCCTTGAGCGTATCGCTGAACAGGCCGAGATCGACATCGACCAAATCGTCCGGGCGGCCATAGATCGGGACGTCATAGCCGCGCCGCCGGTCGCGCGACCCGCGGATCTCGGGCTCGTAATAGCCCGTGGCGAACGCCTTGCCGTCGCCGACCTGCACCGCCTCGAAATATTGCGCGAAGAAGGCGCGCGCGCCACCCGGACGGACGCTGGACGCGGCGGCGCAGGCGGGTTGCCAATCGGCCCCCTGCGTCAGGCCGCTGGCATCGGGACGGCGTTGCAGCGACGGGCAGCTCGCGCGAAACGCGACCAGCGCGCGTTCGGCCTGCGCATCGTCGATCGGCAGCGTGTAGAGCGGCGGGCCGGCGATGATGCCGGCGCTGCGCGCGGTCGGCCCGGCGACGGTGACGGCTTGCGCCGGCGCGATCGGCGTCGCCGGGGTTGGCCGGCGCGCCGGGGCCTGGCCGGTGCCGATCGGGCGCGGGCGCTCGATCTGCCCGCCACCGCATGCGGCCAGCGCGAAGGCGAGCGCCGTCACGCCGAACCGGCGACCCCGGCCAAGCGCCGGGACCGGAAAGCGAAATCCCCCCACCACCGGGATCACGCCTCGTCGGTGTCGGCGAGCTTCCAGTTCGGATCACTACTCTTGAGCGTCCGTGCGAAGGTCCACACGTCGTGCGTCTCGACCGCGTCGCTCATCGAGCCGGCGATCACGGTGTTCTCGGCATCGCGCGTCACCGCGGCGATATCGGCGTCGAAGCGCACCGTGATGCGCGCGAGCTTGCCCTCGAGCGTCGCGTCGGAAATCACCGCGCGCTCGATCGAAACCAGCCGGTTCTCGAGGACGTGGCCCGCGGTGTTGCGCGCCGCGATCGCGGCGGCGAAGGCGTCGCGTACCTCGTCCTCGGCGAGCCAGCCGAGTTCGGTCTCGTCACCCTTCCAGAACGCCTCGAGGATCATGCGGTATGCCGCCTTGGATCCCTCGAGGAAACGCGCCACGTCGAACGCGGAATCGCCGGCGATGATCGCACGGATGCCGGCCTCGGCCTTGGGTTCGACCAGGCGGCTGGCCGGCTCGCGGCTTTCGGCGGCCATTTCGGTCGGGCGTTGCACGAGAGTCAGCGGCGCGCGGTCTTCGGCGGGCTTGGGCAAGGGCTGCTCATGCCCGGTGCGCTTGCCGAGCACCATATAGAGACGCAGCGCCAGGAAACCGGCGACCATCGCGAGGATAACAATCAGGAACACGCGGCCTCCGGGGCTTTCACTAGACAGGGTACATAGGCATAATTGGCCGATGTTTCAAACGACGTGATTGTACGCGGGTGCTGCCGAGGCGGTGGGCGATGAGTTGAACTCGGTCCCACCCCCTGCTAGGCGCGCGCCTTCCATGCCACAACGCTGTGGCGACTATACGGCCAAAGCAAGGACGAGTTCCATGAGCGAGCAGGATGACGGCTTCATCTCCACCACGGTCGGCGGCGAGCCGCTGGCGAACGGGGCCGACACCACCCCGGCGGCGGGTCTGATCTCGCAATATGTCAAGGACTTCTCGTTCGAGAATCCCAATGCACCGGCAATCTATCAGAACCCGACGCCGCCCGCGATCGACGTGCAGTTCAACATCGCCTCGGCGCAGGTCGGCGAGGACGTCTACGAGATCGTCCTGCGGATCGAAGTCAAGGCCGAGGCCGAGGGTACCGTCGCGTTCCTCGTCGACCTGTCCTATGCCGGGCTGTTCGGGCTGCGCAACTTCCCGCTCGAGCATCTCCAGCCCTTCCTGCTGGCCGAAGCGCCGCGGTTGATCTTTCCGTTCGCGCGCCGCGTGCTCGCCGATGCGGTGCGCGACGGCGGCTTCCCGCCGCTGCTGCTCGAGCCGATCGATTTCGGCGCGGTATTCCTGCAGCAGCAGGAAGCCGGCGAAGCCTCGGGCGCGTTCGGTACGGCCTGATCGCCATGCGCGTCACCCCGGGCTCGTCCCGGGGTCCACCGCGCCGCACTCTTGCCGCCGATGGGCGCGCGGCCCGGTGGACCCCGGAACAAGTCCGGGGTGACGAAATGGGTGTGGGGCTGATGGCGCAATGAACCTCGTCAAATCCCTTGGCTCGGTCGGCGGGCTGACGCTCGTCAGCCGGGTGCTCGCCTTGCTGCGCGATTCGCTCGCCGCGCGCTATGTCGGTGCGGGGTTCGCGTCGGACGCGTTCAACGGCGTCGCCTTCCGCTTGCCCAACATGTTCCGCGCGCTGTTCGCGGAGGGCGCCTTCTCGGCCGCCTTCATCCCGTTGTTCAACAAGAAGGCCGCCGGGCCCGAGGGTCTTCCCGCCGGCTACGCCTTTGCCGAGCGCGCGCTCGCCGTGCTGCTGCCGGTGCTGATCGTCTTCACGGTCGCGATGCTGCTCGCCGCCTGGCCGATCACCTATCTGCTGTCGGGCGGCTTCGCGCGCCAGCATCCGAGCCATGAGCAGTTCGCCTTCGCCGTCATGCTCTCGCGGATCACGCTTCCCTATCTCGCGTTGATCTCACTCGCGTCGTTGCTGGGCGGAATCCTCAACTCGCTCGACAAATTCTGGGTCAACGCCGCCGCGCCGATCCTGCTCAACCTCGCGATGATCGCTGGCCTCTGGTTCTTCCACGGCGCCGACGAATATGAGACCGCGCGCGTCCAGGCGATATCCGTCACCGTCGGCGGCGTGCTGCAGCTCGCGTGGCTGATCCTTGCCTGCCACCGCGCGGGCGTCGACATGCGGCTGCGGATGCCGCGGCTCGACGCCGACGTGCGCGAGATGCTGCGGCTGATCGTCCCCGCCGCGGCGGGCGCGGGCGCGTCGCAGATCAATTTGCTGATCTCGACCTCGCTTGCCGGCAGCCTGCTCGCCTCGGGCTCGATCACCTACATCTATTATGCCGACCGATTGAACCAGCTTCCGCTCGGGCTGATCGGGATCGGGCTCGGCACGATCCTGCTGCCGACGATCTCGCGGCTGCTGTCCTCGGGGCAGGACGCAGCCGCAATGGAGACGCAGAATCGCGGGATCGAGCTCGCGTTGTTCCTCACGCTCCCCGCGACGATCGCCTTCCTGATCGCCGCCGAGCCGATCGTCCGCGGGCTCTTCCAATACGGCCATTTCACCGCGCTCGACGCGACGCGCTGCGGCTGGGCGCTGAGCGCCTTCTCGATCGGGCTGCCGTCCTATGTGCTCGTCAAGGTGCTGACGCCGGGCTATTACGCACGCGGCGATACCAGGACGCCGGTGCGCTATGCGATGATTTCGATCGGCGTCAACATCGTCGGCAACCTCATCCTGATCCCGCTGATCGGCCATGTCGGGCCGCCGCTGGCGACGGCGCTCGC
This sequence comes from Bordetella parapertussis, assembly GCA_943367995.1. Classification (GTDB taxonomy): domain Bacteria; phylum Pseudomonadota; class Alphaproteobacteria; order Sphingomonadales; family Sphingomonadaceae; genus Sphingomonas. Next base: position 395,986 of record CALRKL020000003.1, on the reverse strand, counting down.
CTCCACGGTCAACGTGGCGATGTTGTACCGCACGCTCGCCGCGCGCGGGCATTTCGTCGCCGATGCGGGGCTTCGCCGCAAGGTGCCGCGGCTGCTGCTGGCGGCGCTGCTGATGGGGGCGACGATCTATGCGTTCGAGCGGCTGCTCGATCCCTATCTCGGGGGTGCGCTGATCGTGCGCTATGCCGCGCTCGGCGTGCTGGTCGGCGCAGGGAGCGCGGTCTATGGCGTGGCGTGCTTCCTCACCGGCGCGTATCGCATCGCCGACATCAAGGCGTTGCTGCGCAAGCGCGGCGCGACCTCCACACCCGTTCAGGAATAACCCATGCGCGTCCTCTCCGGCATCCAGCCCACCGGCAACCTCCACCTTGGCAATTATCTCGGCGCGATCCGCCAGTGGGTGGCGATGCAGGATGCGATGACGGCGGGCGACGAATGCCTGTTCTTCCTGGCGGACCTCCACGCGCTGTCGCAGCCGGTCGTCCCCGCGGAACTCAACGCGCACACCACCGAGATGGCGGCGACGCTGCTCGCCTGCGGGATCGACCCGCAGCGTTCGATCCTGTTCAACCAGGCGCGCGTGCCGGCGCATTCGGCGCTCCACTGGATCCTGGGCGGGACAGCGCGGATGGGCTGGCTCAGCCGGATGACGCAGTGGAAGGACAAGGCCGGCAAGAAGGGCGAGACGCAGAGCGTCGCGCTGTTCACCTATCCGGTGCTGCAGGCCGCCGACATCTTGCTCTATCAGGCGACGCATGTGCCCGTAGGCGACGACCAGAAGCAACATCTCGAACTGGTGCGCGACATCGCGATCAAGTTCAACACCGACTATGGCGACACCTTCGCGCTGCCCGAGCCGCTGGTCTCGAAGGCCGCGCCGCGCATCATGAGCTTGCGCGATGCGAGCGCCAAGATGTCGAAGTCGGACCCGAGCGATGCGTCGCGGATCAATTTGGTAGATTCGGACGAGCTGATCGCGAGCAAGTTCCGCAAGGCCAAGTCTGACGCCGACGGGCTGCCGGGCGAAGCCGCGGGGCTCGCCGAGCGGCCCGAGGCGAAGAACCTCGTGACGATCTATGCAGCCCTCGAAGGGAGCACGCCCGACGCGGTGCTGGGGCAGTTCGCGGGGCAAGGCTTCGGCGCGTTCAAGCCGGCGCTCGCCGACCTCGCGGTCGCGACCCTGTCGCCGATCCGCGAGCGGTTGACGGGGTTGCTGGCGGACCGGACGGCGGTGAGCGCGGTGCTAGCTGACGGCGCGGCGCGCGCGGCGGTGCTGGCGGCGCCGACGCTCGCCAAGGCGCAGGCGGCAGTGGGGCTGCAGGTCTAAGCGGCGAACGGGTTGCGGATCGTCAGACGGCCGTCGATGACGAGGCCGTCGTGCATGTCCTCGGACCAGAGTGTGTCGCAGTCGGCGAGCAGCGCCGCTACGACGATCGCTGCGTCGTAAAATGCGAGTTTATATCGCTGAGCGAGGCGGCACGCGGTCTCGTGCGTCTCGAGATCGACTGGCACAAGGCTTAATAGGTCCTTGAGCTCGTCCAAAAGCGCGTCGAGCTCCGGCCACGGCATCTTCAGCTTGCGGCGTCCAACATTGACGATTTCGTTGAGCGCCTGGACGCTGATCGTACCGCCGTCAGCCACCAAATCGCGCGCCCGTGCGGCCTTTTGGTCATCGACCGCTACCAAATACAGCAGAACGTTACTGTCGAACGCACTACCGGCCATTTGCCTCTTCGCGGTCAAACGTGAAGTCTTCGGGCATCCAGCCCTGAAACCGCTTCAAGCTTTCCAGAACGTCCTCGCGCGTCCGCTTGCGGCGAATACGAAGCGAGCCGTTCTGGACGCGCACATCGAGCTCCTCGCCGAGCTCGACCGCGAGCGCCTCGACCATTTCCTTGGGCAAACGGACCGCGAAGTCGTCGCCCCACTTCGCCAACTGCATCGCCTGTCTCCGCTAGTGGCGCTGCCATACCGGAATTCGCGCGAAATCGCTATCCCTCGAGCTCGCGCAGCAGCACGCGCACCGCGGTGTCGATCTCGCGATCGGTGTCGCGCAGTTCCTCGATCCGGCGCACCGCATGGATCACGGTCGAATGGTCGCGCCCGCCGAACTTGCGGCCGATCTCGGGCAGCGAGCGCGTCGTCAGGCGCTTGGCGAGGTACATCGCGATCTGGCGCGGACGCGCCACCACCACCGCGCGGCGCGCCGAGACGAGATCGACCGGCTTCAGCTCGAAATGCGCCGAGACCGCCTTCTGGATCTCGTCGATCGTCACGCGGCGCTCGGCCCCGCGCAGCACGTCGCCCAAGGTCGCCACGGCGAATTCTAGGTCGACCTCGACCCCGGTGAGCTGCGCATAGGCGACGACGCGGTTGAGCGCGCCCTCGAGGTCGCGGATGCTCGCGGTGATCCGCGCGGCGAGCAGGTCGAGCACTTCTCCCGGCACCTTCGCGCCGGGCATGTCGAGCAGCTTGCGCGTCAGCACCGCACGGCGCAGCGCGAGGTCGGAATTCTTGATATCGGCGACCAAGCCGCACGACAGCCGCGACATGATCCGCGCCTCGACCCCGTCGAGCCCCTGCGGGCAGCGGTCGGCGGAGATGACGAGGCGTTTGCCCGCGCCCATCACTTCGTTGATCGTGTGGAAGAACTCTTCCTGCGTCGAATCCTTGCCGGCGATGAACTGGAGATCGTCGACCAGCAGCAGATCGGCCGAGCGCAGCCGCAGCTTGAAACTGTGCGTGTCGCGGTTGCGCAGCGCCTGGACGAAATCGAACATGAAGCGCTCGGCCGACATCATCAGCACGCGCGCCTCGGGCACTGCAGCGAGGTATGCGGCGGCGATCGCGTGCATCAGATGGCTCTTGCCCTGCCCCGTGCCGCTGTGGAGGAACAGCGGGCTGAAGCGCGGCACGCCGGGCTCGGCCAGCGCCTTGGCGGCGTTGAAGGCGACGCGGTTCGAGGCGTCGACGACGAAGCGGTCGAAGGTGAAGCGCGGGTCGAGCGTCGGGCGCTCGGCGATCACCACCGGCGCGGTCGCGGTTGCTGCGACCGGCTCGGGCGCGGGCTCGACCTTGAGCACTTGCGGCGTCGCCGCGGCGATCCCGGTCTCGATCGTCACGCTGCGCACGCCCGGGATCAGCGCGCGGAACTCCTGCAGCAACCGGTCGCCGTAATGGTTGCGCACCCAATTCGTCATGAACGCCGAGGGCAAAGCGAGCCGCACCGTTTCGGGGTCGGTGCCCGCGACGAGCGCGATCGGCTTGAGCCATTGATCGAACAACCGCACCCCGGCCGATTCGCGCAGATGCGTGCGCACCGTGTTCCAGGCGCGCGCGACGGTCTCGTCCTGCCCGCGGGCAAAGTCGGTATCGTGCGCGCCTACCCCCCTGTTCACCGTCAAGACCACGCCAAAACCCTTGCATTGCGAACCGCGGGGAACCCCCGCGCCGCTCAAATTACGACAGACAAACTTCCCCCCAGGCGGAATCACAATCCGTCTGACGTTTGCTATTCAAAGTGAGTCGCGGGCCAGAAACATCGCCCGCGGCGGATGGCCATTTATGAAGATCGCAGCGAGTCGAGCAAGGGCCTGACCTGTCACATTTTCTAAATATACCCGGTTGACTCGGATTGCGCGAAGGTTTCGCGTCAAAAATCTCACAACCTTATGAATTCAGGGTATTTTCCACGTGACACTTTGATGAAGGTTCTGCGAATCGCGGTAAACCGCGCCTTTGCGGTTTTGTCTGCCAAAAGCGTTCGCGCAACGTTCCCCGATAGGAGTTATCACGGCGCTATAAAATCGATCAAGAAGCCACGCGAGCGCCGCGCACGACAAAAAGCCCGCCGGACGCGTGTCCGACGGGCGATCCATCATTGCGTATCCCGAGCGGGATTAGGCCAGCGCGGAGAGGCGCTTGGTCAGACGCGAGAATTTGCGGCTGGCGGTGTTCTTGTGCAGCACGCCCTTGGCGACGCCACGCATCAGCTCGGGCTGAACCGCAGCCATGGCAGCGGTCGCAGCAGCCTTGTCGCCCGCTTCCAAAGCGCTCTCGACCTTCTTGACGAAGGTGCGGATGCGACCGGTGCGGTTGCCGTTCACGATGGTCCGCGCGGCGTTACGACGGATGCGCTTTTTCGCCTGTGGCGTGTTCGCCATGAAGCCCTCTGATCTGTAAATAAGAAAGGGCGGGAGATACCTCCCGGCCCCGGAAGCCGTGCGCCTTACGCAGAACGGGCGTGGCGGTCAATCATTTCTGGCATTTCGGGCACCAGAAAGTCGAGCGGCCGCCTTCGGCATAGCGTTCGACCGTGCCGCCGCAGCTGCACGGCTCGCCCTCGCGGCCATAGACCGCGAATTGCTTGGAGAAATAGCCGAGCTCGCCGTCGGGGCGGGCATAATCGCGCAGCGAGGAACCGCCGGCGTCGATCGCGGCGAGCAGCACCTCGCGAATCGCCGGCACGAGTCGCGCGAGCTTGGCACGCGCGACGCTGCCGGCGGCGCGTTTGGGCGAGATTCGCGCGGCGAACAGCGCTTCGCAGACATAGATGTTGCCGAGTCCAGCGACGAGTCGCTGGTCGAGCAGCATCAGCTTGATCGAGGCGATCCGTCCAGCCAGCTTGTCGTGCAGATAGGGGACGGTCAGCTCGGGCCCGAGCGGTTCGGGGCCGAGCGCTTTGAAGGCGGGGAAATCGGCTAGCGATGCGGTCGGCAGCAGATCGACCGAGCCGAAGCGCCGCGGATCGTTGAGCGCGAGACGCTGCGTCGCGGTTTCGAGAATCAGATGATCGTGCGGCAACAGCTCGGACGGGTCGACTCGCCACCGCCCCGACATGCCAAGGTGGAAGATCATCGTGTCGCCGCGATCGGTGTGGATCAGCCCGTATTTCGCGCGCCGCGACAGGCCGGTCACGGTCGCACCGGTCAGCCGCTGGCCGAGATCCTCGGGAAACGGCCGCCGCAGATCGCCGCGTCGCGTCTGCACTAGGGTGATGCGCTGGCCGTCGAGCACGGGCCGCAGGCCGCGCACGGTGGTTTCGACTTCGGGGAGCTCTGGCATCAGCCGCCCATGTCACCCCCGCCGCCGCTTGTCACGAACCCCAGCGAAGCTGCACACCTCCCCTTCTCTTCGCGGCCTTCTTTCCTTCGCGGCCTTCGCGTGAACCTCGACCGTCGACAGGCGCGGCGCCGTTTGAAGAAGAAGGGTTTCACGCGAAGACCGCGAAGGAAAGAAGGTCGCGAAGGAAAGAAGAGAGAGGGATAGCGCTGACGCGCGAGGAATTTGGAACTGGGGCAACGTGGCGGTTTGCGCTTGCCGCCGCCTCGGCTAGAGCCTTGGGCATGAGCGATACAGCCCCCAGTCCAGCCCCCGGCACCGTCTCCTTCGGCTACGAAGACATCCCCGCCACCGAAAAGACCGCGCGCGTCGGCGGCGTCTTCTCGAGCGTCGCGCGCAGCTATGACATCATGAACGATGCGATGTCGGGCGGGATGCACCGGCTGTGGAAGGACCGCTTCGTCCGCCGCGTGAAACCGCGCGACGGCGAGCAGATCCTCGACATGGCGGGCGGCACCGGCGACATCGCTTTCCGTCTGGCCGAATCGGGCGCGAGCGTGACCGTCGCCGACATCAACCCGCAGATGCTCGAAGTCGGCGTCGACCGTGCCGCCAAGCGCGGGATCGATGGTCTGGTGTGGACCGAAGCCAATGCCGAGACGCTGGTGTTCCCCGACCGCTTCTTCGACGCCTATACGATCGCGTTCGGCATCCGCAACGTGACCGACATTCCAAAGGCGCTGCGCGAAGCGCACCGCGTGCTGCGGCGTGGCGGGCGGTTCTACTGCCTCGAATTCTCGACGACGCTGTGGCCGGGGTTCGCCGATGTGTACGACGCGTACTCGCACAAGCTCGTGCCGAAGCTCGGCAAATTGCTCGCGCAGGACGAGGACAGCTATCGCTATCTGATCGAGTCGATCCGCCGCTTCCCCGACATGCCGACCTTCGAGGGGATGATCCGCGACGCGGGCTTCGTCCAGACCGGCGTCGAGCCGATGCTCGGCGGGTTGGTCGCGATCCACCATGGGTGGAAGATTTGATGGGGATCACCTTCTGCCCCCCTCCCGCTTGCGGGAGGGGTCGGGGGTGGGCGCCCGACCTCAACGAGCGTAACACTTCGACGATAGCGCGCGCCCACCCCCAGCCCCTCCCGCAAGCGGGAGGGGGGCAGAAGTGACAGCCCCCGCCACCCATGTCTGGCGCCTGCTCAAATGGGGCCGGATCCTCGCGCGCCACGGCGCGCTCTCGGGAATCGAGCGCGATCCCAACACGCCGACGCCGATCCGCCGCCTCGCGCGGATCGCGCGGATCGGCGCGCGCGTGCCCGCGGTGCCGCGCTATGCCGATGCGCTCCAGGCGATCGGCCCCGCCGCGATCAAGCTCGGCCAGACGCTCGCGACGCGCCCCGACATCGTCGGCGAGGCGGCGTCGAACGATCTGATGCGGCTGCAGGACGCGCTCCCGCCCGTTCCGTACGACACGATCCACGCCGCGATGACGCGCGCCTTCGGGCGCGATCCGGCCGAGCTGTTCGCCTCGATCGACCCCGTGCCGGTCGGCGCCGCGTCGATCGCGCAGGTCCACCGCGGCGTCACCACCGATGGCCGCACTGTCGCGATCAAGGTGCTGCGCCCGGGTGTCGAGGAGGATTTCACCCGCGCGATCGACACCTATCAATGGGCCGCGGCGCAGGTCGAGGGCTATGGCGGCGAACTCGCGCGGTTGCGCCCGCGCCTCGTGATCGAGACCTTCAAGCGCTGGACCGCGCGCGAGCTCGATCTGCGGCGCGAGGCGGCCTCGGCCTCAGAACTCGCCGACGCGATGACCGCCGAGCCCGATTTCCTCGTGCCGCAAATCGATTGGCAGCGCACCAGCGGCAAGGTGCTGACGCTCGAATGGATCGACGGGATCAAGCTGTCGAACCGCCCCGCGTTGATCGCGGCGGGCTATGATCTGCCGCAGCTCGCCAACACGCTGGTCCACGCCTTTCTGCGCCAGGCGATCGCCGAAGGCTTCTTCCATGCCGACATGCACCAGGGCAATTTGTTCGCGCTGCCCGGCAACAAGATCGCGGCGATCGATTTCGGCATCATGGGGCGGATCGACCGGCGCGCGCGGGTGTGGCTGGCGGAAATCCTCTACGGGCTGATCACCGGCAACTATAAGCGCGTCGCCGAGATCCATTTCGAGGCGGGCTATGTTCCCGCGCACCACAATGTCGCCGAGTTCGCGACGGCGCTGCGTGCGGTCGGCGAGCCGATGCGCGGGATGGCGGTCAAGGACATGTCGATCGGCATGATGCTCGACGGGCTGTTCAACATCACGCGCGACTTCGACATGCAGACCCAGCCGCACCTGCTGCTGCTGCAAAAGACGATGGTGATGGTCGAGGGGGTGGCGACGAGCCTCGATCCCGAGATCAATCTGTGGGATGCCGCCGCCCCGTTCGTGCGCGAGTGGATCCGCACCGAGCTCGGCCCCGAAGCGGCGATCGCCGACCGGCTGGTCGAGGATTTCCGTACGCTCGCGCGGCTCCCCGATCTGATCCGCAACATCGAGCGCCGTTTCCCCAATCCGCCCGGCGCGCCGCCCGAGCCGCCGCTGCGCGAGATCGAGGTGGTGCGGATCGGCGGCGGGTGGCGCTATGCGCTGGTCGCGCTGCTGAGCGCGGGCGCGAGCCTCGGTCTCGGGTGGATGCTGTGGGGATAAGGCCGCCCCCGCCAGCGCGCGGGATGCGCGGATGACGCCGCGGCCGCCCATCTGGCTCGCCGGCCGCTCGCGCTATGCGGCGATCTCGCAGCCGCGCGCGCGCCTCGCGCTGGTGCTGCTCGGCCTGCTGCTGCTCGCGAGCCTGCTTGCGCTCGCCAGCCCCGGCCCGCCCCCGGTCAGCCATGCCGCGACCGCCAATGCCGACGACCGCCGCGACGTGCAGCTCTACGAGACGATCGTCCAGGGCGTGCGCGGCGGCGGTGGCTATTACGCGATCACCGCCGACGCGCTGCGCACCGGCGGCTATCCGATGCGGCCGTTCGTCACCTTCCGCCTCCCGACGCTCGCGATCGTGCAGGCTGCGCTCGGGCCGACCCTGGTCGTCGCGCTGCTCTATCTGCTCGTCGCGGCGACGGGCTATGCCTGGTATCACCGCTTGCGCCCCGCGTTCGAGCGCACGCCGCCGCGCCTGATCGCGCTGGTGCTGCTTGCGGCCGGCTTGATCGCCTTCGTGCAGAGCGAGCTCGTCGCGTTCCACGAGATCTGGGGCGGGCTGCTGATCGCGCTGTCGCTCGCGCTGCGGCGCGACGACCATTGGATCGAGGCGGTCGCGATCGGACTGATCGCGATGCTGATCCGCGAGACCGCCGCGCTCTATGTTGGGATGATGGTGCTGGCGGCGCTCGCCGAAGGGCGGCGCCGCGAAGCGCTCGGCTGGGCGGCGACGCTCGGCGTGCTCGCGATCGTCGTGCTGCTGCATGCCCAGGCGGTGGCGGCGGTGGTACGCGAGACCGACCCCGCCTCGCCCGGCTGGGCGGGGATGCTTGGTTTCGGTTTCTTCGTGAAGACGATGCAGATTTCTACCGCGCTCGATCTGGCGCCGCTGTGGCTCGGCGCGCCGCTCGTCGGGCTGGCGCTGTTCGGCTGGTCGGCGTGGCGCAGTCCGCTCGCTTTGCGCGTGCTCGCCACCTTGGTCGCCTATGCCGTGCTGCTCGCGCTGTTCGGGCGGACCGATACCTTCTATTGGGGGCTGATGATCGCCCCCACGCTCCTGATCGGCCTGGCCTTCGCGCCCGATGGCCTGCGCGACCTGATCGAGGCGGCGCGCGGGCCCCGGCGGAAGATCATCGTGACGCGAGTGACGCGGTGAAGATCCTGCTGATCGTCGGCGGCGGCATCGCCGCGTACAAGGCATGCGAGTTGATCCGGCTGTGCCGCAAGGCCGGGATCGGCGTGAAATGCGTGCTGACCGCGGGCGGCGCGCATTTCGTCACGCCGATGACGCTGGCCGCTTTGTCGGAGAATCAGGTCTATACCTCGCTATGGGACCTCAAGGACGAGGCCGAGATGGGGCATATCCAGCTCAGCCGCGAAGCCGATCTCGTCGTCGTCGCGCCCGCGACCGCCGATCTGATGGCGAAGATGGCGGCGGGAATCGCAGACGATCTCGCGACGACGCTGCTGCTCGCGACCGACAAACCGGTACTGGCGGCACCGGCGATGAACGTGCGGATGTGGCAGCACGCCGCGACGCGCCGCAACGTCGCGACGCTGCGGGGCGACGGGGTGAGCGTGCTCGAGCCCGACGAGGGGCCGATGGCATGCGGCGAGTTCGGTCCGGGCCGCCTGCCCGAGCCCGCGGCGATTTTGGCGGCGATCCAGGCGGCTTTGGCGGCATGAGCGCGCGTCGCCCGCACCCTTCCCACGCCTTCGGCGCGGGCCCCTTCCCTCTCCCAGCGGGAGCGGGAGGGAGGCGCGAAGCGACGGAAGGGTGAGGGTGACCGCGCTCAACACCACGCTAACCGGCACCCACATCCTCGTCACCGCCGGCCCGACGCACGAGCCGATCGACCCGGTGCGTTATCTCGCCAATCGCTCGTCGGGCAAGCAGGGCTTCGCGATCGCCGCGGCGCTGGTCGCGCGCGGCGCGCGGGTCACGCTGATCGCCGGGCCGGTGACGCTCGCGACGCCGACCGGGGTGACGCGCGTCGATGTCGAGACCGCGCTCGAGATGCAGGCGGCGGTCACGGCGGCGCTCCCGGCCGATGCCGCGGTGCTCGTCGCCGCGGTCGCCGACTGGCGGGTCGACGGCGCCGGGCAGAAGATCAAGAAGGGCGCGGGCGGGCCGCCCGTGCTGCAATTGGTCGAGAACCCGGATATTCTGGCGGGGCTGGCGCGCAGTCCGCTGCGGCCACGGCTGCTGATCGGTTTCGCGGCGGAGACCGAACACGTCATCGATCACGCCACCGCCAAGCGCGCGCGCAAGCAAGTCGACTGGATCGTCGCGAACGACGTCTCGGGCGACGTGATGGGGGGAGCGGCGAACAGCGTGCATATCGTCACCGCCGACGGCGTCGAAAGCTGGGAGCGGATGGCCAAGGAAGCGGTCGCGGAACGCCTGGCGGAGCGGATCGCGCAGGCATTGGCCAGCTGACAAACCGCGCCCCCCGTCACCCCGGCCCTGTGCCGGGGTCCACCGTGCCGCGCACCATGACGGCCACTCTTTGCGTCCCGGTGGACCCCGGCACAAGGCCGGGGTGACGGTTTTGGGGCGGGAGGGCAACACCCTTACAGGTCGAGCTGACCCTTCAATTCATCGATCCGCTTCGAGGCATCGGCCTTGCTCAGGTCGGGGCTCGGCGGCTCGACATGCGCTTCTTCGCTGAGCGTCGTCAGATAGGATTCCTGCGCGCCGGTCATCGGATCACCGCCGGATACCCATTGCGAGGGGTCCTTTTCGGTGTTCGAGGCGGGATGCTCGTCGAGCTTCGGATTGTGCGGGGTGTCGTCCATGGGATACTCGCATGTTTCTGGTATGTTCTGAACCGTCGAACCGCCGCGCGGTTCCGCAAACACGCGCGAGACTTCGACACGGCGTGTGAGACTTGCTAGGACAACGGCTATGACCACGCCGATCACAATTGCGCTCAAACGCCTGCCGCATGGCGCCGACCTGCCCTTGCCCGTCTACGCCACCGATGGCGCCGCCGGGCTCGATGTCGTCGCGGCCGAAGCCGTTACGCTTGCCCCCGGCGCGCGCGCGGCGGTCGCCACGGGCTTCGCCATCGCGATCCCGCACGGTTTCGAAGTGCAGGTTCGCCCGCGCTCGGGGCTCGCGCTGAAACATGGCGTCACCTGCCTCAACACCCCTGGCACGATCGACAGCGACTATCGCGGCGAGGTGAAGGTGATCCTCGCCAATCTCGGGCAGGAGCCGTTTGACATCGCGCGCGGCGACCGGATCGCCCAACTCGTTCCGGCCCCGGTTCAACGCGCGATGCTGGACGAAGTCGTAACACTCGACGATACCGCCCGCGGAACCGGGGGTTTCGGATCGACCGGACGATGATGCTTTTGCTATTGCTTCAGGTGGTGGAGCCTGCGGCGGTGCCCACCGACTGGGCGACGCTTGCGCCGCTGCCCTATGTCGCAGCCCCCCAACTCACACCGCAGCTGACCGGCTTCGTCGCGGGCGAGATCGCCGCCAATCGCTGTGCCATCGCCAAGCCCGCCGACGGCCATTATGTCGTGAAGGTCGACGTCGCCGCTTTGGTCGGCGCGGACGGCGTGGTCCGCCGCACCGTGCCGCACGCGATCAATTGCCCGACGGTCGAGCAATATGCCGCCGGGCTCGTCGCCGGCTTCGCGCGCAGCAACCTCGCGCTGCGCGCCGGCGGCAGCGACAGCTGGTACCGCGCCACGATCACCTTCGACTGGCGCGGATGACGCTCTCCGATGCCGAGCTCGAGCGCTATGCGCGCCATATCGTGCTGCGCGAAGTCGGCGGGGCGGGCCAGCTTGCGCTGAAGGCGGCGAGCGTTGCTTTGGTCGGCACGGGCGGGATCGGCAGCCCGGCGATCCAGTATCTCGCGGCGGCCGGCATCGGGCGGCTGGTGCTGATCGACGACGACACGGTCGACCTGTCCAATCTCCAGCGCCAGACGATCTTCGGCGATGAGGATCTCAACGAACCGAAGGTCGCCGCCGCCGCGCGCGCGGCGCGCGCGATCAATCCGCATGTCGCGATCGACGCGCACGCCGCACGGCTGACGCCCGATAGCGCCGCCCAACTGCTCGCGGGCGTCTCGGTGGTGCTCGACGGCAGCGACTCGTTCGCCACGCGGCTCGCGGTGTCCGACGCGGTGCAGGCGCTGCGCATTCCGTTGGTCTCGGCGTCGGTCGGGCAGTTCGAAGGCCAGCTCGGCGTGTTCCGCGGCTGGGAAAGCGACAAGCCGTGCTACCGCTGCTTCGTCGGCGACGCGCGCGACCGTGCGGGCGAGAGCTGTTCGGAGCAAGGCGTGCTCGGCGCGATGGCGGGCGTGATGGGGAGCCTCGCCGCGCTCGAGGCGTTGCGCGCGGTCGTCGGCTTCGGCGAGGACAGCGCGGGCAAGCTGCTGCTGGTCGACGCGCTTGCGCTCAGATTCCGCACGATCACGCTGCCGAAGGACCCCGGCTGCCCGGGCTGCGGTTAGGCGCGCCTTAAGGGTGCTACGCTAGGAAAGCTCCATGAAACGCGCGCGCATCCTCGTCATCTTCGGCACCAGGCCCGAAGCGATCAAGCTCTTTCCGGTAGTTGCCGCGCTCAAGGCGGTGCCGGGGCTCGACGTGCGCACCTGCGTCACCGCGCAGCATCGCGGGCTGCTCGACCAAGTGCTCGCGATCGCCGGGCTCACCCCCGATATCGACCTCGACCTGATGGAACCGGGCCAGTCGCTCGATCGCCTTACCGCGCGGCTGCTGACGGGCCTCGGCGACGTGATGGACGCCGAAAAGCCCGACCGGGTGATCGTCCAGGGCGACACCGCGACGGCGATGGTCGGCGCGCTCGCGGCCTATTACCGCAAGGTGCCGGTCAGCCATGTCGAGGCGGGACTGCGCTCGGGCGACATCTACCAGCCCTGGCCCGAGGAAGTGAACCGGCGGATCGTCGCGCCGATCGCCGACCAGCATTTCGCGCCGACTGAGACTGCCGCCGATGCGCTGCGGCGCGAGAACATCGCGCCCGAGACGATCCACGTCACCGGCAACACCGTGATCGACGCGCTCCACGCGACGAGCGCGAAGCTCGCAGCCGACCCGTCGCTCGCCGCCGGGCTCGACGAGATCGCCACACGCTTCGCGGGCAAGAAGATCGTGCTCGTCACGACGCACCGGCGCGAGAATTTCGGCGGGGGCATGGACAATATCGCGCATGCGCTCGGGCAGATCGCACAGCGCGACGATGTCGCGATCCTGTTCCCGATGCATCCCAACCCCAATGTCGTCGCGGCGATGGAGCGCGTGCTCGGCGACCGCCCCAACATCGCGCGGATCGATCCGCTCGATTACCCGCATTTCATCCGCGCGCTTGGCCTGTGTCATATCGCGCTGACCGATTCGGGCGGGGTGCAGGAAGAAGCACCAGCGCTCGCGAAACCCGTATTGGTCATGCGCGAGACGACCGAGCGTCCCGAAGGCGTCGTCGCCGGGACCGCCAAGCTGATCGGCACCGACCCGCAGCGGATCGTCGCGGAGGTCACTACGCTGCTCGACGACCCCGCCGCCTATGCCGCGATGGCGCGCGCGCACAATCCGTTCGGCGACGGCCATGCCAGCGCGCGGATTGCCAGCATCGTCGCAAACGGCTTTGGTGTGGCGGGCGCGTGATCGGCGGCGCGCGCGCGTTTCCGAAATATCAACGGTCGGCGGCCATTACACCGAGCGTGAGCAAGTAAAGGCGCAAGATCGATGATGTCGCATGCGGACCTGAAGGTCGTTGTCATTGGCCTTGGCTATATCGGACTGCCGACCGCCGCGGTGATCGCGCGGACCGGCGCGAGCGTGCTCGGGATCGACGTCTCGGCGCACGTCGTCGAGACGGTCAATTCGGGCAAGGTGCATATCGAGGAGGTCGATCTCGACGGGCTTGTCTCGGGCGTTGTCGCGCGCGGCGCGCTGCGCGCCTCGACGCGGATCGAACCTGCCGACGTGTTCGTCATCGCGGTGCCGACACCGTTCGCCGCCGACCATGCGCCCGATATCACCTATGTCCTCGATGCCGCGAAGACGATCGCGACTGTTCTCAAGGCGGGCGACGTGGTGGTGCTCGAATCGACCTCGCCGGTCGGCACGACCGAGCAGGTGCGCGACCTGCTGGCAGAGCTCCGCCCCGATCTGAAAGTGCCCGGCAAGAGCAATGGCGACAGCCCCGACGTGGCGATCGCCTATTGCCCAGAGCGCGTCCTGCCCGGGCGGATCCTCGTCGAACTGATCGACAACGACCGCGTGATCGGGGGGATTACACCACGCTGTGCGCGGAAGGCGCTGCAATTCTACCGGCGCTTCGTGCGCGGCGCCTGCGTCACCACGACGAGCCGCGCGGCGGAAATGACCAAGCTGACCGAGAATGCGTTCCGCGACGTCAACATCGCGTTCGCCAACGAACTCAGCCGCGTCGCCGACACGATGGACGTCGATGTGTGGGAGGTGATCCGCCTCGCCAACCGCCATCCGCGCGTCAACATCCTGTCGCCCGGCCCCGGCGTCGGCGGGCATTGCATCGCGGTCGATCCGTGGTTCCTGGTCCATGCCGACCCCGCCAACACGCCGCTGATCCGCACTGCGCGCGAAGTCAACGACGCCAAGATCGAGTACGTCGTCGAGCGTGCCGAAGCGATGCTCGCGGCCAATCCGGGCGAGCGCGTCGCCTGCCTCGGGCTGGCGTTCAAGGCGAACATCGACGATTTCCGCGAAAGCCCCGCCTTGAAGGTGGCGCTCGCGCTGGCGGCGCGTTTCGGCGACCGGCTGCACGTCGTCGAACCCTATACCGACGCGCTCCCGGCAGGCTTCGACGGCAGCGGCGCGTCGCTGATCGACGTGGACAGCGCGATCGAGACGTGCGGGATCATGATCGTGCTGGTCGACCACGACGTCTTCAAATCGGTCCCGCTCGACGAGCGCGCCGACAAGCTCGTCTATGACACGCGCGGGATCTGGCCTGATCAGCCGCGCGCGCCAGTCCGCGGCACGCCGTTGCGCCTCGCGAGCTGAGGCGCGCGTGGCGGCCGACTCGTTTGCTTGCTACCGGTCGGAGCGCGATGAAAGGTCGATGCGTGCAGCCGATTAAGTCCCACCCGCACGCGCCCAGCGGTCCGCCAGACTCGCGCGCCTACGCGATCGGCGACGTGCACGGTCGGTTCGATCTGCTCGACGCGCTGCTCGCGCAGATCGCGGCCGATCGCCGGCGCCGCCCCTGCCCGCGCGAATTCCTTGTCCTGCTCGGCGATGTGATCGACCGCGGGCCCGAATCGAAGGGCGTCGTGCAGCGGTTGCGCGCTCTGGACGACCCGACGCTCCATCCGATCTTCCTGATGGGCAATCACGAGGAGATGCTGGTCCGCGCGCTCGGCGCCGAGCCGAAGCGGCTGCGCGATTGGCTCAAGTTCGGCGGCACCGAGTGTATCGCGAGCTACGGCGTCGATCCCGCCCGCATCGCCGAGCTCGATCCCGCAAGCGCGGCCGCCGTGATCCGCGATGCGATCCCGCGCGACGATCTCGCCTTTATCGACGGTTTTGCCGACAGTTTCCGTTTCGGCGATTATCTCTTCGTCCATGCCGGCATCCGCCCGGGCATCGCGCTCGAGCATCAACGCACCGGCGACCTGCGCTGGATCCGCGAGGATTTCCTCGAGAGCGACGTCACGCATCCGCTGTTCGTCGTCCATGGCCATACGATTGTCGATCGTCCCGACGAGCGCGCCAACCGGATCGGGATCGACACCGGCGCCTATGCCAGCGACGTGCTGACTGCGCTGTGTATCGAAGGGAGCGCTCGGCGCTATCTCACGACGGGATCGTAACCCGGCTTTCGGTCGAGCCGCGACGCTTTTCCCCGCGTCCGAGGGTGGCACGTCCCGGCCCGCGCCCCTATCTCGGCGCAAAGCCACTGGGAGCGCGTCCATGAAATACCTCCACACGATGATCCGCGTCACCGACCCGGATGCGACGATCGCCTTCTTCAAGCTGCTGGGGCTCGAGGAAGTGCGGCGGATGGACAGCGAGAAGGGGCGCTTCACGCTGATCTTCCTCGCCGCGCCCGGCGATCAAGACGCGCAGGTCGAGCTGACGCACAATTGGGATCCCGAAAGCTATAGCGGCGGCCGCAATTTCGGGCACCTCGCCTACCGTGTCGAAAATGTCTACGAGACCTGCCAGCGGCTGATGGACGGTGGCGTGACGATCAACCGCCCGCCGCGCGACGGCAACATGGCGTTCGTGCGCACCCCCGACAATATCTCGATCGAATTGCTCCAGGAAGGCCCCGCGCTCGCGCCCGCCGAGCCGTGGGCGTCGATGCCCAACACCGGCGAATGGTGATGGCCGGCGCGCTCGAGATCGTCCGCATCGCTGCGCTCAGCGACAATTATGTGTGGCTGATCCACGATCCCGTGTCGGACGAGACCGTCGTGGTCGACCCGAGCGAGGCCGCGCCCGTGCTGGACGAAGCCAAAGCGCGCGGCTGGACGATCTCGCAGATCTGGAACACGCACTGGCATCCCGACCACACCGGCGGCAATGCCGCGATCAAGGCGCTCGGCGCGGTGGTCAGCGGTCCCGCCGCCGAGGCGGCCAGGATCCCGACGCTCGATTACGGCCTGCGCGAGGGCGATTCGGTGCGGATCGGCGCGCATGGCGCGCGCGTGATCGAGACGCCGGGCCATACCGCGGGCCATATCGTCTTCTACCTGGCCGACGATGCTGCGCTGTTCAGCGGCGACACGCTGTTCGCGATGGGCTGTGGTCGCCTGTTCGAAGGCGATGCCGCGCAGATGTACGGCAATATGCAGCGGCTCGCAGCGCTGCCGCCCGAGACCGTGGTCTATTGCGCGCACGAATATACGCAGTCGAACGGCCGGTATGCCGCCACCGCCGAGCCCGACAACCACGCGGTCATCGAGCGTATGGTGAAGGTCGATGCGCAGCGCGCCGCGGGCGAGCCGACCGTCCCGACGACGATCGCGCTCGAGCTGGCGACCAACCCGTTCCTCCGCGCAACCTCGGCCGGGCAACTGGCCGAACGGCGTGCGGCAAAGGATGCATTTTAGCGCGATCTGCCGTATAAGGGATGTCCGGGGGCGTCGCTCTTTGCAAAGGATCAATCGCATGTTCCGCTTCATCCTTCCGCTCATCGCCCTGGTCGGCGCGAGCTCGGCGTTGTCCGCCGATACCAAGGACTATCGCGCTCGTGAGGCGGCGCGCGATCAGGTCGAGCTCGACAAGCAGCTCGCCGGGCTCGTGCCGGGCAAGCCGCAGAGCTGCATCGACACGTTCCGGTATCGCGATTCGACGCGGGTCGGCGACAAGATCCTCTACAAGAACGGCCGCAACGACGTGATGGTCAACGATACCGGCGGCGGCTGCTTCGGGCTACGCCGCGGCGACACGATCGTCACCAAGACCTTCGGCAGCCAATTCTGCCGCGGCGATATCGTGCGGACGGTCGATCTCGTGTCGCGCAGCCCGAGCGGCAGCTGCAGCTTCGGCGACTTCGTTCCGTATCGCCGGCCGTGATCCGCGGGCTGCTATTGGTCGCGGCGCTCGGCGGCGCGACCGCCGCGGACGATGCGAAAAATCTTACCAAGGCGCTCGCTGGGCGCGCACCGGGGAAGCCCGAGACGTGCGTCTCGCCGAGCCGCGTCGACAGTCCCCAGATCTTTGGCGACCGCGTCCTGCTGTACCGCGACGGCGCCCGCATGTGGCGCAACGATCTCCCCGAGGCCTGCCCCGGGCTCGACGACGATGCGATCATCGTGAGCGAGGTCTATGGCGGACAATTGTGCCGCAACGACCAATTCTACACGCTGCAGCGCGGTGGCGGCAGCATTCCGGGGCCGCGGTGCCGGCTGGGCAACTTCGTGCCGTGGGACAAGGCGCGGTAACGCGTCGCACCGCTGGCGTTTCGATGGGGACATCCCCGACCGGTCACCCCGGGCTCGTCCCCGGGGTCCACCGTGATCCGAACGCTGCGGTCGTGGCTCGCGCGGCGCGGTGGCCCCCGGCACAAGGCCGGGGTGACGCGGTGTCTACAGCACGAACCGGCTGAGATCGGTATTGCGCGCGATGCTCGCGAGATGCGTCTCGACATAGCCGGCATCGACCACCACGGTCTCGCCGCCGCGATCCTCGGCGTTGAAGCTGACGTCCTCGAGCAGCTTCTCCATCACCGTCTGCAAGCGCCGCGCGCCGATATTCTCGATCTCGCCATTCACTTCGGCGGCAATCCGCGCCACCGCGCGGATGCCGTCTTCGGTGAACTCGACCGCGACGCCCTCGGTCGCGATCAGCGCGACATATTGCTGCGTCAGCGACGCTTTGGTGTCGCTGAGGATCGCGACGAAATCGTCTTCGGTCAGTGCCTTCAACTCGACGCGGATCGGCAGGCGGCCCTGCAACTCAGGAAGCAGGTCGGACGGCTTGGCGACATGGAACGCGCCGCTCGCGATGAACAGGACGTGGTCCGTCTTCATCGGCCCGTATTTGGTCGCGACCGTCGTGCCCTCGATCAGCGGCAGCAGATCGCGCTGGACGCCCTCGCGGCTGACCGAACCACCACGCCCGTCGGAGACCGCGATCTTGTCGATCTCGTCGAGGAAGACGATCCCGTTGGCCTCGGCATCGGCGATCGCCGCGCGGCTGAGCTCGTCCTGGTCGAGGCGCTTGTCCGCCTCTTCCTCGACGAGCTTGTCCCATGCCGCGGGGACGCTCAGCTTGCGGCGCTTGAGCTGGCCGCCGCCGAACGCCTTGCCCATCATCTCGGACAAATTGATCATCTGCGCGCCGCCGCCGGGCATTTCGAACGGCATTGCGGGCGCTGCCTCAAGCTCGATCTCGATTTCGGTGTCGCGCAGGTGCCCATCATGGAGCCGCTGGCGGAACGCCTCGCGCGTCGCCTCACTCGCGCCCTTGCCGGTCAGCGCATCGAGCAGGCGCGCCATCGCGGCTTCCTCGGCTTTGTCCTTGACCGCACCGCGGCGGCGCTCCTTCTCGAGCCGGATCGCTTCCTCGACCAGGTCGCGCGCGATCTGCTCGACGTCGCGGCCGACATAGCCGACTTCGGTGAACTTGGTCGCCTCGATCTTGATGAACGGCGCGTCGGCAAGCTTGGCGAGCCGCCGGCTGATCTCGGTCTTGCCGCAACCGGTCGGTCCGATCATCAGGATGTTCTTCGGCGACACCTCGTCGCGCAGATCGGGCGCGAGCTGCTGCCGGCGCCAGCGGTTGCGCATCGCGACCGCGACCGCGCGCTTGGCGTCGGCCTGGCCAATGATGTGCGCGTCGAGCGCTGCGACGATGGCTTTGGGGGTGAGGTCCTGGTTCATCTTCTTCTCACTCCCCTCCCTGGAAGGGAGGGGTTGGGGGTGGGTTGGTTTGGGGCGGGTGTCGGGCTCGCAACGGGCCGCCCCACCCCCGGCCCCTCCCTTCCAGGGAGGGGAGGAAGGATCAGGCGCTCGCGTCGAGCCCTTCGACGGTCAGCCGGTCGTTGGTATAGACGCAAAGCTCGCCCGCGATCGCCATTGCCTTGCGCGCGATCGTCTCGGCATCGGCTTCGTAATCCGCGAGCGCGCGCGCAGCGGCGAGCGCGAAATTGCCGCCCGAACCGATCGCTGCGATCCCCGCCTCGGGCTCGAGCACGTCGCCATTGCCGGTGAGGATCAGCGTCACGTCCTTGTCGGCGACGATCATCATCGCCTCGAGGTTGCGCAGATATTTGTCGGTGCGCCAGTCCTTGGCGAGCTCGACCGCGCTGCGCAGCAGCTGGCCGTGATGCTGTTCGAGCTTGCGCTCGAGCCGCTCGAACAGCGTGAAGGCATCGGCGGTCGCGCCGGCGAAGCCGCCGATCACCGAGCCGTCGCCGAGGCGGCGGACCTTCTTCGCATTGGGTTTCATTACCGTCTGGCCCTGCGTCACCTGGCCGTCGCCGGCGACGATGACGCGGCCGTTCTTGCGCACGGACAGGATCGTGGTGCCGTGCCACACAGTTTTGTTCTCG
Source organism: Bordetella parapertussis (assembly GCA_943367995.1). Classification (GTDB taxonomy): domain Bacteria; phylum Pseudomonadota; class Alphaproteobacteria; order Sphingomonadales; family Sphingomonadaceae; genus Sphingomonas. The sequence goes on along the minus strand of CALRKL020000003.1, from coordinate 376,188 downwards.
CTCATGCTGGGCGATATGGGATGCGGGGTCGCGCTGTGCAATCCGGCTTGCGTGGCTGCGCTGTGCTCGGCGATACGGGTGCCGGGGGGACTGTACGCGTATGACTGACCAACACGGACATCAAGGGCCCGATCATCCGCTCGAACGGCTGATCTTCTTTTCGGACGCGGTGTTCGCGATCGCGATCACGTTGCTGATCATCGAGGTCCATCCGCCGCATCTGCCGCATGGCGCGGCGCCCGCCGCCTATCTGCAGGCGCTCGCCGATCTCGGGCCGAGCCTGTTCGGCTTCTTCGTCAGCTTCTTCGTCATCGCGGCGTTCTGGACGGGGCACCACCGCGCCTTCGCGCTGGCGGGGCGCTATTCGGACAGGCTGCTCGCGCCCAATATCCTGATGCTCTGCGCGATCGTCTTCATGCCGTTCGCGACCGCGTTCATGAGCGCCAATCTGGGGACGCTCGTCCCGTCGGCGCTCTATGCGCTGACGCTGATCGTCACCGGGCTGCTCAGCATGTGGGTGACCTTCGTCACCACCGCGCCGGGCATCGTCCGTGCCGACACCGCGCCCGAGACGATCGCCCAGGTCCGCATCCGCGGGATCGGCGTGGTGCTCGGCGCGACGGTGTCGTTCGGCCTCGCCTTCTTCGTCGCGCCGCTCAGCCAGATGGGGCTGCTGACGATCGCCTTGTGGCAGGCGATCCTGCGGCGGCAGGTCCATCGCCGCTTCGCCCGCAAGGCGGCCTGAGCCACCCTGCGGGCGCGGCGCGCGCGCTCAGTTGGCGGGCGCGGTCATCGCGTTCATCGAGCCGTTCGACGCCGTCATCGACGGCTTGCCGACCGGCGGGCGCAGCGCCTCGCGCTCGGCGGCGGTCATCACCGCATCCATGTCGGGGCGGAAATCGGCGACCGCGCGGTCATCGGCGTTGCGGTGCGGATCGAGCAGGTCGGTCGGGACATGCCCCTCGGCCGTCCCCGACGCCTTGGCGAGCGCGCCGGCAATCCGCCCGCGCGTCAGGAACGCGGCGAGGCCGGCGCCCGCCGCCACGACGACGGCGCCGATCGACCAGGCGGTGTTGGCGCTGATCGCCGGCTTGGCGTTCGTCGCCGTATGTGCGGGGCCCTTCTTGGCGGGCGGGCGCTTGGCGGGGGCTTTGGGGGTCTTGGCCATGGTATGTCTCATCATCTGTCGAAGGGGAGCGCGCGGCGCCGGACGACGCCGCGCGGAGAGTCAGCGGCAGCGCGCGTCGCGCGTGCTGTCCTTGTCGATCGCCTGGCCGGCGAGCGCGCCGCCGGCCGCACCGAGCAGCGCGCCGAGCACGCCCGAGCCACCCGGCGCGATCGCCGCGCCGAGCGCACCGCCGGCGATCCCGCCGACGACGAGCCCGGTCGTGCCGTCGCTGTGGCGGCAATAATAGCGGCCGTCGCTGCCGCGATAGACGCGGTCGTTGTAGCTCAGGCGGCGCTCCTGATAGCGGCGGTTGTCGTCGCGATAATACCGCGAGGCGTCATAGCCGTTATACGCCGGATCGGGCCGGTCGTAATCATATTGGGCATAGCCGCCGCCATAGCCGCGGCGCGGGCCGCCGCCATAGCCGTCGCCATAATCGTCGCAGCCGGCAACGAGCGTCGTCGCGGCAAGCAGGCCGAGCATCAATGCGCGCATGAGATCCTCCTGTCATCGTATCCTGGCGGAATGCTTGGGCGGCGATAAGGTTGCTGATGGGCGCCGCCCGCCCCCGCCCCGCAGCACACGGCACGGCTGCAGGCGGCGCGATGCGACCGCCGCGCTTGCGACGAACCGTGCGCGCTTGACTCGATTGACCCCCGGAGCTGTCATTCTGCTTCGCCATCGTTTCCGTTTTCGCGCTGATCGGGATCGTCGAGCGCGGCCGTGTCGGGCGGGAGCTCGGCGTCGATGTCCGCGAGCAGCCGCGGCCAGAATTGCGTCAGCGTCGCCTCGTCATGCGCCGAGGCGAGCGGCTCGAGCGTGTGCGCGAGCAATTGCATCATCAGCCGGTCGTTGTGGACGATGCGCTCGCCGATCTGCTCGCCGCGATACCAGATCGGCAGCGTCCGCCCGGCAAAGGCGCGCTCGAGCGCCTCGTCGAGCAGCGCCTTGCGCGCCATCCGCACCGCGACGTCCCAGGCGAGCGCGAACATCGTGCGCCCGCCGCGATGGCGCAGCGCATAGGCCGACTGTTTCGACAGGCCGACATGCGCGGCGGCGTGGCTGACGCAGCCGTGGATCGCGAGATGCGAGAGAAACGCGCGCTGCTTGTCGGCGGTCCAGCCGGTCGCCGAGACATCGCGGTAGACGAGACCGGGCTTGGCCGCGCGGGTGGAGCGCGTCTGCGCGCGGCGTTCGCGCGCGGCGGCGGCGCGCTGGAGCAGCTTGATGCGCGCCATGGTGGCCTCGATGCGGGCTTCGGTGATGGCAGGGTCGGGCGGGTGCGGGGTGGGGGTGGGCGCTGCGGGCGGCGTGGCGCGGGTTAGCGCCGCGGGCGGCAAGCCTGGGGTAAGCGCCGCGAGCGGCGCGGCGGGGGTTAGCGCCGCGGCGGCGGGCGCCAGCGGAGCGCCCATGTTGGGCTGTGTCGAGTCGGATGGCATGAGTCGGTCCTCTCCATCAGTGTAGAGGGGCAAGAACATATACCGAACAAAAGCGTGTAGGACAGCCCCGCCCGCGAGATTCTTCGAAGAAAAATCGAGCCCCCCAGGGCGGGGCTCGGCCGGCGGCGCTACAGCGCCGACCGACGGCCGCGTCCCCACAAAGTCTTACTTTGTGGGGTGCCCGTCGCGGCTTTGCTGCGGCGCTCTCCCCCCGCCCCCCACGGACTCGACGCTCCCCACCCGCCCCGCTAGCCTTCCCCGCTGATATCCGGGGGGAAATCACGATGAGTCCGTTCGAACTGGGGTTCGCGATGTTCGGCCTGCTGCTGGGGCTCGCGCTGGCCGAGGTGCTCGGCGGCTTCTCGCGCGCGCTGAAGCTGAAGCGCGGCGCGCGGCCGGTGCGGGTCGGCTGGCTGACGCCGTTGCTCGGGCTCGCGGTGATGCTCGACCTGACGAGCTTCTGGCTGCTCGCCTTCGATGCGCGCGCGCAGATCGGCGCGAATTACGTGACGCTGGTCGGCGTGCTGGCGATGGTCGGCGTCTATTATCTGGCGGCGACGCTGATCTTTCCCGACACGCCCGAGGATTGGCCCGATTTCGACGAATGGTACGACAAGCAGAACCGGCTGGTGATCGGCGGGCTGCTCGCCGCCAATGTGGCGAGCTGGATCGGCGGCCTCGAGCTCGACGCGGTGCATCCGTTGCCCGAGGTGGCGGCGCCGGTGGGGAATGGGTGGTTCGTGCTGGTGTATCTGCTGAGCGGGTTCGGGGTGGTGGGGCTGCTGATCGCGCTGCTGCTGGTGAAGGGGCGGCGGGCGAACGGGGCGATGCTGGCGGGGGTTTGTGCGTTGTTGCTGGTGAGCGGGGTGGTGGAGCCGTGGGTGTAGCCGCGCGGCCAAGGCTTTAGCGAAGCTAAAGCCGAGCGCTCAAGCGCGGCCCGGCCGGCGGCGCTACAGCGCCGACCGACGGCGCGGCTTTGCCGCGACGCCCCTTCGGATTGACTCCCGCCTTTGCGTAGTTACATAATCGCGAGCGTGGAGATCAGCTTCGACCCCGCGAAACGTGCGATTGCGCTCAGCGAGCGTGGGCTGGACTTTGCCGATGCCGGAAAGGTCTTCGATGGGCCGCAGATAAGTTTTGAGGATGTGCGCTTTGCATATCCCGAGCCGCGTTTCGCGACCTACGGACTGCTCGACGGCAGAATGGTCGCAGTAATTTGGACGCCGACCGAGCGCGGGCGTCGCATCATTTCGATGAGGAAGGCCAATGACCGAGAAGTTGCCAGATACCGATCGCGGCTGGCTTGACCCCGCCGACGATGCGCCCGAGCTGACCGACGACCTGCTCGACGTCGCCGAATTCGCCATCGGCGGGACGGTGATCCGCCCAGCGACGGGCTATCTCGGCCCGAACGGCGTGGTACGCGGCCGCCCGCCCGAGCGCGGCGTGGCGAAGCGGCAAGTGACGCTGCGGCTCGACCCCGACGTGATCGACCGCTTCCGCGCCGAGGGGCCGGGGTGGCAGGGGCGGATGAATGCGGCCTTGCGGAAGGCGGTAGGTTTGTAGTGCAGTTTCGAGCTTGAGTAAGCCTTGTCTGTGGTTCCGCCCTCAAGAACCTTGGTTTTGCGTCCGCCATTTTTGACAGGTGTTAGACACTGGTTTAGCCTCAATACTCGCAATCAGAAAAGACCACGATATGGACGCCCTACAATTCCACTTTCAGGGCGGCCTTGCCGACACCAATAAGATGGATTTTTACGAAAGCGCTCGCTTTCAATATGCCGCGGCACGACTTTCCGTAAAGTTAGACCAATTTAGGCGTACAGGCAAATTTTCTCGGAGAGTAACAACAACGTCTCGAACTAATATCGATTTATATCCGTTCGAGAAAGGAAGCTTCAACCTAAAGATATCTGCGCAGGCAGAAGCTGACGCGGAATATCATGTATCTGTCCCCCTTACGACCTTGTGGACATATATTATCGAGCGAGTCTTTCAGCCAACCGAAACGTCTTCGGCCTTTGATCTGATCGACAGCGATTCATTGAGAGCCGAGTTCTTTCAATTAGTCGACCGCAACACCTTTGAAACAAGTGCCGCAATAGATCTTCTTAGATCACAGATTGAAACCGCCGCTGGACTATCTCCTCGCGAAACCGAACTGCTAGATCGATTGATATCAGAGTCCGAAAGGAGGGCCTACCTTAAGAGCCATCGAGATATTCTTTCGCAAATAAGTCCGGAGGAGGATGCGGCGCTGGTCACAATGGCGACACCGCTACTCGGCGAAATGGCTGTACCATTGCGGCGAAGCGCTAAGCTCGTGACTATAAGCGCTATTGACGATTTTGGAGAAAGGCCGGTACTCACCGCCAATCGTCGAATGGTAAGCGACCTAGAGTCGATTTTGATCGATAAGATCGTCAATACAATCGATGTCAACATCGTGCAATACAACAAAGAGACCGGATGGGGTAAGTTTAGGAATGACTACTGGGATGGCATTTCATCTTTTTCGGTTCCGGCAGATCGTAAAGACGAACTAAAATACAATCTACTTCATGCTATGCAAGAAAACGCGGTGAGCGTCGATGCGTATTTCGTCAGAAATTTGGCTAATGAACCGATAAGACTTATTCTGGTTAATATCAACGAAATCAATGAAATCGACCGATTGTGATAGGACCGTCAGCATCGAACTTATTACCGATGCCAAGAGAGCTTGGCATTATCGAAAACTTGTCAGATGCGCTAACTGCGATAAGCCGCATATCAGGTCTTAGCGACGCATTTAACTGTTTTAGAGGCCATGCATCTACAACCTGGCGCGTCGTTCCCAGTATATTTAGGCAATCCCCTCGCGTTATTGACTCTGAATATCTTATGGTTCGCGATCTCGTTTCGAGATTTCCTGACCACTTCCTGAACGACAGATCAATGTTCGACCGACTCGTTCGCATGCAACATTTCGGTCTTCCGACCAGGCTCTTGGATGTATCAAGTAATCCTTTAGTGGCCTTATACTTTGCAACCGATCCGAACGAAAATGACGGATCGTTGGTCGTACTGAAAATTCCTTCGGACCGGAAACGATACTACGATAGTGACTGTGTCAGTTGCATATGCAATCTAGCGAATTTAAAAGAGTCTGAGAAAAATATCATAAGAACGACGACCGCGGCCAACATATCCGACTTCAACAAACTACACCCTGTTGATAGGCTATACCAATTCATAAAGGAAGAAAAGCCTCACTTTAATCCACGAATTAAAAGAGAGGACTTATTCCGTCCTTATTACACCGTTCCAAAACTCAATAATCCTAGAATTATAGCTCAAAATGGAGCATTTATTTCCTTCGGACTTAATGCCTCCAATGCCTCAAGCGATGTAAATGACATTAAACTATACTCGTTTAGAATTCCTTCGTCAAAAAAGTATGATTTGAGAATGGATTTGCGATCTCTAGCAATCCACTCAGGGTCGTTATTCCCAGAAATAGACCGTGCATCACTTCAAATCGTTGAGGAGTACAAATAACCTTTTCCTCCTCTTAAATTTCGCCCGATGAAGAGACGTTCAACAACGCGCTAATATCGCTGGTCGAGCTCGCCCAAAGCTTTCGCCACCACTTCCAGCCATTCGACTACGGCTCCACTACGCTCCGGCGTCGTACAGGACGGGCCTGTCCTCGGTCTTTTTCCCCAACAAAGGCGCCAAATACTTCCCAGTAAACGACCCCTTCGCCTTCGCCACCACCTCAGGCGTCCCCTGCGCGACGATCTCGCCGCCCTTCACGCCCCCCTCGGGCCCAAGGTCGAGCACCCAATCCGCGGTCTTGATGACGTCGAGGTTGTGCTCGATCACCACCACCGTATTCCCCTGCTCGACCAGCTGGTGGAGCACTTCGAGCAGCTTGCGCACGTCCTCGAAATGCAGCCCCGTCGTCGGCTCGTCCAGAATGTACAGCGTCTGCCCGGTGGCGCGGCGCGACAGTTCCTTGGCGAGCTTGACGCGCTGCGCCTCGCCGCCCGACAGCGTCGTCGCCTGCTGGCCGACCTTGACGTAGCCGAGGCCCACTTCCTGCAGCATCGCCATCTTGTCGCGGATCGGCGGGACCGCCTTGAAGAATTTGACCGCATCCTCGACCGTCATGTCGAGCACGTCGGCGATGCTCTTGCCCTTGAACTTCACCTCGAGCGTCTCGCGATTGTAGCGCTCGCCGTGGCAGACGTCGCACGTCACATAGACGTCGGGGAGGAAGTGCATCTCGATCTTGAGCAGCCCGTCGCCCTGGCACGCCTCGCAGCGGCCGCCCTTGACGTTGAAGCTGAAGCGCCCGGGCTTGTAGCCGCGGGCTAAGCTTTCGGGGAGGCCGGCGAACCAGTCGCGGATCTGGGTGAAGCTGCCGGTATAGGTCGCCGGGTTCGAGCGCGGGGTGCGGCCGATCGGCGACTGGTCGATGTCGATGACCTTGTCGAGATATTGCAGGCCGGTGATCTTGTCGTGCTTGCCCTGGACGATGCGCGCGCCGTTGAGCGTGCGCGAGGCGGCGGCGAACAGCGTGTCGATCGTGAAGCTCGACTTGCCCGACCCCGAGACGCCGGTGATGCAGGTGAAGGTGCCGAGCGGGAGGCTCGCCGTCACGCCCTTGAGGTTGTTGGCGGTGGCGTTGTGGACGGTGATCTTCTTGCCGTTGCCCTTGCGGCGGGTCTTGGGGACGGCGACTTCGCGGCGGCCCGAGAGATAGTCGGCGGTGATGCTGTTCTCGTTGGCGAGGACTTCCTCGAAGGTGCCTTGCGCGACGATATGGCCGCCGTGGACGCCGGCGCCCGGCCCCATGTCGATGACATAGTCGGCGGTGCGGATCGCGTCCTCGTCATGCTCGACCACGAGCACGGTGTTGCCGAGATCGCGCAGCCGACGCAGCGTCTTGAGCAGCATGTCGTTGTCGCGCTGGTGCAGGCCGATCGAGGGCTCGTCGAGCACGTAGAGCACGCCCGACAGGCCGCTGCCGATCTGGCTGGCGAGGCGGATGCGCTGTGACTCGCCGCCCGACAGCGTGCCCGAGGTGCGGTCGAGGTTGAGGTAATCGAGCCCGACATTGTTGAGGAAGCCGATCCGCTCGAGGATTTCCTTGAGGATGCGCTCGGCGATCGCATTCTGCTGGTCGCCGAGCTGGCTCGGGACCTGCTCGAACCAGGCGAGCGCGTCGACCACCGACAGGCGCGTGACGCTGGAGATGTCGCGCATGCCGATCTTGACCGCGAGCGCCTCGGGCTTGAGGCGCGCGCCCTTGCAGACTTCGCACGCGGCGGAAGATTGGTACTTGCTCAGTTCCTCGCGCATCCACGCGCTCTCGGTCGAGAGCATGCGGCGGTTGAGGTTGCCGATCACGCCCTCGAACGGCTTTTTGACGTCGTACGACTTCTTGCCGTCGATGAAGGTCAGCGTGACCGCCTTGCCCTTGGTGCCGTAGAGGATCGTGTCGCGCGCGGTTTCGGGCAGGTCTTCCCACGGCGTGTCGAGCTCGAACTTGAATTCGCGCGCGAGGCTGCCGAGGACCTGCATGTAGTATGGCGACGGCGGGTTGGACTTGGCCCAGGGCACGACCGCGCCCTTCTTGATGCTGAGCGCGTGGTTGGGGACGACGAGCTCCTCGTCGAACAGCATCTTTTCGCCGAGCCCGTCGCACGCCGGACACGCGCCCTGCGGCGCGTTGAACGAGAACAGCCGCGGCTCGATCTCGGCGATGGTGAAGCCCGAGACCGGGCAGGCGAACTTTTCCGAGAACACGATGCGGCCGGGGGGCGCGTTGTCGCCGAGCACTTCATTCTTGGGGGTGTGCGGCTCGACCGGGTCGGCCGGGTCGACATAAGCCAGCCCGTCGGCGAGCTTCAGCGCGGCCTCGAAGCTTTCGGCGAGGCGCGTCGCGATGTCGGGGCCGATGACGAGGCGGTCGACCACGACCTCGAGGTCATGCTTGTACTTCTTGTCGATCGCGGGGGCTTCGTCGATCTCGTGGATCTCGCCGTCGATGCGGACGCGGGTGAAGCCGGCTTTCTGCCACTCGAGCAGTTCCTTCTTATACTCGCCCTTGCGACCGCGCACGACCGGCGCGAGCAGGTACAGCCGCGTGCCCTCGGGCAGCGCCATCACGCGGTCGACCATCTGGCTGACGGTCTGCGCGGCGATCGGCTCGCCGGTCGCGGGGGAATAGGGGATGCCGACGCGCGCCCAAAGCAGGCGCATATAGTCGTAAATCTCGGTGACGGTCGCGACGGTCGAGCGCGGGTTGCGGCTGGTGGTCTTCTGCTCGATCGAGATTGCCGGCGACAGGCCCTCGATGTGATCGACGTCGGGCTTCTGCATCAGCTCGAGGAACTGGCGGGCATAGGCGCTGAGCGACTCGACGTAGCGGCGCTGGCCCTCGGCGTAGATCGTGTCGAAGGCGAGGCTCGACTTGCCGCTGCCCGACAGGCCGGTGATGACCGTCAGCGTATCGCGCGGGATATCGACCGAGACGTCCTTGAGATTGTGCTCGCGCGCACCGCGCACCGAAATATGAGTCAGCATGGGAGCAGTCTGTTCCAGATTTGTTCGGATGGTGCAAGCGACCGGTTGCGGAGGCGAGATGGGGCGTTAAACTCGTCGCGACAAGGTTTGGGGGCAAGCTATGAAGATGATGCTGATCGCAGCGCTGCTGGCGCTGGGGGCGCCGACGGGGGGAGAGACGCCGCTCGCCCCGACCGGGAAATGGACGGTCGAATATGCCGACAACCTGTGCGTCCTGTCGCGCGATTACGATACCGATCAGAAAAAGCTCGCCTTTGCGATCCGGCCATGGCCGATGGGCGATACGGTCGAACTCGTGCTCGTCCAGCCGGCGAGCTACGGCGTGGGCGTCCAGAAGGACAAGGCGACGGTCACGATCGGTGCGGGCCGGGCGCCGATCGTCGGCACCTACAGCAGCTACGTTACGCCGAAATTGAAATCGCGCGTGACGACGATCGACGTCCCGCACGCCGCACTCGATGCGCTTGGCGATGCGCCGTCGATCGAGATCGCGATGGCAGGCAAACCGCACGTCTCGCTCACACTGGTCAAGACCAAAAGTGCCTTGGCAGCCTTGTCGGCGTGCACCGACGACCTGCTACGGACGTGGCATATCGACCCCGCCGAACAAGCCAGGATTGCCACCCCGCCCGCGCCGGTTTCTGCGGCCGCCGAATGGATCAGCACCGATGACTATCCTGCCGACGCGCTGGCGAGAGACACGCAAGGGGCGGTCTCGATCGTCTGGCTGATCGACACGGACGGCAGCGTGAAGAATTGCGGAATTGCGGTGACGAGCGGCGATGTCGGGCTCGACAGCGCCGCCTGCGCGGCGATCACGAAGCGCGGTCGCTACAAGCCGGCGCTCGACAAGGACGGCAAGCCGATCGCCGTCCACAGCACGCGGCGCGTCGTCTGGCGGCTGTAGCCGCAGTCGTATCGAGACGGTCTCCCATTTGTTTAGACGGAATGTCGCGGCGCAGCGCCGAGTGCCCGCAATGCCCTCACACCTTGGAACTACGGATGAAAACGATCGCTCCACTCCTCTTGCTCGCGCAGCCGATCGCGGTGCCCGCGAACCCGCCGGTGCAGCCGATGGGCAAATGGACGATAGAATATGCCGATGCCGCCTGTATCCTGTCGCGCGATTATGGAACCGGCCCAACGCGGCAAACGCTGGGATTCAAGCCGTCCCCGCTGGATGACGATATTCAAATCGTCGCGCTTGCGCCGGGCGCCGTCACCAAACCCGTGCAATCGATCAGAGCGACGCTGACGCTGCAGCCGTCGGGTCGCGTGATCGATGGTCTGGCGTCGGTCTACGCGGTCAAGACGACTAACCAAGTCGTCACGACGCTGACGACCGAGCGTGAAGGCGCGGCGGACGTCGCACGCTCGACCAGCCTGTCGATCGCGACCGCCGCCGGGCCTAGCACGAGTTTCGCAGTGCCGGGAATGAACGGCGCGGCCGCTGCGCTCAGAGCCTGCCAGGACGATCTGCTGAAGCAATGGGGAATCGATCCGGCCGAGCGCAAAGTGCCTTTGCCGACCCTAAGTCCGCCGCTGTCCCGCTTGATTACGGCCGATGATTACCCGTCCGAGGCCGTGGCCGCGCATGCCGAGGGGACAGCGGTGATCGTCTGGACGATCCAGCCCGACGGAAGGATCGCCGACTGTCACGTGGTCCATTCAAGCGGGTCGAAAGCGCTCGACACCGCTTCGTGCACCTTGTTCACGCGGCGCGCACGGTACGCACCCCCGCTTGGACTCGACGGCAAGCCCACATCGCGGCATGCCGTGCGCGGCGTCGTCTGGCGCTTGCCCTAGCCCCGCTAGCCCGTGCCATAGGCCGGCAACGCCAGCCGCCACCGGATCGCCGCCGCCCGCAGCGCGAACCCGCACGCCGCCGCGATCGGCGCGGCAAGGCTCGGTGCGACGCCTGATACGACCAGCACGACGTACGACCCCGACGCCAACGCCGCCGCGGTCACATACAATTCCGGCCGCATCAAGATCGACGGCTCGCCCGCGAGCACGTCGCGGATCACCCCGCCGATGCATGCCGTCACCACCCCCATCAATGCAGCAGGAACCGGCGGGATGCCGAACGCCAGCGCCTTGGCCGCGCCGAACACGGCGTAAGCGGCGAGCCCCACCGCATCGAGCCAGTCGAGCGCCGCGCCCTTCCACCAGCGCTCGGGCGTCGTCCACACCAGCACCGCGACCGCGAGGCACGTCCCCGCGACGAAGCGGTCATGCACCCAGAACACCGGCGCGCCGATCAGCAGATCGCGCACCGACCCGCCGCCGACCCCGGTGATCAGCGCGAAGAAGGTGGCGGTGACGAGCGTCTGGCGGTGGCGGATCGCGGCGAGCGCGCCGGTGATCGCGAACACCGCGATCCCGAACAGATCGAGCCACGGCAGCACGGAGCCAAATTGCCAGGGGAATTGCACGGGCATCGCCGTGCCTTACGCGCACAATCCGCGCGAGGGAATGCGCGCGAGGGACTGCGCGCGGCGGAATGCGCGCGAGGGAACTTCGCGCGAGAGAATGCGGCGCGCGGCACAGCACCGCGCGCCGCGCAGGCTCAGCGAACCGCAGCCGCCTGATTGGCGACGACTTCGCCGCGCTGCTCGGGCGTCATCGCCGCGGCGTTGACGTCGGCGGCGCGGATCGCATCGGCGCGCTCGTCGCCGATCTTGCGCTCTTCCTTGGCCTGCGCCTGAAGCTCCTTGGCATTGGCCTCCATCGCGTCGGCGCGGTTGTCGGCGGCCTTCTCGACCTGCTTGGCGAGCTTGCCGTCGCCATTGCCGCCGCAGGCGGCGAGCGGGAGCGCGACCAGCGTCAACGCCGCGATCATCATCTTTTTCATGGTAACCCCTGTTGGACACGTACCGTCGTCGGTACGCGGCGAAGAACCGCCGTTCGCGCCGATCGTTCCACCTGCGGAGCGAGCGCAACGCTGGCGTCGCGGCGCGGCATCGGGCATGGTCGCGGCGATGCGCCGCTATCACCGGACCACCCTGCTGTTCGCCGCCTGCCTCACCGCGCTCGCGGGATTCGTCGATGCGCTCGCTTATTCGAGCATGGGCGGCTTCTTCGCCTCGTTCATGAGCGGCAATACCACGCGGCTCGGCGTGTCGCTCGCGACGGGGGCGAGCAACGATGCGCGGATCGGCGGCGGGCTGATCCTGAGTTTCCTGAGCGGGGTGATCGCCGCGACGATCGTCGCGCGCGCGCGGCCGCGCCAGCAGCGCGTGGCGGTGATGGCGCTGGTCACGCTGCTGCTCGGCGGCGCGGCGCTGTTCGCGCCGTATCATCCCGCGATCGTCCCGCTGCTGCTGCTGGCGACCGCGATGGGGGCGGAGAATGGCGTGTTCACACGCGACGGCGAAGTGAGCATCGGCCTGACCTATATGACCGGCGCGCTGGTGCGGATCGGCCAGGGGCTGGCTGGAGCGCTGCTGGGCGACGGGCCGCGCTGGGACTGGGCGCGGCATCTCGCGCTGTGGCTGGGCTTCGGCGGCGGGGTGATCGTGGGGGCGCGGTGCTACGGCGCTTATGGCGTCGGCGCGCTGTGGATCGCCGCAGGGGCGGCGGCGGCGCTGACGCTGGCGGCGCGCGCCACGCAGCGCGACCCCGCGTAACCTCGCGCACGAGCCCGGCCCCGCACGCCGGACCTCGTCCATAGGTCGCGGGTCGCGAACGCACCCTCGACGCTGCCCCCGGCGTGCACCCGACGCTTATTCGTAGCGCAGCGCGCGCGCGGGCTCGGCGCGCGCGACGCGCCACGCTTGCCCGAACACCGTCGCGGCGGCGATCAGCACCGCGACCAGCGTCGCGCCGAGGAAGACCAGCGGCGACAGCGCGATCCGGTCGTCGAAGCCGCCGAGCCAACGCTGCATCGCGACGAAGGCGAGCGGCCAGGCGACGAGGTTCGCGAGCAGCACCGGCCGCAGGAACTGCCCGATCAGCAGCCGCAACACGTCCGCGGTCGAGGCGCCGAGCGTCTTGCGGATGCCGATCTCCTTCACCCGCCGCGCGGTGTCAAAGGCGGCGAGCCCGTACAGCCCGATGCACCCGATCAGGATCGCGAGCACCGCCCCGATCGTGAACAGCCGCGAGCGCTGCGCGTCGGCCTTGTAATAGCGCACGAACAGATTGTCCTCGACCGAGCGCGCGCGGAACGGGACGCCCGGCGCGACGCGCTTCCACGCCGCCTCGAGCGCCGCCGTCATCGCCTTGGCGTCGCCGCCGTAGCGCACCGCGGCGAACGGCGAGATCACGCCGACCGTATCGTAATAATAAGCGACCGGATCGACCGGATCGCGCGGGCTGCGGAAGCGGACATTGTCGACCACGCCGACGATCGTCGACGCGCGTCCGCCATCGCTGATCGTCTGCCCGATCGCCACCGCCGGCGATGCGAAGCCGAGCGCGGTCACCGCCTTGCGGTTGATCACCACATTGGGGCCGATCGCCTTGCGCGCATCGGCCGACAGCACGCCGCGATCGTCGGCATGCGCGGCATCGAACAGCCGCCCGGCGATCCGCCGCGCGCCATAGACCGCGAAATAGTCGCGTCCGGTGCCGACATCCATCACCGAGACCTTCTGGTCGGGCGCGCCGGGGCGGGTGTAGCTCGAGAAATTGGTCGTTTCCTGGTCGCCCGGCGCGTTGTTGCCGACGGTGACGCCGGTCACGCCGGGCACCGCCGCCATGCCGCGCAGCACGCCCGCGCGCTGCGCGGCGTCGAGCCCGCTATCGTCGAACGAGCGGATCACCAGCAGCCCGTCGCGCTGGAAGCCGAGATCGGCGTTGCGGATATGCGCGGTCTGCGCGAGCATCGTGCCGGTCGCGATCGCGAAGGCGATGGCGATCGCGAACTGGATCACCACCAGCGCGCCGCGCAGCCGCGCGCCGGCGCGCCCGCCCCCCGGCGCGCGCGCCGCGGCGAGCACCGCGGCGGGGCGGAAGCCCGACAGCACGAACGCCGGATAGAGCCCGGCGACGAGCGCGATCGCCAGCACCAAGCCAATCATCGGCGCCACGATGCCGTCGCGCCCGAGATAGTGGATCGCGAGCGTCGTGCCGCCGAGCGTGTTGAGAAACGGCAGCGCGATCTCGGCGAGCGCGAGGCCGATCAGCGCGGCCAGCGCGACGGTCGCCAGCGCCTCGACCAGGAACTGGCGGATCAGCGAGCGCCGCGTGCCGCCGAGCACCTTGCGCATCGCCACTTCGCGCGCCCTCAGCCCGGCGCGCGCGGTCGCCAGATTGACGTAGTTCACGATCGCGATGAGCAGCGTCAGCAGGCCGACCACGCCGAGCGTCGTGACGATCGCGCGGTCGCCCGGGCTGTAGAGGTGCATCGCGCCGAGCGGCCGCAGCGACTGGAAATATTCGCCCTTCTTGAGGTTGCCGTCGGCATAAGCGTGGCGTTCGAGAAACGCCGGCAATTGCGCCTCGAACGCGCGCGCCGCGGCGGCGTCGGGGAAGCGCAGCAGCGTGGTCAGCGAGGCGCTGCCCCAATGCGCCCACCATTCGTTGCCGAAGCGCGTGCGCGACAGTTGCGCGAACAGCTCGTCCTTGAAGGTGACGGTGTCGGGCATGTCGCGCAGCACTGCGCCGACGCGATAGGGATAGACCGCGCCGTTGATCGCGAGCTGCAGCGTCTGGCCGATCGCCGGCTGGCTCCCGAAATATTTCTGCGCCGCGCGCTGGGTGATCACCAGCCCGTTGGGGTCGGCGAGCGTCCGGGTCGGATCGCCCTCGACCGCGGGGAAGCGCATCAGCTCGAAGAAATTGGGATCGACCGTGCCGAGCTCTTCGGCGGTCGCCTGCGCGCCCTGCCGGACGGTCACGCCGGTGCCCATGTAGCGCGTGCCGACCAGTTGCGGATAATCGGCGCGCATCTGGACGAGCTGGTCGCCCATCGTGACGGGATTGAGGTTGGGCGGATAGCCCGGCATGACATAGCGTTCTTCGACGACCCACAGCTTGTCCTGCTCCGGCAGCACGCGGTCGAAGCCGGTCTCGAACTGGACGAACAGATACAGCACCAGGAAGGTCGCGATGCCGAGCGCGAGCCCGCCGATGTTGAGCGCGGCGAACAAGCGGTGGTGCGCGAGCGAGCGATAGAGTGAGGTCAGCATCTCACGCCGCCCGGCGCGCGGAGGAGAGGATGCGGCCGTCGAGCATGTGGACGGTGCGCTTGGCGATATCGGCATGCGCCGGCGAATGCGTGACCATCACGATCGTCGATCCGTCGGCGTTGAGCTGTTCGAGAATGTCCATCACCTGCGCGCCATTCTCGGTGTCGAGATTGCCGGTCGGCTCGTCGGCGAGGATGAGGCGCGGCTCGCCGACGATCGCGCGCGCGATCGCGGCGCGCTGCTGCTGCCCACCCGAGAGCTGGTGCGGATGGTGGCGCTGACGGTGCGCGATGCCGACGCGGTCCATCGCCGCGGCGACGCGCTCGCTCTTCTCGCGCGCGGGCATCGCGCGATAGGCGAGGCCGAGCGCGACATTCTCGGCGATGGTCAGCTCGTCGATCAGGTTGAAGCTCTGGAAGATGAAGCCGAGCCGGTCGCGCCGCAGCCGGGCGAGCTCGCCCTCGGGCGCACGCGCGATATCGGCGCCCTCGAACAGATAGCGGCCGCCGCTCGGGCGATCGATCGTGCCGAGGATGTTGAGCAGCGTCGACTTGCCGCAGCCCGACGGCCCCATGATCGCGACGAACTCGCCCGCCTCGACGGCGAGCTCGATCCCGCCGAGCGCGGTCGTCTCGATCTCGTCCGAGGCATAGGTCCGGCTGACGTCCTGAAGCTGGATCATGGGCATATCCTGTCTGAAGAAGGGGGGCTGTCTGAAAAAGGGTCGGGCTATTTGATGAAGAGGGTCTGGAAGGGCGCGTAGGAGCCGAGCGCGGTGGTCACGATGCGCTCGCCGGGGGCGAGGCCCGAGACGATCTCGACCTGGTCGGGATTGCGCCGACCGACGACGATCGCGCGGCGCACCGCCTTCGCATCGCCGTCGAGCACGAAGGCGGTGGTGCCGCCGGCATCGAGCCAGCCGCCCGAAGGCGCGACCACCGCGGGCCGGTCGGCGCCGAGCACGAGCCGCACGTCGAGCGTCTGGCCCCGGTTGAGCCCGGCCGGCACCCCCGCGCGGAAGCCGAGCTCGACGCGGAAGCGGCCGGCGGTGACCTGCGGCAACACCTTGAGCACGGTCATCGCGTAGCTGCGCCCGTCGAGATCGGCGATCGCGCCGAGGCCGGTGCGGACGCGGCCGAGATAGAATTGATCGACGTCGGCGGTGAGCTTCCACGCGCCTTCGGAATCGATCTGCCCGACCGGATCGCCGCTCTTCAGCATCTGCCCGGGCTGCAGCGTAAAGGCGGTGAGCCGCCCGCCGACCGGCGCGCGCAGCACCAGCGCCGACAGGCTCGCGCGGACCATCGCGAGGCTCTCGCGCAATTGCTGCGCGGTCGCGGCGATCCCGGCGGACTGGTCGGCGAGCGTGGCCGCGGCCTCGCTCGTGCCGCGCTGGAGCGTCGCGACGCGCGCCGCCTGATAGGCGACGTCGGCGCGCACCGGGTCGATCGCGGCGCGGGCGATGATGCCCTTGTCGAACAGCATTTGCTTCTGCGCGAGCAGCGTGTTCGCCTTCGACAGCGCATTGCGCGCGTCGGCGAGATCGCGCGCGCCGTCCTGCCGGGTGTTCTGCACCGACAGGCGCTGGCCGCTGATCGCGCTCAGCTGGCCGGCGATTTCGGCCGAGCGACTGGCGACGTCGAGCGCGAGCGCGGGGTTCGACAGCCGCGCGAGCGGCGCGCCCGCGGCGACCATCGCGCCGTCGGCGGCGGCGAGCTCGGCGACCTGGCCGCCCGAGATCGCGGTGACGAACACCGTGCGCAACGGCGCGACTTCGGCGCGCAGCGGCACGAAATCGCGAAACGGCGCGCGCGTCACGGTGCCGGTGCGGATCGCCGCGCCGTCGACGCTCAGCGCATTCCCGCCCGGGAGCAGCAGCCACAGCGCCAAGGCCGCCGCGGCCACCGCGAGGCCGATCGCGCCGCGCACGATCAGCCGCCGCCGCGCGGCATGCGGGCGCTCGATGCGTCGGTCCATCGCGGCGCCGGAAGGGGTCGTCTGCGTCATGCCGGACACTATACCGGACGCCGCGCGGCCACGCTAAAGCGCGCAAATCCGGGACTTTCGCGGTAGCCGCCGCGCCCCTGAACGCCCGTCTGTACGGACTGTCCGTTTCCGGACACTATGCCGCCCATGTCAAGCGAATCGCCCGATATCCTGATCATCGAAGACGATGCCGACGTCGCCAGGGCGGCGCGGCTGCTGCTCGAGCGGCAGGGCATGACCGTCGCCACCGCGCTCGATCCGGCGGCGGCGTGGGTGCGGCTGGCCGAGCGGCCGGCCGACGTCATCCTGCTCGACCTCAACTTCACGCGCGGGCGCACCAGCGGCGAAGAGGGGTTCGCGATGCTCGATCGCCTGATCGCCGCCGATCGCCACGCGGTGGTGATCGTCGTCACCGGGCACAGCGGCATCGCGGTCGCGGTGCAGGCGATGCGGCAGGGCGCGACCGACTTCGTGATCAAGCCGTGGAGCAACGAACGCCTGCTCGCGACCGTCCAGCGCGGCGTGGCGCTGCGCCGCGCGAAGCTCGACGCTGCGAGCGCGCCGCCGATCGTCGACGGGCTGTTGCTCGGCGAATGCGCCGCGATCGCGCGCGTGCGCGAGCTGATCGCGCGCGTCGCGCCGACCGAGGCGCCGGTGCTGGTCAGCGGCGCGGCCGGGACGGGCAAGACGCTGGTCGCGCGCTTGCTGCATCAGGCCTCGGCGCGGTTCGACGGTGCGTTCGTCACGCTCGACGCCGAAACCGCCGACGCCGCGACGATCGAAGCGCAAACCGCCGCCGCGCTCGGCGGAACGCTGGTGGTCGATCATGTCGATCGCTTGCCGCGTGGGCTGCAGAGCGCGCTCGCGCACCGGATCGAGCGCGTTCGCGTCGTCGCCACCACCCGGCGCGATCGTGCCGGGCTCAACGCAGCGATCGGCGAGGATCTGCGCGATCGCCTCAGCACGATCGAGATCGACCTGCCCACGCTCGCCGCGCGCGGTGGCGACGCGCTGCTGCTCGCCCGGCATTTCGGCGCGGTGTTCGCGCACCGGCACGGCCAGCCCGACCGTCCGCTGTCGGACGCGAGCGCGAGCGCGATCGCGCAGTTCGGCTGGCCCGACAATGTCCGCGAGTTGCGCCGCGTCGTCGAACGCGCGGTGCTGCTCGGCACCGCCGACGCGCTCGGCCTCGACGATATCGCGCCGCCGACCGCGGGCGACACCGATCGTCCGCTCACCCCGGCCCGCTCGCTCGCGCAGAGCGAGCAGGCGATGATCGAGGCCGCGCTCAAGCGCCATGCGTTCAACGTGAGCCGCGCCGCAAGCGAGCTCGGGCTGACTCGCGCGGCGCTGTATCGGCGGATGGCGCGCTATGGGCTCTGAACGCGTCCGCCGCCTGCTCCACGCGCTGATCCTCGTCGCGGCGGGCGTCATCGTCGCGCTGGCGGCGACCCGCGGCCTGTACGCCACCGCGCTGCTCGCGACGATGGTCGCGGTGTGGGCCGCGGCGCGCAGCGCGACCGAGGCCGCGCCGCCGGTCCCCGCCCCACCGCCGCCGCCAGCGGCACGATCGGAGCGCGAAGCGCTCCAGCGGCTGACCGCCTATCTCGATCTCTCGCCGGCCCCGCTCGTCTCGCTCGACGGCGAGCGGCTGCGCGCGGTCAACCGCGCGGCGCGGCGGCTGCTGGCGACGAACGACCTGGTGCCCGACCCGCCCCCCGCGCTGGTCCGCGCGCTGGCGGACACCCGGCCCGGCCGCACCGCCAGCATCGCGCTCGACGATGCCGGCGCGATGCGGAGCTTCGCGCTGACCACCGGCGACCTCGCGCTGTCGGGCCGGATGCTGCGGATCGGCGCGCTGATCGACATCGACACCGCGTTGAAGGCGGCGGAGGCGGCGGCGCTGCGCGAGCTCGTGCAGGTCCTCAGCCACGAAATCGTCAACGCGCTGACTCCGATCGCTTCGCTCGCCGCGACCGCGGCGGCGATGCTCGACGATCCGGTGCCGCCGCTGCCGCAGATCCGCGAAGCGGTCGAGACGGTCGCGCGGCGCGCGGCGAGCCTGCACCGTTTCGGCGAAAGCTACCGCGCGCTCGCCCGCTTGCCGCAGCCCGCGCCGCGCCGCGTCGCGCTCGCCGGGTTCGCCAGCGATCTCGCGATGCTGTTCGCCGCGCGCTGGCCCGCGATCGACCTGGTGCTGGTGACGCAGGACGCCCCGGCGCAGCTGCAGATCGACCCCGACCAGATCACCGCGGCGCTCTGGGCGGTGCTGCAGAACGCGGCCGAAGCGCTGGGCGACAGGCCGGGCGCCGAGATCCGGCTGATCTTCGCGGCGCATGTCGGCCGGACGCTCGTCACGATCGTCGACAACGGGCCGGGGATCGCGGCGCAGGATGAGAGCGACGTCTTCCGCCCGTTTTTCACGACCAAGCCGGAGGGCAGCGGGATCGGCCTCTCGCTCGCGCGCCAGATCCTGCGCGGCCATGGCGGCGACCTCACTTTGGCCGCCTCGCGTTGTGGCGAAACGACCTTCGAGGCCAGCATTCCCGCGTGATGCCCGGAGACCGGAGCCAATTGCGAAACCCTCGCCGGCGCCTTCGCCAGAAACAATAAAGGGCCGAAAAGCTTTCGCTTCTCAGCCCTTTAGATGGTGGGCGTGGCAAGGATTGAACTTGCGACCCCTGCGATGTCAACACTAGCCCTGACCGCCAAAGGCGCAGAAAACAGCGATTGCCATTGTTTTCGCATAAGGAACATTGCGGGATCAAACGGAGAAATAGCGTGAGTTTCACCGGAGTGACACCGGACGTTTTTTAGGGCGTCAGGGTCGGCGGCGCCGACCACTCGGTTGCCAACATGAACACCGCGCGCCGGCCGACCCACTGATTTTCTGTGGCTCGAACAAACCGTCATCCGACCCTGCTAAGAAGCGCTGCCAATTCAAGACGGCGGCGGAGATCTGAGTTGGCGAGTACGGTTGATGGAACCGTCTTCCTCCAACGGTCGGCAATTTTTACTATGATCCAGACCAGACCAAAAACCGTGCCTGAGAAACCGGCTAACAATCCCGGCACTAGAAACCAACGAAACCCTCCACCATGCATACCGACGACGATAGTCAAGCCGATGACAAGTACGGCGCCAAGGGCGACGAAAGCTCCATCAATCGCCCGGCTTAGAAATTGTCTTCGCTTAAACGGCTGGTATGGCTTGATGCCCTCTCGTAGCCCTACGATTGTTCCGGCGGTCGACATGTCTCCGGGCGCGGATGAATGCAGGATGCGAACGACTATCGCGTCGTTTGGCTCAAAGAAATTGAATTGCAACGTTACTTGATCGTCCGCCACGACAGTAAGATGCATGCCAATAACGTCCCGAGACACAGACTCAATTTCGGCCTGCAGTATCTTACCAGATTGTGAGAAAAACCGGATGGGATCGGTCAGCGCTATGTCTTCTCTTCGGAAAGTAGCTGTTCCATCATTCCAAATCGCGATTGTTGTGCTTGTAACCTGCTGAACCAGCGCTCCGTCAAACAGTATCTGGAGCTTGTCGGCCAGTGGCGCTTGCACTGGCCCGATCAGGCGCGTGCTATCCGCTGTGATTTGCAAACTGGGCTTGGGCTGGGATTTTTTGTAGAAGTACCAACCTGCATACAGTCCCAGTAAACCTATGATGGTTCCTACGAGGAGGCTTACCCATCCTGCATTCGCCAACGTCCACCACAATGGCTCATATGAGGAATTGCTCGGGCGATTTTGCATAGCGTCTTGTGCAATACAAACGCGCGATGTTCAACGTAGCCCATCGCCGGCAGCTAGGCACGCCGTTCATGGAAGCTGTACGGGCTTTCCGACGTTCTCGGTGTAAACGAGACGCTCTACCAACTGAGCTAATCGCCCCCGTAAGGGGAACCCGCGTAATAGCGTCGTTTTCGGGACCGACAAGCCATCGAATTTGCGAAATTTACGGACCTAAGCGGAACCGAACGGAAACGCAGCGACCTTAGAGTCCCGAACTATCCCCGAAGTGAATTGGACGGATCCCGACCGCGACCTCGAGCACTCGTCTCTGATGACTGAGCGCACTGCGTGTGGCATCCGCCATTGGCGGAAGCGGACGAAGCGCTGATAACCTGATGTAGTCGTTCTCCTGCGTATGATATCTGCCTGCTGGTGGACGGTTAACGAGGAAGCGGCATGCGTAAAGTGTTGGAAATAGAAACCTCCACACGCGTAATCCCGGTCGCCGAAATCAAAATGTTCCACGCCAAAGCTGTCGCGGCCTGGAGAGGAATGGTCGCAGCGGGTCAGGAGAAGCTTGGAGGAGTGCATAGTGGGCTAGGCCTGATCGGTTCGCCCGGTTGGGTCATTACTGGATCGTTGGTGCTCGGCGCGATCGAAGGTGCGCTTTCCTCAGCAAATTCGAAAGTGGGACTGAAAATGCTCGGCGAGGCCGGGACATTCATGACCGAAATACAAGAGCGAGGCGTTTTCATCCCGATCGACCAAATATCCGGCTTACATTCACCTGAGCCGGATGCGTGGTACGCCACCCACGAAGGCAAAGCTTTTATATCACTTGGCGACGATTTTCTGCAGGTGCGCACTGCTGATAGGGTCGAGATGATGATCCGGTGGAGCGCAACCAGCAGCGTTCGACTTTGTTAATTACGGACGTCGCGCATCAGGCCGAGACCAAGATTACAGCAGCCTTCCAAGCAGGCAGCTTTCGCAGATTTCTGCGGTTCCTAGCGCAAAACAGACCGACTTTTTATGCTTTCGCGTCAGTATGTTGCGAAATGGGTGCAAAACGATTTTCTGGATTTGGGGTCCATGGATCGCGCGCGCCGAGAAGCCTTTCGTCGATCTGGAAATGCTGTGCCAGGCGCAGCCTCTCGCGCTCGGGTAGCTGCCTTGGTGAGCCGCGCTCGATAAACTGCTGCAGGTAGGCTTCATTTCGGCCGACCACGCGAGAGAGCGATGAGAGGCTATCGCCGCGATCGACAGCAAGCTGCTTCAGGTATTGACGAACATCGTGCATCGATCACCTTTTCGTCGGCCGAATGACATAGATCGGATGCAACATCCGACCATAACTCTCGCTTGACGACGGACGCCGTGAGGTTTCGACGCCGATCGGCTTCACGTCACGCGACCCGCACCGGCACGTGAACATATCCACCTTGACCGGCAGCCTGGTGCTGATCGACCGCACTGAAAAGAATGCGTCGACGTCGATCGGCCGATAGACCGCGATCCGCCCGCACCCTTGGCAGCTGACGCCGAAGTCCAATCCGAACGAGGGATAATCGCTGATTTGCCTCGGTACGCGCGTGCCCATCTGCGCTGTGAAGCACGAGCACATGCGATTCGGCCAGAACATTTTAAGAACATGCCGCCAGCTGAGAGTCTCTATTTCGGGTTTGAACAGCCTGGCGGAGCCTTCCCGGTTTTGAAGATCGCATCGGTGCAAAGCCATAGCCGCGTGTTCGCCACGACGCGCGTATTGAGCTTCTCGACCGCACCGATCGCGTCGTTCAATCGGTCGTACAGTTCCTCGAGCACGGTGCGGCTGATCGCAACTTCATCGCCGGCCGCCGGACGCGCCGTCAGTGGCTGGAGACTCTCGGTCAGCGACAGCTCATTCGCTCGCTGCGGCAGCTCCGGCCGCTCGGTTCGCGCGCGCGATGCTTTGGTTGAGGCGGTCACGCAGCCGGTCGACAGGAGCGGCAGGGAGAGCGCGAGGAGTACCGGCAACAACGGGCTGCGGCGGCTGCAGGGTCGAAAATGCATCGTAGATTTCCTTCGCGTTGAGATCGATGTGAACTGTCGCGTCGCGGTTGCCTGCCTCGGCGGCAGCGCCGATCCCGGCCGCGACGTGCTGCGCGGTCTTTTCGTCTTTCCGCCCGACAATAGCGGGCGTCTGATCCGCGCGCGGCCACACCTTCGCCAAGGCGAAAACGACCAGGGCGAAGATGACCGCTGCGATGACGACAACGGCCAACACCGCGCCGAACCGCTTCACCCTGGAGACCGACACCGGACCGATCTCGGACACCAGGCCGGTCACTTCGGAAGATCCTTCGCGCAAAGCGAGCGCTCGGCACTTCGACGATTCGAGAGACCAGCGACAACCTTGCCGCCGGCCTTGTTCCACATCAGGAAAGCGTCGCACCCTGCCGACCATTGCCCCGCGTCGAACCGGCGATCGACGGTCGAACCGCAATAGGCGGTCGTTCCGATATTGTAGGCGAGGCTCGTGGCGGCGGCCCATTGGTTGTCGTGTCCGCGCAGGCGAGGCGAACACGCCACAACAGCCTGCGCAAACCCGGCGAGCCGCTTGTCGAGCTTGACCGCGCACCCTTCCGGGGTTTCCTTCGGCGAGGATGCGGTCACCCCAAGCGTCTCGCCATCGCACTGCGTCCACACGCCGACGATGTCCCGATAGGGCAACAGGTGCTGCTGTCCCCCGCTTTCCCACCCCGAGACTAATGGGGTGATGATCGCCGCGCAGGCGATACCCACCGCCGCCGCCAGCGCGGTGAGCGGCTTCTTCTGCGATGAGCGCGCGGGATCGGCCGGCGCTTGTGGCGTTTTCGGCATGTCACATTCCTTCTGGTGGAAGCCGCGTCTGCGCGCGGCGGGTTACGGGGCGGGGGACGTTCCGGTGAGATCGCCGAGCCACCGGTCGACGTACTTCTTGGCGATCGCGATGATGCCGGCGCCAAGCACGCCGAGGCCGGTGCCGAGCAGCAAGGCGATCAGCGGGGTCGGGCGAACCGCGATCACCGCCGCCGCGGTAAACATCAGCGCCAGCATTGCGACGGGAATGTCGAGCGACCAGCGATGCCGGACATAGTCCTTTTGAACGGCCCAGAACCGCACCGCGAGACACGCACACAGCGCCGCGATCATGCTGCCCGCTTCGAACGGATAGCCCAGCACGATCCAGATCGTCGGCTCGCCCACCATCGCCCCCTTGGTTCCTGCGGCGGTGACCGCGATAGGCGCCGCAGCAGCGAGCGGCAGCACGGCTCTCCAGATCATCGCGTCGACACCACGCCGATCGCGGCGATCAGGCTTAGCAGCGCGATTGCGGCGGGTCGTTTGAGCATGGGAAGCGACGCCCACATATCGATCGGAAACGGCCGGCGGCGCAGCTGCTCAACCATGCCGCGCTCGGACACCTTGAAGGTCGCGATTGCGGCGACGCCGCACAGTGCGGCGATCGGATCGAACACGCGCTGTAGCGTCAGGAGCGTGCCTGTCGCAGCTGGATAGTCAGGGTTCCAGCCCCACAGGACGGCGGCACCGAACCCGAACCGGATGAAGCCAGCAACGCCAAGCAAGAGCCCTACCATCCGCCAGATCGTCACCGGATGCCGCCAGCTGTCCTGATTGCGGTTCGCCCACATCGACATCGCCATGTTGACGGCCAGCATCGAGAACAGGACGAAGCATGCCGTCATGAAGGCGAGGTTGACGACGACAAGCCAGCCATGACCGTCGAAGCTTGGGGGCGCGGCCGAGCGGGGGCCGCTCGCGACGGCGTCCGCCGCGATGCTATCGTTCGACATATTACGAACTCCGAAACGCGAGAGCATTGATCAGGCAGTGGCCTGTAGATTCGCAACATCGGCCCGAAGACCAAGCAGTTCGCGCCGGAGCCAAGCGCCCTCGAGCGCTTGGCACTCATCGTAGCGCAAGCTCCAGCGGTCGCCCGCTGCGCGCCTGACCTTCATATTCCCGGTCGGGCGCGTTTCGGAGATCGGCACTTCGTCATAGCTCCAGGTGCCGAGCGGCTGGCCTGCGCTATCGATCAGCGACGCCGATGGCGTGAACTTCGGCCGTCGCTCGATCCGGGTCACCGTCTCGATTTCGGGCTCGACCTCCTCATCCCAGCTATCGTGGCAGAGCAGGCCAATCTTGGTCGCATCGATGCCCTTCGCGTCGAACGCAGCTTTGATCTCCTGCGCGATGAACCCGAGGTGCCAACGCGCGTCTTCGCCCTTCTCCTCGACCGCCTCGTTGAACTTGAAGCGGACGTGGCGCACTTCGGCCCAGGCATCGAGCCACTCGGCCGGGATCTCTTCAATCTGCTGTTTCATGCGCTGGTCGGAGGTGTTGATCGACCCGGTCGCGCCATAAACAGTGCGCACACGCGTAGCGCCGCCACCAAGGTCATAGGCGTTGTCCATCAACGGAGCAAAATGACCATCAGCGGAGATAGACCAGCGCCCGGTCATCGACGTGGCGTTGGTCGATGCTCGCGTGCCAAGTACCAGCGCGCCAGTGGTGTTCCCGTTGCCGTTCGTCAGAGCGCCCTTCACAAAAGCAAAGGGAGAATTGTCCGCGCTGGCCGCCCCGAATAGCAGAGCACCGCCTGCACGCTCCGCATTGGTCTTGTCTTCGAGATAGAGGGCGCCGCCGACATTCGAGTTGTCTGAGAAATCGTAGGACGACTGGCCCACACCTGTGACGTGCATCTGGAAGTTTGGCGTTACGCCAAGCCCAAGATAGCCAGCAGCAGTTAGCCGCAGGCGCTCGGTCATCGCACCGTCGCCAACGGCCGCGCGCGTCACGAACGCAAGGTCGCCAAGAGTGCCCGCGTTGCCGTTGGTCAAAAGCCCCTTCAGGCCCGCGAATGGCGTCTGGCTTCCCAGTGCGGTCGCGCCGAACAGCAATGCGCCGCCGTCGCCGGCAGACGCGCCGTTTGCGCGCAACATCAGGCTCGCGCCATGCGTGCCAGCATCAGCAAGCGCTGACGTCGTTTGATCAACTCCCTGAAGAAGGAATCCCGACTTGCCATCGGGTGCGGCGCCGGCGCCGATGCCGTTGGAGCCCACGAACAGGCGATCGATCCCGCTCGTGACGATCGAAAGCCCGTTGGCGATGTATCGCCGAAAGCCAGTGTCTTGATCCGCGGCAAATCGCATTGCGGGCGCGGCCGCCGTTCCGTCGGGTATCAGCCCCGCGCCGACCCCGTCCCGTACGGCGGCGAACGAGTTGATCAGTCCAGCGGCAGCGTCCGCGAGATCCTTGACGATACTCTGCGTCGGGAAGATCGCGTAGGATTGCCCGCCCCCGGAGCCGCCATAATAGGCGGTGCGCAACGTCAGCTCGGTCGCCGAGACGACGTTGGCGATTTCATACGCGCGCCCGTCTTGGCCGATGAAGCCCTGTCCCGCGAGCACATTGGCAACGAAGTTGGTGCCCGCGCCAATGACGGTCTGCGATCCGTTGGCAACCGCGACGGTGCCGGAAATGTACCAAGCCATCTGATCTGTTCCTTATGCGTAAGTGCGATGGACGAGCATCACCGAGCCGCCCGCGTTGATGGAGACAGCGCCGGCATTTCGCCGTGCGCGAAGGTAGACGGTGTAGGTGCCGGGGGCGTCGGCGCGGAAAGAGCCGAGCAGCACCGACTTATGGTCGACGTTCCCGCTCTCGGTCATCAGGATCGAAGCGTCGACGGCGAGTTCCGTTGCCCATGCGCCGCCGCCTGCGAATACGAGCACCTGAACCGCGCTGACCATGATGGTGCCAGGTCGACTCATCAGGACCGGGAAGCTGAGGGTATCGGTCATGTCTGGGGAAAGCGTGACAGCACCGGTGTTCGTAGTTGAGAAGGTGCGCGTGATGCCGTCTGCTTCGATCTGATCGGCGGTAAGAGTTCCATCGACAATGACGTCGCCGGTAAATAGCGCCTTGTCCGAGGTGAATTTGATTCTGCTGATCGGTGTTCCGCCGCCCTCGGCCATCAACTCGATCGCCGTGACCGTACCGTCCGCAGCAAGCTTTAGCGCATAGTAGGAAGCGACCCGGCCAGAGACTTCACTCAGTGCTTCGGCTTGCTCGGTGAGTGACGCGGTATGGTCAGCCGTCGTCGCACTTAGAGTTTGGACCTCGGCTGCCAACGCCTGGTCGCCGTCGGATCGCGCTTGCGCCTCGTTGATGAGGGACGCGCTGGTCGCTCCCAGACTGGAGTTCAGGCGGTCAACTCGGGCACTGATCGCCCCATCGGCATCAACTCGTGCCTGCGTTTCGGTTCTTACCGACGCGCTGACATCGCCAACATGGGCATCGAGAGTTTCGATCCGACCCGAAAGTGCCTGGTCTGCCTCAGTCCGAGCAGCGACTTCGGTGCTGATAGAACTTTCGGTATTTCCGACCCGGCTGGTCAGGGTATGGAGTTCGCCCGCGAACGCGGTATCAGCATCAGCCCGCGCGCTTGCCTCGTCTCTTATCGCGGCTGCGTTATTGCCTACGGAGGCGCCCAGCATATCGATACGACCAGATAGGGCGGTGTCACCGTCAGCACGCGCTTGGGTTTCGGACGTCGACGCCGCTTCGGCATTGCCAACACGCGCGCTCATCGAATCCAAGCGGTCCGAGAGAGCCGTATCCCCGTCGACCCGAGCCACGTTCGCTGAAGCGATGGCAGCGGCATTGCCGCCGACCGCAGCGTTGAGCGCGAGCACGGACTGTGCGAGCGCGCTATCGCCCGCAGCCCGCACCGCCTGTTCGGCAACCAACGACGCCTCAGACGCCCCAATCCGCGCGAGCAGTGCGGTGACCCGCTGGACGACTACGTCAACGTCCGCGTTGATCTTCGCGGTTATTTCTTCACGCGCGGCTCCGAGTGCATCACCAGCGGTGCGTTTCGCAGTATCTCCCGTCAGCAATGCGGCAAGTGCGCTCTCAGCAGCTGCGGCCGTGTTGCTGCCCAAGATCCGCGATACCGCCACATTGTTCGCCAAGCCGGCGGTCAGGACGCCGTCAGCGGCCGCCCGCGCCGCAGCTTCCGTGGTCACCGCCGCGCCGGTATTACCTATCGTAGCGGTGAGCGAGGAGATCTGCGTGGCGAGCGCAGCAACCGCATCGATCCGCGCTTTGGTCTCTGTGACCGATTGAGCTTCCGCAGTGCCGACCCTTACGCCGAGGGCGACGCGCGCAGCCGCCTCAGCGGACAATTCATCATTGATCTTCGCAGTCAGCTCCTGCCGCGCGGTCGCGATGGCTGCCCCAGTGGTGCGGCCGAGCAGATCGCCGTTGAGCAGTCCCGCAAGCGAAGCCTTCGCCGTGGCATCGGTATCATTCACCAGTTGGCGCGAGACCGAGATCACCGATGCAATCGATGCACTGTCGCCAAGCGCTTCCAGCGTCGTTTCCGCCGACGAAACGCGCGCACCCAATGCATCAAAGTCGGTCGTGTTCACCTTGGTCGAGATCTGCCCGCCCAAAGCATCAATGCCGCTCTCGGCGGTCGTGACCCGGGCGCCAAGCGCGTCTACCGTGACGTTGCTGGCCTTGCTCGTGACCGCCGACGTAAGCGCATCAACCGTGACCTCGGCCGCGCTAATGCGAACCTCCAGGCCTTCAAAAATCGGAACTTGGCTCGGATCGAGAACGGCAGTGGCAATAGCGTTGTCAACATAGGTCCGGGTCGCGCGAAGCGTGATCAGAGATTCAGCGGCCGACAGTCGGATAGAGACTTTGGACAGAGCCTCCTCGGTCTGTTGAACAGCCGAGATCGTCACGGTTCCGTTTGTTGGATCGACGGTGATCCCGGCGTTGGTGAAAACCTGACGGGTTCGCGATGCTTCGTTGAGCGCGGTTTGAAGGGCAGTCGCAATGGCGTCGAGGTCACCGCTGAGTTGCCGACGCGACGCCTCGCTTGCGGCGCCCAAGTCCTCGAGACGAAGCGCGCCGATCGGAACGATGTCGCCGAGGTCGTTCTGGTACTGCAATTGGCCGGCCGGCGTTAGCTCGAGGGCGGAGTTGAGGATCAGCGCAGGCGGAACGGGAATCCCGGGCAGGGCAGGCAGGAACAGATTTTCGCCAATTGTAGCGCCGACGGTCGCGTTATCCTCGGGCTTCCCTCCGCCATAAACGTCGTCCCAGTCGACTCCATAGTTGATGGGGGACGGGACGCTCAGATCTGGCGTCCGGGGCGGCGTCGCCGTCTTCCCAAGCGCGAAGTCGTGCTTTTCCGTGGTCTCGGTTCGACAGGTGAGCGTGACGCTCAGCGATGCCGCGTCGAGCTCACGGTTCCGCACGACGACCGCGCGGTCGACGAGGTCGGCCTCGGGTATGTTGATTGCGAGACAATCGCCAGGTCGATAGCCCAGCGCATAGATCTTGCAGGGCAAGACTATCCCGTCCAGCTCGCGGCCGTTCAGTATGTCGTAGAGCCCAAGCTCAGCGCCCTGATCGGCCTGCTGCACGAGCGGGAGGTCCAACTCCTTCGGCCGTTTTCCGCCATCGACCGTGACATATTCTTCGATCGTCAAAGCATCGAGCGGGACAACCTGCCAGCCTTGCTCCTCCAGCCGCACGCGCGGAATGATCGTGTTGCGGCGCAGGCGGCGCGATGCGGTACCAGGCACATTGACGTCGCCGGTGATATCGGCCGTGCTGATCGTGCCGATCGCCACGCGCGGCGCAGAGAAGGTGCAGGACAGCAGCGCGCCAACCGGCATCACCTCACCGCCGCCTGCTTGGGCAATCATCTTCAGAACGTCCCAGCTATCATCGGTCGCCGTGTAGACGACGCCGCCGACTTTCCAGTTGTTCGCCTCGCAGACCGAGGCCCACTCAGCGAAGGGCTGGCCGTCGATCCCGTTGATATCGAGGCCGCCGCCAGCAATCAGCGTGCCGTTCTGCCAGTGACCGTGCGCCCAAGTAATCGCGTGCAGCGCTGGGTTTTCCGAGCCGAGGATATACGTCGTCGGATCATCAATCCGGCAGGGGCCGGAACCGCCGTGGAACGTAGAGTCCAGCCGAGGATCGTAGACGCCGATACCCTCGACCACTCGCCCGCGCTCCGGGACGCCGCTCGGAAACATCTTGCCCTTATCGTCGAACTTCAGGCACCACATGTCGGCCGCAAGGCCGGAGAGTTTTGACGACGCGTCCCATCCCGGCACCGGGCCGTTGAAGGCTGGGAGGGCAGATGCCTCGGGGCACGCGCCAAGCTGCGTCGCCAACCACATGAAACCCGCAAACGTCCCAATCGCCGCGCCGTTGCCGCCGAAGGCCTGCGATACCTTATCGACAAGCAGCGGCCCGACGCTCTTGACAGGCCCGATACTGTGCACCGTCACCCAGCTCTCGAACGCGTTCTTAGCGCCGTGGTATTGGCGGTGCACGACTTTGCCGCCGGATAGAGTGCGGCCGATCGCCACAGGGTTGCCCGAGTCCTTGTCGATCGTAAACTTGGTCTGATTGCCGCCGACCGTTCCTTTTGGCGCGCTCGCGCCGGCTGCTAGCGAGAGGACGCTTGCCGCGACACCTGCGAGTGCACCGATCGTCGTGAAGGTCGCAGCAGTCGCAATACCTGCAATGCTTCCACCAGCAGCTGCGGCTGCGCCGAATAGCCCAGCACCAGCTGCAGCGCCGATGCCGGTCGCGACAAGGGCAACCGCGCCCACCACGAGCGCGGCCGTTTTCAAAAGTTTGGCCACGAGGTAAGATGCTCCGTCTGACGGTGGAGAATTGAATGTTAACGATCGCGCTGGCGCTGCTCAGCTCAGGGCAGCTGGCCAAATTTGAGGAGCGGACGCCGGAAGTCTCGTATGTTTCGCCGGTGAAACTCGAGGACGCAGAGCGTTGCTTAATAAGGTTCGGCTCCCCACCCCAAGTATACCGCCAACCAGACCGGCCGGACGATGTGATCCTGGTGTGGACCGCCAGCGGTTTTTCAGCTGGCAATGCGGCTGGTAGAGTTGATCTTCACCGGGAAAATCAGGGTACTGCCGTCCGATCCTGGCTTCCGTCCAAGATCGTCACGCCCTGTGCTCCGCGTGATCGATGAATGCTGTTACGCCCGCCAGGCAGCGATGAACTCCAGCGGGTGGAGGATTTCCGCCCCGACGCAATCTTGATGATAGCCCAACACCCGGCCGTTTCCGACTGCGACGGCTAAGCTACCGTCAAACGGTGCCTCCCCCGGGACCATCACAATATCGCAGGGCAGAACCGCAGCCGCCGGTATACGCTGCAAGCCGAGCGCATCGAGCCCTTCTGAGAGCGTGACATACCCGGCTCGCTTGAGCGCTCTGAGCGCTCCGAGCGCCGTCTTGTACGAGCCAGCCTTACCGAGCTGTGGGCGATGCCCGCGCTGCCGGAGCACAAACGCTGCCATCCGTACGCAGTCGTTCTTGCCATACGTAAAGGGGGCGCCTCTAAACCGGTCGACGGTCGCCTGTGCCGCCTTCTGGCGGGCGATCAATTCGATCATGACGTGAGCCTCTGAAACAATGGGTTCGTGTAGCCGCCCGACGCACTGCTGGAGTAGTTCACGCCGGAGGGCGGTTTCTCCACGCCCCAGTTCGAAACTTTCTCAATGCCGGTCATGTTGGCGAGGCCGGTCTCGTTCGGCCAAACCATCTGATGGAAGGCATCCGACAAGCGAGCGCCAACCTCCTGATCGTGGAATGCCTCGAGCGACGACACGCACCGCCATACGGCCGAGCGCGTGCCCTTCCCTACCCGGACACTCGGTACGTCAAGCTCGCCCGCAAACACTTGGATGGGGTCTGGCAGCATCGTTCCGGTCGCGCGGTCGATCACACCAACCCACCCGTTTACCGCGCCGCCCTGCGCCGTGGCAGAAACGAGTTCGGAGGTCGCAAAGGAATCCGGAGGCGTGAAGGTCAGTTCCCAGTCAGGGGCCTCGTCCGAAATGCCATCAGACAGATTGCCTGCTGAAGTGAGCACGCCGAACTTCGGGTCGCGTCCTCGGAAGATACCGCCATTCCAGAAGACTTCCGCCGATCCGACCAGGTGGAGCAAGCGATAGTCGGGCAGCACGACCTCTACCAAGGGCGCGATCGGCGATATGCCCTCGCGCAGGGCGGCGCTCATCGCGGGCGTTAGTCGGAATGTCATGCGCGCTCGACAATGCTGAACGTGAAGGGGTCGGTCATATTGCGCGACCAGTTGATGCCGCTGTCGAAGCCAACGAGCTGTCCCTCGATCATCGGAGCGTCCAGCGCGACCGCGCTACCGTCGATCGTCAGCGCCCGCAGCATTGGCCAAATCGGTATCGCGAGACGACCGTCCGGCCCGAAGGTGCAGTCTACGGTGACCATGTAGAGGTAGTGCTTGCCGCCATGGAACACGCTGAAAAACTGACCACGAAGCACGCTCGCGGCAACCGACCCGGAACGCACCGCGATCGTGGTGCCCGACTGCCCGCCGCCGTCGACCACGACAGGACCATAGCCGGCAGTGCGATCAAAGTTGGGCTGATTGATCGCAACGCGGGCGCCGAGGGTGCTCGCCTCGAAGAGATCTGCCATCAGCTCGCGGCTTTCGGCATCCTGCAACAACTGCGTCGTCGTCAGTTCAGCGGCGAACCGGTCGCCCGGTCGCGGGATCGGGAGGCTTGGCCCGCCAAGCACTGCGTCCTGATTTCCGCTGAAAAGCTGCGGTCGCAGCGAGAGTGCGGCGATACGCGCCATGGAGATTTCGACGCTCATCGCCACCGCCCCAATTTGCGCGTCGCCGTGCCGCGATTCTGCGCATCACTCATCGCAGCGCCCCCCGCCGCGCCGCGCGTCGCCGCGATGTCGATGCCTTCAGCGACCCAGCCCCGAACTGTGTCGGCAAGAACTGCATCCTGCGCGTTGACGATGATGGTGTGCCCCCCGCGCGACGTGTCGTTTCCCTTGTCCGGGATCACCTTGATATGCTCCCCCCGATTGACGCGTGCAGCCGGCACGCCATTGATACTCATCAAGTTGGTGTCGATGCCGCTCGTCCCGCGCACCTGTACCGTGCCGCCCAACGCGAGCCCGGGGACTCCGTTACCCTTGCTGAGTCCCGCGAAAAGCGAGCTGCTAATCTTCGTCCCGCCCAGCGTGTGGCCGCCGATGGCGCCGAGCAGACCACTCAGCAAGCCGCCGAGCCCTCCGCTGCTGGACTTCGCCCCGAAAAACGAGGACTCAGCCGCTTGCAGGCCGATCTTCAGGAGGTCGGAAAGTATCTGCTTGGCAACCGAACTGAACACGTCGCCAAGGTTCTTCGAATTGACGATCGCGTCGATCAAGCCGTCGTTGAGCGATTTGATCCCGTCGACCTCGATCTGCTGGAAGTCCTCGGCGATTTGCCCAGCTGTGCGGTGCAGGCTGTCGCCGAAGGCCTCCATCGGCCCCATCGTCGAATCGTGAACGACAGCGGCCTGATTGGCCTTCAACGTCGGTAGCTGCGCCAGGCGCGCGGTCGCGATGTCCTTCTCGGCCTGAGTGGAGCTGTTGAGCGCCAATACCGATTCGAGCGCGGCCTTCTGGCGATCATACTCGATGTCGAGCAGTTGGTTTTGCAGTGTACGCCGCTCGGCCTGCGTCTTGGCCTCGCTCAGTTCGCCTTGCTTCAGATCGGTCTGAAGCGTGAGGCTCGCGTCCTTGGTCGCGAGCGCCTGCTTCGTCAGCTCGTCGTCGCGCTTCTGGTCGATCAGCGTCAGCTCGAGCCCGTCATTGTAGCGCTTGCCCGCCAGCAGCCGCTTCGCCTGCGTGGCGGTCAGCTCGCCAAGCGCGACCTTCGAATCGAGGGACTGCTTGTACGCTTCCTCATCGAGCGCGATCCGCTTGCGCTCGAACTCTGCGCGCGCCTCGATGTCGGTCGTGAGGTCGCTCTCGGCGCTGTATTGGTCGCGCTGGAGGCTGGCGAGGTCGCTATTGTAGCGTTCGATCTGACGCTGCCGATCCTTCTCGGCTTTCGCGGCGACCCGAGCGGCCTTTTCGGCTTCCGCTTTCGCCTTGTCAGCAGCCGATTTCCGCGCGGCGTCGGACGTTCCAGCTCCGGCACCATGCCGCCCCACTCGCTCGGCATAATTGGTGACGCTCTGTTGCTGCGCGTCTATCCAGCCTTTTTTACCGTAGTTGGCGCGCGTCTTAAGGTCATCGCGCGCCTTCGCGATATCTATGACCCCTTGCGCGGCCTGCGCGAGGTTGCCGGTACCCGTACCCTGCAGAACTTGGAGCCGGCCCCAACCGATCGACACATAGTCGAAGAACTTCCCCATCTCGTTGATGGCGGAGGGGATGGTCGTGATCAGGTGCTCGAGCGAATTCGCGAGGTCGTAGATCGCGCCGACATTCTCGGAGACTGCCTTTGCGATGCTGGCCTCGAGAACCTGCTTCACCTCCGACAGCTTGTCCGCCGTCTTGTCGGCGTTCTGAATGTCGTCGTCGGACAGGACGAGGCCAAGGCTCTGCGCGGCGTCGCGCATTTCGTTGATCGCACCCGACCCCGGCTGGAGCAGGGTATCGAGCTTCTGTCCCGTCTTGCCGAACAGCGACACTTCGAGCGCGGCGCGTTGCGCAGGGTCTTTGACCTTGGCGAGCGCGTCCGAAATCAACGGGATCGCGTCGCCGGCTGTCGCCGCGCTCTTCAGGACGTCCTTGCCGAGAAGATCGCTCAGCTCTTTGAACGCCGCTTTCGGCCCTTCGACGCCCGCGCGTGCCTGCCCCATCGTCACCGTGAGCTTAGCGAGCCCCTTGTCCATCTCCTCTTGCGAGATGCCGACCTGCGTCGCGGCGTAGCGATAGACCTGCAAATCCTTCGACGTGACGCCGAGCTGCTGCGACACTTCATCGAGCGAGCTGGCATAGTCGAGCGCGCGCTGCGCCACAGCCACGAGTGCGCCGACCGAGAGGCCCGCCACCAGTGAGGCCATGGCGGTCTTCACGCCGCTCCCGGCCTTCGAATAGGCCGATTCGATCAGTCCCGCATCCCGCTTGGCGGTCGCCGCGGCACGCTTCGACCCGGCCTCAAAGGCCGCCGTATCGATCCCCAGCGTGACGCGGAGCGCACCGATCAAGCCTCCCGCCATGCGCGCGTCCTTTGCTTTCGAATGATGGATATGCCAGCGCCCCCCGGATCGGGGGAGATGGATATGAAGAAGTGCCCGGCCTGCGCCGAAACCATCCAGAGCGACGCTCGGGTATGTCGCTATTGCGGCTATGACTTCAGACGGCGCAGGAACCCGTCGCTTACAGCTGGCGATGCGGCCGGCTGTGCGATCAACGGGTGCCTGCTATGGATCTTCGGACCGATCGCCTTGATCCTGTTTCTCGCGTGGCTTGGGAGTGGCCACTGATCCAGACGCGACCTTGCGGATCGTCATCGGAATGCCGTGCGCCTTCATGGTGAGCATCGCGTCGAGCACGGCAGCCGGCTGAACGGCGGGAACGTCGTTCGGCTCGAGATACTCGCTCAACGCCTTGAGCTTCTCCTGCCGTGCGAACAGCTCGCTGTAATAACCGGTCTCGACGGCGGTTTGATAGGCTTGCTTGGCCGCGTGGGCGCGCCCCTTCATCACCGCCACGAACGATCGCGGTGACTGCTGCCAGAATTGATCAGGGCTCAGCCCTTCACGACACCAGGCAATGAAGAAGACTTCGATATCCCACGCGGCTTCCGGGGGTGCGCCGGTTTGCCCTTCGGCGCGGGCGGCTTGGCACGGGGAAAGCCGATCTCGAGCAGGTGACCCATCGCCACCCCGACCGCCGTCGCCGCCGGACCGTTCACCACCCCCAGCGCCTGATCGATATCGATCTCGGGATGATGTTCGCGCAGCAGGCCCCACACGACGCGCGCGGCGAGCGACATCGGCAAGTCCTCGCTTGCCGCGGTGAGCTGCTCAAGGATGCTGTCGAAGCCGCGGTTCGTCGCGCTCTCGATCGCGTCGAGCGCACGGAAGTTGAGGACAAGCCGAAGCCCGTCCTCGCCGACCTTGACTGCCTCCTCGTGATAGAAGGCCTGAAGCATCAGGCGCCCTCGCCTTCGGACGCGATGCCCGTCCACTTGACGGTGAGCGTCGCCATGCGAAGCTCGGCCTTCGGATTGGTGCGGACGTAATTACGCACGATCAGGGTGCCAGTAATCTCCCAGGTGGTATCGTCGGGAAGCGGCAACACCATCTTGTAGGGGCGCGGCAGGCCGTCCGCCATCGCAGCGCGGCAGGCAGCATCGGACTCCGAACCGAGCGCGATCTTCATGACGAGGTTGCTCTCGGCACCGTCCTTCAGCGGGCTGCCCATGTAGGTCATGAACCCGCCGGCGGTCTTGAAATTGGTCGTGTCGAGCAGATCGCGCGTGAACGACGGAAGATCGGGGAAATCCTCGATATTCGCCAGCTCGAGCAGCGTGGTCGGGTTCCCGATCGAGAACGTCGAGCCGAAACCCGTGGATTCGTCAGCCATTATAGTGCCCTCCTCAGGCGGTCGTTGAGTAGAAAAAGGTGAGGTCGATGCTCGGGCGGAAGATGAACTTGGTGTCGGTCTTCTCGCTGAGGTCGCGCGCCGTTACGAAGCCGCGTGTGAACCGAACCCCGAAGAAGATACCGGCGGGGGTGACGGCTTCGATGATCGCCGCCTTGAGCGCCTTTCCCTGCGCATAGGTCGAGGCCCAAGGATCGATCTGGACGTAGCCGGGCTGCAGACCGTCGAAGCCGGTCATGTTCTGCACTCGTTCGTCCGTCACCAGCTCTAGAGTGATGCCGGGCAGCGCGTCCTTCTGCGGTCGCTCGATCCACGAAACACGTTCGCCGACGAGCGCAGCCACGGGCGACGCGGCAAGAAGCCGGGCGCGCAGGGCACCTTCCATATCCATCGCGCTACCCCTTCGCCGCGAGCCGCGCCGCCTTGGCGGCCAGGCGCTCCCGCGATTTCTCGATCTCGGTCCCGAGGTTTTCGCTGATGATGGCCAGCGCCTCGTCTTGCGTTTCGTCCCACGCGGGTCGCCCGAATGGCTGCGCGTTCTGGTCGAAGGTGCCGAATTCCTGCGCGACGCCGGCAGGGTCAGCCGTGCCGACGTAGATCTCCGACGACGACTTGCCTTCCTTCTTCGCAAAGCGCTGCTGACGCTTGGTCAGCTTGGTGCCCGACCGGATCGAAACCTTGAGCGCACCGGTGAGCTTGGGGGCTTTCGCCACCATCGCCGCCTCGACCGGCGCGGCGGCCTGCTTGAGAACGCGGCGCAGCGTCGCCTTGGCGGTCGACTTCGGCAATTCGGTCAGGGCGAAGTCGAGTTCGGCCAGCCCGTCGACCTTGACCTCGATCGCCATCAGGCAGCGCGGATCGCGGTGATATCGCGGCCCGCACGCCCGAAGGCGACGTTGGACGAGATATCCCAAGCGCTGCCGTCATAGACGATGCGATCTGTGGTCTCGATCGCGCTCGTCTTCGCGTTCGCCCGAACGCGGAACGTCGCGACGAGCGAGGCTTCTTCCTGCGCGGCCTGGCGTCGCTCGTCGGCGCGGCCATAGGTGACCTTCGCCCACGACTTGCACCACTTCGACCACGTCTTCGTCTCGCCGCCGTAATCGTCGGCGCTAGTCGTCGCGCGCTCGACGACGATGCGGCGATCCAACTCGCCCGCGTCGAGCCCGATCACATCCACACCCGCAAAGGCTCGAGGAGGCGCTCGACGGTGGTCGACATCGGGACCTCACCGACTTGTCCCAAAGCCGCCGTCTCGCGGAAGCGGTACAGATCGCCGACCATCAGCAGGATCGCGGCGCGGATCTGGGCAGGCAGGATTTCGTATCCTGCACGGTAGCGGATCCGCACCGCTTCGCGTTGAAAGCGGGGTACAGGCCAAGCGGCACCATAAGCTGGCATCACTTTTTCGCCCAGCTGGTCGTATTGATCAGCTTCGATCGTGACCTCGGTACCACCCTGATCGATTATCTTGGCTGTTACGATCTCGAGGATCGGCGGATATGGCAAGCGAACGACACCGCAGCCGAAGTGATCGAGACGAAGCTCGAGCGTTTGGACACCAACTGCTCTGCCAAGCCAGCCGGTCGGACCGTCGATCATACCGGTCGCAGCTGCGATCATCGCCTCAACCATCGGTTTCTCTTCCTCGTCGCCGTCCAGCTTGAGGTGCTCGTCAGCCTCTTCCCAGCTCACCACCGGGCTCGGCGGAACGACGACGAAGGTGCGCACTATCAGGTCGCCGGGATGGACTTGGTGTCCGGCGCAGGCGCGGCTTTGTTGGCCGGGGCCTGCGCCTTCTTGTTTTCGGGCGGGGTTGCAGCTTTTGCTGCGCCGTCGGTTATCATCGCGTCGGTCTCCTGCTTTGCGATTGCGGCGGCAATCTCGTCCGTCGTGCTGCGCGAGGCATAGCCGGCGGGCGGGTAGTTTTTGGGATCGTACCCAGCCTCCACGAATTCGCTGATCGTCAAACCGTCCGTCTTCGGCTCGTCGTCGTCGACCGGGTCGTCCGATAGAATCGTGACCAAGCCATTCGCTTCGAGCTGCTTGGCGCGCGTGCGGGTAACGGTGTGTTCGGTGCCTTCCCGCACGTCTTTGTCCGGACCCGCGCCCTCTTCACCGCTGTATCCGCGGATAACTTTGATCTTCATGGTGCTACTCCTCGTTGAAGTTCCGAAGGGAGGGCGGCGGCACGCCCTGAGGAAGCCCGCCGCCCGCCGTTCGGGCGGGATTTCTCCCGCCCTCCCGTCAGGCTACGAAGCCGAAATCGCCGTAGATCAGCGCCTCGGGACGATAGACCGCCATGCCGACGCGCTGCTCGCCGCGGATCGTGACCATGTTCTTGACGAAATTGTCGCGATCCTCCGTCGAGATCTCAACGTTGGCGTCTTCGCGATCGAACAGCTGTACCGCGAGCTTGAATGCGCCGGTCAGGAACTTGTCGACCGACATCGCCGGGGTCTCGACCACCGGCAGACGCCACAGGCGCGGCGCAGCACCATCAGCCGCATTTCCGATGATGTAGCGGCCCATCTCGTCCTTCGTGGTTTCGATCCGCGCCCAGTCGATCGGGTTGAGCACGTGACCCGTCGCAGGATATTCGGCGAGCACCGCCTGAAGCATGGCGTAGCGCAGCTGGTCGATCATGGTGTCGGCAACCAACCCGCTTCCCGCCGGCACCAGATACGGCGTCGCCTGCGGCACCATGCCGAGCAGGTTCGAGCCGGTGCCGTCACCCTTCAGCATCTGCAGCTCTTCGGCATAGGCCAGGCCGTAACGGAGACGCCCGTCGATATAGCTGGCGAGCATCGGCGCGTCGGCGAGGATCTGCTTCGACGCCTGGACGAAGTGGGCGATCGTAGCGACGGGCACCGTCTTGAGATCGAACTTCATGTTCGATTCGGCCTTCATCGTTCCTTCGGCCGCCGTCGCCGCGGCGTTCACGAAGCCCGTTTCCTGCACATACTGGATGGCATTGGAGTTGGTCCGACCCGGCGTAATCAGATCACGTACCGTCATGCGGCGCTCGGGCGGCGCAATGATGCCGTCCTGCCGGTCGGGAACGATCAGATCGCCCGCAGCGCCGAGCGTGTCAGTCGATACGCTGGTGATCGCCTTGACCTCGACGCTGACACCGCCCTTCGAAGGCGGACGCTGCATGAAGCTCTTGACGCTATCGTCTTCGACGAAGCGCTGCCCCATCGACTTGCGCTCGGTATCGTCGCCCCCGCCGCGTCGCGCGAGCTTCTGCTCGATCTCGGTCATGGTCGCGGACAGCTCGTTGAACTTGACCAACGCTTCGTCTGCCGTCTCCTTGGCCTTGGCCGAGAGCTGCTCGCCTTTTTCGAACCGCCCCTTCGCGTCCTCGGCGAATTCCTTCACCTTGTCGGTTGCGGCCTTCAGGTCCCGCGATAGCGCCTTGATGTCGGGCAGATCGCCGCCGCCGCCATCCTTGCGGCCGAATTCCGGGGCGACCATGCCGCCCATGGCGAGAGCGGCCGCGGACGATGCGGCCAAGATGTTAGGATGCTTCATGTTCGTTCCTTCTTAGAGCTTGGGCAGGTCGAAACCTGCGATGGCGGCGGAAATGGATTTGATATCGCCGGCGCCCTCGGACTCACTCCGGAGCAGGTGGTCGAGACCATGGCTGGCGATCGCCGTGGCCTGCGATTTCGAGAAAGGAAAAGCCTCGCGCAGTGCCTTCTCGAATTCGGATTTCGTTGGGAGCTGACCGCGTTCGAGCTTGAACTTCACGGCCTCGACTCGAGCATCATCATTCGCCGGGAATGTCACGAGGCTAACCTCGACCAAATCGAGCTTGGTCAGCGTCCGGATGCCCGTCTTTTCGTCATAGGTGGCTTGCCGCACCCAATAGCCAATCGACAGACCCGTGACGGCGCCTGCCTTAAGCAGTGCGTGCGCTTCCTGCGCCTGGCGGACGCCGGGGTTCATCGGCGTACCGTCGCCAATGATCAGTCGCCCCGCGACCTTCAGGCCGTGCGCGTCTTCCTCGAGCTGATCGTACACGCCGATCGGCGCGTCAGAGCGATGCTGCCACAGCACCGGTACGATACGAGCCTTCGCTTTCAGTTCGGCGAGACTGTCGGTAAAGGCTCCCGGCGCCACGATCTCGCCATAGCTGTCCTCGACACCGAATACCGACCCGTAGCCGTTGAAGGTGCCATCGTCGGCAACATCGGCCGCTTTGATCGACAGGGTGAAGTCGCGAACCTTCAATTGCCCGTGCTTGTGGTGGATAAGCATCACGCGTCTTCCTTGTGCTTCAGCGACGGCATGCCCTCGGGGAAAAGCCAGTCCATGATTGAGCGCCGGGCTGCGTCGCCCGCCGTGCTGGTGATTTCGCCGAGCTTGCTGACCGGGATCATGTTGGATTGAACGGTGAGATCATCGCCGCCCTCAAGCGGCGGGAGGTTCTCGAGACGCCGGACCTCGTTACGGGTCATGATGCCATTCTGAACCATCTGCGAGTAGAACGCCGCGCGAGCCGCGCTGTCGGCCCGCAATAGGCCTTCGAAATTGAACTCCACCGTGACGGTCAGGCGCTCGGCGGGCGTCAGCAATTGCTTCATGATCGCCTGCTCGATGCGCTTGAGGCGCTCGCGCAGGGTAAAGATCAGAAACCCGAGCGTTTGTTGCTCGAGGCCCGTGCCCCAGCTCGTGCTGTTCGAGGTGTGCCCAATCATGTGAGGGGGCACACCAAACCAGCGACAGCAATCCTCGACCGAGAATTGCCGGCTGGCGATCATCTCGGCATCGACCGGTGTCACTGCGATCGATTGCCAGCCAAGCCCCGCCTCGAGCACCAAGGGCCGGCCATTGTTTTCGCCGCCGAACTTGCCGACGACATGCTCGTAAACGTCATCGCGCTGGTCCGGCTTCAGGGTAGCGCTGTCTTTGGTAGTCAGCACGCCCGAAGGGCGGAGGCCGTTCCTGTAAACCTGTGCGGATGCTTCCTCGGTCGCAAGCGCCAAACCGAACGACTGACGCCCGAACGACAGGGTCGACATTCCGCCGAGCGCCGCGCCGCCGAAACCGCGCACATGAAACATCTCGTCTTGCCCTACCTCGTAGGACTTCCCGAAATCGGTGTAGCGATAGCGTATGGTGCCATCCGTAGCGCGGCGCGCTTTGACCAGCTCGGGACGGATCGGCGAAAGCGCCACGATCTTACCGCCGCGACCCCGCTCTATACGCGCGAAGGCGTCACCCCAAAGCTCCAGCGAGACACACATGAACTGCCAGAAATCGAGCGCTGACTGGTCAGCGTTCGGACTGTTGTGCAGCAATCCATAAAGCGGGTGCGCCTTGGCGACCTTCCGCGTGTCGTTCGGGCCGTCCACATACACCATCAACGGCAGCGACGACATTGTGCCGGCCACGAGGCGGGTGCACGCCCATACGGTCGACAGCGTCAGCGCGTTGCCTGCGTTGACGGTCTTTCCCGATGTGCTGACATCGGTGAATATCCCGCCCCAGCCAGCTGGATTGAGCAGGGATAAGACCTGCTTGATGCCCCGGCGGAGCTTTCGGCCGAAGTTCATGCTGCGCGCGCCTTCAGGGCAGCGAGGTAATCGTCCAGCCCGCCCGCCTGAGCTTCCGGGTTACGGGTCATCAGCATCACCGCGTTGAACATTGCCGCAAGGGGGTCGATCTTCGCGCCTGGCGCCGACTTGACGATCGCCACGGCGCTCGCGCCACGGGGCTCCATCTTAGCGTTGCCGACGCACCACTGCATCAGCTTGATGCCGCCGTGCCGCATGGTGCGGGCGGCAAGCTTGCGCGCCGAGCCCTTCACGGCGCTGCTCAGCTTAAACCCCTGCATGATCGCGGTCATTTGCTCTCCGGTGAATTCTCGGGTCGATAGTTCGTCGACCAAGGCGGTGACGCCGACCGGGTCGAGCCCGATCGCGTCGCGTTCCGGGAAGAGCCCGGCGTCTCGCACCTGCACGAGGACTTCCACGACACCGCGGATGTCTTCGGTCAGATCGTCGTCTTGTTCTTCGTCGCCGCTCGCAGGGTCGATCGCGAGCGCGTCGTCGGGCAGCTCGCAGCGTGTCAGCGAACCCTCTGCGATCAGCTCGTCGAGCTTGGTCACGATGTCGTTGCGGCGCTTCCACACGATCGACCATGCCCAGGCATGGCACCATACCAGCCAGCGCTTCGACCCCTTCTCGCGGCCGATCAGGCAGAGGCCGAGCAGATCGTCCAGGCCGCCTCCGTCGACCCCGGCGACGATGACTTCGGAGCGGCGGATCAGCTCGGCGACCGAGACGAGGGTCAGGTCCGCCGCGGCGTCCCAGAATTCGGCCCCGGTCCAGCGATCCCGGCTCAAGCGCGTGCCGATCTCGATGTTGAGATGCTTCGCGAGGAAGATCTGCAGCGCGCCCTCGTCCCCGCGAGAGGCCTCGACCAGCTTCTCGGCGATCCATTCGGGATCGACCGAGCGACCGATGTTCGGGTTGGTGACGTAGAAGTTCGCCGGGTCGCGGTAGGCCTCGCTCTCGACCATCGCTGGCGGGCATTCGTACAGCATGCCGATCTTGCGAGGATCAATGATCGTCCCGTCGCGGATGCCCCGGTAGAGGTCGAGCTTTTCCTTGAACACGCCGCGCGGCGCTTCGTCGCTGTGCGTCGAGAGGAACACCACGAAGCCCTCGGGTCGGCTCACCAGGCCGCCGGTCGCCTCCATCAACATCGCGGCGGCCTTGGGGTTCTTGCCGAACAGCCATAGCTCCTCGACCAGGACGAACCCGGCCTTGGTGCCGCCGAGCACTTCCGAATCCGCCGCGATCACCTTCAGCTCGGCGTTGTTGCCGAGGTGCTTGATCGTGCGCAGGTGCTCGATGGGCTTGAGCAGCAGTACCAGCTCGGGGTCGGCCCGCACCATGCCGACTGCCGGGGTGAAGACGTTGTTCGCGATCTCCTTCGTGGGCGCCAGCACGAGCAGCGCGTTGGCGTGTCGCCAGTTGAGCACCAACGCGGTGACCATGATCCCCGCGGCGATCGTCGACTTCGCGTTCTTCTTGCTGATGAGCAGCAGGAACTCGTTGATCAGCTGGCGTGCGTTCGCCGCATCGTACGCCCCGAAGATCGCAGCGACGAAGTCGAACACGAACCGGTCGCATGCCTCCCCGAAGGTCGGCTGACCGGGCACGTCGACGATGCGCAGGCCCTTGAAGATCTCGATCGCGCGCTCGGCCTCGTCGACGAAGAGCGGCGCGAACGGGATCAGGCTGCGCCGCTCGACGATACGCGCTTCCCAATCCGGGCACGCGGTCGACCAGACGGGCGCGGTCATCAGTTATACAGGGTCGGCGACGCTCGCGGCGCGTACTTGCCGGCGATCTCGGCGGCGGCTTCCTTCGCCGCTTCCTTCTTACCCAGCGGCTTCGGCTTGCGATCGACGTGCG
The DNA here is from genome assembly GCA_943367995.1 of Bordetella parapertussis. Classification (GTDB taxonomy): domain Bacteria; phylum Pseudomonadota; class Alphaproteobacteria; order Sphingomonadales; family Sphingomonadaceae; genus Sphingomonas. The sequence goes on along the minus strand of CALRKL020000003.1, from coordinate 332,224 downwards.
CGGCCCGCTGCGCGAGCGCCTTCATGTCGAGCTTGGCGATCTTCTTGTCGAGCAGCGCCATCGCGGCGACGTTGCCACCCTCCACCTGGGCGACGATCGCGGCCATGTTCTTCATGTCGAGACGCATGCGCGCCGACCGCTTCCCCGACAGCTCATGAAAATAATGCCGGTTCAGCGTGCGGGCGTTGATGCCGAGCGCGGCCGCGATATCGTCCTCGCCCTGCCCGCAGGCTAGAGCGAGTTGCACGAAACGGCGGTTTTCTGCGGTCGGGACGTGAGGCGGACGGCCGCGCTTCCCGCGCGAGGCTGGCACCGGATCGCCGAAGAGGTCGGTCAGGCCCTCTATAAAAACGTTCGCCAGAAAAAATTCCTCTGCGTGAGATGGACAGCGGTCCCCAGCCCCCGCCCGTTTTTGACTTTCGACCCGCCCCCCCCTCGCGCCGCCGCGCCCGCGCCCACCCCGCCCGCCGCGCGGCCGGGCACCGCCCGGTCAGGCGTCGCGCCCTGCCGCCTCCTCCCGCTGCTTCGCGCCATCGTGGTGCGGCTTGCACAGGGTCCAGAGGTTACGGATGTCCCAGAACAACGCCTCGTCCCCGCGATGCGGCTTGCGATGGTCGGCGACCAGTTGTGACGTGTCTCCCTCCAGCTTCCCGCAGCCGGGCCACTGGCAGGTGAAGTGATCGCGCACGAGCACTTCCATCCGCAATCGCTTCCACCGTGCGAGCTTGTACCAGCCACGCCATGACACGGTGCGCCGCTCGCGCTCGTAAGCTTCCCGACCGGGCAGACGTCCGATGATGGGCCGCAAGCCACCAAGCACGGGCTTGAGACTGCTGAGCTTCGCCATCGGTATGCCTACAACGTGGAACGACCGGCCAAGCCGCGAGGCCTGCCGGTCGTTCCAAGGTTCGGGAGGGGATGCTGCGCCGTGTCCGAAGGCCCGACCCAGTGTGACGTGAAATACGCTCAAAAGGCCTACGATGTGAACAAACGATATTTGCATCAGCGATGATTTACCGGGTTGACGCAAGGGGACGGCAGAAATCCGCCATTCACGCGGCGGCATACCTCACCCATGGCGCGCTCGTACCGCATGCGCAGACCGTCTGCCCCACGCGTTAGCCCCATCGGTCCACGCAGCTTCATCCACGGCACCTGCTTCGCACCCCTCGCGAGCTGGCTGATCACCAGCCCGACCAGCTTGCGGTCAAGCGGCTTGAGACAATCGACCCACCCGAACGCCTCTTCCATCTCGGCGACTTCCAAGCGCGTCAGCGAGGCAGGCCGGATCTCCACGTCGGAACTGGTCTGGTCACCGCCGCGCGCATCATAGTCGCCCGGCTCGGCCGCAACATCGGGCCAAGCCGACCGGATGCGCATCCAGCCGCGCTCGCGATCCGGGTTGCGCCAGCACACGAGCATGGCCTCAACCAAGCGCTCTTCGACATCACCGAATGAGAGAAGCTCGCCGCGCTGGCGCTGCATTCTCGGGTCGCCCTGTTCTTCTATCAACATCTTGTATCTTTCAATTAACGGATAGTTGGAGGGATGAGGTTGGTGTCTTGCGCGCCCGCGCCCAGCGCACATAGCCGATGAACCACAACCAACCCGCCGAACCCGCCGTAACCCGCCGTACACCGCAGAAACCCTAGACTTTATCGCAGCCTCAACCCGCCGTATTCCCGCCGCCGCCATCGCCTAAACCCGCCGTAGCCACACCGCCGAGCGCCAACCGGTCGAGCCAACGGCGCGTTCGCTGGTGCTTTACGGCGGGTTTGCAGCAACTGTCCGTAACCCGCCGTTGACGACATCTTGTGTCCGCTCGATCGCGTGCCGACGCGCATCACGCTGGCATCCCATCATCATCGTCCAAGTCGAATATCAGACGGACGGCGGGTTGTTTTGAAGACGCGCCTTCGGGCGGCGAAAAGCCAGCGGCTGCGACAGGCGCGGCAGAAGCCGTCTCTGGCGCATCGTCGGCGCCGAACAGGCCGTTGGAACGCAGGGTGATCCCCTTGCGCCAGCGCGTGCCGCGGGAGTCCTTCACGACGGCGTGTTGCTTGTCGCGCAGCGCTCGGCCGAACGCGGTTGGCGTCATGATCGGATCGACGCCGCGCGCCTCGCACCAAGCCTTGAAGTTGTCGTACAGAGCCTTGGCCGACTCCTTCGCGTTCGGGTCGCTCGTGTCGCACCACTCCCCCATCCAATCGAGCAACGGGCTCGAGTCCGCCCAGAAGTCGGCAAGCACGTCGTTCATGGCGCTCGGCTGCGGGATCTTGCGCGTGGCGAGCCACTCGCACGCGCCCTCGATCAGCCAGTTGAGGATGCCCGGCTTTTCCTGCGCCAGGCGGTAGAGCACCACGTCGGGCGGCAGCTCGCCGGCTGGCGTATCGCCGAGCGACACCTTCCACTGGTACAGCTTGAACCTGCGGCGGAAACCGCGATCGTCGCTAGGCGCCCGCGGGATGATGTTGCATTCGACGTGCATCTTGAAGCGCGGGCCGAAGGTCACTTCGGTGCGCTCGTTCGCGCCACGAGCAGTGATTTTGCTGCCCGTCACCTGCTTGATGATCTCGCCATCCCACACCGATCGCGCCTTGGGCTCGTCGCAGGTGACGAAGCGGATATCGCCTTTCAAGCGCACGAGATCGGAGCGATGTTCTGCACCGCCGCCATCCTTGCCCTGCAGGAACGTCTTGACGCCGGCATGCTTGTAATAGTCGCCGAACAGATCCGCGAAGGCTTCGTGCGTCATCGACTTACCGTCGCCGCCCTTGCCCTGATGGACGTAGAACGCCTGATCGGACACGAGCCCGGTCAGCCCATAACCGTAGAGCAGCTTGAACGCGGCGAGCTGCTCGGGATCGGGCGTCAGCATGGCCAGTCGTTCTTCGTGGAACGGTGCTCTCGCTCCCGGCTCGTATTCCACGTTGGCGAGCTGCATCAGCATGTCGGTGGGATCGTGCGGTGTCGCGCGAACCTCCCAGCCCTTTTCGCCCTGGACGAACCGGAGCGTCCAGTTGAGCGTGTTGAACACCAACGGGTCACGGTCGAAATCGTCGATCGTCGCCGAGAGGAACGATCGCGCCTGCTTGAGCATGCCCGACGTCATGCCGGCGCTGCCCGATCGCACGGCGTGTCCACGGAGGGTTTCGACCCGTTTCATCGCGATCTCGGTCGAACACCAGGCGCCGAGGCGCTCGCGCAACGCGACGGTATCCTCGGCGATCTCGCCAAGCGCTTCCGCCTCGGCGTCGATATGCTCGATCACGCGATGAGCGAGCCGCTGCGCCTCGATATTGCCGCGCTCGAGCGACCAGCGCCGGCCATCGTAATGCGCATATGCTTGCGTCTCTTCGATCCACAGCAGCTTGCCGCCGGCGATCTCGACCAGACGCTTGCCGTTGCCGAAATCAGATGTGTCCAGCCACGCCGTCTTGAGCGGATCGGGAATGGTCATAGGGATCATTTGTACCGTCATGATTCGCGCGCCGCCTTCGCGGCCTTCGCCATCGCGACTGCCGTACGCGCGCCCTTGCGCTTCCGAGAGAGATTGGCCTCGAGCTGATCGTTCGGCGCGAAAACGGCGAGCAGCGCACGATCGCGCGCGCTGTCCATCATTTCGTCGAACGACGCCGCCTTGGCATCGACGACGCCGCGATAGAGATCAAAGATCGTCTCGGCATCGTCGACCTTGTCGCGGCCATGCTTATCGATCTTGCGCAGCCAGGCGACGACCTCTCGGATCTTCGTCGGCTCAAAGCCTGCACCCTTCGCTTCCTTGCAAGCCTCGCTGATATCGGATTGCAGCTCCCCGATCTCGTCGGCGAGCACCTTTACGCGATCGATGAACGCCTTAAGCAGCGTTTTGGACTGGCCTTCGTCGCTCATATTTCGGCACCGTAACCCGCTGCCAGCAAGCCCTTCGCGACAAGATGCCAAACATGCAGCGCGAGCCGCGCATGGCCCGTTACCCGCCCTTCACGCTGGACAGTATTTGCCTTCAGCGCGCGATCGAGCGCTTGAGCTGACCGGCCGCGCAAGGTCCGGATGCGGTAATCGCCGCGGTTCGCGGTGCCGCCAATATTGTCGATCGTCATGCGCGCCAGCTCTGTCTTTCGACCGTCGACCGCAGACCACAGCTCCACTTTGACCACGATCACTTCGTGCCCTCCCGAACGGCATCGTTAAAATCTCGCCCCATCGGCGGCCGCACCGCCCGCACACGGCACCCGGCAGCGCGCCAGGCGTGCACGAGCAGCGCCGCGCACAAGGCGGCGCGCTCGCCTGTTGAGATGGATCGCCGCACGACAGGCCCGCGCCGCTGCTCAATCACCGGCACACCGAGCCAAGCGCCAGTGCGCCGATCGCGCGGCCCGCGAAGCGGTTTCATATCGGCGTCGATCAGCCCGACGACAGGGCCGCGATGCGGGAACGCGACCGCCGCGCCGCGGTCTGGATCTGGCTGCGGGTCGAACAGCGGCAGGGCGCCTTTGATCAGGCGCGCGTGGCCCTGCAGATTGTCGAGCGACAGAACCGCCAAGCCACACGCCGAAGCCTCGGCACTGCCGAGCGACATACCCGACAGCACAGTCTCCAGCCCTTCGCCGACGAACAAAGGCGCATCGACATCGTACCGACCGAGGACGATGCACCCGCCGGCCGCTGTGCCGAGCATCTTGCGATCGGGATAGGCCGAGCCGTCCTGACGGGCTCGCACCATCTTGCCGCTCAGATCGGGCGCAAGGAACGTGACGTGCAGCCCGATCGGCGTCCAATCGGGCGCGTGGCGAATCAAAGCGGCCATCGCGGGCGCGTTCGGCACGCTATCGGGCTTGCGCCCTTCCTCCCACGCCGAAATAGGCGCAGATCCCAGAAACCGGATATCGGCAAAACGCGCATCGCCGAGCATCGCCTCCGGCACACCGCGTGATCGGAAATAGGTCCTGATCGCGTCGTGATCTGGGCGTGCCTTGCGCCATATGTGCCGGCCCATCGTGACCGAGTTGACCATCGCCCGTTCCGGCCGACGACGTTCCACCTTCTCGCGCTTCACTGGCTTCGGCGACAGCCCGTCGAGACCATGCTCGCTTTCGAGCCGCTGCAACGCTTCCATGAAGCTCAGCTGGAAGAAGTCCTGGACGAACTTTAGCGCGTCTCCGCCCCAGCTGCAGCCCCAGCATTGCGCGCGCGCGGGATAGACCGTGAAGCTATCCGATTTCGAACCGTGGAACGGACATTTGCCGCGAGGGTTCGCGCCCCGCCCCAGAGGCACCACACGTCCGACGACATCCGCCATGGCGATCTGATCGCGGACGGCATCGACGCGACGCCGCAAAGCGTCGTTCGACAGGTTGGGACTGGAAGACAACGTAGCACCCCCGGAAATTGCTTTAGATCAATCGCAACTGGAAGGCCTCACGGCGGCGCCGCGCCGGCCTCACCCATCACGCGGGCGACATTCCAGCCAGGCGGATGCTCGGTCAGCCAGTTCGACGCGTCGATGGAAGCGTTCGCCTCAAGGCGTACCGATCGCTGCGCTCGAGCTGTGTTGATGCGGTTGCGCAAATCGCCGGGCAGGCGGTCCCAGCACGACTGGCACACCGCGTGCCAGCGGCCTCGAGCATTCCCGCAGCCTGATACTGGGCAAGCGAATGTGCGACGCTTCATGCGACCAGCTCCCCATCGAACTTGGACGATTCGTTTCCCCAGGCAGTCCAGCCAGGGCGCGAGCTGCGCGCGAACAGCTCGCACCGCTCGTGCACGCCGCGCTCCGGCCCGCCGAGCAGCTGCTCGATATCGGTGCGGACGCGATCGGGCTTGCGGCTGTGCTCGCGGATCGGCTCGACGATGAGCTGGCGGACCGCGCAGCTGGCGCGCTCCATCCGGCCCATCATGCCAAGCAGGCAGATCTCTGGGTTCGCGCGGGTCCAATAGCCCGTGCCCATGAAATAGCCCTGCCCGCTCTTGTTGAGCTTCGCCCACTCGAACGCGACGGTCACGTAGCGGAAGCCCCAGCGCCGCAGCGCCTCGAAACCGCGATCGAGCAGCGGATCGACGCACCACAGGAAGATCGCGCAGTCCGGCGCGGCCAGATCGCCGACCGGCATGGCGATGATCTCATCGGCCGTCATCGTGTCGTAATGCTGGTTCGGGTTGCGCCCCTCCCCGGCCTCAGACCAATTCTCGAAGCCCCAAGGTGGATCGGCTAGGATCACGTTGTGCCGGAACATCGGCAGCGATCCGAAGGGCCACGCTCGAGTCATGCCGGCATCCCGTCATGCTGAACGCCATCGAGCAGTCGACCTGCAACCGCCTTGGTTGCACGAAACATATGCTGACCCGCACCGCCATGGGCGGCGGGGTCGCCACCTTGCAGGGTCACTTCGCCATCAGGCCATGCGACCGCACCGGCGCAATCACGGTAATCTACCGGCAAGCATCCCGGCCCCGATGGCGTGAACAATCCCCACTGCTTGAAAAGGAACGGTACGCCCGCCGCGGCGCACTGGTCGCGAAGCGACCGCGCCCAGTCCGGATGCATCGGCCGCGCGCCGGAGCCGCTCTCGCCGCCGACGATCACCCAGTTGAGCTTAGGTGAGTCGGTAAAGTTACCGCGCAGCGGTTGGACATAGTCGCCGAGACGCTGCGATAGCTCGGTCGGGCGTCCGCCGTTTCCGCGTAAAGTGATGTGCGTCAGATCGACCGGCCCGAGCAGCGGCTCGGCAGAAATGAACCGCACCGCCGCCGGCGTCGCGAGCAGGTCGGGGATGCGCTCGTCGGCGCGCTGCTGATCCTCGACCGAGACGCCGAGCCAGACGTTCGGCAGGGGACCGGCATGCACCCGGGCGTTCGCCGCCAAGAGCCGCTCTCGCTCCGCGCCCGACAGCCTGGTGGTATCGTACCCATGCTCGCCGAGCGGAGCCATGATCCGCGCTATCTCGTCGGTGACAAACCGATCGCCGGCGACCACCTTCGCCATATACGCCCGCATCCGCGCCGAGCGCTTCGTCAGGATCTGGTGCGAGTGCTGCGGCGTCAGCGCGCAGATGGCGAACACCTTGTCGATCCACGCGTCGGGCACGCTCTCATGGAAAAGGTCGCCGTGCGCGTTCCAGAAGATGCGGCGCGCGCGCTTCCATGCGAGCGGTTTGAGCAGCTGCGTCTCGTTGAGGCGGACCTCGCCGGTCCACACCATGCCGCCGGCGGTCATCCGTGTCAGCCCGCGCCGAGCGTCGAAGCGGTGCGCCTGCTTCATGGCGTAGCAGAGCTTGCAACCCGGCGAGAGCACGCTGCAGCCGTTCACCGCGTTGACCGTGGCGTCGGTCCATTCGATCTTGGTGCCGTCCGCCATCACGCGTTCCCGCGCAGCGCGTCGTACTGCTCGATGAAGGCAGCAGCATACGCCTCACGACTCGAGAAGGCCGGGTTAGCGCGCTGCTGATCGCGGGCGTGATCCGACCAGTCGCGCTGCTCGACCGAGCCAAGCGCGGCGATGAAGCGATCAGGATCGAACTCGGGGCGCTTCGCATCCTCCGAATAGATGACGTATAGCGGCTTGAGCAGCGTTGCCGCGCGCTCCTGCACCTTGCCCTGATACGCCTCGCCGAGCGCGATCAGAGCGCACGAAACGACGCGGTCGCCATAGAGCTTCAACGCCGTCTGGATCGCGGGCGCGCAGAAGATCTGGCCTGGCTTCCAGGCTATCGTATTGGCGTGCCGCGCCAAGGTCAGCCCGGCGCCGGTGATCAGCTCGAGCGTTCGCGCGGCGTCGGGATCGCCCGAAGCGAGCGACGCATTGAACACGTCGCCTTGCGTTAGCTTCTGGCGTTTCAGGTTGAGCGCGACGAACGTGTGCGCCTCGTCGGAATGATCGGCATGGCTCGACACCACGCACGGAAGATGCGCCACGTCGCCGCGTTCCCGCGCGCCGGCAAGCCGATGCTGCCCGTCGACCACGAACATCGCGCCGTCCGAACGCCGCGACACGTTGAGCGGCTGGCACAGGCGCCAGTCCCACCGCTTCACCATGCCGAAGATGATCCGCCGCGATTGCGGCCCCTCGATGCTGCGCTGATAGCGCTCGTCGATCTGGAGGCGATCGACTGCGATCCATTCGAGCGTCGGCGGCTGGCCGATCTGCTTACCGAGGCCAACAACGGCCATCATGCATCTCCCTCGACGATCGCACGCATCGCGGCGTGCACGCCCGCCGGGTCCGCGTCCTCGCGGTGCAACCCGATCGCGATCATGTCGGCGAAAGCCTTCGCCCAGCCCTTCAGCGCGCTCGCCTCGCCAGCGCCGATCCTGTTCTTCGACACCGCCACATCGACCGCGCGTCCGTAGCTGCGCGCCAGCGCCAGCACGCCCGCGCGCTCGGCGACGATCGTCTCGCGCTCGACCTCGGCGTTGGGTCGCTCTTCGGTCACGCCGAAATCTCCTCAAGCCCGCGCGAGATCGCGCGCATCAGCGTCGCGCCTGCCGGTTCGCCGCTGGCGCGCGAAGCCTTCACCACCGCCGCCCACAGGTCCGGCCATGCCATCCGAACGCGGGCGATCAGATCACCCGGCGTTTCCACCAGCCCCGTCGCGAGCACCTCCGCGGGCGCGGCGTCGACCGGGAGTGCATGCGGCACCGGCATGCGGGATGACCCCATGCGCGCGGCCGATCTTCGATGCGCGGCGGCCTCTGCCTCGGCGGCGGCGATCGCGACGGGCGACGGCCGCGCCGGCGCGACGCTGTCAGCGCGGGCGCGCTCCAGGCCGGCCGCGCCTTCGCCGCGCAGCACGAGCGGCGCGCCTCGAGCTGCGACCGGAGCTGCGGCGGGTAGCCATCCGCCTGCGGATCTCTTGGTGTCACCCTCGGGGCAGCGTTCGGGGTTTTCCGCGATGAAGCCGCGCACGCGCTCGACCGTGCGCGCCAGCGGGCGGTCCGCCAGCTCGATCGATACCAGCGTCTGCTCCGTGATGCCGCTCGCGCGCGAGAACTGCGCCTGCGTGCACTTCACCCGGACGCAATAGGAGCGGATCTCGGAACGCAGCATCGGGCCGCTCGGCCGGGGATCGACGCCGCTCACAGCCCGATTCCTGTCGTCGCGCCGGTTTCGAGGATCTCAATCTGGCGATTTGCGAAGTCTTCGTCCCACCGGATCGAGATCATGCTCACCTCGCTCAGCTTCGCGAGATGCTTGTGCGCGGCCTTCGCGCCGCGCACGCCGATCAGCGCCGCGAGCTGCTCGTTGCTCGGGCAGCGCGCGCCGTCGTCGGCCATCCGCGCGAGGATATCGAACAGGTGCCGCGTTTCCGCCGGCAGCGTCGTGCTGATCGGCACGGTCCGCGCCTTGTCCAGCGCCAGCGGCGTGCGGAGCGCGGCATAGTCGAAGAGCGGTGAGCCAGGCGCATGCCGGCCACGGCGCAACAGGATCAGCCCTTGCGCCATCAGCGTCATCGCACGCGCACCCACGCCGCGCGGCACCAACTGGCCACGGGCGTAGACGCACATGCAGTTTGTCGATGCGCCAGCCACCCATGCGTCCAGCGCATCTGCCGAAACGGCGAACGGCCCTGCCGCCGATATCAGACACGTCGCCCGTTCGAACGGCGTGCGCTGTATGGAAAGTTCCTGCCCCATCACGCCACCAACCAGATCAGCACCCAAAGCAAAGCCGCCAACGCCAACCCGCCCAAGACGCCGGTCGGGGCGTCGAGCTTGCGGACCCTGATGGGTTCGGGGTTGGCGCGAGAATTCATGCGGCATCGGCCATCCCGACCGTGCGTTCGGCGATGGCATCGAACCACCCGCCCGCGGCGTCGCGATACCAATCGATCGCCGTCATCGCGCGCTCGGTCCGCCAGATCAGATCCATCAGCAGGATCGATCCGGGGAGCATCGAGCCATCGAGCAGCCGGGACAGCTGGATCGCATCGACGTGCAGTTGCCGTGCCGCCGTATGAAGATCACCGCCGCATTCCCGGCCAATCCAAGCCGCCAACCGGCGCGCGCCTTCGTTCGGGACGCACGCGACCAGATGCATCTTCATCATCGTCCACCTTCCGCTTCGATTGCTGCGAGCACGGCGTCGAGCTGCACCGCGACTTCGATCTGTTCGCGCACCTGTTTGCGCGTCTCGTGCGCCTCGGTTGGCGTCACGACGTGGTCGGCAAGCGCCGCGCAGATCGCGCTGGCAATGTCGCCGCCTTCCTTCGAGAGCTTGGCGAGCAGCAACAGGAGATCCGTGTCGCTCGGCGGAGCCTCGGGCAGCCGCACGAGCGCGAAGCCCAGGCCCGCCGCCAGCGCGCGCGTGACGTGCGGCCAACCATCGCGATCACGCGCGAGCGGCTCGAGATCCTGCACCACGTCGATTGCGACGAAGCTATCGGCGCGATTGATCGACTGATTGTCGCCGAGGACTGTCTTGCCAACGCGGCAAAAGTTCGCGGAGGCTTCGAGGCCACCGCAGCCCTTGATCATCTCGGCGGTCGCGAGTTTGATCCTGATGCGCTCAGGCGTCATGCTGCGCCCCCTGCGGAAACATGATCCGCGTTTCCGGATGCGGTGAGCGTTTCGTCTGCGCTATCGCCGACACCATGAGAGACACAGACACCCGTTTCCCAATCGAGCGAAAGACCCTCGCGGTCTGCAACCAGCCGCAAATGCGCTAGGCGAGAGCGAGGAATGCCATTCTTCCGCCAGCTATGGACGGTCGAGGGAGGTGTCTCCGTCATCCGCGAAACCGCGGTCGTTCCTCCGAGGGCGTCGATAATATGATTGGCCACAGTCATCATGCGAGCGGATATGCGATAAACGCAAACTACCGGCAAGTGATTTTTTGCGATAATCGCGATTGCGACAATCGCATAATGCCGCTTGATGGGAGAATGGACCCGAGCGAGATCAAAGCTGAGCTACACCGACGGAATATGAGCCAGCGCGATCTGGCACAGGCCATCGCGATGGATGAAAACCATTTGTCGAAAGCGTTGGCTGGAAAACGCCAGTTCAAGATTTCCGAGATGGACGCAATCCGCTTGGAGCTGGCGCCTGAGCCTACGGACGACGATCGCCTTCAGATCAGGTCATTGCCGCTACTCGGTGAAGTGCCTGCGGGCAGCTTCCAACCTCAAGAGCAAAAGGGCGGTCGTCGTTTGATCGTAAGCGATCCAGATACTCCCGCACGTGCTTACGGGCTTCGGATCTCCGGCGACTCCATGGATTTGATCGCCCCGGATGGATCGACGGTCATAATTGACCCTGATGACAAGCAACTTTGGCCTGGGAAGCGATACGTCGTGCGCACCGAATCTGGCGAGACAACTTTCAAAGAATATCGTGATGGACCTGCCCGTTTGGTTCCGTGCTCGAGCAACCCTGAGCACAGGGAAATGCTGATTGGCAGCGAGCCGATCACCATCGAGGGCCGGGTGTTCTCGTACAACCTTCGAGACGCGCCTATGCGGAGCGTCTGAGTTCCTCGAAAAACTTCCATTCGATGCTTGCAGGGGCGTCGAGATAGAGTTGCCCCCATTCGTCGTATTCGGCGAGGCCCTGCGCGACCGCGTCTTCCTCGGCCCGACGCTCCGTCCAACGCCAAGGCCCTTGAGCCTTCCCAAACGCAACCACACGGTACTGGACTGCCACGCGCACTCTCCACGACTCGAACCAATAAGAACATAAAAAGAACAAATGGGACGCGAGGTCAACTGATTTGCGAAAGTCGCAAATTATTCGATTGACCAAGAGTTTGCGTTTATCGCATATCGCACACCAGCAATGGAGGCGATCATGCAGACCACCGATCACGCGCATTCCCCCGTGGCCGCACCGGCCCACTACACGCCGCCGCTTTGGGCCACCGAAGATAACGACCGAGCGCTATCGCGCATCGTCGGCCCCACCCCTCTGCCGCCGTTCGACCTGCCCGCACCCCGCGCACCGCTTGTCACCATCGAGCAGGACCCCGCTTTCCACTGGATCAACCGAGCGACGCTAGGCGTCGTGATTCTGTTCGTCCTGTACATGGCCCTGCAGTTCGCGGGCGCGTGGATCGGCGGCAAGCTGTGAGCGATCCCCGCATTAAGACTGCGAAGGGTCCAACGATCCTTCTCCACAGCGGCCACTATTTCGACCTGCTCGATCCGGCTTCGAGCCGCTTCACGCTAGGTGACATCGCGCAGGGCCTCGCAAACACATGCCGCTTCACTGGACAATGCCGGCGCTTCTACTCCGTCGCCGAGCATTCATGGCACGCCAGCTTCCTGGTTCCCGAACGGTTCCAGCTCGCCGCTCTCATGCATGACGCCGCCGAGGCGTTCATTGGTGATGTGACCCGGCCGCTCAAGCAGTTGCTCCCCGAATACCGCGCAATCGAAAAGCGAATCGAAGCCGTGATTGCCGAGCGTTTTAAGTTGGGCCGCGACTGCGATGATCCGGTCGTCAAGCATGCCGATATGCAGATGCTCGCCGCCGAGCAGAAAGCCTTGATGCCAGCCACAGGCGGCGAGTGGGCGATGCTCGCGAATATCTCAGTTCCGACGATCAAGTTTCGCCACTGGTCGACGATCGAGGGCAGCGAGCGATGGCTGCACCGATATTCCGTCCTGACCGGCAGCATGGTGGTCAGCGATCTGGAGTGGGCGCTATGATCCGCCATCTTATCCCCCACATCGCTCTCGGCGGCTGGATCGGCGCCGCGCTGACCCGCGATGACTGCTCGAAAGAAGACGAGGTCGAAGGACGGACGCTGGTCGTTCAATGGCTTGGCCTGATGATCGAGATTGGCATCGGAGCGATCCGATGATCGCGCCCCCCGCGAACGCCGCCATTGCGATCGCTGCCGCCCATGCTGCCGTTGAAGTCGCAACCGAGCTTCTGCGCTTCGCCAAGGAAGGGCCGGTAGCGCAGGACTTCGCGCTCGAGCCCGAGACAGTCGAACGCCTGACGGACGCGCTTAAGATGGCGATCGATATTGATATCGACGGCGTCCGTGCAACGCATTCGCCTAGCGCGGAGCTGCTCGCCCAGTTGCACCACGCTTGCGGTGCATTCCTCGAAGGCTGGGCGTGACATGGCGGGCCGTCCCACGCTTGCTGATGAATTTGCTCTGCTTGCTTCAACTGCAGAGCATCTACTTGCCGAGCGCATCGCCAAATATCCGGCGATGATCGCGGCTCAGAAGATGACGCAGTCCGACGCTGATACAGGCATCCGGACGATCCGCGGGGTGGTCGACGAATGGCGTGCCATGCTCGACGGCACGCCCGCACCTAACCGCTGCGCGTGTTGCGGGGGAGCGGGCTATCGCGAGCAGCGCGATACGCTGATCGCAGCCAGCGCGCGCACCGCGCAGATCGCTGCGAACGCGCCGAGCGATGCGCGGAAGGCCGATCGCGCCGCAGCCGTCGCCGCCCTGCTATGGCATGCCGAGAACGCCCTCGCGGCAGAGCGAGCATGCTGGAGCGCAGATGCGCAAGCGGCCTGATCCAACGCCCGAAGCAGCCTTGTTACAAGGCTGCTCTGAGAAGGGCCACAACCGCATCCCGGGTCAGCAGGCCGGGGACTGGCCCGCGCGGCAGTGCCCGGAGTGCATGCGGCTGTTTGAGCCCAAGGTGTCCAACCAGCTCTTTTGCAAACCGGAGCACAACGCCGACTGGAACAACCGCGCGACCAAGCGCGGTCGGGTGCTTACCCCGCTGTCGATCGTTGCACGCGTCACCCGCAACGGGACGCGCGGCACGCCGGAGGCCCGCGAGGCCGGCCGGGTGGCGTCGTCGCACCACAATACCTTAATCCAACGCTATCGCGACGAGGATCGCGAGGCCGGCCGTATGGAATGGCCCGCCTTCATGATCCTGCGCGTTCGCCAGGGGTTCGATCCATTATGAACGCACCATTCGTCCCCGACACTCGGTTTACCGGGATCGCCGACCTCGCCCGCAAGTGGTCGCGCGCAATCGAGAAGGGTAAGGGCATTCGCATTGAAGCCGGCGATATTGATTTGCTGACCGCGATCGGTGTCAATGATCTCATTCAGACGGCTGCTGCCGAATCTCTAAAGGACAAGGCGAAATGCCGCGACGTGCAAAGGCGAAGGGAATTTATCAGCGAGGTGCCTACTGGCTCGATTGGGACCGGAAGACGGATGGATCACTCCGCAGCCCCTACCTCGCCATCTTTTGGTACGATGGAGAGCGGGGACGCCTCAGATCTGCTACAACACGCTCTGACGATGTCGCGACCGCCCGCGCGGCGCTAGACCGACATTATCTGGAGCATACCGAGGGCGCCGCCATCTGTCCCACATGCGGGCAACGAAGGAACGTCGCACAAGGCTTCCCCGTTCTCCGCGCAATCACAGACTACCTCGCAAGCCGTGCCAATCTGCCATCGATCGGCGCGATACGCCCGCGCCTTAATCATGTGGTCCGCTATGTTGCACACCTCGGCACACCGGAGCTGCCATGCGAGAAGGTTGACGAAGCATGGATCGCCCGGTTCCGCACTTGGCTAGCTGAGCAGCCCGTCACGCTCACATCAGGCGCTGAGCGCGAGAAGCCGCGTTCATTGTCGTCGATCGAGAACAGCGTGCTGCAGCTTGCCGCGGCAATCAACGCGGCCGAGAAGCGTGGCGACGCACAGCGTCCGGCACTGTTCAAGCCGATCCCGACCACCCAACTTAACCGCTCACCGCAGCATCGCCTGTCGATCGACGAGTTCGCCGCGGCCTTTCGCTATTGTTTTGCGAAGACGCACCGCAAGAACGAGCGCGTCGACCTCCGTCGCTTCCTTATGGCGTCGATCAGCACTGCCGGTCGACCGGACGCGGTGCACGAGATCTCCACCGATCCGAAGCGCAGGCAATGGAACAGCGATCGGGGCGTGCTGGCGCTCAATTACGAAGGTCGACGGCAAACCCGGAAGTATCGCGCCACCGTGCGCGTGCCGTGGCAATTCAAGCTGCGGCTCGAGGCTGCACCTATAGGGTTCTTCATCACGTCCACTTCGGTTCGGAGCGCATGGGACACAATGCGCAAGGAACTCGACTGGCCGGATGACGGCGAGGCAGGGATGAAGATCGTTCGGCGCTCGATCGCGCAGCTGCTGCGAGACGCCGGCACCCCGCGCGCGTGGTCGGACATTTGGCGCGATCCGACTCGCAAGGTCGACGGCGAAGAAATCGAGATGCTGCTAGGTCACCGGCCTCTCGGCAGCGTCACGGACATCTACGCGGCGTTCGATCCTGACTACCTCGCGGGAGCTCTGGCCGCGATCGAAGCCATCATTGACGAGATCGAAGCTCGTGTTCCGGGGGCCTTTCACCGGAGCGACACCGGAGAGGAAAGTAACATCGTGCCGTTGATAGCAGCAAAAAGGGCTACTAACTCGCTGAGTTAGCAGCCCTTTAATGGTGGGCGTGGCAAGGATTGAACTTGCGACCCCTGCGATGTCAACACAGTGCTCTACCACTGAGCTACACGCCCACTTCGCTGCGGCATCGCCTAGCGAGGGGCGGGCTGTAGCGAAGGCTTGGGCGCTGCGCAAGCACCCCCGGCATCGAAAATCAGATATTGTCGCTCATCCGCTCGAGCTCGAACATCCGATCGACCTCGAGCACCAGATCGCGCAGGTGGAACGGCTTGGACAACACGCGCGCCTGCGGCACGCTCTTGCCCGCCTTGAGCGTCACCGCGGCGAACCCGGTGATGAACATCACGCGCAGATCGGGCGCGAGCTCGCCCGCCCTCTGCGCGAGCTCGATCCCGTCCATCTCGGGCATCACGATGTCGGTCAGCAGCAGGTCGAAAGGCTGGCTCTCGAGCAGCGGGATCGCTGCGGTCCCGCGATCAACCGCCGCGACCGCATAGCCCGAGCGTTCGAGCGCGCGCGTCAGATAGTCGCGCATCACGCGATCGTCCTCGGCGAGCAGAATGCGTATCATGGTCAAATCCCGTCCCGCGGTCGCGCCGCTCTCGTTCGGCGGCATCCTATGCGCACAGCCCTTAACATTTTCCAGCCGGATTGGCGCGCACCGTGGTACAGTTTGGCACAATGGCGTCCCCCCCACCCTCGTTCGCACGCTATGGCGACGACCCGCCGGCGAGCCCGGTCGTGCTCTCGGTCCCGCATGCCGGGCGCGACTATCCGGTCGCGCTCCACGCCGCATTGCGCGTTCCGCTGAGCGCGGTGACGGTGCTCGAGGATCGCCATATCGACGCCGTCGCGCTGGCCGCACACCGCCGCGAAACGATGTTCATTCAAAGCCGTGCGCGCGCCTGGATCGATCTCAACCGTTCCGAGCAGGAGCGCGATCCGGCGATCGACGATGGCGCGTCATGGACCGCGCAGCCGCTCGCCACCGCCAAGCTGCGCGGCGGGCTGGGGCTGATCCCGCGCCGCGTCGCGGGTGCGGGCGAGCTGTGGCGGCGACGGCTCGACGCGTATGACGTCGCCGCGCGGATCCGCGACGATCATCGGCCGTATCATGCCGCGCTGAGCGCAGCGCTCGCCGCGGCGCGCGCGCGATTCGGCGTCGCGGTGCTGCTCGATGTCCATTCGATGCCGACGCTCGGCGCGGGCCAGCCGGCGATCGTGCTGGGCGATCGCTTCGGGCGGAGCGCGGGGGCGGGCTATGTCAGCGCGGTCGAGACCGTGATCGCGGCGGCGGGGGTCCCGGTGGCGCGCAATGCGCCGTATGCCGGCGGCCATATCCTCGACACGCAGGCGCGCCCCGGCGCCGGGATCCATGCGATCCAGATCGAATTCGACCGGACCTCGTATCTCGATCCGGCCGGCGACGCGCCGGGCGATGGCCTGCCCGCGGTCGCGCGGCTGTTGCGGCAGATCATCGACACGCTCGCCGACGAGGCGTCGGCGGGGCGCGCACTCGCCGCGGAATAAAAAAACCACCGCGTGCAATGCAGCACGCGGTGGCCAAGGTTCAGGGAGGAGGCGCCCTGAAAGGGCGCCGCGCGGTCCCGCGAAAGGGGGGAACACGGGTCCGCGTACGAGGGATATAGGAGAGCGCTTTTCGGCCTTCAAGGGCAAAAAATGCGCTGGCAACACTTCGTCAAATTTCTGCGCGATCCCGCCGCGGAAGACCTGGCAGCATGCGGCCCAGCACCGCGTTGCGCAGCACGAAATGATGCCGCAGCGCGGCGGCGACGTGCAGCACGACGAGCGCCGCCATCGCATAACCGAGCAGCGTATGCGCGCCGTCGCCGAGTGCTGCGGCCTGCGCCGAGACCGGCAGATGCGGCACGTCGAACAGGCCGAACCAGCGCGTTGGATAGCGCGCCTCGCGCCCCGCCGAGCCCATCGCCCAGCCCGACAGCGGCAGCGCCAGCAACAGCGCGTAGAAAACGACATGGCTCGCGCGCGCCGCCGCCCGCTCCCACGCCGGCAGATCGACCGGGAGCCGCGGCGGGCGATGCGTCAGCCGCCAGGCGATCCGCGCGAGCGTCAGCGCCAGCACGCTGAGCCCGATCGACTTGTGCAGCGGGATCGCCCCCGCGACGCCGTCGAGCAGCGAGTCGTGCAGCAGCCCGATCGCCAGATTGACCACGATCAGCGCGGCGATGATCCAGTGAAACCAGATCGCGCCGCGCGAATAGCGATCGATCCGGACGATCGCGCTGCGCGCCATCAGTTGATGAGCTGCGGCACCGGTGCCTTGCCGAGCTTGACCTGACGGTCGAAGATCTGCGGCAGCGTCGAGAGCGAGAAGAGGTGCGCGTAGATCAGCGGGAGCAGGCCCGACTTCTGGATCTTGCGCAGCTGGTCGCCGCGCAGCTCGTTGAGCTTCTCTTCGTTGATCATCTGGAAGCCGCGATAGATGAACGGCTGCTCGTTGCCCTCGACCTGCAGCGTGACCTCGCCTTCCATCAGCAGGCCCATTTCGCGCAGCTCGGCCATGAAATTGGCGGTGCGCGCGCCGGCCTGTTCGAACTGCTCGTTGAAGCTCAGGATGTTCTGGACGACCTCGGTCGGCTGGCCGTCCGCGAACAGCGCCTCGCCGTCGTCGTACGCGCCGATCGCCTCGCCGGTCGGATCGAAGCAGAGCGACAGCTCCTCGGCATCGGGGCGCAGCCGCGCGAGCATGAAGGGATAGCGGCGGACATAGGCCGGGACATAGACCGTGTCCTCGGTCAGCTTGCCGTCGTCGCCGATGAAGACGTTGACGCCCTCGTTGAGCCCCATCAGCGCGATCGGGATCGCATCGTCGCCGCTGGTGAAGACGATCGGCAGGCTGCGCTGCGCCATGACGAACTCGTCGACGGTGACGGGGATGGCGTGCTGGCCGACCAGGAAGGTCGCGCGATCGAGCATGCGCATCTTGAAGGCGGCATGCGTCTCGCTCGAGAGCGGCTCGAGCGCGTTGTAGAAGAGCGGAAGCGATTGCGGCGCGCTGGCCATCGGGATTCTCCATCGAACGTCAAAGCGCTGCGGTTTGCTACGCCGGATGGCCGCTGGCTCTATGGTGCGGGAGGATTTTCCGCAAGGCCGAGCAATTTGCCGGGGTTCATCAGCCCCTGCGGATCGAGCCCGGCCTTGATCGCACGCAGCGCCGCCATGCGCGCGGGCGACGACAGGCGGGCGAGCTCGGCGCGCTTCATCTGGCCGATGCCGTGTTCGGCCGAGATCGAGCCGCCCGCCGCGACGACGAGATCATGGACGAAGCGCGTGACGCCCGGCGCTTCCTCGGCATACCAGCGCGCCGGATCAACGCCCGCGGGCGCGCGGACGTGGAAATGAACGTTGCCGTCGCCGAGATGCCCGAAGGCGGTGGCGTGGCTGCCGGGAAAGCGCGCTTCGGCGGCAGCGGCGGCTTCGACCATGAAGCGCGGCATGCTCGCGACGGGGACCGAGATGTCGTGCTGCATCGCCGGGCCGCTCGCGCGCTCGGCTTCGGAGAGCGAATCGCGGATCCGCCAGAACGCCTCGGCCTGCCCCTCGGACGCTGCGATCGTCGCATCGGCCGCCTGCCCTTCGGCGAGCGCAGGCGCAAGCAGGCGTTCGAGCAAGGCGGCCGGCGCCTCGGCGGCGGGATCGGTCGCGACCGCCTCGATCAGCACGTGCCAGCGGTGCGTCGTCACCAACGGCGACCGCGTGCCGGGGATATGCCTCAGCACCTGCGCGAGCGAATCGCCCGAGACGATCTCGAAACTCTCGATCGTGTCGGTCTGCCGCTCGAGCCGCCGTAGCAAAGCGAGCGCGGTCTCGGGATCGGCCAGGCCGACCCACGCCACCGCGCGCTGTGCGATCGCCGGATAGAGCCGCAGCGTCACCGCGGTGAGGATGCCGAGCGTCCCCTCGGCGCCGATCAGCAGATGATCGAGATCATAGCCGCGATTGTCCTTCTTCAGCGCAGCGAGCCCGTCATGGATTTCGCCGGTCGGCAGCACCGCCTCGACGCCCGCGACGAGCCCGCGCATCGTCCCGAAACGGAGCACCTGCGTGCCGCCGGCATTGGTCGAGGCGAGCCCGCCGATCGTCGCGCTGCCACGCGCGCCGAGCGTCAGCGGGAAGCGCATCCCCTGCGCCTCGGCGGCGGCGTGGAGATTGGCGAGGATCACGCCGGCCTCGGCGACCGCGAGCCCAGCGGCGGGATCGATCGACCGGATCCGGTTCATCCGGCGCAACGACACGATCAGCGCGGAGCCATCGGCGGGCGGCGTCGCGCCGCCGACCATCGAGGTATTGCCGCCTTGCGGGACGAGCGGGACGTCGTGCTTGGCGGCGAGCCGCAGCACCGTCGCGACCGCCGCGGTGCTGTCGGGCGAAAGGATCGCCGCGCTGCGCCCGTGATAGCGTCCACGCCAATCGTCGAGCCACGGCGCGATGTCGCCGGGGTCGGTCGTCACTGCCGCAGCGCCGAGCGCGGCGCGCACCGCATCGATCAGGCTGGTCTGGCGCGGACTCGGCTGTACTGTGGTCATGAGCGCGTCTCTATCATCGCCGTTCCTCCGCCGCCAATTCATCCGTTGTTCAAGCCTCTGTGGTAAATCGCCCGTATCCCATGCCGAACCTGGTCCTACCGTCCGCCTTGCTGCTTGCGCTTGCCCCGGCCGCTTCTGCCGAGATGGGCCCGTTCGATCGCGTCGAACTCGCGCAATTGTCGATCCATCAGCGCATCGTGATCCGCATCCCGCGCGTCTTCGGCCGGCGCGCCGAGGACCGGGCGGATTTCGCCGAGCAGCGCTGGACGACCAAGAAGGGCCCGAAATGCGTGCCGATGGCCGCGCTCGAGGGCGCGGTCATCACCGGCCCCGACAGCGTCGATCTGCTCGTCGCGGACGGCACGCGGCTGCGCGCCGAGTTCGACGACGACTGCCCCGCGCTCGATTTCTATTCGGGATTGTACGTCAAGGGCACGTCGGACGGTTTGGTCTGCGCCGACCGCGACTCGATCCGCGCGCGCTCGGGCAGCGCCTGCCGAATCGACCGATTCCGGCGCCTCGTCGCCAAACGCTAGCGCGCATTTCGCCCTTTTTCTTGACATTGGCGGCTTAATCCGCAAGCGCTTTGCGGGCACGCGGGCGCTTTCGCCCCGGCGCTTTTTCCGGACACCGCATGACTTTTGCCGATCTCGGCCTTTCCGACGAACTCCAGCGCGCTGTCAACGAGTCGGGCTATACCGAACCGACTCCGATCCAAGCGAGCGCGATCCCCTCGATCCTGATGGGCAAGGACCTCGTCGCCGTCGCGCAGACCGGCACCGGCAAGACCGCCGCCTTCGTGCTGCCGATGATCGACATCCTCGGCGAGGGCCGGTCGCGCGCGCGGATGCCGCGTACGCTGATCCTCGAGCCGACGCGCGAACTGGCGGCGCAGGTCGCCGAGAATTTCGAAAAATACGGCAAATATCACAAGCTCTCGATGGCGCTGCTGATCGGCGGCGTGTCGATGGGCGACCAGACGGCGGCGCTCGAAAAGGGCGTCGACGTGCTGATCGCGACGCCGGGCCGCCTGATGGACCTGTTCGGGCGCGGGAAAATCCTGCTGACCGGCTGTTCGATGCTGGTGATCGACGAGGCCGACCGGATGCTCGACATGGGGTTCATCCCCGATATCGAGGAAATCTGCACCAAGCTGCCCAAGACGCGGCAGACGCTGCTCTTCTCGGCGACGATGCCGCCGCCGATCAAGAAGCTCGCCGACAAGTTTCTCGCCAATCCCAAGACGATCGAAGTGGCGCGGCCGGCCACCGCCAACATCAACATCAAGCAGTGGCTGGTGCCCGTCACCGCCGCCAAGAAGCGCGACAAATTGATCGAGCTGCTGCGCCAGGAAGACGTCAAGACCGGGATCATCTTCTCGAACCGCAAGACGACGGTGCGCGAGCTCAACAAGGCGCTGCAGCGCGCCGGCTTCGCGTCGAGCGAGATCCATGGCGACATGGAGCAATCGCAGCGCATCGCCGAGCTCGACCGCTTCAAGAAGGGCGAGGTCAGCATCCTCGTCGCCTCCGACGTGGCGGCGCGCGGGATCGACGTGAAGGGCGTGAGCCACGTCTTCAACTTCGATGCGCCGTGGCATCCCGACGATTACGTCCACCGCATCGGCCGCACCGGCCGCGCGGGCGCGACCGGGATCGCCTTC
Organism: Bordetella parapertussis; assembly: GCA_943367995.1. Taxonomy (GTDB): domain Bacteria; phylum Pseudomonadota; class Alphaproteobacteria; order Sphingomonadales; family Sphingomonadaceae; genus Sphingomonas. The sequence goes on along the minus strand of CALRKL020000003.1, from coordinate 310,630 downwards.
ACCTTCGCGACGCCCGACGATGTCGAAAACATCCAGAATATCGAGAAGCTGACCGGACTGAAGATCGAGCGCTATGCAGCGGGCGATGCGCCCGTCGTCGCATCCGACGAGGCCGAAGCGCCGCGCGCCGCCGCTGCGGCTCCGAAGGGGCGCCGTCGCCCGAAGGCGGCTGGCAAGACCGACGTCGCGCCGGTCGAAACTGAAACCGCAACCGCCGCGCCGGTTGCAGCCGAGCGCCCTGCCCGCGCGCCGCGCGAAGAGCGTGCGCCCCGCGCCGAGCGAGCTGCTCGTGACGAACGACCGGCGCGTGAAGAACGTCCCGCCCGCGAAGAGCGCGCCGCGCGCGAGGAGCGTCCTGCCCGTGAAGAGCGCCCTGCCCGCGAAGAGCGCGCCGCGCGCGAGGAGCGCCCTGCCCGTGACGAGCGTCCTGCCCGCGACGAGCGCGCCGCGCGCGAGGAGCGTCCTGCCCGTGAAGAGCGCCCCGCGCGTGAGGCCCGCCCGGCCCGCGACGCGCGGTCGCAGCGGGACACGCGCACCGGGCGCGAGAGCGACGCGCCGCGCGCCGAGGTGGTCAACCAGATCGAGCCGATCGATGCGGTCGACGATGGCGGCTGGAACGGCCCGATGCCGGCGTTCCTGCTCGCGAAGCTGACGCTGACCGAGTGAGCCTGCGGCGCAGGGTATAAGCTGGGGCCTGTGACGGGAGACGGCGTAGCATCCAGCCGCGAACAAAAGCGTCAGGCCTGATCCCGCAGCGCGGCGCCCCTTCTCAATCCTCCCCCGGGAACCGGGGGAGGGGGACCGCCAGCCTTCTTCAGGCTCGTGGTGGAGGGGGCCGACATAAACGTGACGCCCGTGGCACGCCCCCTCCACCCTTCGCTAAATGCTCAGGGTCCCCCTCCCCGCTGCGCTAGGGAGGATTTGGATTACTCCGCAGCTTTCGCCTGTGCGATCAGCGCGTCGTCGATTTCACCCGCGCGCTTGTATGCCGGGCGACCGAAGATGCGGCCGAGATACTCCTCGAACACCGGGCGCTTCGGCAGCGAGCCGAACATCACGCCCCACGCGACTTGCGACCCGGCATAGACATCCGCCGCGCTGAACGCCGCACCGGCGATATAGGGATGCGCCGTCACCGCTTGTTCGAGCACGTCGACCACCAGATCGAGATGGCCATAGCCCGCCATGCGCTGCTGCTCGCTGGTCGGCGTCACGCCGAGCGACCGGTTGGTCACGGCATGCTCGACCGGCCCCGCCGCGAAGAACAGCCAGCGATAATAATCGGCGCGATCGGCCAGCGGTGGCGCGAGCCCGGCCTCGGGAAAGGCGTCGGCGAGATAGGCGCAGATCGCCGCGCCCTCGGTCACGACATGCCCGTCATGGACGATCGCCGGCACCTTCCCCATCGGGTTGATCGCCAAATACGATTCGTCCTTCATCGTCGTCGCATAGTCGAGCACGACCGTCTCATACGGCGCGCCGACCTCTTCGAGCATCCAGCGGACGATGCGTCCGCGCGACATCGGATTGGTGTAAAACGTCAGTGCCATCATCGTTCCCCGAATCGCTTAGCAGAACGTTAGAAGAACATTACGCAAGCGCAACGTCAATCCTCAAAGCGCCTTGGCAAACAGCGCGAGCATCCGCGCCCACGCCTTGTCGGCCTGCACCGCATTGTAGACCTTGCTGTCGGGCGGGGTCCAACCATGCATCGTGCCGGCATAGACCTCGATTTCGGCGGGCAGCTTGGCGGCGGCGAAAGCGGCGCGCAGCGTGTCCTTCGCGGCGGGGTCGCGCGCGTCGTCGTTCGCGGCGATCGCGATGAGGTAGCTCGCCTTCATCTTGGGGATGAGCAGATGCGGGCTGTCGGGCTTATCGGTGGCGAGCCCGCCGCCGTGGAAGGTCGCGCCCGCGCGGACCCGCGCCGGGTTGGCGGCGGCGGTGCGCATCACCATCGGGCCGCCCATGCAATAGCCGGTAGTGGCGAGCCCCTTGGCGCGGTCGACCTGCGCTTGCGCGTCGAGCCACGCGGTGAAGGCGAGCGCGTCGCGCGTCGTGCCGTCGGTGCTGAGCGCCTGGACATAGGGCATGATCTTCGCGCGCACCTCGGGCTGGCCGAAATCCTCGCCCGGCGCGATGATCGGCGATTTCACCGAGCGGTAGAACTGGTTGACGACGAGCACGGCATAGCCCGATTGCGCGAGCCGGTCGGCCATCTGCCGGAACGCCGGACGCAGCCCCATGATGTCGGGCCAGACCAGCACGCCGGGCGCCTTGCCGGTCGCGGGTGCGACGAAATAGGCGTCGGCCTTGCCGTCTGGCGTGTCGATGACGACGTCGCGGCCGGTGATCCTGGCGGCGTTGGCGGGCGCGGGGAGCAGCATCGCGAGCCCGGCCGCACCGGCGATCGTGGCGAAGCCGCGACGGGTGAGCGCGGGATCGGCGAGATGCGCTTCATTCTCGGCAGCGGTGAAATCGTCACACATCGGTCTCTCTCCTCGCGAGTCGCCGTTCCGGCGTTCACCGCACCATAAGGCAATTTTTCGCGGCCGATATCCCGCCGATCCTTCCCGGCACGGGGGGATTTTAGGCCGCGCGCCACCACCATACGCCGTCCTCGATCGTCCGCACCGCGCGGCCCTCGACCTCGAGCCGCCGAACGTGCGCGAGCGCCTCGCCGGTCGCCATGCCGAGCATGTCGGGGCCGATCGCGCGGCGGAACAGGCGCCCGAAGCAATCGATCGCGCGCTTCGGCTCGGCAAGGAACACCTCCAGCTCGTCGAGCCGCTCGCGATGTTCGCGGTCCATCGCATCGAGCCGCGCGTGCAGCCCGGTGAACGGGTCGCCATGCCCCGGCAGCACGAGCAGATCGTCGGGCAAGTGCTTCAATCGTGCGATCGATTCGAACCATTCGCCGAGTGGATCGGCAGCGGGCTCGGTCACGCCGAGCGAGATGTTGGGGCTGATCCGCGGCAGCACCTGGTCGCCCGCGATCAGCACCTTGGCCGCAGGATCGTAGAGGCACGCATGTTCGGGGCTGTGGCCCGATCCGACGACGACCTGCCACTCGGTTTCGCCGATGCGCAGCGTGTCGCCGTGCTTGATCCGCGTATAGCCGAGCGGCAGCGGCGTCACGATCCGCCGGAACCCCGCCCAGCCGCGCTCGCTGGCGTGCGCGATCTGCGCCTCGTCCCACCCCGCGCCGCGCCAGAAGGCGAGCATCTCGCCCGGCACCGCATCGCGCGCGTCGGCGACAAGCATCCGCGCGGTGAGCCACTCGCCGCGCGTCATCACCAGCGAGCAGCCATGCTTGTCGCACATCCAGCCGGCGAGCCCGATATGGTCGGGATGGAAATGCGTGCCGATCATCCGCGTCACGCGCACGCCCGCCAGCGGCCCTTTCCACAGCCCCTTCCATGCATCGCGCGCCTCGGTCGTGTTCATGCCGGTATCGACCAGCGCAATGCCGTCGCCATCGTCGAGCAGCCAGCAATTGACGTGCTTCAGCGGCCCGGGGACATGCAGCCGCACCCAGCGCACACCGGGCGCGACCGTCATCACATCGTGCGCGGCGGGCTCGGCGCCACCGAAGGGATAGGTCAGGCCCTTGTGGCTGGTCGGGGCGAAGGCGGCGGCGGCGGGGGCGGTGGACATGCCATCGGGGTAGCGCTAGCGCGCCGTCCAAGTCACGCGTTTCCGCTATTCGGCGCGCGGCGCATCCTCGCCGAGCAGATGCCGCCGCACCTGGTCGGGCGTGTCGAACAGCAGATCGGGCTCGAGCCGCGCGAGCACGTCGCGATTGGCATAGCCCCACAGCACCGCGCCCGAACAGATCCCGACCTTCTTTGCAGCAACCACATCGCGCGTCTCGTCGCCGATCGAGATCGCCTCATGCTGCGCGATGTCGCATTTGCGCAGCACGCGGCGATAGCGCCGCGCCTTGCCGAACAGCGACGCGCCGCATTCGAAGCGCTCGATCAGCGCGGCGTTGGCAGGCCCGAGGATCGCGCGGGCATTGTCCTCGGCGTTCGAAGTGACGAGCGCGATCCGCACCCCGCTCGCCGCCAATTGTTCGAGCAGCCGCGTGACCCCGTCGAACAGGGCGATGCGATCGGTCTGCTGCGCGAGCAGATCATGGGTGTAGCGCCCGATCGCGGGAAGCTTCCAGCGCGGGATGCCGAGATGGCGGATCACTTCGCTCGAGGTCTTGCCGCGGAGCGATTCGACCTCGTCGGCGGGGACCTTGCGGAACTTGAAGCGCTCGGCGAGATGGTCGGCGATCGACAGGAACCAATCGCCGCTATCGGCCAGCGTCCCGTCGAAATCGAAGATCACGAGACGATAGCGCGGCGACATCGGGCGCTCTCAGCGCCGGCCGCGGCGTTTGCCGCCGTCGCCGTCCTGCGGGACGGCGGCGCTGCGGATCGTCACCAGTTCGGCGCGGGTGACCGTGCCGTCCTTGTCGAGATCGAAGCGGTCGAACAGCACCCCGAATTGCGCCTGGAGCTCGGCGAGCGTGATGCGGTTGTCGCTGTCGGCATCGACCTGATACGGGCTTGGCAGCGCATTGCGGTCGCCGAGCCATTTCTGCGCCCAGTCGCTATAGCCGATATAGCCGGTCGATCCGGATTGCGGCGCGGCGTCGGGAAAACTGCGCGCGACGCAGGCGACAAGCTCGGCGCGCGTCGTCCGCCCATCGCCATTGGCGTCACACGCGGCGATGAACATGGCGGCGGGCTCGGCGACGATCGTCGCGCCCGGCTGGCGCGGCGGCACCGGCGCGGCCGGCGGCGGCACCTGCGCGGCGAGCGCGAGCAGCAGAATCGGACTCATGCACGCACCCCCCTGTCCGGCAGCAACAGACTGGCGTCACCGTAGCTGTAGAATCGGTATCCGTCTGCAATGGCGTGCGCATAGGCGGCTTGCATCGTGTCGGTGCCCATCAACGCACTGACCAGCATGAACAGGGTCGAGCGTGGAAGGTGGAAGTTGGTCACCAGCCCGTCGATCCCGCGGAAGCGATAGCCCGGCGTGATGAAGATCGCGGTGTCGCCCTCGAAGGCGCGGATCACGCCGTCCTCGCCGGTCGCGCTTTCGATCAGGCGCAGGCTCGTCGTGCCGACCGCGATCACCCGGCCCCCGGCGGCGCGCACAGCGTTGAGGCGATCGGCGGTCGCCGCGTCGATCCGGCCCCATTCGGCGTGCATCTTGTGGTCGGCGGTGTCGCTCGCCTTGACCGGCAGGAAGGTGCCGGCGCCGACATGCAGCGTCAGCGTGGCATGCTCGACCCCGGCGGCGGCGAAGCGCGCCATCAGCTCGGGGGTGAAATGCAACGCCGCGGTGGGCGCCGCGACCGCGCCCTTTTCGGCGGCGAACATCGTCTGGTAGTCGTCGGCGTCCTGCGCATCGGCGGCGCGGCGCGCGGCGATATACGGCGGGAGCGGCATCCGCCCGGCGCGCTCGAGCAGCAGTTCGACCGGCTCTTCGCCCTGGAAGTCGAGCGCGAAGCTGCCGTCTTCGCCGCGGTTGTGCGCGGTCGCGCTCACGCCATTACCGAAATCGATCGCATCGCCGTCGCGCAGCCGCCGCGCGTTGCGGATGAAGGCGCGCCAGCGGCGCGGCCCCTCGCGCTTGTGGAGCGTCGCGCCGATCCGCGAATCCCCGCGCGTGCCCTCGAGCTGCGCCGGGATGACGCACGTGTCGTTGAACACGAGCAGATCGCCCGCGCGCAACGCCCCCGGCAGATCGCCGACGCTGCGGTCGTGCAGCGCCGCGCCATCGACCACCAGCAGCCGCGCCGAATCGCGCGGGGTCGCCGGGCGCAGTGCGATCCGCTCGGGCGGCAGGACAAAGTCGAACAGGTCGACGTTCATTGACCGCATGCTCCCCGCCGCGAAGCCCTGCCTTACGCGGCCTTCTTCTTCGGCGCGGCGGCGGGCTTGGCCTTGAGCATCGGCTTCATCGCCGGCTTGCTCGGCGCGAGCGTGGCGGGCGCGACGGTCGGCTCGGGCGCCGGCGGCGCGGGAACATAAGCCGGCGGGCTGTCGGCGGCGATATAGGCGTGGAGGATGCGCGACGGGTGCGCCGGCGGCTCGCCGCGCGCGATCGCGTCGACATAGTCCATCCCCGAAATCACGCGACCGAAGATCGTGTATTTCTTGTCGAGCTTCATGTTGGGGTTGAACACGATGAAGAACTGGCTGTTCGCGCTGTTCTCCGCCTTGGTCACCTGCTCGACGGTCGCGCCTTCGGCCGAGCCTTCGCGCGCCGCCGACACCGCGCCGCGCACGTGCGGCAGCCAGTTGAACTCGGCGGGGACGTTGGGGAGCGTCGAGCCGCCGGTGCCGTCGCCCTTGGGGTCGCCGGTCTGCGCCATGAAGCCTTCGATCACGCGGTGGAACAGCAGCCCGTCATAGAAATGCTGGCGGGTGAGCGTCTTGACGCGCTCGACCATCTTCGGGGCGGCGTCGGGGCGCAGCCAGATGATCACGCGGCCACCGGTCGACAGATCGAGGTAGAGCAGATTCTCGGGATCGCTCGCCGAGGGAATCGGCGGGCGGCCGGCGGTCGTCACGACCGCGGACTTGGCGTCGTCCTTCTTCTTGTTGGCAAGGGCGGGTCCGGCGAGGAACGCCAGGAGGAGGACAAACAGGCTGGCAACGAAACGCATTATTTCCCCGCGAAATATCTCGGAATGAAGTCGCGCTTAGACCATGTGCCGCTTTGTGCCAAACTGAACGTTGCCGCGCAAAGGCGACCGAATTAGGGCCGCGAGCCCTTTCGGCCGATCCGCTCGACGCGGTCGGCGACTTCCTGCGCCACGCGCGGCGTGACGAAGCGGTGGATCGGCCCGCCATAGAAGGCGATTTCCTTGACCAGCCGGCTCGCGATCGGCTGGAGCGCGACGTCGGCCATCAGGAACACCGTCTCGACGCGGTCGTTGAGCGCGCGGTTCATGCCGGTCAGCTGATACTCATATTCGAAATCGGTGACCCCGCGCACGCCGCGCAGGATCGTGCTCGCGCCCTGCGCCTCGGCGAAATCCATCAGCAGCGAATCGAACGCGACGACGCTGACCCCGGCGATCCCCGCGGTCTCGCGCGCGATCATCGCGAGCCGCTCGTCGAGGCTGAACATCGGCGACTTGGAGGCATTGGTGGTGACACCGATGACGAGCCGGTCGACCAGCGTCGCGCCGCGCCGGATGATGTCCATATGCCCCAGCGTCACCGGGTCGAACGTACCCGGATAGACGCCGACGCGATCGCTCAACGATCGCGCTCCAGCGTGAAGCGGGCGATGTCGCGCAGCAGATCGGCTTCGGGGCCGAAATGCTGGAGGTGCTCGATCGCCTGATCGACCAGCATCCGCGCCTGCGCGCGCGCGCGGTCGAGCCCGAGCAGCGACAGGAAGGTCTCCTTCCCTGCGCCCTCGTCCTTGCCGAGCTTCTTGCCGACCGCGGCCTCGTCGCCCTCGACGTCGAGAATGTCGTCGGCGATCTGGAAGGCGAGCCCCATGTCGCGCGCATAACCGCGCAAGCCCACGCGCCCCTCGGGCGGCACCTTGCCGAGGATCGCACCCGCCTCGACCGAGCAGGCGATCAGCGCGCCGGTCTTCATCGCCTGAAGCCGCGTGACGGTCGGGAGGTCGAAGGTCGATTTCTCGGCCTCCAGATCCATCGCCTGCCCGCCCGCCATGCCCGACGGGCCGGCCGAACGTGCAAGGTCGAGCACGAGCTCGCTGCGCACGAACGGATCGGGATGCGTCGCCGGATCGGCGAGGATCTCGAACGCCAGCGCATGGAGGCAATCGCCCGCGAGGATCGCGGTCGCTTCGCCGAACGCCTTGTGCACCGTCGGCTTGCCGCGGCGCATGTCGTCATCGTCCATCGCGGGGAGATCGTCGTGGATCAGCGAATAGACGTGGATGCATTCGATCGCGGTCGCGGCGCGCCCGGCGCAATCGCGATCGACCGCGAACAGCCGCGCGGTCGCGAAGACGAGCAACGGGCGCAAGCGCTTGCCCCCGCCGATCGCGGCGTGGCGCATCGCGCGATACAGATCGGCGCGCGGGTCATTGGGGATGGCGAGGAACGTGTCGAGCCGGCGATCGACGTCGGCGCCGACCTGCGACAGGGCCGCCTTGAGCGACAAGGACGTTGCGGTCATGCCCTCAACCTGCGGCAAAGGGCTGCGTGCCGACGGCACGCCCCTCGCTGTCGGTGCGGATCGCTTCGATCCGCGCCTGCGCCGCGGTCAGCCGGTCGTCGCAGCGACGCCGCAATTTATCGCCACGCTCATAGAGCGCGATCGCCTGGTCGAGCGGCGCATCGCCGCTCTCGAGCCTCGACACGATCCCCTCCAGTTCCTTGAGCGCCGCTTCGAACGTCAGCTCTTCGATCGGTGTATCCATTTGGCAGCTATGCGGCAGGCGAGCTTCTGGGGTCAAGGATACGCGAGCCCTTGGTTGCGTTTGTTGTTCGTCCCCAATGAGGAATCCCCCATGTTTACCAGCATCGACCCCGCCACTGGCGCGCCGGGCCAATCCTATGCCGAGCTGACCGGCGCCGAAATCGAAGCGAAGGTGCAGCGGGCGCACGACACGTTCCGCGAATGGCGCGTCACCGACCTCGCGACGCGCACCGCGCTCCTCGAGCGAATCGCCGAGCAGTTCGACGCCAATACGCAGCGCCTCGCCGAGACCGCGACGCGCGAAATGGGCAAGACGCTCAAGTCGGCGATCGCCGAGGTGCAGAAATGCGCGCAGGCGTTCCGCCATTACGCGCAGGAAGGGGCGGCCATGCTCGAGCCGCGCAGCTTCCCCGGCGCGACCGCGACATGGCATCCGATGGGGCCGGTGCTCGCGGTGATGCCGTGGAATTTCCCGTATTGGCAGGTGGTGCGCTTCATGGCGCCGACGATCCTGGCGGGCAATGTCGGGCTGCTGAAGCATGCCTCGAGCGTGCAGGGCTGCGGTGCGGCGCTCGAGGAGATGGTGATCGCGGCGGGCGGGCCGGCCGGGCTGTTCCAGAATCTGGCGATCAAGTCCGACAAGGTCGAAGCGCTGATCGCCGACGACCGGATCGTCGCGGTGACGCTGACCGGCAGCGAAGGCGCCGGCATGAAGGTCGCCGAGGCGGCGGGGCGCGCGCTGAAGAAGGTCGTGCTCGAACTCGGGGGGTCGGACCCGTTCATCGTCATGCCTTCGGCCGACATAGACGCCGCCGCCAAGGCTGCGGTCACTGCACGCGTGCAGAACACCGGCCAGTCGTGCATCTGCGCCAAGCGGATGATCGTCCATGCCGACGTGTACGACGCGTTCCTCGAGAAATTCTCGGCGGGGATGCGGGCGGTCGTCGCGGGCGATCCGATGGATGCTGCGAGCGACATGGGGCCGCTGTCGAGCGAGGAGCAGCGTGAGACCGTGCTCGGCCAGTTGAAGCTGTTCGAGCAGGCCGGCGCGAAACTGTTGTTCGGCGGCGAGGCGCTGCCGGGCAAGGGCGCGTACATGTCGGCGGGGATTCTGGTCGACGTGCCGATCGACCATGACGTCGCGAACGAAGAACTGTTCGGGCCGATCGCGATGCTGTTCAAGGCGGCGGATATCGATGCGGCGATCGGCATCGCGAATGCGGTGCCGTTCGGGCTGGGGTCGTCGGTATGGACGCAGGATGCCGATGAACGCGCCCGCTTCGAGCGCGACATCGAGGCCGGGATGATCGCGGTCAACAAGATGCTCGCGAGCGCGCCAGAGGCGCCGTTCGGCGGGGTCAAGCGGTCGGGCCACGGACGCGAACTCGGGCCGTACGGGCTGCACGAGTTCATGAACCTGAAAACCGTCCTCGCCTGATGCCTTCCTCCCCTCCCTGGAAGGGAGGGGATCGAGGGGTGGGTCGGCCTAGGGCGGGCGCCGCGCTCTCCACGGGCCGACCCACCCCCGGCCCCTCCCTTTCAGGGAGGGGAGGCTCGTAAATTCGACGCCTCACTCCATCGTCAGCACGATCTTCCCGATATGATCGCCCGCCTCCATCCGCGCATGCGCGGCGGGCGCCTCGGCGAGCGGGAAGCTGCGGTCGAGGATCGGCTTGAGCCGCCCCGCCTCGACATGCGGCCAGACGGTGCGGTGGAGCTCGTCCGCCACCAGGCCCTTGAACGCCGAATCGCGCGGGCGCAGCGTCGATCCGGTCAGCGTCAGGCGGCGGCGCATGATGTCGAAGATCGGGATCGTCGCGGTCGCCCCGCCCTGCACCGCGATCGAGACGTGGCGCCCATCCTCCGCCAGGCATTTGAGGTTGCGCGGGAGATAGTCCCCACCGACCATGTCGAGCACCACCGCGCAGCCCTCGCCGCCGGTGATCGCCGCGACGCGCTCGACGAAATCCTCGGTCTTGTAGTTGATCGCATGCGCCGCACCGAGCTTCAACGCGGCGGCGCACTTATCGTCCGAGCCTGCGGTCACGATGACGGTCAGCCCGAAGATCGCGCCGAGGCCGATCGCCATCGTGCCGATCCCGCTCGTGCCGCCATGCACCAGCACGGTGTCGCCCTCGGTCGCATAGCCGCGCTCGAACAGGTTGGTCCACACGGTGAACAGCGTCTCGGGCAGCGCCGCCGCCTCGATCATCGACAGCGCGTGCGGCACGGGCAGCACCTGCCCCGCCGCGACCGCGACATATTCGGCATAACCGCCGCCCGCGAGCAAGGCGCAGACCGGCTGGCCCATCAATTCGAAATCGACGTCCAGGCCCTGCGCGACGACGGTGCCCGAAACCTCGAGCCCGGGGATCGACGGCGCGCCCGGCGGCGGCGCGTAGCCGCCCTTGCGCTGGAGCACGTCGGGCCGGTTGACCCCCGCCGCGACGACGCGGATCAGCACTTCGTCGGGCCGCAGCATCGGGACTGGCCGTTCGACCACGCGCAGCACCTCTGGTCCCCCCGCCGCATCGGGGTCGATCGCGCGCATCGTAGCCGGAATTCCGTCCATCGGTCATATGCCCCGTTTTACCTGCGCGCCTTATTGACACGGCCGCCCGCCGGGTCAACGATCCCGCCATGGACTTGGACGAGATTCTCCCGAAACGCGCGGGCGATCCGCTCGCAGCGCTGCTTGCGCAGGACCTTGACCCGCTGTCGGTCGCGGAACTCGAAGCGCGGATCGCTGCGTTGAAGACCGAAATCGCGCGGAGCACCGCCAAGATGGAACACGCCGCGAGCCACCGCGTTCAAGCCGATAATCTGTTCAAGTCTTGATGCCAGACAGCCCTCCCATCCGCTATAAGATGGCAAGACGGGCGCCGAACGATTTTCAAGTGCTTGCAGTGGCGGATACGCCTTCCGACATAGGCGCAAAGGGCTGCGCTTTCGTCGCAGCCCGCAAGGAGTGAAGACCTAATGCCATCCTTTGCCTCCGCGCTGGAAACCACGCTGCACAAGGCGTTGGAAGCCGCATCCTCGCGCCGTCACGAATATGCGACGCTCGAGCATCTGCTGCTTGCGCTGATCGACGACGAACATGCCTCGAAGGTGATGCAGTCGTGCGGCGTCGATACCGCCGAGCTGACCGCCACCGTCAAACACTATCTCGATACCGAGCTCGAAGCGCTCAAGGTCGATGCGGCGACCGACCCCTCGCCCACCTCGGGCTTCCAGCGTGTCGTCCAGCGCGCGATCCTCCACGTCCAGTCATCGGGCCGCGACGAAGTGACTGGCGCCAACGTGCTCGTCGCTTTGTTCAGCGAGCGCGAGAGCTATGCCGTCTATTTCCTGCAGCAGCAGGACATGAGCCGGCTCGATGCGGTGAGCTTCATCAGCCACGGCGTCGGCAAGGGCGGCGCGACGCCCGAAGCGTCGACTCCCAAGGGCGTCGAGGAAGAGAAGCCGCAAAAGCCCGGCGAGAAGGGCAAGAGCGAGAGCGCGCTGAAGCAGTTCTGCGTCGATCTCAACGAGAAGGCCAAGAAGGGCAAGGTCGATCCGCTGATCGGGCGCGGCCCCGAGGTCGATCGCACCGTGCAAATCCTCTGCCGTCGCTCGAAGAACAACCCGCTCTATGTCGGCGATCCCGGCGTCGGGAAGACCGCGATCGCGGAAGGGCTTGCGCGGAAAATCGTCGAGGGCAACGTGCCCGAGGTGCTGCTGCCGGCGGTGATCTACTCGCTCGACATGGGCGCACTGCTTGCCGGTACGCGCTATCGGGGTGATTTCGAGGAGCGGCTCAAGGCGGTCGTCACCGAGCTCGAGAAGATGCCCGACGCGATCCTGTTCATCGACGAGATCCACACCGTGATCGGTGCCGGCGCGACCAGCGGCGGCGCGATGGATGCTTCGAACCTGTTGAAGCCGGCGCTGTCAGGCGGGACGATCCGCTGCATCGGCTCGACGACGTACAAGGAGTTCCGCAACCACTTCGAGAAGGACCGCGCCTTGCTGCGGCGCTTCCAGAAGATCGACGTCAACGAGCCGACGATCGAGGACACGGTCAAGATCCTGACCGGGCTGCGCTCGGCGTTCGAGGACCATCACAAGGTCAAATACACCCCCGACGCGATCAAGTCGGCGGTGGAACTCAGCGCGCGCTACATCAACGACCGCAAGCTGCCCGACAAGGCGATCGACGTGATCGACGAAGTCGGCGCGATGCAGATGCTGGTGCCGCTCGCCAAGCGCAAGAAGACGATCACCTCGCGCGAGATCGAGGCTGTCATCGCGACGATGGCGCGCATCCCGCCGAAGTCGGTCTCGACCGACGACACCAAGGCGCTCGAATCGCTCGAGACCGATCTCAAGCGCGTGGTGTTCGGGCAGAATGCCGCGATCGAGAAGCTCGCTTCGGCGATCAAACTGTCGCGTGCCGGCCTGCGCGATCCCGAGAAGCCGATCGGCAACTATCTGTTCACCGGCCCGACCGGCGTCGGCAAGACCGAGGTCGCCAAGCAGCTTGCCCAGATCATGGGCATCCCGCTCCAGCGCTTCGACATGTCCGAGTATATGGAACGCCACTCGGTCAGCCGGCTGATCGGTGCGCCTCCGGGCTATGTCGGGTTCGACCAGGGTGGTCTGCTCACCGACGCGATCGACCAGCAGCCGCATTCGGTGCTGCTGCTCGACGAGATCGAGAAGGCGCATCCCGACCTGTTCAACATCCTGCTGCAGGTGATGGACAACGGACGCCTGACCGACCAGCACGGCAAGACGGTCGATTTCCGCAACGTCATCCTGATCATGACGACCAATGCGGGCGCCTCCGACATGGCGCGCGAGACATTGGGCTTCGGCAACCTCACCCGCGAGGGCGAGGACGAGCAGGCGGTGCAGAAGATGTTCACACCGGAGTTCCGCAACCGTCTCGATGCGATCGTGCCGTTCGGCTATCTGCCGACCGAAGTGGTCGCGCGCGTCGTCGACAAGTTCATCCTGCAGCTCGAGCTTCAGCTCGCCGACCGCAGCGTGCACATCAAGCTCGACGACGAATCGAAGACTTGGCTGACCACCAAGGGCTATGACAAGCTCTACGGTGCACGCCCGATGGGCCGCCTGATCCAGGAGAAGATCAAGCAGCCGCTCGCCGAGGAACTGCTGTTCGGCAAGCTGGTCCATGGCGGCGAGGTGACGGTGAAGCTGAAGGACAATGCGCTGTCGTTCGAAATCACCTCGGCCCCGCCGAAGAAGCCCAAAAAGAAGACGACGAGTCGCGCCGACAAGGACGCGACCCCGGTCAAATGACGGCATCGGCCGCCGGGTCCGAACCTCAGGTTCGACCCCGGCGCGCCCTGCCGATCGGCCATTGCCTTTGCAAACCCGCTCCGGCGGCGGCCGATGCCGCCGCCGGATCTATGTTAACGCACTGTTGGTCAAGCGCGCGCTATGCCGCCGACATGTTCCGTGCGCCGCACTATCGTTTGCTTTCGCTCGTTGCCGTGATCCTGTTCGCGCTTGGCTGGGGCAATCCGGCGAGCGCGCAGACCGGCGTCGCGGGCAGTGCCGTCGACGTCTGCGTCGTCCGCGCATCTCCGGCGATGACCGCGCGAAACCTGTTCGCCAACCCCGCGCGCTTCGTGTGCGATCCGCAGCAGACCGATCTTGGCGCGGGCGATTTCTGGGCGCTCTCGGCGCCGGTGCGGCGGAGCGGCCCGGTCGAGATCCGCATCGCCAGCCTGTGGCAGCGCGCGGTCACGCTGCATGCGCTGTATGCCGACGGCACCATCCTCAGCCAGCGGCTCGATCAACCGGCGACCTCGCGCCACCTCGCGCTCGGCGCGATCGTCGCGCAGCCGCTGCCGGCGCGTGCCGCGCCGCTGGTGCGGCTGTTGTGGCATGTCGAAGGGGCCGCCAATCTGCGCGGCATCCTGCGCGATCCGCATATCGCCACGCCGGCCCAGTCGATCTATTCGAACCTGGCGATGGCCGCGCTCTATGGCGGGTTCGGCGGGCTGTGCATCGCGCTGCTGAGCTATCACCTCGCCTTGTGGGCGGCGCTGCGTCATCCCTTCCAGCTGGCCTATTGCGCGATGGTTCTGGGATTGCTGGGCTACGCGCTGTCCGCCTCGGGCGCGCTGGCCTGGCTCTACCCGACGATCGCCAATAACGACCGGTTGCGTGTCAATTATCTGACGCTCGGTCTGTCCTCGGTCGCAGCGCTCGCCTTTGCGCGGACCTTCTTCGAGCCGCGCGTCTTCGCTGGCGTACTGGCGCGCCTGATGACGATCGCCGGTGGCGTGATGCTGGCCGCGACCGCCGCCTACACGCTGTTCGGGCCCGCCAACGTCCGCCTGTTCGACCGGCTCTATGCGCTGGCGTTCGCCGGGCAATTGCTCGTCGTCCTCCCGCTGCTGTGGCGCGCCTGGGTGACACGGAGCAATTATCTGTGGCTGTTCGCGCTCGCCTGGGGCGCTCCCCTGTTCGTCGCTGGCTTCCGCGTGGCGAGCGGGCTCAGCCTGATCCACTGGAATTTCTGGATCGACAATTCGACGATCGTGATGATGACCTTCGAAGCGCTGCTGTCGAGCCTCGCGATCGCCTATCGCGTCCGCGTGCTCAGTCGCGAGCGCGACGCCGCGCGCGAGGGCGAGCTTGCCGCGCTGCTGCTCGCCGAGATCGACCCGCTGACCGGGCTGCTCAACCGCCGCGCCTTCCTGTCGGCGGCGATCGGGCGCGAGGGCGAGCACATGCTGCTGATCGTCGACCTCGATCATTTCAAGCTGATCAATGAAACGATCGGTCATGATGGTGGCGACGACGTGCTGCGCGCAGTGGCCAAGACGTTGCAGCTTGCGGTGCCCGAAGCAGCGCTCGTCGCGCGGATCGGCGGCGAGGAATTCGCGATCGTGCTCCCCGCCGACACACCCGTCGAGTCGCGCGACATCCTCGACCGCTTGCGCGCGACGCGGATGCCGTACGACGTCAGCGTCACCGCGAGCATCGGCAAATGCGTCGGCCCGCTGCGCCGCGAGACCGACTGGAAGGCGCTTTATGCGGCCGCCGATCGCGCCTTGTACGACGCCAAGAGCGCGGGCCGCGATCGCGCGCGCATGCGCAGCTTGCCCGATCGTGCAGCGGCGTGAGCCGGCTTGCCGCGAATCGGGGTTTAGCGTATGCAACGGCGCAAGGGGATAGGCGTTGCGCAACCGTCGCATCATGGTCGGGATCGTGGCGGCGCTCGCGCTGATCGCCGTGGCCCGCCATCCGAGCGCCGATATCCGGATCCTCACCCACGAATCGACCGACCCCGCCCCGCATCAGGTCAAGGCGGCACTCGATCTCGGCGTGTTCGGCGTGTCGCTGCTCGTGACCTGGACGGGCAAGCATTTGTCCTGACGCCGAGCGAGCGGGTTGCGGGTCGCGGATCGCTTGCTTACACGCATGTCAATGAGCGATCCTGAAGCCAGCTGGCGCGAATCCTATCGTCATCCCAACGCCTGGGACACCGTTTATCCGCCGCTGTCGATGGTCGAGCTGTTCGACACCGCCGCGGCGCGCGCCGGCAAGGCGCCGCTGATCGATTTCCTCGGGCGGCACTACAGTTATGCCGAGACGCTCGACGGCGCCAATCGCGTCGCGGCGGGGCTGCAGGCGCTGGGCTATGGCCCGGGCGACCGGATCGGGCTGTTCCTGCCCAATGCGCCGCATTATCTCGCGGCCTATTACGGCATCCTCAAGCTCGGCGCGACGGTGGTCAACTTCTCGCCGCTCTACACCGTCGCCGAGCTCGCGCATCAGGTCGCGGATTCGGGGACGCGTGTGCTGTTCACGCTGTCGGCCAGCGCGCTGCTGCCGACCGCGCTGAAAGTGCTCGAGACGAGCAAGCTCGAGCGGCTCGTCGTCGGCTCGATCGCGGGCGCGCTGCCGCCCTCCAAGTCGATCCTCTACCGGCTGTTCAAGCGCAAGGAAGTCACTCCGCGCCCGCACGATCCGCGCATCCTCAGCTTTTCGCGGTTGATCGCCAATGACGGGAAGCACGCCCCGGTCACGATCGATCCGGTCAGCCATGTCGCGCTGATCCAATATACCGGCGGCACCACCGGCACGCCCAAGGGCGCGATGCTGACGCACCAGAATCTGGCGGCCAATGCGCGCCAGGTGATGGGCATCGACCCGCATCCGAACGAACCCGACCGCATCCTCGGCGTGCTGCCGCTGTTCCACGTCTTCGCCAATACCTGCGTGCTCAACCGCACCGTGCTCAACGGCGGCTGCATCGTGATGCTGCCGCGGTTCGAAGCGGGCGCGGTGCTCGCGGCGATCGGCCGCACCCAGGCGACGTCGCTGCCCGGCGTGCCGACGATGTACCAGGCGTTGCTCGACCATCCCGATATCGCCAAGACCGATTTCTCGTCGCTGCGCGTCTGCATCTCGGGCGGCGCGCCGCTCGCCGCCGAATTGAAGGCGAAGTTCGAGGGCGTCACCGGGGCGACCGTGGTCGAGGGTTACGGCCTGTCGGAAAGCTCGGGCGTGCTGTCGGCCAATCCGTACGAGCAGCCCGGCAAGACCGGCAGCATCGGCCAGCCGATCCCCGCGACGCATCTGCGGCTGGTCGACAAGGCCGATCCCACGCAGCCCCCGCCCCCCGGCGAGCCGGGTGAGATCGTTGCGATGGGCCCGCAGATCATGAAGGGCTATTGGAACCGGCCCGACGCCGATGGCGAGGTGTTCGTGACCAACGCGGCGGGGCGCTGGCTGCGCACCGGCGATGTCGGCGCGATCGATGCGGACGGCTTCGTGCGGATCGTCGACCGGTTGAAGGACATGCTGTCGGTGTCGGGCTTCAAGGTCTTCCCGAGCCAGATCGAGGCGATCCTGCACCATCATCCGGCGGTCAAGGAGGCGATGGTGATCGGCTTGCCCGATCCGTATCGCGGCGAGCAGCCGCGCGCTTATGTGACGCTGAACGAGGGGGCGGTGGCGGACAGCGCGGAGTTGCGCGACTGGCTCAACCCGCAGCTTGGGCGGCATGAGCGGGTCGACGATGTGGTGGTGCGGCTGACGATGCCGAAGACGATGATCGGCAAGTTGAGCCGCAAGGATTTGATCGCCGAGGTGATGGCGGAAACGCCTCGGGCATGACCACCGCCCCACTCGTCACCCCCGCGAAAGCGGGGGTCCCGCTTCTTGGTGCCGCGCCAAGCAGAAGAAGCGGGACCCTCGCTTTCGCGAGGGCGACGGGGGCGGGGCCGTTCGCCGACGGAAGGGACTAGAACGATGCGCGGGGGTTGGGTCTACATCATGTCCAACCGTTACCGCGGGACGCTCTATATCGGTGTCACGTCCCACATCGCTGGCCGCAGTTTCCAGCATCGCGACAAAACCGGCTCGGACTTCTGCCGACGGTATGGACTCACGCGCCTCGTCTACGCCGATTTCGCGGAGCACATCGCCGACGCCATTGCGCGCGAGAAGGCGATGAAGAAATGGCGCCGCGCCTGGAAGATCGAACTCATCGAAGCCGCCAATCCGAATTGGCTCGACCTGTTCGAGACCCTCAACGGCGCGGCGGAAGAAGCAGCGGGATCCCCGCTTTCGCGGGGATGACGGGGGTAGGCCACCGTTGCCGTATGACAGTTGCGTGAAGGTCAACGATTCCGATTGTAACAAACTCTCGCCATAGCCGGAAGACCAGTAAGGCTTCGGGGTAGTCGACGATGGACGCTGTGACCAAGATCGCGATGGATGGCCTGTCGGGCGGCACGATCGCCGACTTTGCCGACTTCGCCCATTCGCAACCGACGATCCCCGAGCGGGCGATCAGCGAGCGTCGCACCTATCGCACGATCTGGATCTCCGACATCCATCTCGGCACGCGCGGCTGCAACGCCGACATGCTGATCGACTTTCTCGACCATGTCGACAGCGAGACGATGTACCTCGTCGGCGACATCATCGACGGCTGGCGGCTCAAGAAGAAGTTCTACTGGCCCGCCGCGCACAACGACGTCGTGTGGCGGCTGCTCAAGCGCGCCAAGCGCGGCGCGCACGTCGTCTATATCCCCGGCAATCACGACGAGGTCGTCCGCCAGTTCTGCGGGCTCGATTTCGGCGGCGTCGCGATCCGCCGCAACGCGGTGCATGAAACCGCCGACGGACGTCGGCTGTTGGTGCTGCATGGCGACGAATTCGATGCGATCACGCTCGCGCACCGCTGGCTGGCGCATGTCGGCGATGCGGCGTATGAATTCATGATGGCGCTCAATCGCTGGGTGAACGCCTATCGTCGCTTCTGCAACCTGCCCTATTGGTCGCTGTCGAAGCACGCGAAAGCCAAGGTGAAGAACGCGGTGCAGTTCATCTCCAATTACGAAGAGATCGTCGCACAGGCGGCCGGCGCGCGCGGCGTCGATGGGGTCGTTTGCGGCCATATCCACACCGCCGAGTTTCGTGATATCGATGGTATCGAATACTACAACGACGGCGACTGGGTGGAGGGCTGCACGGCCTTGGTCGAGCATTTCGACGGGAGAATGGAATTGCTGCACTGGGCCGACGAGATTGCCGCGCGGGAAACGTCCCGGCCGACGGCGCAGATCGAGATGTTGGCGGCCTGACCCGCGTGCGGATCGCCATCGCCACCGATGCATGGAGCCCCCAGGTCAACGGGGTCGTGCGCACCTTGCAAGCGGTGCGCGCCGAACTCGAACGCCAGGGGCATGAGGTGCTGATCGTCTCGCCCGATCTGTTCTATTCGATGCCGTGCCCGACCTATCCCGAGATCCGCCTCGCCTTCGCCAGCACCGCGAGCGTCGGCAAGATGCTCGCCGATTTCGCGCCGAACGCGATCCACCTCGCGACCGAGGGGCCGGTGTGCCTGGCGGCGCGGCGCTGGTGTTTGACGCGCGGGTTTCCCTTCACCACCGCCTATCACACGCAATTCCCCGATTACGTCTCGGCGCGGACGGGCGTAAACCCCGAATGGGTATGGCGCTATATCCGCTGGTTCCACTGGCCGGCGCAATCGATCCTCGCCTCGACCCCGTCGATCGCGGCGACGCTCAAGTCGCATGATTTGACCAAGATCCGGCACTGGGGGCGCGGCGTCGACCTCGCGACGTTCGGGCCGCAGGTTGCCCCGCTCGCAGCGATCGAAGCGCTCAAGGCGGACGGTACCGGCCCGATCCAGCTCTATGTGGGTCGCGTCGCGGTCGAGAAGAACATCGAGGCGTTCCTCACCGCCAGGCACCCCGGCATCAAGGTGATCGTCGGCGACGGCCCGGCGCGCGCATCGCTCGCCGCGCGCTATCCCGACGCGCATTTCCTCGGGCCGTTGTTCGGCATCGATCTTGCGGGCGCGTATGCCGCGGCCGACGTGTTTGTGTTTCCGAGCCGCACCGATACGTTCGGCCTGGTGATGATCGAAGCGCTCGCCAGCGGCACGCCCGTCGCGGCCTATCCGGTGACGGGGCCGGTCGATGTGCTGACCCCGCAGGTCGGCGCGATGGACGAGGATCTCGACACCGCGATCGCCGCCGCGCTGACGCGCGACCGCGCCGCCTGCGCCGCTTACGGCCAGACCTTCACCTGGGAAGCGAGCGCCCGCCAATTCCTCGGCGCGCTCGTCCCGGTCGAGCATCCCGAAGCGATCGCGGCTTGAGCGAATAGCGGCAATGCGGTAATTTGCGGCGCTGCTGTTGGAGGTCGCACGATGGACGTACCCGTTGGGCCGCATTGGGAAAGCTTCGTCGAGACGAGCGTCGCCGAGGGCCGCTATGCATCCGCGGTCGATGTGGTGAATGAAGGCTTGCGCCTGGTCGAAGAGCGCGATGCGAAGATCAAGGCGTTGCGCGAGACGCTGCAGGCGTCGATCGACGAGAATATCTGGCATCCCGCCGACGACGTCTTCCGCAGGCTCCATGAAGATCTCGATGCTTGGGAGCACGAGCGCGGCTGATGCGCCGCCTCAAAATCAGTCAGGCGGCGCAGCGCGACCTTAAAGCCATCGCACGGTACATCGCGGAGCAAAGCGGCGGCGACATCGCGCGCGGCGTGATCGATGGAGTGCGCAAGCATTGCGATCGGATCGCCGCGCTCCCCGGTGCGCTCGGGACTGCGCGGCCCGAGCTCGGCGCAGAGCTGCGCAGTACGCCGCATTATCGCTACATCATTTATTTCCGCTACACCGAAGAGGCGCTCGAAGTCATCAACGTGCTGGACGCGCGCCGAGACACCTACGCGCATTTTGCGGAGCCCGACACCGATCTCTAACCCCCCGCAACCGCGCTTGCCCTCCCCCGCCATTCGCTCTACATTACATGCCAGCACAAGTGGCCGCTCCGAAAGGGGCGGCCCTTTCCGTTTTTGAGGAGTATCCCGTGGCCCAGCCGCTCATGCCGCACGCGACCGCCGCCTGGCTCGTCGACAATACCGCGCTCAGCTTCGAGCAGATCGCCGAATTCTGCGGCCTGCACATCCTGGAGGTCCAGGCGATCGCCGACGACACCGCTGCGACCAAGCTGACCGGGCGTGACCCGATCCGCGCGCACGAGCTGACGCAGGACGAGATCGACAAGGGCCAGGCCGACCCCGACTACACGCTCAAGATCTTGAAAGGGCCCGAGCAGGTCCGCCGCACCAAGGGCCCGCGCTACACGCCGGTGTCGAAGCGCTCGGACAAGCCCGACGGCATTTCGTGGATCATCCGCAACCATCCCGAAATCAGCGACGGCGCGATCGGCCTGCTGATCGGCACGACGCGCACGACGATCGCGGCGATCCGCGACCGCAGCCACTGGAACATCGCCAACATCACCCCGAAGGATCCGGTGACGCTCGGCCTGACGACGCAGCGCGAGCTCGACGCGGCGGTGGCAAAGGCGGCGAAGGCGGCCGGGCTCGAGGCCCCGGTCGACACGCGGCTCGAGGGCGATCGCGAAGCGCTGATCACCGAGCTGCGCGCGCAGCGCGATCAGCTCGCGCGCGATGCGGAAGCCGCCGAGAATGGCGACGTCCCCGCTCCGCGCGCCGAGCCGACCGCCGAGACGCTGTTCAAGCGCTGATCCATCCCGTCACCCCCGCGCAAGCGGGGGTCCCGCTTCTGCCGCCGACCCCGAGAAGAAGCGGGATTCCCGCTTTCGCGGGAATGACGGCAGGAGGGGTCGGGGAAGCCCTATGACCACCCGCCCCCGCTTCGATTTCACCATCCACGCCACCGACGGCAAGGCGCGGACGGGTGAGATCGCGATGCGCCGCGGCACGATCCGCACCCCGGCGTTCATGCCGGTCGGCACCGCCGCGACGGTGAAGGGCGTCAAGCCCGCCGACGTCCGCGCGACCGGTGCCGACATCATCCTCGGCAACACCTATCACCTGATGCTCCGCCCGGGGGCCGAGCGCGTCGCGCGGCTGGGAGGGCTCCACAATTTCATGGGTTGGGACCGCCCGATCCTCACCGACAGCGGCGGCTATCAGGTGATGAGCCTCAGCGACCTGACCAAGCGCGACGAGAATGGCGTGACCTTCAAGTCGCACCTCGACGGCTCGCGCCATACGCTGAGCCCCGAACGCTCGATCGAGATCCAGCGGCTGCTTGGCTCGGACATCGTGATGGCGTTCGACGAGCTCGTGCCCACCACCTCGACCCCCGAGGTGCAGGCCGCCGCGATGGCGCGCTCGATGCGCTGGGCGAAGCGCTCGCGCGATGCGTTCGACGGCGGCGGCGAACACGCCGAGAACGCCGCGATCTTCGGCATCCAGCAGGGCGCGCTCGACCAGACGCTGCGCGGCGACAGCGCAGCGGCGCTGATCGAGATCGGTTTCGACGGCTATGCCGTCGGCGGGCTCGCGGTCGGCGAAGGCCAGGAGGCGATGTTCGGCTGCCTCGACTTCGCGCCCGGGCAGCTCCCCGTCGACAAGCCGCGTTACCTGATGGGCGTCGGCAAGCCGACCGACATCGTCGGCGCGGTCGAGCGCGGGATCGACATGTTCGACTGCGTGCTGCCGACGCGCTCGGGGCGCACCGGCCAGGCGTTCACGCGCAACGGCCCGATCAACATCCGCAATGCGAAGTTCGCCGAGGATCAGGGTCCGCTCGACCCGGCGTGCGGCTGTCCGACCTGCACCGCGGACACCGGCGGCAGCCGCGCCTATCTGCATCATCTGGTCCGATCCGGCGAAATCCTCGGTGCGATGTTGATGACCGAGCACAATTTGTGGTTCTATCAGGCGATGATGGCCGACCTGCGGGCAGCAATCGCGGCGGGGCGGCTCAAAGCCTTCGCCGATGCGTTCCGACAGGCATATGAAAGCCACGCAGAGAGGGTATGATGTCCAAGATCAACGAAATCGAAGAAGCCGCACGCGACCATAAGCGCGTCCGCGATGCCGCCGAAGCCAAGGCGGAACAGCACGGCAACTGGCCGGTGACGCCGATTGCGATCGGGGTCGGGGTGGGGTCGGCGGCGCTGGCGGCGGTGTTGATGTACGCGAATCGCCCGAAGAAACGGTAACGCTCCTTACTCCCCTCCCGGGAAGGGAGCGGCTAGCTTGAGGACTCCCCTCCCTGGAAGGGAGGGGTTGGGGGTGGGTCGCTCTCCGTAGCGTGCCGACCTCACCCAACGGGCCGACCCACCCCTGCCCCTCCCTTCCAGGGAGGGGAGGCGCGCGTCGGGTGTCCCACGCGATTGACACGGCGCGCGTGCGCCACGACACATAGGCGCAACACCTCCCCCCCGATCCGGAGCTTCCCCCATGCTGTCCCGTGCCGCCCTCCTGCTGGGCGCCGCCCTGCTCCCGCTGACCACCGCCACCGCGCAGCCAGCACCGCCCGCGCCCGCCCCCGCGATCAAGCCGATCGCCTTTACCGAGCGCACGCTCGCCAACGGCCTGCGCGTCTACGCGATCCGCGACACGACGACGCCCAACGTCTCGGTCCAGGTCTGGTACGACGTCGGCTCGAAGGATGACCCGAAAGGCCGCTCGGGCTTCGCGCACATGTTCGAGCATCTGATGTTCAAGGCGACGCGCAACCTCGTCTCCGAACAGTTCGACCGGCTGACCGAGGATGTCGGCGGCAACAACAACGCCTCGACCAACGACGATTACACCGAATATCACGAGACGATCCCCGCCAACCATCTCCAGCGGCTGCTGTTCGCCGAGGCCGACCGCATGGCCGCGCTCGTCGTCGAGCCCAAGAGCTTCGCCTCCGAACGCGACGTCGTGAAGGAAGAGTTGCGCCAGAACACCAACGCGCGGCCCTACGGCAAGCTGTTCTCGCTCTACTTCCCCGCCGTGTCCTACACCCGCCACCCGTATGCGCGCGGCACGATCGGCAGCCTCGACAATCTCGAGAGCGCCCAGATCGACGACGTGCGCGCGTTCCACGCGACCTATTACCGGCCTGACAATGCGGTGCTCGTCGTTTCGGGCAATTTCGATCCCGCGCAGCTCGATGCCTGGGTCGACCAATATTTCGCGAAGATCAAACGCCCGACCACGCCGATCCCGCGCGTCACCGTGACCGAGCCCGAACGCACCCAGGCGACGCATTACGTCGTCCACGAAGCCAACACCCCGCTCCCTGCGGTGATGATCAGCTATCCGATCCCGGCCGACAAGGATCCCGATGGTCCCGCGCTGACGGTGCTCAACGCGGTGCTGTCGCAGGGCGAGAGCTCGCGGCTGTACGAGTCGCTCGTCTATCGCGACCAGCTCGCGCAGAGCGCCGAGAGCGTGCTCGATTCGAAGCAGGGCCCGGGCAATCTCGCGGTCTTCGCGATCCTTGCGGGCGGCAAAACTGCTGCGCAGGGCGAGACCGCACTGCGCCGCGAAGTCGCGCGGCTGCGCGATACCCCGGTCAGCGCCGCCGAATTGGCCGAGGCCAAGAACGAGATCCTGACCAGCGCGCTCCAGGCGCGCGAGACCGCCGAAGGCAAGGGCCGCACGCTCGCCTCGTCGGTGATCATCGACGGCGATCCGCGCGCGACCGATCGCCAGCTCGCCGCGATCGGCCGCGTCACCGCCGCCGACGTCCAACGCGTCGCCGCTAAATACCTGCGCGATCAGCGATCGGCGACGATCCAGTATCTGCCCGAGGACGCCGCCGCCAAGGCGCCGCAGAACGACCGGATCGCGGTCGCCGACACCGTAGTGGTCACGCCATTGGTCGCGCCGGGCAAGGTCGAGGTGGTGACCCCCGCCAGCGCCGCCGAGCGGATCGCACCGCCGCCCCCCGCCGCCGCGATCGCCGCCGCCGCACCGGTGACGCATGAATTTACACTCGCCAACGGGATGCGCGTGGTCGTGGTCGAGAAGCACGATCTGCCGCTGCTGACGGCCTTGCTCGTCGCGCAGGGCGGCGGTGCGCTCGATCCGGCGAACCGGGCGGGCCTCGGCAGCCTGACCGCCGACCTGATGACCAAGGGCACCACGACCCGCTCGGCGACCGAGATCGCGCGCCAGATCGAATCGCTCGGCGGCTCGATCTCGAGCGATGCGAGCTTCGACGGCTCGAGCGTCGCGGTGACGGTCAAATCCGATCAGGCCGCCCCCGCGCTCGCGATCCTCGCCGATGTCGCGCGCAACCCGGTCTTCGCGCCCGAGGAAATCGAACGCGCGCGTGCGCAGACGATCGACGGCGTGCAGGTCGCGATCAAGAATCCGAGCCAGCTCGCCAATCTGGTCGCGGCGCGCGCGGCGCTCGGCGACAGCGCCTACGGCCACCCGCTCGAGGGCACGCCGAGCTCGCTCAAGGCGATCACCCAGGCCGAGATCCGCAGCGCCTATGCCGCCGCCTGGCAGCCCGGGCAGAGCACGCTGGTGCTGGTCGGCGACGTTACCCCGGCGCAGGCCAAGCAGCTCGCGGACACCGGCTTCGCCAGCTGGGCCGCGTCGAGCAAGACCATTTCGGCCGCCGCGGCCGCCGCGGCGTATCCCAAGCCGCGCGTGATCGTCGTCGACATGCCGGGTGCGGGTCAGGCCGGCGTCGTGGTCGCGCGGCCGGGGATCGCGCGCAGCGATGCGCGCTATTACCCCGCGTCGGTCGCCAACACCGTGCTCGGCGGCGGCTTCTCGTCGCGGCTCAACCAGGAAATCCGCATCAAGCGCGGCCTCGCTTATGGCGCCGGCAGCAGCATCCAGGCGGGCCGCGAACCCGGCGCGATCGCCGCGCGCACCTCGACCAAGAACCCGAGCGCGCCCGAGACGGTGTCGATCATCCTCGCCGAGATGAAGCGGCTCGGCGCCGAGCCGGTCAGCGCGGCCGAGCTCGACACGCGCAAGGCGGTGCTGGTCGGCAATTTCGGCCGCGCGACCGAAACGACCGGCGGGATCGCCGGAACCGTCGGCGGCTATGTCGTTCAGGGTCTGCCGCTCAGCGAGCTCGGCCAGTACACACAGCGCGTCTCGGCGGTCGATCCGGCGGCGGTGCAGGCGGCGGCGGCGAAGCTGCTCGATCCCGCCGCGGCAAGCGTCGTGGTGGTCGGCGACGCCAAGCTGTTCCTGCCCGAGTTGCGCAAGGCCTATCCCGCTGTGGAGGTGATTCCGGCGGATGCGCTCAAGCTCGACACCGCGACGCTGCGCTGAGCGGCGCCTGTCCCGCGTCACCCCGGCCGCGCGCTGGGGTGGCCAAATACTGTATTAACCAGCAATCGTATCGTCGCGAGACACCCGTAAATCAGCGGCATCGCGCCGCGTAAAAATCGGCTACAGCGCGCGCGTGTATCTGCAGGCGGTCCTTGGTTGGGTGAAGATGCGGCGGCTGAGCAAGCTCGGCGCCGTGGGTCTGTGCGCGCTCGTGCTCGCGGGCGTGTCGGCGCATGCCGCGTTGCGCGCGATCATCCTCCAGCATGCCAAGGCGACGCAACACGCCCCCGCGCCGAGCGGTTATGAAATCGAGGATCACTTCCCCGGCGCCGCCTATTTCTATGCCGCCGACGACGCCGCGCAGGCCGACGCCGCCCCGGCGCGCGGTGCGACGGGAACGATCGCGCTGCCCGACCTGCCGCTCCCGATCGGCGCTGCGGCGCTGGCGGCGGATATGTCGGTCCGCCCGGCCCTGCCCTTTTCGATGGCGCGCGCCAGTGCGACCGATCGCGGGCGGGCGCTGCAATGCCTGACCACCGCGATCTATTACGAAGCCGCGAGCGAGCCCGACGCCGGACAACAAGCCGTCGCGCAGGTGATCCTCAACCGCGTGCGGCACCCCGCTTTCCCGGCGACGGTGTGCGGCGTGGTGTTCCAGGGCTCGGAACATGCCGGCTGCCAGTTCAGCTTCGCGTGCGACGGCGCGCTGCAGCGCGGGACACCGTCGCAGGCCTATTGGGTGCGCGCGCTGAAGGTGGCGGCGGCGGCGCTCAACGGGCATGTCATGGCCGAAGTCGGTCTGGCGACGCATTACCACACCTATGCCGTCACCCCGGCGTGGAACCGCAGCCTGGTGATGACCGCGGCGATCGGCGCGCATTTCTTCCATCGCTGGCAGGGCGGCTGGGGCACGCCGGCGGCGTTCCGCCAGCCCTATCTCGGCGGCGAGCCGGTGCCGGGGCCGCATCCGCGGGTTGATCCGCCGGCGTTGGTGAGCGCGGCTGTGGTCGTGCCCGCTTTACCGGCGGCCAAACCCGCCACGATCCAGCCAGT
This sequence comes from Bordetella parapertussis, assembly GCA_943367995.1. Classification (GTDB taxonomy): domain Bacteria; phylum Pseudomonadota; class Alphaproteobacteria; order Sphingomonadales; family Sphingomonadaceae; genus Sphingomonas. The sequence goes on along the minus strand of CALRKL020000003.1, from coordinate 283,577 downwards.
TTATGCGCAAAGCGGAACGCCAATCGCGCCCGCGACGCCGGCGGCCGATACGCTGCCCGGCGATTCGCAGATCCTCGACCGCTGGAAGGATTCGGGCAAACCGCTGCGCTAGTCGCCTCCCCTCCCTGAAAGGGAGGGGTTGGGGGTGGGTCGGCCTAGGGCGGGCGCTGACCGCGACAACGGGCCGACCCACCCCCGGCCCCTCCCTTCCAGGGAGGGGAGGCGCGTTACTGCTTCACCGCCAGATATTTGTCGAACCACGCCCGCGTACGCGCGACCACATCGGCCGAATTGGCCGGCGCGCGAATGCCGTGGCCTTCTTCCGGATAGATCACCAGGCTGGTCGGCACGCCCATGTCCTTGAGGCCATGCCAATATTCGACCGATTGCGTCGGCGGCACCTCGATGTCGCGCTCGCCGACATAGATGAAGGTCGGAGTCTTGGCGCGGGTGATGAAATTGACCGCCGACACCGCCTCATAGGCCTGGCGATCCTGGTACAGCGTCTTGCCGAAGAACGGCAGCATCCACTGGTCGATGCCGTTGGTGCCGTAATAGCTCACCCAGTTCGACAGCCCCGCGCCCGCGACGATCGCCTTGAAGCGGTTGGTCTGGGTGTTGGCCCACATCGCCATGAAGCCGCCATAGCTGCCACCGGTGAGGCCGAGCCGCGCATCGTCGACCGGCGCTTGCCGTTCGACCGCATCGATCCCGGTCAGGATGTCGCGCAGATCGCCCCCGCCGAAGTCGCGCTTGTTGGCGGCGGTGAACGCCTCGCCCTGGCCGAAGCTGCCGCGCGGGTTGGGCAGGAAAATGTAATAGCCGGCATCGAGCAGCGCGCTATAGCCGCCGCCGAAATACGGCACGTTCGCCGCCGACGGGCCGCCATGGACGATCGTGATCATCGGCGCCTTCTTTTTGGGATCGGCGCCGAGCGGGGCGAGCAGCCAGCCCTGGACGTCGAAGCCGTCATTCTTCCAGCTGATGCTGCGCGCGGTCATCTTTGCCAGGATCGCGTCATTGTCGTGGGTGATCTGGACCGGCGCATCGACCGGGCCGGCGAAGATCGCGGGGGCGTGGGTGAAGTCCTGCGACACCGTTGCGACGGTCTTGCCATCGGCGCTCCACGCGGCCTTGGCGTCGCCCGCGGCGAGGCTCGACGGGCGGCTCCAGCCAAAACCATCGGCGCTCGCGCGCTCGGCATAGAGCCCCATCCGGTCGCCGCGCAGCGCAGTGCCGCGGATCGCGGCGTCGCGCCAGACGAGCGAGGTCACCGTCAGCTTGCTGTTCGGCTGGGTGTTGCGCGGTTCGCCGCCGGCGAAGGGCACCGTCCAGACATCGCCGCCGACCGAGCCGAAATCGCTCATCAACCCGCCGATATAGGCGACCGTCTTGCCGTCGGGCGACACGCGCGGGAAATTGAGCTGCGTCTTGGGGCGGGCGATGGTGCGCACCGCGCCGGTCTTGGCATCGACCGCGTCGAGCGTCGCGACCCACCAATTGTTGTCGCCATTGCCGAGCGCCGAGGTGACGACGAAGCCGTTGCCGTCGGGCGTCCAGTCATATTCGTAGATATAGCGCTCGGCCGGCGAGAGCGGCCGGACCTTGTCCGCGCTCAGCGTCCCGTTCACGTCGAATACGGCGAGGCGTTGCTCGTCGCTCTTCTCGCCGATCTCGCCGATTTGGCGCACGCCCGCCTGGGTCGCGCCCGATTCCTTCGCCGCGCCGATCGTGACGAGCAAGGCGATGCGGCTCCCGTCGGGCGAGAAGCGCGGGGTCTGCGCGATGCCGCTGATCGTCGCGACGGTGTGCGGCTTGCCGTCGTGATCGACCACCAGCGTGACGAGCCCGGCCTTCTTGTCGCGCGTGAGATAGGCGAGGCTCCCGTCGGGCGCGAAGGTCAGCCCCGACACCGAACACAGCGCGCCGCACGGATCGAAGCTGCGCAGCACCTTGCCGCTGGTCGCACGGATCGTGATGCTGGTCTTGCCGCCCTCACCGTCGATCGTCGCGATGCGGTCGCCCTGCGCCGACAGCGCGAGCCCGCCATAGGAATGCACCGTCGGTGCGGCGAACGCCGGGCTGGCGGACGCGGCGAGCAGGAAAGCGAACAGGCTGAGGCGCATGGCAGGGAAGCTCCGTCGAGTGATGGAGCGGGATAGCACAGTGCGACGCGGGGGCAATCGCGTCGCTGCGCCGATCGCTTACGGCTTCCCCACCTGCGCGAGCAGCACATCGACCGCCGCACTCAACTGCGCATCGGTGCCGGGCCCCTCGCCGAGCGGCCGCACCACGGTCACATCGACCGGGCGCGGATGCATCTCCATGTCCTGCCCGCGGCCGTCCTGGATGCGCGTGCTCGGCGTGCGCACCGCCGACCCGTCGATCAGCGGCTCGCCGCCGGTGAAGATGATCCACCCCGCGGTCGGCTGCCCCACCACCTTGCCGAGCCCGAGCGCGCGATAGCCTTCGGTGAAATCCTCGGCGTCCGACAGCGAGGATTCGTTGGTGACGAGCACGGTCGGCTTGCCGAGCGCGCGCTGGCCGAGCGCCTGGCGACCAGGCAGCGGGAACAGGTCGCGCGGCGTCATCGTCAGATAATTGGCGCGCGCGAAGACGTCGATCGCATAGCCGTTGATGAAGCCGCCATTGTTGTTGCGGATATCGACGACGACACCCTGGCGCCGCTGATTCTCCGCGTCGAGATCGAGATAGAGCTGGTCGAGCGATTCGGACGACATGTCGGCGATATGGACGTAACCGAGCTTGCCGCCCGACAGCCGCTCGACCAGCGCGCGGCGATCGTCGACCCACTGCCGATAAGCAAGCCCCGCCGCCGCGCCGACCGAGATCGGGCGTACGACGACGCTGCGCTGTCCGTTCGCCCCGGCCACGCCGAGTGCGACGCGGCGGCCGACGCTGTTCTCGAGCAGCGCGTCGAGATTGCCGTGCGCGCCGAGCGGCACGCCGCCGACGCTAAGGATCCGGTCGCCGGGTACGATCTTCTCGATCGCCGCAGGTCCGAGCCGCACCACCGATCGGACGACGAGCCCGCGCCCCGCGTCATAGGCGGCGCGATCGAAGCGCAGTCCCAGATCGCCGACGCGGTTGGGGCGCGGGGCGCCGGGCGCGCCGGGGCTGAGCGAGATGCCCGAATGCGAGGCGTTGAGCTCGCCGATCATCAGATTGATGATCCGCCGCTCCTCGTCGGGCGTGCGCGCGCCGGCGATATAGGGCTGAAAGCGCGCGCGCAGCGCCTTCCAGTCCTGGCCGTTGAACTTGGGATCGAAGAATTTGCGATCGAGGATGCTCCACGCCTCGTCGAACACGATCTGCTTCTCGGTCGCGAAATCGACGTCCATCTCGGCGCCGACTGCGATCGGCTTGGGCTTGGGGGTGTCGAGCGGGGTCGAGATCACGCGGCCGCCGTCGAGATAGAACAGCGTCTTGCCGTCGCCCGCGAGCGCGAAATCGCCCTTCGGCCGGTCGCTCTGCGTGAGCTGCTGCGCGACCGGGGGTTCGTCGGCGAGTTCGTCGAGGTTGTAGCTGTAGAGGTTGGCGCGGCCCTTCTCGCGCGCGCGGAAGACGAGCGTCTTGCCGTCGGGGCTGATCACCGGCGTATCGGCGTTGAGCCCGAGCGGCAGGATCGTTGCGCGCGCGCGCAGGCCTTCCCACGTTATCGAGACCGGGGCGACCTTGGGCGCGGGCGCGGGTGCTGCGCCCTTCTTCGCCGCGACCGGCAGCGGCTTGGGCGTAGGCGGCGCGGGCGTGTCGGACGGCGTGTCGGGGGTGGCGGGCTGCTTGCCGGGCTTGAACAGGTCGCTGAACTTGTCTTCCTTGAACTTCGGGACATGCGGCAGCAGGTCGATCCGCACGATGCGCGAATCCTCGCTGCGCTGCGCGGTGTCGAACAGGATGTAGGTCCCGTCGGGCGACCAGGCGATGCCGCCCATCTGGCCGTTGGCGAGGAAGCTGATCGGCCGCGCCGCGCCGCCCGCGGCGGGGACGAGCTCGACATTCACGAACGAGCGCGAATCGGTCAGCGGGAAGGCGATATACTGGCCGTCGGGCGACCAGGTCGGGCGTGGGCCGTCGCGCGCGTCGGTCGCGATCGCGCCGGTAAACAGCGTGCGATCCGCGCCGCCCGCCAGCGTCACGACGTGGAGCTCGCGATCGTCGAGCACATAGGCGGCCGACTTGCCGTCGGGCGCATAAGACGGCGCCGAGGCGATCCCCTGCCGCGTCAGCACCGTCTCGCGCCCGCTCGCTACGTCATATTCGACGAGACAATGCGCCAGCCCGCGCTCGGAAATGACGAGCGCGCGGCGGCTGTCGGGCGACCAGGCGACTTCGCGCTCGGCGCCCGGCGTATTGGTCACGCGCTGCGCGGTGCCGCCGTCCTTGGCCGAGGTGGCGAACACCTCGCCATGTCCGATCACCGCAACCTTCTGCCCGTCTGGCGACAGCGCAAGCCGCGTGAAGCTCTGCAACTGCTCGTGGCGGCGCGGCGTGGTGCTCGCCGCACCGCGCAGCGTGATCGGCACCGCGGCCGACTGGCCGGTCGCGGGATCGTAGCGCCACACGCCGAAGTCGCGTTCGAACACGATCGCCGATCCGTTCGCCGCCATCGCGGGATAGAGCACGCGGCCGCTGGTGAAGTGGGTCAGCTGCTCGGGCGCCGCACCGCCCGCGACCCCGACGCGCCAGAGGTTCTCGGGCCCGCCCTTGGCGCTCATATAGACGAGGCTGCGCCCGTCGCGGCTCCACATCGGCCAGGCGTGCTTCTCGCCATCCGCGAGCAGCGGGCGATAGGCGCCGCCTTCGCCCACCGGTTTCAGCCACAGCTCGGTCTGGTCGATATGCGAGGTGCCGTTGCGCCACCATTGCCCCGCGCTGATCCCGCGCGTGTTGATCGCAAGCGTGCTGCCGTCGGGCGACGGCGCCGCCTGGAATTCGGCGAGATAGGTCTCGCGGCTGACCTGCATCGGCGTGCCGCCGTCGGCGGCGATGCGGAAGATGTCGGGCTGGCGGCCGACATCGGCGACGCCCGAGGCGAAATACAGATATTTGCCGTCGGGCGACCAGGCGTCGAGCTCCTCGCCCGCCTCGGCATAGGTCAGCCGCGTCACCGCGCCGCTCGCCAGATCGAGCACGTAGATGTTGGCGTTGCCGCCGCGCGTCGAGGTGAAGGCGAGTTTGCTCCCGTCGGGCGAATAGAGCGGCCGCGCCTCGGTCGCCGCATCGGTGACGAGCGGTCGCGCGACGCCGCCGGTCGCGGCGACTTCCCAGATGTCGCCACCCGACGCGAAGGCGATCAGCCCGCCGTCGGGGGAGAGCGTGGGTTCGGCGAAGGCAGGCCGGGCGTCCTGCGCGAGCGCGACCGGCGCGGTCAGCGTGGTCGAGGCCAGCAGGGCCGCAGCCGCCAGCGCAAGGCGTTGGAATGTCATGAAGGAGCCCCGTTTCGTCGTTATCTTCGGCAATGAAGCGCAAAAGCCGGGCGACCACAAGCCGCACGGTTTTGCCCTGCCCATACGCAATCGCCGATGGTTTTGCCGCCCCGACATGCTAGCGCGGCGCGGTGAGACTTTTGACCGACAGACGCGCGATCTTGGTGGGTGGCGGCGCGGCGCTAGTGCTTGCGCTGCTGCATGGCGCGCTGTTCTGGCCCGGCATCATGACGTGGGACGCGATCCGGCAATATGGCCAGGCGCTGAGCGGGCAATATGACGATTGGCACCCGCCGGCGATGAACTGGCTGTGGAGCCAGCTCGGGGCGTTCGGTGCGGGGCCGGCGCCGATGCTCGTGCTCCAGCTGGCGCTCTATTGGAGCGGCACCGCCTTATGGGTGCAGGCGGCATGGGCGCGCGGGCAGCGGGCAGCGGCGGGCGCGATCGGCTTGCTCGCGCTGTCGCCGATCGTGCTGGTGCTGGTCGGCACCGTGCTCAAGGACAGCCTGTTCGCGGGGACGCTGCTGCTGGCAAGCGGTCTGCTCGCGGCGCTACCCGAGCGACGCGCGGCGCGGATCGTCGCCGCGCTATTGCTCGTCGCGGCGGCGACGCTGCGCTTCAACGCGGTGCCGGCGTGCCTGCCGCTGCTGTTGCTCGCCGCGCCTGCGGCGTGGCGGCGGACGCTCCCCCGGCTCGGCCTCACCGCGGTGCTCGCGGCGATCCCGCTGGTGCTCGCGCTGCCGCTCGCCAATGCCGCGCTCCATGCCAAGCGCAGCGGGGTCGAACTGTCGCTGGTGATCTACGATCTCGGCGGGATCGGCGCGTTCGCCGGAGCCGATACCTTCCCGCCGACCGGCGTCGCGAACCCGGTCGCGGTCGATCGCGCCTGTTATTCGCCAATCTCGTGGGATCGCTATGCCTGGTGGGGCGCCGCGCCATGCGCGATCGGCTTCACCAACCTCGCCGCGCCGCTCAAGGCCGGACGCGGCCCCTATGGCTGGTGGGCCGCCGCGGTCGCCGCGCATCCGCTGGCCTATGCCGCGCATCGCCTCGCGCATTTCGACCGCAACACGCGGTTTGTCGTCCACGACGCCGATCTGCCCGGCCTGTCGCCGCAGTCCGACCCCAATCCGTGGGGCTACACCGTCGCGCCGAGCAGCGTGCGCGCGGCGCTGCAGAGCGCTGCCGACACGCTGCTGACCACGCCACCGGGCTGGCCGGCCTGCTGGCTCGCGCTCGGGTGCGGCTTGCTGGTGTTGCGCCCGACCTTGGGCGAGGGCGATCCGGCGGTCGCGCTGCCCTGGTCGGCGGTGTTGTATGGCTTCAGCTACCTCCCGCTGAGCGTCGCGTCGGAGGTGCGCTATCATTTCTGGACGATGAGCGCGGTCGGCGTCGCGGCGGCGCTGACGCTGACGCGGCGGGCGACCTGGCAGATGCCGCGCTGGCGGCTGGTGATCGCGCTGGCGCCGGTGATCGCGGTGGCGAGCGCAGGCGTTATCGCCCGGCTCTAGCCGGCGCATGAAGCGGGGCGACGCATCGACGCCGCCGCCCCGTATTCGCTCACTTCGGTGCGGTCGCCTTGGCCGCCTGGCCGTCGCCTTCCGGCGCCGCGACGACGTCGCGCGTGGTCGCGCCCTTGTCGACGACGGTCGTGCCGGGATCGCCGACCGACGAGCGGATGCCGGGATCGTCCGAATCGACGCCCGCCTGCGACAGCGTCGCGCTCTCCGAAGCGCTGCGCGCCGCGGTGCCGCCGAACAGCGCGTCGAGCGCCTGCGCGTTGGCGCTGACGTCGTTGGCGCGCGCCGCGCCGGGCTTGGGCGGGGTCAGCGAGAAATCGGGCGGGATCACCAGCGGCGCCTGGCGCGCGACCGAGAATTCGTCGGGGCCGGCGCGACCGCCCTTGCCATGCGCGCATGCGCCCAGCGCGAGGAGTGCCACGCCGGCCGTCAGAATCGAAAACTTACGCATGGATATTCTCCGTTGGGCCTTGTTCCGCCCCAGAATCGTGTTTCTGCGTGTCTCGTACCAGAAGCGCGCGCGCGAGCAAGATGAGCACGCCGATGCTAATCGCGGCGTCGGCGATGTTGAAGACCAAAAACGGCTGCCAGCTGCCGAAATGCAGATCGGCGAAATCGACGACATAACCCAGCCGGACGCGGTCGAGGATGTTGCCGAACGCGCCGCCGAGTACGAGCCCGAGCGCCATCTGGTCGGCGCGCTTGGCCTCGCGCAGCATCCAGACGAGCACCCCGAGCGCGATCGCGCCGGTCATCAGCACGAGCAGCCAGCGCGTCGTGTCGGTATCGGCGTGGAGTAGGCCGAGCGACACGCCGCGATTGGCGACGAAGCGCAGGTTGAAGAACGAGGTGACGAAATGCGCGTTGGTCATTTCGTCGAGCTTGAGGCCCTCGGTCACGCCGAGCTTGGCCGCCTGGTCGGCGACGAACAGCAGCGCGGCGGTGGCGAAGCCTGCGAGTGGGAGCCTCATGCCACCACCGCTTCGCAACGGTCGCACAGGTCGCCGTCTTCCTCGACTTCGGGCAGATGCCGCCAGCAGCGACCGCATTTGTGAAGGTCGGTCTTGGTGACCACGACGCCACGAAATCCGTCCAGCGACACATGGGCACCTTCCGGATGTTCAAACGTCATTTGTGGCGGGGAACCCAAGGGAGCGTGGTCGGTGCCGACCACCGACCGACTGAACGAGACCTCGGAAACAATGAACAGTTCGGCAAGATCCTCGCTCGGTGTCGTTTCGATGTCGTGACACTGCGGGAAGGTAAAGGCGATCTTCGCCTCCAGGCTCGAACGGATAGTCTTGTCACGGCGCAACGGTTCAATCGCTTCCGTGACCTCGCGCCGATAGGCACGCATCCGCTCCCACTTCAGGCCGAGATCATGGAGCCCCGCAGTTTTCCAATCCGGGTCAACCGCAGGCCATTCGAGCAAATGCACCGAATCCGCTTGCGGATAGCGCGTCCCCCACACCTCCTCGGTCGTAAACACAAGCACTGGTGCGAGATATCGCACCAGCGCCTGGAACAGCGTGTCAAACACCGTCCGGCACGCTCTCCGCTTGGGATCGGTCGGCGCGTCGCAATAGAGCGAATCCTTTCGGATATCGAAGTAGAAGGCCGACAGGTCCTCCTGCGCGAACTCGGTCAGCAGCCGGACATAGCTGTTGAAATCGTACACGAGGACAGCCGCGCGCAGCTTCGCGTCGAGCTCGGCGAGCAGGTGGAGCACATAGCGTTCGAGCTCAGGCATCTCCGCGACCGGCAACCGCTCGGCCTCGTCGAACCCGTCGAGCGCGCCGAGCAGGTAGCGGAAGGTGTTGCGCAGCTTGCGATACTGGTCGGAGACGCCGCCGAGGATCTCCTTCCCGATGCGGTGGTCCTCGGTGAAATCGACCGACAGCGCCCACAGCCGCAGGATGTCCGCGCCCGATTCCTTCATCAGGTCGAGCGGGTTGATCGTGTTGCCGAGCGACTTGGACATCTTCATGCCCTTCGCATCCATCGTGAAGCCGTGCGTCAGCACGTCATTGTACGGCGCGCGCCCGCGCGTGCCGCATGCCTCCATCAGCGACGACTGGAACCAGCCGCGATGCTGGTCCGAGCCCTCGAGATAGAGATCGGCCGGCCAGCGCAGATCGGGCCAGCGCCCGCTCTCGAGCACGAACGCGTGGGTGCAGCCGCTGTCGAACCACACGTCGAGAATGTCGGTGACGCGCTCGTAGTCTGCGAGGGCGTAGTCGGGGCCGAGCAAGTCCTGCGCGGCTTCCTCGCTCCACGCATCGACGCCCTGCGCGGTGATCGCGGCGATGATCCGCGCGTTGACCGCGGGATCGACGAGATTCTGGCCGGTCAGGCGGTTGACGAACAGCGTGATCGGCACGCCCCAGGCGCGCTGGCGGCTGATCACCCAATCGGGGCGCCCGGCGACCATGGCGGTGATGCGGTTCTGGCCCTTGGAGGGATACCAGGTGGTGGCTTCGATGGCGCGTAGAGCGGTCGAGCGCAAAGTCCGCCCAACACTCCCCTCCCCTTCAGGGGAGGGGCTGGGGGTGGGGGAGGTCTCACCGAGCCCGTCGCCTGCTCTCGCGGCACGGCCCCACCCCAACCCCTCCCCTGAAGGGGAGGGGCTTTCGGGCAGCGTCTGATCCATCGGAATGAACCATTGCGGCGTAGCGCGGAAAATGACCTTCGCCTTCGACCGCCACGAATGCGGATAGCTATGCGGAAAATCATCGCTCGCCGCGAGCAACGCGCCGACGCCGCGCAAATCCGCACAGATCGGCCCCTCGGCGGAGACGAACTTCTTGTTGATCACCGAGCCCTGCCCGCCGAGCCACACCCAATCGTCGCGATACATCCCCGCGCCATCGACCGCGAAGACCGGCTCGATGCCGTATTGCTTGCACAGCAGGAAATCGTCCTCGCCGTGGTCGGGCGCCATATGGACGAGCCCGGTGCCCGCGTCGGTGGTGACGAAATCGCCCGGCAGGAACGGCCGCGGCTTGGCGAAGAACCCGCCGAGGTCGTGCATCGGATGACGCGCGGTGGCGCCCTCAAGTCGCGACCCCTTCCAGCCCCATCCGTCTTTTCGATCCTCAATTAGCATCGGAGTTTCGAAAGGCGCCCCTCGGTCCTTAATCACTCGAGCTACGAAGGAGTGCATCAATTCCTCAGCCACCAAATAGCGTTGGTCATCGATGTTTACGAGAACGTAAGTAATCTCCGGCCCATAGCTCAGCGCCTGGTTCACCGGGATCGTCCACGGCGTCGTCGTCCAGATCACCGCATGCGCGCCAACCAGCTCGGGCGCGTTCGGCGCATCCATGATCTCGAACGCCACGTCGATCTGCGTCGACACGACGTCCTCATATTCGACCTCGGCCTCGGCGAGCGCGGTCTTTTCGACGGGCGACCACATCACCGGCTTGGCGCCGCGATAGAGCTGGCCGCTCTCCGCGAACTTCATCAGCTCGGTGACGATCGTCGCTTCGGCGGCGAAGTCCATCGTCAGATAGGGATGGTCCCAGTCGCCATTGATGCCGAGCCGCTTCAATTGCTCGCGCTGCACGTTGACCCAATGCTGCGCGTACGCGCGGCACTCGGCGCGGAATTCGTTCGCGGGGACCTCGTCCTTGTTGCGCTTCTTGGCGCGATACTGCTCCTCGACCTTCCACTCGATCGGCAGGCCGTGGCAGTCCCAGCCGGGCACATAGGGCGCGTCCTTGCCGAGCAGCCCCTGCGTGCGGCACACCGTGTCCTTGAGGATGTGGTTGAGTGCATGGCCGATATGCATGTCGCCATTCGCATAGGGCGGGCCGTCGTGGAGGATGAACTTCTCACGGCCACGGCGGGCTTCGCGGGTCTTCTCGTAGAGGTTCATCGCCTGCCAGCGCGCGAGGATGCCGGGCTCCTTGGCGGGGAGACCAGCCTTCATCGGGAAGTCGGTCTTCGGCAGGAAGACGGTGTCGCGATAATCGCGGGCGGCGGTGTCTGGCGTGTCGGTCATTTGAGTGCGGCCTTAGCCGAGCGTCGCAGCACTATAAAGCCCCTCCCCTTCAGGGGAGGGGTTGGGGTGGGGAAGTGCGGTGCCAGCGGTTGGAGAGGGTTGAAGCGGTGCCGGAGATTGTTTCCGCTACGCCAGCCAAGTTCGACATGACGTCGGGATTGCCGAAGCGAATGATGCTGAAGCCGAGTGCGGCGAGCCTCGCGTCGCGACGCGCGTCTTTCAGTGCATCATGCGTGTCGCCGTCCACCTCGATTCCGAGGCCGATCGCTGGGCAGAAGAAATCGAGGATCGCCTGCGCTTCGAAAACCACATGCTGCCGACGAAATTTCAAACCATCCAGCTGCGAATTAGACAGCGCCCGCCAGAGCCGGACCTCCGGCTCGGTCGGATTGCGCCGCATCTCGTGCGCGCGCTTCAGGAGCTCGGCTTCCGTGGCCACCACTTCCCCACCCCAACCCCTCCCCTAAAGGGGAGGGGCTTTTTGCTCATCGCTTCACCAATTCCACACCATCCCCGTTTCGCTGAACGGCTTGGGTTCCAGCGGCGGGATCGTCGCGTCGTTGAGGTCACAGTGCCAGTAGCCGACGTCGATCCAGCGCCCGTCCTTGTACCCCGCCTCGCGGAAGAAACCGGCGCGCCTGAACCCCACCGACTCGTGCAGCCGGATCGAATGATCGTTGGGCAGCGCGATCACCCCGATCGCATGCGTGAACCCCTGCGCGCGCACCGTGTCGATCAGCGCATCATACAATTGCCGCCCGTTGCCGCGCCCCTGCGTGCCCGTCTGGAGATAGACCGTCGTCTCGATCGTGTAGCGATACGCCGGGCGATCGCGGAAGGCCGAGGCATAGGCATAGCCGAGCACCGCCCCGCCCTCGCCTTCGGTCGCCACCAGCCACGGGTACAGCCCGCCCGACGACGCCATCCGCCGCGCGATCGCGTCGGCATCGGGCGCCTCGGTCTCGAACGACACCGTGCCGCGCTCGACATAGGGGCGATAGATCGCTGCGATCGCCGCGGCGTCGTCGGACGTCGCGGGACGGATCGCGACGCGGGTCGGCGCGGGGTCCGGGCTCACAGCCCGAACCGCGCGAGCACGAAGTCCATCAGCCGCGCATCGCCAGCGCGCGGTGCGGTGCCGCCGACACCCTCGCATTCGAGGCAGCGCGCCTGGATCGCCGCCCCCGTGCCGATCCGCGTCACGTCGCCCAGCGCCCGCGCGAACACCGCGCGCCGCTCGGCCGCCATCCGCGTGAAGGCGTCGCCCGCCGAGGCGTCGTCATCCTTGTTCGAATCGGCGAACTGCTGGATCATCTTGGCGAACGCGCTCGGCTTCTTCTCGAGATATTCGGCGTGATAGCCGTCGGCCTTCAGCCCGGCGCGCCGCGCCGCCTCGGCGACCGCATCCTGCAATCCACCGAACTTGTCGACCAGATGCAGTTGGAGCGCCGTCCCGCCGTCCCAGACACGCCCCTGCCCGATCTCGTTGACACGGTCGGGCGTCAGCTTGCGGGCACCCGCGACGCGCGTGACGAACTGGCGATAGCCATTCTCGATCCCCGCCTGGAAGATCGTGTCGGTCTCGGCGTTGGTGCCGCCGACGACGTCGGGCTGGCCCGACAGCGGGGTGGTGCGCACGCCGTCGGTGGTGAGGCCGACCTTCTTAAGCGTGTTCTCGAAGGTCGGGATGATCCCGAAAATGCCGATCGAGCCGGTGATCGTCGTCGGCTGCGCAAACACCATGTCGCCCGCGGTCGACACCCAATAGCCGCCCGACGCCGCGACCGCGCCCATCGAGACGACGATCGGCAGCTTCTGCGCCTTCGCCTCCTGGATCGCGCGACGCATGTCCTCCGACGCGAGCGCCGAGCCGCCGGGCGAATCGACGCGCACGACGAGCGCCTTGAGGTCCTTCTTGGCGAGCGCGTCGAGCAGCAGTTTCGAGACGGTGTCGGACCCGACATTGCCCGCCTTCGACTTGCCGTCGACGATGTCGCCCGCGATCGTCAGCACGCCGATCTTGTCGCCGCCGGTCGGCAGCGGATTGGCGGCGACATAGGCGTCGTATTTGATCGTCTTGAACAGGCCCGCGGCCTTGCCGCCGTCGACCCCGGCGATCTCCGCCACGCGCTTGCCGAAATCGAGCCGCGTGCCGAGCTTGTCGACGAGGCCGGCATCGAGATTGGCCTTGGCGATGTCGCCCTGCGCCGCGGTGATCACCGCGCCCGGCGTCGCGAGGAACGGCGCGAACTTCGCCTTGGGCCGTGCCGCCGCGACCGACTGCTGCCAATTGGCGAACAGCACCTGGTACAGCTTCACCACCTCTTCCTTCGCCTCGGGCGAGGCTTCGGTGCGGGTGTAGGGCTCGACGAACGATTTGTATTTGCCGACGCGGTAGACGTGCGCGTTGACGCCGAGCTTGTCGATCAGGCCCTTGTAATAGAGCTGCGATCCGCCCGGCCCCATGAACAGCGTGCCGCCCATCGGGCTTTCCCAGATCTCGCTGGCATTGGCCGCCAAGCGATAGCCCGAGTCGGTGTACGCCGTCGCGAACGCCAGCACCGGCTTGCCGCCATCGCGCACGCGCTTCAGCGCCGCGCCGACTTCGTTGAGCGTCGCGGGATAGCCGCCGCCGAACGAGTCGAGATCGAGCACCACCACCTTGACGCGGTCGTCCTTGGCCGCCTTGTCGAGGCTGCGCACCACGTCGCGCAGGCGATATTCATGGCCCGCGCCGTCGCCGTTGAGCGCGGCGAACGCGCTGACGTCCTGCGTCTGCTCGACGATCGGGCCATCAAGCTTGAGCACCAGCGCGCCGTCGCCGATCGCGGCCTTGTTCGGTTTCGAGGCGAGCGCCGCGAACAGCAGGCCGAAGAACAGCAGCATCGCGATGAGGACCAGCGCGTCCTTGATGCCGACGAGAATTTTCCACGCGCCGCGTACGAGTTTCACTTGGCCGCTCCTTGTTGGCGGAGATCACCCCGCCTCGCTACGGCAAGCCACCAGCCGAGTAAATGCGTGTTATGCGACCAACACGGCAAATCGCTGATCTGGATTTGGTTCCTCAGAAATTTCGCACCGCCCGTTGACGATGCCGGACGCCGCTATCATATCCGCCCTGCTGGCACTCACTAACGTCGAGTGCTAACACCTGTTCATTATAAAGGGACTTCGCCCATGACCTTTCGTCCGTTGCACGATCGCGTGCTCGTCCGCCGCGTAGAGGCTGAAGAAAAGACCGCCGGCGGGATCATCATCCCCGAGACCGCCAAGGAAAAGCCGCAGGAAGGCGAAGTCGTCTCCGTCGGCACCGGCGCCCGCAACGAAGCAGGGGAAATCCACCCGCTCGAAGTCAAGGCCGGCGACAAGATCCTGTTCGGCAAATGGTCGGGCACCGAGGTCAAGATCGACGGTGAAGACCTGCTGATCATGAAGGAATCGGACATCCTCGGGATCGTCGGTTAAATCATGATCGTCGCCCCGGCGCAGGCCGGGGCCGCTGTGTTGCCCTCGCGCAACCAGCGTTTTCCGAACAACAGAACGACCCCGGCCTTCGCCGGGGTGACGCAGAAAGGAACAGCCCACCATGGCATCCAAGGACGTAAAATTCGGGCGTGACGCCCGCGAGCGCATCCTCCGCGGCGTCGACATCCTCGCCGACGCGGTCAAGGTCACGCTGGGGCCGAAGGGCCGCAACGTCGTGATCGACAAGAGCTTCGGCGCGCCGCGCATCACCAAGGACGGCGTCACCGTCGCCAAGGAAATCGAGCTCAAGGACAAGTTCGAGAACATGGGCGCGCAGATGCTGCGCGAAGTCGCCTCGAAGACCAACGACATCGCCGGCGACGGCACGACCACCGCGACCGTTCTGGCGCAGGCGATCGTCCGCGAGGGCATGAAGTCGGTTGCAGCCGGCATGAACCCGATGGACCTCAAGCGCGGTATCGATCTCGCGGTCATCAAGGTCGTCGAGGACGTCAAGTCGCGGTCGAAGCCGGTTTCGGGTTCGCACGAAGTCGCCCAGGTCGGCATCATCTCGGCCAATGGCGATCGTGAAGTCGGCGAGAAGATCGCCGAAGCGATGGAGAAGGTCGGCAAGGAAGGCGTGATCACCGTCGAGGAAGCCAAGGGTCTCGAGTTCGAGCTCGACGTCGTCGAAGGCATGCAGTTCGACCGTGGCTACCTCTCGCCCTACTTCATCACCAACCCCGAGAAGATGTCGGTCGAGCTTCAGGATCCCTATATCCTGATCCACGAGAAGAAGCTGTCGAACCTGCAGGCGATGCTCCCGATCCTGGAAGCCGTCGTCCAGTCGGGTCGTCCGCTGCTGATCATCGCCGAGGACATCGAGGGTGAGGCTCTGGCCACGCTCGTCGTCAACAAGCTGCGCGGCGGCCTGAAGGTCGCAGCGGTCAAGGCACCGGGCTTCGGCGATCGTCGCAAGGCGATGCTCGAGGACATCGCGATCCTGACCAAGGGCGAGATGATCTCGGAAGACCTCGGCATCAAGCTCGAGTCGGTCACGATCGGCATGCTCGGCACCGCCAAGCGCGTCACGATCGACAAGGACAACACCGTCATCGTCGATGGTGCTGGTGACTCGGATGCGATCAAGGGCCGCACCGATGCGATCCGTCAGCAGATCGAGAACACGACGAGCGACTATGACAAGGAGAAGCTCCAGGAGCGTCTCGCCAAGCTTGCTGGCGGCGTTGCCGTGATCAAGGTCGGCGGGTCTTCGGAAGTCGAAGTCAAGGAGCGCAAGGACCGCGTCGACGACGCGCTGCACGCAACTCGCGCAGCCGTTGAAGAAGGCATCGTCCCCGGCGGCGGCACGGCGCTGCTGTACGCCAGCAAGGTGCTCGACGGCCTGACCGGTGCGAACGAAGACCAGACGCGCGGTATCGACATCGTGCGCAAGTCGCTGACCTCGCTGGTGCGTCAGATCGCCACCAACGCAGGCCATGACGGCGCGGTCGTTTCGGGCAAGCTGCTCGACGGCAACGATCCGACGATCGGCTTCAATGCGGCGACCGACACGTACGAGAACCTGGTCGAAGCCGGCGTGATCGATCCGACCAAGGTCGTCCGCACCGCGCTGCAGAATGCGGCATCGGTCGCCGGCCTGCTCATCACGACCGAAGCGGCCGTGAGCGAGCTGCCGGAAGACAAGCCCGCAATGCCGATGGGCGGCGGCGGCATGGGCGGCATGGGCGGCATGGATTTCTGAGCCAACGCGGCCTGACATAGCGAAAGCTATGTCAGGACTCGCGTGGCTCCGGCCGGCGGGTCGGCGAGCTTGCTCGACGATTCCGTCCGACGCAGCAGCGGCTTTGCCGGTGCCGGAACCAACGCCCAGCCTCTCGGCTGGACCAAAGACGAAGGGCCGACGGAGCGATCCGCCGGCCCTTTGTTTGTCTGGCGATTCGGCGTATATTGCGTGGCATGCCCGCGATTGCCCTCGACCCAGCCTATCGCCGCGTCAGCGTCGAGGAATTCCTCGACATGGATTTCGGCGGCGCGAAGGCCGAGCTCGAAGACGGCCTCATCTACATGATGGCCGGCGGCAGCGAGCAGCATGCGCGGATCGCAGGCAATATCTTCGCCTATCTGCGTAGCGTGCTCCGCGGGTCGGGCTGCCGGCCATACGGCTCCGACCTCGCCGCCCAGACCGACATACGCACGGTGCGTCTCCCCGACGTCAGCGTCTATTGCAACAACCCGGCCGCCCCCGAGAACGCGCGCAAGAAATTGCTCGGCGATCCGCAGGTGGTGTTCGAAGTGCTATCGCCCTCCACCTCGACGCACGACCAGAAGGTCAAGCTCGCCGAATATTGCGCGCTCGCCGGCACGCGCGAGGTGGTCCTCATCGACCCCGCGGAAGAGCACATCCATCTCGTCCAGCGCACGCCCAACGGCGGCTGGACCGCCGACTGGCTCACGACGGACGACGACCTGACGATACCCTCGCTCAACCTCACGATCCCCCGCGCGGAGATCTTCGCGCGCGACTGATTGCTCAGTTCGAGGTCGGCAGGTCTGCGACCGCTGCGCGCGTCGGTGCCGCTGGCGCCTGGCATTTGCGCGCATAGCCCAGCCCTTTGAGAAACGCGCGCCGCGTCTGCCCGGCATAGACCGCCGCCTCGGCGCGGCGTTGTTCCTTGTCCGCGCCGGTGATGACCCGAACGAGCCCGAGCCCCGGGATCAGCGTGCCAACCGCGGTCCGCGCGGCCACCGCCGCGATCTCGGCGCCCTCGCCCTTGGCCTTGCCCGGCACATCGACATCAGCGCCGAGCGCGGCGTCGAGCCGACGGACCTCGGCCGCGATCGTCGCGCAGCTCTGCGTTTGCGCCGACGAATAGGGTGCGGAGGCGGCGCGTTGCAGGATCGGCGGGATCTTGGTCTTCGACAGCCGCGTGTCGCGCAGCGGCTGGGTGATGACGTGCCCGAGACTGTCGCGCTCCTGCGCACCCGCGGCCGACGCGGCAAGCACGCCCGCCG
Organism: Bordetella parapertussis; assembly: GCA_943367995.1. Taxonomy (GTDB): domain Bacteria; phylum Pseudomonadota; class Alphaproteobacteria; order Sphingomonadales; family Sphingomonadaceae; genus Sphingomonas. The sequence goes on along the minus strand of CALRKL020000003.1, from coordinate 266,103 downwards.
CCAGCGCGATCATGCTCCATCCTGTCGTCACGCGGCGCATCGTCATTCTCCAGTCCGGTTCGACCGCAAGACGCGATTTGTACGCATAAGTTCCGATCCGCCGTACCATGCGAGAAACATGGCGGAATCGTCACGTTACCGTCACGCAAATCCCATAGGGCCGCCGCAGCGCAATACGTTGGGAAAAGCCAATGATGTGGCGCGAGCAGGGGAAACCATAATGTTCGGAAACATCCGGGCGCGGAGCTTCGCGTCCAAGGTCGGCCTGTGCGCTGCATTGCTGGGCTCGACCGCGCTACCCGCCTATGCCGCCGACGTGGCCGGACGCGTGGTCGATCCGCAGACCGGTGCGGCGCTGCCCGGCGCGACGATCGCCGCCGCCGGGCGCACCGCGGTCGCCGACCGCGACGGCATGTTCGTGATCCACGATCTCGCGCCAGGGCCGGTCGAGCTGACCTTCACCTATGTCGGCTATCCGAGCGTGACGCGCAGCGCGACGTCGAGCGACAGCGCGACGGTCGTCGAATTCCGGCTCGATCCGCCCGCCGGCGACGTAAGCGGCGGCGAGATCGTCGTCACCGGTCAGCGCGCCGCCGAGCGCCGCGCGCTTCAGGCCAAGCGCTCGTCGAACTTCATCCAGGACACGCTCAACGCCAACGACGTCGGCAAGCTGCCCGACCAGAACGTCGCCGAGGCGGTGCGCCGCCTGCCCGGCATCTCGGTCGCCAACGATCAGGGCGAAGGCCGCTACGTCATCATCCGCGGCGTCAACCCCAACCTCGCCAATGTCACCGTCAACGGCCAGACCGCGCCTGCGCCAGAACCCGAGAGCCGCCAGGTCAAGCTCGACGACATCCCCTCCTCGCTGATCGGCTCGGTCACGGTCGTCAAATCGCTCACCCCCGACCGCGACGCCAATGCGATCGCGGGTCAGGTCGATATCAACACGCTGACCGCATTCGACCGCACCAAGGCGTTCGCCAACGCGCGGATCGTCAGCGGCTACAACACGCTCAACAGCCGCAGCCCGTATGAGGGCGACGTGACCGCGGGAACGCGCTTCGGTCCCGACAAGACCTTCGGCGTCGTCCTGTCCGGCAACTATTCGAGCCGGCCGATCGAGTCCGAGAATTTGCAGGGCTCGTCGAACTGGGGGACCCCAACCGGCGCGAGCCGCGCGCTGCCCGACGATTATCGTATCCGCGACTATAACCTCAACCGCACGCGTTACGGCGTGGTCGCTAATTTCGACTGGCGGCCGAGCTCGGACGTCAACGTCTACCTCCGCACGCTCTATTCGACCTTCAAGGATCACGAGACGCGCGACCAGTCACGGATCGAGATCCCGGTGACCTATGCGACGACCAACGCCGCCGGCGTCACCACGCAGCCGACCGCGGCGCAGCAAGCCGTCAACGCCGCGATCTCGAACGGCGGCACCTTCAGCTCGCGCGGGACGCGCTTCCTGCGGCTGCGCAACGAAGACGATTCGACCTTCTCGGGCGAGCTCGGCGGCAAGTTCCGCTTCGGCGGCTCCGAGCTGCAGGTCGAGGGGACCTACAGCAAGGCGCTCAAGAAGGACCCGCTGCGCTCGGAATTTTCGTTCCGCACCGGCAGCACCGCGCTGACCGGCCTGTCGCTCGACCTCGCCGACACGCTGTTCAAGGTCAACACCGCCAACGGAACGCCGTACAACAGCGCGCTCTATAGCGGCTATCGCGTCAGCTACGACCGCCGCCGCGCCGAGGAGAATCTCTACCAGGCGCGCGCCGACCTGACGATCCCGATCGGTTTCGGCAGCGACAGCACGATCAAGCTCGGCGGCAAGTTCCAACAGACCGACAAGACCAACAATCGCGACTTCCAGCAATATTCGCTGGGTAGCACGCTCGCCGCGACCGGGGCTGCAGGCGACGACGGCAGCGCGATCTATGACGGCCGCTATCTGGTCGGTCCGCGGATCAACTACGATCAGGCGCAGACCTATTACACCGTCACCAATCCCGCCGCGCGGACGCAGAGCGCGTCCGACCTGGCGACCTCGGTCGCCAACTCGCTGGTCAACGATTACGACCTCAGCGAGAAAGTCTATGCCGGCTATATCATGGGAACCTTCAAGTTCGCCAAGCTGACGATCGTCCCCGGCGTCCGCGTCGAACACACCGACGGCACCTACAAGGGGAAGGCGTTCACCACGACCTCGCTGGTCAGCCAGGGATATAACGTCTCCAATTCGCGCGCCTATACCGACGCCTTCCCCGATCTCAACGTGCGCTTCGACGCCACCGACCGGGTCGTGCTGCGCGCCGCAGTGACCACCGCGATCGGCCGGCCCGACTACAATCTGCTGGCGCCGTATGTGAACGTCAGCGACACCACGCCCAACGCCGGCGTCGTCGCGCTCGGCAACCCCAGCCTGAAACCGTACAAGGCGGTGTCGGGCGATCTCTCGGCCGAATATTATCTGGCAGGCCAGGGCATCCTCTCGATCGCGGGCTTCTACAAGCATCTCGACGATCCGATCTTCACCGTCGGTACGACGCAGGGCGGCACCTTCGGCGGCACCACCTTCACCCGCGCGCAGGTGACGCAACCGGTCAACGGCGACACCGCCAGGATCTACGGCGTCGAGGCCAACCTCCAGGCGCAGCTGACCTTCCTGCCCGGCGCGCTGTCGGGCTTCGGCGTGTCGGGCAATTTCACCTATACCGACGGATCGTCGCGCGGCGTGATCGGCCGGGCGGGCTCGGTGCCCAATCTGCTCCAGTCGAAATATATCGGCACGGCGCAGCTCTATTACGAGAAATATGGGCTGACCGGGCGGCTCGCCTACACCTATCGCTCGGCCTATCTCGACACGCTCGGCACGACGGCGGCGACCGACCAATATACCGACGAGAACAATTCGCTCGACGCGCGGATCGGCTATTCCCCGGTCAAGCAGTTCACGATCTTCGTCGAAGCCAGCAACCTGCTCGACTCACCGTGGCGCCGCTACCAGGCGATCAAGACCCAGCTGATCGAGAACGAGCATTATCGCCAGACCTTCCGGATCGGCGTCCAGCTCGCTTATTGAGCGGTGCGCTCCAGCGGATACAGCATCGCGACGTTGCAGCGTTCGTAGCGCGCACCGAACTCCGCCATGATCCCCGGATCATGGCGGAAGCCGGCTTTCTCATAGAGGCGGATCGCCGTCGCGCTCTTGGCATTGCTGAGCAGATACAGCCGCCGCGCACCCATCGCCCTGGCGCGCGCGATCACCGCATCGAGCAGGAACGCGCCCGCCCCGCGCCCGCGCGCGGTGTCGAGCACCCCCATCTTGGTCAGCTCGTACTGGTCCTCACCGGTGCGCTGCAACGCGCACGCACCGACGATCCCCAGTCCCTCGGCTTCGACGAACAGGATATCGCCGCCGGGGGCGATGATCCGTTCGAACGGATGTTCGAGCACGTCGCGATCGGTCGGCTCGAGCCGGTACATCGCGCCGATCCACTGCGCGTTGATATCGTGGAACGCCTGCGCTAGGTCGTCGCGATACGCGTGGATCGTCAGCCCGTTCATCCGCGCTTCTTCATCGCCTCGATCAGCGCCTTGACCTCCTGGCTGCGGCCGCGCGGCAGGATCAGGATGTCAGTGCCGCTCGCCACGACGATCAGATCCTCGACACCCAGCATCGCGATCCGCGCGCCGTCGCTGCGGACCAGATTGTTGGCCGTATCGATCGCGATCACCTCGCCCTGATGCGAATTTCCCGCGGAATCAAGGTCGCTGATCTCGTGCAGCGCATCCCAACTGCCAAGATCGCTCCATCCCATGCTGACGGGCACGACCGCGACGCGATCGGCCTTTTCCATCACCGCATAATCGATCGAGTTCGACGGCGCCGCAGCGAACGCGGCAGCATCGGGGTAGATCCGCTTTCCGTCGTGGCGCGCGCCATCCATCGCCGTCTGGCACGCCGCGAGCGTCGCAGGATCGTGCAGCGCCAGCGCCTCGAGAAACGCGTCGGCGCGGAACAGGAAGATTCCGCCGTTCCAGACATGGTCGCCGGCGGCGAGCATCGCCTCGGCCGCATCGCGCGGCGGCTTTTCGACGAACTTGGCGACGCGGTGGACCCCGCCCGCGATTTCCTCGCCGATGCGGATCCAGCCATAGCCCATCTCGGGCGCGTTCGGGTCGATTCCGAAGGTGACCAGCCATCCCTGTTCGACCATCGGCAGCGCCCGATCGATCGCCGCGTGGAAGGCCGGAACGTCGAGGATCACGTGATCCGACGGCATCACCAGCAAGGCTGCTTCACCCGAGCCCGCGGCGATCGCGGCGAGCGCGATCGCCGGTGCGGTATTGCGGCCGCTGGGTTCGAGGATCAGCGCCTGTGCGGTCGCTGCCACCGGCTCGAGCTGCGACTCGACCATCGCCGCATGCTGCGCGTTCGCGACGACGATCGGCGCGCCGAACCGTTCGCCCTGCGCGCGGCGGGCAGTGAGCTGCAACATCGTTTCCGTCGCGGTCAGCGCCAGCATCTGCTTGGGCAGTTCCGGCGTCGACATCGGCCATAACCGCGTGCCCGATCCGCCCGACAAGATAACGGGGACGATCGGATTGGTCTGTGGCATGAAGTTCCTCCTGTTGCCCCCCTGTAGCGGGTATGGCGTGGGAGCGTAACTATCTTGCCCCTTCGCCCGATCCAGAACGTTCAGGCTTTATTTGGCAATTTGTGCGACAGCGGCTAGCCCGTGTCGGAATTGTTTACACCCCCCGACCGGGCGCGGACGAGGTCCACCGCTGATGATCAGGCTGTTCAAGCACTATATTCCCAATGCCGTGCTGCTGCTCGGCCTGATCGATTTCGTCCTGCTGATCGCTGCGGGTGAGCTCGGCTATACGCTGCGGATGGGCCAGTTGCTCATGCCGATGACGCCGATGCAGGCGCGCATCCCGCAATTGCTGACCTTTGCCGCCTCGCTCGAAATGGCGATGGTAGCGGTCGGGGTCTACGGCGCGGGCGCGCTGCAATCGCTGCGCTATGCCACCGCGCGGCTGCTGGTGGCGATCTCGCTCGGCGTGATCTTCCTCAGCGTCGTCTTCTTCATCCTGCCCTCGGCGAGCTTCTGGCGCTCGAACCTGCTCTACGCGATGGGCATCGCCGCGGTGCTGCTGATCGCGCTGCGCATCCTGATCGGCAAGCTGATCGGCGGACAGGCGTTCAAGCGCCGCGTCGTCGTGCTCGGCGCGGGCGCGCGCGCCGCGCGGCTGAAGGCGCTCGCGCAGACGCCCGGCGCGGGGTTCGTCGTGGTCGGCTATATCTCGATGAGCGAAGCCGCGCGCGTCATCCCCGAGGCGATCGCGCGCGATGCGATCTACAATCTCGCCGATCACGTCGTGCTGCTCAATGCGAGCGAAGTCGTGCTCGCGCTCGAGGAACGCCGCAACGCGCTGCCACTGAAGGACCTGTTGCGGATCAAGACCACCGGCGTCCACGTCAACGAAATCTCGACCTTCCTCGAACGCGAGACCGGCCGGATCGACCTGCAGAGCGTCAACCCGAGCTGGCTGATCTTTTCCGACGGCTTTTCCTCGGGCCGGATGTTCTCGAGCCTGTTCAAGCGGCTGTTCGACGTGACCGCCAGCCTGCTCCTGCTGATCCTGACGCTGCCGCTGATCCTGCTCACCGCGATCGCGATCAAGCTCGAGAGCAAGGGGCCGGCCTTCTACCGCCAGCGGCGCGTCGGGCTCTACAATGTCGGGTTCGATTGCATCAAGCTGCGCTCGATGCGGATCGACGCCGAGGTCGCAGGGCAAGCGGTGTGGGCCGAGAAGAACGATCCGCGCATCACCCGCGTCGGGCGGATCATCCGCAAGCTCCGCATCGACGAGCTGCCGCAGACCTGGTCGGTGCTGAAAGGCGAGATGAGCTTCGTCGGCCCGCGCCCCGAGCGGCCGCAATTCGTCGAGGATCTCGAACAACAGCTGCCTTATTATGCCGAGCGCCACATGGTGAAGCCCGGGATCACTGGCTGGGCGCAGATCAACTATCCCTATGGCGCGTCGATCGAGGACAGCCGCCAGAAGCTCGAATACGACCTCTATTACGCAAAGAACTATTCGCCCTTCCTTGATCTGCTGATCCTGCTCCAGACGGTGCGCGTCGTATTGTGGCCCGAGGGCGCGCGATGACCGGCGCCGCCACGCTGATCCTGTGGAGCCACGCGCTCGCCGCCTTGCTGTTCGCCGGCGTCGCGGTTTCGCGGCTGCGCGAGACGGGCAAGGGGCTGCCGCGCCTGCCGATGGTCGCCGCGCTCGGGCTGACCGCTTTGTGGGCCTTGGCGGTTGCCGGGCTCGAGGGCAGCGACGTCGTTACCCGCGTCGTCGAATCGGTGCGCAATCTTGCGTGGCTTGCCTTCATGTACGCGCTGATCGAGCGCGACCATGCGACGCGCGAGCATCGCGCGGTGAGCGTGATCTACGGCGTCGTCGCGCTCGTCAGCGTCGCAGGCATCGGCCTCACCATCCTCGAACAGGCGGTCGGCGCGGCGCTGATTCCGCAGGTCAGCGCGGTGCGGCTGTTGCTGCGCAGCATGGTCGCGATCGGCGCGCTGCTGCTGCTCCACCAGCTCTATATCACCGCGACCCCGCGCGTGCGGGTTCGGTTGCGGCTCGTCGTGTTCGCGCTCGGGGCGATGTGGGGTTTCGATCTGCTGCTCTATGTCTCGGCCTATGCGAGCGGCACCTGGCCGAACACGCTGACGATTGGGCGCGGCTTCGTCATGGCGCTGGTCGCGCCGGTGCTCGCGCTCGCCGTCCAGCGCAACGGCGAATGGACGCTGCAAGTCTCGCGCACCGTCGCGTGGCAGACGGTGTCGTTCGCGGTCACCTTGCTCTACGCCGCCGTCATGCTCGTCGCGACCAGCGCGATCGCCTCGGTCAGCGGCGAGAATGCGCGGCTGTGGCAGACCGCCTTCGTGTTCGGCTCGACCGCCGCCGGGGTGACGATCCTGTCCTCGCCCTGGGTGCGCGCCTGGGCCAAGGTCAAGGTGTCGAAGCATTTCTTCCGCCATCGCTACGATTACCGCGCCGAGTGGATCCGCTTCACCGATACGCTCGGCAAGCCTGACGATGCCGCGCCGCTCGACGAGCGCATCGTCAAGGCGGTCGCCGACCTGACCGATTCACCCGCCGGTCTGTTGCTCGTGCCCGAGGGTAGCGGCCTCGGCGTCGGGGCCGGCTGGAAGTGGGACGCGCCGAGTGCGGGCACCGGTCCCGCGATCGTCACGCATCTCGCGACCACCGGCCGAATCGTCGAGCTCGATGCGGTGCGGGGCGACACGACCGACCCGGTCGAGCGTGCGTGCGTCCCGCCCTGGATGCTCGATGCGGATGGCTGGGTATTGCTCCCGCTCGTCCATCTCGACCGGCTGCAAGGCGCGATCCTGCTGGCCCGCCCGCCGATCGACCGCGCGCTCGACTGGGAGGATTTCGACCTGTTGCGCATCGCCGGGCGCCAGGTGGCGAGCTATCTGGCGGAAGAACGCGCGCAATCCGCGCTCGCCGAGGCCAAGCGCTTCGACGAATTCAACCGCCGCTTCGCCTTCATCCTGCACGACATCAAGAATCTCGTCAGCCAGCTGAGCCTCGTCGCGCGCAATGCCGAACGCCATGCCGACAACCCCGCCTTCCGCGCCGACATGATCGCGACGCTGCAGGATTCGGCGGGGCGGATGAACGATCTGCTCGCGCGGCTGTCGCAGCATCACCACAGCCGGGCCGAGGAGCTGCGCCCGGTCGACCTGCTCGCGCTCGCCGAACAGGTCGCAGCGCGGCGGCGCGCGCAGCATCCGGTGGTCGTGCGCGGCACGCCGGCCCTGGCGCACGCCGATCCCGCCCGGCTCGAGCAAGTGCTCGGCCATCTGCTGCAGAATGCGATCGAGGCGAGCGCGCCCGGCGAGCCCGTCACGCTCGCGGTTTCGGGCGACGCCAAGCGCGTTTCGATCGCGGTGATCGACCAGGGCTGCGGCATGAGCCCCGCCTTCCTGCGCGAACAACTGTTCAAACCCTTCGCCTCGTCCAAGGCGGGCGGCTTCGGCATCGGCGCGTTCGAGGCGCGGCAATTGGCCGAGGCGATGGGCGGCAGCGTCGCGGTCGAAAGCCGCGAGCGCCACGGCACCATTTTTCACGTCTCGCTCGCTGCGGCGCGGACGATCTCGCTGGACGAAGCCGCATGACCGACACACCCAAATTGCTGATCGTCGAGGATGATCTCGGCCTGCAACGCCAATTGCGCTGGGCGTATGAAGGCTATTCGGTCGTCACCGCGGTCGACCGCGCGACTGCGCTCGACGCGCTGCGCGCCGAGGAGCCTGCGGTGGTCACGCTCGATCTCGGCCTCCCGCCAGATCCCGACGGCACCAGCGAGGGCTTCGCCACGCTCGCCGAGATCCTGCGGCTCAAGCCCGACACCAAGGTGATCGTTGCCTCGGGCCACGGCGCGCGCGAAAGCGCGCGCCAGGCGATCGCCGATGGCGCGTGGGACTTCTACGCCAAGCCGATCGACATCGACGCGCTCGGGCTGATCGTCGCGCGCGCCTTCCATGTCCATGCGCTCGAGGCCGAGAATCGCCGGCTGGCTGCGCGCGGCAGCGGCACGGGTCTCGGCGGGATGATCACCGCGAGCCCCGAGATGCTCAAGGTCACCCGCACGATCGAGCGCGTCGCCGGCGCCGACGTGTCGGTGATGCTGCTCGGGGCGAGCGGCACCGGCAAGGAACTGCTCGCGCGCGGCCTGCACGATGCGAGCCCGCGCGCGAAAGGCGCGTTCGTCGCGATCAATTGCGCGGCGATCCCCGAGACGCTGCTCGAAAGCGAATTGTTCGGCCATGAGAAAGGCGCGTTCACCGGCGCGGTCAAGACCACCGAGGGCAAGATCGAACAGGCGCAGGGCGGCACGCTGTTCCTCGACGAGATCGGCGACGTGCCGCTGCCGCTCCAGGTCAAATTGCTGCGCTTCCTGCAGGAGCGCGTGATCGAGCGAATCGGCGGGCGCAAGCCGATTGCCGTCGACACGCGGATCGTCTGCGCGACGCATCAGGACATCGACGCGATGGTCGCGGCGGGCACGTTCCGCGAGGATCTCTATTATCGCCTGGCCGAGATCGTCGTGCGTATCCCGTCACTCGCCGAGCGCAGCGGCGACGCGGCGCTGCTCGCGCAGCATTTCCTCAAAGTCTACGCCGCCTCGATGCGCTCGGGCGTCACCGGCCTCGCCCCCGATGCGCGCGCGGCGATCGCCGCCTGGCCGTGGCCGGGCAATGTCCGCGAGCTCGAGAACCGCATGAAGCGCGCGGTGATCATGGCCGAGGGCAAGCTCGTCACCGCCGCCGATCTCGATCTCGCCGAGGGTGGCGAAGAGCCCCCGCTCAATTTGCGCGCGGCGCGCGAGGGGGCGGATCGCGCGACGATCACCCAGGCGCTCGCCCGCGCCGAGGGCAATATCTCGAACACCGCCAAACTGTTGGGCGTCAGCCGCCCGACGCTGTACGATCTGCTGAAGAGCTATGACCTCCATGCCTAAGGCCTTGCTGACCTCTCTCGGAGCGGTCGTCGCGCTGCTCGTCGCAGGGTGCCACGCGCCGGCACGTCCCGACGCGGCCACCGCGCGCGGCGAGCTCGCGCTCAGCGCCCAGGCGCTCGGCATCGGCAATTACAGCGCGGCGCGCAACCATGCGCAGGCGGCGATCAAGGCCGATCCGCAGTCGGGGCTGGCGCACGCCATGCTCGCGCGCAGCTATCTGTCGGTCGGCGACGGCATCGCCGCCGAGGGCGAGATCACGCGCGCGACCGCAGCGGGGTTCGACCCGGCGCGCACGCACCATCTGCTCGCCCAGGCCTGGCTGCTGCAGGGGCAGGCCGACAAGGCGCTCGGCGAAGCGGCCAAGGCGCCGCCGCGCTACACCGCCTATGCGATCCGCGTCGGCGCGCGCGCATTGGCGGCCGGCGGCGATCCGGCGCGCGCGAAAGCGGCGCTCGACACGCTGCTCGCGGCGGCGCCGAACGACAGCTTCGCCTGGTCCGATCTCGGCCGCATCCACTATCAGACGGGCAATCTCGCCGGGGCGATCCAGGCTGCGACGCGCGCGACCGCGGCCAATGCCAACAATGTCGAGGCCTTGACGCTGCGCGGCGAACTCGTCCGCGCGCAATATGGTCTAATCGCCGCCCTTCCCTGGTTCGAATCGGCGCTGGCGCACGATGCCTATTACGTCCCCGCCTTGCTCGATTATGCCGCGACGCTCGGCGAGGTCGGGCGCTATCGGGACATGCTCGGCGCGACGCGCAAGGCGCTCGCCGCGCGTCCGGGTGACGCGCAGGCGCTGTATCTGCAAGCGGTGCTCGCCGCGCGCGCGGGCAAGGACGATCTTGCGCGGCAGCTGATGGTGCGCACCAAGGGCCAGCTCGACACTTTGCCCGGCGCGTTGCTGCTCAACGGCACGCTCGCCTACAAGGCCGGGGTCTACCAGCAGGCGATCGACGCCTGGTCGCTGCTCGTCGGCCAGCAACCGACCAACATCGTCGCGCGTCGCCTGCTCGGGGCGGCGTTGCTGCGCTCGGGTGATCCGCGCGGCGCGCTCGACGTGTTGAAGCCGGTCGCGCTGCGTGCCGATGCCGACAGCTATACGCTGGCGCTCGTCGGCCGCGCGTTCGAGCAATCGGGCGAACGTGACTGGGCGGCGAAATATCTCGACCGCGCGGCCTTCCCGGTGGCGGCGGGATCGGCGCCGCTCGGCACCGACGACGGGCTCGCCGCGCTGGCCTTGGCGGCGCGCGAGACGCCCGACGAGCCGATCGCACAGCTCGGGCTGGTGCGCGGCCTGCTCGAGACCGGCGACAGCGCCGGCGCGCTCGCCAAGGCGCAGGGCCTCGTCGCGCTGACCCCCGGCGCGCCCGACGCCTATCTCGCGCTCGGCGACACGCTGATGGCGCTCAACCGCTACGGCGACGCCGCCGCCGCCTATCGCCACGCGATCGACATCCGCTTCGACGAACCGACGATGCTGCGCACGATGGACGCGCTCGACCGCGCCGGCAGGCGGGCCGAGGCGGCGAATGTGCTCGCCCTGTTCGTTTCGCAGAACCCGCAGAATGTCGCCGGGCAGCGGCTCGCCGCGCATTGGCAGATCGCGGGTTGCGACTGGGATGCGGCGATCGAGACACTCGAGCGGCTGCGCCAGCGGATCGGCAATCGCGATGCGGCGCTGCTCGCCGAGCTGTCCTATGCCTATACCGGCGCGGGCGATGCCGATGCGGGCCTAGTCTTCGGCAAGGCGGCCTATGCGCTGGCACCGATGAATCCGACCGCCAGCGACGCCTATGGCTGGGCGCTGTACCAGCAGGGGAAGAGTGCGCCGGCGCTGCAATTGCTTGAAAAGGCGGCGTCGATCGCGCCCGAGCGCTCGGCGCTGCGCTGGCATCTGGGCCAGGCCTATGCCGATCTCGACCGCGGTGCCGAGGCCAAGACGCAGATCCGCGCCGCGCTCGCCGATCCGGGCTTCGGCGACCGCGCGGCGGCGCTGGCGGCGCTCAAGGTGCTGGGGTAACGCCGGATCGGTCATCCTCCGGCGCGGGCGCGCCTAGCGGACCGCGCGCACGCTGTGTAGCAAGCCGATCATGACCGAGCCCCACGATCCCCTCCTCCGCATCGCCGCCGCGCTCGAGCGGCTTGCCCCACCGCGACCGCAGGGTGCCGATCCGCTCGCGCATCCGGCCTATGTCTGGCGCGGCGCGGTGCTCGCGCCGGTGCGCGATTTCCGCCCGCTGCCGCTCGAGCGGCTCCACGGCGTGGATGCGCAGCAACGCGCGATGCTCGACAATGCGCGCCATCTCGCAGCGAAGGCGGCGGCGCACGATGTGCTGCTGTGGGGCGCGCGCGGGACGGGCAAGTCGGCGCTCGTCAAGGCGGTGACCGGCGCGGTCCAGGCGGAGGGCGGCGCGCTGGCGCTGGTCGAGATCGTGACCGCGCAGCTCGACACGCTCCCCACTCTGTTCGCGCAGATCGCCGAGTGCCCCCGCGCTTTCCTGCTGTTCCTCGACGATCTCGGCTTCGACGCCGCCGCCGACGGGCGCGCGTTGCGCTCGATGCTCGATGGCGGCGCCGAGGCGCGGCCGGCGAATGCCCGGCTCGTGGTCACCTCGAACCGCCGGCGTCTCGTGCCGCGCGAAATGATCGACCAGCCGAGCGCGGTCAATCCGCGCGACGCCGCCGATGATGCACTCGCGCTTGCCGATCGCTTCGGGCTGAGCCTGGGGTTTCATGTCGTCGATCAGGACGGCTATCTCGCGATCGTCGCGAGCTATGCGCAGGCCTACGACCTGCCATTCGATCCGATGGATGCGGTCGGCTTCGCGACTCGGCGCGGCGCGCGCTCGGGGCGCGTGGCGTGGCACTATATCGTCGATCTGGCCGGACGCCACGGGCGACCGCTGGGGTAACGTAGCCCCCGCCCTCTCCCGCATGCGGGAGAGGCTACGGAGACTTGGTTCGCCTTCTTCAGGCGGACCTAGTCGTAGTCGGTGAGGGCCTTCTTTCGCGCCCGAAGAAGAAGAAGAAGATCCTCCCCCAACCCTCTCCCGCGAAGGCGGGAGAGGGCTAGGAGGGTTAGAGCGGCCGCACGCTCACCCCTGCCCTTCGACCATCTCCGCCAGTTCGAGCCAGCGCAGCTCGGCCGTGGTCTTGTCTTCCTGCGCCTGGCCGATCGCCTCCATCAGCCGCTCGAACGCGTCCGGGTCGCGCGTGTAGAGATCGGGATCCTCGAGCAGCACCTGGTCGCGCGCGATCGCGGCGTCGAGCGCCTCGATCCGCTTGGGTAGCAATTCGTAGTCGCGCTGGTCCTTGTAGGTCAGCTTGACCTTGGCGCCGGGCGCCGGGGCGGCGACCGCCGCCACCGCATTTTTGGCGATCGCGCCACGCTTGGTCGGCGCCTTGGCTTTGCGGCGACGCTCCCAATCCTCATACCCGCCCGCGACGACATCGACCGTCCCCGAGCCATCGAGCCCGAGCGTGATAGTCACCGTGCGATCGAGGAAGTCGCGGTCGTGGCTGACGATCAGCACGGTGCCTTCATAATCGCCGATCACGTCCTGCAGCAGGTCGAGCGTCTCGAGGTCGAGGTCGTTGGTCGGCTCGTCGAGGATGAGCAGGTTCGACGGCTTGGCGAATTCGCGCGCCAGCAACAGCCGCGAGCGCTCGCCGCCCGACAGCGTGCCGATCTTGGCGTCGAGTACGCCGGGTTCGAACAGGAAGTCCTTCAGGTACCCGACGACGTGCTTGCGCGACCCCTGCACCTCGACCCAGTCGCCGCCGTCGGCGAGCACGTCGCGGATCGTCTTGTCGGGCTCCATCTTCGAGCGCTGCTGGTCGATGACGATGCGCTCCAGGCCCTGGGCCATCTTGATGGTCCCGCCGTCGGGCGCGAGTTCGCCGGTCAGCAGCTTGAGCAGCGTCGACTTGCCCGCGCCGTTCGCGCCGACGATGCCGATGCGATCTTTCCGCGTCACGCGCAGCGTCAGGTCGTCGATGATCGTGCGGTCGCCGAACGCCTTGCTGATGTGCTTGGCGTCGATCACCACCTTCGACTTGGCGTCGCCGGTGCCGATCGAGAGGTTGGCGGCGCCCGCCGGGCCGACCATCGAGGCGCGTTCGGCGCGCATCTCGACCAGCTTGGTGAGGCGACCCTGGTTGCGCTTGCGGCGACCGGTGACGCCGCGCAGCAGCCAATGCTCCTCGAGCTTGAGCTTGGCGTCGAGCTTCTCGGCGTTGCGCGCCTCGTCGGCATAGACCGCCTCGGTCCAGGCGTCGAAGCCGCCGAAGCCGATCTCGGCGCGGCGCAAATTGCCGCGGTCCATCCACAGCGTCTGCTTGGTCAGCTTGGTGAGGAAGGTGCGGTCATGGCTGATCACGACGAACGCGCCGCGGAAGCGCTGGAGCCATTCCTCGATCCATTCGATCGCGCCGATGTCGAGATGGTTGGTCGGCTCGTCGAGCAACAGCACGTCGGGGTTCTGCGCGAAAGCGCGGACGATCGCGGCGCGGCGACGCTCGCCGCCCGACGCCTTGGCGGCCTCGCGGGTGAGATCGATGCCGAGCTGGTCGGCGATCGCCTCGGCCTCGTGCTGGCGCGGGGCGTCGTCGCCGCCCAGCACATAGTCGGCGAGCGTCGTGCAGCCGGTCATCGCCGGCTCCTGTTCGAGCAGGATCACGCGCGTGCCGGGGACGATCGTGCGGCGGCCTTCGTCGCTGTCGATCTTGTTGCCGAGCAGCTTCATCAGCGTGGTCTTGCCCGCGCCGTTGCGGCCGATCAGCGCGAGCCGGTCGCGCGGGCCGATATGGATGTCGAGGCCCCGGAACAGCCAGCCCGAGCCCTGGATGACGCCGAGATTTTCGTATGCGAGGATTGGTGCTAATGCCATGGCCGCGCGGCCTAGCGATTTAGCGCGGGTAAATCGAGGCTAAAGCGCGGCGCGGGGCGGGGCGGGCCGAGACGCGCCGAGTAAAAGCCCCTCCCCTTCAGGGGAGGGGTTGGGGTGGGAAGTCACACGGGCCGGCCGCTCTGCGAGGCACGCCCCACCCCCCAACCCCTCACCTGAAGGGGAGGGGGTTTTCCCGGGGCAGCCCGCCGCGGCAAAGCCGCGTCGTCGGACGGGTTCGCTGGCGCGACCCGCCGGCCGGCCTGGCGCGAGTCAGCCGCCGGGGCGGCGGCTGCCGCGCTGCGGCTCATTCACAGGCTGTTCAATCCTTCGCCCCTATGCGAAGCCGATGTCGATGCTCGTAACCGTATTGTTGGGACTGGCCACCGCCACCGCCCCGCCCCCGCTGGCGGGCGTATGGCTACAGCATGTCGACCAGCGCGAAGCCTGGCGCGCCCGCCGCGAAGGCCGCATCCTGCCGATCCGCGAGATCGAGGGCCGCGTCCTGCCGACGATGCGCGGCAGCCAGTATCTCGGCTTCGACTTCGACGCCGAGCGCGGGATTTACACGCTCAAGTTCCTGCGCGATGGAACCGTCATCTGGATCGAGGTCGATGGTCGTTCCGGCCAGATCATCGGCCGCACCGGCAATTGAGCGCCCTTTAAAGGAAACCAACTATGCGCGTATTGATCGTCGAGGACGAACCCAGCCTGGGCCAGCAGCTCAAAGCCACGCTGGAAGGCGCCGGCTATGCGATCGACCTCGCCACTGACGGCGAGGAAGGCCATTTCATGGGCTCGACCGAGAATTACGACGCGATCATCCTCGACCTCGGCCTGCCCGAGATCGACGGGCTGACCGTGCTCGACCGCTGGCGCAAGGAAGGCCGCACCGCCCCGGTGCTCGTGCTCACCGCGCGCGACAGCTGGTCGGACAAGGTCGCCGGGCTCGATGCCGGCGCTGACGATTATGTCGCCAAGCCCTTCCAGTCGGAGGAACTGATCGCCCGCCTGCGCGCGCTGATCCGCCGCGCGAGCGGTAACGCCTCGTCCGAACTGACCGCGGGCGGCGTCCGGCTCGACACGCGCAGCGGCAAGGTCACGCTCAACGGCGAGCCGGTCAAGATGACCGCGCAGGAATACAAGCTGCTCAGCTACCTGCTCCATCACAAGGGCAAGGTGGTCAGCCGCACCGAGCTGATCGAGCACATCTACGACCAGGATTTCGACCGCGATTCGAACACGATCGAAGTGTTCGTCACGCGCATCCGCAAGAAGCTCGGGCAGGACGTGATCACCACGATCCGCGGCCTTGGCTACAGCCTCGAGGATCCGGATGCGTAAGCCTTCGCCGTCCCGCTGGAGCGACCGCGGCGCAGAGGCGGGATCCCCGCTTTCGCGGGGATGACGGGACGTGGGTGACGCTGTGACCTTGGACCAGGCGGCGGAGCATACCGCCCCCCTGCCGCCGCTCGAGGGCGATGCGCATCCGGCGATCCCGGTGCGGACCACGGGATCGCTGTCGCGGCGGATGATCCTCGTCGCGGCGGGATGGATCCTTCTGCTGCTCGCGGGTGGCGGCTTCGCGCTCGATCGCGTGTTGACCACAGCGATCACGCGCAATTTCGACGACCAGCTCGAATATGTGCTGACCGCCTTAATTGTCTCGGCCGAGATTGGCCCGCAAGGCGAGGTCTTTTCCAATCGCGAGCTTGCCGATCAGCGGTTCATCGAGCCCAATTCGGGACTTTATTATCAGATCGGCGCGCCGGGGCAGGAACCGTATGCGTCGCGCTCATTATGGGATCGGCGCCTCGCCTATGGCGGCAAGCATAACGACCTCGGCGTCCACGCCTATGACAGCAAACAGTTCTTCGACCCCGGGGCCGAGAACCCCGAACGCCTGAGGGTCGTCGAGCGTGACGTGACGCTGCCGGGATCAAAGGTGCGCTGGCGCTTCCAGGTCGCGCAGAATCGCGACGGGCTCGACGCGCAGATCAAGGTGCTGCGCAAGACCTTGGTGCGCAGCTTCGCTTTGCTCGGCTTCGGGCTGCTGGTGATGGCGGCGCTGCAAACCTTCTATGGCCTGTGGCCGCTTCGGAAAGTGCGCGAGGAGATCGCGCGGATGCGCGCGGGCAAGGCGCGGCAGATCGAGCGGCCGATGCCGATCGAGGTCGCGCCGATGGTCGAGGAACTCAACGCGCTGATCGCGCATAACGAGCGCCAGGCCGAGGAAGCGCGCCGCCACGCCGGCAACCTGGCGCATGCGCTGAAAACCCCGCTCACCGTCATCATGAACGCCGCGACGGCACAGGCCGAGGATCTCGGCGAGACGGTGGTGCGCGAAGCGCGGACGATGCGGCGGCAAGTCGACCACCACCTCGCCCGCGCCCGCGCGGTCGGGCGGCGCGGGTCGGCGCACAGCCGGGCGGACGTCTGGCCGAGCCTCGAATCGGTCGAGCGCGCGGTGGGGGTGCTCTATCGCCATGTGCGGATCGACACCGATGGGCCGAAAGATCTGCAAGTCCATGTCGAGCGGCAGGATCTCGACGAGATGCTCGGCAATCTGATCGAGAATGCCGCGAAATACGGCGGCGGATCGGTGTTCGTCACCGTCTCGAAGCATTCGGGCTTCGTCGAGTTCCTGATCGAGGATGACGGCGTCGGCATCCCCGAGGAGCAGCGGCTGCGCATCTTCGATCGCGGCGTGCGGCTCGATTCGGGCAAGCCGGGGACGGGGCTCGGCATGGCGATCGTGCGCGACGTGGCGGAGATCTACGAGGGCACGGTCAGCCTCGAGGAGAGCGAGGATCTCGGCGGGTTGCTGGTGCGGTTGCGGTTGCCCGCGGCGAATTGACGCTTGCGACGAACCGAGTGTCGCCTGACTCGATTGACCCCTGGACGTGGTGTTTACGACGGCGATCGTTTCCGTTTTTGCGCTAATGCGCTCGTGCGGGTTCGACGATTTCAAAGAGCTTTGCGGTTCATATCAGGAACGTTGCGTGTAGGACAGAGCCATGTCAGCTTTCGACCAATGGCGGACGTTCGTCGCCTAATTTATCGCGAGTGAATGAGCCTAATACCAATCACACTCATAATCGATGACGCAGGTGAATCGTTTACGAGCGTGGACCCGGAATTGCTGGCGTGGCTAATAGCTGAAGGAATGAAACGATGACGGCTGATCGGGTTTTCGTGCGCGTTGTCGCGGCATTAGCCCTGTTCACGCCGCTGATGGCTTGTTCCGAGCTGTTGGGCTATCAAGATCTGCCCTCCTATCGTTACCGGCTGACCGTGGAGGTCGACACGCCTGAGGGTCCACGTAGTGGGTCGAGCGTGATGCAAATCGATAGCCAGCGCGGGCCCGGCTGGACGCCTGATAAGTATTCGGCTGGGCGGGACCTAAGCGGGGACGCTGTGACAATTAACCTCGGCCGTCGGGGCCAGCTATTCATGATATTGTGTGACGGCGGCGGTACCTGGGGTGAATACGTGATGCTAAACTTTGTGAGGGAATTTGACCGCGGCGTTCCCGCCCAAGACGAGGATCGCGTAGAGATCGAGCATATTCTAGCGCTACGAGGTAAACGGCGCCTTGAAGGGCAACCGCAGCACTTTGGTCCGACTACATCTTATAGGTACTGGGGAGACGGCCTCCCCGAATTTTTGACCTTCACGGACCCCCGCCGTCCCACCACTGCTCGCTGGGTAGCGCCAGACCATCTTGACCGTGTTTTCGGTAAAGGCGTGACCTTGCGGGAGATTACGGTCGAAACGACGACCGATCCAGTTACCCGGACAATCACAAACGCGTTGCCTTGGGCAACCGACGAGCGAGCGGTGTCTACCATTCCGGATCAGCCTCGGGACGCGCCCGAGAAATTTATGCCGCCTTTAAAAACGACTAATTTCCGTGGAACGATCGGCTAAGTCGATGGTGGCTAGCGACCGTTTTCCGCACAGCGACCCCAAAAGCTGCCTGTCGCCTTTCCACCAATCTCAAACATTGCCTCGGCCGTCGCCCTGGCGGAAGCCGGGGCCTCTGAACGGCTTGGCGGGCGGCTGGACACCAAGGGGAAGGCCCCAGCCTTCGCGGGCGCGACGAGTTCGGCGATAGCGGCTTATCACCAGTTTGACGTGACCCCGACCACGGGGGTGGAGCTGAGAGCGCCACCACCGGAACCATCGCCGGCAACGGCGACCCCCGCGTGCCCTCAGCGCCAGCTACGGCCATCCGCCGCGGCGCAGCCATACGGTGGCAACTGCCCCGGGAAACGCTGCTGGAGCTTGTGGCAGCCCCAGCTGCGGATCGGCGCGGGCATGTAGCCATTGAGCGCGATGCCGACCTCGTCATACGGGCTATCCGCTTGCGCGACGTACATATACCAGCGCCCACCAAACATCACCGCCGCGGCGATGAGGACGACACATACGACTTGAATGATTTTCTGCATTACGGCCCTTCTTGAAACGGGGGCCGCCCGTGGCAGGCTAAAGCGGTGGCGTCCAACCGTTACTGCGACATCGGGCCTGTCGGCAGTCGTCCGGGCTACCGTCACTCGTTCCCGAGCAACCCGCCGAGCAGCCCGCCGACCACCGCGCCGGCCGCGCCCCCGCCGACCAGCCGCCCGAGCCCCACGCCTGCTGCCGCGCCGCGCTCCTCATTCCCCGGCAGATGGCGCGCGACCTCTTCGGCGAGGTTCATGATCGGCATCGATTGCAGCCAGACCTTGCCCGGCCCGGTCAGCGTCGCGAGGAACAGCCCCTCGCCGCCGAACAATATGTTGCGAAAACCTCGCACCATCTGGATGTCGGTCGAGACGGTCGGCTCCTGGATGCCGATATGCCCGGCGTGGACACGGAGGCGCTCGCCCGGCGCGAGGTCCTTCTCGATCACCTCGCCCGACAGATCGAGCCAGACCGTGCCCGGCCCGGTGACGCGCTGGAGGATGAAGCCCTCGCCCGCGAACACGCCGGCGCCGAGCCGCCGCTGGAAGGCGATGTCGAGCGACACCGAATATTCGGCGCAGAGAAAGGTCTCCTTGCGGCAGATCAGCGATTCGCCCGCGCGGAGATTCCGCGCGATGATCTTGCCGGGGAAGCGCGGCGCGAAGGCGACGTGCGCGGGGGCGTCGGCGATATATTCGGTGATGAAGATGCTGCCGCCCGACATCGCGCGCTTGAGCCCGGCGAAGAGGCCGCCGCCGGTGTGCGTGTCCATCCTTATGCCGTCGCTCATCCAGGCCATCGCGTGCGTCTGGCTGACGATCCGTTCGCCGCGGTCGAGATCGATCGAGACGGTCTGCATCACGGTGCCGGCGATGTCGTAGCGCATGGTGGGGGCGGTCCCTGGCTGTGGTGCACTCGTGTAACACAGCAAGGGGCGCGATGGAATACTACGCCCCTCCCCCCCCTGTCACCCCGGGCTCGTCCCGGGGTCCACCGTGCCGCGCATCCTCCAGCGGCATCCCGCGCATCGCGGTGGGCCCCGGCACGAGGCCGGGGTGACGGCGGGCGGGGGGCGTCCGCGCGCATGCCGAACCAGGTCCGGGGTGACGGCGGGGGGGGGGGGGCGTCCGCGCGCATGCCGAACCAAGCCCGGTGCGCACGGCTCAGGCCGCGACGGCGACGTCCTGCATCGCTTCCGCGGTGATCGTGAGGCTCCGCTTGCGCGCCTCGTGGTCGTAGATCGAACTCGCGATCATCAGCTCGTCGACCCCGGTGCGCGCGACGAACGCGGCGATCTCGCGCGCGACCTTGGCCGGGCCGCCGACCGCCGAGCACGACAGGACATGGTCGAGGATCGCCGCCCCCTGCGCGCCGAGGCTGTCGCGATAGCCCGCGACGGGCGGCGGGAGCTGGCGCGGGTTGCCGGTGCGCAGCGCGACGAACGCCTGTTGCTGCGAGCTCGCCAGCAATTCGCCCTCGGCATCGGTGTCGGCGGCGAAGACGTTGAAGCCGGCCATGACGTGCGGTTTGGCGAGCGCCGCCGAGGGGCGGAAGGTGCGGCGGTAGATGTCGATCGCCGCCATCAGCGAGTCGGGCGCGAAGTGCGAGGCGAAGGCGTAGGGCAGGCCGAGCATCGCTGCGAGCTGCGCGCCGAAGGTGCTCGATCCGAGGATCCACAGCGAGACGTCGGCGCCCGCGCCCGGCGTCGCGACGATGCCGGTCTGGCCGTCATTGGCGAAATAGCTCTGCAGCTCGACCACGTCGCGCGGGAAGGCGTTAGCGTCGGTCTCGAGGTTGCGGCGCATCGCGCGCGCGACGATCTGGTCCGAGCCCGGCGCGCGGCCGAGCCCCAGGTCGATCCGGCCGGGGAACAGCGCGTCGAGCGTGCCGAACTGCTCGGCGATCGCCAGCGGGGCGTGGTTGGGGAGCATGATCCCGCCCGCACCGACGCGGATCGTCGAGGTGGCGGCGGCGATGTGGCCGAGCACGACCGAGGTCGCGGCGCTGGCGATGCCGGTCATGCCGTGATGCTCGGCGGTCCAGTAGCGGTGGAAGCCGTTGCGCTCGGCGTGTTTCGCCAGGTCGGCGGCGTTGGCGAGCGCCTGCGACACGGTGCCGCCTTCGACGACGGGGACGAGATCGAGCAGGGAATATTGGGTCATGCTAGGGATGTGGGGAGGCGCTCAGCGCTACGCCAGGGGAGTTTTCGCCCTTTCCCCGAATCTCCTCCCCTCCCTGGAAGGGAGGGGCTGGGGGTGGGTTGCTCTCAAAGGGAACGCCCCGCCCGACTGCGGGCCGACCCACCCCCGCCCCCTCCCTTCCAGCGAGGGGAGGATCTTGCCACCGGGGCGTTTCTTCCTCCCCTCCCCGGAAGGGATGGGATCGAGGGGTAGGTTGCTCTCAAGGGGAACGCCCCGCCCGACTACGGCTGACCCACCCCCGCCCCCTCCCTTCCAGCGAGGGGAGGATCTTGCCACCGGGGCGTTTCTTCCTCCCCTCCCTGGAGGGAGAGGAGCGAGGGGCGGGTTGCTCGCAAGGGGAACGTGCCGCCCGACTGCGGCCGACCCACCCCCAGCCCCTCCCTTCCAGGGAGGGGAGGATCTTGCCACCGGGGCGCTTCTTCCTCCCCTCCCTGGAAGGGAGGGGATCGAGGGGTGGGTTGCTCGCAAGGGGAACGCCCCGCCCAATTACGGGCCGACCCACCCCCCGGCCCCTCCCTTCCAGGGAGGGGAGGAAAGCGGTGCGGGAGGGGAGAACCTTGCCCCCCCGCCCCGCCCCGCTTAGAGCCTCCCCCATGGACCCACGCCTCGCCCATATCCGCACCTGGATCTTCGATCTCGACAATACGCTCTACCCGTCGAGCGCGCGGCTGTTCGACCAGATCGATGCGCGGATGACGCGCTTCATCGCCGACAAGTTCGCGGTCGACCTCGCCGAGGCGCACCGCATCCAGAAGCGCTATTTCCACGCGCACGGCACGACGCTCGCCGGGCTGATGGCCGAGCACGACGTCGACCCGCACGCGTTCCTCGACCATGTCCACGACATCGAGATGGACGTGCTCGAGGAAAACGCCCCGCTCGCCGCGGCGATCGCCAGGCTGCCGGGGCGCAAGCTTGTCTTCACCAATGCCGACACGCCCTATGCGAGCAAGGTGCTGGCGAAGCTCGGGCTCGGCGAGAGCTTCGAGGCGATCCACGACGTCCATGCCATGGACCTGATCCCCAAGCCGCAGGCGTCGGCGTACGCAGGGCTGTGCGCGGCGTTCGAGCTCGACCCCGCGACCTGCCTGTTCGCCGAGGACATGGCGCGCAACCTCGCGCCCGCCAAGGCGATCGGCATGACGACGCTGTGGGTCGACAACGGCTCCGAACAGACCGCTAACGCCGACCGCAGCTTCATCGATTTCACCTGCGCCGACATCACGGCGTGGCTCCACGACCATACGGGGGATTCATGAGCGACCTGCAACAGACCATCGACGCCGCGTGGGACGCGCGCGATACGATCAGCTTCGCGACCACGGGCGCGGTGCGCGACGCGGTCGAGCAGGCGCTGCTGCAGCTCGATTCGGGCGCGATGCGCGTCGCCGAGCCGACCGGCGACGGCGGCTGGCAGGTCCATCAGTGGCTCAAGAAGGCGGTGCTGCTGTCGTTCCGGCTCAACGACAACCGCCTGGTCGAGGGCGGTGCGGGCGGCGCGCCGGCGTTCGACAAGGTGCCCTCGAAGTTCGCCGGCTGGGGCGAGGCCGAGTTCCGCGCCGGCGGCTTCCGCGTCGTTCCGGGCGCGGTCGCGCGGCGCGGCGCCTTCATCGGCAAGGGCGCGATCCTGATGCCGAGCTTCGTCAATATCGGCGCCTATGTCGGCGAGGGCACGATGGTCGACACCTGGGCGACGGTCGGTTCGTGCGCGCAGATCGGCAAGGGCGTGCATCTGTCGGGCGGCGCGGGGATCGGCGGCGTGCTCGAGCCGCTCCAGGCCGATCCGGTGATCATCGGCGACGGCGCGTTCATCGGCGCGCGCGCCGAGGTCGCCGAGGGGGTGCGCGTCGGCGAGGGCGCGGTGCTGTCGATGGGCGTGTATCTGGGGGCGAGCACCAAGATCATCGATCGCGCGACCGGCGAAGTGTTCCGCGGCGAGGTGCCGGCCTATTCGGTGGTGGTGCCGGGCTCGACCGGCGGCGGCGACGGCAAGCCGGCCTTGTATTGCGCGGTGATCGTCAAGCGGGTGGATGCGCAGACGCGCTCTAAGACCAGCATCAACGAGCTGCTGCGCGACTGACGGCTCCTCCCCTCCCTGGAAGGGAGGGGTTGGGGGTGGGTTGCTCTCAATGGGAACGTCGCGCCCGCCACGGGCCGACCCACCCCCGGGCCCCTCCCTTTCAGGGAGGGGAGGCGCTTCCTTCGCAGGACGGGAGCCGATGGTCTCGACAACGTAACGCACCCCGCTTAGTCCCTGCGCAAAACCAGAGGATGCTTCACCCATGCCGACCACCGCTTCCAAGACGCTCGACCGAGTCCTCGTGCTCGAAATGGTCCGCGTGACCGAGGCGGCGGCGGTCGCCGCCTCGACGCTCACCGGACGCGGCGACGAAAAGGCCGCCGACGCGGCGGCGGTCGACGCGATGCGCACCGCGCTCAACTCGCTCTACATGGACGGCACCGTCGTCATCGGCGAGGGCGAGCGCGACGAGGCGCCGATGCTCTATATCGGCGAGAAGGTCGGCTCGGCGATCGGCAAGGGGCCGAAGATCGACATCGCGCTCGATCCGCTCGAGGGCACGACGATCTGCGCCACCGCCGGCCCGAACGCGCTCGCGGTGCTGGCGATCGCCGAGGAAGGCGGGCTGCTCAACGCCCCCGACGTCTATATGGACAAGATCGCGTGCGGCCCGGGCTATCCCGAGGGGATCATCGATCTCGACAAGTCGCCGACCGAGAACGTGACGGCGCTCGCCGCCGCCAAGGGCGTCGAGCCCAAGGACATCATCGCCTGCGTGCTCGACCGGCCGCGCCACGCCAAGATCATCGCCGAATTGCGCGCGATCGGCTGCGGCATCATGCTGATCGGCGACGGCGACGTGGCGGGCGTGATCGCGACGACCAACCCCGACACGACGATCGACATCTATATGGGCTCGGGCGGCGCGCCCGAGGGCGTGCTGGCGTGCGCGGCTCTCCGCTGCGTCGGCGGGCAGTTCAAGGGCCGGCTGCTGTTCCGCAACGACGACGAGCGCGCGCGCGCGGCGAAGTGGGGCGTGACCGATCTCGACAAGCAGTACGACCTGACCGAGCTCGCGCGCGGCGACTGCATCTTCGCGGCGACCGGCGTGACCGACGGGTCGCTGCTGGCGGGGGTGAAGCGCAAGGGGCATATCATGACGACCGAGAGCGTCGTGATGCGCGCGAGCTCGGGCACGGTGCGCTGGGTCAAGGGCGAACACCGGATCTGAGGCGGGCCTAAAGCCCCTCCCCTTTAGGAGTGGCGGGTGAACAGCGCCCCGCGCTGTTCAGGTCATGCCGGGGGCATGACCGACCCGCCACTGGGTTGGGGTGGGGCCGTGCCTTCCTTCAAGCGCCAGATTCGCGGAGAGGCCCCACCCCCAACCCCTCCCCTGAAGGGGAGGGGCTAAGGACCGAATCGTCACCCCGGGCTTGTCCCGGGGTCCACCGTGCCGCACACTTGCCGCGTGTAGCACGGTGGACCCCGGCACGAGGCCGGGGTGACGATTTGGGGGTTGGGTATGCGTAAGGTTGTGGCGGCGCTTGTCGCAGGTGTCGCGCTGGCCGGCCCGATCGCCGCGCGACCCCAGGCGGTATCAGCCCCGGCAGCCGCCCCTGCCCCCGCACTCTCCCCCTACACCTACGAAGAAGTGATGATCCCGATGCGCGACGGCGCTCGGCTGCAGACGGTGATCCTGCGCCCGCGGAACCAGACCGGGCCGCTGCCGATCCTGTTCTCGCGAACCCCCTATGGCGTTCCCGACGCCGCGCCGAGGAAGACGCCGGGCAACCAGGTCGCGCTCGACCGCGACGGCTATATCTATGTCGAGCAATCGATGCGCGGGCGCTTCAAGTCCGACGGCGTGTTCACGCTGTCGACCGCGGTGCATCCCGGCGACCCCAAGCAAGTCGACGAAGCGACCGACGCTTACGACAGCATCGACTGGCTGGTGAAGAACGTCGCGCAGAACACCGGCAAGGTCGGGATGTGGGGCGTATCCTATCCCGGCTTCGCCGCGGCGGTCGCGCTGATCGGCCCGCATCCCGCGCTGAAGGCGGTGAGTCCGCAGGCGGCGTGGGTCGATTACTGGCAGTCCGACGATCTCCATCGTAACGGCGCGCTGCGGCTGTCCTATGCGACCGACTGGCTGGCGATGCTCCAGCTCGACAAGACGCAGGACACGACCTTCCAATACGATCGCTACGACACGTACGACTGGTTCCTGAACAAGGGCCCGGTCGAGCAGATCGACAAGACCGTGTTCAAGGGCAAGGTGCCGATGTTCACCGCTTTGCTCGACCATCCCAATCACGACGCTGTCTATACCGACCAGCGCTGGAGCGACCGGCTCGGCAAGACGACCGTGCCGACGCTCAACGTCGCTGGCTATTGGGACCAGGAAGACCCGTCGGGATCGTGGCAGATCTATTTCAAGCAGGCGCAGAACGACCCCGACCACCTCTCCACGATGGTCGCGGGGCCGTGGGCGCACGGCTGGTGGCAGCGGCCGACCGATGCGCTCGGGCCGATTCCCTATGGTGTTCAGAGCGGGCTGCAGTTCCAGGAGCAGATCCAGGCGCCGTTCTTCGCCTATTGGCTCCATGGCACGGGACCCAGGCCGACGACGGGGATCAAGAGCTTCCAGAGCGGGAGCTGGACGTGGAAGAGCTACAAGGCGTGGCCGGTGGCGGGCACCAAGCCGACCGACCTGTATCTCCATGCCGACGGCTCGCTCTCCTTCACGGCACCGGCCGCGGGCGAGGCGTGCCGCGATTATGTGTCCGATCCGGCCAACCCCGTACCGTTCCGCGCGCGGCCGATGTCGGGAACGTATCTCTCCCCCGACTGGTCGTGGTGGGAGGCGGCCGACCAGCGCTTCCTCGGCGGGCGGCCCGACGTGCTGAGCTATACGAGCGCGCCGCTCGAGAAGGATCTGACGGTGACGGGCCACGTGCTGGCGCAGCTCGCGGCCTCGACCAGCGGGACCGACAGCGACTTCGTCGTCAAGCTGATCGACGTCTATCCCGACAACCAGGTGCAGAACGCCGAATCGCCCAAGCCCGGCGACTATGCCAAGTCGCTCAACGGCTATCAGCTGCCGATCGCGATGGAGGTCCGCCGCGGGCGTTTTCTCGCGAGCGACACGAATCCGCAGCCGTTGGTGCCGGGCAAGGTGACGCGCTGGGAAGTGCCGCTGCGCGAGCACGACCATGTGTTCCTGAAGGAACACCGGCTGATGGTGCAGGTGCAGTCGAGCTGGTTCCCGGTGATCGACCGCAACCCGCAGACCTTCGTGCCCAATATCGCGCGGGCGAAGCCGGGCGATTTCGTCAAGGCGACGCAGAAGGTGTGTGCGGGATCGAAGATCGTGCTGCCGGTGATGCCCTAAATCCCTCTCCCTTCGGGAGAGGGAGGGAGGAGCGAAGCGACGGAAGGGTGAGGGCGGCCGGGCGCGGTTCGCTCGGTCACCCTCACCCTTCCCACTCGGCTACGCCGAGCGGGCCCCTTCCCTCTCCCGTGGGGAGAGGGAGTTTAGTTCTTCATGCGCCAGCCGGTCTTGAAGATCCACGAGATCACCCCGAGGCACGCGACCAGGAACAGCGCGGTCACGCCGAGGCTCAGGCCGACCGACACGTCGCCCTTGTCGAAGAACGCCCAGCGGAAACCGCTCACCAGATAGACCACCGGATTGAACAGGCTGACCGTCCGCCACGGCTGCGGCAGCATCTCGATCGAATAGAAGGCGCCGCCGAGGAAGGTCAGCGGCGTGATCAGCAGCGCGGGGATGAAGTTGAGCTGCTCGAAGCCGTTCGCCCAGACGCCGATGATGAAGCCGAGCAGGCTGAAGGTGACGCTCGTCAGCACGAGGAAGGCGAGCATCGCGACCGGATGGACGATCGACAACGGCACGAACAGCGACGCTGTCGCGAGGATGATCAGCCCGAGCACGATCGACTTGGTCGCCGCCGCGCCGACATAGCCGATCACCATCTCCATCGCCGAGACCGGCGCCGAGAGCAGTTCGTACACCGTGCCGGTGAATTTCGGGAAATAGATGCCGATCGAGGCATTCGAGATGCTCTGCGTGAGCAGCGACAGCATAATCAGCCCCGGCACGATGAAGCTGCCATAGCCGACCCCGCCGACGGTGCTGATCTTCGACCCGATCGCCCCGCCGAACACGACGAAATAGAGCGAAGTGGTGATGACGGGGGTGACGAGGCTCTGCCACAGCGTGCGCAAAGCGCGCGCCATCTCGAAGCGGTAGATCGCCCAGATACCGTGGAAATTGACCGCGGGGGCTTTGGTTGCGCCGCTCATGATGGGTCTCCGATATCGATTCCGCCGTCACCCCGGACTCGATCCGGGGTCCATGCGAGCCGCTGAGGGCGCGCGGGACGAATCGACTCGCTTGGATGCCGGATCAAGTCCGGCATGACGAGGATGGCGTTCATGCCGCGTCCTTCTGTTCGACGAGGTCGACGAAAATGTCCTCGAGCGAGCTCTTGTGCGTCTCGAGGTCCTTGTAGCCGATGCCCTGCGCGCCGAGCGCGACGAGCAGCTCGGGGATGCGCTCGTCCTCGGCATCGAAGGCGTAGATCAGCCGTCCGTCGTCGGCGAGCTTGAGCGGCCAGGCGGCGAGCGCCGCGGGGACTGCCGTGAGCGGATCGGACAGCGTGATCCGCAACTCGCGCTTGCCGAGCTTGCGCATCAGCGCGGCTTTCTGTTCGACGAGGATGATCCGGCCCTTGTCGATCACGCCGACGCGGTCGGCCATTTCCTCGGCCTCCTCGATGTAATGCGTCGTCAGGATGATCGTCGTGCCCGCGGCGCGCAGCTTGTGGACGAGCTTCCACATGTCGCGGCGAAGCGCGACGTCGACGCCCGCGGTCGGCTCGTCGAGGAACAGGATCTCGGGTTCGTGGCTGAGCGCCTTGGCGATCAGCACGCGGCGCTTCATGCCACCCGACAGTTCGCGGATCTTGGCATCGCGCTTGTCCCACAGCGACAGGTCGCGCAGCACTTGCTCGATATGCGCGTCGTTCGGCCCCTTGCCGAACAGGCGGCGGCTGAACTTGACGGTGGCGAGCACGGTCTCGAACATGTCGACCGACAGTTCCTGCGGGACGAGGCCGATCGCGCGGCGGGCGCTGCGGAAATCGGTCTGCGCGTCGTGGCCGAGCACGGTGATCGTGCCGGTGCTCGGCGTGACGATGCCGCAGATGATCGAGATCAGCGTCGTCTTGCCCGCGCCGTTGGGCCCGAGCAAGGCGAAGATCTCGCCCCGCGCGATGTCGAGATCGACCGGTTCGAGCGCGCGATGTCCCGAGGCGTATGTCTTCGACACGCCCGCGACCGATAGAATGCTGTCCATGCTGTCCCCGATTGTTGTCGCGCAGATAGGCGTGCCCGACAGAGATAACAACCGGCCGGTATAAAACTCCCGCCGTCACCCCGGCCGCGCGCGCCTCGGCGATCGCCTTCTGCAACTCCTCGAGCGGGAGCGCGGAGGAGACGACCTTGGTGCCGATCACCCAGCTCGGCGTGCCGGTCATGCCGAGCGCGCGCGCAACGGTTTCGTTCGAGGTGATCTCCTGCTCGGCGCGCGGCGCATAAGCCGCCGCACGCGCGGCATCGACCCCAGCCGTCTTCGCCGCGCCCGCGATGCTCTGCGGCGAGACCGGTCCGGCGGCATAGAGCGCGTCGTGGAACGCCTGGAACTTGCCCTGCTCGGCGGCGGCGAGGCTCATCCGCGCGGCATCGACGCTGCTCTGCGCGAGGATCGGGAAGTCGCGATAGACGATGCGCAGCTTGGGATCGCTCTTCAGCAGCGCCGCGATCGTCGGCAGGCTGGCGCGGCAATAGCCGCAATTGTAATCGAAATACTCGACGATGGTGACGTCGGGGCTCGTGCTGCCCGCCCAGGCGCTGCCGACCGGGGTATAGATCGCGCTGCGGTTGGCGGCGATCGTCTCGGCATGGCCACGGTCGCGCAGCGCGTCCATCGCCGCGGGGATGATCTCGGGATGCGTCAGCAGATAGTCGTGCACCACGGCTTCGGTGCGCGCGCGCTCGCCGCCCGCCGCCGGCACGAGCCGTTCGATGCTGGCGAAACCAGCCGCGCCGATCAGCCCCGCGACGAGCGCGAGGGTTAGGGAAGTCCAGGCCGGGCGCATCAGCGTTTCTTCTTATATTTCTTGGGATTGTCGTCGATCTCGTTCTGCGCGGCGAGCGCGATGTCCTGCGCGCGGATCCAGTCGACCGAATTGGGCGGCAGCCCCTGCATCGCGCCGCGCGCGCTATAGGCGGCCATCCGCACGTTGCCGGTGAGGTTGGCCTGTTCGGCGCTCGCCAGCAGCGCGCGCGGTTCGTCGCCCATCGCTTCGTAGACGGTGCCCAATTGATACCAGGCGAAGGGATTGTCGTCGTCGCGCGCCACCGCCTGGCGCAGCACCTTGATCGCCTCGGGATAGTTCGCCTTGTCCTCGGTCGCGATCAGCGCGTGGCCGAAGGTCGTCGCGATCAACGGCGCGTTGCGCGACAGGTCGGTCGCCTCGCGCAACGGCGCGACCGCCTCGCGCGGCTTGCCTGCCTCGAGCAGGATCTGGCCCTGGATCTCGAGGAAATAGGGATCGTGCGGCGCGGCCTTGATCAGCGCGGCGGCCTCGGCATCGGCTTTCTGGGGATAGGCGGATTTGTGCCAGGCGTAGGCGCGGGCGTAATGCGCGTAGATGCTCTGGTCGGAGTCGGGATAGACGTTGAGCGTCGTCTTGGGCTCGGCGACATAGCCGAGCAGCTTGGCCTTCACGCGCTTGAACTGCTCCTCGAGGCCCGGGTCGGGCTTCTTGCCATAAGCGGGCGAGGCGATCACGTCGGCGGTCAGATCGGCGATGCGCTCGCCCGACAGCGGGTGGCTCTGCGCGAACGGATCGATGTTCTTGAGGCCGTAGGCGTACTCTTCGTTCTGCAGCTTCTTGAAGAAGGTCAGCATGCCCTTGCCGGTGACGCCGGCCTCGCGCAGGAATTTCGCGCCGGTGGCGTCGGCGGTCGATTCCTGCACGCGGCTGAAGGCGAGGAACTTGCCCTGCGCCGCGCTGGTGCCGGCCGAGAGGATCCCCGCCCCCGCCTCGGGCGCGCCCGCCGCGATCGCCGCGACGCCGAGCACCATCGACAGGATCGACACGCCGAGCGCGGGGCGGATGCCCGCATCGATCAGCACGACATGCCCGTCGGCGACGTGGCCGAGCTCGTGCGCGATCACGCCCTGCACCTGGTTGGCGTTGTCGGCGGCCTGGATCAGCCCCGAATGGACGTAGATCGTCTGCCCGCCGGCGGTGAAGGCGTTGATCGAATCGTCGTTGATCAGGACGACCTTGACGTTGTTGGGCGAGAGGCCCGCCGCGAGGATCAGCGGGCGCGACATTTCGGCGAACATCGCCTCGGTTTCGGCGTCGCGCAGGATCGACTGCGCTGCCGCCGGTTGCGCCACGGCGAGGAGTGACAGCGCGAACGCCGCGAAGAGTCGCTTCATCCGCCCCGTATCGCCGAGATTGGGGGTCGGAGCAACGGGGATGCGGCGCTACGCCATGCCGAACGGGACGACGTGATTGCCCGCATCGTGGCCGATCTCGGCGCGGCCGAGATAGCGCACCCCCATCTCGCCGCACCACCGCGCGATCATCGTCTCGAGGCTTTCGCCCCACGCCGGCGTGTTGGGCTGGACGTCGGTGACATGGCCGAGCCGGACGCCGGCGACGCCCTTGAGCTGCGTCGCCTGCGCCATGGTGAACAGCATCCGATCGACGCGGTAGAGCGGCTCGGACACTTCCTCGATCAGCAGCACGTGGTCGGTGAGGTCGGGCAGCCACGGCGTGCCGATCAACGCGGTCAGGATGGCGAGGTTGAACGCCGCGGCGGGATGCCCGTTGAGCCCGGGTTCGAGCACCGCGCGGTCCTTGCTGGCGAGCCAGCGCAAGCCCCGCGCGAAGGCGAAGCCGCCGTCGCTGCGCTGCGCGTCGGACACCATCGGGCCATGCACCGGCCGCCCGATCTTGGCGGCATAGAGCGCGCCGAGCAGGAAGCCCATGTCGGAGAAGCCGAGATAGGTCTTCCGCCGCGCGGCCTCGCCGAGCTGCGGCATGACGGTGTGGAGGATGCGGTTCGAACCATAGCCGCCGCGCGCGAACCAGATCGCGTCGAAGTTCGGATCGTTGGCGACTTCGAGGAACGCCGCCGCGCGCGCCGCGTCGGGGCCGGCGAAATGGCCGTCGGACAAAAAGCATTGCGGGTGGAAGACGAGATCCATCGCCGGCATCGCCACCGCCGCCAGCCCGAGCGCGCGCGCCGCGAGCGCTTCGTCGATCCCCTTGGCGGGCGCCACGATCCCAATTCGCATGTTCAGCTCCGTTGCACTCCGACGCCGCCCGCGATAGCCCGCGGCGATGAGCAACGGCAAACCCTACTTCTTCGTCGGCATTGGTGGCAGCGGGATGATGCCGCTCGCGATGATCCTCGCCGGGCGCGGCGCGCGCGTGGCAGGCTCTGACCGTTCGCTCGATCGCGGCGCGCTGCCCGCCAAGTTCGCCGACCTCGCCGCCAAGGGCGTGACGCTGTTCCCGCAGGACGGGTCGGGCGTGACCTCGGCCGAGCAGATCGTCGTCGCTTCGGCCGCGATCGAGGCAACCGTCGCCGACATCGTCGCGGCCGAGCGCGTGGGCGCACAGCGGCTGAGCCGCCCCGAACTGCTCGCGTCGCTGTTCAACGCGAGCACGCTGCCGATCGGCGTGGCGGGGACGAGCGGCAAGTCGACGGTGACGGGGATGATCGGCTGGATCCTGCACGCCTGCGGGCGCGACCCGACCGTCATGAACGGCGCGGTGATGAAGAATTTCGCAAGCCCCGACGCGCCGTTCGCCAGCGCGCTGGTCGGCGCGGGCGCGGCGTTCGTCAGCGAAGTCGATGAGAGCGACGGCTCGATCGCGCTTTACACGCCGAAGATCGCGGTGCTCAACAATGTCAGCCTCGACCACAAGTCGCTCGACGAATTGCGCGCGCTGTTCGGCGCTTTCGCGGCGAAAGCACAGACGACCGTGCTCAACATCGGCGATGCCGAGACCGCGGCGCTGGCTTCGACGCTCGACCAGGCGAAGCTGATAACCTTCGCCCTCGATAAGGACGCCGATCTGAGCGCGCGCAATCTCGCCCCCGCGCCGTTCGCGATCGATTTCGATCTTGTCGTCGATGGCGAGACACACCGCGTCCGCCTCGCAGTGCCGGGCCGCCACAACGTCTCGAACGCGCTCGCGGCCCTCGGCGCAGCACGCGCGGCTGGCGTGCCGCTACGCGACGCGATCGCGGCGATCGGCGGGTTCACCGGGCTCAAGCGCCGCTTCGAACGCGTCGGTGAGGCGGCCGGCGTCAGCGTGATCGACGATTTCGGGCACAATCCCGACAAGATCGCCGCCACGCTCTCGACACTGCACGCCTTTCCCGGGCGGTTGCTGCTGTTCTTCCAGCCGCATGGCTACGGCCCGCTCAAGGTCATGCGGACCGAACTGGTCGCGATGTTCCGCGCGGCGCTCGGCCCGGACGACCAGCTCGTCCTGCCCGACCCGGTCTATCAGGGCGGCACCGTCGCGCGCGAGGTGACCAGCGCCGACATCGCGCGCGAGATCGGCGCGAAGGCGCATCACATCGCCGATCGCGCCGCTGCCGCCGCCTGGATCGTCGAGCAGGCGCGACCCGGCGACCGGATCGTGGTAATGGGGGCGCGAGACGATACGCTGAGCCAGCTCGCCGCCGACATGTTGCCACAGATCGCCGCTAGCCTCAGCTGAACGACAAGGAGCCCGACCCATGTTTCGCCGCCTGTTCCTCGATCACCCCGCCTCGGTCGGCGAGACCTTTGGCGAGCATTTCCTCGTCGCCTCGCGCTTCGGGCTGACGATGATCGGCGGGGGGCTGGCGGGCGTGGTGCATGCGTTCCTGCCGTTTGCGTTCAAGACCACCGGGAGCCGTACGGTGATGCGGCTCAACGCGCAGATCGTCGCGAAGCGCGCCGCGGCGAGCGCGGATGAGCTGCAGCGGCGCACCGTCGAATATGTGATCTGACCCTAATCCTCCCCCG
Organism: Bordetella parapertussis; assembly: GCA_943367995.1. GTDB lineage: Bacteria > Pseudomonadota > Alphaproteobacteria > Sphingomonadales > Sphingomonadaceae > Sphingomonas. Next base: position 232,847 of record CALRKL020000003.1, on the reverse strand, counting down.
GGAACCGGGGGAGGGGGACCGCCAGCCTTCTTCAGGCTGGTGGTGGAGGGGGCCGCCACGAGCGCGCCGCTCGTGGCGAGGCCCCCTCCACCCCTCGGCTGAAGGAGCCGAGCGGTCCCCCTCCCCCGCTGCGCGAGGGAGGATTAAGGGCGGCAGTTCCCGAACGCGCCCTTCCCCGCTACAGCGGCGCGATGCTCCGCATCACCGAACTCAAGCTCCCGCTCCACCATGCCGACGAGGAACTGACCGCCGCGATCCGCAACCGGCTGCGGATCACCCCGCGCGATCTCGTCCGCTTCTCGATCGCACGCCGCGCGCACGACGCGCGGATCAAGAGCGACATCCAGCTCGTCTATTCGGTCGACGTCACGCTACGCAACGAAGCCCCCGTGCTCGCGCGCTTCAAGAAGGACCGCCACGTCCAGCCGACGCCCGACACGCGGTACAAGTTCGTCGCGCAGGCCCACGCCGATTACAAAGGCCCCCGCCCCGTGGTCATCGGCACCGGCCCGTGCGGCCTGTTCGCCGGGCTGATCCTCGCGCAGATGGGCTACAAGCCGATCATCCTGGACCGCGGCAAGGTGGTGCGCGAACGCACCAAGGACACCTGGGGCCTGTGGCGCAAAAGCGTGCTCAACCCCGAATCGAACGTCCAGTTCGGCGAGGGTGGTGCGGGCACCTTCTCCGACGGCAAGCTCTACAGCCGGATCAAGGACCCGCGGCATCTCGACCGCAAGGTGCTGATCGAATTCGTCAAGGCGGGCGCGCCGGCCGAAATCCTGACCGAGGCGCACCCGCACATCGGCACCTTCCGTCTCGTCACGATGGTCGAGAGCATGCGCGCGACGATCGAGGCGCTCGGCGGCGAATATCGCTTCGAGACGCGCGTCGACGGGATCGACGTGGCCACCAGCGCGGACGGCGCGCGGAAAGTGCGCGGGCTCCACCTCCACACCGGCGACTATCTCGAAGCCGAGCAAGTCGTGCTCGCGGTCGGCCACAGCGCGCGCGACACCTTCGCGATGCTCCATGCCGAGGGCGTCTATCTCGAGGCCAAGCCCTTCTCGCTCGGCGTCCGCATCGAGCATCCGCAATCGTGGATCGACGATGCGCGCTTCGGTCCCAATGCCGGCAACCCGATCCTCGGCGCGGCCGATTACGCGCTGTCGCACCATGCGAAGAATGGCCGCACCGCCTACAGCTTCTGCATGTGCCCGGGCGGCACGGTGGTGGCGGCGACTTCGGAGGAAGGCCGCGTCGCGACCAACGGGATGAGCCAATATTCGCGCAACGAGCGCAACGCCAATTCGGGGCTCGTCGTCGGGATCGACCCGGCGCGCGATTATCCCGGCGATCCGCTCGCCGGCATCGCGCTGCAACGCCATTGGGAATCACGCGCCTTCGTCGCGGGCGGATCGACCTATGCCGCGCCCGCGCAATTGCTCGGCGATTTCCTCGCCGGGCGCGCCTCGACCAGGCTCGCCAGCGTCGTGCCGTCGTACAAACCGGGGGTCCACATGACCGACCTCGCGGAATGCCTGCCCGAATTCGCGGTGACCGCGATGCGCGAGGCGCTCGTCCAGTTCGGCCGCGAGATTCCCGGCTACGACCATCCCGACGCGGTGCTGACCGGCGTCGAGACGCGCACCTCCTCGCCCGTCCGCATCACCCGCGGCGACGATTTCCAGAGCCTCAACACCGCGGGGCTGTTCCCGGCGGGCGAAGGGGCTGGGTATGCCGGGGGGATTCTGTCGGCGGCGGTCGATGGGATCAAGGTCGCCGAGGCGGTTGCGCGCGCGATGGGCGCGTAAGGTCGCACGCGCTCGAAAGCCCCCAATACGTCACCCCGGGCTTGTCCCGGGGTCCGCCGTGCCGCGAGTACTCCAAGGGCAGCATGCGTATCCCGCTGGACCCCGGCACAGGGCCGGGGTGACGGAGAGGCACACCCACAGCACCAAGCGCGTCATGGAAAGCTCGCTTGACAGACAAGCGAGCTTTACTGTAAAGCCTCCTTCACAAGAGTGAAAGGGAGCTTTCCATGTCGCGCACCGCTGCCACGCGCCGCTACCAAGCCCGCGTCATCTGGCTGTCACTGCTTTATGCCGCCGCCCTGCTCGGCGCGGTCTATGGCTTCAAGCATCAGCTGGTCGCCGGGCCGATCGCCTGGATCGTCGCGGTGCTGCCGGCGCTGCCGCTGATCGGCGTGTTCGCCGCGATCGGGCGCTATTTCGTCGAAGAGCAGGATGAATATCTGCGCATGCTGATGGTGCGCCAGACGCTGTGGGCGAGCGGCTTCGCGCTCAGCGCCGCGACCCTGTGGGGGTTCCTCGAGGCGTTCGACCTCGTCCGCCATGTCGAAGCGTATTATGTCGCGGTGCTATGGTTCGGCGGCCTGGGTCTGGGCCGGTGCGCGAACACCGTGATGACCGGGCGCAACGCATGACTCGCGATCACGACCCCGCCGAGCGCGCCTATGTCCGCCGCGTTATCCCGACGATGATCGTCTATCTCGCGCTGATCGTCGCGCTGCCGTTGCTGATCGCCGGGTTGCGGCCGAGCGGACCGGCATTGTGGCTGATCGCGCTGTTGCCCGCATTCCCGCTGTCGCTGATATTCTGGTTTTACGGGCGGTTCTTCGTCGAACTGCGCGACGAATACATTCGCCTGCTCGAAATCCGAAAGGCGCTGATCGCGACGGGAATCGTCATGATGGCAGCGACGGCGTGGGGGTTTCTGGAGAGCTATGCCGGCGCGCCGCACCTGCCGCTGTTTGCCGTGCCGCTGGCGTGGTTCCCCTGCCAGGGAATCGGCGCGCTGATCGTCACGGCGGGCGAGCGGAGCGCGATGCGGTGATCAACCGCCTCAAGGTGCTGCGCGCCGAGCGGAACTGGAGCCAGGGCGATCTCGCCGAGCGGCTCGACGTGTCGCGCCAGAGCGTCAACGCGATCGAGACCGGACGCTACGATCCCTCGCTCCCGCTCGCCTTCCGTATCGCCGAGCTGTTCGAACTCCCGATCGAAACCATTTTCACCAGTCCCTCGAAAGGAGATGCATCGTGAAGTCTGCCATCATCGCCCGCCTGCTCGCCGCGCTCGCCCTGCTTCCCGCCACGCCCGCGCTCGCCGCGCCGGTCGCGCCGGCGCGCGAAGTGCGGCTGCCGCACATCTCGATCGTGACGATGGGCAAGGGCAGCCCGGTCATCCTCATCCCCGGCCTCGCCTCTCCGCGCGCGGTGTGGGACGGCGTCGCACCCGCGCTTGCAGCCAAGCACCGCGTCATCGTGGTGCAGGTCAACGGCTTCGGCGGTGACGATCCCGGCGCCAATCTGCAGCCCGGGATGCTCGACGGAATCGTCGCCGATCTCGACGGTTATATCGCGGCGGAGAAGCTCAAGGACGCGCTGGTGGTCGGCCATTCGATGGGTGGGCTGGTCGGTATGATGCTGGCGAAGGCGCACCCGACCGACCTGTCACGGTTGATGATCGTCGATTCGCTGCCCTTTTTCTCCGTGGTGATGGCGCCCCCGGGGATCGACGTCACCCCGGCGATGGTCGCGCCGCAGGCCGCCAAGATGCGCGACGGCATCATCGCCAGCTATGGCAAGCCGCTCAGCGACGAGATGGCGACGGCGCAGACGCGCGGGCTGGCGCTCAAACCGGACAGCGTCGTCACGATGGCGCGCTGGGCGAAGGCGGCCGATCCGCGCGTCACCGGCGAGGCGATGTACGAGGATCTGACGACCGACCTGCGGCCCGCGCTCGCCGCGATCGCGACGCCGATCACGATGCTGTATCCCTGGACCGAAGCGACGCGACCCAAGGCGCTGACCGACGCCTTCTATCGCAAGCAATATGCCGGCGCGCCGCACATCGCGTTCGTCGATGTCGCCGACAGCGGGCATATGGTGATGCTCGACCAACCCGCGGCGTTCAAGGCGGCGGTGGTCGCCTTCGTGGACGCGAAATAGCGTTCACGTCCGGGACGCACGCGCGACGGGAAAGCGCGATTTCCCCCCCGGCGATCTTGCGCTAAGCCCCGCCCCCATGACCGACACGCTCCCAACCACCCCCGCCCGCCCCGCGCTCGCCTATCACCTGACCGAGGGCGCCGGCCCGACGATCGTCTTCCTGCCGGGCTATGGCTCGGACATGGAGGGCAGCAAGGCGCTCGCGCTCGAGGCGTGGGCGAAGCGCACCGGGCGCCGCTATCTGCGCTTCGATTATGGCGGCTGCGGGAGCAGCGAGGGCGAGTTCGAGCAACAGACGCTCGCCGGCTGGCGCGACGACGTCGTCGCGATGCTCGACGCGCTCGCCAGCGGGCCCGCAGTGCTGGTCGGATCGTCGATGGGCGGCTGGCTGATGTTGCTCGTCGCGCGAAACCATCCCGAAAAGGTCGCCGCGCTGGTCGGGATCGCCGCCGCCCCGGATTTCACTGACTGGGGCTTCACCGTCGACCAGAAGCTCGCGATCCTGTCCGAAGGGCGGCTCGAAAAGGTCGGGCGCTATGCCGATCTGCCGATGGTCTATACCCGCGCCTTCTGGCAATCGGGCGAGGCCAATCGCGTGCTGTTCGCCGGCCTCGCGATCGACGTGCCGGTGCGGCTGCTCCACGGCATGGCCGATAGCGAGGTGCCCGCCAACCGTTCGATCCATCTGGTCGAGCAACTCTGTTCAGCCGATGTGCAGCTTACCTTGGTGAAGGGAGGCGACCACCGCCTGTCGCGCGACGCCGACCTGGCGTTGCTCGAGGCGACGCTCGAAAGTGTGATGGCCGCTTTATGACCCCCTTGCTGTTCGCCCCGCTCCTGCTGGCGCAGGCCGCCGCACCGATCGGCCCGCCCGCGCCGCCACCGTCGCAGCGCTACGAAAAGTGCCTCGATCTCGCCAAGAACAACCCGACGCTGGCCGAGGCCGAGGCCGGGCAATGGCAGCTCGCGGGCGGCGGTTTCCTTGCCGGGCAGTGCCTCGGCATGGCCTATGCCAACGAGCAGCGCTGGCCCGCCGCCGCGACCGCCTTCGAGGCCGCAGCACGCGCCGCCGAAAAGGCCGGCGACGGCCGCGCGGTCAATTATTGGGCGCAGGCCGGCAACGCCTGGCTCGCATCGGGCGATGCGACCAAGGCGCGCGCCGCGCTCGATGCCGCGCTGGCGGGCGGGTCGCTGACCGGTCTGCCGCTCGGTGAGGCGCACCTCGACCGCGCGCGCGCGATGGTCGCGGGGGGCGATCTCGACGGCGCGCGCGACGATCTCGACCGTGCGATCGCCGAGGTGCCCGAGGATCCGCTCGCCTGGCTGCTCTCGGCGACGCTCGCGCGGCGGCAGCGCCAGGTCGTCCGCGCGCAGCATGACATTGCCGAGGCGGTGCGGCTCAGCAGCGACGACGCCGCGGTCCAGCTCGAGGCGGGGAACGTCGCGGCGTTCGCCAAGGACGAAGCCGGCGCGCGCGCCGCGTGGCAGCAAGCCGCGACGCTCGCCCCCGACAGCGACGCCGGCAAGGCCGCCGCCGCCGCATTGCTGCAGTTCAGCGGCGGGAAATAGCGCGGGTCAGCGCAGCAGATCGACCGCGAAGGCGCGCACCGTCGCGCCGATATCCACGCGCTCGATCGCGACCGAGAGGTTGGCGGTGACATAGCCGGCCTTGTCGCCGCAATCGTAGCGTTTGCCGTCGAAGGTCAGGCCGTGGAACGGCTGGTCGCCGATCATCCGCGCCATCGCGTCGGTCAGCTGGATCTCGCCGCCGGCGCCCTTGCCCTGATTCTCGAGCACGCGCATCACCTCGGGCTGCAGGATGTAGCGACCGATCACCGAGAGGTTCGACGGCGCGGTGCCCGGCGCGGGCTTCTCGACCAGCCCCTTGACCTCGGTCAGCGCGCCGTTGCGCACGCCCGGCGTGATCACGCCGTACATGTGCGTCTGGTCCTCGGGGACTTCCTGCGCGCAGATCAGATTGCCGCCGACCTGCATGTACGCATCGACCATCTGCTTGAGGCAGCCGGGCTTGCCGAGCATGAAATCGTCGGCGAGCAGCACCGCGAACGGCTCGTCGCCGACGATGTCGCGCGCGCACCACACGGCGTGACCAAGCCCCATCGGCTCCTGCTGCCGCACATAGGCGACCGCGCCGGGCGCGAGCCGCGTCTGGTCGAGCGCGTCCAAGGACTTGCCGCGCGCCGCCATCGTCGCCTCGAGCTCGTAGGCGATGTCGAAATGGTCCTCGATCGCCGACTTGCCGCGCCCGGTGACGAAGATCATCTGCTCGATCCCCGCCTCGAGCGCCTCGTCGACGGCGTATTGGATCAACGGACGGTCGACGATCGGGAGCATTTCCTTGGGCATCGCCTTGGTCGCCGGGAGAAAACGCGTCCCCAGCCCGCCAACGGGAAAAACGGCCTTACGCAAGGGCTTGATCGGCATCGACGTCCTTCGATCTCAAAACGGTCCATGCGGGTGATACGCCGCGCGCGCGCGTATGAAAAGCAGCCCGCGGACCTATTGCGCGGCGGGCGACGCCGCCTGTTGCTGCATCTGCTCGAACTGCGCGGTCGAGACGAAATCGAGCAGTTCGATATCGAACGCCAGCACCGAGCCAGCCGGGATCGGGCCGGTCGCCTGGTCGCCATAGCCGAGGCTCGGCTTGATCCAGACGCGATACTTCGCGCCCTTGGGCATCAGCTTGAGCGCCTCGCTGAAGCCCGGCACGACGCCCGAGACGGGCATCGGCGTGGGTTGCTTGCTCTGGTCGAAGGTCGAGCCGTCGATCAGCTTGCCGACATAATTGACCAGCGCGACGTCGGCGTCGGTCGGCTTGGCGGGGCCGGCGCCCGGCGCCAGCACGCGATATTGCAGGCCCGACGGCGTCGTGACGACACCGCGCAGCTTCGCGTTCTTGGCGAGGAAGGCCTCGGCGGGGCTCAGCGGCGGCACCACCGCGGCCGACTTGGCCGGAACCGCGCGATGCACGGGCTTGGTCGGCGCTGCCTGGAGCGACGCGGCGGGAACCAGAATCGCACCGATCAGACCGGCGAACACGACGATCCGCATCTCAGCGACCGGCCGGCGGACCGCCCGCGCCCGGGGGCATGCCACCGGCAGCACCCTGCTGCTGGAGTATCTGCTGCTGCTGCTGGATCTGGCGATAGGTGCTCATCGGGATGAATTCGAGCATCTCGACATCGAACACGAGCGTCGAATTGGCGGGGATGCCCGGGGGCGACTTGTCGGCATAAGCGAGGCTCGGCTTGAGCCAGATGCGATATTTCGCACCCTTGTGCATCAGCTTGAGCGCTTCGCTGAACCCCGGCACGACGCCCGCGACGGGCATCGGCGTCGGCTGCTGCGACTTGTCGAACACCGTGCCGTCGAGCAGGCGCCCCTCATAGTTGATCAGCGCGACGTCGTCGTCGGTCGGGGAGGCGCCGGTGCCCGGCGCCATCACCTGATATTGCAGACCCGACGGCGTGGTCTTCACCCCCGCCGCCCGCGCATTGTGCGACAGGAACCCCGCCGTGGGATCGACCGGCGTCTGGAACGCCAGCGCGACCGCGGCGACCAGCGCCACGGCGACGCCAACCCACAGATACACCAGGATACCCCGCTTCACGGGCTTTAGCGGGACAGCGGTGATCGACATGGTGGCTCCCGGGCGGGCGGTCGAAGGTCTTTACGGGCGGAAGGCAGGCAAAGCGGGCACGCGGGCCCGCCTCGTCATCTTACCGTGCGCCGTCGCGTTCCATGCGCTTGCGCTCGAGCTTGCGCGCGCGACGCACGGCAGCGGCACGCTCGCGCGCACGCTTCTCGCTCGGCTTTTCGTAATGCCGGCGCAGCTTCATCTCGCGATAGACGCCCTCGCGCTGCAGCTTCTTCTTGAGCGCGCGCAGCGCCTGGTCGACATTGTTGTCGCGTACGATGATTTGCATAAAACCGAACAGCTCCGAATCGATAGAAAAGCGCCGCCGCAAACCCACGGCCCGCGTCGCAAGGCGAGCGCCCTACACGGGAGGTGCCCAAGTTTCAAGCGATCCGTCACCTTTTACGTGACTTTGGGCTCGCCCGGTCTGTAAGCGAGCGGGATGACCGCAACCCCGCTCACGCTCTACAACAGCCTCACGCGCAGCCTCGAGCGCTTCGTGCCGATCGATCCGGCGCTGGTGCGGGTCTATACCTGCGGGCCGACGGTCTACAATTATCAGCATATCGGCAACATGCGCGCCTTCCTGTTCGCCGATACGCTGGGGCGCGTGCTGCGCTGGAAGGGCTATCCGACCAAGCACGTCATCAACATCACCGACGTCGGCCATCTGACCTCGGACGCCGATGCCGGCGACGACAAGATGGAGAAGGCGGCGGCGGCGGAAGCCCGGTCGATCTGGGAAATCGCGGCGCATTACACGCAGGCGTTCAAGGACGACGTCGCACGGCTCAACATCGATCCGCCGGCGGAGTGGACCGTCGCGACCGAGCATATCCCGCAGATGATCGCCTTCGCGCAGGCGATCGAGAAGGACTGCTATCTCATCGACGGCGGGCTCTATTTCGACACGACGCGCGTGCCGAACTACGGCAGCCTGGCGCGCGCGGTGTCGGATGAGGGCGAAAGCCGGATCGACCCCGTTTCGGGCAAGCGCCATCCGCAGGACTTCGCGATCTGGCGGCGCTCGCCGCCGGGCGAGCAGCGCCAGATGGAATGGGATTCGCCGTGGGGGCCGGGCGCACCGGGCTGGCATCTCGAATGCTCGGTGATGAGCCGCCAGCATCTCGGCCACCCGTTCGACATCCATACCGGCGGGATCGACCACCGCGAGATCCACCATCCCAACGAGATCGCGCAGAACCAGTCGTTCTGCGGCTGCGACGACAGTGGTGCGCGGATCTGGATGCACAACAATTTTCTCGTCGCCAAAAATATCGAAGGGCGCGGCGCCAAGATGTCGAAGTCTAGCGGGGATTTCCTGCGGCTGCAGACGCTGGTCGATGCCGGCGTCCACCCCCTCGCCTATCGTCTGATGTGCCTGCAGGCGCAGTATCGCAGCGAGCTCGAATTCACCTGGGAGAATCTCGCCGCCGCCTTCACGCGGCTCAAGCGGCTGGTGATCGCGCGCGACGCGCTGCGCGCACGCGACGATTATGTGCTGAAGGGCGATGCCGAGCCGTATCTCGCGCAGCTCGACGAAGCGGTGAGCGACGATCTCAACACGCCGCGCGGCCTGATCGCGCTCGACGCGATGCTCGCCGACAAGCGGCTGTCGCCGGCGACGCGGCTGCGCGCGCTCGAGGATTTCGATGCGGTGCTCGGGCTCGAGTTGGTGACGCTCAAGCGCGCGGCGCTGCGGCTGCGGCCGATCGGCGCGACGCTCGACGACAGCGGGGTCGATGCGCTGCTCCTGGCGCGCAAGGATGCGCGGGCGGCCAAGGATTTCGCGGCGTCGGACGCGATTCGCGACGAGCTCGCCGCCGCCGGGGTCGAGGTGATGGACGGCGATCCGCTCGGCTGGGACTGGAAGCTCGCGCTCTAACGCCGAAAGACGGCCCCCGGCTTTCACCGGGGGCCGCTGGTCTCACCAGACGTGAACGCGCGCGCCGGGCGCGAGGTAGAGCTTGTCGCTCGGCTGCACCTTGTACGCCGGATACCAGGCGTCGAGGTTGCGCACCGTCAGCACGCGGAACATCGCCGGCGCATGGACGTCGGTCGCGATCCGCGCGCGCAGCGCCTTGTCGCGCATCTTGGTGCGCCAGCTCTGCGCGAACGCCAGGAAGAAGCGCTGGTCGCCGGTCATCCCGTCGATCACCGGCGGCTCCTTGCCGCCGTACGACGCGCGATACGCCTCGTACGCCGCGGTCAGGCCGGCGGTGTCGGCGATGTTCTCGCCGAGCTCCTGCTTGCCCTTGAGGTGGAGCCCGGGAAGCGCCTCATAGGCATCATATTGCGCCGCGAGCGCCGACCCCGCCTGCTCGAACCGCGCGAGATCGGCAGGCGTCCACCAGTTGCGATATTTGCCGGTCGAATCGAAATCGGCACCGAGATTGTCGAAGCTGTGGCTGATCTCGTGCCCGATCACCGCGCCGATCGCGCCGTAATTGGCCGCGGCATCGTATTTCGCGTCGAAATACGGCGCCTGCAGGATCGCGGCAGGGAAGTTGAGCGCGTTCTGCAGCGGCAGGTTGACCGCGTTCACCGTCTGCGGGGTCATCCACCATTCGGTGCGGTCGGGCGCCTTGCCGAGCTTCCCGATCTGGTAGCGATAGAACGCCTGATCGGCGCGTTCGAGATTGCCGATCGGGTCCTTCGCATCGACCGCGAACTTGGGGAAGGCGCGCCAATGGTCGGGATAGCCGACGCCGACATACAGCACCGACAGCTTGCGGCGTGCCTCAGCCTTGGTCCCGGGGGTCATCCAGTCGAGCTTCTGGATGCGCTGGTCGAACGCGCCGACGATGTTCTTGACCATCGTCTGGATCTCGGCCTTCGACTGCGCCGAGAAATAGCGCCCGGCGTAGAGCCGGCCGACCTCGTCGCCGAGCGCTCCGTTGACCGCGGCGATGCTGCGCTTGTCGCGCGTCTGTTGCGCGGGGGTGCCGTTGAGCTGCTTGCCGTAGAAGGCGAAGCGCGCATCGTCGAACGCCTTGGGGAGGACCGAGGCGACCGCGGTGATGCGGTGCGCGGTCAGCCAGTCCTGCCAGTCGGCGAGCGGCTCGCTCGCGACCAGGCCGGAGAGCTTGGTGATCGCATCGGGTTGCCAGGCGATGAAGTCCTGCTGGCCCGCCGGGATGCCCGCGGCGGCCCAGTACGCCGCCCAGTCGAGGCCGGGGGCCTTGCGCGCGAAGTCGGCTCGGGTCCACGGATTGTCGCCCTTGCTAGCGTCCTGGCTCGCTTCGATGTCGGTCTGCGCGGCGGCGATCTTCATTTCGAGCGCGAAGACGCGGGCGGCGCGGGCCGCCGGATCGCTCAGGCCCGCGAGGCCGAAGATCTGCGTCAGATACGCTTTGTAGCCTTCGCGCAGCTCGGCCATTTGCGGGGTCTGCGAGAGGTAATAGTCGCGGTCGGCGAGGCCGAGGCCGCCCTGCATCAGGTAGGGCGTGTTGCGCTTGGGCTGGTTGAGATCCTGCGAGACGAACAGGCCGAACAGGTTGGTCGTGCTGGCGTAATTGTTGTTGTTGAACGGGTCGGTGTCGGCGCGCATCTGCGCACCCATCACCTTCGCGAGCGCGGCCTTGTCGCGCAGCGCGTAATAGGGCGCGATCTGCGCCTTGAGCGGAGCGACGCCGCGCGCCTCGATCGCGGCGGTGTCGTTATAGGCGGCGTAATAGTCGGCGATCAGGCGCTGGCTGGTGCCGGGGGCGGCGTTGGCCTTGGCGGCGTCCTGGATGATCGTCGCGTTGCGCGCTTCGGCCACCTTCGACACTTCGACCCCGACTCCGGTCGACGAACGCGCCGGCTCGATCTCGGCGGTCTTGCGCCATGTGCCGTTGGCGTAATCGTCGAAATTGTCGCCCGGCTTGACGCTCTTGTCGATCAGCGCGGGGTCGACGCCCGATTGCGTGCCCGCCATTTGCGCGGCGACGCCGGTGGCGATCGCCGAGCTGGCGAGCAAGGCGATCGAAAGAAGGGGCAAGCGCTTCATGGACAAGTTTCCTCTGCAACCATCGGTTTTGGGTGGCGGTATACGCGCTCCACGGCGTCTGCCAATCGGCTTTCCTTCGCGGTCGCGGATCGCTAGGCAGTTTCATATGCAACGGATACCGCAAGCAGGAAGCCCGCTTTGAGCGCTCCCGTCCTCGACACCAAGCTCAGCGCCGATGGCGAGACCTTCCGCGCCAATGCCGCGCACAATCGCGCCCTGGTCGAGCGGCTTCGCGCCGATGTCGCGCAGGCAGCGCTCGGCGGCACCGAGAAGAGCCGCGAGCGCCATACCGCACGCGGCAAGCTGCTCCCGCGCGAGCGCGTCGAGCGGCTGCTCGACCCGGGTTCGCCCTTCCTCGAGATCGGCCAGCTGGTGGCCAACAGGCTGTACGACGACGAGGTGCCGGGCGCGGGTGTGATCGCCGGGATCGGGCGCGTGTCGGGGCGGCAGTGCATGGTCGTGTGCAACGATGCGACGGTGAAGGGCGGGACCTACTATCCGCTGACCGTCAAGAAGCATCTCCGCGCGCAGGAGATCGCGGAGGCCAACATGCTGCCGTGCATCTATCTCGTCGATTCGGGCGGCGCGAACCTGCCGCACCAGGCCGAGGTCTTCCCCGACCGCGACCATTTCGGGCGGATCTTCTTCAACCAGGCGAACATGAGCGCCAAGGGCATTCCGCAGATCGCGTGCGTGATGGGGAGCTGCACCGCGGGCGGGGCCTATGTTCCCGCCATGTCCGACGAGACGATCATCGTGCGCGGCCAAGGCACGATCTTCCTCGCCGGGCCGCCGCTGGTGAAGGCGGCGACGGGCGAGGTGATCTCGGCCGAGGAACTGGGCGGCGCGGATACGCATGGGCGGCGCTCGGGCGTGGTCGATCATGTCGCCGAGAATGACGAACATGCGCTGACGATCGTGCGCGACATCGTTTCGACGCTGCAGCCGCAGTGCGGGGGCGACGTCAATCTCAAGGAGCCGCGGCCGCCGAAATTCGATGCCGAGGAGCTGTACGGCATCGTGCCGAGCGACGTGCGCGCACCGTACGACGTGCACGAGATCATCGCGCGGCTGGTCGACGGGTCGGAATTCCACGAGTTCAAGGCGCTGTACGGGACGTCGCTGGTCTGTGGTTTCGCGCATATCTGGGGGATACCGGTCGCGATCCTCGCCAATAACGGCGTGCTGTTCTCGGAGAGCGCGCAGAAGGGCGCGCATTTCATCGAGCTCGCCTGCCAGCGGCGCATCCCGCTGCTGTTCCTGCAGAACATCTCGGGCTTCATGGTCGGCGGCAAATATGAGGCCGAGGGGATCGCCAAGCACGGCGCCAAGCTCGTCACCGCGGTGGCGACCGCTACCGTGCCAAAGATCACCGTGCTGATCGGCGGCAGCTTCGGCGCGGGCAATTACGGGATGTGCGGGCGCGCCTATTCGCCGCGTTTCCTGTTCTCCTGGCCCAACAGCCGTATCTCGGTGATGGGTGGCGAGCAGGCTGCGTCGGTGCTGGCGACGGTCCACCGCGATGCCGATGGCTGGTCGGACGAGCAGGCCGAGGCGTTCAAGGCGCCGATCCGCCAGAAATACGAAGACGAGGGCAATCCCTGGTACGCGACGGCGCGGCTGTGGGACGACGGCATCATCGACCCGGCGCAGACGCGCGACGTCCTCGGCCTCGCCTTCGCCGCCACGCTCAACGCGCCGATCCCCGAGCGCCCGGCGTTCGGCGTGTTCCGGATGTGATGGAGGCGGGCGGCCTTCGATCCTCCCCGGCACGGGGAGGGGGACCGCCAGCCTTCTTCAGGCTGGTGGTGGAGGAGGGCCGCAACAAGCGTTGCGCTCGCGGCGCGCCCCCTCCACCATTCGCTGAATGCCCATGGTCCCCCTCCCCGTGCCGGGGAGGATCTTAGGAAGCCTTATGCCCCTGATCTTCGCCCTCGCGCTTGCCGCGCAAATGTCGTCGCAAACCACCCCGGTGCAGCCGATCGTCAAGGGCACCGGCCTGCCGCCCCCCGGCACCGAGGAGGCGCAGGTGATGGCGCCGGTCAACGCGCTGCTCGCCGGGATCGCTGCGCGCGACGCCGCGGCGATCGGCCAGACGCTGCGCAGCGATGCCACCGCCACCGCGGTCGCCGAGCAGGCCGACGGCACGCGCAAGATCACGCATTCGAGCCGCGAGGAGTTGCTGGCGCGCTTCGCCCCCGGTCCCGAGCGCTATGACGAGCGGCTCTCCGACGCCGCGGTCGAAGTCGATGGCGACATCGCGATGGTGTGGAGCCCCTACACCTTCCGCATCGACGGCAAGCTCCACCATTGCGGCTACGACCATTTCGACCTGGTGCGCGAAGGCGGCAGCTGGAAGATCCAGAATCTGACCTGGTCCTCGCGCACAACGGGCTGCGAGGGATGACCTCCACCCGTCGCCCCGGCGCAGGCCGGGGCCGCTGCGCCTGTGCGCGCGGCGGCTCTTTCATCGTAACGGCCCCGGCCTGCGCCGGGGCGACGGATAGACACGCATGATCCAGTCTCTGCTCATCGCCAATCGCGGCGAGATCGCCTGCCGCATCATCCGCACCGCCAAGGCGCTGGGGGTGCGGACGATCGCGGTCTATTCGGACGCCGACGCCAAGGCGCTCCATGTCCGGCAGGCCGATGAAGCGGTGCATATCGGCGCGTCGCCGGCACGCGAAAGCTATCTGGTGGGCGAGAAGATCATTGCCGCGGCGAAAGCCACGGGCGCCGAGGCGATCCATCCGGGCTATGGCTTCCTTTCCGAGAATGCCGACTTCGCGCAGGCGGTGATCGACGCCGGGATCGTCTGGGTCGGCCCCAACCCCGACAGTATCCGCGCCATGGGCCTCAAGGACGCCGCCAAGGAGCGGATGATCGCGGCGGGCGTGCCGGTGACGCCGGGCTATCTCGGCGCCGACCAGTCGCCCGAGCGGCTGGCGGCGGAAGCGGCGGCGGTCGGCTATCCCGTGCTGATCAAGGCGGTCGCGGGCGGTGGCGGCAAGGGGATGCGGCGCGTCGACGATCCCGCCGAGTTCTCCGATGCATTGCTCTCGTGCCAGCGCGAGGCGGCGTCGTCGTTCGGCAATACCGACGTGCTGATCGAGAAATACATCCTCTCGCCGCGCCACATCGAGGTGCAGGTGTTCGGCGACAGCCACGGCAATGTCGTCCATCTGTTCGAGCGCGACTGCTCGCTTCAGCGCCGCCACCAGAAGGTGATCGAGGAAGCCCCCGCGCCGGGGATGGACGTCGCGACGCGGGAGGCGATCTGTGCCGCAGCGGTCAAGGCGGCCAGGGCGGTCGCCTATGTCGGCGCGGGGACGATCGAGTTCATCGCCGATGCGAGCGAAGGCCTGCGCGCCGACCGCATCTGGTTCATGGAAATGAACACGCGGCTCCAGGTCGAGCATCCGGTGACCGAGGAGATCACCGGGGTCGATCTGGTCGAATGGCAGCTGCGCGTGGCGAGCGGCGAGGCGCTGCCGAAGCCGCAGGAGGAGTTGAGCATCAGCGGCTGGGCGATGGAGGCGCGGCTGTATGCGGAGAATCCGGCGAGCGGCTTCCTGCCCTCGACCGGTACGCTCGAGCATCTGCGCCTGCCGCGCTTCGCGCGGATCGAGACCGGGGTCGAGGAAGCGGGCGAGGTCTCGCCCTTCTACGATCCGATGATCGCCAAGATCATCGTTCATGCGGAAGATCGGTCGGCAGCGATCGCGGCCTTGTGGGACGCGACGAGCGATGTCGAGGTCTGGCCGGTGCGGACCAATGCCGGCTTCCTTGCGCGGATTTGCGAGGATGCGGACTTCGGCGCGGCGACGATCGACACCGGCCTGATCGAGCGGCGTGGCGAGGTACTAACGGTGCCGCCCGCACCGCAGTCGACGCACCTGCGCGACGCCGCCGCGGCGCTCGCGGCGCGGCCGATGGTTGGCGTGTGGGACGATGCGATCGGTCTGCGGCTCAATGCGACGGCGCGGTCCGATGTGCGGATCGTCGACGATGCAGGCGCGGTGCATGTCGTCGCCGACCTGATGATCGACGACGGCCCGCCACAGGACGAAGTCGTCAGCTTCTTCCTCGGCGAAGGGCGTAGCTATCGACTGTACCAACCGCGCGGCACCGCGACGGGCGCTGCCGCCGACGGTGCGATCCTTTCGCCGATGCCGGGCCGCATCATCGCGGTCGATGTCGCCGCGGGCGACAGCGTCGCCAAGGGCCAGAAACTCGTCACGCTCGAGGCGATGAAGATGGAGCACAACCTGACCGCGCCGTTCGATGGCACCGTCGCCGAGCTCAACGTCGAGGTCGGCGGACAGACGCAGGAAGGCGTCGTGCTCGCACGGCTGACGCGCGCCGATGCCTGAGACGCAAGGCGCGCTCGCCGGGGTCAAGGTGCTCGATCTGTCGCGCGTGCTGGCGGGGCCGTGGGCGACGCAGATGCTCGGCGATCTCGGCGCCGAGGTGCTCAAGATCGAGCAGCCCGGGCAAGGCGACGACACGCGCCGCTGGGGGCCGCCCGCGCTCGCCGATGATTCGGGCGATTCGGCCTATTATCTCTGCGCCAATCGCAACAAGCGCTCGCTCGCGATCGATCTCGCACAGCCTGCGGGCGCCGATCTGATCCGCCGCCTGGCGGCGCAGAGCGACGTGCTGGTCGAGAATTTCCGTGTCGGCGGGCTCGCCAAATACGGGCTCGATTATGCGAGCCTCGCCGCGATCAATCCGCGGCTCGTCTATTGCTCGATCACCGGCTTCGGGCAGGACGGGCCGTACAAGGACAAAGGCGGCTACGACTTCCTGATCCAGGCGATGGGCGGGCTGATGAGCGTCACCGGCGAGGCCGACGGGCCGCCGATGAAGGTCGGCGTGCCGATCGTCGATCTGTTCACCGGCACCTATGCGACCGTCGCGATCCTCGCCGCCTTGCGCCACCGCGATGCGACGGGGCACGGGCAGCATGTCGACTGCGCGTTGCTCGACACGCAGCTGGCGATGCTGTCGAACCAGGCGTCGAACTGGCTCAACGGCGGCACGGTGCCGGTGCGGCGCGGCAACGATCATCCCAACATCGTGCCGTATCGTGACTACGAGACCGCCGATGGCGCGATCGTCGTGGCGCTGGGGAACGACCGCCAGTTCCGCGATTTCCTGCGCGTGCTGGGGCTGAGCACTCTGGGCGACGATCCGCGCTTCGCCAGCGTAGCGCTGCGCAGCGAGCATCGCGAAGCGCTCCACGCGCATCTCGCGCCGGCGGTGGCGCAGTGGCGATCGGACGATCTCGTCGCGGCGATGGAGGCGGCGAAGCTGCCCGCGGGCAAGGTCGCTGGGCTCCCCGAGATCTTCGCCGATCCGCAGGTCGCGCATCGCGAGACCGTCCAGGCGATGGCGCGCGTCGATGGCACGCCGCTGCAGGTCGTCGGCTTCCCGGCGAAGCTGTCGGAGACCCCCGCCAGTTACGACCGCGCGCCGCCGCGCGCCGGGGCGGATACGCGCGAAGCGCTGGCGGAGGCTTTGGGGCTGTCCAAGGACGCGCTCGACGCCTTGGCGGCAGCAGGCGTCATCGCATAACCGAAGCCGCACCCCGGCGAAGGCCGGGCCCAGTCGCGCGGGTCGGCGTGATCGCGCGGAGCGTTTCCCGATCAGCGTCTCGCTACTGGGCCCCGGCCTTCGCCGGGGTGGCGGGACCTTGGCGCGGCGTCAGCCCCTCACCGCCCCTTGAACAGCCCGCCGAGCACGCCGCGCACCAAGCTGCCGACGATCCCGCCCGCGGCACCGCGCGAGGAACCGAACACCGCCTTCGACACTTCGTTGGCGACCTGACGCCCGACCGCCGAGCTTGCCGAGCGCGTCGCCGAGGTGATCGCGCGGTTCCACGGCGAGTTGGCGGCCGCCTTCGCTTCGGCGGCGGCTTGCTGCGCCTGTAGCCGCGCCTGGCGATCGGCCTCGCGCTGCGCGGCGATCCGCTGGCGCTCGGCCTCCTTGGCGGCGACTGCATCGGCCTTGGCTTGCGCTGCAGCCGCCTTGTCGCCTTCGGTCTTCGCTTTGGCTTCGGCCGCAGCGGCGGCGGCTTCCTGGGCCTTCGCGCCGAGCATTTCCTCGGCCGACTGGCGATCGACCAGCGTGTCGTATTTGCTGCCGACCGGATCGGTCGAGATCATCACGCCGCGCTCGACCGGGGTGACCGGCCCGACGCGCGAGGCAGGCGGCGCGATCAGCGTGCGCTGGACGGGCGAGGGAGATCCGTCGGGGAGCAACAGCGAGACCAGCGCCTCGCCGACCTTCAACTCGGTGATCGCGGTCTCGACATCGACGCCAGGATTGGCGCGGAAGGTCGTCGCTGCCGACTTCACCGCCGCCTGGTCGCGCGGCGTAAAGGCGCGCAGCGCGTGCTGGACGCGGTTGCCGAGCTGCCCGGCGACGGTGTCGGGAATGTCGATCGGGTTCTGCGTGATGAAATAGATGCCGACGCCCTTCGAGCGGATCAGCCGCACGACCTGCTCGATCTTCTCGAGCAGCGCCTTGGGCGCGGCGTCGAACAGCAGATGCGCTTCGTCGAAGAAGAAGCAGAGCTTCGGCTTGTCGGGATCGCCGACCTCGGGGAGGTGTTCGAACAGCTCGCTCATCAACCACAGCAGGAAGGTCGAATAGAGCTTCGGGCTCGCCATCAATTTGTCGGCGGCGAGCACGTTGACGATCCCCCTGCCCTTCTCGTCCACTCCGATGAAATCGTCGAGATCGAGCGCGGGCTCGCCGAAGAAATGCTCACCGCCCTGCGAACGCAGCTGGAGCAGCGCGCGCTGGATCGTGCCGATCGATTGCTTCGAGACGTTGCCGTAAGTGGTGGTGAGTTCGTCGGCGCGCCCGGCGCAATCGACCAGCATCGCCTGCAGATCGTCCAAGTCGATCAGCAGCAGCCCGTCCTTGTCGGCGACGTGGAAGGCGATCGTCAGCACGCCTTCCTGGACTTCGTTGAGGTCCATCAAGCGCGACAGCAGCAGCGGGCCCATTTCGGAGATGGTGGTGCGGATCGGGTGGCCCTGTTCGCCGTACAGGTCCCAGAACTGCACCGGCGTATCGGCATAGGCCCAGGCGTCGTCGCCGATTTCCTTGGAGCGCGCGGCGAAGATGTCGTGGTTCTTGGCGGTGGGGGAGCCGGCCATCGCGAGGCCCGATAGGTCGCCCTTCACGTCCGCGACGAAGCACGGGACGCCGGCGCGCGAAAAGCCTTCGATGATGCCCTGGACGGTGACGGTCTTGCCGGTGCCGGTCGCGCCCGCGATCAGGCCGTGGCGGTTGGCGCGCTTGAGTTCGAGCTGCTGCGGGTTGGCGCCCCCGGGGCCTGCGCCGATGAAGATGCTGGTCGTGTCGGTCATGCGGCCTCGCGAAGTTTCGACGCGTAGCTATCGCGCGAAATGCTGGCCGACGGAAGCCTTTTAGCCCCTCCCCTTCAGGAGTGCCGGGTAAACCGCGCCCCGCGCGGTTTAGGTCAGGCTGGGAGCCTGACCGGCCCGGCACTGGGTTGGGGGTGGGGGAGGTCTCGCAGAGAGCGGGTGCCCATTACAGCCCCACCCCAACCCCTCCCCTGAAGGGGAGGGGCTTTTTGCCGTGACCTTACTTCTTGAGCTTCACGCCGATGAAGAACGCCGGCTGACGCCCGCGCACGACATACAGCGCCACCTGCGAGCGGCCTGCGCCCTTGGCCTGCATCACGATCGACCCGAGCGCCGCCGGGGTGGCGACCGGCACGCCGTTCGCCGAGATGATCACGTCGCCGCGCTTGAGGCCCTTGGCGCCCGCGTCGCTCGACGGATCGACCATGCCGATCACGACACCGTGCACCGACGAATCGATGTTGAAGGTGCGCGCGATCTGCGGGGTCAGCGTCGCGACGGTCACGCCGAGCGGGTTCGACGCCGCCTGGCCGACATTGGGCGTATCGCCATCGTCGGACATGTCGCTGTCGGCCTCGGCATTGGCCTGGGCGAGCAGCGCATCCTCCGAGGGGCGCGTGCCGATCGTCGCGATGATCGTCTGCGGCTTGCCCTGGCGGATGATGTCGAGCGGGACGCGCGTGCCCGGCGTCACGTTGGCGACGAGGTAGGAGAGCGACTGGTCGGGGTTCACGTCCTTGCCGCCGACGCGCAGCACGATGTCGCCGACCTTGAGGCCGGCCTTGTCGGCGGGCTGGCCGGGCTCGATGCTGCGCAGCAGTTCGCCCTTGTTCTTGGCGAGGCCGAACGACGAGGCGAGATCGTCGTCGATCGGCTGCGGGCCGACGCCGAGATAGCCGCGCGCGATCTTGGTGCCCTTCATCAGCTTTTCTATGACGGGCTTCGCGTCGGTCGCGGGGATCGCGAAGCCGATGCCGATATTGCCGCCGCCCTGGCTGCCGAGGATCTGCGAGTTGATGCCGATCACATTGCCGTTGAGATCGAACATCGGGCCGCCCGAATTGCCCTGGTTGATCGCGGCATCGGTCTGGATGAAGCGATCATAGGCGCCCGCGCCGGTCACGCGGTGGAGCGACGAGACGATCCCCGCGGTCACCGTGCCGCCGAGGCCGAACGGGTTGCCGATCGCGACGACCCAGTCGCCGACGCGCGCCGAGTCCGAATCGCCGAACTTGACGAACGGCAGGTTCTTCGCGTCGATCTTGAGCAAAGCGAGGTCCGAGGTCGGATCGCGGCCGATCAGCTTGGCGACATATTCCTTGCGGTCGGTCATCGTCACGGTGATCGAATCGACCGTCGCGCCCTTGGCGCCCGCCGCGACGACGTGGTTGTTGGTGACGACATAGCCGTCGGGCGAGATGATGAAGCCCGAGCCGAGCGAGGTCGCCTCGCGCGTCGTCGGCGTGCCGCCGCCGCCCTGGCCCTGCTGCTGGCCGAACAGGCCCTCGAACGGGGTGCCGGCGAACGGGTTGGCGGGCTGCGCCTGGGTGATGTGCTGGCTGGTCGAGATATTGACGACCGCAGGCTGCAGCCGCGCGACGAGATCGGCAAAGCTCATCGGCGCGCCGGGCTTGGGGGCGGCGGCGGCCATGACGGCGGGCTCGTTCTGGGCGGTTTGCGCGCCCGAGACGGTCGGCAGCGCGATCGCGGTGGCGGTCCCGCTCAGGAGGAGGGCTGCGGTGATGGCGTAAGCGTAGCGCACTTGGGTCATTTCCTCTCGTCTACCATCGGGCGACAATCGTCACTTCAATAGTCGGCATAACTGAACGGCGTTTGAATATGAACGGCCGATGAGCCGTTCCGGGGCCACCGACTCAGCGGCGGCCCTGGAATTCCTTCAAATAGGCATTGTCGGGCGACAGCACCAAGCTCGTCGAGCCCTTGCCGTCCTGCGCGAAGGTGTAGCGATACGACTGCATCGCGCGATAGAAATCGTAGAACTCGGCATCCTTGTTGAAGGCCGCGGCATAGATCTGCGCCGCCTGCGCATCGGCCTGCGCCGAGATGATCTGCGCGGTCTGCGCGCCCTGCGCCTGGATCGTCAGCGCCTGCTGATGGCGCGCGGTGCGCATCCGGTTGAGCGCGCTGTCGAACGGCGTGCCGGTCGGCAGGTCGGCATGCTTGATGCGGACGTCGACGATCTGCACGCCGTATTGCGAGGCGAGCCGCTGCAGCCCGGCGCGGATATTGCCCATCACCTGCGTGCGCTCGGGGCTGAGCAAGGCCGCGAACGGACGCTTGCCGAGCTCGTTGCGCAGCGACGAGCTGAACAGCGGCTGGAGCTGATCCTTGACGCGCTGTTCGGTGACCGAGGTGCTGCCGGTCGAGATCACCGCCTTCAATGGATCGACGATGCGGAAGCGGGCATAGGCGTCGACCTCGAGCCGGGTCTGGTCGGTCGAGAGCACGGGCTGGTTGTCGAGCTCGACGTCGAGCACGCGTTTGTCGACCCAGACGAGCCGGTCGATGAACGGGACGCGGAAGTTGATCCCGGCGCCGGTGCGGCCAAACACCTCGTTGGGGCGATATTCGTTGATCGTCGCGACCGGCTGCTGGAAGCGCAGGATCACCGCCTGGCGCGTCTCGGGGACGATCGCGACCGAACTCGCGGCGACGATCAGCAGGAGCAGCGCGACGATGCCGAGCGTGATCGGATTGCGGAGCAGAGTGCGGTTCACTGGGCTGCTCCCTGCGCTGGCGCGGCGGGCACGGCGTCGGGCAGGCGCTTGGCGATCCCGGGCAGCGGCAGATACGGCACGACGCCGGGGGCCTGGATGATCGTCTTATCGGATTTGGACAGAACCTGCTCCATCGTGTCGTAATACATGCGCTTGCGCGTCACGTCGGGGGCGAGCTTGTACTGGGCGTAGATCACGTCGAACGCCGCGGCCTCGCCCTGCGCCTTGGCGAGCACCTGCTGCGCATAGCCGCGCGCCTTGCTGATGTCGCTCTGCGCCTGCTGCTGCGCGGCCGAGACTTCCTTGAACGCGTCGGACACCTGCGCCGGCGCCTGCGCGCCGCGGATCGCGACGCCCTGGATGCGGATGCCGGCGTTATAGCCGTCGAGAATGTCCTGCATCGATTGCTGGACCTTGACCTCGATCGCGTTGCGCCCGCTGCCGATCGCGTCGTCGAGCGTCGCGGTGGCGACCGCCGCGCGCATCGCGCTCATCGCGGTGGCGCGCAGCGTGCTGCGCGGATCGGCGATCTGGAAGGCGAAGTCCTGCGGATTGGAAATCTGCCAGCGCACCGAATAATCGAGATCGACGATGTTCTGGTCGCTGGTCAGCATCAGTTTGTCGGTCTCGGAGCCACCATCGCCTTCATCGGGGAAGGTCTCGGTGTTGATCGCGGCGACGTCGACCTTCGCCACGTCGACGAACGGCGCGGGGAGCGTCACGCGGATGCCGGGCTCGAGCGTCTCGGAATAGCGGCCGAGAAAGGTGACCACGCCACGCTGCTGCGGTCCGATCGAGTGGAAGCTGGTCAGCACGATCCACGCGACGACGATCACGCCGACCGCGATCAGCCACAGGTTGGTCGCGCTCGGCGCGCCGGGGATGCGCGGTCGCCCGCCACCGCCGAAGCCGCCCGGGCCGCTGCCGCCGCCGCGTGCGCGCTTGAGGAATTCGTCGAGCGCGCTCGGCCCCGCCGTCGTGCCGCGCGGCTTGCCGACCGGGGGCTGCGCCCAGGGATTGCGCGGCCCGTCGCCTTTGTCGCCATCGCTCCCGCCGCCGCCGCTGCCCCACGGGCCCTTGCCATCGGCGGATTGGAGGGAAGGGCGTGGAAACCAGCGCGATAGGATCGTCATGGTCTCTTTATAGGGGCGGCTCGCGACGAAAAACAGTGGCAAGCGTGTCCACGACGCCTATCTGGCGCGCATGACCGATCCGATTTCGCCCGATGCCGCCCTCAACGCCGCCCTTTCGCTCGTCGCGGGCACCCGCGCGACCGGCAGGATCGAGGATGCGCGCGCGAGCGTGATCGTCGATGTCAGCGGACTCGACGAAGCCGACCACGCCGCGCTCGAGGAGGCTGTCCGCCGCGCGGCGGCCATGGTGGACGGGGTCGAAACGGTGCGCGTCGCGCTGACCAGCCAGCGGCAGCGCCGCGTGACGATCGCGGTCGGCAGCGGCAAGGGTGGCGTCGGCAAGTCGACCGTCTCCGCCAATCTCGCGATCGCGCTGCATCAGGCGGGGCGGCGCGTCGGGCTGGTCGATGCCGACATCTACGGCCCGTCGCAGCCGCGGCTGATGGGCGTCGCCGATCTCAAGCCGACCGCGCACAACAAGGTGCTCAACCCGGTCCAGACGCCGTTCGGCGTGCCGCTGCTGTCGATGGGGATGCTCGTCACCGCCGACCAGGCGATCGCCTGGCGCGGGCCGATGGCGGCCGGCGCGCTGACGCAGATGATGGACGCCAATTGGGGTGCGGCCGACACGCTGGTGATGGATCTGCCGCCGGGCACCGGCGACGTCCAGCTGACGATGATCCAGAAATACCGCCCGACCGGCGCGGTGATCGTCTCGACCCCGCAGGACCTCGCGCTGATCGACGCGCGGCGCGCGATCGACCTGTTCGTCAAGGCGGGCGTGCCGATCATCGGCCTGATCGAGAATATGGCGGGCTATGTCTGCCCGTCGTGCGGCGAAGTGTCCGATCCGTTCGGCAGCGGCGGGGCGGAGGCGGCGGCGAAGGAATTGGGGCTGCCGTTCCTTGGCCGCATCCCGCTCGACATGCGCGTGCGCGTGGCATCCGACGCCGGCCAGCCGCCGGTGACGGGGAACGGCCCTGAAGCCGTGGCGTTCAAGCAGATTGCCGGCGCCGTCGCCGGCTGGATCGAAGGACAGGCCTGATGCCGCTCACCAGCGATAGCGATCTGCGCACCCTGCTCGAGGAGACCCGCACGATCGCGCTGGTCGGCGCGTCGGACCGGCCCGATCGCCCGTCCTACCGCGTGATGCGGACGCTGCAGGAGCATGGCTATCGCGTGATCCCGGTCAACCCACAGATCACCGGCGAGCATCTCCACGGCGAATTCGTGTTTCGCGACCTAACGCAGATCGGCGAGCCGATCGACCTGGTCGACATCTTCCGCAATTCGGCCGCCGCAGGCGATGCGGTCGACGAGGCGATCGCGGCGGGCGCCAAGGCGGTGTGGCTGCAATTGGGCGTCGTCGACGAGGCCGCGGCGGCGCGCGCCGAGGCGGCGGGGCTCAAGGTCGTGATGGACCGTTGCCCGGCGATCGACCTGCCGCGCTTGGGTGTCGCCAGGATCGCCTGAAATCGGCCATGATTGCAGCGGAGTATCGCGTCCATGATCGTGCTGCTCCTCGCCGCGCAAGCCGCGACCCCCGCCCCGCCAGCGCCGGCGGCGCCGACCGCCTTTTCGATTCTCCAGCCCGTCGCGAACGAGCCGTGCACGCGGCGCGGCAAGGCGGTCGATCCCAACGACATCGTCGTGTGCGGCAAGCCCCTGCCGTCGCAGGCGCTGCCCTATCCCAACGAGGTCGTGCTGAACCGACCGAAACCGTCCAATCCGTATCTCACCGGCGCGGGGGCGATGGCGGTCGAGGACAGTTCGCCGTGCGCGACGATGCAGCGTGGCTGTGCCGGCGGGGTGCAGTTCTTTCAGGGGGGCACGCAAATCGTGCGGCTGATCCAGAAGGTCGTCGCGCCCGACAGCTGTTGCGAGCGGCCGGGCGAGGCGAAGGACTTCATGATGCTGGCGGGAGATGTCGCGCATGGCGTTGGGCGCGCGTTCAAGAAGAAGCCCGACAAATCGGGGCGCGTCGCGATCGCGCTCGACGATACGCCGCCGAAATCGGTGATTCTGCCCTGAGAGCGACTGGCCTGCCTTACCCCGGGCGCGTCCCGGCCACCGGTACGCAGTAGCACCGACAGCGCGGCGCCCCCGGCACGAGGCCGGGGTGAAGACGGTCGTTCGCGCCGAGTCCGGCGCGAAAGCTCAGAACCCGCTCGGCGCGGGCGACACCGTCACCGTCGTCCCGCCGCGGATTTCCTGCACCTCGAGCGCGCGCTCGGCGACATTGTCGCGGCCGAAGCGAAACGCGCCGTCGATCCCGGAGAAACCGCCGCGATCCTTCAGCCGGTCTTCGGGGAACGCCGCGCCCATCGGCCAGTCGCGCATGATGCGAATCGTCAGCAGCACCGAATCATAGCCCAGGCTCGAAAGGCGGAACGGTGCGGCGCCGAAGCGCGCACGATATTTCGCGGCATATTGGCGGTACAATCCGTCCGACACGCTCGCGAACCAGGCGCCCTCGAGCGCGGGTTTGCTCGCGATCGCGGCTTCCGAATTCCACAATTCGGTGCCGAGGATATGCGCCCCGCCCATCCCGTTGCGGCGCAGCACCGGCACGCCGGCCGCCGCGGCATTGCCGCCATCGGCGATCAGGATCGCCTGATACGGCGCGCTCTTGGCCATGCGTGCGATCGCCGCGGTCATCGAGCCCGAGACGCGGTCGTAGGTCTGCAGCGCGCCGACGCGCCCGCCCGCCGATTCGACCGCGCGCAGGAAGGCGGTCGAGGCGCGCTCGCCATAGGTGCCGTTGGGGACAAGGCCGCCAAAGCTCGTCACGCCCTGATCGTGCGCGTAATTAACGACGCGCACGATCGACTGCGCCGGGACATAGCCCATCAGATAGGCGCCGTTGCCCGCGGCGGTCGCATCGTTCGAAAAGCTCACCACGGGGACCCCGGCGCGGCGCGCGATCGGTGTCACCGCGCGGACATCGTCGGCGAGCAACGGTCCGAGGATCAGCTGGTTGCCATCGGCGAGCGCGCGCTGCGCGGCGAGTGCGGCGCCTTGGGCGGTGTCGTAGCTGGTGATGCGGACGCGTTCGTTGCGCGAATCGAGCAACGCCATCTGCGTGGCATTGGCAAGGCTCTGCCCGACGCCGGCGTTGGCGCCGCTGAGCGGAACGAGCAAGGCGACGCGGTGGCGCTGCGTATCGGTCGGAATGCCCTGTTCGACGGCGGGCTGCTGATTCTGGTCGGGGCGCTGCGCGCTCGGTCGCCGCGACGGCGGCGGCCCGCCGGGCACGACGGTCTGGCAGCCCGCGAGCAGCACCGCCCCCGCGATCGCCGCCACGCGGAAAAGCCGCCCAAACCCGATGGGGCGTTGCATGCCCGTGTCCCGCTCTGCCATGACCACTCCCGATGAACTCTGATCTTTCGCCCGGCCTCTACATCGTTGCCACCCCGATCGGCAATCTCGGCGATCTTTCGCCGCGTGCCGCGCACATCCTGGCGCATGCCGCGGTGATCGCGGTCGAGGACAGCCGCGTGACGGGCAAGCTGTTGAATCATATCGGCGTCAAACGGCCGATGACGCCGTATCACGATCACAATGCCGAGGACGTCCGCCCCGGGCTGATCGCGCGAATGGGAAGCGAGGCGGTGGCCTTGGTGTCCGACGCCGGAACGCCGCTGATTTCCGATCCGGGCTACAAGCTCGTCCGCGATGCGCGCGCCGCCGGGCACACCGTGTGGACGATCCCCGGCCCGTGCGCCGCGGTCGCTGCGCTGACGCTGGCGGGGCTGCCGACCGACCGCTTCCTGTTTCTCGGCTTCCTGCCGTCCAAGGCGCAGGCGCGCGCCGCTGCGATCGCCGAAGTGGCGGCGATCCGCGCGACGCTGGTGCTGTACGAATCGGGCCCGCGGCTCGGGGTGATGCTGGCGGCGCTCGCCGAGGGGCTTGGCGAGCGCGAGGCGGCGGTGACGCGCGAGATCACCAAGCATTTCGAGGAAGCGGTGACGGGGACGCTGCCCGAGCTCGCTGCGCGCTATGCCGACGCGCCGCCCAAGGGCGAGATCGTCGTGGTGGTGGCCGGCCCCGGCGCGCCCGCGGCGGCGAGCGCGGCCGATGCCGACAGCGCGCTCGCCGAGGCGCTGACGCGGCTGTCGACCGGGCAGGCGGCGAGCGAAGTGGCCAAGGCGCTCGGGCTCGACCGCAAGGCGCTCTATGCGCGGGCGTTGGAGCTGAAGGTCTAGTGGCACCCGCCCCCTTCCTTCTCCCCTCCCTTCCAGGGAGGGGAGGAAATGAAGGATCGCCCGATTCCCTCCCGCAAGCGGGAGGGGAATGCCAAGCGGCAGGCCGCCGAAGCCGCCGGGCGCCGCGGAGAGCGGATCGCCGGTTGGTGGCTGCGGCTCAAGGGCTGGCAGATCCTCGCGCGCCGGGTGCGCACCCCCGCCGGTGAGGTCGACCTGATCGCGCGCAAGGGCAATCTCATCGCCTTCGTCGAAGTGAAGATGCGCGCCACCGCCGCCGAGCTCGACTTCGCGATCGACGAACGCCGGCTGGCGCGTGTCGCTGCGGCGGCGGAATATCTCATGCCGAGCTATGCCGGCCCCGGCGACGACATCCGCGTCGACGTCATCCTGCTCGCGGCCGGCATGCGCCCGCGTCACATCGAGAATGCGTGGATCGGCTAGATCGGGTGACAGCGCGCGCATCGCGCCCTATCTGCGCTCGCGTCACCCGGACGGAGAATATCGATGAGCCTGACAGTCGCCGTCCAGATGGACCCGATCGCGCATATCAACATCGCGGGCGATTCGACCTTCGCGCTGATGCTCGCCGCGCAGGAACGCGGGCACCGGCTGTTCCACTACAGCGCCGAAGATCTCAATTATTCGAACGGCCGGGTCTGGACCAAGGCCGATCCCGTCACCGTCCAGCGTGTCGTCGGCGATCATTACAGCTTCGGCGACTCGGTCCGCCTCGATCTCGGCGACGAAGCCGATGTCGTGCTGATGCGGCAGGATCCGCCGTTCGACCTCGGCTATATCACCGCGACGCATCTGCTCGAGCGGATCGCGCACAAGACGCTGGTGGTCAACGACCCGGCTTCGGTGCGCAACGCGCCCGAGAAGGTGTTCGTGCTCGATTACCCGCAATTCATGCCGCCGACGCTCGTCACGCGCAGCCTCGACGAAGCGCGCGCCTTCCTCAGCGAACACGGCGAGATCGTGATCAAGCCGCTCCACGGCAATGGCGGCAAGGCGATCTTCAAGGTCGGGTCGGACGGCGCGAACCTGTCGGCGCTGATCGAGGTGTTCAACACGATGTGGCGCGAGCCGCACATGGTGCAGGCGTTCCTTCCCGACGTGGCGAAGGGCGACAAGCGCATCGTGCTGGTCGATGGCGAAGTCGCCGGCGCGATCAACCGGCTGCCGGGCGAAGGCGAGATCCGCTCGAACCTCGCGGTCGGCGGGTCGGCGGTGAAGACCGAACTTACCACCAAGGAACGCGAGATCTGTGCGGTGCTCGGGCCGGAACTTAAGAAGCGCGGGCTGCTGTTCGTCGGGATCGACGTGATCGGCGGCGAATGGCTGACCGAGATCAACGTCACCTCGCCCACGGGTATCGTCGCGATCGAGCGTTTCGACGGGACCGATGTCGCCGGGCTGATCTGGGATGCGATCGAGCGCCGGGTTGCGACGCGTGGGTGAGGTGCTTCTCTTCTTCCCCCCTCCCGCTCGCGGGAGGGGGGTTAGCTAAGTGACCGACTTCATCGTCAACCTCACGGCGTGGGGCGGCTATTTCGGCATTTTCGTGCTGATGGTGCTCGAGAATGTGTTCCCGCCGATCCCATCCGAGGTCATCATGGGGCTCGGCGGGATCGCCGTTGCGCGCGGGCAGATGGGGATCGTGCCGCTGATCCTCGCCGGCACCCTGGGCACCGTCGTCGGAAACTATTTCTGGTACGCGATCGGCTACCGGCTCGGTTACCAGCGCTTGCGGCCGTTCGTCGATCGCTACGGCCGCTGGCTGACGCTCGACTGGCAGCATGTCGTCGCGCTCGAAGCCTTTTTCCGGTCGCGCGGGCAATGGGTGGTGTTCGTCTTCCGCTTCATGCCGGCGTTCCGCACGATGGTGTCGCTTCCCGCGGGAATGGCGCGCATGTCGCACGCGCGCTTCCTGCTGTGGACCGCGGCGGGGTCGGCGATCTGGAACACCGGGCTGGCGTTTGCCGGCTATTATCTCGGCGCCAATTTCCGTGAGCTCGACGCCTATATCGGCCCCGCCGCGATCGTGCTGACGGTGGCGATCGTGCTGGGATATTTGTGGCGACTGCTGCGCTGGAAACCGCGCCGCTAGAGTTCGGCCGACCGACGTGACCCCGCGACATGCCGGGGGTCACGGTTTCTTGCGCCGGGGGGGACAAAGCTTACCCCAGAATATGCATCCACAAGGGCTGCCCGACCAGGCTCTGCGACCCGCGCAGCCGCTCGAGCGCTTGCGCGACGCTGCGTTCGGGCCCCTCGTGCGTGACGATCGCGACCAGCACCGATCCGTCGGCATGCGCGCCGCGCTGCATCAGGCTCTCGATCGAGACGCCCGCATCGCGCATCGCCGCGGCGATCTCGGCGAGCACGCCGACCCGGTCGGCGACGGTGAAGCGCACATACGCGCGCCCGCGCCGCTCCCCCGCGTCCGCCGGCCCCTGCTCGAGCAGCGCATCCGCCGGCATCGCGAAGGCCGGCCCGAATTCGCCGCGCGCGATGTCGATCAGGTCCGCGACGACGGCCGACGCGGTCGGCCCGTCGCCCGCGCCGGCGCCCTGGAACAGCAGCCGTCCGACGAAATTGCCCTCGGCCACCACCGCATTGGTCGCGCCGGTGACGTGCGCGAGCGGATGGCTGACCGGCACGAGATGCGGATGGACGCGCTGGAACAGCCCGCCGGGCCCGGCTTCGGCGAGCCCGAGCAGCCGCACGCGGTAGCCGAGCGCCGCCGCCTCGGCGATGTCGGCGGCGAGCACGTGACGGATGCCGGCCGCCGCGACGTCGCCGAACGCGGGCTGCGTGCCGAAGGCGAGGCTCGCGAGCAACGAGAGCTTATGCGCCGCGTCGACTCCGTCGATGTCGAAGCTCGGATCGGATTCGGCAAAGCCCAGGGTCTGCGCCTCGGCGAGCACGTCGGCGAAGTCGCGGCCCTCGGCCTCCATCTTCGACAGGATGAAATTGCAGGTACCGTTGAGGATGCCGTAGACGCGCTCGATCTCGTTGGCGGCGGCGCCCTCGCGCAGCCCCTTGACCACCGGCACCCCACCCGCGACCGCAGCCTCGAATTTCAGCGCGACCCCTGCCCCCTCGGCAGCGCGCGCGAGTTCGAGCCCGTGATGCGCGAGCATCGCCTTGTTGGCGGTGACGAAGCTCTTGCCCGCGCCGAGCGTCGTGCGCGCGAGCGTCAGCGCGGGGCCGTCCGACCCGCCGACGAGTTCGACCACCACGTCGACATCGGCGTGCGCCAGCGCAGTGGTGTCGTCGATCCAGTCGAAGCGCGTCATATCGACGCCGCGATCCTTGCTGCGATCGCGCGCCGAGACCGCGACGATCTCGATCGGCCGCCCCGCGCGCCGCGCGATCAGCGCGCCGTTGGTGTCGAGCAGGCGGATCACGCCGCCCCCGACGGTACCGAGCCCGGCCAGGGCGATGCGCAAGGGTTTGGTCATAGCAGTCCCACCTTCGTCACCCCGGACTCGTTCCGGGGTCCACCGATCAGCGCGCCGATCGCCGATTGCGCTAGCGGAGGAGTGGACCCCGGAACAAGTCCGGGGTGACGTCGGGGATGCTATTTCTTGACCAGGCCGATCTCGACCAGCCGCTCGTGCAGATAGTCGTGCGCGGTGATCGGCGTGGGATAGCGGTCGGGCCGTGCCGCGGTGATCGTCGAGGGCAAGGTCTCGATCAGGAAATCGGGCGCGGGATGCAGGAAGAACGGCATCGAATAGCGCGAATGCCCGCGCCGCTCGGGCGCCGGGTTGACGACGCGGTGCGTGGTCGAGGGCAGGACATGGTTGGTGAGCCGCTGCAACATGTCGCCGACATTGACCACCATCGCGCCCTCGGGCGGGTTGATCGGCAGCCAGTCGCCTTCCTTGGTCAGCAATTGCAGCCCCGCTTCCTCGGCGCCGAGCAGTAGCGTGATCAAATTGATGTCCTCATGCGCGCCGGCGCGCACCTCGGCCGCGTCGGCGGGAACCGGTGGATAGTGCAGCAGCCGCAGCACCGAATTGCCGTCCTTGACCGCATGATCGAACCAGTCGGGCGCGAGCCCCAGATGCCGCGCGATCGCCGACAGCAGCCGGTCGCCCGCCACGTCGAGCGCCGCGAACAGGTCGAT
This sequence comes from Bordetella parapertussis, assembly GCA_943367995.1. GTDB lineage: Bacteria > Pseudomonadota > Alphaproteobacteria > Sphingomonadales > Sphingomonadaceae > Sphingomonas. The sequence continues at coordinate 201,617 of CALRKL020000003.1, read as the reverse complement.
GAAGGTCTCGCGAAAACCCGCGGGTTGATCGGGCCAGATGTTGGGGGCCATCTGCGCCGCGAAGCGGTGGCCCTTGGCGAGTTCGCGCCCGACATGCCAGAATTCCTTGAGGTCGACATGCGACGCGCCCTTGGCGATCTCGGTCTTGAACGGCGTATAGCCGCGCGCACCGCCACCGCCCGCGCTGAAATACTGGCGCTTGGTTTCTTCGGGCAGCGCGAAGAACGCTTCGGTCATCGCCCAGGCGCGCGCGATCAGCTCGGCCGGGACGCCGTGGTCCGAGACGACGGCAAAGCCGAAGCGCTCGAACGAATCGCCGAGCGCCGCCGCGAAGGCGATCGGGTCGGCGGCCTCGTCGGCGAGCGAGAGCGGCGGGACTTGGGCAATTGGGGTGTCGAGCATGGCTGCGTCCGTTATTCGGGTAAGCCCCTCGATAGCGCCAATCCGCGCGCTTCGCGATAGCAACCCGTGTCACGCGAACATATCGATAGCCCTCACATTACCCTAAAAGGGAAAACAAGGCTTGTCTCCATTACCCTATATGGGTAATGCGGCCGCCATGACGACGATGGCCGGCCTCAAGATCAAGCGCTTCCGCGAAGAACGCGGTCTCACGCGCGCCGCGTTCGGCGCCTGGTATGGCGCGCCGGGCTCGACCGTCCAAGGCTGGGAAGAGGATGGCAAGCGCGCGAGCGGCCCGGTGGTCAACCAGATCGCCGCCAACGCCATCGCCGCCCACGCCGATTGGTATGTACAGATTCGCACGGAGAATGACATGAGCAGCTGGGCCCCGGATAGCTGGACGCGTGCCGAGGCACGGCAGATGCCGACCTATCCCGATATGGCCGCGCTCGATGCGGCGACCGATCAGCTCGCCTCGTTCCCGCCGCTCGTCTTCGCCGGCGAAGCGCGCAACCTGACCGCCGATCTCGGCCGCGTCGCCGAGGGCAAGGCGTTCCTGCTGCAAGGCGGCGACTGCGCCGAGTCGTTCGCCGAGCACAGCGCCAACAACATTCGCGACACCTTCCGCGTGATCCTGCAGATGGCGGTCGTGCTGACCTTCGCCTCGAAGCTGCCGACGGTGAAGCTCGGGCGGATGGCGGGGCAGTTCGCCAAGCCGCGCTCGGCCGATACCGAGACGCAGGGCGACGTCACCCTTCCCGCCTATCGCGGCGACATCGTCAACGACATCGACTTCACCCCCGAAGGCCGACGGAACGACCCGCAGCGGATGATCCGCGCTTACTCGCAGAGCGCGGCGACGCTCAACCTGCTGCGCGCGTTTGCGACCGGCGGCTATGCCAATCTCCATCAGGTGCAGCGCTGGACGCACGATTACATGGGCCGCAGCCCGTGGGCCGAGAAATACAGCCATGTCGCCGACCGGATCGGCGAGGCGCTCGAGTTCATGGAGGCGTGCGGGATCAGCCCCGAGACGGTGCCGCAGCTGGCGCAGACGCGCTTCTATACCAGCCATGAGGCGCTGCTGCTGCGCTACGAGCAGGCGCTGACGCGGCAGGATTCGCTGACCGGCGACTGGTACGACACGTCGGCGCATTTCCTGTGGATCGGCGACCGCACGCGCTTCGAGGGCAGCGCGCATGTCGAATATCTGCGCGGCATCGGCAATCCGATCGGGATGAAGTGCGGCCCGAGCCTCGAGCCCGATGCGTTGCTGCGCCTGCTCGACACGCTCAACCCCAATCGCGTCCCCGGCCGCATGACGCTGATCACGCGCTACGGCCACGACAAGATCGAGGCGCAACTCCCCAAACTGGTTCGCGCGGTACTGCGCGAGGGGCATCCGGTGGTGTGGAGCTGCGATCCGATGCACGGCAACACGGTCAAGGCGGCGACGGGGTACAAGACGCGGCCGTTCGATCGCATCCTCGCCGAAGTCCGCGGCTTCTTCGCGGTGCACCGCGCCGAAGGATCGATCGCGGGCGGCATCCATGCCGAAATGACCGGGCAGAACGTGACCGAGTGCACCGGGGGGCTGGTCGACGTCACCGAGCAGGCGCTGGCCGACCGCTATCACACGCATTGCGACCCGCGGCTCAACGCCGGTCAGTCGCTCGAGCTGGCGTTTCTGCTGGCGGAGATGCTCAACGCCGAAATGGCGGAGCGGCGGCGCGCCGCGGCCTGAGCCGCGACACGCCGCCGATACGTTATACGGCGCTACGGCCCTGGAGCAGGCGCACGACGACGACGATCAGGGCGATGACCAGCAGGAGGTGGATCAGACCACCACCGATGTGGACCGCGAACCCGAGTGCCCACAGGACGAGCAAGACGACGACGATGGTCCAAAGCATTGCGATACCCCTTGTCTTTGCAGCCCAATCATTCGGACCGCATCTGCAACGAAAACGCCTTGCTGCACGGCAAGTTCCGTCGTTTCGTCCGATCGCTTCGGCTTGACGCCCGGCGCGATGCTGCGTATTGCGCCCTCTCGCGCAAGCGGCCCCTTCGTCTAGCGGTTAGGACGACGCCCTCTCACGGCGTAAGCACGAGTTCGATTCTCGTAGGGGTCACCAGCGTCCCGCTTTTGCGCATACCCCCGTTCTCGCCGTTACACGGCTTGCCGGTTGGCGATGGACCCAGCGAAATGCCCCGGATGGCAACGCGGCGCCCGAGCACCGCGGCATTTTCTCCAAATCGCCACCTGGGTCGGCCTCGATGCCGAGATAGAAAGCTTGCCCCACGAGCCTCGGATCGCAGGCGCGGCTGAAGGCGCCACTCCGTGGTCGCCGCATGGGTCGCTATTCGGCCTCGGCCCGCCTATCCGAAATTGAGGACCGCGCGGCGCAGGAAATCGTCGATGACGGTCATGTCGGCAGCACCCGGCCCGGGGGCGTGCGGCGCGGTGCGGGGAAAGGCGCCATAGCCGGCGAACAGGCAATGCCACGACAGCGCGCTGTAATAGCCCGCGATGCCCTGACCGGCGATCTCGGCTGCAAGGTCTCCGCCGGTGAACCAGCATGTCATGATCGCCTTGAGCGAGTCCGACAGGCAATCGTTGGCGGCGGTGTCGCGCCAATAGGGCGTGTCGGTGCGGCCGTTCATGCGGTAATGCGCGACGATATAATCGCGAATGCCGTCATAGCGCGCGGCGATGCGGGCGTTGAAGTCGGCGCGGTTCTGCGGCGAGAAGCCGCCCGCGGTCCAGGCGCGGATGAAGCCTTCGACCGTCGCTTGCACGATATGCAATGCGGTCGCCTCGAGCGGCTCGATAAAGCCCTGCGCGAGCCCGATCGCCAGGCTGTTGCCGACCCAGCTCTCGGCGACGCGGCCGACCTTCATCGACAGGTGCCGCACCGTGTTGTCGTCGCCGACGCCGAGATGCGCGCGCAAATCGCGCTCCGCCTCCTCGCGCGAGCAATAGCGCGATGCGTAGACATAGCCGTTGCCCGTCCGGCTGGTCAGCGGGATGTCCCACACCCAGCCATTGCCGAGCGCGGTCGCGCGCGTTGCGGTGGCGGGGCCGCGCGGATCGGACGGGGTCGGCATCACCACCGCGCTGTCGTTGAAGAGGTTTTCGGCGAACGATCGGAAGGGCACGCCGAGCGCGGCCTGGTGGATCGCCGAGCGGAACCCACTGGCGTCGACGAACAGGTCGCCCGCGATCCGCTCGCCGCCCTCGGCGACGAGATGCGTGACCGATCCCTCGGCGACCGCGACCTCGACGATGCGCCGCTCGAGATGCCGCACGCCTTGCCCGACCGCATGATCGCGCAGGAAGGCGCCGACCAGATGCGCATCGAAATGATAGCCGTAGGACGGCCCGAGCGGAAAATGTTCGGGCGCGATCGGCGACCGCCGCGCCACCGCGAGCCGCGACGACAGGAAGAAGCGATCGGGATGCGCCCAGATGTCCTGCCCGTGCCGCCGCCGCCGCGTCGCATCGAAAAAGGCGGGCGCGGTGTGGAGATCGAGCGGCCCGGGAAAGGGATGGAAATAGCTTTCGAAGCCCGGCCGGTCCGACCAGCCGTGAAAGGCGATGCCGTTCTTGTAGGTGGCATTGCACGCCGGCATCCATTCGGCTTCGGCGATGCCGAGCGTGTCGAAGAACGCCTTCAATTGCGGCGTCGAGCCTTCGCCGACGCCGATGATGCCGATGTCGGGGCTTTCGACCACCGTCACTTGCGCGCGCCCGGGCCAGGCGTTGGCGAACAGGTTCGCCGCCATCCACCCCGCCGTCCCGCCGCCGAGGATGACGATCCGGCCCGGTCCTTGCCCCGACCCGGCCACTGTCACCGCAGCAGCCAGCCGAGGATGTCGTCCATCCGCGCGGCCCAGGCGTTTTCCTCGTGCGCCGCCCCGGGATAGGCGCGGCTCTCGAAATCGCGACCCTTCCGCCAGCCGAGCGCGACGAGATCGGCGTCGATCAGCGCCTGGAACGGCGCATAGTTGGCGTCGAGCGTCTGGTCGCCATGATCCATCCACAGCCGCCGCCCCGCCGGCTTGCCGAGATGCTGCGTCAGATACGCCTTCCACAGCGCCGGCCGTTCGTCGCCCGGCAGCAGCTTGAGCCCGAAGGTCAACGGCCAGTGCGTCGACACGCAGCCTGCGCGACCGAACACGTCGGGCCGCTCGACGAAGGCGTAGCAGGAGATCAGCCCGCCCATGCTCGACCCGATCACCGCGGTATGCGCGGCGTCGGCGCGGGTGCGATAGGTCCGGTCGATCAGCGGCTTCAGCTCGTCGGTGAGGAAGCGCAGATAGGCGTCGCCGGTCAGCGGCCCCTTGGCCGAGCTGTCGATATCGGCCTGCAGTGCGGGCGAGGCCATCGCGTACAGCGCTTGCGGGAAATACTGCCGATAGCGCGCCTCGCCCGGCTGATCGATGCCGACGACGATCGCCGGCGCGATGCGGTGCGCCGCGACGAGCCGCAGCACCGATCTGTCCGCCGCCCACACCTTGTCGTAGCTCGAGCGCTTGCGATCGAACAGATTCTGCCCGTCATGCATATAGACGACGCCGTAGCGCTGCCGCCCCGCATCATAGCCCGGCGGCAGCCAGATCGTCACGCGCGGGGCTGCGATATTGGTCGAAGGCGCCGCCGCGATCGTGACGAAGCGCCCGACATCCTGCGCCGCCGCCGGCGCGCTCGTCGCGACCAGCGCGAGCAGCGTCGTCAGCAGCGCGCGGATCACCGCTTCCCCGCGACGAAGCGCACCGCCGCGCCGCCGCCGGGCGCGAGCGGCAGGGTGAAGGTGTCGCCGCGCCGCAGCGTGCGCGTCTCGATCACCATCGCGTGGCGCTTGTCGGTGCGGTAATCGGCGTCGGGCGCGTCGCGATAGATTTGCGCGGTGTAGCTGCGCCCGGCGTCGAGGAAGTCGAGCGGGATCGTCAGCGTGCGCGCATTCTCGTCGGTCACGCTGCCGAGGTACCAGTCGGCCGACCGGCGATCCTTGCGCGCGATCGTGACGTAATCGCCGACTTCGCCGTTGAGCACGCGCGTGTCGGACCAGTCGGTCGGCACGTCGTGGATGAACTGGAAGGCGGCGCGATGCTCGGCGTAATGTTCGGGCGTATCCGCCGCCATCACGACGGGCGAATAGAGCACGACATAGAGCGCCAGTTGCTTCGCCTCGGTCGACAGCAGATCGCTATTGTCCGATCCCTTGAGGCTCAGCACGCCGGGGGTGAAATCCATCGGCCCCTCGAGCATCCGCGTGAAGACGAGGTTGGCCTCGTGCTCGGGTGGGTTCTTGCCCGGCCAGCTGTTATATTCCATCCCGCGCGAACCCTCGCGCGCGACCCAATTGGGATAGGTGCGGCGCAGACCCGTATCCTTGACCGGCTCGTGGCTGTCGATCGCGACATGGTATTTCGCGGCGGTGGTGACGACGCGCTGGTAATGGTTCACCATCCACTGCCCCTCGTGCCATTCGCGGTGCTGGCTGCCATCGGCGTCGACGCGCTCGATCTGGCCGGCGTCGGTGACGTACCCCGTCTTGATCACCGGGATGCCGTGATCGCGCGCATAGCCAAACGACCGGTCGAGCTGGCTGTCGTAATGGCTCGCCGAACCGCCGGTCTCGTTATGCCCGATCAGATAGACGCCCTTCGCCTTGGCGTAGCGCTTGAGCTCGGCGGCGTCGAAATCGGGGGTCGGCTGGTCGAACTGCATGGCGTTGCCATTGCCGAACCAGTCGCCGTCCCAACCGACGTTCCAGCCCTCGACCAGCACGCCCGGGATCTTGTTGGCGCTGGCGAAGTCGATGTAGGTCTTGACGTTGGCGGTGGTCGCGCCGTGGTTGGGCCCGGTCGCCCAGGTCCATTTGCCGGTGATCATGTTCCACCACACGCCGACGAACTTGCCGGGCTTGACCCAGCTGACGTCCCCCAACTTGTTGGGCTCGTTGAGGTTGAGCTCGAGGTGGCTCATGTACAGGCCGGGCGCATCGTCGGCGATGATCAGCGTGCGCCACGGCGTCGCGAACGGGCCGGTGCGCGTCACCTTCGGCGCGCCGGCGCCGGGCGTGAGCACCGCCTTCAGCGTATTGCTGTCGCCGACCTTGGCGACCGCCATGCCGGCATAATCGACCAGCGCCGCCTCGTGCAAAGCGACGTGCGTGCCGCTGGCGAGCTTCAGGGTGATCGGCGTCGCGGCGGTTCCGACGCTCCGCAGCGGGGTGCGGTTGTAGAGATATTCCTCGCGATTCCATTCGAACGCGGGCTTCCACCACGCGGTCGCGTCCTCGGCGAAGGCGAACTGCGTCAGCTCCTCGGCGATGTTGATCGTCTTGAGATTGGGCTGTTCGGGGAATTCGTAGCGAAAGCCGACGCCGTCGTCCTGCAGCCGGAACACGACGTCGAGGATGCGCTGCGCGCCGTCATTCTCCTGCAGGCGGACGCGGAGTTCGGTGTGGTTGTCGCGAATGCTCTGCCACTCGCCCCATGGCTGGGTCCAGGTCGAGTCGGCGGCGGCGCGCTTGACCGAGACGATGTGGAGGTGCCGGTCGAGCTTGGGCGCGTCGGTGAACAGGAAGCCGAGCCGCGACGGGGTGACGATCGTCTCGCCCTTGCGCACGATCGCATAGGTCGCATGGCCTTCGCCGTCGGTCGCGACGGTCACCTGGATACGGCCGTCGGGCGAGGTCGCGGTCGCGCTCGGGATCGTGGCGGCGGGCTGCGGCTTGATCGTCTCGTTGGTGACGGCGGGCGCAGGCTTGTCCTGCGCGGCGGCGGCGGAGCCGGTGGCGGTGGCGAGCAGCGATACGGCCATTGCCAGGAGATATTTGGAGGTCATTGGATACCCTTTTCCGCGATCAAGGCGGCATAGCCGCCCAGACGCCATGCCTGCACGTCGTTGACTGACGCAAGATGTGTCCAGCGCGATGGATCGGCGGGGTGCCATTCGATCGCGTCGGGTCCGATATTGTAGACGCACAGCAGATGCTGCTCGGCCGAGATCCGCTCGAACACGAGCAGCGTGCCTGTCGCTTCGATCACGCGAATGTCCCCGCCGCGCAGCGCCGGACTGGCATCGCGCAGCTGCAGCAGGCGCCGCGTCAGCTGAAGGATCGAGCCCCGGTCAGCCTCCTGCCGGTCGACCGCGAGCGCCGCATGGTCGGGACCGAGCGGGAGCCACGGCTCGACGCTCGAAAAGCCGAGCTGCGGCGCGCTTTCGGCCCAGGGCATCGGCGTACGCGCGCCGTCGCGGCTGAGCGTGAGCGGCCAATTGGCGATCGCCTCCGGGTCCTGCAACCGATCGAACGGGACGTCGACTTGCGTCAGGCCAAGCTCTTCGCCCTGATACAGGAAGATGTTGCCGCGCAGCGCGATCAGCAGCAGCAGCTTGAGCCGTGCGAACGCGGCCATCTCTTCCGGCCCGGCCCAGCGCGACAGCGCGCGCGGCGCATCGTGATTCTCGAACGCCCAGCTCGGCCAGCCCATCTCGGGCACGTCGGGCCATTGCTCGACCGCGTCGCGCACCAGCGCCGGAGTCAGCGTCGGGGCATAGAGGAAGTTGAAGCCGTACGCGCTGTTGAGCCGCTGCTCGCCGCGCGTGAACGCCTTCATCTCGGGCTCGGCATCTGCCCCGCCGACCTCGGCCACGGTGAAGATGCCGTCATAGCGATCGGTCAGCGCGCGCAGCCGTTCGAGGAACAGCGGGATGTCGGGGTGCGACTGGTTGTGGACGTGGAGCTGGAAATCGAACGGCCGCGTGCGCACGCCGTTGGTGTCGGGCGCGGGCGGGTTGTCGCGCAGCGCGGGGTCGCACATCGCGAAGTTGATCGCGTCGATGCGGAACCCGTCGACGCCGCGATCGAGCCAGAAGCGCGCGACGTCGAGCACCGCATCCTGCGCCGCCAGCGAGTGCAGATTGAGCTGCGGCTGCGCGCTCAGGAAATTGTGCATGTAATATTGTCCGCGGCGCGCATCCCACGTCCAGGCCGGGCCGCCGAACACCGACTGCCAATTGTTGGGCGGCGACCCGTCGGGCTTGGCGTCGGCCCAGACGTACCAGTCGGCCTTGGGATTGTGGCGGTCGGCGCGGCTTTCGGTGAACCAGGCGTGCTCGTCCGAGGTGTGCGAATAGACCTGGTCGATGATCACCTTGAGCCCGAGCGCATGCGCGCGCGCGACCATCGCGTCGAAATCGGCGAGCGTGCCAAAGATCGGGTCGACCGCGCGATAATCGGCGACGTCATAGCCGAAATCCTTCATCGGCGAGGCGAAGAAGGGCGACAGCCAGATGCCGTCGACACCGAGTGCTGCGACATGGTCGAGATGCGCGGTGATCCCGGGGAGATCGCCGATTCCGTCATCGTTCGAATCGGCGAAGCTGCGCGGATAGATCTGATAGATCGCCGCGCCGCGCCACCAATCAGGGGTTTCGGCTGGAATGGGGGACGGGTCGATCGGACGAGTGCTCATTGCGCGGTGCAGATCACATAATCGAGGGGAGGAATGGCGAGCGCGAGGCTGCCGGGTGCCGCCGGCGTGGCGGGGCATTGGCCGTGGCGCGCGGTGAAGGCGGTCGAGCGCGTCTCGACCAGCACGTGCGCGTCGATCGGCGCGGTGGAGGTGTTGAACGCGAGCAGCACTTCGCGCCCGCTCGCCGGATCGAAGCGCGACACCGCGAACAGGCCGGGCTTGTCGCCATAGGCGCGCAGCACCTGCTTGCCGCGGCGCAGCGCGGGGAGCTCGACGCGCAGCTTCGCGAGCGTCGCGATCGCGCGGTACAGCGGATGCGCCGGATCGAAGCTGTCGGTCGCGGTCGTCTTGGTCGTGCCGAGCAGAGGATTGGCGTTGTAGCTCGCGACCTTGCTCGCGAACATGTCCTCGCGCGCATCCTGGTCGCCGCCGGTGCCGACAAAGCCTTGCTCGTCGCCCGAATAGATCGTCGGCACGCCGCGCAGCGTCAGCAGCATCGCATGGCCGAGGATCACGCGCTTGAGCAGGTCGGCGTCGCTCGCCTGCGGGAAGCCTTTCTTGACGAACAAGGCGAAGCGGCCGTTGTCGTGATTGCCGAGGAAGGTCGGCAATTGCTGCGCCGCCGCCGCGCCGCCTTCGTAAAGCGGATCGGCGAAGAACAGGCGGTTGAGTTCCTCGGTGCCAGCACTGCCGCCGACGGTGTCGATCACCGCGCGCCGGAAGGCGAAGTCGAGCACCGCGGGCAAGCCATCGACGCGGGTATGTTCGGCGAGCCGCGCGGGGTCCATGTCGCCGGTCGAAACCTCGCCGAAGATGTGGAAGTTGGGGATCCCCCTGGCGGCCGCGCGCGCCTTCATCGCGGGGACGAACGCCTGCCAGAATTCGGGATTGACGTGCTGCGCGGTGTCGATGCGGAAGCCGTCCACGCCGAAGCGGTCGATCCAGTCGCCGAAGATCTGGATCATGCCCGTCACGACGCGCGGGTTCTCGGTCATCAGATCGTCGAGCCCGGAGAAATCGCCGAGCGTCGAGCTCTCACCCGCGAAGGTCGAATCGCCGCGGTTGTGGTAGAGCGTGACGTCGTTGAGCCACGCCGGGGTCTTGGCCTTTTCCTCACCCGCGGGAATGTACGGCGTATAAGCGTAGTTCGGATCGGTCAGCCGCGCGAAGTTCGCAGCACTCCCGTCGCCTTCGCCAGCGAAGCCCGGGTTGATCGGCGCACCCTTCACCCCGCCGCGGCGCGTGTAGGGATAGTCCGCACGCGAGCGATAGGCGCAATAGTGGTCGGCCACGCATTCGCGATATTTGATCACGTCGGCGGTGTGGTTGATGATGATGTCCATATAGACCTTCATCCCACGCGCATGCGCCGCATCGACCAGCGCCTTGAAATCGGCGTTGCTGCCGAGATGCGAGTCGACCTGCGTAAAGTCGGTGATCCAATAGCCGTGATAGCCCGCCGATTCCGCGCCCTTGGCGCCCTGCACCGGCTTGTTCTTGAAGACCGGGCCGACCCACAGCGCGGTCGCGCCGAGCCCCTGGATATAGTCGAGCCGCCGCGTCAGGCCCTTGAGGTCGCCGCCGTGATAGAAGCCCTTGGCGGTCGGATCGTAGCCGGTCGTGGTCCGGTCGCCGCTGAGGCCACCGCGGTCGTTCGACGGATCGGCATTGTCGAAGCGGTCGGGCAGCGCGAAATAGATCACCTCGTCCTGCGGCAGGCGCTCGCGATAGCTCGGCGCTGGCGGGGGAGCGGGCACCGCAGGCGGCGCGGCGGCGGCCGCCGCCAGCAGGGTGGCGAGGGCCGCGATCATGCGTATTGCTCCGTCTTGGTCTGCAGCAGCGCCGCGATGAAGTCGCGGTGGCGCGGCAGGGATTGGGCTTTCAGCGTGCACGCCTGGCCGAGCGAGGCGAGGAACGGGCCGATCTCCGCCGCCGCGACATTGTCGGCGAGCGGCGACCAGGCGCGCGGGGCGATGCCCTGCCCGAGCATCACCTGGCCCCAGCTGTCGTCGAGAAACAGCTCGTCTTCCTCGCGCATGAAGCCGCCCGTTTCGCGGAAGATTTCGATCTTCTCGGCGAGCGAGTCGGGGAGTGGGATCGACCGGCAATGGTCCCAGAACGGCTCGCCGACGCGCTCGTTGGCGACATAATGCAGCACCAGGAAATCGCGCACCCGCCGCCATTCGATCTCGGACAGGCGATTGAACGACGCGCGCGCTGCGGCGACGTCGGAAAGGTCGTGCGACAGCAGATTGAGCAGGCGCCCGATCCCCGACTGGACGAGATGGATGCTCGTCGATTCGAGCGGCTCCATGAACCCCGCCGCGAGCCCCAGCGCGACGCAATTGTGCGACCACGGCATCTGCCGCCGCCCCGTAGTGAAGCGGATCGGCCGCGGATCGGCGAGCGCGGGTCCGTCGAGATTGGCGAGCAGCAGCGCGCTCGCTTCGTCGACCGAGGTGAAATGCGAGCAGAAGACGTGCCCGTTGCCGGTGCGGTGCTGCAACGGAATGCGCCACTGCCATCCGGCGGCGCGCGCGGTGGATCGGGTATAGGGGTCGAGCGCCGCCCGCGCCTCGCTCGGCACGGCGAGCGCGGTATCGCACGGCAGCAGGTCGCTCCAGTCGTCGAACGCGACGCCGAGCGCATCGCCGAGCAACAGGCTGCGGAACCCGGTGCAGTCGATGAACAAATTGCCCGCGACGCTCCGCTCGCCATCGAGCGTGAGCGCGCGGATATCGCCGGTCTCGCCGTCGCGTTCGACCGACGCGATCGTCCCCTCGATCCGCGTCACGCCGCGCTCCTCGGCATAGTCGCGCAGCATCTGCGCGAACAGAGTCGCATCGAGATGATAGGCATAGGCAAGATCGGGCAGATTGCCCCCCTGCCCCTGCCCGGTCGCAAAGCGCCCGAGCCGCGCCGCCGCGACATTGACGCTGTAATCGCCATAATCGCCCGCGACACCGAGCGCCTGCGCGCGCAGCCACAGCTGCCGGAACGGGATCAGCCCGACGCCGCGCCCGACCTGCCCGAAGCTGTGGATGTAGGACTGCCCCGGCCGCAGCCAGTCGGCGAATTCGATGCCGAGCTTGAAGCTGGCATTGGTGCGCCGCAGGAAGTCGGCCTGGTCGATCCCCAGCCCGATCAGCAGATTGTGGATTTGCGGGATCGTCGCCTCGCCGACGCCGACGGTGCCGATCGCATCCGATTCGACCAAGGTGATCGTCGCGGCATTGCCGAGAAAGCGTGCGAAGGTGGCGGCCGCCATCCAACCCGCTGTCCCGCCGCCGGCGATCACGATGTTGAGGGCAGCAGGGTCGCGCATGTCCGGCCTTCGCAACGCCGCGCCCTGCCGACCAGCAGCAGGGCGCGTTATGGATATCAGAACTTGTACGTAAACCCGGCGACGTAGCGACGCCCATAGCTCTGATATTTGAGGTACGACAACGGATCCGCCGTGCCCAGCGTCGCCGAGCGCGTGTTGCTCAGGTTCTGGCCCTGAACGTAGAGCGACAGCCCGTGCAGCGCCGATGTATCCTGGAAGTCGTAGCCGACCTGCGCATCGTAGATCGTCTCGCCGAGTACGTTCTGACGATCGAGACCCCCGCTGTAGAGCGCGAAGTCGCCGAGATAGGACGAACGATAGCGCGCGCTGCCGCGGATGTTGATGCCGTTCTTCTCGTAGAAGGCGGTCATGCTCGCGACCCACTTCGAATAGCCCGGGATCGTCGTGTCGGCGCCGTTGAAGTCCTTCACCTTGGTGTCGGTATAGCCGCCGCCGCCGGTGATGCCGAAGCCCGACAAGGCCGAGGAGAAGACGTCGAACGGCAGCGTGCCCGCGACTTCGGCGCCATAGACATGGCCGCCATGCGTGTTGACGTTGCTGAACAGGATGCCGACCGGCGTCGCCGGCTGGGTGCCGGGGACGGGCGCGAAGCCGGTGTAATTGAACGTGTCGGTGAAGCCGCTGGCGATATAGGTCGTGATATCCTTGTAGAACAGCTGCAGCGCGACATAGCCCTTATTGCCGAAATACTTCTCGACGTTGAAATCGAACGCCCAGGCCTCATAGGGCTTCAGCCGCGGGTTGCCGCCGCTGCCCGAGAAGATGATCGGCGAGCGCGTCGTGTCGACGCCGTAGGTGATCACGTTGTTGAGATCGGGCAGGCGCGGGCGCATCATTTCCTTCGACGCCGCCGCACGGATGACGAAGTCGCCGGCGGTGCGCAAATTGAGGTTCGCGCTCGGCAGGACCATCCAGTACGAGTCCTTGACCGACGCGAAGGCCTGGCCGCTCGAGGTGACGTCGGTGTGCATCGCCTGGACGCCGATATTGCCGGTCAGCACGCTGGTGCCGAAATGGCCGTCGAGCTTGGCCATCGCGTACGGCGTGACGACGTTCTCCTCGATGCCATAGCCCTTGCTCGCGCCGAACGGGTTGGCGTTGTAGACGAGCGTACCGCTCGAGACGAGCTTGCGCGGGTCGTACGCGATGATCGAGCCGAGGCCCCGATCGAGCGTGACCGGCGACAACAGCAAATTCGCCGGGATCGCCGCGGTCAGCGCGCCGTTCGGCGGGCTGAGATAGCCTTCGGTCGCGCTGAGCGTCTTGGTGCGCGTGGTATAGTCGACACCGGCCTTGATCGACTTGATGAAGCCGCCGATGTCGCGCTCGAGCTCGCCGCGCGCCTCGACCAGATCGTCCTTGGTGCGGCGGAGGTTGTCATAGCCCGCCTGCACCGGCGAGCTGCTCCAGCCCTCGACGTCGGTCAACACCAGCGCCGGGTTGGTGCCATTGTAGTTGCTGGTGAATTGCGGCCCGGTCGGCGAGGTCTTGTACGACACCACCGCGGTCGCATTCGGCAAGGCGCGGCCAAGGCCGGCGGTCGATTGCAGCGCCTCGTCGGTGCGATCGGTGCGCGACCAGCTGAAATCGGCGAGCGCGTGCCAACCGTCATGGTTGTCCCATGCGCCGTTGACGCCGAACGCATACTGATCGGCGACGCGGTCGTTGGCGTAATTCTCGATCAGCGGCGTGCCGGCGATCGTCGCACCCGTCACCAGGCCGTTGTTGGCGGTGACGTTCGAAATCGCGTCATGGCCGCACCCGCCGCCGCAGTTGAACGGCATCTCGAACCCGCGCTGGTCGACGCGGTCGATGAAGTGCGAATAGAAACCGTCGATCGTGATGCGCAGATTGTCGTCCACCTGGCCCTGGACGGTGGCGTTGGCGCCGAACCGCTTGAGCTTGTCGGTCTCGACCCAGGTCTTGATGCCGTTCATGCCCTGCGCGCCGCCGGGATAGCCGCCGAAGCCCCAGGCGTTGAAATCGTCGGTCTGGTACGGCTCGTCGGTATAGGCCGCCGAGAAGGCGACGCCGATGCGGTCGTCGGCGAACTTGTCGACGAAGGTCGCATAGGCGCGGTAGCCGGCATTGCTCGCATTGGGGTCGAGCTTGTCACCGGTATAGGTGCCGCGCGCGCCGACGGCGATGATGCGCTTGCTGACGTCGAGCGGACGGATCGTGCGCAGGTCGATGCTGCCGACCAGGCCGCCGGCGGTGTGATCGGCCTCGGCGGTCTTGTAGACGTCGACGCCCGCCAGGATTTCCGAGGGATATTGGTCGAATTCGACCGCGCGGCTGTCGTTGGTCGTGGTCTGCTGGCGACCGTTGAGCGTCGTGCTCGAGAAATCGGGGCCGAAGCCGCGGATCGAGATGATGTTGGCGCGGCCGCCGTTGCGCTGTGCGGAGATGCCCGGCAGGCGCGCGATCGACTCGCCGATGCCGTTGTCGGGCAGCTTGCCGATGTCCTCGGCCGAAACCGATTCGACCACCGTCTCGGAATTCTTCTTCTTGGCGGTCGCGCTGCGCAGCGCGGCGCGGAAGCCGGTGACGACGATGTCCTTGTCGCCGTCCTGCGTCGCGACGGGCGCGTCGGCGGCGGGCGCGGGCGAGGTCTGGGCGTGCGCGGCGCTGCCGAGCAACAGAGCGGCGCCGAGCGCTGCGATGCTGGCGCCGGTCGAAACGGTCGTGCGGAACGGCGTCGCCCCGCGGCGTGTTGATGCGATCATTGCAATCCTCCCCTTGAGCTCCACGGCGTCTTCTGCGCGTTGAGCATCGATGCCGCGTGATTGCGCCGCGCGGATCGCAAAGCCAAGCGACCGACATACGTATTCACGGCGCCCGAATGTACGGCTTTTCCAAAACGCGGTATGTCGGGTACAAGGACATGCGCCGACGTATCGGGCGCGTTTCAGGGTGAGGAACAGCCGCGCACATGGCGCTCAACGACAAGCCGACGTCCTTCGACATCGCGGCGCTCGCGGGCGTGTCGCAACCGACGGTTTCGCGCGCGCTGCGCGGCGATCCGACGGTGAGCGAGGCGACGCGGCTGCGGATCGAGGCGATCGCGCGGCAGATCAACTATAAGGTCGACAAGAATGCCTCGAACCTGCGGCGCGGCCAGTCGAACACGCTCGCTCTGCTGTTCTTCGAGGACCCGACCCCCGACGATTCGCTGATCAACCCGTTCTTCCTGGCGATGCTCGGGTCGATCACGCGCACCTGCGCGTTGCGCGGCTACGATCTGCTGATCTCGTTCCAGCAGCTCTCCGACGACTGGCACGTCGATTACGAGGACAGCCGCAAGGCCGACGGGCTGATCCTGCTCGGCTATGGCGACTATGAACAATATCGCGCGCGGCTCGACCTGCTGGTGGCGCAGAACACGCATTTCGTGCGCTGGGGGTCGATCACGCCGAGTCTGGGCAAGAGCCCGGTCGATGTCGCGACGGTCGGCTGCGACAATGTGCTCGGCGGGCTGATCGCCGGGCGCCATCTGCTCGAGCGCGGCGCGCGGCGGATCGCGTTCCTGGGCGAGGCGTCGAGCCGCTATCCCGAATTCGCCGATCGCTATCACGGATTGGGCGACGCGCTGCAGGAGGTCGGCCTGTCGCTCGACCCGGCGCTGCAGGTCGACGCGATCACCACCGAGGCATCGGGCCACGACGCGGCGAAGACGTTGCTCGAGCGCACGCGCGACTTCGACGCGATCTTCGCGGCGAGCGACCTGATCGCGCTCGGCGCGATGCGCGCGCTCGCCGAGGCGGGGTGCGACGTGCCCGGCGACGTCCGGATCGTCGGGTTCGACGATCTCCCCGCGGCGCAGCTCGCACATCCGCCGCTCACCACGGTCGCGCAGGATTACCGCCTCGCGGGCGAATGCCTGGTCGACACACTGCTCGCGCGGATCCGCGGCAAGACCACCGCGACCGCGATCCTGCCGCCGCGGCTCGTCGTGCGGACATCGAGCGGCATACGTATTCATGGCGACTGAGCGCGCTTTCGCGGCCACGCCGTAGCCACAGAAGAAAAACACTAGGGGTGGATCATTGAACGAACGGCCGCGCCAGTCCCTTGCCGGACTGTGGAATATCTCGTTCGGGTTCTTCGGCATCCAGATCGGCTTTGCGCTGCAAAACGCCAATATGAGCCGCGTCTTCCAGACGCTCGGCTCGAGCATCGAGCAATTGCCCGCTTTGTGGGTCGCCGCGCCGCTGACCGGGCTGCTGGTCCAGCCGATCATCGGGCATCTGTCGGACACGACCTGGCTCGGGCGGCTCGGGCGACGGCGGCCGTATTTCCTGTCGGGCGCGGTGCTGGCGGCGCTGGCGCTGCTGGCGATGCCGCTGGCGCAGCCCTTGCTGTTCGCGGCGGTGATGCTGTGGGTGCTCGACGCGTCACTCAATGTGTCGATGGAGCCGTTCCGCGCGTTTGTCGGCGACATGCTGCGCAAGGACCAGCATAGCGTCGGCTATGCCGTACAGACCGCCTTTATCGGGGCGGGCGCGGTGGTCGGGTCGATCTTCCCCAACATCCTCGAATATTTCGGCGTTTCGAACGCCGCGCCCGCGGGCGCCCTCCCCGCCACGGTGACGGTGTCGTTCTGGTTCGGCGGGATCGCGCTGTTCGGCTCGGTGCTGTGGACCGTCGTCACGACGCGCGAATACAGCCCCGCGGAGATGGCGGCGTTCGATGGGCCGCCGAGCGACGACGACGGCGCCACGATCCGCTTGCTCGCGGCGCGCGGCTATGGCGCGTGCGCCGCGTGGATCGTCGCCGGCCTCCTCGTCGCGGCGGGCGTCTACCGCTTCGGTCTGCACAAGGAGATGTACCTGCTGGCGGGCCTGCTCGCGGCGTACGGCGTCGCCAGCAGCATCGCGATCGCCCTCGCCAAGCGCGGGCGCAAGGCGTCGATGCTCGGGCATATCGTCGGCGATTTCGCCGGCATGCCGCCGCTGATGAAGAAACTGGCGCTGGTGCAGTTCTTCACCTGGTCGGCGCTGTTCATCATGTGGACCAACACCGGCCCGGTCGTCGCGCAATATGTCTTCGATGCGCCGCGCGGCGACAGCCCGCGCTTCCAGGAGGCGGGGCAATGGGTCGACGTGCTGTTCGGCGCCTATAACGCGGTCGCCGCGGTCGCCGCGCTGACATTGCTGCCCTTCCTGGCGAAGCGGATCGGCGCGGCGCGGACGCACGTCGTCGGGCTGCTGTGCGGCGCGGCGGGCTATGCGAGCTTCCTCGTCCTGCGCGATGCGCACGCATTGCTGCTGAGCGAGATCGGCATCGGCATCGCCTGGGCGTCGATCCTCGCAATGCCCTATGCGATCCTCGCCTCGCACCTGCCGCAGCGCAAGCTCGGCATCTATATGGGGCTGTTCAACGTCTTCGTCGTCGTGCCGCAGCTGCTGGTCGCGACGGTGATGGGGTCGATCATGCAGGCGTTCTTCCCCGGCGATCCGATCTGGACGATGGCGTTCGCCGCGGTCGTCATGGCGCTCGCCGCGGTCGCGATGCTGCGCGTGGTGGAGCCAGCCTAGCATCGCGCGGCGCGCATCCTTCGTCCCGGTCTAGTAGCTCACGGTCAGCGTGATAGTGTCGCTGTAGCTTCCCGCTGTCACCCGCTGCCGCGCGGGGATCGCGCCATAGATCGGGTGATCGACCACCGTGCCGTCGAACGTCACGGTCTGCGAGCCGCCCGTCCCGTCGCCCCAGATCGCGCTGCGCTGCGCATCGGCGTAGAGGCCGTAGCCGAGCTGGCTGGCGCCGTTCCGCATCGCGTGATCGGTCGTCGAACTGCCGCTTCCGATCAGCGCGACGGTCGCGGTGACCGACGCGTCGCAGCTGAGGCGAACCGAGCCGGTGCCGCGCGTGTCGGCGGCATCGCCGGTATCATAGGCGCCGAAATTGACGCCGGACGACGACACCGTACAGCTCGTCGCGAGCGCCGGTCGACTGGCCAGCCCCGCCAGCGCCACGGCGAACACGCAACCCAAGACGCGGATGCGCATCACGACCGCGCGAGCGCGCAGGTGAACGGCCCGAGCCGCGGTTGCGCGGCGCCGCCCGGCGGAAGCGTCACATCGAAGCTGCATGCGGCTTTCTCCAGCTGGACCGTTACCGTGGTCGTGGTGCGCAGCTTGGCGAGATAGATCTCGCCACCGGCGGCCGACACGGTCACCTCGCCGCTCCCGCTCGTGACGCGCGCGCCCTTCGGCAACGCGCTTCCATCGGCGAGCACGACCATCAACACCGCGTCGTGATTGCCGACGACCGGGAAATCGACATGGACGCCCGACCGCCGCGGCGGTCGAACGCTCTGCTTGTCGGTGAGGATCTGCGCGCTGATCGGCACGTCGTCGGTGTCGATGCGGAGCGGGTTGTCGTCGAACATGCGCAGGTTCGGGACGATCATCAGGCCATTGCGACCAGTGTGGCCGACCAGCTGATTGTCGGCATAGACCCCGACATCGGGGAAATCCCCGACGCGGACCGCAGCGAAGCTCTGCGTGAGCTGCCGCGCGGCAAAGACGGTGCCGTCGATCATGCCGATCGACCCCGCCGCGGAAACCCGGACTCCGCCGCCCTGATCGGTTTTGCTGCCCTCGACCGTATAGCTGCCGAACCCGGTCTGGAGCTCGACCTCGCCGTCGAGCCGGTCGATCTCGCCGACCTCGCCGCTGAGATGATAGCCGATCCCGTCGCCCACCGGCAGATTGCGCTGCAGCGTCGCCACCGCCGATTGTCCGGCGCCATGCGTGCTCACGCCCGCCGTCGCGCTCGTCCGCCCGCCGAACGGCACCAGCACCAGCAGCTGCACCGCGGTATCGGCAACCGCGCCCCACGTCTTGCTGGCGACCAGATTGAGCGTCGCATAGCGCGTTGCCCGGATCGTCGTGTTGAGGCTGGCGATCTGCAAGCTGCTCGCGCCGCGATAGCTGCGCGTGGTGAAGGATCCCCCGACCGAGCCGAAGCGCACCGGCATCCCGACAAAGGCCGTCACCGAACGCCGCGCGGTCCGATACGAGCTGCCATAGGTGACGTACGAATCGGACAGCAGCTCTGCGGTGACGCCGTAGGAGATGCGCGGCGCGTTGCGCTGGATCGCCGCCGTCGCCATCACGCCGAGCCCGCTCGGCGAATGGCTGGCGGCGCCGCCGAGCTTGATCAGCGCGATGCCCGGCAGGACGAAATCGGCCGCCGCGCCGGCTTGCTGGAGCGTCGCCGTCGCCTCGCCATGCGTCTCGGCCGTCAGCCGGTCGGTGAGGCCGTAGCGATAGGTCGCGGCGGCGAAGACGGACCCGTAGGCGAAGCTGCGCGTGCCGAAATCGCGCCGCGCGACGCCCGCCTCGAACGAATAGTCGGAGAGCCCGGCGCGCAGCAGCTCGGGCGAGGTGTAATAGGACTGGCTGATCGTGGTCTGGCGGCCAAGCATGTCGCGCACCACCAGGCTGACCTGCCCCGCGCCGCTGACCACCGGCACGTCGGTGATCGCGAACGGACCGGGCCGAACGTCCTGATGCGCGGTCAGGACATTGTTGACATAGATGTCCGCCACCGAGGGCAGCGCCGCCGAACCCTTGAGCGAGGGCAGCGGCAGCGTCACATAGCCCGGCTGGGTTTCGAAGCTGCGACCGAACTGAACCCCGGCGAAGCGAAAGGGCGTCCCGCCGATGCCGGCGCGGCTGACGCCGTCGCCGATCCGCAGCGAACGCAACCGGTCGGGATCGTCGATCGTCCAGGCCGATTCGAGCCGCACGACATTGGCGCCCGGTCCGGACGAGCGGGCGACGAACGTGCCCGAGCCCGACCCGAGCGGGGAGAACAGGCCGACTTCGAACAGCCCGCTCAGCGTCGTGCTGCCATAGCTCCGATCGGCCAGCACATCGTAATTGACGAAACCACCCCAGCCGCTCCGCGCGACGCGTCCGAGCGAGACGTGCCGCGCCTGGAGCGTGGTCGCCTCCAGCCGCTCCGGGGCGACCGTCAGCACCAGCGTCTGGGTCGATTCCTCGACGGTATAAGCGAGGCCGTCGCCGCCGAGCGCGACATAGGGCTGATGGTCGAGCTCGACGATCGCCAGCCCCGCCATCCGGACTCCCCAGCGCCGCAGCGCCTCGGCCGGAACGAAGACGCTGCCCGACCGCCGCTGCACGAACACGTCGTCCTCGGCCATGCCGTTCATCGACACCGCGAGCCATGCGGCCTGCAGCGCGTCGGGGGCGACACGCTGCACGTCCGCGATCGGTGCTGCGAGCATATGCGCGGTGCCTAGCGCGGACCCAGCGTCACCGGCGACCGCGTATCGAGCCCGTCACTGCCGCGGACCAGCAGCTCCACAGCGCTGTCGCCGCCGAGCTCGGGATGGACGCCGACATCCCATTTCTTGCTGCCCCCGGGCAGGACCGCGCCGAAATGCGTGGTGAGCGGAACCGCTTGCTGTCCCGGCCGGGCGGCCGCGACCGCCACGACGGTCTGGTAGTGCGCGCCGTCGTTCTGGACCTGCAGCACGACATGGCCATTCGCCTCGCGCCAGCCCGACCAGCGCAGCGGCGTCTTCGCGCCGTCGCGCGGCATCACATAGAGCGGGAGATTGAGCCGCAGCGCGATCCGCACCTGCCCCGTGTCGACCGCGGGCGGGAGAATTTCTTCGATGATGACGCGATACGCGCCCGACAGCTGGCCGGTGCGCGGGCCGACGCGCACCAGTTGCGATCCTGCACCGGCGATCGTCGCGACCGGCGGCGACGCGATCAGCTCGTCGGTCGGGTCATAGACATCGGCGCCGTCGCGTTGCGTCCAGCGGAACAGCCGGATCTGCAGCGAGACCGGCGCGAGCTCGCTGTTGCGGATCGTCAGCACGGCGTTGCGCCCGCCTGACGGCACTTCGAGCACGACGGGACTGACCTGGAAGGTGCTGGCTTGGGCGGCGGAAGCGAGGCCGAGCGCGACGAGCGCCATGCCAAAGGCGGTCGTGCACGCACGACCGCCCCCGCCCGTCAGACCGATAAGGCGACGGATGCGCATTCAGTAGGTGACGGTGACGTTGATCTGATCGGTATAAGTACCGATATGCGCCGACGTCTGACCCGGCAGGACGCTTGCGTAGATCGTCTTGTTCTGCACCACGCCGGTGCCGGTATCGGTGATCGCGGACGTGCCGGCCGTGCCGTCACCCCACAAAGTGGTGCGGGTCGTGTCGCTGTACAGCGCATAGTTGAGCAGGTCGGTGCCGTTCGTCATCTGACGCGCGCCGGGCGTTGCGCCGGCGGTCTGGCCGGCATCGGCCGCTGCCGACCAGGCCGCACCATTGGTGCACGTCACGGCGATGGCGCCGGTCGCGTCGCGCGCCGCCGTGCTCGTCGCATCGATGTTTCCGAGCGTGATCGGCGTCGTCGTCACGACGCAATTGTTGGTCACGGTCGCGCCGACGGCCATGGTCGACGTGGCGGTCTGTGCCGAAACCGGCGCAGCCGCGACGATTGCGGTCGCCGCCGCCGCCATCGCCACGATACGCGGCGAAAGCGGGAAGAGGGTCTTGGTCGACATATAGGTCTCCTGTTGGTGATCGCTGCGATGCGGCCAAAATGGCGCACCACGAACGTCGCAGTGAAGCACCGGCGACCGAACAAATAGCTCGGGGGATTACCGCCTAAGCCCTTCATCTCATGTTAAGATTTCCGCGCGATCAGCGTTCGTGGTCGCCTGCGGGATCGAGCGGTATCGCCGCCCGGACGGTCGCTGCGGCGGCGTCATCGCGGACCTCGGTCAGCGGCATGGTGAAGTAGAACGCCGCGCCACCGGCCGGCCTGGCCTCCGCCACGATGTGCCCTCCGTTCGACTCGACGATCATCTGGCAGATCGACAGGCCGAGCCCGACGCCATTCGCCTTGGTCGTGGTGAAGGGCGCGAACAGCGTCTCGGGCCGGTGCGCGCCGAACCCCGGCCCGTTGTCGATGACGGCGACGCGCGCGAATTCGCCGATCGACGCCACCGACACCGCGACGTGCGGGTTTGCGGTTTCCTCCAGCGCCTCGACCGCGTTGCGAAACAGATTGAGGAAGATCTGGCGGATCTGGATGCGGTCGCCGATGACGTCCAAGTCGCCAAGGTCCTTCGCGATCTCGATCCGGACCCGGCCGCCGAGCGTATCGAGGCAAGTCAGCGCGCGGGCGTCGTTCGCCGCCTCCCACAGATTTTGCGCCGACAGCCGCCCCTCGCCGTGCGAGACGAGATCGTTCAGCCGGTGCACCAGCGCGCCCGCGTCCGATGCGCTGGTCGCGGCCGAGTCCATCGCCATGAGGATCCGGTCGCGCGACTCCGGATCGCCCTGGTCGAGCAACCGCCGCGCCCCCCGCACGAAATTGGCCAGCGAGGTCAGCGGCTGGTTGAGCTCGTGCGACAGCATCGCAAAGGCCGCCGCCGCGCCCGATCGCGAACTGTCCGCCATCTCGGATTGCAGCCGCTCGATCTTTCGTCGCGTGGCGCGCTCCTCGGTGAGGTCCGCCAGCGCGCCGGTCACGCGGATGGGCCGACCCGCGCCATTGCGCTCGATAAAGGCGCGCGCCTGGACGTGGATGTAACGCCCGTCGGAACGGCGGAGCCGGTATTCGCAGAGCCAGCGCTGGTCGGGCGGGCAAGCCCGAAACGAGGCGGCGACGCGGTCGATATCCTCGGGATGGATCTGCTCGCGCCACCATGCCGCTGCCCTGGTCTGCGTGGCGTCATAGCCGAGCGCGAAGGCGAGGCCGTCGCTGAAGGTCACCGTCTTGGACGGGAGATCGAGATCCCAGATGACGTCGCGCGTCGCGAGCGCGGCGGTGCGAAAGCGCGCTTCGCTCGCTTGCGCGGCACGGCGCGCGCGCCACAATTCGTCGATATCGGTCAGCAGACCGCGCCAGCGCGGCGTCTGATCGGGCCCGGGATACCTTTCCGCGGCGCACCGGAACCAGTGATAGGATCCATCCGCCACCCGCAAGCGATGGTCGTGCGCGAAGCTCTCCGCATGCCGCATCGCATTCCGCCACGCAGCCTCGACGTCGGATCGGTCGGAGGGATGCGCGTAATCGAGAAATCCGAATCCGAGCGCGCCCGACAGCGGCGCGCCCGACCATTCGGCCCAGCGCGGATGAATGCAGAGCAAAGCTCCGGTGGCGTCGGCGACGAAGGGAATTTGGCGGTTGATCCGAAGGGTGAAACCATATAATTCCGCCATCGCCGCCTGGTCCGCCGGGGATGCCGCGCTCTCGTTGCGGGGTGGCGCGGGCTCTGCGTCGCCGGTCGGCTCGTTCAGCATCGCACCGGCGTTTCGCGATCGTGCGGCGGCCAAGGCCGCATCCCCGCGCGCTTGCCGATGACGATCGCGTGCTGGACGTCGCGTGCCGCGATCCGCTCCTTCAACGCGACGTGATTGCGACGGACGATCGACTCGGTCAGCCCGAGCCGGCGGGCCAGCGCCGGCGTGTCCATGCCCGCGATCCAGCCACGCAGGATGAGCGTCTGGAGCGGCGTCAACGCGGCGACCAGCGCCCGCGCGCTTATCACGTCCCCGTCGGAGCCAAAGGCAAGCATTTCGAACCCACTGCCGAGCGCGGTGAGCAGCGCGCCTTCCTCGAACGGCTTTTCGAGCACCGTATGCGCCCCGATGGTTTCGTCGAGCCGACGCCGCGACGCATCGGTCGCGGCGGTCATCAGGATGACCGGCATCGTGCGGCGCAACGCCTGGAGACGGCGAATCACCTGGCACCCGCTGATGCCCGGCATCACCTGGTCGATCAGCAGACAGCCATCGGGAAGGTCGCGAACGACGTCGAGAAACCCCGCGCCATCGGCAAAGGTCCGACAAGATATGTCCATCGTACCCAACAGAAACGCCGTCGATTCGCGAACGAGCGCGTCGTCATCGACAAGATAAACCGGGGCGGAGGTGATCTGACCAAATAGCACGGGATCGTCCTTGCGGGATGGGTAAGCGGTCACAGACAGGTTTGCCGCGACACCGCCAGATACGCGGCGTTGGAAACGCCCCCCCTAGAAACGGACTATCGCGCCTCGAAATGCGGCATTTCGCGCAAAATGTCCCGCACGCTCGAAGGGCGTGATCGAGACTGTCTGATCCCCCATACTTCGGGACCACATCCCTATTGTGATAACTTCGTTAATCAATTCTTATGATTGAGATAGATCAATTATTTAATGCGGGCCTTGACTTTTAGTCTTATAAATCAGCGCGCTGTATGGGATGAGTCGCGCCGCTCCCGGCACGCAGCGGCAGTCTCCCGTCGTTTCCGCCTCGCCGCCCGAGCACGCGCCTTCGGATCGGAATTGGGGCGCGCTCCGCGATCGAACCGTTCGCGCGCGGTCGCCGGACGCAGCCATGTCGAGCGCGTGGCATCGTCGCGGCAGAATCTGTCATGCCGCCGTTCCGCGCTGCGTTTGATCCGCGTTGCGTTCTGGGGCATCGCCGCGGGGCTGTGATCGGCACATTCGCCATCGCGGACCGGTTTGACGTCGATTTCCGAAAGGGTTGGCCATCGCACATTCCCAGCGCCCGACCGTCTACATCGTCGATGACGACGCCAAGGTTCGCAGTTCGACATGGTTCATGCTGTCGGCTGCCGGATTTCAGCCCCGCGCTTTTGGGGGCGGGGCGGACTTTCTCGACGCGTTGCCGGGCCTCCCGCTCGGCGCCGTGCTGCTCGATCTGCACATGCCCGACGTCGGGGGGTTCGAGGTGCTGCAAGCGATCATGCGCACCGACAGCCCGTTCCCGGTGATCGTGGTGACGGGCTTTGGCGGGGTCGTCGGCGCGGTCAAGGCGATGAAGCTGGGGGCCGCCGACTTCATCGAAAAACCCTATGTCGAAGACGCGCTGATCGCGATCATCGAATCCGCGCTCGAGGCGTCGCGCAGCGCCGACGAAGCGCGGCAGCGCCGCCGCGCCGCGCAACGCAAGCTCGAGCAGCTGACCCCGCGCGAGCGCGAGGTGCTCGAGCTGATGGTGGCTGGCTTGCCCAACAAGCTGATCGCGTATCGCCTGCAAATCAGCAACCGGACGGTCGAGATGCACCGCGCCAGCATGATGGATCGGCTCGGCCAATCCAATTTTTCGGCCGCGATCCGGCTGGCGATCGCCGCCGGGCTCGATCCGCTGGCCGACGCGGACCCGTAAGGCTCGACCGCCGCGCCGGCCCGGCCGCAGGCGGGTGGCGACGTCCCGACGGGGCGGTGCGGTAAACCGATACGGTTAACGCTTTCCTGCGCCGTGGATGCGATTTTCCACAGCTATTGCGCGCGCCCGTCTTTCCCGATCGTCAAGCGAGGGAGAAACGCATGGGCAACGAATTCGACAGGTCTCCTACAGGGGCAAGCGCCATGGTCGTCGCGGACGTTTGGGAGCGCAGGGCCGGTCAGCGGTTGCGCACCGTCTATCGCGTCGCGCGCGTCCATGTGGATGGGCGCTGCGGGCTGGCGCGCGTGCACAATCTGTCCGACGACGGGCTGATGCTGTCCACCCAGCTCGCGCTCGGGCTATCGAGCGCGATCGCGGTCGATCTGTCCGAGACCTGCACGCTCCACGGACATGTCGCGTGGCACGACGCCGGGCGATGCGGGGTACGCTTCGCCACGTCGATCGACGGTGCCGCGCTGTTGCGGCGCCTGCAGCAGGAGCAGCGACTGGCGAAATCGCGGCATCTGCGCTTGCCGCTGGAACGCCCCGTCATGGTGACGAGCGAACTCGGCATCCAGATCGCGCGCGCGCGCGACATTTCGCAGCGCGGGATCAAGCTGGTGCACGACGGGCGCTTCAGTCCCGGCCTCCACGTCAAGATCCACATCGCCCCCAATCTCGAGCGGCGCGGGGTCGTGCGCTGGTCGCGCGACGGCATGGCGGGCTGCATCCTGACCGAATATCTCAGCGTGGAAGACCTCGGGTCGCTTTAGCGCGACTCAATAGCCCGCGGCGAGATCGACCACATTCTCCATCGCCTGCCCCGCCAGGAACGCGTCGAGGTTGCGCAGGAACAGGGCGGCGGCGCGCTGGAACATCTTGGTCTGACTGCGGCCCGACAGATGCATCGAGTGGAGCGTGTTCGGCGCCGACCATAAGGGGTGGTCGGCGGGCAGCGGCTCTGGCGTGACCGTGTCGAGATAGGCGCCGGCGATCGTCTTGGCGGTCAGCGCGGCGATCAACGCGTCCTGGTCGACCATCTCGCCGCGCGCGATGTTGATCAGCCACGCGCTCGGGCGCATCGCGGCGAGTTCGTCCGGCCCGATCATCGCCTTGGTCGTGTCGGTCGAGGGCGCGGCGAGGATCACCCAGTCGAACTCGCCGAGCCGCGGCTTCCATGCGTCGGGCGTCAGCGTGCCGTCGCGCCCCGAGCGGGTGACGCCGGTCACTTCCACGCCGAACGCTTTCAATCGCTCGCCGATCAGTGTGCCGATCGCACCATAGCCGACGATCAGCGCGTGGGTTTCGAACAGTTCGATCCGGCCCGGGGCGGCGTCGGGCCATTCGTGCCGGTCGGCGATCCGTACCACTTCGTCGTAACGTTTGGCGGCGGCAAGCATCCCGAGCACGGTATATTCGGCGACCGCGATCGCGTTGATGCCGGTGCCGTTGGTGACGATCGTCCCGCGCCGCGCGAGGTCGGGCAGATCGAGCGCATCGAGCCCGGCGATCGCGGTGAACAGCCATTTGAGCGACTGGCCGGCGGCGACGGCTTCGGGGGTCAGCCCGTGTGGGTAGAGATCGACCCAGCCGATATCGGCGTCGGCCATCGCCGCGGTCGCCTCGGCGCGAGTCGACACCCAGACGGTGTCGAGCCCGGTGGGCAGCTTCGGCTCGAGCAAGGCGCGGGCGAGCGCGGGGAGGACCAGTTTCATCGGCGGGCTCCAGAGGCGGTGGTTGGGGCGGAGTCGGACAGGGACGACCCGTCCGCGCTATTGCGCGGCGGGCGCGTCGTTGCCGATCAATTCGCGACCGATCAGCATCCGGCGAATCTCGTTGGTCCCAGCCCCGATGTCGAGCAGCTTGGCGTCGCGATAATAGCGCTCGACCGGCCAGTCCTTGGTATAGCCCGCGCCGCCCAGCGCCTGCACCGCCTCGTTGGCGACCTTCACGGCATTCTCGCTCGCGAGCAGGATCGCCCCCGCCGCATCGAAGCGCGTCGTCCGCCCGTCGTCGCAGCTGCGCGCCACCGCATAGACATAGGCGCGCGCCGAATTGAGCGCGACGTACATGTCGGCGACCTTCGCCTGCATCAGCTGGAAGCTGCCGATCGCCTTGCCGAACTGCCGCCGCTCGCGCACGTACGGCACGACCACGTCGAGGCACGCCTGCATGATCCCGAGCTGGATGCCCGCAAGCACGGTGCGCTCGTAATCGAGCCCCGACATCAGCACGCCGACACCGCCATTCTCCGGGCCCATGATATTCTTTTCCGGCACCTCGCAATCGGTGAAGACGAGTTCCGCCGTCGGCGAACCGCGCATTCCCATCTTGTCGATCTTCTGCCCGATCGCGAAGCCCGGCATGTCCTTCTCGATCAGGAAGGTGGTGATGCCGCGCGAGCCCTCGCCGGTCTTGGCGTAGACGACGAGCGTGTCGGCATAGGCCGCGTTGGTGATCCAGAACTTGGTGCCGTTGAGGACATAGCCGCCCTGCACCTTGTCGGCCTTGAGCTTCATCCCGACGACGTCCGAACCCGCGCCCGCCTCGGACATGGCGAGGCTGCCGACATGCTCTCCCGAGATCAGCTTGGGGAGATACTTGGCCTTCTGCTCGGGGCTGGCCCAGCGCGCGATCTGGTTGACGCACAGGTTCGAGTGCGCGCCATAGCTCAGGCCGACTGACGCCGACGCCCGCGACACTTCCTCGCACGCGATGACATGCTCAAGATAGCCGAGCCCGAGCCCGCCGTCCGCCTCGGCAACGGTCACGCCGTGCAGCCCGAGCGCACCCATTTCGGGCCAGAGGCTCTGCGGGAACCAGTCCTCGGCATCGACCTTGGCCGCGATCGGCGCGATCCGGTCGGTCGCGAAGCGCTGCGTCGTGTCGCGGATCATATCCGCCGTCTCGCCCAGCGCGAAATCCATCTGGTTCATGATCGGCCTCTCTTAGTTTCTCGTGTTACCACCGCCATTAGCGCGGCGCGTCGCGAAGCGGTAGCGCCGGATTGCACCGCCGAACGCGGTTGACCGCGCGCGGGTGGAACCCACAAACCGACCACGGGTTAGACCCGCGGCGATCCCGGATCGTTGCTCCGCTCTCACGAGGATCTTCCATGCCGACAAAATCGCTCTTCGCCGCAGCCCTCGCCGTGCTCGTCGGGAGCTCGGCGCTCGCCGGCCCCGTCCCGATCGCCCCCGCCGCCACCGCGTTCAAGCTCGGCAGCCTGCGGCTCGTCGCGCTGCGCGACATGATCAACGCGGTGCCCAACGACGCGAGCGTGTTCGGCCCGCAGGTCGGCGTTCCGGCGGTTACGGCAGTGTTGCGCGCAGCGGGCGCGCCAACCGACACGCTGCCGCTCGGCGTCGATGCGCTGCTGGTCGAGCTGCCGGGGCGCACCGTGCTGATCGACACCGGCCTCGGCCCCAAGGTCGGCGGGTCGCTGCCCAAGAGCTTCGCCGCCGCCGGCGTCGATCCCGCCAAGGTGACCGACGTGCTGATCACGCATTCGCACGGCGACCATGTCGGCGGCCTCATCACCGCGGACGGTGCCCTCGCTTTCCCCAACGCGACGATCCGCATGACGGGGGCCGAATGGGCGTGGATGAAAAGCAAGCCCGACAACGCCGCGCTCGTCGCCGCGATAACGCCCAAGGTGCAGACCTTCACGCCCGGTGCGAGCGTCGTGCCCGGTATCCGTTCGGTCCCGCTGCCCGGCCACACTCCAGGCCATTCGGGCTATGAGATCAGCTCCGGCAAGGAGCGCCTGCTCGACATCGGCGACAGCGCGCACAGCGCGATCGTCTCGCTCGCCAAGCCCGAATGGGTGATCGCCTACGACACCGACGCAAAGCAGGGCGTGGTCCGCCGCGAGGCGACGCTCGCGCAGCTCGCCGCAAGCCATGAGCGCATCTTCTCGCCGCATTTCCCTTTCCCCGGTGTCGGGCGCGTCGTGAAGAGCGGGACCGGGTATCGGTGGCAGCCCGACCTGCGCTGACCCCCCTCAAACGCGAGATACACCATGTCCAAGACCAGCATCGCCGATCTGTTTGCCGAAACGCTCGAACTCGCTGGCGTCGAGCGGATCTACGGCGTCGTCGGCGACAGCCTCAACGGCCTGACCGACGCGTTGCGGCGCCGCGGCAAGATCGCCTGGGTGCACGTCCGCAATGAGGAGGCCGCCGCCTTCGCCGCCGGCGCCGAGGCGCAGCTGACGGGCAAGCTCGCGGTCTGCGCGGGCTCGTGCGGGCCGGGCAACATGCACCTCATCAACGGGCTGTACGATTGCAACCGGACGCGCGTCCCCGTGCTGGCGATCGCCGCGCAGGTGCCGAGCGGGGAGGTCGGCTCGAACTATTTCCAGGAGACGCGGCCCGAGGCGCTGTTCCGCGAATGCAGCGTCTATTGCGAGACGATCTCCGACGCCGACCAGATGCCGCGCACGCTCGACACCGCGATCCGCGCCGCGGTCGGGTATCGCGGCGTGTCGGTGGTCGCGATGCCGGGCGACGTCGCCTTGCGCAGCACGACCGGCACGCTTGCCCGCTCGGCGCAGGCGCTGCTGCCGCCACAAGCCACCGTCGTCCCCGGCGCGCCCGAAATCGCGCAGCTGGCCGAATTGCTCAACGGCTCGGACAAGGTCACGATCCTCGCCGGCCGCGGCTGCCGCACCGCGCACGCCGCGCTGGTCGAACTCGCCGGCGCGCTGCAGGCGCCGGTCGTCCATGCGCTCGGCGGCAAGGAGTTCGTCGAATACGACAATCCCTACGATGTCGGGATGACCGGACTGATCGGCTTCTCGTCGGGCTATGACGCGATGCTCGGCTGCGACACGCTGCTGATCCTCGGCAGCGACTTCCCCTATCGCCAATTCTACCCCGAAAAGGCCAAGGTGGCGCAGATCGACCTGCGCCCCGAAAACCTCGGTCGCCGCACCGCGATCGATCTCGGGCTGGTCGGCGATGTCGACGCGACGATCGCGGCGCTGCTGCCCCAGCTCAAGACCGGACGCGACGGCGCCTTCCTCAAGGACGCGCGAGAGAATTACGCCAAAGCCCGCGAAGGCCTAGACGAACTCGCACACGGCACGCCGGGCAGCGGCGTGCTCCACCCGCAGCACGTCGCGCGCGTGGTGAGCGAACTCGCCGCCGATGACGCCGTCTTCGCGTGCGACGTCGGCACGCCGACGATCTGGGCCGCGCGCTACCTCGAGATGAACGGCCGCCGCCGCCTGATCGGCTCGTTCAACCACGGCTCGATGGCGAATGCGCTGCCGCAGGCGATCGGCGTGCAAGCGACCTATCCGCAGCGTCAGGTCGTCACGCTGTCGGGCGATGGCGGGCTCGCGATGCTGATGGGCGAATTGCTGACGGTGAAGCAGCTCGGGCTGCCGGTGAAGATCATCGTCTTCAACAACGGCACGCTCGGCTTCGTCGAGATGGAGATGAAGGCGGCGGGGCTGGTCGAAACCGGCGTCACGCTCGACAATCCCGATTTCGCTGCGATGGCGCGCGCGATCGGCCTGCACGGCGTGCGCGTCACCGATCCCGGCGATGTCGAGACCGCGATGCGCGACGTGCTCGCCCACCCCGGCCCCGCGCTGCTCGATGCGGTGACCGCGCGCAACGAGCTGTCGATGCCCCCGGCGATCACGCTCGAGCAGATGAAGGGCTTCACGCTCTATATGGCCAAGGCGGTGATCAGCGGGCGCGGCGATTCGGTAATCGACCTCGCCAAGACCAATGTCGGGCTGCTCAAGCGCCTGTTCTGACGTCCCGGGTGCGCGTCAGCCGGCGAGCTGACGCGCATGCCAGGCGACATGCTCGGCGAGGAAGGTCGAGATGAAATAATAGCTGTGGTCGTACCCCGGCTGCATCCGCAGCTCGAGCGGGATGCCGGCAGCGGCGCACGCCGCCGCGAGCAGCTCGGGCTTCAACTGGTTCTCGAGGAACGCGTCGGCATCCCCCTGATCGACCAGCAGCGCCGGCACACGCGCGCCGTCCTCGATCAGCGCGACCGCATCATGCTTGCGCCACGCGCCCGCGCGATCGTCGCCGAGATAGCCTGCGAGCGCCTTCTGCCCCCACGGCACCTGGCTCGGCGCGACGATCGGCGCGAACGCCGAGACCGAGCGATACCGCCCCGGCCGCGCCAGCGCGAGCGTCAGCGCACCATGCCCGCCCATCGAATGCCCGGTGATCGACTGGCGATCGAGGTCTACGGGGAAATTGGCGGCGACGAGCTGCGGCAATTCCTCGGTGACATAGCTCGCCATCCGATAATGCTGCGCGAACGGCTCCTCGGTCGCATCGACATAGAAGCCCGCGCCGAGCCCGAAATCATAGGCGCCGTCGGGATCGTCGGGAACGCCCTCCCCGCGCGGCGAGGTATCGGGCGCGACGAAGACGATCCCCGCCGCGCGACACGCCGCGCGAAACTCCCCCTTCTCGGTGACGTTGGCCTGGGTGCAGGTCAGCCCCGAAAGATACCACAGGACCGGCAGCCGCGCGCCCGGCGCGTGGTCGGGCACGAACACGCTGAAGGTCATCGGCGTGCCGGTCTGCGACGAATCGTGGCGATAGACGCCTTGCGTCCCGCCATGCGAGCGCGTCGTGGAGAGCGTTTCGAGCGTCATCGGCGGGCCATCCTGTCTCATCGCGCGGCCTGCCCGGCCGCCGCCCGCTGCCTAGCGCAATGCGCGCGACGATGGAAAGCGACTGGCGCGCGCGTGGCGCTGACATCGGTCGATGCCGCCTCGCCGCCAATCTGCAATCGACCGGCCGGGCCCGATTGCGAGCGTTCGCTCGAGATGCCAGAGTGACGCGATGCCGATGATCCTGCCGATCCTGCTCGCCGCCGCATCGGCCGCCCTGCCGCCGTGTACGACCGGCACCTGGGCCATGAAGGCCGGCGATCGGACGATCTTCCGCATCGAGATCGGCACCGCGTCGACCGGCCCGAGCGCGACATGGGTGCGGCCCGAGCAGTTCGACACCGACGGCGAGACCTTCGCGCGAATCACCGGCCCGACGGTCCGCCGTCCGGCACGCAGCATCAAATCCGTCGACGGGGGTGTCGAACTCAGCTTCGACGATCCGGCCCCTGGGGCTACGCCCGATATCGTCGACCTGCGCTGCGCCGGGACCGGCCATCTCGCGGCCACCTATCAGGGAACGTCGTTCGAGCCGTTCGATCTCGTCGACGCCAAAGCCGAGCGCGCGACACCGCTCGGGCCATGGGCGGCCGGGCGCACGTACACGCGCGTGATCACCCGCCCGACCAACCCGGAAATGACCGCGATTTTCGACGCGGACCAGGCAGACCGGCAAGCCGACCACATCGATTGGTCGATCGTCGGCCCGGCGGACAGGAAGAGGCAATCGCGCACGCAGGCGTTGCTCGATACCGGCGCGCTGCAGAGCGGGGACGATTTCTACCATGCCGCCTTCGTATTTCAGCACGGCCGCCTGCCAGACGACTATCTCAAGGCGCATTTGCTCGCGATGGTCGCCACGGCACGCGGCAAGACCGACGCGGTGTGGATCGCCTCCGCGACGCTCGACCGCTATCTGCACGCGATCGGCAAGCCACAGGTGCTCGGCACGCAATATTCCATTCCCAAAGGCGCGCCGGCGACCCAGGACCCCTATGATCGCGCGTTGCTGTCCGATCCGCTGCGCAAGGCGTTGCATGTGCCGACGCTGGCCGAGCAGGAACAGCGGCGGCGGCAGTTCACAGCGGAAGCTTCAGCCGCAAAGACGCCGTGACGGCGATCGCAGTCTGGTGTTCGGCGTGTTGACGGAGCTCGCTACGGCGGCTGGAGCGGGTGAAGGGAATCGAACCCTCGTCGTAAGCTTGGGAAGCTTCTGCTCTACCATTGAGCTACACCCGCGTCTGGCGCGTATTTCTGTGGTTTGCGGCGCGATGTCAACCAAGCGATTGCGCGATGCGGCGCGTCGCGCTCAGTTCAACCCGCCCCCCAGCACGCGGTAGAGCGTGACGAGGTTGGTCGCGCGCGCCAGCCGCGTCGCGACGAGATCCTGCCGCGCGCTATAGGCGGTGCGCTGCGCGTCGAGCGAGGTCAGGAACGAATCGACCCCGGCGCGATAGCGCGCGTCGGACAGCCTGGCCGAGACCTGCGCCGCGGTGTCGCGCCGCGTCCGCGCGCCGATCTGCGCGTCGATCGTGCCGCGCGTCGCGAGTGCGTCGGCGACCTCGCGGAACGCGGTCTGCAGCGTCTTCTCATAGGTCGCGACCGCGCCCTGCTGCTGCGCGCGCGCCGAATCGAGATTGCCCTTGCGCCGCCCGAAATCGAAGATCGGCAAGGTCGCCGCCGGCGCCGCCGACCAGCTCTGCGTGTTCGCGCCGAACAGGCCGGTCAGCGCCGAGCTCACCGTGCCGAAGCTGGTGGTCAGCGAGATCGTCGGGAACATCGCCGCGCGCGCCGCGCCGATATTGGCGTTCTGCGCGATCAGCTGATGCTCGGCCTCGAGCACGTCGGGGCGCTGGAGCAGGATGGTCGAGCCGAGATTGCCCGGCAAGGCGCTGAGCGTGCGGTCCGCGGTGCCGAGCGATTGCGGGAGCAGGGTCTCGGGGGTGGTCGTCCCGACGAGCAGGTCGAGTGCATTCTTGTCCTGCGCGATCTGCGCGCGGAGCACGGCGATCTCGTTGACCGCGGCCTCGTAATTGGTCTCGGCCTGACGGACGACGAGTTCCGACTGCGTCCCGATGCGGAACTGCGCGCGCGTCAATTGCAGCGACTGGTCGAAGCTCGCTAGCGTCTGCTGCGACACGACCAGCAATTCGCGGTCCGACGCGAGCGTCAGATAGGCCGAGGCGATCTCCGAGATCAGGCTGATCCGCGTCGAACGCTGCGCCTCCTCGCTCGCGAAATATTGCTGGAGCGCGTTTTCGCTGAGGTTGCGCAAGCGCCCCCACAGGTCGAGCTCGAACGACGAAATGCCGACACTCGCCGAATAGAATTCGGTGTTCGAACCGGTCGTGGCGGTGCCGCCGGTCGTGGCCCCGGTCCCCGAACCCGAGGTCGCCGCGCCCAGCGCGTTGGCGTAATAGGCCGATCCGCTGGCGTTGATCGTCGGCAATTGGTCGGCGCGCTGGACGCGATATTGCGCGCGCGCCTGGAGCACGTTCGCCGCCGCCAGCCGCAGGTCGCGATTGTTGTCGAGCCCGAGCGCGATCACGTCGCGCAGCTTGGGGTCGGTGAAGAAGCTGCGCCAGCCGATCTTGGAGAGATCGGGCGCGTCGCTCGGCGCCGCCGGGTACGGCCCGCCCTGCGGCAGCGCGAGCGGGATCGCGCCTTGCGGGCGGACATAGTGCGGCGCGAGGTTGCAGCCGGCCAGCGCGACGCTGGCGAGCAGCGCCGCCGCGGTGCGAAGTGTCGTCGTCATGCTCAAGCTCCTTGCGGCGCGGCGGCGGGCGCGGTCGAGCCGTCGCGATCCGGCGCATCCGCATCCTTCTTCTTGCGCCCGGCGAACAGGCTGCGGACGACGACGAAGAACATCGGAATGAAGAAGATCCCGAGCACCGTCGCGCTCAACATGCCGCCGACCACCGCACGGCCGATCGCATTCTGCCCGCCCGCGCCCGCGCCGGTCGAGATGGCGAGCGGCATCACGCCGAAGATGAAGGCGAGGCTGGTCATCAGGATCGGGCGCAGTCGCGTCTTGGCGGCGGCGACGGCGGCGTCGAAGGCGTTCATCCCCTCGCGCATCCGTTCCTCGGCGAATTCGACGATCAGGATCGCGTTCTTCGCCGACACGCCGATCGTGGTGATCAGGCCGACCTGCAGATAGATGTCGTTGTTGAGCCCGGTCAGCATCGCCGCGAGCAGCGCGCCGACCACGCCGAGCGGCACCACCAGCAGCACCGAGATCGGCACCGACCAGCTTTCGTACAGCGCGGCAAGGCACAGGAAGACGATCAGCAGCGACAGCCCGTAGAGCGCAGGCGCCTGGCCGCCCGACAATTTCTCCTCATAGGAGAGGCCGGTCCATTCGAGCGAGGTGCCCGGCGGCAGCTTGGCCTGGAGCTCGCTCATCGCCTCGAGCGCGGCGCCGCTGCTGACCCCCGGCGCCGACCCGCCCTGCAATTCCATCGCCGGCTGGCCGTTGTAGCGGGTGAGCTGGACCGGCGCCTTGGTCCAGCGCAGCGTGGTGAACGCACTGTACGGGACCATCGCGCCGTTGCTGCCGCGGACGTAATATTTCTGGAGATCCTCGGGCGTCATGCGGAACGGCGCATCGGCCTGGACGAACACGCGCTTGACGCGGCCGCGGTCGATGAAGTCGTTGACGTACTGGCTGCCCCAGGCGGTCGAGATCGTGCTGTTGACCTCGGCCAGATCGAGCCCGAGCGCGCGCGCCTTGTCCTGGTCGACGTCGATCTTGAGCTGCGGCGCATCCTCGAGCGCCATCGGACGGACCTGCGCGAGCCGCTTGTCCTGCATCGCCATGCCGAGCAGCATGTTGCGCATCTGGACGAGCTTGTCGTGCCCCATGCCCGTCGTGTCGACGAGCTGCAGATCGAACCCGGTGGCGTTGCCCAGTTCCTGCACCGCGGGCGGCACGATCGCGAAGATCATCGCATCGTGGAATTGCGAGAAGGCGCCCATCGCCCGCCCCGCGATCGCCTGCGCCTTGTTGGCGGCGCCCGAGCGATCGTCCCACGCCTTCAGCGGCACGAAGGCGAGGCCGGCATTCTGCCCCGCGCCCGCAAAGCTGAACCCGCTGATCGTGAAGACGCCTTGGACGTTCGCCGCCTCCTTGTTCATGAAATAGTCGCGCACCTGGGCGAGCCCCGCGTCGGTGCGGGCGGTGGTGGCGCCCGACGGCCCCTGCACCAGCGCGATCACGGTGCCCTGGTCCTCGTCGGGGAGGAAGCCCGTCGGCAGGCGAACGAACAGCAGCGCCATCAACCCGGCGATCAGCGCGAACACGATCATCGAGCGACCCCAGCGATGCGCGGTGCTCCTGACGCCCTTCTCGTATTTCGCGGTGCCGCGGTCGAAGGTGCGGTTGAACCAGCGGAAGAAGCGCGCGAGCGGCCCCTTCCCCTCGGCCTTGTCGGGGTCGTGCGGCTTGAGGATCGTCGCGCACAGAGCCGGCGTCAGGATCAAGGCGACGATCACCGAGAGCACCATCGCCGAGACGATCGTGATCGAGAACTGGCGATAGATCACGCCCGTCGACCCGCCGAAGAACGCCATCGGCAGGAACACCGCCGACAACACCAGCGCGATGCCGACCAGCGCGCTGCTGATCTCGTCCATCGATTTGCGCGCGGCGTCGCGCGGCGAGAGGTGCTCGGTGGTGATCAGGCGCTCGACATTCTCGACCACGACGATCGCGTCGTCGACCAGCAGGCCGATCGCCAGCACCATGCCGAACAGCGTCAGCGTGTTGATCGAATAGCCCGCGATCGCGAGCACGCCGAAGGTGCCGAGCAGCACCACCGGCACCGCGATCGTCGGGATCAGCGTCGCGCGCCAGTTCTGCAGGAACAAATACATGACCAGGAAGACCAGCACGATCGCCTCGATCAGCGTGTGCACCACCTGCTCGATCGACAGCCGCACGAACGGCGTCGAATCGTACGGGTAGATGACCTTGACGTCGGCCGGGAAGGTCTTCTGCATCTCGGCGATCCGCGTCTTCACCGCGGTAACGGTCCCGAGCGCATTGGCCCCCGGCGCGAGCTTGATGCCGATGCCCGCGGCGGGCTTGCCGTTGTAGAGCGTGCTGAAGCCGTAATCGGCCGCCCCCAGCTCGACCCGCGCGACATCGCGCAGTCGCACCACCGCGCCGGTCGTATCGGTCTTGAGGCGGATGTTGCCGAACTGCTCGGGCGTGTTGAGCCGCGACTGGATCGACACCGTCGCGTTGAGCATCTGGCTCTTGGGCGCCGGCTGCGCGCCGAGCTGCCCGGCCGAGACCTGCGCGTTCTGCGCCTGGAGCGCGGTCGTGACGTCGGCGATCGTCAGCTGATAGCCGTTGAGCTTCAAGGGATCGACCCACACGCGCATCGCATATTGCGCGCCGAACAGCTGCGTGTCGCCGACGCCGTTGATGCGGCTGAGCGGATCCTGCACCTTCGAGGCGAGCAGATCGGCGAGATCGGACGCGCTATGCTGGCCGTTCGCCGAATAGACGCCGAGGATCAGCAGGAAGTTCGAGGTGGCCTTGGCGACCTGGATGCCCTGCTGCTGGACTTCCTGCGGCAAGAGCGGCGTCGCCGCCTGCAATTTGTTCTGGACCTGGACCTGCGCGATGTCGGGGTCGGTGCCCTGTTCGAAGGTCAGCGTGATCGTCACCGTCCCCGCCGAGCTCGACGAGGAGGAGAAATAGCGCAGATTGTCGATCCCCTTCATCTGCTGCTCGATGATCTGGGTCGTGGTGTTCTCGAGCGTCTGCGCGTCGGCGCCCGGATAGGTCGCGGTGATGCTGACCGAGGGCGGCGCGATCGTCGGGAACTGCGCGATCGGCAGACTGCGGATCGCGATCAGGCCGGCGACCATCAGGATGATCGCGACGACCCAGGCGAAGATCGGGCGATCGATGAAAAAGCGCGACATGGCGGGTTACTGTCCCCCGCTTTTGACAGGGCCGGCGGGGGCCGCTTGCTGCGCGGCGGGCTTGCCGCCGGTGTCGGTCCAGCGCACCGGCTTGACCGGCGTGCCGGGCTGGAGGTTCTGCGCGCCCTCGACGATAACGCGGTCACCCGCGGCGAGCCCCGCAGTGACCAGCCAATTGTCGCCGATCGTGCGCGGCGCGGTGAGCGTGCGCGGCTGGATCTTGTTGCCGGGGCCGACCACCATCACGACGGGATTGCCCTTCTCGTCGCGGCTAACCGCGCGCTGCGGCACGAGCAATGCGTTGGCTTGCGTGCCCTCGACGAATTGCGCGGTCACATACATGCCCGGCAACAACAGGCGCTTGGGATTGGCGAATTGCGCGCGGATCGTCTGGCTGCCGGTCGATGGATCGACCGTCACGTCGGCGAACTTGACCATCCCCTCGATCGGATAGACCGTCCCGTCCTCGAGCTTGAGCCGCACGCGCGCCGCCCCGGCGCCGCGCGACAGTTGGCCCGCGAGCAGTTGCTGGCGCAGCCGGAGCTGGTCGGCGCTCGATTGCGTAATGTCGACGAAGATCGGGTCGAGCCGCTGGATCGTGCTGAGCGCGGTCGTCTGGCCGGCGGTCACCAGGGCGCCGGTGGTCACCGCCGAACGGCCGATCCGCCCGGCGATCGGCGCCTTGACGGTGGTGCGGGTCAGGTCGATCGTCGCGGTGCGCAGCGCGGCTTCCTGGGCGGCGACGTCGGCGCGCGCCTGCTGCGCGG
This sequence comes from Bordetella parapertussis, assembly GCA_943367995.1. Lineage (GTDB taxonomy): Bacteria > Pseudomonadota > Alphaproteobacteria > Sphingomonadales > Sphingomonadaceae > Sphingomonas. The sequence continues at coordinate 162,858 of CALRKL020000003.1, read as the reverse complement.
TGGTGATCGCATTGTCGTAATCCTGCTTGGCGATCGCGTTGATCTTGACCAGCTCGCCATAGCGCCGCGCCAGCGCGTCGTTCGACGCGATCGCCGCGCGGGCGCGCGACAATGCGGCGCGCGCGCTGGCAACCGACGCCTGATAGGGCTGCGAATCGATCCGGTAGAGCGGCTGCCCGGCACGGACCTCGTCGCCCTCGGTGAACAACCGCGCGGTGATCAGCCCGTTGACCTGCGGGCGCACGTCCGACGTCTCATACGCCGCGGTCCGCGCGGCGAGCTCGGTCGTCAGCGTCACCGATTGCGGCGCGAGCGTGACGAAGCCGACCTGCGGCGGCCCCGGTGCGGGCGCCTGCGGCTTATTGCTTCCACAACCGGCGAGCAGGGTGGCAATCAGGGCCACCGCGAAGGAGGATTTGCGCAAGCGTCTTCCAATGCATAAAGTGTGAGTGATCGCTCACTCACGTCATGGGCGGCGCGTAGCTCCCGGGATGACGAAAAACAAGCATAATAGGACAATAGGATGCTAATCGAGGATAGCTCAGCAGGTAAGCTCTTGAGCCCGCGCGCAAACCGGGCGGGGGAGCGCCGCGAGCGAATCCTGTCGGCGGCGCGCGCGCTGTTCACGCAGCACGGTTTTCACGCCAGCGGCGTCGCACGAATCGCCAGCGACTCGGGCGTGCGGATCGGCCAGCTCTATCGCGATTTCGCGAGCAAGGAGGATATCGTCGCGGCGCTGGTCGAGGGCGACGTGCTGCGCTTCCTCGACGAAACGGCCTTGCACGACGCGGTCGAAGCGCGCGATTTCGGCCTGGTCCATGCCTGGATCGAACGCTTCATGAAGGAGGAACCGTCCGACGAGGCGGATTGTGCGCTGTTCGTCGAGACGATCTCGGAGGCGACGCGCAACGACCGCGTCGCCGATATCCTCCGCGCGATCGACGGGCGGGTGCGCGACAATATCCTGCGCGCGCTGAGCTTCCTGGCGCCGGGCGAGCACAAGGCGCTGCGCCGCGGCGATCTGGCGAGCTTCATCATGGCGATCGGCCACGGCGTGTGGGTGCGGCGGATTTCCGACCCGAGCGTCGATCGGCAACGCCTGTCGGGCTATGTCGCCGAGCTGATCGACGCCGAATTGACCAGGCTCATCGCGACGCGCGACTGAGCCGCGCCGCACCGCGATACGGGCGAACGCCGGACGTGCTATACCGCGCGCTGCCGGGTGCGGGGGAACTCCCGCGGGTCCCCAGCGCTGTGTCTCAGCGGGCCGCGAGGCCGTCCTACGACAAAGGCGAACGATCATGACCGAAGCAACCTGGGGCAACGACACCAAGACTCCGCCGATCGACTGGCGGATGAGCGCGTCGCTCGAAGACGTCCCGCGCGGCTCGGAGGACGTGGCCGAGGTCACCAGCCTCGAGGGCGCGGTGCGCGCGTGGCGTGAGCTCGATCCGGCGCACCAATCGGCAGCGACGCTGACGCTCGAGCGCGCGATCCAGCTCGACGGCGTGTCGCTGACCGCCTTTACCGGGAACAGCATCGCCGCGCTGGTCGAGAAGCTGCCAGGCTGACGCGCCGCAAAGTTACCCGTTGAATTATGCCGCGCGACCGGAGTAACGGGTGCGCGATTATGTCGATCGCCCGGGCGCCGCGCCGTATGCGGCCCCATATCGCGCGAGGCGGGTCGAGCACGGCACCGACTCGCGCGGTTCGGCGTTCGCTCTGATGGAAGAGGTGCGATGGGCAGCCGCGACGGGATCGGGTCGAGACCCGGTGACACGGCGGGGCGGCGGACTTGCATTGAAGGACGGTTGATTGATGAGTGATGTGGTGACAAGCCTGCCCGGTCTAGAACCGACGACGGCATTGAGCGTCGAGACGGTGCTCAGCGTGCGGATGTGGAACGAGCATCTGTTCAGCTTCACGATCACGCGCCCTGCGAGTTTCCGCTTCCGCTCGGGCGAATTCGTCATGCTCGGCTTGGCGGGTGAGCAGCGCCCGCTGCTGCGCGCCTATTCGATCGCCAGCCCGGCTTATGCCGAGGAGCTCGAATTCCTCTCGATCCGCGTGCCCGACGGCCCGCTCACCTCGCGCCTGTCGCAGATTCAGCCGGGCGACCAGGTCTATCTCGGCCGCAAGCCGACCGGCACGCTCGTCGCCGACGCGCTGCTGCCGGGCAAGCGGCTGTTCATGCTGTCGACCGGCACCGGCCTCGCGCCGTTCCTCAGCGTCGCGCGCGATCCCGAGATCTACGATCGTTTCGACCAGATCCAGATCGTCCACAGCGTGCGCCGCGTCGTCGACCTCGCGTATCGCGAGCCGCTCGAGGCGAAGCTCGCCGACGATCCGCTGGTCGACGAGCAGGCGGCAACGGCGTTTTCGTACGTTCCGACCGTGACGCGCGAGCCGTTCCACACGACCGGGCGGATCGACACGCTGATCGACGATGGCACGCTGTTCAAGGGCATGCCGGGCGAGAAGCGCCTCGACCCCGAGACCGACCGGATCATGCTGTGCGGCAGCATGGCGATGATCAAGGACCTCGCCGCCAAGCTCGAGACGCTGGGCTTTGTCGAGGGCTCCAACTCGCATCCCGGCCAATATGTGATCGAGCGCGCCTTCGTCGGCTGAGCCGCGCGGAAAGCCCCGCCCCTTCGGGGGAGGGGTCGGGCGGGGACGTCACGACCGTTGGTTTCTGCGAGGCGTCCCCCACCCCCATCCCCTCCCCTGAAGGGGAGGGGCGAGCCTTGGGCATTGCTTCCTGTCAGAGGCAGCCTCCATCCTGAAGCCTTGGGTCGCACACGTCAGAACTTGGCGGAGTGCGGACCACACCTATCACCGTCGCCCCGGCAGACGCATGGCGACGGTAATGGCTATGTCCGACTCTGGTGGTGAGCGGAGATTGCGCTCGCCACCGACGGCTTTAGCGAATGCGCTCTAACCAGATCGTCCGACGTATGGCGGCATTGGCCATGCATACTTCAAACATGTAGGCGGCCGTCGAGTTCACGTATTCGCTTTCCTCGTCGCGGCATATGTCTCTGCGTTTCTTGATCCAAATACGCTCGTCTCGACGAAGTTTATCACGTTGGGAAGGCAATAGTCTCGCAAGTGCCCCTTTCCAAGTTTCGTTTAGTCGCCGATCCTGACGCACATCCTCGTCCCGGTAGCATTCGGCTTGCTGTAACGTACCGCCGTTCTGCGGAGCGGTTTCACAAAGATGCAGCGCCGGGGTCAGCCGTGACTCGACCTCATTGTCACTTTGCGCGGCAGCCGGACTGATCCCAGCCAAGACGATTGAGAGCGCAATCGTACGGAGCATACTTCAGTATCATTCAACGAATAAATGTCCGCAAGGGATCGAAACCGCACACGGCACGCCCCCCTCCCCTCACCCCCGCGCCCGCGCCCGCCGATATGTCCCCAGCACGCGCACCCATTTCGAATGGAAGCCCAGTTCCGCCAGCGCATGGTCGAGCCCCGGCTCGCCCGGCCGCCCCTCGACATCGGCGTAGAATTCGGTCGCGGCGAAGCTCCCGCCGCGCTGATAGCTTTCGAGCTTGGTCATGTTGACGCCGTTGGTCGCAAACCCGCCCATCGCCTTGTAGAGCGCGGCCGGCACGTTCTTCACTTCGAAGATCAACGTCGTCATCCACGCGCCCTCGCCGATCGGGGGATGCCCCGCACGCGCCAGCACGACGAAGCGCGTCGTGTTGTGATCGGCGTCGGCAATGTCGCTGGCGAGCGTCTCGAGCCCGTACAGCGCCGCCGCACCCGGCGGGGCGAGCGCCGCGAGCGTCGGGTCGCCGCGCTCCGCCACCACCGCCGCCGCGCCCGCGGTGTCGGGATAGGCGACCGGCGCGATGCCGCGCTCGCGCAGCCAGTGGCGGCACTGGCCGAGCGCCTGCGGATGGCTCATCGCCTCGCGCACGCCGGCGAGCGGCCCCTGCCCCATCAGCGCGTAGCGGATGCCGAGGAAATGCTCGCCGGTGATCACCAGCCCCGATTCGGGGAGCAGGAAATGGATGTCGGCGACGCGGCCATGGAGCGAATTCTCGATCGGGATGATCGCGCAATCGGCCCGCCCGTCGCGCACCGCGTCGATCGCGTCGGCGAAATCGAAACACGGCAGCGGCAGCCCGTCGGGGAACGCCTCGAGCGCGGCGATGTGCGAATTGGCGCCGGGCGCGCCCTGGAAGGCGACCGCGCGGTCGGGCGCGGCGGCGGCGGCCTGGGTCATCTGGGCGACGAGCGCGCGGGCGGGTTCGGCGAAATTTTCCATGGGTGCCGGGCGGTAACCGCCTTGCATCCGTGCGGCAAGCTTGGCTTGCGGTGCGCCCCGCGCGAATCTATGGGTCAAACCAACTACGTGGTCCTTCAGGGGGACCCTCCTGCGGCAGAGGCGGAAAAACGAGCATGGATAACCGGACCAACACGATTGCGGGCTGGGTTTTGGGCAGCTGCGGTGCTGCGCTCGCGCTCGGTATTGCCGGCCACATGATCGTCGCGCCGATCACGTCGAAGAAGGAAGGCTATCCGATCGAGGCGCCGGCCGATGACGCCGGCGGTGGCCCAGCCGTTCCCGACAAGCCGATCGCCGACCTGCTCGCCACCGCCGACGCGACGCACGGCGCCGACGTCTTCAAGAAATGCGGCGCGTGCCACACCGTCGCGCAAGGCGGCGCCAACGGCATCGGGCCGAACCTGTGGGGCACGGTCGGCGAGGCGATCGCACAGGGGAAAGCCGGCTACGCCTTCTCCGACGCGCTCAAGACTGCGGGCGCCGGCAAGAAATGGGATTTCGAGCAGCTCAACACCTGGCTGACCAGCCCGCGCGCTTATGCCGCGGGCACCAAGATGACCTTTGCCGGGCTGACCAGCGCGAAGGACCGCGCCGACGTGATCCTGTATCTCAACACGCAAGGCTCGAACCTGCCGCTGCCCGCGCCCGCCGCTGGCGGCGCGACCGCAACCGAAGCGAAGGCCCCGCCCGCCGCGGGCGCGGCCGATCCGGGCGGCAAGGCCTCCCCGAGCGCGGCCGGGCTCGGCAACGAGACGGCTCCGGCGGCGGCGGGCAAGGTCTCGTCCTCGCCGCTCGGTCGCGCGACCGCTGCGCCGGTCGGGAAGTAACCGGAAAAGCAAAAGCCCCTCCCCTTTAGGGGAGGGGTTGGGGGTGCGGCGTGCCTCGCAGAGACCGGTCTCAGGCGGCATACGTCCCCACCCCAATCCCTCCCCTAAAGGGGAGGGGCTTTAGGACGCTCAGTCCTTGTCGCGGTAGAATTCCTTCACCACCGCCCAGCCTTCTTCGGCGGTCTCGACGAAGGTGAAGATGCCCAGATCCTTCGCCGACACCACGCCTTCCTCGACCAGCGCCTCGAAATTGACGACGCGCTCCCAGAATTTGCGGCCGTAGAGCAGCACCGGGATCGGCGCGATCTTGCCGGTCTGGATCAGCGTGAGCAGCTCGAACAGCTCGTCGAACGTCCCGAACCCACCCGGGAACGCCGCGAGCGCACGCGCGTGCAGCAGGAAATGCATTTTCCGCAGCGCGAAATAGTGGAATTGCATCGACAGCGCCGGCGTCACGTAAGGGTTGGGCGCTTGTTCGTGCGGCAGCACGATGTTGAGCCCGACCGATTCGTACCCCGCCTCGGCCGCACCGCGATTCGCCGCTTCCATGATCGACGGCCCACCGCCCGAGCAGACGACGAACTGGCGCTTGCCTTCCTCGTCGACCGGGAAGGCGCTGACGAGCTGCGCAAGCTCGTAGGCGACGTCGTAATATTTCGACTTCTCGACCAGGCTCTCGGCGATGCGGATCGACGCTTCGGTGCCGTCGACCGCGTTCCGCGCGAGATCGAGCAGCGCCTGCGCCTTCGACGGCTCGGGGATGCGCGCCGAGCCGTACATGACGAAGGTCGAGCCGATCTTGGCTTCGTCGAGGATCAGCTGCGGCTTGAGCAATTCGAGCTGGAAGCGCACCGGCCGGAGATCCTCGCGCAACAGGAAGTCCATGTCCTGAAAGGCGAGGCGGTAGGCCGGGTTCTCGGTCTGCGGCGTGCTGACCGCGGCCTTGGCGGTCTCAGCGTCCTGCCGCGCGCGCGCGAAGACGCGCGATGGGACGTGGGTGTTGCTGTCGGGATGCGATGCGTCGGGCGTGCCCGATTTGGGAGTCTCTGTCATCCGGTGCATCTAGGCCAGGCCTGCCCCGATTTGAAGCCTAGCGGCAAAAGGCCTTGTGATCGTCTTCCAGATGGAAGTGGTTGTAGTGCGCGGCATTGTAATTGGGGCTGAGCACCGTGCCGAAGCGGCGGCATGCCGAATCATGGATCGTGCGCAGGAACGCGCGGGCGTTGGGATCGCCGCCGTTCCAGTCCTGCTGCACGGTGATCCGGCGCCCGTTCTGAAGCACGACGCCCGAAAAATCGACCGCATTGGCGAGCGCATGCCCCGACAGACGCCCCGCCCCGGCCGCCGTGCCGATCACCGCGCGGCAGGCATAGGTGCCCATGCTCTCGATCCGCACCACGTCGCTGCCGAGCATCTGCCGCGCGGCAGGCGCGACGGCATGCTCGATCCAGCCGGTGAAGCTGCGCGCGAGGCCACACCGCATCGCCTTCAGATTGGTGACGGGCACGCCGATGTCGATCAGTTGCACCGCGCCGACGATCTGGCACCCGCCGCCATAATCGCGATCGGGTAGCGGCGAATAGCGCACGTCCTCGCGCGACAGGTCGGCGAAGCACGCCTGCGTCTCGCGGCTGGTCGGCAGCGCGAGCGTGATCGGCCGGCTCCCGCGCGGACGAATCGGCGCGCGCTGGTCGTGCCCGCTCGAACAGGCGGCGAGCAGCAGCGACACGAGAACGATGGCAATTCGGCGCGACATGCGACTCCGTTACCCGCGTGTTGGTTAACCGCGCCACAAGCTTGCGACGAACGACTCATCGCTTGACGCGCGCCGCCACGCCACTAGGACCGTCTACGGGCCACGCGGTCCCAACGCCGCGCGTGCTCTCTGTAAGGAGAGACTATATGACTGACTCGATTGTCCTCGACGCCACAGCTGCGTCCGCCGCAATGCCCGCCACTCGGCCGGCGCGCCCCTATTTTTCCTCCGGTCCCTGCGCCAAGCCTCCGGGCTGGGATGCCGCCAAGCTGGCAACCGATTCGCTCGGCCGCTCGCACCGCTCGAAGATCGGCAAGACGCGGCTGCAGCTCTGCATCGACCTGATGCGCGAGCTGCTCAAGCTTCCCGACACGCACCGCATCGGCATCGTCCCCGGCTCCGACACCGGCGCGTTCGAAATGGCGATGTGGACGATGCTGGGCGCCAAGCCCGTCACCGCGCTCGCCTGGGAAAGCTTCGGCGAAGGCTGGGTGACCGACGCGGTCAAGCAGCTCAAGATCGATCCCACCGTGATCCGCGCCGATTACGGCCAGCTGCCCGATCTGGGCGCGGTCGATTGGTCGAACGACGTGCTGTTCACCTGGAACGGCACGACGAGCGGCGTGCGCGTGCCGAATGCCGACTGGATCCCCGCCGACCGCGAGGGCCTGTCCTTTGCCGATGCGACGAGCGGCGTGTTCGCCTATGATATCGACTGGGCAAAGATCGATGTCGCGACCTTCTCGTGGCAGAAGGTGCTCGGCGGCGAAGGCGGGCACGGCGTGCTGATCCTCGGGCCGCGCGCGGTCGAGCGGCTCGAATCGTACACCCCCGCCTGGCCGCTCCCGAAGGTGTTCCGCTTGGTCTCGAAGGGCAAGCTTACCGAGGGCGTGTTCAAGGGCGAGACGATCAACACGCCCTCGATGCTCGCGGTCGAGGATTGCATCGCCGCACTCGAATGGGCGAAGTCGATCGGCGGCGCCGACGGGCTGATCGTCCGCTCGGACGCCAATGCCGCCGCGCTCGATCGGATCGTGGAAGAGCGCTCGTGGCTCGGCCACCTCGCCGCCGACCCGGCGACGCGCTCGAAGACCAGCGTGTGCCTGACGGTCGAGGGCGCCGACGAGGCGTTCATCAAGACCTTCGCCGGTTTGCTCGAAAAGCAAGGCGCGGCGTACGACGTCGCCGGGTATCGCGACGCCCCCCCGGGCCTGCGCATCTGGTGCGGCGCGACGGTCGACACCGCGGATGTCATTGCGCTCGGCCCCTGGCTCGACTGGGCCTACGCGACCGCCAAGGCGGCGTAACCGCTTCTCCCTCTCCCCTCCGGGGAGAGGGTCGGGGAGAGGGGCTGTGTCTCACCGAGACCTGCGCTTTCCGCACTGCCCCTCTCCCGACTTCGCTTCGCTCGTCTGCCCTCTCCCCGAAGGGGAGAGGGAAAAGAAGGAAAACCCCATGCCAAAAGTCCTCATCTCCGACAAAATGGACCCCAAAGCCGCCCAGATCTTCCGCGAACGCGGCGTCGAGGTCGACGAGATCACCGGCAAGACCCCCGAGGAAGTCATCGCGATCATCGGCCAATATGACGGCCTCGCGATCCGCAGCTCGACCAAGGTGACCAAGGCGATCCTCGCCGCCGCCACCAATTTGAAGGTCATCGGCCGCGCCGGCATCGGCGTCGACAATGTCGATATCCCCGCGGCTAGCGCGCAGGGCGTCGTCGTGATGAACACCCCGTTCGGCAACTCGATCACCACCGCCGAGCACGCCATCGCGCTGATGTTCGCGCTCGCGCGCCAGCTGCCAGAGGCCGACGCCTCGACCCAGGCCGGCAAGTGGGAGAAGAACCGCTTCATGGGCGTCGAGCTCACCGCCAAGACGCTCGGCCTGATCGGCGCGGGCAATATCGGCGGGATCGTCGCCGATCGCGCGCTGGGTCTCCGGATGAAGGTCGTCGCCTACGATCCGTTCCTGTCGCCCGAGCGCGCGGTCGAACTCGGCGTCGAGAAGGTCGAGCTCGACGAATTGCTGGCGCGCGCCGATTTCATCACGCTCCACACCCCGCTCACCGACCAGACGCGCAACATCCTGTCGGCGGAAAATCTCGCCAAGACGAAGCAGGGCGTGCGCATCATCAACTGCGCGCGCGGCGGCTTGATCGACGAGGCGGCGCTCAAGGCCGGGCTCGATTCGGGCCATATCGGCGGCGCCGCACTCGACGTGTTCGTCGAGGAGCCGGCCAAGAGCAACCCGCTGTTCGGCACCCCCAACTTCGTCTCGACGCCGCATCTCGGCGCCTCGACCGACGAGGCGCAGGTCAATGTCGCGATCCAGGTCGCCGAGCAGATGTCGGATTATCTGATGTCGGGCGGCATCACCAACGCGCTCAACGTGCCGTCGCTCTCGGCCGAGGAGGCGCCGCGCCTGAAGCCGTACATGGCACTCGCCGAGAAGCTCGGCTCGCTGGTCGGTCAGCTCACGACAGGCTCGATCGGTCGGATCTCGATCCACAGCGAGGGTGCCGCCGCCGAGCTCAACCAGAAGCCGATGGTGTCGGCGGTGCTCGCCGGGTTCCTGCGCACCCAGACCGACACGGTCAACATGGTCAACGCGCCTTTGCTCGCCAAGGAGCGCGGGATGGAAGTCCGCGAAGTCCGCACCGAACGCGAGGGCGATTACCACACGCTGCTGCGCGTCTCGGTGAAGACCGATGCGGGCGAGCGCTCGGTCGCGGGCACGTTGTTCGGCGACGCAGCGCCGCGGCTGGTCGAACTGTTCGGCATCAAGGTCGAGGCCGATCTCGCCGGGCACATGCTGTACGTCGTCAACGAGGATGCGCCGGGCTTCATCGGTCGCCTCGGCACGTTGCTGGGGACGGGCGGGGTCAATATCGGCACCTTCCATCTCGGCCGCCGGTCTGCCGGTGGCGAGGCGGTGTTGCTGCTGTCGATCGACGAGGCGCTGACCCCCGATCTGCTCGCGCAGGTCCGCGCGCTGGCGGGCGTGAAGACCGCGATGGGCTTGGCGTTCTAACAGGCAAGCGGTAGCCTCTTCTTCTCCCTCTCCCCTCCGGGGAGAGGGCCGGGGAGAGGGGCCGTGCCGCAAACCGACAAGCAGTTGCTCGCGCGCGCCAAAGACATGCGCAGCAACCCAACGCCTGCCGAAGCGCGTCTGTGGTACAGCCTCAGAGCGAAACGCTTCGAGGCGGTCAAGTTCAGCCACCAAGTCGTCATCTATCCCTATATTGCCGACTTCGTCGCGCGCTCGCGCAAGGTCATAATCGAGGTTGACGGCGACACTCACGCAGACGACGGAGCCTACGACTCTCGCCGCACCGCGTGGCTCGAACACCAAGGGTATCGCGTGATCCGCTTCACTAACGCCGATGTGATGGGAAACCTCAACGGCGTGCTCGAAACGATCGGCGCTGCGCTCGGGACTGCCCCTCTCCCCGGCCCTCTCCCCGAAGGGGAGAGGGAGAAGGACCTCTCATGACCACCGCTCTTCTCCCAACCGGCTTCCACGACCGGCTCCCGCCCTTCGCCGATGCCGCCGCACGGCTCGAGCAGGCGCTGCTCGGCGCGGCGCATGCGTATGGCTATGAACGCGCCGACCCCGCGCTCGCCGAATTCGAGGCGGGCCTTGCCGGCCGCCTCAAGGCCGCGCGCGCGCAGGATGCCGTGCGCTTCGTCGATCCCGTCAGCCAGGCGACGCTCGCGATCCGCCCCGACATGACCGCGCAGATCGGCCGCATCGCCGCGACGCGGATGGGCCATCACCCGCGCCCGGTGCGCCTGTCCTATGCCGGCCCGGTGCTCAAGCTGCGCGCCTCGCAACTCGCGCCGAACCGCGAACTGCGCCAGATCGGCTGCGAGCTGATCGGCCTCGACACGATCGCCGCGGCGCGCGAGATCGTCGAGGTCGCGGTCGCAGCGCTTGCCGCCGCCGGCGTGGCCGACGTCTCGATCGACTTCACCCTCCCCGACCTGATCGACGTGCTCGCGAACGGCCCCTTCCCGGTCGAACCAGGCCAGATCGACACCTTGCGCGACCGGCTCGACGCCAAGGATGCCGGCGCGGTCGCCGCGCTCGCCCCAGCGTACCTCCCGCTAATCGAGGCCGCCGGCCCGTTCGAGTCCGCACACGACCGGCTCTGCGCGTTCGACGCCGGCGGCGCGCTGACCTCGCGGCTCGACGGCCTGTGGCAGATCGCCGAAGGGCTCAAAGGCCGTGTCGCGCTGACGCTCGACCCGACCGAGCGCCACGGCTTCGAATATCAGAGCTGGCTCGGCTTCTCGATCTTCGCCGGCGGCGTGCTCGGCGAGATCGGGCGCGGCGGGAGCTATACGATCGTCCATGAGAACGGCGCGGAGGAAGCCGCGGTCGGTTTCTCGCTCTACGCCGATGCGATCGTCGCGGCGGGGCTCGCCGAGGTCGACCGCCGGCGGCTGTTCGTGCCGCTCGGCACCGACCCGGCAGTGGCGGCGGCGATGCGCGCGGCGGGCTGGGTCACCGTCGCCGCGCTCGAGCCAGGCGACACGCCCGAGGCGCAACTCTGCACGCATCTGCTGGTCGAAGGCGAATCGCGCCCGCTCGACTGATCGGTCGCCGGGCCGCAACCAACGGTCAGCGTCCCCATCGGCCCGTCGGCAGCCATGGCGGCGCGGGGATATGGTCGATCCAGAAATCGGGGATAAGGCAGCCGGGAATTGCCCGTGGTGCGGTGAGCATCGCGATACACTCGGCGACCGCCGGATCCTCGCGCGGCCCCAGCACGTCGACCAGCGCGGCGATATCCATGCCGGGCGATTGCAGCCCTTTGTCGAACGCCGAACGCCACAGCAGAGCGGGGTCGGTCACCGCGAGCGTCAAATGGACCCGATAGGTCGGCTGTGGCCCGTCCTGCAGGATCGCGTCGGGGTGGGAAAAGATCGTCGGATCGCTGGCAACCGATGCCGATCCACTCGCGTGCGCCACCATGGGGTCCCTCTCGATACCCGTGCTTCGCCCTGACGTTTCGCGCGCGAACCGATCCGCGTCGCGTTAGGAAAACTACCATGGCCCCGAAACCGAAACGGGCCGAACGGCATCGCTGCCGCCCGGCCCGAGGAATCGCCCCGGGTGGGGAGGCGATTACTGGAACAGCTTCAGGATCGCCTGCGGCGCCTGATTGGCGATCGACAATGCCTGCACGCCGAGCTGCTGCTTGACCTGCAATGCCTGCAGATTGGCCGACTCCTTGGACAGATCGGCGTCGACGAGGTTGCCGATGCCCTTGGTGATCGTGTCCGACAGGCTGCTGACGAACGACGACTGACCCGCGATCGCGCGCGAGGCCGAGCCGAGCGCGCTCAGCGTGCTGTTGATCGAGGTCTTCACCGTCGCGAGCGTATCGACCATCGTCTTCGCCGTGGCGGCGGTGGTGAAGGTCGTGCCGATCGCGGTGATGACGCTCGCGTCCATGCCCTGGTTGGCGACCGACAGCGTCGCCGCCGTGGTATCGGTCGACTGCAGCGCGCTGACCGATCCGCCCGCCGTCTTCAACAGGTTGGTGCCGTTGAAGCTCGACGAATCGATGATCGAGGTGATCTGCGACTTGAGCGCGTCGAAGTCGGCGGCGTTCGCCGTCCGGCTCGCCGCGTCGAGACCGGCGTCCGATGCCGAAGTGGCGATGGCGGACATCTGGTTGACGAGGTCGGAGATCTGCTGCGCGCCCGAAACCGCAACGTCGACCGTGCTCGACGCACGGCTGAGCGAGGAGCTCACCGAGGCAAGGTTGCCGACGTCACCACGAAGCGTCTGGGCGATCGTATAGGCGGCGGAATTGTCCTTGGTGGACGAAACCTTCAGACCGGTGCTGATCCGGTTCTGAACCTCGTTGATCTGGTTCGTGGTGTTGTTGAGGTTTTGCAGCGCGGTGAGGGCGGTTGCATTGGTATTGACGGACATGCTCATGGTGTTGGTCTTTCTCGAAGAGCAGCCGGTTCTGCGGCTTCGGGACGGATCGCCGGCCCACGGTGCGCCCTGGAAAAGCGGGGCACAGCCTCATTCTAGGCGGCGCGGGCGGGCGCCGGTTTCGCGCTCGCGAATTATTAATGCCTTGTTGCGCGTTAACCCTGATCAGAACGGGAAGAGCGCGTCGTAGATCTGCTGCCCCCAGCGCGCCTGCTGCGCGTCGGTCAGCTGGCCCTTGCCGCCATAGCTGATCCGCGCCTCGGCGATCTGCGTGTGGTTGACGCTGTTGTCGCGGCCGATGTCCTGCGGGCGGACGATGCCGGTGATGATCAGTTCACGCAGCTCGAAATTGACGCGCACCTCCTGCCGACCGCGGATCAGCAGGTTGCCGTTGGGCAGCACGCGCGTGACGATCGCCGACATCGTCATCGCGATCGTCTCGCTGCGGCTGATCGTGCCGCTGCCCTTGTTTTCCGAATCCGAACTGGTGCTGACGAGCTTGGCCGGATCGGTGCCGGGGAGCGCCTTGGCGATCAGCGTGTGCAGCCCGAGCAACGCCGCCGCGCCGCTATTTTCGCTTCCCGTGCGCGAGCGCGTCGTCGAATTGCCGATATCGGCCTTGTCGGCGATGTTGATCTTGATCGTGAGGATATCGCCGAGCCGCGACGCGCGTTGATCGCTGAGGAACGCCCCCGCGCCGGGGCGGAACAGTGAAGCGCTCTGCGCGGGCGGCGGGGTGGCGGGCGGCGCGCCCGGGGTCGTCCAGGCGCGCCGCTGTGTGCCGCCGGCGCTGCCGAGCGAGGCCTCGATATCGGGCGCTTCGGGCGGCTGCAGCTCGCTCATCGCAGGCGGCTTGCCGATCGCCTTGAGCCGGCCGACCGCGCCGCATCCGGCGAGCGGCGCGGCGAGCGCGACGGCGAGCAACAGCGCAAGCTTCTTCATCAGGCGGCTCCTTGGCTGGCGCATCACGGCGCGACGATGCGGACCGCGGCGGGCCCTTCGACCACGCCGTCGAGCGTACGATTGGTCACGATGCTGAAGACGCGGACGCTGTCGCCCGCCGCGCCGCTGGCGAGCGCGCGGCCTTCGGTCGCGATCAGCAGGCCGGGCTTGCGCACCCAGAGCGTGACCGGCGTGCCGCGCTTGACGAGCCGCGGCGCGATCAGGTCCGAGCGGCCGAGCACGATCCCGGCGGGCAGATCGCGCACCGCCTCCTGCCCGATCGCCGCCTTCGGAGAGAGCGCGAGCCCGACCGCGGCGGGCGCGCGCGGCTCGGCCGCCACGTCGTCGCGCCCGACGATCTCGCCGCGCGCGACCGGGTGGAGCAACACCGCGACGTCAGTCTTCGCCGGCGTCGCGGCGAGCGCCGCGAGGAGCAGCAGCGCGCTCATCGTCAGTGGATCTGCGCGACCGTCGACAGCATGTCGTCGGCGCTCTTCACGACGCGGCTGTTCATCTCATACGCGCGCTGCGCGCTGATCAGCGCGGTGATCTCCGACACCGGATTGACGTTCGACGCCTCGACGAACCCCTGCTGCACCGTGCCGATGCTCGGGTCGCCCGGCGAACCGATGATCGGCTGGCCCGAGGCGGCGGTCTCGGTCAGCAGATTGCCGCCCTCGGCCTGCAATCCCGCTTCGTTGGGGAAGGTCGCGAGCTGCAACTGCCCGATCGTCTGCGGTGCGACCTGCCCGGCGAGCGTCGCCTGGACCTGGCCCGTCTTCGACACCGTCACCGCGACGGTGTTGGCGGGCACGGTGATCCCCGGCTGGACCGGATTGCCGTCGGCGGTGACGAGTTCGCCCTGGTCGGACAGCTGGAACGAGCCGTCGCGGGTATAAGCGGTGGTGCCGTCGGGCATCGTCACCTGGAAATAGCCGCGCCCTTGGATCGCGAGATCGTACGGGTTGCTCGTCTGGCTGAGCGCGCCCTGCTCGGCGATGCGGTAGATCCCGCCGGTCTTGACGCCTGCGCCGATCTGGATGCCGGTCGGCGCCATCGTCTCGGGCCCGCTGGTCGAGGCGCCGGGACGCGCGACGTCCTGATAGAGCAGGTCCTGGAATTCGGCGCGCTGGCGCTTGTATCCGGTGGTGTTCATGTTGGCGATGTTGTTCGAGATGACGTCGACATTGGTCTGCTGCGCCATCATGCCGGTCGCGGCGATCGAAAGGGTACGCATGGGTCGGTTTCTCCTGTGAAGCTCAGCTCGCTTTGCCGAGCTGGTCGATGGCGTGTTGGCGCATGTCGTTGAGGCTCGAGGCCATCGCCACGCTGCTCTGATAGGCGCGCAGGATCTCGACCATCTTGGTCGTCTCGGCGATCGGCTGGACGTTCGAGCCCTCGATCCCGCCGGGGGTGAGGTGCGTTTCGCTCGCCGGCAGCTCGGTGCCGTTCTTGCCGTCGAACAGCCCGTCGCCACGCGGGTTGACTGACCCCTCGGCGCCGAAGGTCGTCACCGCGATCCGCCCGAGCGGGCCTTGCGGCGTGCTGACCGTTCCGTCGCTGGCGATCGACACCTGGCCGAGCTGGTCGGGCGGGATGGTGATCGGACTGCCGCCTTCGCCTTGCAGCAGCGCGCCGTTCGACGCGGTGAGTTCGCCGGTCGCGGAGAGCTTGAGGCTGCCCGCGCGCGTATAGGCGGTGCCGCCGCCGGGCAGGCTGACCGCGAGATAGCCCGGCCCGGCGATCATCACGTCGAGCGGGTTGCCGGTCGGCTCGAACGCGCCCGGGCCGAGATCGTGGATCGCGCCGTAATCGAGCACGAACGAGGTCTTCGGCTTCGACGCCGCATCGGCGGCGTCGCCGGCCTGCGCGACATATTCGTGGAACACCGGCTGCTCGGCCTTGAACCCGCTCGTGTTCATATTGGCCATGTTGTTCGCCGCCACCTCGAGCCGGCGCTGCAGCGCCTGCTCCTGGCTCAGCAGGACGTAGGAGGGCATGTCCATGAGGGCGCGCTCGAGCCTTTCGCATTCTTGGGGCGCCCGGCAATTTTTGCCGACCGCACGCCTATAATAGGAAGAAATGGCCCGGGCCGACGCAACGGCTGCGGCATTTCGATCGGCGCGGCGCAACCCGCGCGAGAGCAACGGCAACGGCAGGGGCAAGGCGATGTCGGCAGTCACGGTGGATGCAGTCGAAGGCGGCCCGCCGCCGCCGGCCAAAAGCAAGAAGAAGCTCGTCATCATCGGCGCGGCGGCAGCTTTGGTGCTCGCTGGCGGCGGCGGCGGCGCGTTCTTCCTTCTCGGCGGCCACAAGGACAAGACCGAAGCGTCGGCCAAGCCCGAAACCGCTGCCAAGGCCGGCGAAGGCGCGGAGGCCGACAGTTTCCTCGACGTGCCGCCGGTGGTCGTCAATCTCCACAGCACCGACGGCGCGACGCGCTATCTCAAGCTGCATTTCGAACTGGTCACAGCGCCCGGCGCCAAGCCCGAGGAGCTCAAGAAGCGCCTCCCGCTGGTGATCGACGCGATCCAGCCGTTCCTGCGCGAACTCCGCCCCGAGGATCTCGCAGGCTCGGCCGCGGTATTCCGCATCAAGGAACAGATCCTGCTGCGCGCCGCCGATGCGCTCGGCCCCGACCAGGTCAAGGACGTGCTGATCGAGGATCTGATCCAGCAATGAGCGACGATTTCGACGATCTCGAGCTGCCCGAGCCGCCGATCGGCGACACCGCGTTCGGCGCCTCGATCGGCCAGGCCGATATCGATGCGCTGTTCGACAGCGTCGGTTCCGCGCCGGCGCCGAAACAGGGGCTGCGCGCGCTGATCGAATCCGATGCGATCAACCATGATCGCCTGCCGATGCTCGAGGTGATGTACGACCGGATGGTCCGCACCTTCACCACCTCGATGCGCAACCTCACCTCCGATTCGATCGACGTCAGCCTCGACGAAGTGACCTCGGTGCGCTTCGCCGATTTCATCGGCTATCTCGCGCTGCCCGCGATGATCGGCGTGTTCCGCGTCGAGGAATGGGAGAATTACGGGCTGATCACGATCGAATCGTCGCTGATCTACGCGGTCGTCGATGCGCTGCTCGGCGGGCGCAAGGGCGGCCAGTCGCTGATGATCGACGGGCGCGGCTTCACCACGATCGAGACGAGCCTGATCGCGCGGATGCTCAGCCTGGCCTTGTCCGACATGACCGCCGCGCTCCAGCCGATCGCCGCCGGCACCGCCAAGCTCGAGCGGATCGAGACGAACCCGCGCTTCGCCGCGATCGCCGGGCCGACCAACGTCTGCGCCGTCGCCACCTTCCGCGTCGATATGGACGGGCGCGGCGGGCGCTTCTCGATCCTGCTCCCCTATGCGACGATCGAGCCGGTCCGCGCCAAGCTCGCGCAGCGCTTCATGGGCGAGAAGCTCGGGCGCGACACGATCTGGGAAAGCCATCTCGCCGCCGAATTGCGCAAGACCGAGCTGACCGTCTCGGTCGTGCTCGGCGAGCGTCCATTGCCGCTCCAGACGGTGCGCGATTTTGCGGTCGGCCAGACGATCGCGCTCGACCGATCCCCTGAGGACCTGGTCGAGCTGCAATGCAGCGGCGTGCTCGTCGCGCGCGCGCATATCGGGCAGCGCAACCGCAACATCGCGATCCGCCTGGCCAACCATATCGCAACGGAGGCGCTGCCATGACGATCGCGCAGCTGAGCAACATCCTCGTCATGATCCTGTGTTCGGCGGTGCTCGTGCAGAGCGTGCGGCTGATGCGCGCGTTCCAGGCGATGAAGCGCGGGACCTTGGTCGACACGGTCGGCGCGCTCGACCGCGCGACCGGCGAGGCGCGCCATGTGCTGGGCGAGCTCAAGCGCACGCTCGAGGCGTGTCGCGACCATCAGGACACCCTCGCGCGCGGGCGCGCGCTGCTCGACGAGCTCGACATGATCGTCGGGATCGCCGACGGCACCGCCGAACGGCTTGCGCAAGTCGCCAGCCTGACGACGCAATTGTGTGCGATGGCGGCCGAGCGCGGCGAGGTCGAGGCGCAGCCCGAGATGGGAGCCGAGGCGGCATGATCGCGAAACCGTCTTTGCTGTTGCTGACCGCACTGGCGACCTCGGCCGCGGCGGTCGCCGCCGGGGTCGAGGTCGCCGATCCTGGGGCGGGCGACAAGACGCGGCTCGGCGTCGAGATCGCCGGCGACATGAACGCGCGCGACATCGCCGCCGCCAAGCGCAAGCGCGCGCTCGACTTGCGCGAACAGGCGGCGCGCGCGGCGGAGAAGCGAATGAAGGCCGAGCTCCAGCCGGCAGCCGCGATCGGCGCGCCCGCGGCGAGCGCGGCGGCCGGGGCTCCCGGCGCCCCGGGGACGCCTGCGCCGGATGAATCGTACGACTCGCTTGCGCGGATCTATCAGGCGATGAAGCCTGCCGCGGCGGCGGTGGTGTTCGAGCAGCTCGACATGGACGTGCAGATGAAGGTCGCCGCGCACATGCGCGACCGCGCGACGGGGATGATCCTCGCCGCGATGACCCCCAAGGGCGCCGCCGCGCTGACGATGGCGCTGGCGCGGCAGAAGGCGTCGGCCGGGCGCGCGGTGATGTTGGCGAGTGCGGCGCCGGCGGGGGTGGCGGCGGTGCCTGGGCCAGTGGCACCAGCCGGACCTGCACGGTAGCGCCGAGCGGACCAAATTGCTCTCCCCTTGTGGGAGAGGGAGGGAGGAGCGAAGCGACGGAAGGGTGAGGGGGCGTGGCGGCGGATGCGCCGTCGGCGTCCCCCTCACCCTTCCCATCCGCAAGAGCGGATGGGCCCCTTTCCTCTCCCACAAGGGGAGAGGGAGAGTGTCTTACGCCTCATCCCCTTCGCGCCATCACCTCGACCAGCAGGACGCGCTCGACCCCGGGATCCTGCGCCTTCAACGCCTGCGTCAGCTGGCCCGAGAGCTGCCCGGCATCGACCGGCAGCAGCGGCGAGGCATAGAGCCGCCCGAATTCGAGCGTCGTCGCGAGCGCGGTCGCGCGCAGCACCGGCATCGCCGCGCCGAGCCGCGTCGCCGCCGCGGGATCGACCGCCTGCACGACGATCGTGATGCCGAGCGAGCCCGTGCTGCGCGCGCCATCGATGATCGGGACGCGCAACGGCGCGAGCGGCACGAAAGCAGGCGCGGACTCGGGCGCTTCGCTCGCCATCAGCAAAGGTGCTGCGCCCGCTAAGGCGAGGATGGGGAGACAAAAGCGTCGCATATCGGTCCCGTGCAAGGCGCGGATACGGCGCCGGAGCAGGGCGCGCTCTCCTATAATAGAAGAAACCGAGCGGAGCCGTGCATGAGCCATGATCAGAAGCCGTCGCGGGTACGGCTCGTTTCGACCGGCGCCATCAATGGTCCGGCCAGCGGTCCCGCCAGCGACACCGCGGCTGCCGCCGCAAACACCCCGCCCACGCCCGCGACCAAGTCGGGACTTCCACCGGTCGTGCTCGCGATCCTGTTCATCCTCGGCTGCACGCTGGGCGGCGCCGCGCTGCCGCTGCTGCATCTGTTGTAATGGCGCCGCGCTTCCCGCTGCTCGCCGCCGTCGTGCTGGCCCAGGCGCCTCTGGCCTCCGCGCCGCCGGTTGCCGCGCCCGCCGCAGCGACCGCCGCGAAGCTGCCGGGCTTCTCGGCCGAGCTCGCCAATCGCCCGCTCGCCTTCGGTCCGCGGGCATGGCGCGTGATCCCGAACGCCGACGCGTGGCGCGCGATCGCGCGCGCGACCCCCGCCACGCGCCAGTCGGCGCGGTGGGACTATGCGGCAAGCCTGCTCGGCCAGTCGCGCGCGGCCGACGCCTCAGGCGTGCTCAACGTGATGCGCGGTGACGATCCCGATCTCGACCTCGTCCCCGCCTTCACGCTCGCGCGCGGCGCGGCGCTGGCGATGGCGGGGCGGAGCCTCGACGCGCTGACGCTGCTCAGCCGCGACGATCTCGCGCACGCCCCCGAAGCCTGCGCCTGGCGGCTGCGCGCGCTCGCCGACAGCCACAGCGCCGCGCGCGCGGTCGGCGAAGTGGCGTGCGCGCTGCCGGCGATCAACGCGCGGACCGGGGCGCAGCGGCGTCCCTTCGTCATCGCCGCGGCGCAGGCCGCGCTCGAGATCGAGCGCCCGCGCATCGCGCTCGGCTGGCTCGGCGCGCTGCCCGATGGCGACCCGGTCGCGAACCTGTGGCGCGGCCGCGCCTATCTCGGGCTGCACCAGTTCGACCTCGCGCGGCTGCGCTTCGGGCGTGCGGCGCTCGCCGGCGATCCGGTCGGCAGAAGCGCTGCGCGGCTCGGCCTGATCGAAGTCCAGATCCCGCCGAGCGGGCCCATCCCCGCGACCGCGGCCGCGGCGCTCGACGATTTTCTCTTCGCCTGGCGCGGCGGCGCGGTCGAGGAGCGTGGGCTGAGCCTCTCGCTCGCGATCGCCGACCGGACACACGATTTGCGCCGTGGCCTGCGCGCGGGTGCGACGCTGTTCCGCTACTTCCCGCCCGGGCCGGGCACCGCGCCGATCCTCGCCGCGACGCAAGCGCGGCTCGCCCAGGCGCTCGCGCCGGGCGGCGGGCTGCGGCTCGATCAGGCGGCCGGGCTCTATTGGGAGTATCGCGATCTCGCGCCCGCCGGCGCCGTCGGCGATACGCTGGTGACCACGCTCGCCGATCGGCTCCAAGCGGCGGGCCTCTACGCCCGCGCCGCGCAATTGCTCAGCTATCAATTGAACGCGCGCACGCAGAACGTCGCGCAAGGCCCGCTCTCGGCGCGGGTCGCGCGGCTGTTCATCCTCGCGGGCCAGCCTGCCGCCGCGATCAAGACGCTGCGGCTGACCGACGCGACCCCCTATCCGCCGCCGATGCAGATCGAGCGCCGCCGCGTCGAGGCGGTCGCGCTGCATCTGCTCGGCCGCGATGCCGAGGCGCTGGCGGTCCTCGAGGACGTTCCCGGCGGACACGCGGTGCAGCAGGAGCTGCTGTGGCAACGCCGCGATTGGGAGGGCCTGCTGACGCATGACGGCGCGTTGCTGCCGGCGTCGGGCGGGCTCGACAGCGTGCAGCAGGTCGTCGTGCTGCGCCACGCGGTCGCGCTTGCGATGCTCGACCGGCAGAGCGATCTCGCGCGGCTGCATGCGCGCTATGCCAAGGCGTTCGCGGCCTTGCCCAGCGCGGCGGCGTTCGACGCGCTGACCCGGCCGGGCGCGCCGCGCAATCTCGATCTGGTGAGCAAGGCGCTCGCCGCGATGCCCAATGCCAGCCCCGCGGGCGCGACCGCCGACCTGCTCGACGCCGCGCCGCGCGCGTCCGAGGGGACTATTTCAAGAAGTTGACCAGGCTGAGCCCGGCGATCCTGCTGAACGCCGAATAGCTGATCTGGAGCTGCGTCTGCTGGTTGGCGAGCGTGGTCGCGACCTTGCTCAAATCGGCGTCCTGCGTTTCGGAAATGACGCTCTGCATCATCGTCACGCTGTCGTTCGCTTGGCGCTGGAGCGTCTCGACCTGCGCCTGCCGCTGGCCGTTGGCGGCATTGAAGGCGCGGATCCCGGTGAGCGCGGTGCTGATCTGGTCGACCGCCTTGGTCATCGCCGCTTCCTGGTCCTTGCTCGGCGTCGCGCCGATCGTCCCCGCGCTCGCCAAGGTCTGGAACGCGGTGAGCAATTGCCCGCCGAGCTGGCGCGCAGTGATGCCATAGGTCATGTCGCGATGATCGGCGACGCGCGCCGAAGCGAGCACGTCGTCATTGCCGAACGCCTGCTCCGCGCTCAGCCCGACCGACGCCTGGAGCGTCTGCGGAACGAACGGCGTGCCGTCGGTCTGCGACCCGCCGAACAGGGCGCCGCCGCCCCCGCCCTGCGCGTTGAGCGCGTCGCGGAAGCTGGTGAAGGCATCCTCGATCGTCGTCTGCAGCCCCGCGGTCGTCCCCGCGCCCGACGCGCCGGTCAGCGCGTGCTGCAGATTGGTGGCGAGGCTGTCGATGCTCGAGATGTGGGTATCGTAGAGCGCGAGCGTGGTGCCGAGCGCGGTCGACGTGGCGGCATAGGCCTGTTGCCGCGCGACCACGCTGTGCGCCGAGAGCATCGGCACCGCCGCCGCGCCCAATCCGCTGAGCGTCGGCGCGACCTCGCCCGAGGCGATCTGCGCCGAACTCGCCGCGATGCCGCGCTGGATCCGGTCCATCGCGTCGACCAGCGTCGCCTGGACCGAGGAGGAACTGATCGTCGTCATCGTCTGCCCTTTCAGCCCACCATCGCGATGAGCGTGTCGTACATCTGCGTGGTCGTCGTCATCACCCGCGCCGCGGCGGAATAGCTGTTCTGCAGCGCCACCATCTTCGCCAGCTCGTCGTCGAGATTGACCCCCGAATAGCTGTCGCGCGCGTTGGTCGCGTCGCTGACCTGCGCCTTGGCGGTGGTCTGGCGGGCTTGCGCGGTGGCGGTCTGCGACGCGATCCCGGCGAGCATCTGCTGCGCCCGCTGCTGCACCGCGATCTGCGCGTCGATGGTCGGCGTCCCCATCGCGCTGATCAAGGCGGCGGCGTTGCGGCTGTCGCCCGCGCCGATCGCCACGCCGCCGGCCGCTGCATCGGTCTGCAGCCGCGCGAGCGGGAGCAGCGCGGGATCTGCGGTGATATCGGGGCGGATTCGCGCGCTGGTGAGGCCACTCGTGGCGCCCGAAAGATGGGTGATCGTCGAAAGCGACTGGCCGGTGTCGCCCCGCCCGGTCGAATCGGACGGTATGACGATCGTCGCGCCGGCCGAATTGGCGTCGGGCTGGAACGCGATCCGGCCGCCGGCATCGAGCGCGAAGCTGCCATATTTGCCGAGTGCGCTCTGGTTGAGTCTCGTCACCACGTCGCCGAACGTCTCTCCGCTCGCCGCGGTCAGGGTATAGGCGGCGAGCTGCTTCCCCGACGGCTGCCGCACCACGATGCTGGTCGTCTCGCCGGGCGTGAAATCGGTCGGGTCGCCTGCCGCAAAGCCCGGCGGGGCGCTCGTCCCGGCGTCGCTCTGGATGAGATCGTTGAGCCCGAAGACCTGCGCGAAACCGGCGCCGCCACGGCTGCTCGGGGTCGTCGGATCCTGCGCGACGACGACGCCGTCGCCGGCATTGCTCGCGTTGATCGTCAGCCGCCCTTGGGCGAATGTGGCGGTGCCCGCCCCGCCCAGCCCGGCATTGATCGCCGCGACCGCATCGGCGACGGTGGCGGCGGCGCCGAGCGCGCTGAAGTCGATCCGCGTCCGTGCGACCAAAATCCCCTTCGCCGAAGTCACCGCAAAGACCGCCGCCCCGCTGAAACCGAGCCGATCGCGCGCGGTGAGCGCGGTCTGGCTGCCATCCAGCACGCTTGGCGCGGGCACGCTCGTACCCTGGTTCGACGCGGCGTTCAGCGCGTTCGCAAAGCTGCTGTAGAGCGCGCCGAGCTGGCCTTGCACCGCGGGCAACGTGCCGTCGCGCAGCCCGATCAAGCCACCGACCTGCCCGCCCGCCGCAACCCCCAACGTCTCGCCGGTGCTCGCGCCGGGGTTGCCCGCGGCATCGGCGAAGCGGACGGCGATCGGCGCGTAATTGGCTTGCGCGGTGCCATCCGGCGTCGAGGCATAGATCAGTTGGCGCGGACGCTGGTCGAGCAGCGTCGTGCCCGAGGCCGAGCTGATCGACACCGCCCCGCTCGGCTGCGTCGCGACATGGATCGCGATCAGCCCGCTCAGCGTCTGGATCGCCGCGTCGCGCTGGTCGAGCGCGCCCGCGCCCGATTGGCCCGCCGCATGCTGGCTCGCGACGAGACCGTTGAGCGACGAAATCTGCATCAGCAGATCGTTGACCTGCGTAATCGTCCCGCCGAGCTGCCCGTCGACGCTCGCCTGCAGCCCGGCGACGCTGGTGCCGAGATGCTGCAGCGCGCCGATCGCATCCTCCACCGTGCCGACGAACGCGCTGCTCGAAGCCGAGCCGGGCGCCGCGGTGGTCAGCGCGATCGCCGCGCTGTTGACCGCGTCGAACTGCGTGGTCAGCGCCTGGCTCGATCCGGGCGTGCCGAGCAGGCCGTCGAGCTGGCCGAGATAGTCCGCGGTCACGTCCGCGCCGCCGAGGCTGCCCTGCCGGGCATAGACGGTCGCTTGCAGGAACTGGCTCGCGACGCGCTGCGGATTGCCGACGGTGACGCCGGTGATCGTCCCGGCGGTGACGCTGGTCGAAAGCGACGTGTCCTCGCGGACATAGCCGGGCGTGTTGACGTTCGCGATGTTGTTCGAGATCGTCTTGAGCCCGGCCTGCGCGGCGCCGAGCCCCGACAGCGCCGAAGACAGGATGTCGTTGAGCGCCACGCCGCGATCCCCCGTCTTATTGCTTCAGCGCGCCGAGTTCCTGCAGCATCTGATCGACCGTGCTGACGATCTTCGACGCGGCGCTATAGGCGCGCTGGAACTTGATCATGTTGGTGAATTCGGTCGCGAGGTCGACTGTCGAGCTTTCGAGCGTTTCGGGCGAGATGCTGCCCGCGCCGAGCACGCCCGGCGTATTGAGCGCGACATTGCCCGACGCGTTCGACAGCTCGTAGGCGTTGCCGCTGAGGCTCGCGAGCCCGTCGGGATTGGGGAAGGTCGCGACGGGCAATTGGTACACCGGGCGCGCGGTGCCGTTGTCGAACACCGCGCTGACCACGCCGCTCTTCGAGATGCTGATCGACGAGATGTTGTTGAGCTGCCCGCCATCGACCGTCGAGGAGATCACCGCCGACGCGCTGCCGAACTGCGTCACCCCGTCGAGCCCGCCGTTCGAGCCGAGCTTGAGCGTGATCGGCAGCGCCCCCGCGCCGTTGGTCCAGCCCGGCGTGACCGGCGCGAACAAAGCGGCAGTGCTGGCGGTGCGGTCGAGGCTGCCGTCGGCGTTGAACTGCAGCGTCCCGCTCGCCAGCACGCCGCCCGCGGCGCCGACATCGCTCGCCGGCACGGCATAGATTTCGGTCGCCCATTGGTTGGTGCCGGTCTTGAGGAAGGCGGTGGTGACGCTGTGCGCGTTGCCTTGCTGGTCATAGACTTCGACCGTCTGCGAAAAGTTCGGGGTCACCGCGCCGCTCGCCAGAGTGCCGCTGGCATAGCTGCCGGCATAGGCGGTGGCGGTCGAATCGAGATTGGCGCGGAGCGAAACCGAGGTCGTCGCCGCCGCGGTGCCGACCAAATTGCTCACGCGGACCGACTGCAGGGCGCCGAGACTCCCGGTGTTGACGAAGCCGCCCTGCGCGTCGAGCGGCCAGCCCTGCAGATAATAGCCCGCGGCGTTCTTGAGATAGCCGTCCTGATCGGGCGTGAACGACCCCGCGCGGGTATAGGCGACCGCGCTGCCGGCATCGGTCGCCGCGCGCGTGACGAAGAAGCCCGCGCCGTTGATGCCGAGATCGGTGCTGCTGTTGGTGGTCTGCAGCATGCCCTGCTGCGAGATGAGCGATTGCGGTGCGGCCATCACCCCGCTCGCCTCGTAATGGCCGCGCGTGGTGCTGCCCGAGACGAGCGTGCTGAACTGCGTGACGACGCCCTTATAGCCAACCGTGTTGAGGTTGCTGATATTGTCCGACACCGCGGCCATCGCGGTCGCTTCGGCGTTGAGGCCGGAAACCCCGGCGGTAAGGGCGGAATAAAGGTTCACGATCGTCTCCTGCACGCGCGCGCCGCCCCGCCGGAAGCGCGGGGGCATCCCTCGCATTGTAGAGCGCGCGCGCCGCGGCCGGACGCGCCGCGCGCGATAATTCGCGGGGGAAAATATTGCCTAGTCGCGCCGTGTCGCGCTGCACGCTTCCTATAATCGGAGGAACCGCAGTGCCGAACCGGCGTGTCGAGGGCAGCCCATGAGCCTCAGGATTTCGTTGCGCGACGGCGAGAAGATGATCGTCAACGGCGCCATCTTCCGTGCCTCGGGACGGACCGACCTGATGATCGAGAACCCCGCGGCGGTGCTGCGCGGGCGCGATATCATGACGCCCGACGAGGCGGTCACGCCCGCGCAGAAACTCTATTTCGCGTGCATGATGGCCTATATCCATCCCGACGGGCTGGCGACGCACCAGGCCGAAATCCTCGGCGCGCTGCGCGCGCTGATGGCGGCGCTGCCGACCGAGGATGCGCAGACGCTGTGCGTCCAGTTCGCCACGCACGTCGCCTCGTCCGATTTCTACAAGGCGCTCGCGCCGTGCCGCCGCCTGATCGCGCTCGAACGCGATCTGCTCGAGCCCGCGCACGGCACCGCCTGAGTCGCGCGCCGTGCACAGCCTGACCGCCGCGGCGAACGCGCTCGAAGCGCGCAGTCCCGACGAACGCTTCGGCCGCGTCGTCGCGGTGCGCGGCGCGCTGATCGAGGTCGCCGGGCTCGGCGGCACCGCGCAGATTGGTTCGCGCATCCAGATCGAGACCAGCGAGGAGACGATCGAGGCCGAAGTCACCGGGCTCGACGGCGACATCGCGCATTGCCTGCCGTTCAGCGATCCCCACGGCCTCGCCTCGGGCGCGCTCGCGTTTCTGTCGGCGAGCGCGTTCGCGCTGCGGCCGAGCGATGCGTGGCTCGGGCGGATGGTCGACGGGCTCGGGCGTCCGATCGACGAACGTGGGCCGTTGCGGCCCGGCCCGACGCGCCGCCCGATCAAGGCCTCCCCCCCGCCCGCCGCCACGCGCGCGCGGATCGGCGCGCGGATCGCTACCGGGGTGCGCGCGCTCGATCTGTTCGTGCCGCTGTGCGCCGGACAGCGGCTCGGGCTGTTCGCCGGCTCGGGGGTCGGCAAGTCGGTGCTGCTGGCGATGCTCGCGCGCTGGACGCAATGCGATGTCGCGGTGATCGGCCTGGTCGGCGAGCGCGGGCGCGAGGTGCAGGATTTCGTGATCGACGATCTCGGCGCCGAGGGGCTCGCGCGCAGCGTCGTCGTCGTCGCCACATCGGACCAGCCCGCGCTGATGCGGCGCCAGGCGGCGTGGACCACGCTCGCGATCGCCGAGCATTTCCGCGCGCAAGGGCTGCACGTGCTGTGCCTCATGGATTCGGTCACGCGCTTCGCGATGGCGCAGCGCGAGATCGGCCTCGCCAATGGCGAGCCGCCCGCGACCAAGGGCTATACCCCGACGGTGTTCGCCGAGCTCCCGCGACTGCTCGAACGCGCCGGGCCGGGCGTGGCGGGCGAAGGCGCGATCACCGCGGTGTTCACCGTGCTGGTCGATGGCGACGACCATAACGAGCCCGTCGCCGACGCGGTGCGCGGCATTCTCGACGGGCATGTCGTGATCACGCGCCGCATCGCCGAGCGCGGCCGCTATCCCGCGATCGACGTGCTCAAATCGGTGTCGCGCACGCTGCCCGGCTGCCTGCCGCCGCCGCAAAACGCGCTGCGGATGCAGGCGCGCGCGCTGCTCGCGACCTATGCCGATATGGAGGAAATGGTGCGGCTCGGCGCCTACAAGACCGGGGCGAGCCCCGAGGTCGACGCCGCGGTCGCGATCGCGCCGCAGATCGAGACGCTGCTGAAGCAGGACAAGACCGCGCCCGGTGCGCTCGAAAGCGACTTCGCGCGACTCGCCGAGCTCGTCGGAGCCGCGGCATGACCACCCCCTATGACGCCGCGATGCGCGTCATCCGGCGCGAGGTCGACGATATGCGCCTCGTGATCGGCGAAGCCGCGCAGCGGCTCGTCGAGCTCGAGCAGGTCCGCCACGCGCTCGGCGCGAGCCTGCGCCGCGAGGCGCGCGTCGCCGCTGTGCTGGTCGATGCGACGATCGTCCCGACCGACTCCTATTTCAACCAGCTCCGCGCGCGCCAGACCGCCGCCACCCACGCCATTCGCGACGCGGATGCCGGGCTCGCCGCGCTGCGCCGCCAGGCGGGCGAACGCTACGCCCGACTCAAGACGATTGAGAGCGCCGCGCAGGACTATCGCGCCGCGCACGCCACTGCGCTGGCGACCGCCGAGCAAGGCCATGCCGACGACATGGCGGCCGCGCGCTTCTTGCGGCTGCGCGCCGCGAAGACACGCGCCGGCCGGGCTGGCCGGGCATGATCGGCGCGGTCGACGCCGGCACGCTGACGCCCGCCCAGCGCGCCGCGGTGCTTTACGAACAGGTCCGCGGCGCCGCGCTCGGCCAATTGTGGCAGACGGTGCTGGGGGATGACGGCGGCGTGCGCGCGGCGCAGCCGATCGTCGCCGACCCCGCTTTCAGCCTGACCGATCTGCTGTCGCTGATGGGGCAAAGCGCCGCCGCCGCCCACTCCGCACCGACCCCGCACCCGGCGGCCCCCGCCGCGCCGCCGAGCGCCGCGCAAACCGACGCCGAGACCGCGCGGCTCGCCGATCTCGGCCCCAACCACCGGCTCCGCACCGCCTTGTGCGAGGCGGCGACGCGCACCGGCGTGCCCGCGCCGACGCTCGCCGCGATCATCAACGCCGAGGCGGCGAAGGACCGCGACGGCTGCTGGAACACGCATTCGCGCAACCCGCGCTCGAGCGCGGCCGGGCTTGGCCAGTTCCTCAGCGGGACGTGGCAATCGCTCGCCGAGACCAAGGGCAGCTGGCTCAATGCGGTCGCGCGCGCGCGCGGCTGGATCGGCGCGGACGGGCGCGTGCTCGCCGGTTCACGCTCGGCGTTGCTCGCCTTGCGCTACGATCCCGGCGCCGCGATCAACGCGCTCGCCGACTATACCCGGCAGAATCTCGATGGATTGCAGCATCGCGGCTTCGCGATCGGCGGTTCGGTCGAGGCGGTCACCAAGCTCGCTTATGCCGCGCACCATCTCGGACTCGCCGACGCCTGCCGCTTCCTGCGCGGCGGGCTGTCGGAAGCGCATGCGCGCAAATTGCTGCGCACCCAGATTGGCGAGGCAAAGGCGAACCAACGGATCGCCAGCGCCGGCGCCGCGGGACAGGCACACCGCGCCTGGATGCTCGGCCATATCGGCCGCAGCCTGCGGCTCGACCAATTTCTCGGCTGATTCGCGCAGTTCGCGGGCGCGCGCGACGGCACTGGGCGGATTGTCTTCTAAAATGAGCTGTCACCCCTTCATTGCTGCGAGGCTATCGATGTCCACCACGACCGAAATCGGCGATCGGCTTGCGTTCGCCGGAATCGACGCGGAATCCCGCGCCGCACTGGCGTCCTTCCTGCCCACGCTCGAACGCGAGCTGCCCGGCATCCTCGACGCCTTTTATGCCAACATGCGCAAATGGCCCAAGCTTGCGGCAATGTTCGGGGGCGCCGACGCGATGGCGCGCGCGGCGCGCGCGCAGGGCGATCATTGGTCCAAGCTGTTCTCGGGCCGGTTCGACGCCGACTATATCGCTTCGGTGCGAAAGATCGGCCTGATCCACAGCCGGATCGGGCTCAACCCGCAATGGTATATCGGCGGCTATTCCTTCATCCTGCACCGGCTGTTCGCGATGGTGGCGCACCAGCATCGGCTGCAGATCGGCGGCAACGGCAAGGCCTGGAAGCTGATGTCGGCGCTCAACCAGGCGGCGATGATCGACATGGATTTCGCCATCTCCTGCTATATCGAGGAGAACAAGGCGAGCTATGACACCAAGCTCGCCGACCTCGCCGCGGATTTCGAGGCGAAGGTCGGTGGCATGGTCGGCCAGCTCGCCACCGCCTCGAACGAGCTCGAGATGACCGCGCGCTCGATGAGCGAGTCGAGCGGGACCGCGAACCAGCGCGCGATGGCGGTCGCGGGCGCCGCCGAACAGGCGAGCGCCGGGGTCCAGACCGTCGCCGCCTCGGCCGAACAGCTGTCGGCCTCGATCCAGCTCGTCTCGCAACAGGTCGGACAATCCTCGGCGATGGCGCAGCGCGCGGTCGCCAATGCCGAACGCACCGACGGGATCGTCCGCGCGCTGGCGAACGACGCCGAACAGATCGGCTCGGTGATCGGGATGATCGGTCAGATCGCCAACAAGACCAACATCCTCGCGCTCAACGCGTCGATCGAGGCGGCGCGCGCCGGCGAGGCGGGCCGCGCGTTCGAGGTGGTCGCCGCCGAGGTCAAGACGCTGTCGGCACAGACCGCGCGCGCGACCGAGGCGATCGAGAGCCAGATCAACGCCGTCCAGAACGCCACGCGCGAAGCCGTCGAGGCGATCCACACGATCAGCACGACGATCGCCGAGCTCGCCCAAAGCGCGCAGATCATCGGCGGCGCGGTCAACGAGCAGACCTCCGCCACGCACGACATCAGCCGCAACGTCCAGCAGACCGCGCAGGCCGCGCAGGAGGTCGCGAGCAACATCGTCAGCGTCAGCCAGGCGTCGGAAGCGGCGGGGGTCGCGGCGACCCAAGTGTTTTCTTCTGCCGGCAGCCTGTCGAGCCAGGCGGAGGCACTCACGGTGCAGGTCAGTGACTTCCTCCGCAACGTCCGCGCCGCATAATATAGGATATGTAGTTTTACCTAGCAGGATATGGGAGTTGTTTTAAGGATGACAGGATAGACCGGTTCCTGCAGCAACGACGGCGGTCTGCCGCTCGTGACATGGGGGAAGCAGGATGTCCAAAATCACCATCGACCTCGAATCCGCGGTCGCCACCGTCATTGCCAATACGCCGCGCGACGGCGAGCGCCAGACCGCGCGGCAACGCTCCGCCGCCGACCATGCCTTTGCCCGCGTGCTCAAGCTGATCGCGCCGCGCATCCGCCACTTCATCCGCCAATATGGCTTGGGCGCGCATTGGGACGATGCCGAGCAATGCTGCGCGATCGGGGTCCACCGCGCGATCCAGGCGTAATCGCAGATGAACTCGACCAGATGATGGTCGCGCAGGATGCGCGGATATTGCGAGAAGATCGCGCTTCCCTCGGGCGCATCGAGATGCGGCTCGATCGCGGTGGCGCCGCCCTTGCGGAAGGTGTTGAGCAGCTGGAAGAGCAGCGTCAGCAGATCGAGATAATCGCTATGCTTCCACTTGCCGCCCTTGAAGGCGCGCATCAGCCCTTTCCCGGCGAGCTTCACCGTCGGCAAGGAATTGCCGACGATGAACGCGCCGATCGCCGCGCCGCCGATCGCCATCAGTTCATGCGGCAAGGCTTCGAGGATGATCCCCATCTTGCCGCCCGACATGATGAAACTGCCAAAGACGCACGCGACGATGATCAAAAGGCCGACAGCATTGAGCATGAGGTTCGACGGTTCCCGAGGTGACTGGGTCTGGACGAATTATAGAGGCTCGCCGGTGCGGCTGCGGCGATCCCCCGAAAACATTGCCGCCGCGCAAAAGATAAGGCCGGCGACGCGCGCTGTGGCGCGGCGCGTTCTACAATGAGGCGTGGAAGGAGACCCGATGTCGTTCACCGCCTATGCGCGCGCGCGCGCCTTTGCCGAAATGCCGCGGGCGAGCGAGGCGCGGCTGCTCAGCCAGATCACCGGCGAACTGATCCGCGCGCGCGATGCCGAGCTGCGCGGCGCCGGGCTGATGACGATCCTGCATCGCAACCGCGAAGCCTGGGGAATCTTCACCGCGACCTGCGCGACGAGCGGCAACGGCCTGCCCGAGACGCTGCGCGCGCAGATCATCTCGCTCGGCCTGTGGGTCGATCGCCACACCAGCCTGGTGATGCGCGGGATCGCGACGCTCGACGATTTGATCGCGGTCAACCGCGCGATCATCGACGGGCTGTCGTCCAATGCCCCCGCCACGCAGGCGGCGGCCTGACGCGCTAGGCCGACCCGGCGCGCTCGGCGGCGACCCAGCCGCCGGCATAGGCGATCCGGACCGCCTCCGACAGGCTGTGGACCCCGAGCTTGCTCATCACATTGGCGCGATAGATCTCGACGGTGCGCGGGCTCAGCCCGAGTTCGTAGGCGATGATCTTGTTGCGCTTGCCGTCGACCAGACCGCGCAGCACGTTCGCCTCCTGCGGCGAGAGCCGCGCAAGCCGTTCCGCGGCGCTCTTGGCCGCTTGCGCCGAACGCAGGATCTCGCCCGATCGATCGAACGCGACCTCGATCACGCTGAACAGCGTTTCGGGGTCGGAGGGTTTTTCCAGGAAGTCGAGCGCGCCCGCCTTCATCGCCTCGACCGCGGCCTGCGTGCTGCCCTTGCCGGTCAGCATGATCGGGACCATCTGCGGATGACCGTCCTTGAGCAACCTGAGGACTTCGATCCCGTTCCGGCCGGGCATGCTATAGTCGAGCAGCACGACGCCAGGATCGAGATCGGCAACGGCGCGCAGGAAAGCGTCGCCCGAGGTAAAGCCCTGCACGACGATCCTGAAGCGCGCCGACAAAAGGGTAAGCAGCGACGTCCGCGTCGCATCGTCGTCATCGACAATATAGCAGTTCCGCATCAACCGCGTCGCTCCTTTCAGATCGATAGCGCAAAGTGTTTCGTGACCAGTGTCGCACCGGCCGACAAGCCGCACAGTTCAGCCTATAGTTGCTTTGCTGGTACGCGGATACGGAATATTACTTATCTCTTGCTTATGCTTTACTTCCTCTATGTTGAATATCGAGCGATATTAAACGTATTAGAATTCGAGACCAGCGCCGCGCCCTCGAACTGCGCCATTCCGGAGCAAACGCGCACCCTGTGCCGCTATCAACCGGGGACGGTGGCGAGAATCCCGCTGCTCGGCGCACGATCGCCATCGATCGCGCTATAAGATCGATAGCGCCGACAGTGGATCGGCACGGTGATAGGCTGGACCGACGATATGGGGCTTCTCAGCGACGCGGGTCGCACCGCGAACCAGAGCTATGCGCGTTCGAACGCCGCGTCGCGCCGCGCCACGCCGATCTGCGCCATGGGCCCGCACCCGCGCCCGCCGCGCTGCCGATCGGGCAGGCGATCGCGGCCGTGACGCCGGCTGCGGACATATGCGCGATCGCCGACCTGCAGCAGCGGCTGGCGCAAGCCGAACGCCGCGCCGAGAGCGAACGCACCGCGCGGCTCGACGCCGAGGCGATCGCCGAGCAGGGCCTGCGCGAACTGTTCGAAAGCCAGAAGCAATTGCTGCTGGTGCAGCGGATCACCAACGGCGCCAACCAGAACCGCGGCGTCGCCGCGGCGCTGCGGCTCGCCGTGTCGGAGATCTGCCAATATATGGGCTGGTCGTTCGGCAACGCCTATCTCGCACTGCCCGACGGCGCCATGCAGGCGTGCGACACCTGGTATGCGGCCGATCTCGAGCCCCTGTTCGAATTCATCGAAATCTCGCGCAACGTCCGCTTCCCCAAGGGCTACAGCCTGCCCGGGCGAGTGGCGCGCGATCCGCGTCCGCATTGGATCGAGGACGTCACCGCGCAGTCGGAATTTGCCAGGTTGCAGGTCGCGACGCGCTGCGGGCTGCGCGCCGCCTGCGCCTTCCCGATCATGATCGGGGACGAGGTCGCCGGGGTGCTCGAATTCTTCACGCGCGACCGGCTCAGCGAGAATGACGATTTCATGGGGGTGGTCGGCCAGCTCGGCACGCAGCTCGGCCGCGTGATCGAACGCGAGCGCGCCCAGCAGGCGCTGCTCCACGATGCGCTGCACGACGCGCTGACCGGCCTGCCCAACCGCACCTTGCTGACCGATCGCCTGCAGCAGGCCTTCGACCGCGCGCGCCCCGAACACCGGGGCGAGCTCGCGGTGATGGTGATCGACCTTGACGGCTTCAAATCGGTCAACGACACGCTCGGCCACGCGACCGGCGATGCGGTGCTGCGCGACGTCGCGCAGCGATTGCGCGACTGCCTGGCGGCGCAACAGGCGCAGGACGCGCTGAGCGACGTCGCGTGGTTCCATACGCTCGCGCGGATCGGCGGCGACGAATTCACCGCGGTGATCGAGGCGCCGGCCGACGCCAAGGTCGCCGAACGCGTCGCGCAGCGGGTCCACGCCGCCTTGGCCGAACGCGACGAAGGCGAGCGCGACCTCGGCGTCACCGCGTCGATCGGGATCGCCTATGACGCGCGGCATTATACCGAGGTCGATCATCTCCACCGCGACGCCGATCTCGCAATGTACCAGGCCAAGGCGCAGGGCCGGCATCGCACCGTCGTGCTCAGCGAAAGCCTCGGGGACCAGATCCGCGATCGGCTCCTGCTCGAGCAGGAACTGCGCGAGGCGCTCAAACAGCGCGAATTCGTGCTGTTCTTCCAACCGATCGTCGATATGGACGATTCCGGCCGGGTGACCGGCTTCGAAGCGCTGGTGCGCTGGAACCATCCGACCCGCGGCTTGCTGCTGCCCAAGGACTTCATCGGCATTGCCGAGGAAACCGGGCTAATCCTGTTTCTCGGCGACTGGGTGCTGCAGAACACGTGCCGGATCATGGCCGATTGGCACCGGCGGTTCGGCGGTTCGCCGTTGCCGACGGTCAGCATCAACGTCTCGCCGCGCCAGTTCGTCCAGCCCGACTTTGCGCGCCGCGTCGAAAAGGCGCTGGCCGCGAGCGCGATCGACCCGACCACCGTCCGGCTCGAACTGACCGAAGCGACCGCGATCCGCGACGTGGAGCACACCGCCGCGGTCATCACCGAAATCCGCTCCTGGGGGGTGAAGACCAGCCTCGACGATTTCGGCACGGGCTATTCGTCGCTCAGCCACCTCCAGCTCCTGCCGTTCGATTATCTCAAGATCGACCGATCGTTCGTCGCCGGGCTCGACCAGGTCGGCGACCAGCGCCCGATCATCCGCGCGATCCTCGATCTGGCGAGGACGCTTGGCCTGTCGGTCATCGCCGAAGGCGTCGAGACCGATTCGCAAGCCGACGCGCTGCGCGCGCTGGGCTGCCTCCACGGCCAGGGTTTCCTGTATGGCCGGCCGTTGGGGGAGGACGCCTGCGCGGCCTTGCTCGATCGCCACGACGGCGACGCACGCCTCGTCCCCAGCCCGATCGACGCGCCCCGCGCCGCGCCGCGCGCGAGCGACCGCGATGCGGTCGAGCGATCGCCGCTCCGCCGTGGCGCCGCCCGCGCCAAGCGCTAGGACCGCTAAAAAACACGCCTCCGCAAGGTCATGTTAAGCGAGCGCCGCCCAAAGCCCCCAAGAATCGCTTGGGAAATGCAATGTCGGGTAGCAGCGTAGCGCGATTGGCGCGGATCATGATGGGATGTCTCGCGCTCGGCGGGGGCGCGCTGGCGCAGAGCGCCGCGGCGCGCGGCCGATCCCCCGGCCCGGTTTCGGAACTGCTCGTCAATGCCGCGACCGGCCGGGTGCTGTTCGCCACGCTGCCCGATGCGCTGCATCGCCCCGCTTCGCTCACCAAGATGATGACGCTCTATCTGCTGTTCGATGCGCTCGATGCCGGGCGGGTGTCGATCAACGCGAGCGTCCCGGTGTCGCGCAACGCCGCGCGCCAGCCCGCCTCGCGGCTCGGCCTCGGCGCGGGGACGACGCTGCCGCTGCGCACCGCGATCCAGGCGATGGCGGTCCATTCGGCGAACGACGTGACCGTCGCGGTGGCCGAACTGCTCGCCGGCAACGAGCGCGATTTCGCGGTCGCGATGAGCGCCAAGGCGCGCCAGCTCGGCATGACGCGGACGCGCTTCGCCAATGCCACCGGGCTGACCAATGCCGGCAACGAAACCACCGCGCGCGACATGACGACGCTCGCCCACGCGCTGCTGCGCGATCATCCGCGCGAATATGCGGTGTTCGCGACGCGCGCGCTCACCTGGCGGTCGCATCGCTACGTCAATCACGATCACCTGCTCGGCAAGGTCGGCGGGGTCGACGGGATCAAGACCGGCTATACGCTCGATGCCGGCTACAATATCGCGACCTCGGCGAAGCGCGGCGGGATGCGCGTCATCGCGGTCGTGCTCGGCGCGAAATCGGTGCAGGCGCGCGACGTGCGCGTCGCCAATCTCGTCGAGCTCGGCTTCACGCCGCCAGCGCGGCCCGCGCCGATGCGACGGCGGCGGAGCGGCTTCTGACGCCCAGCGCTCGCGTCAGACCTTGGCCGAATAGATCATCCGGCCCTCGCCGAGCCGCGCGAAGACTTGCTGCAAGTCGCTTTCGCTGACCGCGAAACAACCCTGGCTGCGGCCGAGCTGGCCGTGCGTGCGCAGCATGTCGGGATTGGCATACCAGGCCGCGTGCACGACGAGCGCGCGCGCCAGCGCATTGTCGTTGGTCGGATCGAGCCCGATCAGCCGCTGCGACCGGCCATGCTTGCCGACATAATAGTCCGAAGCGAGGAAGGCGCCTTCGCTCGATGCGTTCGAGCCCTCGGCGTTCGAGAAGCGCTGAAGGAAGCCACTATGCGCGGGATCGCTGCCGCTGCCGTGCGCGACCAGCAGCGTCGAGGTCATGCCGTTCGCCATGTCGACCAGGTAGAAACGCGGCTGCGACGAGGGCTGCGCGAAATCGGCGATCGCGATGCGGTCGTGATGCGCGATGCGGCCGCCATGGCGCTGCAAAGCGGCGAGCGCCCGGCGCAGCAGCGCGGGGCGAACGACGCGGCTCGACGCGAGCGGTTGAACGAAGGTGGGAACCTGCGCGCCCGTGGCCATCTGCGGCAAGGCGGCAGCGCCGAGCAAAGCGAGCCCGGCCTTGCCAAGGCTGCGACGCGACAGGGTAGGCGAGGATTCTTGCACGGTTGGACACATCCCGAAAAGCGACGGTTTCCCAATACCATGAAATCCTGAAGAAGTGTTGTCCGCCCCGTGCGTTTGTTCCGATAAACCGCGCGCTTCGTCGTGTCCTGCGCGCGTCTCGGCGCGGACGGGCCGCAAAACGCCGTCGCAACCGCGCTGGATCAAAATCCGATCGCCAACGTTTTGATCCTACGCTCGCCGCTTGGGCACTGTCCCCGAGCCACACGCGACGACGAACGAGGTGCACCATGGCTTTGATGCTTTTGCGCCGCGGCATGCGTGCCGCGGTCATCGGAATCGCTTTGACCACAATCCCGCTGGCCGCGCAGGCGCGCGATGCGGCGCCCACCAGCGACTCGATCGCGACGCTGAATGCCGGGGACTATCTGTGGAACGGCGCCGTCGTCGTCCCCTCCGCGGCAAGCAACGTCCGGATCGTCGTCAGCATCGCCGACCAGAAGCTGTATCTCTATCGCGCCGCCAAGCTCGTGGCAGTATCGACCGTCTCGACCGGCAAGCCGGGGCACGACACGCCGACGGGTGACTTCAAGATCCTGCAAAAGGCGGTGAAGCACAATTCAAACCAATATGACGACGCATCGATGCCGTACATGCAGCGGATCACCTGGGACGGCGTGGCGATCCACGCCGGCCGCGATCCGGGATACGCCGCATCGCACGGCTGCGTCCGCGTACCGATCGCGTTCGCCAAGCGGCTGTACGCGATCACGCGGCTCGGCGCACGCGTGACGATCACCGACGACTCGCTCG
Organism: Bordetella parapertussis; assembly: GCA_943367995.1. Classification (GTDB taxonomy): domain Bacteria; phylum Pseudomonadota; class Alphaproteobacteria; order Sphingomonadales; family Sphingomonadaceae; genus Sphingomonas. Next base: position 125,763 of record CALRKL020000003.1, on the reverse strand, counting down.
CCGACCAGCTGCCCGTCGCGACCGACACGGCACCGGTCGAAGAGCAGGTCGCTCCGCTCGAGACGACGCCGGTCAGCACCGCGCTCGCCGACGCCGGACCGGCCGACCACGGCTGAGCCGCGCCGCGCACCCGGGCGCCCAGCCTAACCCAGCCGGAACCCGGCCTCGCGCGCGCGGCTGACCAGCAATTTGTCGATCCGCCGCCCGTCGAGATCGACCACCTCGAACTTCCAGCCCTGCTCGACGAAGCTCTCACCCTCGCCCGGCAAATGGCGGAACACCGCCAGCGCCAACCCAGCGACGGTCGCATAATCGCGGCCCTCGGGCAAATCGATCCCCAGCCGCTCGGCGAGCGCGTCGACCGCCATCTGCCCCGCGACCAGCAGCGAGCCGTCGTCGCGCGTCACCACCGAGGGCGCGTCGTCGGGGTCGGCGTCCGAGGCGAACTCGCCCGCGATCGCCGCGAGCAGGTCGGCGGGCGTCACGATCCCCTCGAAATGCCCGTATTCATCGTGGATCAGCGCCATCGGCACTTCGGCCTGGCGCAGCGCGTCGAGCGCGTCCATCGCGTCGATCTGGTCGAGCACCACCGGCGCCTGGCGCATCAGCGCGCGCAGGTCGAACGCACCGCCCTGCAGCAAGGCGACCGCGATGTCGCGCGCCTGCACCACGCCGATCACGGTATCGACCGAGCCCTCGGTCACCGGCAACCGGCTGTGCGACGCCTGTAGCAGCGCGGCGCGGATGCCGGCATCGTCCATCGTCGCGTCGATCCACTCGATGTCGGTGCGCGGCGTCATCACCTCGCGCACCGGGCGATCGGCGAGGCGGACGACGCCCGAGATGATCGAGCGCTCATGCTCCTCGATGATACCCGACTTGCTCGCCTCGGCGACGATCAGATGCAGCTCCTCGGCGGTGACGTGCTCCTCGCTCTCGCGCTTCAGGCCCATCAGCCGGAACAGCAGCCCCGACGACGAATCGAGCAGCCAGACGAGCGGCGCGGTGATCCGCGCGAGCAGCAGCACCGGACCCGCCATCATCGCGGCGAGCGGCTCGGGCGCGCGCAGCGCGATCTGCTTGGGGACGAGCTCGCCGATCACCAGCGAGGCATAGGTCGTGATGCCGATGACGATCGCGAAGCCGAGCGACTGCGTCGTCTCGGCGCCGAGCCCGAGGAACCCGAGCCGCGCCGCGACCGGCCCGCCGAGACTCGCGCCCGAATAGGCGCCCGAGAGGATGCCGATCAGCGTGATGCCGATCTGCGTCGTCGACAGGATCTTGCCCGGATCGGCGGCGAGCGCGAGCGCGGTGCGCGCGCCGCGCGTGCCGACCCGCATCATCGCCTCGAGCCGCGCCTTCCGCGCGGAGACGATCGCCAGTTCGGACATCGCGAAGACGCCGTTGACGATGATCAACACGACGATGATCGCGACGTCGATCCAGGGAAAGGGGGGAAGCGGGTGCATGGCGCGCCGCACCTTTCGCGCGAATCGGATCATTGCACAACCGTTCTCGCGAGAAGCTTTGGGGGTGGACATCGGTGCGCAACCAGAACAACCGCTGCATCCGCCGGTTTGAACGACCCGGACCGGCCCCATCGGCGGAATAGGGAAAGCTGCATGACGACGACCTTTCGCACCTTGGCGACCACCGCCGCGCTCGGCGCGTTGCTCGCGACCGGCGCCTGCGCGACTCGGCGCGCGCCCGCGGCGGCGAGCCCGTCGGACACGGCGATCGGCGGGATCGGCGGGTATCTGCTCGGCGACATCGTCGGCGGCAGGCACGCGCGCACGTCGAAGATCGTGCGCGCCGGCATCGGCGGAATCCCGGGCGCGGGGATCGGCGGCTATATGGACAAGCAGGAAGCCGAGCTGCGCGCGCGGACGAGCGGCACCGACGTGCAGGTGACGCGGCGCGGCGACGATCTGATCCTGACGATCCCCGCCAGCCTCGGCTTCGCCTATAAGAGCGACGTGGTCGCGCCGGGGTTCCAGCCGCTGCTCGATCAGATCGCAGCGGTGCTCAAGGCGTATGATCACGGCTTCGTCGACATCTATGGGCATACCGATGCGACGGGATCGGATGCCTACAATCAGCACCTGTCGGAGCAGCGCGCGGCGTCGGTCGCGGCCTATCTGGCGTCGCACGGGGTGAACCCGGCACGACTGGCCACCACGGGCTTCGGCAAGGCGCAGCCGATCGCCTCGAACGACACGCCCGACGGGCAGGCGGCGAATCGCCGCGTCGAGATCAAGATCGTGCCGATCGCCGATACCGATCTGCGGTAGGCTGCGCCGACCGGCAGCCGGCCACGCGCCGTCCAGCCGTCAGCGGTCGGCCGTCAGCGGTCAGCGGTCAGCCGTCACCCGTCACCCGTCACCCGTCGGCCGTCACCCCAGCGAAAGCTGGGGTCTCGTGATGCTCGCGCGGTGCCCCCACGCCGGAGACCCCAGCTTTCGCTGGGGTGACGGGTGGGGTTGCGTCGCGCGACCCGCGCGCGCCTCACCGCCGCTCGGCAAAGAAGCGCTTGAGCAGCCCCGCTGCCTCCCCCTCGCCGATCCCCGGGAATATCTCCGGCCGGTGATGCACCGTGCCTTGCGAAAACAGCCGTGGCCCATGCTCGACCGCGCCGCCCTTCGCATCGCTCGCGCCATAATAGAGCCGCGCGATTCGCGCATGCGCGATCGCCCCGGCGCACATCGCGCACGGCTCGAGCGTCACCCACAGATCGCACCGCTCCAGCCGGTCATCGCCGATCGCCGCCGCGGCGGCGCGAATCGCCAGCATCTCGGCATGCGCGGTCGGATCGTGCAGCGCGCGCGGCGCGTTCGCCGCGGTCGCGATAATCTGCCCGTCGAGCACCACCACCGCCCCGACGGGCACTTCGCCGGCGTCTGCGGCCACGGCGGCGGCATCGAGCGCCGCGCGCATGAAAAGGGGCATGGGGATCACGATGATCCCCATGCCCCAACCATCTGCAGAGCGCTACTTACTGCGTCGAGACGCTGTTGCCGTTGGCGTCGGTCGGCTTGTTGACGTGGAGCGTCGGGACCGAGATCGTCTTGGTCGTGGTGGTCACGGTCGGCACTTCGATCGCCTTGTTTTCGCTACCGAATTCGACCGTCGCCATATTGGCGCTGACCTCGGGCGCCTTGCCGCCGTTGACGCTGACCGACGGCAGCGATCCGGCCCGGGTGTCGACCTTGAGCAGGCCGAGCGATACGAGCGCGACCACGACGAGCGCCGCGAGGCCGATTAGAGCTAACAGAAACCGCATGATCTTCTCCAACAGCGCATTCGAATCGTTACCGTAACCAACGCCGCGTCGTCGCGAAGGTTGCAAGTCACGCCAAACCGCCCGCGAATCGCCGTGCGCGGTTGACCGAACCCCTTGCGTTCGGTATGCGCCCCGCCTTCACGAGCTGCTTCACGGCTCAATCTGGTATTCAGGAATTCAAGATGTCGCGCATCTGCGAACTGACCGGCAAGGGCCGGATGGTGGGTAACAACGTTTCCCACGCGAACAACAAGACCAAGCGCACGTTCCTGCCGAACCTGCAGAACGTCACGCTGATCTCCGACGCGCTCGGCACCAGCGTCAAGCTGCGCGTCTCGGCGCACGGCCTGCGTTCGGTCGAGCATGTCGGCGGGCTCGACAACTGGCTCGTCAAGACGACCAACGACAAGCTCTCGCTGCGCGCGCGTCGCCTCAAGCGCGACGTGTCGAAGAAGCTGACCGCAGCCCCGCAGGCGGCCGCCTAACCTATCCTCTTCTTCCGGTCGGGCTGATGCTCGACCGGATCGAGCCTGAACTTGAACAGCAGGCTGCGCTGTAGCGCGAACTGGTTGTCGTCGGAGACGAGCCAGATGATCGTCGTGCCCGCTTCGCGCGTGGCGGCGACCCCTTCGAAATTGTCGTGCAGCAACGGTGCCGCGATCGTCGCGATGTCGCGCCCGCGCACGGTCGCGCCCGGCTTGACCTGCGCCGGATCGACGATCGTCAGCGCGCTCGAAAAGCGCAGCCGTGCAAAGCGCCGGCTGAGGATCAGCCAGCGCCCGTCGGGTAGCACCGTCATGTCGGTCACGTCATAGCCCGCCGGCGGGACGAAGTTGAAGCGGAACCCCGCGCGCGGACGCGTCACCGGATCGCCATAGAAGACGATCCCGCCGCGCCCGGTCTGCCCGGGCCACGGCGTGGTCTCGTCGATCGTCGCCATCCCGCCGCCGGGCAGCAGCATCATCGCCTCGGGGCCCTCATTCTCGGGCCAGTTCTTCATCACCGGCGGGGCGACATGCTCGATCGCACGGTTGAACGCCGCATCGTAGCGCCAGAACTGGTTGTAGCTCTCGAATCCCACCCACACGTCGCCCGTCCTGGGATCGACGCTCATCGATTCGCTGTCGCGGTCGCGCTTGACCCAGCCGGTGCCGGGGCCGTCGGGCAGTGTGGTGATGCTGCGGTCGCGCACGCGCCAGTCGCGCCCCAGCGTGAAGCGCAGCACGTCGCCGCCGTCGCTCAGCAGCGTGAAGCGATGCCCTGCGACGTGGAGCGAGGAGAAGCCGCCGAACGCCGGGTCGCCGCTCGACAGCTTGATCCCGCCGAGCCACACCAGATCGCCCACGCGCGTGCGGTGCGGATCGTCGAAATCGAGATCGACCGGCTCGACATGGAAGGGATAGTGCGGGTCGAACACCGGCCGCCGCGACGCCCCCATCCAGTCGGGCACCAGAAACAAACACAGCAAGACCGACCACATAATGCGCATCCCCCGCCCCTGCGGGAGGCACGAAGCGCGCGCAACCGCGTTTTGACCGAGGCCTGCGATGAACGGCGGGTAACAAGCGCATTCAGGGTGGCCTCAGCGGGGATCCGCCATAAGGCCAGCATCGGACCAACGCCTGACAGGAGACGCACCATGATGAAGACGCTTACGCTCGCCGCGACCGCGATTGCCATGACCGCCTCGGGCCTGGCCGCGACCCCCGCCGCCGCGCAGCGCTACGACGACCAGGGCTATGCCTATGCCCAGGCCTATCGCGACGGCTACAATCGCGACGACGGCTATCAGGACCGCCGCGGCTATCGCGACGATGGCCGCCGCTACGACGATGGGCGCCGCTACGACGACCGTCGCTATGACGACCGCCGCTATTACAACCGCTCGCGTTGCAATTCGGGCAATACCGGCACGATCCTCGGCGCGATCGCGGGCGGTCTGCTCGGAAATTCGATCGCGGGGCGCGGCGACCGGACGCTCGGCACCGTGCTCGGCGCGGGCGGCGGCGCGCTGGCCGGACGCGCGATCGAGAAGGACGGCCAGCGCTGCCGGTAAGGCGCAGGCGCGGCCACGCCCGCGCCGCTGCGGGCAAGCCCGCAGCGCCTTACCCGGCCGGCGGGTCGGCCGTCAGGGCGAACCCGACCGACGGCGGCTTTGCCGCCGGCGCTGGAGAGTCACAGAGCTACCCTCGTCGCACGTAGCGAGGGTGTGAGGCCGGTCTCTCCTCGAGGAGGCCGGCCTCTTCTTTTGCGTCCGCGGTCTGCCAGGAAGCGCCGCCGGCAAAGCCGTCGGCCGGATCGGGGCATTGCCCCGTCCGCCGGCCGTGCCGGGCGCTGCGGGCCTTGGCCCGCACCGGCGCGGGCGTGGCCGCGCCTGCGCCCGTCAGTACATATGCTGCCCACCATTGATGCTCAGCGTCGACCCAGTCACGAACCCACCCTCGTCCGAGCACAGAAACGCCACGCCGCGCGCGATCTCGCTCGCCTGCCCCAGCCGCCCGACCGGGATCTTCGCGACGATCTTCTCCAGAACGTCGGCCGGCACCGCCGCCACCATGTCGGTATCGATATAGCCCGGCGCGATCGCATTCACGGTCACGCCAGCCCGGGCACCTTCTTGGGCCAAAGCCTTGGTGAACCCGTGAATGCCCGATTTCGCCGCAGCGTAATTGACCTGCCCGTACTGCCCGGCCTGGCCGTTGATCGACCCGATATTGACGATCCGCCCCCATTTGCGGTCGCGCATCCCCGGAAACACGCCCTTGGCCATGTTGAAGCAGCCGCCGAGATTGGTGTCGATCACCTCTTTCCACGCCTGGTAGCTGAGCTTCATGATCGTGCCGTCGCGCGTGATGCCGGCATTGTTGACCAGCACGTCGACCGGCCCGAGATCGGCGGCGACGCGCGCGCAACCATCCTGGCAGGCGTCGTAATCGGCGACGTCCCATTTGTACGCGGCAATTCCCGTGCGCTCGGTGAACTCGCGCGCGCGCTCGTCATTGCCGGCATAGGTCGCGGCGACGGTCATGCCGTGGTCCTTGAGCGCGAGGCTGATCGCCTCGCCGATCCCGCGGGTTCCGCCGGTTACGATCGCGACGCGTGCCATTCTACTCTCCTGAAAGGATCTTTGTCCGGCACCCACGCTACGCAGCGCTCACCCAGCCTTCAAGTTCACGCGCGAGTAAAGTGCGCAACATTTCGACGCCGATCTCGCTCGCGTTAAGGCACGGGAGATAGGCGAAATGCGTGCCGCCCTTCTCCTCGAAACTCTCGCGCCCGCGGATCGCGAGCTCCTCGAGCGTCTCGAGGCAATCCGCCGAAAACCCCGGCGCGACGATCGCGATCCTGGTGATTCCCTTGGCGGGCAATTCCTCGAGCGTGATGTCGGTGGCCGGCTCGAGCCATTTCGCCCGCCCGAAGCGCGACTGGAACGACACGACCAGCGGCTTCCCCAACCGCTCGCCGAGCAACCGCCCGGTCTTCTGGCAATGGCAATGATACGGATCGCCCAGCTCGAGCGTGCGCTGCGGCATGCCGTGGAAGCTCGCGACGATCGCCTGCGGCTCGAAATCGAGCGCGGCGACGCCCGCCTCGATCGAGGTCGCCAGCGCCTCGATATAGACCGCATCGTCATGATAGGGCGGCAATGTCCGCAGCGCCGGCTGCCAGCGCATCTTCGCCAGCGCCTCGAACGCCTTGTCGTTGGCGGTCGCGGTCGTCGCGCCACAATATTGCGGATAGAGCGGCGCGACGAGGATTCGCTCGCACCCGGCATCCTTCATCGCCTGCAGCCGCTCGGGGATCGACGGCTTGCCGTAGCGCATCGCCCAATCGACCATCACGCCCGGTCCGAACGCGCCCTGCAGCGCCTTGTTCTGCGCCTTGGTGATCGCGGCGAGCGGCGACCCGTCCGCGCTCCACACCTGCGCATAGGCCTCGGCCGATTTCTGCGGCCGCGTGTTGAGGATGATCCCGCGCAGGATCGGCTGCCAGATGAGCGGCGGGATCTCGACCACGCGGCGATCCGACAAAAATTCCGCGAGATAGCGTTTGACCGACTTGGTGTCGGCGCCATCGGGCGTGCCGAGATTGGTCAGCAAGACGCCGACTTTCCGCGCCGGGATCGGGGGGTGGTTCGCAGGCAGCATCACAGGGTTCCGGGCAAGAGCGGCAAGCTTCGCAGCCGATAGCCCGTAGCGGCTTGCAGCGCATTGGCAATCGCCGGTGCAACCGGCGGCACCGCCAATTCGCTCACCCCACCCGGGTCGGCCTCGCTCGGCACGAGCTCGACGGTGATGTCGGGCGTGTCGGCGAGCCGCGGGAGGCCGAGCGCGCCGAGCCGCCGCACCGTCGCGAGATTGTCCTGGAAGCCCGTCGCGCCGCCGATCGCCGCCGCCATGCCGAACAGCAGCCCGCCCTCGATCTGTTGGCGGACGAGATCGGGATTGACCTGCCGCCCGCAATCGACCGCGGCGACGATCCGGTCGACGCTGACCGCCTGCCCCTCACCGACATGCGCCTCGACCAGCACCGCGATATGGCTGCTGCGGAAACTGTGGCACGCGATCCCCTGCCCGCTCCCCGCGACCCCGCCCTCCCAGCCGCCGAGCGACGCCGCGGTCGACAGACAGCGCGCCAGCCGCGCGTCGCCGCCGAGCATGCCGATGCGGAACGACAAGGCCTCGGTCCCCGCGAGATGCGCGAGCTCGTCGATAAAGCATTCGGTGAAGAAGGCGGTGTAGCTGTGCGCGCCCGAGCGCCAATGCCCGGTCGGCACGCCGATCTCGGCGGGATGGTGATCGACCGCGAACGCCGGGATGCGATAGGGCGGCATCGCACCCGCGACGGCATAGGGGTCGCTCGCCCCCGCCAACGCCAACGCCGCGCTCGCGCCGCGATCCTGCGCGAACATGCGCCGCGCAAGTTCGTGCCCCGTCGCCGGCGCCGCAATCCTGGCGGACAGGCCAAGGATCTGCCCGTTGCCGCCGAGCCGCGCCGTCATCCGCGCGCGCGCTGGCGGGCGATAGCGATCGTGCAGCAGATCCTCGACGCGGCTCCAGACGAGCTGCACCGGCCGTTTGATCGCCTGCGCCAGCACCGCCGCCTGCGCCGCACATTGCGTTTCGAGCGCCGCGCCGAACGACCCGCCGATCAGCATCGGATGGACCAGCACCGCGTCCTCGGCGATCCCGATCGCGGCTGCGGCCGCGGCGCGCGCGACGCCGGGCGCCTGTGTCGGCAGCCACAGTTCGAGCCGGCCGTGGCTCAGATTGGCAGTCGCGGTCATCGTCTCGAGCGCAGCGTGCGGCGCGAGCCCGACCTGATACTCCGCCGCAACCAGCCGCGCACCCGTGAACGCCGCCGCGACGTCGCCCTGCGCGACCATCCGCGTACCCGGCGCCGCGAGCGCGGCCTTCAACGCGGCGTCGATGCTCGCGCTGCTCACCACCGGCCCCTTTGTCTCGAAGCGCGGCGCGAGCGCATCGAGCGCGCGGTTCGCCGCCCACCAGGTGTTCCCGATCGCGGCGACCCAGCGATCGTTGGTGACGACCTGCAGCACGCCGCCGATCCGGTCGGCGGCGGCGCGATCGACGCGTACCAGCCGGCTGTCGCCGACCGGCGCCTGGCGAATGCTCGCGAACACCATGTCGGGCAGCCGCACGTCGCCGGCGAAGGTCGCCGATCCATCGACCTTCGACGGCGCATCGAGCCGCGGCAGCGACTGGCCCGACAGCCGCCCGGCGGGATCGGTGCGCAGCGGCAGCGGATCGGGCAGCGCGGCGCCGCCGAAATCGCGCGCCGCCTCTACTGCGAGCTCACCGAAGCGCAGCCGGTCCTTGCCGTGCCGGACAAAGCCGTCGCCGGTGCTGCACGCCTGCCAGTCGACCTTCCACCGCGCGGCGGCCGCCTTGCACAGCAGGATGCGCGCCGCCGCGCCTGCGTCGCGGAGCGGATTCTCGAAGCTGCGCACCGAGCTCGACGCGGCGGTGAGCGTCAGCCCGGTGCGCACCGCATGGCTGTCGCGCCATTGCTTGAGCAGGCCGTTGTCGGGCTGTTCGAACAATTGTTCTGCGCCGAACGGGTTGGCGTAAAGCGGGTTGGCCGGCGCCGGCTCGACCCCGACGGTGCGCCAGTCGGCACCGAGCTCGTCGGCGACGATCTGCGGCAGCGCGGTATAGACGCCCTGGCCATGCTCGGCCTGCGGCACCGCGACGGTGACGCGCCCGTCGTCGCCGATCTTGAGCCATGCGCCGAAGATCGTCTCGCCTGTGTCGGCGGTGAGGTTGCCGCGATAGCGGCGCGGCCACAGCTGCCACGCGACGACCAGCCCGATCCCGGCCCCCCCGCCGATCAGCAGCGTGCGGCGGTCGATCTGCGGGAGCGTGGGAGATGCCATCGCCAAGCTCTATCGCGCTGTGCGGCGGCGTGCCAGTTCGCAGTGCGGACCATTCCCGCGGATCCCCCTTCAATCCTCCCCGCCAGGGGGAGGTGGCGCGCGCAGCGGGACGGAGGGGGCGGTCGGCGACGCCGCCCGAGTTGGCACGCCACCCACGGTCCACCCCACGCGGACGAAAGCGAGCGCCCGCCGACCTCCCCCTCCGTCGCCTTCGGCGCCACCTCCCCCCGGCGGGGGAGGATTGGTGCGGTACGCCGCCCGAACGTTCCGCTTCTGTCCTACAACCCCGCCCTTATGCTATACCGCCGACGGCTCTTTGAAATCGTCGGCGCGCAGATGCAGATCTGCACAGAAACGGAAACGATCGGCGCGGTAAACACCACGTCCGGGGGTCAATCGAGTCAAGCGGTACACGGTTCGTCGCAGGAAGCGCGTCAGGCCGCCGCCGCGATCGCCCGGTATTTCGCGCGGATCGACACCTTGTCGATCTTCTCGGTGCCGAGCCGGGGGAGTGCCGCATCGGCGAACCAGATGCGCTGCGGCACCTTGAACGCCGCGATATGCTCGAACAGGAAGGCGCACAGGTCTTCGGTCGTCAGCGCCTCGCCTTCGCGCAGCAGCACGACCGCGCCGGGCACCTCGCCGAAACGCTCGTCGGCGAGGCCGAACACCGCCGCCTCGGCGACCGCGGGATGCTGGTAGATCGCCGCCTCGACTTCCTGGCACGAGATGTTCTCGCCGCCGCGGATGATGATGTCCTTCTTGCGGTCGACGATGAAGAGATAGCGGTCCTCGTCGAGATAGCCGATGTCGCCGGTGAGGAAATAGCGGTCGGCGGTGAACGCCGCCGCGGTCGCATCGGGGCGGCCGTAATATTCGGTGAAGTTGCACACCGAACGGATCGCCACTTCGCCGCGCTCGCCCTGCGCGACGGGCTTGCCGTTGCCGTCGACGATCGCGAGATCGATCAGCGGCAGCGAGGCGCGGCCGGTCGAATTGGGCTTGGCGAGGTAATTGTCGCGGAAATTGCCGCAGCCCGCGCCATTGGTCTCGGTCAGGCCATAGCCGAGCAGCGGCTTGGGCCCGCCCATCTCCTCGGCGATGCGGCGGACATGCTCGATCGGGCGCGGCGCGCCCCCCGCGGCGAAATCGGACACGCTCGACAGGTCGTACTCGGCGCGCTTCGGGTGCGTCAGGATCTCGAAGCTCATCAGCGGCACACCGACGAAATAGGTCACCGTCTCGGCCTGGATCAGCCGCATCGCTTCCTCGGCATCCCATTTCGGCATGAGCACGAGCTTGCGCCCCATCGCGAAGCTCTGGAGGAACACCGGGACTTCGGCCGTCACATGGAACAGCGGCACGTTGAGCAAGGTCGCATGCTGCACCGGCGGCGCGACGCCGTCGGCGGTCGAGATCGACAGCATGACGAGCGCCTGCGCGAGGTAATTGTACACCGCCTGCGTCACCGCGCGATGGTTGCTGATCGCGCCCTTCGACTGGCCGGTCGAGCCCGAGGTGAACAGGATCGTCGCCGGGTCGGTCGGTGCGACGCTGGGCAAGGCCGCATCGTCCGCCTCGAGCAACGCCGCGAGGGCGACGGCGAGCGGCTGGCTGTCCTCGACCGTCACCACCTTGACCTCGAGATCGGCGATCGCCGCAAGCCGTTTCGCGCGCGGCGGGTCGGCGAAGACGAGGCTGCATTCGACATCGGCCATCGCCGCGGCGAGCTCCTCGGACTGCCACCAGCCGTTGAGCAGCGTGGCCACGCCGCCCGCCATCGTGATGCCCATGTAGAGCACGATCCACGACGGCGAATTGCGCATCGCGATGCCGACGCGGTCGCCCGGCGCGACACCGTGGCCGCCGACCAGCGTCGCCGCGACGCGCGCCGCGGCGGCATAGACCTCGGCGAAGGTCAGCCGCTCCTCGCCCGCGACGAGGAAGGTCTTGGCGGCATGCTCGGTGCAATAATGCGCGAAATAGGGCGGCAGCGTCTGCGGCACGCCGGTGATCAGCGGGAGATCGTTGCCATCGACGGTCACGCTGCCGAGCGCGAGCGGACCACCGGTTCCGGTCAGGTGCGCGAGCGTCGCGTCCATCCGTTGATCGAGTTTGCTCGGCATTCGCGCTCTCCACTTGGTCTTATCGCCCGGGGCCATTATGGAGGCGCAAATTCCAGGGGAAAAGCCTTGTTCCTACCCTCCGCCCTTCCCTTGCTCGCTGCCGCTACGGCAGGCGTCGATCCGCATCTGCATTTTACCGATCTACACCTCAATCCGGTGGCGATCGACCTGCATTTCTTCCAGATCAAATGGTATTCGCTCGCCTATATCAGCGGGATTCTGCTCGGCTGGTGGTATCTGCTCAAGCTGATCGCCCAGCCCGGCAGCCCGATGGCGCGGCGCCATGCCGACGACCTCGTGTTCTATGCGACGCTCGGCATCATTCTCGGCGGGCGGCTCGGCTATGCGATCTTTTACGCGCCGCACCTGCTGACCTCGCTCGGGCTGTTCAAGCTGTGGGACGGCGGCATGTCGTTCCATGGCGGGATGATCGGCACGTCGATCGGGATCATCCTGTTCGCGCGGTCGCAGAAGCTCGATTGGCTGCGAATCCACGATTATCTGGCGTGCGCGGTGCCGTTCGGGCTGTTCTTCGGGCGGATCGCCAATTTCGTGAACGGCGAATTGTGGGGCAAGCCGGCGAACGTGCCCTGGGCGATCGTGTTTCGCGACACCGTCCCGACCGGCATGATCGAACCCGCGCGGCATCCGAGCCAGCTGTACGAGGCGGGGCTCGAGGGGTTGGCGCTGTTCCTGATCCTCTGGTTCGCCTTCTGGAAGACCAAGGCGCGCTACGAGCCGGGCAAGCTCGTCGGGCTGTTCCTGCTCGGCTACGGCCTCGCGCGCTTCATCGTCGAATTCTTCCGCGAGCCCGATTCGCAGTTCAGCGGCACCTTCTTCGCGACGACGATCCATATGGGCCAGGTGCTGACGCTGCCGATGATCGTCGGCGGGCTGTATCTCGTGCTCACCGCCAAGCGCCGCCGCCACCGCGTCGAGCCGATCGCGGGCGGCGCGAGCGTGGCGTAACCTCCTTTCTTCCTCCCCTCCCGCTTGCGGGAGGGGCTGGGGGAGGGCAGGAGCAACGCATGACCGCGCCCGTTTCAGACTCCCCTCCCCCGCCCCCTCCCGCAAGCGGGAGGGGAGTAGAAGCCCCACTCGCCGATCGCCTCGCCCGCGCCATAACGCTCGCCGGGCCGATCTCGCTCGCGCAATACATGGCCGCCGCCAACGCGCATTATTACGCGACGCGGGACCCGCTCGGCACCGCGGGCGATTTCACCACCAGCCCCGAAATCAGCCAGATGTTCGGCGAACTGATCGGCCTGTGGTGCGCCGACCTGTGGGACCGCGCCGGCCGCCCCGACATCGCCTGGGTCGAGCTCGGTCCCGGTCGCGGCACGCTCGCCGCCGACGCATCCCGCGCGATGGCGAAGGCCGGCTTCACCCCGCCGGTGCATTTCGTGGAGACCAGCCCGACGCTCCGCGCCGCGCAAGCCGAGCGTGCACCCGGTGCGACCTGGCACGACTCGATCGACACGCTGCCGACCGAGCTCCCGCTGCTGATCGTCGCCAACGAATTTTTCGACGCGCTCCCCGTCCGGCAATTGCTCAAGCGCGCCGACGGCTGGTTCGAGCGGCTGGTCGCGTGCCAGGACACGCTGTTCCTGCCGATCGCGGGCAAGCAGATCCCCGATGCGGTCGTCCCCGAGACGTTGCGCGACGCCGCTCCTGGCTCGGTGATCGAGACCTCGCCCGCGAGCGTCGCGATCCTGCGCAGCTTGGCACAGCGCCTGGTCGCCCAGGGCGGCGCCCTGCTCGCGATCGACTATGGCTATGACGGTCCCGCGCTCGGCGACACGCTGCAAGCGGTGCGCGGCCACCAATATGCCAATCCGTTCGAGCATCCCGGCGAGCAGGACCTCACCGCGCACGTCGATTTCGGCACGCTCGCCGCCGCCGCGTTGGTCGAGCGCGCGCAAGTTGCCGGGCCGATCGGCCAGGGCGCGTTCCTCACCGCGCTCGGCATCGATTCCCGCGCGCAAGCGCTGTCCGGGGCTGCGCCCGACCGCGCCGAGCAGATCGCGCTCGACAAAGCGCGACTGACCACCGAGATGGGCGACCTTTTCCAGGTCCTCGCCGTATCCGCGCCGGGTTGGCCCAACCCGGCAGGTTTCGCATGATCAGCTATCGCGACGCGCGCACGATCGACGGCCCGGCGCTTGCCGCAATGGCGCGGCAGTCGTTCGTCGAAACCTTCGGCACGCTCTACAGCGAGGCCGACCTGTCAGCTTTCCTCGACGACGCGTTCGGGCCGAACGGTTTGCCGTCGCAATTGTCCGATCCCGATTTCACGATCCGGCTCGCGCTCGCGGGCGAGGAGATCGTCGGCTACGTCAAGATGGGCCCGGTCACCTTCCCCGGCGAATGGCGCCCCGACGCGATCGAGCTCTATCAATTCTATGTGCTGAGCGACTGGCACGGCCAAGGCGTCGCGCAGGACCTGATGGCCTGGGCGCTCGATTTCTCGCGCGAACACGGCGCGCGCGAGGTGATCCTCAGCGTTTATGTCGACAATCACCGCGCCCATCGCTTCTATGAGAAATACGGGTTCGAGGATATCGGCCGGATCGCCTTCCGCGTCGGCGAGACCGTCGACGACGACAATCTGATGCGGCTGGTGCTGTGAGCACGCCGGTCGAAATCCTTACCGCCGGCCCGCTGGCGGGCGTCGCCCACGGCTTTCTGGGGCGAATCGGCGGAGTCTCGAGCGGGATCCATGCCGGGCTGAACGTCGGGATCGGATCGCACGACGATGCTGCCGCCGTCGCCGAGAATCGCGCGCGCGCGACCGCGGCGGTGCTGCCCGGCGCGACGCTGGTGACGCCCTACCAAATCCATTCGGCGCAATGCGTGACGGTCCGCAACCCCTTCGACGAACGCATGCGCCCGCGCGCCGACGCGCTGGTGACCGATCGGCCGGGGCTCGCGCTCGGGATCCTCACCGCCGATTGCGCGCCGGTGCTGCTCGCCGACCATGCGGCCGGCGTGGTCGGCGCGGCGCATGCCGGGTGGAAGGGCGCGCTCGGCGGGGTGACCGATTCGACGATCCTCGCAATGGAAGCGCTCGGCGCCCGACGCGAGCGGATCGCCGCGGCGATCGGCCCGTGCATCGCGCGCGCGAGCTATGAGGTCGATGCCGCCTTCGCGCAGCGCTTCGCACAGGACGATCCCGCCAACGAGCGCTTCTTCGCCGAGGGCCGCGCGGGGCGTTTCCAGTTCGATCTCGAAGCCTATGTCGCGCACCGGCTGGCCGCAGCGGGCGTGACGCGCGTCGCGATGCTCGGGCGCGATACCTATGCCGACGAGGCGCGCTACTACAGCTACCGCCGCGCGACGCATCGCGACGAGCCGGATTACGGGCGGCAGATTTCGATCATCGGGCTGTAGCTTCCTCCTTCCTTCTCCTCCCCTCCCTGAAAGGGAGGGGTCGGGGGTGGGTCGGCCCGTGGCGGCGGCGGCCCTCTCCCTAGACCGACCCACCCCCAGCCCCTCCCTTCCAGGGAGGGGAGGCGCGCGATCAGCGCGTTTGGAATTCCTCCGGCGCGGTCAGTTGCGCCAGGATCAACCCATTGCCATCGGAGTCGTTCAACATCGTGAATCGCCCCCATGGCTGCGCATCGACCGGCGACAGCGCCACGCCCAACGCGCCGATCCGCGCATACTCGGCATCGACATCCGCCACCCCCAGCATCAGCCCCTGCACGCCGCCCGGCGGCATCGCGTCGAACCACGTCACCAACGCGATCGTCGCGCCGCCGTCCTTGGGCTGAAGCTGGATCCAGCGCATGCCGGGGCCCATCGGCTCGTTGCGCAGCACCTCCAGCCCGATCACCCGCGTATAGAAATCCAACGCCCCCGCCGGATCGCGCACCGGCACCGAAACCACAGCCACCGCCATGTCGCGTCCCCCCTTCGCTCCACCGCGCAGATGGTTTCAATTGACACTATCGCGCGCTACACGATCCTCCCCTATTTTGACTAAGGATGCAGCATGGCCGACGATCTCGAAACCGAAGCCGACCTGACCGGCGTCGCGCCGCGCACCAAGCCCAAGCCGTCGATCGAGAAGATCGGCGATCGCAAGTTGAAGCCTTCGACATTGATGATGGGCCATGGCTATGACCCCGCGCTGTCCGAAGGCTCGCTCAAGCCCCCGATCTTCGCCACCTCGACCTACGTCTTCCCCAATGCAGCAGCAGGCAAGCGGCATTTCGAGGGCGTTACCGGCAAGCGCCCCGGCGGCTCGGAAGGCCTGGTCTATTCGCGCTTCAACGGCCCCAACCAGGAGATCCTCGAGGATCGCCTCGGGGTATGGGAAGAAGCCGAGGACGCGCTGGTCTTCTCGAGCGGCATGTCGGCGATCGCCACGCTGTTCCTGTCGATGGTCAAGCCCGGAGACACGATCGTCCATTCGGGCCCACTTTATGCCGCGACCGAGACGCTGATCGCGCGCATCCTCGGCCGCTTCGGCGTGCAGTGGCTCGACTTCCCCGCGGGCGCGACGCGCGAGGAGATCGACGCGGTGATGACCAAGGCGGCGACCGGCAATGTCGCGCTGATCTATCTCGAGAGCCCCGCCAACCCGACCAACGCGCTGGTCGACATCCAGGCGGTCGCCGCGAGCCGCGACGCGATCTTCACCGGCGACACCAAGCCGCCGATCGCGATCGACAACACCTTCCTCGGGCCATTGTGGCTGAAACCGCTCCAGCACGGCGCCGACATCGTCGTCTATTCGCTGACCAAATATGCCGGCGGGCATAGCGATCTCGTCGCGGGCGGCGTGCTCGGCTCGAAGGCGCACATCAACACGATCCGGCTGATGCGCAACACGATCGGCACGATTTGCGACCCCAACACCGCGTGGATGCTGATGCGCAGCCTCGAGACGCTCGAACTGCGGATGAGCCGCGCGGGCGAGAATGCGGTCAAGGTCTGCGGTTTCCTGCGCAGCCATCCCAAGGTCGAGCGCGTCGGCTATCTCGGCTTCCTCGCCGACAGCCCGGGCATGGAGCGCCAGGCCGATATCTACGCTCGGCATTGCACCGGCGCGGGTTCGACCTTCTCGCTGATCGTCAAGGGCGGCGAGAAGGAAGCGTTCGCCTTCCTCGATGCTTTGAAGATCGCCAAGCTCGCAGTGTCGCTCGGCGGGACCGAGACGCTCGCCTCGCATCCCGCGGCGATGACGCATCTGTCGGTCGCCGACGAGCGCAAGCAGGCGCTCGGCATCACCGATAATCTGGTGCGCATCTCGATCGGGGTCGAGGATGCCGACGATCTGATCGCCGATTTCGCGCAGGCACTCGACGCGATCTGACGCGTTCAAGGGAGGGACAGGTCTGCGGCGGTAAAGCGCCGCAGACTCCTCTTGCGAAAGGTGCGCGATGCGACCGACGATGATGACGCTGGCCGCGACCGTGCTGGCCTTGCTCCCCGCGACGGTATTGGCGGCGCCCCCAACGGGAGTGTGGACCAACCCGCAGAAATCGGTCCGCGTTGCATTTCAAAACTGTGGCCGGGCGATGTGCGGCAAGGTCGTCTGGGCGAGCCCGAAAGCGCAGGCCGATGCCGCCCGCGGCGGCGCCGGACCGCTCGTCGGTACGATGCTGTTCAGCGATTTCGTCGAGCAGCGGCGCGGACTGTGGAACGGCAGCGTGCTGATCCCCGATATCGGCCAGACGGTTTCGGGGACGATCGAACAGACCGGGCCCGACACGCTGGTCGGCGAAGGCTGCGTGGTGGCCGGGTTCGGCTGCAAGCGGCAGACCTGGACCCGCACCCGCTGAGCGCTTGCCGCCGCGCGACGATCGGGCAATGACGGCGGCATGACCCTATCCGACTTCATCGCCGGCCTGCCCAAGGCCGAACTCCATCTCCATATCGAGGGCAGCCTCGAGCCCGAACTGATGTTCGCGATCGCCGCGCGCAATGGCGTGGCGATTCCCTTCGCCAGCGTCGAGGCGGTCCGCGCGGCGTACAATTTTTCGCGGCTGCAGGACTTTCTCGACATCTATTACGCCGGCGCCGACGTGCTGCGCGAGGCCCGAGATTTCCACGATCTCGCCGCCGCTTATTTCGACCGCGCGGCGGCCGACGGCGTCGTCCATGCCGAGATCATGTTCGACCCGCAGACGCATACCGCGCGCGGCGTCGCGTTCGAGACGGTGATCACCGGGCTCCTGTCGGCGATCGACGAAGCGAAGGCCAGGCACGGCATGTCGGTGCAGCTGATTCTCTCGTTCCTGCGGCACCTCGACGAGGCCGACGCTTTCGCGACGCTCGAGGCGGCGCGGCCGTGGGTCGATCGGATCGCCGCGGTCGGGCTCGATTCGTCCGAGCTCGGCCACCCGCCCGAGAAGTTCGCGCGCGTCTTCGCCGCGGCGCGCGCGCTCGGGCTCAAGCTGGTGGCGCATGCCGGCGAGGAGGGACCGCCCGAATATGTCTATCAAGCGCTCGATCTGCTCGCGGTCGACCGGATCGATCACGGCAATCGCAGCCTCGAGGATCCGGTGCTCACCGCACGTCTCGCGCGCAGCGGCATGACGCTGACGGTCTGCCCGCTGTCGAACCTCAAATTGTGCGTGGTCGACGATCTCGCCGCGCATCCGATCGACCGGATGCTGCGCGAGGGGCTGCGCGCGACGATCAACTCGGACGACCCCGCTTATTTCGGCGGCTATGTCGCCGACAATTATCGCGCGGTCGCCGCGGCCCGCGGGCTCGACCGCGAAGCGCTCGTCACGCTCGCGCGCAACAGCTTTCTCGGCGCGTTTCTCCCCGACGACATCGTCGCGGGGCATCTGGCGGCGCTCGACGCCTATGTGGCCAGCGCGCCCGCGGCTTAACCGTCGCCGACGCGCTCGATATCGGCCCCGACCGCGCTCAGTTTCTCCTCGAGCCGTTCATAGCCGCGGTCGAGGTGATAGACGCGGCTGACTTGCGTCTCGCCCTCGGCGACGAGACCGGCGATGATCAAGCTCATCGACGCGCGCAGGTCGGTCGCCATCACCTGCGCGCCGACCAGCTTGGGCACGCCGCGCACCACCGCGGTGCGGCCCTGCACCAGGATGTCCGCGCCCATGCGGGCAAGCTCGGGCACATGCATGTAGCGGTTCTCGAAGATCGTCTCGGTCAGCACGCTCGCGCCATCGGCCATGCACAGCATCGCCATGAATTGCGCCTGCATGTCGGTGGCGAAGCCGGGGAAGGGCGCGGTCGACAGCGTCAGCGGCTTGATCCCGCCCGAGGCCGAGACGAGCAGATTGTCGCCGCGCTCCTCGAGCGTCACGCCGGCGGCGATCAGCGCCTGCGTCGTCGCGCGCATGTCGTCCATCTTGATGCCGACCAGCTCGACCGAACCGCCGGTGATCGCGGCGGCGCAGGCATAGCTGCCCGCCTCGATCCGGTCGGGCATGACGCGATAGGTCGCGCCGTGGAGCCGGTCGACGCCCTCGATCTCGAGCGTCTCGGTGCCGATCCCGCTGATCTTCGCGCCCATCGCGACGAGCAGGTTGCACAGGTCGACGATCTCGGGTTCGCGCGCGGCATTCTCGATCCGGCTGCCGCCCCTGGCGAGCACGGCCGCCATCACGACATTCTCGGTCGCGCCGACCGAAACGATGGGGAAGGTGTATTTGCCGCCCGACAGTCGCCCGCCCGGCGCGATCGCCTTGACGTAGCCCGCCGCCATTTCGAGCTGCGCGCCGATCGCCTCGAGCGCCTTCAAATGGAGATCGATCGGCCGATTGCCGATCGCGCAGCCGCCGGGCAGCGACACCGTCGCCTCGCCCGCGCGGCCGATCAGCGGGCCGAGCACGAGGATCGAGGCGCGCATCTTCCGCACGATATCGTAAGGCGCCTCGGTCGCGGTCAGTTTCCCGGCGCGGATCGTCATCACTCGGCCGAAATCCTCGGGCCGCGCGCCCTCGATCCGGGTCGAGCAGCCGAGCTGGTTGAGCAGATGCCCGAAGCTGTCGACATCGGCGAGCCGCGGCAAGTTGCGCAGCGTCACCGGCTCCTCGGTCAGCAGCGCGCACGGCATCAGCGTGAGCGCGGCGTTCTTTGCCCCGGAAATCGGGATGCGGCCGGACAGGCGGTTACCGCCGCGAATGAGAATACGATCCATGCCTTCGTTTATCGCCTCGCCTGAAACGCGCAAGCACGTTACACCTTGCAAACGAGCTCGGGCCCGCTTCTCGCCCGGTTGATCGACTTTAATGCATTGTTTCTTGCGCGCTGCTTTGTGCATCTAATCAAAGGGGATTTTTCGCGCGTGCCAGGAAGTTTCTTCGCCGACCGTTTGGCCGGGATGGTAGTGTTGAGCGAGAACGAACGGCGCACGCTGGACCGGCTGGAGGAGCGTGAGCGGACGATCCGACGCGGCATGACGCTGCACCGCGAGCGCGAACCGACGAGCGATATCTACATCCTGCGCAAGGGTACGATGATGAGTTCGGTGCTGCTCGACGATGGCAGCCGGCAGATCCTGCGCTTCCACTTTCCCGGCGACATGCTCGGCGGCGCGGCGATGGTCTATCGCGAGGCGCCCGAGACGATCACCGCTTTGTCCGACTGCGTGGTCGCACCGTTCGAGCGCGCGGCATTTGCGGCGCTGTTCACCCAGCAGCCGCGGCTCACCGCGTTGATCATGGTCTACAATCAGATCGAGCGTGCCGCGCTGACCGACCGGCTCGCCGCACTCGGGCGGACCTCGGCCAAGGCGCGCGTCGCCGCGATTCTGATCGAGATGCGCAACCGGATGCGTACGCTCGACATCGACGGGACGCAGAGCTTCGTGCTCGGCCTGACGCAAGAGGAGATCGGCGACGCGACCGGGCTGACCGCGGTGCATGTCAACCGCATGCTGCGGCAGCTCGAGGAGGAATTGCTGATCGCGCGCGAAGGCGGCCGCGTTACCTTTCTCGACGAACGCGCGATGCTCCGCACCGCCAATTATATCGATCGCTACGCCAAGCTCGATCTCGACTGGCTGCCGCCCGCGGGGTGAACCGCGGTCAGCCGCCGCGCTCGCTCACGCCTTTTCGAGCGTGCATTGCAGCGGATGCTGGTTTTGCCGCGCAAAATCCATCACTTGCGTCACCTTGGTTTCGGCCACCTCATAGGTGAAGGTGCCGCACACCCCGACGCCCTTTTGATGCACGTGCAGCATCACGCGCGTCGCCGCCTCCATGTCCATCCGGAAATAGCGCTGCAGCACGAGCACGACGAATTCCATCGGCGTGTAATCGTCGTTGAGCAGCAGGACACGGTACGGCGTCGGCTCCTTGGTCTTGGCGCGCGTTCGCGTCGCGACGCCCGCGCCGGTGCCATCCCCGTCATCAGTGCCATCGTCACGGCGTTCCGCCATCGAGATTCGGGTGCTGTCGATCATGTGTCGCCAAAATATGGCATTGCCGGGGGGAAGGGCAAGAGGCGCGGAAACGAAAAGGGCGGCCCGTCGCCGGACCGCCCCCGCTCGTCGAATGATCGCGCGGGCTTACGCGGCGACCTTGATCTTCTCGGCGGCAACCGCGACGCGGTTCGAGATCGGCTGCGCGATCTCGCCGGCGAGCTTGAGCATCGATTCGGTGTTCTTCGACGTCTCGGCGACCATCGCATCGAACGCGCTGCGCATGTAATCGCTCTGCAGCTTGAGGAATTCGGTCGGCGACTTGACGCTCGACAGCGTCTTCATCGCGGCGGTCGCGCTTTCGAGCTGCTTGCGACCATATTCGGCGGCGTCCTGGCCGAGCGTCTCGATGCCCTTGGCGGCGATCTTCGACGATTCGACGAGCGCCTCAATGTTGCCCTTCGAGAATTCGTTCATCTCTTCGATCATCTTCGAACCCTTTTCCATCGCGGTCTTGGTGCGATCGTTGACGTCGGCGAACATCGCCTGGGCGCGCGCTTGGGTGTTTTCGGTGGCGGACTGAATGGTTTCCATGATTTCGGCTTCCTTCTGGACGACGGCCGCCGCGGGTGCGGCGACGGGTTTCGGGGCTGGTGGGGTAATCGAGGGTGCGAGCGCTACGGCGTCGGGCTCGGCGGGCACCGCAGCCGCCGGAGCCGACGCTGCGACGGGCTGGGCCGCGGCAGGCACGGCGGCAGCGACCGGCTTGAGCGCAGCAATTGTACGCTTCTTCGGGGCGGCTGGCTTTGCGGCGACGGGATTGGGGGTGGCGGCAAGCGCGGCGGGAACCGACTCGGACGGCGCGGCGACCGCAGCGGCGATCGCATCGATCGACGACGGGGTCGCGCTGGTCTTCGAATCCTTGCTGGCCATGACGGGATTGCTCCTGCTCTATTGCTGCATCGCAATATACACCGCCGACGAGGCCTTCGCAATAAAAATGTTGCACTGCAACATAAGCGTAACGATCGAGCTTCCCGGCGGTTTTACGCCGATCAGCGCGCTCTCACATATTGCCCCGGCGCATCGCCGAGCGCCGCCAAGCCGCCCTCGCCCGGCCGCCGCGCGCCCGTCGCCGCGACCGTCGCGTCACCGTGATCGCGGAGCCAAGCGAGCCAATCGGGCCACCAACTGCCCTTGGTCTCGGTCGCGCCCGCGATGAATTCCGCTAGCGTTGATACCGGATTGGCGTTGCGCCAATATTGGTATTTTCCCGAACTGGGCGGGTTGACCACGCCGGCGATATGACCGGAGCCCGCCAGCACGAAGCTGCGCTCCCCGCGGAACTGCTCGGTCAGCGCCCAGACGCTTTCCGCCGGCGCGATATGGTCCTCGCGGCCAGCCTGGATATAGGCGGGCGTTTCGACCCTTCCGAGATCGATCGGCACGCCGAGCGCACTCAGCGCGCCCGGCTTGACGAGCAGATTGTCGCGATAGAGGTCGAGCAGATAGCGCATGTGCCAGGCGGCGGGGAGATTGGTCGTGTCGCCGTTCCAGTGGAGCAGGTCGAACGGCGCGTAATCCTTGCCGAGCAGATAATTGTTGGTGACGTAGTTCCAGATCAGGTCGCGCCCGCGCAGCTGGTTGAACACCGACGCCATGTAGCGCCCATCGAGGAAACCGTCGGGGGTCAGCGTCTTGAGCAGAGCGAGCTGCTCGTCCTCGACGAAGTGGAGCAGTTCGCCGGCCTTGGTGAAATCGACTTGCGCGGTGAAGAAGGTCGCGGTCGCGACCTTGTCCGCCTCGCCGCGCGCGGCGAGGATCGCGAGCGTCGCGGCGAGCGTCGTGCCCGCGACGCAATAGCCGATCGTATGGACCGCGGGCACGTCGAGCCCCTCCCGGATCAAATCGATCGCCTCGATCTGGGCGGCGATATAATCGTCCCACACGACATCCTTCATGCTCGCATCGGCCGAGCGCCACGAGACGAGAAAGACGCTGATCCCCTGCTCGACCGCCCAGCGGATGAAGCTCTTTTCCGGGGTCAGGTCGAGGATGTAGAAGCGGTTGATCCATGGCGGGAAGATCACCAGCGGCGTCGCGAGCACGCGCTCGGTGGTCGGCGCATAGTGGATCAGCTCGTACAGATCGGTGCGGTGCACGACCTTGCCCGGCGTCGTCGCCAGGTTGCGCCCAACCTCGAACGCGGTCGCGTCGGTATGCGTGAGCTGGCCCTTGGCGAGATCCGCGAGCATGTTCTGCAGGCCCTTGAGCAGATTCTGCCCGCCGGTCTCGAGCGTCTTCTCGAGCACTTCGGGATTGGTCGCGGGGAAATTCGACGGGCTGACCGCATCGAGGAAGCCGCGCGCGGCGAAACGCATCTGTTCGCGCTGTTTGTCGTCGATGCCCTGCACCGCCTCGACTTGCGCGAGCATCTGATCCGAAAACAGGAAATAGCTCTGGCGAATCCAGTCGAACAGCGGGTTCTCGCGCCAGCGCGGATCCTTGAAGCGCTTGTCGCGGGCCTGGGCCGGCGATTCCGCGACCGGCTCGGCCTGGCCGGGGACGAGCAGGCGTTGCCAGAGCGTCAGGCTGTCGGTCCAGAAATCGCGCGCGCGCTCGAGCGTGTCGGGGTCGGTGAGGCCGGGAATCGTGGGAATCCCGGGCTCGGCCGCGCGCAGCGTCGCGAAGCCCTGTTCGATCAGCATCTGCTGCGCGCGCCCCAACAGCCAGGTCCAATGCTGCAGATCGGCCAGGCTCGGCGTCGCGGGCGGTGATGAATCGGCCATGGCATCCTCTACGCTTTTACGCGCAGCAGCTTAGCCCGATCCGGCGTGGCGCGAAACCCGAGTGACGAAGCGCACGCGAGACCGTAAGGTGGGCGCGCAAGGAAATGTCTCCTCGAACCGGAATTCCGCAATGTCCGACGATTTCTACCGTATCAAGCGCCTTCCGCCGTACATCATCGCCGAGGTCAATGCGATGCGGGCCGAAGCGCGGGCGAGCGGCGAGGACATCATCGATCTCGGCATGGGCAATCCCGATCTGCCGCCGCCGGCGCACGTCATCGAAAAACTGATTGAAGTCGCGCGCAAGCCCGACGCGCACGGCTATTCGCAGTCGAAGGGCATTCCCGGGCTGCGCCGCGCGCAGGCGAACTATTACGGCCGCCGCTTCGGCGTCGAAGTCGATCCCGAGAGCGAGGTCGTCGTGACGATGGGCTCGAAGGAAGGGCTCGCGAGCCTCGCGACGGCGATCACCGCGCCGGGCGACGTCGTGCTTGCGCCCAACCCGTCCTATCCGATCCACACCTTCGGCTTCATCATTGCAGGCGCGACGATCCGCGCGGTGCCGACGACGCCCGACGACGCCTATTTCGAGAGCCTCGAGCGCGCGATGGCGTTCACCGTGCCGCGCCCCTCGATCCTCGTCGTCAACTATCCGTCGAACCCGACCGCCGAGGCGGTCGATCTCGCTTTCTACGAGCGGCTGGTCGCCTGGGCGAAGGACAACAAGGTCTGGATCATCTCCGACCTCGCTTATTCCGAGCTCTATTACGACGGCAATCCGACGCCCTCGATCCTGCAGGTGCCCGGCGCGAAGGATGTGGCGATCGAATTCACCTCGCTCAGCAAGACCTATTCGATGGCGGGCTGGCGGATCGGCTTCGCGGTCGGCAACAAGACGCTGATCGCGGCGATGAGCCGCGTGAAATCCTATCTCGATTACGGCGCCTTCACCCCGATCCAGGCGGCGGCGTGCGCCGCGCTCAACGGGCCGCAGGACATCGTCGCGAAGAATCGCGAACTCTATCACAAGCGCCGCGACGTGCTGGTCGACAGCTTCGGCCGCGCCGGGTGGGACATCCCCTCGCCGCGCGCCTCGATGTTCGCCTGGGCGCCGCTGCCCCCGGCGCTCGCGCACTTAGGCAGCCTTGAGTTCTCCAAACAATTGCTGACTCACGCGCGCGTCGCGGTTGCCCCAGGAGTGGGCTATGGCGAGAATGGAGAAGGTTTCGTGCGCATCGCGATGGTCGAGAACGAGCAGCGCCTGCGCCAGGCCGCGCGCAACGTGAAGAAATATCTGCAATCGATGGGCGTCAACACCCCCGCCAAGACCGGCTGACCGCAACGCCGATGCATATCAATCTGCTGTATTCGGTGGCCGGCGTGCTCGTCGGCCTGCTCGTCGGGCTGACCGGGGTCGGCGGCGGCTCGCTGATGACGCCGCTGCTGGTGCTCGCGTTCGGTTTCCACCCGGCGACCGCGGTCGGCACCGATCTGCTCTATGCCTCGGCGACCAAGACCGTTGGCACCACGGTGCATGGCTGGCGCGGCACGGTCGACTGGACCGTCGTGCGCCGACTCGCCACCGGCAGCGTGCCGGCCGCGTTGCTGACGCTCTTGATCCTCCATTATGCCGGTGAGCAATCGGCCAAGACCGGGCATGTCATCTCGGTGGCGCTTGGCATCACGCTGCTCGTGTCGGGGATCGCGACGATCTTTCGCACGCGCATCGTAGCGGCGCTCAAGCGGCGGCTCGGCACGGTCAGCCCCAACCGGCTCGCGAGCCTGACGGTGGTGCTCGGCGCGGTGCTCGGCGTGCTCGTTTCGCTGACCTCGGTCGGCGCGGGCGCGCTCGGCATGACCGCACTGCTAATCCTCTACCCGCTGATGCCGGTCAACCGGCTGGTCGGCTCGGACATCGCGCATGCCGTGCCGTTGACGCTGCTCGGCGGGATCGGGCATTGGATCCTCGGGTCGGTCGATGGCGCGCTGCTCGTTTCGCTGCTGATCGGCTCGATCCCCGGGATCATCGTCGGCAGCCTGATCGCGAGCCGCGTGTCCGACCGGTTCCTCACCCCCATCCTCGCCGCGGTGCTCGCCGCGGTCGGCCTGAAGTTGCTGTTCTGATGACTCGTCCCGAATTCGCCTTTTCGACCCGCTTCAAGGTCCGCTATGCCGAGATCGACGGGCAGAAGGTCGTCTTCAACTCGCGCTATCTCGAATATGCCGATGTCGCGGCGACCGATTTCTGGGACTGGAGCGGGATCGGCGCGGCGCTCGGCGCGGCGTGGACGGAGACCGAATTCCACGTCCGCCACACCGCAATCGACTATCTGAAACCCTTTGTGTGGGGCGACACGATCGAGGCGTTCGTGCGGATTACGCGGATTGGGTCGTCGAGTCTCACGCAGCGCTTCGAGCTCTGCCATGCCGAAACGGGCGCGCTGCACACGGTGATCGACATGACGATCGTCAACGTCGATCTGCCGACGGGTACGCCGCGCGCCATCGCCGCCGATGTCCGCACCTATCTTGAGGCGCTGTCCGCTACTTCTTGAAGCCCGAGATCAGGTCGAAGCGGATTCGCACCCATGCGCCGATGATCGGCTTGCCGTTGACGCGCGGCGGACGGACGCGGAACTGCCACGCCGCGAGCCGTAGCGCGCGCGACAGCCCGCCACCCGGCGGCGATTCGTCGAGCGAACGGCAATTCTCGACGTGATAATCGGGCGCGGTCTTGCACGCGATCATCGCCCAGCCGCCGTCGCTCTTCATATATTCCTGCATGTACGGCTTGAGCTCGGCATCGCTCGGCTCGCGATACCATTCGGCATTGTAGAGCGAGCCGCCGCCGGGGCCTTCGCCCGGGCCATAGGCCGCGACGCTGTCCTTGCCGGTGCCTTCGCCGCTGCCCTCGCCCTTGGCGGAGGGGATCTTGCCGATGTCGGATGCCGCGAAATCCTGCGGGCTGAGCTGGATCAGCTTGGAGGGGAGCGGCGCCTTGGGCAAAGGCGGTACGGTCGGCGGCGGCGGGGCGGCCGACGCAGTCGTCACGACCTTCTTCTGCTGCTGCTTGACCTTGGTCTTCGACGCGGTCTTCTCGAGCGGCGGGCCGATCGGCCGGACGTCGAAGGTGGTGAGCTTGGACTGCTTCTCGACCTTGGTGAAAACCCCGGTGCCGAGCTGGAGCAGCAGCAACCCGACCAACGCCTCGACGACGAGCGCAAGCACGATCCCGCGAACGCGGCGGCGATCCGACGTGGACTGGTAGGAGGCGGATGCCATCAAGCGCCCCTAGGCTGCGCCGTGTCGCACTGCAACAGGTTGCGCGCGATCTGAACGCTTTGTCATGCAGCGTCGGCCGCCGCCGTGGTCCAGCCCAGCGCGGGGATCGTCAGCGAGCGCTTGCCCGACAGATCGACCCGCGTCACCAACAGGTTGCGCCCCTCGATATAGCCGATCACGCGCCGCGCGCGGCCGAGCGAGCTCGTGCCATAGGTATGCGCGATCGCCTCGTCGGTCGGCGCGGGGAGCCCCTCGCGCGCGGCCCGGGCGATCAGCAGGAAGCAGCCGAGCATCTCGTCGGGCAGATCGTGCGCGATCGCGATCGCCTCGGCCCAGTCGCCGTCGAGCCCGTCGAAGATCCCCGCGCGCGCCGCCGCGAGCCGGCGCGAAAAGCCCGACGACGACAGCGGCGCCGGATGCACGCCGACCATGCGGCAGCGCACCTGGAAATCCTGGTAGAGCACCGCCGCCGGCCGCGTGCTCGAATCGCGATCCTCGACGATCGCGCGCAACACGTCGGTCACGACGCGCGCGAGTTCCTCGGGGTCGCGCTGGGGAACGTCGCGCGCCGGCTCGGACGGTGGGACCGTCTCGATCTGGTCGAGCACATATTCGGCCGGTGCCGCACGTGGCGGCGGCGGCGGCGGCGGCCGCACCGGCTCTTCCATCTCGGCGAAGAGGAATTGCCGCATGTCGCTCGCCTGCGGTTGCGGCAGCGGGGTCAGCACCGGGCCGCCGCCGCGCGATCCCGTCTCGACCGATCCGACCTTGATCGCGATCGGGCGGCGGCACACCGCTGGCCCGAGCGCGAGGAAGGTGCCGCGCGGCAGATCGCGGATCTGCTCGGCCTGCCGCCGCTCCATCCCGAGCAGATCGGCCGCGCGCGCCATGTCGATGTCGAGGAAGGTGCGCCCCATCAGGAAGTTCGACGCTTCCGCGGCGACGTTCTTCGCCAGCTTGGCGAGCCGCTGCGTCGCGATGATCCCGGCGAGGCCGCGCTTGCGCCCGCGGCACATCAGATTGGTCATCGCGCCGAGCGACGCCCGGCGGACCTCTTCGGTCACCTCGGCGCCCATCGAGGGTGCGAACACCTGCGCCTCGTCGACCACGACGAGCGCAGGATACCAATGCTCGCGTGGCGCATCGAACAGCGCGCCCAGAAACGCCGCGGCGCAGCGCATCTGCCCCTCCATCTCGAGACCTTCGAGATCGAGCACGACCGAGGTGCGATGTTCGCGGATGCGCTGACCGAAGCGCGCGACCTCGGCGACAGAATAGTCAGCGGCGGCGATCGCGATATGCCCGTATTTCTCGCCGAGCGTGACGAAGTCGCCTTCGGGATCGATGATGACCTGCTGCACCTGCCCCGCGCTGCGTTCGAGCAGCCGACGCAGCAGATGCGACTTTCCCGAGCCCGAATTGCCCTGCACGAGCAACCGCGTCGCCAGCAATTCTTCGAGATCGATCGGAACGGAAGCGCCGCCCGCGTCGAGGCCCATATCGACCTGAAACGTCATCGGGAGCGCATGCCCGATTGCACGGGGGTGGGGCAAGCGCCATCGACATCGCGCGGTCGTTTGCAACGGCCACTTGCCGCGCGCCACCGCTAGGCCATAGGGTTAGCGCCGAAAGGACCCGAATGAAGGAACCTCGCAGCTCACGCCGCCAACACAATGTCCCGACGGTCAGCGACGTCGCGGCGCAGGCCGGCGTCTCACCCATGACGGTCTCGCGCGTCATCAACGACAAAGCCAGCGTCCGGCCCGCGACGCGCGAGCGCGTCGAGGCGGCGATCGCCGCGCTCAACTACGCCCCCAACGCCGCCGCGCGGATGCTGGCGGGGGGCGAGGACGTGCGGATCGGCGTGCTCCACACCAATCCCAGTTTCTTCTATTTCAGCGAGTTCCTGATCGGGTGTCTCGATCAGGCGAGCCGGCAAACCGTCCAAATCCTGATCGAGAAATGCGAGCCCGGCACCGAGATCGCCGCGATCGAGCATCTCACGCGCGGGCGGATCGACGGCATCATCCTGCCGCCGCCCTTGTGCGATTCGGCGCTCGTGCTCGAGGCGCTGCGCGAGCGCGACATCCCGGTGGTGGCGATCTCGACCGGACGCGCGCCGGGCTGGGCGCTGTCGGTCAGCATCGACGATCGTCACGCCGCATATGACATGACGCGCCATCTCGGCGAGCTCGGGCATCGCCGGATCGGCTTCATCACCGGCGCGCCCAACCAGAGCGCGAGCGCCGAGCGGCTCGAAGGCTATCGCGCGGCGCTGGCCGACCTCGGATTGCCGGCGGAGCCTGCGCTGATCGCCGACGGGCTGTTCACCTATCGCTCGGGGCTCGAGGCGGCCGAGCGCCTGCTCGATCTGCCGGAGCGACCGAGCGCGATCTTCGCGGCGAACGACGACATGGCCGCCGCCGCGATTGCCGTCGCACATCGTCGCGGGCTCGACGTGCCGGGCGACCTCGCCGTGGTCGGCTTCGACGATTCGGCGCTCGCGACGACGATCTGGCCCGAGCTCACCACGATCCGCCAGCCCGTCACCGACATGGCGCGGATGGCGGTCGAACTGCTCGTCGAGGCGTTGCGGCTCGACCGCAGCGCGACACTCGGCGAAATCGCCGAGCCGCACGTGCAGATCGACTATACCCTGATCCGCCGCGAATCCGACGCGCCGCCGCGCGCCGGCTAAGCGGCGGCGGCGGTCACGGCTGGCACGCCAGCACGTCGTCGGCGACCATCCCGAGCGCCACGCGCGCGACGCTGAGTTCGAGCGGCTGGCTGGTGCGCAGCACGAACGGCGCGTCGATCCGCTTGACGTCGACGCCCTTGCGCTCGGCGGTGCTCGCGAAGCATTTGATCGGAATCCCGACGATGCGCCATTGGCCGACCTTCAGCGCGCCCGCCGGTAGTGGGCGCGTCGTACCGCACCCGGCGCCGCAGGTCATGCCGAGCATGAGATCGCTGCCCTGCGGTGCATCGAGGCGCAGCGTCGCGAGCAGCATCACGTCGCCATTGCTCTCACGCGACAGATCGACGGGTTCGGCGCTGTGCAGTTCGATCGTCTGCGCGCCCCCACCAGCGAGCGAGAAGTGCCGCGCGCCTTCCTGCACGCCGTAATCGATCGCAGCGACCTTGATCCGCCCGGCCAGCGCCTGCGCCGGGACCGCCGTGATCGCGGTCGCAGCCGTCGCATCGCCGACCCGCAGCGACCAGCCCGGCGTCGCAACCCCGGCCTTGAGGAACACGCCATCGGTCCCCGCATCGACCACGCCCGGATCCTCTGACAGCGCTTTCCACACCCCGCGCGGCTCGCGGCCGCTCAGGCCATAGCCGAAGCGGTAGAGCGACGGGCCGCCGGGCTTGGCGGTGAGCGGCCAATCGGCCGGCAGCTTGCCGGTGAAGGGCGCAGGCGTGCCCGGCGCGGCGAACAGGCGATCGGCGAGCCCCGCCCCTTCGGTCCCGGGCAGCCATGCGACGACGAAGCCGTCGGCGGCGTTGAGCATCGGATTGACGAACAAGGGACGCCCGGTGAGCATCACCGCGACGACCGGGATGCCCGCCGCCTTGAGCCGCTGCATCGTCGCGAGCGGCGCGCGCAGTTCGGGGCGCAGCTGCAGCGACTTTATGTCGCCCTGGAATTCGGCATAGGGCGTTTCGCCGAACACGACGATCGCGGCGTCGGGCTTGCGCGTGTACTGCCCGTCGGGCGCGAGTTCGGCCTGGCCGCCACCCGCCTTCACCGCCGCGGCGATCCCGCCCCACAGCGTCGTCGCGCCGGGGAACATCGCATTGCTCAATCCGGTGCCCTGCCAGCTGAGCGTCCATCCGCCCGATTGCCGCGCGACATCATCGGCGCCGTCGCCGGCGACGAGGATGTTGGCCGAGGCCTTGAGTGGCAACACGCCCTGATTCTTGAGCAGCACGAGCGACTTGCCGACCGCCTCGCGCGCGATCGCGCGGTGCGCGGGCGCGCCGAGCTGGCTCCAGTCGCCGGCGAGCGCGCGCGACGACGGCTTGCCCGCCTCGAACAGCCCGAGCCGCAATTTCACGCGCAGGATCCGCGCGACGGCATCGTCGAGCCGCGCCATCGGCACGGTGCCGTCCTTCACCTGCGCCAGCAGCGAGGCGTAGAGTCCGCGCCAGCTGTCGGGCGCCATGTACATGTCGACCCCGGCGTTGATCGCCTGCGGGCAGCTTTCGAGGCTGCAGCCAGCGATCTGCGCATGCGCGTTCCAGTCGGTGACGACGAAGCCGCCGAAATTCATCCGGCCCTTGAGCACATCGGTGACGAGCCCCTTGCTGCCGCCGATCTTCTGGCCCTGCCAGCTCGAAAAGCTCGTCATCACGGTGCCAACGCCGGCTTCGATCGCCGGGACATAGGGCTTGCCGTGGACGTCGCGCAGTTCGGTCTCGCTGATCCGCGCGTCGCCCTGGTCGTGGCCTTCGAAGGTGCCGCCGTCGGCGATGAAATGCTTGGTGCTGGCGAGCACGTGCGGACCGGCGAGGATGCGGCTGCCATCGGGCCGGCCCTGCAGCCCGACGATCATCCGCCCGGCATAGCTGGCGACGAGATCGGGGTTGGACGAATAGCCTTCATAGGCGCGGCCCCAGCGATAGTCCTGCGGCACCGTGATCGTCGGTGCGAAGGTCCATTCCTGCCCGGTCGTGCGGATCTCGGCGGCGGTCGCCGCGCCGATCCGCTCGATCAGCGCGGGGTCGCGCGTCGCGCCGAGCCCGATATTCTGCGGAAACAGCGTCGCGCCGACGATGTTGCTATGGCCGTGCACCGCATCGGTGCCCCACAGAATCGGGATGCCGTGCCCGCCGGCCGAGCGATCGACCGAGGCGGCATAGAGTTGGTCGGCGAGCTCGAGCCATTTCGGCGCGGGCGCGAAATCGTCCTTGTACGGCCCCGAATTGCCGCCGTTGAGCACCGAGCCGATATGATAGCGGCGGACCTCGTCGGGGGTGATGCTGTCGATATCGGGCTGGAGGATCTGCCCGATCTTCTCCTCGACGCTCATCTGCGCGAGCAGCGTCTTGATCCGCGCTTCGTCGGCGGCGATCGGCGCGACGGGCCAGTTGGCGCGGGGCCACAGGGCAGGGTGCACGTCGGGCGCTGGGGGAACCGGCGCGCCCGTCGCGGCCGCGGCACCGATGCTCGCGACGAGGCAGACGGCGAGCGCCGTGCCCCAGGTCAATCCGCGCTTCATATCCCCTCCACCGCAGCTCCAGCGACGATAACAGCGGCATCCGCGCCGCTACGCCCGACTGGCTCGCCGCATTGACAACGTTGACACGACGCTGTCAACCCGCGACGTGGGGGGCGCCGGGGCCGATCGGCGGGTAAAACAGCACCGCAAGCACGGTCAGGGCCGCCACGCCGGCGATCGTCACGAGAAGCGCGCCATCGGGCAAGGCGAGCGCCAGCGCGATCGCTTGCGGCGCGAGCGCCTGGGCGAGCTTGCGCGCGATCGTCGCCAGTGCGTAGACGCGCACCGCATAGCCCGCATCCTGATCGGCGCTTTCGCACGACGCGACGGTCGCGGGAACGAGCGACCAGAACATCACCGACATCCCCTGCCCCGCGACGATCGCCAGCGTGATGCACAACAGCGCCGTCGGGACGCCGCGCCCGATCAGCGCAAGCGCCGCCATCGCCAGCACCGCCACCGCCGCGATGCGCAGCGTGCGGATCTGCCCGCTGCGGATCGCGAGCCGCGCCCATAACGGCGCGGTCAGCAACAGCGACAGCGCGGGGACGAGCGCGACGAAATAACCGAGCCGCGGCGCGCCAACCTGCTCAAACAGGAACAGCAGCGACTTGTTGATCAAGGTCACCGTCAGGCCGACCATCACGATCGTCACGATCAACCGGCGCAACGCCGCCGATCGCCACAACAGCCCCGCCATCGCCGCCACCGCGTCGCCGAGCGGCCGCGCTGGTCCGCTGCGCGACACGACACGCTCGCGCGTGCCGAAACTCGTCGCGAAGAACGCGGGCATGGCGAGCCCGGCAAGGATCAGCGCACCGAGCCGGAAGTCGGCGCCGCCGCTGCGATCCGCCGGGAGCAGCGCATAGGTCAGCGCCGCGATCAGCCCGCCGAGCGCGGCGCCCTGCATCCGCGCACCGGTCAGCCGCAGATGATCCGCCGGGTCGGGCGACAGCCGCGCGGTGAGTGCGGCGTAGGGGATATTGCCGAGCCCGTAGAAGAACCGCAGCGCCAGATAGGTGGCGAGCGCATAGCCCGGAACCCAGGCCGCCGGCACCGGCGGCGGCGCGAACGCCAGGCACAGCATCATCACCGAGAGCGGGCCACCGATCGACACCCAGGCGCGCAGCGGAACGCGCGGGGCCAGGCGATCGGCGACCGCGCCGATCACGGGGTCGGTCAGCCAGTCGACCGCCGCCCCGGCGAGGAAGATCGCCGATGCCATCGCCGGCGCGATGCCGAGCCCGCGGATATAATAGAATAGCAAGTAGAGCTCGATCGATTGCCACACGAAGTTGAAGCCGAGATCGCCCGCCGCATAGAAGGCCGCTTCGAAGCGCCGCAGCATCAGGCGCGTGGCGGCGCTGTGGATTCGCGGACGAGCAGCGTGTGCGGATGGACGAGGCGGCGGATCGGTTCGCGCTCCTCGAGCTGTGCGATCACCATCTCGGTCGCCGCGACCGCCATTTCGAACACCGGCTGGCGCACCGTCGTCAGCCGCGGCCAGGTGATCCGCGACACTTCCGAATCGTCGAACCCGGCGACCGAGAGATCGTCGGGGATCGACAGCCCGAATTCGCGCGCCGCCATCATCGCGCCGACCGCCATATCGTCATTCTGCGCGAGGATCGCGGTCGGCCGATCAGGGCGCGCGAAGATATGCCGCGCCGCCGCCAGCCCGCTGTCGAAGGTGAACAGGCCCGGCTCGATCCGGTCGAACTTGAGCTCGAGCCCGGCCTGGTGGAACGCCTGGGTGTACCCGAGCATCCGCGCCTCGCTCGACGGGTGCGTGGCATCGCCGCGGATGATCGCGATGTCGCGGTGCCCGAGGCCGATGACATAGGCCGCGATCTCGCGCGCGGCGGCGACATCGTCGACCAGGTTGCTCGGCGCGGCGTCGATCATCCGCGTCGGCGCGATCCGCGCGCACCGGATCCGCGCCTCGTGCAACTGCTTGAGGATCAGCGGATGGTCCGACGCAGGCGGCGCGAGCACGACGCCATCGAGCGCGGCCGAACGCAGCAGGCCGACGACTTCGCTCGCATTCTCCTGCACCGAACGGATCGGGATCACCACCAGCCGGTAGCGCTCGCCGGTCAGCCGTTCGAGCACGCCGCGCTGCAACTCGACGACATAGCTCGGGCTCGGATTTTCATAGACCAGCCCGATCATGTTCGATTTGCGCCGCACCAGCGCCTGCGCGAAGACATTGGGGTGGTAATCGAGCGTGTCCGCCGCGGCGCGGACGCGTTGCTGGACGTCCGGGCTGACGTGCGGCTCGCCGTTGAGCACGCGCGATACCGTCTTGGCCGACACGCCCGCCAACCGCCCCACATCGACAATCGTCGTTCGCTTCATGCCGCCCCAACCCAGTGTGCGGGCGAATAGACCAGATCGGCCGCCCCTGCGCCAGAGGCTTTGATCGCGTTGACAGAGCGCTGTCACCTCGATTGTGCCCGTTCGCCGGTGAGCACGGGGTCGACCGGTGAACACGAACCACACGGAAATGGCAGTCAATGCGCCTTAATCTACTTTAGGAGAGCGGTTTTCCCAAGAACCGGGAGGTCGCGGCGCACGGCGTGACTGCCCCGCGAATATTTGTTACAGGACGAATCGTCTTGACAACGTAGGACAATAGGTTAGCGCTACCCCGGCTGATCTAACAGGGGGTCGGCAGTTCAACAGAGCGGTCAGATAAGGCCGCGAATTGCAGGGGGAGGTCCATGAAGGCCTATCGTTACGCGCCGGCTTACATTCGCTCGGCTTCCGTCATCGCACTGGCTGCTGGCCTTGCGCTGCCACAAACAACCTTTGCGCAAACCGCGCCGGTCCCCGCTCAACAGGGCACGCCGCAAGCCGATACCGCGCCCGGCACGCTCGCGCCCGAAAAGGGCGCCACCGCGACCAACGCCGTTCCCGAAACGCCCAGTGCCGACGACATCGTGGTCACCGGCGTGCGTGCCTCGCTCGAACGCTCGATCGCGATCAAGCGCAATTCGACCGGCATCGTCGATGCCATCTCGGCCGAGGATATCGGCAAGTTCCCCGACACCAATCTCGCGGAATCGCTCCAGCGCATCACCGGCGTGTCGATCGACCGCGTCAACGGCCAGGGCGCGCAGGTCACCGTCCGCGGCTTCGGCCCGAGCTTCAACCTCGTCACCTTGAACGGCCGCACGCTCGCCTCGTCCTACGACCAGACCGTCGGCGGCGACGAGAGCGCCGACGGTACGGTCGGCGTGACGCGCTCGTTCGATTTCTCCAACCTTGCGTCGGAGGGCGTCAAGACGCTCGAAGTCTACAAGACCGGTCGCGCGGCAGTGCCCTCGGGCGGGATCGGCGCGACGATCAACGTCGTCACGCGCCGTCCGCTCGATTCGAAGACCTCGGGCTTCAACGGCAGCCTCGGCGGCAAGCTCAATTACGACACCAGCGCGAGCGACTGCGTCGATTGCGGGTCGGTGGTGACCCCCGAGTTCACCGGTCTCGCCAGCTGGTCGAACCCCGACCAGACCTTCGGCGTGTCGCTGTTCGGCAGCTATCAGCAGCGCCATTTCTCGACCGTGTCGGCGACGTCGAACGACTGGAACATCAAGACGCTCGCCGATTTCCTCAATCCGAGCAACGGCTTCGTCAACGCGGCCACCAAGATCAACAACAAGCCGAGCGACCCCAACCAGCTGATCTCGGTGCCCAACGACAGCCGCTATCACTTCTCCGACGACAAATATGAGCGGCTCAACGGCCAGGCGATCGTCCAGTTCAAGCCGACCGACGCGCTGACCATCACCGCCGACGCGCTCTATGCCCGCACGCTGCAGAGCGAGCAGCGCTCGGACGAATCGAACTGGTTCAACCGCCCGTTCGACGTCGTCACGTTCGATAGCAACAAGGCGGTCGCGACGACGACCTATCTGCACGAGACGATCGCGGGCGTGAAGGACGCCGGCTTCGAGCAGCAGGCGCGCGCGCAGAAGAACCAGCTCGAGGATTACGGCCTCAATCTGAAATGGGACATCGCGCCCAATCTGACGCTCGCGATCGACGGGCATTACGGCAAGTCTTCGGTGCTGCCCAACAACCCCAACGGCACGAGCTCGACGCTGGTCGGGCTCGGCGCCAACGTGATCGCCGCGCATTCGGTCGATTATTCGGGCGACATTCCGGTGCAGGACATCGTCATCAACGATTCCACGCTGCCCGGCGGCAACCATAACGGCATTCTGGATGTCAACGATGTCGGCTCGTCGATCGCGCGCACCTACACCACCAGCCAGAAGCAGAAGGTCAAGGAAATCCGCGCCGATCTCGGCTGGGATCTTGGCGGCGGCAGCCGGTTCGATTTCGGCGGCCTGTACCGCGACACCAACACCAACCAGCAGCTGACCTCGACGCAGCAGACGCTCGGCAATTGGAGCGTCGACTTCCCGGGCGACGTGCAGAAACTCGCGCCCGGCGTGCTCCAGCAATTCTGCCTGCTGTGCAAGTTCAGCAGCTACGACCCCAAGGCGAGCGGCGCGAACCTGATCGCGTTCCGCGGCGATACGCTCGCGCTCTACAATGCGCTGTCGCCGGCCTATGCCAAGGCCGGCAACGCGATTTCGATCACCGCCAGCCAGAACAACACCGTCAAGGAGACGGTCTATGCCGGCTATGCCCAGGTCACCTGGAAGGGCGCGATCGCCGGGCATGAGGCGAGCCTCGTCGCCGGTGGCCGCTACGAACACACCAAGGACGAAGCGATCTCGCTCCAGGCGGTGCCCAACGCGATCGCCTGGGTCGCCGACAACGACTTCACGATCAGCGTGGGCGCGACCCCGCAGACGCTCGTCGGGCACGGATCGTATGACAACATCCTGCCGTCGTTCGATTTCCAGGTCGAACTCAAGCGCAATCTGATCGGCCGCTTCTCGGCGAGCCGGACGATCGCACGGCCGAATTACGACAACCTCTTCGCTTCGACGAGCGTGGCCGCGCCGGGTCGTCCGACCGCGATCGGCGGGGTCGCCACCGCTAACACCGGCAACACCGATCTGGCGCCGCTGATTTCGGACAATATCGATCTGTCGTTCGAATATTACTTCAAGCCCGACAGCTATGTCTCGGCCGGGTTCTTCGACAAGCGCGTGCACAACTTCATCGGCACGGGGCTTTCGAACGGCACGCTGTTCGGCTTGCGCGATCCGAGTTCGGGAACCGCGGGGACGACGTCGGGCGCCGCCAAGGCCGCGCTCAGCGCGCTCGGCGCCGACATCAGCGACGTCAATCTGTTCACCTATTCGGCGCTGATCCAACGCGACGGCGCGGCGGCAGCGGCGACCCAGTTCAACGCGCACTACAGCGCGGTGACCAAGACGGTCGACCAGAATTTCGTCAACCAGATCCTCTCGGCGGTCGATCTCAACGGCACTTCGGCGGACCCGCTCTACAACTTCACGATCTCGCGCCCGATCAACAACAAGGACGCGGAGATTTACGGCTTCGAGATCGCCGGGCAATATTTCTTCGGCCGCACCGGCGTCGGCGTCTCGGCGAGCTTCACCTATGTGAAGGGCGATGTCGGCTTCAACAATGGCGGCGACCCGAACATCGACCAGTTCGCGCTGACCGGCCTGTCGAACACCGCCAACGCCACGCTGATCTACGACAAGCACGGCATCTCGGCGCGGTTGAGCTACAATTGGCGCGACAAGTTCCTCTCCGCGCTCAACCGCGACAGCTACAAGAACCCGGTCTACACCAAGCCGTTCGGCCAGCTCGACATGAACATCAGCTATGATCTCAACAAGCAGATCGCGCTGTCGATCGAGGGTATCAACCTGACCAATTCGAGCCTCAGGACCTATGGCCGGTCCGAAACCAACGTCTGGTTCGCGCAGGAATTGCAGCGCCGCTTCCTGTTCGGCGCGCGCTACCGCTTCTAGCGCGTCGAGCCCGGCCGGATGACGCTTGAGGGGGAGCGTTGTCCGGCCGGCGCCGCCGATGTACGATAGGCCCGCGCGCGGCTTGGTGTTCCCCTGATCGGCGATTACGCTTCATTCCATGACCAACATCGTTCTTCTCGACACGATCGCGCATGCCGACCTGCGGGTTGCCACCGGCTATGCCGCGGGCTTCGGCGACGCCGTCAACCAATGCGTCGTCTTTCCGACCGAATTCGACGCCGTGCAACGCGAGTACCCGATCCTGTTCCGGCGCGACGCCGCGGGCGCGTTCTACGCCGTCGCGCTGCTCGGGCTCGACCGCGACGAGAATCTGTTTCTCGACCAAGGCGGCTGGAGCGCCCGCCACATTCCCGTGCTCCACCAGCGCGGCCCCTTCCTGATCGGAACGGTCGAGCGCGATATCGATGGGGTGTTGCAAGGCGAGCCGATGCTCCACGTCGATCTCGACCATCCCCGCATCGACGCGCCGGACGGTCAGCCGCTGTTCCTGCCGCATGGCGGGCAGTCGCCCTATCTCGATCATGTCGTCACCGTGCTTCGCGCGATCCACGACGGCCTTGCCCAGCGCGGACCGATGTTCGCCGCGTTCGAAGCGGCCGATCTGATCGAGCCGATCACGCTCGACGTCGCGCTCGACGCGGAAACGCATTACAGCATCCCCGACTGCTTCACGATCGGCCCTGCACGCCTCGCGCGGCTCGATGCCGCCGCGCTCGATGCGCTGCACCGCGCCGGCTTCCTGCAGCATGCCTTTTTCGTCGCATCCTCGCTCGGCAACGTCGCGACGCTGATCGACGCCAAGAACCGCAAGCGGCGCGCTGCGGCGGTCGCGGCATGACGGTTGCGCTCGACCCGACCGCGCTGATTGCCGAACAACGCCCGATGGTCTTGCGCGGACTGGCGCGCGACTGGCCGATCGTGCGCGCCGGGCTGGCGGGGCCTGCCGCCGCGGCCGCCTATCTCAAGACCTTTTACCGCGGCACGGCGGTGGTGGGCTATACGGGTGGTCCCGAGATCGGCGGCCGTTTCTTCTACGACGCCAGCGGCACCGCGATGAACTTCACCGCGAGCCGCGTCGCGCTCGACGCCTATCTCGACCGGATGCTCGAGACGCTCGACGCAACCGATGCGCCGGCGCTCTATGTCG
The DNA here is from genome assembly GCA_943367995.1 of Bordetella parapertussis. Taxonomy (GTDB): domain Bacteria; phylum Pseudomonadota; class Alphaproteobacteria; order Sphingomonadales; family Sphingomonadaceae; genus Sphingomonas. Next base: position 86,223 of record CALRKL020000003.1, on the reverse strand, counting down.
GCTCGACCGATCTCGATACCTATCTTCCGGGCTTCCGCGCCGAGAACGACCTCGCCGCCGATTTTGCCGGTGCGACGCCGCTGGCGAGCATCTGGATCGGCAATCGCACGACCGCGGCGACGCATTTCGACATGTCGAACAATATCGCCTGCTGCGTCGTCGGCCGCCGCCGCTTCACGCTGTTCCCGCCCGAGCAGATCGCCAACCTCTATCCCGGCCCGCTCGAGCCCACGCCGGGCGGACAAGTCGTCAGCATGGTCGACGCGCGCGCGCCCGATTTCGCGCGCTACCCGCGCTTCGCCGAGGCGCTCGCACACGCGCAGGTGTTCGACCTCGAACCCGGCGACGTGCTCGTCTATCCGGCCCTGTGGTGGCACAATGTCGATGCGCTCGACGGCTTCAACGTGTTGGTCAATTATTGGTGGAACGACGCACCGCGCTTCATGGACAGTCCGATGAACGCGGTGTTGCACGGCCTGCTCAGCCTGCGCGACCGGCCCGACAGCGAGAAGCAGGCGTGGCGCGCGCTGTTCGACTATTATGTGTTCGGCCCGTCCGAGCGCCCGGCCGCGCATCTGCCCGAGCCGATGCGTGGCGCACTCGCGCCGCTGACCGATCTTTCCGCGCGGCGTCTGCGCGCGCAGCTCCTGCAAAGGCTCAACCGATGAGTGCCGCCCCCTCGCCCGACCAGACGATCAAGCGCGTCGTCGTCGCGGGCGGCGGCACGGCCGGCTGGATCGCGGCGGCGGCGCTGGCGAAGCATCTCGGGCCGTTGCTCGACATCGTCCTGGTCGAATCCGACGAGATCGGCACGGTCGGCGTCGGCGAGGCGACGATCCCGACGATCCGCACCTTCCACCGCCTGCTCGAGCTCGACGAACGCGAGTTCCTGCGCGCGACGCAGGCGACCTTCAAGCTCGGCATCGCGTTCGAGAATTGGGCGCGCGCGGGCGATCGCTACATCCACTCGTTCGGGCGCGTCGGCCAGTCGATCTGGATGGGCGACTTCCAGCATATGTGGCTGCGCGGCCGCGCGGCGGGGATCGCCGACGAGCTCGGCGCCTATTGCTTCGAGCTGGCGGCTGCCGAGGCGGGGAAGTTCGCGACTTCGGACGAGGCGAAGATCAACTACGCCTATCATTTCGACGCCGGACTCTATGCGCGCTACCTCCGCGCGTTCAGCGAAACGCGCGGCGTCACGCGGATCGAGGGCAAGATCGCCGGTGTCATGCAGAACGCCGAGAGCGGCTTCATCGAAGCGCTCGAGCTCGACGACGGGCGCCGCGTCGAGGGCGATCTGTTCATCGACTGCTCGGGTTTCCGCGGGCTGCTGATCGAGCAGACGCTCAAGGCCGGCTATGAGGATTGGAGCCACTGGCTGCCGACCAACCGTGCGCTCGCGGTGCAGACCAAGGCCGTCGCCCCCGCCCGCCCCTATACCCGCGCGATCGCGCACGAGGCGGGCTGGCAGTGGCAGATCCCGCTCCAGCACCGCGTCGGCAATGGGCTCGTCTATTGCAGCGACCATCTGTCGGACGAGGCGGCGCAAGAGAAGTTGCTGGCGCAGGTCGATGGCGAGACCATCACCGAGCCGCGGCTGATCCGCTATGTCACCGGGCGCCGCAAGCGCGTGTGGGACAAGAATTGCGTCGCGCTCGGGCTCGCCAGCGGGTTCGTCGAGCCGCTCGAATCGACCAGCATCCATCTGATCATGATCGGCATCACGCGACTGATCCAGTCCTTCCCCTTCGCGGGCATGAAGGAGTCGGTCGTGCGGCGCTATAACGACCTGGCGGAAACCGAGCTCGAGCGCGTGCGCGACTTCATCATCCTGCATTACCATCTGAACGAACGGCCCGAGCCGTTCTGGCAGCACTGTGCGACGATGGAGATTCCCGATACGCTGGCGCAGCGGATCGCATTGTTCCAAGAATCAGCGCTGACGCCGCAGACCGCCGACGACCTGTTCCAGGCGGATTCGTGGCTCCAGGTGATGCTCGGCCAGCGGCTCGAGCCTGCCGGCTACCACCATATGGGGCATGTGCTGAGCGACGCGCATCTCGCGCGCGCCTTTGCCGATCTCAAGGGCAATATCGCGGGGGCAGTCGGCCGCATGCCGCCGCACCAGGCCTTCCTCGAACGCTACTGCGCGCCCTGAGCGCGCAGTAGCGACCGGGTTTACATCGCGGCGAGCAGCGCGATGTGATGCTTGACGACGGGGACGATCTTCGACGCGGTCATCCGCAGCGGCGCGGTGCTGCCACCGGTCGCGTAATCGCTCTGCACCATCAACGCTTCGCTATGCGCCATCTTCTGCTGGCGCACGTAAAGCGCGTCACGCGCCGGGCCCTTCGCCGCACGCAGCGCAGCGAGGTCGCTGGTCTGCTTGGGCGAAAGGTGCGGCGGCGTGGGGTGAAGCCCGGCCTGCATTGCGGCCGCCTTGACGTCGGCGGTGCTCTGATTGTGGTCGGTCACCATCATCTGCGCGAAATCGTGGACCTTGGGATTGGCCGAGGCCATCATCACCTTGGCCGATTCGATCTCGAACATGTCGCTGGCGCCCGCCTTCATCAGATACTCCGGCGTCGGCAGCGCCTTGGCGGACAGCGCGACCGGGGCGGATGCAGCCAAAAGGGCCGCCGTAATCATCATGATACGCATCGTCTTCTCTCCTGTTGAAACTTACTGATCGGCGGTGCCGGGCTCGGCCATCTTGCGATGCTGTTCGGCGAGCATCGACGGCGGGACGACCCCGGTCATCGCGACTTGGACCTTGTTCTTCCAGCCCGAGACGATCGTCGGCTTGCCCGCCATGACCGCGTCCCAGCCGTCCTTGGCGACATCGGCGGGATCGCTCTTGTTCGGATTCACCCCGACCGAAGTGTCCATCATGTCGGCGCGGTCGAAGAATTCGGTTTCGACCGGGCCGGGCATCAGCGTGGTGATCGTGACGCCCTTCGACTCCTTGATCTCGTTGCGGAGCGCCTCGGTGAAGCTGTCGACGAACGCCTTCGAGCCGTTGTACACCGCCTGGAACGCGCCGGGGATATAGCCCGCGATCGAGCCCGTCACGAGCACCTTGCCGGCATCGCGCGAGACCATCGCGGGGAGCGTCTTCTGGAGCAGGTAGAGCGTACCGGTGATGTTGGTGTCGATCACATGGCGCCAATCGTCGACGCTCTGGTCGAGAAAGCCGTGCCCGAGGCCGTGGCCGGCATTGGCGCAGAGCAGGTCGATCTGGCGGCTGCCCGCGGCGGACAGGAGTTGGTCGACGCCATCGGTGGTCGAGAGATCCGCTTCGAGCGGCTCGACCTGGGTGCCGAACTGCTTGATGTCGGCGGCGGCGTCGTTGATCAGCGCCTCGTCGGCGACGACGAGCAGGTCGTAGCCGTCCTTCGCCGCGAGCGTGGCGAGTTCGAAGCCGATGCCGGTGGATGCACCAGTGATGATCGCGAATTTGTTGGCCATGGGGAGAGATCCTCTCATTCTCCCCTCCCTGGAAGGGAGGGGTTGGGGGTGGGTTGGTCTGGGGAGAGGGCTGACCCGGCTTACGGGCCGACCCACCCCCGCCCCCTCCCTTTCAGGGAGGGGAGGAAGAAGGTCAGACGGTGAGGCCGGGCTTGAGCACGACCTTCGTCACTTCGTTCTGGTTGTCGTGGAACATCTTGTAGCCCTTGGGCGCATCCTCGAGCCCGAGCCGGTGCGAGATCAGGAAGGTGGTATCGACCTTTTCTTCCATGATCGCGGCGAGCAGCCCCGGCAGGTAATGCTGGACGTGCGTCTGCCCGGTCTTGAGCGTCAGCCCCTTCTCCATGAAGGCGCCGAGCGGGAACTTGTCGACGAAGCCGCCGTACACCGCCGGCATCGAGACACGCCCGCCCTTGCGGCAGGCGTAGATCGCCTGACGGATCGCGTGGATGCGGTCGGTGCCGAGGAAAGTCGACTTCTTGATCTGGTCGATGACGTTGTCGACGAAAAAGCCGTGCGCCTCGAGCCCGACCGAGTCGATCACCGCGTCGGGACCGATCCCGCCGGTCATTTCCATCAGCGCGTCATAGACCGAGCTGTCCTCGAAATTGATCGTCTCCGCCCCGAACTTTTTCGCAAGCTCGAGCCGGCGCGGGAAATGGTCGATCGCGATTACGCGCTCGGCGCCCATCAGGAACGCCGATTGCACCGCGAACAGCCCGACCGGACCGCAACCCCACACTGCGACGGTGTCGCCGGGTTCGATCTCGGCATATTCCGCCGCCTGCCAGCCGGTCGGCAGGATATCCGACAAGAACAGCACCTTGTCGTCCTCGATCCCGTCGGGGATGACGATCGGGCCGAAATCGCTGAACGGCACGCGGACATATTCGGCCTGTCCGCCGGCATAGCCGCCGGTCATGTGGCTATAGCCGAACAGCCCCGACATCGGCTGGCCGTACAGCGTCTGCGCGATGTCCTGATTGTCGGCGGGGAGGCCGTTGTCGCACGCCGAATATTGATGCTTGCCGCAATGGTAGCAGCTGCCGCACGCGATGGTGAACGGCACGACGACGCGCTGGCCCTTCTTGAGCGTAGACTTGGGGCCGATCTCGACCACCTCCCCCATGAATTCGTGGCCGAGAATGTCGCCCGACTGCATCGTCGGGATGAAGCCGTCGTAGAGATGGAGGTCGGACCCGCAGATCGCGGTCGAGGTCACCTTGATGATGCAGTCGCGCGGATTGATGATCTCGGGATCCGGGACCGTGTCCATGCGGACGTCGTGGGGGCCGTGCCAGGCAAGTGCGCGCATTATTTGTGATCCTCTTCGAACGCGGCGCGGGTCGAGGCCGCGGTGGCGACTTCGCCGGTTTCCATCAGCTGCTTGAAGCGCCGCAGGTCGCGCCGCGCCTGGATCGCGGGTTCGCGCTGGAACAGTTTGGCGATCAGCTTGCCGACCACGCCCGCGGGCGGATCGTAGATCAGCGACGCGGTCACCACCGTGCCGCGCGCGCCGACGTCGCGGAATTCGATCCGACCGCTATTGGCGATGTCGGCGCCGGGGTCGGACGCCCAGACGAAATATTCGCCCTCGACTTCGTCGGTGATCGTCGAATCCCACTCGACCGTCCGGCCGGCCGGCGCCTTCACGACCCAGTGCGAATGCGTCGCGTCGCGGACATCGACGCGTTCGATATTGTCCATGAAGCTCGGCAGGTTCGCGAAGTCGCGGAAATAGGCGTAAAGCTCGGCCCGCGGCCGGTTGATCGTCACCGCGCGGCCGACCAGCGCGTCGCCGCGCGCTTCGACCAGACCGTCGGTAGCAGCATCAACCGCGGCGGACGAATGCTTCGAGGCCGTCAGCGGAGCGTCATCGCCGCCTTCGTGGAATTGGGTGTCGGCCATGCCGTTTCTCCGATGCTGCGAACCCTCGCTCAATCATCGGACCGGCTTTCCGTTCCCGAATTGTTTCCCTCCTGCAACAACCTTTATGGCAAATTGATCGAAGTTAAGTCTCTGCAAATCAACTTCAAATCCGATAAGCAGCGGAGAAGCAGGCGCGCTCAGCGCCGCGCCGCCGCCGCATACGGCGTGATCGAATAGGGCCGCGCTGCCGCCGCATTTCCCCATGCCGTATTGGGCTTCGCCGCCATCGTGAAGCGCAACACGCCCCCCGCGACGATCTCGCTGTGCCGGACGAAAGACCGATCGAGCGCCGCGCCATTGAGCGTCACGCTGCCGACATAGCGATTGGTCGCGGAAAGCTCCGGCGCCTCGATCGTGAAGCGCTTGCCGTTCGGCAGATGCAGCACCGTCCGATCGGCGAACGGCCGCCCGAGGACATATTCGCCGCTCCCCGGCGCGACCGGATAGAAGCCCATCGCGGTGAACAGCAGCCACGCCGACATCTGGCCGAGATCGTCATTGCCCGCCAAGCCGTCGGGGGTCGGCTTGTACTGGCTCGCGACGATCTGCGCGAGCCGCTCCTGCGTACGCCACGGCGCGCCGGCATAAGCGTAGAGATAGGCGACGTGATGGCTCGGCTCGTTGCCGTGGATGTACTGGCCGATCAGGCCGGCGATATCCTCGGCATGGCTGTAGTCGATCTTGGAATTGTCATAGTCGAACATCGCGTCGAGCTTCTTGACGGTCGCCGCGTCGCCGCCGAGCGCGCGGATCAGGCCGCCTTCGTCCTGCGGCATGAACCACGAATATTGCCAGGCATTGCCCTCGGTATAGTCGCTGCCGTAATTGATCGCGGTCGCATCGAACGGCACGCGGAAGCTGCCGTCGGCCTTGCGCGCGCGCACGAACCCGGTCTTCGAATCGAAGCTGTTGCGCCAATTGAGCGCGCGCTTGTCGAAGCGATCGGCGATCGCGGTGCGCCCCATCGCGCGCGCCATGCGGGCGATGCTCCAATCGTCATAGGCATATTCGACGGTCTTCGAGGCGGCCTCGGGCTCGCGGTCGATCGGGACATAGCCGAGCGCCTTGTAGTCGCCGATCCCGCCGTACGGCGCGTAATCGGCGCTCGCGACCATCGCGTCGAGCGCGGCGTTCGCGTCGAAGCCCTTGAGCCCCTTGAGATACGCATCGGCGATCACCGGAGCGGCATGATAGCCGATCATCGTCCAGGTCTCGCGGCCCTGGAATTGCCATACCGGTAGGATCCCGAACGGGCTCGCCGCGCGGCTGGCGACGAGCGAATTGACGAAATCGGCGTTGCGCTGCGCGGGCTGGATCAGCGTCAGCAGCGGATGCTCAGCGCGGAAGGTATCCCACAGCGAGAAGGTCGAATGGAAGGTGAAGCCCTTCGCCAGATGGACCTGGTCGTCGGGCCCGCGATAGCGCCCGTCGACATCGCCGAACACGCTCGGCGCCATCAGGCTGTGATAGAGCGCGGTGTAGAGCGTCTTGCGCATCGCCGGCGCCGCGTCGATCTCGACCGCGCCGAGCGCCGTGTCCCACGCCGTCCTGGTCGCCGCGCGGATCTGGTCGAAGCTGCCGCGCTCGCTCGCGAGGTTCGCGAGCGCGCCGGCTTCGTCGGTGCCCGAAATCGCGACATGCACCTCGAGCGGCTTGGCGAGTGCGCCGAAATCGAGCCGTGCGACCAGCGCCTGTCCGGCGATCTGCGCCACGCCCGGATCACCGCGGCCCGGCCCCTGGAAACCCCTATACGCGATCGCCGTCTCGGTGTTGCGGAACGCATGGCCGGTGAGCGGCGCCGAAAAGCGCATCGCGAAGAACAGCTTGCGCGCCGGCGCCCAGCCGCGCGTCTCGCGCGCGCCGGTGATCGTGCCGTCGGGCAGCACGCGCAGCGACGACCACAGGATCTTGCCCGGGTAATTGTAGATGCTCGAGCGCAGGTCGACGATCAGATGCGCCGGCTTGCCGGTCGGGAAGGTATAGCGGTGCACGCCGACGCGCGTCCCCGCGGTGAGTTCGGCGCGGACGCCCGGGTCGCTCAGCGTGACGGCGTAATAGCCGGGCGTCGCGCGCTCGCTCGCATGGTCGAAGCGCGAGCGATAGCCCGAGCCGGGCGTCGCCGCATCGCCGGGTTCGAGCTTGACCGCATCGTCTGCGCCGACCGCCGGCATGACGAGCACGTCGCCGAGATCCGAATGCCCCGCGCCCGAGAAATGCGTGTGGCTGAACCCGGTGATGCTGGTGTCGCTGTAGCGATATCCCGCCGCCCATTTGTAGCAGTCGCGGATCTTGCACTCGGTATTGGTGTCGGGGCTCAGCTGCACCATCCCGAACGGCGCAACCGCGCCGGGAAAGGTATGCCCCTCGCCGCCGGTGCCGATCATCGGGTCGACCGAATCATAGCCGCTGTCGGCGGGGACGGTCTGCGCGGTGGCGGTGCCGACGACGCCGCAGAGCAAAGCGAGGATGATAAGCGAACGCTGCATGCAAACTCCTGCGGCGACACCGTGCGCCGTTGATCGAGGGGCTTAGCCTACCGCGCTGGAAACGCGAAAACTTTGACACGCGTCGGCGCGCGACGAGCAGTTGAGGCTTGACCTGCGGCGCGGGCGCGTGAGGGTGCGCGCATCGGCACCATTCGGACAGGGGCTTTCGCATGAGCACGATCGACACGCGTCAGGCGCAGGCCTTCCCGGTGCTCACCCCGGCGCAAGTCGAGATCGCGACCCGCTTCGCCAGCGGCGCGGTGCAAAGCTTTGCCCCGGGCGTCACGATCTTCTCGATCGGCGACGAGCATGCGCCGACCTGGCTGGTCCTGCAGGGCGCCATCGCGGTCCACCGCCGCGATGGGTTGAGCGACGAAGTCCCCGTGACGGTCCACCGCCCCGGCCAGTTCAGCGGAGAGGTCAGCCAGCTTGCCGGGCGTCCCTCGCTTGCCGGCGGTGTCGCGGGCGACGACGGATGCACCGCGCTGCCGTTCGATTCGGCGCATCTGCGCGCGCTGATGGTCGGGTCGGCCGAGGTCGGCGAGGTCGTGATGCGCGCGCTGATCCTGCGTCGCGTCGGTTTGATCGAGGCGGGCGGCTCGGGCTCGGTGCTGATCGGCGACCCCGACAGCAAGGCGTTGCTCGCGCTGCAGGGCTTTCTGACTCGCAGCGGCTATCCCAATCTCGTACTCGATGCGGCGATCGACGGCGAGGGGCATGACGTGGTCGAACGGCTCGGCGTGCTGCCTGCCGAACTTCCGCTGATGGTCTGTCCGAACGGCACCGTGCTGCGCAACCCGAGCAGGAGCGAAGTCGCGGCCTGTCTCGGCATGGTCGCCGAGCTCGACCCGGAGACGGTCTATGACGTCGCGATCGTCGGCGCGGGGCCCGCCGGGCTCGCCGCCTCGGTCTATGCCGCGTCCGAGGGGCTCGCGGTGATCGTGCTCGACGAGGTGGCGATGGGTGGCCAGGCCGGCCAGTCGAACCGGATCGAGAATTATCTCGGCTTCCCGACCGGGATTTCGGGGCATGCGCTCGCCGGCCGCGCGTTCAATCAGGCGCTCAAGTTCGGCGCCGAAGTCGCGATCCCGCTCGGCGCCGAGCGGCTCGAATGCGCGGCGGAGGACGAGCGTGCGCCGTTGGCGCTCCTTCTTTCCGAAGGCCGGCAGCTGCGCACCCGCACCGTCGTGATCGCCTCGGGCGCGCGCTATCGCCGCCCCGACGTGCCAGACCTCGCCACCTTCGAGGGCGCGGGCGTTTCCTATTGGGCGTCGCCGATCGAGGCCAAGCTTTGTGCGGGCGAGCAGGTCGCCCTGGTCGGCGGCGGCAATTCCGCGGGGCAGGCGGTGGTGTTCCTCGCGCCGCACGTCGCGCGGCTGCACCTCATCGTGCGGCGGCCGCTCGAAGCGACGATGTCGCGCTATTTGATCGATCGAATCGCGGCGCTGCCCAATGTCGAGCTGCACGTCGGCAGCGAGATCGCCGCGCTCGACGGCGATACGCAGGGTGCGCTCGCCGGGGCGACCTTCCGCAACCGCGCAGACGGAAGCGAATCGCACTGCGCGATGCGGCATTTGTTCCTGTTCATCGGTGCCGATCCCAATACGGCGTGGCTCGACGGGTGCGTCGCGACCGACGCCAAGGGCTTCGTGCTGACCGGCGGCGACTTCATCGACGCCGCAAAGGCCCATGGCCGCACCGCGCTGCCGCTCGAGACGAGCCGCCCGGGGGTGTTCGCGATCGGCGACGTCCGCGCGGGCTCGACCAAGCGCGTCGCCGCGGCGGTCGGCGAAGGCGCGGCGGTGGTGGCGCAGATCCATTCCGCGCTCGCGCATCTGGCGGAGGCGTAAGGCCGGTCCTTCCCGGCACGGGGAGGTGGCAGCCGCAGGCTGACAAAGCGGGCGTGCCGCAAGCGCTGCGCTGGCGGCGAGGCCTCTTCCTCCGTTGGCTGCAACCCCACGCCCCCCGTTCCGGGGAGATCGCTAGGCGCTTGCGTTCAGCACAATCGGCGGATCGCCGGGCGTCCAAGGCGCGAAACGCTGCATCGCCTGCTCGAACAACGGCGACGCGACGTGGCGCGCGAGCCAGGCCTGCGCGCGCGCGATCGGCAGCGCGGCAAAGCCGTCAGGGTCCACCGCCGCGAACTGGCGGACGAACGGGAAGATCGCCATGTCGCTCAACGTGCGCTGCGGCCCGCACAGATCGGCGCTGTCCGCCAATCGCGCGTCGAGCTGCGCGAGCAGCGCCAGTCCGGCATCGCGATGCGCGATCGGATCGGCGTCGTGGCGTTCGGCATATTTGTAGCGGTCGAGATGGTGCTTGAACTGCGTGTCGAAGGCTTCGACCAGCGCCGCATCATATCCCGCCAGCCAGCGCTCCGGGTCGTTCCGCCCGAGCGCCCACAGCATGATATCGAGGCTTTCGTCGATCACGCGCCCGTCGTCGAGCTGCAGCACCGGCACCGTTCCCTTTGGCGACGCCGCGAGCATCGCCGCGGGCTTGTCGCGCAGCACGATCTCGCGGAGCTCGAACCGCGCCCCGCTCGCCAGCAACGCCAGCCGCGCCCGCATCGCATAGGGGCAGCGGCGGAAGCTGTAGAGCGTCGTCACCGCGCCCGCGCACGCTCCAGCGCGATCCCGGCGAGGTTCTGCGTACGCTTGATGTAGCGCAGGTTTGGCATCGCGCCGTCGGCGAACAGCGCGCGGAACGCCGCCAGATGCGGCACGCTGTCGCCGCGGCATTTGGTGCGGCCATTGGCCATGTCGATCACCGCGACCGAATCGCCGAGCAAAACGAAGTCGGTGAGCCCCACCGCCTGCGCGCCCTTCAGCGCCGCGATCAACGCGAGCCATTCCGAATCCATGCTCGAGCCGATGCCGGCGTCGAGCTCGGCATGCGCCACGCCGGCGATAACATAGGCATGTTCCATCCTACCCGGATTGGGCCGGCAGCCGCCGTCGAAATAGACTTTTACCCGGTCGCTCATCGTGATTCCCTTGTCATGCGGCCCAAGCCGCCAAATCATCTTGCTGCCCGATCAAGGCGAGCCCGTGCGCGATCGAGGTCAGTTCGCCGCCGGTCGCAATCCGCTCCTCGCCGAAGCGCTCGTCGAACAGCCGGCGGATGCGCGGGGTGAGCGAGGTGCCGCCGGTCAGGAAGACACGGTCGATCGCGCTCGCCGGGGTCGCCGCCGTCGCCAGCGCACGGTCGACCGCGTCGCCGATCCGCGCGATATCGGGCGCGATCCATGCTTCGAACTCGGCGCGCGTGACATCGGCCTCGACGGTGAGCCCAGCGCCGGCAAAGTGGAAATGCGCGGCCTCGCTGGTCGACAATGCGCGCTTCACCTGCCCGACCGCGTCGTACAATTGATAGCCGAGCTCCTGCTCGATCACCGCGATCATCCGCGTGATCGCATCGGGGTCGACCGCGTTGCGGCGCAACTTGTCGAGTTCCGCCAGGGTGCGGCGGTTGCGCATCAGCGCGAGCCGCGACCAGTCGCTGAAATCGTTGAAATAGCCGCCCGGAATATCGAGCACCTTGCCCATCGAGCGGTACGACCCACCCTTGCCGAGCAACGGCATGACGAGATGATCGACGATCCGGTAATCGAAGCGATCCCCCGCGATCCCGACGCCCGCCGCGCCGAGCGGGGTGCAACGCCGTGCCGCGCCCGGAGCAGCGATATGGACCACCGAGAAATCGCTCGTCCCGCCGCCGAAATCGGCGACCAGGATCGTCGCCGGGTCGCTGATCCGCGAGGCATAGCTGAACGCTGCGCCGATCGGTTCGTAGACATAATGGATCTCGGCGCCGAGCCCGGCGAACATCGCGTCATAGCGCGCGCGCGCGAGCGTCTCGTCGGGCCGGCTGCCGGCGAATTCGACCGGCCGCCCGACCACCACGCGCGCCGCCTTCCCGTCGAGCGCACCGCCGGCGCGCGCCGCCAGCTTGGCGAGGAACAGCTGGCCGAGCTCCTCGAAGCGCAGCCGCCGCTCGAACACCGTGGCGAATTCGAAGCTCGCGCTCGCCACCACCGATTTGAACGATTGCAGGAACCGGCTGTCCTGCGGAAATTCGAGATATTCGCGGATTGCCCATGGTCCGGCATCGGCGGCCAGCCCGCTCGGCACGCCGGCGTGCCGCGCGTCGTCTTCCCAGAAGCACAAGGCCGAGCGGAAGACGGGGTCGCGCGCTTCGGGGCCCTCGAGCGCAACGAGATCGGCGACCCCCTCGCGCGCGCGCGCGACCACGGAATTGGTGGTGCCGAAGTCGAGACCGATGGCGGTGGGGGAGGATATGGACATGACGCGACGCGCTCTAGTCGCAAAGGCCGTGCGGCGCAAAACGCCAGGACGGCGCGACTCGATCGTGGCAGGCGCGACGCTGTGTGACAAGTTTGCCGCACTCGTCCGAATACAAGCACGGCGCCGTCACAAAATGGCGGTCGCCGCCGCTGCCGCCGCCCCTGAGCGGGACGCGTGATCGGACCCCCTTTGGCGGTCACACGGCGTAGTGTCCGCCGGACTGCAAAATTATGACGCGAAAATGATAGCCAGGTAATCCACGGGTTACAGCGACCGTAACATTCCTGACCCAATCCCGCGCTAGCCGAGCCGGACCGGGGCTAAACGGCCCGCCTGGTTCAGGGGATATCACAATGATTGTTCGTTCGGGCTTCCGCCTGCAGCTGCTCATGGGCGGCGCGCTCATCGCTCTCACCGCTTCGCCAGCCCTGGCGCAGACCGCTCCGGCCACCGATGCAGCGGCCACTGCGCCGGTCGCCGACACCCAGGCGACCACGCCGACCGCCGAAGCGCCCGCCGATCAGGGCGCCGGCATCGGCGACATCGTCGTGACCGCGACCCGCCGCGAAACCAATCTGCAGAAGACGCCGATCTCGATCAGCGTGCTCAGCGCGCAAGGCATCGCCGATCGCCACGTGCTCAGCCTGTTCAACCTCGCCGACGGCTCGATCCCGTCGCTCCGTGTCGCGACCTTCGAAGCGCGCCAGTCGGCGCTGACGATCGGCATCCGCGGCATCGTCCCCTACGATCAGAACCAGACCGCGCGTGACGGCGGCGTCGGCGTCTATATCGACGGCGTCGCGCTCGGGAAGACGCAGGGCCTCAACGCCGCCCTGTTCGACATCGAGCGCATCGAAGTGCTGAAAGGTCCACAGGGCACGCTGTTCGGCCGCAACACCGAAGGCGGCGCGCTGTCGCTCGTCTCGAAGGCGCCGACCGGCGTGTTCGACGCGCGCGTCACCGCCGGCGTCGGCAACTATGGCAGCCGCAACACCGACCTGCACGTCGATCTGCCCGCCTTCTACAACATCGCGCTCAAGTTCGACGGCGTGTACCAGCACCAGGATCCGACCGTGAAGGATCCGCTCGCGGGTTCGACCGGCTGGAACTATTACGACCGCAAGGGCGGCCGCGCCGCCGCCCGCTGGCAGCCGATCGACGGCTTCACCGCCGATCTTTCCTATGATTATGCGCGTGACGACAACACGCCGAACTACAGCCAGCTGCTGAACTACAATCCGAACAATTACGCCGTTGGAACCTATAACGCCGCGGGTGCTCTGCTGCTCAACGGCGTTGCGTGCGGCGGAACCATCACCACCGCACAGGCGGCCGCCGGCCGGCCGGTCTGTGTCGCCCCCAAGGCGCCGCTCGTCGGCGTTCATTCCGACCGTCAGTACGTTGCCGACGTCGGCGTGCCGCAGCAGCCGAGCCTCGACATCACGCACGGCTTCACCGCCAACCTGAAGTACAAGCTCGCACCGTGGATCGAGCTGCGCTCGATCACCGCATGGCGCGGCGTGCGCACCGACCAGTGGGACAATTCGGGCGGCCCAGAGCGCAGCAGCTTCGCGCCGTTCGTTCCCAACACGGCCAACCCGACCGCGCTCAACACGACCGGCACGTTCAGCCGCTACAGCCTGTCGTACCTGCGCCAGCACCAGTTCAGCCAGGAATTCCAGGCTGTCGGCAGCGTTCCGCAGTTCGACTATGTCGTCGGCGCCTATTACTTCACCGAGCAGGCCAGCGAATATGCCGCCACGCCGCTGAGCAACCAGTGGAACACCGACGGCACCGCCTACACCGTCCGCAGCCCGATCCCGGGCAATTCGACGGCGATCTCGGGCGCGAACTCGGGCTATCAGCAGTATGACGCGTCGTGCAACAACGGCCTCGCCGCAACCGCGCCGCAGTTCGCCAACAGCTGCCAGTTCATCACCCGCGCCAGCGCCGCAACCGATCACAACTATTCGGTGTTCGGCAACCTGACCTTCTCGCCCGAGGCGCTCGGCAACGTGCTGCACATCACGGCAGGCGGCCGCTGGACCAAGGACGATCGTCACGGCGTTCTCTATGTCGTCAACAACCGCACCGATCTCAACCCGATCGCGACGGTCGCCAACAGCGTCTCGACGCCGTTCACCTTCAAGAACAGCATCAGCCGCTTCGACCCGATGGTCAACGTCGCGTTCGACGTGAGCAACACCATCCACGTCTACGCGAAATATGCGACCGGCTTCCGCGCCGGCGGTGCGAACGACCGTTCGCTCCAGTTCAACGCCTTCGGTCCGGAATCGGTCAAGTCGTACGAAATCGGCGCCAAGGCCGACTTCTGGGATCACCGCGCGCGCCTGAACGTCGCCGGTTACATCATGGACCGCAAGAACACGCAGTTCGACTTCGATTATTTCGACACCAACGGCGCGAGCATCACCAACGGCAGCCACATCGAGCAGACCACCAATGCCGGCAACTCGAAGATCCGCGGCATCGAGGCGGATCTGACGGTCAAGCCGATCCCGCAGCTGACGCTGACCGGTTCGTACGCCTACACCTACTGGAAGGCCCCGTCGGCCGTGAACCCGCTGTCGCCCGGTTCGCCGCCGCAGCAGCTCTACATCGTCTACACGCCGACCAACGCGGCGTCGGGCGCGATCGACTATGTCATGCCGATCAACGTCGGCGACGCGAGCGTCCGTCTCCACCTCGACGGCAACTATGCGAGCAGCCAGTACAGCTTCCAGCTCGAGAACACCAAGACCGACGCGAGCTTCGTGATGAACGGCCGTCTGGCGCTCGCCGACATCGCGGTGAACAACCATAACAAGGTCACCGTCTCGGTCTGGGCGCGCAACCTGCTCGACACGACCTACGTCTATCGCAAGTCGTCGGCGAACTCGGTGCCGGTGCAGAACTATGGCGCCACCGGCCAGCTGGTTTCGACCTCGTACGGCGGCATCCTCGGCGACTATGGCAACTTCAACCCGCCGCGGACCTACGGCTTCGAGCTGTCGGCCAAGTTCTGATCCTTCAGGGCTAAGCGAAACACCCGGTTCGAGCTTCGGCTCGGGCCGGGTTTTTGTTTGCGCGTCGGCGACGGGCGCCGACCACGCGCGGCCGCTCAGCCGTAATCGACGAGCATGTAGCCGACGCCGCGGATCGTCTCGATCGGATCGACTTCGCCCGCTGCGTTGAGCCGCGTCCGAAGCCGACGGATATAGGATTCGACCACGTTGGTGGCGGGCTCGGCGTCGTAGCGCCAGACCTTGCGATAGAACATGTCGCGCGTGACGATCGCATTCTTGTTGCGGACCAGTTCGCACAGCATCTGGAATTCGAGCTTGGGCAGCGCGAGCGCGCGTCCCCCGCGCAGCGCGCGATATCTGACTTCGTTGACCTCGATATCGCCAGCGCGCATCACCCCGCTATCGCCGATCCGCGCCGCGCGCCGCAGGATTGCCTGGAGGCGCGCATCGATCTCAGCCGGAGCGACCGGTTTGATGAGGTAATCGTCCGCGCCGGCGGCAAGCCCGGCGAGCCGATCGGCCAGCTCGCCATGCACGGTCAGGATGAGGATCGGCATGTCGAACCGCTGCTCGCGCAGTTCGCGCGTCAGCTCGACCCCGCCGACATAGGGCAGCATCAGCTCGCACAGCACCGCGTCGAACGTCTCGCGCGTCGCCAGCGCAAGCGCGCTGCGGCCGTCGCCGGCGAGCACCGTCTCGTGCCCGAACGCGGCGAGCGCGCTGGCGAGTTGCCGCGCGGCGCGTGCATCATCATCTGCAATCAGGAGACGCACGCCAAACTCCCGCTCCAGGGTTCGCTTCCTGCTGCGCGACCATAGCCGATCGGCCAGCAATTTGCACCGGGCCCGTAGCGCCGCGCCCGCCATCGTGCGAGACAATTACGATGGTCCTGGATTCCGCCGCTCCTCCCCGGTTCGACGCGGCGTTTCGCGATTCGCTCGAAACGCTGTTTCGCTGGCGTCGCGACGTGCGGCATTTCGCGCGCGATCCCGTTCCCGAAACGGTCCTCGACGCGTTGCTCGCCACCGCGCAGCTCGCGCCGTCGGTGGGACTGAGCCAGCCATGGCGCTTCGTCACGGTCGACGACCCCGCGCGCCGGGCGCAGGTCCGCGCGGCGTTCGTCGCCGCGAACCGCGCAGCGCTGGCCGCGCAAGCGCCCGAGCGCGCACAGCGGTACGCCCAGTTGAAACTTGCCGGGCTCGATCAGGCGCCGTGCCAGCTTGCGGTATTCGTCGTTCCCGACCCGGCGCAGGGCCACGGACTCGGGCGCCAGACGATGCCCGAAACCGTGGCGTTCTCGGCGGTGATGGCGATCCACACGCTGTGGCTCGCCGCACGCGCCGTAGGGCTCGGGCTCGGCTGGGTCTCGATCGTCGACCCCGATCGGATCACCGCGATCCTCGACGTGCCCGACGATTGGCGGCTCGTCGGCTATCTGTGTCTCGGCTATCCCGTGGAATACGCCGCCCAACCCGAGCTCGAACGCGCCGGCTGGGAGCAGCGCCGCCCCCACGCCCGACTGCGCCGCTGAAGGACCGACGATGCCCGACGACACGCCTCCTCCTATCCCTGCCCCGCTCGGCGCCGGGCTGATCGTATCGGCGGCGCGCTCGGGCGCGGGCAAGACGGTGGTGACGCTCGGCCTGCAACGCGCCTTTGCGCGTGCCGGGCTTGCCGTGGCGGGCGCGAAGAGCGGCCCCGATTATCTCGACCCCGCCTTCCACGCCGTCGCGACCGGTCGGCCGTCGGTCAATCTCGACGGCTTCGCCTTTGCCCCGCCGGCGCTGCGCGGCATGGCGGCGCAGGCAGCGCGCGGGATCGAGCTGATCGTCGCCGAAGGCGCGATGGGGCTGTATGACGGGCTCGAACTGCCGGGACGTTCGGGCAGCAGCGCCGAGCTCGGCGTGACGCTCGACTGGCCGGTCGTCCTGGTGATCGAGGCGAGCGCGGCGGCGCAGACCGTGGCGGCGGTCGCGCACGGCCTCGCCTCCTTCCCCGGCGCACCGCGCATCGCCGGCGCGATCGTCAACCGCGTCGCCAGCCCGCGCCACCGTGCGATGATCGAAGCCGGGTTCGCGCTGATCGGATTGCCGGTGCTCGGCGCGATCCCGACCGACCCGCGCATGGCGTTGCCGTCGCGGCATCTCGGGCTCGTCCAGGCGCGCGAGACCGCCGATCTGTCGACCCGGATCGACGCGATCGCCGACGTCGTCGCCGCGCATTGCGACCTCGACGCGATCCACGCGGCGGCGGGCGCGACACCGGCGGCTCCTTATGTCCCGCTTGCGGTCCGCCCGCCGGGGCAGCGCATCGCGATCGCGCAGGACGACGCCTTCGCGTTTTTCTATCCCCATCTCGAATCCGCCTGGCGCGACGCGGGGGCGACCTTGGTGCCCTTCTCGCCGCTCGCCGATCAAGCGCCACCGCCCGACTGCGACGCCTGCTGGCTACCCGGCGGCTATCCCGAACTCCATGCGGGCCGGCTGGCCGGGAACACGCAGTTCCTCGACGGCCTGCGCAGCTTCGCCGCCACCCGCCCGGTGCACGGCGAGTGCGGCGGCTATATGGTGCTCGGCCGCGCGCTGACCGATGCCGATGGGCACGCCCATGCGATGGCCGGCCTGCTCCCGGTCGAGACGAGCTTCGCCGTGCGCAAACTGCAGCTCGGCTATCGTCGCGTGCGCTGGCTGCACGACACCGGCTTCGCCGCCGAAGGTACGGAAAGCCTCGGCCATGAATATCATCACGCGACGATCAGCGGCGGCGCGCCCGCCAATCTCGCCGCGCTGCGCGACGGCACCGGCACGCCGCTCCCCCCCGCCGGGCACCGCGAAGGGCGGGTGAGCGGCAGCTACTTCCACATTCTCGCCTGAAATCCGCTGATTGACCGTTCGATCGCGCACCGCTACGCGCCGATTTGCGACAGGTTCCCCGGCGACGGGGATGAAAAGGGAACGGGAAAACCCCGGCTGCCCCTGCAACTGTAAGCGGCGAGTCGTCCGGCCATTTGCCATTGGGATCTTCGGGTCCTGAGAAGGCGGCCGGAATGATGCTGACCCGTGAGCCAGGAGACCTGCCCGTCGCAGTCGTCTTTCGACCGGCCAGGGTGCGCCGAGCGAACGGGGAGGACCCGAGTGACGACATCGCCGACCTGCGTCGTGCAGGCGGGATGGTTCGCGCCCTCCTGTCTTCGCGGTTCAGGTCTCCGACTGTCTAAAAGCGGGGACTGCCATGACACGATTCTACCTTCCGACCACCGGACTTCTCCTGGGCTTGCTCGTCGCGGCGCCGGCCTTCGCCGACGCGCCGGCCAAGCCCGACGATGCGCAGCAGGCGCCACGCCCCGATGCGGCGACCGACACGCCGCCCGACACGACCGCCGACATCGTCGTCACCGCGACGCGCGTGCCGACCGCGATCGAGCGTGTCGCCGCCTCGGTCACCGTGCTCGACAAGGCCACGATCGACCGCAGCCAGGATATCGGCGTCACCGAGATCCTGCTGCGTACGCCCGGCGTCAGCATGTCGCGCAACGGCGGCTATGGCACCAACACCTCGCTGCGCATCCGCGGCGCCGAGACCGACCAGACCGTGGTGGTGATCGACGGCGTCAAGCTCAACGATCCGTCCTCGCCGGGCGGCGGCTACAATTTCGCCAATCTGCTGACCGGCGACGCGAGCCGGATCGAAGTGCTGCGCGGGCCGCAGTCGATCCTGTGGGGCAGCCAGGCGATCGGCGGCGTCGTCAACATCGTCACCGCGCTGCCGCAAAAGCCGCTCGAAGGCAGCTTCGACGTCGAAGCCGGGTCGCGCGACACCGTCAGCGCGCGCGCCGCGATTGGCGGCAAGACCGGGCCGCTGACCTTCCGCGTCGGCGCGCAGAGCTTCACCACCGACGGCATTTCGGTGATCGCGCCCGCCTTCGGCGGCAAGGAGACCGACGGCTATACCAACCAGAGCGTCACCGGGCGTGCCGAACTGCAGCTCGCCGAGGGGATCAGCGCCGATGTCCGCGGCTATTATTCGCATGGCCGCGTCGAGCTCGATTCGACGACGGCCGACACCGCGGACTATTCGCTGAATGACGAATTCGTCGGCTATGCCGGGCTCAACGTCGATCTGTTCGGCGGCCGGCTGCGCAATCGCTTCGCTTATGGCTATACCGACATCAAGCGCGACAATTACAGCCCGACGCGCAATCAGCCGCTGACCTTCGACGCGAACGGCCGCAACGAGCGCCTCGAATATCAGGGCAGCTTCGCGATCGCCAAGGGCTGGGACGCGGTGTTCGGCGTCGAGAACGAGGTTTCGCGCTTCCGCAGCGTTTCCCCCGCGGCTTCGCTCAGCACGCCGATCCCCGCGCCATCGGTCGGCCGCGCCGAGCTGACCGGCGTCTATGGCAAGCTCACCGCGACGGTGTTCGACGGGCTGACGCTGAGCGGTGGCGTGCGCAACGACGACCATAGCCGTTTCGGCAGCAAGACGCTGTTCGAGGCGGGCGCCGTGTGGGCGCTGCGCACCGGCACCACGCTTCGCGCCAGTTACGGCGAGGGCTTCAAGGCGCCGACGTTGTACCAGCTGTTCTCCGACTACGGCAACCAGACGCTCGCGCCCGAACAGGCCAAGGGTTGGGAAGCCGGCGTCGAACAGAAACTGTTCGACGGCGCGCTGACGCTCGGCGGCACCTATTTCGAGCGCCGCTCGACCAATCTGATCATCTTCGCGAGTTGCCCTGCGGTCTCGACGCTGGCGCTGTGCTTCCAGCCCGGCACGACGATCTCGCGCTTCGGCTATTACGCCAACGTCTCGCGCGCGCTCGCGCAAGGGGTCGAGGCGCAGGGCGCGCTGCGCGTCGGGCAGCGCGTGCTGATCGACGGCAATTACACCTACTCCCTGTCCGAGGATCGGTCGCCCGGCACCGCGACCTACGGCCTCCAGCTCGCCCGGCGTCCGCGCAATGCGGCGAACGGATCGGTGACCTACACGCTGCCGAGTGGAATTTCAGGCGGGGTCGCGGTGCGCTGGTCGGGCGAGACCTTCGACGATGCCGCGCACAAGACGCGGCTCGCCCCCTACACGCTGGTCGATCTGCGCGCCGAGCTGCCGATCACGAAGCGTGTCGCGCTGTTCGGTCGGATCGAGAACCTGTTCGACGAGCAGTATCAGACCGCGTATCGCTACGGCACGCTCGGCCGTAGCGTCTATGCCGGTTTCCGTGGCCGTTTCTAAGGGGACATGACGATGACCACCGCACTCCATACACGCCAGGCCGATCTGCTCTGGATCCTGCTCTTCACGGTCGCGAGCACGCTCACCACGCTGATCTTCGCATGCGCCACACCCTTCCCCGCGCTCGCGGCGATGGCGGCGGTGCATCTCGACCGGCGCGACGGCATCTTCCTGATGCTCGCCGCCTGGGCGGTGAGCCAGGCGGTCGGCTTCTGCGCGATGGGCTATCCATGGGATGCCGCGACCGCGCTGACCGGCGTCGCGATCGGCACCGCCGCGGTCGCCGGCACGATCGTCGCAAGCATGGCGGATCGGCTGGTGGCCGCGCGCTCGCCCTTCGCGCGCCTCACCATCGCCTATGTCGTGGCCTTCGCGACCTTCAAGCTCGGCATCCTGCTCTGGGCGCCGGCGATCGGCCATGCCGACGTGGCGTTGTCGCTGCCGATCCTGCAGCGCCAGTTCGTGCGCTACGCGGCGATCCTGGCGGGCCTCTATGCGCTCTACCGCGCGTTGACGGCGCTCGGGGTTCCCGCCCCCGACGCCGCACCGCGCGCGGCGATCGCGTGATCCTGCGCCAAGTCGCCGACGGCCCCGCGGTCGTCGCGTGCAACACCTGCCGCTTCTCCGCCGACGCGCGCGACGACAGCGCGGGCATGCGCGGCGGGGCGCGCCTGGTCGAGGCGTTGCGCGCGGTCCAGGCCGAGCCGGGCTATGAGCGCGTCGCGGTGCAGGAAATGCCGTGCCTGTTCGCGTGCCAGGATTTCTGCACGGTGCATCTGCGCGCCCCGGGCAAGGTCGGCTATGTGCTCGGCCGGTTCGAACCGGGCGCCGCGGCAGCGCGCGCGATCCTTGATTATGCCAAGCTCTATGCCGAGAGCGAAGCAGGCCAGGTGCCCTATGGCAGCTGGCCCGCGGGCGTGAAGGGACATTTCCTGACGCGCACGCCCCCTGCCGGATTCATCGTCGAATGACGGCCTTCGCCTCGGTCGCGGCGTTCGAGACTGCGCTCGCGGCGTTGCCCGGGCCCGACCTGCTGGCGCAAGCGGAGGCGGTCGCGCGGCAAGGCGCGCTTACCAAGCCCCCCGGCTCGCTCGGTCGGC
Source organism: Bordetella parapertussis (assembly GCA_943367995.1). Taxonomy (GTDB): domain Bacteria; phylum Pseudomonadota; class Alphaproteobacteria; order Sphingomonadales; family Sphingomonadaceae; genus Sphingomonas. The sequence goes on along the minus strand of CALRKL020000003.1, from coordinate 64,678 downwards.
TCGAAGACGTGGCGACGTTCGTCGCCGGATGGCAGGGCTTGCGCGTGCCGCGCATCGATCATGGCCGCGTGGCCGTGTTTGCCGGCAATCACGGGGTCGTCGCACACGGCGTCAGCGCGTTTCCGGCGGCGGTGACCGCCGAGATGGTGCGCAATTTCGAGCGCGGCGGCGCGGCGATCAACGCGCTGGCGAAAGCGGCGGGGCTCGAGTTGATCGTCGTCCCGCTCGAGCTCGAGCGCCCGACCGCCGACTTTACTATCGCGCCGGCGATGACGCCCGACGAATGCCTCGCCGCGCTCAATGCCGGCGCGGCGGTGGTGGCGGACGGTGTCGATCTGCTGGTGCTCGGCGAAATGGGGATCGGCAATTCGACCGCCGCGGCGGCGCTGTGCGCGCGCAGCTTCGGCGGCAGCGCCGCCGAATGGGTCGGTCCCGGAACCGGGGTCGATGCCGCGGGGGTCGCGCGCAAAGCGGCGGTGGTCGAGGCGGCGCTGGCGTACCATGCCGGCGCGCCGCACACCGCGTTCGAAACCTTGCGCCGCGTCGGCGGGCGCGAGATCGCCGCCATTGCCGGCGCCGTCGTCGCCGCGCGGCTGGCGGGCGTGGTCGTGGTGCTCGACGGGTTCATCTGCAGCGCCGCGCTCGCGCCGATCGCGGCGGCGCATCCGGCGATCGTCGATCATTGCATCGCCGGACATTGCTCGGCCGAGCCCGGCCATGCGCATTTGCTCGCCAAGCTCGGGCTCACGCCGCTGCTGAATCTGGGCATGCGGCTTGGCGAAGCGAGCGGCGGCGCGGTGGCCGCGGGCGTGATCCGCGCCGCGCTCGCCGCGCATCGCGAGATGGCCACCTTTGCCGAAGCCGGCGTCTCGGGCGCGTGAGCGCGCCGGTGCTGGTCCACCTGCTGCGCCACGGCGCGCCCGAGCTTGCCGGCACGTTGCTCGGGCGGACCGACAGCCCGGTGACTGCGGAAGGTCTCGCCGACTGCCTCGGGCGCGCGGCGGGGCTTGCGGTCGAGGCGATCGTCACCTCGGATCTGATCCGCGCGCGCGCCGGTGCCGAGGCGATTGCACGCGACCGCGGGCTCGCGGTGACGATCGACCCGCGCTGGCGCGAGCTCGATTTCGGCGACTGGGACGGGCACGCGCCCGCGACGATCGCTCGCGCTGCGCTCTCCGCCTTCTGGGATGACCCCGACGCCAACCCGCCGCCCGGGGGCGAGCGCTGGTCGAGCCTTACCGCCCGCGTCGCGCTGGCGTGTCGCGATATCACCGTACCGACCTTGGTCGTGACCCACGCCGGCGCGATGCGCGCCGCGCTCGCCGCCTTGTGCGGGTTTTCGCAGGCGCAGATCTGGTCGTTCGATCTGCCCTATGCCGCATTGCTGTCGCTTAAGCTGTGGCGCGAACCCGATCCCGCCGCGCAGATCGTCGGGCTGTCGGCGTGAAGCGGCTGATCGTCGCGTTCGGCTTTCTGACGCGGCTGCCGCTTCCGCGCGTCGCGGCCGACGCGGGCGATTTCGCCGCGGCGATCCGCTTCTATCCGCTCGTCGGGCTGGCGATCGGCGCGCTTGTCGCCGCGAGCGGCTGGGCAGGCGGCCTGATCGACCCATGGATCGGCGCGCTTGCGGCGGTGATCGCCTGGGTCGCAGTGACCGGCGCGCTGCACCTCGATGGGCTCGGCGACCTCGCCGATGGCCTCGGCGCGGCGCATGGCGACCGGACGCGGCTGCTCGCGGTGATGGCGGATCCGCATATCGGCAGCTTCGGGGTCGTCACGATCGTGCTGCAGCTGCTCGCCAAGCTCGTCCTGCTCCATGCAATCGCGGGCGTCGCGTGGTGGCCCGTCATCCTCCTACCCTTCGCCGCGCGGATCGCGCCGCTCGCCTGGGCACGCTGGTTGCCGCCGCTGCGCGACGGGCTCGGCGCGCGCGTGGCGACCGCAGCGCGCGCGCGCGACCTGATCGGCTGGGCGCTGGTCCTGGCCGGCGCGGCGGTGGCCGTGCCGGCGCTGCTGGCGACGCCGCTGCTGATCCTCGGCTTCGGGCTGTGGCTGCGCTGGCGGGTCGGCGGCGTGAGCGGCGATTGCCACGGCGCGGGGATCGAACTGGTCGAGACCGGCCTATTGCTCGCGATCGTCGCGTGCGGTCTGTGACAGCGCGATAAGCGCGTCCACATCGACATGCCGTTCGAGCGTCGCGGCGATCGCGTCGAGCGCGGCGTCGATCGAGGCGCGGTGATCGGGCCCGGCGCCATCGACGCCGATCCGCGCGAGCCACGCCGCGCGCTGCCGCGCATCGCCGAGCAGGCCGTGGACATAACTGCCGCACACCAATCCGTCGGCGCTCATCGCACCCTCGGCGCGGCCATCCCCGAACTGCCCGACCGGCCGCGCGGTATCGGGGCCGGTGGTCCGCCCCATATGGATCTCATAGCCGTCGAACGGCGCGCCGAGCGCCGTCCCGCTGACCGCGCCGACGGTCTTGGCGCGGCCGATCTCGGTTTCGACGTCGAGCAGGCCGAGCCCCGGCACCGAGCCGACCGGCCCCTCGATCCCATGCGGATCGGAGACGACGCGCCCGAGCATCTGATACCCGCCGCACAACCCCAGCACGGGCCGCCCGCGCCGGTGGTGCGCGCGGATGTCGATATCCCACCCCTGCGCGCGCACGAACGCCAGGTCGGCGATCGTCGCCTTCGATCCCGCCAGCACGATCAGCGCGGCATCCGGGATCGGTTGGCCGGGCGGCACCATCACCACTTCCACGTCGCGCTCGAGCCGCAGCGGGTCGAGATCGTCGAAATTGGCGATCCGCGCGGTGATGGGGCATGCGATAACGACCCGCCCGTCGCCGCCAGCGCTGCGGCGTTCGAGCACCACCGCATCCTCGCTCGGCAACCGCACCGCCTCGGGCAGCCACGGCACCACGCCGAAGCCGCGCCAGCCGCTGCGCGCCTCGATCGCGCGATAGCCGTCGTCGAACAGCGCCGGATCGCCGCGAAACTTGTTGACCAGGAACCCGTGGATCATCGCGGCGTCGGCCGGATCGATCACCACGCGCGTGCCGACCAGCGAGGCGATCACCCCGCCGCGGTCGATATCGCCGACCAGCACCACCGGCACTCCCGCCGCGCGCGCGAAGCCCATATTGGCGATGTCGCCGCTGCGCAGATTGATCTCGGCCGGGCTCCCCGCGCCCTCGATCACGACGATATCGGCCTGGGCGCGCAAGCGCCGATAGCTGGCGAGCACGTCGTCCAACAACCCGGCACGCCCCTCGCGCCAGTTCGCCGCAGCGAGCGTCCCGCGCACCTGCCCGTGGACGATCAGCTGCGAAGTGCGGTCGCCCTGCGGCTTGAGCAGCACCGGGTTCATGTCGACATGCGGCGCGACGCGCGCGGCGAACGCCTGCGTCGCCTGCGCACGGCCGATCTCGCCGCCCTCCGCAGTGACCGCGGCGTTGTTCGACATGTTCTGCGGCTTGAACGGGCGCACGACGAGCCCGCGATTAGCGAAGGCACGACACAGGCCGGCGACCAGCACCGATTTGCCGACGTCCGACCCCGTCCCCTGCAGCATCACAGCACCCATGCGACGCCCCCTGCCACGATCCACAGCAGCGCGCACCCCCGGCGATAGACGCTGAGCGCGCGGCGGATCTCGCGCGCGCCGATCGTCATCGTCCCGCTGCCGATCCACGGCTTGTCGGCGACAACGCCGTCATAAGCGATCGGCCCGGCAAGCCGCACCCCGAGCACGCCCGCCATCGCCGCCTCGGGCCAGCCGGCATTGGGCGAGGCGTGCTTGCCCGCATCGCGCCACAGCGTCGCCCAGCCGCCGCCACCGACCGCGCACAGGATCACGCCGGCCAGCCGTGCGGGGACCAGGTTGGCGACATCGTCGCTGCGCGCCGCCGCCCAGCCGAACATCGCCCAGCGCGGTTCACGGTGGCCGATCATGCTGTCGGCGGTGTTGAGCGCCTTGTAGATCCACAGCCCCGGCAAGCCGAACAGCAGCAGCCAGAAGAACGGTGCGACGACGCCGTCGCAAAAGCTCTCGGCCAAGCTCTCGATCGCGGCGCGCGCGACCCCGGCCTCGTCGAGCGCGTCGGTATCGCGCCCGACGATCATCGCCACCGCGCCCCGCGCGGCGGGGAGGTCACCCGCTTCGAGCGCGTGTGCGACCGGGCGGACATGATCGTCGAGGCTGCGCTGCGCCAACCCCGGCCAGGCGAGCAGCGCCACCGCGATCCACGCCCAGCCGCCGAATGCGCTGCGAAACCCGAGCGTCAGCCCCCAGGCGATGCCGCCAACCGCGCCGATCAGTAGCACGACTGTGATGATCCCCGCGATCCGGCGCGCGCGCGGTATCCGTGCGGCGTCGTTCCAACGTGCCTCGCACGCCGCGATCAGCCGCGCGCACCACCCGACCGGATGCCCGATCCGCGCATAGAGCCCGCCCGGCCAGCCGAACAGCGCATCGAGCGCCAGCGCACCGAGCGCGACGGGCTCAACCACCGCCCAGCGCCCGGTCGAGGCGTTCCAGGGCCGCTGCGCTGCCCGGCAACCCGATCCGCAACCAGTCGGGCGCATAGTCGAACGGGCGCGTCAGGATCCCCGCCGCCGCCAGCCGTTCGAACAGCAGTGGCGCATCGGGCGTCTCGACCAGCCGGAACAGCGGGCAGTCGCCGCGTAGCGCGAGGCCGTGCCGCCGCAGCACGCGGTCGAGGTCGAACGCCGCCGCGCCGAGATCGCGCCGCGTAGCGGCCTGCCATGCCGTGTCGCGATACGCCGCGATACCGAGCTCGATCGCGGCGGAGGAGACCGGCCAGCTTCCCAGCCGCTCGCGATAGCGCGCGACGATCGCCTGCGGACCGCAGACGAAGCCGAGCCGCACGCCCGCCAGCCCATAGAATTTGCCGAACGAGCGAAACACCAGCACCCGGTCGTCGGCGCGCAGCAACGGCAGCACGCTCGCGCCCGCGACGCCATCGGCGAACGCCTCGTCGATCACCAGCCATGCGTCGTCGACGCGCGACCGCGCGAGCGCGAGCAATGCCGCGGGCGCGACGCGGCGCCCGTCTGGATTGTTGGGGTTGGCGAGCAGTGCGCTGCGCCAGTCTGCTCCGGCCAGTGCGTCCCACGCGACCGGCGTCGCATCGGGCAACGCCGCGGCATGCGATCCATAGCTCGGCGCGACGACCCGCGCCGGTCGCGGCAGGTCGAGCGTTGCGAGCAAGCGCAGCCCGATCTCGCTGCCGGGCAGCGCCGCGATCGCCCCGCACGTCATGCCGAACGCCGCCGCCGCCGCTTGCTCGAGCGCCGCCAGCCGGCTCGGCGAAGGGAGCGCATGCGGGTTGGCGAGCGCCAGCGCCGCGGAATCATAGCCGTTCGGGTTGATCCCGGTCGACAGATCGAGCCACGGACCAGGCGCATCCGGGTAGCGCGCCGCCGCAGCGTCGATGCGGCCGCCATGGATCGTCAGTGCGGACACGGCCTGGCTCTCGACTTGCGGCATGGCGGATGCCATCGCCAATCCGCTTGCCGCGCGCAAGCCCACGACAAGGACGCCGCCGATGCCCACCCCCCTGAAAAGCCTGCTGGTGCTCGGCGGCGCGCGCTCGGGCAAGAGCCGCCACGCGCAGGCGGTCGCCGAAGCGAGCGGCGGCGCGCTCGTCTTCATCGCCACCGCACAGGCCTTCGACCGCGAGATGACCGACCGCATCGCGCGCCACCGCGCCGATCGCGACGCGCGCTGGCGCACGCTCGAGGCGCCGCTCGCGCTCGCCGAAGCGATCGCCGCCGCCGACCGGCCCGGCGCGACCGTGCTGGTCGATTGCCTGACGCTCTGGGCGTCGAACCTGCTGCTCGCCGACGCCGATACCGATGCCGCCGCGGCGGCGCTCGTCGCGACGCTCGAGCGGACCAGCGCCCGCATCATCCTGGTGTCGAACGAGGTCGGTTTCGGGATCGTCCCCGACAATGCGCTGGCGCGGCGGTTCCGCGACGTGGCGGGTCTGCTCAACCAGCGCGTCGCGGCGGCGGTGGCGCAGGTCGATTTCGTGATCGCCGGGCTGCCGCAGCGGCTGAAGGGCTAGTCCGGCGCCGTCGCGGGCGAAAGTCGGTCGGCCACCACGCTCGCGCCCTCGCTCTCCGTCCCGAGCAGCTCGCGGATCCGCGCGCTCATCACGTCCATCGGGAACGGCTTGGTGAGGATGTGCATGCCGGGATCGAGATGTCCGTTGCCGATCACCGCATTCTCGGCATAGCCGGTGATGAACAGGATCTTGAGATCGGGCCGCTTCTGCCGCGCCGCATCGGCGAGCTGGCGCCCGTTCATCCCCTTGGGCAGGCCGACATCGGTGATCAGCAGGTCGATCCGCGCCGGCGAATCGAGGATCGCGAGCCCCGCCGGCCCGTCGGCCGCCTCGAGATATTGGCACCCCATATCGCTGAGCAGATCGGTCACCAGCATCCGCACCGCGTCCTCGTCATCGACGACGAGCACCGTCTCCCCGCTCGCCAGCGGCAGCGCCGCCTCGGTCGGCGCCGCGACCTCGTCGAGCGCATCCTGGCCGATGACGCGCGGGAAATAGAGGCACATCGTCGTGCCGTGGCCGAGCTCGGAATAGATCCGCACCTGCCCGCCCGACTGGCGGACGAAGCCATAGATCATCGACAGGCCGAGCCCGGTCCCCTCGCCGAGCGGCTTGGTGGTGAAGAACGGGTCGAACGCGCGCTCGATCGTCTCGGCGTCCATCCCCGAGCCCGTATCGGTGACGCAAAGCGAGACATATTGCCCCGGCGGCACCTGCCGCTCGGCCGCGCCCTTGTCGTCGAGCCATTTGTTGGCGGTCTCGATCGTGATGCGACCGCCGTCGGGCATCGCGTCGCGCGCGTTGATGCACAAATTGAGCAACGCATTCTCGAGCTGGTTGGGGTCGATCAGCGTCGTCCACAGCCCGCCGGCGCCGACCACTTCGAGCTCGATCGTCGGCCCGACCGAGCGCCGCAGCAGATCGTCGAGGCTGACGATCAGGCGGTTGATGTCGGTCGGTCGTGGGTCGAGCGTCTGCCGACGCGAGAAAGCGAGCAGCCGGTGAGTCAGCGCCGCGGCGCGCTTCGCGGCCTGTTGCGCCGCCGCGACATAGCGCTCGACGTCCGCGCTCCGCCCCTGGCGGATCCGCACCTGCATCAGCTCGAGGCTGCCCGAGATCGCGGTCAGCAGATTGTTGAAATCGTGCGCGATGCCGCCGGTCAGCTGGCCGACCGCCTCCATCTTCTGCGCCTGGCGCAACTGCGCCTGCGCCGCCTCGAGCTCGAGCCGCGCCTCCTTCTCCGCAGTGACGTGACGCCCGCTGGCATAGACCAGCCCGTCGCCCGACGAGGCGACCCACGACACCCAACGATAGCTCCCGTCGCGGTGCCGCATACGGTTTTCGAACTGGCGCAAGCGCCCGACCTGCGCGCGGCGATACGCCGCCTCGGTCGCTGTCGCGTCGTCGGGGTGGACGAACGCGCTATAGGCCCGCCCCTCCATCTCGCGCGGCGACCAGCCGAGGATTTCGGTCCAGGCGGGATTGACCGCGACGAACAGGGCGCCCGCATCGATCACGGCGAGCAAATCCTGCGAATTCTGCCACGTCCGGTCGCGCTCGCGCGTCCGCACTTCGACCTCGCGCTCGAGCGAGTCGGCGAGGTCGGCGAGCGCGGTCTCGGCGTTGCGCCGCTCGATCGCCGACTGCGTACGGTTGGCGACGTCGCGGATGAAGGCGATGTCCTCGGGCGACCAGGGGCGCACATCGGCATGGTTGAGATAGAGCAAGGCGACGAACTTGCCATTGTCGACGATCGGCATGTTGATGAAGCCGCGGGCCGAGATCGCCTCGAGCGCGCTCGCGCCCTCGGCCGTGCGCGGATCGAGCCGCACGTCGGCGATCGCCGCGGTGTCGCCGCGCTTGAGATCCTCGATATACGATCCGTAATCGCGAAACTGCAGCGTGCCGGCAAGGCTCTCGATCCCCGGCATGTTCCAGTCGCGCTTGACGGTGATCGTTTCGCGCACCGGGTCGATCGTGCCATAGCCCGCGCGGCTTACCCCCATCGTCTCGCCGAGGATGCGCGCGGCGAGGAACGACATCTCGTCGCCGTCGGTCATGTGGCGCAAGGCGTCACCGAGCTCGAGCAGCGCGCGCTGGCGCGTTTCGTCGAGCCGGCGCTCGGTGATCTCGCGCGACACGCCGACCAGCCGGACCACCGCGCCAGCCGCATCGCGCTCGACGCGCCCGTTGATCTGCACCCAGTGCAGCGATGCGTCCGGCCAGTAGCACCGCGCCTCGAGATCGAGGTCGATCCCCGTCGCGATCGACTCCGCGAGCGCGTCCTCGAGCAGCGCGCGGTCCTTGGGATGCGTCGCCGCCAGGAGATCGGGATAGTCGAAGCGCTCGTCCGCCGTGCGGCCGAACTGCGCCTTGAATTCGGGCACCGCGGTCATCGTCCGCGCCGGGACCGCCAGCGTCCAGGTGCCGAGCCCGCCCGCCGACAGCGCAAGCTTGAGGCTGGCCTGGCCGTCGTTGATCTCCTCGAGCCGTGCGCGCGCCTGATATTGGCGCACGCGAGCACGCAACGCCGCGCGGGCGAGGCTGATCAGCGTGGTCGGATGGAACGGCCGTTCGAGAAAGGTGACGTTGCCGAGCGTCTCGAGCAGACGCACCGCGCCGGGGTTGCGCTCGAGCCCGCCGCCGCGCTCGGTCAGCAGGATGAAGGGGAAGTCCGACCATTCCTGCTGATCGCCCAGAAACGCTGCGAGCTCCCGCAGGTCGGCGGTGCGCAGCGCTTCTTCGGTGACGATCGCGAACCCGGCGCCGCGCCGCAGCGTGGCGACCAGCGCCGACAGGTCGGCCACGGTCTCCGCGCCCAGCCCGGCCTCGCCCAGCATCGCCTGCGCGATCGCGCCATCGCGGCCGCGTGGCGCAAGCACTACGGCCCCTTCTGCAAACGTACGGTTCAACGGTCGTTCAAGCCTTTGTGTCTAACAGCCCATCGCCGTCCCCCAGCAAGGTCGGCACGCCCCGCAACACGCCTTGAAAGCCCGTCAACGGCTCACCCAGCGTGATCCCGTCCTTGCCGATCATGAACTCGCGGATCGTGTCCTCATGGGAGCCGGTCCGTTTCTTAACGACCGAAATCGCCCTTCGGACCCGTCCGCGCGCTTCGAAATATCGCAGCAGAATCACCGTGTCGGCGAGATAGGTGACATCGACCGGCGAGCGCATGTCGCCGACCAGGCCGTGCTGCGCGACGGTCAGGAAGGTCATCACCCCCTGGCGGTTCAGATATTGCAGCAGCTCGTGCATGTGCAGGATCAGCGCCTGCTCCTCGGGCATCGCCGCCTGATAGCCGTTGAGGCTGTCGACCACGACGGTCCGCGCCGCATGGCGTTCGACGCAGCTGCGGACTCGTTCGGAAAATTCCCCGGGCGCGAGTTCGGCCGCGTCGATCTGTTCGATCGCCAGGTCGCCCGTGGCGACCATCGCACGCAGATCGATCCCGAGGCCCCGCGCGCGCTCGAACAGCAGGCCCAGCTCCTCGTCGAAGACGAACATCGCGGCGCGTTCGCCGCGCTCCACCGCGGCCTTGACGAAGCCGAGCGTCAGCAGCGATTTGCCGGTGCCCGCCGGGCCGAGGATCAAGGTGCTCGCGCCGCGTTCGAAGCCCCCGCCGATCAGCGCGTTGAACGCCGGATCGGCGATGCCGACGGTCTCGCGGACGAACTCGGTCTTGTGCACCGCCGCGACCAGGCGCGGGAAGGCGCGCACCCCGCCGGTATCGATGACGAAGTCGTGATAGCCGCCGAGATATTTGCGACCGCGATATTTGAGCACGCGCAGGCGCCGGCGCTCGGACCCGTAATTGGGCGACAGCTCCTCGAGCCGGATCACGGCATGCGCCACGCTGTGCACCGCCTTGTCGCCAACGTCGGCGGTCAGATCGTCGAGCATCAGCACCGTGGCGTCGGCCTTGGAGAAATAATGCTTGAGCGCCAGGATCTGGCGGCGATAGCGCAGCGAGCTCTGCGCCAGCAGGCGGATTTCGGACAGGCTGTCGAGCACCACGCGCGTCGGCTTGATCCGTTCGAACGCCTCGAAGATTCGCTTGGTCGTTTCGCCGAGCTCGAGATCGGAGGAATAGAGCAGGCTCTGCTGCTGGTCGGCATCGAGCAGGCTTTCCGGCGGGACCAGTTCGTAAACGGTTAGTTCGGGCGGGAGCGTCCAGCCATGCGAGGCGGCGCCATCGCGCAATTCCTCCTCGGTCTCGGACAGAGTGATGTAGAGCGTGCGCTCGCCTGCGGCGACGCCCGCCATCAGGAACTGCGTCGCGATCGTCGTCTTGCCGGTGCCGGGGCTGCCTTCGAGCAGGAACAGGCGGCCGCGGCTCAACCCGCCGGCCAGGATCTCGTCGAGGCCCGTCACCCCGGTTGCACAATTGCTCATTCCGCCTCGCTACGCCACGCCACGGTCGCCTCGCATGATGCCCCGCGCCGCCGTACCGCGCGTTCGTATCAAACGATCCGCGACGAAGAAACCGCGTTCGCGCTCGCGTGCTTGCCACCGAACGGCTAGACACGCGCGAAAAGGAGAGGACATTGCCATGACCGAACACGTTCCCAATACCGGCCTGCAAATGCTGTCGCGCGTCACCAAGGCCGCGCAGCTCGAGGTTTCCCTGATTGATCAACCGGTTGCGGAGCCGCGCGATGACCAGGTCGTCGTCAAGGTGCTGGCCACCCCGATTAACCCGTCCGACCTCGGCCTGTTGTTCGGCGCCGCCGACATGAGCACCGCCACCGCGACGACGCGCGACGGCCATCCGCTCGTCACTGCCGACGTACCGCCGGGTGGAATGCGCGCGATGGCGGGCCGGCTCGACGAAGCGATGCCGATCGGCAACGAAGGCGCCGGGATCGTCGTCAAGGCGGGCGCGTCGGACGCGGCGCAGGCGTTGCTCGGCAAGACCGTGGCGATGCTCGGCGGCGCGATGTACGCGCAATATCGCGTGCTGCGCGTCGCCGACTGCATGGTCCTGCCCGACGGCACCGCCCCTGCCGACGCCGCCTCGTGCTTCGTCAACCCGCTGACCTCGCTCGCGATGACCGAAGTGATGCGCCGCGAGGGGCATACCGCGCTGATCCACACCGCCGCCGCCTCGAACCTCGGCCAGATGCTCGTCAAGATCTGCCTCGCGGACGGCATCCCGCTCGTCAACGTCGTGCGCAGCCCGGCGCAGGCCGAGCTGCTCCACGGGATCGGCGCGCAGTACGTCGCCGATTCGAGCCAGCCCGATTTCCTCGACACGCTGACCGCGATGATCGTCGAGACCGGCGCGACGCTCGCCTTCGATGCGATCGGCGGCGGCAAGCTCGCTGGGCAATTGCTCGCGTGCATGGAGGCGGCCGCGGTCAAGCGGATGACGACCTACAGCCGCTACGGCTCGGACACGTTCAAGCAGGTCTATATCTATGGCGGGCTCGACGTCGCGCCGACCACGCTCAACCGCAACAGCTTCGGTTTCAGCTGGGCGCTCGGCGGCTTCCTGCTGACGCCGTTCCTCGTCAAGGTCGGCCCCGCCGTCGTCCAGCAACTGAAGGACCGCGTCGTCGCCGAGCTGACCACCACCTTCGCGAGCCGCTACACGCACGAGATTTCGCTGGTCGAGGCGCTCCAGCCCGACGTGTTCGCGGCATACAATCGCCGCGCGACCGGGGCGAAATATCTGATCTGCCCGCATAAGGGGGAGTGAGCGCCGCGCGCTCGCCCGCCCGCCGCGTCCGGTACCGCGCCCCGCTTGCCAAGCGCGGCGCGGCCGGTCGCGCAAGGGAACCCTCCTGCGCGGTGATGCGTTGCCCGGATCGTATACTCGCCTTGAGGTGACGTCCGTGGCCCGACACCGTATGATCGCGACTGTCGAGACGACCGGAGACGTCGACCGCCTGCGGCGCGAACTCGTCGCCGCCAAGCTTCGGCTCGATGCCGCGACCGTCGCGCTGGACCGCGAGCGTGAGCGCGGCGATTCCTTGCTCGCTGCGGTCCGGTCGTTCTTCACCGACAGCGTCGCGTCGGGCGGGACGACCGAAGCGATCGCGCACCATTTCCGCGGGCGGCTGGAAGTCCTGGCGCGATTTCATCATCATCCGAGCAACGCGTACGATCTCGAGATGCTCATTCGCGACGAGTTGCGCGATTTCCAGTTCGGTGAGGATGCGCGAATCACGCTCGCCGGACGCGCCATTTGCCTGCAGCCGGCGGAGGCGCAAGCGGTGGGACTGGCGATCCACGAGCTGGTCACCAACGCGCTCAAGTTCGGCGCGCTGTCGCATCCTGCGGGGCGGCTGGAGATCGGCTGGGCGGTCGTGGACGGCGAGATGCGGCTCGACTGGACCGAATCGGGGACACCGCGTGGTACGGGCCATTCATGCCATTATGGCGTCGGACGCGCGTTCATCGAGCAGGCATTGCCTGCTCAGCTCGCCGCGCAGACGCGGTTTGCACTGCACGAAACCGGTCTCCACTGCCAGATTGCTTTCGCGCTGAAAGGACTGTGGGAGCAGCGCAAGCGGGGCGCGATCACCGTGTTTCCCGAGCGCAATCTATTGCAATAACGTCGAAATAGCGCCCAATGCGCGGTTCGCGAGCAGAATAGCCGCAGCAAATTTCGATAAAGCCCTAGTAAAATTGATCTACTTTATTGCCGTTTTTACGATACTTTTACACAGTCAGGTGTCAGCGCGTTCGCCAAGTGTGATGCTGGAGCGTTTTCCTCAATCGATCCGGGCCATATGGAACAGCAGACGGTTCGACCAGCACCCGACCTAGCGCCGCGCGGGATCATCCCGCCCGACGATCTGTTCGGCCCGCTCATTGCAAAACTGCACCGCCTCGCCCGGCTCGACGAGGGCGACCGCGCGGCGATCCGCGCCTGGCCGTATCGCGCGCAGACCGTCCGCGGGAACGGCTATCTGCTGCGCGACGGGCAAATGGTGCGCGATTGCAGCCTGGTGCTCGACGGCCATGCCTTCCGCAGCAAGCTGACCGGGGTCGGGCAGCGCCAGATCCTCTCGTTCCACCGCCGCGGCGATCTGGTCGACCTGCATCATCTGGAATTGCGCACCGCCGACCATAATGTCCAGGCGCTCAACGAAGCGCGGATCGCGTGGATCCCGATCGAGGCGATCCGCGCGACGATCGATTCGCGCCCCGCGATCGCGCGCGCGCTGTGGCGCGATTTGCTGATCGACGGCGCGATGCACCGCGAATGGATCCTCAACGTCGGCCGCCGCGACGCGCGCACGCGGATCGCGCATCTGCTGTGCGAATTGATCTATCGGCGCGACGGCGTTCCGCTCACCGAAATGCAGCGGCGTTTCGAACTGCCGATGAGCCAGGAACAGATCGCCGACGCGACCGCGCTCACCCCGGTCCATGTCAACCGGATGCTGCAGCATCTCGAGGCCGAACAGCTGATCGCGCGCGACCGCCGGATGTTCGTCGTGCAGGATTGGGACGCCTTGTGCCGCGTCGCCGATTTCAACCCGGCCTATCTCCACCTGATGTGACGGCGGCGGCGCAGCCGCGGTCGATACCCCGCGCCTAATTGCCCGCCACGCCGCCGCCCGCCGCCTGGTAGAGCGCGACCGTGTCGCTCAGGCGCGCCGCGCGCGCCTGGATGACGAGCGAGCGCGCTTGCGCATCGGTCGCGGTCGCATTGAGCAACGCCAGCGTCCCGACATCGCCGAGCGCGAGCTGGCGCCGGATGAAGCCAAGCGCGCGCGCCGACGAATCGCCTGCGCGCGACGCCGCATCGTAGGCATCGGCATCGGTCTTGAGCCCGGTGAGCGCATCGGACACGTCGCCGAACGCCTGCAGCACGGTCGCGCGATATTGCGCCTTGGCCCCATCGAGCGCGGCCTCGGCGGCGCGTTGCTGGTGCCGCAGCGACCCGGCGTGGAAGATCGGCTGCGTCACGCCGCCGAGCACCGACCAGAACGGATTGCCGCTCTTGAACATGTCGAACAGGTGCTGCGACGTGCCGCCACCCGTCGCTTCGAGTTGGATGCTCGGCAGCCGCGCCGCGATCGCAGTGCCGACATCGGCCGCCGCGCCCTCGAGCTGCGCACGCGCCGCACCGACATCGGGCCGCCGCGCGACGAGGTCCGAGGGAAGCAGCACCGGCAGATCCTGCGGCAAGGCCAATGCCGCGAGCGTCGGCAATGCGGGTAGCGCGCTGCCCGGGGTTCGACCGATCAGCGTAGCGATCACGACGCGCTGATGCGCCTCGGCGCGGACCAGCGCGGGCAGCGCGCTTTGCGCGGTGGCGAGCGCCGCCTGTTGCGTCGCGACGTCCGCCGCACCGACCGCGCCGAGTTGCTGGCGCTTGAGCAATTGCGTCAGGATGTCGCGATTGACCGCGACGCTCGTCTGCAACGCGGCGATTTGGTCGGCGAGCGAGGCGCGCTGGATCACCGCCTGGACGAGATTGGCGAGGACTGTCGTGCGCGCGGCGTCGAGCCGGTGACGTTGTACTTCGGCGAGCGCGCGCGCCGAGCGGATCCGCGTCTTGATGCCGCCGAACAGATCGGGGTTGTAGGTGACGCTCAGCTGCGCGGTGTGGAGCGTATAGAGCTGCTGGTTCGAGTCGATCACCGCGGGCGAAAGCGCATTCGAGACGCGCGTGCGCTGCGCCTGGTAACTGGCATCGACTTGCGGCAGCGCGCTGCCCGCGGTGGCGGATGCCTGCTCGCGCGCCTGGCGCAAGGTCGCATCGGCAACCGCGATGTCGGTGGCGTGCGCCATCGCCTCGCCGACCAGCGTGTCGAGCTCGCTGCTGCCGAAGCTGCGCCACCATTCGCGCGGGACTTCGGCAACGCGCGTCACCTGCGTCGGCCCCTGCGGCGGCGCGAAGCGCTCCGGCGCGGTCGCCGGCGGCAGCGCGACCGGCGGCGCGACGTCGCGCGGCCCCATGGCGCAGGCGCTCACGCCGAGCGCGAGCAGGCTGATCGCGATCCGCTTCATGCCAGCGCCTCCCCTTCGTCCGCGCGATGCGGATGGTGCCCGACATCGCGGCCATGCGCGCCGCGATCCTCGGGCGCGACGCGGTGCGAGAACAGGTCGATCAGCACCGGCAGCACGAGCAGGATCAGGATCGGCGCGAGCGTCATCCCGCCGACCACGACGAGCGCGAGCGGCTTCTGCACCTGGCTGCCGATGCCGTTCGAGAGCGCGGCGGGCAGCAACCCGATCGCCGCGACGAGGCAGGTCATCACCACCGGCCGCAAGCTATGCCGCACCGTCGTCGCGATCGCGCCTTCGCGCGGTATGCCTTCGTCGATCGCGTGATTGAAGGTGGTGACGACCAGGATGCCGTCCATCACCGCAATCCCGAACAGCGCGACGAAGCCGATCGCCGAGGAGATGCTGAACGCCGTCCCCGATACCGCAAGCGCGAGCACGCCGCCGATGATCGCCATCGGAATCGCCGAGAAAGCCAGCAGGCTATCACGGATCGAGCCGAAATTGGCGTAGAGCAGCAGCAGGATCAGCAACAGGCTGATCGGCACCACCACCTCGAGCCGCGCGACGGCATTGTTGAGATTGTCGAGCTCGCCCGCCCATTCGAGGTGATAGCCCGGCGGAAGATGCACGCTGCGCGTGATCTCCGCGCGCGCCTGATCAACCGCACCACCGAGATCGCGTCCGCGCACCGAGAATTTGATCGGGATGTAGCGTTCCTGATGCTCGCGATAGATGAACGACGCGCCCGAGGTCAGCTTGACGTCGGCGACTTCGGACAAAGGCACCTGGATCGTGCCGGTGCCGTTGGGCGCAGGCGCGCCGACGGTGATCCGCCGGATCGCGTCGATGCTGTCGCGCTGTTCGGTGCGCAGCCGGACGATGATCGGGAAGTGGCGATCGGTGCCCTTCTCGTACAGATCGGCATTCGACTGCCCGCCGATCGCCGCGGCGACGGTGGCGTTGATGTCGTCGGGCGTCAGGCCGTAGCGCGACGCGCGCGCGCGATCGACGTCGATCCGCACCGTCGGCTGCCCGAGCGACTGGAACACGCCGAGATCGACGATGCCGGGGACCTTGGCCATCTTGTCCTTGATCAGGTCGGCATAGTGTTCGAGCGTCGCGAGATCGGGGCCGAACAGCTTGATCGAATTGGCGCCCTTCACCCCCGAGGCGGCTTCCTCGACATTGTCCTCGATATATTGCGAGAAGGAGAAATCGACGCCCGGGTACTTCGCCTGAAGCTTCTTCGACAATTCGGCGGTCAGCGTCTCCTTCGTCTCGCCCGCGGGCCAGGTGCCGAAGGGCTTGAGCGGCACGAAGAATTCGGCGTTGAAGAAGCCGGTCGAGTCGGTCCCGTCATCGGGACGGCCGTGCGCCGAGAGCACCGATTCGACTTCCGGGTAGCTGGCGATCATCCGCCGCACGCCATCGACCACCGGCTGCCCCGCCTCGAGGCTGATCGATGCGGGGAGGCTCGCGCGGATGTACATATTGCCCTCCTCGAGATGCGGCAGGAATTCGATCCCGAGCGAGCGCACTCCGACCATCGCCGCGGCAAGCAGCAGCAGCGCCCCACCGACCGCCAGCAAACGGTTGCCGAGCGCGAAGGCGGCGGCGGGTTCGTAGGCGCGGCGCAGCTTGCCGACGATCCACGTCTCGACCTCGGACAGCTTGTCAGGGAGCAGCAGCGTCGCGAGCACCGGGGCGACCGTGAAGGTCGCGATCAGCCCGCCGGTGATGGCATAGGCATAGGTCTTCGCCATCGGCCCGAAGATATGCCCCTCGACCCCGGTCAGCGTGAACAGCGGCAGGAAGCTCGCGATGATGATCGCGGCGGCGAAGAAGATCCCGCGGCTAACCTCATGGCTCGCGCCGAGCACCGCCGAGAAGCGGCTCGCCAGCGTATAATGCCCGCGCCCGTTTTCGACGTGCGCCGAACGCTCGACCATATGGCGGAAGACGTTCTCGACCATGATCACGCTCGCATCGACCACCAGCCCGAAATCGAGCGCGCCGACCGACAGCAGGTTCGCGCTCTCGCCCTGCAGCACGAGGATCAGGATCGCGAAAGCGAGCGCGAACGGGATCGTCGCCGCGACGATGATCGCGCTGCGCAAATTGCCGAGGAACGCCCATTGCAGGAAGAAGATCAGCGCGATGCCGGCGACGAGATTCTCGAGCACGGTGTGGATCGTCAGCTTGATCAGGTCCGATCGATCATAGACGCGGTCGAGATGGACGCCCGGCGGCAACAGCCCCGAGGCGTTGATGTCGGACACTTCCTTCTGCACCGCCTGGATCGTCGGCATCGACTGCGCGCCGCGCTGCATCAGCACGATGCCCTGCACGATGTCGTCTTCGTTGTTGTAGCCCGCGATGCCGAGCCGCGGCTCGTTGCCGATCTGGACGCGCGCGACGTCCTTCAACAGGATCGGCTGCCCGTTCGCGCTGCCGACCAGCACGTTCTCGATGCCACCGACCGACTGGATCAGCCCGACGCCGCGGACGATCGCCGCCTGCGCGCCGAAATTGATCGTCTGCCCGCCGACATTGCCGTCGCTCTTGGACAGCGCGGCGAGCACCTGCGACACCGTGACGCCGTGCGCCGCGAGTCGGTCATTGTCGATCACCACGTCATAGGCGCGCAATTTGCCGCCCCAGCCCGTCACGTCGATCACGCCCGGGATGCGCTTGAAGCGGCGCTGCAGCACCCAGTCCTGCAGCGTCTTCAGATCCATCACCGAATAGCCCGGCGGCGCGGTGATCTTGTAGCGATAGATTTCCCCCACCGGACTCGTCGGCGACAGCGTCGGCTGCGCCCCGCCCGATAACGGCGGCAACTGCGACAGGCGGTTGATCACCTGCTGCTTGGCGGCCTCGTTGGTGAGATCGTAGCTGAACTGGATCTTGATGTCGGACAGGCCGAACAGCGAGATCGCGCGGATCGCCGTCAGGTGCGGAATGCCCGCCATGCCGACCTCGATCGGGATGGTGACGTTGCGCTCCATCTCCTCGGCCGACAGGCCTTGCGTCTGCGTGATGACCTCGACCATCGGCGGGACGGGATCGGGATAGGCCTCGATATTGAGGTTCCAGAAGCCGATCGCACCCGCCACGAGCATGGCGGCAAAGATGCCGACGATCAGCAGCCGCTGACGCAGCGAGAATTCGACGATCTTGTTCATTCGCCGAGACCAGCCTCGTTGACGAACAGCGCGCCCGCCGTGACGATTCGTTCGCCCGACTTGAGCCCGCTCAGGATGACGACCTGGCCGTCCTGTTCGTCCCCGGCGGTGACGGTGCGCGCCTGCAGCAGACCGTCGGGCCGCACGACCCAGACCCGCGCGCTATCGCCCTCATGGATCACCGCGGCAGTGGGCACGCGCAGCGCCGCGCTCTGCTGCGGCCGCTGGATCGAGAAGCTCGCGAACATCTGCGGTTTCAGCGCGCCGTCGGGATTGGCGATCGTCGCGCGCACCGGCAAGCGGTGCGTCTGCGGGTCGAGCGCCGCACCGACCAGATCGATCGTCGCGTGAAAGCTGCGCCCCGGCAAAGCGGGGGTCGTCACCGTCACCGCATCGCCGACATGCACCGCGCTCGCGTCGCCCTCGGCGAGCTGCGCGATCAGCCAGACGCGCGACGGATCGGTGATCGTCATCACCGGCTTGTCGCCGCCCTGCGAGACATATTGCCCCGCCGCCACGTCGCGCGAGGCGATCAGCCCGCCGACCGGCGCGTGCAGCGTGGTGCGGTCGTGGATCCCCGACACTTCGCCGACGCGTTCGAGCGCACCGATCTCGCCCGGCGATTTGCCGAGGATCGCGAGCTTGTCGCGCGCCGCGCCGAGCGCCGCCTCGGCGGTGCGCGCGGTGGCTTGCGCCGCGATCAGGTCGGTCTGCGCCTGCTGGTAATCCTTCTGCGCGCCGCCTGCGGTCTCGAAGATCTGGCGCTGGCGCTCGGCGTTGCGCGTCGCGGTGGCGAGCTGCGCCTGCGCGTTCTGCAGCGCCGCGCGCGCGCCGAACAGGCCACTGCGCGCATCTACGAAATCGCTCGTCTGGATCAGCAGCAGCGGCTGCCCCGGCTTAACATATTGCCCGGCATCGGCGAGCACCTTCACCACCTGGCCGGCATAGGGCAGCAGCACCGGCGTGCTGCGATCGCCATCGACGGTGATCGCGCCGCTCGCCAGCGTGCGATGATCCGAATCGCCAAGGCCGATCCGCTGCGTCTTGAGCCCGGCCATCTGCTCGGCTGTCAGTCGGAGCGTGCCGGGCGGCGTGCTCGGCGGGGGCGCCGCGTCATGGTGGAACAGCGCGCCGATCGCGGCCCACAGCAAGGCCAGCCCGATCGCCACCCCCGCGGCGATGGCGAGCCAGCGCAGTTGCGTCCCCCGCGACAGGCTTCGCGTATGAGGCAGGGTCTGGGGGGGTACGGTCGAGTGCATCGCGAGGACCTGCTGTGATTAGGCTGTCAGCCCTAGGCCTGCTCGCTTACAGTCGGCTTACAAATGCCGCGGTGCACAAAGAAAAGGTCCGATGCGCGTACTATTGGTCGACGATGAAGAAGCGGTCGCAGTGGCATTGGCCGATGCGCTGGTGCGGCGCGGCGTCGCGATCGACCACGCGCGCACGCTGGAAGCCGCAGAGGCCTATCTCGAAGCGAGCGATTATGCCGCGGTGCTGCTCGACCTCGGCCTGCCCGATGGCGACGGCATGGGGTTGCTGACGCGGATGCGCACGCGCGGCGATACGCGCCCGGTGCTGGTGCTCAGCGCGCGCGGGGCGATCGATGCGCGGATCCGCGCGCTCAACGCCGGCGCCGACGAATATATGGTTAAGCCGTTCGACCTCGACGAACTCTACGCACGGTTGCTCGCGATCCTGCGCCGCCGCGACGGCTATGTCGGGCGCTCGCTCGAATGCGGCGCGCTGCGCTATGCGGTCGAGACGCGCGTCGCCTCGGTCGGCGAGCGCGTGCTCGCCCTGTCGGCGCGCGAGACCGAATTGCTCGAATTGCTGCTGCGCCGCGTCGGCAAGGTCGTCCCCAAGCGCAGCGCCGAGGATCATCTGTTCGGGCTCGACGGCGATCTCGGATCGAACGCGATCGAGGTCTATGTCCACCGCCTGCGCAAGCGGCTCGACGAGGCCGCGACCGGCGCGCGGATCGAGACGGTGCGCGGCGTCGGCTATATGCTGCTCGCCGCAGCACCGCGATGACCGCGCCGCGCTCGCTGCTCGGGCAGTTCGTCGTGCTCCACATCGCGGTCGCGGTGATCGCGACGCTGACCTTGTTGTGGAGCGCGACGACGCTGCTCCACCAGACCGCCGACCATTTCCAGCGCACGTTGCTGCAGCGCCAGGCCGAAATTATCGCCGATGCGCGCGCCAGACACCGAATGGCGGCGGTGCCGCTGACGAGCGGGATGGCGGTTGCGACCTTCTCCGCCGATCGGCGGATCGCCAGCAGCAGCGGCCCGCCGCGCCGCGCGATCCTCGCCGCAGCGCCGCTCGACGGCAACCGTCGTTTCTTCCGCCGCGGCGCGGTCGAGGGCTATAGCCTGCCGATACGCGGCGGCGGCTGGATCGTCGTGTCGCAGGACGATACCGACCCCGAAGTCGTCACCGACGACATCGTTCGCACCTTCCTCAAGCGCTTCGCGCTGCTGATCCTGCCGATCGCCGCGCTCGTGCCGCTGATCGGGGTATTGCTCGCGCGGCGGCTGACGCTGCGGATGCGCGCGGTCTCGGCGATCGCCGCGACGATCGGCCCACGCTCGTTCGAAACGCGCCTGCCGCTCGGCGTGTTGCCGCGCGAGGCCGAGCCGCTCGCCGAAGCCACCAACGCCGCGCTCGACCGGCTGGTCGAGGCGCTCCACGTCCAGGGCGCGTTCGCCGCCGATGTCGCGCACGAATTGCGCACCCCGCTCGCCGCGATCCGCTTGCGCGCCGACGCGATCGGCGATGTCGGCGTCCGCGCCGACCTGATGGCCGCGGTCGACCGCGCCGCGCGCGTGATCGGGCAATTGCTCTCGCTCGCCGAGCTCGAACAACCGCGAACGCGCGATGCGGGCAGGTTCGATCTGGCCGAGGTGGCCGAGAGCGTGGTCGCAGACCGCGCACCCGGGATCGTCGCCGGCGGACGGACGATCGCGCTCGACATCGCCGCACCGGTCGCTTCGATCGACGGCCACCGCGAGGCGATCGTGCTGGCGCTCGAAAATCTGGTCGACAATGCCGCCAAATATACGCCGGGCGACGCGGCGATCGTCGTTCGCGCGGGGCCGGGCGCACGGTTGAGCGTGGCCGACAATGGCCGCGGCGTTTCGGAGGCGGATATCGCGCGGCTCACGGAGCGCTTCTGGCGCGGCGGCGAGCACGGTGTCGAGGGATCGGGGATTGGCCTGTCGCTGGTCGACCGGATCGCGCGCGCGCATGGCGGCGCGTTGACGGTCGCGCGCGGTGCCGACGGTGACGGCCTGCTGTTCGAAATCGTCCTGTGCGATCCGGCGGGCGGCACAGCGTCTGGCTGAGCAATGGGCGGGCCGCGGGTTCGGCATCGGGTCGGGCGCAACAACGCTTGTGTCGGCCCGACACTGCCGCCAATCTGTCGCGATGAAAGCTTTGCTCCCGCTGCTCCTGCTCCTCACCGTCGCGAGCGATCCCGCGCCGCCGCTGCTCTCCCCCGAGCGGATCAAGGCCGATGTCCGCACGCTCAGCGCCGACGATTTTCATGGCCGCGGGCCGACCCAGCAAGGCGAGCCGATCACGCTCGCCTTTCTCGAACGGCGCTTCGCGCAGCTCGGGCTGAAGCCGCTCGGCGATGCCGGCTATCGCCAGACGGTGCCGCTGCTCCGGTGGACGCGCGAGCAGGCGCATTTTGCGCTCGATCTCGGCGGAAAGACACAAGTGCTGACACCGGGCGTCGAGATTGCGGCGACCTCGCGAATCCTTGGCCAATCCGGCCTCGACCATGCCGGTGTCGTGTTCGTCGGCTACGGCGTGGTCGAACCGAGGCTCGGCTACGATCCGTATCAGGGCGTCGACGTGCGCGGGAAGATCGTCGTCGCGCTGGCGGGCGACCCCGATGTCGAGGCGGGGCGCGACCTCGGCTTCGGCGGGCGCGCGTCGAGCCCGGCCGCGCGCACCAAGCTCGCCGAGGCGCAGAAGCGCGGCGCCGCGGCGTTCCTGACGATCCACGACACCTTCCCGTCGAGCTATCCCTGGCTCCAGCTCGCCAATAGCGACGCGGTGCCGGGCTATGCGCTCGATACCGGAACGGTGCCGGCGGCGTTCGGGGTGCGCGGCACGATCCGCAACGATGTCGGCGTCGCGATGCTGCGCCAGGGCGGGCTCGATTATGCCGCCGCCAAGCGCGCGGCGCAGCGCGCAGATTTCCGCGCGGTCGTGCTGAAGGGGGTAGCGCTGACCGCCTCGACGACGATCGCGCTCGACCGCGTCGTCAGCCACAATATCGTCGGGATGCTGCCGGGCAGCGACCCGAACGCGGGCAGCATCCTCTACGGCGCGCATTGGGATGCGTATGGCGAGAACAGCTTCGATCCGCCCGCCGACCGCATTCGCAACGGCGCGATCGACAATGGCACCGGCACCGCGACGTTGCTCGAGATCGCGCGAGTCTTTACCGGCGCCAAACCGCCGCGCCGCTCGGTGGTGTTCGCGCTGTGGACCGCCGAGGAGAAAGGGCTGCTCGGGTCGAGCTGGTATGCGGAGCATCCCGCGCTGCCGCTGGCGACCACCGCGGCGCAGTTCAACCTCGATCCGCACGTCGTGCTCGGCCGGACGCGCGATCTCGAGCTGATCGGCGTCGGTCGCACCCCGCTCGAAGCCGATCTGACGCGCGTCGCCGCTGCGCAGGGGCTGCGCGTCGTCCCCGAGGAGAATACCGAGGCGGGCTGGTATTATCGATCCGACCATTACGCCTTCGCGCAAAAGGGCGTTCCCGGCGTCTATTTTCGCGCCGGACGCGATCTGGTGACGGGTGGCCTCGCCGCGGGCGAGCGCGTTCGCGCGCGCTACAATGCGCAATGCTATCATCAAACCTGCGACGCCTACGATCCGGCGTGGGACATGACCGGCGCGGCGCAGGAAGGCAGCGTCGCTTATGCGCTCGGCCGCGAGATCGCCGAGGGTACGACGTGGCCGCGCTGGAACGCGACCGAGCCCGTCGCGGCCGAGCGTGCGAAAAGCGATGCGCTCCGCCAACGGTAAAGCGGACCACCGGTTGGAATGAGCGTCGGACGCTCCGACGACTGTCATCGCGGCGCCTCCGAACTGTCATCGATCTGCGGCCAAAACGCCACGCAACCGTAACGACATTCCCCTACCGCCCCGCTTGATCGTGCGGTTCAGGCACGGACAGGGGGATATCATGACCGTATCGCATGTCTCGAAGCTGGCGCTTGCCGTCGCGCTGGCCGCCGGGCCCTTCGCCGCAGCGCAGGCGGCCGACCCCGCCGCTGCTCCCGCCCCCGCGCCTGCTGCAGCCTCGACCGATCCGACCGCCAGCGACGACGCCGCGCCCGAGAGCATCGTCGTCACCGCCAAATCGACGCGCTCGGCGACCGCGCTGCCCGGCACCGAAATGCAGAAGATCCTGCCCGGCATCTCGCCGCTGAAGGCGATCGAGACGCTGCCCGGCGTGCTCTACATCACCGCCGACCCGTGGGGTTATAACGAGCAGAACGCGCAGATCTTCATCCACGGCTTCAGCGGGCAGCAGCTCGGCTATACGATGGACGGCCTGCCGCTCGGCGACCAGAGCTATGGCAATTACAACGGCCTGTCGCCGCAGCGCGCGGTGATCTCGGAGAATGTCGGCCGCGTGATCGTGTCGACCGGCGCGGGCGATCTCGCCACCGCCTCGAACAGCAATCTCGGCGGCACGGTCGAGACCTATTCGTCCGACCCGCTCAAGAAGCTCGGCGCGCAGATCGGCCAGACGGTCGGCAGCTATTCGACCTCGCGCACCTTCGTGCGGCTCGACAGCGGCAGCTTCGGCGGCGGCAACTCGGCCTATGTCTCGGCGGCGCGGCAAGATGCGCGCGCATGGGACTTCAACGGCAAGCAGGGCGGCTATCAGGTCAACGCCAAGTTCGTCCATGAAGACCATATCGGCAAGCTCACCGCCTTCTTCGACTATAACGACATGACCCAGCCGAACGAGGACGCGACCGTCTTCTTCAAACCCTCGGCTGGCGGCACGGCGAGCGCGGTGCAGCTCTACACGCCCTATACCAAGCCGTTCTTCTACCCCGATTTCACGACCTATCGCACGTCGTACCTCAGCGCGCTCGGCAACTCGCCCGCGGCGGTCGGCAGCAACTACCGCAATTATTATTCGGATGCGCAGCGCACCGACCTGCTCGGCTATCTGCGCTACGACGCGCATCTCACCTCGGACATCACCTGGTCGACCACCGGCTATTATCATCACAATGACGGCGCCGGTGTCGTCGCGGGGCCGCTCGGCCAGTCGATCACGACGATCCAGCCCTATCTCGACCCCAATTACGCGACCAACCCGCATTACGCCGCCAACGCCAATGCCTCGGCGGCATTGGTCGCGGCGACCGGCGGCTCGGGGCTCGTCACGCGCACGACCGAATATCGCATCGATCGCGGCGGCGTGATCTCGGCGGTCACCGCCAAGCTCGGCGCGCATACGCTCGAGTTCGGCGGCTGGTTCGAACATAACAGCACGACGCAGTGGCGCCGCTGGTACGGGGTGAGTGCGACCGATCCGGCATCGAGCACGCCCTATATCCGCCCGCTCGACGTCGCGCAGCCGCTGTTCACGCAATATCAGGGCGAAGCGCGGATCAACGAGCTCCAGCTCCACCTGCAGGACACTTGGCAGGCGACCGACCGGCTGCTCGTCCAGGCCGGGTTCAAGACCAGCGCGCAATGGGCCAACGGCTATTTCCCGGTCCAGCCCAAGCTCGGCTCGCTCTCCGGGCTCACCGGCGGGCTGCCGCAGGGGAAAATCAACACGCTGCGCTGGTTCCTGCCCTCGCTCGGCGCGACCTATGACCTGACGCGCCACGAGCAGCTTTATTTCAACGTGCAGAAGAATTTGCGCCAGTATCAGGCCTATCTGGCGGGCGGTGGCGGCCCATGGTTCACCGGCAGCCAGGCGGCGTTCAACGCCTTCGCCGACCAGGGCAAGCCCGAGAGCAGCTGGACCTATGAAGGCGGCATCCGCAGCCATCGCAGCTTCGATGGCGTGCTCAGCGGGCTCGAGGCGCAGGTCAATTACTATCACGTGGTGTTCAACAACCGCCTGCTCGCGATCTCGACCAATCCGGGCGGCATCGCCGGCGGCGGCATCACCGGCGGGACGTCGATCCTCGTCAACGTCGGCGGGGTCCATACCGACGGTGTCGATGCGGCGCTCACGCTGCATTTCGGGCGGACCTTCACGCTGTACAATGCCGCGTCGTACAATCTGTCGAAATATCAGAGCGACTATACTTCGACCGCGACCGGCATCGGCGCAGCGACGGGCTCGTGCATCGGCGGCTATCTCGTCGTCGGCGGTGTCGTGCCGACCTGCGGCAAGCAGCTCCCGGGCACGCCGAAATGGATGAACAAGACCGTCGCGACGCTCGACATGGGGCCGTTCGAGGCACAGCTGATCGGCGACTATGTCGGCCGCCGCTTCGCAACCTTCACCAACGACGCGAGCGTGCCGTCCTATTTCCTCACCTCGCTGCGGCTCGCGGCGAAACTGCCCGAGGGCGTGCTGCCGCTGCGCAAGGTCGAGCTCGCGCTCAACGTCACCAATCTCACCGACAAGAAGGGCGTGTCGACGCTGTCGGTCGGCTCGGCGACCAACAGCTATTCGGCCTATCCGATCGCACCGCGCCAATGGTTCCTGACGCTGTCGGCGGCCTATTGAGGCGCTGTCCCCGAGACAGGCGAGCGGCTCCGATCGGAGCCGCTCGCCTGACCTACCCGCCTGACGTCCCACCAATTCCTTCCGCGCTCCCGACAGCCCCGAAGCGTTGAGTTACCGGGCCAGCGGCCGACTTTACGCTCGCCATACGCCCGGCTTCGCCAATCGCCATCGCCGCTTAACGCGCCGCGCGCCTATCTCGCGTCCTGCACGATCCTCCGCGCCGCCCGCCACCTCCGCGGGGCTGTCGGCGCGAAGGATGCGATGCGACGCGTGAAGGACAGGACCATGGCGCCACTCGACCCGGAACCCGATCAACCCGGTGCGGTCATCACGGTAGGACAGGATTGCGCCGGCCATTGGCTGGTGCAGGACGACCGCGCCTTGCTCGAGGGACGCTTCGTCTCGCGCGCGGCGGCACTGGGCTTCGCGCGCGCGGAATGTCACGCCTGTGGCGGCGCGACGATCACGCTGGCGACGACACCGTTGGTGCCGATCGTGCCGTTTGCCCCGGTCGAATCATGGGAAACCGCACAAACGTGCGGGCGAGCCGAGCGGCCGGCCCGATCCGCCTTTGCGCTGGAGAGGACCGCCGCATGACGTATGTCGCAGAATTCGGCGTCACCGGGCTGCGGCTCGCGCCGCGCACAGCCAGCCCGCGCAACCGCATGCCAGCGCGTCCACGCTGCCGCGATTCCCGCTGGCCGCAAGTCGCCGCCGCCCTCGCCGCGCTGCGTGCCGACAAGCGCCGCAGCGTGCGGATCGTCGACGCCGATTGCGGCGCCGGGACGCTGCTGCTGTGCGCGGTACGCTTCGCCCGCGCACTCGGCTTCACCGCGATCGAGGCGCGCGGCGTGGCTGCCGCGCCCGCGCTGATCGGTCGCGCGCGCGCCGCCGCGGCGGCCCTGCACGATCCCGCGATCGGCATCACCTTCGAACAGGGCATGCCCGGCGCGGTGCAGGACGAGGTCGATTTCCCGGCGGACATCGTCTTGTGGCATGGCGGGGAGCCGAGCGAGGGCCAGGCCGCGCGGCGCGCGACCGAGCAGGCGTTGGCCAGCGCCGGGCGCGCAGTGATCGCCGATCGTCCGGAAGCCGCGGCATGACGCACCGCAATCGCGTCTGGCGCGGACTCGGCGTCGGTCTGGTCGCGCTCGCGGTCGCGGCGCGGATCGGCTATGCCGATGGCACTCGCACCGACCTCGGCGTCGCCGCCTTCCTGCTGTGCCTCGCGGGGCTCGTCCTGATCGTCCAGGGTAAGCGCGTTCCCGCAGCACTGCGCGTCGAATTCAGCCGCCACCGCCTGCTCGCGCAGGCGATCCGCGATCGCCGCCGCAACCGCCCGATCGATCCCAACACTTGAGCGACGCCGCCCAGCAGCGGCCGCGCGCGCATCGGAACCCCGCCATGCCATCGTCCTTTTCTCTCCGCGCCGGCGTGCTCCACGCCGAAAACGTCGCCTTGCCGGCGATCGCCGCCGCCGTCGGTACGCCGGTCTATGTCTATTCGACCGCGGCGCTGCGCCGCGGCGCGCGCGACTTCCGCGACGGACTCGCCCCGGTCGCGCGCAGGCAGCTCGCGTTTGCGGTCAAGGCCAACCCCAACCTCGCCGTCCTCGCGGTGCTCGCCGAGGAAGGCTATGGCGCCGATATCGTTTCAGGCGGGGAAATGCTGCACGCGCTGGCGGCGGGGATGCCGGCGGCGCGCATCGTCTATTCGGGCGTGGGCAAGACGCGGGCCGAGCTCGCCGCCGCGCTCGATGCGGGGATCGGCCAGTTCAACCTCGAGCACGCGGCCGAGGGCGTGCTGCTCGGCGCGCTCGCCGCGGCGCGCGGGACGCGCGCGCCGGCGGTGCTGCGCGTCAATCCCGATATCGACGCCGGGACGCACGCGAAAATCTCGACCGGGCGCAAGCACAACAAGTTCGGCGTCGCGATCGACGCGGCGGCCGACATCTATGCCAGCCTGGCCGAACAGGACGGTCTCGACCTGCGCGGGCTCGCGCTCCACATCGGCAGCCAGATCACCGACCTCGCGCCGCTCGAAGCGGCCTATGCGCGCGTCGGCGCGCTTCTGGCGACGCTGCGCGCGGCCGGGCATGCGATCACGCATGTCGATCTCGGCGGCGGGCTCGGCATAGGCTACCGCCCCGACGACGTCGTGCCGAGCGCTGCGGCCTATGGCGCGATGGTCGCGCGCGTCACGCGCGACTGGGACGTGACGCTGCTGTTCGAGCCCGGACGGTTCATCGCCGGCGCGGCGGGCGCGCTGCTCACCGAAGTGCTGTGGGTCAAGCCGGGCGCCGACGCGCCCTTTGTCATCGTCGACGCCGCGATGAACGACCTCGCCCGTCCCGCGCTCTACGACGCGTTTCACGCCTTCATCGCGGTCGCGCCACGCGGCGCGCGGATGACCGCGCATATCGCCGGGCCGGTCTGCGAAAGCGGCGACAGCTTCGCGACGGCGCGCGAGATCGACGCGGTCGAGCCTGGCGATCTCGCGGTGCTGCACACCGTCGGGGCGTATGGCGCGACGATGGCATCGACGTATAATTGCCGCGCGCTCGTGCCCGAAGTGCTGGTCGACGGCGACCGCTTCGCGCTCGTTGCCGATCGCATCGCGCCACAGGCGCGGCTCGCGACGCAGCATATGCCCTTCTGGATGACGCCGCAGGACGTGAGCGAGGCCGCCTGAGGCGCGCGCCGCGGGGCAGCGACGCGCGGATCGGATGCGCTCGATCCGCGGCTAAAGGTCCGCGATCGCGGTGCGGATGCCCGCCAGCAACAGCCGATCGGCGATGCCCGTCGGCACCAGCGCGGTGAAATCCTCTTCCACCGCCTGTACGGACAACGCGGACGTGGCGACGTCCGCCAGCAGGATCGCAGCGCCGCGCCAGCCCCGCGCGCGCAGCCGCCGTACGAGCGAGACTCCGCCGATCTCGGACATCACGAGCTCGGCCACGATACAGATGTTGGTCAGCGCCAGCGGGTCGGCGAGCAACGGCGCGGCGCTTGCGTAAGCGCGCACGTCGAACCCTTCGGCGCGCAGCATCAGCTGGCGGGCATGGCGGACCGCCGGCGCGCCGTCGATCAGCGCGATCGGCGTCGCGACGCGCGCCGTACCTGTCCCGTGCTGGCCCATCCGCGCACTATCGACGATCGCAACCGCTTGGTCTGTAGGTAGAAACCGTGCTCCCGCGCGCGTCACCCAGGCGGCGGCGCGCCCAGATCGGCGGCAAAGGCGAGCCGCAGCACGTCCGAGATCGAGCGCACGCCGAGCTTGTGCGTCAGATTGGCGCGATGCGCCTCGACCGTCCGCGTCGATATGCCGAGCTTGTAGGCGGTGATCTTGTTCGCCTGCCCCGCGACGAGCCCCGCGAGCACATCGCGCTCGCGCGGGGTCAGCGCGGCGAGGCGCAGCATGGCCTCGCTCGCGTCGAGCTGCAGCGCGCGGGTGTCGGCGAGCCGCGCGAACGCCTCGTCGATCGCGTGGAGCAAGGCGGCTTTCTCGAACGGTTTTTCGAGGAAATCGACCGCGCCCGCCTTGATCGCGCGGACCGACAGCGTGATGTCGCCATGCCCGGTCAGCACGATCACGGGCAGCCCGACGCCGCGTTCGCCGAGCAGGCGCTGGACCTCGAGCCCGTCGATCCCGGGCATGCGGATATCGAGCAGGATGCAGCCCGGCACCACCTGCCCGACGGCGGCGAGAAATTCGGTCCCCGACGCGTAGGTCATCACCTCGAACCCGGCGGTGCGGAGCAGGAACCCGGCCGAGCGCCGGATCGCGTCCTCGTCGTCGACGAGGTGGATGACGCGCTTATCCGACATCAGCCTGGTCCCGCAGCAAGGTGAAATGAAACGCGGTCCCCCCGCCCGGCGCCGGCTCGGCCCAGATCCGCCCGTGATGCGCCTCGACGATCGTGCGGCAGATCGACAGGCCGAGCCCCATGCCGTCGGGCTTGGTCGAGGCGAACGCCTGGAACAGCCGATCCGCCATTTCGGGCGCGATCCCGCCGCCGCTGTCGGCGATCGAGATCTGCATATGCGTGTCGGACTCGATCGCGGTCGCGATCGTCAGCACGCGGCGTGGCGCGTCGGCCATCGCCTGCAGCGCGTTGCGGATCAGATTGACGAGCACCTGTTGGATCTGGACGCGATCGGCATGCACGCATTCGGCATCGGACGCGAACGCCAGCAGGGTTTCGACCCCGGCCTGCTCGGCGCCGATCAGCCCGAGGCTCGCCGCGCCGCGCACCAGGGCGTTGAGCGGCTCGGGGCATTGCTCGACATCGCCGCGTGCGACGAAGTCGCGCAGCCGCCGGACGATCTGGCCGGCGCGGATCGACTGTCCCGCCGCGGCGTCGAGCGCTTCGCGCACCAGCGCCATCGTATCGGGCGCGGGGTCGCCGAGCATGTCGCGCGTCGTCTCGAGATAGTTGGTGATCGCGGTGAGCGGCTGGTTGAGCTCGTGCGCGAGCGTCGAGGCCATCGTCCCCATCGCGCTCAGCCGCGAGACGTGGATCAGCTCGGACTGCAGCTCGCGCAGCTTGAGCTCGGTACGCGCGCGTTCCGACAGGTCGCGGATGAAGCCGGTAAAGATGCGTTGCCCGCCGCTCGCCGTCTCGCCGCCGGCCAGCTCGGCGGGAAAGGTCGCGCCGCTCTTGCGCACGCCCGTGACGCTGCGGACCAGCCCGATCCCCGCGCCCACCGCCCCCGTCAGATGCGTTGCGAGATAGCCGTCGGGTCGCTGGAGATCGGGCTCGGGCAGCAGCAGTTCGATGGTGCGGCCGAGGACTTCGCTCTCGATATAGCCGAACAGCCGCTCGGCCGCTGCGCTGAACGAAACGATCCGGCCCTGCTCGTCGATCACCACCATCGCGTCGGGGACCGTCTCGAGGATCGAGCGCAAATGCTGCTCGCGCTGCGACAGCGCGATTTCGGCGGCCTTCTGATCGGTGATGTCGCGCACCACCTTGCCGAACCCGCGCAACGCGCCCGCCTCGTCGTACAGCGCGGTGATCGTCACGCTGGCGAGGAACTCCGACCCGTCCTTGCGCAGCCGCCAGCTTTCCTCCTCGACCCGGCCCTCGGCGCTGGCGCGGGCGAGGTCGGCGCCGGGCTTGCCCGCGGCGACATCCTCGGGAAGATAGAAGACCGCGACGTTGCGGCCGAGGATCTCGATCTGGCTCCACCCCTTGATCCGCTCGGCGCCGCGATTCCAGATCGTCACGTCGCCGTGCGGATCGAGCATGTAGATCGCGTAATTGGTCGCGCCGTCGATCAGCAGCGCCAATTCTTCGCCGAGCAGCCGCGCATCGCTCGCGATGGGGAGGACAGGCGTCATGCCGGACGATCGAAAGACGGAGCGACGATGGTGAATATCCCGATCGAACGCTCGGCTCGTACCGGCCACGAACGGCCAATAGACTGACCCTGATCGTCTTATCGCTGTGTATCATAGGTTTGGCGGGACGCGGCATCCTTTCGGCGCGCCCGCGACTGCGTACTTCCCGAGTCTGTCGCGGGCCCACGTTCGGGCGCAGGGCATGGCCTCTTCCTCCCGCCGGAGCCCAGCCATGCCGACCGACCGCCACTTGCAACACGCCGTGATCTCCGAGCTCGAATGGGATCCGCGGGTGAACGCCGCGCATATCGGCGTCGCCGCGCACGACGGGATCGTCACGCTGACCGGCCACGTGGCGAGCGCCGCCGAAAAACAGGACGCCGAGGCGATCGCCGGCCGGGTGCGCGGGTGCAAGGGCGTCGCCGACGAGATGAGCGTGCGGCTGTCGTCGAGCGCGATCCGCGGCGACGAGGAGATCGCCGCCGCGATCGTCCACCGGATCGAGTGGAATGCCGCGGTGCCGACCGGCGCGATCCTGCCCGCCGTGCAGAATGGCTGGGTGACGCTCACCGGCGAGGTCGAATGGCATTTCCAGAAGGAAGGCGTCGAGCATGACGTGCGCCAGCTGACCGGCGTCACCGGCCTGACCAACCGCGTGACGATCAAGCCGCGCGTCGATGTGATGGGGGTCGCCGACGATATCCGCGCCGCGCTGCATCGCTCGTGGTTCTTCGACACCGACACGGTCGCGGTGACCGCGGACGGAGGCAAGGTCACGCTGACCGGAACGGTCCGTTCGTTGCACGACCGCCGCGCCGCCGAGCGCGCGGCGTGGGGCGCGACCGGTACGGTCGATGTCGCCAATCTGATCACGATCGTCTGATCGTGCCGCGTCACCGCATCCGCGGCGCTGCGCTCGGCTTGCTTTGCGCCGCGCTGGTCTCGGGTGCGGCCTCGGCCGGGCACGCGCAGACCCCGCCGGCTGGGATCACCCCGGCCGATGGCGCGATCGAGGCGCTGCGTCCAGGGGAGTATCTCTGGGCGCCGCAAGTCGCGCCCGCCGGGCCGGTGACGGTGATCGTCAGCCTCGCGACGCAGCGCGCCTATGCCTATCGCAACGGCGTTCCGATCGGCGTGTCGACCGTCTCGACCGGTACGCGTGGCCATGCCACGCCGACTGGGGTCTTCACCGTGTTGCAAAAGGCGGTGACGCACGCGTCCAATCTTTACGCCAACGCGCCGATGCCGTTCATGCAGCGGCTGACCTGGGGCGGGATCGCGCTGCATGCGGGCAACCTGCCCGGCTATCCGGCGTCGCACGGCTGCATCCGGCTACCGCTCGCTTTCGCCAGATTGCTGTACGGCATTTCGGCGCTGGGCATGACCGTGGTGATCACCGATGCGGCCGAAATGCCCGTCGCGGTCGCCGCGCCGGGGATGCTCAAGGCATCGCCGAGCGCCGGCGCGCCGGATGGCGATTATCTCTGGCACCCCGAGCGTGCGCCGGCCGGGCCGCTGTCGATCGTCATCAGCGGACAGGAGTCGCGCGTCGTCGTGCTGCGCAACGGCGTCGAGATCGGCTCGGGCGCGATCCGCCTCGACACGCCCGTGCTCCACACGGTCGCCTTCTCGCTGAGCGGGGTCGATGCCGCGGGCGAACATTGGCTGCGCTTGCCGCTGCCCGGCGATCCCGTGCAGGCGGCAGGCGAGCTGACCGCGGCCGAGCGAGCGCAGGGCCACCTGCCCGAAGGGCTGCGCGCGGCAATCGCCGGGGTGCTGACGCCCGGGACGACGCTGCTGGTGACGCGCGCTTCGCTCAGGAGCAGCGGCGTCGGCCGCAAGCTGACGCTCATCACCGGCGGCTGAGCGCCGGCGACGCGAGGCGGGTTAGCCCTCGCGCCGCGCCCCCGCCGCGTTCAGAAGGCCGCGCTGATCGCGCCGACGACGTGGCTGCCATAGACTTTCCCGGCGCCGTGGGTGTCGGTGTCGTAATAATGGACGCCGACCGAGAGATGCTTGGCGAGCGCATAGTCCGCGCCGGCGTTCCATGTCGTATAGTCGCCCCCTGCGCCGATCGTCTGGCGGCCGAGCGCGGCGCTGAGCGACAGCTTCTGCCACACCGGCACGGCACCATTGGCCTCGTAATAGACCCCGTCGCGGTGCGAGCCGAAATAGTCGGGCGTATAGTAGACGGCGGCGCCGATCGTCGCCGGTCCGATGCGGTGCGAAGCGACCGCCTTGAAATCGACCGTGTCGATATGGTGCGCCGGCTCATCGAGATAGCCGTAGCGGATCACGCCGAGATCGAGCGCGAAGCCCGCGACGGTCGGCTTCCAGCCCGCCGAGAGATCGTATTCGGCGGTGATGCTGGTGTTGAAATCGACATTCTCGATGCCCGCCCCGGCGTAGAGCTGGCCGACCGTGAGACGCGCGCTGCCGAAGATCGCGGGATCGTTGCGCGTCTGGCTGACGCCGCGGAAGATATAGTCGGTCGCGGCGGTGACGCCGACGCTGACCTGCGGCGTCGGCAGGTCCTGCGCGTGCGCAGTCGCCGGCATCAGGCACGCCGCTGCGGCCGCCGTCAAAGTGCGTTTCATAGGTCCTGTCCAGTCGATCGAGAAAGCCGCCGAGCGGCGTGTCGGGGCGAGCCGGGCGGCTCGCCCCGGAAGTGTCAGGCGTCGACGAGGTCAGCCACCGCTGCCGGCTTCACTGCTTCGGCCGCGCCGGTAAAATCGAGCACCACGCGCGACGGCACGTCGCCGCGCTCGAGCCGGTCGAACACGCTGTTGATCGCCGACAGCGGCTGCAGTTCGACATCGGCCTTGACCTTGCCGTCGGCGGCGAACTGCAGGCATTCGGCCATGTCCTTGCGCGTGCCGACGAACGAGCCGCGCACCGTGATGCAATTGGCGACGACGTCGAACAGCGGCACCGGGAATTCGCCCGGCGGCAGGCCGACGAGCACGCAGGTGCCGCGCTTGCGCGTCATCGCGATCCCCTGCTGGAACGCGGCGAGCGACGGCGCGGTGATCAGCACGCCGTGCGCCCCGCCGCCGGTCTCCTGCTTGAGGCGCTCGGCCGCGTGATCGGTCCGCGCGTTGATCACCAGATCGGCGCCGAGCCGGGTCGCGTGCGCGAGCTTGCGGTCGTCGATATCGATCCCGACGACGTTGAGCCCCATCGCCTTGGCGTATTGGATCGCCAGATGGCCGAGCCCACCGCAGCCCGAGATCGCGACCCATTCGCCCGCTTTCGCCTGGGTTTCCTTGATGCCCTTGTAGGTGGTGATCCCGGCGCAGATCAGCGGCGCGGCCTCGACCGCGCTGAGGCCAGCAGGGATGTGCGCGACATAATCGGGATCGGCGAGCAGATATTCGGCGAAGCCGCCATTCTGCGTATAGCCGCCGAACTTGGCCTCGCCGCACACCGTTTCCCAGGCGGACAGGCAATATTCGCAGTGGCCGCAGGCGGAATAGAGCCACGGCACGCCGACCCGGTCGCCTTCCTTGACCGCGGTCACGCCGGCGCCGAGCGCGACGACGATCCCGATCGCCTCATGCCCGGGGATGAAGGGGGGGTTGGGCTTGACCGGCCAGTCGCCCTTGGCGGCGTGGAGATCGGTGTGGCACACGCCGCACGCCTCGGTCTTGACGAGGATCTGGCCCGGACCGGGCGTCGGGATCGCCAGCTCCTGCAGCATCAGCGGCTGTCCGAATGCCGTGACGACGGCGGCGTGCATTGTCTTGGCCATGAGCGTGGTCCTTCGTGGAGGGAAAGAGAAAAAGTGGATCAGGCGGCGGCGGCGAGGCCGCGTACGGCCTCGATCATCGCGGTCAGCACGACCTTCGCGTCGCCATAGACCATCTCGCAATTGTCGCCGTAGAACAGCGCGTTGACGATGCCGGCATAGCCCTTGCCCTCGCCGCGCTTGACGACATAGACCTTGGCCGCCTGGTCGGCGTTGAGGATCGGCATGCCGTAGATCGGCGAGCCCTTGTCGGTCCGCGCCGCGGGATTG
Organism: Bordetella parapertussis; assembly: GCA_943367995.1. Classification (GTDB taxonomy): domain Bacteria; phylum Pseudomonadota; class Alphaproteobacteria; order Sphingomonadales; family Sphingomonadaceae; genus Sphingomonas. Next base: position 29,333 of record CALRKL020000003.1, on the reverse strand, counting down.
ACGACGTCGTTGGCGCCGATCACCAGCGCGACATCGGTCGTCGCGAAATCCGCATTGATGTCGTCGAGCTGGAGGATCATCTCGTACGGCACGCCGGCCTCGGCGAGCAGCACGTCCATCTGCCCCGGCATCCGCCCCGCCACCGGATGCACCGCGAAGCGGACGAGCACGCCGTCCGCCTGGAGCAATTTGACGAATTCGAACAGTTTCTGCTGCGCCTGCGCGACCGCCAGGCCATAGCCCGGCACGATGATCACCGACTTGGCGTAGCGCATCGCGATCCCGGCGTCGGACGCCTGGACCGGCTTGAGGCTTCCGGCGATCGCGCCCTGCTTGTGCGTCGGCGCGTCGCCGAAATTGGTGAAGACGACATTGGCGACCGAGCGGTTCATCGCCTTGGCCATCAGCAGCGTGAGCAACAGCCCCGCGGCGCCAACCACCATGCCGGCGATCATCAGCGCCGGGTTCTGCAGCACGAAGCCCTCGAGCCCGACCGCGAGGCCGGTGAAGGCGTTGAAGATCGAGATCACCACCGGCATGTCGGCCCCGCCGATTGGCAGCGTCATCAGCACGCCGAACAGCAAGGCGAGGCCGAAGAAGATGCAGATCCAGGTCGAGAGCGGCAGCAGGATCGTCGTGCCACCGAGGCCCGAGACTAGAATGACCGCGCCGACCGCAAGCACGAGCAGCATCAGGGTCGCGTTGATCGCCTGCAGTCCGCGAAGGCGCAGCGGCTTGGTGATCACCCCGTCGAGCTTGGCCCAGGCGATCAGCGATCCCGACAGCGACACCGCGCCGATCAGCGCGCCGAGCAGCGTCACCGCCAGCACGATCGCGCCGTTGCCGTTCCTACCGAACAGCTCCATCGCCGCGATCGCCGCCGCCGCGCCGCCGCCCATCCCGTTATAGAGCGCCACCATCTGCGGCATCGCGGTCATCGCGACGCGCTTGCCGCTCCACCACGCCAAGCCACCGCCGAGCGCCAGCGCCACCAGCGCGAGCGCGATGTTGACCGGCAGATGCGGCCGCGCCGCCGCGCCGACCTCGAACACGTAGAGGAAGCTCGCCACGATCGCCGCGGCCATGCCGAACCCGGCGACGAGAATGCCCGAGGCCGCCGTCGCCGGCGACGCCATGCGCTGCAGACCGAACAGGAACAGGAAGGCGGCGACGAGATCGGTCGCGCCGATGATCAGCGACGGGATAGCGGACATGGCGGCTCAGCCCTTCTTCGGATGATGCGCGCGGCGGCGCGGCTTGGGCTTGGGGACGCTCGACTGGAACATCGCGAGCATCCGGCGCGTGACGGCATAGCCGCCCGCCGCATTGCCAGCGCCGAGCAGCACGGCGACGAAGCCGATCCCCTGTTCGAGCGGCGTGCGCGCGCCGAGCAGCGTGAACAGCCCGCCGACCACGACGATGCCGTGGATGAAGTTCGAGCCCGACATCAGCGGGGTGTGCAGGATCGCGGGGACATGCCCGATGATCACCCAGCCCGCGAACCCCGCCAGCATGAACACGTACAGCGCGACGAAGCCCGTCATGGCGATCGAAAAATCCATCACGCGGCCTTCGCGGTATCGGGTTTGGGCAAGTCGCAGCGCTTGCCGGCATGGGTCAGCGCGGTGCCGGCGAGAATCGCGTCGCTCCAGTCGATCGTCACGACATTGTCGTGGAGCATCAGTTCGAGCAGATGATATTGGTTCATCGCATAGAGCTGGCTGGCGTCCTCGCCGAGCAAGGCGGGCACGTTGAGCGGCGCGACGATCGTGACATGGCCGACGCGGATCGTCTCGCCCGGCTGGGTGTCGGCGCAATTGCCGCCCCCCTCGGCGGCGAGATCGACGATCACCGCGCCCGATTTCATCCCCGCGACCTGCGCGCTCGAAATCAGCTTGGGCGACGGCCGCCCAGGAATCGCGGCGGTTGTGATGATCAAATCGGCGGCCTGGATATGCTGGGTCAGCACGCTGGCGACCTTGGCTTGCTCCTCCGCCGTCAGCGCGCGCGCGTATCCGCCCTTGCCGCGCGCATCGACGCCCGTCCGCACGAAGGTCGCGCCCAGCGACAGCGCCTGCTCCTCGGTTTCGGGGCGGACGTCATAGCCCTCGACCACCGCGCCCAGCCGGTGCGCGGTGGCGATCGCCTCGAGCCCGGCGACGCCCAGGCCGAGCACCAGCACCTTGGCCGGCCCGATCGCGCCCGCCGCCGTGGTCAGTTTCGGCAACAGCCGCGCGAGCTGCGTGCTGCCAAGCTGCACCGCATAATAGCCCGCCAGCGCCGCCTGGCTCGACAGCGCGTCCATCGCCTGCGCGCGGGTGATGCGGGGCACGCGCTCCATCGCGAAGCAAGTGATCTTGCGTTCGAGCAGGCGCTGCACCAGCGCGGGATGCTTGTCGGCATAGACGAAGCAGAGCAGCACCGCGCCCTCGTGCATCGCGTCGATCACCTCGAGCGCGGGCGGCTGCACCGCCAGCACGACATCGGCATCCTCGACCATCGCGAGCCGGTCGGCATAGAGCGTGACGCTCTCATAGGCGTCATCCGCGATCAGCAGCGCCTCCCCGGCGCCGCGCTGCAGGTGCAGCACGGCGCCGAGCTTGTGCAGCTTGGCGGCGACCGCCGGGGTGAGCGCGACGCGGCGCTCACCCGGGCGGGTTTCCTTGAGGATCGCGACGTTGACGTACATCAGACCGGAGCCGCCATCGACGCGGTGCGGACCAGCTTCTTGTTGACGAACTGCTGGATGCCCATGTCGCCGAGCTCGCGCCCATAGCCCGAATTCTTGATGCCGCCGAACGGCAGCTCGGCATCGGACCAGTCGATATTGTTGATGAACATCATCCCCGTCTCGACCTGGCTGGCGACGCGCTGGCCGCGCGCGACGTCCCTGGTCCAGACCGATCCGCCGAGGCCGAAGTCGGAATCATTGGCCAGCGCGATCGCCGCCGCTTCGTCCTTCACGCGGAACACCATCGCGACGGGTCCGAAGAACTCGCCGCGGAAGGCGGGGTTGTCGGGCGCGACGTGGGTGAGGATCGTCGGCTGCATGAACGAGCCGGGCCGGTCGATCCGCTTGCCGCCGATCAGCACCTTGGCGCCGCCCGCGACCGCGGCTTCGACCTGGCCGAGCAACTGCACCAGCGCCGCTTCGCTCGACAAGGGCCCGAGCGTCGTCGTCGCGTCGAGCGGATCGCCCGCCTTCAGCGCTTCGAGCCCGGCGCGGAACTGGGCGAGGAACGCATCGGCGATCGACTCGACGACGATGAAGCGCTTGGCCGCGCAACACGTCTGGCCGGTATTGTACATCCGGCCCCACACCGCCCAGGGCACGGTATGCGCGAGATCGGCATCGTCGAGCACGATGAAGGCGTCGCTGCCGCCGAGCTCCATCGACGAGACCTTGAGATTGCGCCCGGCGCGCGCGGCGATGCTCTGCCCGGCGGCGACGCTGCCGGTCAGCGCGACGCCCTTGATCCGCGGATCGTCGATGATCTGGTCGGACTGCTCGTGCGAGATCAAAAGGTTGGTGTAGAGCCCGGCCGGCGCGCCCGCCTCGGTCAGCAGCTTTTCGAACGCGATCGCGCAGCCCGGCACGATCGCGGCGTGCTTCACCACCAGCGTGTTGCCCGCCATCAGATGCGGCCCGGCGATGCGCGCGAGCTGATAATAGGGGAAATTCCACGGCTCGACGCAGAAGATCACGCCGATCGGGCTGCTCTCCATATGCGCTTCGCCGACGACCGGATCGAGCTTTACGGGCGCGAGGAAGCGCGCGGCGTTGGTCGCGTAATAGCGCAGGATGCGCGCGCTGAACTCGACCTCGGCGCGGGCCTCGCCGATCCGCTTGCCCATTTCGAGCGTCATGATCCGCGCGAGCGCGTCGGCCTGCTGGTGGAGCAGATCGGCCGCCTTGGCGATGATCACCGCGCGCTCGGCATAGCTCTTGGTGCGCCAGATCTCGTAACAGCTCTGCGCGGTCGCGAGCTTGGCTTCGAACGCGGTATCGCTGATTTCGTCGAAGCTCTGGATGAGCGTGCCGTCGAACGGGCTGAGGCTTTGATAGGTCATGGGGGGTTCCTTTCGGGGAGAGCGATCAGGCTTCGAGGATGACTTTCAGCGCGTGCGTTTTCGCCGCGTTGCCGAAGGTCTCGTAAGCCTCGAGAATCTGGTCGAGCTTGAAGCGGTGCGTGATCAGCAGCTTGGCGTCGATCTTGGCGGCCGCGAGCAGCTTGAGCAGCATCGGCGTGCTCGACGTGTCGACCAGCCGCGTGGTGATCGCGATATTGCGGTCCCACAGCTGTTCGAGATGCAGCGCGACCGGTTTGCCGTGCACGCCAACGTTGGCAATGACGCCGCCCGGCGCGATGATCTGCTCGCACAGTTCGAAAGTCGCGGGCACGCCGACCGCCTCGATCGCGGTGTCGACGCCGCGGTTGCCGGTCAGCGCCATCACCGCCGCCATCGCGTTGCCGTCGGTGCTGTTGACCGTGCTGGTCGCGCCGAAGCGCCGCGCGATCTCGAGCCGATTGTCGTCGAGGTCGATCATGATGATCTCGGCCGGCGAATAGAAATGCGCGGTGAGCAACGCGGCGAGCCCGACCGGGCCCGACCCGACGATCGCGATCGTGCTGCCCGGCGCGACCTTGCCGTTGAGCACGCCGCATTCGAAGCCGGTCGGCAGGATGTCGCTGAGCATCACCAGCGCTTCCTCGTCGGCGCCCGCCGGGATCGGATAGAGGCTGGTGTCGGCGTGCGGCGTGCGGACGAATTCGGCCTGCGTCCCGTCGATCGTGTTGCCGAGGATCCAGCCGCCGGTGGTGCAATGCGAGAACATGCCGCGGCGGCAATATTCGCATTTGCCGCAGGCGCTGACGCACGAGATCAGCACGGCATCGCCGGGCTTGAACGCGGTGACCGCGGCGCCGACCGACTCGACCACGCCGACGCCTTCATGGCCGAGGATCCGGCCGGGCGCGCAGCTCGGCAGATCGCCTTTCAGGATATGCAGGTCGGTCCCGCAGATCGTCGTCCTGGTGATGCGGATGATCGCGTCGGTCGGGTCGATCAGGACCGGCTTGGCATGGTCTTCATAGGCCTTCCGGCCGGGGCCGTGATAGACAAGGGCTTTCATGGGGCGTGTCCGAACCGAGGGTTCGGCGACGCCGGGCGCCGCCAAAGCCGACCGTTGCGAGGAACGATCTGGCGGTCCGGCTCTAGGCCCCGGCCGTGGGGGGCACATAGCCTCGGAAACTACGCATGGTGGCGGCGCGCGCGCCAGGCGGGCCCCGGAGCGCTGGCTTCTCGGTATCGGGATCGCGGATCGGGCCGTCTCCGCGACAGCCGAGGTCCTGGTGGCGCTCGGGTCGCGGCACCCCGCCAGGCGGGCGCATGAGCGCAGCGCGTGCGGGCAGTCGAACCGATGGCAGCGGCGCGTCGGCGAGGGTGTGGTGGGATGCCGCCCGGGCGGGACCGGGCGGCGCTTTCGGGCTTAGCTGGGCTCGGCGACGCGCGCTGCGCGCTTGGGCTTCGCGGTCGCTGCCGCGGACGATGCTTTCGCTTGGCGGCCCTTTTGACCAAGACCGATGCGATGCGCCATCGCACGACGCGCTTCCGAATAGCTTTCCGCGACCATCGGATAATCGGCCTTCAAATTATAGCGTTCGCGATACTGTTCCGGCGTCAGGCCATTGCTTGACAGATGCCGCCGCAGCGTCTTGTACGGCTTGCCATCGATCATCGAGATAATATGATCCTTCGATGCGAGCGACTTACGCGCCGTAACCGCTGGCGTATAGTCTGTCGATACGGTCTCGTTCGCGCTTTCCGTGGTATTCGAACCACCGGTCGCCGCAAGTTCGGTCACGGTTGCATGCATCGTGCGGAGGAATGCCGGAACATCTTCAGCGGTGATGCGATTATTCTGATTGCCGAGCCAGGCAATCGTCAGCTCGGTTGCAAGTTCAACCGCGTCCAAAGTTGATTCTTCCGTCATCATCATTCCCAATTCTGCGCTGCCCCCACACCTTCAGTAATCGGTGTTTGGCGCAACCGCTAGAGCGTATCTCTACGGAATAGGCAATCATACTGTCTTGGCGACAACGTCGAAGCGATGCTCCCGCCGCCACTATCGCTCGTTCCGCCACGATCCGACATTGCTCGAAGCGCATCATTCTTGGGTCTCGCGCAATCCCACATCGTCGCGCTCCATCACAACGTACGATGTGGGGGGCAGCGTGCAGCACTTCCCGCACAGGATCGTGATGAGTGCGCGACTTCGCGCCCGCGTTCGGTCCGGCTATAGCCGTGCCGCGTTCGTCGCCACTTCGGGTTCGACATCCTTGGCCATATCATAGCGGCGCCGGTTTTGGTCGATTTGCTCGAGATGCCGGGCCGTCCAGGCGCCGAGTTCGCGCAATGGCATCGCCAAAGAATGCCCCATTTCGGTCAGGGCATATTCGACTTGCGGCGGAACCGTCGGATGGACGGTGCGACAAATCATGCCATCGCGGTCGAGCGCCTTCAGCGTGCGGGTCAGCATCTGCTGAGAAATACCGCCGATCGTCCGCTTCAGGTCGTTGAAGCGCCGCGGCCGCTCGACCAGCACCATCACGATCATCACCGTCCACTTGTCGCCGACGAGCGAAAGCACGCTGTTCATCCTGCGACAATCGGCGCTGACGCCCGGGGTCGAGGGCATATCCATGTGACCAGGTCCTAAAAATATGCCGTCTTGGCGCGGCGGTAGCAGTCTCATACTTGCTCCTGGTCACAAATCCAGACCGGAGACGCGCAATGAAACTTCTGCATCTCGATTCAAGCATCATGGGGGAGAGCTCGGCGAGTCGCGCCATCTCTGCCGCCGTGGTCGAGCAGCTGCGGGACATCGAACCGACGCTCGAGATCACCTATCGCGACCTCGCCGCCGAACCGATCCCGCATCTGACGCTCGATGCCTTTCTGGCGCTCGGCAGCGGCGCGGACGTTGCGCAGTTCCTCGACGCGGATATCGTCGTGATCGGCGCGGGATTCTACAATTTCTCGATTCCCAGCCAGCTGAAGGCCTGGCTCGATCGCATCGCCGTCCGCGACAAGACCTTCAAATATGGGGAGCAAGGTCCGGTCGGATTGGCCGCGGGCAAGCGCGTGATCGTGGCGCTCGCGCGCGGCAACGTCTACGGCGCGGGGTCGCCCTATGCGACATATGAGCATGCCGAAACGCTGCTGCGGTCGATCTTCGCCTTTGTCGGGGCGGACGTCGAGTTCATCGTCGCCGAAGGGCTGGGGCGCGGCGAAGCGGCGCGGCGGGCGGCCATCGATAGCGCGCTGACACAAGCCCGCCAATTGACACCCGCGCCTGCGCCCGCCTTGCTGCCTGCATGATGCGACTGGCCTCGCACGCGGGCGGCCGGGCCGATCCGTGCGCGAGGCCCCTCGTGCGGTGCTCGGCGCCGGGGGCGCCGCCAGGGGGTTACCCCCGCGGTCTCGAGCGGTGTGCCAGCACGAGCGCCGCCCCGATCGCACCCGCCAGCGCGACGCTGCGCAGCGCGATCGGATGACGCTCGGCGGCGGTGTAGAGGCTGGTCTTGCGCCCGGGCTGGATGCCCGAGCGCTCCTGTCCCGGCTGTTCGGGGGTGAAGACCGTCATGCTCTCGGTCTTCGCCCGGCTCGGGTCGGACATCGCCGGGATCATGAAGCGCGCGAGGTGATCGAGCAGCGTCGGGAAGTGCGTTCCCAGCAACACTTGCAAACGCCCCGCGCCGCCGACGGTGATGTCGCGCCGGACATGCTGCGCCGCGTCGAGGATCGCCTCGGCGACGAGGCTCGGGTCATAGACCGGTGCGGGGATCAGCGCCTCGCCCGCGACGTGATTGGCGGCGTGCTGCGCGATCGGCGTGTCGATCCCGGCCGGCTTGATCAGCGTAATCGCGATCGGCACGGCGTCGGCGATCAACTCCATGCGCAGCGCATCGACAAAGCCCTTCACCGCATGCTTCGACGCGGCATAGGCGCTGAGGATCGGTGACGGCAGGTCCGACGCGATCGACCCGACCGTGATGATCGCCCCGCCGGCCGCGCGCAGATGCGCGATCGCGACCAAGGCGCCGTTGACGACACCGAAATAATTGGTCCGGAACAGCTGCTGATGCTCGTCGAGCGGGGTATCGACCAGCTTGGCGTAGATCGCCACGCCGGCGTCGTTGACCCAGGTGTCGATCCGGCCATAGCGCGCGACCGCGGCGGTCGCCGCAGCGTCGACCGCGGCGCGGTCCCCCACATCGGCGACCGCATAGATCGCGTCGCCGCCGTCGCTGCGGATCGCCGCGACCGCCTCGGCGAGCGACGCGGCGTTGCGCGCGACCAGCACGACCTTGGCCCCGCGCGCGGCGGCGAGCTTTGCCGTGACCAGCCCGATCCCCGAACTCGCGCCGGTAATGACGACGACCTGTTCGGCGAGCGGCTTGAGCGCGATCGTCATGCCGCCACCGGCGCGAACGAGAAGAGCTGTGTGCGGATCGACGGCGGCGCGCCGGGGGTGAACCACTGCGTATCCTGGATGTGGCTCGCCGTGACGTAGATCCGCCCGTCGGGACCTTCGGAAAAGGTATCGGGCCAGCGCAAGCGCTTGTCAGTCAGCACGGGCTCGACCCGGTCGCCGACGAGCCGCGTGATCGCGTCATCACTGGGCGAGGTGAGATACAGCACGCCCGCCTTGCTCATCCACAGGCCGTCGGCGACGTGCGTCGTCGCGATCGTCCGCACCGCCTGCGCGCGATCGGCCTCGCCCACTTCGGCGCGGAGCTTGGCGGTGGCGACCGCGTAGAGCGTCTTGCCGGTCAGCGCCTGATAATAGAGCGTCGCGCCGTCGTTCGAGATCGCGATTCCGTCGGCGGCGAAGGCGGGCTGGCGACCATCGGGGCGCACCAGCGGCGTGCCGTCGATCGCGACCGTGACGGTCTTGTCGACCTGTGTCGAGGGGTGGCCGTCGAGCGCGCGGAAGCTCTCGCCGCTGTCGAGATCGACGACGATGATCGCGCCGCGCGTGCCGCTGTCGGTGATATAGCCGGTCCTGCCGTCGGGCGAGAAGCGGATGTCGTTGAGATAGGTGCCCTGCAGCGCGACGTCGCCGGGGACGGCGATCACCTTGACGACGCGATCGCTCGCGAGGTCGATCGCGACCAGCTTTGGCGCGCCTTCGAGGATCTTCTCGTTCCCCGGCGCACCGGGATCGAGCACCCACAGATGGCCATGCCCGTCGGGCACGATCGACTGGACGCAGACGAAATGGTCGGCGACCGAAAGCGCGTTCGCCTTGGCGTTGCGCCAGCTGTTCCATGCGGCGTCGGGATAGGGTTTGAGCGAACCGTCCGCCTGGATTTCGGCGACCGAGATCGGCGCGTCGTCGGTCCAGCGCGGGAAGTTGACGAAGCGGCGGCCGTCCTGCGTCACCGCGACGCCCGTCACCTGATGGTCGAACTGCGCTTCCTGCTTCAGCGGCCCGCGCGTCCGGGCATAGGCGGTCGCACCGACCGCGGCGGCGGCGGCGATCGCGCCGGCGGCGGCGAGTCCGGCGAGGAGCGGTTTGGCGTTCGACATGACAAGGCTCCGATCGGTGGTGTCGGCCAGAGTGGCCGGATCGCCGGTGAAGAGGTGGACGAGGTACCGCGCCACCGCGTCGGGATGCTCGCGCTGAATGAAATGCCCCACGCCCGACAGGGTGATCATCGCGAACGGTCCGGAGAATTTGGCCGGTACGCTCGCGCTCGCCGATGGCGGGTTCACCCCGTCGAGCGCGCCCTGGAAATACAGCGTCGGCAGCGCGAGCGTTGCGGTCGTCTTGACCTTGTCTTCGAGCCATTGGCTGCGCGGATCCGGTTCCGCCTCGCCCCACCGCGCGCGGTAGCTGTGAAGCGTGACGTCGACCCAGTCGGGGTTGTCGAACGACCGCGCGACGCGCTCGAAGGTCGCTGCGTCGTACCAGCCCGGCGGCGACCAATTGTCCCAGTGCAACCGGGCAAAGGCGACGCGATCATCGCGCACCGCCTGCGCGCCGCGCGCGGTCGCCATGAACCAGTGATACCATTGCCGCTGCGCCTGCTCGAACGGCGGCGTGGGCATTCCGCCGAGCCGCGCCGGCGTGGCGAGCATCGCCAGCCGCTCGACCCGCCCGGGCCATCCCACCGCGAGCGCTTCCGCGGTATTCGCGCCCCAGTCATGCCCCGCGACCATGAAGCGGTCGATGCCGAGGCCATCCATCAGCGCGATCATGTCGAGTGCGAGCATCGCGCTGTTGCCGGTGCGCGGCGCGTCGATCGCCAGCCGCGTCTCGCCAAAGCCGCGCAGCGTCGGGACGATCGTGCGAAGCCCCGCTGCCTGCAACTGGCCGGCGACCGCATCCCAGCTCGACGCATCGTCGGGCCAGCCGTGGACCAGCAGCACCACCGGTCCATCGCGCGGTCCGCCATCGGCATAGGCGATGTCCAGGCCGGGGGTCGAAAGACGTTCGCGCTCGCGGGTGACGCCGGTCTGATCGGTGGGCATGCAATGGTCGCTTCTTTGGTTTGTATCCCAAGGGAAACCCGCCACCGTACCGCCCGTTCCCCAGGATCTTCAACATCTTGGCCGGAGTGCCCGGCTAAGTTCGCGCCGCTTGGGCGGCGGTCCCGAGACCGCCGCGATCCCATCGCGATGCGGTCGACGGGCGGGCGATTGCTTACGGCGGGGTCCGCGTTCGTCGCGCAAGGCGAGGCGAACGCGGAGGCATGACTCACCGCACGCCGAGCTGGCGCGCGGCGGCGTCGGCGGTGTCCTCGGGCCGGGTGTTGAAGGCGATCGCCGCGTCGGGCGCCGCCTTGTGGACGCGGTTCACCACGGTCTCGAACAGGCCGAGGCTCTTGGGTGGCAGCCGCAGGCCCCCGCCGATCACGACGCAATCATAGACGGCGCCACGCAACGCCGCGTCGAGCATCGCGCTGCCGGCGGCATCGGGCGTGATCATGCAGGTGTCACCCTGCCATCCGCGCTCGCGGATCTTCTCAAGGGCAATAGCGATGCCGGCATGGATCTTCGCCGCGTCGAAGCCGGGCGGCAGCGACGGGTCCGAAAAATCGACGGTTTCGGGTTTCTGGCCAACGAACAGGATGCGGGTCACGGTACTTCTCCTCGTGCAGGGTCGGTCGAGCGTCAGGCTGCCGCCCAGCCGGCGGCAGCGGTTTCGGCAAAAGCGCGATACGACCGCGGCGCATGGCCGAGCATGCGCGTGAGGCGGGCAATCTCGGCCTCGGTAGCGATCGCGCCATCGTCCTGATAGCGGCGCATCATCAGCCGCATGTCATAGGCGAGCCACGCCGGTCCGAACGCCCGCAGCCGTTGCTCCAGCATGGCCAGATCATCCCCGGCATAGCCGATCGGCCGCCCGAGCACTTCGCCCCAGAGCGCCGAGATCGTCTCCGCAGTGAGCGCATCGGGCCCGACCAGTTCGTAGGTTTCGGGCGGCAACGGTGCAGCGGCCCGCTCGCGGCGCAGCAATTCGCGCGCGGCGGCTTCGCCGATGTCGCGGATATCGACCATCGAAATGCCCTTGTCGCCGATCGGCATGCCATACACGCGCGCGCCCAGCAGCGCATCCTTCTGCCGCAGGTCGTTCTGCATGAAATACGCCGGGCGCAGGATGGTGACGGGCAGGTCGGCGGCGTGGATCATGCGCTCGACGGTCGTCTTGCTCGCGAAGTGCGGCACGTCGGCATAGGCCTCCCCCTTGAACACCGACAGATAGACGATGCCCGTGACGTGCGCTTCGCGCGCCGCGTCGAGCGCCAGCATCGCCTGCGTGAGTTCGTCGGGCGCATTGGGCGCGAGCAGGAACAGCGTGGTCACCCCGTCCAGCGCGGCGCGGACGCTGTCGATATCCGACAGGTCGCCCTTCACGGCGGTCACGCCGTCCCGAAACTGCGCCTTTTCGGGCGAACGCGTCAGCGCGCGGACCTCGGCGCCGTGGCCGTCGAGAAAAGCCAGCACCTGGGTGCCGATCGTGCCAGTGCTGCCGGTTACCAATATCGTCACGTCGCATCTCCTTGGTCATCGCGGCGACCTCGTCGTCGCTGGACACAAGATAGACGTTCCGATTTTCGAGTAAGATGGCATGATCTGAACATATCGTCTCGTATCTGGAACATACCATGGACCTCGCAGCGCTTGCCGATTTCAATCTGGTCGCCGCGCATGGCGGCTTCGCCCGCGCCAGTCGCGCCGCGAACCGCCCCAAGGCGACGCTCTCGCGCAAGGTCACCGAACTGGAAGCCCAACTCGGGGTTCGGCTGATCGACCGCGGGACGCGGGCCCTGCGCCTCACGCCGGAAGGCCGCGCGCTGCACGAACGCACCCAGGGCCCGCTCGCCGAGATCGGCGAAGCCGCGCAGGCCGTCACCTCCGGCGCATCGGTGCCGAGCGGTACACTGCGGATCAGCGCGCCGATCGTGTTTGCGCATGTCGTGCTGCCGCGCGTCGCGGCGGATTTCGTACAGGCCTATCCGCAGGTCGCGCTCGAGATCGTCGCCGAGGATCGCATGGTCGATCCGGTCGAGGACAATTACGATCTGGTGATCCGCATCAACCCGGGCCCGGACGAACGGCTGATCGGGCGCCGCATTCTCGAGGACGAGCGCCTCCTGGTCGCAGCGCCCGCGATGCCCGATCCGTTTCCAGCCGATGACGCTGACGCGATCGTGCCCGCGGTCGCGCATATCGCCACTTCGGCGGATGCGCTGTGGCGGATCGCGACGCAGCAGGGCGTCCGCTCGCTCCGCCCGCAGGTGCAGCTGCGCTTCTCCTCCTACCTGATGGTCGAGGCTGCGGTTCTCGCCGGTGCGGGGGTCGCGCTCGTCCCCAAACTGCTCGCCGCGCGAAGCATCGCGGCCGGCAGGCTGCGCGTCTGGGGCGTCGATGACGGCCCCAAGGTCGAGATCTGGGCGCTGCAGCACTCCCGCCGCCTGTCGAGCTCGAAGATCCGCGCCTTTCTGGAAGGGCTGGCCTCGATCGCCTAGCGCCGGCGCGCGCCTCGTCGCGCCATGACGGTGTCAGTCGCAAGGATGGCACGATTCCCATAGTCCTACCCAGCGTCATGCCGCTACGGAACACAGCGAACGGATCCCCGTCACCGCGGAGCAAGCCATGCGCAAACCATTGATCGTCCTCGCCATGTTCGTGTCGTCGTCGGCCAGCGCACGGACCGACGATGCGGTGATCACGCTGCGCAACGAAACCGGCATGGTCGTCCGGCTGATACCGTTTGGCGCCACGGTGACGCAGATCGAGGTGCCCGACCGTGACGGCAAGCGGGCCGACGTCCTGCTCGGCTTCGCCACCCCCGCCGAATTCCGCGCCAAGAACGCCAAGGTCTCGTTCGGCGCGACGATCGGCCGCTATGCCGGACGGATCGGCGGCGCGCGCTTCGCGATCGACGGCAAGCCGGTGCAACTCGTCGCCGACGACGGCCCCAACGCGCTCCACGGCGGCGGCAAGGCCAAGTTCGACACGCAGCAATGGACGGTAAGGGCCCGCAGCCCCCGCGCGGTGACCTTCACGCTCGACAGCCCCGACGGGTTCCAGGGCTTTCCGGGGCGATTGCAGGTCGCGGTGACCTATCGCCTGATCGCGGGCAATGCGCTGCGGATCGACTATGCAGCGCGCACCTCGAAGCCGACCGCGCTCAACCTCACCAACCACGCCTATTTCAACCTCGCCGGCGAAGGCAGCGGGTCGATCCGCGCGCAGCGGTTGCAGGTGAAGGCGAAGCGCTATGTCGCGACCGACGCCGGCGGCATCCCGACCGGCGCCTTCCCCGCCGTCGACGGCACGCCGCTCGACCTGCGCGCGCCGCATCCGCTCGGGGCCGGCATCGACAGCCGCGCGCCGCTGATGGGCGCGCATGGCTACAATCATGGCTGGCTGTTCGACAAGCCGCTGGGCACGCTCGCCCCCGTCGCGCGGCTCGACGATCCGGCTTCGGGCCGCACGCTCACGGTCGAGACGACCGAGCCGTCGATCACGGTCTATTCGGGCGGCTATATCGACGGGCAGGACAAGGGGCCGAGCGGTCGCGTGATGCAGGCGTTCGACGGCGTCGCGCTCGAGACGCAGCATCTGTCGGACAGTCCGAACCACCCGGACTTTCCGACCACGCTGCTGCGCCCGGGCCAGGTCTTCCGCTCGACCACGATCTGGCGGTTCGGCGTCAGCCCGCGCTAGCGCCGCTTTCTGGCGAGCTCGGCGGCCGCGCCGGTGTAGCGAATCTCGGCATCGAACGTATCGTCCTTCGCCGGCTGCCCCGTGCCGACCCATTTCACGCGCAGCGTCCGTGTCGTCGGCATTCCGGCCCAGCCGGCGCCTTCGCGCTTGCCGAAACGGACCGTGCCGGTGCGGTCGTCATAGGCGATCGGGATGCGCGAATAGGCGCCGGTTTTGTACGCGGTCGAGCGGCCGTCGTCCTCGTACAGCGAGAAGCTGCCGTCGGCGCCGGGATAGACGAGGATCGTCAACGGCGCGTCGCGGCGCTCGTCGACATAGTGCGTGACCGGCCCCGTCGGCACGATCGCGCCCGCGCGCACGAACAGCGGCAGCCGCTCGAACGGCGCCTCGACCGTGGCGCGGCTTCCGCCCTGATAGGCCCGGCCGGTATCGAAATCGTACCAGCGCGTACCAGCAGGGAAATAGACCGACCGCGAGCGCGCCTTGTACGCCGTCACCGGCGCAACGAGGAACGCATCGCCGAACAGATATTCGTCGTCGATCCGGCGCACCGCGCGGTCGGCCGCATAACCCGCCGCGAGCGCGCGCATGATGCTGCCGTCCTTGAGATAGGTGTCGGCCCCGAGCGTGTAGATGTAGGGCATCAACCGATAGCGCAGTTCGTCGTAGCGGATCATCGACGCGCGCATCGGCGAGCCTTCGGGGCTGATCTCGTAGATCTCGCGATACGGATATTCGCCGTGGCTGCGGAACAGCGGGCTGAACGCGCCGAACTGGAACCAGCGCAGATTGAGCTCGCGCCACTCGTCGAGATTGGCCGCGGTCGGCGTCTTGGTCGAGAAGCGATCCTCGAGCGCGAAACCGCCGATATCATGCGTCCAGTTGGGGATGCCCGACATCGATGCGTTGACGCCGGCCGAGATCTGCGCGCGCAGATCGTACCAGCGGCTGGCGACGTCGCCCGACCAGATCGCCGCGCCATAGCGCTGCAGTCCGGCGAACCCCGATCGGGTGAGCAGGAACGGCCGCACGTCGGGCTTGTACGCGCTCCAGCCCTCGAAGAAGGCGCGCGCGTTCATCAGCGGATAGCTGTTGAAATATTGCGCCGCGGGTCCCGCCGCGGTCGGGCCCATCGCGTCGATCCGCTCGGGGATCGAGGTGTTCGAATGCATGTCGGGCTCGGACGCGTCCGCCCACCACGCATCGACGCCGAGCCTGGCCAGTCGCTCCTCGATCTGCTTCCAGAAGATCGTGCGGCCCGCGAGCGCGTACGGATCATAGAAGGTGCTGGCGAACCCAGGCCCGACCCAATCCTTGTTTTCCTGCCGCAAATTGCCCTGATAGGCGACACCCGCCGCCGCAAGCTCCTTATAGGTGTCGGTCGTCGGATAGAATTTGGGCCAGACCGAGATCATGAAATTGGCGTGGTCGGCGTGGACGTCGGCGAGCATCTTCGCCGGATCGGGAAAGCGCGTCGCGTCGAAGCGATGGCTGCCCCATTCGGGATCGCGCCAATAGCGCCAGTCGAGCACGATATTGTCGAGCGGGATGTTGAGCTTGCGATACCGGTCGACGACGCCGGTCAGCTCGTCGGCGGTCTCATAACGCTGACGCGACTGCCAGAAACCGTAGGCCCATTTGGGCATCATCTCGGATTTGCCGGTAATCTGGCGATACCCTGCGATCGCGCCATCGATGCCGCCGCCCGGGATGAACCAATAGTCCTTCGCCTGCCCGACCTCGCTGGTGAACCACAGCGAGTGGCGATCGGCCGCGGGCAGCGGATCGCTGTGGAAGAAGGCGATATAGCCGGCGTTGGGCTCCCACTCGATCCGGATCGCGACCGGCTTGCCCGCGGTCATCGGCAGGTCGAAATTGGCATACCACGGATTCCAGTTCTGCCGCCAGCGGTCGAGCACGAGCTTTCCGTCGGCGTAGACCTTGTAATAGCTCGAGCCGTAGAGCTTGAACTTGTGCGTGCCGGTCGCGGTCGGCAGCACGTCGCCGCTCCACACCACGGTCTGCTTCTGCACCGCATTGCCCGCAGTGTTCTGCCCGCCGGTCGCCGCCACGGTGCGCGCCTTGGCGGCCTCGGGCCATTTCGCCTGGTCCTTGATGTACTGATAGTCGATCGTGGCTTCCTGCCGCGTCACTGCCGGCTTGCCGTCGAGGAAATATTCGGCGCGCCAGCCGGGCTTGCCGCCGCTGCTCACCTTGATCCCGTCGCCGACGAATGCGTAGGGCGCGGGGTTGCCGAAGCGGGTGATCGAATTGTTGTCCCACAGCAGGCCGTAGCCGCGCGTCGAGACCAGGAACGGCACGCCGATGTCCATATTGTGCTGCGCGAGCTCGACGTCCTCGCCGTTATAATCCATCTGGCTGTTCTGGTGCTGGCCGAGGCCGTAGAGCGCTTCGTCGGTGCCGCGGTTGAACTGCTGCGAGACCGAGACGAAGGGCTTGCCGTCGGCGCTGGTCGCGGTGAAGCGGACCGGACCGGCCTCGGCGAGCAGCGGCGTGCCGGCGGGATCGAGGAAGCGGACTTGCCCGGTGGCGAGCGCGACTTCGGCGATCGCCTTGGCGGTGGTGATCCGCACCAGGCCGGCGGATTCGGCGACCTGGAACGCGCCCGCGACGGGCGGCTGCGCGACCATCAGGCTGGGGGATCGCGGTGCCGCCCCGCTGCCCTTCGGAATCGCCACGACATGGATGATCCCGTCGCCATGGACGCTAAGCGCGACGCTCGCGGCGCTTCCGCCCGCCGGCGTCACCGTCACGCCACCTGGGGTTCGCTCGAAGCTTTGCGCGTGCGCGGCGACCGCGCTCAGCGCGCTGCCGAGCAGCAGCGCGGTTATGAGCGGTTTCATCGTCATTCTCCCGGATGGCGTAGTGGATCGAAGGATTATCGCACCGCCATGGGATCGCCGTAGAACAGACCCCGCCCATCGGTGCCGAGATAGACGCGACCCTCGCGCCGCGGGTCGCCCGAGACGACGCGGTACCGCCCGCCCCAGCGATGCGCGTCGTCGTCGATGCGCGACCAGCTCCGCCCGGTATCGATCGAGCGGAACACGCCGCGCATGCCGTCGAGCGCGCCGACCGCGAACACGGCGCCCTTACCGAGCCCGAAGAGTTCGACGCGCAGCGCCCCGCTCGCGGGCACGAAGCTCGTGCCACCGTCGGTGCTGCGGAACAGCCGCCCGCCCGCTTGCAGCCAGAGCGTGCCGCTGCGCTCGGGTGCCGCGAGCAGCGCGCTCTGCGCCTCGCGGTCCCGGCGGCCGGCCGGCGTGAGATCGCCGGGCAGACCGCGCGCCGCGACGGGCGCGAAGCTGGCGGCGGCGTCGCGCGAGACGAGCAGGTGCCCACGCGCGGTATCGACGGCGTAGAAGATCCTCGGATCGCGCTTGTCGGCCACCGCGCGCGTCTTGCCCGGCAGGCCGCGCACCACCGCCCAGCTCCGCCCGCGATCGTGCGAGACCTGCGGCAGCGGGGTCGCCACCACCATCGTCGCACCGTCGGCCGAGACGCTGATCGGCCAGTCGCCGTTGAGATCCTCCCGCTTGGGCGGATCGCCCATCGGCGGCAGCTTGAGCGGTGCCCAGGTCTTCCCGCCATCCTCGGAGCGCCCCATCGAGGCGTCGCGCGGGCGATCGAGGTAGAGGCTGCCGGTGCGCACGATCACGTTAGGGGCAAGGCCGGCATAATCGATCGCGTTGGTGTTCGACAGATACGGGTTGGCGAAGCTGGGCTGCGGCGACCGATCGAGATCGTCATGCACGAAACCGGCAAGGTCGCCGAAGCCCGAGATCAGCGGCGCGCCGCCGGTCGGCGAGACGAGCGTGATGATCGCGGTCTGCTCGATGCCCCTGGTCCACGGCGCCCAGTCCACCGCCGTGCGCCCGAGCGAGCGGGTCGCATAGACGGTCGCGCCGGTCGTATAGGCGACATGGCCGGGATCGAACGGATCGATCGCGAGGCCCGAGATCCAGTGGCCGAAATCGGCGCCCTTGCCCTCGTGCAGCAGGAAGGGCGTCGCCGACACGTCGCGCCGGCTGCGGGCGCCGATATCGTCCCAGCTGCTGCCATCGTCGGAACTGACCCACAGCGAATCCCCGTGACGATAGCGATCGACCGTGCTGACGGCGACGGAGCCGGGCGTCATCGGCGAGACCGCCACGCCGAGGAACGCCCCCTCCGCGCCGGTATCGCGCCATGCCGCGGGCGTCACGTCACGACCCTGTCCGTCGGGCGCGTAGCGCCACAACGCCCCGGTCGCGATCCCACTCGGCCCCAGTCCGCTCGCATAGCCGACCCACACCACGCCGCGGGAATCGACCACGCCCTTCGCCGCCAGCAGCGCCGGGCCGTTGGCCGAGACCCACGTCTCGCCGCCATCGTCGGAGCGATAGAGCTGCGTATCGCCCGGATCGGCGACACCCGCCCAGATCCGGCGCGACGGCTTGCCTGCGGCGCCGCTGGTGGCATCGATCGCGACGAACGCGACACCGCCATGCGTCTTGCGCGGTGCGGGTCGCCCGAGCCCCGCGACCGGGAATGCCGCCACCTTGTGCCAGGTCGCGCCGGCATCGTCGCTCCGCCACAGCCCGTCATGGCGCGAGCCGAAGAACAGCCGCTGCGTTGCGTTGGGGTCGACCGCGAGCCGCTCGCCGAGCCCGCGGCCATCCTCGTTGCCGCCCATCGCGAACGGCACCGGCGTGACCCGCCACGACCGTCCGCGATCCGCCGAGCGCAGGATCGCGGCCGGCTGGCCGGCGTTCATCCCTGCCGCCAGATAGACGACGTTCGGGTCGCGCGGATCGGGGGCGATGCTCTCGATTCCCATGTAGCTCGGGGTTGCGTTATCGTCCTGCAGCGGGATCCATCGCTGCGCCGCGTCGTCCCAACGATATGCGCCGCCCATGTCGGTGCGCAGATAAGCGAGCCCGCGCTCGGCGACGCTGAATACGATAGCGGGCGCATAACCGCCCGCCCCGACCGTCACATTGGTCCAGCGATAGCGAATCGCCGTGGGGGGCGGGGCGACGCTCGCGCCCATCAGCGACAGTGCCGCAGCGGCGAGCATCATCCGCCAGCCACCCGAGGTCGTTCGGATCATGCGACGTGCCGTCGGGGCGCCGCACAATGCTGTGCGATGAACTGCTCGTGGGTCGGCATCGCCGCCGCCGTCTTGTCGATCATCTCGCGGACATGCGCGAGGAATCGCGCGGTCTCGCCCGCGGGCAGCGCCGCCGCAAGCGGATCGAACGATTGCGGCGCGACCCGCTGCCCGAGCAGCACCGCGATCCAGCTGTCGGGGGTGAACAATTCGCCCTGCTCGCGAAACACGCGCCCCTTGCCCGTCCACAATTCCAGCTTGGCCACGAGAGTGTCGGGCAGCGCCATCGTCCGGCAATGGTCCCAGAACGGCGAATCCGAACGCTCGGTCGCGTGATAATGCAGTATGATGAAGTCGCGGACCTGCTCGTATTCGCGCAGCATCACGCGATTGTATTCGGCGATCTCGACCGGATCGAACCCGGTGTCGGGAAACAGCGTCATCAGCCGCGTGATCCCCGACTGGATCAGATGGATGCTGGTCGATTCGAGCGGTTCGAGAAAACCGCCCGCCAGCCCGATCGCGATGCAGTTCTTCTCCCACAGCCGATCGCGCCGCCCGGCGACGAAGCGCAACTGCCGCGGCTCGCCCAGCGGCGCGCGCTCGAGCCCCGCGAGCAGCGCCTCCCGCGCGGCGTCGTCCGCAATATGCCCGCTCGAATAGACATAGCCGTTGCCGACGCGGTGCTGGAGCGGGATGCGCCAGCGCCAGCCGGCGGTGTCGGCCGTCGCGCGCGTATAGGGTGTGAGGGCCCCCTGCCGTTCGCTCGGCACCGCCCAGGCCCGGTCGCACGGCAGCCAGTGCTGCCAGCTCGTGAACGGAACCGCGAGCGCGTCGCCGAGCAGCAGCGAGCGGAAACCGCTGCAATCGAGGAACAGCTCGCCGTCGATCACGCGACCGTCGGCGAGCCGCACCGCGTCGACGAAGCCCGTCTCCGCATCCTGGTCGACCGCGACCACCCGCCCCTCGACGCGCACGACGCCGTCTTGTTCGGCAAGAGCGCGCAAGAAGCCGGCGTACAGCGCGGCGTCGAAATGGAACGCATAGGACAGCGTCGACAACACCGATTGCGGATTGGCGCTCGGCCGGTTGAAGCGCCCGCGCCGCGCGGCGACTGCGGACAGACAATAGTCGCCGATCGTCCCCGGGTCGGCCGCGCCCGCTGCCCGCTGGCGCAACCAGAGCTGATGGAACGACACGCCTTCGACATCGCGGCCATGCGTCCCGAACGGGTGCAGATAGGCATCGCCGAGCCGCGTCCAGTCGCGAAACTCGATCCCCAGCTTGAAGGTCGCGCCGGTCGCGCGGACGAAGGCGTCCTCGTCGATCCCGAGCATCCGGTTGAAATCGAGCAGCGACGGGATCGTCGCCTCGCCGACGCCGACCGTGCCGATCTCCTCGGATTCGACCAGCGTCACCGACACGCCGCCGGGCACCAGTCGCGACAGCGCCGCCGCGGTCATCCACCCCGCGGTGCCGCCGCCGACGATGACGACCTTGGTGATCCGCCCGGGCCCCGCCGCGCTCACGCCGCCGCCCGCCCGCCGAAGCGGCGCGTCTGCGCATAGTCGACCAGGTCGCGGTTCGACGGCAGATTGGCGATCGCATAATCGGCTTGCCGCCGCACCTCGGCGAACGCGCGGCGCGCATCCTCGAAGTACCGCAGCGCCCCGGCCTTCGCGCTCAAATCGGTCTTCCAGCCCATCCCGTAGAGGACGTATTGCCAGCTCGCCTCGGTGAAGATGTCGATCTGCCCGTCAATGTCGAGCTCGTTGGGCGGCCGGAAGCGCCAGCGGTCGAGCATTTCGAGCAGGCTGTCGGGCACCGAGGCATCGGCGACAGTGTCGCGCCAGAACGCGGTGTCGCGCCGCTCCGAGATGCAATAATGCAGCTTGATGAAATCGCGCGCGCGCTCGTAGCGGCGCAGCAGGTTGGCGTTGAACTGGCGCGCCGAGGTCTCGTAATCGCCGCCCCACGGGAAGAGGTTGGCGATCATCCCCGCCGACACTTCGGCAAAGGCGATGCCGGTCGCCTCGAGCGGCTCGAAGAACCCGCTCGACAGCCCGACCGCGACGCAATTCTTGACCCAATTGACCTCGCGATAGCCCGCCTCGAACTTGAAATGGCGGACGTCGGCATCGGCCCCGGCGGCGCCGAGATAGCCGCGCAGCACTCGCTCGGCGGTTTCGTCATCGCTGTGGTCGGAGGAATAGACATGCCCGATGCCGCGCCGGCGATCGAGCCCGATGTCCCAGATCCAGCCCGATCCTTGCGCGGTCGAGATGGTATAGGAAGCGATCGGATCGTTCGGCCGCGCATAGGGCAGTTGCGCGGCGATTGCACGATTGCAGAACAGCACGTCGCGGCACGAGCGGAACGGCACCCCCATCGCCTTGCCGATCAGCTCGGCACGAAAGCCCGTACAGTCGATATAGAGATCCGCATCGAGCACGCCGTTCTGCTCGGTGCGCACCCCGGCGATCGCGCCGTCCGCGGCGAGCAGCACTTCGCCGACCGTGTCGGTCAGGTGCCGGACGCCGTTCTTGATCCCCTGCTCACGCAACAACCCGGCGAGCGCGATCGCGTCGAAGTGGAACGCGTAATTGAGCGGCCCGACATAATCGGGGTTGGTCGGCAGCTTCGGCGCGCGCTGCCGGTCGGCGGCCTTTTTTTGCGGGTTGGAGACCTCGTCCCAATTCTCCGCGCCGCCATGCCCGAGCAGCCAATAGGGCAGCAGATCGAGCCCGTCGCTCGCATCGGCGACCTGGAACGGGTGCGAATAATGATCGGTCGCGCCCTGCCCCGGGGCATGACGCCAGTGGACGAACTTGGCGCCTTGCTTGAACGTCGCGCCGCAGCGCCGGACGAGCTCGGCCTCGTCGATGCCGATCGTCTCGAGCGTGCGCCGGATCGTCGGGAAGGTCCCCTCGCCGACGCCGAGCACGCCGATATCGCGCGATTCGACGAGCGTGATCGCGACGCCACCCGGAAGATCGGCGCCGAGCCGCTTGGCGAGATACCCCGCGGTGAGCCATCCGGCGGTCCCGCCGCCCACGATCAGCACGCGCTTACGCATTCGCTCCCTCCGCTCGCCCGCCCGCCGCCCTCACACCGGCGGCGGGCGCATCATCGTCAGAAGGCGAGGTTGATGCCAGTGCTGATCCGGCGATCCGACTGGAACCAGCTGCGACCGACCAGCTTGCCGTTGGGATAGCCGCCCATCAGCGTGCGTTGCATCGCCGCGGTCAGGTTCGTCCCCTGGACGCCGAACGACAGATTGTCGGTCACCTTGAAGCGGACGCCGGCATCGATCGACCCGTAATTCCCGCCATAGATCGGCAGCGCGATCTGGGTCGAGGTATCGGCGCCGCCGTCCTGATTGGTGATCACCCCCGGCGCGCTATAATAGGTGTAGGTCGAGTTGGTGCCGTTGCTGTTGGTCGACAGCAGATATTGCGAGCGCCACGAATAGGCGATCCGCAACGAGACCGGGTTGCGCTCATAGAGCAAGGTCGCATTGAAATTGTGCTTCGACAGCCCGACCAGCGGCGCATCGTTTTTGATGGTACCGGTGATGTCGCGGTAGATGTCGCCCGGGTTGCTGCTGCTGATGAAGGTGTAATTGCCCTCGAAGCCGAACCCGGCGAGCGCGCCGGGCAGCATGTCGAAGAAGAAGCGGCCGCCGACCTCGACGCCCTTCACGGTCGCCGCCTTGGTCGAATTGGTATAGTCGGTCGCGGACGCCGAAACGCTTTCGGTCTTGCCGTCGGTATAGACCACCGTGACCTGGCGGTTGGTCAGCGAGTAGATCGGCAGATCGGTCAGCCGCTTGTAGAACGGCGCGACATGGAACGACGTGCCCTTGCGCCCGTAATATTCGAACGACAGATCGAAATTGTTGGACAATGTCGGCTTGAGCAACGGGTTGCCGGTATCCGCGGTGAAATTGGTGAAGTTCCCCGGCTGCCCCGCGACCGCGTTGCTCGTCGTCGCCACGCCGACCGAACCCGACGCGCGCAGCGCATTGAAGGTCGGCAGGTCCATCGTGACGTTGTAGCCACCGCGGATCTTGATCCGGTCGGTGAGCGCATATTCGAGGTTCACCGACGGCAGGACGCGCGTGAAGTCCGCCTTGCCGCCGCGCGCGACGTAGGTGTTGGCCAAGGTCTGAAGCACGCCATTGCGGACGAACGTCGTCCCGCCGTTCTGCTGGACGTACCCGCTGCCCTCGTTTTGGATGTGGACGACGCGAACGCCGACGTTCCCGGACAGGCCAGGATCGCCGCCCTGCGGCCCGAAGCGCACCAGCGCATAGCCGGCGATATTCTCGGTGCGGTTGTCGACCCGGTCGCCCGGCAGGACGAACCCGGGGGTCCGGATCCCCGACAAGCCGCCATACCCCGTCGCGGGCAGCGGCCCGGCGGCCGAGCAATCGGATTCGATCCCGTTGCAGAAGCCCGCGGGTGGCGACTGCACCAGCCCGGTGCGGTTGACGTTGAAGCGCGACGCCAGATTTTCCGACGCGAACATCAGATTGCCCGGGAGCGCCGCGGCGCCACGGAAGAAATCCTTGAAGGCGTGCGTCGCGACGTCGCCCGGCGCGGCATTGGCGTAGGTCAGCTGTGGATCGCCGTTCCAGCCACGGCCGAGCGCGGTCCAATTGTAGC
This sequence comes from Bordetella parapertussis, assembly GCA_943367995.1. GTDB lineage: Bacteria > Pseudomonadota > Alphaproteobacteria > Sphingomonadales > Sphingomonadaceae > Sphingomonas. The sequence goes on along the minus strand of CALRKL020000003.1, from coordinate 5,306 downwards.
CGTTCGAATAATCGCGCTCAGTCCGCTTGGCATAGCGGCCGCCGACCTTGATCGAGCGGAAGAAGCTGTCGTCGAACTTGTATTCGGCGTCGAGCTGCGCGGCGTCGAGCCGGCCGGTGTTGTTCTCGTTGTGCGGCATCGACGCCGACCAGAAGTAATTCGCCGGATTGGCGAACGACGCCTGCGTCGCCGGGCTGACGCTGATCTGCGGCAGGTCGCCGCGCAGGTCGATGCCATAGCTCTGGCCGAAGCCGAGATCGCGGAAGATGTCGATGCGGTCATAGACCTGATGCGAATCGACGCGCTGCAGCGAGCCCTTGATCGACAGCGGACCGTCCTTCGGCGCCCAGGCGAACGACAGCGAATAATCGCGCGTCACGGTGTTGCTCTGAACGAAGCCCTTGTTGCCGCTGCTGGTGATCGACTGGCCGGTCGGCGCGAAGGTGCCGGTATCGCGATTGTAGAGCGCCTTGGTGCTCGTCAGCAGGCCGTTGCTGTCGAACGTGCTGCTCGCCGGATCGACCGCGAGCGTCTGCGAGTCGAGCTGCGTGCCGTAGTCGCTCGACTGGCTCTTGTAGCGCGACTGGAAGAAGCTGCCGGTGAAGATCAGCGACTCTGCCGGCTGCCACTGCGCCGCGCCGTAGATGCCGTAGCGTTTGTACTGGAACGCCTCGTCGCCATACGCGAAGCCGCTCGGGACGTATTTGTTGGTGCCGTCGCTGAGCGCGGTCTTGAAATACGGGCTGGTGCGGATGAACTGCGACAGCGAGCTGAACTGGCTGAACGCGACGTCGCCGAGCAGCCCGATCCGGCCGATCGGCGTGTCGAACGAATCGGTGACGAGCACCGAGGCCGACGGATCGGCCTTGTTCGCCATGTCGCCGAGCGCGAGTTCGCCGGTGCCGGCCACGTGGAACTTGCCGTTGAAGTCGAACGGCATCTTGGTGCGCAGATCGATCTGGCCGCCGGTGCCGCCCTCGATCAGGTCCGCCGTCGAGGCCTTATAGACGTCGACCGCCGACATCAGCTCGGGCGTCACGTCGCTCCACAGGATCGCGCGGCCGTTGTTCGCGCTGAAGATTTCGCGACCGTTGAGCCGCGACGCGACGCCGGTCAGGCCTCGCACCTGCACGCCCGAGCCCTGGACCGAATAATGATCGGGATCGCCGAGCGCGGCGAAGCGGACGATCGACACGCCCGACACGCGCTGCAGCACTTCGGTGATCGAATTGTCGGGCAGCTTGCCGGCATCGTCGGCGACGACCGAATCGACGATCGTCTCGCTGCGGCGCTTGCGCTCGTCGGCGGCCTGGAGCGCGGCGCGGCGGCCGGTGACGACGATATCGCCACTCGCCGGCGGCGGCGTGCCAGCGTCTTGCCCGGGCGCGGCGGCCTGGGCCGTGTCCGGCGCGATGGGCTGAGTCTCGGCTTGCGCCCACGCCGCGCCGCTCGCGCTGGCGGCAAGCAAGGCCGCGACGGATACGCTCGCGCGGATGGCAATCCGGCCACGACGGTGGCGAACGAAATTAAGCGGTAACGCGGTCATGAATCCCCCCCTGAACAGCGCACGAGACGGCACTGCGTTGCTGACAGCGCACCTTATGGAAGTGCTGCTGCCGCTTTTTGTTAGCGGTAGCATGTTCAGATTACAACACCATTTTCACTGGTGATCCGCGCTCCGTTGCCGCGCCGTTTCTGGGCCCGCCCCGGCCATGCCGGGAGGGTGCGGACGCGCGAGATCACGCAGCGCGATCGGCGCGCGGCGGCGGCTAGCCCTTGTACAAAGCGCGCTTTTGCGCCCGCTCGATCGGCGTGGATTCGGCAACGTTCCGGTGCAGCGTCAGGACGATTTCGCGGACGGTCGGCGCGGCGACAACAGGCGGGCAACCGACTCGCGCTCGATCACGCGGGACGCAACGCGCAACGTGCATCTGCGCGAAGCGGATCACGCCGATCGCGATGATGTCCGCGCCCGCGAAAATCGCGGTCGGGCGATCCTCGATCAGCCGCGTCTTGACGATCGGCTCGAGGTCGAGCGAGAAGCTGTTCTCCAGCGCGAAGACGATCTCGCCGCCCGCAGCGAAGGCCTCGACCACCCCGGCGCAGCGGTCGCGCATGCTGACGATGTCGAGCGGGCCCGACACGATCCCGATCCGGCGATGACCACAATCGAGCAGATATTGCCCGGCAAGGCGCCCCGCCGCGAGATAGTCGACGCTGACACTGTCATAGCCGGGCACCGTACGATCGAGCACGACCGTCGGCGTATTGGACAGGACGCCGTCCGACGTATCCTTGTCGCGGATCGAAAACCACAACAGGCCGTCGACCCGCAAGCCCACCGCCATCGCCAGCGCCGCCGCCTCGATCTCCTCCGACCCTTCGGTGTTGGTCATGTAGACACAGCCGACAAGCTGAACCTGCGTTGCAAAGCCAGTTCAGGATCAATTCGGACGCGATTCGCTAAACCGTCGGCATCACTCGAAAGGAGACGTACGATGTTGAAGCAGAAGTTCGCCCTCGCCGCGCTTGCCGCCGCAGCAACCATCCCGATGACAGTCGCCGCACCGGCACAGGCGCAACGCTACGGCTACAACGATCGTCCGCAGTATGAGCGCGGCTACGATTACGACCGTGGGCAGTATCAGCGCGACGATAACGGTCACTATTACCGTGGCTATGCACGCCGTAACGTGCAGGATTGCCGCCGGTCCAACGGGACGACCGGGTTGATCGCCGGCGGCGCGGGTGGCGCGGTCCTGGGCTCGGTGCTCGGGGGCGGCACGCTCGGAACGGTGCTGGGCGCGGTCGGCGGCGGCTTGCTCGGCAAGACCCTCGACCAGAACCACGACCGTTCGCAGAACTACCGCAACGGTTGCTGATCCGACAGCGCGCTTGATCGACCATGTCGCCACGGCGATGGCATCGCGACCCGTAGCGGGACCGCGATCGCCGATCGCCGTGGCGATGGCGCGCGACCGCCGTATTGCGCGCAGCTCCGCTGATCCCGACCGTCGTGCCGCAGCCGGCGAGCGACGCGCTCGAGCTCAGCACGCAGCTCCCGTCTGAAACCTGTCACTCATGACGGCGCCGCTCGCGCGCGACGCGCGACGGTGGCGACCCTCGCAAGCTGTGTCCGCGAGCAGTGGCATCTGCATCGGCACGGCCGGCATTCGCTCGTGCAGGTGCCGCCGGTTGCACGGTGGCGATGGTCCTCACCCCCCAATCTGGAACCCAAACGGCTTTCGCTAACTCTGTAGAGAATGAATGTTGCACCGAAACGAGAATTCGGGCATGCCGAGATCATCGCGCCGCAGAGCGCGTCCGGATGAGGATGGGGAGGTTTTCTCATGAGAAACTGTACTTTGCTGCTCGGCGCGTCGGCGCTCGCTTTCGCCCGGAGCAGCCCGGCGCTCGCCCAGACCAGCACCGCGCCGGCCGAGCCCGCGCAAGCCGCCGACTCCGCCAGCGACACCAGCCAGGACATCGTCGTCACCGCGCTGCGCCGCAACGACAAGCTCTCGCAGACGCCGATCGCCGCCTCGGTGCTCACCGGCACCGATCTCGCCAACAAGGGCGTGGTCAATATCGATGCGCTGCAATTCGCGGTGCCGAGCGTGGTGGTCAACAAGTTCGGCCAGGGGCTCGAATTCAACATCCGCGGCATCGGCAAGGCCGAGCACAATTCGCAGACCACCACCGGCGTCATCACCTATCGCGACGGCGTGCCGACCTTCCCCGGCTATTTCCAGGAAGAGCCCTATTTCGACATCGCCAACATCCAGATCCTGCGCGGGCCGCAGGGCACCTCGGTTGGGCAGAATTCGACCGGCGGCGCGGTGTTCGCCAACACCAACGATCCGGTGATTGGCGGCGGCTCGCACGGCTATTTCACCGCGAGCTACGGCAATTACAACGATCTGAGCGGCCAGGGCGCGCTCAATCTGCCGATCAGCGACACCTTCGCGGCGCGTGTCGCCTTCTCGGGCGAGCGGCGCGACGGCTTCTACCACATCACCGGGCCGGGCGGCGCGCCCTACACCGGCAAAAACGGCAGCGTCCGCTCGATCGCGGGCCGCGTGAGCTTCCTGTGGAAGCCGACCGACCAGCTCTCGATCCTGTCGAAGACCGACGTCGATTATCTCGACATGGGCGCCTATCCCGCCGACCCGTGGCGCCCGCGGTCGAGGCTGGAAGGACGGCACGCGTGAGCGAAGAGACCAAACCCGCACGAAAACCGCGCCGGGCCGAGCAGCGCGCCGAGACGATGGAGCTGATCCTCGATACGGCCGAAGAGCTGTTCTCGCAGCACGGTCTGTACGGCGTCACGCTGAAGGAGGTCGCCAAGCGCGTCGGCGTCCACCACACGCTGCTTAATTACTATTTCGCCGACAAGAAGGCGCTGTTCGACGCGGTCTTCTCGCGCCGGGCGGTGGTGACGAGCGAGCGTCGGATGAAGGCGCTGGCCGATTACGAGGCGGCGTGCGGCGGCGAACCCACGGTCGAGGGCGCGCTCCACGCCTTCCTCGACACCGACCTCGATCTCTATATCGAAGGCGGCGAAGGTTGGCGCGCTTATGCCAAGCTCGGCGCGCAGGTCGCCAATACCCCCGAATGGGGCGCCGAACTGATGGACACGCATTTCGACCCCGTCGTGTTGCGGCTGATCGACCTGCTCAAGCGCGCGCTCCCCGATTGCGACGAGCGCAAGATCTTCTGGGGCTATCACTTCGTGACCGGCGCGCTGATGCTGACCCTCGCGCGCACCGGGCGGATCGACAAATTGTCGGGCGGGATCAGCCGGTCGGACGATTTCGTCGCGATCAAGGAGCATATGGCCAAGTTCATGGCCGGGGGATTTTTGGCGATCTGTCGCTGAATCCCGAATCCGGCGGATCCACCGCCTCGGGTGTACGGAGCGACAGCTGCTAGGCTTAGGCCCGGTGGACAGGCCGAGCATACCGACCGCGCGTTCGGTGAAAGCAGATCGCGAAAAAGCCATCGCCCCTCGATCTCGTCGATACCATGCGCAGCTAGGGCGGCCGCTTCGCTGAGCATTGGGGACTCAGCACGTCCGGCGGGGTCGTCGACCGGCCGGAGGAGGACGGTCTTGATCCGCTCGGTATCGATGCCGATCGGCCAAAGTCGTCGACGGTCTGTGAGTAGCCCCTACTTTTCTAGACGCCCTCGGCTTTCAAGATCTGCTGCCGTTCGAACTCGACGGGCGAGCGCATGCCGTTCCTGACCTGCTTTCGCACCGGGTTATAGAACATCTCGACATAATCGAACACGTCCTGGCGGGCTTC